>NZ_AP018929.1 GCF_008326425.1 Sulfuracidifex tepidarius
TTTTTTTACTGTAAATTTCTTCCGTTTCCATGTTCTTTAAACCCTAATAGAGAGACCCCAAATTTCGTCTGTTCTTTATTGTCCGTTTTATCTTAATCTTCCTGAAAAACATGGGCTTTATGCATTATTATACAAACAAGTAAGTTCCTTGTCATTTTATTTTTAAAAAACACTGCATATGAGCTCACTGTCTAGTTTTTAAGCGATTATACCAAGTTTTAGTTTCTAGTTCCGTATATCTTTTAACTAAAATTCTCTAAAGATTTTATTTTATTTAAAAAGAATTAGTTAGGGAAAGAAAAACGATAGAAACGACGGAAATTTACAGTAAAAGAATTTGCCGTTTCACGGATATTACTGATAGATCAATTTCCTTTAATAATACCATGTAATATCTTGAAACAGTTTTAACAGAAGAAACATTAGAAATAGTCGTGATCAGAGAAGCGCTGAAAGGTGGCAAAGGAGAGGTAATAAAGGATCCTAAGGTCTTTATAGAGCCTCTCACCGTATTCACTGACATCCCTTTTAGGGAAGATATACTGAGAGACACTGCGATAGCTGTTAGGTACTTTGTTAAGAATAACGTGAAATTTTCTACTCTTTTCCTGGGGCTTACGGGTACAGGGAAGACTTTCGTTACTAAGTACATGTATAATGAAATAGAGGAAGTAAGTAAAGAAGATCCAGAATATAAGGACGTGAGACAAGTATACGTTAATTGCAGAGAAGTGGGAGGTACTCCTCAGGCGGTTCTCTCGGTAATAACCGAGAGGGTAACGAGTGGGATAGTTCCCAGACACGGGATAAATCTGGGGGAATACATGGAGAAAATTAAGAACAGTATGAGGACATGGAGAGCATTGATCTATCTGGACGAAGTGGACACTCTCGTAAAGAGGCGAGGAGGTGATATAGTCCTTTATCAGCTACTTAGATCAGATGCAAATATTTCAGTAATAATGATAAGTAATGATATAAATGTTAGAGACTATATGGAGCCTAGGGTATTGTCTTCCCTAGGTCCTTCAGTTATTTTCAAACCTTATGACGCTGAGCAACTTAAGTTCATTCTTTCAAAATATGCTGAATATGGTCTACACATCGGTACTTATAATGATGAAATTCTAGCTTACATTGCAGCCATATCTGCAAAGGAGCACGGAGATGCTAGAAAAGCTGTAAATTTGCTTTTTAGAGCTGCCCAATTAGCTCTGGGAACTGGCTTCATAAGGAAAGAGCACGTAGATAGGGCCATCGTGGAATACGAGCAAGAGAGGCTTTTAGAGGCTGTGAAAGCTCTTCCGTTCCACTATAAATTAGCGCTTAGGTCCGTGATCGAAACTGAAGACGTAATGACAGCGCATAAAATTTATACTGACATGTGCATGAAACTGAAACAAAGACCTCTTTCTTACAGAAGGTTCTCAGATATAATCTCTGAGCTCGATATGTTTGGAATCATCAAGATAAAAATATTGAATAGAGGACGTGCTGGAGGAGTCAAGAAATATGTAGAAGTGGAAGATAAGGAAAAAGTTATGAGGGCTCTGAATGAAACCTTTGAATATGAGGACGACGTGAGCCCAGATGATTTGGGAGAAAGTTAAGGAATTGGAGGAAAAGTTAGATCAGCTCAATAAGCAGATAAGAGAAATAGAAGAGGAGTTAGAGTCTTTGCCAAGTGGTCATATAGATTCTAAGAAGGTCAAAGGTAAGCAATATTATTATCTTAGGTATTGGGAAGAAGGGAAATTAAAAAGTAAGTATTTAGGTAAGGATCCATCCGAAGAGAGGGCTAAGCTGGACAAAGCTCTAAAGCTTAGACAGCAGTTGACGTCCTTAAAGGAAGAGAAAGTGAGAATAGAAAGAGTTATGCAGAAAATTCAGTCTGCATTATTTTCTATAGTATTTTAGTGAAAATGTATAGCGAAGTAGAATTTCCTTTTTAATAATGTAGAAGGATTAATAGATATATCTTATTTTGTTAAGTACCCCAATACTTTTAAGTTTAAATAAGATTAGCTAGTCATAGGGAATATGTTCTACACGTCCATATCTTCTGCGCTAAACGGGCTAGCCACTAGCATAATAAATGCCATACCGTCGATAATTGAGTTCATCATTATAATATTAATAGGATACATAGTAGCTAATATCGTAGCGTACTCAATAAAAGTTTTCCTAGGAAGACTACCTCAACAGACCCATATAACTATGAGTATTGACTTAGTAGCTGGTGCTGTAAAAGCTCTTATCATTATTATTGCGTTGTCGATTGGTCTTCAGGTCCTCAATCTTGCAGCGGCATCTTTCTATGTTCAGTACATAGCAGATTACTTGCCTAAGTTAGCTGGAGCTATACTGCTCTTAACCCTTGGAATAACGTTAGTGAACATCTTAATTGACTACATAAAAGGTCAAGTAGGAAACGTATCAGACGAATTCACTGGTGCCATCTTCAATATACTAAGGTTTGGCTTCTATGGTATAATCATCACCCTGGCTCTGATCTTAGCTATATTCAGCGTAATACCAGGAGTTAACCCGTATATTTTCTATAGCTTGATTATTGGTTCTATTATAATTTACGCTGGCTTCACGATAATAGACAAAGTACTGCAAGGTCTCCCAACGAGTCAGGAGTTCGCATTCCTCCCGATATACGGAAAGTTCATTCTCTACATAGCTGTCCTCCTAATAGGTATCGCAATTATAGTTCAGCCTTTCGCCAACGTGACTGGAATTATCAACACGATAGCATGGGGAATCGCGATAGCATTTGCAATAGCTCTCATTCCAATAGTAGCCTTCGTAACAAAGAAATTCTTGGCAGAAATAAAGTGAAAAATCTTTTTTTCTATCTAGATGGAATTAAATTTAATTATTAAAATGATTTTTCAATCAGCACTTAAAGGACTCCTCATCGATCGGTCTGGAGAATAGTCCTCATCAGGATAAGGTATTTTTGTGAGATAATATAACTCTTATTATGGCAAAACTATCCGAACAAGAAATAAAGGAAATGGTAAGGCAACTCCCAGAGGGATGGGAGGTAAGAGATCAGAAATTAAGAAAGGAGTTCATTTTCAACGACTTTAAGGGGTCAGTGGATTTTTTAAAGAGAATACAGCCTGTTGCAGACTCCATGAACCATCACCCGGACGTCTGTATTTACTACAGTAAAGTGATAATAGAGCTAACAACACACGATGAAGGTGGGATCACTAAGATGGACTTCGATCTAGCCATGAAGATTGATTCCCTTAGTAAGGTGTCATAACTCTGCTCTTCCAAAACTTCTTGTATAAAACAATAGCAGATATTGCAGTGGGGACGAGAAGTAGCAGTATTGGTATCCTGAAGTAGAGGAATGAGACTAGCACTCCGTAAATAGGAGGTAAAACAGTGAACAGCACGTTATTGTAAGCTATAAAGTAGGAATTTGCTGCGTTCCTCTCTCCAGGTGATGTGGCTCTTGATATCATTACAGTGGTCATTGGAAATACTGAACCGTGAGGAATCCCCAGGATCAACATACCCAGTACCATTACATAGAAAGACGGAGCGAGTCCAACTACAGTAAGTCCTATTGCAGTAAGGAGTATGCTAACCGCTAAAGGTCTTCTCAAAACCTCGAATGGTCTTATAGACATTATCAGTCTTGTAGTAAATGAAACCAAGTAGAACGGTATGAATATAGAGTAAGCCAAAGCCCTCGGTACGTCAAATACCTCTTTAGCATATATTGCAAAGAAGGTTGTTATTATTCCAAACGGCACGTTATACGTGGTTATAGCTAGGATAGCAGAAATCAGACCTTCATTTTTAAATACGGAAGATTTCTTTTCGGTTTTTACCGGTTCAGGGAAGTGGAATTTCCATGATAGCAGAAAGAGAGGAACAGAGAGAGGCAAGAATAGGATAAAGATGTCTCTATATGTAAATCTCGTCAGAAGTAAAGTTTCGAGTACCGGCCCTATTACCAAGCTTAGGCTTAAGCTCATGGAGTAAATATTAAGTAACCTCTCCGACGACCTTCTGTCCTCTCCGAGTGAAGCTATTGTTATTAAATTAGGAAGGATAATCCCGTAAA
Source organism: Sulfuracidifex tepidarius (assembly GCF_008326425.1). Classification (NCBI taxonomy): domain Archaea; kingdom Thermoproteati; phylum Thermoproteota; class Thermoprotei; order Sulfolobales; family Sulfolobaceae; genus Sulfuracidifex; species Sulfuracidifex tepidarius. Next base: position 4,097 of record NZ_AP018929.1, read on the forward strand.
TAAATCCAAATATAACGGCATTTATCCAGATAATAATTGAGTTGGATAAATAGAAAGCTATTAGGAGAGGAATCGCAATCCCTGCCGAGGTTATGAATAGTTTCCTCCTTCTGGAGGAACTGAGGAAAGGGTTGACGAATGATGTAGAAATAAACGTCGTGACGAATCCTAGGGCCGAAAGTGCCCCTACTTCGCTGTTAGTGAACAAAAGTTGATATCTTGACAGTAAAGGTACCGTAGTGGAGATCATGTTATTTACTGATCTAGCCGATATCGTAGCTAGAATTACAATAGCTATTAAGTATAGAGAAGATTTAGCGCTCCTGTTCATGGCTGAAAAATACTTTTCAGGAACCTAAAAAGTTACTTGTTTAATTTTTTAGGTATAGAACTATACATAAGAGAGCTTAGGTCTAACCCATCATTTAGCAGATTAAGCCTTGTTAGTTCTATATATAATAATCTTTAGTTTGTCCTCTTTTTTACATGTATATATTTCTCTATGAGTTATGAACTTACTATATATAAATAATACTAATAGACTCTTTTTTACATAAAAAAGTCATTTTTTTATTTAAAACGAAGTATCTATATAGGTATAAGCCTATTTATACTTTATATTGTTTTTAGTAAATAATGTTTTTTAAGTTAAAGTGAGAAATGTTAATAGAGAACCATGCCAAAACCGTATGTAGCTATAAACCAAGTTATAGTAAAGAACGAACCAAAAACTTTTGAAATGTTTCAGAGCGTAGGACCAAAAGTATGCATGACCACAGCGAGGCATAAGGGATTCGTTGGATTCCAGAACCATATAGAGATCGGAGTAGTTCCTATGGGAACTAGGTACGGAGCAGCTAAGATGGATATGTTAAAAGAGAACACGACAATGGGGTTATTCCAATATACAATGTGGAAGGACTGGAAGGATCATGAGGAGATGCACAAACAGAATTGGAGCTCTTTATTCAGACTCTGCTACTCCTGTATGTCACAAGTCGTATGGGGACCTTGGGAGCCTCTCTACGAGGTAACTATGGCAGATATGCCTCTTAACACTGAGATGACAGACTTCACTGTAATGGTAGGACAGAAGTTCGCGTCTGGAGACGCTTTATCTCTTCCGCCGATCTCACAGCCTTACGGGAAGAGAGTTGTAACTTACGGCGAGCACGTAGTCAAAGAAGGAATGGAGAAAGAATTTGAGGAGACACTAGGAAAGCTTCTACCCATGTTCAAGAGGGCACCTGGATTCCTAGGCTATATGGTACTTAAAGAGATAGGAGCTTCAGCATTGGGTAGCCTTCAGTTGTCAGCCAAGTCATGGCACCAGATGTTGGAGAGTGCTAACGGAATGGACGTACCAGACCCCAACGGGAACTTTGCTCCTGAACAAGCAAGGAACAAGCCTCAGAGATACGTAGTTCACATGGAATGGAGCAGCACTGACGCAGCAATGTTTGGATTAGGAAGGGTATTCCTCTCACCAGAGTACAGGGAAATCCATGATCAAATAGTGGATACGCTCGTATACGGACCATACATAAGAGTGTTGAATCCAGTAATGGAAGGAAGCTTCTGGAGAGAATACCTTAACGAAGTAAATCTACAGAAGGCTACTTGGTAAGCTACAATTTCTTTTTCCTCTTATTTTAATTTTCTATTTTCTTACTTTTAGCAACATATTGTTATCTAGTTTATGTTGGATGTGAAACTTAGATTTTATCACTAAAATGCTATAGAATGGTAGCTTCTTCCACTCAAAGTGATTCTTAAGCATAAGTGAGTAAAACTAAAAACCTCAAATAATAAGAACTATGATATGGATAGTATCCAGGAAGCTAAGCTTCAACTTAAACAAGGAAACTTGAATTATGCATACAAGATTATCAAGGACGAGCTAGAGAGACACGCATCAAAAGAGGCTTACGAAATTTTAGGTGATGTCTTGATGGAGATGGGTGACTTTGAAGGAGCGTTAGACGCATATCAAAACTCTGGAATCAAGTTAAAGATGGGAAAAGCTTTGGTAGCACTTGGTCTTTATAAGGATGCTTTGTCGTCTTTGAACGGAATTGAAGGTAAGGAAGCCCGTAAGTTAAGAGCGTTTTGTTTGTTTAAACTGGAGAAATATGAAGAAGCTCTGTCTGAGATCAGTGACGTCGATGACTCAGACGATCCTTTACTCTACAAGGTGAAGGGAATCGCTGAGTTTAAGTTAGGAAACTTCTCCGACGCGCTAAAGGATCTCTCTAGAGCATTGATGCTTTACCACGATGATGCTGACATTTACTATTATAAAGCTCTTGTGGAAGAGCAACTCGGAGAGAGCAGTAGAGCCGAAAAAGATATCGATATAGCAATAAGTCTTAATCCCTATTACGCTGGGACATACTTAGCAAAAGGAAGGCTGATAGAGTCTAGAGGTAAAATAGACGACGCGATATCATTCTATGGTAAAGCCATATTTCTAAGTCCTTCAATGAGGGAAGCTTACGTCAGAAGAGCTAAGGCTTACATGAAGCTAGGGAAGGAAGAGCAGGCTTTATCTGACATTAAGAAAGTAAACGAGTTAGAAGAAAAAGAAAATAATAGTAGCAACAAAGATAAGGACAGTGATCACAATTAGAGGTTATGTATGTAAGGGACTCATAGAGTAGGAAATGATCATTTAATTCACCTCTATTTGTTTGGCCCTTTCTACTTTAGCCTTAAATTTTATCATAAATATTTCTCTATTCCAGTGCTTATTTTTCCGTCTCCAAATCCTCTTTTAAGTCCTTCCTTTATGATCTCTATATATTCTTTAGATGGGTTTTTCTCCTCTTTCATATCAGAGATGTAAGCCATTGCATAGTATAGTTTCCCTTTCATGTCTCTGATTTCGAATATTTCTCGTTTATATTTAAGCATATGTTGTTCTGCTCTGTCTAAAGAATTTAACTCATGAAGGAAGGTCTTTACGTTGTAACCGTATATTTTTCCTTCAGGGTCTTCCACTAAATTAGCACAAAAGCCGTATTTACAAGGCACGCTAAAGATCATCTTGTACCCATTCAACACCGCAGGGAATTCGTCTAAGATCTTGTTTACACCTCTACCTTGAATTACCTTCGTGTTAGTGTTCTCAGCGTACGAGAAGTAGTTCACGATTTCAGGCATCCCAGCCCACATGGAATAGTTTCCTGATTCGATTAGGTCTCTACAGTTTATGTCCATGTTGTATCTGTAGAAATATACGTCATTTAGTCTGAACCTCCTTCTCTCGTCGAAGAACACTGTAGTCGTTTCTCTGACGTATAAATCGTCTTCCCTACCCATGTAGCCCTCGATTATATCGAATTCCTTTATGAGTTTTTCATCTACCTCATAAACTTCTCCCCAAATAGAATTTTCTCCTTTCACTATCCCCGGGTAACTTCCAAGATCGTACATGTTATAACCTTCTATGTGACCTAGTCCAACGAATCTAGAATCTTTTAGAAAATGGTGAAGTTCGAAACCATATCTAAAGGTTCCATATACGAAAAGGAACATGTTTTTCTCAATTCATATCTACATACTCTAACCAAAAATCTATTTCTTCTGTGACGTCTCTCTCCTCTTTACCGTCAGTTAGTTTACAGGAATATAGGATAGCCTTATCATCTTTGATCAAGAAAACAATGGTATAGATCTTGTTGGATTCTCCCTGCCCTCCTGCTTCTTCTATTGAAGGTGGCAGAAAATTGACAATTATCTTATCTCCTTCCTTTACCCATGAGTAGGAGGGATTTCCATTTAGAAACCTAATTAGCTTGTCTAGTCTTATTTCCTTCAAATGTGTCAGCCCTTTTCACCACTAACTTCAACCCCCGTCTTTCTAGGACTACTACTGATTCTCCTTTATGAATGTTCTCATCACTTATTGCTTCCCAGATTTCTCCTTCAACTCTCACGAAGCCCGTGTGACCAGGAGTTATATCTCTTTCCACTTCCCCGATCTTTCCTATATATGTGTAAATATCACGGTGTCTGGTCTTCAGGATCACGTAAACCATTCTGTAGCTCAGATAGCCTATTATAAATAAACTGGGCAGGGAAACTATAGGATCAAATATATATCCAGTCAAGACTAGGACGATGACTAGAACAAGAATAATTATTACGGGAATTACAGCAGGGTGTGCCATAATTTTAATATAACGCGATCTTAAATATAAACAATGCTCTCGAATAGAGCTATAGCATTATTTATTATAACTCTACTATTTATTCCTTTGTCGTCAGCCTTTATGGTCCACTCTCAAGTTGGTGCCAGCTTTCCTATGGGAATATCTACTTTTCCATTGACCGGCGTACACTACACGAATCAAGTTGAGGGTATCATAAACATTTCTTCTCTCAGCATTGGTCAGTCTTTCTTCTCTAATGGTCAACCATTTCAAACTGGGAATGCCTCGCTTCAGCTTAACTCTATGGTTGATGGACTTTTCTGGGCTCAAGATGTAGCCCTAATTTGTCAAGAAAGCCCGAACACTTTCGGGATAAGAATGGTAGTTAACTTTTGGAACTTAACAGGACCATTTACAATAAAGGTAAATAACGGTACCGTAACCTCCTTCCAAGGATTGGGTGTGATATGTTATTTAGGTCCTAATATAACTGTCAAAACTCCATTTGAGCTTGGTCTGTTCATGACTGAAAATAGCTCTGGAATAAGCTTTAGTTTTTCGTACAACGGACATAATAGAACTTACTATTTCGTTCCTGTTACTGGTTCATTTCAAATAGGAGGTTATTCGAAGTTAAATTTGCCAAACGATCTTGAGTTTGTGTGGGGAGGACCGGGCGGGGGTAGTATCGTACCTCTTTCAATGAACTCAAGCGCGGCGATTCTTTATGAGCAAGGAGGGAAGATGGTGTTGCCAAGAGAAACTTACTCTATTGGTTTCGACACCGGAGAGTCGGCTGAAGGAGTGAGCGTAAACGCTGACCTATCAAGCGTCTTTTCACCTAAGGTAAATGAGGTTTCCGGCACGGATGATCCTAAGGTGTTGTGGCCGGTTCCACCATCAATTTCAATATCCCAGAAGAACAGTACTGTAAACGTTTCTGTTTCCATTGATGGTAAAGTAATTCCGAATCAAAAAGTCGAGATAGAAAGTGGCTTTCCACTTTCTCCCATAGCAGAATCTGTAACAGACAGTCATGGGATTGCTGTTTTTAGAAATATAAGTTCCTCATTGTTTGTGGTGTACTATCCAGGGAATTTTACGCTTTCATATAGCTATGCCTTGTCCTCGCCGGTTCTCAATAGCGTATACTCATCCCTCCAGTCTTATTATCACAAACTCTTGAATTTTCTGCAATCAGAGGAGTATTCCTTCAAGAAAGGTCTAACTTCCTTCTTTAATAACGGGAAGTATGTAAGCCCTCCAACTACGGTAAATTACCTTCTTTTAGAATATATTGCAGCAATATCACTTGGTGTGATAATTTCAGCTCTTTTAGTAAAGCTTAAAACTTAATAAAAAAATATATACGTTATGGCAAGTGGATTACCGGCTACAGATATAATAGGATTGGTTTTCCTGTTAATTGTAATACTAGTATTCGTAGGCCTGTCATTCAGAGTAGTCAAAGAATGGGAGAAAGCTGTTGTATTGAGGTTAGGAAGGCTTCTTGGACTGAAAGGGCCAGGGATAATTTTCTTAATTCCATTTGTAGATAAACCAATTATAGTAGATTTACGCATAAATAGTGTAGATGTTCCCTCTCAGTCTATAATAACTAGAGATAACGTAAGCGTTGCGATAGACGCTGTAGTTTACTATAAGGTTGTAGATGCTCAAAAGGCTGTTACAACAGTGTTCAACTATAATGTCGCTGTTCTAAATTTAGCTCAAACGTCACTGAGAGATATAGCAGGTCAGATGGAGCTAGATGAGATATTAACCAAGAGGGAGAGCATTAACCTGAAGTTACAGGAGATACTTGATACGATTACGGAAGGATGGGGAATAAAGGTCACTCAAGTTACAATAAGGGATATAAGAATCTCACAGGATCTGCTTTCTGCCATTGCTAAGCAAGCAGAGGCGGAAAGGCTTAGACGTTCTAGAATAATAATAAGTGAAGGAGAGAAACAAGCTTCAACAATACTTGCAGACGCTTCTAAGTCATATAGTTCTAATCCCGTTGCAATGCAATTAAGGTTCTTAGAAACTCTATCTGATGTCTCTCAGCGTGGATCCCTTATAGTGGTAGTTCCAGCTGGAAGCGAAATATATCCAACTCTAGGTACAGCGCTTTCGGCTTATGAATTGAAAAAGGGAGGAAATGGACTAGCGGGACAAACTGATATGAATCAGAGGAAATAACTCCTTAAAGAGTTAGTATCATATAAGGTTACTATTTAGAAATTCGCTTAAGTAAAAACTCATCATCCAATAACTCTTTACTGATAATCATATTATATAGTGAGATAAGCCTTTCACTCTCGTTCCTGGAAACGTTAGATAGGTCGTCTGCAAGTTTATTTATTATAGTTATTTCCCTGAGCCCAGGCAGAGCCCATCTGTCCACAAAAGTTAAATCTTTTTCAGGATCCTCTCCCTTTTTTGAGAGGACATCAATCCTCCCTATAGGAGAAGCTAAATCTCTTTGGTAATAGAACGAGGTAATTTCCAGCTCGTCTTGGAAGTACCTCTTATAAGCACTGTACGCCACTTCCAGTGAGTCTAACTCATTCACTCTCCTGTCCCTTAAGGAATCCTCCCATCTTATAGGTCCTAGATATAGTGAAGAATCATACATATTTTTGTACTTGCGATATTTTAAAAATAACATTGACACTATGAAATTTTCTGTTGCCTTAGAGATTTGTTTCAAACCTCTGTTCATGAGGTAATTTATTAAGAACCTCTGTGAAAACCTCTTAGATATTCCAATTATTGCAGAGTTTCTCTTTTTTTGCATTAAAACGTCCGCTCTGAACTTTACATAATCTGAAAGGTCTGGAAAGTCGTCCACGTGAGGATCTTCGTAGTACGTAGGTGGATCTATAAGGGGCCCGTCTATCATTATCACGTCCGAGCCTTCGCATTTGTTCAGGAGCGTAGTCTCTAGATAAAGCATCAACAATATTGACTTATTCCCTATGACGTTTTCGTCATAGTAATTGCTTGCTATCTTGAACTCCTCCTCTATTTGTGGGGGTATGTCTTTCTCTCCTTCCTTGTCTTCGCCCCTGACAGCAACTGCCCTGGCTATCACGAAGACGCTATCTCGTAATGGAACTATGTATCTGCTACCGTCTATTGCGCACGCATTGTGGGGAGTAGATCTCTCCTTGACCTCCCTGAACTCAAGGTCTAAGTTACCGTCCCTGATGTCTTCAAATGCTATTTCAATGAGAGTGTTCACTTTTTCCCTCTCTTTCATGTTCCTTTCAGCTAAGTCCGTAATCCTTTTCACTAAGTCGTCGTTCTTCATAACGACATCTCCACTTGAATCCCTTTCTCTATTAAGAGGCTAATTATCCTCATAATGTCATCATAATTGGATTTATTTACCTTTATCTTACCGTTTTCGATTAAGTCTATCATGATATTAAGACTTCTTTGATCCATGTTCCTTTCCTTTATTTTTTGTATCACGATCTCCTTCACTCTGTTGAGGTGAGCTTCAGCTTCCTTTAGCGTCGAATATAGCTCGGTAACATAAGTTGATGAACTATAGAAAGTCCTTACCTCGACGTCTTCTTCTAGAAATTGGTTCAGTACTCTAGCGTAAACTTTAAGCGCCTTGTTGTTTTCTTCTAATTTTTCCTTTAGGCTGTCTTTCGCTTTCCCCGTGGTCGCCTCGACATCTTTTACCAACTCTAACGCTTCACGATTTACGTAGGCTACCGTGTCCACTATGTTGTCAGGATTATCTAGCCTTGAAATTTTCCTAAGCTCAGAAGTTAATCTCTCCAGTCTTTCAGATAACCTCTTGTCTTCGAAATCTATTTGTTGCAAACTCCTGATCATCTCCCTTGCCTTGCTTAATGCTTTTAACGTGGAATCCAGTTTATCTGAAGTCTCGTGAAGCCTCCCTGCTATGCCCTTGAGTCTTTGGAGTTCCCCTTTCATATAATCAATGTTTAGTGTATCTTTGGTCTCCTTAAGTTTTATATAGAGTTCCTCAATTTTCATATTTACTCACCTTCATTTTTATTTCCTCCATGGTTTCTTCTATTTCCTGGGAGACCTTAGAAGTCTCTTTTCTGATCAAAGGCAACTCTGGCATCGCTTTATTTAAAGAATCAAAGAGTATTTCAATATCAGCTATTATCCTAGACGAGTCCTTCAGTTTATTAATATCGTTGAAAATCTCCATGTCCTTCAAGAAGTCGATTAGGGGTACTCTCATTCCGTTCAATGTGGATCTGAGCACCTTCATTACGAATAGCTTCAGGTGTACCGGTTGGTCCTGTGGCATCGAGATAGCTGATAACGTCTCGTCCATGGCCTCTTTGAACTCCTCTCCTTTTCCTTCATTATATAAATTTCGTATTATTTTCTCTATTTCTCTTGAAATTTCGCCTATGTGATTAACCTTTGCTATAATAGTCTCTATGAGCCTTTCCTCCTCCGTTGGTTCCTCTATCCCGAGGAATTTCCTCACTTTAACTATAACATCAATCTTGTTTAATATTTCAAGTTTAACTTGGTTTTCAGTCTGGTTGTTGCTCTCTTCTGCTAAGGACGATAGCTTATCGTAGATAGAAGAGAGTGCAACGTAAGCTGAACAGAACCTGAGGAAACTTAAATCCTCTTCGGCTTTCATGCACATGTCCTTGTAGCGTAACATTACGTTTCTCATCTCACTTAGGCTTCTAATTCCCGCGTCTCTCCTCTTCGCCGTTAAGAAGTAGTCGTCTATGTTATTTTGGCTGATCTCTGAAATTTTGTTTAAAATAGATTTAATTATCTCATCTTTCTCTAAATTTTTGAAAAGTTCTCCCGAAACTAATGAAACATAAGTTAGGAAGTTCAGGCTCTGGTCTGCCTTGGTCTGAAATAGCCTTGCTACTGTGTTAACGAGCTTCTCGTCAGGCGTGCCTGAAGCCGAGGAAATGAATGAATTGACTAACATGGGAACGTATTCGCCATATTTCTGCCTGATTAAACCGGCAACTATTGAGGAAATTCTTCGGGGTACTTCTCCGTTTAAGTCTCTGAAGTCCAAGAGTCCGTTCTTTTCTTTGATTACTCCGTTTGAGACCAGGTAAGGTACTATTTCCTCTTGAAGTAAGCTCTCGGTCTCGAAGTCCTCCAAATGAAATTGTTTCGATCCGAATATTCTAAACTTCTGGTTAACTATCGAGTCGGTTTTCTCGAAAACGTCCTTTACTTCAGCTACCTCATTCATGGGGTAGAAAATCAACCAATTGAAAGACTGGATGAGCCTCTGTTTCGTTGCTGGGAGCTGAGGAAAGATAAGTGTGTCATAAGCTTTATTAACAGTGTTCTCTATCTCTCTCTTTAATTCGCCCAGCTTTATTTCAATGGAGTCGTATCTTATGTTAGCACCTTCTCTGAGCTTGTTAGCAAATAGCAAGTAGAGAAGCTGTCTTCTAGTAGGGACTGGGATGTCCAGAAGCGTTGATGATATTGATAATTTATCCATAGAGCCCAAGAGTTTTCCAATCATGTCCTGATTATCAGTTACGAAATCGTTCTTTATCACTATCACGGAATGAACTACGTCGTTTTGGGAACGTTCGAGAATGGACTCGTCTACCTCAGAAGTAGGGTAAAGAAGAAGAACATTAATTCTCTTTTCATTTATAGAGATCTGTAATGAAGCTAGCTGTGAGGACATTACGTTAACTTTGTCAACCTTCCATTCTGTTTTTGCAACTTTGATGAAGTTCACTAAAGATTCCATCAACTTCTTGTTGTCAGTTATGTTCTCGTTGACGAATCTCAAAGCCATTTCCTTCTCTTCTCTAGATTTGAAGTCTACTATGAGCCCACCAACGTTTGCGTTAACTATCCTCTCATAAAAGTCCCACCTAAGGGCATAGAACTCTCCTGAAGCTAAGGGCAAAGTCCTTTCTTTAAGTTTCTTCAGGGTGTCGGTATCAGCCGAGATCCCTTCATATACCACCTTCTCTAATTCTTCGCTTACGAATATGTACAGCGAATCCTCTACACTTCTCGATCTACTTATGGTTAGGAGGAAATCCTCCAAGTTTGAAGCCAAAGGTAGATCGGAAGTAGCTTGCAACCACTTACTGTAGGGTATCAAACTTCCCTTAACTACTACCTTCTTTAACGGTTCAATGATTTCATCTTCAGTGAGACCTATTCTCTTCATCAGTGTAGAGTATATTCTCTTTCTCTCACTAACTTCTACTTCATCTTCAAGCTTCAAGAGCTCCTTCTCCTTTACTGTCTCCTCTTCGTCGTTCAGCACGTTTTTCGACGTTCCCCTAGCTATCTCTTGGAATGTTTCCTCAACTGAAGGGAAGTTACTAAGTATAACGTCGTTTATAAGTCTGGTATATTTCCTCCTCTCTGGTTGCGTAACCCAGAACGGTAGATCCATGAACTCTAGATATTTTAAAATATCCGGATCACCGAATCCGTTCTGTTTAAGGGAACAGTTTATCATGAGCAGGAACTCAAGTTTCGATGGAAGGCTCAAGGATACTTTCTTAATTCTTTCAAGGAATGCAGGAAAAGTCTCTTGGAACAAGTATTGGATTTGCCCTCCAACACTGAATATCTTACTGAATGCACTTGGAGTCATAGATAGATAAATGATTGAATTTCCTTGACTATTAGCTAATGTTTTTAGATTAATCCAGAAATCGCTTATCTCCTCTCTGTGCCTAGAGAAAACTATGGGGTCTACTAAGTTCTCTACTTCGTCTATCAGGACGACTCCTTCCTTTGGCGGTACCCATTGGTCGAGAATGTCAGAGAAATTTACCTTTTTTATGTCTATATGATACTCTTTTCCATATTCCTGTATTATATCGAGAAAGAAAGATTTCCCCTGTCCCCAATCTGCCACGAGAGCAATAATTTCAGGCGACTCTCTGTCGCTCTTTATTCTCTTTAACTCATGTTCTACCTCGCTAAAGAATTTCAACCTATTAACGTATCTGATGTTGGAAACGCATCTAAATAGAGAAAACGCAGATTGGCTATCAGCCGCAGTCTCACTGAGTCTCTTTGCCATAGTATTTTAATCTGCAGACAATACTCTTTCAACTCTTTCCACGCTACCTGCGTATGATCCCAACCTAGCATCCCAAGGTATTTTCACCAACACTGGACTACGCATGGCAGACATCAACCCGTTGACTATCACGTATCCTGTGTCGAGCGATGTCAAAGCGTGTGACAAAGACTCTGGTAGACCTCCTGAGGCAGACATTACATACCTGACGTCCTCGTGATAGATCCTGTGGAAGAAGAATGTGTTCAACATGGAAAGGACGTACTTATCTATGAATGCAGGTCTCTGGCTGACAAGGAAGAGGGAGAGACCGAACTTCCTCCCTTGAGTGGCTAAGGTGACTAGGATGTCCTTAGTTAAGTTTGCATTTACGGGATAATCGTTAGAGGGAATATAGTTTTGGGCTTCCTCGATTATGAACGCTAAGAAACGTTGCGAGCCGTTATATTTAGTTCTTGTAAGGTAGTTATAAGTGATTCTAGATATGTAACTCACTATTAGCTGTTTTGTGGTTATGTCTATCCCTGGTGAGGCGTCGGCGGAAAAGTCAACTGTAGCTAATCCACGAGACCTCCACATGACTTCGAGCGTGTTTTCAGTCAAGGATGCGTTGGAGCTCACCAAAGCTAACTTATTTACTACCTTATTTCTGAATATCTCCAGTGCGCTTTGTATGCTTCTAGAGGTACTGTAATTGAAACCCAGCTCCTTGTTGGAGGCAGCTTCATTTATCTCCTGTTTAAGGTTATCCAGACCGGTGGGAGTACCTAGGAGGAAGTTGAAGTCCTTTTGGTCATGGAGGGAAAGTATGTACTCTAAGAAATTAGATTGAAGGGCGTTCCCTCCAGATTGGCCATACTTAAGGGAGGTTATGAATTCTGCAAGATCTCTAGGAGAAAACAGGGAGAGATCTATAGTTAGCCTCTGGTCGTTCGGGAAAACTGGATCTCTGAGGACGTATCTCTTTATCCATCTCCTTCCGGTTAACATGTTTGAATTTGTATATGTAAAGTCAGCATAATCTCCGTTAGCGTCGATTAGCATAACTGGAATAGCTTCATCTTTTTCTCCTATTCGAATGCTAGATAAGTTGTAGAGAAGGTATCTCATGTTGTAGCTCTTTCCGCTACCGGTCTCTCCGAAAATTCCTACGTGCATGGTGATCGAGTTCAGGTCCAATAGAAGCGGTATATTTGAGCCAGCTAGTCTACCGTATTTTATATATCCATTGAAGTCAGGTAGTCCATAGAAATCGGGTAAATCACTGTCGTTTATTTCGGGTAAGGTTTTAATTAATGAACCCGGCTTTGGCGTAGACGAATGCCCATATCTCCTTATGATCGAAAGATCGGCTCTAGTTACTGTCCCTGAACTTAGTAAGCTATAGATCTCCGATGACCCGCTTAAAGGTCTTATAAGCTCGGAGTCCTCCGCGAAGAAGTTATTTATATACTCAAAGGACTCTATTCTTCCTAGTGATATTTTTTCATGATCTTGAACTACTAAAAGTTGTCCCATACTGACGTCTAGGTTCTGAGCTAAAATCGCTCTGACGGCGTTGTTCTGTCCTTTCTGTAATACTATCCCAACAGGTTCGTTCTTGTCCAGATCCATGAAGACAACTCTATAGAGGGAGCTTTTAACTTCATGATCTAAGTTAGACTTCCTCTAACAATTAATTTAAAACAAATATAAAGTATACAAGCCTTTTCTAAAGTGGTCCCTTCATGCGACTCGTTAAGATATAGCAAGAAAATGCAGCAGAGGCTGTGCTCATATCATGTGTTGTTTATCGCATTTATTTCTTTGCCTTTTGTTTCTAAATTTTCTATAGATTCACTGATAGACCTAAATGCCAATTTCCCATATCTCATGAGGTATAACTTTAAGCCTTCCTTCCTCGAGGCTCTGTCGACTATGGAATAGTGATGAGTAGGAAGAACCCCAACTATAACTTTGTGTTGTTTGGCAATTTTTGCTAGAGGCTTTCTGAGCAGTTCAACGAACTCATCTTTTTCCTGCACTGTCATGACCTTTGGAGAATACTCATAGGAACTAAAAGGATAGCATTCCTCGACTTCTCTGGGAACTAACAGCATCGGTTCAGATACCGAATAAACCTGAACGTGGTTATCTAGATTTTTCCTCTTTAAAATAGAATAAACTAGTCTATGTGTAGCTGATCTACTATAAGGTTTAACAGACGTACAAGGTAACAGCAAAGCCAACGGTTTAGTAGACTCATATGATTGAAAGAAAAACTCGTGCCATTTCTTAACTGTTGGATTAATGAAGAGGTCTTCCCCTTCTCTCTTTATAATAGGTTGAAAAGAGTTAATCTTAAGCTGATAATAAAGAGTTTGACAGTTTATCACATTGCTCACCTATTTCGTCTTCCATCTCAGAAAGGTTCATCTCTGGCTCTACCTCTTGCCTTTTAGAGCTATAAGACGATTTAATAAGAACCCACGCGTTTATCAGGCTCCTTTGTTTCCAATGTGATAAGTCTACTCTGAAAGGAAAGCTTGTCTTTTCAAGGAATGAAAGTAACGAGTCCAACTCCTCCTGAGAAGCTCTCTTGACCCTCCATACTATTTTCCTCTCTCCCACATATCGTTCACCTTTTCCAGGTATTATCACCATGCCATGAATGGCTTTTATTCTGTAAGTAGAAGTATCTACGCTGTTTGCGTCATAGAAAATTGTCCTCATATAAGGGGATCCAGCACCGAGAACGTGTATCCATGTAGAAGATAAATGCTTTCTAATTACCTTGTATATCTTCCTGACAAGGTCTCTACTTCCTCTCTGTCCCATCGTTGGAGGGACTATTCCCCCGTAAGCTATCTTCTTTACCCCGTAAGATTTGTAAAAGTCAATTGATTCCATGAGACTCTCTCTGTTGTAGGCGTGGATCACAGGGACTATTTCCCTGTCCTCGAGTTTGTGATAGAGGAACTCGAAGTTCTGAAAGTTTTCCCGCGGAACAGGAGAACAAGGGGGAACGGGTCTGTCCAGACTCATGAAAACTTTTGCATTCAAATAAGTGTATTTCTTATAAACTGTCTCTAAATTTACATCCATCCTTCTCATCATGATCTGGTAACCGCCAGAGTCCACCCACGTTTCGTTCTCCCAGGGGATCTTCTCCCACGTAAGTTGGTTTATCATTAGGGGAACTCCTAGTTCCCAGATAGGCAGCCTACCGTCAGGTATTCCTAAAACGATTTTCATTCAACTAATGATCTGGTAATACTCATTATATCCTATTCCAAGATAATACCCATTAACATCAGGTAAACAACCCATCATCACTCTTCAGGTAAGGTTGGGATCTTCATCGTATAATCATTAGCAAAAAGCTATTTAAGGTTAAGAATTTCTTTCACTCTCTACTCTCTAAGTTTTCTAGATATCTTATCTTTAGTCATGAGGATAGCTGTTTTCATAGGACTAGTTCTGATCTCTTCGTTGTTTCCTCAAATCTCACCTGTAGTTTTTTCTTCTACGTCAACTACACCTAATGTGGATTTCCACATATATGGCGATACCTCAGTTTCTGTATCTTATGGAGAGAATGTAGTACTGGTCTCCAGGAACGAATCCATGTATATACCAGCGGGATCAGTAGTAGGACTTCAAGTAGATAGCGTTAACGAAAACCCATGCATAGAGATCAATGGGATGAAAAGCCAGGGGAGTGTAACGTTCGTGGTGAACGGATCCGAGATCTATAATGTGACTATCGTGATGGAGCCTGTAACGGTTTTCATAAAAGTGATTTATCAGGGGAACGGGTATGTTTCGATTATGTTTCAGAATGGAACAACAAGACGGGTAAATAATGGAACACCTATTTACTTACCAAAGCTCTCCGTGGTGAGACTGGACGCGCATCCGTCAAACGGGTATGAAGCTAATTGGTCAAACGGGCTCTCAACTGATCAGGTATGGTGTTTCATTTACCAGAACCAAACGCTGTTCCTATCATTTCACCGCGACCCATCAAGTCATAGCTTAATAGGAGGCTCAAATCTAATTCTTAACAGTGCTTTGGGACTCCTCTTGTTGGGATTATATCTCCTTCAGAGGCATGAGAAGAAGAAAGAAGGTGAGTTCTAGCCTATAGATCGAAGTTAATAAAAAATAACATGTAAAATCTAATCATTAACAGACTAACGTATTTTAATAGGTAAAACGGAAAATAGAGTGTGGTTAACAGACTTCATAATGCTAAAAGTGCTTTCCTCAGAGAAGCATCGGAACAGCCAGTTGATTGGAGAGAATGGTCCCAGACATCATTGCAGGAAGCTAAAGAGAAAGACTTACCGATACTGATAGACGTAGGAGCAGTTTGGTGCCACTGGTGCCATGTCATGGACAGGGAGACATATTCTAATACTGAAATTGCGAAGATAATAAATGATAATTTCATACCTATTAAAATAGATAGAGATGAGAGGCCTGACCTAGATAGACAGCTTCAGAACGCGGTATCTGCCATCACTGGTGAGAGCGGATGGCCTCTGACTGTTTTCATGACGCCATCTGGAAAGGTGTTCTTTGGCGGAACTTACTTTCCACCCGATGACATGTATGGAAGAATAGGTTTTAGACGTCTACTTATGAATATTGTTCAGCTGTGGAAATCTAAGAGGCAAGAAGTAGAGAAGTCCTCATTTGACCCTTCTTCAATAGCGTTTAAAGGAGAAACCTACGAAACGTCCGCACTTATAGACCAGATTATCTCAGAGTATGACCTAGAGTACGGTGGGCTGGGCTCTTCGTCCAAGTTCCCTCACCCTTTAGTTGATACATTAATGCTCGATTACTCAGCTATATCAGGGGACGATATAGGTAAGAAGCTCGGCATCTTTACTTTAAAGAGAATGTACAGTGGAGGAATCTTAGACCAAGTGGGAGGCGGGTTTCACAGATATACAGTAGATAGAGAATGGAAGTTGCCTCATTTCGAGAAACTGCTTATAGACAACGCTGAGATTTTAGACGCGTTTTTCAAATATTATTTGATAACAAAGGATCAGGACATAATGGACGCAATGGAACTGACATATTCCTTTGTTAAGAGGGAAATGAGTGCTGATTCGAGCTTCGCCAATAGTCTCGACGCTGATAGCGAAGGTGTAGAAGGACTCTTCTATACATGGACAGAGGAAGAGATCGATAGTTGTCTAGGGCAAGATTCACAGTTAGGAAAGAAAGTGTTCGGCTTCTATGAAGGCGCTGACGTGGAAGGGCGAAAAGTACTAATGAGAGGGATGGATAATGAACAGCTATCCAAAAAGTTAGGAAACGAGAGCCCTTTCCCGAAATTGAGGGAACTCAGGGGAAAACTCTTAGAATGTAGAAAATCTAGGAAACCTCCGTTCAGGGACACGAACGACTACACACACCCTAATGCGAGGATGTCGGAGTCTATGATAAAGGTCTCATTCCTGCTTAAGGATCAATACGAGTTACCTTTCGATGTGCTAAGGAAAGTCGGTTCGTCCCCATTTAGGAGGATCAGCGGGAACGAAGATCCTAATTTAGACGACGTCTCATCCTTAGTACTTTCTAACATCACCGCTTATGAAGTGACATCAAGGAGAGAATTTCTAGACAGAGCTCGTGGGCTAGCTTCCACTATGGCTGAGATGTTGAAACAAACAAAACCTAATACATTGGACTCTCCTAATGAGAGCACGGCTTCACTTGTTTCGAAATCGTTAATAAAGCTCTCCGTTCTGGAAGGAAAAGAAATTAAAATTGATGATATTGAAGTCGCAGGGTCTCCTTCCTTTTATGCAGGTATTATAGGAAATAGGCTGTCTGTCGAAAGCGGTAACTTCGCCCATGTAGTTGTCGTAGATGAAAACGACAACGCATCCGAAAATCTACATAGAGAAGCATTTCTTACATATTACCCTTTGAAAGTAGTGGAGAAGGTTACTGACTCTGAGAGAGACTACCTTCCTTCTTACATAAGGTCTATGTTTGACGTGAAGAAAGGTGTGAGCAGAGTCTTCATTTGCAAGGGCAGTACATGTAGTCAGCCTGTAACAGATCCTCAGTCGATTAAACAGATTCTTAAAACTAAGATTTGATAAATTATATCCCATGGATCAGCTTCTTTCTGGCAGGAAGGTGGGAATAATAGGGGTGAGCGAAGGGCTAGGATATGCGTTAGCCTACTTCTTACTTAAAGACGGAGCGAAGGTTCTGATAAACGCTAGGAACAAAGAGAAGCTCGATAAGATCGAGTCTAGTCTTCGAAAATACGGTACGATAGAGAGCTTTGACGCCTCGATGGAAAATCTAGAAAACGTAGACAGACTATTCAATTTCGCTAAAGAGAAGCTCGGAGGTCTTGACGATCTAGTAGTTGCTATAGGAGGATATATTGAGGATGACATAGCAGATCCTAAGGGATTGGATGCAATGATAGATTCCCAAGTCAAGCTTCAGCTCAGAGTGATATCTAAGAGCCTCAACTACCTTCATTCAGGTTCAACTATAGTGATGATATCTTCAATGAGAGGTATAGACAAGGGTCTTTCGAATCAACTCTCTTATGGGGTGGCGAAAGCTGCAGTGGCTAAATCTGTTCAGATTTTGGCTTCTTTCCTCCTAGAGAAAGGAATAAGAGTTGTAGGTATAGCGCCTAGTGTCATAGACGGTAAATTCGAGCCTGAAAGAGAGTGGAGGAAACTGAGGAAACTGGGAGAATGGAAAGCGCCTCCTGAGGACTTCGCCAGTGTAATCTCGATCCTTTTAAGCGATAGAATGGAATGGGTTAATGGAGTCGTCATACCAGTGGATGGAGGTGCGTTCTTGAAATGAATGATAATTTCAGTTACCTTAAGGCAAAGTATGGAGAGCTATGGAAATCCTATATACAACACGAGTTCGTACTGAGAATGAAGGAAGGATCCCTTCCGCGAGATAGTTTCAGATATTATCTGATTCAAGACTCTAAATATGTAGCAGAAATGCTTAAGGCCTTAACAGCAGCCGCAGCCAATGCCATGGACGACAAGGTATCGTCTTTCCTAACCCGTGTACTCATTTCAAAGGATAAAGGCAGAGAGGTACACAACAATCTCTTGGCTAAGCTAGGCATAGAAGAGAACGAGATAAAGAGGACTAGATATTCTCTAGTAAATTTTGCCTATACTAGACATTTACTTCTGAGCTCCAAGAGTTGGGATTCCTTCATCTTTGCTTGGACGCCATGCATGGTAGGTTACCATGAGGTAGGTAAGATAGTTAAGGACAGCGAAGACGAGTTATACAGAGAATGGGCTTCATTTTATGCGTCTGACGAATATCGTGAGAGAAGCGATGCTATATTGAAGGAACTCAACTCTATAACAATGACGGAGTATCTAGAGTCATTTTTCGAAAACAGTGTAAGGCTTGAAATCCTTTTCTGGGAATCTTCACTGAGGCAGAGCGAGCTTCTCTTTAGGTGACTAAATTGTCATGGGTTAATGAAACGAGTTTTACGTTATTCTGCGATGGAGATTCTCTTCTATTTAATTGTAACTCTGGTAGATTCATAATTGAGATAAAAAAAGAGAAAAATAAACTTTCAGTCTTTATATTCTCCAATGGGGTGAGAATGACATTCGATGGAACCCGGCTATTTGATATGCACAATTTAAAGGTGATGAAAGGAGACGATGGGAAAGAAGAGTTAAGGAGAATTCTAAAGGAGGCATCGACGGACCTGAAGGAAGGGATTTCCTCTATCAACAATTATTATGGAGTTCCAGTTAAACTAATAGGAAAAGTGATAGACGAGTTTCTTGAGAGTTGTGACGTAGATCCAGCTAAGTACCTCAGTTTTGACATTAATAAGATAAAGGTCTCTTACGGAAAGGAATTTTCCAAGGACTCTGCTACCTTCGAGAGCAAGAACTTCGCTGAGGTTGTTCTAGGAAATAACGGCTGTATTAAGGCGAAAGTGTATTTCGATTCATCAAAACCCTCTTTTATGGTATCCGAGGATTGCGAAAATTTCATAGAGAATAAATTAGAATTTGAGGAAAAAATAGATAATATAAACACCCTGATCGAGGAATATAAGGAAATCGTTGACTCGCTTAAGAAATGGTTAAATGAATAAACGTACTCTCTATTACTGTTGAATTTGAATCTTCAGCCATAAGGAAGAACTTTAAGATGCTTCTCAGATAAGATGGCTAAATACAAAAGATTCAAACTAATGAGTTTATGATGCAGGAGATGAGCCTAAGAATTTAGTTATATAAAGCGAGAATTATTAAAATCAAATGAATTAAAAAAGATATCTTCATCCAAGACAGTATGCTAGGACTTAATCATGTCATAAGGTGAATAATTTAAACTATCATGAAGATATATCTGTCATGACTAGCGGGAACTCAAAGGAGTTCTATGTAAAGCTCTTGAGTAGTAGTAATCTTTACGACAGATTAGACGGATGGAATAAGATAGATTACTTAATATCAGAGGGTATATTTAAAAGAGAAGAAATATTATCACTAATTAATAATTTTCAGGAATTATTATACAATCAAGACGTAGTTGTTGCACTCCATGCCTTCAAATTGCTAGATAAGTTTATTGCATTGAATTTAATTAAAGTAGATTCTAACCTTAAAGAAAGGATTAAGGAGCTTGTACTGAAACCGGAATTAGACAGTTGGTGGGTAGCAGAGGAGCTTGTATCAAAGAAGATTTTATCGCCCGAGGATGTGTCTGAGAAAATAGACGTCTTTCTCAAGTTCCTTGAATCCACAGGGGCAGATCAAATTGATGCATGGAACCTAGCCAAAAACCTTGTTCACGACGGTGTAGTTTCCAAGTGTTCGCTGAAACCATATGCGAGAAATCTCTTGGTTCTCCTTAAGTCCTCCGACATGCATTTAAGGTTTAACTCATGGCTCATGGCTTCAGATCTGATAAAAGAAGGGATAGCAGATGCAAATGACTTCAGGGAAGCTAAGGACTATTTACTTGAGCTGTTGAAGAGTGACTATTTCGACGATCTATCGAGGATTTACGAGAAATATGCTACGGACTTCATTGATATTATGAGGCAAGTTGGAGTTATAAACAAGGTGTAAAGTAACAAGGTTGTAAAATTTGGATTCCCTTTATGCTCTTTATATTCTTCTAGTTTCTTTAGCTTTTATTTCAGATGTACTCATTGCTTTACAGATTTTATCCGAGAGAAGGCTTTCCGTCCATTACAGTGGGGACAATCCGAAAGCATCAGTTATAATACCGATAAGGGGTTCAGATGAGTGCTTAGCGTCAAACGTTAAGTCTCTCTTGGAGCAAGACTATCCAGATTATGAGGTCATTTATGTTGTAGATACTGACCAGAAGGCTTTAGCCGAGAGGCTAAGTGGAATGGGTGTGAAAGTCGTTTTCTCCGACTTTCAATGTGAAATGTGTAGTGGGAAGATAAGAGCCCAGCTCTCAGGTCTCAAGTCAAGCGATGGAGACGTTATAGTCTTCGGTGACTCTGATACTAGATATGACAGAGGATGGCTGAAGGAAATGGTCGGAGGATTAAAGGAATTCGATGCAACCACGACTTACCCTTGGCCTTCTCCTACCAAGCTAACGTTAAAAAATTTGGTTAGATCAGGGTTCTGGACCCTAGGTTTTGAATCTCAGTTCTCTGAAAAGAACAGATTCCTTTGGGGAGGTTCAATGGCATTCAGAAAGGAATTCGTGTCCAGACCCGACGTTATAAAGGAGTTATCGGAGGAGTGGTGTGACGATTGCACGTTAACTAGGATAATCAAGAGGAACAAAGGTAAAATAGGGTTTCTCATGAGTGCGATGCCACTTAACGTCTTTAACGAAAACGATTTAATTAGGTGGTCTTCAAGGCAACTAATTACGATAAGAAAGTACTCTCCTAAGGGAGCCAAAGCATATTTGTTCGCTGGCACCTTGTTTTTGATTTTCCTGGTTTCGTCTCCTCTCATTCCGTTTAATTTTACACCCTACATTATGTGGGTGATTAAGAACTTGATTAGAGGCAAAAGATACGGTAGGCTCGCAATAGTCCCATCAATCATGACTATCCTTGCAATACCTTATGCATTGTTTTTACTGGTATATAATTGGAACAGAAGCGAAGTTACATGGAGAGGAAAGAAATATGTGGTGAGCAACAGAAGCTAAAAACATACATGATACTCTAACAAGCTTTTAATTAATCAATTAATCCTCAAATGTTCTTGAGAACGACAGTCTCTAGCTACGCTGTTTAAGAACTTGATCTTATTATGATGCATCCATAATAATATCATGAATGATGAAGTTCCACCCGTTTGAGCAATGAAATGGGCGTTGATATACTCTGAACCTTTTTAAGTTACGTTGAAGTGATTATAACGCATGGAATTCTTTAAAGCTACAGTGGATTCAGTGCAAAGAGAAGAGGTAAAGATAGGTGACACTAAAGACACATTCATTCAGTGGCTCGTGACCAAGGCTCAAGGCTCAGAAAGCTATGCGCTGAGGAGGTTTACTATGAAACCTGGGGGCGTAATAACTTGTCATAATCATAAGTACGTAGAAACTGTATATCTTCTGCAAGGAAAACTGGAAGTATCTGTGGGTAACCAAAAATTACAAATGGAGAAGGACTCTTATGTTTTCATCAATAAGTTTGTCCCTCATGAGCTCAAGAACATCGGAAACGAAGAGGTAGTTTTCTTGTGTGTTATCTCATATGAAGACGACATGAAAATCAAAGCTCTTGACAAATGCCCTGAGGACTGATGTTGATGTTGAAAGATTTCTTTTCTACAACAGATAGGATTACCCTTGAGATATATTTCAACCCATATGCCTTTCATGAAAGCATCACGAGATATCAAGTTGAAAGTGATGGGGATTGGACTAAAACTAAGAACGGGTATATGATGAAGGAGTTTGGGAATTACGCTATCATTCTCTATCCTATACTTCCAGAGGACAGTGATCTGATAATTTCGTTGTCACAGAAGATCGAGAACTTAGATAGATTCAGAGAGACGTTAATGAAGCCTGGTAGATTCAAGGACTCTATTACAATTCACATACAAAGTGATGAGCTGAGCACTTCACCCGAGCTAGACCTTGAGGAACTAGTGGGCTTGTCTCTTGTAAACGACGTTCTTTCTCAGAAGGGCATATCATTCAAGGAGAAAGACGGTCTTATTCTGGTCTCAATTAAGATAGAGAGGCCCTTCACTAACAGTAAGCTGAGCGAGTATTTATCCAAGTTAGCGATAGCTCTTAAACTTTACTACAAGATAAAGGAAGAACAAGAAGATATAGCACTGAAGACTTCACTGAACTTTCTTCAGCTTCTTTAATGCGGAGAAGAAAAGCCCGATTATAAATAGAAAGATACCGACGGTCATAGATATATACTCATATTGCATATAAGCTGGTACTACTATCTCCTCTGCTTGGACTTCCTGAGTGTAAGAGTAGTTATTTGTTATAACGAAGGCTGTAGCTGAAGCTATCTTTTCAGTCCTCACATCAAAGACCGGACCTCCATAGTAAGTTACGTTAAGTGGTTTGCTATACTTTATATCAATAAGTGTACTCTTACCTACTGTTCCATAGTAGGTCGAGTGAGGCGATATAGTCACGTTTTGATAAAACGTATTTGAACTTAACGTAAAGTCACTTATCATAATTGTACCTAGCATTAGAATTATACCTATTATCGTTATTAGTTTAGCTGATATTAGCTTCAATCCAATTTATTTGTACGTTTACCTCTATTATAAGCATATCTTTTTAAGAAAGTATGTCTTCCCTTCTTTGATGTTATGGCTTCTGATGACTACTGGTAAATGTAACTTAGTTTGTGATTATTGCGGAGGATCCTTTCCACGGGATGTGGTATCTTGGTCTGTAAAATACGATATTTCAAAGCTCAAATCAACGATAGAGACTAGAGACAGATCTCCCACAGTAATCTTCTATGGAGGAGAACCTTTAATGAATCCCAAATTTATAATGAAGACCATGGACAGCCTGAACGCCACTAGGTGGGGCGTTCAGACTAACGGAACCGCGGTGAGGATGCTCCCTGAATCGTACTGGAAGAGAATGAACGTAGCGCTTCTTTCCATAGACGGACGTGAACAAATTACAGATAAGCATAGGGGTAAAGGTATATATAAGAGGGTAGTTGAAAACGCTTCGTACTTGAAGTCTTTAGGAGTAGAAACCATAGCTAGGATGGCAGTTACTATGGACTCTGACATATACGAGGAAGTTAAACATTTGGTGGAATTAGGAGTTTTTGACAAGATACACTGGCAACTTAACGTGATATGGTCTGAGAGATGGGATTTCGAGAACTGGGCAGAAAAGTCCTATCTACCTGGACTGGAGAAATTGATGGATATCTTCATGCAGAATCTTAGCCAGGGCATACTCATAAAGATAATACCTTTCCTAGGAGTAATCAGCGCTCATTTCACTGGAGGATATAGGGGATCTCCTTGCGGAGCTGGATATTCATCAATAACTGTGACTCCAGAGGGCAGAGTGCTATCCTGTCCGATTGCAGTCAGGGAGAAGTGGGCTGAATTAGGTACTGTGAACGAATTCAGGCTTCTTGAGGACCCTCTTCCAGACTACTGTAAGACTTGTGATGTAAAGAAGTATTGCGGTGGCAGATGTCTTTATGCTTCTAATGAGAAATATTGGGGAGAAGAGGGGTTCCAGCTCGTCGACTCAGTCACTAAGAAATATCTCAGGATGGTGATCTCTAAGTTACCTGAAATAGAGAAGCTAATAGACGAGGGGGTAATCAGTAAATCTAGCCTTATTTACGATCCAGTTCAGGACTCAACAGAGGTAATTCCTTAACACTTACTCTATTTCTATGGAAAGTTCAACCTGGCCCTTGAGGCTGAAATTTTTCTTAATCTTTGGACTTCTTTAGTCCTTCTAAACGGCCGAAAAGACATACTTGCTTTAGAACATCTTTACCTTCTTTTTATTCTTAGATATTATAAAGAATACTAGAGTAATTTCATTTTCTTCTTTTATTTGTTTCTACCTATCTTTGAGCCAAAGCAAACGTTTAATTGAGATAGCATAATATTAACTATTGTAATGGTAAGCGTTGAGTCTTCCAGCAAGATATATGACGGATTATCTTCATCAATAAATAAGGCATCGACAGAGATTATCGTTGTCACACCTAAACTAGACCAAGAACTGGCCGAATCCCTTCTTTCTAGATCTGCCAGTGGGGTTAACGTGAGGTTAATAACCTCTGACAGGGTGTGGTCTAAATGGCTTGAGAATTCTAGAGCGAGTTATAGGGTCGCAGATGAGAAGAAGATAGAACAGAATCTACAGGAATTAGAACATAACATGAGTTTATTTTCAAGACTTCCATATATTATTGCAGTGATTCTTTACGCCATTTCTTCTATTGCCTTTCTGAGAGTCGGTTATATCATCTCTGTCTCGTTATTTGTGATTTCTACTGCAGTTTTTTTATTTTCTTTCTATTTTATTAGAATTAAAAAGCTCAAGGACGTAAGCAATCAATATAACATAAGTAAAGAGAGTCTGAATAGTTTCCATGAACAATCTAAAAGTATAAGGGAAGAGATAGCGAAACATTTGAGAATAGACGAATCAAGAGAGATAGGTTTCTCCGTAGTATGTTCGGATTCCGAATGTTATCTTACTTCCATGCCCTTAACGAGGTCTAAAGAGGATCAATATCACTTCTTCTACAAGGTAAATTACGAGGAAGTTATTTCATTGATCTCGCAGATCTCCATAGCTCAATGAAAGATGTCCAAATTCTTGTTCAAGTATTTGCATTATTTCTACCGAATTAGATTCGAAATTCTTCTTATAGAAGTCAATAGCACCTTCCTCGGCCTTTCTGTTAATAAATTTAACAGCACTTTGTCCTAAAATAGACGATAATATGCCAATTATTAGAAAAGTGTAGAACACAGGGGACTCAAGGACAGATCTCCTGAAATTTTTGAAGTAATTCCAATGACTCTTCTCTTCTTCATAGGCGTGTAAGAAAACCTTGTACCTGAAGCTGAATCCTTTAGCCAGTCCTGTTGCGCCTGCCTCCCCAAGAAGTGCTAAGAAATATTTATCCATGAGAAAAGTGATATTTCCTTATTTTTAAAAAATGTGTTAAGACAACCTCGATAGAGAGGAAAGAATCTCAAGCCCTATCTTTATTCCTCTTTCACCCTCTTTGATTTGTTTAGCCTTGAAGTAATTTGAGATCTCCTCTTCCATACCTATTCCCAGGAGAGGTATAGTATCTGATAAGACTCTACCGAATATCCCTGTTCCACTATATATCTCTCTGATTCTTTCTATATTCAATTTCAACCATGACCAAACTGCCTCCCTTGCAAAGGGATTTGATGAAGCGCGAGGAAGAATTCTCACTATATCCTGCTTCTTTATTTCGCCCGTGGAAAACAGACCTAAGGTTAACGTGACTAGATATCCTTTTCTAAAGCTCAACATTGCATTAAGCAGCCTAAGTTTCTCCTCGTCTAAGTTAGCCTTTCTGAACTTGTTTAAGAGGACTTCAAAAGCGTTGTCCTCCTCTGACACTGCAAATGAGATGGCTACTGGTTGCCTCAAGTCTCCATCTAGGTAGTCGTAGTTATCCATGAGCCTCGACAGACCGAGCGCAAACCCCTCATCTGCCATGGCTAGGGTAGAAGCAACATTGGAGAACGCCATCTTCTCAAGTCTTTCTTTAGGTCTCACCCATAGTTTCAAGGACGTTTGAAGGACTTCCCTTACTATGTCTCCGTATTTAGATGGGTTAACAGCGAATAGAGTCTTCATCTCCTCTGCTATTTCGTTCGATACCAAGGGAGACCTATAGCTTGCAAAAGCTTTCAGTACCTTTTCGTAAGTTTCAAGACCTATTTTCCCGCTGATCAGGAGATAGAAGTAATCGTTAAGTAGTTCCCAAGCTTCTAGGGGAGTCCTTACGCTTTTGATTGCTAGATTCAAATCCTCGTAAACAACTCTATAGAAACCCGTTCTATCTATGTTGACAAGCAACTCATTAGGATACGATTCTAGCTCTCTTTCGTATGTTCTCTCCTCCAGCAGCGACGTCTCTTTCCTTCCATTTAGCCTGAAAGTCAAAGGTACAATGTAGGTTAAATCGTCTTTTCCATTGAGTAGGAATCTGTCCTGTCTGACAGCTAATCTGTAACCTCTTGTTCCCTTTATTATTTGTACCGTCAAGAGAGGATAACCAGGTTTCTTAATCCAGCTATCCATGATCTGGTCAAGTTTCTCTCCAGAAGCTTCTGAGAGGGAATTCCAGAGATCTTGTCCGCTTGCATTGGAGAACTGGAACTTCTTCAAATATGAGGAAATGCCTTTTCTGAAATTCTCTGGAGCTAAGTAAGCCTCTATCATTCTAAGCACGCTTGCGCCTTTACCGTAGCTTATATCATCAAACATTTGCTCTATCTCAGCTTCGTTTTCTACATGAGCCTCTATCGAATGTGTTGTGTTTAGGGCGTCCTTAAGCATGGCAGGAGAAGTCTCACCTATTAAGAAGCTTTCCCACATCCTCCACTCAGGGAAGGTCTCGTTCACCGCTTTATGACTCATGAACGTCGCGAAGCTCTCGTTCAGCCACAGATCGTCCCACCACTTCATTGTCACTAGGTCGCCGAACCATTGGTGTGCAAGCTCATGGGCCACTACTTCAGACACTCTTATTTTCTGTTGTGTGCTAGAGCTTTCATCAGCTAAAAGCGCGTTTTCCCTGAAAGTTATCGCACCCCAGTTCTCCATTGCACCGAAAGCAAACTCTGGTACAGCTATTAGGTGCTCTTTAGGCAGTTGATATTTTATCCCGAAGTAATTCTCGTAAAAGGATATTGTTTTCCTAGCTACCTCGATTGCAAACCTACCCTTGGCCGATTTCCCTGGAGTAGTAGCAACGATGATTTTAGGGGAGGAGGAGTTGTCCTCTACTTCCTCGAAATCTCCTATGCCTAGGTAGAGGAGATAAGTGGACATCTTCGGAGTTTCCTTGAAGGAATACAGAACTTTCTCTCCTGACTTGGAAATTTCAGCATCCATGTTGGAGAGTACCTTCAATCCTTGGTCAACCTTCACTTGAATTCTGAAAATCGACTTGTAGGACGGCTTATCAATGCAAGGTATGAAATCCCTTGCATGAGTAGCCTCAAACTGTGTAGAGATAACGTATTTATCCTGATCGTATTTAGCTTTGTAAATCCCTGTAAGTTGCTTGTCATCAACTTTCTTTGAGAACCAAATCTCTATGATATTTTCCTCTCTTGTTGCATTAATTTTAATTGTTTTTCCATCATATTCAAATTCAGTGGTTTCTCCGTTGACTTTAACTTGATGCAAGTTGAAGTCTACAGCATCCAGCTCTACGTTCCCTTTTCCTTCCAACGAAATCTTTTCGTACCCGTCATATTTTAGATTTTTAAAATCGAAATCGAGGTCTATATCATACCTTTTTACTTGCATGAAATGACTTCATGAGAACAACTAATAAATCTAAAGAAACATATCAGTAGAAACAACCTTAGGTTAGATTTCTAGGCTAATGAGAAGGTTAGGTGGAAGTATTTTCTAATAAGTACACTTTCAGTACGAAGAAAATAGTTATTCTATAAATAGGTTCAAAAATCGTGCAATATATTTACATCGAGATTTTCCTTCTCTTCGCTAGAATGTCATAGGCCTTATTATTAACAGATTCCTAATTTGGTTTTGCACCTCTTAGACAATACTTCTATCAGGGTATATCTAGGAAATTTAAAAACATTAAAAAATACAAATTTTACCAAAGATTGAAAGCCTCGCCCTTTAGGGCGGGGAGGAAGTCAGGTATGTTATCAGCCAAGCTTGACAACTAGTAAGTTTAATTTAGATCTAAAAATATCGTGCCACTCTAATCTATTAGAGTGTATTATGAATAGCCTTTAAACCATAGATAATCAATTTAGCATATGTCGTTATTTAAAATGGTTGCTATAACACTGCTTTTCTTAACATTCTCAGAAGCCGGGCTATTAGCCTCTTCCTTCTCTGTTCAAGTCCAGAGCCCGCAGATGGAGGTATCTAACCATGGTAGTCGAATATCACCAAACTCGTACATTACAATGTCTATCGTGTTTCAACCTAAGAATTTGGACTTGTTACAGATCTTGCTTGAAAACCATACTGTGTTAAATGAAAGCGTGGTGTCGAAGCTTTTCGTTCCTCAGGAAGAGATAAGTTCTGCAATAAATTACCTTAGAACTTACGGTATAAGTGCCAATCAAACTTTAAACGTAATTACGTTCTCTGCCAAAGCTTCTTTAATAGAGAAAGCACTCCATGGAAAGGTCTACGAGTCTAATTTCCATGGCGTATCGTACTATCAGTTCCTCGGAGACTCGCCCTTTCAGAACGCAATAGTCACAGGAACTAACGTTACTGCTTCACTACTTTCTAAACCAATTACCGTGTATAATACAACCCAGCTTTTAGCTTACAACGAGATAAAGCCTTATCAATTGTACGAAGCCTATAACGTAACATATCTTCATTCTATTGGAATAAATGGGGAAGGGACATCAATTGGAATATTGGATTTCTATGGTGACCCCTACATACAGTCCCAGCTTAAAGCTTTCGATTCTAAATACAACATTTCCAACCCTCCTGTGTTTAATGTAGTTCCCATAGGTCCCTATAATCCAGAGTCAGGAGTGAGCAGTGGCTGGGCATTGGAGATCTCTTTGGACGTTGAATACTCTCATTTAATTGCACCTAAGGCTGGAATCTACCTTTATGTCGCAAATCCTAACCTTTCTCTCCCTGCCATACTGGCTAAGATAGTCCAAGACGATCAAGTGAATGTATTGTCGGAGAGCTTCGGAATACCAGAGATCTATGTCTTGCTCGGTATGATTCCATTGAGTTACATACAAAGCATGGAGTATGAATATTGGCTCGGAGAAGTAGAAGGAATAACGTTCCTTGCAGCCTCTGGTGATGCAGGAGGAACTGGCTACAATTTCTACTTATCTTCACAAGGGAATTTGCTCTTTCCGGCCTCAATTCCTTACGTTCTTTCTGTAGGCGGAACCACGCTTTACGTATCTGGGAATAACACGTTACAGACTGCATGGAGTGGGGAGAGCTTATTCGGTGCTACCACAGCAGGGGTTAGCTCTATATTTCCTTCTCCTCCGTATCAAGGTAGCGGATTTCTGAAGGTTCCCGATGTAGCAGCATTAGCAAACCCATATACTGGAGTTCCAGTTTTATACTACTACAACATCAGCGAGATGGTAGGCGGGACGTCTGTAGCTACTCCCTTAACTGCAGGGATAATAGATCTCATGACGGAAGAGTACGGAAAGTTAGGTTACATTAATCCTCTACTCTATCAATTAAAGAACACTGACGTGTTTGGGAAAGTAGACTTCGGTTACAACACACCTCTTGATGCGAGTAACTTCAACATAGATGGTCTAGGGTATATAAACGCTGGGAATCTATTTACTGCTTTGCCATCAGTCCTTCATGGGAAAGAGATCATGGTTTCTACGTATAACACAACCTTCAGCGACGGAGAGCAAGTCACAGTGATTGCCAAGTCTAACTTCCAGACATCAGCAATGGTAGGGGAAGTCTACAATGGGACCTCAGTAATTAGCCATTTTAATCTACATTTCAACGGTACTTACTGGATAGGTCACTTTGACGCTACCGGATCAGGAGTTTATGAGATAACAGTGAACTCAGGCAGTGTGACAGGGTTCTCCTATATCACTGTAGGTTACCAAGCAGTTTTCATATCTCCTGAAGTCGCCATATATCCAGAGCCAGAAAACATACCAGTAATAGTAGAGCTTACTAATGCCAATGGGTCGGTTGTCACTCCGTTTAACAGTATTAACCTAGACATCATGAAGTACTATCCTGAGAATAGTTCATCAATTCAAGTAGCTCAAGTGGGTGCTTCAATATCTCCTATACTAAATATTACAATATTTGGTGAAACATTTCAGCTTAACAGTACTCTTTACCTTGGGTATTACAATCTAAGTAGTTACAGTAAGATAGGCGGGATCTATGAAGCTATGATACCTAATGTCTTCGGAATGGACGAGTTCGTAGAGGGAATTTACGTTGTTCCAGCCGTTTTCCCACCGGTTGCTACAGAACCTTTAGTTGTTTCTCCCGGCCAGAACGTCACAATTGAAGTAGCTCAAGAGTCTCTTGGTTCACCTAATATTACAGTTTCGTTCATAAACAACGATAAGGTCATGTATTCCACTCCAGTGAACATGATCACTTATGATGGAGGAGATTACTACATAGCTCAAGTACAAATGCCAGATATTCCCCCTGGTTACTACACAGTTGAAGCGAAAGCCACTTGTTTCTCCAGTAACTTTACAGCTAGCGGTGTAGGTTTCACACAAATTTATGTGGCTCCACAGAGTTTAGTGCAGAACGTGAAAGTTGAACCTTCCAACGTGTTATTTGAGAACGATACTGCTACGATAGAGGCGAACATAACTTACTTTAATGGTACACCAGTCAAATTCGGGACTTTCGACGCGATATTAGTACCCCAATTCCTTCTAACTCAGGTTTACCAAGACCAAATTGTGGTTCCTCTGCACTACGACAAGGGCGAGTGGATAGGCAACTTTACAGTCCCTGTTGATGCATTCCAGAGCTCACAGTTTGGGAGTGCAGGATATTGGAACGTCTACTTAGAGGGCACGTCGTTTAACGGTTTTCCAACCTTTTCTCCATCAACTTTGAACGTGAGTGAGCTAGAGGTCCTTCCAATTTCCGTTAGTTCAAAGATATATGTATTGCCATATATTCATATAAAGGAGTTTAAAGGCAACTTCACAGCTTATTCCTATATTTCAAATGCGGTTATAAAGAACCATAACGCCACAATAGTCGACAGTATTGTAAATAACCTTACTGTTATAAACGGCACTGTGACCCTAGTTAACACTAACGTCACCCACCTTAACGATAAGCTTGGGAACGTGCATTTAGTAGGTCTTTCAAGCATAAATCCAATACGTCTCTCTTCATCTCATGCTAATGCACCGTCCAAATTACAGGAAAACTACACATCAAATCAGGAAGAAAACTACACTTCGCATCAAGCTTATACTAATACAACTATGCCCACAGGGGTTTCCACTTCACAAAGTAGTACTTCTAGTACTAATATTTACATTATACCTATAATTTCGCTTCTAGTAATTGCTGTGATGATTATAGGTGCTATAGCTATACTTACGAAGAAGAAGTTCTCATAAATTGTTTTTAAGGTATCTTTTTTTAAAAAGTGAGCATATATATATACACACACTTTTCTCTTCTCCTTATTTTATCGATGTTATTATACCCATCCATCCCTGATCATAAGTTACGTTCATGAACTGTACTTGTATTGTAATTTTCTTTATAGAGATCTTGGTCTTAACCTTTATGTCGTATTCAAAGTAGTATATATCGCCTTCTATCTCTGTTCTAGCTCTCTCCGGAAATTCAATTTCGTAACCATATTGAGATGCAATTTCCTCTAGCTTTACAGTTAGCTTCGCTATTATGTCCTTTATTCCATTTCCGTAGAAAGGTTCAAAAGTTATTGCCTTCAGTTCCTTCTTAAATGCGGTTATGCTCTCGTTAACTCTCTTCTTCTGTGTTAGCTTTCTAGTTTTCTGAGTCACGATTAACTTCTCTCAATCCCAAGCTTATAAAGAAGGGGGTTCAAGGCTAAATCATCTCAAGATTTCAAATTAATACAGTAGAATTGATAAAGAACAAAGATTTATGAGGAGAATTAAGTTAAATTTCTAATGAATTTTCTTTTATAATGCTTAATCTACTCCTTTTACATATGGATGACGCGATTAAGCAGTTCCTTTTCAGTAACATGAAACAGGACTTCGTTCCTTTCCCCGTAGATAAATCTATATGTACTGGTTGGGCTGAAGGAGAGAAGAAAGGAGGGGAAACTATCCTTTATACTGGATGTATGTATCAACTTGCACCACTTTCCGCTATTTTCAACAGAGTTTCTCGCGTGGTATCAAGGGTTAGCTCTCCACAGTCAATCTTAAGGATGGCAAAGAGAGTTCATCCCGAAAAAAGGGAATTGGAGAGATCCTACAAGATACTAAGGAACATCTCCTCGATCCTAAGAAAGAACGGAGTTAATTTCGGTTATCTTTTTGAGGACGAACCTTACAGTGGGGCATTTCTTCTAGAGTTAGGAATGCTAGATGAGTTCGAAGAGTACGCTAGGCTAGTGAAGGACAAGCTTCTTTCAATGGGAGTCAAGAGGATAATTACTGTAGATCCGCATTCACAAAATGCGCTTTCAAGATACTCAGAGTTCTTCACTTTTGACATTGAGGTGGTAAGTTATCTAGACTTAGTTAAAGATATAGTGAAGTCGAGCAAGAAGGGAACTTACGTCATTCATGACTCTTGTCTATACTCGAGGTTTATGAACAAGCGTGACGTTTATAGGTCGATTTTGGAGAAGGGCGGGATCTCCGTGAAAGAGGACTACATGGTGACTTCCAGGGAAAACTCCCTTTGTTGTGGAGGACCTCTAGCTCCTATAAACGAGAGCCTCAGCTCCGAGATCGGTAAATATAGAGCAACTCAGTTGAAGGGAGTTTCAGATAAAGTAATAGTTCAATGTCCTTTCTGTTACATGAACTTATCTCCTTACGTAGAAACATATGACATAGCTGAGGTGATCTCTTGTGAGTGAGAGCATCTGGTATGTTGCGATTGAGAGAGCTGTAAATAATAACATACCTAGGGTAAAATCAATTCTAGAGAGACATCAGTACATCTTAGATGCTAGATCAAGGCTTAGGCAAGCGAAGCTTGAGGTGATTCGTAACCTTAAGGAATATGTTGGTATGACCATGGAATCAGTGAGGAGGAATGGTGGAAACGTTTACCTGGCTAAAGACGGCGGTGAAGCCAGATCTATAGTCGAGAAGATAGTAGGAGATAGAAGTACCATAGTCATGGGAAAATCAATGGTGGCTTATGAATGCGGAATCAGACAACATTTGATAAACAAGGGTAAGGAAGTTTGGGAGACCGACCTAGGTGAGTTCCTGATCCAACTATCCAACGAACCACCGTCTCACATCATAGCTCCTGCAATACATATGACTAGAGAGCAAGCTTCGAAGGTAATAAAGAAAATAGACTCTACCTCAAGTGTACAATCTCATGAAGAGATAGCGGGAGAGGCGAGGAAGTTCCTCAGGCAGAAGTTCATTAACGCCGAAGTAGGAATAACTGGAGCCAACGCGATATCCGCAGATACCGGTTCTATTCTCCTCATAGAAAATGAAGGTAACATAAGGATGACCTCTATCATGCCTGAAGTCCATATAGCCATAGCCGGCGTAGAGAAGATAGTTCCTACCTTAGAGCATGCCTTCCTTGAGGTAATGGTACAGTCAGCTTACGCTGGTCTTTATCCTCCCACGTACGTCAACCTCACTTCAGGGCCGAGCTCCACAGGTGATATAGAGATGAAGAGAGTTTCTCCAGCCCACGGGCCTAAGGAATTTCACCTGATTCTTTTAGATAATGGAAGATTTAAGACCGCAGACGATCCAATCCTGTCAGAAGCCCTCCTTTGCATAAGGTGCGGTAGATGTCATTTTCATTGTCCTGTCTATAGAGTTATGGGTCAAAGGTGGGGAGATCCTCCATTTACTGGACCAATGGGAGCCATGTGGTCTTATGTAGTCTATGGAGACTCTAAACCATCCCTATTGTGTGCTCATTCAGGAGGTTGCAGGGAAGTTTGCCCTATGGATATAAACATACCTAAGGTGCTGGAAAGAATCAAGTACATAGCTCAGAAGTAATTGATCTGGGAGTTCACATCTTCTTTTAATTTCCTTATAGATTCGGCGAAAACGTCAGTACCTTCCTCTACGTTCATTAGGGCGCTATGTCCCTCCTGGATGAGGAAATTCAGCCCGTCTCTTATACCATGCTTCATGACAAGTCTGTCGAACTCGTTTGTGAGCACACTTCCTGCAACAATCACAATTAGGAAATTTAGAAGCGTGATCAGTTTCTCTGGATCTCTAGACAAAGAAATAGCCTTAAGTGAGGTCTCTCTGGTTAGCGTCCTAGCCCAAGGATATTTCTCCTTCATTTTCTGCATCTCATCACTGTCGTAGATCGCGTCAGAGAGTATCGACAGATAGTTCATTTCTCTCTCTTTCGACCTCTTCTGGAGGAGATCAGGTATAAGCCCAGAGGCGTCAGTACTTACCGATGTCCTTATGGGATAGTCAGGTATGCCATGTTCCTCTGCAATTTCCTTGATTTTGAGGAAAATTGAGTCGACTTCTCTCTCTATTGAAGACATAGACAACGATTCGCCTGAAATCGAAGAACTCATGCCCAGGATTGCAAACACATCAGTGAAGACCAGCATTTCAAATGCTTCATTGTACTTAGGTCTTGCTAGGATAGGGAAATCCCTAATTATCTTCTTTGTGTACCCATTGGGCCAGTACCTAAGCTTAGCTATCATAGGAGGCCTTGCGTAATAAAGTCTAGTGAAATACCCTCCGTTACAGACCCTGTAAACCTTAGTTGCAACCTCCTTTGGAATGGCTAAATTCCTTACAAGTTTAAAATAGTCCATGACTAGAAGAGAGTAAAGAAAGACAATTAAAAAGGATTTACTTAGGTAGGTATCCCTTTTCTGTAAGGAGCTCTGCTGTTAGAACACCTCCTCCAGCAGCTCCCCTTACAGTGTTGTGAATTAGTGAGACGTACCTTACAGTCTTCTTGTTTACTTGGTTCACTCTACCCACTACTATGCTCATTCCTGGTGGGTCTCCTGCCCATCTATCGAAGAATACCTGAGGTCTATTGTCCTTATTAGTCATTAGAATTGGCTTCTCTGGAGCTGAAGGTAACTTGAGCTCTTGTGGTTCTCCCTTGAACTGATCCATGGCTTCCTTGACTTTCTCAGCGCTTGTCTCTTCCTTGAATGTTACGTAAGCCACTTCATAATGTCCTTGGATAGTCGCTATTCTATGTGTGGTAGCAGAAAGGCTTACCTCCTTTATGTCAGGCTCCTGTACGTTTCTTTTAGTCTCGCTGAGAAGTCTATATACTTCCTTTACGGTTTTAGCGTCGTAAGCATCTCCCAGAGGTAATATGTTATCTACTATGTCTAAGGATGGAATTCCAGGATACCCTGCTCCAGACAAAGATTGTATCGTAGTTATGAAAGCACCTTCCATCTTGAAGTTCATGAAAATGGGAGCTAGGGGTATTGCTGCGCCCTGAGCTGTACATAGAGGAGTTGTAACTATGAATCCCTTCCAATCTCTCCTCTTTCTCTGCTCATCTATTAGGGTTACTGTATGGGAGTTTATTTCAGGAACCATCATTGGGACGTCCGGGTCAAACCTGTGATCGGGAGAGTTACTTATAACTGGGAATCCTTGCTTGGCGAATTCTTCCTCTACTGGCCCAGCTGCTCCTGCTGGTAATGGTGAGAATATCAAGTCAACATCATCCATCATCTTTGGATCCGTGGGCTTGACTTCCATGTCAGCTATTTCCTTAGGTATTTGCCCTACTGTTTGCCACCTTGTAATTTCTCCGTACGGTTTGCCAACAGATCCTTTGCCCGCTAAGTAAGCCGGTTTGATGTAAGGATGCTGTGATAATATCCTAACGTATTCTATACCTACTAGCCCAGTCGCACCTAAAATTGCGGCTTTAAGTACTCTTCTCATAAGTCTCTCCATATACTACTTTAAATTCAGGAATATAAACTTGTTTTAACAATATAAGTGACCCACTTTATACCCATTTTTATTACTATAAATGTAGATAGCTAATATATTATAATTTAGCGTTTTATTTTAGTAAATTAGCCCGAAAAATCAGATCTTTAGCGCTGTTTCTAGGTTTATGAAGCTGGCCTCAACGTAACCGCTTATCAACAAGGTTATTCCTACTCCTATTACTATAAAGAGATAGTTTCTAAGAAGTAGTTTGTTGATATTTCCAGTTAATATGGATTTAGAGAGAATTAAACTTTCTCCCATCATTACTGAGTAGCAGATGAACTCAAACCAGAAGAAAGGGAGGAAAGCTTCATTTGAAACTAGGAAAACTCCGGGTATCTTGTCCATAGCACCTAACGACGCAAAAGCGTATGCAGTAAGAGAAAGTGAGAAAATCCCCCAGAACACTCCTACAAATGGAATAGACATACCTAAAGCAATCAGAAAGTTATGGGCTCCTATGTAAGCTCCTGAGACCAGGTAATCTGATGAGGGAGAAGGTACTTCGGATTTCAGCTCACTATCTATGGTATTTCCAAAGAAACTCGACCCAGGAAGGGAAGATATTAAGGTTGTAAGGAGTATGTTAAAGATTAACACTATGAGAAATATCTTGACGTTATTCAGATTAGGCATAAAATAATTATTTCGCGGAAAGTTATAACCTCATTCGTCAGCTTGTAACACTGCACCCTTTGATGAGGACGACACTAGGCTTGCATATTGAGCTAGCAATCCTCTTCTATAGCGTAGGGAAGGAGCCTTCCATGAGGATCTCCTCTTTTTGATTTCCTCTTCGTCTAGCTCCACTTGGAGAACCCCCTTTTCTCCATCTATTTCAATGACGTCTCCGTCGTTAAGTAACGCTATAACACCTCCTACTGCTGCCTCCGGTGCCACATGCCCTACCATGATTCCTCTGGTGGCGCCACTAAACCTTCCATCAGTTATTAGGGCTATCTTCTCTCCAAGACCTTGACCGACTATCGCGCTAGTTACGGCAAGCATCTCCCTCATTCCTGGTCCTCCCTTAGGTCCTTCGTATCTTATGACAACCACATCTCCTTCGACTATTTTCCTATCCAGCACTGCGCGGAATGCCTCCTCCTCCGAGTTGAACACCTTAGCTGGGCCCTTGTGTCTCTTTACTTTACTCGCTGACACTTTCATTACTGCCCCTTCTTCAGCTAAGTTTCCCTTCAGAATCCTTATTCCACCTGAAGGCAAGAACGGTTCTTTAACGTCTCTTACTACGTGACTGTAACTCACGTTAGGTAACTGAAATTCCTTGAGGTTCTGCTCCATTGTTTTTCCCGTTACTGTCAGAGCGTCACCGTGTAAAAGTCCTGCCTCGAGTAGTTTCTTCAGGATCAGAGGAGCCCCTCCGACTCTGTGTAGGTCGTACATGGCATATTCTCCCTCTGGCTTCAGGAAAGCTATTGTGGGAGTTTTCTTACTAATTCTATCGAAATCGTCTAAAGTGAGCTTCACGTTAGCCTCTTTCGCTATTGCCAGTAAGTGAAGCACGGCGTTAGTTGATCCCCCGGTTGCCATCAACATTGTTATAGCGTTCTCAAACGCCTCGAAAGTCATTATGTCCCTTGGCTTTATTCTGTTCTCTATTAATTTCCCGATCGTCCTGCTAGTCTCCTTAGCGTACCTGACTCTGGCAGAGTCGACTGCAGGGGGAGACGAGCTACCTGGTAACGCAACTCCTAAAGCTTCGGAGAGTATCCCCATCGTGTTAGCTGTGTAAAGTCCGGCACAAGTCCCTGGGCCAGGTATAGCGTTATCCTCCATTATTCTGAGATCCTCAGCTGACATTTTCCCCGCGCTATAAGATCCCACCGCCTCATAAACGTCTTGTACAGTGATAGGCTTCCCTTTGAAAACTCCAGGGAGAGCAGTTCCTCCGTACATGTAAATTGAAGGTATGTTGATCCTAGCCATGGCCATCATCATTCCCGGGCCGGTCTTGTCACAGCCTCCGAACGCTACGAAAGCGTCGTACCCATGTGCATTTGTAACCAACTCTATAGTGTCCGCTATCACTTCCCTACTTACTAGTGAGTACTTCATTCCTTCGCTTCCCATAGCTATGCCGTCTATGACGACAGGGGCAGTAAATACTCTCGGTGTCCCACCGGCTTCCCTTATCCCTTCTTTAGCTACTCCCGACAATCCAAGTAAGTGTATGTTACAAGGTCCTGCCTCGTCCCACGCTATTGCAACGCCTACAAGGGGTTTAGAGATGTCGTTATCGTTTAGGCCCATTGCCTTCAAGAATGCTCTATTGGGAGCTTTCTCGTATCCTCCGTAAATTAGATTCGATCTTCCCTTTATAGAGCTCATAGAGAATTCTTACTTGCAAATAGTTTAAAAGCTCATGATATGCTCGAATCTAAGAATTTTATATTTTAATTTCTAGAAAGAAATAGAACGTTCTTAGAGTTTTTCTATCTGAAAGTACATGAGACATTATATCTTCCCGAAGCTGAGAAGATCTAGGGACAGAAATCATTTGGTCTCATTTATATGTTTAGTTTGGTACGTGTTAACTATCTTGCTAAGAATCCCGACGTAGTCCTTTAATATTGGAACATGGAAATTTAAAAATTCCTGTCCATCTTTTGTTAACTGATAATACTTAGTGCCCTGATTATCGTAGGACGATATTAAACCGTTTCCCTCCATTTTTTTAAGTGTGATGTAGACTATATTTCTTTTAACTTCCTTCTGCAATAGGGAATCCAGATTCTTCTTTATTTCGTATCCGTACATGTCACCTTTGTTCCATAGCAAATACGCTATTAGTATCTGTATTAATCCTTTCAGTATCATCATCTTTGGTTTTTCTCTAAAAGGCATATATGACAGTAAGTCAACCTAATTTAAAAAA
Source organism: Sulfuracidifex tepidarius (assembly GCF_008326425.1). NCBI lineage: Archaea > Thermoproteati > Thermoproteota > Thermoprotei > Sulfolobales > Sulfolobaceae > Sulfuracidifex > Sulfuracidifex tepidarius. The sequence goes on from NZ_AP018929.1 coordinate 43,142, forward strand.
TAAACTATCTATTCATCCTGACGTGCAGTCATCATTAATTTCAGTTAAGGCCAATTTAATCATCTTTATTTATTTTTCCTATACATCCTAGCTTACACTCGATATTATAGTCATTTCTGAATCGTCTATGCTAAAATTCTTCCATGAATGCCCAGCTACTACTTCGACAGGCTTTAGCCCGGCTTTCTTCACTATAGCAAGGACTTCATGAAGACTGTAAAGGCGTTGACTATACTCTATTTTACCTACTTCTTTGTCGTCCATGAAATAGGTTCTTTTCACAATTAGCCTTGATGTCGTGGGGTCGAAGGTCTCTTTCGACAAAACCAGATAAGGCGGAGCGTAGGTATAGTACTCGCTTGGCTTATTGTATATTGTATAATCTCTATTGTCCAGATTTATTATGACAAGGTTCTTAGTCACCTCCCTTAACTGCTCCAGTATCCTTACATCTTCTTCTTCATTATAGTATCCGAGGCTGTTGTTTATGTTAATCGCGATGTCGAACTTCTCTTCATTAAAAATATTCGTCAGGTATCTCATGTCTCCTATCCTAAATGAAGCCTTACTTGTGTTCTCAGACGCTGTCTTTATCATCTTCTCAGAGATGTCCACTCCCACTACGTCAAAGCCCTTCTTCGATAAGAAATGTGATATTCTTCCTATTCCGCAAGGGACATCTAAGATTTTCTTTCCAGCGTTATACTTGTTCGCAACTTCTGAGATCCAGGAGGCCCACTTCTCGCCTTCGTCCCATAGCTTCATAATCTGCTTAATGTAGAAGTCTGACTCGAATACAAGTTTCTTCTCTGTTTCCATAACTTTAAACTGTGCTCTGACAATAAAATATGATATGAATGTTGGTCTCTCTTTGATTTTGCTAGCGATCTTCTTAGTGTCTTTGACTCCTACTGCTCTATCGCAGGGGAGTAGTTATATTTTAGATGCCACAATAGCAGACGGAACCTCGCTTTTCTCTTATACTTATAATTATACAGTTGAAAAGACGAACCCTCTTGTCTACTCCTTGCAAGTAAGTACACCAAATGGCTCGCCAGTCCTAAATGGAACTTACACTGACAGCTCCAGATGTTTCCCTAATTACATCCCTATAGATGGAGAAAACGTTTCAATGAAATATAAAGGTCAAGTTCAGATAGAAGGGAATACTTACCAGGAATTCGTAGGAGATGCGTACGTGAGAGGAGAGCAGATACCTATAGACGCTTACTTCCTTGGTGGTGTTCTGTTCAAGCTAAATGGATCTTACGAAAACATCACGATTAACATGATAAACATCAGCGTGAACACTCAATCCAAGCCTTCTTCCAGTATAGATTACGTTCCGATCATAGTCGTAGCTGTTGTAATAGTCCTTGCTATAGTAATAATGATAAAATTAGGGAAGATTTAACATCAGAGGTAGGAATATGGGGATGAACACGGTAAGTGTCACTCCGCTGAAGACTGCAGTCATAACGTAGTCGTCGCCCAAGAGCAGAGCGTACAGAGGAAGTGTCGTGTCCATGGAGGTAGCTCCACCGACTGCTATAGCCGAGTAAGGGTTGTATCTTATCCTAAGAAGGAAGGGAAGGATCACGTAGGAAAGCTGTTCCCTAAAGAAGTTTATCAAGAAAGCTATAGATCCGTAATAAGGGGAATAATACGTTGAAACTAAAGGTCCAGTAAAAGTATACCATCCGCTTCCCATGGCTATTATTTCGGTTAGCTTGAGGCTTCCCATTCCTATGAAATGAAATATCACGCCTGCTATCAAGTTCCCTATTATAACAATTAGAAGTGATATACCGCCCTTACTTAGAGACCCTCTTATTACCTTTATTGTCATAGAGTTAGCTGTCGAGTAACCTAAGAAAACTGCTAGGGCTAAAAGTTCCACGTCAATTATTGTGGAATATGCCAAATCAGGTTTAACAATTAACCCCACGATCCAACCTAATAGAAAGGGAATTCCGTATTTATACTGAAGTTGGTTGGTTTTCCTGCTATCAACTTTAACGTTTCCCCTCATTTTCCAGATAGTTCCTATTTCATAAGTCACGACAATGATTATCACTGAACCTAACACTGAATACAAAACTAGGCTAAGTAATTCGTTAATTGAGACCGAAGAACCAGCCCATAAAGAAATAGAGAAAATTAAAATGTAAACGACTATATCATTTACCTTCGTTATGTTCTCGTTTCTCTTTAGCTTACCAATTAAGCCGAAACTCACGTAAAGCGATATGAAAGCGAGAGAGAACTCTACCTCGTCAAGCACATTTTTACTGCATACTTTCCTCACTTAAATATTTCTCAATTGTCTTGATATTTTTAGTTGTTATATATACATTTTTGTGTTTACTGGGTTTCCTAGTTATTATTCCAAATTTCTCTAATAGTTCTAGATGATATTTTACTGTAGAGTAATTTAAACTAAGTTTTTTGGATAATTCGTACGCAGTGCATGGTTTAGTTTCCAATTCAAAAATAATTCTTTTTCTTGTTTCCCATCCTTTATTTTCGAGGAGCTCTTCAACCTTTACTAACATGATTAGAAATTTGGAGACAAACCTCTTAACTCTGAACATTTTAATGAGAGTTCAATGCTTTTTAACTGAATTAAAATACTTATATATTAATAAAATGGTTCTTTTTAGAAAGAAATTATAATGATAGGTTCTTAAAATAGTTTTTTATAAAAATTACTATTATTATGAATGCTGTAATAAAAGACCCTATAAAGTAATAATCGGCTTTCAATCCTAAGATTAATATAAGAATAAAATAGAATGGAATTACTAACTTATAATTAGGACCTGCGAGTAGAAAACTTATAGAGATAGAAGGAATAAGAAATAAAGGACTGATAAATGATAATAAAAGGAATATAATGAATAGTATTATTAAAATAAAGAATATTGTAGAGTGCCTTTGAGCTAGCATTTCTTTCCGTATAATAATCTTGAGTAGTAAAGTAATATATCTAGACAAGATTTCTCCAATTCAGATGGAAAAAAGTCCGAAGTCCTTTGTCGTATAGATTGCTTTATGTCGAAAAGAACCAAGAGAATCAGTAATGATATAAGTATTTATGTAGTTCTTTTCGATGGTCTTTGGCACCAGAGCTGAACCTAGCCCTTCTGTTTTCTTCAGCGTTGATCAAGAAGGTTCTTGTTTCCTCTTTCATGTCGTCCATTTTCATTACCACTTTTCCAGAAGGAGAAGAAATCATGGATCCTCCCCAGAAGTATTCCTCTTCGCCTTGTCCTACCATATTGATGAAGACTATCCATACAGAGTTCATTAGTGAATGAGCAATTATTAGTGATCTCCAACTATCTCTGATATCTATCATGGAAGACCTAAAAGGAGACGCGGATATCACAAAGACTATGTCTGCTCCTTTCCTGGTGAGAAGCTCTATTGGTTCCGGATGCCAAGCATCTTCACAGACTACTGTGCCCATAGTCTCTCCTTTATACTTGAACGTCCTCAGGTTCTTCACGTCTCCTTCTTGGAAGTATCTTTTCTCGTCAAAAAGGTCGTAGTTAGCAAGATATAATTTATCGATGAATAGAGGTTTCTTTCCTTTTCTGAGGACTACAGCGGAGTTCCTCAGTATGCCCTTCCTCACTTCTCTTGGGATTCCTAGGACGACACACTTATCAATATCATCTACTGTAGTCATAAGTTTCTCTAAGGCTGAGTCCACACTGGGAGTAACATTGAAGAAATAATCCCTAGTCGTATACCCGGTCAAAGAAAGTTCTGGGAAGACAACGCAGTCAGCTACGCTTTTCCTCATGATTGACAAATGTTTCTCTAAGTTGTCCTTTACATTACCCGGTTTGACGTGGATCTGAGCAAGTTCTACGTTTATTCCCATATCCTTGGATACCTCCAATCTGAACCTACAGTTCTCCCAGATATTTTAAATATTTCAGGCATCTTCCTCTTATGCTCATTATTTCTGACTAATCTAATCACCTTATCCACGTTCTCTCTTGATGTTTTTACTTCTTGAGCTACCTTCTGCGGGTCCATAAATTTTTCATAGAGAAGATAAAGAATTTTATCTACACTTTCATAATCAATTCCTAATTCGCCCTCCGCAGTCTGTCCCTCCCATAAGGCTGGGGAGCTTGGTTTCTCGATTATGTTCTTGGGTATTCCAATTTGTTGTGCAAGTTTCTTTACTTGAGTCTTATATAGATCCCCTATGGGCAAGACGTCTACTCCACCGTCACCGTATTTTGTGAAGTAGCCTAGCAGAATCTCGCTCTTGTCTCCAGTTCCTATTACTAAGTAATCAAGTTTCTGTGCATATGCGTAAAGTAAGGTCATTCTGACTCTTGCCTTTATGTTCCCAACCAATACCTTGTCGTCGCTGTCCACCTTGGAGGAAAAAGACTTCACTAAGTCATCAATTTTAATCTCAGAGTAAGGCGCTCCCACACTTCTTAGCATCGTGTAGGAATCTTGTATGTCTTTTGCCGGAGTACTTTCAGACGGCATTAGAAGGACGTGAACGTTCCTGGTAGCTTGAGTCAATAGTTTTAGAACTACGGAGGAGTCTATCCCCCCGCTCAGTCCTATAACTCCTCCCTTTTTCCCAGAAGCTTGGATGTACTCCCTAAGTCTTGTTATTAAGTAATTTGAGACGAAATTCCAGTCCATTTCTAACTCTTGCATCATCAAGATATGTTACTGGAAGTAGACATATTAATAGAGGTTAAATTCAACTTATATTCGCTGATATAGTAAGACGAATAAACCTGAACCGTTATACAGGAACCGTTTATCTCTAGAGCGTGTTGATCCGTGTAAGCTTTAATCGTTGCGTTCGATCCGGGTTTAATAGGATAGTTTGGACTATAATTCCAAACCATGTTAAGGTGATCTGGAACCGAGACCCTAACTAATGTTATATTTGTACTAGATTTTCCTATGTTCTCTACTGTTATGTTTAATGAATATATGGGGCTTCCTTTGCTGTCTAGACTGACTGAAACTATTCTAAGCGGGTCTTGTGAAACATATTGAGTATGTGCGATAACACCAAGGCTTCCGGCAACTGTGAATAATAAAAGAAATATTGTGCCTATCTCCTTTTTCGGAAGTCTTATCTCAGGGAAGTTAGTTTGCACAGTACTGAAGTCGTATAGCCTGAAAACTGAAAGGAACATCAGCATAGGCCATATCATGAAATATTCTGTTAAGGTTCTCCAAGAGAACCACATTACAAGCATGGGATATATCCATAACGTCTCTCTTAGGGTCTTAAAAGCCTTGTAATAGAGATAGAGAGAGAATAAGCCTATTGCTCCCATCATTATCGTGAAATACCATGGTTCTACCTCAAAGATTCCCGTGAAGTTTAAAAGCGTCATTCCTGTAAATCCTACTGGAATAGTATTCAAGTCTGTGGTAAAAATGTGAAGAAAAGCTTCAGGGCTCCACAGCATAAAGGGTAGAAAGACTCCAGTTAAGGTTCCTAAAAACCACTTCAGATTAGTAAAGAAGGTACCTCTTGAGGTTCGGAACTTGTACAGAAGAAGGAAAGGTGTGATCAGCCATGAGATCTGGCTGAACGAATTCGCTAGAGCTAAGGCTATTCCGCTTCTCTTATCGTCATATAGGTAGCTTATTGCCAGAAATGTACCCCAGACTGAGGCGGACACGCCGCTAAATCCTGGAACTTCAACGTCTGCTATTATGAACAGAAATATTACAGGAAGCGTGGCTATAGGATCCTCTCTTTTTAAGCCTGCTCTAAAAATGAGAAATACGAGTGCATCCTGGAAAAGGATGTTAACTACATTGCTATAATACAACGGCAACTTTGAGAGGCTAAGCAATAGAGCTATGGGTAAATATATCAAAAATGAGAGTGGAGGATAGACGAAGTTATGCACTACGGTTCCGTATATAGTGTAAGTTGGTCTAGCATCTACGGGATAGTATAAGCCTAAGTACGGGTTTTGTCCCTTCATAAAGTAGGACAAAGCCTCCATTATATACTCTTGGTCATCTGTTCCATAGTTGTGGATCAACCCTATGGAGATTAATGTGTAAATCGTAATTGAAATATAGAATATCACTTTATCGACTGAGCCTATTTTTCTGGTTGAAGATAGAAGGTTTGGGCTGAGGCTGAACATGAAAATTGCTATAACTCCAAAGAACGAAATTGAAATAAGTCCTGCCTCTACTGGGTTATTAAGTATATTGAGCTTGAAGTTGAGGACGAAAAGCGAAGATAGTATTACTGTTCCGACTAATATGTAAACTACGCTTCGCCTCAGCATCATCAGCTAGAATAGTAGAAGAACATGGTTTTAAGCATTATGTGATGTATAGAGTGTTTTTATTTTGTAAAAAATTGATATCCAATTTCCCCAAGTTAATCTACCAGAAACAAAGTTCTGCTGACTGGGATGATATGAAGCCACGACGGTTAATCTATTTGTACTGTAAATTGCCATGTGACTGAACTTTCCATCTATTCCAAGGATATTTGTCGTTGTGTCAAAGGCTATTCTTCCCAAGGTAAGTATGACCTTCAGCTTGGGTAATGATTCAATCTCTTTTTTCAGAAAGTACGAGCAAGATCCAATTTCTTCCTTATTTGGTTTATTCTTCGGGGGTGCACACTTGACTGCGTTAGTTAGGTAAACTCCTTTTAATTCTACTAGGTCGTATCTACTTTCACTTTTAGGGGAAGAACTGAGTCCTATCTCGTATAGAGCTCTGTAAACTCTTTCTCCTGACATGTCCCCCGTAAATACCCTTCCCGTTCTGTTTCCTCCATGGGCTGCGGGAGCCAGGCCTACTATTAAAAGCCAAGCGTTTGGGTCTCCAAAACCAGGTAATGGTTTTCCCCAATATTGATAGTTTCTATATTTTGGTTTTTTCTCTATTGCAACCTTTCGTATATAATCGATAAGCCTGGAACAGCGAGTACAGCCTAATATTTCGTCCTCAAGGTCTCTAATCACAATTTATTTTTATATCGACTTTTATTTAAGTATCCCTGTATTTTCGCTAGTAGGGATAAGGTTTTTCTACTATGTGATGCTATTAAGGTTTAAAGAAGGTTTGATCAAAGTGAAGATATTACAAGTACTTTCCAACGAGAGCGAACCAAAGGTATCTTGTTCTCTACTAGACAAGGAAGGACAGCAGAAGGAAATCCTTCATATCGAGTTGCAGGATAACGGTCTTCACATTTACAAGAGAACTATGGAGGACGAAGATCACTATATTCTTCCTCCAATACCAGAAATAGATTCCTTGATAAAAGAGATCATAGAAGAAGTAGCCGATGAGCTAAGTGTGGAAACGATAATATATAAGTTCGGCCAAGATAATGAGACCGAAGACCTAATTCTCTCTAGCATATGGCATGACCTAGAGAAATTGGCGCTTGCAGCTTCCAAACATGCTGCCGTGTCATCTGAAGTTGAAACGAAGGTCGTCATAGGGATAGTCAAATTTTCCAATTTTATTCAAGCTGCAACGATATTAAGGAAAGAGGACTCTTTCCCTTTAATGCAGATTTTCGCAGACTTCTCTACTGAACCTCATTCAATTAAATTATATAATGAAATGGGCCAATTGATAGAGAACAGGAAAGAGAAGGTAGATGACTTCGAGGAGTATGTTAAGTCATTAGTTAACGAGGACGACTTCATAGTGATCTATAGGGAGTCAATAGGTCGCTCTCCATCGCCTATAGAAGTTAAGTACTCTAACGGAGCTACACTTTACGTTGGGGTGATCTTTAAGTACATTATAGGTTTCAATCCCGACGATGCGCTGATGCCAAAAATTAAGAACAAGAGAAGACTTTCAACGGTCATAAGAGGAACCACGTACGTAGACAGACTTTCAGAGAGCAGTGGAGTTGACGTAGTAATAGGGAACCCGGTAACTCTAGATAAGCTAGATATAGAGACTCAGAAGGTCAAGAAGAGAATACGAAGGACTCTTCTTAAGCTAGGCGTGGCAGATTCTGAGATAGACTACTTCGGAGCAGATCAGACTGTGCTTAGAGAGATAAAGGAGAGCAATCCGTGGATGCTCCTAGTTCCAGTAGGTTTCCTTATCTTAGGTTCTACTAAGAAGGAATTCGAAGATTTCGCTTCTAGAATAATGATGGGTCCTACACCTGACGGGATGGAAATTCTAGACGAGGAGATCAAGAGGAACTTGTCGAACATGTTTGTTGGATATTTAGCAAGCCTTGAAGAAGCTTTAATCCTCTATAGCGATATAGACGAAGAGGTGTCCAAAGACGAATGAAGCATTCATGTATGTCATGTCATTAAAGTTAGATAACTCTTGGTGGTCTAAATCAAAGGAAGAACGCGCATCTCTCATTAACGGATTGGAAGAGACTGAGAAGAGCTTAAAGACGCGTCTTATCTCTATAAAGAGATTTGTATCGATGAGATGGAAATCTGACTTGCTTTATTGGTTGAGCTCTGAGGATACTAGCTCACTTAACGACGCTAAGTTCTCTCTCATTTCCTCGCTTAGGGGTAACGCGTCTGAGAACTACTCCATGATATCAGTATTCAGGCCTTCTCCATACGAAATGGGGAAAGACATGGACGTTAGAAAGATACTGGACTTACCACAGCTAAAGTATTTCGTTGCATATCCTATGAAGAAGTCTCCCGAATGGTATTTGCTGAACTTCGAAGAAAGGAGAGACATCATGATGGAGCATATAAAGATGGCTAAGACGCACCCTAAAAACGAAGGTATAAGGTCGTATACTACTTATTCCTTTGGAATTCAGGACGACGAGTTCGTTGTCTTATATGAGATGCCTTCCCTCTCAGATTGGACAGTTGTGGTAGAGAAGTTGAGAGAAGCTAAAGCTAGAAAATGGATTACAAATGAGGAGCCTATACTTGTAGGGGAAACTGCAGAGCTCACATCACTCTTCTTGAAATGAAATATATTCCTATTATAGTCTTGGCATCAACTATTTCTTTTCTCTCTATCATAGAGAGGGCTTCATTCACTTTTACCTTGATGGGCTCTATAATCTCATATGGTTCTGGTCTTGCCCCAACGTATTTCAATCCTTGAGCTAGGAAGAGATGCATCTCCTCGTTCGTTATACCTGGAGAAGGATAGAAGCTGAGTACCTTCTCCATGGTTTCGGCTTGATAACCTACTTCTTCCTCCAATTCTCTTCTAGCTGTGATCTCTACGTCCTCTCCTTCCTCTACGCTTCCTGCAGGTATTTCGTAGATGTACTTCCCGATTACCGGTCTGTATTGCCTAATCAGGATCATCTCATCGTTCGAGATCATAGGCAGTATTGCAGCTGAACCTCTGTGCTTCACGATTTCAAGCTCCCTTTCTACCCCGTTTGGTAGCGTAACTTTCTCGACCTCCAGATCGAACTTTCTTCCATGATATATCTTCATTTTTATCTTACGATAGATTACTCTGACTATATTTTAATCTGATATGCGCAAGAGAATAAGTCCTACAAAAGAATGAACTTATGTTAAAGCGGATAAAGTCTAATATATCATAGAAATTCTGATTGTCTAGATATAGCTGAAGATTAAAAATATCTTAGAGGGATAACTTTTGATAAGGATATATATTTTATTACTCGAAGAAAATTAATAATAAATGTTTTAGCAACTAAATTTCTATATATCTCCTTATGTATCCGCCATTATTTGTTAATATTTCCAAGATGTTTTTACCTTTTCTAGGAATAGCTCCAATATCCATTATGAGTCTCTGCGAAGTTATCCTTGTTGGAGCAAACGATCTGATATCCTCTCCGTTTAGCCTTACCTCGAGTATTTCACCCTTATACTCGGGATTTTCTAGAATAACTTTCATAGGTTATTGCTTTGCTCTGATAGAACTTTTAAGCGATAAGCCTTAATTATATTAAATGCTATCACTAGCGTTGTTTGTCTTTCTCTTTGCAATCTCTTTTCTGTTCAACGCAACTCCATTCTTCGGAGGACCTTACACCCTGATAGCTGCGACTGCGCTCCTTCAAAACGGAGTGAATCCTTTGTCTTTTCTCTTAGTATGCATCTTCACTGGATTAGGTGCAGCGCTCTCCAAACCAGTAATGTATTTAATAGGGCTATCCGTCAAGAAACCTCTGCAGAAGAACAGAAACGTAATGTTAGTTAAACGTATAGGTGTAAACAGAGGATTTTCGGCTACTTTGTTCATAGCTTCAGTGATGCCATTTCTTCCTATGGACGACTTTCTTTATTTAGCTGGAGGTGCAGCGAAACTTAACGTCCTTTCGATGCTTCAAATCAGTATTGTAGCCAAGATAATTAAAAGTTCAATTGAAATAAGTACCGAGATACTTGGACTTAAAGGAATTTCCGAGGTAACTAACATAAATCCAGTAGAGATAGGAATAATCTCTATCGTGGTCTTCTCAGTCTTAGGCTATATTATTTTTAAAATAGATTGGGAAAAGACATATCAAGAGGCCATGAAGTACGTAAGGCGGTTAACTCAAAAATAAGGTATTACATGATATTCTTATATTCGCGAGCTTGTCGATTACATAGTTAGTGGATTTCATACAAAGGCTTTTATGGAACTAATAAGAAGAAATCATGATATCTTATATGTGTCTATTCTGCGATATTGTGGAACATAGACAAAACGCATTTATAGTCTATCAAGACGATTATGTTACTGCTTTCCTTGACAAGTTTCCTATAAACCCAGGACATACCTTGGTGGTTCCGAACATTCATTCTGAAAACTTTCTAGAAATGGATAAGGACACGATCGGGAGGGTATGTTCAGGTCTTAAGTTAGTAGCGAACGCTGTAAAGACTGCCTTGAAGGCTGATGGAATAAGACTAGTTTCTAATATAGGAGAGAGCGCAGGACAAGTGATATTTCATACTCATTTTCACATTATGCCAGCTTGGTCTGACGATCCCGAATTTCCATCCTTTGTTCCAAGAAAGCAACAAGCGGAAGATTATTATAGATCCATGCAAAACATTATTACTGATACAATTAAATCTATATTATCAAAAAGTGAGATTAGTGGTGAAGTAAATGGGTCTTCGTGAAGAACTTGAAAAACTATTTGGAGATGACTTCCGAGATGATCTAGCCAGCAGGCTTTCTCATTCATCAGACATGGGTTTTGTCCCTGAGCTAGTCTGGAGCGGGATCAAGCTTAACATAGTTCCAGATTACGTAGTTTACCCACAGAGTATAGAGGAAGTGAGTGAGTTAGTGAAGGTAGCTCTTAAGTATAACGTGCCTATAACCCCCTACGGCAGAGGTACAAATAGGTACGGCAACGGTATCCCTGCAGATGGAGGAATACTGATTGACTTCTCGAAAATGCAGAACGTAACTATAAACGAGAACGAGAGGACGGCAATAGCAGATCCTGGAGCAACGTGGAAGATAATTGACATTTACGCCCAACAGAAGGGATTGCAATTGAGGACTTTCCCTTCTAGTTACGATTCAACTGTAGGAGGAGGAATAGCTAGTGATGCTCTAGGTGTTGGATCCTATGAGTTCGGTTTCATTTCCGATAACGTGAGCTTCGTAGACATGATAAACACAAAGGGGGAATTAGCTCATTTAGAGGGGAAGGACCTAGCCTTAGTTTGCGGAGCAGAGGGAATAACTGGTATCATTGTAAAAGCAGGAGTCAAGCTCAAGCCTTCCTCTCCTAACGAAGCGATGGTTATATCGTACGACAACATAGATCAGACTGTTAACGCGATAGGAGAGTTCTACAGAGAAGTCGTACCTGCATGGCACATTCAAGTGAGAGGGCCAGGGATATCGTCCTATATAGCTGAGAAGTTCAAAGCTAAGTTGGAGCCAAACAAATGGAATATGGTCATACTTTACCCCTCAACTAGGTCTACGTTAGTAGAACCCAAGCTATACAGGATAGCCCAGTCTACTGGAGGAAGGATCTCAGAAGGGGAGTGGACGGGTTGGTGGTCTTTCAATCATGGTGTCAACGCTGCTCTGAGGACTAAGGGAATGCTTGTTCATCAGCACGGTTTGATTCACTACACTAAACTGAAGGAGCTCTTGGAAAGCATGGAGAAGCTTTTAGGTAAACTTGGTACAATAACCCCAGACGGAGGGTATGACGTAGATATAGACCTGGAGAAGAGAGAAGTACTTCTAGTTAATGCGTTTACCGAGGTTAGCGTTAGTCCAATAGATAAGAAGGTGATCTATGATCTTGCTAAAAACACTCTTATGATGGAGGAATTCATCAAGGCTGGAGGGTCACTTCTGTCTATAGGAATTTTTGCTCATAAATATACTAAAAACAGACTCAGTGTTATGAGCAAGACGTTTTCCGACTACGGGGTAGATAGGTACGAGTACATCTCCAAATACAAGGAAGAGACCGACCCAGACGAGATAATGAACCCAGGGAAGGTTCTGGATCCTAAGAAGAGGGCCAAGGAAGTATTAGAGATACCTAAGAAACAAAACGAGGCACTGAAGTTGAGGTTCGGCATAGGTTTAGCCAAAAAGCTTGCCCCAGGAGGGGAGGTAGACGGATATAAATTTGTGAGCAATTATTTGGGAGACTTTGCAGACTTCGGGTTGAAATGTATTGACTGTGCGATGTGTGTAACTGTATGCCCTCAGTATAGGCTCATCCCAGAGTGGCCTTATGCTCCGAAGGGTATGTTCGATATGGTAAAAGGTGCAATAGCATACTATTACCTTAAGGGATCTATTGATATACCAGATAGTACTATAGCCGAGATATCTGGATGTCACAAATGCGGACTATGTGACGGCGTATGTCCAGCTAAAATACCCATTTCTACATTGCTCATAAAGCTGAACGCAGCAGTAGCTAAGAAATCTCCAGACGAGCCTCCTGTAGACTTACCTCTGTTAAATGATCCGTCTATTTCTGAGGTAGTGGACAATAATAGCGAAAGTGTGTTATTTGTTGGCAAGAACATAATAGCAAATCCTAGCGTTGCAGTGATTGCATTAAAATTCTTGAAACTACTCGGTCTAAAAGTTCGTCTAATTGGAACTACTGGAGATAGCGGTTTCATGGACTACATAAGCGGGAATGGTTCCCTGCTAATGGATAAGATGAAGAAGAACTTTGATGTATTTTCAAATGCTTTGGAAGTAATAACCTTAGCTCCAGAGGACTACAAAACGATGGCAGTGGCGTATAAAGACTATTCTAACTTTGCGAAAACCGATACAATTTTTGATGTAGTTCCATTCGACATGAGAGTTTTGAAGACTGTGAATATAGATGGTAAGAACGAAGAGGTAAACCTTCATGTAGCGTGCTTCTCAGCAGACTATGCAGACGAGGTAATGAAAAGACTGAGAGATAAAGGTTTCAAAGTAAAGAAGATAGAAGGCTGTTCTGGTGCGATACTTGAACGCAACCTGGGCAGAAGGGCGGATACCATGGCTAGAACATTAGGGGAGAGATATGGCAAAATTGTTACTCTATGTCCATTGGCCGCAGCCAAGTTTAGAAGCGTGGGAATACAGGCTGAGACCTTAATCGAATTCTTGGCCAGAAAGGCTGGACTTACAGTTGACGAGTATACCGTTACCTCGTTTAAATTGTCCGATGAGGATAGAAAGCAACTCCAGAACTTTGTATCTGCATCAATTCTCTCGTCCCTTATGGAGAGAGCAGACGTAATGGCAGAGACATTGAGCTTCTCCTCCTCAGGGATAGATGAATACAAGAAGATAATTGAACCTCTGATTAATGATGCTATAGATGAAGTAGGTTCTTCCATAGCAATGAGATTGACAGACCAAATAACTAAATCTGCGTCGGAATCAAACATGAATAAGGTTTCTGTAGCCGCGTCTTTCGTTAGAGCGTTATCTGATGTGATCTCCTCAATTCAAATGGATCAAGTAATTCAACCATTTCTCTCTACTTTGAGGTCGAAGACAACTGAGGAGTTCGACGATAGAACTGTAATATCATCTATAGTGACCCTGATAAGACAGAACGAGGCAAAAATAAAGGATATAGTTGCACATAAGATAAATATTAGTTAATGTAATTTAATTTATATGTAATTTTTAAGTGAAACTCTATTTTTGAGTACTTGAAAAGAATAATAATTGAAACAGCTGATTTAAAACACATTTCTGGTTTCTCATCTCACGTCAAAGATAACCTTGCTTTATGGCGAAGCCTTCTTGTTCATTCTCATGTTTCAACGCAATCTAGCATAAAGTTAAAACCAAAACTAACTCTAGTAGCTCCATGGCAACGATTTTCCTCGGTACTGCAGGGGTTCCATTCTCAGCTAAGAAAGGAACAACGATTGACGGAGTGAAGGCAATAAGGGAAATGTCCCTCAACGCGATGGAAGTTGAGTTCGTTCAGGGAGTAAGAATGAAAAGGGAGACTGCTGAGGAGACAGGGAAGGTAGCAAAGGAATTAGAAGTGAGGCTATCAGTTCACGCCCCTTATTTCATCAACTTATGTTCGAGCGAAGAGGAAAAGGTTAAAGCGTCTAAACAGAGGATCCTTGATACGGCAGATAGGGCTGAAGCAATGGGTGCGGACGCTATAGCGATTCATGCTGCGTTCTACGGTAAGATGAAACCTGAAGAGTGCTATCAGAAGGTCAAAGCTGAGATGACAGACATTGTAGATAGGGCTAGAGAAGGAGGAATAAAGAACGTCAAGTTCGGGATAGAGACCATGGCTAAGGAGACTGCTTTAGGTACTTTAGACGAAGTCATAGGAATATCCAAGGAAGTGAAAGGAGTAATCCCCTACATAGACTGGGCACACACCTTTGCCAGGCAAGGTGGAAAGATAGACTATAAGGAAATCATAGAAAGGCTAAAGAGGGAACTTAACCTAACTCACATCAATTCTCACTTTGAGTCGTTGAAGATGAGTAAGGGGAAGTACGTTGACGTCCACGTGCCTATAGAGGCTGAAGCGCCTCCGTTCAAACCTTTAGCCGAGGTCTTAATCAAGGAGGACATATCGATCTCTTTGGTCTGTGAGAGCCCAGAATTAGAGAGGGATGCCTTAAAAATGAGAGATATATTAAAGAACTATGGTTACGTCATTAAATAAGGTCCTGGTTGTATCTGACTACGACCGGACCCTTGCCCACGAGAAGGATGGTTTTTTCCTGGATGATAGAGTTAAGGAAAGAGTAGAGAACTTCGCTAAGAACAATTTCTTTGCTGTAGTCTCTGGGAGAGAGAAGAGATTGATAGATGTTTTCGCTAGAGGGTTCACCCCTACTGCATGGGTACTTGAGAACGGGGCTTTGATTTTCGTTAAAGGGGAGGAAAAAGTTAATGCACCTGAATGCTGGTTTCACGAAAGGGAGAAAATTTCGTCAACCCTAAAAGAGATGAATATACCTTACAGCTTAGGTAAAGTGATAATCTACATTAATAACAGGAAACTAAGCCACGAGGAGATCTCGTCGTTGAATGAGCTGTGCGATGTGGAATATAACAGAGGAGATGCCATGTTGCTACCCAAGGGAGTAAACAAGGCAAGCGGGATCTTGAAGTTGAAGGAGATCCTCAAATTCGGTGGGCTAACGGTAGGAGTCGGAGATGGTGAGAACGACCTAAAGATGATGGAAGTAGTTGACGTAAAAGTCGCTGTTAAGAACGCTGTTCCCTGTATCAAGGAGATAGCCGACGTAGTTTTGACACATGAGGACGGTGAGGGTATAATGGAGCTATTAGACATGATAGAGAAAGGAGAGTTGAAGTCAAGTGAGGCCTAGCTCTCGTCCATCTTGTCTATGACTTTAAGCGCCCCTCTCAGGTCCTTAACTTTCTTGCATTTCAGGTCATCGTAAAAGTCATCACGATCTAGGAGGATAGGAGTAACGAAAGACCTCTTAGCCCCAATGTAGTCTATCTCGTAAATATCCCCTATGTGTACTCCATTTCTCCCTCCGACACTACTCATCGCGTAGCTGAATATCTTGGGGTGCGGTTTCATAATACCGAGTTCGTAAGAGGTCACTATAGAGTCAAAGTACTTCTCTATTCCAGTTTCCTTGACTATCCTGAATACGCTATCCGTAGAGTTAGTTACAAGAACGAGTTTCTTACCTCTCTTCCTAACTTCCTCAAGAAAATACAAAGAGTCCTCGAATAGACCCCATTTACTTGATAGGAGCTGTGAACTGTTCAACTTCTCCACAATTCTCGGCTCAGGGTACAGTCCTAACTCTAGGAAAATGTCCCTGAAGTCTGGCTGAGAAAGTCCCCAGATCTCAGGGTGGGGATAGTGATGGTTCCCCAGAACCTTGTACACTGCCCTGAATACCTTCTTCTCATCTATCTTGTACCCGAAATTATTCAGGAGGATCGCCACGTTCTGGTGATACTTAGGATTGAATGAGACAAGGGTCTCTCCCATATCAACTAAAACTGTATCAATAGTCATTTCTGTGATAAGTTACCTTGGAGAATTATTACATTTTCCGTTTGTGGTGCATGAAAAGAACAACTCAACATTAGTATTTTCACAAGATATTTATACTAAATACCTTTGGTCCCTGGTTAATAGCTTACAGAAAAAGGGGGTTAAGGGGGCGGAAAGCCTCGCCTCTCTGAGGCGGGGATGGATAGTCCCCTTTGTTTAAATATTAGTTTTTTTTCGAAATTCTTTTTTTAATGGCTGGGAGGGTTAAAGCGATCAGAGCTACTGTTTCTATGAAGATCGCTCTCTCTGAACCCCTCCTAGCCCTCGTGAACAACTACGTGAAAGCAATATGTTTCACCATATTTTGGTTGAAGGAAAATGTTCCGAACCCAGAAGAGAAGGGAGTGTTAGGAAAAGTCCACGAGGAGTTATACACGAAGTTAAGAGAGGAATACGACCTACCTTCAAAGGTTGCTGAGGACTGTTATAGAGACGCTCTCGCGACGTACAAGGGTTGGTACAATAACCCGAGAAGAGGACGTTTCCCGAGAGTTTATAAGCCCTCTGTATGGCTAACTCCTAAAGCAAGTTATAATGTGGACTTAGATAACATGACTGTTAGGATAGCGAGTGTTGGTGAAAACTACCACTGGGTTATCCCAGAAACCTCAAGACTACATGAGTTGGAGGATGAAGGAGGCTAGGTTAGTAGTCAAGGATGATAAGGCTTTCCTCAAGGTCGTTTTGAGAGACCGTTGGAGAAAGTCGAAGCTAAGTCTAGTGTCGCTGTGGACGTCAACATGAGTGAGATAGTAGTAGGGAAGGACCACAAAGACTACGTCAGGATCCCGACTCGCCTTCATGAGGTTCACCACTGGAAGTCTTTGACCGAGAGGTTGCAGAGTAGTACCCAAGGAGGTGGAAGGAGAACGAGAGGATCCTCAATAGGATTCGCTCGTTTCATCAAAAGGCTAGGCGTATTGTGGAGGACTTCGCCAAGAAAGTTGGGAGGTGGGTCGTCGAAGAGGCTGAGAGGATGGGTGTAAACGTCATCAAGCTCGGGAGTCTCAGGAACCTCATCAAGAACGTGGACAAACTCCCTAAGGAGTACCGTGACAAGTTGTACTTCGTGCAGTACCGTCTTTTGCAGTACCGGATTTCTTGGCAGGCTAGGAAGCGTGGCGGTCGTAGAGTTTGTTATCCCAGTTATTCTTCTGTTTCATGCCCTAAGTGTGGTAAAATGGAGGAGAAAGAATATCGTTGGTTTAGGTGTGCTTGTGGTTATGAGAACGACCTTGATGCTATTGCTATAGTTAATTTGAACAGGAGGGGGTCTCTGACCCTCTCGTCTGCCCCTCAAATGAGGGATGTAAACCCGAACCGATGAGGGGAACCCTCGCCGTGGCGGGGAGGAAGTCAGCGGAAACACTAAAGTTCGCTTTGTATTTCACGACATGCAAATTCACGTCTCTCCTATAGCCTTCCTTTCAAGTAGTTTGAGGAAGTCTTCCCTTCCGTCTATCTTTATTCCCAATGCTCTCAAGAGCCAATCGTCCAGCGAAAGGTCCAAATAAGGCGTTTTTATACTTTCTGCATCATTTCCAAAAAGATCCGTTATCTTTACGCAGAAATCGTAAAGAGAAACTCGTGGGCCCGAGACATTGACGAAACCCTTAATCCCTTTCTTTATGAGCTTTGCTAAAGTAGAGGAGAACGTGTAAACGCTTATAGGAGAAAGATAGATGTCTTGTGAGCACTTTATTCTCTTTCCAAGGAATGACGCCTTAATGAAAGGCTTCAGGACCCCGTCATAAGAAAGGGAATAGAGAGCACCCACCCTCATGATTAGGTAATTTCCAAGTGAAGCTATACCAGTTTCAGCTGCTAGCTTGCTAATTCCGTAGTAGTTTAAAGGATTAGGAGTGTTGTGCTCTAGATAGAATCCCTTCCTTCCGTTGTATACCATGAATGTTGACGGATAAACGTTGACCGCGCCTACTTTGCTTCCTGCTCTCGCTATGTTTATTGCCATCCAAGTGTTTGTACTCCAAGCCCTAGGAGGGTCTAGGTTGCTCTCCCAAAACGGGATCTCTGCTGTGTGGACAATAATGTCAGGCCTTTCCTTTATTACAGAAGCTGGGGTAGGAACTAGGACGAAATTCTCCTCTTTCATTACCTTGGATATCTCTCGGGAAATTTCTCCCTCATCTGTAACTCCTATCTTCACTTACAGCATTCCTCTTCTCATTACGAAGGATAGGTTAAATCTTTTCGTTTCTAGCCTCTTCATAGACCTTCTCAACTTCTCTCATGACTTCTTCCTTCGTGAAACCCATCTTCATAGCCAGCAGGGACAATCCGCCTGCTCCTACTCCTTCCTTAACGTAACCTTTATCATAAGCTTTTAGACCATCTATCTTGGAGCTTGAGAAGTCGAGTTGAGATACGTCTACTTTAACTCCGACCTCGGAAGCTAACCCTATAATATCGGATCTCTTATCTTCAATTATCCATCTGGTAGTCCATATTGACAAGTCCTTCACTTTCCCCGGAGAGAACTCCTTTATCACTGCGGCTACGGCTGTCATCTGCGTTCCTCCCGCCAGCACTACCCTGTTCTCAAAACCCTCAGCCAAGGCAGAAGCCGTGATAATCATTGGGTCAGAGACCCTTGACAGTTTTTCTATTTTATCCTCTGGAAGATCAATTAAAGCTTGTTTTACTACACTTTCCTTTATCTCGACTGGGTTATTTGGAGAGGCTGAGCTGACCTTTCCAAAGGCTTTATACCCTAGAGCGAGGAGGGTGCTTAAGGCTGTCGTAGTCCCTGCAGGAATGGATTCTCCTATAATGAGAGTATCAAAACCTCTGGAGAGCTGCCTCCCGAGTCTCTCAGCGTTTTCTCTCATTCTAATCATGACCTCCTTGTCTAATGCTCCTTCTCTAATGTCCTTCCCTGGTTCTCCTCCCACTTCTATGAAGGGTATGCCAGTTGGTTTAATCCTAGTTCCTCCGTTGACAACTAGAGAGGGTACCCCTGTCAAATTGAGCGAAGCCCTAGATATTATTGCAGGACTAGGTATTCCATCGGGGGTTATAGGTACTCCGTTTATGACTTGACACCTTCCGTTAATTAGGAACTCAGCGTCGGCAGCCGGTGTGAACATGGTAAGCTCCGGAGTTGCCCCTGCTATAGTTATTCCAGGGATTAGGCTCACATCGGTTGTACCTATAATCAAGGTGAAAAGCACTTTGTCCTGAAGCATAACTATTTGTGGAACCTCAGGTATAAGAACCTCATGTTCTGGGACTATTACAGCATGGTAGAGGATGGAACCAAGGTTACTTTGGAAGAGTTTCTGAACAACCCAGAACTTAGAAGAAGAGTGAAAGATGGGATAAGAGGCCTTTTCAACTGCTTCCTTAAGGTCTGTTCTTGGAAAGGAGAAGATCCTCTAGACTTGATATGGAAGTTAGGAAGGAAGGGAGTTTTCCCTGCGTATCTAGTCCAAGAGATGGACGATTTGTATAACTTAATTTTCAAGGACGTTGATAGTGCAGACGATAAGATCGTTTACTCTATGTTAGTGAGAATAATGGAGGACATAGAAGAGGCGATAAATTACGTGAAGGGTGAAGGTCATAAAATGCCTTCGTCTTAATTCATTGCTCCTTACGGGTTCATCTATCTTATGAAAGACTAGTTTCTCGGCTTCGAGGTTTAATTACAATGATCTTGTAGCTTAGGAATGTGAGTTCTCTAGGCAGCAAATGAATGACTCAGTTTCATCAGTACTCTCTCAATGTTCCTTCTCCTTTAGGGCTTCACATGCAAATATTTACTCTAATTTCCTTCATGCATAGTCTCTCCCAATAAAGTTAAAAGCATCAAGATTACATCGCTAAAGTGCAAGACCTGAACAAGCTTGCTATTATAGGCAGTGCAAGAGCATTAGGTACATCAATTGTGTGGCCGTTCATAGGTTTTGCATTGCTCTCAGTATATCATTTTTCACTAGCGTTCATATCTCTCTTTTATTTACTTCAAGGGATAGTCAGCATTTTAGCCTACATAGTTTCAGGTTTCTTCACGGACTTCCTTGGCAGAACGAAAACAATGTTAACATTCTCGTTTCTGTCTTCGGTGAGCTTGCTATCAGCGTATTTCATACCAGTTTCGTTCTATATCACTTTAGCTGTATTGTTACAGACTTTCTTCAATTCTGGGTATAACGTAGCTAACACCTCATTAGTAGGGGATATAAGGAAGAAGGATATTTCTTCCCTGATTAGGGCATTCTCCAGGTTAAGGGTCGGCATAAATATCGGGTGGGCTCTCGGTCCTACTGTAGGCGGCTTCGTCTTTTCTCTATACGGTTTCAAACCCTTGCTTTTAATCTCAGCTTTGATTTCCCTTTTTCCAGCTTTCTTCATAAAATCCCTTCCAGATCTGAAGACTAAGATAGAGTTTTCCTTAAAGGTTGAGAAGAACTTCGTAAAGTTTTTGATACCCAGTTTCTTCACTTTCGTCCTTATGGGCCAGCTTGGGTTCTCATACCTTACGTATTATGCTTCCGTTTTGAAATTTTCCACTTTTCAAGTAGGTATTCTCTTCATGATAAACGGTCTTCTAATCGCTTTAATTCAAGATTTAATAGGGAGAAAGATAGAACCGCGCCATATAGTGTACGGGATGCTAATTTACTTTATTTCTTATTTCTCTATAAGCTTAGTCACAAATTTCATAGAGGCTGCTTTGGATATGATAGCAATAACTATAGCCGAAATGGTAGTCGCACCTCTATCGCAAGCACTGGCTTCATCTTTCTCCGACGATTCAAGCAGAGGAAGAACGATGGGAATATACGGTATGGTTACTTCTCTAGGTAGGGTTTCAGGATCGTCGATAGCAGCTCTTATAATGGACGATTTTCTCTACAGACCTATAGCTTTCTGGGGGATCATATCCTCATTCGGCCTCATCTCATCAATTCTATATTTGGTTATAGGAAACAAGGCGATCTTCTCCTCACGGAAGTAGAGACTTTCTGTATATAAATCAGGAATGATACAAAAGATATTATTTGCGGAGATTCTTTATCTTAATGGGGACACGCGGAGTTGAAGATTCCTTCTGTGAGGGCGGAGTATTTTGCAGTTTGAAAAGTAAATAAGCCTTTCTATCCTCTCTCTCCTTGCTCAGAAAGTTATGACAGCAGAAAACAGACATCTCTTATCGGAAAATCCTTGCAGAGTTACGTGACCTTAAGAATAATTTTATAGTGACGTGATAGACATCAAACAATTAGCTATAGGTTCTAAGATATCCTTACTATAGAATGGATAAAATTTATTTTATCACACTACCAGGTGAAAAACATTTGGACTACAGGAATTCCCGTAGACTGCTAAACACAAACTACTTAACATTTATTTTAATTAGCATTAAGTTAAATCCATTAATTATCAGAATAATTTAACCAGTCTTAAAAGCTTTAATACTAGAAACCGAACATATGTTCGGAATGTCATCCGACCTCATAAAGGAGATACGAGAATTGAAAAAGGAAAGGAACGCTATCATTCTAGGTCATAACTACATGGACTATGGGGTGCAGTTAGTTTCAGATTTCACAGGGGACTCTTATGACCTCGCAGTTAAGGCAATGAAGACTGACGCAGATGTAATAGTGTTCGCCGGAGTGTACTTTATGGCGGAACAAGCTGCAGCGTTAAATCAGAACAAGACCGTTCTCTCTCCGGATCCCAATGCGGGTTGCACACTTTCCGATTCTTTGGACGTGGATACACTAAGCGAGTTCAAAAAGATGTACCCGGACGCTCCAGTAGTCCTTTACATTAACACGAGCATATATACTAAAGCGTTAGCAGACTACATAGTCACTTCATCAACTGCAGTGAAGGTAGTAAGTAGTTTAGACAGTGACGTTGTTCTTTTCGGTCCAGACGCAAACTTAGCCAACTTCGTTGAAAAGAAGACTGGCAAGAAGATCATCAAGGTTCCTCCAAACGGCAGATGTATGGTTCACGCTAGCTATACCAAACAGTTGATGGAGGTAGCTAGAAGGAAATACAAAGGTGCAGTCCTCATGGCCCATCCGGAGTCTCCCTTGGAGATTTTGGAAGCGTCCGACTTCGTAGGTTCTACAAATCAGATGATAGAGTTTGCAAGGAAGTCTGAGTCGAGAGATTTCATAGTAGCTACGGAAATAGGAATGATCAATGCCCTCAAATTACAGGTACCGGAAAAGACATTCTACCCTCTAGTTACTACAGAGGCCTGCGGATGCGCAAGATGTCCGTATATGGCAATGGTAACACTCAAGAAGATAAGGGACTCACTGGTGGAAAACAAGCACGTAGTCAAAGTGGACTTAGAGACAGCTGAAAGAGCTAAGAGGGCCTTCGAGAACACTATGAAGATTCTGGGGAAGACATGAGATAAGTTTCCTCTCTCTTTGACAACAGATTGAAGGGCAAGCAAATACTATCGAAAACAAGGAAGTATGTAAATAGTGGATAACTTTTTGATTATGGATTTGAGAGGTGACTTTATTTGATTATGAAACGTTGCCAAAAGTATTTTTAAAAAAAAGAAAACTCTTTTTTACTTATCACGCCTTGATAGTCTGTTCGTTTCTTCAGTTACAAGTGCTTGAAGATTTCGAGACTATGTCCTTATCTTTAGATATTGCGTGTTCATAATTAGATCCTATAGAGTTAGCTAACCTTACTAGAGCTCGAAGATAGTTCCGTCCCTGGCTATCAAGAACTTGTTACCTATTGCTTCGTAGATCTCCTTTTCTGAGTGGGCAGGAATGTGAGTTAGAATCATCTTTGCCTTGATGTCGCTGAACATAGACATGATTTCCTTGGCTGAGGTGTGCCCGAACTGCTTACAGTTATCCACGCAAGAGGCTTCATGTATCACCAGATTCGCGTCACGGATTTCCTTGACGACATCCTCGCATGGCTCTGCGGTGTCCCCTGTATAAACTATCTTCTTTCTCCCGTCGGTGATGACGTAAGATACAGCGTATATCGCATGACAAGCTTCGACGCTGTATACCTCCAGTTCTCCAACCTTAGCTCTAGGAAGGTCGAGCTCCTCGACGTTAGCACTGACTTGGTTTCCGACCTCCCTAAAGGAGGACAATACATGTCCGAAACCTGGAGGAGAATGCACATACAAGTCCTTCAAACCCTGAACCTTCCTGGATACCATGTAGTCGAAAACTCCGTCGAAGTGGTCTATATGAAGGTGTGTGAAAAACACGTGATCCCCGTGAACGTGAAAATCTTCAACCCTCAGGTTTGATCCAGGCCCCATGTCAAGGAAGACTGAGTCGTACCCGTTACTCACATGTACTCCAGCCTTGAAACGTCTGCTATCCCTAGAGCTTCCAGATCCAGTACCGAGAAAGAGAACTCTCATAAGAGGAATGTATATGCGAGATTCATAAGCTTTCCTAGGTCTCTCGGCTCTAGCCGAAAGTCATTTTGAACCTATACTCTACCCCTGACTGGGGACGGAGTATCGTGAGCCCCATCCCGTTATTGTAAGCGTCTGGAGCACCGCTCATCGGCTCCAAGGCTACGGCACCTTCAACTCCGTTAAATATTTGCAAGTACTTCATGTTGTCGCTCTCCACTTCGACTCTTGACCACTCTGAAGTTAAGGTTACCTTCCCGTCAAACAGAAAACAGTCGTCTATATGTGATGATGCGTCCACCCTCCATTCGTACATCTTGCCGTTAGGTATCTTGTTCTCAAGTTCTAACCTAGTGAAGACCTCTGGATTCAGACTCCACTTACCCTTCACGACGAAGTAAGGATGGGCTCCCACGGTTAAAGGCGCATCGTTATCTCCCACGTTGTTTATCTCTATGGAAACGCTTATTGAGTTTCCTGAGAGGGCGTAGATAACTTTACACTTTAAGGTGGAGGGATACCCCGCGTTCTTTAACGTAACGCTCAACCTAGCCGTATCCACGCTGGCTTCGTCTATGTTCCATTTGACATCTTTAGCGAAACCGTGGATTGCATTTCCCTCAGAATTTACTGGTAAACTGTAGGTCTTTCCCTCAAAGGTGTACTTCCCCTCTTTGATCCTATTTGCGAACGGTATGAGAAGAGCCATTCCTCCTCTCGTCTTTCTTTCCATATTGCCTTGAAGTATCAAGTCTTTGTCCCCGCGTTTCACGCTAAAAAGATAAGCTCCCTCTTCAGATATTTTAGCATTTAGTATATTATTGTATAAATTTATCATAAATGACATATCCGTAGTCTATAACTAAAGTTTATCTTAATGAGGGTTTAAGGGGGCGTAAGATCCTATCCGTGAGGGTGGGGACGGATAGCCCCTTCCTCCTCATTTCCGTAGTAAAAGATAAATACCCTTCTCTCCGCATGATTAATGCCTACCTTGGCGTTCCGTTTCAGGACTTACGTAAACGCCCAAACCATGAGGGAGTTAAAGTCCCAGTTGAAGTTGTCGTGTCAGCTTACAACACGTTAAGGTGGGCTGACTCCTTCTTTTACTCAAGAGATGGGAAAGGTTTAACACACACTGAGTTGAGCAGCTCGCGTTAGACCTGAGGAAACAGGACAAGGAGTTCAAGAGGCTACACTCACAAGTAGCACAACAAGTAGCTGACCGCTTCCACTGCGCCAGGCAAAGGTTCTTCGACAAGTTAGCACGTTACCCCAGGGAGAAGAAAGCCCATAAGTGGTACTCCTTGGTGTACCCTCAGTCTGGATGGAAGGTCACTTACGTCAGGGAAATCAGGAAGGGAAAGAAGAAGTTGATGACCTTGACCCTGTCTCACCTCGGCATCTTCCACGTGGTAGTGCACAGGGACTTCCCCCTAGACAGAGTGAAGAGAGTGGTCGTGAAGCTCACCAAGTCAGAGAAAGTGTATGTGACCTTCATCGTGGAGGACGTCACTATCCCTTCCCTGCCAAAGACTGGCAAGGTCGTTGCTCTCGACGTTGGTGTGGAGAAACTCCTTGTCACCTCAGACGGGGAATACGTGCCCAACACGAGACCTTACGAGAAAGCACTCTGGAGGGTGAAACACCTCCGCAAGGGGCTGTCCAGGAAGAAGTTCCTGTCACATAACTTGTTTTTAGCCAAGGTTAAGGTTGCGAGAGCGTACGAACACGTGAGACAACTCAGGAGAGACCTCTACATGAAGCTAGGTAAGTACTTAGCCACGCATTACGACATGGTAGTCATGGAGGACATCCACGTCAAACAGATGGTGGGTAAATCCCTCCGAAAGACCAGGGCAAGTCTCCACGACGTAGCCTTCCACGAGCTCAGGACGGTGGTCCATTATCAACTACAGAAGTACGGCAAGTCCCTCACCTTGGTCGACCCTGCTTACACTTCCAGAACATGTGCTAACTGCGGTTACGTGAAAGAAGACCTTACCCTTCAAGACCGCGTCTTTTCCTGTCAAAGGTGCGGTTGGGTCGCTGGCCGCGACTACAACGCTTCCCTGAACATTTTGAGGAGATCAGGGTCGGAACGACCCGCAGGGCCTGTGGAGTTCCGCCCTCTACCCTTCGTGGGCAAGGTGGGGGGCGTGAATCAGGAAGCCCCGCCGTAAGGACGGGGTAGTTCACCTTAATAGAGGTGGGATGGAGACCCACCGGTGAGGGTGAGTAGTCCACCCTGAGAAGACCTCGATATTCGCAGGCATTAGAAAATCTGAACGAATTAAAAGTGTGGGCTTTTCATAATGGCTTGTCTGAATTTTAAAGCCTTTGATCGCTACCTGAGGAGACCATAGAGCGTGTCTCTATTTTTCTTTTACTATCCCGTACGTCGCCAAAAGGAAGATACACGCTATCAAGTCGTCTATAGGTATTCCTCTAAAGACGGGATAAAACCAAGCCCAACTATACGGCTTTTCCATAGCTATAACCCAATAGAGAACGTCCTCCAAGGTAGAGGCGTAAACGAAGTACTATAAGGTAGAGAAAGAAATAAGCTTTCCTGATGCGAGCCAAGAAGGGTAAAGGAAAATTACGTCATATATCACTCTGTAAAAGTACAGTGATACTGTGGGCGAGAAGATTCCTTTCATCCAGGAGGTGATAAGGGATCTGTCGAAGGGTCCCATTGCATCCCCAATTCCAGAAGAGCGTAAAAAGCGGAGAAAATTCCCAGTAATAATAACTTCCTTCTCATGTTAAACGCTCTTGGCACTCCTCACGAATTCCTCCACGACTCTCATAGGGTCCTTAGCCTTCATCACAGCACTTGCTACTCCTATTCCTGAAGCTCCTAATTTTATCGCTGTCGCAACGTCTTCCCCACTGGTTATGCCTGCCCCGGCAATTAGCATGACCTCTGGGAACTCCTTGATCTGTTCTACCGCTTCAGTTATTACCTCTGGTCTAGCCTTTGATACAGATATCCCACTACCTATAAGCTCTGGAGGCTCTATCAAGATTGATGTAGGTTTGAGAGTCCCTATAGCCCTAACTAGTTCGTTTCTATCCACGCATACAACTGAATCCAGATCGAGTTTTCTCGATCTGTTGATAGCTTCAGCTATCTCGTCAATCCTTATTCTCCTCTCGCTGTGGTTGAGGAGAGTCCCTTTCCCTCCAGCCTCCTTCACCATTTCAGGTGTAACTGAACCAGTGTAAGCTCCCAAAGAGTTAGAATCAACATGTTCAGCGAAGACCGGTAACGACACCTCGCTTGCTATCCTGTAGATCTCAGTTGGAGGGACTGAAATGATGATCTCGGTGGAGTACTCCATGCTTATTTTCTCTATCTGTTTAGCTATTTCAACGCCCTTCTTCCCGAAAGAGGTGTCGTATGCCTTGAAGTTAATTAGAATTACAGGTTTCTTCATAAAGTAAAGACAAACGTGTAAAATATATGGCTTTCTGCGGGATAGATCTGGCGGTGAAAAGGGAGACCGATGTAGGTCTGATGATCGGTAACTCGGTGAAGGTTTACGAGGTCATGACAGACGAGGAAATCGTGTCAATTTGTATGAACGCTAAGGCATCAGCCCTAGACTCACCTTTCAATTACTACTATCGTGAGATAGACAGAGAAATGCTGAAGCATGGGTATAAAGTCCTTCCTCCCTCTTTCATGAAGTCCCTTGTAGAGAGAGCTATGAGGCTGAGAAATAGCCTTAAGTTAGTCGAAACCCACCCCACATCGTCCTTGAAGAACGCTGGAATAGATTGGAGGTCACTATCCCGCAAAAAAGACGTGATCGACGCTGTGATTTCAGCTTTAACAGCTCGCCTTTACTATGAAGGTAAAGCTCAGGTTATATACGCTCACGATGGAATAATTGCCTTGGCACCTAAAAGTAAGGTGAGCATAATTCCGCTAAGTGATTTTGATTTCATAGTTTTTCCTTGATCAATAGAGGAAATCTTAACATTGTCCAGACTTAGACGGATCTGGGATCAAGACAGTTAGTGGGAATAAACCGGGGAAATATTACTTTTTGCTACATATAATTAAGAAAATTTAATGTAACATGTGAGTTTAAATGCAGTTATGCCCATGTTTTGGGCAATTCAGGTTTCCATTGCAAATTGTAATTATAGCAAAAATAGATCATATATAAGGAAATTGTTAAGCATGAATACCTACCTAGTCCGTAAGAGACCGTTTAATTAAATTCACTCTACCTCAATAAATAAACTGAATTCGCAAAAGAGACGTGAATTACCCCATATTTTTCACAAAGCTAATTTATCAGTTTTTTATGTAATTTGTATCTAAAATATAAAATAAATCAAAGTAAAACACCTGCTCTTTGAAAGAAAGGCTATCCGAAAATTCGTCCTCTTATGAACGGGAAAGTTTTATTATGTGCGGAACGCCTCTTTACAGAACCCAAAATGAAAGTAAGTGAATTGAAGCCCAGAGCTTCAGCTACAGTAACCGTAAAGGTATTGAAATTAGGAGAAGCAAAACAAGTTACAAACAAGGACGGTTCATTGCACAAGGTGTCAGACGTTCTTGTTGGAGATGACACAGGTTCAATCCTTATGAGTTTGTGGGATGACAACATAGGAAAAGTTAGCGAGAACGACGTGATAGACGTAAATAACGGTTATGTATCAGTAGTTAGGGGCTCTATGAGGCTAACCCTAGGTAGGGAAGGAAAAATGGAGAAATCCACACAGACAATAGAGAACGTAAACACTGAAAATAACCTCTCTGATAAGAAAGTTGAGGATACAGGCTATCGTGGAGGAGGCTTTAGGAGAAGTTATAGGAGATATTGAGATCTAAAACAATTTAAGTAATATTTTCCTGTTATATTTATTTTCTCCTTAAAAAGAAATGTAACCTTTTACTTTTTTAAAAAAGTAGTTTTCCATTATTGTTTTGCAGCTTGAGTGAGCGGAGATCCACAGTCGCCGCAGAACTTTGAGCTGGGAGGATTCTCTTTCCCGCACTTAGGGCACTTTATCGATGTAAGTGAGGCTCCACAGTTTTCACAGAACTTCGCGTTATTGTCGTTCTCATAACCGCACTTCCAACACTTCACTTTTTGAGCCTGAGGCTGAGCTTGCGTTTGAGAGGGCTGTGGCTGAGTTGGTTGTGTTTGTGCCTGAGGCTGTTGCGGATGCGGTTGCCCGTACTGAGGTTGCTGCCCATATTGTCCTTGTTGATAAGGTTGCCCTTGATAAGGTTGTGGTGGTTGCCCGTAACCGTAAGGTTGTCCATACTGGCCGTAAGGTTGCCCATAGCCTTGTTGTCCATAAGGTTGAGAATATGACTGTGCACTCATTATGGCCATCATTACAGTGTTCATGAGCTGTTCTTCTCCTGCATAGTCTTTATAGAGCCCGTATGCGTCCACACCTCCGCCTGCAAGAGTTAGAAGTTTATTGTGTAAAAGTTCGTCCGAAACCCCCACTGTAGCTCCAGCAGTAAGTAATTCTTGCATTAAGTTGGCAATCCCAGTTTCCACCATTACGAACTCAGGTCCGACACAGATTCTAACGGTGTAAGATTTGTTCTGATCGGTTAACGTGCCTAATATTGAACTGTGCTGAGCCTGTATTACAGCCATGTTCTGCCCAACCATGGGGAACGTTTGAAAACCTTGCCCCATGAGGTACATTGTAACTTGCTGGACTACCATTTGAAGATTTATTGGCCCGTTTATTGGAACCATTTGCTGCTTTCCGCCTAGACCAACTGACTGCGAACACATCATCATGGTCATCATTGGGTTTCCTGCTGGCTGTCCATACGGCTGTCCATAAGGTGGTTGTCCATAAGGTGGTTGCCCATAGGGTGGCTGAGAACCGTAAGGTCCTCCATATGGATATGACATAAAGATCTCTATAGTCAATTATGATGAACCAACATTTTAAATTTTTAAGATGACTTCTCTTATCTCATTCGATTTTTTTAGAAAAACTGAGTTTTAAGTTGAAATGTCTTCCTCCACATCAATTTTGCTTGTGAGACTATGATAATTCATTTTCTTGTCTAAGGGTGGAACTCCTGATAAAGACTCTGCAAATTCAATGAGCTTAACTGCTTGTTCAGATATTACGTATACCGAGTTTTTGCCAATGCGTTTCTTATTCACTATCCCTGCCTTTCTAAGGGTTGACAAGTGATGAGAAACTAGAGATTGATAGTTGTTGGTTGCCTTGGCTATTTCTCCTACAGAAGCTTCTCTCCTTTGACTTAAGTAAAGAATTATTTTCAATCTGTTCTCATCAGCCATGCATGAAAACAACTTTGCTAGTTCGTTTATCATTACTATATTAGGGTAACCCTAATGTTTAAATTTTTTTCTTAAGAAACTTCGTTTAGGTTATCCCTATATTTTTATACTAGTTGCCTCAATTGAAAGTATTCAGAAATGATATGAAGATAAAAGAAATTGCGTAATGTATAATAAAATGTAGTATACATTAAAAACAAAATATTAGTGCTAAGGTGTTAAGCCGGTAACTTCATTCATAATAAGCATCAAGAAGTTCCTATGGGCTTCCTTCATGTTTGACGTTCTAGAGGCGTGGTTGTAAAGGGAAGCCGAACTGAAGAACTCCTTTCCACATACAGGACAAGTGTTGTTGTTCCTTTCAAGTTCTTTCTCTAGCCTAGAAAAAACAACTTGCTTCTTAAACTCCCTTAAGATGTCGTTCAGTGTAGACCTATCTATGTTCTCATTTTCGTTCTTCTTCTCTTCCTTCATGAAGTCCATGAAAGCTTTAGTGCTCTTTTGTTCTATCTTGTTTATGGTTTTTTCGTAGTTGTCCAGCTCTTCCTGAGCGTAGGTGAAGCCGATTTCAGCCATTTTCTTAAGGTCTTCAACGTCAACAGCGAACCTCAATACCAATGCGTGGAGAGCATCCTTTGAACTAGAGTAAATTCCGCCTCCAAAAGGTGTATCAATGTACCACTTTCCTGTACCATCTGAGAATTTTAGTTGAACTAAGTTATTTCCTCTAGAAAGGGTTCGTGGGGCAACCCTCAAATAACCGACGTGAAGAAGAGCTTTAAAGAGGGTTACCTTTTGGGGGTTCATAGTAATCTCTCTCATGGAGACGTTTTAAAACTAATTTGACTGGCAAATCTGAATGCGGAAAAATATCATGGTTTAGTTTTAGTTTTCTTTTAAAGTAACCACGGTTCTTAATAGAATATTTTCATCGATCTCTCCTCCTTTTTTATTGCTTCCGATTAGATTTTGCCTTAATGTTTAGGTTTATCCTTGCGTTGACTTTAAAAGAGTTTAATTAAAAATAATAATAACCCTAAGAGGGGCGTTGAAGAAAAAAGTTTTACCTTTAGGGGAAGGTTAAAGCCAACTCCTCTATTTCACTTCTTTGAGGGTTGTTGGCTTTCTTTCTTCTCGCCCTTCTTCTTGCCTGCCATTTTTTTAAAACCTAAATTTTAGTTTACTCCTTAATCTTTTAAAGTATTTCTTACTATGATTTCAATCTTTTCTTAAAGATCTAGTTGAAGTGTTAAAGATGTGTAGTAACTGTAAGAAAAATTTAATTAATCTATTATTCATTTAACATTAGTATTCATAAAAAATAGGTATCTCTTTAATATCATACCAAAATAAAGGATAAAACTGAAATTATTAACAATATTCATTATACGGAACAATGAAAATACGTGGCGAAATTCCTCAAATATAAGGAGGAACGCCGAGCTCATTTTGGTGAAAAATGAAAACAAAGCTGTTGGTATCGCTCATAATAGCTTTATTTGCATCTGGATTAGTTTTTTCCAGTGCTGCAGTATCGAGTGGTATAATTCATTTAAATGGAATCAATTCAAATTCAGCCACAACAAGTTCAGCTGCTAATAACTTATCTCAGATAAATAATAATTCTGTAATAGTATCTCATCACAGTCACGAACATGGCAAATCTAACGGTAGAAAACATGGGGTTGCATCAAATCATGAAAGACATGTGTTAAACCTGCTCTCAATGATACCTAACTTCAAGTTCGTTGGGTACAACTCGTCCTTCCTTAAAATAGGTAAGTTCTATGCATACGACCTTTACGGAAAGAATTTAGCATTGAATAAAACCGGCGGAGATCTAGTTCTCATGACTAACGATTCAGTGATAGCATTTGGAGAGATTCCACCATTAAAGGCTCAATACGTCATTATTAACTATTCTTCTGATATGACAGGACCGGTCGGAGTATACATGAAGATATTCAATAAATCTACTCCTGGTACTAATGATATGAAAGATTCAATTGTGATCCCCTTCTACGTTCCATCTAATGTAACTCCTCCCAACTCTACCTTTGTGAGATATGTCTACGCCAACGTTACTATAAATTCCACGTCTGAAGAGATCAAGTTCGCAGAATATGTTAGCGAAGACCACGTGTTTTTCCTGCCAAATACAACCCTGTTTGGGGAAGTTAAGATCCCGCTTAATCTCTTCGAAAGGTACTCTAACTACACGGGAAAATATCAAGTAGGGATCTTCGTACACTCCAAGTTGGTTGGGAACTCAACAAAGGTCTCCTATATGAGGATCAGTGAATGGAAGTTAGTTGGTGTTACTCAGATACACCATTGGAAACGTGATCATGAGGTTGCCATAATTAGGGATGGATGCCTTACTTTCAAGGGGAAAAAGTTAAACGCATCTAATTCCATCATGTTCATCCACGGGAAGAACCTAACGTCAAGGTCATACAATGGCACCGCATATGTTACCTTGAAGTCTAAAGACGTGAAGTTCTCCTTCTTAGTTAAGGGAAATTCTACAATAGGAATAAGGATAAACTCGAATGTATCAGTAGTCCTGCTACTTCACTCTTCACCGAACTTCACCAACTTCATCAACGTGACCATTCACCTGCGTTATGACGGTAAAGAGAGATCGCTTACTTTCCACGAGGTAAAGGAAGGAAACGTGTACTATCTAATTTCAGCTAGGGAGTTCTATAGAGGTACTATAGACGTGAATGCGGTTCAAGTCCTTAAGGAATTGGGTCTGAAAGTACCAGTTGATAGTGTTTCCATAGGCACGCTCCTTCCATCATATGGGACCGTCATGTTTAAGTTATCTTCCTCTATTTTTTCGTAGATAGAACATGGGAGGTCTGGCTTTGTTTTTCTTGCTGGTATTTTCTTTAACTGCAGCTTCAGCCCACGTTCAGGTTATAGACCAGACCTCTCACGAGTTGATAATTCCTAACAACGCTAGAGTGATCTCTTCTAACGTCTCTTTCTCCTTGAGAGGTAATTCAGTCTACCTTTCCTCACTTCCAGCAGAGGTAGAGCTCTCTTACAGCGGAGGATCTGTAGGCCTAGATGAGAATTTTTCGTTCCTAGCATCGGTCTTCCTCCCTGAAAACTCCGATATAGTTTACATGTCGTCCGAGCCTGTAGGATTTTCAGCAAACAGCAGTCTTTATAACATAACTTTCTACGGCCGAAATTTCACGTTGCTTTACTATTATAATAACGACTCTTCTCCAAGGTCTAGTCTGTCGACCTTTTATCTAGGTGGCATGGTAGTTACCTCAATCACAACTGTAGCTCTTTTAGTCCTCTTGTTCAGGAGCAGGGTTAAGAGAGTAGAGGTAAGCGAAGTTCCGCCGAATGAATTAGATGATAAAGACAAGATGATCATAGACAAGATAAAAGAAGGCAACTATAACTTAACTAAGATAGCTGAGCTCACTGGTATACCTAGAACTACTGTGTACAGGAGGATCAGGAGGTTGATAAAGCTGGGCTACTTAGTTGAGGAAAGGAAGGACGGTAAAGTTAGGTACGTAGTTAAAGGTGACGGGGGATGAACGTTAAAGTACTTCTCTTTCTCTTAGTACTGTCA
Organism: Sulfuracidifex tepidarius; assembly: GCF_008326425.1. Lineage (NCBI taxonomy): Archaea > Thermoproteati > Thermoproteota > Thermoprotei > Sulfolobales > Sulfolobaceae > Sulfuracidifex > Sulfuracidifex tepidarius. The sequence goes on from NZ_AP018929.1 coordinate 76,963, forward strand.
TTGGGCGTGTTTACGTTCCTTACTGTAAGTTACATTAACGTTACTCATTTTTCTCAATCGAGTAAGACGTGGGAGTTTAAGAACAGGGTAGTCTTGATAGTTTATCCCAAGGAAAGAGGACTCTATAACTTCTCCTTTACTTCGATTTATCACGGGCGTGTAGTGATTTTGCTTAAGATTGACCATTCTAAATCTACGTTGAATAGAAACGTAATTACCCTTAGCTCCAACTCAAGCGAAACTGTTTTGCTTCACCCTGGCAAATATATCGTGGAGGAATACGTGTTCATAAACTCTAACTCACCTCCATCACCATCCTCTTATAATGTGGAAATATACAAGGTAGGAGATTGAGTTTAGGAATTTTGAATTCTATTTTCTACACAGCCTCTTTATGGTCTGATATAGACTGGTATAGATCGACTCTTTTTTCCTTTCATATTCATCGTATTAGCATCATTCAAAGCTATTCCCTTGATCTTCTGAGTAGATTGACACCTCGTCCTGAGTATACAAGGACTCAGTGAGATGATCAGTTAGATCACCAAGAACGTCATGAGATTACCTCACGGCTATTCTCTATCAACCTTATCACTCGAAACGTGGAAAAACGACTTTCCCTATTACCTTATTACCTTTTTACAAAAGTTTGAAAGCCTCGCCCCTTCTAGGGGCGGGGAGTAAGTCAGCTTAATGTATCAGCTTTCTAGAAAACGCTTCGTTCCTTTTCTCTGTTTCTAATTTTCTAGTTTAACGGACGGGGAGAAAGAGAGACGTTATTAACTTGTTTCTCCTCTTCATCTCCTCACTGTCAAGACGATCGCTGATGCTATCAATGTCATCACTGCAGCGAAAGAATATGAGTAGAAAGGAGAGACCACATACAGGAACCCCATGACTAGGTTTCCTATGGATATTCCTAGTGCCCTTCCTAAAGATAGTGTACCCATCCCAGTCGCTACCTTATCGGAACTTGTGAACTTGGAGATGATTGACGGTTCAAAAGTCTCTATCGCACCTACAGCTATTCCCATCAAAGCACTGAACACGTAAAGCAGTGTTAAGGACACGTCGTAAGTCAACGCAAAACCGAAGCTGGCTATCGCCGCAGTAGCGTAGCCTAGGAAGGCCAGCCCCTTTATCTCTCCTACCTTGCTCCTCCCATAGAAAAAGGCTGATAAAGCAGAAGTGCCGGAGAATATGGCGAAAGCCAATGTACCCAAATATTCCTTATGGGTCAGCTGAGCGACGCTTATTACAGGGAAGCCGAAGCTGAAGAAAGTGAAACCAAAGAAGAGGGTAGATAAGGTTATCGTTACAACTACTTTCACGTTAGTATTTCCTCTCCTTTCCACACGTGCGGTCTTGGTCGTGGCTATCAGCAAGGTCGAGATCGCTAATGGGATCATTGTTCCTAGGAGGGCATATTTCACGGGTAAACCGAAGAGAAGGACTATAGAGATGTACACTATTGCCAGGAAAGCCCCAGTCTGGTCAAGCAAATGCATTATTCCGTACGCCTTTTTCCTCTCTTCTGTGGACGTGACCTCTGACAGGAGCGCTCTCCTTGCGGGAGTCCTGAAGTTCCTTGACCACCAACCCCCCACTATCAGCAACAAGGCTATCAACGGGTTCCCCACTATCCCTGAAAGAGACATGAGTGCAATCAGGGAGTTCCCTACACTTCCAACTAGTCTTCTTCCATACTTGTCAGCTGCCAACCCACCAAGGAAAGACATCACTGCACCTCCTCCGTAATTTACAGCCTCTATTATCCCGTAAACTGCAGGAGAAAGGCCGTAGTACACAGTGATGAGGAGAGGAAGGAAAGACATCACTGCCATGTAACCAAGGTCTGCAAAGAAAGCGGAAAACGACAGCTTGTATACCTCTTTCTTCATGGGAAGAATGAACTTTACCTCATTAAAAACATTTTTAGAGAAGTCACGGGTTCTCTGACCCTAGACTTTTAAGGGTTATCTTGAAGAACCCTCCCTTCCTTTCGACGCTCTCAAGTACGTCTATCTCCCTGGCGATCTTCTCGAACAAGTTTATCAAGTTCTCGGCAGTCTCATCGTCTACGCTGGTCAAGTTCCCCCTCAACACGTTTTTCTCCACCGAGATCTGCAAGTTAGTGAACAACCTAACTAAGGTAGACACTACACCGATGTAGAGTTTATCCTTCCCTGTCCTCCTTTCCTCCTGCATGGAGGAGATCGTGGCTGAAACAACTCTGACTATTTCATCGTTGTCTATCTTCCCGTTGGACTTCAATACCCTGTAAAGTAGAAACGAAGAGGAAATTACGTTGATGCCCGTGAACTCATACCTCCTGCTCTCTTCGCTTATGTCTTCTCCAGACTTTATGAGCTCTATGGAGTACTTAAGGATCCTGTCCGAACATCTCTCTAGCTGTGTTATCCCGAGATCTTGACAGACCTCCTCTAGTTCCTTCCTAGTCTCCTCTCCTATATGCCAAGGTATTCTCTTCCAAGGTTCTTCCCTCATATCAGCTTCAGGGTCATTATATGACCTTTACAAATAACCTTTTCCCTTAGGTTACTTTCTCCCAATATCTCAGATATCTTGTTCCCTATTTCGTTACACTCGTTCTCGATCTGAAACGGAAAAGCAAGCAAAATGTCCTTGTGGTTTATGTTCACTCTCACTCCGGGGTAAATAGACTCTATAAATGCCTTAGCCTTTGGGATATCGTTTATAGACCTCATTTTGAATGCTGGGTCATCGTATCCTTGACACGGAAGCATCGAGTATCCAGCGTCGGAGAAGTCCACGAAAACGCTGAAAATCTGGCTTATGTTTTCCTCCCCCGTCATATCGTATATTCTTATAGATTGAGATAAAGCCGTGCTGGAGAAAGCAGATTTGTAGTTAGCGTCAACGTTGAACTTTCTCATCAACCTATCTCTTGTGTCTGCTACTGTCTCTGATACAGGTACGGTTTTTATGCCTTTAGCTTTAGTCCCTTGATTGTTAACGCCCTCAGCAATAAGGACACTGTGGAAGCCAGTGACGTTGTCTACCTTTAAGGTCAAATGCTCTCCTAGAAGTGACACAACGTAGTCTATCATTAACTTGAACTTTTCCTCGCTGACGTCCGCGGTCTGGCTTATTGAGATAACGCATCTATCCCCTTCAACTTTTGAATTAATTAAGGACGAGTTCCTAGGGAAAATGAAGGACAGTACTGTAGGTAAGTCTTCTGCCCTCACGAAGTCAATGTATCGTGACACGGAATCCCCATGATAAATTAGATCCTCCCTTTTCACGTCCCTCAGTACCTTCACGTAAGGAACGAACCTATAGTAGAACTGGCGAGTTAACTTATGAATTAAAATAAAGGAAGAATCGAGCCCAATATAGCTTCTGTTATATCTTTCTATTGAATTGAAAATTTCTTGGAAGAGCCACGTGTTGAACGCCCTCTCGGATTTCTGTCCACCATTAAGCACTTCATATTTTCTCCTTATGAAATCTAGAAGATTTGCCACTTCGCTGTTCACTGTGGTAAGCGATCCCTTGTCATTGTTGTGGCTCTTCGTCACGACTATAAAACTTGTAAGCATTTTTTTAAAAACTTTTTATCTTAATGGAGTTCAAGGGGGAAAAGGAAGACCTCACATGCAAGGAGATGGATAGCCTCCTTTGTATAAGCTTATGTGGTCACGATTCCGAACTCTCTCAATGCCGGACGTGGGTTTAGATTTAGAGCCTAGATGAGGAGTTAGTCCTTTTGCTCTATCTTTCCCATCTGCAACGCCTTGTAATATTTGCTGTTCCTCAGCATCTCCCTGATTTCCTTTGGTTTCAATCTTTCCTCTATCCCCGTTAAGGCAATACTTATGCCTTCCTTAGCCACCTCCCAATCTACTTCCTCCATGAACGATCTTAAGAGCTTAACGTCGATGTTGAAACCCAACAAGTTTACCGCGTAAGGCAACACGAACTTCTCGAGAGCTAAGTAGTTCGCTGTATCTCTGTTTTTAGTTCTGGATAATGATTCCCTATCCTTATGGTTAACCTTAGCACCTTGGAAGACCACTGAATGTAGACCCTTCTTGATTCCGTTCAACGCTATCAAGGTCTCGTTATAAGCCCCTCTCAACGTGAAGGTTAAGGGGGAATATCCTTCTATCGCTTTCCTCTTCACGCTCATGTTAACTCCCGCTACTGCGAGAGTCCTGTAGGTTCTCAGCGTCACTTCATTATCTTTATCAACAGATAGACCTACCTTCGTTAAAAAACCTTGGTAATCTTCGAAAACATCGCAGTAAGGCTTCATGTATTCCTTATCCCTAAACTTATCGAAGAGCAGGTTGGGGTAATTTACCCACTTCTGTCCCTCTATTTCCCCAGTTGCCACTCCTATCTTATCCTTCTCCATGATTCTTAGGTGGTCCTCTATCCAGCTAGGCGAAACAAAAGCGTCGTCGTCTGACGTCAAATAGACGTCAGCCTTCTCCTTGAAGAGAAGTGCCAGAGCCTCCTCGAAGAGCCCTTCTTTTTGTTCTATCAATTTGACATCAAGGGTCTTGGATAATCTTTCAATAGCTTCAAGTGTCTTCTCATCTCCTTCAGGATCTCCCCTCTTCATGATTATTACAACCCTGAAGTCTGTATAAGTTTGCCTAGTCAAGGAATCCAACAGATTCCCTATCGTAGAACCATTGTTCCTGTAAGTAGGTATTCCTATTATTACCTTCATGCCTCTTCACTTTCATGGGGAATTAAATGTTTTTGTAATGAATTATTTTAATATCCATGATGGTTGCTGTACCTCCTAGATCTTAACAGATATTTAAAAGTCAAAATGATATTATCATTAGCATATCTATTATTGAAAGAGAGCCAGACTTCGTCTACTGTACATGTTGTATATACACGCGTTAGCCTGTCCGACGAAGAAATACTGAAGCGTCCTAGAGTTTCTCCGAAATGTCCTTGTAAGGACATATCAAAGACGAACTTAAGTTTATCCTCACGTTAAGATTTAAGCCCGTTTTCCCTTAATATGTATGGTAATATTGGACCTGATAGACAAGAAGCTAATCTTTTACCTCTTCAAAGACGGCCGAATGTCGCAGAGGAGTATAGCTAACGAGCTGGGTCTCACAGCGCCCAGCTTGAATTATAGATACAAGAAGCTCGAGGAAGACGGTGTAATAAAGGGTTTCAAGTTATACCTGAACCCTAATATCAACTTCAAGTACCAGATGTTCATAGCGTTCAAGAACTATGATGACTTTTCAGCTAACTGGATCTCGTTTAAATTGAAGTGCGTTGAATGGCTAAACGTTTATAACATTATAGGGGACTCTTTACCTGACCTCAAGGATAAGGTAGGGCAAATGACCTCTAAACTTGGAGAGCCGGCTATGTCCTACCTTCCTGTTCAATCAATGATCAAGATTTCATCTCTGTCAAGAAAGATCATTGATTACTTAGCTGAAGACCCTAGGAGGCCTCTTTCCGAAGTCAGCGAAAGGCTCAAGGTCAATACCAAGACAGTTGAGAGGCATGTGAAGTATCTGATCTACAAAGGTATAATAATGATAATCCCCATGATAGACCTACCTAAGGCAGATGTGGTCATGTTCTCCATGTTCAGTAAGCAGATAGACTCCTTAGATGACGTACTTCAGAGGTGCAAGGTGTGGAAGTTCAGCGATGGCACTGCAGGAGTTACCACTTGCGTATCTGAGAACATGGAGCTAGCTAAGAGGTTCATAGACGCTTCCAGACGTGTAGATCCTAAAGCGGATGTGATGATAGTGTACGACTACGAATTCAATTGATATATATAAAAAAGGTCTACATAATCTAGCTTTCACGGATCTTAGTTTAGGATAGGAGATGAACTACACGTAAATATATATGACTGTTTCTAACTACTAGTCAGGCAAGTATAAGCGGTAAATTTTGTAGTGGATTCTCACTTTTAACACTTGCTGAGATAAATAAAATACAGAAAACGAAAATAATATGATACCTTAACTTTTCATGTAGTTAAAATAAAGAGGACTGAATTTTTATTTTATTATATATATAAATAAAAATATTTATTTCTTTCCATTTAGTAATAATACCTTACGATCTTCTTCTTTCTACCTTGTGTCTTGTTCATGTTCTTCAGTGCTCTGTACTCGTCTATTCTGGTGATCGCTTCTTTTACATCAGTAACTCCTTTCAACATCTCTGCTAACCCTTTCTCGCCTATGTAGCCCAACCACGCCACGATATGGCCTTCCCTTAGGTGATACTCGACGCAAGCAGGATCGTTCTTATATAGTCTCGTCATCTCCTCCTTGAGTTCCTCAACATTATGCGCTACACCGACTACTTTCTCATACGACTTGAAGTAGAAAGGTTCCATTTTCCTCATCCTACTGCTTGCTCTAGCTTAGGTAAAAAGGAAAAACGCTTAATCTCTTTCTCAAAAATTGCGAGGACAGTTTCTTCCTCCTACCTTACTCTATAAGCTAGACACGTTTCAGAAAACACGACGAGGAGAGTAGAAAGCTTTTTAATACATTCGTTTGTATACGTCTTTGTATAATTAAATAAATGTTTTTATAGTGGTTCGGTATAATTATTCATGTTGGAGTCAAGCCTGAAGAAAAGGATAGGCGACTACATAAAGTACTCTGAGGTATACTACGAGATAATGAGGGCTGACCACGAGTCAGAGCTGAGGTTGCCCAGTAACGACAAGCTAGGCCAGATATTTCACTCTTTCGTGCAATACACTCTGACCGGAAGGAAGGTTTCCCTTTCCTCTTGGGTCAAGCCCCTCGAGGGTAAAATGGTGAAGGCAGTAGAAATCCTCAAGGAGGAACTTAGAGACCAACCAGTAGACGAGTGCGATAAGCTCACCGAGATAATTCACGGGGTTAAGGTAACGGGACAAGCTGACTTGTGTTCCTCTGAATACGTAGTCGAAATAAAGAGCAAGGAAGACATGAAGAAGGAAGACTTAATGCAGGCATTGATCTATACGTTCCTTTACAAGAAAGACGTCATCCTGTTCATGTTCAACATCTACACTGCAGATTACTGTTTAATTAAGGTATTCCATAACGACGAGAATGCCTCCCTGTTAATTGATGCAATTAGAAGAATGGAATCTGATAGAAATTGTGGAAGATTGTAAGTCGAAAGAGTATAAAAGGATATTAATAAGGGTAACAAATTGTAGTTATGGATGAAATAGACAAGCAGATAATCAAGATCATGTTAAAAGACGCGAGAACACCGCAGAGGAAACTCGCCCAGAAGCTCAACATTTCCCCTCCTGCAGTCAGCTACAGGGTAAACAAACTCATGGGCGACGTAATAAAGAGGCTTGTCCTTTACGTGAACCCTAACTTTTACGGTAAATACCACGGGTATGTGGCTTTCAACAACATCAAGGACTACGAGGGAGAGTACCTTGCGAAGATAAGGTGTATAGAGAGGTTGAACATATACGAAATAGAAGGGAGGAGCAGGGAAGAGCTGAAGGTCAAGATAGAGGGGATGTCAGAGGAGTTAGGGGAACCCCACATGATCTATATACCCTCTCAAACACCTTATAACCCATCCAGGTTTGACCTCAAGCTGGTCAGTATATTGAAGGAAAGACCTCTAGTCAAACCTGTAGAGTTAGCTGAGGAGCTGGGGGTTTCCTCTAAGACAGTGAGGAGACACATGAGGTACATGTTCGGGAAGAACTTCTTCAGGCTGATACCTATAGTCGACCTCGAAAAGGCGGGAATACTGATGTACGCTGTGTTCACAAAGAAAGTGGAAATTGCACAGAAGTTCTTCTACAACACTACGGTAAGGGAGATATCCGATGATAACGCTGGTATCTTCGTTAACGTTGCTGACAACGTAGACGAGATAAATAACATGACTTTGAAGTTCAGGAAGGAGTTCGACCAAGAAGCCGACGTAATGATAACCTCCAAATACGAGTTCCTCTGATTGGCGAGAACTCCCTCACTGAATATATTTCGGAGGAACTTAGAGACAGCTGATTCCTTTTTTGATCGAGAACCCGACTACGTGTGTATTTTTAGCAAAATTAAGATTAATGGTGCGGGCGGAAGGACTTCAGGCGAGGTTAGATCCCTCATGGGATCCTTTCATAGATTGACGGGAAGGTCATCCCTAGCTTCCTTGCGGTGTTGAAGTCCTCTTCTATTACTTTTCCCCGTCTTTATGTAGAGGTATAAACAGCCACTATATTACATCTTATTACGTAAAAAAACAATTAAAGTACAAACACAAAATTAAGCGTGGAGAAAATAAAAATTATTATCTTATCTTGTTAAATAAGCGTGGAACTCGGTGAAGCGTTCAGTTAGAGCTCCTATCAGCGAAGAACTTCTGAAAGCGTTTCGGTTTCAACACTCCTACCAAGTAGTCGAACGCTGCTTGTGGGTCGCTGTTCTCACCGCAAGTATATACGTCTAGAGTAGCGTAGTTGTACTCGTTCCACGTGTGTAACGCTATGTGGCTCTCCTCTATCAGGGCTATCACTGATACGCCTCCCTTATTCCCCTCGAACTTCCAAGCCTTCTCTTCAACTAGATGCATGTTAGCTATCTTAATTGCCTCCCTGACAGCCTCTTCGAGCCTATCTTTGTCGGTCAGAATGCTTTCATCTATTTCGTACAAGTTGCCAAAAACATGCTTCCCGATTATCTTTTCATTTAAGAGCTCTACTTGCATCTCTCTAAAGATACGTGCGTGATGCGTGGGAAATAAAGGTATTCATTCTCGTTTAAAGTGTTATCTGGCTAATAGAAGTCTCCTACCTTAGAAAAAATTTGAAAGTAAAAGAAAGCTCATTTTAAATGTAATAAAAAGGTGCGTGCACTTTAAACCCATTTGTAAATTCAAGGAATGTCATCTAAAAACTTTACAAGAACATTGAGGTTTCTTCACGAGACATTTTTAGCAATAATGAGATAGAAAAAAAGGATGTTGTCGCACTTTCTAGGTTTAATCCAGGAGTCACCACCTTCCTCTTGATGTGCAGGATGTGAAGCAAGTCTTCCGGAATGATGAGCTTTTGACTCACGAAAAGAGTCATATTTATGAACTTTTGACTTGAATTTTGGTATAAGGAGCAGTTCGTCGGCTATCCAAGGTGCTACGCCGAGAAAGTATTAGAAGTAATGGACTCAGGTTTCGTAGCTGATGTCGTAGGGGTCAAGAGGAGGGTAAGTCAACAATTTTCAACTAGGTAGTTCATATCCTAGTGAAGGAAAGGGGGGTTGACCCTCTCTCTACCCTCATAGTTAACTTTGAAGACGCTAGGCTGTCGGAGGTAAGTTACGCAGATAAGCTCTTCGAACTCCTTAAAATATACAAGGAAGAGACAGGGGTAAAGGGGAAGCCTTATATTTTCTTAGATGAGATCCAGAAAGTTGAAGGCTAGGAGGGCTTAGTCCAGTCTTTAGTGGACAGGAAAGAGGCTTAAGTGGCTGTATCAGGGTCAACCCGAATGATTAATAAAGGGGAAGTAAGGGAAGTCCTGTCGGGTAGACATATCTCCCTGGAAGTACTCCCCCTCTCTTTCAGTGAGTTCCTTTCGTTCCATGGGGTTAGGATGGGTTCTACCCTTGATGTCTTAGCTAAAGAGAGAGAAGTGAAGAAGCTCTTCTTGGAGTTCCTCAAGTTCGGCGGCTACCCTTCCGTGGTAGGGAGTAACCTTAAGGAAAAAATTCTTCTGGAGCTCTACAACGATATTTTAACTAGGGATATAGTACAGGCATGCAGGGGTCAAACGACAGGGAAGATCGAGGAGCTTTCGTCTTTTTATATTTCGAACATAGGGAACAGGGTTTCTTTCAGGAGGATATCACGTTCCTTAGACATGCCGTTGAGGATGGTAGAGAGGTTCACGTCTTGCATTTCTGACTCCCTCCTGCTCTACTTCGTGTCGCCTCTGTCCCCTTCGTTTTAAGAGATGGTGAGAGGGGAGAAGAAAGTATACTCAGTAGACCAGGGGTTGTCAAATGGGGTGGGTTACAGACTCAATCAGAATTTAGGCTCCCTCCTTGAGAACGCGGTCTATCTGGAGTTGAGGAGGTATGGGGAGAAATCCATTTTCTATTATTACGGCAAAAACGAGGTCGACTTCCTGATAGTACAAGACAACGAGGTGAGGAAGGCTTATCAAGTCTCCTTCACTCTGAACGACGAAAAGGAGGTGAAAGGTCTGCGGGAAGTCTTGAAGAGGAGGAAAGTTGAAGCATATGTGTTAACCTTCGACGATGATGAGAGGGAAATCGAGGACATCAAGGTCAGGAAGGTATGGAAGTGGATGCTGTCTTTGTAACCTCCTTTCTCTACCTCATGAATCTCGTGCTTCGTGAAGATTTGCTTTCGCAACAATTACTGTAAAATACCTTGTACTCTAGAGGCTCTATAACCGTTCCCCTTTTCCTATATCACGAGAAAAGGAAGGCGGTTCTGTTTATCTAACCTGAGCTGGAAAACCATATATTTCATCTCGCTCTCCATACCACTCTATTAACTTTCCAACAAGTTGGTTAATTCAATTCTAAAATATTATCGCTATAGGGATTATTAAGTGAGGTGAAAGAATCTCTTTAATAGAGACAAATAGATATAATAAAAACATATACTAAAAAATCTCAAGCATTTTATCTTCTATTTTTAACAATCAATTTAGTCTCCTTCAGTGTTTCAACTCCTGTTACGTTTACAGTATATACACAAGGCTATCCGAACAGATGGGCTCTAACCTAGGTATTCCGTGATGTCTCGTGTTTCCCTCCCATTTCATAGCGTTTCCCCATTCTAGAACGCAGAGATGAAAGAGAATACTCATTTTCCCTGACTGAGAGGCTCATCCCTTCTTTACCCTTTCATCTCCTTCATTTTCCTGAATAACTTGTTTACTTCCCTCTGGTTCACTTTCTTTCCGTGTGGCCTCAGTCCTCCGCTGAATTTACTTGGGATATGAAGGAGTTCGTGTATCATTACCTTGTCCTTGGTGTCGTCGTTTAACAAGGAGTACCTTTCCCAGACTAACTCTATGGCGTAAAGAGTACCTAGACCGAACCCGAATGACACAGCACGCGGCACAGACCAGATCCTAGCAATAGCCCTTCCTTTAGAACCGAGCGATCCTACGACTCTGACCTTGCGCGGATCTATATATTCCATTTTCAATAGCCTAACGATTCTCCTCATTCTTTCCTCTTCTTCCTGAACCTCGAAATACCTGATCAAGGAGACCTCACTTATGTTTCCATTAACAAAATAAAATACTTAGGAATCCCTACCTCTAACAGTTTCTGAGATCAAAAGATCAGGTGACGATATGGTTAGCAGAGGTATGAATGCGTCTGGAGTCCTTCCTCACGATTTTCAGCTGACATATCACCTTCAGGTGGAAGATACCGAGCCTCTTGTCATGACCTCTAACCTACAGTGGAAAGTACGTGTCCTCAGTTGAATTTAATCTAACCTAATTGGTCTCATTTTTTTTCTGTCTGTTTTGATATGGAAAATGCCGTTATAGTAAAAGGGAAACGTCAGCAGACCAGCATTTAAACTTGAAAAAAGAGAAAAGATGATAAAGATCAAACAAAGCTGCAAGGGTCTATCCTGTTTACTCTATCGAAATCTTTGTCCGCGGATTACTATAGCTCTAAACCTTTTTACTACATATGCATGTAGCGCGTCGTAAGGTGATAAGGTAGTTGATAAACTCTCTACCACTTCCTCCTTTCTTGGCTCTATCATCTTGATCGGGAGCGACAAGATAGGATTCAGCTCTTCTATGTGCTCGTAACTCTTGAGGAATTTAGCTAATGAGTTAGCCACTTCTAGGAGGACTACCGTATCTATGTATGGATCTACCTCTCCCTCGAAAACCTTTTTGATAACTCTCTTACAACACTCTCCATATTTTTATCTCCAATTTTAGCATAAAAAATACATTGCTGTCTATGAAATACCTATCTTTCTGCAATTTCGTCTACCTTTTCTGGATCTATCTCTAGTTCTATCTGCTCTCCTATCAGAACTGATAGAGGGTCCTTCATTTTCTTAATTTTCCTCTTTATTAAAATTTCATTGTCGCTGACTGCTCGTACCTCAACTTCTTCTCCCGGCTTCAACCCAAGTTGTCTCCTGACTTCTTCTGGGATCGTTACTTGGAACTTCTCTGTTATCTTAACCATGAGAGGGTATACGTATACGTTATTATATAAACTTGAAATGGATAGACTGTGCCCCTATACCGGGAAGAATTATTGATAGAATTATCATAAAATTTCTAAATAAGTGCAAAGTTATGTAAACTATTAAAGGATAGGAAAGAAAGTGATGCGGACTACCACGCCCTTCGGGCTTCCTGCTTCACTGTTGAGGCTTGCCAAGGGTAGAGGCCTCAACTCCACAGACACTGTCGTCTCCCTCAGTAAGTTGAGGGAGCGTTGTAGTCACAATCGGAGACTCAACCGCAATAACACACGGTAAGCCAAAGTTAGGTCTCTCCTCACGTGACCGCACCTAACACAAGTCATGGACGCGAAAGCGAGTTCATGAAACGAGCCTCCTTACCGTAATTCCCTGACTGATACTCCATGAAGCTCCTAAGTTCGTGGAAGGCGTCGTGTAGTATCAGCCTCCGAAGGGACTTACCAACAATTTACTTAACACGAATGTCCTCCGTGACTAGGACGTCGTAATGCTCAGCGAAATACTTACCGAGTTTCATGTACGTGCCCATCCTAATGTTCTTCAAGTGTTAGTAAATAGATTTGTGACCCATTGGACTAATTTGTCCCAGACCCGAGACCCACGTGTGCCTCATCTGAACGATAAAACGCTCAACATCGAAGTGCACATGAGAGACTCTCTTTAGTTAAGCTCTAGAATTCAATGCGAATCAAGGGCACTTATCATCTGAAGGAATTGAAGGATCTACAAGTCAAACGAAACAGAAATCTAGTGCCTTAGTTTTCGAAATTATGAAAGACCCACTTGATTGAGTTCTTATTTCGTATTTATTTCTAAAACTGGATGCGTAGTTAAACGAGAGCGATGTTGATAGAGATGATAGCTATTAGTGCGCTTAAAATAAGATCATACTAAAGTCTGCACGATATTAGATCTTATAATTATTTCATATTTTGAAAGGATTCCTTTGTGTTATAAATAATCCAATTTCCCTTTAAGGCAGATTAAAAACTATTTATCATGGTATTCCACTGGTTAACGGGTTCACCTATTAAAACGTGTGGAAAGAGAGAGCGTAATGTTGCCATCACATATAAAATTACGGGGGAATCTACCACATCTAAAAATCACGTTTTATTAGATGTCCTACCAAGTTTACAGCTTAGCGACAGCACTATGAGAAAGACTTCATCTAAATTTTCCTTAATTTAAGCCTATCCTTGTGGAATCTGTAAGGAAAAATGAGAGAACTCTGTGAATTATTTGCCTTTATTTAAATAAATATTACATATATGACCTCGGCTATTATTTATTCTTTCATCTTAAATTTCTTTTGATTGTTAAAGATTCATAAACTTTAATCAAAAAGCTATAGATATTTAAGAATGTATTTATTTCTTAGAATAGAGTTCAGCTATCATTTATGGCAGGGAAAATCGACTCTTACCTTAAATCTTAGAGAACTACTTTACCTTATAGTTTGTCATATGTGACAAACTTTTTACGTCTTAGTTTGTCACAAGAGACAAAATTCATATTACATGGAGCGTTCCTCTATAAGAGGAAAATGGATGAGAATGAATTCCTTTCTATGATGGTGGAGCGGAACGCTTGGAGAAAGCCTTTAGAGACAGGGAAGCCTAGGGAAGCCTACACGGAATACATCACCCGTCTACTGGAGAACGTAAGGATAGTTGCAATCACGGGGATAAGGAGGGCAGGTAAGTCGTTCATAGCTAGGCAAGTAGTGAATAACCTCATCAAACTAGGGAAATACGAACCTGAAGACACACTGATCATTAGACTGGATGACGAGAGGCTTCTTACTCTGGAGTATGACATACTATTGAAGCTATACCAGACGTATCTAGACAACGTGAAGACGGGGAAAAAGAAACGCTCATAGTGATAGATGAAGCTCAAGAGGTAGGCCAATGGGAACGGTTCGTAAGGGGATTAACGGAAAGGGGAAAGGCGAGAGTAGTGGTGAGTGGTTCCTCAGCTAAGTTACTCTCCTCAGAGTACGCTTCCCTCCTCTCGGGGAGGCACGTCGAGGTGCGCGTCTTTCCTCTGTCTTTCAGGGAGTTACCAAAGATTGAATGCCTCGCCCTTTAGGGCGGGGATGGAAATTTAAATACTTCTTTCTCGAAATTCTTTTAATGGCTAGGAGGAGTAAAAAAGCGATCAGAGCTACTGTTTCTATGAAGATCGTACTCTCTGAACCCCTCCTAGACCTCGTGAACAACTACGTGAAAGCAATACGTTTTTCGTTATTCTGGTTGAAAGAGGACGTGAGAAATCCGGAAGAGAAGGGAGTTTTAGGAAAAGTCCATGAGGGGCTGTACAGGAAGTTAAGGAAGGAATACAATCTACCCTCAAAGGTTGCTGAGGACTGTTATAGAGACGCTCTCGCGACGTACAAGGGTTGGTACAATAATCCCAAGAGGGGTCGTTTTCCTAGGGTATATAAGCCCACTCTATGGTTAACTCCTAAAGCGAGCTATAGTGTAGACTTCGAGACAAGGAGTGTTAAGATTGCTGGTGTTGGTGAACTACCAATTCTGGGTTATCCTAGGAACTTGAAGGAATATGCAGACTGGAGGATGAGGGAGGCTAGGCTAGTAGTCAAGGGTGATAAGGCTTTTCTAAAAGTAGTTTTTGAAAGAGAGGAAGAGAAGGTTGAGGTGAAGGGGAGTATTGCCGTAGACGTTAACATGGGTGAGGTAGTTGTTGGCAAGGATGGTACCCATTATGTTAGGATTCCAACAAGGCTTGAGGAAGCTCACCGCTTCAAGTCTTTAGCTGAGAGGTCACAGAAGAAGTATCAAAGAAGGTGGAAGGAGAATAAGAGGATACTGTATAGGATTCACTCCTTCCACCTAAAGGCTAAGATGGTCATGGAGGATTATGCTAGGAAAGTGGGAAAATGGGTTGTTGAAATAGCAAGGATGATGGGTGCCAACGTCATAAAGTTAGAGAACCTTAAGAACCTCATCAAGAACGTGGATAAATTATCTAAGGAGTTTAGGGATAAGTTATATCTAATGCAATACCGTCGTGTTCAGTACTGGATAGTGTGGCAAGCTAGGAAGCGTGGCGGTCGTAGAATTCGTGAATCCCAGTTACTCTTCCGTTTCATGCCCTAAAAGTAGGAAAAGGATGGAGGAGATCTCTCATAGGTATTTTTCCGCTTTCCGTCTTGTGGTTATGAGAACGATCGTGACGTTATTGCAATTATGAATCTTAATGGGAGGGGTTCTCTGACCCTCTCGACTGCCCCTCAAATGAGAGATGTAAACCCGAAATCGATGAGGGGAACCCTCGCCCTTTAGGCGGGGAGGAAGTCAGTCCAATTTAAGGGAATAGAATTTCAAGGGAAGTTGGACTATTCTCTGCATTTAGAGAAGATAAAGCAGACCTTGGTCGACATGATGACGAACGGAGGGTTCCCAGACGTTGTGCTTCGAAACGAAATTAGAAGGGAAATCCTATCCAGCTATTTTGAAACCGTCGTAATCAAGGACGTTGTCTCTAGGTACGGGTTAAGAAGGGAGGACAAGGTTAGGTCCCTTTCTAACTTCTACTTGTCAGCCACTGCGTCCAAGGTAACTTTCAACAGCACGTCTAAATTCCTCAAGATACCCGTGAAGAGCGTGGAAAGGTACTCTCGTTACTTAGAGAATTCCTATCTCTTGTTCTTCCTGAAGGAGTTCTCTACCTCGCCTAAGGCTTTGGAGACCTCACCCAGGAAAGTTTATGCGGTAGATAACGGGTTTCTTCAACCCTTCAACGTCTCTATAGGGAGGAGGTTGGAGACGTTAGTTGCACAGCACTTGTATCGTCATGCTCTCAAGGAACACTGAGAGCTATTTTACTGGTCACAAGGGAAGAGCGAGGTCGACTTCGTATTCAAGGGTAGGAAGGTCACTGCGATTCAAGTGGCGTACGTACTGGACGAGAAGAACGTGAAGAGGGAGCTAAAGGGTTTCGAGGATTTTAGGAAAATGATCAAGGTCGACAAAGAGTTGCTACTTATATTCACGAATGAAACCAAGGTTGATTCCACACCAGTGTACGAGTTTCTCGCTAAGGACGAAGACATTGACGAGAGTTGACTTGCAATCTCCTTTTCATGAAATCAGTTAGAGTAGATGCGTCCTGTCCTTCAATCCCTGGAGAAAAACGTGTCTTATATGTGTATCCGTTAGTCTGCAAATTTCTATTTATATAAAATCTCTATGAAAAATCCAGAACTTACGTTAAAAAATAATTGGTAAAATGCAATGTAAGATAAAAAGTGTTATATAAATTATAAGATTTCTGGAATAAATTCATAATGTATCCCTTTGGTATAAGTGTTCGAATGAGGTGTTACTTATGGGTAAGTCATAATTAAGCTAGACTTTCGTGCTCTTACCATGATAAACATGTGGTTGAGCATGAAGTCTGGGGTAAAGTATTCGTGTAGGTGAGGTAAGCGTTTAGTGAAAGGTGTAAGTCCTTACATTTACCAGGCCATGGAGATAACTTGACGATCCTGAATGTAAAGATGAGACATCCGAGGTTTTAATGCTCTTGTGTCTTGTTCGCTTGTAAGAATCGTGAAGAGAAGTACGAGGAGCCCGTGAAGGCGTGAGAGGTCGGACTTGGTGAAGGATAGTGTGGCCATTAAGGTAGTTGACGGGTTGACTTTCTTTCACAAGCCACGCTTTCCAGAGATCTTCAGTTGTTACATAATGTTGGGATTTGCTCTATCTCAGTTAAGTAGATGAGAACGGTTTCTGAAGTCTGAAGGTTATATCGAAATTATGAATTAATAATTCAAAGATAATACTAGAAACATTGTATTTCTAGATCAATCTTCTAGCTCTTCGTATTAAAATTTTATATACTACTTCTTCAAAATGCAGTTGAATTGTCAAGTCTTTCTCTTGGAGTCCTAGTAACAGTATACAAAAGATACGACTTCATAAAAGATGCTTTATCCTCTTTGAAATCTCAGGACGTCCTTCCAGATAAGGTTGTAATAATGGCTGACGATAAGAGTAAAGTGCCTAAAATAGACGGGCTTAACGTAGAAATAATAGAAAATATCAGGAAAAAGAATTAGGTCCTGAAATCATGACTGGCGTAGAGGCATTGGATACTGACCTTATATCCTTCCTAGATGACGACGATATTTTCATGCCCTGCAAGGTAAGAGTAGTAAAGGAGATCTTCAACGAAAGACCATACTTGACAGGGGTCCATAACTTCCAGAAGTTTATCACTCCAACTGGAGCGGAGATAAATAAACCCTTTAACAATACTCTAGTAAAGCAGTATGTTAAACTACAACCTTCTAGGGACGTAGAAATCAACAAGGATAATGCACTATCTCTTTATAAAAAATATCCAAGTATTCATCATAATAATAGCTCCTTTACAGTGAGAAGATATCTCATTGAAAAATACAGAGACCTATTTGTTAATCTGTCCCTTATACTTGATTTACTCCTCTATTTCATAACGGCTAAGGAGGGACTCTTTTACAACTTTCTAGGCCATTGACGAAGTATAGAGTCGGGGTAGGTACGAGTAATTCATTCTTAGAAGATCAGCAACAAATATCCATTAGAATCAGGGAAAAGTTAGAGTTTTGTTGTAGAAGCTTACACGATGAATACCTCATTGCCACTTATTTTGATAGATCTTGGCCAGAACTATCCAGTTATATGAAAAAAAATTATCGGCTTATAGAGCTATTTATATCAAAAGAATGGAAAATACTCTCGATAAATTCGAGTGTAGTTTGGATATTCGTCAACTTAATCTAGTTAAATTGTATTTCAGCTACTTATATACTCTAAATATAGTAAGGACATTCTTCTTTATTCTAAGTCTCATCAGTTTGAGAAACAATTGGCTAAGAAATAAGTTGAATTACTACTCATTAAAAAGAGAATTCAAACTAAAATAATACTATAATATAAAATACTTTTTCAAATATAAAACAATTTTAGTATTAACTATAAAAATTTTACTGTTTCGAGATTCTCATTAATAGTCTTAGTCCTCTCGAAACCTACAAGCTTGTTCCTATACTTCCTTGATTTTTAAAAGGCAAGGTGACTGTATAATGATCTTAAACCAATGACCTTGGTGGAACATGTCTATACCGCATATCGGCGAAAGTTCTTGCTCTATGAAGTTAAGAAAGTATAAGATGGTTTAGAGTAATAGATAGAGAGGCCGTGCCTCAATCTTTATAACCGTATAAGTTATTCCTTGCCCCCGTCTAGAGTAAGGAATAACTTGATATGACAGAAAGTTTTCTAGTCTTTATCAACGTTATGTAATCTCACTCGTGTAGACATAACATAGTGAAGGTATAGTAGAGTCACTTGTAAAATATCTTAGCTCTACAAGCAAATCTGTATCTTATCAACAGTCTCAGCAACTTAGTTATAACTATCTCGCAAATCTACATTTAAGAATAATAATTTCACTTCTCACAATGGCTCATTAACAGGACACTATACCTCTGCAGGCTCAGATATCGGGATAAGCTATCATAACTTAAACCACGACAGTTAGATTTTGAGATGTCTCTCACTTTTTCTATCTATTACTATCAAGGATCATCTAAATCTCTGCAGCACATCTATCTGAATCCCGAACTTGGTCATATGGTCACTGAAAGAAGGACAGAGTAAATCTTTCCTAATTATTATCTCTGCTTGTAAGTAATACTTATCGCTAAAATATATCGGTGTGAACGCTTCTAAGAGATTTAAAAAAATGCAAATGAAACAGTCTTATAACAGGATATTATTATAGAAGCTAGTCCATGAAGGAAATAGCTCGTCTGTTTTAAACTTCATCTCCTAACTCTGGAACATGACTCTGATCAGTCTTGCTAGTGGGGATAACCTTTCGGGCAACAACGCATTTATTAAGGTTATCTCCTCTTCCTCTATTATTCCTGCAAGTTTAGTCACAACGATAACTAGCAGGAGGGAGATTATCCATGAGACTAGGGAGAGTGGTGCGATCAGGAGAAGCGAGAATGCTAATGCCTCTTTCTTCCCTAACGTAAAGGTTCTCTGCTTCACGGATATGATGGTAATCAAAGCTGAAAACGTCATATTGCTTACAATCTGTGAGAGCGCCGCTCCAAGTATGCCCATCTTAGGAATGAGCATGAAAGAAAAGAGCACTATCTCCATAGCTATGCCCACACCTAGAAGAAAGAAGAGCATGTAACTCTTCCTAGCTACTACTGTAATTGATGGGAGAAATTGAAAGGGAATTAGGGACATGGTAGTAAGGAATAGGAGCTGAAGTGGTTCTATCCCTTCAACGTAGGCAGGGAAAAGGTAATGAATGATGAAGGGAGATAAGCCGTATCCTAGTATGGCTATGATGACGCTCAATGGCATAATAGTCCTCAGAAATAGTGAGCCCATAGAGGTCAAGTCCCTCCCTTTGGTGGTATGATAAGATAAAGACGACACCAAGGCGTTAGCTATAGAATTTAACAAGAAGGTGGGGATTGTGGCTATGAGCGCTATGAACTGATATAACCCTAATTCGTATGTACCAAGCAAGTACACGGTTACTACTCTGTCACCTTGCCCAGAGAAAAACCAAGAGACTGCAGATGCGTATAGCGGTAAACTTGATCTTATTAACTCCTTTACTTTTCCCCACTCTAAACGAAACCGAAAGGGTATGTGGTGGTTATAGTATAATGCCCTGATCAGGGCTCCCAAAGTCCAGAAAAAAACCAAGAGGGCCACGTTGTCAAGGAAAATCGATATTAGGGATAAACCCCATCTGAAAATGAGGATCAATACATTCCCTATGTTTATCTGGTCGAACTTGCCTAAACCTGAAAGGATAGCCATCTGGTAAGTGGAAAAAGTGAAGACGACGAAGTAGGGGATTGAGATCCATAAGTTTTCAGGCATAAAGAAGACGAAAAGCAGGAATAAAGGTGACTCAAGAACAGAGAAGGAAAGTACTACACTAGAAAGGCTATCCCTTTTCCCCAGAGCTAGATCCCTAGCTATATCCCTGACTATGACGGGTTGTGATATGATACCTAGAAAGCTCTTGCTTAGAACTTCCACCAGTTGTAGGATCGCTATTTCACCCACAAACTCAGGCGAGACTAATCTAGTAGCAAAGAGGAAGAAAACGAAGATAATGATAATGTTGAAGGTACTGGTAGCAAGGAACTTGAGCGACGCTGTGAGCGGGTTCATGGACAATGTACTTCATTTTCCTTTAATTAAAAATTTACTAGAAGAGAGATGTCATGTCTAGATTAGAAAAACCTCATGCATTCTAGCTATGACTTTCATTGCTTTATTATTTAATATAATTATGTAGAAAATTCTATCTCTCTTTTTCTACTTTCTCTTCCTTGATAAGGCATAGCCATTGTTTCACTATTGAGTCTTTACTATACCTCTTTGACTTCATCATCGCATTTATTCTCATCTTTGGGTCATATCCCTTCTTCCATATCTCAATTGCCTTCTTTATCATCTCATCCCTGCTCGCCACAAGCCAACCGCATTTCTCACAAACGCTTTCAGAAGGACCTTGTTTATTATAACTCAGTACTGGAGTACCGCATGCCATACTCTCAATTGGTACGTAGCCGAAAGGTTCATGGTTGAATACCACCAAAGTGAATAGAGCGTTTGAGTAGAGGTCTACCAGCTTTTTCTCATCAACGAAACCCAAGAACTCTACGTTCTTTCCTATCTGTTTCTCAACCTTCATCCTTCCAAATGCCTTCACCTTTACTCCGGCGTCAGAGAGACGTCTAAGTACTTCAAGGTCAGTCTCCTTTCCCTCAACGCCAACGTATGTGACTACGTAATCCCCTTCTGGGTTTGTCGTAGGCCTAAAAAGCGTATCATCAACTGGTGGATATATTACGTCGTCTACCTTTATACTCCAACTTTCGTAAAGTTTTCTAGAGTAGTTAGAATTTGCTATAAAAAAACTAGTCATACCTCTAAGCTTGTTAACATGCTTCATCTCGAGCCTCCTGAAGATGGGCCCGAAAGAGTTATACACAATTCTGTATCTCCAGGGGAAGTCTTTCGCCTTTACTATGTCGTCTAAAGCCTTAGTTATTTGTCCTTGTCCATAGTAAACGGTAGAGTTAACCAACACGGAACTAGAGGAGTTCACCACCACGTCGCCTTCGACCTCAATCTCGGAGGGAAGTATCATAGCCTTCATCCAATCCCTGAGTATAGGTATAGAACTGAATAGAGAGTTACCTACCTTCTCCCTGAGTATAGGTATAGAACTGAATAGAGAGTTACCTACCTTCGTCTTTCGCTTTATTAAGGTTACGTTAGCCCAGCTCAGTTCTTCCTTTGCTTTCTCGCTTATCTGTGTGCTAACAAAAGAAACCTCATGACCCATCTTGTTTAATTCCTTCCCTACGATAACCGCAGGCTTAACAGCACCATAGATAGAGGTGAGTGGGTCAGTTACAAATGTAAATAACATTGACAGTGGAAAGATTTTTCTCTATTTAAATTTTACTAGAATAGGTATATCAAGGAATACTTCACAGATAAATTCAGTGAATATCTGGTATCCTTATACGGAACCATGTGAGAAGTTACCAAAATGACGTGAAGAGAATTATCATCTGCAATCTTGAGCATTGCGATCCAATTAAAAGTAGTTGATAAAAGTCTTAGTTATGCGGGCTATACTTATTTATTCTCCTGGCTGGAGCAACTTTTTTAATAATTTGTTAATAGCAGTATAATTATAATAAAATTGAAAATATAAGTTTTTGAGAGCTTAGACTAAATATCTGTTATTGGGGAATATGGCGAATAATACTTTCTGTTTCATCAAAACATTTACTGAAAAGCAAAGTTATTTAGTAGTGCTTTTTCATTTTATATTAGATGGTTCCAGCTATTTCTGTAATTATTACTGCACATAATAGGAAAAAGTTTATTGTTGATGCAATTAGTTCTGTGTTAAATCAGACATTGCAGAAGAGTTTCTATGAAATTATAGTTGTAAAGAATTTTGAGGATAAGACTATAGATAATTTTATTTATAGAAATAATATTAAAGATATATATTTAAGTGAAGAACCGATAGGTCCGAAATACGTTAAAGGTATTCAGAATTCGACGGGCGAAATAACTTGCATCCTTGAGGATGATGATAAATTTAAGGTAGATAAGTTACAAAAAGTTTATAATAAGTTTAAGAACCAACAATTAGGTTTCTATCATAATAATTTTGAGTTAATAAATGAGAGTGGTAACTTAATGAAGAGTAAATTCTATAATAACTACGAGGGCCCTACCTTATATATAAAAAATAGTGAAAAAAATAAGTATTATAAGGAAATAGTAAATCATGATCAAATTTTTAGAAATAGTAGTTCTATCTGTTTTAGACGTCAACTGGTAGAAGATAGAATGTCTTCTCTTAAACAGATGAGGATTTCCCCTGATTATTTTCTAATGATGTTAGCAATGGATAGCAACCTAGATCTTTTGTTCGATAATGAAATCCTTACTCAATATAGATTTCACACTGAGAATATGTCGATAATTAAAAAATCTAATTTTAATCAATATTTATCCAATTTAATTCAATATTATAGTAATCTTATAGAAGATAACAACGTACTCATGAGATCTCTTAATAAAAAATATCTTATTGATGCAACTAGGTTCAAATCATTTTTATTTGAAATAGAGGTTACTGCATTTAATCAACTTCTTGGGAAGAAACAGAAAGAAAACAAGACAGTAGGTTATGAAAATATTTTATTTCTTTTTAAGAAATCTATAGAAATGAGATATAAACATGGTTTCATCTCATTATTTCTTTATTTAGCTCCTATTTTTATAAAGAGAAGAATAATGGAAACATCGTACAGAAGGTCGTTAGAAAGGTAGAGAAAGATGCTCTTTTTATATTAAAAAGAGTTTTTTCCTATGTGTGATATCTTTAAATGCCTAAGAGGGCACTCTTCATCGAAGAGTTCACCAGACTGGGAGGTGGGCAAATAGCTTTCGTTAACGTGTACAATGCTTTAAAGGAGAGATTTAACACGATATCGCTTTACACGGATAGGGATCATCCTAGGCTCCCTCCGTTACATTTTGATAAGGTGATAGAGGGAGGTTACTCCTACTCGGAGGACGATCCTATCTATAAGGTCGGATTCAGGATCCTCAGGGAAAGAAGGAGGCTATCTAAAGTCAAGGAGGAATTCACTTTCAACAATCACCCTAATGTTTTCGTGTATAACGCCACACTTAACTTCGTACATGAGAACTTTCTTACACCTTTCATGGACGAACATGGCAACCTCAAGAAGAAATTTATGGTATATGCACTGAAGGCATCCAAGCTATATAAGGTATATGACCGCGCTAATATCGTTGTTGCAGGGGAGTACTCTAAGAGCGTGGTGAACAAGTCTCTCTCGATTTTAGGCGTGAAACCAAAGAGGATAGCAGTGGTTAACCTACCCGTAGAACAACCACGTGATGTAGACCTGGAGGGTAAAGAAGGTTTAGTTCTGCTTTTTGGCAGGATAAACAGAGAGAAGAGATTGGAGGTTGGGCTTGAGGTTGCAAGAAGGTCTACCCAGAAGTTCATTATTGCGGGTTCCGTGAATAGAGGGGACGAGACATACCTAGAATTCCTAAAAGCTCACGCCCCCCCTAACGTTAATATCATACCTAATCCTACAATAGAAGAAAAGGATGCCCTTTTTAGGAAAGCCTCAGTTTTCTTACAAACTAAACTATTGGAACACTATGGCTTAGCAGTGGCCGAAGCTGTCTCTTACGGTCTTGTGCCCATAGTGCCTAAGGTAGGCGGGCCTTGGGTAGATATAGTCATGGAAGGTAAATACGGGTTAGGTTACTCGAGATTAGAAGACATCCCAGCTTTGATAACTCAAGCTGTGCACTCACCTCTTTCGATTAGGAAAGAAATATTTGAATCCAGAGAAAGGTTTTCATTTAGTAAATTTAAGGAGAGTATTAATAAAGAGGTAGATGCTGTAATATAAATAAAAAGGAGAGAGGAAATCTCTCTAGGAATAAACTACGATTCTCCGAATGATAAACAAATAACATGTAATAGATCTGCAATTGTTTGCCTTTTCGCTAGTTTCTATTTATCTTTTCCACGATAATTTCAATCTCCTGTTTTTTAGTAGTGCATAAATAATAGAAATATTCCAAAGATTAGTGATGTTGAGAGTCCTACTGGTAACACACGGAGAACTTAGCATAAAAAAGATGGGATACATAGTAAGGGTAAATAACTTGATCCATTGTTTGAAACAGAGAGACGACGTTTACTTAAAAATTATAGAATATCCTAACCTTATGGTGGCAGAAGGGAAACAAGTTCCGCAAGAGGACACAATAAGACTGAATGCCCCAAGGAACTGGTTCGTTTTCGGCCCAAAACTAATTTTTGATTCCATACTTAAAATGCCATTTATAAAAAAATTTGATATAATAGTAATAGAAGGCTCTGTATTTTTCCCTTATGCCTTCATTGGCAGGATATTAGGGAAGAAGGTGGTTTATGACTCCCACGCGTTCATCTCGATGATCTCAAGGAAGACGGCGGGAATATCAAACTTCATTAAAAGGAGAATTATAGGAGAATCACTTGATTGGTTGGCAGTTAAAACTTCACACTATACCATAACAGTATCTAACTATGACCTAGAATATGCAAAAAATTATTTTAAAATAAAACCAAATAAGATTTTTACTATTCCCAACTCAGTGGAAATAAAGGCTTGCCACCCAGTCAATAACGTAGGAAAGTATTGGCTGTTCGTGGGAGACATGACATTTGAGCCGAACTACCTAGCTGTCTTGGAAATATTTAAGATCGCTGAGAGACTTAGAAACGAGAGGTTCGTGATAGTGGGCAGGGGAAATGAGAGGTTCTTACACCACCCTAGCAACGTCGATTTCACGGGAATGGTAGACAGTCTAGATGAACTTTACATGAACGCTAAAGGTTGCCTTATTCCTTTGTTCATAGGCGCTGGAATAAAAACTAAGGTCATAGAATGCATGAGTTACGGTAAAAGGGTACTGACTACAAGGGTAGGCGTGGAGGGTTTAGAGAACTTGCATGAAGTAGAAGGTCATGGTTTGACCGTAAAGGACGATATTGATGGCTTAATCGAAGAGGTCTCGCATGATGATAAAACAAACATCTACTTGGAGTTGATCCAATATGTAAAAAAATACTATTCATTATGCGTAATGTGCAAAAAGCTAGACGAGTTTATAGACGTCGTAAAACAGTGATGAAGTAAAGCATTAGTGATTATAATTCTAGGTTATAAGGCAAAAAGTTGCCACCTTTTAATGCAATTCAAAAAGAATCATGGCTGAAAGGGTATGGCTAGAGTCTGGCTTTAAGGACTTAATAAATACACTTAATAAATACAAAACTGGAGAGAGTGATAAAGAAGGAATTAAGTTGATTTAATTTGGTCTTTATCTAAGTATACTGATAACATTTAATTGACTCATAAATAGAAACTAGGAAAAAATTTAAAGGTAGTGCACTGTCTCTATTTTTGAATGTATTCGATAAGGATTAAGGTTAACTATCTTTTGTTGCTTATGGGCTCCACTACTTTCATGGTCACTCTTAGGTCTTGGTACATGGTTTACCAGACCTTCATGCTTAATAACGGTAACGTAATAGACACTTCAACTTTCATACAGTCGCTCTCAAGCGCGCTTTTCTCTCATCTCCCTTTTGTTAACACAGTCCCTGGTGGATCATTCTTCTCGGTTCACGGATCGCCCATACTCTTCTTGTTGTTACCTTTCTATGCTGTCTTACCCAGTTTCGTGTCCCTTTATATCATACTTAATATAGTGAATTACTTCCCTTCTATACCCCTCTTCCTCATGGCTAAGAAGTCCTTAAGGTCGGAAAAGTTAGCCTTCCTTTACGGTTTTTCATACCTCTTTTACCCGTTCATTTACACTTATCCATTTGAGGTCCTGACTCTCTTCTCAGGACTTTTCATATTCGCCTTCTATTTTTACACAGAGAGGAAGTGGGTACAGTTCTTTATCCTGTTTGCTCTATCCCTTTCCACTATAGAGTTTTCTCCTATAGTGGGAGCATTCTTCACTTTTTACCTTATTGCAGAGAGGATATCTAAGAAGGAACTAGTCTTGAAGAGGAGTTTAGCGTTAATGCTAAAGAGTTACTGGCTTGAGATATCAGTCTTCCTGGTAAGCGTAATTTTCTTTTTGATAGAGAAGGACATGATAAGTTACTTCTCCCTCTCATCCCATTCAGTCTTCTCTAACATTTATGGGACCGACCCGTTCTCACTTAAGAGCATAATTAACGGCATAACCGACGACCCGCAGGGAAAACTAAACTACTTGGTGTTGCTTAACATGCCATTCCTCTTCCTGTCCTTCCTTGACCCAATTCTCATCCTTGAGTTACCGTGGCTTTTAGTGACCTTTATCTCGGTTTTCGGACCTTACTGGGACCCGTATGTGTATTACGCCAGTTATGTAACGCCTTTCGTTGTTTTAGGTTTCCTTAAGGGCGTAGACAGGATAAAGAACATGATGAACTCCAAGGCTATAAAGAAGATATTCCAGCTGTCCTTGGCGATAAACGTGTTGGTGTGGGTAGCGGTAGACGGGTTAACCATGTTCTACAGTTCCCCGGTTTACCCTGTCTCACCTCAAAATCAGGGCGTATTCCAGTTAGCCGATATGATACCTCAAAACTCATCCGTTTACACTTACACTGGATGTTTACCCATTGCAAGTTCCCACTCTTGGAACTCGTGGTTTTACGGTTACACCAACAAGACTTACATCCTTTTTAATTCCTATAGCGGTCCTCCTTCAAACCTCTCAGGCTATGGGTTATACGGGGTTCAGGGCGACTTCATGTTGTACAGGCAGAACTTCACCGGTTCCCCCGTTATCGATAGCTATTACTTGAACGCCAGCGGAGGGCAGACTAGCCCAGGTCAGCCTTATGTGGAGTCGTATTCCTTCTTCATACCTAAGGGTAATTACACAGCTCAGGTCTTCGTAAAGAGTAACGGAACGTACCCGAAGTTGGTTAACTACAATTTCGGTAACGTAGACGCACAGTTCCAAGCTAATGACTCTTACGCCGTTGTGCAAGAGTTCTCCGTTAGCGAGCCAATCACGCTGGGACAAGTTGTGATATTCGGGATACCCACATATGGTTACTATGGGTTTACGGCAGAGATAAGCACGTCATTAGACCCCACCACGGTGATCCAGTCTTCTTCTTTTGCGCAATACGCGTACAAGCTAGACGGCTACGAAGTCTTCTCCTTCAGTAACTTGGAGCTTGAGCCAGGCAGGACTTACTACCTTTGGGTATACACGGGTGGAGATCCCGGAGGTCTGTTTCTACAAGGGAAACATGTAGGCAACGGTCTTTATTACGTGAAGCTGAGCTCTAACGCGGTTTCCCACGTGAGTGGATCAATGAAGTTCTCACTTGTGGCCTCAAACATAATGTGCCCCGTGATACACCCTAGCAATATCACGATCACTATAAACAACGTCTCTCATTTCTTCACAGTACAGCAGAGCAACGTGTTCACGGTCCACTTCAGAGTGCAGAACTCGTCCTTCGTGGGAATAACCCTCCACGTTAACGAACCGTATTCGTATTTCCTTCTCACGCTGTCTGTGCATAACCACGACAAAGAGCTTCATTCCTTCATGTTACAAGAACCTTACGAGGTACTTCTGATCTTCTTGATTCCAAGCGTAGCATTGATGTTCGCTTCGCTAAAGCTTAGGAGACTGTCTATACCCTTCTCAAGGCTTTCCTGGTTATCTCTAGTTGTGCTTTTAGGGATTTTCTACATAACGTTCATGTTAGACTATTTTAACTTGGCTGTAGTCAGTCCCACGTTGTTAGCTTTGGAAGGGATAGCGGTTACCGTGAACTTAGCGTTCTCGTTCTTCTCTTCCATAAGTAAGAAAGAGGTAACTTGATATTTTTAGCGTGAAAAGTGACAATTTATGTTGTATGAAATTGCTGTTAGAGCAAGGAACATGATATGGCGTTACCCTTTAGGTGGAGCGGAGAACGTTACGCTTAACTGGTTGTCTAGATTCAGGCGTATTAAGGTACACATGATTCCCGTGGTAGATGATATTTACGTGAGGATGTGCTTCAATGGTAAGGTAAGTAGAGAGGAGGTCGAAGAGATAGCGAAGGGTCAGCCTTTCTCTTACGACCAAGACATCCTGAGCATGTACTTGGATTGCAAGTTACACCTAGATCCTGGCGGGTATAGAAAACTGGACTACAATTACGTATTTGACCCAGTCCTTTTTCCGGATACATTACCTTTGAGGAAGCAATTCAGTAAAGAAACCGGTAATCCCTTAGTCTCCTACGCGCTTAAGAAAGGATCAATTCTGATCTCATCGCTTATAGGTATAGGTGACATTAACCTGACTAACACTTACCTTTTGAAGAACGCATTCTACATGTCCCTCTACGGCGGTCTAAGCGATAACTTACTCCTGAAATTCCTTTACTTAAGAACGATAGAAAGGCACCTTTTTCTAAACCTCAGGAAATACAAGGACAGAGTGCTGCTTCTGTCAACCTCCGAAGGCGTTAAGGACAAGCTACCTAAGGGTATGGAAGCCAAGGTAGTTTTCCCCCATTTCGCCCTTGATGAGGACGTGAGGAAATACAAGACTAGCGACAAGTGCGACTACGCTGTCTTTTTCGCCAGGGTTACCACACTCAAGGGAATATATGAGGCAATAAGAGCGTTCAAGCTCATTAAGGGAGAGAATATAAAATCGCTCCTAGTTATAGGTGAGAACTTTTCATCCGCACGTTCAGAGGAAGACGTTCAGTTCCTCGGAAGGATAAAGGACCGACAGGAAGTCTATAAAATCATTTCCCATGCTAGGGTAAGCATATACCCCTCCCATTCTGATGCCTTTGGGATTTCCGTGCTAGAGACCTTGGGTGTTGGAACTCCTGTGTCGATGTACTATAATCCTGCAAATTATGAATATTTTTCGAAGTCAAAAATGGTGAAGATTGCAAGAGAATATGACGTCAAGGGGCTGGCTAGGAACGCATTGGAGCTGAATTACAATGACGATGAGTACACGGATTCATTGATAAGCTCTCATCTTAACTGGGAAACAGTAGCACAGAAAATAGAGGGCATAATCACGAAGTGGTTAGAAGGTAAGAGTCAAACCTGGTGACATTAGTTTACACCTTAACCAAGGTAATGCTGCAAGAAAGAGTGGGAGAAAGGGCCTACGCCCGAAGCGTAGGTATAAGGACTGGCTTCTAATTGTTCAAATAATTCAAAGGTCTTAATGAATTAAGAGCGACTAGCCATTAAAGTCAGATTCTACTCTCCCAATAAGGGGAGCCGAGCAAACTCTTATATGCTCCATGGACAGTGAAAAGGATTTTTCTCTTCCTTCATGAATAATATCTAGAACAACCATAGTGCCTATACTGAGCTACTATATTCGAATACTAAATTATCTCAATTTATTATAAAGTTAAGGTTGTAATACTCTATAAGCTCATCACGATGAAATTTTTCTGTAGTTAATCCAAATAAATCCTAGATGGTGGAAATCGTGTAAACCAGGAGAAACCATCATACAGCAGGGAGTAATTCTTTGCATGATTATCTAAATTACATACTTCTATTGAGTTTAAGCCTTTCTCTTTTCCTTAACTCTTGTTACGAGTGTAATTTCAGTTATTTTTAATTCTACGAAAGATATATAGACAAAGCTTTATATAGACAATAAATGAAAGATATGTGTGGTTCAGAGAAAGAATAGAAGGGGTATATCAGGTTCCCTAACTTCTTTTATCCTTATTGCTGCATCAGTTGTGATCTCACTTGTGGTCATAGGTTTCGCCTTTGGGACTCTTACATACACCTCCACGCCAACAGTGAAACAGGACGGGGAAATGTTGATATTGAGCAAAGGTGAAGAGTACTGTCTAACTGGAGTCGTTACCTCCTCTGGGAACGTGATAATAGATTCTGTAAGTGTTAATGGAAATATGGAGTCGATAAGCGTGAAGATAAATCAGGGGCAGAACAACCTTGATATTCCTTTACCTTCAAGTTTCAACCCACAACAAGGGCAGCACTATAACGTGATCCTGGGTTTGAGTGATGGGACTAATCTAAATGCTTACGCTTACTATAGTTAGGATCTTACCACTTTATGGTTTACTTTTTCCGTTATCCACCCTAGTGGTCCGTTAGGATCTTTCACCTTATGATAATCTCAATAAATTAGAAAAATGCGTCTAGCACTTTCCCACTGTTTTCCAGTCTTAGGATTCCTTCTAAATACTACTATGAAATAACTTGATAATCTCTATAAGTTTTAAGGAAATATTAAATGTGTGCAGTCACTTCTTTTATCCATTTAATGATATGTTTCCTCAACACGAAAAGCATCAGGGCTAGCGTTGTGACGCCGTTGAGTGAAAGCTCTAGATCAAGGTGTGACATGCTAGTTGGTTCAGAGAAGCTTCTTCCAAGAAGCGACCCCGAGTTGGGGTAAGACGTAATCGGAACGGCATTCATGGTACCGTTAAGCTTCAGGTTAACCGGTATCAAGATAACACCAGCTAAAAGGGAAATAGAGTCCCCCGTGAAACGTAGCTGAAGCTCTCCGCTGTCCCTGATCTCGCCGGCGCAGTAGAAGTTCAAGTTCATGGAGGAGTTGGTATTCACAGAAACAGAGGTGGTTCCGTTGAAGACGCTGAACACCCCTCCTCCGGGGAGAGAGACGTATTCGAATATGACGCGGTAAACCCCTTGGCTGACGTTAAGGTTAAGGAAAGAGTTGTTTCCTACTTCATAAAAGAAGAGGTAAGGGTATGCGTTCTCCACGTCCAATATCTCATAAGTGGTGTATATAGAATCCGTAAAGTTGGTAGGATAAGGTAGGTGTTTGACTTCGAGGCTAACAGGCTTTATTCCGTACTCTTTGTAGTAAAGGAATGCAATTCTCTCCGCTTGGTTACCTCCCAGGATTCCTCCTAAATACTTGGGACTGATGGAATACATCAAGTATTCAGGCAAAACATTGACGGATTTGTTAAGCCCCAAGAGTTGGTTGAAGCTGGTGTAAACGTAAACTGGTGAGTTTATCTCGTAAGTGAAGTCCATGTTTTTGTACACCGTTATGTTTCCTTCACTCCACACCGGGATCAAGTTAGTGACATTGGGTTTCATTCCTTCCGTAACCACGTACTGGAAACCTAGGGCGTTTAGTTCCTCCGCCGAAACCTGCGTGAAGGGGAGGGAAGCTTGTTTGTGATTCATGAAACCGTACGGATCCAGATCGTGGGGTAGATCGTCAAGATACGAAGAGTAGCCAACTCCGTAACCCAGGAAAGCTACGTCCCCTTGACTTCCCTTCAGGAAGTCAGCTAGGTTCATCATGATGGGAGGTGGGTCATGTGTCACGTATTCCCCGAAGTAATTTCCCGACAGGACTGCTGGGGACGAGAATATCCCCTGAGATACCAGAACCATCACTAGTACCGGTAAAAGTATCTTCCTCTTAGACATCTCCCCTAATACCATGGCTACCAACAAGAATAGGGGAGCCATGACCATCTCAGAGATGTAAGTCGGTAAGATAATCCACAAGTATCCGTATGCGAAGGTGTTCTGTAGCACGTGTAGTAAGGGATAAATCAAATCAAGAGTTATCGTGAACGGACCTAGAGGTACAGTGGACGTGATGAAAAGCACAGTGAAGAGATAAAGGAAGAGAAGGTAAGTGGAGATGGACTTTCTCTTTTTTAAGAAGAGGTATCCCAGGATTCCTGTCTCAATGAAGATAAAGGAAATAGGGTAGAAAAAGAACAAGTTCCCCGTGTAGAACGTCACGTCAGGATTGAATACGCCTATACCCCTCATCGACTCTAGGATAGAATAAGTCTGATAGTTTATCCAAAGCTGACCGCTTTCTATATCAAGACTGAGCTGGGAATAATAACTATGGCCAAGGAGAAGGTAAAGGAAAACTCTGCTCTCCAGGAGGAGGTACGGGATCACCGATTTCAGGAAAGTATAGAAACCTCTTTTATACAAGGTCATGGTCAGTACAATGAAGAGAGTGAAAACGAAACCTCTAGGGTCAGTTGATGAAACTGCCGAAATGATGGCTAGGAGAAGGTAGTTTCCCTTCTCGAGGGCGTAGTCCGCTCCCGTTATTGTCGCTGGTAGGAAAGCGTAGAAGGAGGCGTAGTTATACCAGTGTGAGAAATAGAAAGCCGTAGGTGAGATAGCGTAAAGGAAAGCCAAGGAGGCTGAAATCAGGATTACCCTAATTCCGTAAAGCCCCGTTTTCCTAAGTAAGTATCTCGATGCGAAATACATGGAAGGCACAGCCAAGGCAAACGGGAAAATGAACTGTCCGATGTAATCGAACATCATGAAAGAAAGGATGCCTACTCTCATCAACCCATCCATGAAAAGTATGAACACATCCATGTCTAACGGGAAACACGATAAGGCATATGATGCTCTCTCTGGAGTAGCGTAGAAAGGAGGGTAATAATCTCTATCAAATATGAAACCAGGCTTTCCTACTATCGAGTGAAGCGCAATGATAGGTGTTATCACAGTAAGTACAGTGACGATGGCTAAGTCGAGTTTCAATGAGAGCGTAAAGCGTAGCGTCTGCTTAAGCATGTTTTATCCTCCTAATTACAATAATTAGAGGTATTGCAATTAAATTGAAAGGTATTATGCAATCGCGTATTAAGAACAAGAAGTTCTGGTTTTCTTTGATATTTTCTAGGGCAGAAAAGGGTTTAAGTCCTGGAGGTATTACTGGTTCTTCATCAAGGAAACTTGTTGGAATAAGGTTGTAAGTAGCGTTTCTAATTAGATCTCTTTCATCATTAGTTTGGGTTATTATAATTTTGGATGGAACACCGGAAGAATTTACAAAATATGTGCACTGAATAATTGCTCCACAAAAGCGTTCGGTTCCATAGTATGTAAACACTCCGTTGTCTTCACCATTTAGACTTAAATTTAAAACCCTTTGGAGATTCCCCTTACCTAGCAGGTAAGTAGGTATATAATAGAATGACTTTGGGTATGACAAATTATCTAGTTCTGACGACGTAGGGAATTCTATGGAGTTATTCATGCATATTATGTTAACGGAGAAAACGAAAGTACCGTTGTTATTGATCTTTGTAACGTTTTCTATTAGTAATTTACAAATTATTTTGCTCTCTCCAGCTTCCGGAGAGATCAACGATCTTATCTTGTATTCTACGAATGATCCCTGGCTTAAATGCGGTATTAACGACGGATTTGTTAAGACGGAAATTACCATCAAAGTGACTGTAAGGATGATGGTAATTCGCATAAAATATATAGAAAAACTTGTCTAAAAATCTTTACCTACTATCTTACTAGAAAATAAAAATTATGTTTCTCTTATACTCATTATTAATTTCCTTTTCTAAATATAAAAATAATAATTATAGCAATAATGGCTGTGCCTATGATGTATTCATCTATGCGCTCTTGAGTTGTAACTATTGTATTGACGAAGTTTACGTCTGTAGGTGTCTTAAGTTGATATGAATAAGATGGTATAGAGGCCGACGAATTACCTATATTTGTGGATACTAACGTGACACAAGTCGACGAGACTAAAGCTCCTGAACTGGTTTGATTGAAGACGATCTTGTATGCAACTCCATTAGGCATGAAATAATAAATACCTAATACATTAACATCTTGGATGGAGTTAGAAGATGCATAAATATAATATCCGTCTTTTATATCTTCGAATGTAAGCCCGCTTATATTTTGCCCTAGAAGTGTAGGAGATATATAACGCATACCTATGCAGTAAGAAGAATTCCCAATTGTAAAGATTCTTAATCCAATATGTTGAATTGAAGAACAATCTATATCAGTTGAATTTAAAAGGATAGACCCGTTTTGAAAAACTTGTTCAACCACGTTTATGTAAATATTTGTCAAGTTATATTTATAAGGGTAGTAAATATGATCAGTTGATTTATACACTGTAAAACTACCTTTTTCAAGGTAGGCATTTGGTGTTATGGCTTGCAGATTTAGGTGAACTAACATTGCTAGTAAAAAAAATAAAAAGATACCATATAATTTTCTGTTCATTATTATAATAACTGATTTGCCAGTATTTAAGTCTTGACTTCAAAACAAAGAAAGATAAAAAAAAGAAGACCTATAAAATATTTTTTTAGATAAAAATATTTTTATTGATAGGTTGCTGAGATTGCCACGCTCTGCCCATCAGAAAGGCCTAAGGTTACGGTGTAGGTTCCTCCTGGGTTGAGAGAGGCTGAGGTAGGTAGGGTAATGGTCAGTGATGTAGTACCTGGGCTTATTGGTATGTTGGCAGACTCTAAAGCTCCATTTACTCCCACAGAGTCTATGACTGTATTCCCTGTGGAAGTCAATACTACACTGAGAGTTGTACCACCGTTGGTTATGTATGCAGCTCCGCTCTGTTGTACTGTAGGTGCACCGCCGAAGCTCAGGAAGCCGAAGGCGAAAGCAACGACTATTAGAGCTATCAGAACTGAAGCTATGACTAATATCAGGGCTGTTACAGCGCCTGACAGACCTTTCCTGTTTTTCCTACTCTTTATGAGGAGACTTTTCATGTTCTCTGAATCTTTTCTATACATTTCTTCTATTTAAGCTTTTCTTATTAGTTAAATCCGATACCTATCCATTTAAAGTAATTTATTATTTTATCATCATTAAATGTATTTAATATTTGTATTGGGACTGTCTTGATAGAAACACTTTTTATATCAGCAATAGTTAAGACGAAATTCTCAGAGGGTTATAGAGAATGACGAAAGTGAAAATAGAAAAGACAGGAAAAACAGTGCTCTCTATAGTAAAATATGTTCTTCCATTAACGTTTTACATCACATGGGTTCTCTATTTCCTATACCTTCTGCCTAGTTCCGTCATTTTCCCTTCTGCTCTAGTTACCTTGATTTCCACGTTGTACTTATTCCGCAATCCACTTTACACTTGGCTCAAGAAGTGGCCTACCCTGACTTCTGTAGTATTCCTTTTCACTTTCTTCGTAACGTTGTGGATGTACCTGAAATATCTATCCTTCGAAGTGTACGCCTTTGACCTTGGAACGTTCCAGCAGTCCCTTTATACTACCGTGTTCTCTCACAGGTGGTTCTTGGACAACCCAGACATGGCAACTTTTTACGGCACTCACCCTGAAGGTTACGTTTCCATCTGGAACATCCTTTTCTCTCCCTTCATGTTGTTATTACTCCCTGAATATGCCTTGTTCCCTTCTCCAGTAACTCTCTTCTTCATTCAAGCTTTAGCCATTTCTTCTTCATCTATCTTACTCAGGGAAGTATCTACAGGATGGCTAGGGGAGTCCAAGGCAAGGGTTCTCTCTTACCTCTGGTTCGCCTACCCTTTCACCTACTTTTCAGGCTTTTACGACTTCCACTTAGAGTCTTTCATACCATTCTTCACCTTCCTTACCTTACTCTCTATACAGAGAGGGGGAAGGTTGTTCAGAGCGAGTTCCCTCGTTGTATACCTGACAATAATTAAGGCTACTCCTTTCCTCATGATAGCCTTGTTACCTTGGTTGTACAGGAAGAAGCTCATAGGCAAAAATGTTGTAGCATATATGTTTACGTCTATCTTCTTCGCCTTTTTCGACGTGATAATGGAAAGAATACCTTACGACGGTAAGCTGACACATTTTTACGTGTTAGGAGTTAAAGTTCCCTTGCTGAGTGAGAGTTACGTTTTCCATTACATACCAATATTGTTGTATCACCTTGCCCCGCAACTGGGAGTTACCATCCTTTCCTGGTTCGTGGGGGTTCTCTTCCTCCCCTTGTTTTCCCTGTCAATCCTCCCTGCCTTGGTATGGATGGGTGGAGGGCTCATCACGTGAGACCTGCTTTACGTGAACGGATTTTATCAGTATGGTAACATAATTTTACCATTCATCTTCTTGGGAATCATGGACTTCGCCAGTAGACACGACTTCGATCTGAGGTATCTGATACCTACTTCTCTAATCACCGGGCTCGTGGTACTTACTTTATCCTTCCACTATGGATTAGGTTTCATAACTACTGCATACTCCCTCCAAGTACCTCACTTGAACCAGGAAGATGAGGGGCTCTCTAACTTCCTCTCAAAGATACCCAGCAACGCATCTCTCTTAGTAAGCTCGCGGGTCTTTCCACACGTGGCTGACGATCCTAACGCTTACATCGTTACGCCTCCTTGGGTAGTACCTGAATACGTGGTATTGAACACGACACCTTCCTCTCATACCTTTGAGCAATTAAGGGAGGAAGGTTACGTCGTAGTGTATAACGCTTCGAATTGCCTCGTTATGTATCATGAGAAGTGAAAGGATTGGAGCACTCCTCTACTCGACTCCCTGTTTCGTCACGCTATAGATGGGACGAGGTCAAAAACTCCTTGAGAGTAGTTTCAACAGGGGAAATCAACTTCTTTTTATGATTTCTTTGATGAATTTTCTAATGAAGGAGAGGGATCTATTGATAGTCGGAGGTGACAGTTAGAGGAGGTGACTTACAAAGACGAGGCCCTAGCTTTTTATGATAATAGGTCCTGACACAGAAGTTATATCTATACGTCTCAGCAGGGCGTAACGTAGATGAGATCCAGAGTTCATAACGTAGCTTGAAAACGCGGGTCTGTGTATTACGAATTATGAAAAGCAACAATATCTACAGAGTTATTGAGGCGTTGTAGAAGAATAGTTAAGCGCTTCCACAATTCTCCTTATGTAGGGAAAAAATGCAGAGATTGAGTGCTTAATCTGTGTTTAGATAAAGGTTGAGATACACACTTTTTTAACTTTACGTGGGTTAAGGGGGCGAAAGTCCCCGCTATCAGAGCATCAACATTTGATCTGTCAGCAATGGCTAGACAGTTCGTGTGTGTGATGAGTTGAGCCAATGTTAAGAGCTAATAAAACTATGATGTGAATAGTCGTCTCTACTCTTTGCTGTCTAATGGGAAAAGTATAAACTCACTCTCTCATATTTTTACATAAAGTGAACTACATGGATGACGTAAAGGAGATCATAAATGGTGAGTGACCCTGAACTAATGGATGTCCTGACACAGAAGGTAGGAGAGAGACTAAAGGAAGACAAACTCGTGACGGACGTTGAAGGTTTGAAGAAAGACGTCTCCGAACTCAAGGACATGGTCGCACGCAATGTCAGGGAAACCAATGACCTTAAGGTTCGGGTAGAGACACACAACAAGATACCGAGGAGCACTCAAAAAGCATAGAGGAGAACACTAAGGCAATAAAGGAGATGCAAGCTCAAGTATGGGAAGCAATCAAGAGGATCGACGAGAACTCTAAGAGGATAATAGAGCTAAATGAAAGAATGGATGAGCGTTCCCACGTCATTGAGGAGCACACGAAGGTTATCGCAGAACAATCTCGTAAATAAACATTTCATATGAATTAATGTTATGATAAACCTAGTCATGAGCCAGTTATAATACTTCTTAACTATAGTAAGTGTAAGCGTTTAAGCTAACTCCGTCGCTAAAGCCTAGGATTACGTTATAGTGTTGCCCTTGTTGAGGAATGAAACCAGGAGCAGACAGACGTTTAAGTTGTTCTCTACCTGGATCTCCAGGCTCAGTGTTTCCATTTTTCCATTCATGCTCACAGAGTCAACGTTCACTTTCCTGAAGATGAAACTACTCCAATGAGGAAATATGTTCCGCCTTTTTCACTATTCTCATTGATCCATCCTGTTTAACTGTAGGTGTGGAGGTGTAAGTAATCGTGGAGAAAGTGAAACCTATTACCACAAATGAGATCACGACAGAAGCTGTGATAAGTACAAAAGGTTAAAGGGGCTGATATAGCTTTCTTGGTCTTTCCTTGTTTCATACTAATGCCTCTTCATTTATCCATAGAAGTCTTCTTGGATTATTATCTTTAATAAAATAATTTTTGGCATTACCTGGTGTACAGCTTTAGTTAATTTAGAACTGGAAAAGTAATCGGTTGGAGGTAGTATTTTCAATGGATATCAAAAACTACTATTAGTAATAATATTATATTTTACTTCATCACCCTTCTCTATTCCGATTTTAAACTACTCATTTTTTATAGAATTATGATAACACTAAAATAATATTATAATTTACAATAAAGAATCAAACTACTTATAAATAAAATTAGATAAATTCCTCATTTATTGTCACATAAGTAAACGAATAAGAGCTAATATTCAAGCACGAACTATTCACCTCAATCAGTGCTTGGGTCGCATTGATGAGCTCGGTTCCTTCTACGTAACCAGTGAAGGGTCTAGAGAAACTGATATTGTATACGCCCGGTTCTACTGTAAAGCTTTGGTTATTGTTCGGATAGACGAAGAAGGAAGCATTAAAAGGTAGGAAGGCTAGTACACTCTGCTCAGTCCTAGATAGAGCTACATAAGGTGGAATTTCAGCAATTACATGATACCCGTTTTTAATATAATGATTTATCTGATTCGAATGAAAATAAATGCAGTCAAATACGTAATTAGGAGTGACATTGGGAGGTGCTTCACAGAAAGTGTACATACTGTTCGCTAAATGTGGAAAGATGGAGTTAGAGGCTACGATAACCCCAGACATATGTGAAACCACTTCATTTATACTGGCGATCTTTTGGTCTATGTGAGGTATTTCAAGTGACGCTATGCCCCTATCATACCCGTATACAGATGTTAGTGCTGCAATCGAACTAATAACGAGAAATGATATCACCAAAGATAACTTAAACGAGTTAATATTAATGTTTATATTAGAAACTGAAAAAGCAATGAAAAGGAACGGTATAACGATGAAGTTATACTGGTATAAATCGTTGTAATAAGGAACGTAAAGCGAGAACCATGAATATGCTAGCCATACCCATGCTGGTAGCATTTGTAAAGGTTTACTCAGAGGTAACAGAAGTAATGGAGCTAGGAGAAACAAAAGATACATAGACTCTAAAGGAATGTTATACAAAACATGGAATAAGTTATAACGTAAGCCAAAATAATGGAAAGAGGTCGTAGTAAGAGCATTCTTAACCAAGTACAGCTTACCGTCGTAAGGTACTTTCTCCATGAGTGTAGAGAAACCAAGGTAGAGCAAAGCACCCGCCCCGGAAATCAGAGCTACAATTTTCTCTCTGGTTTCTCTATATAAGAAGGGGATAGAGAAGAGGAAGAGGACTGGTGTGACCTTGATGATGGTGAAGTACGTGACGAGCAAGGGCCACATATACCTCCACCTCATGGTCAGGTAGAAGTAAAGCGTGATGAAAGTGAAGAAAGGTATGAAAGACTCGAGGTGAAAGTCGTAGAACGACGAGAGGTAGAGGAAAGGGTATCCCAAGTAAACGTATGGCACGACCCTAGAGGCGCGTGGGTTCAGGACCTCCACCAGTTTCTTCAGTGGGACTGACGCTGTAGTGACCACTAATGCCTCGACTGTGAAGAGGGTCAGAGGCGATGGGAAGAGAGCGTAAAGCGGTAGGAGGAGCAACATGAAAGGGGAGAACAGAATGTTCCACAGAGACACATATCCCTGAGGATGAGACCCGTAAAAAGTAACCATATCTGGGTTGTCCAGGAACCATCTGTGCGAGAATGCTGTTGTGTATAACGACTGTTCAAATATGCCCAAGTCGAAAGCGTAAGTCTCGTATGAGAGATACTTCAAGTACATCCAAAGGATCATGAAGGACGAAATCGTCAAGGATACAGCGAGGAGCTTCCATTCATACTTCACTACACGGATTATCTTTCTCACGAGCAGAAACGCTGCAGATGACACGGTGACGATCGAAGCAGGGGCTAGGGCAAAGTACGAATCAGGTATGACACGCAGGAAGGCCAGTGCCCAAACCACGTAGAAAGTGGAAGGTATGACATATTTAGCTTTTTCAATCTTCATGAAAAAGAGTATATCTCATGTTTTAAAACTTTATCTTAGTTTTTAAGAGAGGCAGAAGACCTTCAAAAGAGGTAGATAGCCATTGCGTTCGAATAATATTTCTTCTAGTCGTTATAAATTTTGACGGTATTTACTAACTGAGTAATACTCATTGGATGCATTGAGGAGGATCAGTGAGGTATGGCTCTACCTTAACTAATCCCTGGAATGGATAAGGTCACGTGAGATTTAGGATTGGATGACACATTGTGGGGTCACCTCATCGGCAACTATGGAGCATGAAAATCATCACGGTAGAGCCAAAATTGAAATAATCGAATAAATCTATGCAAAAGATCATATGGGATTATTCAAAAGTAAGATCTAATAGAATAAAATTTTGAATTTTTATTTGAGTTAGAGTGGAGGGTAATACTTAACTGTGACAAGAACCGTGTAGAACATATGAATGTGAAACCCTAGATAGATTACCATAAATGTTTGGTCACTTTAGGTTTATCAAGGCATAAGACTCTTATAACTTCTGGGGGAGAAGTATACTTCTGGAGGAGAAGTTGATTTTAGATGAGAGGCCTAAGAGCAGGAAGGAGGACTTGTTCGACAGAGACGAGGAACTTGGTCTGCTGTTGAAAGCGATCAGGGATGGGAAGCCTTTGATCCTCCTGACGGGGATAAGGAGGATAGGGAAGACCTCCGTGTTTCAGGTCGCATTGAACGAGTGGGGAGGGTCCTCAGTGGTGTTGGACTGCAGGAAGCTCAAGGAGAACTACGGCAGGAAAGACCTTTACTCTCTCCTTTCAGGAGCGCTATCGAGGACAGAGAAAATCAGGGATCTGTTGTCAAAAGTCCAAGGGGTAAGCGTGGTGGGG
This sequence comes from Sulfuracidifex tepidarius, assembly GCF_008326425.1. Classification (NCBI taxonomy): domain Archaea; kingdom Thermoproteati; phylum Thermoproteota; class Thermoprotei; order Sulfolobales; family Sulfolobaceae; genus Sulfuracidifex; species Sulfuracidifex tepidarius. Next base: position 118,186 of record NZ_AP018929.1, read on the forward strand.
AACTACGTTGAGTTGAAGTGGGGAGGAGAAAGATACGTTAGCCTAGCTGACCTCTTCGACCACCTCAATGAAAGGAAAGTGATCGTAGCTATAGACGAGGCCCAGAAGCTCAGAGGTCCCCTATCCTCGGAAGTGAAGGACGCCATAGCTCACGCCTACGACTACGATAGGAACGTCACTTTTCTCCTCACCGGATCTGAGGTAGGGCTCCTCAGGGAATTCCTGGGGGTAGACGACGAGGGGTCGCCTCTCTTCGGGAGGCATTACGTAGAGGTCGAGCTTTCCAGGTTCACAAGGGAGAAGAGCGAGGAGATGTTGAGGAAGGGTTTCGCTGAGGTAGGCGCTGAGGAGGGAGGAGTGGGGGAGCTGGTTGACGCCTTCGACGGTATCCCTGGGTGGCTCGTATTCGCCGGGTTAAGGTACGTCCAAGGTAAGCCCATAGAGGAGGTAAAGGACTTGGCTTCCAAGTTAGCACTGAACGAGATGAGGGGACTCTCGAGGAGGGAGAGAGAGGTCTTGAAGTGTATCGGGAAAGGAAGGAAGGGCTGGAAGGCAATGAAGGAGTGCGTGGAAGAGATGGAGAGGTCCACTGTGTCCACAAGTGTCCTAGACAGAGCGTTGAGGAACTTGGAGAAGATGAGCCTCGTGAGGGACTACTCGTTCCTTGACCCGGTGTATGAGGAGGCATCGAAAAGGCTGTAAAACGCAGGGCAATAGAGAGGAGATTCGTACTAACGTGAAGATAGACTTGCAGAGTTGAAACTATTCACGGAATAGATAAAAAACCATCAACCACGTGATCCAGCAAGGTTAACAAGTAACTCCTAGGTATTTAAAGCACGGGTTACGCGTCTGCTCACCATCAAGTCGTACAACATTTATCGAAAAAAAGTCAGATCGCTTCTAGTGTAAAAAGAGAAGTCTATCTTGAGGTCGTGAGTTCAAGGGTGCATCGAAAGTGCAAACGTCGGCTCATGGCCTTGTGAAGGTGAACTCTCATATTCTTATATTCGTGAATATATATTCCCCAATATATGTTTGACATAGAAAGGAGAGAATGTGAAGAGATAAAGAACGTAATGGGTTGGAAGCTGATTTACGGAAGGAGGAAGGTCGGGAAAACATATCTAGCTAGGAAGTGTCTTGACTACGATGATTACTACTTAATTTCTAGAAATTTGAGCATAATTCGTGGAGACGAAGAACTTTCCTTAGACGAGGGGATAAGGAGAGTTGTGGGTGAGTTGAAAGGAGGCAAAAAAGTGATATTCGATGAATTTCAAAGGTTGCCCGAAAAATACCTCGATCAGATAGCAACGGCTTATCCTAATGGTACTTTAACACTCTTGGCGAGCTCACTGGGAGCTGTGAGCAAGGTCGTTGAAAGGAACAGCCCCCTTCTTGGATACGTCGTACCTTACAGAATGGGGGTAGTGAAGTTCAGCGACGCCGTGTTAAGCGTTAAAGATCCCTTTAAGGCTTTACTTTTCAGGGATCCTTGGACTGTTCAACACGCAACGGGCTGGAGTGACATAGAGAGAAACCCTCAATCATTCTACTATATTACAAAAGGTCTGATTGGGGAAATCTTTCAGGAAGAGGACAGAAAGCTGACTAAAACGTATGAAGCGATACTTTTAGAGGTAGCTGAAGGTATGTGGAACACCTCAATGATTTCGGCTCGGTTACAGTCCAAGATGGACATGAATACCTCGAAAGCCTCTTCCTACATTAACACCTTGTTTAACCTTGGGCTCATAAAGAAGATCAAGGTATACAAGGGAGGAAAGGGAAGCGAGTGGTACTACGACCTCGATTCACCCATCATGGAAACTACCTTTTACGCCGAAGCCAAGTATAGGGTATCCGAAGGAACCAAGGTGGTATTAGATCTGACTTATCCTATTTCAAAGGAAATGCAATTCTCTATAGGGGAAATGCTGGCTGAGTATTACAACGCAGAGCTAGCTTACACCCCACAAGGCGATATAGACGTGGTTTTGCTGAAGAAGGGGAAACCATTCATCGCTTATGAAGTCAAGAACAGGTTCAGCGATAAGGAAGCGAGGAAAGCGATAGAGAGGATAAAGGATTTCGGAATTCCAAGAGCGGGTCTGGTTGGAGTGTTAGAAGATCCGCCCAGTTCAGAGGACTCAATAGGGCGGGATAGGTTGGTGGAGATTGCAAGAGAAATAAAGGAAGCCAGAAATAGAAACTAACCTGCGCATGCAAGTTAAGGAGAAATTACACTCTTTCTTTTTTTACATACATAGCTTTATCTTAAACGATGCTAATAGAGCTGAAGGTCTTGTGAGGTGATGAATAGTACTAGTGAATTACGAGTTTTCCGATATATCTATCGAAACCGGGACGTACAGAGCCCCGAAGCTAGTGACTACGTAGGTGTCTGTCCCTCAAAAGTCAGATGTTTGCTAGTCGCTAGATGGAGTTGGAAAGACTTAAAGACGTCTGAACTCCTTTGCAAGATAATGAAGTAGGAAGCTTGAGCTAATTTCACCACTTTCTCCGTGTCGAATTCGGTCAGGATTATCTTCACCTTAAGAGAGCTTAACATATCCTCTACCTTGCTGAAAGGGGAGTAATACGGTAGCGAATTTCTAAGCTTTGTTCAACCCTCTCACCCTCTCAGTGAAAACCCTTACACCCTCAAGACTGGGGATATGGTAGTACTTAGTCACTTATACCTAGCTTCACGATCTCTTCACTAGCGTGCTTCTTGGGTAATGCCTTATACAAAAAATTCCTATATTTTGAATTGAGACATATAAAAAGGAGAAAAGAGACCCAAAGTACTAAAAGGTTTCCTGATCTGGTCTGGGACAAATTCCCTTACTGAAATGGACTTTTTGACACGTTAACCTTCCATTATTGCATTCCCTTATAAACAAAGTTTAAATAGAACGAAAACTAGTCAAAAAATAGATAACATGGTGATTTCGAATGGATGATGTAGTAGAGGACATGATAGTCCTCATCGCGGTAGTTATAATTGGCCTGGTGATTGCTTCCTTTGCCTTCAGTTACTTCGTGCCCAAGATCAGCTTCTCTAATGCTGAGTCGCTCTCGAACAGCATGGCGTCCTCAATGAGCGTGTCGAACGGCCCTCTCCTGGTGAGCGGAGGAGAGGGAAGCGCACTCTTCGAGGCATATGACCCGTCTTACAACTATAACTATACCGTGATCGCGTTTGTAGAACCTTCCTCTTATGCTTCCTCAGTTGGGTTAGTAACCCCTTCTACCCCAACTACCTCGTCTTCCTTCCAAGTGATTATGCCTAACGGGAAGGTGGCGTCAACGGTGAACGTGGGGACAGTTTACTCACTTTCGGGAACAATACTTGTCACTTCAGGGGTAGGGTACACAGTGCCTGCTAACACTCCCTTCACAGTGAAAATACCTGCGAACTCAGGGGACATATTGGTAGTCTGGTTCCTCTACCAGGAGGACGGGTACACTTTCAGGGTAGACTACGCTTACAGCGGGGTGCCCTCATGATCGTGAACGTGAGTAAGGTAAAGAGAGGAGTAGCTGTAGCAGTGTTCATGCTGATCATGATCATAGTCCTTGTAGCTGTCCTAGTTCCAGCTTACTTCGTATTCGAGAGCACTCCCTCCTACTACCAGCAGGTGCATTACTCAGGGGAGTCGCAGCTCCAGGGTTACCAGAAACAAGAGGTGTTCAAAGGAGAGCCTTCAATTTACTATAACTCTAGCGAATCCCCTTACTTGGAGTTCAACTACTCCTCTGTTCCCATAGTTTTCAACATAAGCGAGGTATATTACTTCTCGCCTACCTCATCGCAATGGGTTGTAGCTGTTAACAACACGATGGTTGAGGGGAGTGGTGACTTGCCTTTACCCACGTCAGCTTTCAACAATCCAATTTTAATTGTGACAAGCGTCGGTAACATTTTCTTCCTCAACCCCAACTCCTCTATAGCTTCAGTATCGACTGTAGCCCTAGCAGGTAAATCTCCTGTGTATATCCTAGCAGTTGGGTTGAACGGTACCAACGTGATACCCCTCACAGCTGGGATAGTGTTTAACGGTCAGACCGCAAAGACCCCTGAGGTGTTTTACGTGGACCCCGGGACTTACACGCTCTCTGCAGAACAGAGCCAAGTCTTCATTGACGGGCTCACGGGTAATTTCTATCAGTGGACTTCTGTAGGCTCAGGAGGCGTCAGGTCTCCCACGTCTATGTCCACTGGGGTGTCAGTGTCAGGTCCCCTTATAATAACGCTAGAGTACAAGATGGTGTTCACCAAGTATGAAGTGACGTTTAGCGAAAGCGGGATACCTCTCAACGGGAAGATACAGGAAGGAACAGTGAGTATATGTCCCGTGAACTCCACTATCACTCTCGTGGTCGACAATAAGACGTACCAGCTCGGTCCTAACGGGCTTACCCTTGACCTCACATACGGTTATCACGAGGTACAGTTCCAAGACCCAGTTTACGAGTACTTCAACTACGATGCCCCTTCCATAGGGAAAGTCCCTTACGGGGAGATACAGGAGTACAAGATAAGCGGGAATGTTACTAACAGTAACGTCTCAGTTTCGGGCGAATACATTTTCGTTTCCGGGAACGGAGAGTTCTCCGAAAAATACGAATCGAGTGAGGTGTTATACGCTTTGATCACTGAGAATCACTTTTATCTGCCTCAAGGTTCTCTTTTAGAACAGAACAGTACTCCAATACTTGGGGACATTGCTGGTCAACTCATAGAGACAGAAATAGATGGTCAAACTGTAGTGTTAGGTCCTACTAAAAACTTCGAAAATGAGACATTGTACTATCCTTCAGGTACTAATATACAGGTAAATTATGACTATCTAGATTCAATTAGTGGAAAATTTGAGATAGATTTATCATATTATAAGGATTTACTTTCAAATCCTACTCTTATCGAGGTTTACTGCGCCGGAAACATGGTTAGCCATAAAGTAAACATCGCTAATTATCCAGATGTATCTTTTTCCTTTACCCTGTATTCCCCTACCCTCTTGGTAAATCAGGAGGAATGGAACGAAGGAGGTGTTACGTTATGACTCGACTTCCCCGTAGTAGAGGTATAAGTACTTCAATCTCCGTGTTGATACTCCTTGTGGTAGTCCTTTCAGTAGGTATTCCTTTCCTCTTCTACTTGGAGTACTCTTCTCAGTACTCACAAGTATCGTCGGCTATCTCTAACAACTACGTTACTCTGAAGGGAGACCAATACAAGAACGTGTTGGACGGTAAACCGGCAATACTTTACTCTAATGCATCCCTAGTTTTCCAGTTTGTGAACGGTACTTTCTCTTCACAGACGTCTTTCACCATCAAGAAGGTACTTCAATTCACCTCTTCGGGTTTCTGGCAGGAGATACCATCTGCCTGTGTGTCTTTTGAGAACGGTACCAAGGAGTACATAAATCTGGAGGGGCTAACTGTTAACACCGGGACTCAAATACAGTTTAAAGACTTAAGTGGTCCAGTAGCTATCGTAACGACTCTAGGTAACGTGTTCTACCTCACGCCTGAGTCCTCAATAGGTCCTTACGTGAGCGTGGGTAAGGGTGGGTTCACCATCATATCGCAAGCGGTTTCAAAACAGGGGTTAGTGGGGATACAGACTACCGTCGTGTCCAACATTAAGGGTGCCTATGCAGACTACAAGACGCCCGTGACCTTTGCGAACCTGACAGGGTCCTTTGTGGTAAACGAGCCTGAGCAGTACGTGTATTTCACCAACGCATCAGGAATCTACACTGCAGAGTTTCATAACTGGTACGTGATAGGTAACGCCTTGGTGACTGCTCTGAACTCCACTGCTGTGAGGGTTACTTTGGAGGGTTCATCAGCAGTCCTTGTGAGCAACTACACTGTACTGACTTCAAAGGTGACAGTGGACATAGTTAACAAATACTACTCCGAGACCGGTTCAGTATACATCGATGTGGACGGTCATGAATACGAAGTGGGGTCCTCGCTCCCTGTTCAGGTTAGGGCTGGGTACGTGAATATCACCGCGATAACTACCTCAACTTGTTTGAAACAGGACAACGGCGAAGAGAAGAGTTACTTTAACTTCTCTAACTTTACTTATAACGGAGTTACGTACAAGGGAACTGAGGCGTTAATACTCATCCCGCCCACATCATCATCTTCCACTGTTTACCTGAATTATTACAATGGAGTAAACTGCTTCCAAGTTACTATAGTGCAGAAAGTATATAACAACGGCTATCCTAATAACGTGAGTGGAATTGAACCGCAACCTAGCGAATACCCAGAAGAAGCTTATTTCAATGGGACTGGATATTCCTTAAATTCAATACCTAATACCTTCTGGCTAAAGCAGGGTAATTACAGCATTGGAGGTACAGGAAGTCCAGAAGGTGGCAACTCTTTGGACTGTTATATCGTCTATTATAATGATGATACTTATCAGTACTTCTCTGAAATTAATTGGATGTGCTATTACGTTCAAACGAGTTCTGGTGAGAAAGTAGCCAATGGCTACTATTATGTGGACTCCCCAGTTACTCTCTATTTCTATTACTACTTTGGTGTGGGTTATAACCCTATAATAGGTGTTTAACATGTTTCCATCTCCCCGTTTTACTAAGGCTCAGGCTAACCTTATCGCATTCCTCATCGCAATAGTCGTGATCTTGATCTTCGTGTTCGGGATCTTCTTCGCCATCTCAAACGTGTCCTCTCCTGCTCAACACAACTTGGACTACCACTCCGTGATCCAGCAACAAGTGAACGGAGGGGCAGTCCTCATCTACTACAACGCAACGTCAAATCCTTTTCTTTACGTGGTGAACTCCACCTCGGGTTACAAGCTCGAGGCGGTTTACGCGAACGAGGGTGGTGTGTGGGTTCAGGTATATAACACGCCTACACCCCTTTCACCAAAGGAGAAGATCTACCTCCCCGCCCAAGTGGCAGGGGACGAAGTGTCCCTTCTCCTGTTCGCTTATAACACCACCCAGTTCGCGTTCGCTACACCTAATTCAACGGTGGTATCATGAACGGCCCTACTCGTATAATTTTAATAGTAGCAACAGTCTTGATCTCCCTGGTTTTCTTTTCCCTATACTCGTTTTACGGGGCCATGTTCACGGGTCAAGCTAACGTAGAGAACACCTTGGTCTCTGAGGGAAAGAGCATATCGGTCTCTTTCTCTCCTACTTCCATAGTGAATAGCTCTTCATATACGGAACAAGTTAATGGACAGTACCTGAAGTTCGAGATAGACGTGCTTTCCTCTATAGATGGTCCGTTGCCTTGGTACATCGTAGTCCCGTTCGTACAGAACGGTACTTATAACCTAGATACCACATTCCAGAACGGCGGACAGAACGCTACCATACAAGGTATCTCCCCTATCACGCTCACAAAGGAGTACATCCCTCAGACTAACAGCTTCTACTCGTTCACCCTGAAGGGATATAACGTGAGTAACCTGCAGGTGTTCAATATCACAGCTAACATGACCAGGGGAGAGTCCCTTATCCTGTGGGTCTTCACAGAGTATGACGGTAAATTCTACAGGCTAGCAATAACTTACCTTACACCAAATGACGAGTCTATAGTTCCACCAAAGGGTACCGTGGGTCTTGAACTTTGCACTAACATATACGTGATACATCAGGATACCAAGAGTCCCGTGACTTTGCAGTACGACGGAAACACCATCTATTTGTCCAATAATTCCATCATCATAACTCCCATCCAAGTTTTACCAAAGGTAGCATCAGGAGACATTACCTTAAGCCTACCTCAAGGAACAGTGATTTCTAGCGGAGGGATGAAGATCACTCTCTCCTCACCCGCTTCGCTTAACCTTAACGGGAATGCGATTACGGAAGACTGTATTTACGACGCATATCTGCCTTTTTCCTCTTTCTTCACGGGATATCAAAGCGATAATGACAACATAGGAACCACTGTGGAGGATCCTAACCCAGAGCTTGAGTCGCAGACGCTAGCTCAGTGGTTTGTTGCAAGCGGTAACTTAGAGCCTATCACCCTTGTGACGGACAATAACCAATTCGAGCCTAATTACGTGTACATAACGAAATATCCTCCTGCAGGAGGTTACTTAGTATGGACCGGCGACGCTGGACTGATAGTCGGGGCACAATATAATCTGGAGGCCTCGCCTAATGCGCCTGGAACTTACAGTCCACCCTACTATGTTGCTTTCACAGTTCACCTCAGTAATGGGGAATGGGCTACTATAGTTTCCACGCAGCAGATAAGCGACAATGCAGGCGAGGAGAACGGCCAATCTTCCTCACCACTGGAATTAGCAGTTGGAGTTTACAACGCCTCTAACGGAGAGATGACCCTACTGCTCAACAACACTGTTGTTAGCGAGGCTCAAGTTCCATCGTCAATCAACCCTGCACTGCTCATTAACGCCACCAGTATATTCTCAGTAGGTGCTGTGTACAACGGTAGCAACAAACTTATTTCCTACATTCCTGGCATGGCAGGAGACTACTTTGATGGAGGGTCTCCGGTTTATTCCTTTAATGGTGCCCTCGGTCCTACTCTAGTTTACGGACAAGCACTTACTAAATCTGAAGCTCAGTCTATTTATCAGGGCGACGTTCCCGATCCTGCCGAACTTCAAGTCGTGTGGACTCAAAACACGGCACAATACGTGAAGGTGAACCCTCAAGACGGTTGGACGGTTCAACCTTGTTATGATTACTCAGGTAACGGACCCGGCGGAGGACCAGGAGGAGGACCAAGTACCATTGACTATTGTGTACCGAACTTGGCAGATACCTCGGAATACAACGGGCTCTGGGGACTCGCCGGTGCTATACCTACGTCGTTCGCACCATTCAGCGATCTAGTACTGTGGGGAGGAGTGTCTCCCTTAGTGCTTAACCCATCCCTATTGCTTAACACTCCCGTAAATGTGACCAGCGAGTATTCCGGTATCATTGCCCCTCAATCCTCTGGAGTGTACAACTTGAGCGTCAACTTTACAGATCCTCTCCCCGGCGCTACGGTGGAGAGAAGCCAACAAACAATCTCTTACGCTAACGAATACGCTAAGGTCTACTTGGACGGTAAGCTAGTCTTCGTGGGTAAGTTCACTCAACAGAATTTACAAGTGTTATACAGTAACGACCCATATTTCCTTAAGCACAACATCCCAGAGTTTCAGGCTAACCTGTCTGGTCCTGCTAACATATCGATAATCTTCTCCTTCAACATGGATAATTATATGTCGTCTTCACCACCCCCACCCGGTCCACCTTCACCACCCCCAAATCAGCCAGGTTCTTCAGGTTATCCAGTTATATACTTCGGAATGATGTGGCAGCCTCCGGGAGCACCGTGGTTCCAGTATATACCTTTAAGTAATCTGAAACCCCTGCTGGTGTGAAAACTTGGACAGACGATCCCTAATAATTTCAATTTTCCTTTTATTTCTCTACATTTCCCTAGTTCCCGTGTTGACTTCGTCTCAGACCGCAACACAGACTAGCTCAGACACGTCCTTCATACCCCTTAACTTCACACCTGTCTCACTGTCTGTCATGAACGGCAACCTCTTAGTAGCGTCGAACAACGAGGTATACCAGTACCAAGGTGGTAACCTGACTCCTTTCCTTCACGTGAATAACATTCAGGAGATAGCGTCTTCTGCTCAAGGAGTGTACGTGGAGAACTCGTCTGGGCTGTACTACTATCAACAAGGAGTGCTAACCCCTCTGCACGTAATGGCGGGGAAGCTGTTCTTCGATAACTTCACTGGGTCTCTCTACGCTACGTGTGGATATGACGTCTACGTGTTTCAGGGCTCTAAAATGGTACAGAACTTCAGCGTCTATGAGAGCTTTGGCTATGTGACCTTCAACTCCAAGGAAGCCATAGTGGACAGCCAGAACGGATTTGCTATCTATTACTACAATGGTTCATTTCATTGCACTATAGACTACCAAGACGCGCTATGCGCAATGACGTTTTACGGCAACAAGTTCGTAGCTGGCTCCTTCGATCCCATAGGGGTTTTCGTTTTCAATAACATCAATGTTCTGTATGACAAGGTAATTCCGGTGATTTACCTGGACCAGTTGTCCGAGTACAACATGTCATTGGTGTGCACTAACGTACTTCCCCAGTACATGCTTGTCCATAACGGACTGATATATACGGGATCGTCGAGGGGAATAGCTGTGATCAACACTAATGACAGTCAGGTGGTATATTACAGCCCTAGCCCTGCTTATTCGATGGTGGAATACCACGGGAAAGTCTACGTCGCTACAAACGGCGGTATCATGGTTTTGAACGTCAAACCGCTCCCCATTTTTTACGTTACCTTAGTCAGAGAAGGAGGACCTCAGAGCGTCTTCTTCACAGTCAACGGGTCAATGAAGGAAATGAGCTTCTCTTGCACTATCCCGCTTGAGGAAGGGGTCTATAACTTCACCTTCTTCAATGATACGGACTACCACGCTGAGAACTCCACTATGATTGTGAGGGTAGACTACAACACCACTTTCACAGTTAATTACGTAGGAGTACCGGAGGTGTTATATATCAATCTTCCTCAAGGTGTCAAGGGAGACGTATACGTTAACGGTACAGAATATCAAGCAGACGGACTAACTAAGATTATCCTACCTTACGGCGTTTACGATCTGAAGGTCGAAGCTGGAGGAGAGGAGTTCAAGTACACTGTATTCCTAACTGATGACACCGTGATCACTCCAAATGTGCACATTACGTCTAGCGTTAACGTCAACACCTCATCTACAAGCGGAGTTCCTAGTACCCAAACTGTCTCTTCAGTCACATCGTCAAATAGCTTCACTTTTATAGCTATAGTCGCAGTATTCGTAGTAGCTCTGGTCATGATCTTACTGATATATCGTGCTTCAAGAAAGTAACTTTATTTTCTTAATATTCGTATTTTTTATAATTTGATAATATAATTTGTTACTTGATTCTTTTTTAAAGAAACAGAGATAGAAGTTAGACCTCGAATTCAGCATTAGTCCCGTGCGAGGGGATGAAGGTCTCCTCTTACAAGAGGTGAGCCTCATGAAGTTATTCCTGCCCTTTTTAAAAATCCAAGATATTTTTATCTTGTGAATATTTCATGACATTCAGGTCGTATAGGATTATTACTCTTTAATTACATTTAACTCTCAATTTGAGGAGAAGTTGTTAGATTGATAACTAGACAGACTAGACAAATGAGGTCTAAAAAGACTATAATGAGGATCTTGCGGTTCGCAACGGTGACTGAAGCTCTAGAGCGTTGATCCCATCTATAATACGCAAACTTCTATAAAATTCTTTTTTACGTTAGATACTTGGAAGGTATCTCGGTAGCTGATGTCTATTTATCAGCTATACGACCTCTTTTTTTACCTACGTCTTCCCCTTCCTCTCGAATGAAGATCTTACCTCTTTGTATACCCCTAGCGCCTTCTCCCAGAAGTTATCGTCTTTAAGTAGAACTTTCCCCTCTTCCATTATCTGGAGGAAGAAAGGTGAGCCTTCCCTGAGCTTCTTTAGGAAAACCTCGGAGTTGACGAACACCGGGTCAACTTCGCCTGGGAACATCTTAGTTGCTCGAACGTAAACATCCTCCGGTATCATCCTGGGGTCTCTAGGTACCTCGTCACCTACTAGGAGGGCGTCGTAGTCACTGGTCTCTGTGAAGTCTCCCCTTGCTCTGGAGCCGAAAAGTATGACCAACTTCATGATATTTCCCTCTTTACCCATGAGAGGATCTTCTCAGCGCAGGATATACACTCATCAGCTTCTTTCTCTGTATAATACTCGAAAGGAGATCCCTCATCGTAGACATCGGGATATCTTGAAGGTGTGTATTGCTTATCCAAGTACGATGCACACTGGCGTATGTTGTCTGGAGGGTTATCTATGAGGTGGAGTACTGAATTACCCTTTCTTTCCATACCGTGAAACTGTAGGAGTCCCTTTACCGCCTTCTCAGCGGACTGTTGAGAGAGAAAGCAGGAGAGTTCGTAATACCTACCTTGTTTAGAGTACTTCGCCTCCTCTAAGTCCCTCTCTGCCTGCCTCAATCAGTCCTCTACCCTTTTCACTTGTTAAATTCACTTTAAGGGCTAAAATCTCTTTATGAGAATACTCAGGGGAGACGGTTTTCCCTGTGTTGAAGACTTCCTTATTTTTTCTCTTATGAAAACTGTATAATTTTTCTAATTTTTAGATCATGTCATTTTCTGAACAAACCCTCCTTCTCTCTACTAGCTATCATTTCGTGCGTTGTCAGAGAACGCCTAACCCTGGGTAATAAGGTACTATCTAATAAATCGAATGTATCGTTAGGTATACTAAGGGTCGTAACCAGGTAGAATTACTGGTACATTTACGATGTAGAACAAGTTAGAGAAAAGAGCACTATACCTTTCTGAGCGAGACGAAAAGTGTGTTGCTCCTGGGGAACTCCCTTTCTATGGCCTTCTTCAGCTCCTTTGACAAGGTCTCCTTGTCGAGCTCCTTTTCCTCGTTCAAGTATCCCGACTCCTTCATCACGAACTTTGTTTCCCCTACCTTGGCTACGGAGACAGATCTGTCCTTTTTGAAGCTGAGTAGCTCTACCTCGTATCCGTTCTCCATCCTTTGGAGTTGGCTCATCACGTATTTGTGTGCACTTCTGGCGGAGATAGATCCCATGTCCTAACGATGCGAAATTGGGGAAAAATTTCTTTTTCCTCCCTGCAGGAGGTGAAGGCTCAGGAACCCAGGACCTCCTTTACTTTCCTGAAAAGTGAGGGGTTCCCTATCACGACTAAGCTCTCCCCCACCCTCAGGGTAGTGTCCTTGGAGAAGAAAGGGTCAAGGGAACCTTCCCTTACTATCGCCAGTGGAACGATCCCCTGTGGTAGGTCTCCTATCTTCACTTCCCTGCTGACCTGGAAGAAACCGATGATTATGTCGTCCCTTATCCTGCTCGAGAAGATGAGCCCTGACACGTTGTTTGACAGCGCAGCGGACGCTGTTATCCTCCCGAGGATGTCTTCAGACGTTATGACCATGTCTGCGCCAGCTGTCTTGAACTCCTCCACTAGTGAACTGTCCCTGACTATGCACGTCACTGGCAGGGGAGGGTTCAACTTCTGTACCTTGAGGGTCACCAGGAGTGAGTCCATGTCGTTGTTCATGCTTATGATAGCGTTCTTTGCTTCCATTATTCCAGTGGAGAGTATGTCCTTTTCGTCTTTCGGGTTCCCTACGATCACCCTGTCACCCTTGAGGTTCCCCTTGTCGTCTGTGAGGACAACGTAGTCTACACCATATATTTCAAGCCTCCTGATAGCACCCTTTAGGACTTCACCCTCTCCTATGAGGACTGTGTGCTGTCTCATGTGGGACCCCCTCCACCTAGCCCTAGCGTCTATCCATGAGTCCCTCCTCACCACAGTGGAGACCAGGGACTGGATTATGCTTGTGTAAAGCCCCACAGCGAAGATAATTGTGAGGATCAGCACCACTTTCTCCGTGGAGGGCATCTGTGAGATCGGAGGGGCGTAAAGACCTACTGTGGTTACCACGTTCACCCCAGCGTATATAGCTGAGAGCAGGTCTAGGTGTTGAAAGGTCATGAAGACTACCGCGTTCACGTAGACTGCGACCCCCAGGAGGAGGACTTGTGGGAACACCTTCCTCAGGATAGAGTAAGGTGCCATGAATGTCTCCAGTGTGGGAACTATCACCTTGTTCCACACGTCGGTCCAATTCAAAAACACTCAGATTAATAGTAGGCCTCAAGTAAAAATAACTTATTGAGGATTTCCTTCACCTATTTAGAGATAGAGGAAGGATAACACCTCATATATTATTTCAATTGGAGAGGAACAAGGATCACAGTCTACTGCTACGACCAGATAATACGAAGTACCAAGAACTGGTCAGGCCTGGCGTAAGACATGAGAGAGGTGAGAGGAAGTCAGTTCGTCTGTATTAGTAAAAGCGGTGATCAGGAGTTTCCTTAATCTCGTCTGGGGTACACGTGTAAGCCTTAAGCATACAAGGCGATGAGTGCCTTGTGACTCTCCTCGTCTGTTCAGATAGACGAGATGATTTTTCTGAAAATTGAGGCTAGGATAAGGATAAACAGTAGGAACGACAGGATTACGCTCTGTATCGGGCTAATGGTATTCTGCACAACCAAGGTTTTTCCTCCGTCCACTGAGATCGAACCCTCACCTCTACCAAGGTAGTAGTAACTCTGTCTTCCAGTAGTTACCTCAAACAAGTTCCCAACCCTGTGCGTTACCAGGTTAGACGTCCCCTCTGCTGTATCAGAACCGAAGTCGAAGTACGACGGGAAAGAGACGTACTTCCCGTCCTTTTGGTAGTAAAGAGAAAGGAAAGCCTCAAGCTGGTTGAAGCTGACTACCTTTCCGTTCCCTTCTCCTCCGAAGACCAGCTCCGCGTCGTAGAAGGAGAACCCTTGGTACGGTGAACTGTCTGAGAGGTAATTATACCCAGACACGTAAATTGAGGCTCTGTACACGTAAGGGAAGTGGATGACCACGTTATCGAAAAACACTGTCTTACCGTCGAAGCAGTTTCCCTCGATTCCCTTGAAGCCGAAGAGGATTCTGACCTCGCTAGTCGAATGTGTTACATTTATAATAGGTAAAAATGAGAACGGAAGAGAATAATAATAATTTCCTATATAATTAACGTAGTAGCACTGTCCGTCGCTCCCCTGGATGAAGCTTCCGTCTCCCGACACGTTGTGGAGCGGGCTATCGAGCGAGGTGAGGTTCAACACGCTGGAAGACAAGTAGAACTGATCTTCAGAGGGGTTCATGACTACGACGTCCTGCAACCAGAAAGTCTGGTCGTTGACTATTAGCATTACATTTAATTGAATGGAAAAGGGGTTCTCGGAGTTAACGCTATCAACCTTCACGAATCCCACAACTGAGTCCGTCTTGATGAAGTAGGGAATCATGGAGTTGCCCTTCTGGTAAACACCGTAAGAAGCTATCCCTATTGCGTAACTGTGGAAGGGATATTCTTGAGTGTCGACGTAAGGGTTAATTGACGCCATAGAGACCTGAGCGAAAATCAAGGAAAGGAAGACCAGGAACCCCCACTTCATGAACTTCAATGAATACATTTTTCATCACGTAAATAAGGTCTTTCGTACTACGCTGTCCATTTACTACACCTTCTCCGCGTTAAATAATGATATCCTTGTTAATACGGTTCCTTTCGTTAATACGGTTCCTTTCCCTTTTTCGCGTGCCCTAAACCATCTCTAGAGAAGGTGGAGAAATTACACGATAATGTATACAATAAATAGAATAGTTTTAAATCAAACTAAAAAGGGTATGTAGGAGGAGATCTAGCCTTCACTGTCCTTCAAGGAGTCTAGGACAGCTTTGAGCATTTTTCCTATCCAGCAACTTTCGTTCGTTATGATTAGGTCGTATGCCATCCCTTTCAGTAAGTTTAAAAAGGATCCGAAAGTAATCTCGCTGGACTCAATCTTAGTCACTCCTTGGTTCTCTCTAGCTGTGACTGCGAAAGGGAAGGACTGTACAAATAGCAACAGATGTCCTACTTTAGCTACTGGCTCAACCTCAGTATACTCTGTTCTGTCAGCGCTGATAAGCACGGCATATAATAGCGTCTCTCTTCGCATCCCGATCTCCATTCTAGACCACTGTGGATTCTCCATGGGTATTCATTGACGAGTTAGATTAATAAGTATTGCTTATATGAAAGAAATCGAGTTTATGTAAAGAAAATAACATAAAACTGATAAGGAAGTGATATAAGGCAAGTATTACTGTTCAGGCACGAGAATAGTAAAACTCTACATGATTTGAATGAGGACTTTTCTAAAATAATTCTCTAGAAATGATAGATCAAATGGGAAAACTTTATATAGAATCAAAATATAGGCGCTCATAGATATAAAAGATAATATTGAAACGTATATCTAAATATTTAGCATCATACTATGAAATATAATAACTCTTTCATGCTTATTAAGCTATGTGTTTTCATTGTTAACAATAATTTTTAACTGTATATTATAGTTGAGTCGTATATATTTTTAAATTGGACTGGAGAGAGCTAATTAAATTAAAAGTTAGATGAAAGCAATTCTCAAGGCGTAGAATATCAAGTCTATTCCCATACTTTCAATTATATTCATCCGGGCTCGTCTGACTTAAAATTCCTTTAGTGAGGAGAGGAGAGAGTTGTCTACCTCCACGTATCCAGACCTCTTTATCTCATTCATTATCTTCAATCCGTGTCGGCCCGGAAGCTCTTCCCATGGGACGTGTTTGACCTCATGGTGGTAGTTGAACATGATTAAGACTTCACCCTTGTTAGGTCTCTTAGACGTGTCCAGGACCCCGACGACGTTCTCTGACAGTTCAGAGCCGGAGATAGTAGCGGTGAGCATGTCTAGGAAAAGGGATAAGAAGAACCCTTTCTTTCCTCCTATAGGGATGATCCCGCCCTTGAGTGCCAGGTCTGGGTCGTCAGTCTCCTTTCCGTCTGGACCTACTGCCCAGCCTAGAGGTATCCTCTCTCCCCTCCTTTTAGCCTCTAGTATCCTTCCCCTTGAGGTAGATGCGAGGGACATGTCAAGGACCACATCAGGCGGTATTCCTATACTTATGGGAGAAGTGGACAGTATCCTCCTCGATGTACCCGGAGCTACGACAGACGGCTCTGCGTTTCCGAACATGATGGAGGGTATACCTGCAGAAGCTAGTCTGGAAGTGTAATAACCTAAGTAGCCAATGTGGGAAGAGTTCCTGACTGCTATCATGAACACGTCAGAATCCCTCCTCTCCCTGATAAGGAGGTCCCAGACTACTATTCCTATGGAGGAATTGCCGTCTACGAACTTGGAGGAGTCGGTCTCCCTCTCTACCTTGAAGTCTAGGTGACTCTTTATTGTCCCAGCGTCCAGACCTCTCAATAACGGGATCATCCTCTGTATCCCGTGTGAGGAATGCCCCTTCATCTCGGCCTCGAGGAAATGGTCAACTACTACCTCCGACCCTTGGACTCCCCTCTTCTCAAGGAGTTCCAGGAGGAACTGTCTCAGCTCATCAACCTTTACCTTCGTTTTCCTTCACCTTCAGGGGCACGTTGCTCGTGACGCTGTCCACCCCAAGTCTCTTGACCCTCAGGAACTCCTCCGGGTCGTCAACTGTCCACGTCCCAAGCTTGAATTTCCCTTTGCTCTTCACGTCCTCCTCGAAGAGAAGAGTGTGAGAAGGGTGAATCCAGTTAACCTCAAGTTCCTCAGCGATAGGGAGGAACCACTTCACTTTCCCCACGAATATCATCCCTGTCTCAGCGTTGGAAATTTCCCTTATTCTCTTCAGAGAGTCAAAGTCGAAGGAGATTACCTGAAAGTTCCTGACTGAGGAGGCGATGTCGAGTACCTTTTCCTCTATCCCTGGGTATACCTTGTAGGAGTGTTTTATCTCTATCAAGAAATAAGGTATGTGCAGGGAGATGACCTCGCGTAAGGTAGGGATGTGAAATCCCCTGACGTTAATTTTCCTTATTTCTTCCAATGTAAGGGAAGAGATCTTCACTTTAAGGTTGGCTAACCTCGTCAAATCGTCGTCATGAAAGACTACGACTTCCCCGTCCCTTGTGAGGTGCACGTCTAGCTCTACTGGGAGGTTGTGTGACTCAGCCTCTTGGAATGCTTCTAAGGAGTTCTCCAAGGAATTACAGTGGAGACCTCTGTGCGCAACGATCATGGGTAACAGAGAGGCGAATACGTATAAAAAGAGAATTGTTATCTCCTGTCCTTCAAGAGGGTCATGGCTGAGTTGTAACCCGGTATCCCAGTGATCTGACCTCCTGGGTATGCTCCTGACCCACCCACATAAAGGCCTTTTATAGCCGTCCTGTACCCTGAGGGTGTAGGTCTCTGGAAAAGATAGGGGCATCTCATGGGTAGGTGGTTCAAGTCACCAGAGGGCAGGTTGTACTCCCTCTCAGCTTTTCCTGGGTTCATCTCGTCTATGTGTAGGATCTTCTCCTCGTCTATTCCTAGATAGTCTACTGCTGAGTCAGGATCCCCCATGACTGTGATCACGTTTCCTCCTAGGTCGTCGCACATGGAGGGAATTGTGACCTCGCCCACGGGTAAGGTGAAAAGAGTACATACTTCTTCTCTCACGGGTTCTGGGAGACGATCCACCTTAATTTCCGAGGTGAATACTGTGTACCTCCTCCATCCGGGGACTGGAGGTCTCTCCATCTTTATCCCTGCCATGCCCTCAAGGAGTACTGGGCTCCCTGTCATTATAACTGAGTCAGTCTCAATCTCTCCCGACGTAGTTGATACCGACCTTACCATCTCGTCGTAGTTAACCCTCTGTACTTTCGTGGAGAACATGAAGTCTACTCCAAGCTCCCTCGCCCTCCGTGAGAGGACTTCTCCTACAGTTCCGGTGCCTCCTCTGACCATTTTCCACTCCAAACTGAAGAAGTACGCCATGAGGTAAGCCGGCTCTCCCAACATGAAACGGTAAGCGAAGTAGGGGTGGAACTCCTCGTCGAGGTACTCCGAGAGCACTCTCCTGGTCGGCTCCATGAAGACCTCGAGACCGCTGTCCTCCAGTTTTTCCCTGAACTTCTCCTTAGAGGGAGGGTTAGTGGTGAACGTGAGTCCGTTCTTCATCATGAAATTTTTCAGACGGAGAATTTTTTCCTCCAACTTAGGGTAATTAGTCTGGCCCAACCTCGTGAACTCCCTGTGTCTCCTCTCCCTGTCCTTGAAGAACCTTATCACGTTCCCTTCCTCGGTCACGAACGTTCCATTCCTGTCCCTCTCTAAGGTGGGGAATGACACACCGAGGTAGTCCTGCAGTTCCTTGGGGAAGAGGCCCAAGACATATGAAGACCTGGGGTACCTTATCCCGTTCCAGACGTTGGTGTCAGCCATCCCTCCGGCTCTCTCCCTGGACTCTATCACGGCTACCTTGAGGCCGTTCTTAGCAAGAGTGATGGCAGCCACGAGCCCGTTATGCCCCGCACCCACTATGACGGTGTCATATTTCATGATATGATTTAGTGTCTCAGAGGGGAAAAATGTGTCTATAAGAAAAGGGAGGAAGAAGACTTATTGTTTTCTATGACGAGCGATTTTTTAATACATATTTCCTTTCATCTCTAGATGGGTCTATTCAAGATAGTGACGTTAATTGTTCTCGCGTTGGTCATAGCTACCCTCTTCACGGTCCTTTTTTTGATACCAATAGATCAGACCTATCAGGTAACCATGAGGCTTTCTCCACTGCAGAGGCATTTCTTCATATTTAACGATAGTTCAGGTACGACTACTAAAATAAGTGTGGTTGAGAGCGGAGGTTATGTAACGCTAACATTGATCTCACCGACGGGAGAGAAAGTGTTAAATGGGGTGGAAGTGCATTCTTCCTATACCTATACGTTCACCGCGAGAGGGACAGGGACGTATACGCTGTGCGTACTGAACTCCCCGCTTTATAATACCAACATCACATTGAACGTGGTGAAGGAACACAGTCTGATCGATTTCCTGTGAGGAGTGTAGAGATGAAACCATAGATGATTTATCTCGGTGTGGGCTCATTGGGGAGACCCCGTCAGCAATGGGATGGACGTCTCTTTGTAGTGAAAATTAAATACAAAAAGCCGTATGTATTTCAATGATAATCCTTAACTTAGCAAAAATCACCGAGACGCCTTTAAACTAGGGTTTACGTGGTACACCTCTTCTCCGAACAATGTCACCTGAGACACCGAGAAAATTTGAGATCAGTGCCGTGGCTAGTGTGGAGCTCTGCCCTCTGCCATTGGTAATGGGGCTATGAAGCAGGAAGTCGGTGAAGGCGTGGTTCATTCTAGCCTAAAACTTTGTTGTATCCTCGAGATCACTCATCGTAAACTTTTATCTTGCAAGGAGAAAATAATCCTATCGAGAAGGATCTCTATAAGCTTGGAGAAGACTACATTGAAGCTAGAGTAATTGAAACTCTGTCCGACTTACTCCTCTCCCTTACCTTGTGGAAGGAAGGTTATACTAGGAACTCCGCTGGAAAAGCTTTCAGTGCAGTGAAGGCATTGCTAAATGCGCTCATATTAACTAATGAAGAGAAATTAGTCAATTTGGCCAAGGACGACCGGGAAAAGGAGTGAATCAAAGAGAAGGCACATGTAATCCCTACTCATAGTATGTATGGGTTGGCACAAGCACTGAAGGATACAGGGATTGATATTATAAACCTTGTGAAATATGCTCTAGACCTTCATAATTATCAGTATAATGGCTTTAAACCTGACTTCAGCATATACAGTAGAAAGCGGGACGTGTTGAGAGACCTATTTACCGTAATAAAGGAGACTAAGAAGGCAATAGAAACCTATTTCCCTAAGTACGAAGTTAAGGAAATTTCGGAAAAGATTGATGAGGTACTAAAGGATATGGACGATAGAGATGTACATGCTACTTGACGTATTGCCAAATTATAGTTTCAGATAAATGTTGGATATGCAAAGGTTCTTTGCGACCACTCAATTCCTCTAGACGTTATACTCGCTGATGTTAAGGATAAGATGGGATTGCTTAATAACTCCTTTCGAGCTATGGGCTAATCCATGATTGCCTTGGCTTTTTAAGGTCTAAGGAGGCGGATGTCCATTTACCTGGGTCATATGCTTGGCTTATTCTCAAATCTTTTTATAAATATTAAAAAATAATAAATAAATATTTTTATTTTAAAAATATATAAATAAAAATATTTTCTTTCTAGATATTTTTCATACATACATACTAATATAGATTTATTGATCAGTATTATATTTAGCTAAGCTATTTCGGGTCTATCACGGATGGGTCTTCCTCCCCTCAACTCCTGTTAACTTAAACCTCAGGGAGTGAATTTCGCCTTGGGACAGTGACATGAAAACCTTATTGCTAACCAAGTGGATTTCAAGACATGGAGGATCTTAAGGACTGTTTAATGTCAAAGTTCAGCAAGTTAATGGGTGATAAGACAAGTTTACCGGTTCTTACCCTGATTCTCTCCCTTCTTGAGTACAGGACGTGGGGGTGTGTAGACTTCTCGATAAATTCGATAGAAATGTTGCTGTCGTCTGCAAGGAGGAGGATGACCATAGTAGACAGGGAATCGTTCGATTCCTTGATTCAGGAAGTGAAGCAGTGTTTCAAAGACTCTAGATGTGAAGGAATAGACCACTCAGTATGTATCCAAGACATCCGTGACGTTGTACAGCTCACGTCAATGAACTTGAGCAACGTTGAGATTAAATCGATCATGAGAGGGAACGTGGACGACAGGGTCCTGAAGTTACTCAACTCCGGAAGAAAAGAGGAGGGGGAGATCGCGTCAGCGTTCGAGATATTGAAGGAGGACTATGAGCTTAACAACGAACTGATGGAGAGGATAGTAAACGACTTACCGGTGACAGTGGTGAAGCCGGAGTTCACTCTCGAACACTCCACCAACAACGATAGGGTAGTGCACTTCGTAATGCCAAAACAACTTTTAGAAGCCCTTTCCTCTGGAACCAGCAGGAATGAAGTGGGACTGGAGGAGTCGATCTCTTTCCTTTTAAGTAAACTTGGGTTTTCGGTTACTTCCAGGGAAGTTGATGTACCCGGAGAAGGGAGAGTGAGGATAGACCTGATAGGCGAAAGGAACTCTACGAGGATTAAAAACAGGGTATGGGTCTTCACTTCGCCAAAGGACAGGGAGTGCACCGTGAACGACCTAAGAAACGTCCTCAACTCGGTCGTGATAACCAGGGAGATTCCCAATCTAGTGTTCGTGGTGTGTGGAGGTGGGGACGAGAAAGTCCTCTCATTAGCTCACGAAATAGGAGTCCATGTCCTCAGTCGAGAGAACGCTGAGAGGGAGATGTTTTACTCCTTCCTCGACTCCTTGCCTGTCTTCAGGGACCTCTTTGAGAAGATAAGCGACATCTCGGACTTAATCACCATTTACAAACTGAAGTAGATAAAAAACACGTAGGATTTTCCGATAAAAGCTATCCGACAAAAGCTAATCGAGAATAGAGCTGTAGCTCTTATTCTCCTGATGGGTTAGAGGGGACAGAAGGCCCACTTAGTCTTCTTGAAGCCTCCACTATCAGTGGCACAGTCCTTGCTAATAAGGAATTGAAAAGAATAAGTGAGGTCATTGAAGGCGTTTTGATCTACTAGAACTTTTGGCTGGAGATTAGACTTCGGACTGTGGGTCTAGAAGAGACGATCCTCGGTCGAACCTGAACTCTAACGTCTAAAATCTACTGGGGGAAATCTATCATGAAATATTTCAGTTAAAGAGAGAGAAAAATAACATGCATTTACGAGAACTTCGAGGCGTTTCCCTGTCCGCTATACAGCTTGAACTTGAGCTTAAAGGAAACTCTTTTCTAATACTCTGATTAATAGTAGCATGTTAAATCATGCTAAATGACTTCTCAATTTCACTGGAGGACTATTATGATCAATTTCATGATAAGAAATATAAAAACTTCCCTATAGAACTATTAGAAAAAATGCGGGAGTATCTCGTTAAAAAATACGAGGAGAATATCATTTCAATAATGGAATCTACTCTGTCTTTATTAGGAGGCAACGAAGAAGAGGCACCTGAGGTGTTAGACAACGTAAACGAAATAGGAGAAGACATAAAGCTCTACAATTCCATCATAGAGCATAACACCACTATTGGACAATATAGGGATATTATAATAAGAGGGCTTGAAAAACTAATTGAGTCATTAAGCAAAAATGAGGATAAGTTCTGGAAAGAAGTAATGAACTCCTCCTCATTAAACTTTCAAATAACTATATATTATTCTTTGTATCTCAAGTTTTTAACAAAAGCCTATCTGAGACTAACGGAGTTAAAGGTGGATCCTAACATGAAGACTGCAGAGTGTCCAAAGAAGAGGATCCTTGGTGCTGTAAATTCGTTGGTGGGAATTTTAGGAACCCCTCTGATCATGTATGTTAAGGAAAATAGGATATACCCCTACATCTCTGATCTGACAGGGATTCTTTTATATGTGACCAAAGACGAGGTCTTACCCTCAGGAAATTCTCTAGGTTATTATCTATTTTCTAGAATTCATGGTACAGAAAATGAGTAATAAGCCTACTAATACTGCATACATATTTGATACCAATGCAGTGATCACCTGGTTATATTACAATGATGATAAGAAAAGGAAATTGGCTGAGTCCATCGACAAGCTAAACAACTGCTACATTTTAGTCTACACGATTGAAGAGGTTCTAGGAATAATCTCTGATAGCTATAAACTATTCTCTCATATTATCATATGTGAAGTCCTACGAAACGACAGCTGGGATTCCCTGAAAATTTCTGATAGATTAAGAATAATAGAGGGCATTGAAAAGGACTTCGAGGAGCACTATGAAAGGATATGGGAGACATATTACAAAGATAGCATCCCCCACGGTCATATAAGGGTGTATATCTCTAAGTTATTCTTTAAGGCGTATAAAGAAAGAATATTAAGGTATAAAAGATGAGGATATAGAGGAAGAGATTACTACAAAGAGAAATGCAAAGGGTCTAGAAGACTATGCAAATTCAGTGATTAACCTTATCGCAAGTAAGTTTAAGATAATAGGGCACGTTCATTTTAGCACAGATATGCTAGTGGAACTTCAATTAATAGAGGAGGGAATACAGAACAACAGAAAAAATAAGAACAAAAAGCCTAGTAGGTTTGATCAAATAATGTTCAAATTGGTTTATATAATATTAAGAAATTAAATTTTTGATAGAGTAATTTTTGTCACTAACGATGACGATTTCTCGAATATGCGTAACAATATTGTAGAACTGTTAGAAAATATTATAAAAAACAGTTCGAAAATAACAATTAATACATCTGCAGAGAATTGTAAAGATATATTGACTAATGAATTGGAAATATTTGATATCGATAGACTATTTCAAGTCATTAATGCGGGGAAAATCTAAGGTGGGATATCTCATATTTAAAGAATGTCTTTCTAATATTTCTAAGGAATTTATAACCTTCTGCTCGTAACTGGAAGTTATAATCCCTCTTCTTTCAGCTGCAGCTACTAGAAGAGCTGACATACAATTAACCCACCGTATTCGGACAGACATATTTTACTCAAAGTCTCAAAAGCTCTAGCTAAGTTGAAAGATCTTTTGATACTCTAATACTCTAAAAGCCTTACGTCAGAAAAGAACGGCTCCTTGTCGCTCTGTAGCTTATCTTATATATTAAGTGCTTTTTCAAAAGTGTTAGAGAATCGCTGAGAAAGTTTCATTTAGGTCTCCATGGACGATTCGCGTCTCCTTTGCGAATTCAGTTTATTTATAGAATTAGAATGAATTTAATCAAACGCTCTAGTATAGACTGGGTGAGGGTTCGCGCTTAGCAGTTTCCTTTATTTGGTCTATTTTTGCTATAATTACAATTTAAGATGGAAACCTGAATTACCCCATATCTTTCAGACGAAATAATTTGGTGAAACAACAGTGAAAATATCCTCTTGCTATTCCTATATTCGGCTACTAAAGTAGCCCGGCCTACCTTATCTTGATCTAATGAGAGATATCAAGAAAGGAAACATGAGAACATGCAGAGGAAGAGCGAAACGATCACAAAAACGTCTTAAGAGTCCTCTACAAAGAAGACTTTCTTCGACAAGGCTTCACGGCAAGGGGCAACTTCATGCTGGCTGTTCGGCCTCCTGGGTTTGCTGTAGTTCTAATGATCTGACTTTCAATGCTTTCCTCAGCTTCTCTATGAGGATGTCCAAGTCACCGTCTATTATCCTCAGCGCTTCTATTGTACTTAGCTGTATGAAGTTATCTCCGGTCACGTTAGCGTTAGTGATTACAAACTTACCTTCCACCTTGTACTCCTTCTTCTCATGTTCTACCGTGTTCACGGTAAGGAAGCTGTCCACATCTACCTTGTCAGGCAGATTGCCGTCTTTCGACAGCTTGACAGTGCCTATGAAGGCTCTGTCGTCGCTGATGAAGAATATGGACGCTAGGACGCCCCTTCCGTTAGCGTCGAATACCCTCTTACCCCTAGGGTGTAGGTACTTTATGGAGAGCTCCGCTGTGAGAAGCGAAAGGGCTTCCCTCACTCTCTTCTCCATCTTGGACGTTTCCTCTATTGGGTCCTTCAGTGACATCGACTTCTCCACATATCCCCTCAAGCACTCCAGCGAGTTCCCGCATTCCTTTTCAGCCTTCTCGGACTCAGACCTCAGGAACTGCAGGATCGAACTTATGGATGGCAATTCCCTTCCCTTCCACAGTAAGTTCACCATGGGTAGTAGAAGGTCTCCGAACTCACCGCAGTAAGTCTCCACTATCTCCTTGACGTCCTCCTCAGTCACCCCGTCGTCTAGGGATATCCTGCTCTCCTCTATCCTCCTGCGGAGAGCTAAGTCCTCTATCCTGCTGAACGAGTCCGTCGGTATGGCCATGATAATGGGTATGTTCAACCCAGCGTTTATTACACGGTGTATCAAGCTCAGGTGAGTGTCCCTCACCTCGTCTATCAGTAATCCTATCTTGTGGCCTTCCTTCAGGTCCCTGATCAGGGATATCATCCCGTCATAGTTGTGTGGGTAGTTCATGCAGAAGAGCCTCATGTCTAGGTCGTCGGCTTTCCCGCACATCTTCTCCACGTGATCCCAGAACTTGACCCCCATCAGTTTCTTCCAGAAGTTGTATCCTAACTCTTTCTTTCTGTTCTCGAGCTTTGAGATGGACTCTTTCCTTATCTCCGTTACGTCTATCTTCGTCCAGAACTCCGAGGATAGGTCGTCCTTGTTTGCCATATCGAGGAAGATCGGTTTCATCCATTCCTTGGAACTCTCCTCCAGCTTCTTCAGGATCGTCGTCTTCCCCATCCCAGGCTGGCCTATTATGGAAGCGACCTGACCTTCCTTCATCAGGGATAAGCTCTTCTCATAGTATTTCCTGTAAGTTGGCCCGGCTAATACCACGTTCTTGACGCTCCACGTAGTCACGGTTACCTTGGGAATCTTACATAAGGTCATTTCTTCTCACCCTTCTTCCTCTTTATTATGCCGAACAGGACGCCTTTCCTCACGTACCCGTCGTCTCCGCCCGCTATCATTTCGTAGTTCTCCTCAATGTGTCTCCTGAACTTGCTGTAGAAGTCTTCCTTGGACATCCCAAGCTCTATCCTGATCCTCTCAAGGGAAGCGTAACCTAGGGAATCACTTATCCTCTGGTAAGCCTCGTCAAAGGAAGCGTAATCCACCTTTGCTTTGCTCTCCTTCAGTTCCCTCACTTCTTCCTTAAGTGATTTCACCTCGTTCATTAGGGTCTTTATCACGTCGTCCGCTCTTTCTGTCATAACTGGAGAGAAAGATCTGCCTGACCCTGAAGTCTTCTCGCTTACCTTATTTTCGTTCTTGAGCTCAGCCAAGGCTTTAAGTAACTCGGAGCTATCCCTTATCCCTAGCCTCTTCTTAAGCCTGGAGAGAGAGACCGGCTTCCCTTCCTTGTGGTATGTGTCCTTGATGAGTTGTAGAACAGTTTCCTTGTCCATCCAAATCGATTATTTTGCTTCAAGTGTTTAGGTTCAAAAGGATTTGCACCTTATCCGCTTACATTCTCCTTCAAGACTTCAGATATTAGGAAGACGACGAGTAGAGCTCGACGTTTAACCTAATGGGGGAAGGGAGCCCCCTTGTAAAAATGTTTTTTATGTTTAATGTAAAAATTTTCCTAGAATTAGGCTGTAGGAGCTTGGTCATACTCTTAGGGGGACAAGCTTATGGAGAGTAACCCTCCGTACCCTCTCCGCACTGGGTGTTAAGGCGTTTCCGTTCGGTAGAAAGCTGTGGGTGAGGAGGGATCGAGGTTCCTTTGAGAAGTAGGAAGTCTCTGTCGCGAGTTAGAGATACCGTCCGTAAGGCAGGATAGTTCACACGCTAATCGAGAACATGTAAACAGTAAATATAGACATTTATGTCACTTGTGAAACACCTGATACATATGGACGAAACCGAAATCAGAAGGGAATTGAACATAATTGAACTGAAAATAGAGGGGTGTAACCAGGACGAATGCGAGGAAATTGAAGGCAGGCTGAAAGAGCTCATGACAGAAGCGAAGTCGCAGAAAATGAGAGGGTTGGAGGAGAGAATATCGGAGCTTATGAGGAAATTGGAGGAAAAAGAGGCTCTCTGAAATATATATACTTCTCAAGATTTATACATATAAAATTAATAAAAACTAATTATAGTTTTTAGTATTAGTCTTGATTAAAGAAGAAAGTTGTGCTTTCCTGTCCAAGTTTCTCTCATTTCTCACAAAAAAATAAAAGGAACCTAGGTTACATCTATCTCAATGAGGATTCTAGCTTCATCTGATATCCATTCTCCGAAATGGACGGGAAAGTTCTTGATATCACTCAAGCGTAAAATAGTTGACGGGGGCTTCGACCTTTTCGTTTTAGCCGGGGACTTGGCGGAGAGGGGAGGGTATAAGCACTTATACCCAATTTACGAAGAATTAAAAGATAGGAGGTGTGTCGCGGTCTTCGGGAACGAAGACTTTCGTAATTTCAGGGAGAGATATAAGGAGGAATACCCGTCTTTTACGTGGCTTGATGATTCCTCCGAGGTATTCAGGATAGGAACAAAGAGGGTTCTGGTCGTCGGCAGTGAGGGGGTCCTGCAACGCCCAACTAGGTTTCAGAGACTCCTGGGGATAGACGAGAGTTACTTTAAAAAGAGAATGGAAAGGATAGACGAACTTCTCTGCGAGGAAGCTGATTTCAGGATCTTGGTAACACACTATGCCTCTTCTCTCGAGACGGTTTTAGGTGAGAAGGAATCTATTTACCCTTACCTTGGATACCCGTTGGTGGAGAAAGTGAGGTGCGCTCCCGATATAGCTATTCACGGTCACGCTCACTTCGCGAAGAGGACGCTCTACTTTAACGGTAAAACCAAGGTGTATAACGTCGCCCTCCCCGCCAACCAGGACGTGGTGAAAATAGATGTACCGAATATTGTGACGGACAGTAATGATAGAGACGAGAGAGAAAAAGAGGTAAAATGATAGCGTGTATAATATTTAGACGTAAAATAATAAATTCACGATTATTCTAAAAAGATAAAAATATAGATATGGGGGCTGTTAAAAAGAGAGCAGTATTTCACACTTTCTGGTCTGAAGGGAGTTCGTTGTAGTCCTTGAACAGTAGGTACCATGCCTTAGCCTTTGGCATCTTCATCCTCATGGTTGCCTCATCGAAGACGTTTGGTGGAGGCACTATGACGTCCTGACCTGGCTCCCAGTTTGCTGGTAGGACTACCTTTGCCTTGTAGTTCACTATCATCGCCTTAGTTATTCTCAGTAATTCGGATATCTTTCTTCCTGCCTCGAGAGGATAATAAGCCATGAACCTGATTACTCCGTCAGGGCTAACCAGGAAGACTCCCCTTATTGTCTGTCCTGATGCCTCGTCTACTATGTCGAGGAGCCTTGCGAACTTCTTGTCTGGGTCGGCTATGACGGGGAACGGTACCTTTACTCCGTATTTCTCCTGGATGTCCTTGAGCCACTCTATATGGGAGTACACGCTATCAACGCTCAGCCCTACTAACTGTACTCCGAGGTTAGCGAAGTCGTTATACGCTTTGGAGAACTCAACGAACTCCGTCGTGCATACTGGAGTGAAGTCAGCTGGGTGGGCGAAGAGGAACAACCACTTTCCTTTCCCGAATATATCCTTGTAGAAGTCGATTACACCTTGAGTCGTGAGGACTTGTGTCTCAGGGAACTTTTGGTAGAGTTTCATTTTGTATTCACTACAACTTAACACTCACTGTATCCTTTAAGGTTATCTTAAGATTAATGGAGAAAAACCGTTTTTATTGGTCAATGAGACATTGCTCTATTCTCTCTGAATTCCTGAAATCCAGCGTTCCTGATTGCGTTCTCTACCTTGTCGGTGACCCAGTTCATCATGAACCTCCTCACTCCTATCCTCCTGAAGAAGCGGTGAATTGCAGGGACCCTAAGTGCCGCTCCAGCTGCTAGGGGATGCCCCCCACCGCCGAACTCTAGGGCGAACCTCCTAATCTCGTATTTTGAGCTCCTGAATGAAATTGATTTTCCGTTAGCTGACACGAAGACCACTGCACCAGTCCTGGTCATGATGTACTGAGAGGCGTAACTTATGTCAGGAGGGCCGCGCCACCTTATGGCCACGGCGACCTTCTTTCCGTCTATCTCTATGACCTTGAAGTACTTGTTGAGCTTGTTGTACCCTTTGAGTTCCTCGTCCACTTTCCTCTCCAGTATAGACTGGAACTCATCGTTCCAGAGGACTCCTTTGTAGAAAATCTCCATCAGGTGTATTTTCCACGAGAAATCCGGTGAGTACTCTACTACCCTCCTGAGCTTCTCCCCCATTGGATCGTCGTGGAGCCATATGTCCACAGAGCAGTCCGCTGAAGCTAGCTTCGACGAGAAATCATCGTCAGGGTTCATGTTCTTGTGTACGACTCCTGCTCCGCACGTTGAAACGTCGTGATACAGCTTGACTCCAGCCTCTGTGACTTTTGTCTTCCACTCGTCCTTCCAAACGTGATGGTCGAACCATTGAACTTCAACGCCTTGAGAGGTTATCCACTTCAATCTCTCCACTACAGCGTCTATTGTGGAACCGTTAGCTCCGAGGTCAGCCATGACTATTTTCTTTACTCCTCTGAGTTCCAACTTGTTGAGGAAGTTGTGGAGACGAGTAGGTTCAGTGAAAAAAGTGTTTTTAGGCAGTTGACCCACTGCTCTTGCATAGACTGCTGCAGACGCAGTGCCGTCAAAGTCATTGTGGACTATCGCGTAGTAATCTTCCATTTCTTGTTAATCTTGTAGGTTAACTCCTTTAAATGTAGTTATTATGCCCTTGTAAAGGAAATCCACTTGTCTCAGGGTGGAGAAATAATCGAATTCGTCAAGTGCGGAGATCCCCTCTTTCGGGACTATCACGTTGTACCACCTAAGCGCTGCGCTCCCTGCAGTGTGAAGAACGCATATGTTAGCGACCGTACCCGTCACTACGATGTTCTTGATGTTCTTAACCCTCAGGAGGTAGTCCAGTGAAGTACCGAAGAACGCATCGTATCTGTATTTCCTGATCAGGAAGTCGTCCTTGTCTGGAGACAAGTCAGAGTATATCTCAGCTCCCCAAGTCCCAGCTAAGGCGTGCTCTCCCCATATCTTGAACTCCGGGTCGTCCTTCATGTGCCAGTCTTGTGTGTAGATTACCAATGAGCCGGAATTCCTGAACTTCTTGATCAGATCCCTTATTGGCTCCACGGTTTTCTCAGCGTCAGGGACGTAGAGCTTCCCGTCCTTGTGTACGAAGTCGTTCTGCATGTCAACTATCAGGAGAGCCGTTGACGATGGAGGGAGATCAACCTTCTCCTTTTCGTGGATTTCCGGTACTTTAACCTGCATATATACTACTTTTGCTATCTATATTAAAATGGATTCACGTTGTTGATGGCTACTCGTTTGGGGATCACGTCTCCTTTGCGAATTCAGTTTATTTATCTAAATCAAATGAATTTAATTGAACGCTCTCGCATGGACTGGGTAAGGATTCACGCTTGGCAATTTCCTTTATGTGATCTATTTTTGTGATAATTACAATCTACAATGGAAACCTGAATCGCTCAGTTGATTCCTTGCTTTCCCCAATACTGTAATCTGTGTCTCATCTCGCAAAATAGACTATGTCATTTTCCCTTTTCCTTTTCCTTCTTTTTATGTTCCTTGGTTAGCTTGTCCGTCTCTCGAAGAATCTGTGGATAACCCTTTCTTGATAGCTCAACACAGTTATCAAGGTTCGCCTTATTGCCAATGCTGTAGAAATACCTTCCAACCTTCACGCCTTCTCTTCTCCCGTTAACTACAACATAGTTCACGTCCCCGTCCTGGACTATCTCCCCTGTGAGTCTGGACTTTGCTATTCCAATAGTTGGGATATCCAGGAGGACTCCGAGGACTACGGCGATCCCGCTCCTCCTGGGGTGAGCGGTCCCGTGCCCGTCTACAAGGAGAAGGTCGCACTCCATCCCTTCCAATGCCCTCATCATTATCGGAGCCTCCCTCATGAAGAGGTATCCCGAGATGTAAGGGAAGTCCACTTCTCCGGAGTAAACTCGATGTTCCATTACCTCGTCTAACGTCCCGCGCGAAGCAACTGCGAACCCGGTCTTTCCTTCATAGGCAACGTCAACTGCGCAAACTTGGTTCACTTCCTGCAAGTCCAGTCTCTCCTCTTTTATCGATGAGGCGAACATGCCTTGCAGGTACCTCAAGAAGAGGAGAGTATGCTCTTCAACCATTCTGCCTTCTCCTCAACTTCCTTTACGAATAGCTCTTGTTTGTAGCTTTGGACCGCGCCTTCCCTCTTTTCCCTGACGGTTTCTATCGCTTTGTCGAAGGGTAGACCTTCCAACACTAGCAGGGAGCTAAGCACGGTTCCAGTCCTTCCTATTCCGCCCACACAGTGAACCAGTGTAGGAGAGTTGTTTCTTTTTTCTTTAATCCACCTCGCAATTTGAACGAACTGTTCCATGGATGGAGGCATGTTGTCCTCCACAGGGACGTGTATGAAGTCCAAGTTGTATTTCCTCAAGATTGAAAAATAGTAGTCCTTATCTCCCCACGATTCCTCTATTTCCCATTCCTCCGGCAAGACTACGACCCTCTTGATTCCCTCCATGACCCACTGCTGGATTTCAGCCTCCATGTAAGGGATACATGATCCTGCTAACTCGTTCTTCTTAACCCAATACATTCATCACGCACCCTTCAGATGATCCGCTGCTCCTCATAGTTCAGCTTATTATCTTACGGGGGGAGAGTTAAATATTATGCAGGAGGAATTTGAAAGACTGTCTACTGGAGTTCCTGGATTTGATAGACTTGTAGAGGGAGGGATCCCTCAAGGCTTCGTGGTAGCCCTCACGGGAGAGCCTGGGACAGGCAAGACGATTTTCTCCCTTCACTTCATAGCGGAAGGCCTACGAAAAGGTGACCCTTGCGTTTACGTCACTACCGAGGAGAGGAGGGAATCTATAACCAGACAAGCCTCTCAGTTCGGGTGGGACTTCTCCTCACATCTTGGAAAGAAATTGGTGATCATAGACGCCCTCATGAAGGAGAAAGACGATCAGTGGTCTCTGATGAAAGTGACTGCAGAGGAGGTCGTGCAGAAGGTAATAGAGGCTAAGAAGGTTTTAGGTTATGGAAAAGGGAGGCTTGTCATAGACAGCGTCAGTACCCTCTTCCTCGACAAACCTGCAATGGCGAGGAAGATAAGTTATTACCTGAAGCGTTCTCTCGATAAATGGAAGTTCACAACGTACATGACCTCACAGTACGCAGTTACCACCTCGCAAGCTTTCGGGTTCGGAATAGAACACGTCGCTGACGGTATCATAAGGTTCAGAAGGGTAGTCAAGAACGGAAGGTTGAGGAAGTTCATCATCATAGAGAAGATGAGACAGACCGACCACGATAAGCACGTGTGGGAAGTCGATGTGGAGAAGGGAAGAGGGTTCGTACTCCTCGGGAAAGTCGATGAGAGGGCCGAGGACTTCAAGCTTATGAAATGAACTACTTCCCTTCAGATAATGAGAGAGAGGGAGTCTTTTCTGCTCAACATTAGAGAAAAGATCACCTCAAGACTGACGGTAAAAATTCCTTATCTAGAATAAAAGGAATGAGACCCCGGTTTTATAGCTTTCATGGATTTATGGTCTTCATACAGTTTAAAATAAGGCTACTAGAGTGTCTTACCTTCAGATAGAGTTATGCTTTACCGCTCTCAGCTTTGCTCGTCAGAAACCTAGAGAACGAGAGGATAGCTACTATGCCTGCTAGTACTAGAAGGGTAGAGTTGGTTGTAATTCCGTTGAAGACATCTATCAGTATTTCCCTTACTACGAAAGAGATAGAGGCATCTATGACGTAGCTTGCAGTTCTCCCCTTTCCCGACAAGTAGTCCTCAATAGCAAGGTATATCTCCAACAACACTATGATCAGAAGTGCGTCCTCTATAGCAGTTGACACCAATGCAGTTACTCCCACGGTTATGGCTGCAAAAGCTGTGAAGAAAATTGTTATTCCTATCTGTACTATTATTGCAAAAACAACTAAAGCCCTTACAACAATCCCAATTATTTTAAAAAGTAATTTGTCATCAAATTTTATCTTATCGAAAGGTACTTTCAAGCTATAAGACTTAGACCATCACGATTAAAAAAGTACTCAGAGGAGGTCCTCCGTGGTCTGAGGCTCTATTCATGTCAAAGTATTGGCCTCTTCCTAGAGTGTTTTCCCGACATGCCTTTAAACCTCTCCTCGTCCCATACGTTACCTCTCTCGTGATATCCTCTCTCTTCCCAATACCCGTCAATGTATTTGTCCATGAACTGGATCTCCGTCAGCCACTTGGCGCTCTTCCAACCATACAAGTGCGGAATTATCGGCCTAGCAGGGAATCCGTTCTTATCGGGAATTGGCTTTCCGTTCATCAGCAAGGCTACCATGGATTGGGGATCGTTCTTCAAGTCCTCGAACGGTATAATCGTGGTGTATCCATCCAAGCTGTAGAAGTTCACCCACTTAACGTTGTCCTTAACTCCGGCCTTCTCCAATAGGTAAGAGAAGGGCACTCCTTCCCATTCCACATCGAGTACGCTCCACCCCGTGACACAGTGGAAATCAGTCTTCACTTTGGCGTGGGGCAACTCCTTCATTAGCTGATCGTAAGTGAAGGAAAGCTCGTTCTGTACTAACCCAGTTACTTTCAGGTTGTATTTTTGTATCTCCACTTCTGGAATTCCGAACTCCGCGTAAATTATGAAGTTCTTAACTACGTGTTGATTGGGTGGCATTTCTTTAGTTTGCTTTTCCATACATTAGTATAGTTAACGCGGTTAAAAAACAAGAGTTAGGAGAATTCTTCACCTCTTCATGCTCTGCATGTGCAACATGTGATGAAGAGCTATTAGAAGGTCACGTTCAGTTATGATTCCCGTCGCACTTCCTTCTTTATCCATGATTATGAATGATCCCTTCTTCTTGTCCAACAGCTCCTTCGCTGCGTCGTTCACGTATGTTTCTGGATCTATGGAAAGGATGGGGAACTTCATGATTTCTGAGACTTTCTTACCGAAGAACAGTGAAGGGTCTTTTTTCTCAACGAATTTGGCGAACGCTTTTATCGCGTCAGTTGCAGTTATGATCCCTTTCACTTTACCTTCCTCATTAACAACTGGCAACCTCCTGAAACCCCTCTTCATCATTAGGGATACAGCTTCCTCTAGCCTCACCCCACCGTCTATCGTTGCGACTCTTGTAGTGGCGAATGACTTCACTTTATAGAGCCTTGGCAGGTCTTGGTAAAGAAGCAGGAATTCTCTTTCAGTTACTATCCCCTTGGGGGAGTGTGTCTTGTCTACTACCGGCATTGAACCGTAATCATGAGAAACCATGACATTTATGACGTCCAGTGCAATGTCTTCCTCGTAAGCAACAGAAGGAGAACATACCATGTGGTCCTTTACGGGACCGTAAAGTACCTTCTTCATTACGTCTTCTGGGCATTGAGAGGGACACTGTTCAACTATCAGCTCGAGCAGGTCCCTGGTTGTGACTAACCCTTCAACTTTTTCCTTGCCTACTATAACTCTGCCCAGTCCGAACTTGTTCACCTTTGATATTGCCTCCACCAAAGGTTCGTCCTTGTTCAGCGTAGGAGGGTCTGGGATCATCAAAGTCTTTATCAAGATATTCCCGAGTGTCATATGTAACTTTTTATTAGTTTTTATGCTTAAAAAATATCATGAACGATTACAGAAGAACGTGTCTAGCTATAGTTAGGAAAAAAGGGGAGTTCCTGATGTTTCTGAAGAAGAAGGGGTTAGGTGAAGGGTACTACAACTTCCCTGGAGGAAAGGTAGAAAAGGGTGAGAAACCTTGTGAGTGTGCTGTAAGGGAACTGAAGGAAGAGACTTGCCTTAACGGCGAGGAGCTAGAGAAGGTGGGCGAAATAACTTACAGGCTCGACGACGGGGAAATAAGTCAAATGAGCATTTACGAAATCAAGAAGTACAATGGAGAGTTATGTGAATCAGACGAAGGGAGACCGCTATGGGTTAAGGAGATACCTTTAGACAAGATGTGGGAGGACGATAAGGTTTGGATACCGATGGTCATGAGCGGAAAGAAAGTGAAATGTGAGTTCCTTTTCTCCAGCGATTGGAAGCAGTATCATGGAGGAGAGTGCAAGGAAGCCTCATTTTAAATTAGGAGAGAGCCTTACAAACACTATTAAGAGAAGTTATTAAAATTGGTAAGTTGGAGAAATTGAGGAACCTTCAAGTACACATGATGTCTTGTATAACCTGGCTGTCCGTGAAACTTTTCCTTACGGGATATCGTACAATGAAACTTACTACCTCTCGTCTTACCTTGACTAGGTTAAGCGTTATGGTGGGAGGGAGTCATTTTTCATGCGCACCTATGAAGTTATTCAATGTGAATATAGACG
This sequence comes from Sulfuracidifex tepidarius, assembly GCF_008326425.1. Classification (NCBI taxonomy): domain Archaea; kingdom Thermoproteati; phylum Thermoproteota; class Thermoprotei; order Sulfolobales; family Sulfolobaceae; genus Sulfuracidifex; species Sulfuracidifex tepidarius. Next base: position 153,889 of record NZ_AP018929.1, read on the forward strand.
CGTTTGTAATTAAGGTAATAAAGAAGTATGGCAAAGAAATAATATGAAAGCAATAGTAGTTAAACCAGGGGAAAAAGGAGCTACTCTAAAAGATGTAGAATTGAAAGAAACTGTAGGTGAGAATGAAGTAAAGTTGAGGACTCTCAGGGTCGGGATCTGCGGGACAGATAGAGGGATAGTGACGGGGAAGCTGAGCTTCGCTAGACCTCCAGAAGGAGCTGATTATTTAGTGTTAGGACATGAGGGTCTGGCCAGAGCCGAGGAAGTAGGACAAAACGTTGACCTTAAAGAAGGGGATCTAGTAGTTCCCGTGGTTAGGAGAGGGTGTAGCAAATGCCTTAACTGCAAGATTGGGAGACAAGACTTCTGCGAGACAGGAGAATTCATAGAAGCTGGGATTAGGGGCATGCAGGGTTTTATGAGGGAAGAGTTCGTGGACGACGCGAAGTACCTAGTAAAGGTACCACGAGACTTGGGTGAACTAGCAGTCCTAGCTGAGCCCTTATCTAACGTAATGAAGGCTTACAACGAATTAGTTTTCGTCCAAAAGCGAAGCGTATGGAACTGCGATGATTCCACGTTTGGGTGTAGGAAAGCCACAATCATAGGTTCCGGACCGATAGGTCAGTTCTTCGCGATGGTCTTCAAGGACAACGGATTTAAGGTCACCGTAGTCAACAGGAGGGATCCTAACCAGATAGAGGATAAAATATCTAGGGTGGTGGGATATTCTTTCGTCAATACTTCAAAGGGTCTGGACGACGTGCCTGAGAGCGACGTAATAGTAGATACGTCAGGCTACCCTTCAGCCTTCATACCGCTCCTCAGGAAAATGAAGCGCAATGGTGTCCTTCTACTCTTCGGGACTGTTGGAGGGGAAAAGGCAGAGATAACCTCAGACCTGATAACGTTCTTTGTGGAATACAACATTTCCGTGATAGGGAGCGTCAATGCGAGTAAGTTGGACTTCGAACAAGGCATGACTTTTCTCTCGGTATGGAAGTCTAGGTATAACGGCGTGCTTCAGGATATGATAACTAAGGTAGTTAAACCTGAAGAAACGCAGGACGCCATACTTGAGAAGGAAAAGGGAAGCATAAAGACTGTCATAGAGTGGAGCAAGTGAACTCTAACAAGAAGACCTAATTCTTTTTCTAAAATCTGATATCTTGGCGATTTCCTAATTTAATAATGTACTGGTGACAAAAATATGAGAATAAAAAGAGAAATAATATAAGAGAACAATAAAGAACGAAAACGGCTTTACTTAGTGGCAGTACTGTTTAGCTGTCTTTTCAGCTCCTCCGATGCCTTCTTTATCTCCTCCATTGAGGCCTCGTCCTCCATTGTCGAGATGTCCCCGGTGCTGGACCCTGTCACTACTGCCTTGATTACCCTTCTCATAACTTTCCCCGATCTAGTCTTCGGCAACGCGTTGACGAAGTGCACCTCAGGGATCACTATTGCACCCATAACTGTCTTCACGTGGTTCTGGATTTCTTTAGCTAACTTCTCAGACGGTTCGTATCCCTGTTTCAGCACGACGAAAGCGTGCGCGGTCTCTCCTTTTTGAGGATCAGGAACTCCTACAACCGCAGCCTCAGCTACGGCGGGGTATGAAGTTATCGCTGATTCGACCTCTCCTGCGCCTATCCTGTGTGCAGCTATCTTCAGCGTCTCGTCAGCCCTGCCTAAAACCCACACGTAACCTCCTTCATCTATCATTGCGTAGTCTCCTGGGTAATACATATTACCGAACTTACTGAAGTAAGTCTTCTTTATCCTTTCGTTTCCGGGATCGTTCCACATGGCTATCATCATGTTGGGCGGGAACGGCGGTTCCATCACAAGGTAACCTCTTTCCCTTGGCGAGGCTAGGCTTCCCTGCTCGTTTACTACCTTTATCTTGTTCCCAGGCAGAGGGAATCCCGAGGAAGGACCTGACTTCATCTTAAGATAGAACAGACCCGGTAGGTATCCCAAGTTAGGTGCGCCAGTCTCGGTCTGCCACCACTGGTGTGACATGTAAACCTTACCTCCTCCGACACTCTCCAGCCCGAACTTCCAGGGGGCATAGTTGAGCACCTCTCCGTTAGTGACTATGACTCTCAGGGACGAGAAGTCGTGCTCTTTAATGTAACTCTCTCCGTACTTCATGAGGTATCTGAGGAAAGTCGCTGACGTCCCGAACGTAGTTGCACGGTAGTGTTCTATCAGCTCAGCCCATTTGTCAGGGTTTGGATAGTCGGGTGCGCTCTCGTAGATTACTACAGTTCTACCCATCACTAGGGGAGAGTATGTGATGTAGGAATGTCCCACGATCCACCCTATATCTGAGGTGTTGAAGAGCACATCGTTCTCCTTGTCAAGGCCATAGCTCCAGAGGAGCATCGCTCCCGTTCCAGTGATGTATCCTCCCGTTGAATGCGTAATTCCCTTAGGCTTTCCCGTCGTACCAGAAGTATAGAGAATGAAAAGAGGATGGTTAGACTCGACCCACTCAGGTTCAACTGGCTTGAATTTACCTACATTGTCAAAGAACACGTCCCTTCCTTCCTTCACTGATATCTCGTTGTTTGACCTTCTGAATATCAACACGTGTTTCACGGTTGACTTCTCTCCCAAGATTTCCAGTGCTTCATCGACTGCTTTCTTAAGCTCGACTAACTTCCCTCTACGGTAATATCCGTCCGCTGTTATCACTACTTTGGATCCCGCGTCCTGAATCCTGTCAGCTATCGCTTGCGGTCCGAAACCAGCGAATATCACGCTGTGTATTGCCCCTATCCTGGCACAAGCTAACATAGCTATTACTCCTTCCGGAGTGAGGGGCATGTATATGGTTACTCTGTCCCCTTTCCTGACTCCCAGCTCTAGGAGGGCGTTAGCCCATTTGTTGACCTCGTAATAGAGGTCTTGATATGTCATTACTTTCCTCTCTCCCTTCTCGCTCTCCCAAGCTATTGCGGCCTTAAACTTCCTTGAAGAGTTAAGGTGTCTGTCAACAGCGTTATAGCAAGCATTTACCTTAGCTCCAACGAACCACTCAGTCATAGGATCTTTCTGAACGAAAACTTCCTTCCAAGGTTCCTTCCAAGTTATGAATTCCTCAGCTACTTTCCCCCAGAATTTTCCTGGCTGTTCCACGCTTTCCTTGTACATTGCCTTGTATACTCTCTCGTTATAGTCGGCAAACTCCTCCAACTCTTTTCCTTCTGAAGAAACGTTCTCCATGTTATATCGTTTAAGTATGCTTAAACAGTACTAAAAAACTTTGCCAGTTACCGTTAAAAACTATCACGTTATATTTCTGATCTTTATATTATAATATCAATATTTTGCTTATATCTAGTTTAGCATCGAGCTAAATGAATATGACTTGAAGAGCGTCATTCAATCAAGTCGAGATTTATCCGCATAGGCTAATAGGAAAGAACGTTTTTCGCTTATCTAAAGACCTACTGTGTCATATATTTCAATTCTTGAGGCTATATATCAACACGCTTACTAAAGTACGCAAAAATTTACTGATTTTTATATTTCTAAAAAAGGAATTTATACTTTTTTATAACATTTTCATAAAACAAATTGCTTAAATATTAGAATAGAAAAAGACAGACTGCTTACGGTGAAAGAAAAGTGAGCATGTCTGGAAATAAATATTATGTCGGAATTCTTGTCATGTTCATCATAGATATAATTCTCTATGCGGTTTTACCAGTCTTCGATAAAGTCAGTCCGGCCATAGGCGGACTACCGTTCTTCTACACTTACCAAACAATAATGTTGGTAGTCTCATCAATACTCTTCCTAATACCTTCTTTGGCAGGTGATAAGAAATGATATCTCCTCACATAGATGACGTAACTCTAGGAGTTTTCATAGCCCTATTCGCTTTATTTTCTTTCTTGGGATTTTATGGTTCTAGATGGAGAAAAGGTGACTTGAACAAGCTAGGAGAGTGGGCATTGGCGGGGAGGAAGCTAGGATTCTTCTTCGTATGGTTCCTGATGGGAGCGGATCTGTTCACGGCGTATACTTTCATAGCAGTACCGTCAGGGTATCTAGTGAACGGATCCCTCTACTTCTTCGCAGTGCCTTACGTTGCATGGGGTTTCGCGGTTGCCCTGCTAACCATGCCTAAGTTGAACGATTACGCTAGGAAGAGAGGTTTCGTAACAGCTTCAGACTTCGTGAAGGAAAGGTTCGGGAGCAGGACTTTGTCTATCTTGGTTGCATTAACTGGGGCAGTGGCTGAGCTACCTTACGTAGCTCTTCAGATAGTGGGTATGGAGGCTGTCCTGGAGATGCTTTTCATAGGGTTAACTGGAAAGCCGCCGACAGAGACAGTGATAGAACTTTCCCTACTTATCTCTTTCTTAGTCCTAGCAGCTTTCACTTTCGCAAGCGGTCTCAGAGGTGCAGTACTGACTGGAGTATTCAAGGATATTCTGATCTGGGTTTCAGTTATAGTCCCAGTCGTTTACATAGCGTACTCCCTAGGCGGCTTCTCTGCAGCACTTCACAATGCAGCTTCAGGCCCTATAACATCCGTCATGATAAACCATGCTCTCTCTGGGAGTTCCAAACCAATAGAATACGGATACCTTATACCCTCAAAGGACTTGATCTCGGCATACTTCTCCCTAGCTATAGGAAGCGCTTTCGCCCTTTATCTCTATCCTCACGCGATAAACGGTTCCTTAAGCGCGCAGGACACTAGAAAGCTGAAGATAGGTACTGCGCTCTTACCAATCTACGGGATAGGTTTAGCTCTCATAACTTTGTTCGGTCTACTCATCTACGCCGTACCTGGAGCCATACATTTAATTTACACTAGCCACAACGGGGCCCTCACTGTACCTGCCTTGATATCTTACACCATGCCCGACTGGTTCGTAGGAATAGCCTTATTGGGTATCTTCATAGGGGGCTTGGTCCCTGCATCTGTCATGGCAATAGCAGTGGCTAACCTAGTCACAAGAAACGTGGTGGGAGAGTTCAAGCATATGTCTCCGTTAACGGAAGCAAGGGTAGCGAAATGGATCTCCACTATATTCAAGTTCCTGGCCTTAGGATTCGTATTCGCAGTCCCTGCTACGTACGCGATACAGCTACAGTTACTTGGTGGAATTTTTATCTCGCAAACTCTTCCGGCAGTCTTCCTCGGCCTCTTCACGAATAGACTCGAAAAGAACTCCACTATACTAGGATGGGTTGCTGGGATGGCCTCAGGGCTTGGTTTAACTCTCTACGCAAACCACTTCTCCAGTCTGAAAACCAGCTTGTTTGCTACCCCGCTAGGACTGATATACATTTCGCTGATAGCTTTAGCTATAAACCTAGCAATCACGTTAATAGGATCAGCCGTAGCAATGGGGCTGGGCTGGAAACCTAGAGAGACAGAGTTGGAGAAGGAGTTACCAGCAGAAGAGAAGAGTTAAAAGACTAATTTATCCTTTTTCCTTTTCTTTTTAATAAAAGGAATTCTATTATGAGATATTTAAATACGTACATTATAATTATTAGTAACACATCACCATTAAGATTGACCAAGTTGTACTTATACCTAAGAGACTTTCGTATTTCCAAAATATTTCCCATGTCTTTTCATATAATCCTTAATTAGGTTCAAGAAGAAATTGAAAGGAGTAATTTCAAATTTAAATGAATGAAACGATATTCCTTTATGGACAAAAAAAGCGGAAACGAGGAAGACAAGGCAAAGGAACTCATAGCCCGCCTTAATAGGCTGGGAGTATGGCCCTTACCTACCTCCTTCATTCTCATAATAGGCGTGGGCTATTTCTTCACTTTTTACGATATAGCCGACATAGGCTTCGCGATGCCTGCTATCGATCAGCAGTTCAACTTAGGACAGTCGCTTTCCCTTTTCATAGCTTTGTCTGTGGGTTTGATAGGTTACGCAATAGGTTCTTACTTGATAGGGACTGTCTCGGACTATTACGGGAGATTTAGAGCAATGATATTGACCATGGCATTAACTGCTCTAGGCTCTTTCGGAGATGCTTTATCCTTCAATGTACCTGAACTTGCACTGTTCAGGTTTATTACCGGTTTAGGCCTTGGAGCAGACCTTAACTTGGTTTCAACCTACCTAAGCGAGCTGTCTCCTCCCAACATAAGGGGAAAAATCACTGTTTACTCCTTCCTGCTAGGTATACTAGGTCAAGCTGTGACTCCTTTCGTGGCCTTAGCTCTTGTTCCAGTATACTATGACGGCTGGAGGTATCTCTTTGCAATAGGCGGAATAATTGCGGTGGTAGCGCTAGCCCTGAGGTTTGAACTACCGGAGTCTCCAAGGTGGCTCATATCGAGAGCTGGAGATCTTAAGAAAGCAGAGGAGATAATTACAAGAATGGAAAATACTGTAAGAGACAAGGTAGGAGAGCTGGCTAAGCCTTCGATTGTAGATGTCAAAATAGGCGAGAAGAAGTTCCCTACGTCTTACGTTTTCAAGAAGCCTTACGTATACAGATTCGCTCTCCTGGTTGTGATGTGGTTCTTCTGGTATATAGGAAACTATGGATTTCTCGGTGACGCTACAACCCTTTTGTCTGCGAGCGGGATATCAATTTCTAGTTCAATAGGATACCTTGCGGTTGGAGCTGTTGGATACCCTGTAGGTGCTGTAGTCATGGCTCTCACAGCTGATAAGTTCGAAAGGAAATACCTGATCTTCGCTGACACTGTGGTTTGGTTGATAGGAATGCTGTCCTTCTCCACCAGGATTCCTTCACTGATATATGTAGGTTCATTCCTAGCATCATTAGCTCTGGGAATGTACTTGCAGGTAGCTTATACCTACACTGCTGAGAACTACCCTACAAGGGCAAGGACTTCCGGTTTTGCTCTCACAGACGGTCTAGGTCACATAGGAGGAGCTGTAGGTGCACTGTTCCTGCCCGTTCTAGTAAGTTTATATAGTTTCCAGTTCGGTTTCACGTTCATAGGGATCACAGGGCTGATAGCTGGAGTGCTAGCTTTGCTAGGACCCAAGGCATCAAAGATAGCTCTCGAGCAAGTATCTTCTTAAAAAGAGACTTTCTTTTTTTTAAAAAAAATAAATAAATAAAAAGGAAAATACTTTTTCCCTAAGCTAATACGAAGGTCATTGATATGGGAGAAAGGTAAAATCTCTACTCCGACGAATTAGAGTTTAAAAGATCGTTATGTCTCTCGTTAAAGTGTTATAAAGGAAATTCTAGAGGAAAGTCTCATGATAATTCTAACTATATTCCAAAGGCTAGTGCAGAGATTTCATGAGGCTTAAATATGATAACATTTCTTTTGGCCAGGGAGGAGATACACTATTTTTTAAACCTCCTTATATTGTTCCGACCTTATGTTCGAAATTTCTTTCTCCTCAAAGCAATTAGATCCTAAAGCTAACATGAATAATCTTAAAAATTCTATCTTACATAAAAACATTGAGTTTTTATTTCTGGATGATGACGACCTTTGGGACTTAATTGTGAAGATGTGGCGGCTGTCTGATTATAGGAGTATTCACTTGGCTGTGGGCAAGCTTAACGTCGACGTTATAATTCGAGGTTTGGAGAAGTTTCCCCAGCCTGACGAACCAGTCTTCGCTGAGGACATCCAGATACTCCCAGGCGGGGCTGCCACGAACTATTCTGTAGCAATTGCCAAGTTTGGCCACTCAGTGAAGTTGCTGAGTAAGGTAGGTTCCGGGCACGCAGTGAAAGGAGTTATGACGTCCCTTGCAGAACAGGGAGTAGGACTGGACTACGTCCAGGAAGACTCAGCTCCTCAGAGTCCAACCTTGGTTTTCTTAAGGAATGATGGATCTATCAGTATAGTCCGAAAGAAGAACTCTATCCCCCCAATGTCTAGAGAGGAGATAGGTCGTTTCGTAGGCCTTTTCGATGTGGTTCATTTCGCCTCCATTCCCCCTTCCCTAGTCCTCAGAGACCCTTATTCCAAGGTTACGTCTTACGACCCAGGTCCCGCTGTTAGGGAAATTAAAGAGCCTGTCCAAGTAGACGTGTTGTTCCTGAACAAGAGAGAGGCTGAATCGGTTAACATGGACTTAGTGAAGACTAAGTACACCGTGATAAAGAAAGGGAAAGAAGGAGCTACGGTGGTCTCTGAGGTTGAGGAGTGTTCCGTGGAAGCTATTGAAGTTAACGCCGTAGACACCACTGGAGCAGGGGACGTCTTCGACGCGGCTTTCAACTTCGGTTTGGCTGAGGAGTGGAACATAGAAGACGTCCTTCAGTTCGCCTCTGTAGCCTCCGGTATTAAGGTAACTAAACTGGGAGGGACGTCGTCTCCAACGTATGATGAAGTAGTCTCGTTTTTAAGTAAGAAGAAACCTAAAGTTAATTGTAGGTAATTCCTGCCCTCAGGATGGTGGGTCTTGAAAAGGAATAGAGTCCTCTTCGTAGACTTCGACTACTTTTACGCTCAGGTAGAAGAGGTTCTCAACCCATCCCTTAGGGGCAAGCCAGTCGCAGTATGTGTTTTCTCAGGTAGGACAGAGGACAGCGGTGCTGTCGCTACTTCAAACTACGAGGCTAGGAGGCTAGGGATTAAAGCCGGAATCCCAATAGTGAAAGCGAAGAAGATCAGTAACGAGGTAGTCCTGTTACCCATGAGGAAGGAGCTATACAAGACTATATCGGATAGGATAATGGAATACCTCTCCACCGTGGGTACGATAGAGGTAGCTAGTATAGATGAAGCCTACGTGGACATAGGGGAGAAAGACGTGGAAGAGTCTCTCTCTATGGCTCGAGAAATAAAGAGGAAGATATTCGAGAAGGAGAAGTTGAAGGTCAGTGTAGGTGTAGCCACAAATAAGGTCTTTGCTAAGGTTGCGTGTGAGATGGGAAAGCCAGACGGGTTAGTAGTCCTAGACGAGAAGCAGGAAGAAGACTTGAGGACGAACGTGAAAGTGGGTGATATACCGGGGATAGGACCGGTGTTGGAGGAGAAGCTGAAGGGGATCGGAGTGATCAAGCTCTCCGACGTCCTTGAACACGAAGCTTCGCTGAGGAGAGCCGTGGGTCAAGCTAAGGCTGAATATCTGATCAGCTTGGCTAACGGTACATATAACGACCCCGTAACTCCTAGGCATAGGAAACACCAAGGTAGGTACGTTACATTGAAGAGGAATACCCGTGACCCGGAGGAGATAAAACCGTTTCTTTATAGGGCTATAGACGAGACTTTCGCCAAGGCTCAGGGTTCCCTCCCGATGGAGATACACGTTGTAGCGATCATGGAGGATATAGACATAGTCAGTAGGAGCAGGACTTTCAGACACCCAATAAACAAGGAAGAAGCTTACAAGGTGTGCTATGACCTTTTACTTACCATACTTAAGGAGGACAAAAGGAAGGTGAGGAGGGTAGGAGCCACTCTGGGTAAATTGAAGAGGGTGGACGGCTCCCTAGACCAGTTCTTTGACTTCAAAATCGACTGATATCCCGTCTACATTAGGCATCCCGTATTTCTTCACGTAGTTGATGAACCCTCTAATTCCCCTCGATTGTGTCTCGTCGGTGAGCTCTATGTCGTATAGCAAGGGAACTCTGTTTGTAGTCAGAGGTCTCTCAATTTTCACCCTTCTGGAGATCACGTCCCATGCTTCTTTCACTCCTTCTGCCTGAACGACGGTCTTCTTTCCCTTTACTAGGAAAGACTTCCCCACATGTAAGATCCCGAAGTTGTCCCTCACCACAACGAACCTGGCTTTCCTGCCGTTCGGGACGTCCTCCCAGAAATTTACGGTGAGAACATAATAGCCTTTCACAGAGATTGGGATCACAGCGTCCTCTTCCTCACCTAAGTAACTTGATATTGAAGGTATTTTCACTAACATATGTGAAATTACCTTGATAGAAGTAGATGGGTCTTTCGGCGAGGGTGGAGGTCAGATCTTGAGGACATTGCTGACGTTCTCTGCATTGACGGGAACTCCGTTCAGGCTGAATAACATTAGGGGAAACAGACCGAAGCCGGGTCTACAGAGGAGTCACCTCTCAGCAGTTAACGCTGTAGCTTCGGTCTGTGACGCGTCAGTGAAGGGGAATGTACTGGGTTCACGGACCTTGGAGTTTCGTCCCAGCAGAATTAAAGAGCCTCTTAAGTTAGTGATAGACGTGGGAACTGCTGGTAGCGCTACGCTTATCCTTCAAAGCTTGATACCCCTCATGATAGGGAGGAAAATCACGGTCACGATCAAGGGTGGGACGGACGTTCCTAAGTCTCCCACCTCTGATTACATGTCTTGCGTCTTCATGGGCATTATGGAGAGAGTCGGGATCAAGGGGGAAATAGGCGTAGTGAGGAGAGGATACTACCCGCGCGGAGGAGGAGAGGTGATCGCGTCGGACTTCAGAGGTGGAGGAGAGTTCTCCATCCTCCGCATGGGAGACGTGAAGAAAGTCGTGGTCATGTCTCATGTGACATGGCTCCCAGTTGAAATAGCTAAGAGGGAGGCTAAAGCTGCGTCTGAAGAGCTCTCCAACTTCCCTGTAGAGGTCAAAATCAAGGAGGAGAAAGGGACGGGTAAGGGTACTGCTACACTGGTCTACCTAGAGGGTGAGAGCGTGATTGGAGCGGACTCTCTAGGTGCTATAGGCAAAAGAGCCGAGGAAGTAGGGAAGGAGGCTGCTTCCCATGTGTTGAGTGACTACAGGACGGGAGGTGCAGTTGACTCTTTTATGGGAGACATGCTGATGGTTTACGCTTCTCTTTTCGGCGGAGAATATAAGGGTAGCTCTCTCACGTGTCACGCAAAGACTAACGCTCAAGTCATAAAGATGTTCGGAGTTGACCTAGAAATCAACGGAGTTTCCCCCTTCACGGTGAAAGTGAGAAGACCTCTGGTCTCGGGAATTAATTGAGAACTGCATTTCTGGGGAAAACTCTTAAATCTCTAACTCACTTTTTTAAGAGTGGTTGAAAAAGAAGAACTAATTGAAAGAATGTTGAGTCGAGGTTTCAGGAAGCTTACCGGACCTCCTGAGGACTGGTTGAAGGCTTTAGTGGACATGGAGTGGGGCTTTAGAGATAAGGATAGGTTGAGGAAGGAATGGGAAAACATCGATGAAGGTGACGTTTTCATATTTCATTCGATGAAGACCGAACACTTAGGAGATTATGATACCCCTACAGGAATAATAGGCGTCGGGATCATCTCTAGCAAGTTCGTAGGTGAGGATAAAGACACGGGATTTGAACCGCCCAATTTGAGGCCTCTAAGGATAAAGTTTGGGGAAATGTGGTGGTTCGGCGACGTAAACAAAATAAATGCAAAAGAGACTTTTCACGAAAAAGTGAGGAAAGGAAAGCTGTATCTGAAGAGAGAAATAGACTTCCTGCTCCTGAATTGCGTAACTTTCTCAGAGATGAAAGCCAAGGGATTCACGATATCCACTCAAGGCGCAATACAGAACGTGAGGCAGGACAAATGGAAGCCTCTTGTAGAGCTCATTTCGCCTAGACTCAGATTTCGCCTTACGAACTCATCGTAAAATTTTCCATCAGTTTTAAAACAACATATCTCTCTATTTACTTGAATGCATATAGAAGTTGCTATACCAACTTGCTGTAATGACGGAAAGACAATAATTTACACTTTGAAGGGACTGATAGAGCAGAGCTACAAGGACTTTAGCGTTCTCGTAGTTTACAAGCCTACTCCTGAAGATAGAACGTTGGAGGCGATAAGACCTTTTTCAGAGAAGCTAGATATTCGCGTAGTTGAACAGGATAAGGGGAAAATAGACGAAGCTATGAATATTATATTTGAAAAGTCAGACGCTGACTTACTCCTTACAACAGACGACGATGAAGTTCCTCAAGTAGACTGGATTAAAGACCATTTGAATTTTCACGAGAAATATCCTGACGCTGGTGCTCTCAGGGGTAGGGTGAAGAGGAAGGCTTCGGATGCAAGCATGAGGGTCAGAAGTAGCACGTTAAAGCAAGTCGCTAAAAAGGTAATTTACACTGAATATTCTAAGGAATTTCATGAGTACAATGGCTATCTGACAATATTTGGATTACCAACTGATAGAAACAATAACATGTCTCCTCCTAGAGGAGGTTTAATGAAGACCATTACCCTGTCATATGAGAATAGCTCATTCAAGAGGTCGGTATATAAAGACTTCAGGGTTCCTAGTTATTCCTTGAGGGGGTTCCACAGTGAAGACTTAATATCACTTCACGCAATAAAGAAGGGATTCTTCACTGCTGAAATTGACGGGGGTTGGACGACTGAGTTGGACAGAGAGGAGTTTGGCACCCCTGGTGAATCTTTATCAACTCCCAGCACTATGAAGGGGAGGATAGCCCTTGTCACGGAGCACTTCCTTTTCCCCTACGGGGCCTTCTTAGAGGGGTTTAAACCAAGGAGGTTATGGTTACTAAAGTCTCTTCTCTCTCTAGGTCGTGACCAAGTTAAGAGAGAAGCGTCTATGCTGGGAGTTTCCTTAGCAGATGAGTCCATTTCTAAGAAATATTCTCCTTCTAAAGTGAGAGAAGAACTTTCCTTAGGACTGGAAAAACTTTACAGAAAATATTCTATTACGTGATATTTTTAAGGAAAGGCCTTTTAAGCTAAGACCACCTCAGGATCTTCATATCATTGAAAGATACTGTAGATAGATATTTCAAAAATTGATTTAAAAAGAATCTCTTCGCCTTTACGACACTTTTGAACCGTTAAGTCGGGATCAGTTTACCTTGTTTCTCGAGCTCCATGAGAAAAACTGCGTTCTTTCTGATCTCATCTTCCCTGAAACTCAGCTCATTTATCACCTCCTTGCAAGCTGAACAGTCAAAGGTAGACTTAGTGTATTTCAATAGAGATCTGACGTATGAGGGGAGGACAGCCTTAGCTAGTCCCTCTGGTACTGGAACCCTCAGCCCGCCTCTCTTCCCCAGTCCTTCCCTCATTAGCTCAAAGAAGCGCGTTACGTTGACTGGATCGCACTCAGTAGCGTAAAAATAAGTGGTTTCCTTCCTCTCTACAAAGTACTCTATCACTTTAGCTAAGTCCGTTGCGCTTACGGCGTTGAACGAGAACGGTAAGGAAGGGATTATGCCTCTCTTAGACATTTTGTAGATGGTTACGAACTGTACGTGGGCTCCATACTTGCCGTAAACCAAGGTAGGCCTTATCAGAATTAACGGGAAACCTTGCTCTCTCGATATTTTCATGAGAACTCTCTCGGCTTCAGCCTTGCTCCTCTCGAAGGGCGTATCTGGGTGCAGGTCTTTCAAGTGAGGTAACTCGGGCTTGACGTTCACTCCAGTGTATCCGAGCATCCCTGTGAGGTGAACCATGGGTTTTCCCTTAACCATCTTAGCTATCGCGGAGGGCACTTCCACGTTTGCCTTCCTTAGCTTATTTTCATCTCCCGCAATTTCTCCAACGAAACTTACTACGACGTCGCTCCAGTCTACCAGTTTCTTGAACTCCTCCTCTTCTGGGCTTACCCTGATTAACTCTGCTCTCCCTGAGAGAACCTTAGCATATGCCTCCTTCACGGGGTTCATGTTTCTGTACGTTATCTTTACCTCATGTCTCTGAAAGAGGTATTCTGCAACATGAGTAGAAATGAAACCGTGACCTACTAGAAGATATCTCATGATTATCAAAATTATTTTCAAGATTTAAAAAAGAGGGTAAAAATTCTTACAGTTTAATGTCCTTGATTTGGCTGTAGCTGAGAAGGGGCGTGTCTTCGTGAATTGTGAGGCTACCCGTAACGTTCTTTGTAGCTATTGCAATTACGTTGTTAATTTCAAACGTGTAATTCCCTCCAGATATTGCCTTGAAGTTATAGGACATTGAGTTCAATACTGCTATCCTCGTTACGGAACCGTTCGGAGAAACTATGTTAAAGAATATAGTCCCTGCCCCTCCTGAAACTTGGAGGTTTATCTGGACCTGAGACCCTTTAGGTATCTTGCAATAGAAGTCTAACTGATGTAGTGGAGGTATTGAAGCGGAGATCTCACGGGATTCGGTGTGTGGTATAGGAACGACGAAGAGAACTGCTGCGATAACTATAAGGAGAATTATCAAGCCTATTACTTTACCTATAAGTCCCTTACCTTCTCTCATTAGCTAAGTGCTAGTTCAATCGCTTTTAAGTTTGCTCGACAGTATCTAAATTTATCTAGGTATAGGGAAACTCATGCGTTCAGGATTCTAGAAATGATGTAAGTTTAATGACTTGAATTTCTGTCTGAGTTAATCGATGATTAGAATGTCATAGAGTAATAAATCAAAATGTAATGAAAACTAATATTTATCTATTAAGTACAACAAAGATATGCACATAAAGCTATCTAGAGAGATACGATATTGACTTTTTGAAAGCCTTCCTAAACCTGAAAGAATGAGGAAACTTTATCTTAACGGGGGTTGAGGGGGCGGAAGACCCCTTCCCGTCAGGGAGGGGATGGATAGCTCCCTTTGTTTAAATACTTCTTTTTTTCGAAATTCTTTTAATGGCTAGGAGGATTAAAGCGATCAGAGCTGCTGTTTCTATGAAGATCGCCCTATCCGATTCCCTCCTAGCCCTCGTGAACGACTACGTGAAAGCACTCCGTTTTTCGTTATTTTGGTTGAGGAGAACGTGAGAAATCCGGAAGAGAAGGGAGTGTTAGGAAAAGTCCACGAGGAGTTATACACGAGGTTAAGAGAGGAATACGACCTACCATCAAAGGTTGCTGAGGACTGTTATAGGGACGCCCTCTCAGTGTACAAGGGTTGGTACAATAATCCTAGAAGAGGACGTTTCCCAAGAGTGTACAGACCTGGTATGGCTAACACCAAAGGCAAGTTATAATGTGGACTTAGAGAGAATGGTAGTTATAGCAAGTGTTGGTGAACTACCACTGGGTTATCCTAGAAACCTTAAGGAGTATACTAGCTGGATGAGGAAGGAGGCTAGGCTAGTGATCAAGGATGGGAAGGCTTTCCTCAAGGTCGTTTTTGAGAAAGACGAGAAGAAGATAGACCCGAACTCTAGTATTGCTGTAGACATAAACATGAACGAGGTAGTTGTAGGAAAGGATGACAAGCACTACGTTAGGATTCAAACTCCTCTCGAAGAGGTTCACCACTGGAAATCATTAGCTGAGAGATTGCAGAAGAAATACCCAAGGAGGTGGAGAGAGAATAAGAGGATCTGTACAGGATTCGTTCTTTTCATCTAAAAGATAAGAGGGTTGTGGAGGACTTCGCTAGAAAAGTCGGGAAGTGGGTTGTTGAGATTGCTAGAGATTTTGGTGCTAATGTTATTAAGTTGGAGAGTCTGAAGAACCTCATCAAGAACGTGGGCAAACTACCTAAAGAGCACCGTGATAAACTGTATTTGATGCAGTACAGTCTTTTGCAGTACCGGATTTCTTGGCAAGCTAAGAAGCGTGGCATGGTCGTAGAATTCGTGAATCCCAGTTATTCTTCCGTTTCTTGTCCTAAGTGTGGTAGAAAGATGGAGGAGATCGCTCATAGGTATTTTTCCGTTGTCCGTCTTGCGGTTACGAGAACGACCGTGACGTTATTGTGATCATGAACCTCAACAGGAGGGGTTCTCTGACCCTCTCGACTGCCCCTCAAATGAGGGATGTAAACCCGAACCGATGAGGGGAACCCCCGCCATGGCGGGGAGGAATTCAGTCTTTTCTAGTATTTCTTACTAAATCGGACTTCGCCTTGATAGACCCCAGCCCTCAAGTTAAGCAAATAGGTGAGATAATCAAGGGGATTGGTTATCCCAGAATATTTTATAATGATGGAGAATTTGTTAACAAACTTAATAAAAATATAAAAGATGAGATAATTGGAACTATTAGGAAAGAGTATAAGGGATAAGAAGAACAAGATAGTCTCTAAGAAACTGGAAAATGAACTGAAACTAGGTAGGGACGTTGCAATACGAAGCGTTCTGAAGTGGGGATTGATGATAGCAGACTACATAGTATCTTCTCCTAGAGACGTCCAGAATTCCTTTTGGGTAGTGATAGACCCTTACGGTAGGCAATGTAATTGGTGAGTAAACATGCTACTAAATATAAAAATACAGGAAAAACAGAAATACTACCAAATCTATCTGGCTTAAGGAATAGACATTTCAATAAAACGCAATTCTAGTTTCACTCATTATGATCTTTTTGTAATTGTTCTTAAAATCATCTAGTGCTTGATTACCTCCTAGAGAAGAAGTCTCTTTATAAAAATCTTTCCAAATCATACATGAAGTACTAATGGCTTGCTGCGTCGTTCTGTGTAATAGATTAGTTTGTGAGTATTATGTGTCTCCTCTATTTAATAGCGTCACGGGGGTAATACTCAATCGTGCAGTTCGTTGTCTTCAAGGACGGTAACAAGTACTTCTTTGAGAATGGTAAGGTAATCAGATACGACGGTAAAATAAAGGTCAAAGGGAACGTTGTAGGCTATGTGGTGTCGGTAGAAGGAGGAAAGGTAAAATTAACTTCTATACCAGTACTCGTCCCATCAAATGAGGTAGTAGATGTCAGATTGTCAGCTTTCGCTCCAGAACTGGGTTTCATATTTGAGTCTAACGACGCAGTTTACTTGTATTCAGGTAAACTGGACTCTCCTACCCTGAACGCACCTTATCAATTGATATACGGAGTTCCAGTCCTCAGGGGGTCTAAGTCCTCAGTCATGAGCGCTGCGAAAGATCCTAAGGTAGCTGAATACGTAATAAGGCTATACAAGGATCAGGACCTTCTGAGGGAAGCCTTCTCCACTCTGGCTTCGTCTGGAGAGTGCGAGAAGGTAGTTAAATCCTACAGGGAGTTGAAGATCACAGACCCCGAGATATCCATGATAGTTGCACCCTGCATGGAGAAGACAGGAGAAGAGTTGGAGGCACTGAAGATATACTCCTTCTTCTCTGAGGAGAAATACAGGGAACTTGAGGCTAGACTCAGGGGGAAGGCCAACTCACTGATTGACAATTTCTACTCCACAAAAAACGTCAAGTTCCTCCAGGAGGCAATGAACGTGCTCCCAACCTACGACGCCCCTTCATTATCCATGGGCTGGTACTTCTTTGACAAGAGGGACTTCTCTGCCGCAAAGGACAACTTCGAGGAGGCCAGTAGGAAGAAACCCACCTTTCACAACCTCCTTATGCTTGCTTGGTCATACATTCAGTTAGGAGATTACAGGAAGGCGTTGGAGGTGATCGAGAGAGCAGAGAAAATAAAGAGGAACGCTGGGTCGGCCTACGTAAAAGGGCTCGCTTTAGAAGGGTTGAACGCCGGCTCCATGGCGGAAAGGGAATTCATGTTTGCTTGCAGAGAAGGAGTAATAGATGCTTGCAGGAAATTCAAACCTTACAAACTCTTCGTTCCTGAGGTATTCGATCCGTCCTCGTGGACAGGCTACGTGATGTATGGCTATGAAATCAAGGGCGTTCTGGGAACAGGGGGCATGGGATACGTGCTCCTGGCCGAGAAGAACGGAAAGTCTTTCGCTATGAAGGTTATGAAGAAGGACTACACGTTCGTGGAGATGCTCTATGAAGTAGCTAAGATGCAGGAGATATCTAAGAGGTCTGATAACTTGGTCAGGGTATACGCGTCGTTTCTGGACGAGAACTGGACGGACTACTTCTCAAGCCCTCCCACGATAGTGATGGATTACATGGAAGGGGGGGATCTCAGGGAAGTCCTCGTAAATGAGGAATACTCCGCGCTTAGGCACTCCGTGAAGTGGCCCCAAGTGGTAGCTCTGATGTTCTCAAGGATCGGAAGGGGGGTCATAGACGTTCATAAAGAAGGATATGTCCACTGTGACATTAAACCTTCTAATATCCTCTTCAATAAGAAACTCCCTAAGATGGGGGAGGACGCTATGAGGGCCCTTTTGTCGTTTGAAGTGACCCCAAAGCTCTCCGACTTGGGCTCAGCCCTGAAGGTAGGTGTACCTGCTGTCCATTACACTCCTTATTACGCCCACCCGATGCAGAGGTTCGGAATGAACGTGGACTATCAATTCGATGTTTACTCTTTCACAGTATCGCTTTATGTTGCGTTGACGAACAACTTCCCGTTCTCCGAGTGGGCTGAGAACGAAATAGAGGACGCGGTTAAGGACAGGAACAAGAGGCAAACAGTACTAAGGGAATTCTACGAACTCACCCCTCGTCTGGACTACGTTCCCCATGAGTTCCACGACCTTATCTTGAGCGGGCTTCGTGGAGAGACTACCATGGAGGAAGCTGTCAGATCTCTCGACTCCATATTACTCTACGACTACGGAATAGAAGTTCCATGGAGCAATCAGAGGAGCGGTGTGACAGTTTTTTAACCTCAAGCGGAACCGTAATTTTTATCTATGACTGTATATAAAAATATTTCTTGAGCTAATTACAAAAAAGGTTGCAAGTAAAAGTGCATTAAAATCATCTTAGGTAGGCTTCTGCTAGGGACGTGTCAATTTAAGGTTGATGTATTTTTCCATATGTCTTTGTCCAATCGATTTCCACAATGTTCTATATAAGAACGAGGAAGAATTAATTGAGGAGCTCTCTATCTAACCTCCTTAAAGTATTCAATTTCTTACCTTTGATTTCCCCATCATCATTTGCATGTATTTCACTGTTTAACCCAAAATTTTTACATCCTTTTGACCCTCATTGGTGGAAAAGTTTAAAAGAGATAAAGAGACACTTATTAGATTAAGTGATCTAGAATGGCGGAATACATCAAAGTGTTCGAAGGCTCGGCATACAGCATAGTAGAAGACGACAAGGCAACTCTAGTAATGTTAGAGGGCAAGCCTATAGCAGGTTCGTGCATACTGCACGGGAACCACGACCTCTACGATATGCAATGCCCATACCTCGAAGAACTAATGAAGAAAGTTTTTTCTTAAGCCTTTTGAGCGATAACACCTATTTCTACTAAAGCGCCTTTAGGCAACCCCTTAACTTCCACTGTTATTCTGGCTGGAGGTTTCTCGTCAGGCGGAAAATATTTTGAGTAGACCTCGTTCAGCTCAGGGAAACGGGAACCACGACCTCTACGATATGCAATGCCCATACCTCGAAGAACTAATGAAGAAAGTTTTTTCTTAAGCCTTTTGAGCGATAACACCTATTTCTACTAAAGCGCCTTTAGGCAACCCCTTAACTTCCACTGTTATTCTGGCTGGAGGTTTCTCGTCAGGCGGAAAATATTTTGAGTAGACCTCGTTCAGCTCAGGGAACTTGGACATGTCAGTGATGTAAACTAAAGACATCACTACATCAGACATAAGGTAGCCAGCTTCCTCTAATATTGCTTTGACGTTATTTAGGGACTGTTCGGTTTGTTCCTTCACTGTGGAGGGCATCTTCCCTTCTTGGTCCACGGGGAGTTGACCTGAGACGTAAAGCGAATCCCCTACTTTGACAGCTTGTGAATAAGGACCTATAGGTTTTGGTGCTTTATTACTATAAATAATTTCTTTCATAGTGGAGTAATGATTCTCCATGATTTAAATTTTGTTGATCATTTCGTGTACGCCTATATTTCAGGGCGATTTTTGTTCTTATTGTTGGATTATGATAATTAGAGTTGAGGTTCTTCATAAAGAATTCCTGAACGACCTTAACCCTAGATCAAGATGAGCAGGTCGTGGTTAATCTTTTTTGAAAAATCTATCAAACTATTTGGAAAAGATAAAATAAAGTGTCTATATTCTAGTTAGGCATGTTTTCCTTCAGTGCAAAGAGGATCTTCTAAGTGTGACGGAACAATTTTCAATCAAAGTAAGATTCAGAAATATTAAAATAATTTACTTAATGGGAAAAAGAATTTTCGATACCTACTTGAATATCTTGAGCCCGTCATAAAGCACTTTCTTGTGTTCCAGCATTTTCTTTATTATCGGGTCTTCTAACTTATCAACACTCAGCACTAAAATGTCCGCTGAGAAACCTCTCTTCATAGAATATAGTTTACCCGCCTCTTCCGTGCTATCTTTCACTTCATCTGCAAATACCATAATGTCGTAATCACTTGATTCCCAGAAATCGCCTCTGGCCCTAGACCCAAAAAGGACTATGGATACTTTCCCGTCGTAATGCTTTATAATTTCGTCAATGAAATCCTCAAACCTCATTATGTTTAAATTATAATGTGTCTTTTTTAAAAAGAATTGTGGTAGAAAAGTTTTGGTTTAAAAAGAGCGAGGAGCTTCTTGAAATAGGGAAGAAACTCCTAAATGACGGATATTTCTGGCACGTATGTTTCAGTAGCCAACAGAGTATAGAATTCGCGCTGAAAGGAATTCTGGTTAAATACAAGGGAAGTTTTCCTTTCACCCATGATCTTGGAGAAATAATGGAGAAGATAGGAAACGAATTATCCGTAAAAGTTCCTGAAAATATTATGCGTGACTGCGACTTTTTAACTCCACACTACACAATGTCTAGATATTCTCAATTTGCTGAATATAATAAAAGAAAAGCAGAAGAATGTATGAGTTCTGCCGTGGAAATTCTTGAATGGCTAAAGAAGAATTTTAACATTTGAACAAATATTTTATTTCTTACTATATTTTGTTCAAACTATATATTATTTCAGAACAAAATATAACGCGAAGCATCACCCCATAACGCTTTCAATATTTCTGTAAGACGTAATCGATCTTGATACTGCTCCATTTTCCTTAATATAGTCACGTTTCTACAGCTTAGCCTCAAAGTTAACTATTTAAACACAAAGATTTATATACAAGCGAAATGTCCGAGATCCAGGATTTAAGGAAAGTTGTAAAAGAAAAGGCTAGTATACACAGCCACGTCTTGGGTCTAGGGCTTGACGAGAAAGGCAAGCCTCTGTTTAAAGGAGACGGCCTCGTAGGTCAAATGGAAGCTAGGGAAGCTGCAGGAATCGTGGTCAAGCTGGTCAGCGAAGGGAAGATGGCCGGAAAAGGAATCCTTCTAGTGGGGCCGCCGGGAACCGGAAAGACCGCTCTTGCCGTAGCTATAGCTAGAGAGTTAGGTGAGGACACTCCGTTTAATTCCCTAAATGGATCTGAGATATACTCCACAGAGCTTAAGAAGACCGAGATTCTGACGCAGGCAGTGAGGAAATCCATAGGAGTGAGAATAAGGCAGAGGAGGACTGTATACGAGGGAGTTGTAAAGGAGATCAGAGTGAAGGTAGCTAAGAACAGGATTAACCCCTATTCACAAGTTCCAAGAGAGGCCGAAATAAGGATAGGGACTAAGGACGAGGAGACCACGTTAAGGGTGGGAGAAAGTATTGCGGAACAAATAGTAGGTAAAGGTGTAAGGAAAGGAGACGTGATATGGATAGACGCCGAGACCGGCGAGCTGGTCAAGGAAGGAAGGTCGAGCGATGCAGAGAAGTTGGACATTTCAGGGGTGAAGACAGTGGAGATCCCCAGCGGTCCTATAAAGAAGGAAAAGGAACTGACTACCACCTTGACGCTTCACGACCTGGACTTAAACCTGGCCGCTAGGAACCTTTCCATTACCGCGATCTTCTCCATATGGTCGGAGAGGGAAATCAACCAGGATATTAGAAAGGAGGTGGACAGAATAGTGAAGGAGATGATAAACAAGGGCAGTGCGGAGCTGCTACCGGGAGTCCTTTTCATAGACGACGCTCACATGCTGGACATGGAAGCTTTCTCATTCCTTACTAGGGCTCTAGAGAGCGATCTATCTCCGATCCTGATTTTAGCAACCAACAGGGGAGTTACTAAGATAAGGGGAACTGATGTAGAGTCTCCTCACGGGATGCCGTTAGATCTTCTGGACAGGCTCCTCATAATACCCACGAAGCCTTACTCTACAGAAGAGATAAAGGAGATATTGAAGATAAGAGCCGAGGAACTAGACGTAATGATAGAACCCGAAGCGCTAGACGCTTTAACGAAACTCGGAGTCGAGAACAGCATGAGATACGCTGTAGAGCTAATAGAGCCTTCGCTGGTGATAGCCCAGAGGGAGGGAAGATCCACGATAAAGGTAGACGACGTGAACAAGGCTTCCGGGCTCTTCAGTGACCTAAAGAGAAGTGTTAAATACGTGAAGGAGTATGAGAACGTATTATTGAAGTGACCCTTGCCTAATGACCATGATGACTGGCAAACGGCACTGAACAGTGATGTATCGTTGCCTGGCTGACTTCAATTTTCATTATGGCTGTCTTGGACTCTATTCTTTGCTTTCTTACAGGTTACCTCGTGCTTGAGACTGTAATTAACACGATATATATATATAAAAAAAAAACGCATATGCTACAAAGTCGAGATTAAGGAGCGAGAGGCCTAGAGTTGCGACTATAGCTTCCTTCGTTTAGACGATCATTATTCAAATTACTCTTTAACGATGATAACACTTCTCGTAGCCCATGAGGACTTAATGAGCCTGTGAGAAGAGAACCGGACTAATGTTCCATCTATT
The DNA here is from genome assembly GCF_008326425.1 of Sulfuracidifex tepidarius. NCBI lineage: Archaea > Thermoproteati > Thermoproteota > Thermoprotei > Sulfolobales > Sulfolobaceae > Sulfuracidifex > Sulfuracidifex tepidarius. Next base: position 176,364 of record NZ_AP018929.1, read on the forward strand.
CCGTGAGACAAGGGTGATGTGAATGATTAACCATTTTCGTGGGCATCTGAATATCCACTTCCCTACGAGATTTTCTGGGTTAATGACGAAAACGACGAATTAAGGAGGAATCTTTGTGCCCGTATGGAAAGTTAGGGACTCTGTTGATCTGCGTTTAATATTCTCTGTCTGCTCTTTCTCATAATGAACGATCCAGAGTCTCTAGCAGAGTACGTGTACGTCCTAGTTAGGGAAGTCGCTAGAAGGATTTCACTTCATGCACAGTTGGAGGAAGACATAACAGGGTACATCATGGATCAATTTCTCTCCAAGCTTAAGCCCGAAGATAGGCTTGTAGCGATGAAACACATAAGCAAGGTGAAAGTGGACAGAAGGGAAGTCCAATTTAGAGTGAGGAGCCTCACGGCCAGAGCTGAGAGAGAATTCTCCGAGCTGATTACCGAACCTCCCCCAATCTTCTTTGTAGACATAATTAAGCTCATAAGGGAAGTAGACAAGTCCGTTACCTCCATCATGAAGTTAGACAACGTTTACAATTCCATCTTAGGTAAGGACATTTATGGAGGCGTTCTGATGACTGAGGAGTCCATTGTTAAGTTCCTAAGTTCCATGAACGTATCCCAACAGAGGACAGATGAATTCCTCAAGTTCATTCGCGATTCTGCCTTTTCCATCTCTTTCACGGTCGGAAGGAAGAACTTCCATTATTTTCTACCGTTCACGCTTACCGATGAGGGAATTAAGACAGTTCTCTTCAAGGACGGAAAGACTCACGCAGTAGGACAATGGGACTCCTCCCTGTGGATAGGAAAGGAGATAGACGTACTTTACACTGTGGAGGAGATTATCGCTAAGGGAGGTAACTCATACGTATTGAAAGCTAGGGCCGGTTCGTCTGAGGTAGCACTGAAGGTACCCGTAATCACTCACGATCCAGGGAGGACTGTCCTCATAACGGGTAACACGCTCATGGATATGTTCAGGGAAGTCTCTGCAGTTAAGGTCATCTCAGAGAACAACAAGGAATACCTTGTAGAGATAACTGGAGTTAACTTCTCTAAGGAGCGAATTCTCAGGAGCATCAGGGATCCTTCCTTCTATTACGAGAATCCCCCTTACATAGCAATGGAATTCATGCAGGGGACTCTGAGGTCACTGATGAACGAGAAGCTCATGTCCTCCAGGGTGTGGGAAGAGATAGTGAAGAGGGCAATGTTCTCAGTGGCGAAGGGTCTCTCGTTCCTTCATGAAGGCGGTTTCGTACATCTGGACATTAAGCCGTCAAATATCCTCATATCCTCTCAGCCGAGAGGAGGAGGGGAAGACGTTCTCTACGACATGAAATCTGGAAAGCTTAAGGTGAAGGTAGGCGACCTAGGGTCAGTGACAAGGACAGGGGAAAAGGTAGTTCATGCTACACCTTGCTACGCACCAGGAGACCAAGTAATTGCTGGTTTGAAGGGAGAACCTTCCTCGCCTTACATGGACGTTTACGCCTTCGGCGCAACTTTCTATGAAATGTTGACGGGTAAGATGCTTAACCTAGGGATAGCGGAGAAGTTTAACGAGGCTATAACTCTGCACGACCCTGATGTGGCTAGAGAAGTCTGGAACCAGTTTACTCCAGATCGAATTGAAGGTGAAATAGGAAGTTTAATAATGAAGTGTGTATCGAAGGATCCAGAGAAGAGACCTAAAATGACTGATATCTTGAATGAGGTTGAAGCGATGCTCGATCCACTCCCATGACCTAAATGTTGGATGAAACCGTGAATAGTAAGGAGGTATAAGTAGTAATTTAAGTTGATACTGGAACTGGTGTCCGTTTAGGCCAGGTGAATATGGAGATAAATACCACCGAAACTGCTATTCCCTCCAAACCGTCGATGAAGAAAGGTAACGTAGACATTCCGAAAGCCTGAATGAAAACACCCAGAAGTGCTGACACGACTCCTCCCCATACAGCACCTAAGTTGTATGAAGTTCCGGTTATGAAAGCTCTGACCTCAGGAGGTACAGACGAGACAACAAGCGAGGATATTAGAGGCCAGAAACCTATGGAGAAGGCATAAAGTATTATGCCGGAAGACATTACCGGTATTGCCTTTATTGATGGTAATAATGGCATGGATAGAAATGCAGCAATTATTATTCCAATGAGTCCAAAGTAAATTAACCTGGAAGTGGAGGCAAAGGAGGTCAGCCTTGCAAAAAGGACATAGGAGAAGGCTTGTATACCGTTAGCTATAGCCATTACAGTACCCAGTTCAAAGGAAGAGAACCCGTTTAATGACGCGTAGTCTGGATAAATGCTGAATACTGCCATGTAGGCTATGAACATTCCAGACATAGCTAGAGACGCCTTTATCAAGTAACCGTAGTAGTCCTTGACGTTGACCTTCATGAACATGTTATTAGTGGGTACGAATCTTTCCTGTACCATTAATGCAATGTAAGGTACTATCATAAGCGGTATCGCTCCGGTGATCATGAACATCTCGTATTGTTGAAAAGAGCTTATCTGTCCTACTAAAGCGTAAACTACCCCGGTCATTGCGTAACCCATAGCGTAACCCGCCTGAACTACGCTGTTTACAAGTTGGAGCTTTTTGGGTGGGGCACTTTCCACGGCGAGCACGGTTCCAGACGTCCACTGTGCCCCCATGAAAATTCCTTCTATAGCCCTGAGCAACAACATAGCTGGAAGGAAGAAAGTGAACGAAAAGGCTAACTGTGACAAAGAGTAACCTGCAGTCCCTATCATGGCTACCGTCTTCCTTCCCTTGATGTCGGCGAGCTTGCCGAAATAGAATGCTCCTATAGCCCTCCCCGCAAGGCCCAGAGCAAATAGGACAGTCAGATAAGCGTAAGGTATATCTAGATGACTATGAAGAAAGGTATATGCATAAGTTATTATTACAAGGTCATATATATTTCCAGCCCATCCTAAACTCGAAGAGAGAACAGCATGGACGTAACTGCGCATACACTCATATTTAAATAAATTTAAAAAAATTTAATCTTCTTATTTCTGTATAAGTGTTCATTCCTCAATCTAAATCTGACGTCGGATCATGTAAAAGTAATAAGAATACTTATATTTTGATTGAACGGTATTCATAGTCTCTTTATAGAAAAAGAGAAGGAATTTAAAAATAAATGTACGAAAGAAGAGATACCCCGTAAAGTGATATTAGTCCGCTGAGAGTAGGATCTTTGTAAATATTTATAATTTAATAATAAAGTCCATATATTCGTGATAAGATACAATATAAAAACATATTAGAAGAGTGTCTTCGTCTCTCACATTGAAGGCTCAAAAAGGAGAAGTAGGAGAGACGAGGGTAATTCTCCAATTTCATGAGAGTTATACCTTCTTAGGAAGGAGTGGAGTCATCACTAAGGAGAGAAACGCTAAAACCATCAAGACGATGAAGGAGGTTGACAAAGGTATGTTGTAAGCTAGAAATGCAGTCACTACCGCATTGCCTAGAGCACCTCCTACAGTCACTCCTATACCCCAGACGTAAGAATTGGCTACAGTGACGAAAGTCTTCGGAAACACTTGTGAGACGTATCCTAGAAGGACTGGGAAAGAGCTGAAAGCCGAGAAAGTGAAGAAAGTGTATATGATTGCCGAAATGTAGAACTGCTTTAGGTAAAGGAAAATCACGAAGAATATCAAAGACATCACACTTGACAGTATAAAGGAGAACTTCCCTCCCCTTTTTTCGGTGAGGAAACCGAAAAACGGTTGGCCGAAAATCGAGCCTATAAACCCTATTGTAAGGAATATCCCGGCTAGGAAGGCCGAATGATAAATGGAGAAAACGTATTTCCCTGTAAATGTGGTGACTCCTGTGATGAACATACTTCTGAGGAAGACCATCACTCCAAGAAGTATTATAAACCTCACGAACTGCCTCTCCAACTTCTCCTTGGGTTTCCTTAATCTGGTCGCTTTGCTGTATCCCTCTAGTCCTAACCTGATCACGACAGCTCCTACTATCATTATGACGCCGTATATCAGTAGACCGTAAATGGCTGTGAAGAGGAGAATTAGGAAAGATACCAAAGAAGGCATTAGAGACCTTCCGACGCTTCCTGCAGACCCGTTTATTCCCAGAGCTCTACCGGAGGATTTCCCAAACAAGTTTGAAAGGATGCTTCCTCCTATTGGGTGGTAGAAGGCTTGTCCTATGCCCAGTAAGATAGCACCCAACATCATTAAGGGATACGTTAACGTCCTAAATGATACGGCGAAGGAAACCATTGCTATCCCTTCCAGGAGGATCCCAGTCATGATCAGGAGAGAGTCCTTCTCGCTCTTATCGGCGAAGTCCCCTATGAAAGGTGAAAGAATTCCAGAGAGAAGAGTATAAAGTACAGCGACTGTACCCAAGATTACGTCGCTGACATGTATTTCTTCATAGTACACTATTAACAATGGGAAAATGAGGAACGTACCGTCATTTAGGAAATGTGCCATGGAAGTGAAAGTTAGCCCTCTGATTCTCGATAGCATGATATATTAGTTAACTAAAAAGTTAAAGAGTTAATTTTGGTCGTAACTTAAAGTAGCGTTATAATTGATTTTGGTTTAGCAGGGAGAGGTAACCTTGAGTCTTTCCCATGAGCAGGAGAACGCGTTTACGTTATGGGTCATGACATTCCTTATATATTTCAAAATTCCTTACATTGTTGAATGAGGCTTGGAATAGTCTACAACAACCTGATAGCTCCAACTTTCGCCGGCGGGGGATCGGTACACTCATATGAGGTAGTGATGAGGTTGAAGAAAGAATTCGAAGTAATTTATTACCCCTCAAGTCCATCACTCAAGTGGCCTAAAGAAAAGCTCATCGAAAAGGCAAAAGAACTGGAGTCATCTGGTATAAGGCTGGATCAGGGATTTTATTCTATTCTAGATACAAACTTAGCTCTGAAAAAGTCATTTTTAAATCCAGATAAAATCTCAGAGGTCTTATCCAAGTATTACGACGTCGATAAAGTGGACTTCCTGTACGAGCCAGACCACACTTCTTTCGATATTTATTACCTAGGAGCCAAGCACGGAAATTACGGGTTAACCATACACGAACCTCTATATTATTCTAATTCTTTCACTTACCTGAAAAGGCTGATTAAATTCTATGGTGTAAACCCCAGGACGGGTAAGGGGTTTCATACTAGGTTTCTTTACAACGAGCTCGTATCGAAGAGGATCAACAGGAAACTCATCTCTAGGTATCCACCGAGGTTCATAGCGTCTGTAAGTAAAGGCTCCCTAGAGTGGAGTGGGATAGACGGGGATGTAATAAACCCTGGCAACGCTTTCGATAGCTCCCTTTTGAAATACCGAAACAGAGGGAAAGAAGACTACGTAGTTTTCTGGAGCAGGCTCAATCAGGACAAGGGGATCAGGGAAGTCCCGGATATCATGAGGGTAATAAATTCTAAAAGGAAGGCTAAACTATTGCTTATGGGTAAGTTCTTTGATAAATATAACGAGGAAATATTTTGGAGAAAAATAAAAAAATATGATATTGATGTAGAATACCTCGGTTTCGTTGATAGAGATAAACTAAATGACGTGGTGTCTAAAGCTAAATGCTTGATTTACCCCAGCCACGTTGATGGTTTCTCTTTAGTTGTTCTTGAGTCCTTAGCTTTGGGCACTCCAGTAGTTGCTTATGACATACCCACAGTCAAGAGCGTCTATTCAGGACTCCCCGGCGTGACCTTTGTGCCAGAGTTTGACGTGAAAGCTGTAGGAGAAGCTACGCTAAAGTTCCTTCAAATGGATGAGGCAAAATACAATGATATGATGAACGACGAAAGGTTACTTGAATTCCTCGAAATTCACTCCTCCTGGGATAATGTAGCTAGATCAGTTAAGGAGATCATATCTAGGCATATAAAGGGATAAAGCGTTCCCTGAAAGAAACAAAATATTAAATTTCACATGATAAATGTCAATTTTGTTATCTATCGTTCCAATCATAAACTTAAATCGCAAATATGGATAAAAAAGCTTAAAGTTGTCCGAACATATGTTCGGACATGGTCGTTATAGTAGGAACGGGCGTTGCGGGACTATCAGCTGCGGTTTCGCTGAGGAGAAACGGATACAAGGTCAGGCTGATCACTAAAAAGATAACCGGAGGTTCTACTTACATAGCTAAAGGAGGTGCAGCAGCTTCACTTACAGGGGACGATTCGCCGGAGCTCCACGCACAGGACACGATCAAAGTAGGAGACGGAATGTGCGATTTGAAAGCCGTGAACTACGTCACAAAAGAGGCACCCTCCGCGATACATGAGCTGGAGAAGTGGGGGTTTCAGTTTGACCCAGATCTAAGGCTAGAGGGAGGTCATTCGAGGAGAAGGGTCGCGCACAAAACGGACGAAACAGGTAGGGAATTCTATGAATTCTTGATGAGCGAGGCAAAAAAGGAGGAGATACCCATTCTAGAGGACAGAGTTAAGGCCCTAATGGTGAAAGATAACGAAGTGAGGGGAGTTATCACGGAGGGAAGTGCGATAGAGGACGACAAAGTCGTTCTGGCGACAGGGGGATATGCTTACCTCTTTAAGTTCTCATCAACTCAGCCTACAAATGTTGGAGATGGTATGGCTATTGCTTTCGACGCAGGGGCTCTACTGGGAGACATGGAGTTCGTCCAGTTCCACCCCACGGTAACTTCAATCGATGGAGAAGTGTTTCTTCTCACAGAGACCTTGAGGGGAGAAGGAGCAGTGTTAGTTAACGATAAGGGGGAGAGGTTCGCATTTACCTATGATAAAAGGGGAGAGTTGGCTCCTAGGGACGTCTTGTCGAGGGCGATTTATGATCAGTACAGCAAGGGTTACAAGGTCTTCATGGACCTGAGAGGTATAAAGGACTTGGAGAGAAAGTTCCCCGTGTTAATCTCGTTCCTGAGGAGGCACAATAAAACTCCTTCCGATTTATTGGACGTCTTCCCTGGAGCGCATTTCGTAGACGGAGGGGTGAGGGTAAACACAAGGGGCGAGACGAACTTGAAGGGGCTCTACGCTATAGGTGAGGTCAGCGATTCAGGGCTTCACGGAGCTAATAGGCTTGCCAGCAACTCCCTCATCGAGGGTCTCGTATTTGGAATGAACTTGTATAGGTACATAGACAAGTGGGAGGGGTTCTACCCCGACGACGGGACTATGGTGAGCGTGACAGAATGGAAAGGCAGGAAAGCTTCGATCGACGAAATAAGGGAAATGAACTGGAGTAACGTTGGAATAGTGAGGAATAAGGAAAGGCTGGAAAAGGCAATCGCGTACTATAAAGAAGTAGATACTTCGTCTTCATGTGAGGAATCCAAGGCATCTCTGATCTCCTATTTAACTGCTTATTCCGCGTTGATGAGGGACGAGAGCAGAGGAAATCACTTCAGGGAGGATTTCCCATTTCATAAAAAAGAATGGGAGGGTAAGAGAATATATTTCAGGCTGACTAGAAGTTGAAAATATTTTGTGTCATTTGATATTTTTTAGATTTACTATCCAATCATGTGTCTAAGGCTTAGCGGTCCGGAGTAGAGACCGAGAGGACTTCGAGGGAGGAGACGCGATTTAGTTTCCATTTTTCGTTGGATAAACAGTTAAATAGCTATTTTCATTATTCTGGCACCTACATTTCTCACGACTAGGTTTTTCTGTATGGTACAACTTTCATACGCTATATCTATAGTAATGCAATCTACGCTTCTGAGGAATTATTTGTGAACGCGAAATTCAGTTTCTCCTCAATTAATGTAACCCATTCTTTATGTATATATCTTTTATCTGAAATAGTATATTCTGTCCACCGTTATATTTTCCTTGATATTTTCCTTGCGTATCTTTTTATCTGACTCCTCCCCGCCACGGCGAGGGTTCCCTTCCAGAGTGGCTCATCGTTCCCACCATCTATTCGGGATTACATCTCTCATTTGGTGGGCAGTCAGGGGTAGCCAGAGAGCCCCCCACTTGAAAAGAGGGGACTTTCATTGCCGAGCTCTAGTCCCTTAAGAGAGAGAAGATGATGATTGATCCTCCCACAGTTCCATTAAGCCCTCGATCGAGCTGAGGAGGAGCGTCATTAGCATTACTAAAAGAAATTTAAAAAAAGGATTATTTAAACAAAGGGGGCTATCCATCCCCGCCTCACAGAGGCTTTCCGCCCCCTTAACCTCAAACTTTGTAATATAATTTTTCATGAAATCTATTTCTCCTTTGAGGCGTTCTCCATGGCTCTTTCGTATGCTTCATCGAGCTCGTCATTTATAAAGAAGTCCTTTACTTTCACCCCTTGTGTAATGAGAATTTGAGAGAGCTCTTCTCTCCTGTCTTCCTTCAAAGAGAGAGTAAACCTGTAGTCTTGCCCCCTCTTCTTAACGTCGCTGATAGTAACATACTCGACGTTCTTCACCACTTCCTGAAGTTTTTCCGGTGTACTTGTGTCAACTATAACTACAACTCCCAAGAACTTCTTTATCATGTCCTCAACGCTCCCCCTGAAGAAAACTCTCCCTCTATAAATTAGGTAAACGGTATCTGCCATTTTCCTGACGTCGTCAAGTTGATGAGACGTCATGAACACTGAAGTGCCTCCTCTCTTGAGCCCCTCAATGATCTCCCTTATTTTTAGGTTTATAATAGGATCTGTCCCTATGTTAGGCTCGTCCATGATTAGGAGAGACGGGTTACCGAGAAGTGCCTCAGCTATAGCTATCCTTTGTGTCATCCCTTTGCTGTACTTGGCTATCTTCCTGTCTGCGAACTCCTTCATCCCTACCAGCTCTAGAACCCTGCCTACTTCAGCCTTGTCTATCCCCTTTATGGAACAGGACATCTCCAAGACTTCCCTCCCACTCATAAATGGCGGTAAGTTAGGCAATTCCTGGACGTAACCTATTTCCCTGAATATTTCCTTTCTAGAGAAGGGGTTCTGACCTAGAACTGATACCTTGCCCTCGTTAGGGTAAATCAACCCCATTACTATCCTTATTGAAGTGGTCTTTCCTGAGCCATTGGGGCCAAGGAGGGCACTGACTTCGCCTTTACTGACCTCAAACGACACCCCGTTAAGTGCAGGTTTCTTTCCCTTTCTATCATAATACTTTACTAGCTGCTCCGCAACTATTACACTCATTACCTAATGATGAAGACGGTCGATTAAAACTTTGAGGAAAACGCCGTTTTTACAGTGAAGAGCTCTACGGCAGACATCATCTTTTTCCCATATTTTTAACTTTATGATGGTTAAGGGGGCGAAAGTCTTGAGCGAGGGTGTAGTTCACAGTCCTTCAGTTCTCTGTAAAACGAAGGTTCTACACTTTATAGACATCAAATTAGACTCTAAAACGTTTAAAGTCACCACAACAATTAAGGAAATTTTTTAACGGCAACGATTGTTTCCTACCTTATGATCTCTCCGTTAATACTTATCTTAATAGGCATAGCTGTTGGAATCCTAACTGGAGTCACTGGGTCCAGCGGTGTCCTCATAGTCGTACCTGCTCTCTCTCTGCTGGGACTCTCTTTTCAGGAATCTGTAGGATCCAGCCTCTTAGTTGACGTGATTACTACAATTTCAGTCATAATAGCTTACATGCGAAATCAGAACGTGGATGTGAAACTATCGCTTCTTCTCGGCATAGGTGCAGTAATTGGAGCTCAAGTGGGGGCAAGGGTAGCCTTGTCAGTACCTCAGGAACCTTTAGAAGCTATATTTGCAGTTTTCGCCATAATTATGGCGCTGAGGTCATTCTCGAAAGCCAGAAACACAACCGAACCGAAGGACGAGGGAGGATATGTAAGGACTAAACCCTCGTTGGTGAGGAGGGTAGTTGGTATACCTTCAATGAGTTTTCTGATCGGGATAGTAACAGGTACTCTGGGAGCCAGCGGAGGGATCATGTTCATAGCAGTCATGATGATATTGGAGCCAGGTTTACCAATAAAGAGGATGATTGGAACTGCTACGCTCGGAATGATGATGTCAGCTATTAGCGGAGCTGCAGCTTATATCTACACAGGAGTAATAGACATTTATGCTTCGATAGTAATAGGACTGATAGCTCTCGTTTCGGGCTATTTCTTCGCCAAGTTAGCAAACAAGGCTAACCCGCGTTACATATATGCTTTCCTTGGCGCCGTATTTGTGGTCACAGCTATATCTGAAGGATTGAAAATAATTCATTGATCTTCCATCCTCCAATTTCTTACCTAGAAAAAATATAATTGATAAGAGATGGGTAAGTTGACCTCAATTCTTGAATTTTATTTTACTAAGGAGGTTATTCTCGCTCAGGCTATAAAGGCAGGATGTAAATTGCCTAATAATTTTCGAGCTCATAATTCATGAACCGACCTTTGTCTATCTTGGCTTTTAAGATCTGACGAAGTATAAAAGACTTATAATATTTTGTATTCAATTATATTTTGCAAAATAAAAATATCATTATATATAGCAGCAAAATATTACGCTCAAAGTTATAAGCTCGATATTACCTTTTAGTCCAGTGTCAGCATTGAAGTTCGGAACGGGCATGGGAATTCTCGTCCTAGCTATAGGTTTATCTATAATTGCGTCTCCGTTTGTAGCGAGTTTCTCACAGAGCGGATTTCACTTCTATTCTCCATCTCAAGACTATCAATCATATAGAGATGGTCAGAGCGTAATTTTGGACTTTACATCTCCGTATCCTAACTCAGAGTTTACAGTAATAGTTAATCAAGTAATAGTTAATCAAACCACACATAAGGAGACCATTAAACTCTATAATTCATTAGGAGAATTTACTAATTCCACGGGAGGATTCTACGGTCCTATAATAAGTGGAGAGTATCCAATCGGACAGTACTTAATACTTATAGAGGATCCGACCTATAACGCATACTCATCCTTTAATATCTCCATTACTCCATCTTCATATCCTGCTTACATAGAGGCAAACGTGGAAGCTCAAAATGGCACTCCAATATCAGGAGCTAACGTTCAGGCAAAGGCCCCTAATGGAACAATTGTTGCAAATAACGTGACCGGAAGTAATGGAGTAGCGTATTTGCAAGTTCAATATCCACTTTCGCCTATAAATTACACCTTGATTGCTTCTGCTAATGGATATAAAACTGAGTCTGCAGTAGTAGATGTCAATAGTAATACTACTTTTCCAGTCACATTGAAGTTACCTTATATCGGTCTCTATGTAAACTTGACTGGAATATTCCAGAACGGTAAGCAAATCACGAATTATAGTCTAATAGAGGGACAACCAGTTACCTTAGAATATCAAGTGATCTATCAAGGTAAATCGGTCTCGAATGTAGAAGTAGGAGCTTACATTCCTTATGTAAACAAGACTTTAACAGCCCTCACAAACTCTAATGGGTTAGCTAACATAACTTTCACTCCGCCCCTAGTAGGAAAAGTATCTGTTATGGTTAATGCTTCAGCAGTTTACAATAATACTGCAGGTCACACTGAGGTAAAGTTGAATTTTGAGCCAACCTACTTTAAGGTTCCCATCAACGTCAAGGTTACAGAGGAGAATGGATCTGCTTTATTCTCCAACATAAGCTTAGTTTACACTAATGGGACTAAGGAGACTGCACAAGGATCTTCAGTGGTCTTCAACGTCAGTTATGACGGAACGCCTGAGAAGTTCATGATATACGCCTCCTCAATGGGATTCGTAAGTGAGAACAAGACCATACTGGTTAACGGAACTCAACCCGTAAATGTGACGTTAGCTCTGCCAAGGGAATACATGAACGTGAGCATCTCAGTTGCACAGAACGGAACCACTCTATTTCCACCTTACCACTTAGTCGGGGGAGTTCCATTCTTGATTACAGTGAACTCAACCATGAACGGGGAACCAGTACCTGCTACTCTATCAGGTACACTGATCTTCTATAACGGAACTACAAAGAGCTTTTCAACTACGTTATCGTCTGGGTCAGGTCAGGTGAAGCTTGTTTTACCCAAGACTAATACAACGGCAGAAGTTGAGTTAAAACTCTCATATGATGGAGTTCAGTATTCAAAAATGTTCAACTTATCCTCTTTAGTATATCCGACGGTAACAACTTCAAGTATTCCGCCAACCACTACGACTACACATCCGTCAACGAACTACCTTCCTTACATAATCATAGGTATCATAATAGTTATAGTAATAGTAGCAGTTCTAGCCTTCACTAGAAGGCCAAAAACGACTAAATAAATCTTTTCAGAGACTACCTCATGGTCTTTCAAGGCTAAGATAGGATTTTTTTAAAAAAAGGAAGAAAGAATTTTCTTAACTACTTCAAACCATAAATAGATAGTTTTCTTCATTCCTCATAGGATAAGATTTAATTCCTCATACTAAGAGCTAGAAATAAATTGAGACCTTGTCCGCGTTGTGGTCATCCGAACGAAGATGATGCTAACTTCTGTTCTAACTGCGGTTACAGATTGACTTCAGGTAAGGTTTCCAGCTCAAAATTTGCCTTGTCTTACTCTCTCTATGTAGTTTACCTTATTTTTAGCTTTCTCTCTTTAGATAGCTCAGGTAAAATACCGCACCTGATGAACGCAGAGTCGGTTCTTATCTTCACTCAGAGTAACGTGTTCATTCCCTTGTATATTTACTCAATTATTTCGTTTATTCTCTTCATTACTTTCTTGATTACCTTCAGAAATCTGTTGGATGGTTTTCAGAATAGAGCTATCTCTTTTGCCTCATCTCTCTTGAGCTTCGGCTCGAAGACGCTTTTAATGGTAGTACTATTTGGTTCCCTGTTAATTTTCGTCTTGGATACTGACAACCTCTTCTCCTTTTTCTTTCCTCTTGTCGTAGGTTTAGGAGTGTTAGGTTTCATATCATCGATTTTAGGCCTCTCTATATCGTCGTTTATGATCGGCAGGATCTGTAATAAACCTTTGATTTCTCTAACTGTGGTCCTCTACTTGATCCCTTTGATAGGATTTGCTATAACGTGAAGACCTAGCAATGGTACTCTCAAATGAATTTAAAAAGCAAGAGGATAAAATTGAAACTAATGGTAAAGATCTGTCCCAGATGTGGCTATCCAAACGATGACAGCTTTTCGTACTGTCAGAGATGTGGATACAATCTCAAGAGGAGGAGTCTGAGCGAAAATGAAAAGAACCTTCTAAGGGGATTTAGATCATTTAGTATTATAAATTTGGTATCATTGATCTACCTTTCCGTGACTTTAGGTCTAGCTTATTTACTGGATAAAGGGGTCTTCTTCAACGACTTCTACTCTTTTCTGGGTTTCCTTGGAGCAGTCGCTGTAGGTACTATTTTACTGTTTATTTCAGTGATGAAGTTAAGGAAAGGATATTCCTCTGTGATGAGAGACAACTTAAAGTATAAAATACCTTATCTAGGAACTACCATATTCATTATATCTTTCCTGTTCATAATTGTCTTTTCGGTGTTTTTCCTGTCTACCTCTGTCATGGGCCTCTTCATTCCCTCATCCACCATACCTTTCGCAACCTTGTCTGTAATGGGCTTGTTTGTAATAGGATCTACTCTTTCACTTTTTCTTGGGATTTTTAGGGCATATGAGGAATTTAACGACAAAGTATTTCTATTATCGTCCTCTGGGTTCATCGTGTCTACTGTCATGTCTTGCGTAGCTCCTTTCTATCCAATCCTTTTGATCCCGTTATGGCTCGTTTATTTGATTTCTGTCACGTTGCTTTATGCAGCTAGTGATTTCAATCTTTCCTTAAATAGAGAAAACTAAAAATCTCTCTAGCAAGCACAAAAGAAAGAACCCTCTGTGACAAGCTTTAAAAAAGATAAGAGGTTCAAGAGATGTATATAAGAATTTTACATTAAATTATGAAATAAATTAAAATAATAAGATATCAAAAGGGGTCTCTATAAATTTATCATGTAATTGTAGATCCTAATCTATATATATCGCAATTAACATTTATCAAGTCATTTATAGAGAAATGAACGAACATGAGCTAAAAATTAAACCTTTCTCTAGATAACGTTTTTTATACCAATGACTTGGACTTGCTTATGGAATTAGAAGATCTTCTAAAGAGGGGAGAGAAAGGAAAGATTCTAAGCATGAACCCTCGAGAAATAGTGCCTAGACTGATCCAACTTTTATCGTCAAACGACAAAGACGTAAAACACGCCTCTTGGGAGGTAATACAGGAGATGATCGAAAAAGGAAGTTTTAATGATAAAGAGACATTCCTCTCCTTACTCTGCTATCCAGACGAGGGTAGTAGGTATAGAGTATGGAATCTTGTACCTAAGGTGCTAAACAACATGATTAGTGAAGGGGAGCTATTAAGTCGAGCGGATTGCCTTTCCCAACTACTTAAATCAAATAACCTTGAGGTTAGGGCATTAGCTTGGTATCAGACCCTTCCACCGTTATTACATGTTTTAAGGAAAATTCCATGTAGTATCATTAACTATTGTGAATCAATAGGGGGAGAATGGAAGGAGCTGGTATCAGAGAGTTGTAACGAAGTCAGGAAGGTATGTAGCGAGAATTAGGTCAAAGCAATAGACCAAGTAGTTTCCTCCTCAGAGAGGTTCGTAAATTTCTTCCTTTTTTGGAAAGAGGAATGGAGAAATCCAGGCAACCTCGTGGTTTCTTTAGACTCTTGCCAGAAAGCTTTCGTTTCCCTTATCTAAAGTAGAGCCTAATTACACCCGTATTGTGCTTATCACTCTTTTAATCCTTTGCCTTTCTGTAGAATTGCTTTTAACCAGCATGTTTAAACATATATGATGGAATTTCCTGAAAATTTCAAGTTCGGTTGGTCTCAATCCGGGTTCCAATTTGAAATGGGCGGAGGTAGTCCTCTGGATCAGAACTCGGATTGGTTCAAGTGGGTCCACGACAAGGAAAACATAATCTCAGGATTGGTGAGCGGAGACTTACCTGAGAACGGAGTAGGCTACTTGAAAAATTACGCTTTCTTCCATCAGGAAGCTAAAAGGATGGGTCTAAACGCTGTCAGAGTCGGGGTAGAATGGTCTAGGTTGTTCCCGGAAAAGGGAAGTTTCAATGAAGATGTAATAAACACCTATGGACAGATTCTGAAGGACCTGAAAGACAAGGGATTCCACGTCATTCTCAACTTATATCATTGGTCTATGCCGTTATGGTTACACGATCCAATAATGGTCAGGAAGGGGAAGTTTGAGAGGTCTGGTTGGCTCATGGAAAGCACGTTAGACCACTTCCAGGAATTCGTGGAGAGTTCCGTAAAGAGCTTAGACGACCTTGTTGATGAGTACGTGATCGTGAATGAGCCGAACGTAATTTGGAAGGCCGGTTTCGTGTTAACGAGAATGGGTTTCCCTCCGTCTTATCTGGACTTCGAGAAGGCTGAGATAGTCAAGGAAAACTTGATGAAGGCATGCAACTTAGCTTACAAGTCCATTAAGGGGATCACGAAGAAGAAAGTGGGAATCGTGTACGCTATGGCTGACATCCAAGGTGATGAGGAAGTAAAGGAAAAGGCGAAAATGGAGGAGGAGTTTTCCTTCCTAGACGGAGTTAATTGGGATTGGCTAGGAGTGAACTATTACACCAGAATAGTAGTTGAACCTATTGGAGAGAATTTCACCGTTAAGAGGGGACTAGGTATGTATGCACAAGGTTATTCAACTAGCCTCGAGGGAAGGGTTGTTTCTGATAATGGATGGGAAGTATACCCTGAGGGGATCAGAAACGTCCTTCTTGAGTCGTGGAGGAGGTACGGTAAGGAGATTTACGTTACAGAAAACGGTGTCTCAGATTCTAAGGATATGATAAGACCATGGTACATAGTGTCCCACCTTTACTATGTAAGGAAGGCGATGGGAGAAGGAGTTCCTGTTAAAGGGTATCTTCACTGGTCTCTAGTGGACAATTACGAATGGTCTTCGGGATTTTCCCAACGTTTCGGTCTCATGGGAATGGACTTCAAGAGCAGGAAAGCTTGGTGGAGGCCGTCAGCTTATCTTTATAAAGAGATTGCTACATCTAGGGAAATTGACAAGAGAATGCTAAATTATTTAAATCTGTCTGATTCCGTCGAATGATCTATGACCAGAAACAGTAGCCTGCCTTAGATTAATGAGAACTAGAATTGGTGGGAAAATGTGAAGTCTAGATAATATAAAATCTAAGAAAATGTTTTTAGCCTGACGAAGGAAAAAATACTCTCTTTATCTTCTCCAAATAGCGCAAATTCAGATAATTTAGAAAATCTTGAAATTTTATTCAGCTTTTATGTTAGCTTTTATCTTGTCCACTAGGTCCTTCGGTGGGTTGTTGATACCATGACTGAGCTTAGCGTGAAGAGCTATTTGTTGCATTAACTCGTCTTCATTTCCAGCATTCTTTATCTCGAAACCACAGTTCTGCCCTATACTTGCACACGAAAACGAATACTTTCCTGATTTCTTTATGTTAGCTTTTATCTTGTCCACTAGGTCCTTCGGTGGGTTGTTGATACCATGACTGCTCTTTGCATGAACCGTAATTTGTTGCAGGAGCTCGTCCTCAGAAGAGGCATTAACTATCTCGAAACCACAGTTCTGCCCTATACTTGCACACGAAAACGAATACTTTGCCATATGAATGATTGTTCACTTGATATATTAAGACCTCGTTAGAACTTTTCTGACACTTCCTTATTTGTTTTCGCATTTAATGAAGATCATGCAGTTATTTGGTAAGAAAAAGAAACTATATTTCTCGTGTTCAAAGATAGGAATGAACTGTGGGTTTGAAGTGAAAGGAGCATCGAACGAAGATGAGCTAATGGAGATATTGAAGATTCACGCCTCGAAAGCTCACGGAATGACATCTATACCACAGAGTACAATAGACGCAATAAAGAGTAACGTGGAAAAGAAATAGAATTATCTTACCTTTTTCTAAAAGGGTCACTTTGAGAAATTAATGGAATAGAAAGGTGTACAAACTCTACGTTTAAATCAATGTTTTTTATTTAAGTTTCCTATTATTTATTCCGATGGAAGTAAATGATTTTTTAAGACACATTTCATTGATGAGGGACAACGTTTACTCTACCCTCTTTGGATTAGAAATAAATAGAGCAAAACTACGTTATATTCAAGAGAATTGGAGTTCCTTGGTTAGGGCTTTAGAGCGGACAGACAGAATTTCACTGGAATTACAGCTAGACTTCCAGACCCCTATAGGGAGAGTTACCGGGTCTTTCATGTCACACGTTTCTATAAGGGAAGGAATGCCTCCAGAGGAAGGGTTGATGGAGGTCCTAGAAAGGACAAAGAGGATAATAAAGATGGATGAGGACTTCCTCCGCAGGACCTACATGAAGGATTACATTTAGAAGATTCTAACTATTAACTAATAGTAACTTTATTCTAGAAACGTTTATATATTAAGGCGAGATATTCATCTTAAGATAAAAATGAAAAGCATGAAAGGTACACAAACGGAGAAGAACTTCAAAGAAGGTTTTATAGGAGAATCAATGGCTAACAGGAGGTATCTTTATTTCGCAAAGAGAGCCGATGAGGAAGGGTATCCTGAAGTAGCCGGGTTGCTGAGAAGTATATCTGAGGGAGAGACCGCTCACGCTTTCGGACACTTGGACTTCATAAGACAAGGCGACTCAGTAGACCCCGCAACTGGGAAACCGATCAAGACAATAGAGGAGATGCTGGAGTCAGCAGTAGCAGGAGAGACCTACGAGTTCACACAGATGTACCCTGGCTTCGCTAAGACAGCTAGAGAGGAAGGTTTCGATGAGGCAGCTGAGTGGTTCGAAACCTTAGCAAGGGCTGAGAAAAGCCACGCAGAGAAGTTCACCAACATCCTTAAGCAAGTAAGGGGAGAGTAACATTTGTATTCGTTAAATAAAGACAATCCATCCTTTTTTGATAAAAATAAACTTCAGTCGGAGTTCATCCGTCAAGCTTCTGTCTGTCATGGTTGCAGAAGGTGCTTCAATTACTGTCCCGCTTTCCCTACACTCTTTAAGTTCACTGATTCTAAGGGGGTGAAAGCCTTAACTTTGGACGATCTTTACACAATAGCTTCAGAGTGTTTCCATTGTAACATGTGTTACGTCAACTGCCCTTTTACTCCTCCTAATGATCTAAACATGGACTTTCCCCACCTCTTGGAGTGGGGGTGGCTACTCATGAGGAAAGAGAGAGGGATACCGCTGAAGGAGAGGCTTTATGAGATGCTCGACTTCGTCGGGATAGCTAGGCCAATTGCGCCTGCTATGGTCAATTTCCTTGAGAGCGAGGACGCTCCCAAACTCAGAGTGTCGGAGAGAAGCTTCAAGCAGTCCTTCAGTGCTCCTAAGGTACCAAATCCCGTGGCGAAGGTGATCCTGTTTCCAACCTGTTTAGTCGATAATTTCTTCGTCGAGATAGGAAAGGACTTAGTTGAAGTCTACTCCAAACTGGGAATCCAAGTAGAGGTGGGTGACTTCGTCTGTTGTGGTGCTCCGATGCTAGACGCAGGAGACGCCGACGCGCTCAAGAAGAACGCTGAAAGGAACTATTCCAAGATCAAGGATTACCTTGAGAAGGGATACGACGTGGTGTCTCCAGTGCCCACTTGTACCCTCATGTTGTCCAAGGAATACCAATACGTGTTAGACAAGGAACAGATCAAGGTTTACGATGCCATGGAGTACCTAATGAAGTTGAAGAAGGAAGGCAAAATAAAGCTGGACTATAAGCTACCCTTGTCAGCTTTCTATCACGCTCCGTGCCACCTGAAATACTTAGGAGTTGGCTATCCTGGAGTTCAGACTTTAAGGATGATCAAAACGAAAGTGGAGCTTGCAGATAAAGGATGTTCTGGAATAGACGGGGGATGGGGTTTAAGGAACTACTCTAAGGCTAAGGTTGTCGGTTCAAAGATGATGGAGGCATTCTCGCAGAGCACGGCCGACGTCTTTGTGACTGAGTGCCCCTTGGCGGGAATGCAGATAGAGAAAGCGTCAGGAAAGAAGCCTTTACACCCGATCCAGATGCTCAAGAGGGCGATGGAAAATGATAAGAGTTGAAGAAGTACTCCCCTGGAAAGAATACGAACCCAAGAGGAGTGAAAGGATATCTAAGGCAGTAGAGATCAAGAAGGAGAGGAGGATAGAGCTGGGTGACAGGATGTCGATCCTGTTCGAGAACAAGGATACAGTCCTGCACCAGATTCAGGAGATGGTCTATCTGGACAGGTTGAGCAGCAAGGAGGACATCGAAAAGGAAATAGAGGTATACAAGAGTTGGCTACCTTGTGGGGGTAAAGTTAAGGCAACCCTCTACATTTACGCTAAGGATAATGCAGATCTCTTGAACGTTTTCAAGACCCTACCTAAGATATACGACTCCATTTTCCTGAAGGTAGGAGACAAGGTAATTCAGGGAGACCCTGAGAACGGCATAGACCAAGGAGAAGCGTTCTCTACATTACAACCCCTGACCTTCGATTTGCAGGGAGAGAGGTCATCCGACATAGAGATTCACGTTATACATGAGAACTATAAATTCAAGACCAAGATTCCAGAAACACTGGCTAAGAAGCTAATCGATGAAGCGTACGAGAAGTGCGGCTGACACTCTACAAAGATTTCAAGAGCAGAGAAAGTAAAGTAAATGGTAAAATCTTTTTTAAACCTTTTTATAGAAATTATATTAAAACGACGCTGGGTTCTCTTGGTCACATGAAATAATAGGTGAACTATTCTACTCTGTTTTTAAGTTACAGCGCATTATACACGCTTTTTATTAAGAATACATTTAATTTTAGAGAAAGAATCAAAAAGAACTCTGTTTCTAAATTCCTTTCTTCCTTACCTCTCCTTCATTTCATGAGAAATAAAAAAGATATATCGAAAAGCTTTTTAGGTATACCTTAAATCTCCTTATATGGATGTGAAAACAAGAACGTTAATTCTACTCTCTGCTATGCTCCTTATAGTGAATTACGTTGAGACCATGGTTGTTCCAGCTTTACCTACAATCGAGAGGGACTTCTCAATCTCCGCTACTCTAGCAGGCTGGGTAACTTCTGCTTACATGATTGTAGCAGCTGCAGCTTCTCCTCTGATGGGAAAGTTAGCTGATACTTACGGTAAAAAGAAAATATATACTATCGCTGTAGGGTTTTACATTCTCGCTGTGGCGATGGCAGGTTTCTCTCCCAACATTTGGTTCCTGCTGATAGCTAGAGGGATTCAAGGCATAGGCTTCTCCATGTTCCCTATCTCCATAGCCTTCATCACGGACTTATATCCCAGGGAAAGGGTAGCCTTCGCTCAATCTCTGTTGAGTGCAATGATAGGAATAGGACCGGCTCTTGGACTTCTCTTGGGGTCTTACGTTGTTGAGGATCTCGGATGGCCTTATGCTTTCCACACTGCCGCGATTCTCTCATTGATACTCTTCGCTCTCTCCCTGATGTATTTACCTCACACTGGGAACAGGAAGAAGGAGAAGGTGGACTACGTAGGAGCGTCCCTGATAGGAGCAGGAACTGTGATGACGTTAGTATATGTAACTGAAGGACCTACCTTGGGATGGACGTCGATTGAGAACTTCGGCTTCTTGTTCCTAGGCTTGATACTTTACGTAGCTTTCGTGTTCTTCGAGAGGAGAGTGAAGGAACCTTTACTGAGACTCGATCTTTTCAAGATAAGGAACTTCTCAGTAGCGAATCTGGTTGGTTTAGTTTCAGGAATAGGTATGTTCATGGTCTTCATCTTCCTGGTGTACTACGCTCAGATTCCGTCTCCCTATGGGCTAGGACTTACCATAATACAGTCTGGACTCATAATGTCGCCAGTAGCCTTGGGTATGATAATCTTCGGCCCTATCATGGGTAAGTTAATGCCTAAGATAGGTCCTAAGCCTATAATAGTAGCTGGAGCCACTCTATCGATCATATCTTACCTGATGCTCTGGAAGTTCAGAAGCACTCCTACTGAATTGCTGGCAGACGGGTTCGTTTCTTCCATTGGTTTAGTAGCGGTTATCCTCCCATTAGTTAACATAGTGGCATTATCCCTCCCTGACGAGTACAGAACTACTGGACTGGGAATGAACACTCTGCTGAGAACCCTAGGTGGATCTGTAGGTCCTGTAGTAGCAACAGCAATGATGGAGACCTATCAGGATCCTATAGTGATGCTCATGAATGGACAGCCGATGGTATTAGGCTTCGTCCCGTCGTCTCTTGCCTTCGATTACATCTCGTTCTTCGGAGTCGGCATCATGGTGATCACCCTGATCATTTCCCTATTCCTCAAGAATTATACCTTCAGTGCTAGGAAGGTACAGAGGCAGGAGAAAGAAGAAACAGTTACGGCCTAATGGTTTTCCTTTCTCTTTATAAAAGGAAGGAAAGAAAAATAAGCTTAATTTAGTCTTTTTAAGAAAAGGCTGGAGAATACCATGAAAATTTCCTGAGCTATTTTTCAATTCTCTTATAAAATTCCTTTTCGTTCACTATAACTCTTTCGTGGATCCCCTCAGCGATCTTCTTCCCCTTCCAATATACCTCAGCCTTAAATCTTATCTTTCTTCCGTTTACAGAGTCCACAGTAGATATTACTTCCACCTTTTCTCCTATGGGGACAGGTGAAAGATGGTAAACGTCGATATGAAAACCTACAGTTGTGCTTCCCTCTTCAAGCGTGTTTTGAACGAGGTGAAAAGACACGTTCTCTATGAACGATATTACTGATGGTGTTGAAAGAACGTTCACAGCACCACTTGCTACGCTCGATGCAGAATCTGAGCTTTGAACTTGAAATTCCTTCCTTGCTGAGACCCCTGTATTGATCATGGTAGTCAATTCGCGTTTACAAGTTATATAAGGAACTCTTGACTTCATGAAGTTGCTTCAAGGTGATGCTAAGGGAATTAAAACCAGGTAATATCACGGTTATTAAACACTAAATTAGTAAAAAGGCATAAAACATGAAAGAAAAAATTCTTTACTTAAGTATCAAGAGTAAATCTCCCTTCTTTACACCCTGACCTGGTTTCACCATTATCTTCTCTATTACGCCGGCAATCGGAGCAGAGATCATTGTTTCTGACTTCATTGCCTCAATCGAGAGCAGAGGTTGACCTTTTGTTACCGCATCACCTTCCTTCACTCTTATAGCTACTACCCTTCCTTGTAGAGGTGAGAGGACTTCTCCCTCCTTTCCTTTCATTAACTCCTCTATTGATTGACCTTCCTTCACAGGTAGCTCATTAACTCTGTCTACTTTGTATTCTTCCTCCTGGTCTAAGATCAGGAAACCCTCGTCCAAGGTTATGCTGTGTATTTGGTCTCCTACCTTGAACAAGTACTCGTTCTCCCTTGTCCCCTTACCCAGGAACTCAACTACCATCTCTCCCTCTTCGCTCTTCACCGTGTCCTTGTTGTCCTTTTGATCGTAGCTTACTACGTAAGTTTCCCCTGTGTCCATGTAGACTCTGAGCAGTTTCATTACCACATCACCCTCGCGTTTGCTTGAGCTTGCACTCCGTATGTCTTCCACGCTGACTTAGGCTTCGCATTTCCCTCTTCTTGCGTTCTAGTGTTGCCTCTCATTAGACCTCTGTTGTACACTGAAGCTGCTAACGCTGTCTTCAACATTTCCTTCTCCTTCAACTTCTTCACGAATAATTCACTCTTGTCTGCTATGTATGCTGTTGTGAAGTTCCCCGTCTGGTAGTCCTCATCGTCCATGATGAGTTTGTAGAGTGGTATCGTTGTCTTTATACCTCCTATCTTGAGGTCTCTCAGAGCTCTCCTTCCGGTCTCTATGGCACGTGCTCTGTTCTCGCCGTACACCATTAACTTAGCTACCAGGGAGTCGTAGAATGGGGGTACCCAGCTCCCTCTCTCGATCCCACTGTCGAGCCTTACGTTAGGACCGTTTGGTTCCTTGTAATAAGTTACGTAACCTGAGCTTCCGGTGAAGTTGTTCAACGGGTCCTCAGCGTTTATCCTGTACTCTATGGCGTGTCCTCTGATCTTCAGTTCCTCTTGGGTAAATGGAAGGTGTTCTCCTGCAACTAGCCTTATCTGAAGTTTAACCAGGTCTATCCCCGTTATCAGCTCCGTAATTCCGTGCTCCACCTGAAGCCTCTTGTTGAGTTCCAGGAAATACAAGTCCTTGGTCACGTCTGAGTAAGCGAACTCCATGGTTCCTAAGGCGAAGTACCCAATTCTCTTGCCGAACCTGACTGAAGCATCGATGAACTCTTGCCTCTTCTCCCATGTTAGAGCAGGTGAAGGAGCTTCCTCAATGAGCTTCTGGTTCCTCCTCTGTATTGTACATTCCCTCTCGAAAGCTACAACGTAACTCCCGTATTTGTCTCCTATGAGCTGAGTCTCTATGTGCCTCGGCCTCACTGCTGCTTTCTCTATGTAAAGATCAGGTCTACCGAAGGCCTCCTTTGCTAACCTCTTATTTCTTTCCCATATATCCATGAGCTGGTCTGCGTTATCTGCCCTTGTTATTCCTATACCTCCACCGCCGTAGGCTGCCTTCACCATGACCGGATATCCTATTTTCTCAGCTAACTTCAGTGCTTCATCTAGCGAACCTACTGGTCCATCCGACCCTGGAGCTATAGGCGTTCCTGCTTCCTTTGCTACCCTCTTTCCGTCCAGCTTACTCTTCACTCTGTTGATTACCTCTGACGAGGGCCCAATGAAGGTCATTCCGGCTTTCTCCACTGCTTCGGCGAAGTCTGCTCTCTCCGACAGGAACCCGTATCCCGGGTGGACAGCGTCAGCGTGAGCCTTCTCCGCAGCGTCTACTATCCTTTGAATGTTCAGATAACTCTCGATAGACGGAGACGGGCCTATGTAATAGGCTTCGTCAGCGTATTTCACGTGAACAGCGTATTTGTCTGCCTCTGAGTATACTGCTACAACTTTCATTCCCATCTCTTTTATTGCCTTCATTACCCTTACTGCAATCTCTCCTCTATTTGAAACTAGAACTTTTCCAAATGGTGGCATGTCATTTTAGAATGTTTAGTCTAGTTTAAAAAGCTTTTACTTTTCAATATTTGCACTCAGCGTTCGAATTTGTCTTCACAGATCGGTTCCCGGATTCGTCATCACACGGGATAGAAGTTATCGGTTTTCTAATGTATTAACTTTAACGCGATTCAGGATACGTCTCTATTAATTATTTTTAAGAAAATTTCATCTTCAATGAAGAATTAATAAGATATAACGGATATAAAGTTTTTAAGCAACTGTATTCATTCTCTATCGGGGATGTCATATTTCATTTGAAAAACCACCTATGGATAAGCTCATCGAGGAAATGAGAAACATAAAAGGTAAAGCGATGGCAGGAGGAGGAGAGGACAAGATAAAGGCACAACATGAGAAGGGGAAGATGACAGCTAGGGAGAGGATAGCACTTCTCTTCGACGAAGGGACGTTCAGTGAGGTCATGACTCTTGCGAAGACCCAGAGCACTGAGTTCGGCCTCGACAAAACCGAATACTACGGTGACGGTGTGGTAACGGGATGGGGAAAGATTGACGGAAGGACTGCTTTCGTTTACTCCCAGGACTTTACCTCTATCGGAGGAACTCTCGGAGAGATGCATGCGAGCAAGATAGCTAAGGTATACGAGTTAGCGTTGAAGGTAGGCGCACCAGTCATAGGGATAAACGACTCCGGTGGTGCCAGAATTCAGGAAGGGGCGGCATCACTAGAAGGGTATGGTGTGGTCTTCAAGAATAACGTCATGGCATCTGGAGTGATTCCTCAAATAACGATCATGGCAGGGCCTGCAGCTGGAGGTGCAGTGTACTCTCCTGCTTTGACTGATTTCCTCATCATGGTCAAAGGAGAAAGCTACTACATGTTCGTCACCGGACCTGAAATAACCAAGGTCGTCTTGGGAGAAGACGTTAGTATGCAGGACCTGGGAGGTGCAGTAGTCCACGCAAGTAAGTCTGGAGTAGTTCACTTCATGGTAGACAGCGAGCAGGAAGCTTTGAACACGGCTAAGAGACTCCTCTCTTACTTACCGTCAAATAACATGGAGGAACCTCCCTTCATGGACACGGGTGATACTAATGACAGGGAGGTCAAGGACGCTGAGAGTATAGTTCCGACAGACCCCGCTAAGACCTTTGACATTAGGGATCTACTTTACGCTGTGGTTGACAACGGAGAGTTCCTTGAGGTCCACAAGCATTGGGCACAGAACATGACTGTAGGGTTCGCCAGGGTGGCAGGTAACGTAGTAGGGATCGTTGCAAACAACTCGGCCTACGCTAGCGGAGCAATAGATATAGATGCGTCCGATAAGGCAGCTAGATTCATAAGGTTCTGTGATGCCTTCAACATACCACTCGTTAGCATAGTTGATACCCCCGGGTACGTGCCGGGTACTGACCAGGAATATAGAGGGATCATAAGACATGGAGCGAAAATGCTTTACGCGTTTGCAGAGGCTACCGTGCCTAAGGTAACAGTAGTTGTCAGAAGGTCTTACGGAGGAGCCCACATAGCCATGAGCATAAAGAGCCTAGGTGCAGACGTCATTTACGCATGGCCTTCAGCAGAGATAGCAGTCACTGGTCCTGAGGGTGCTGTAAGGATACTTTACAGGAAAGAGCTCCAGTCAGCGTCTAATCCTGACGACGTCCTAAAGCAGAGGATAGCAGAATACAAGAAACTTTTCGCCAACCCGTACTGGGCAGCGAAGAAAGGCTTGATAGACGACGTGATAGAGCCTAAGGACACTAGGAAAGTGATAATGAGTGCACTTTCAATGCTAAAGAACAAGAGAGAATACAGATATCCTAAGAAGCATGGAAATATTCCTCTCTAACTAGTGTTTTTTTTAAAAAAAAACAAATTTTCTTCTCCTCCTCTTTATCTGAGTTGTAGGAGTTTCTCTCTATTTTTAGTTCAGAGAACTATGTTGTACTTCATTTCCTTTTTAACGGGGGTATTGGGGGAGAAGACCAGAGTGAGCTGGGTAGTTCACTGTTCTTGCTTGACGTCTACAGATGATCCCCTCAGTGTTAATTAGACTTAACTAACGTTAGTGTATTCTTCTCAAGGAGCGGTTTTTCCCCTAACGACTCTAGTAATAAAGCTAAAGCTTTAAGTACGTCCTCGTCGTCATGGAATGTAATCGTATCCCCTTTCTTCGCCATGATTACCTTTTCCAAGTATTCTTGCAGCCTCATGGACTGTCCTCTCTCCCAATTTTTCGCCTAGGATACGCTTAACTTTTTCTGGTTCCATGACCACGTCAGCTAAACTGCGAATATCTTCATTCCAAAGCTGTCTTGCCCTTTTTCTTCCTATACCAGGAATCTGGACTAATTCTACCAACTCCTCTTTAACTCCGTCCTTGACTCTCGTGTTCAACCTCCTCAGAGATTCCTCATGCGTTTCCTCTTTCATCACCTGCGCTATCATGTATCCGCTGTACGTTAGCCAATCCATTGACTCCACCATGTTTCTCAGATCTCCTGACCCTATGCCGTATCTGGACAGGATTGTGTCCTCGTCCACTTCCTCTATCCAGTCGTGGATGATGAACGCTATTTTCATTGCAGAGAGGTACAGCGACATTTCCAACTCGTCGAAGGGTTCGTCAATAAACATCTTGCAGTCCACATCGTAAAGGAGTGACTCGTCCATGTTTGAGGTCCCAACTATCGGTGCGTCAGGGGTATAAGCTAACATGTGAAGGTAAGCTAAATCGCATGAAGGAGCCTTCCCTTTTAATGAGTCCTTTACCGTAACAGCGGTGAACGGGTTCACGTATATGTCCGCGACTTTCTTTCCAAACTGAGTTAGCTTGACAGTGTCTTCCTCGATTATGAACTCGTGGTCCTTCAGCCACTCAACTCCTTTGTCGAAATGGGAATCTATCATCTCGTCACTCAGGAGTGTCTCCTCCACGTAAGTCCTCAACGCGTTTCTCGTCATCTCTCCGTCAGCTGAAAGTGTGCCTAAGAGGAAGGAGTAAAATGCGTTCTCAGCACCGAGTTTAGACTCTATCGGCTCCACATCGGACGTCAGATACTTCTCGAAGATTTTTTCGAAGTTCCTCTTATCCCTCAAGACAATGATGGATTCACCCTCAGAGTCGAAGCCAGGTCTTCCTGCCCTCCCACTCATCTGCTTATACTCCATGACCGGTATCTCTTCCCTAAACCCGGTCACTTTCCTGTTATACCTGAACACGTCCCCCACTATTACTGTCCTAGCGGGCAAGTTAACACCGGCTGCCAAAGTAGGTGTTGCCACTATCACCTTTATTTTCCTTTCCTTGAACCCCCTCTCTATGATCTCTCTCAGTCCCCTCGAGAGACCCGCGTGATGATAAGCTACACCTCTCCTCACCAGAAGGGAGAGGTTTTCCCTCTCTGTAGCGCCTGCGTCTTCTACTTCCTCTATCTCCTTAGAGAGTTCAAGGAGCTCCTGGGTTTCCTTGAATTTACCTGACAACGACTTCGCAGTCCCCTCGGCATACCTCCTCGAATTTCTGAACACTAGGACTTGCCCTCCCCTGGAGATGCTGTCCAGAGTGTAAGCCTCTATCGGATCGTCTCCTTTGACCCTCTTAGTAGTCCCGTCCTTAAAGGTGACCAAGTAACTCTTGCCTGACGGATACATGACTCCCTCTACCAGCTTAACGGGTCTCCACGACGTGCTCACATACTCTGCGTGGAGCCACCTAGATATCTCTTGGTAGTTTGATATAGTTGCACTGAGAGCTAAGAGCCCTCTCCTCTTTGCTCTAACAGCCACGCTCTCCACCACCGGGCCCCTTGACGGGTCGTTCAGGTAATGAAGCTCATCGAGGATGAAGTAATTAACCTCTTCAAGCCACCCAGGTCTGTGTCTCCAAAGCGAGTCAAGTTTCTCATATGTTGTGACTATGATGTCGTAGTTCTTCAGGTAATTGTCTTCACTGTCGTACTCTCCTGAGGTCATCCCTACTCTGAAACCTAAAGGCTCCCACTCCTTGAAGGTGGAGTACTTCTCTGTGGTCAAAGCCCTGAGCGGAGTAACGTAAATTACCTTTCCTCCTTCCTTCTTGAGGTGGCTTATCGCACCAAGTTCTGCTATCAATGTTTTCCCGGAGGCAGTAGGTGACGCTATTACGAGTCTCTTCCCGTCCAAGAGACCTTTCCTTATAGCCTCTGTTTGAGGTGGATTAAGCTTAGTAATCCCCCTCTTCTTGAGTATCGTTTTGGCTTCGGGAAATTGAAGCTGTTCTATATCAAGAAAAGTGTACTCCATGAAATCATATATTCTTCTTACGGTTCAGCTTAAAAGCACTCCGGCTCATATTAATTCTAGATTTTTAAACGGTAGTTAGGAAAACTTTAAATCTGACGTCTCTTACGCTTCACAAAAATCCTTATAAGTCTATATAAACTATGATGACGGTTTAGCGTCGGAAGGTTTATGTATGTCAACCCCGTATATCTTAAGATAGCCATGGAAGAGATTCGCAAATTGAATGAAACAACCTACCTTATAGACGTCACGGGAACTGTGACTGTGTCTTTCAAGCTTGAAGATTCATTTATAAACGAGATAGATAAGGTCGTGAAGAGCCTAAACTACACGAATCGAAGCGATCTTATAAGGGACGCGATAGAAGCTTATCTTAGGTATCTGAAGCAGAATGAACGGTCAATCAATACTTGATTTGCTCCTGTTCACAATAGGTCTGGTAGCATCCTTCGTAGTAAGTGGAAACAATAACGCGACTTCGTTGGGAGTGTTGTTTGCAACTAATGCTGCTAGGAGAAAGAGCTCTTACATCATTAATACTGTAGCTATGTTTCTAGGTGCGTCCCTTGGAAGCGTGACGATGTATGGGAGCATTTTCTCCATAGTACAGGGAGAAAAGGAGTATGTCGAAGCGTCGGTTTTCTCTGTCCTCTTCTCTTCAATTTTCTCGTTCTATTATCTGAATAGAGTAGGAGTGCCTTCCTCTTTGAGCCAGATGATTTACCCTTCATTAGCGATACTGGTCTTGGTATCAAAGGGAGAGATTCTGTTCAACTGGTTTAAGTTCTGGTTCACCGTGTCCTCTTGGATCATCTCTCCTATCGTTGCCATAGTTACTTCGTTACTCATGTACAGGTTCATGAAGTCCAGGGTGAAAGGAGAGAAGAATTTAAGCAGGCAAATGAAGGTCTATCGTTACATGATAATGGTTTCCTCAGCATTCACTTCCTTCGTTGTTGGAGCTAACGCGGTAGGAATAATCATCTCAGCAGGGCTATTGTCAGCACCTCTGGTCATCGTGGTCTTCTCGTATTCTATAGCTGCTTCCCTTGGGATATTCTTCTCCAAGAAGACAGCAATTACTGTTGGTTTCAGGCTCACTAAGCTGGGTTATGTTGGAGCGTCTTCCTCGATCATAGGAAGCAACATCGTTAACCAAGTCTTCACTGTCCTAGGCATACCTATTTCGATAACTCAAACTATCCTGGGAGGAATAATAGGCTTGAGCTTGAGGGCTATGACCAAAGACGTCGTGAAACAGATAAGGCAGGTTGCGAAGGGATGGGTAACTTCCCCGTTCTTATCTATAATAGTTTCGCTAGCTTCTTATGGTATAGTAAAAAGCGTCCTCGGGATCTAGTTTACTTCAACCGTGTTCCGAGACGGAGCCTCTAGATTCCCTCTTTTCGGTCTAAATTTAGTATAATAGGATATTTTGTTTTTAAAATAAGATACTAAAAACAGAAAAACAAAAAGACAGAAAGTAATGATAGATCTAAAATTACAATTTATAAAGAAAGCTTCAAATCAACCTATAACGGGATCTGAAATCTAGTAACGGAAGCCAATTTTTGAAACCACGAGACGCTCAGATAGACGAAAAAAAGGATCAGACTGTCCTCCGAAGTAAACCGTTAAGTACACATCCATGTATTTAGTAGTTTTGTACAACTTTTTCAATTAAATTTGATACGGTTATTTAGATAAATTAAGCCAAGCTATGATAATAACCTCTACAGAGTAGAAATACTGCGTCTTAATAGTTGTTGTGTTAGTGTCTCGATTACATGGAAATTTAGCTAGGTAACAAAAAATTTATAAGAGTTAGAAATTTGAGTCTAGCTCTTAAGTTCACTTAATCAGCAAACTAATCTTTAATAATTTTTTCTTTAATGTAATTTTCTGTGCTATCCTCTCCTATTTTTAAGGCAAAGAATATAGCGCCTATGACGAAGAATAGTTGATACGAAGCCCAAAATAAGTTAACGTAGATTGAATACTTTAGAATAACATCTCGAGACGTCAAGCCCAAGTATATTCCGTGAATAATAGAGATCACGAGGAGTACTGTGACGATGATGTGAGGAATGACCACTCTCAAGGAAAGGGCAGATCTTCCCTTGGGGGTCACCTTAAACGGGACTTTCCTTCTTGACAGCCACGCTATAAAAGACGATGTTACCCCGAAGAACTCGAGGTATTCAACGAACTGGTGATAGAGGAACCCCTTGACGCCGTACTCTCTCCCTTTCATAGAGTAGAAGAAGAGAGCCATGGAAACCACGATGTAAGACCCATAAGCTAGAGCATAGAGCACGGGGTTTATGACAAGAAAAGGTAAGCCTGACAAAAGGAAAATCACTGGAGCTATGAGTTCCGCCGCAGTTAAAGGCCCTTCTTTGAGCCAGTAGAAGAACCCAGCTATGAAATCGAAGAAGACAGAGAAATTCAACCTGTATTTTAATATCTTTCTCGTCAACTGAAAGTATCCTAGAGCCCACCTAGACTGTTGAGAGACGAATGCTGCGGCGTCTCTAGGAGGCTCTCCGTACCAGATAAGAGGCACGTTCACGTAAACCACTTGGTATCCCTTCTCGTAAAGCTTGAGCGATGTCGCAGCGTCCTCAGTGATGCTCTCTTCATCCATCAATCCTACATCCTTCAGTGCTGATATCCTGAACGTCGACCCAGAGCCTAAGGAGAACGCTGATCTCCTGTTCCTCCCTTTCATGATGACGTTGAGAAAGGGGACTTGCTGGTAGTAGGACCCCAACGCCACCGGGGATCCTAGTTCGGTGTAGTTTTGGGGGACTTGTACCATGGCTACGTTAGGATCTTGGAAATACTGCAATATATCATGAAAGTAGCTTTTCACGGGCCTCTGATCGGCGTCGAAGATCGATACTAAATCGTATCCATGTATCATTCTCAGTGCGTTGTTTATTGCGCCTGCCTTGAAACCCTTCCTGTCAGTCCTATGGATATATGTGATTCCAACAGACTCGCAATATTTCTTCAGTTCGTTAGAGACCCTCTCGTTTGTGGAATCGTCTAGCAGGAACACGTCCCCGTAACCTTTTGTAGCTTTCACAACTGAGTCTAGCGTGCCTTTCACTATCTCTGGGTCCTCATTGAAAGAAGTGACGAAACTCGCCACTCTCAGCCTAGTCGACTCTGAAGTTAAAGTGACCTCTTCTCTTTTATTTGAAAAGGATAAAATTATAAAATTAATAAAAATCACTGTTCCGACAGCTGAGGACAACCAAATCAGGTAGTTTAACCACGCTAACCAGGGGATTCCTAAGGTAAGGATGGTCAGGATTCCCGCTCCCAAGAATGTAAGGGCGAACACTATTTTGTTGATCATGGAATCACTCGACTGGATTTATCATGTAACCGTTAGGATCAGTTTTGATTGACGTATCAACGAGAGGTTTTAGGGTTTCACACTCACCTTCGTTCGTTTCGTCGCATATGAGGATTACCTTTTGGAAGGAGCCTATCAACGACCCTATAATGGCGTTCCAGAACTCGTAACGTTGGGACCCAATCTCACAGCAATTCGATGCGGGAGATATGTCATTAACACGGTAGAAAACTGCGGTGGACTCGTCTTTCCTCACCTTCAATATTTCCTTCGAAAGCGATCTGGCAAGCTTGAGGACGTCCTTGATATCCCTAAGCTCGAACCTCTTCGTCCTATAGTCTTCAGTTATTCCTATTTTCCTATACTTTTCGAACTTGTCGAGAATTTTCTCGTTAGTGTACACTATTAGCGGATTTCCTTTTACCAGAGCTTTAACTATATCCGT
Source organism: Sulfuracidifex tepidarius (assembly GCF_008326425.1). NCBI lineage: Archaea > Thermoproteati > Thermoproteota > Thermoprotei > Sulfolobales > Sulfolobaceae > Sulfuracidifex > Sulfuracidifex tepidarius. The sequence continues at coordinate 208,493 of NZ_AP018929.1, forward strand.
CTTCTTGGTATCAGCCTTTCCGTAGACTAGGATAAGCCTTCCTTCAACGTCCTCTAAGGAAGAGTAAGAGGGGAGTATAAGCCCACCAGAGTAATCGTTCTCGACTATCTTGTTTGAGAGTTGCTCTATGGGAGGTAAAATAGGCACGTCGATGATCCCTCCTGAGAAGCTCTCAAGCTCGTTTTCATTTTTCTCTATAACCCCGTAAATCACACCTAACCTTCTGGTGATGTCTTCTAGTTTGGATCTAACGTAGGAAAGTTCCTCTACGTTTGCCCTAACTTTATTAACTATAAAAAAGGAGTACGCACTTCTAACTGGTGCCTCTATTTCTATCTTTTTCATGTAATTAACTGTATTTTCTATATCATACCTTGACGGAGTAGAAACGTAAGTCCTATAGACCTTCGCTGACGGGAATATATCACTGAATATTTCGGCCTCGTGTTTTACAACGTCAGATGAGTAATCGATCGCGGGAGGGTTATCCACTATGAAGTAGTTGTATTCGTCACTCCTCAGAATCTTGGAATAGGCTTCCCTAAAGAGTTCCTTGAATTTATCATCCTTGTGGACTCTTTTCAGGAGCTCCTCAGTGTTTTCCTTGCTGAAAAGTCTTACAACTGTTATTTTACCTATACCGAAATTTATTTCCTTTATGTTCCTCCAATAGTCCTCTCCATTAAATATTGAAGATAGGACACCGTCCCCAGGGATACCGGCTAAATCTGATGCGTAACCTATAATGTCGCGGTCCACCAAAAGTACCTTATGCTTTCTCGCAAGGGCCTTCCCCAGCGATACGGCTATGGTTGACTTTCCTACACCGCCTTTTATCCCCATCATCACTATCTTAGTCTTGTCCAAGACAGTTTGACTTCATCATGGAAGATTTTAAGCCTATTTAATGGAAGAGAATTTATATAGACAATCAACGATCAATTTAACTAGCTTTAGTCCTTTTAAAAATCTTGTTTATATATATAATTTAGATATTCAAAGTAATTTAATTAATAGATTTTATAAAAATCTAACCATAGCTGTTGTAAAGACGACAAGTTAAAACTGTAGCTGAGTTAAGATCACGTGAGCTATTCCCTCACCAACGGACCCAAAATCTGTCCTCAGAAATAATAACAATAACAAAATATCATAACGCTTTTGTTGTTAAAGTTTGTAACTCTTTGGCAAATAATAAAAATTTAAGGTGAGACCCTCATCATTTACTCAAATGTATATATTTCTCGTTAAGGAACTACATCGTAATTCTTGAAATCTTTCCTATAATTTCTCTTAGATGTTAGAAAATAATAATAAAAAATAATGATAATAAAAAGAAATATAATTATTTCACAAAAATTTAGATAAAATCGTTTCCTTTCGTTGCGTTTTACTGTGTATAACACGTCAGAATTTTGTTAAATAGTCATTGTTATATTTAGTGAAGTGATTTTGGGTCTACCGTCAGGGAAGGGGAGAGTTCCGGCCCCTTAACTCCCATCAAGTTAAAACCTTGATGTCATACTTCGTATTTCAGGAGCTGTTGAAAACTATCACGTAGATTTAGACGGCGTTAGTCTGGAGAGATAACTTTAAAAGACAATTGTTCCTTTTACCATTAGGGTTACCCTAATGAGTAAGGCAGAGAGTGTTCCAAGGCTAAAGAGAGGCGTGGTCGGAACTCTGGAAGCTATAGGTCAGGAGATAGCTGCAATGGCTCCCGCGTGTGACACGGTAGCTTTCATAACTTCAGCTGCCGCGTTCGCTTTCATCCTGACCCCATTAGCTTTCCTGTTGGCAATGCTGACGATGTACCTTGAAGTCAACACACTTTACCATCTATCTAAAAGACACGCTAGTGCTGGCGGTTACTACGGATACATAGCTACAGCCTTCAGTCCCATTCCAGCTGCGGTTTCTGGGTTTCTATACGTCCTGTACCAAGTAGCTAGCACTGCTGCTATTCCAGTGTATGTTGCAGGTGTCGTGCTACCTGGAGTTCTCAGTTACTTCTTCGGAATTACGTTGCCTGGGTGGATTTGGATTCCCTTCATACTCACGTTCATTATAGTCCCTATAGGTCTAGCCATGGTGGGAATAAGGCCTCAGATGAAGTACATAAGGTACGCTGCCCTTGCTGAAGTTGCGTTTCTCGGTATCACAGGACTGATAGTGATCCTGAAGGCTCCTGATAACACACTGCAGGTGTTCAACCCCTACGCATGGCCCCAGTTTACGGGTAAGTTCGCACCGGAAGGCGGACCAGTAGCAGGGTTAGGACTCGGAATGATATTCGGTATTACGAGTTTCATCGGATATGGTGGGTCAGCTCCATTAGGAGAGGAAGCTAAGAGCAGCAAGAGCATAACCAAAGCCTTGATATTCGGAGTATTAATAGTAGGAATAGTATTAACAGAGGAAGCCTATGCTACCATAGTGGGGTGGCCCGGAGGACTCACACCTAAAGGTATGACTGCATTCGTGAATAACCCTATACCAGGGATCATAGTTTACTCCACGTATCTGACTGTTGCAGGAGGCTTGTTGTTAGCTCTATTTGCGTTCAACTCGGCGTTCTCAGATTCTGTCGCTATGCAGTCCAACGCTGGAAGGGTTTACTTTGCCATGGCTAGAGACGGACTACTGCCAAAGTCTTTCGCTGAGGTTCACCCGAAGTTTGTCACTCCTGTGAAGTCATTGGCTTTCATAGCTATTGCATCATCTATTCTCTCGATATTGGCAGGATTCGTTATAGGCTACTATTCAGGCGTTAGCCCGATACAGATGTTAACACTTCCCGCAACTTCGTCCCAGATTTACGGTGCTCTCAGCAACGTGTTCGACTTCTTAACTACCATAGCTCTGGTAGGTCTGGTCACAGTACACCTGATGCTCAACACAGCAGTAATTACACTTTACAGGAGACTAAAGGAGAACCATTTCGGGCTGAACAAGATACTTCATCCTATACAGCACTATGTGCTCCCTGGTGTGGCCACGGTAGTATTCGGGTATGTGCTCTACGCTTCCATATGGCCTCCAGTGTTCCCGGTGACACAAGCAGTCGTAGCTACTTTCCTTTACATCCTTGCAATGAGCTTGTACACACTTAAGCTATGGAGAGATAAGCCCGAGGTGCTGAGGAACGCAGCTAGGAGGGTGAACATAGTCGAGGAGGAACTTCGCGAAGCTGCAGGCCAGAAGAACGATAACGGAAGTTAGAGTGTGATTTTCCCCATCTTTTTATCTAGAAGTAAATATTTTTAGCCTCCCAGTTCCGACCACGTAAACACCTATTTTTAATTTTTCACTCTTTTTATTACACATGATATGTACCACAGTAGACAAGGATATGAGAATTCAAGTTTTCAGCAAGGGAGAGTTGATGATACTCTACGACCCTGAAAAGAAGGAGGTCGTCTACAAGGAAGATAACGTGGCTTTGAAGTCCAAAGCTAGGAGACCGGAAGCTACGAAGGAATGCATAAAGTTGAAGGCTGATACCATATTGGGAGCACATGGGTCGTTCTGTTTCCCGTCTTTCATGATGGGTAGGAAAGCAGGGAAGAAGTTGATTTACGCCGATCCAGGGACTCCCGTGTTTGAGGTAAAGGGTAAAGAAGTCACGATATCGGAGGTCTTATACTCGTCTTTCACCGCCATGAAGGAGAGATTGACAGAACATCACACCTGACACGACAAGGAGTTATTCCATTTCACGGCGACTTTCCCCAATATCCTAGGAGTAACTCACTTCAATGGGTTTACCTCCTTTCCAGCAAAGACTTACTTTTATGTTACTAATATCCCTAATCCTGCTCAAGAGGAGGGCAATTGTTATAATAGACATATATCTTCGACCTACGTCCTGAACGACGTGCTTATCGATGTCATGTGAATATCTCTTAACACCCTCCTGGTACGTCAAAGTCGGCACCTTAATCAACAGAGGTTCGGTGTACTTGCCTATGGTAGACTTCCTCCACCTTTCATAGGCCTTTTTATCGCCGGTCAATAAATACGCACCTTCAATCAGGTCTGGGTCAATCTTAGGTATGGCAATGTCGCACCATAAGTCCTCGCTAGGTATTAACCTGGCATGGGACAGGACCGAGTTTAGAACGTCCTCCACTATCTCGCTTAGTGCTGATTTTAGGGGGCTACCTCTAGATTTAGTCTGTACGGAGTTAATCGTCACTTCGTTCCTGACACATTTCGGAACGATCAGGTCCCTGAGCTCATAGTTATGTATTCCGTAAAAAAGCAGGTTAGTGTCGATTAGTACCTTTTCTCTAGTCAAGCTAGATATTGTGTCTTCTTTGTTCCCTTTAGTGATCTTCAATTCAAAAGCTCCAGAAAGCAGAAGAGCTTCGTTGATAGTCTCCTCGCATCCCCACCTATTGTGGATCTTGTTCAAGAAGTCGTTCAAATTAAACGTATCTGAGCTGAGGAGCAGTTTGTCTTGAGAGTTTCTATCCTTCTCCTTGACGTGTAGTTCCAGGACGTCGCTAGAAGTTTTCTTGTTCAGCTCCACTACTATTTTCTCTACGTTCATATTGAAAGTCTTATCAGATAGATAACCCGGGAAACCATCAAGTTTAGACGGGTTCAAGTTAGTTTTAATTTCCCCGTTGATTACTCTCATCGTCTCCAGCGGTCTAGGTACGTATGGGTAGAAATAGTTGGTCCACGGTCCAAATGTGAAGACGTAACTCACAGTAGCTAGCTTTTCACTTTCTACCCTTCCGAGGAGGTAAGCAGTCAGAGAAGCTGAGGTAGTAGGCACGACGATCACCTTTCCGCACTCCATTGTCTTCTCATCTATCCATTTCCTGAAGGCATCTACATCCACTGGAGCTGATGCCTCCTCCAATACTACCTCCGTTCCTTTTTCTTGAATCCATCCGAATAGCTCTTTGAGTCCCCTAGGGCTCTGTGCGTTAAAGAGATTTCTCGTGAATCCGGCGTAAAACACTAGTAGCAGGTCTATATCGAAGGTCTCGAAAGTCCTCACTATAGACGACATGGTACTTTCGAATATGTAGTCAGACCTATTGACTATGAACAGTGCACAAGTCTTTGTTGACCTTTCCATACTCTAATTTGACGCTGTATCCTTTAGGCTTATTCCTCGGTCGTAGCGCTTTTTGACAGAATAAGCCTTATTTCCTCCCCTACATTTCCATGTAGAGATGAAGTACACAGAACATGCACCAAAACTCTTCATGAACACCGGAACAAGGTTTCCAAGGAAGATAATCTGGGGCATAGGCGCAGTCAAGTGGGCATGTGCTAAGGCTAACGTATCGCTGGGCCTTCTCGACAGAGAGAGGGGAGACTCGATCATGAAAGCTTCAATGGAACTCATGGAAGGTAAGCATGACGACAAGATAGTTTTGGACGTATTTCAGACCGGCTCAGGGACAGGGCTGAACATGAACGTGAACGAGGTAATCGCGGAGGTAGCCTCTTTCTATAGCGGGTTGAAGGTCCACCCGAACGATCACGTTAACTTGGGCCAGTCGTCGAATGACGTGGTTCCCACGAGTATCAGGGTGGCATCTGTCAGTCTAGCGGAGGAATCCCTGATACCCTCTCTAGAACACGCAGTCTCTGTGATATCCTCAAAGTCCAAGGAGTACGCAGACTACGTAAAGGCTGGAAGGACGCACCTGAGGGACGCTCTCCCCGTGACTTTCGGTCAGGAGTTAGGAGCTTACGCCGACGCTTTAACTCACGATGAGTACCTAGTTAAGTCCGCTCTTGATTACGTAAAGGAGCTTCCCATAGGCGGGACAGCTACTGGGACGGGGCTGAACACTCACCCTGATTTTCAATCCAAGGTGATTTCAGAGTTAAATTCACTAACAGGATTGGGTTTCAAACCAGCCAACACTTTCAGAGGACTGAGGTTGCTCACTGACATGCTCTCCATGAGCTCGTCCATGAGGACTATAGCAATCGATCTGTACAGGATGGCACAGGACTTCAGGCTCATGTTCTCCGGTCCTTTCACCTCGATAGGCGAGATAGACATACCTTCGCAGGAAGAGATAGCAGGATCCTCAATAATGCCCGGAAAGACGAACCCCGTGACCGCAGAGGCTATGATGCTGATCTCAGCTCAGGTGGTGGGTCTAGACCACGCAGTACAGTTCGCTTCAATGTTAGGAGAGTTCGAGCTAGCTATGGGCGTACCCCTTGTTGGATATGATGTAGTCACGGAGATCTCCCTCCTGTCGGAAGCTTTGGGGAAGTTCTCCGACCTGGTAGTGAATGGATCTGTCCCTAACAAGGAGAAAATGTTACGCTACGCCGAGTCTTCGCCCTCTCTCATCACAGTACTGTCCCCTATCATAGGTTACGATAAGGCTGCAGAGATAGGCAAGAAGCTCAATAAGGGTATGTCGATCAGGGAAGCGTTGAGGGGTCTAGGTTATAAGGACGAGGAAATAGACAAGATCCTCGATCTCAAGAAGCTGGTGAAACCTGGGACTAATCCTTTGTCATGAGCAGCTCAAGCAGACGGCAATTTTTATTCTGTTCTTTTTTAATTAATTTAGTTTCTTGGATATAGTATTATTTCTTCAGATCTAGAGCAGACATATAAATTTATTCTTGATGTAGGTAAGTCTAATCTTCAACCTATATAAGAGATTACACAAATTCCATATTGATGGAGAAAAAGAAATCTTTGAAAGTAGGCAAAACAACAGTTTTCGCCGGGAGTCCTAACACCTTGGCCTATGAAGGCATTGTTATAGATCTAGGCGGAAGAAACTCCGACCTTGAAATTGAGGCAGAATCACAAATAGCTACCCATGGGCACTCAGACCACATAGCGGGGCTCTTCCTCGACGCCAAGAAGAAATACCTTCCTCCAGAGGACATGTGGGGAGTATCCCTCATGGGAAGGAGGATGGCGGTCTACGGCTTTTCCTGTGCTGATTCTCCGCTGTTCACTTACGATCTGATCAAGGAGGATTTACAAGCTACTTTCAGTAATCCCGACGTGCAGATACTGAAAACTCCTGGTCACACACCGGGACATACAGCTTACCTTGTAGGCGATGTTCTGTACGCTGGGGACGCGTTCTTCGGTCAAAGGGTTCTCGAAAGTTTCGTATTTCCCTTTTATGTAGACTTCTGGAGAGCTATGGAGTCTCTCAAGTTAATAAAGGAGGAATCTAGATCCGTTGAAGGCATAGTCATCTCTCACGGTCCAGTTTACGAGAAAAGGAAGATGGTAGAACTGATAGACTTCAACCTGAAATACGGTGAGAAGCTAGTTTCTTACGTCAAGGAATCCCTTTCGGATTGGGTAACTTCACAGCAAGTCGTGGTCAGAGTCATGGAGAGTTTAGGAAAGAGAAAGGAGGAGATAACCCCCACGTCAGTGATAATGAACGAAAAAACTGCGCTCTCTATAATATCAGGACTAAGGGTAGAATATCAAACCACAGAAGAGGGAGTGAAATACAAGATATCAGGGTGAGTAGTGAAAAGATCTAGACTCTTTCATCAGGAGATTGTAACGGTTGGGATTAGAGAAGTTTTTTAGAGTGAAAAAGAAAAAAACGCTAAAACTACATATATGCACGTGTTATTCTCCCTTTAGCCCTTTCATGTTTATCCTGAAGTGCTTCTTTAACATCTCTCCTTTCTCTCCTCCTATGTCTAGATCTTCTTCAGTGACGTTGAACTCTCCTTTGTTGACCAAGTTAAGATATTCCTCCAGGAATTTCCCGTCCACTATACCCCCGTGGGATAACCCCACTGAGAAAGGGGAAAGGGATATCTGCTTCTTTATGCTTTCCTTGTAACCTTCTAGGTCTATAGGTGGGGGAGTAGTTGGCATCATGACCCCGTTGAGGACTGCTCCAGCTGAGTCGCCGGCGAAAAGCATCCCTTCGTAGAACAGGGAGATGTGGTGCTTAGCATGACCTGGAGTGTAGATTACACTGATCTTTTTTCCGCCTAAATCAACCGTGTCCCCATCTTCAACCTCTATTACGTCATCTCTGGTCTTCTCCACCTCTCCGTAGACATCTACCAAGTCTCCCAGGACTTCCCTGGCGCTCTCGTTGAGCCTCCTTACCCCTTCGTCTGTGGTGAGGTACTTCCTGTAACCCGACTTCATCACAATCTTAGCTTCCTTATATCTTTCCATAGTTTCCTTCACAAGCCCCACGTGGTCTATATGAAGGTGAGTCAGGATCACGTAGCTCGCTGTGTCCACGAACCCTAGGTCTACCACAGAATTAGAGGGGCCAGGGTCTATTATAGCAGTCTTCTCCCCGCATATTACGTATGTCGTCATTATCTCGGGATACTCGGGTGGACCCGAAGGTATGGCGTGCATTCCTTTACATGGCATTTTGACCTTGTTAATCTCTTTCTAAAGTTTTTAACTTCTCTGCTCTATACTTTTTAACATATAATCGCAATTCAATAAATTCTATATACCCTGTACCGTAAAAGTTATAATAAACTTCCTTTCTACTTATACCGATGACGACTGAAACTGAGGTAAAAAATCCGGATAAATTGCTCAGGAAAAACCTGAATCTGTTGGACCTCACCTTTTTGTCCATGGGTGGAATAATAGGTTCCGGGTGGCTCTTTGCTGCCCTGGACGCTGCGAGCACAGCTGGTCCTTCTGCGATTCTCTCCTGGTTGATAGCTGGAGTCTTAGTGATGTTCGTGGGTCTGTCTTACGCTGAGATAGCCAGTGCAATACCTAGGACAGGAGGTATCGTAAGATATCCGCATTACACCCATGGAAGCTACACGGGATATATCCTGGGCTTCCTGTATCTACTTTCCGCCATAACCGTTCCAGCAATTGAGGCTGAGGGAGCAATAGAGTACATATCCAGCGTGAATCCAAAGTTCGTCCTCTCCTACACTACTACGGTGGACGGCTCCAGCGTTACCGTGCTCAACTATGAGGGAATAGGATTAGCCTTCCTCCTCATGTTGTTCTTCTTCTTCCTGAACTACGCCGGTATAAGAGTTCTTGGAAAGTCTAATACAGGAATCACTGTCTGGAAGATCATAATACCTACAGCTACGTTCCTCCTTCTGTTCTTGGCATATCATTCAGCCAACTTCACAAGTTATGGAGGATTGTTCCCCAGCAATGTAGCAGACGCATCAACTGGGATAGTTGGCCCTGCAGCAATGCTCTATGCTATACCAAGCTCTGGTATAATATTCTCTTACCTAGGCTTCAGGCAGGCCGTGGAATACTCTGGAGAGGCAAAGAACCCCCAAAAGGACGTTGGGAGGGCAGTTATACTGTCACTCATATTGGGTATAGTCATTTACACCATGCTTCAGGTCTCCTTCATTGGAGGACTTGACTGGGAAAAAGCTGGCATTACTCCAGGAGACTGGGGTGCACTACTGAGCAGCAACTTTGCATCTTCTCCGTTCTATTCAGAGTTCACGTCTTCAGGGATAGCTCTTCTGGGAGCATGGGGTACACTGCTCTTGATTGACGCAATAGTATCTCCTAGTGGGACAGGTTTAGTTTACACCGGAACATCTACGAGGACGATCTATGGTCTAAGTATGGACTCGTATTTCCCTAACATATTTAGCAAGGTAGGTAAGACGGGAATCCCATTCTTCGCGTTATTAGCCTCCTTAGTGGTAGGAAGTATATTCCTCTTACCGTTCCCAAGCTGGTACCTTCTAGTGGGATTCATCTCTTCTGCTACAGTATTTACCTATATAATGGGAGGGATAGGTCTGGAATCGTTAAGGAACCATGCTCCGGATCTGAAGAGACCTTACAAGGCAAATCCAGCTAAGGTGATAGCGCCTATAGCCACAACAGCTGCAATCCTAATAGTTTACTGGTCCGGTTTCACCACACTGTTCTACATACTTAGCGGTCTTTCCATAGGTGTCCCAATATTCTGGCTTTATTACGCTGTAAATCACATAAAGATGAACAAAGCTCTAGCTTATACAATGGGAATAGTCCAGCTTTTGACATCCCTCGGCTTGATATTCTTTGGTTACTTCAACGTAGTGACGAACTCATCACCTTCCTTAGAACCTTCATTCATTCTATATTACCTTGCTTTCATAGGAATGCTGGTAATTCCTACAATTATAGGGTATTCTTTCACTAGCGATGAAGGTAAAAAGGAGATAAGGAGCGGGTTCTGGCTTATAGGGCTAATCATAGTCATGTATGGGATAAGCTTCTTCGGTGGGTTCGGTCCACTCAGTACTCCTCTTATACCGTTCCCTGAGGACACCATTGTAGCCGCGATAGTAGGATTAATATTCCACTATGGTGGAGTGAAGAGCGCGTTTAGAACTGAGGAAATAGAACGTATAATTGAAGAACAGAGAGGGTAAGCCACACTTTTTCTCTTCTTTTTTAAATGCAAATGCATCATAATCTCTTTCTTAAACTCTCTTCTTTAAAAATAATAAAGAAGAAAATATTTAGATCGAAGGAATTCACGTAAACTGCTACCTAGATCTACGAGTCCTGACGTAAAACACGGTCTATCTGAGAACGGCAAAAAGAGATAAAAACGATACATGAAGATTCATAATCATGTTCCAGATAGCAATAGCTGCACATAGTTCTAACCCTTCCGAAGAGATGGCGAGGAAAGCCGAGAAGTTCGTCTCAGCAATAAAGAGAAACGACGTGATTATATTGCTAGGAGGTTACTGGGGCCTTATGAAAGTTGTCGCTGACAGAGCGTTAAGTGAGGGAATCCCAGTTGTCATGGTTCTCCCTATGGAGAGAGACGTTCCAGTACCTGAGAAAGTAGTCAGGATAGACAGCGGAAGCGAGTATAGGTCGAGATCGATCCCCCTTATAAGGTCTTCTGACGTGGTAGTTGCACTTGGAGGAGGGGCTGGTACCATCATAGAGATCCTTTTGGGTTACGCTATGGGAAAACATACTTTCGTTTTGAAAGGGAATGGGATGAGCTCTGACAACCTAGAAAAGGCATTCCCAGACTTCATTGACGAGAGAAAAGTGACCAAGGTAATGTATTTCGATAACGTAGAGGAGATGGCTAAGGAAGTTCTCTCTTCAATGGATCACAGAAAGGTTGAGGAGAGATTCGGGTGAAATTTATCCATTCTCACAGTGTCATAAAATAAATTTTATCAATTTTATAGTAAGAAAATTTTAGAACTTATAGCCAATTATTTATAGCAGTTGTTCTATTTTAATGTAATTTAAAGGTTTCATCAGACTTGGTGTACCCATAAACGTATTTTTAACGAACCTGAGGAGCTCCTCCATGTTCCTCAGGTTAAGGTAGCTGACCAGCTCCCTGACTACATTGACCAACGTCACGAAGGGGAGGAAGTGAGCTTGTGGTCTCCTTACGCTAGTGAGCGAGATGAAAAACTCTTAGATGACGTGGTATATATCATAAGGTAACTTCTGAAAGTCATTTTTTAAAAACTTCTATCAAAGGGAATTATAATTTATATATATAAATAAAAAAAGGCTTAAAATAACAGAGTACAAAAAATATATGTGTATGCTACTTATTTTTTACTTTTAAATCTCCTAGATCGTGATGAGTTGCTCTACGTCTTTCATGGCTTCGTAAAAGTTCGGGAAACAACCTACCACAGCTTCCTCTATTAATGAATCTCCTAGGTTCCTCATGAACGTGCACTGGTCACATGCCTGAATGTACACTCCCTTCTTGTAAAGAGACCTAATCCTTTCAGCGGTATCGGTTCCTTTCACCAGCATATACACGTTGTCGTGAACGAAGAATATTCCCTTCACGTCAGCGACGTGTTTTCCCTCCTCTAGCTGTGGTATCACCATGTTGACCAGGATGTATTGTGCCAGGTTAGTCAACGCTATGTAAGCTACTTTCATATGTGCTTCACTCTCTTTCATTCCGTGATCGTGTTCATGACCTCTCTTGTGAGATCCTCTACGTCTTTTGTGACCTTGAATCCCCTGATTTTAGATAGTTTTTCTATAGCATCTCCCACTCCTTTAACTTGGCCGTTGTTTACCCATTCACATAACGCTTCTAACACTATCTTGCTCGTCAGACACGGGTTCCCTGAGTACATGACGTTTACTTTCTGGTTCTCCCTTAGCCACAACAACTGAATTACACCCTTGGGCGTCACCAGCGTTTTCATTTTGTAACCTTCTTTCATCTTGTTAGTCCTGTACATCGGTCTCATCAGGAAGTCAGACGCTGAGTTCCTGTTTACCTTACAGCAATCATGTTCAAATTCTTTCATATTAGGGTCACCCTAATACATCGTATCTTAATAAATAAAGTTATTGTACATGCGTAAGGAAGGATAAGGCTTTTCATGAGCTATTTAACGGGAATCACTAAATTTTGGAGAAGAGGGAGAAAAACTAACTGTTTTAAATCCTCGTCTCACTCTATCCATTATGTTGGGTAAAATAGGGAAGAAGATATTTGATGAGGTTATCTACCCTAACTTGGGCGAGGTCAGGAAAGAGGTTATAGTGCCACCGAGGAACGGAGTTGATGTTGGAGTTGTGGATTTAGGAGACGGGAGGGTACTCGTCACGAAAACTGACCCTGTTTTCGTGGTAAAAGAATATGGGCTCAGGAAAGCCGCATGGTTCGCAGTTCACATATTAGCGAGCGACTTAATGACTTCTGGAATCCCTCCACAGTACGCCCTGATTGACCTTAACTTGCCCCCTTCAATGGAAGATGAAGAGTTGAAGGAGATGTGGGAAGGGATCAGCGACTCACTCAAAGAGATAAACGTCATGGTGATCGGAGGACACACAGGGAGATATGAGGGAGTGAACTACCCAATGTTGGGAGGTTTCACGATGTTGGGAATAGGCGAGAAGGAGAGGCTCGCAAATCCTTCCAAGGTGAAGGTCGGAGACGAGGTTGTCGTAACGAAGGGGCCTGCGATAGAGGCCACAGCGCTCCTAGTCAACACGTTCCCCGACGTTTTCAAGGAGGAGATGTCAGAAGACTCCTTCAGGGAGGCAATGGACATGTACTGGAAGATGTCGTGTTGGAAGGACGGACTAGTAGCTTCCAAGGTAGGAGTGAACGCGATGCATGACGCCACAGAGGGAGGGTTGTGGAACGCTCTGGTTGAAATGAGCGAGTCCTCTGGTAGAGGAATGGCGATTGAGAAGGAGAAGGTACCGATACCACGTTCGGTGAGAGAAGTGACCGACCTAGTAGATATAGACCCCTTTACCTCAATAAGTGAGGGGACCATGGTGATAATTACGTCTAACGGTGAAGAGGTAGTCAAGTTGTTAAAGAGAGAGGGGATAGGGGCTGAGGTAATAGGGAAGGTGACGGAAGACAAGGCTGTTAGGGTAGATGGGAATGTGATAGGGAGACCCGATTACGATCCCTTTTGGGTCGCTTTCTCTGAGGTAGGTAAGAAGGGAAAAGAAGCACTCAAGAAAAGAGGCAAAAACAAGACATAGGTGACCTCATGTATCTTGAGCCTATAGCGAGATCATGGAGGGAATAGGGAAAAAGACACAATAATAATTTGTAGATATTCATTAACAATGTTAACATTATGGTCGTTTATTAATTCCAGTTGCTGAATTTCATTCATGGAATTAGAGAAAGCTACTGTGGACGACGTCCTTTCATACCTTTCAACTTCAAGGTCAGGTCTGACTTCTGATGAAGTTAAGAGGAGGTTAGAGAAGTACGGATATAACGAAGTCAAAGAGAAGAAGGTAAGTCCGATCAGGAAGTTCTTGGAGAAGTTCAACGCTCCAGTCCCTTGGATGCTGGAGGTTACTTCTCTAGTGACGTTCATCCTCAAGAAATACGACGATATGGCTATCATTCTCTTCCTTCTTGTCTTCAACGCTATAGTCAGCTTCGTCCAGGAATCCAGAGCTGAGAACGCGGTAGAGCTCCTTAGGAAGAAGCTCTCCGTCCAGACCTCCGTGCTAAGGGACGGGAAATGGGTCAGCGTTCAAGCGAGGGAATTAGTACCTGGCGACGTGGTACATGTGAGGTTGGGAGACATAGTCCCTGCTGACGTTAAGGTAATTGAAGGCGAAGTGGAGGTAGACCAGTCCGCCTTGACAGGGGAGTCCTTGGCTGTGGAAAAGAGGAAAGGCTCTATCCTTTACTCAGGCTCAATAGTAAAGAGAGGAGAGGCCGAAGGCGTAGTAGTCACGACTGGAGCTAAAACGTACTTTGGAAAGACAACCGAACTGGTTCAGAACGCCAAGGTAAAGTCTCACATAGAAGCCTTGATACTCGGAATAGTGAAGTACTTGATTACCATAGACGTCACTTTAGTACTACTAATTGTGATATACTCTTTCTTCACCAAGGTTCCTTTATCTAACGTGATACCTTTCGCTTTAGTAGTCCTCATCGCTTCGATACCAGTTGCCCTCCCCGCAACTTTCACCATTGCAATGGCTATAGGGGCTCTGGAGATGTCCAAAAGGGGAGTCTTGGTCACTAGGCTAAACGCTATAGAGGACGCTTCCTCTATGGACGTTCTATGCATGGATAAGACAGGTACAATAACTGAGAACAAGCTTTACGTAGTAGACCCCATAGTCATGCAGGGAAGTGAAGAGGAACTCATTAGATGTGCGGTGTTAGCATCTGAGGAGGCAGGAGAGGACCCGATAGACAAGGCAGTAATAAACTACGCTAGAGAGAAGGGAGTAAATGTAGATTTCTCGATTAGGAAAAGCTTCACGCCTTTCGACCCTTCCACTAAGAGAAGCGAGGGAATCGTAGCGGAGAACGGAAGCGAGGTTAGAGTCGTGAAGGGAGCACCTCAGGTAGTAGGATCCTTGTGCGGAATGAGTGATGAAATAAAAGACACTATAGATAAACTTGCAATGAGGGGCTTCAGGGTAATCGCTGTAGGTAAAGGTAAGGGAGGGAATAACCTCACTCTACTTGGACTGCTCCCGCTTTACGACAGGCCCAGAAAGGACTCTGCAACCTTGATAAGTGAGCTTAAGGACTTAGGAGTCTCAGTGAAGATGATCACCGGAGACAACAAAGCGATAGCGGGAGAGATAGCGAAAGAGGTGAAAATAGACGGTCCTCCTTGTTCGATATCGGACGTGAAAGAAGGGAAAGAGAAAGTAGATGAATGTGGAGTACTAGCTGAGGTTTTCCCGGAGGACAAGTTCTTCGTTGTAAAATCCCTTCAGAAAGAAGGACACGTGACAGGGATGACGGGAGACGGAGTGAACGACGCTCCGGCGTTGAAACAAGCTGAGGTCGGGATCGCCGTGAGCAACGCTACAGACGTGGCCAAAGCGGCTGCGAGTATTGTCCTCACACATGAGGGTATAGTAGACATAGTCGATGCGGTGAAAAGCGGAAGAAGGATATACCAGAGGATGCTTACCTACACTCTCAATAAAATTATGAAGACTATACAAGTAGTCTTCTTCCTTACTACCTCGTTCTTTGTGTTCAGGTTCTTCGTTACCACACCCTTTGATATAATCTTGCTTCTCTTCGCTAACGATTTCGTGACCATGTCGATAGCTACAGACAACGTAAGGTACTCCAAGTCCCCTGAAAAGTGGAAAGTGAAACCCTTAGTCATGAGCTCCGCGGTCCTCTCTACCATGTTAGTCCTAGAAGGCTTCGCTGGCGTCTTCCTTTCCATGAGGCTGGGCTTCTCTCAGGGGGAGATACAGACTTTTGTCTTCGACCTGCTGGTCTTCTCAGGGCTATTCACAGTCCTCATGGTGAGGGAAAGAAAGAGGTTCTGGCACTCAGCTCCCAGCAGATGGCTCCTTCTCTCAATCTTGGGTGATATAGTGGTGATAAGTGTAATTTCAATCCTGGGAGTTCTCGTGAGCCCTATCCCTCCCCTGAGCGTCGTGTACGTTATACTTCTGACGTTTGGTTGGATGGTATTGATGGACTTCGTGAAGAATCTTGTTTTCAGGAGATACGGTCTGTAACCAATAGTCGGACTCTTGATAGCTTATACTTTAATTTCTAGTTTCTTTTTAGTGTTTTCACATTCCGCGTCAAAGAAGTATGTAACTTACATGAAGAGTTTCATGAACTTCATGACTCTCATAAGGGCTATTGAGCTACTTTTTATTTGTCCTACTTCTAGTTTTAGCCGTGAGAGTAAACCTGCCTATCGCGTCGTCGTGGTTCCTCTGGGGTTCGTCTTACTACCTTTACTACCCCTATCTTTCAATTTACCTGCAAAAAGTCCTGGGAGACAACTTCTCCTTCTCTTTTGTAATATTTACCTTGGCTGCTATTCCATTTTCCTTGTTAGGAGGTATCTCCCATAGGCTGATAGGAGTTAAGGCATCAGCCTTTTTAGGGATGTTCCTCAGCGGAATAGGCCTATTTCTAATTCGATCTTCGTCAGCTCCAATTCCATTGCTTTTGTCTGGGATTCTGACCTATTCTTTCTTCGTCTCTCTGCCGAACTTTTACTCCATGATGTCTTCCCTTGATAGTAAATGTATAGCTAGAGTCTGGTCCATCTCGATCATTCCTTCCCTCTTCATGCCTTTAGTGGGAGGCATGATATCGCAGTATTTAGGTATCTCTGCGGTTTTCTTGATAGCCTCCATCATCTCATTTGCGTCCGGTATCCCCGTTCTCTTGTTGAGAGTAACCCTGAGGGGTGGGAGGGGAGAATCAATGAAGCTTCTTCCCTTCCTTTCAATGATACCGATAGCCATGGTATTCCCTTACGTTTACGTTTACCTGAGGTTGAATTTCGGATTCTCATTAGAGGAAATAGGATTGATCTCTACCGTAGCTGAAGCGATAGGCATGATCTCGTCTTTCCTGTCTACAAAGAATACAAGTAGGACGGCAATGATAGCTCTCCTAATTCTCTTCTCTTTTTTAGGCTTAGAAAGCGAGATACCTTATTTCTCCATAACCTTCGGCTTATGGGAAGCAATAATACCTGTTTCCCTAGAGGGTAGCAATTCAGTTACCCCTCAGGACTTCGGTAAAGTGAACGCTGCCCAGCAAAGTGGTTGGCTGATTGGATTCGTTCTGTCCTATCTGTTGGGGGAGAAGTCGCTTGTCTTCTCCCCAATTATTTCCATTATACTCGCACTACTCGTAGTCAAGTCCAGAAGGCTGATTTAGAGGAAGATTTTTTATAAAAATTAAAAAGAATAGAATAAAAAAGAATGAGATTTTCCCTTTCTCCTGAAACGATAAGCTTTGTCTCATTCGTGATGACCATATATTGGAATTTCTCATTGATTTGGAGTTTAATGAAGATATCTAATTGTACTCCTAAGCTGTCTAGATGTATATAAATAGATAATATCAAACAGAAGAAAAATAAAATAAAACAGGTTTATGAGGACCTATGCCTTTATCTTGAGTTCTATGCTAAAACGTATCTTGCCTTTACTATTATTTACTATAAGGCTGGTCAAGTATGGCGATTAGTTCACCATCTGCTTAGAGGCTTTATGTTCTTAGCTTCAGACAAGTCTACTATAGAGTACCCGCTCATTTGCTTTAGGTATTTGATTACTCCCTCCTTGTCCGTTAGTATGTAGTCAGTTCTTACTGCATCTTTCTCTGGGGACGTTATTTCTATTCTGTAACCACTAACTGATTTTCTTATAACCACGGAACTGTATTTCCCTTTCAAGCATAGTAGTCCCTTATCTAGAAGTTCCTGCATTGTACTGTCTATTTCCATGCTATAGCTATTTGCAGTGGAGTTTTATGCAGGTTTTCCTAAATGAAAATGGTACTACTGAATGCCAAACCTCTTTTAAAAAAATGTCTGATACAAATTGCCGAAGCCTAATATGTTTTAAAACAACGTATTTAAAGAGGTACCTGAAACCAGTAGTTATAATAACCTTGGTTGCCTTGTGAATTTTGCACCTTGGTTAAACTGAAGGAGGTTTTAGTTTCTCTAAAACTGAACTTTTACGAATAACTTTCCTGAAATCCTTAATGTCCTGAAATCCCTAATGATTAGTTTCTCTCATTTTTCTATCGTCTCAATACTAATCAAGTTAAGTAAGTCAAATTTTAAGAACTTGAACCATTATGATAAGGTATGACAGACTGGAGGGATATCCCCCTAAGACCCGGAAACCCTTACCCTCTCGGCGCAACTTGGATCGAGAATGAGGACGGAGTAAACTTCTCAATATTCTCGGAGAACGCTACGAAGGTAGAGCTCCTACTTTTCTCACACAACAAGAACTATCCTAAAGAGGTAATTGAGGTCAGGAACAAGACAGCTGATCTGTGGCATACTTTCGTCCCTGGGACGAGGCCGGGACAGTTCTACGCTTACAGAATCCACGGTCCCTACAAACCGGAGGAAGGGCTCAGGTTTAACCCAAATAAGGCTGTAATAGACCCTTACGCTAAGGCAATTTCAGGGCAGGTAGAATGGGATGATTCCCTTTTCAGCTACAAGATAGGAGATCCAAACGGTGACTTGTCATTTGACGAAAGGGATTCTTCCTCTTTCATCCCGAAGAGCGTCGTCATAGATCCCCACTTTGACTGGGACGACCATCACTTCAGACGTACGTCATGGAACAGGACTGTAATTTACGAGATGCACGTCAAGGGGTTCACCAAATTAAGGGAAGACCTCGACGAGAAGGTTAGGGGGACTTACAAAGCATTGGCTTCGGACAAGGTCACAGGTTACCTGAAAGACCTCGGTATAACTAGTGTGGAGCTAATGCCCGTGCATCACTTCGTTGACGACCGTTTCCTGGCAGAGAAAGGGCTCAGGAACTACTGGGGATACAACACAATAGGGTTCTTTGCCCCGGAATGCAGGTATTCCAGCTCAGGATGCGACGGAAACCAGGTGAGGGAATTCAAGGAGATGGTCAACGCCCTTCATAACGCAGGTCTTGAGGTAATCCTAGACGTGGTCTTCAACCACACTGCAGAAGGAAACCACATGGGACCAACTCTTTCCTTCAAGGGGATAGACAACTTGTCTTACTATATGCTTGACCCAAAGAATAAGAGGTATTACCTAGACTTCACCGGAGTCGGAAACACTCTGAACATGAGTCACCCAAGGGTCCTTCAAATGGTCCTCGATAGCCTGAGGTATTGGGTTACGGAAATGCACGTGGACGGTTTCAGGTTCGACCTAGCTGCTGCGATGGCCAGGGAGTTGTACAGCGTGAATATGTTGTCCACTTTCTTCATAGCGATACAACAAGACCCAATTCTTTCAGTAGTTAAGTTGATTGCAGAACCTTGGGATGTAGGACCAGGGGGATATCAAGTAGGAAACTTTCCGTCATTCTGGGCTGAGTGGAACGGGAAGTACAGGGACACTGTAAGGAGGTTCTGGAGAGGGGACCAAGTGACTTACCAGGAAATGGCTAACAGACTTATGGGATCCCCCGATATCTACTTGGGGACAGGGAAGACACCTTACGCCTCCATAAACTACGTCACGTCGCATGACGGTTTCACTCTTCAGGACCTTGTAAGCTACGAGACTAAACACAACGAAAACAACGGTCTCAATAATCAGGACGGGACTAACGACAACTACAGCTTCAACTGCGGTCACGAGGGAGAGACCGACGATCCTAACGTTATTGCTTGTAGAGAAAGAATGAAGAGGAACTTCATTATAACTCTCTTCGTAAGTCAAGGGATACCGATGCTTCTAGGTGGAGACGAGCTTAGCAGGACCCAAAGGGGGAACAATAACGCGTTCTGTCAAGACAACGAGATATCTTGGGTGAACTGGAAGATAAGTGATGGACAATATGACTTCCTTAATTTCGTGAGGACAGCGGTGAAATTCTACGACGCCCACCCTCTCTTCAGGCGGGCTAAGTTCTTCCAAGGTAAGAAGCTCCTCGGGATGCCGTTCAAGGACGTGAGCTGGTATAAGGTCAGCGGTGAAGAGGTCGACGAGCATATGTGGAATTCACCCACCAAGGTCGTCATTTCCATTTTGGAGGGCGGAGTAATGGACGAGCACGACGAGTTAGGCAATAGGATAGCAGACGACACTTTCATGATAGTGTTAAACGCTGACGTTAACAAGGTCAGGGTAAAGGTCCCCGGTCACGGTAAGTGGTCAATAGTGGTCCACTCTTACCAAAGGCAGCTATCCGACAATGAAAGGGAGGTATCTAGCGGTGACTACTTGGAGGTAGAAGGCAGGGCAGCTCTAGTTTATAGGAGGACTTCATCGTGATCGTAATGTTCACCAGTACATACAGAATTCAAATGAGGGAAGATGGACCCGGCTTTCTAGACGTAGCAGACTTGGGGGACTACCTTTCGTGGTTAGGGATCTCCCATGTCTACCTATCTCCTTCTTTCAGAGCAAGGAAGGGAAGCACACACGGGTATGACGTTGTGGACTACGTGATCAGTGAAGCTCTAGGAGGTATGGAAGGTTATCAGAAGATGACCAAATCTCTTCAAGAGAGGGGAATAGGGGTAATACAGGACGTAGTCCCTAACCACATGGCTGTGAGCACTGAGAACTGGAGGCTCATGGACGTGTTGAAGAACGGAAGGGGAAGTCAGTGGAGCTCTACATTCGACTGGTGGGGAGACAAGATGACCTTACCTATACTCGAGGATGAACTAGACAAGGTTAAACACCTCATCAGTATAGATCAGGAAAGGAGGGAGCTAGTGTACAGAGACTGGAGGCTCCCACTGTGTGATGACGTGAACACCGTGGACGAAACCCTTGAGAAGTGTTATTCTCTGACTTGGTGGATCAAAGGCCCTTCCTATAGACGCTTCTTCTACGTCAACTGTCTGATAGGGGTGAACGTAGAGAAGGACGAGGTGTTTCAAGACCAGGTGAGGAACCTACCCAGAGTTGAAGGAGTCAGGATAGACCACATAGATGGGCTCTTAGATCCTTTTAATTACGTGGAGAAAATGAAGCGAATCTTTCCGCTAGTTCTTGTGGAGAAAATCCTTACCTTCGGGGAGGAACTTAAAATCCCCGCCCACGGCACGACCGGATATGACTTCCTGAATTACGTGAATCACCTCCTCATAGACGAGGAAAATGAGGGAGAGGTCGAAAAGGTCTATGAAGAGTTCACGGGGAGGCATGACGATCTGGAGACCATGATAAGGGAGAGCAAGAGGAAAGTGATAAGGGAGTACATGAGGAACGAGTTCTCCCACGTCGCAGGACTCGCTTCAAGGTCGTTGGGAAGGGATGTGAGCGAGGAGATATACTCCTTTACTGAGTGCCTTCCCGTTTACAGGGTTTACGGAGAGATCCCGTGCGACCCCACAGGGGTGATTCATGAATTGAAGGAAAGGGACCCATGGGTCTACGGCAAACTCCAACAGATACTCCCCGGAGCCTTCGCAAAGGGAATAGAAGACACGGTGTTTTACCGCTTCATGAGGCTCATGTCAGTTAACGAGGTGGGAGGCTTCCTCTCAAAGTTCGGTATCTCACAGGAGGAGTTCCACTCCTTCATGAAGTCCCGTCCCGAGACCACTATGAACGCTACGTCAACTCACGATACTAAGATGAGCGAGGACGTGAGAGCTAGGATAGACTACTTGTCGGAGATACCTAATGAGTGGGGGTCCAGGATCAAGTATTGGAGAGACCTACTCAGACCCAACGTTGACCCCGTGGACGAGTATAGATTTTACCAAGCCTTGGTGGGTTCCCTTGAGGACTTCACTCCGGAGTACGAGGAGAGGATTACCTCTTACATGATCAAGGCAATGAGGGAGAGCAAGGAAAGGACTACGTGGGAGAAGCCTAACGTGGGGTATGAGGAAAAGGTAATCTCTATGGTTAAGGACGCTTTCCATAACCGCTCTTTCAGGTCCGATGTCACCTCCTTTCTGACGGATGTGGACTTGAAAGGGAAGGAGAAGTCCCTCACCATGGTTTCCTTAAAGGTCATGTCCCCAGGGATAGCGGACTTCTATCAGGGGACTGAGGTATGGAACTACTCCTTGGTCGACCCTGACAATAGAAGGAAGGTAGACTTCTCCAAGATGAAGCAGATGATGGGGAAGGAGTCACTGGACGTTACAGACCCGTTGACTAAGGTGACATTGATCAGGAAGCTGTTGAAGATCAAGAGGGAAGTGATGGGCAAACCTTACGAGCCCATGAAAGTGGAAAGGGGGTACATAGCGTTCAAGAGAGGAAACTATGTGCTGATAGCCAGGACCCTTTCCAAAGCTAGAGGCCTTTCATTGAAGGTTTCTGGCACTGACGTGATCAAGGGCCAAGAGGTTCAAGGAGTTACCGACGACGACTTAAGCTTCCCCGTGTTAGTCCTTAAGAGTTTAGCCTCATCGTGACTAATAGCCACTTTTCGTGACTACTAGTCACCCGGCTTCATCACTCCTCTTATCTCCCCGTGCCTAGGTGATGCTGTGAAGATACTTTACAGAAAAAGGGGTTAAGGGGGCGGAAAGCCTCGCCTCTCTGAGGCGGGGATGGATAGTCCCCTTTGTTTAAATACTTCTTTTTTCGAAATTCTATTGATGGCTAGGAGGGTTAAAGCGATCAGAGCTACTGTTTCTATGAAGATCGCTCTCTGAACCCCTCCTAGCCCTCGTGAACAACTACGTGAAAGCAATACGTTTTTCGTTATTTTGGTTGAAGGAGAACGTGAGAAATCCGGAAGAGAAGGGAGTGTTAGGAAAAGTCCACGAGGAGTTATACACGAAGTTAAGAGAGGAATACGACCTACCTTCAAAGGTTGCTGAGGACTGTTATAGGGACGCTCTCGCGATATACAAGGGTTGGTACAACAACCCGAGAAGAGGACGTTTCCCGAGAGTGTACAAACCTACAGTGTGGCTACCCTAGAGCGAGCTATAGCGTGGACTTCGATAACATGACTGTTAGGATAGCGAGTGTTGGTGAAAACTACCACTGGGTTATCCCAGGAACCTCAAGGACTACATGAGTTGGAAGATGAAGGAGGCTAGGCTAGTGGTTAACCATGATAAGGCTTTCCTCAAGGTCGTTTTTGAGAGACCGAAAGAGGAAGTCGAAGCTAAATCAAGCGTTGCTGTTGATATCAATATGAACGAAATAGTTGTTGGCAAGGACGATACACACTACGTCAGGATTCCGACTCGCCTTCACGAGGTTCACCAGTGGAAGTCTTCAGCTGAAAACCTTCAAAAGAATTAACCCAAAGAGGTGGAGGGAGAACGAGAGGATTCTTCACAGGATTCGTTCTCTTCATCAAAAGGCTAAGAGGATTACGGAGGATGCTAGAAAAGTGGGAAAGTGGGTTGTTGAGGTTGCTGAGGATTTCGGTGCCAACGTTATCAAGTTAGAGAGAACCTCAAGAACCTGATTAAACGTGTTAACAAACTACCACTTGAATTCGGGGATAGGTTGTATTTGATGCAATATCGTAGGATTCAATATTGGGTTGAGTGGCAAGCTGAGAAGCGTGGCGGTCGTAGAATTCGTGAATCCCAGTTACTCTTCCGTTTCATGCCCTAAAAGTAGGAAAAGGATGGAGGAGATCTCTCATAGGTATTTTTCCGCTGTCCTTCATGCGGTTACGAGAACGATCGTGACGTTATTGCGATCGTAAACCTAAATAGGGGTCTCTGACCCTCTCGACTGCCCCTCAAATGAGGGATGTAAACCCGAACCGATGAGGGGAACCCCCGCCATAGCGGGGAGGAAGTCAGAGACAGATGACTAATTTTTATAAAAAACTCTTTTAGAAAACCTCAGAAATCACATCCACATCCTTTTGCAACAGAATAGACGTTCAGTAAGGACGTGAAGTCCTTTTCGGCATGTGAGATATCTAATTGCTTGTCAATTGATTATTTATTATATATTAGATTTATCTATTTTTCTTTTTTTAAATAAGTAAAATTCTCGTTTTTTTAAACAACTTTTAAAAAGGAACTGGCAGAATTATTTCTGTGAAGATAGGTCTGCTAAAGGACGTTAACGGAAATCTAAGCAACCTGGCTAATAGCGTGAGCTTCGTTACAATAAACGGGAGAGAAGAGGATGTCCATCTGACTTACGAGAAGCTTGAGAGAATTAGGAGAACCGACGTGTTGATAGGGCGAAGCTTTCTGGGAGGAGAGAGGGAACTACTTAGCCAATGCACGGATCTCTTGGTAGACTTGGATCCTTTGAAGGACATTGAGATAAAAGCCGGGAAGGTACAAGTGGGGAAGTTCGGGCTCTGCGTTGAGGGATCATGCGTGAAAGTGTCACACATCATCCCCATCAGGGATGGAGTATTCAGCGAAGTTAGTGTCGTTGATCTTCTTGACCTCGGGATAATGAAGGAGGTACATAGAGTTATCAAGAAGAGAGGGGTAATGAGGCTTTTTATCAGGGACAAATCCTGGGGTGGACCGGAGCCCAAGAGGGTAGTTGGCTACATAGAGGCGGCTAAGTTCGTTGTCATGAACGTTAAGGCTCACGGGATAGTCTGGGAATACGTCTGCAAGTCTTTATCTTGATGTTGGATTAGAATAAAACACGTCACTTTTCTAATTCTAGATATTCTCTATAATATGCACAGATATATTCTTGTGTTCAATTGAGCTCGCTTTATTTCCAAGAAAGAACCGCTTACGTAAACGCACTTTCTTATTAAAGCAGGATAATTTTTTTTAAAAGAAAGACAGACACTAATATTGAAGAGACCCACGGTACACCTACTGATATCATTTCTCAATTGTCACTGTACTTGATACGGCGAGAGTTTAGAATTTCCTTCTCGTCCTTATCTCTTCTATCCGAGCTGAGAGGTCAGATTCACGTAGTCTGGTAGGAAACGACTTTCCACCTTCACGTCCTTTTGTACTAGGATAGAGATGATTCTATTCAATTCTTTGCTTACCATAGAGAAATACATATCGTCTTCGGGTAACGGTAAATCAGCGTCGCTGTGATACACTGGGATCATGTCGTCGTTATACAGAGTGACAGATGGGACTCCCTTCGACAGGAAGGTCCATCCATCGGAGAAAGGGGTGGGCATCTCTATTCTCTTGACCTTGATGGACGAGCTCATGGCTAAATCCCACATCTCAGGAGGGGATGAGAATACTACTCTCATTGGATACAGCGAGTCCAGGACTACAGCAGAGCTCACTTTCCTAACGTCATATTGAAACGACCCAGTACAGCACCTCGGTCCCTCCTCGGACGGGAAGAAAACCAGTTTGACACCTCTTTTACCAGCTTTCGGTTGAATGGAAAGTAACGTGGACACTGAGAAAATGTTATCGTGAAAACCTGATAGCCAATGGTCATAGTGTGCCGAGACCACCACGTATTCGTCCTCTTCCCCTTCGAAACTAACCTCATATATGAAAGACGTAATATCGGTCAAACTCGACTTAACGTCAATTTCAATATCACCCTGAGGCTTGAAAGGTAAAGAGATCACAGGGATGTCGCCAGGGACTCCGATCCTCCTAGTTCTTCCCTCCTCGTAAAATATGACAGCCTCTGCTCCGTTCTCTTTCGCTACGTTGTAGAGGTCCTTTACCTTGAATGGGTGGTCTGGAAACCTAAAGGAAGCTATCTCCCTTCCAATCCTTCCCTTCGCGCTTCCCTTGGAGTAAGGCATGACAGTAGCTTTAACCTCTTTACCTCCTATGACCACGTTGGAGGAGAACTCCCACTTCTTAGTGGATATGGGCAGTCTCTTCCCTGAAGGGATAACGGACTCTATGAACTCTAGGACTTTCCTTTCCTGCTCTGATCCGTGGATCGCTTCTCCTATGCCGTAGATAGATGAGGCATACTTAGAGAACATAAGTCTTAGAACAGGAGAAAAAGGAAAAAAGTATTGATGAGATGAAGGTTCCGACTTAATAAATAAGTTTGCCTGATTCCTGGTATCTGACCTTTTACGTCTCCCCCCGACCCGTTGGATCAAAGGGAAGGAAGTACTTTAGCTATGTCAGTTATTGCGAACATTCCTATTATTTCTCCTTCCCTGTTCTTCACTGGGAGATGTCTTATTTTGTTTTTACTCATCATCGCGACAGCTTCGAAAACTTCCATGTCTTCATTTGCGGTAAGTAGATTCCCTAAAGATGAGGCTAACCTTACTTCGTCGTTGGGGCTTAGACCTAGCGACATTGCCCTGGTTGCGTCCCTGTCGGTGAATATCCCCTTAGGTACTCCGTCTTCCGTCACTATGATAGAGCCAACTCCTCTCTCCATCATTAGCTTGCATGCCTCTTTTAGTGACGTGTTAGCCTCTACTTGAAAGACGGGGGTAGTCATGACTTCTTTTACTTTCATGAATTAACGTTCTCTTCGTTGTACTTAAATTTGTCTATATCTCAAAATTGCATGTTAAAATACTCCGTAATAGCTCATCAGAAGTTCTGTAACGGCAAAAAAGGATCAAGTCGCTTCCTGTAAGTTTTGGATTCAGACAAAAGATCACTTTTCCCAATAAGCCTTGAGCTCTGTCTCTCTCGGCTCTCCGTTCTTCAAAACGTCATTTATCACGCTTCTTATCTTTTCTTCCTCAGGAACTCCCCTGATTAACCACTTGTCGTTCACCAAAATCGCCGGAACTCCTCTTAGCCCCATCGCATGAGCTTCCTCTTCATCTTCTAAAACTTCGAGTTTAGCCTTCTTAGACTTGTACTCTTCCTTGAATTTGTTCATGTCGAGTCCAAGGCTCATGGCCGTTGACAGAAGCACGTCGTCTTGGGTGACGTCCTCACCTTCAAGGAAGAATTTGTCCTGTAGAGCATCAAAGTACTTCCAGTGCATGTCCTCTCCTCCCTGGTGTTCAGCTGCCTTACATGCCATCAGGGGAGGGAGAGACCAGACCCACTTTATCTTACCCTTAGACAACACCTTATCAGGGTCGTAATCCTTAAGGTAGTTCTTCAGGATGGAGAACTCGCCTCTGAACAAATTCACAGCGCTCTCCTCATCAGGCGCAGCTGCTTTCAAGTCCTCCAGTGAGGAAATGATCATGAAGGCCTTGTGGACTACTCTAACCTCCCCTTGGTATTCCTTTACAATCTTCATGAGCCTTTTCGAAGTTATATAACAAAAAGGACAGAGAACGTCATGAAAGAACGTGAATTTCACTGTCATTGATACCACCTTTCATATAGATCACCTCCTCAGGTTTAAGGTTTGCTTCAGATTTCAGGTTCTGATACTGATATCCGAGTTACAGAAAAAGGGGTTAAGGGGGCGGAAAGCCTCGCCTCTCTGAGGCGGGGATGGATAGCCCCCTTTGTTTAAATACTTCTTTGTGAAATATCTTTCAGTGATGCTAATGACGCTCCTCCCCAGCTTGACCGAGGGCTTAGGACTGTGGGAGGAGCAATTAATATCTCTCCTTTCCTTTAAGGGACTAGAGCTCGGCAATGAAAGTCCCCTCTTTTCAAGTGGGGGGCTCTCTGGCTACCCCGACTGCCCACCAAATGAGAGATGTAATCCCGAATAGATGGTGGGAACGATGAGCCACTCTGGAAGGGAACCCTCGCCGTGGCGGGGAGGAAGTCGGATCAAACCTATTAGTGCTCTCTCATGCAGGATTCTTAGGATTAATGAAATATTCTTATCGCAGTAAGCTGTACTCCCCTATCACTGATTCCTTGGAGTAAACTGTTAGAACTAAGGTGAGGCTTTTAGGTGAGTTCATCATCTGTGCATCAAGATTTCTCTTGGTATTTATCTTAACAGGCAATTCAAATGGGGCGGAAATTCCTTCCCTCTTAGGTTGAGAGTTTACTCTTTATGAACTCTACTATGAGGAGTATATCCTTCTTCACTAACTCTTCCCCAGTATACCTAGAGATCTCTGCATCCCTATCATACCCGTTATATTGAAAGTCGTGAAGATCTAACGCTATCTCGGTTACTAGCCTAAGTTCATCATCACCCATAATTGACACTATCTCCCTCAACTTACTGCTCGGCATTATTGCAATTATCCAGTCCACTCTATCTACGACCTTATTTGGAGAAATTCTTCTTTTCCCAGGGTAATATTTTGAAAGTGAATCTCTATGATTTACGGAAATTCCTGCAATGTAAGCTTTTACTGCCTGATAGACCTTACCTGCTGAATTCCTAATGAGACCATCATTTAGAAATCTCTCAGCTAAGTCTGCCTCATATAGTGCCTCTTTGAATCTATCCATCTGATATCTTTTAGTGTCGGTCCAAGGTTTTGTAATCGATTCCGTCATAGTAGAATATATACGTTAATCAAATAAACGCTTTCTTGGTGGAAAACGGAGCCGAACCACTTTACTATATAAGTGGGAATAAGGCCTTATGTCTACCATGATTTATCACTATGCAGAAAATTTAGAACAAGATGATTACATGAGTAACGAATATCATGTGCTTTGTGGGTAGATTCATCTTTTAAAGGATCAACTATATGCTTACTTTTTAAATTAAGGTCTTGATCTTGAAATTAGGAGTATATAATAAGCTCAACGCTTAGAAGAGTTGAAATAAATCATAGACCAGATCCACGAGGGTTATCATTCGAGAAGTTATTATTCTGTCTGACTAAAACTTGCTCTATAATAGATCCTCACAGAAGCCTTCTAGAAAAGCTAGTTACGACCTTGTTAGAAGCTCTAGTCATGGACTAGACTCTATGGTGGTTATTGATATTCTTTAACTTGGTAGGAGTTAATGGGGCGAGAGTCTCCTTCCTTGAGGGAGTATATAGCTCCCCACTACAAAATAAATATTTTTATAGTTATATTATATATCGTGCATTTCTTAGACCTTGGCTGTAAGAGCTGGGTAGGACCCCAGGACTGCGGAACCTTAGGCTTGTGGAGAAACCTCTGTAACCTCTCTACACGGTGCAATAAGGCGGTTCTGTTCGATGGAACCTCTGCTGTTAGTGAGGACGGATCTATGTTCCTCCGAGAAGCAGGAAATTTTCACCATGAGGTGGATTCAAGCCAGGAGACGGGGTAGTTCACTGATCATAATTCTCTACATCTTTAATCGTTTCAATTAAAAAGATTTTTAACTAAATATTAGACGTAATTGTCTATGAAAGAAAAACCTCTAGTTTCGAGCCTCCTCATAACTTTCTTCTTAGGAGGTATGGAACTAACGGTAAGTGGATCTTTTAATTTGTTGATTGCAACCTCACTGGGATATCCTGCAGGAGAGGAGTTAATACTCTCCTCTTATCTGGCGGGGACGGTAATTGGATCTTTCGTCTTCGGGCTGTTAGTCGACAGACTTGGTAGGAAGAGGGTTCTGGAAGCGGGACTTCTCATCTTTGCACTGGCATCTCTTCTCATCTCACTTTCAAACAACATAATGATATTTCTCCTCATACTTCTCTTCCAAGGAATGTCAATAGGAGGCGACTCAGTTGCAGGATCTGTTATGATAGTAGAGATGATATCTCAGAAACTTAGGGGAAAGATGTTCGTGATTCTCTCGACAATATGGTTCGCGGGAGATCTGGCAGCTTCAATCCTCGGACTGGTCCTCCTTTCTCACTTCCCTTCATACTTAGCTTGGAGAGTGGCATACGCCATAGCGGGCGTGATCGTGATTCCATTTGCGCTAATTAGGTTCTTCCTTAGGGAGAGTGAGGTCTGGGCAGAGAGGGGGAAGGAAAGAGTGAGTTTAACGGAAACCAAAGGGTTGATATTATCTTTGACTATCATCTCCTCCCTCGATTCAATTATCACTTATGTCTTTCCATTCATAGTGATTCCAGATTTCGTTGGGCCTTATTTAGGTCTGAACCAAGTGGAGGCAGCATCGTTCACTGACGAAGCATTCATTTGGGGTACCCTAGCTTCAATAATAGGAGGATTCACGGTAGTTCCTCTCTTGATAGACAAGCTGTCTAGGAAGAGATCCGTAATACTTGGTCATGGGTACATGGCGCTTGCTTTCCTTTTCCTCGTTTTCTCGATAGCAGCGAAGAACCAGATGGCGATTTTCATAAGCTTCGGAGCCCTCTCCCTCCTGTCACCTTTAGGTCTGTTCGCCGTGTCACTCTTGGCAGTTGAAGTTTTTCCCGCATCTGCTAGAGGGAAAGTGAACGGGTTGATATCCGGAGTCTCCAGCATAGTTTCTGCAGTTATCCCGCCGGGCCTCTTCGCTTTAGGTTTTCTCCTTGGGGCCATTCCGGAGACCGCTTTAATGGGAGGTTTAGCTATGGTTAATGTGTTGACAATTTCGCTGAATAAGATTACCGATACAAGGAAATTAAGAATGGATGAAATTGAAAGGATGTATCACGAGGTTTAACTGAAAAATCAAGATTAAGGCGGTTTTTGAGTTTTTCCGTATTATTCCCGTGTTTCAGATGACATTAGTAAGAAGCTTACTGCATCAATCGAGAAAAAACATGTGATAAAGATCGTGAGGCATTTCACGTATATCCTCTACCTAAGGGAATTTAATCCTGAATTGAAAGTCTTCATCATATTACCTAAAACTAGACTTAGTGCATTTATCTCTATTTTTATCCAAACTTGAAAAAATGTAAATATTTTAGAAAATATACAAAACATTTCCTTCATTAAGGAATCTTCTTTACAAAGACATGGCAGCTATCATTTCTCTCTCGCTCAAGCTACCCAATAACGTTCTCGGATCAACCACGGGCAGGAAACCTATGTTGTGTTCCACCATGATCCTGCGGGCTGTCTCCAGTGTTGAATCTGGGGTTACTTTAAAAGGGGAGACAGTCATGAACCCTTCAACCTTCACCTCAAGTGATCCCTTGCTTAACATAGCTCTGGAAATGTCTCTCACTGAGATTATACCTACGGGGAGGCTGTCCTCAACTATTACGGCATGTCTTACCCACTTCTTCTTCATGAAATCGACTATTTCCTTTATTGTTGCGTCCTTGCCCGCTATAATAGGATCTATGTTCATTACGTCGCCTACATTGCTGGAAGGGGGTTTACAATACCTTATCAGGTCTCTCTCAGTCACTATCCCTTCAACTTCAACTCCGTCACCTACTAGGAGGGAGCCCAAAGCTTGTGATGTCATGATCCTACATGCCTCTTTCAATGTTGCCGTAGGCATGACGAACTGAACGTCCTTGGATGCCACATCACCGACCTTCTTATTCAGGTCTCCGTTGTAGACTATGTCCCTGATTGTGAGTATACCAGTTAACTTTCCGTTCCTCACCAGCAGCCTTCTCATGTTCATTCTTAACATTATATCTAGGGCTACTTTCAGAGTAGTCTCCTCTGAAACGCTTGCTACCTCCTTGGTCATTACCTCTGAAACTTTCATGGTTTCACTATCTGGAAACCCTTACACCTTTGAAGACATTCGGTCAGGGTTACGGTTGATCCCCACTTGCCGTCTTTATTTACCAGACACTCCTGTATGCATGGGTCCTCTATTTTTGCTTCTACCACTTTCAATCACCAATTCATTATGAGGTTTACAAAGGAAAAAATTTTTCTCATTCATTTTATATAGATAAACATGGATAG
This sequence comes from Sulfuracidifex tepidarius, assembly GCF_008326425.1. Classification (NCBI taxonomy): domain Archaea; kingdom Thermoproteati; phylum Thermoproteota; class Thermoprotei; order Sulfolobales; family Sulfolobaceae; genus Sulfuracidifex; species Sulfuracidifex tepidarius. Next base: position 239,959 of record NZ_AP018929.1, read on the forward strand.
TGTTAAAGTGAAAGTAGGTAATTTAGAGTTAGACGTGGCAGGAAAAGTCACGCTTGACAAAGAATACACGGTAGTGAACGTTCCTGACGCGGACGAATACAAGGGATTTCCTCCATCATGGGAGTTCGTCAAGTCACATATGCTTACGTGGAGACCTTACTTTAAGGGCAAAATAATGGAAGTTGGAGAGGACAGGATACCTATCCTTGGGGACTTCATACTGAACCTAACAGAGGAGATGCACGACTTCCTCCTGGCAATTTACGATACCTTCAAAGCAGGCAGGCCTAGCATAGAGACAAACATAAGCACTGTAATAACCGAGCAGTTGAACGAAGTAGAGCGAAAGCTAGGAAGGTCATTAACGTCAGACGAAAGGACCGAGATGTATGTAAGGTATGGCGTGGAGGCAGCTATCCTTCGGGACATAGGTGTTATAAATTGATGACATTCACGGCTGAAGGGAAGGTTGAGGGAGACCATGTAAGTGTATGTGCAGGCGGAAGCGAGATAAAGATAGGTCTAATGGGATCTGATTACCCAACTCCGGAGGAGGTGTTACTTGCCTCTTCCCTTTCATGTCTGATGCTCACAGTGGTTTACGTCGCAAGGGAGAAGGGAGTTAAGTTGGACGAAGTGAGCGGATGCATACAAGGCGACATGGACCCGCGAGGTTTTCAGGGAGAGCCCGGGATACCTCCAGGAGTGCTGGAGGTGAGGTATAACGTGAGAGTAAAGGGTAATGACGCTAGAATTAAGGAAATAATTGAAGAGTCTGAGAGGAGGTGCCCCATGAAGGACACATTAGTGAGGAGTGTTAAGGTGAAGGTCAACTGGGATATTGAAAGTTGATTTTTTAAATTTAGTCAAGAAAATATAATCAGGTGAAATTATGAGTGAAGAACTTGTAAAACCAGGAGAGAGGGCAGTAGAGGAAATGGAGGGATACATTAGAGATTTGCTAGACGTCATGAATGATATTTTAGCTAAGAACAAGAGAGCGTTAAGCGACGCGGGGATATCTTCCAGGCTAGGAGTTCTCTTAGGTGTGATGACTATGCATCGTTACAATCCCGATCTTTTCATGCAGTACTGGAACGAGTTCAAGTCCCTCGTGGAGAAATGCAAGGCAGTACCCACAGTGAAGGACAGGGTAAGTAACGAGGTAGATCCGCTCATAGCTCAAATAGAAGCACTTAAGAGCGGTGCTGGATTATAAGTGACGGTAACTGGTTTTCTGCATTCGCTAGATGTTTTTCAATCTCTCCTTTGGCTAGTGAGGAGAAAGGTCCAGAATACCATTCCTTTATCTTGATATCGCATTTTTCCTTGGATATGCCGAAAATCAGGAAATCGAATCCAAACGACACCTTGGCTATTGCGATCTTCTGAGAGGCGTTGTACTTGACGGTGAAGGAGGTCTCCTTCAAGGATACGGTGTTCACGGTGAGAGGTGTATCCCAACTTAAAACCCATTTTATTCTGAGTGTGTACGTGTTCTCTCCCATCCTGGTCACCGACTTTATTTGAGGGATGATTGCAATTAGGATAGTAGGATCCTTTATTACGTTGTACGCTAACTTGGGATCTGTGTCAACCTCTATCAGGGTTGCCTTTGAAACTGCGTCTTTCATCTTAGGGTAAACTGTTATCTTTAAGACGTCCCCTTCTTTTACCTCGTTCTTCTCCATTTCCAACTCCTCAGCGATCTCCTCAACTATTCCCTTCAGTTTATCATCAACTAAGAATGTAGCGGATTCGCTTTCATTCAGAACCTTCATTATGGTTATCTTCGCCATTACTTCGTTAAAGTTAAGTAGATTATACTCAGTCATTGTGATTAGTGTTTTCTCAGTAAATATTAAAACTAATGATCATGACTTGATTTAGAATTATTTTTATATTTTCTTTATTTTAGCTTAATAATATTACTAATTTCCTATTCTATTTAGGCAGCTACGCGTTAACTAACAATGAAATTTGACGAAGTCGCTATGCGTTGAAGTGGAGGTAAAGACGAGAGCTCTTCAGGTGGAGTATCGATATCTAGTAGACATATATTCTCATAGGCGTAGTTTGTCCGTCAGCCAAAACATGACTAGGATAGCTCCAAGAAGTTCCTCAAACAATCCCTTCAGGTTTGAATGGACATCTAGCCTGAATTCTCTTAGATTCCCCTACTTTTCCCTCGGATTCATCACTCCTTTAGTCGTCTATACGAGCTATTTTCTAGGTGGGTTAAGCTAGTTGGTTTTCATCTCACATGCATCAGTTAGCGTGAGCATGAATAACCGTAGAAAATACTAAGAAAAATCTACATAAAGAAAGAGAGAGAAGAAAAGATTAAATTATTTCAAATATAAATAAGATAACATAAAGAAAGAGAAAGCAATCTCTTATCACTATCTTCATCACCTCCAATTAAAAAAGAAGGGTCATGAAATTCTTACAACTAAATTATTTCCTGTATTTCTGGTTTGTTCATCAATTCGTTGAAGACCTTCACTAAGTCCTCTTGAGTAAACCCGAATATTACGGGCTTCTCCTTTTCAAAGAACTCCTTTATCTTCGTTTCGACCATGGAAGGAACAGTCCCCTTCAGGAAGTCCTCTAACCTCTCGAGGAAACCTGGGGGTGACATGACGAAGAAATCTCCGGAGATAGATACTTCATCGATCACCTTGTTGAAGACCCTTACGGTAACCCTCAGGAGTTTCCTAGCCTTGTAATCTATGTGACATAAAGCCAGGGAAGAGTTTATCTTAACACATCTCTCAGTCCTCAAATCTGGATGTCTGTTGTCCTTGAAGTATACCCAGCTCTCGTTCACCTTCTCTATAGCAAGCTTTTCCCACTCCTCTATCTCCTCAGGGGTAAGGTTTGAGTCCTCAAACTTCACGTTCAGCTCTCTCTCAAATTCTTCCTTGATCTTTCTGGAGATCTCTTCCTTCGGCGGAACGTATCCTATTTCGTCCTTGATAGACGTTAACCACTCCCTCATGTCTTTCGCCATTTTATCCCTGAATTTCTCTGACGGTACTCTTATGCACTTGCTCATGAGTTCCACGTCCAAGTTCAGGAGTATGTTTCCAGTCACGACCACTGCCTTTCCTCTCGACATTGCACCATTTCCACTTATCTTCTTTCCTTTCACTACTATGTCCTGGTCTTTTAACGTAGCCTCTATGCCGTAGCTTCTTATTACGTTTACTATGGGAGTGAGGAACTTCTGATATAGTGCAGAGGGGGTTGAGGGAGCGTCTTCCTGCCTGACTACAAGGAAGAAGTCCTGCTCCCCTGGAGTTATGACTACAGTTCCTCCTCCTAAATCCCTCCTGACAACCGGTATTCCCATTTTCTTAGTGTACTCAAGGTCAACCTCAAGCCAAACCTCTTGATGAACTCCTACGTTAACGAAAGGTTCCTTAACGCCAAAAAGAAGTAGGGTGTTCTTGCCTCCACCAGAAACGTAATCAGCTACGGAAACGAAGGAAGTGACCATGTGGTAGCCGTCTTGTGGAGGCAGGTTAACATACCTCCAGCTCATCTTAGAGCCTCTTGCACTGGAGCTTCTCTCCGTTTATGATCTCACTCATTTTAGCTACTGCGTCTGATCCAGTCAGCAGCTGCTTTATTTCCTCTGGATTGCTCACCTTCATCTTGACTAACCATCCTTTTCCGTAAGGGTCTTGGTTAACTAGCACTGGACTCTTCTCGACTTCAGTGTTTGTTTCTATCACTTCCCCAGTGACAGGTGAAGGTACTGGTCCAGCCCACTTTCCACTTTCCATTGTAGAGACTGGTTTCCCTTTCTCTATCTTCATTCCCTTTTTCTTTATTCTGACCTTAACTACTTTACCTGCCATGGTCTGAGCCACGTCAGTTATTCCAACCAATATTGTATCTGAACCTTCTACCTTTGCCCACACCGTGTTCTTTCCCTCTATAAAATAATAGAGGTCCTCCGGGATCTCACAGTTTGAAACGTTTGCCAAATATATCCCCTGTTTCTCTATATCTAATAAAAAACTAAAAAACTTTCCTATGAAGATGTACTTTATTAATAAATTTTAGAGTATGCGGTGTGTTGAAGTCTTAAGCGAAATTATAAGGCAGTGAAGTCAGGACTCGAGGAGGACATGATTCAAGAAACTTAAAACACGCAGCGACTAGGTTATTGTATAATCTCCTTTGAAAGTCCAGACCTTAAGATTTAAACACTCTTTTCCCTTATCATAACTTTGATGCAACTGAGTTCCTGTCCAGACTCGAGTGTAAAAATTATTACCTCGCCATGATGACTCTTCGCTCCTTCTCTCATGTTAACAGTTAAATTTCAAACATACGGTTTGTTCCATATTATTTACCAGATCTCTAAGATATAAATAATATTTGTATAACTCTTCCATACCTAGGTCCGTTATCTCCAGAATTACGTCCCCTTCGATCAGGACTTTCTTCTCGACTAATCCTTTATTCTCCAATGACCTCACTGCCCTGATTAACGCTCCTTTGTTCATCCCTGAATAATGTCTGATCTCCTTTACACTCAACTCTCCCTCTGATAGTAACGTAAGCACTGTGAGTTCAGTTACATCCATCACCATATTATAGCAAGAGGAAATAATAAACGCCTTTCACCAGCTAGAAGGGTGGAAGATTTTTAGTTTCATGTTTCCTTAAATTCCATCACATAATTTACACTCATGCCTCTCGTCGGAATAATCATGGGTAGCAAGTCTGATTGGGAAACCATGAAGGGAGCTTCTGATGTCCTGAAGGAGTTCCAGGTGGACCATGAAGTCAAGGTAGTCTCAGCCCACAGGACCCCAGACCTCATGTTTCAATACGCGAAGGAGGCCTCCTCTAGGGGGATAGAGGTTATCATAGCCGGAGCAGGAGGAGCAGCCCACCTCCCTGGAATGGTAGCCTCCTTGACTACGTTGCCCGTGATAGGAGTCCCCGTTCAGTCCAGAACTCTTAACGGTATTGACTCGCTCCTCTCTATAGTTCAGATGCCATACGGGGTTCCAGTTGCTACTGTGGCAATAGGGAATGCGAGGAATGCAGGGCTGCTTGCCGTGAGGATACTCTCTATAAAACATGAGGAGTTTAGGATTAAGTTGGAGAAGTTCTCAGAGGAAATGAGGAGAGACGTCCTGAACTCGGTGTTAGAGGGATGAATATAGGTATACTTGGAGGAGGACAGTTAGGTCTGATGATGATAAACGAAGGGAGGAGACTTCCTTTCAAGTTTTACGTTATGGACGAGCGTGAAGCCCCAGGGTGCGGGATAGCTGACAAGTGCTTCGCCCCGTCAGACTACAAAGAAATTGTGGACTCCTCTGATGTGGTTACGTTCGAGTTCGAACATGTAAGCGAGGAAGCCCTTCAGTACGCTCAGGACGAAGGCAAACTTTTACCTTCAATTAACTCTGTAGAGCTGAAAAGGGAGAGGTATAAGGAGAAAGAGTACTATCGTGATCACGGTCTTCCAACGCCTAGGTTCGTCGTTGTCAGGGGAGGAGAGGACGCCCTCAGGACTCTGAAGGACGAGTTCAACAACTATGGAGTGATAAAACAGTCAAGAGGGGGATATGACGGAAAGGGACAGTACTTCGTGAAGGGAGATCCCTCAGTTGCATCTCAAGTCAAGGACATGAACTGCACGTTCGTGGTAGAGGAGTTCGTGGACTTTGACTTCGAGGCCTCAGTCATAGGAGTGAGGTCGAGGAGAGGAGAGTTCTCAGCTTATCCTCCGACCTTCAACCTTAACTTGAAGGGAATCCTGGTTTACAACTACGGGCCCTATGGAGACCCTAGGATGCAGGAAATCGTGAGGAAGTTAGCAGATTCCCTAAACTATGTGGGGACGATAGGGGTTGAGTTCTTCGTGAAGGGATCATCAATCCTAATAAACGAGTTCGCGCCGAGGGTCCACAACACGGGCCACTATACTCTGGACGGTGCTATGTTCTCTCAGTTCGACCAGCACGTTAACGCTATAACAGGAGGGGATCTACTACCCACTGAATTAACCTCGCCTTCAGGTATGTTGAACTTGTTGGGAATAGAGAAAGTGCCCATCACTAGGACTGGAAAAGTCTATTGGTACAACAAGAAGGAAGCTAAGAAGAGGAGGAAGATGGGCCACGTGAACGTGGTAGGCAAGGACTTAGAGGACGTGAAAGGAAAGATTGATATTTTAATGAAACAAATTTATGATAAAGGATTGGACTTATGAGGTTTAACTTTAAGCTATGGGTCGAGACAGACGAAGGTAAGCCAATACTGGGGAAGGGAGGAATAGAAATACTGAGAGCCATAAAGAAGACTGGGTCGCTCACAAACGCGTGCAAGGAAACGGGAATGTCGTACAAGTTCGCGTGGGAATATGTGAAAAGAATAGACACTGCAATGGAAGGGGTTAGCATGAGGAAGGGAGGAAGAAATGCGGGCGGTTCTTCTCTTACACCGGAAATGGAGGAACTGATGAAAATTTACGAAGAGGCTCGGCAGGAAGTGGAAGAGGTTTTAAAGAAATACGAAAATAAGCTGAAAACAATTAGAAAAGATCCCCAATCAATTTAAAAAGCGAGGAAAATAACACGTTCCTTATCTAAAACAATATAAATTTTTTCATTAATCAGAGAGTTCGTAGCATGAAAAGATATAAAAGTAACTTAAGGGATTATAAACTTAAGGATCGAGGTGACGTATTTGCAGAGGCTAGATGACGTGTTTGCTGATATCTTTATGATTGTAGCTGTCCTTTTTGGTGTAACCTTGATAACAGCTGGTGTAGAACTTTTAATGAAATCTCCTGTGCTCTCTTATTTGATTACTGCTTTAGAGATAGAAGGAGTAGCTCTTCTAGTTTCTTTCTTAGCTAATGCATTCATTCCACTTAGTGAAGATAACCAGTTTGAAGAGCCAGAGAGTAAGCCTGAAATTAAGCAGAGCGTGAGCACGAAGAGAGTTTCGCCTGATGAAAGAGGGTATCCAATGGATTCAGACTTAATACCAATAGATAGGTGGTACGACGATGAGAAAGGTATGTGTGTAAAAGCTATGTCAAAGGATGGAGGAGATAATTTCACACTTTGTTATAAACAGATTCCAAACGAAATAGATAAACAAGGCGGAAAGAGTAATGATAAAAGGAACTGAATGTAAAAAATGCACTTTTTGAAGTAAAAAATCAAAAGTTAATAAACTAAGTGCCTTTTAAAGTTATAAATAGAACCCGAAAGATCCCATTATTCATACATTAATTTCTAACTAGATACTACCTCTCTTCTAGCCTCTTGTTTTAAAAGTTTTTCTCAAGAAGTATGATATCATGTTAATGAAGCCTAAAGATGAAATTGAGGTCATGCAGATTCTTGGAGAATATTCAAAGACAGGGAAGAAGATAAGGATAGTAGGTACTGGAACCCACGACGCAAGGTCTATATCTAAAGCCGAAGACGTCATGTCTACTACAGAGATGAGCGACTTTTCAATTCATGAAGGTGTAGTTGAATCTTATGCGGGAGCTCTAGTTCCTAAAATAAGGGAAGAGGCTGCGGAAGAAGGAATGCTCTTCCCTGTAATATATGACGGAACTGTAGGAGGAGCGCTAGCTCAGAACACTGTTAGCTCCCTTTCCACCGGGTTCGGTACACCCTACGACCTGACTGAGATGGTGAGGTTTGTCACCCCAAGGAGAACGTTTGCGTGGAAAGGTGTAATAGGATCCAAGGGGATGCTGGGAGCTATAACTTATTCAAGGATGAAGACCTATGCAAGGCCTAACCACGTTTATATCTATGAGAGGACTACTCCTGACCCGGGTTACTTCATGTTATACTCCTTCATTCTCTCTAAGTTCAAACCTATCGCCTTTGTCATGGAGTATGAGGGAGGGAAATACAACGTCCATGCATCTTTCATGAAGTCAGACCTTCCGATTGAGGGCTTCTCCGTGGATGAAGGGATACCTGCAGTAGAAGAGAGCGGGGGACCAAGTGCTGTAGTACAAGTCGATTCTCTCATTAGTGACTTCAGGAGAATCACGGAAGAGACGAACCCTGCTTATGCCTATGCGGTCTACGGATACAACTACGTTTTCGTGTACAGTAGCGAGCTAGAGCAGATATCTGAGATGGGGTACAGGGTGTTTCATAGAGGATCTGTACACCCAGCACAGCTTAAAGTGAAGAAGTTTCTTGACTTCACTAATACAATTCTATAATGACCCCCAAAGCCAAACTAAGACTCATCTATGGAAAGAATTTATCTTGATAGAGTTAAGGGGGAAAGACCCTGATTAGGGATGGTAGTCCTTACAGTGAAAGTGGATGGAAAAAGCCTTGTATTTCAATGGCAGTTGCAGGTAAGGCAGGAGTCACCGAGACACCTCCAAGCGAGGGTCTTGTATACGCTCCTGTTCATTAGTAGTCTTCAGGACACGTGGAATATTCACTCAAGGTCAGGTAGGAACGACCCTGCTCTGCCTCTACCAGTCCTAGGCAAGGTAGAGCCATGAAGCAGGAAGCCCCTCTTAAGGGCGGTGCAGTTAACAAAGAACATATTCCATTCTGGTATTTTACACAATTAACAGTCTTCGCAGAATCAAATTCATTATTACTTTCTAATGAAAGAGTTACCTCCTCACTTCATAATCTGAGAAGTACTTATCAGCTACATGAAACTTTCTCATCAACTTTAGATCTCCAGTTTATGGAATTTACTATTTTATCTTAAATATGATATCTTTAAAAAGAATAAATTTCTAGATTAGAGAATTTTAATTTAAATTAGCAGGAATTTTCCTTTTAAAATCCTTATCTACGAGAATTTTTCTATAAAAAACGAAATAGTTTTAATCCTCTTTTTATATAGATCTTTTGATGGGATTATTCAGTCGAAGAAGATATGATAAGTACCAAATTGCGATCTACTTATTACTTTGTTCCTCCATTGGGCTGTCCCCTACTGCGCTTCTTTACCTCTTTTACATTTTAGACAAGGAATACAAAATAAAGACCGGAGTCAAATTCAGGAAGTGGTTCCACGGGTTCTACTCTAAGGACGTCAATGAAGTCCTATTTGATTTAGAAGAGAGAGGCTTGGTTATCCAAAGTATGAGGAAGAACGAATACCATGAATGGCTGTATAAGATCAATCCCGATTCAATTGATGAAGCTAGAGAACAAGTGAAGGACTTAGAGCAGTTTGAGGAGCTTTTCCAGACTATTTCAAACATGCCGTTGATAGTAATGATGGATAGAGTAGACAGGATAAATCAGCGCAGATTAGGCTGGTTACATCTCTAATTTTAAACAGGATTTAGTTAAATTATATATCTATATTGATAAATTCTAGGTGGGTAACTTTATTATTTAAAGCATGAGAACTAAGGATTAAATGAATTTCAAGAGGTTAGCCTCAATCGTTTTAAGCTTCCTCGTGTTGTTGTCTTTCGTGTTTTTCGTCCCAACCGTGGGCTCACAAGGGATGAATGGAGCCCAAGCACATGTCTATTACTCTAGTTATACAGTTGAGCTCCATTCTTCTTCCAGCCCGATCGGGGGCTTTGAAACACTGAGAATTACCAACTCTACCTTTAATGGTACGGTTAAAGGAGAGTTCACAGTTCAGGAGCAATCAACCACTTACATCCTTCATACTGGAAGCCTCAAGGAATACAAGGGTGTCTTGAACGTGACGTTAGGTACGAACGGAACTGTGTATGTGTCCTCTCCCGCCCCTATCATGGAGGTTAAGGTGACGTCTGGATCGCAACAGGAAATAGCTTGGGCTGGAACTCCTTCTACTAAAATAGAAGGTTACGCTTACATTAACGGGTCAGGAGAGGTAGAGCTAATATTCCTCAACGGAACTGAGACTACCTCTGAGTCATTCAATGTCTCAGTGGGAGGGAAAGAAACATACAATATTGACGTTTACCTTAACGTCCCATCATTCCAGGTGAAGGAAACGAACACAAGGGAGGTTGGAGTTAACATACAGGGATTTGAGAGATATCATGAAGGAGAGTTCGCTTACGTAAACTCGAGCGTGGAGATCAAGGCAAATAACTCACCTTTCTCCGTTTCGACCTCTTACTTCGACGGAATGGAAGTCCCTTCCATGATCTGGAGGGCCATGGTAATGAACTCATTCTCTGGGTTAGGACAATACAACGCATCCTTCATGACAGTAGAGTTCTTCGGAGTTAACGGCACTGAGGCGGGAATGGTGAAGTCCACTTACGTCTCAAACCAAGTTGGTCTTGGAGGAGGCCTAGGTCATTTTGGAGTACAGAACTCAATGGAGCACTCTCGTCTATTGATAGTTCAATTTGAGGGAGTACATGTAGCTCAGGGTAAGTCGTTCTTGGTCGAAGTAGATGGTATGCCACTGATGGTACAATACGATAATGGGAACGTATCTACGACAGCTTACGTGAACATGACCCACCAAGTTCATAGGGGAGCACTTGTAGAAGTCTTCTTAAACGGAACACACTTCGTCTTCGTCAACTCAAGTAATGTGACAACTGTTCAACAAGTGAAAGCCACAGTGAAACACACGGTCATTAACGTTAACTCAACTCAGAGAGGTGCTATAGAAGCTGACATAAATTTCACTAGTTACGCTGTTTTCAATTTCAGTGTTGCAAACTCCTCATTTGTTATCTACAAGAACGTGAGCGGTCACTTGGTTTTGCTCAACTCTAAGGACTACTTCATCATTGACGGCAATGTCACTGTATTCTCAGATCCTGCTCAACAGTACTACCTTGTTTACACTTCCTACAATTCTGGATTAAGTGCACAGTCCATTAATGCTTCATCGTCCAGCACTTCATCATTAAGCACAAGTACACAGTCTACCGGTACTTCTTCTCAACAGAGCACTTCGTTACAGAGTTCTTCCCCTTCATCCCAAACACCTCAAGCTACCTCAACACCTCAAACGAATTACGCTATTTATATTGTTGCCATAATCGTAGTTATCGTGGTTGCAATAGGTATAGCTTACTTATTGAGGAGGTGAAAAAAAGAGTTTCATTCAAACTTTTGATAATTTTTTCTTTCAATTATAGGTTTTCAATTTTATACAACATTTATGTTGATTATTGTGAATAGCTTACAGATAAGCTTATCCTTAATTCATTTAACATGCTTTGGGTCGAAGGTGCTAAACCAAATAATTTTCCTTTTTTAAAAAAGAGATTTGGTTATAATTATTCAGATTTTTACTAATAGCTCCAAATTTATTATAATATTATTCCAGGGAAGTTAAAAGGAAGCGTAATTACTTAAAATCATGCTTAGACCATTATCTTTATGGATAAAATTCTCATGCACGTCGGTCCTGTGACGATAAAGGACGACGTTCTTTTGGCAGGAGTTAAGAACAACGTGGGGTTCACGTCAAAGGAATTCGTGGACGCTTTCTCCTCGTCCTTGAAGGGCTTGAGGTATATCACGAAAGCGAAATCATATCAGCCGTTCATAATCCCTGGTGGTGGCACGTCAGCTATGGAGAGTGTCACTTCCCTTCTGAGGAAGGGAGACAACGTCCTCGTGGTCTCTAACGGAGTCTTCGGGGACAGATGGGAATACATTCTAAAGAGGTACCCTGTGAACGTAGACGTCCTGAGGCCGAAGCCGGGATACTACGTTAAGCCAGACGAAGTGAAGGAGATGACTGAGAAGAAAGAGTATAAGGTCGTCACGTTAACTCACGTGGAGACCAGCACGGGTGTGAGGGAACCAGTCAAGGAAGTGATCAGCAAGGTCAGGGACAACGTAGACCTGACAGTGGTGGACGGAGTGTCGGGAATGGGAGCAGAGGAGGTCAACTGTGAAGACTGGGGAATAGACGTTTACCTTTCAGCTAGTCAAAAAGCTTTGGGCTCCACACCCGGTGCAGGCCTCCTCGTATTGTCTGATAAGGCCGTGAATTCCATATCAGAGGACTCTGTTGCGGGCTATTATCTGAACTTGAAGAACTGGTTACCAGTCATGAGGTCAATGGAGGAGGGAAAGGCATCGTATTTCGCCACTCCTCCGGTTCACACTATCCTCCAGCTCAGCAGAGCTCTGGCTGAAGTAGAGAAAGAAGGAATAGACAACAGAGTGAGAAGGCATCAGGTAGTTTCCGGGGCGATCAGGGCCGGAGTAGAAAGCATGGGCTTCAGCACGGTAGCTAAGTTACCTGAAAGCTACAGCAACAGTGTGACCGGTGTTGAGTTGAAGAAAGCCGACCCTAAGAAGGTTATGGAGATGAGCTTGTCAGAGGGAGTTGAGTTCGCCCCAGGCGTGCACCCAGCCTTCAAGTACTTCAGGATAGGCCACATGGGATGGGTTACTCCAAACGACGCTGTGGTAACCATCAGTGTGCTGGAGAGAGTCCTGAAGGAACTAGGAGAGGACATCAGGCTGGGAGAAGGCTTGAGGGCTGTGCAGGAGTTCTTAGACTCCAAACAAGAAAGACATTGACTAATCACAGATCAATAAGTGCTATGTCTTATAACATAATACCACATAAGTATATATACATGGCAGATTTTCAAGATATCCTGAATTACACTATCATGAGGAAGAGGATGTCACAGTTTGAGGAAGAGCTGAAACTCAACAGGGAAAGTCCTAGGTCCTTGAAGGAGGTAGTGAAAGAGTTTATCTCATTCACCAAGGGAGTCCTCAGGGAGATAAATGACGTAAGTTTCAGGGAGGTCATGGGGAAGCAGTTGAGGATAGCCAAGAGGTTACTGATGACTATCAACTTGAGATGGGTCCTCATTTTCCTGTACAAGAGGGTAGTGACGAGCTTAGTGAACGCACTGTTGAGTTTAATAAACACAGCAATAAATCAAATAAAGTTATGACCACTCTCCTATTCTCCTCAGGGACATTCTTTTTTTTAAAAGGAAAACTGAGCCAGTCGTATAGCGGTACTGCCTACGCTCTCCAAGGCGGGGGTTGTACCGCTGGGTGTGCCTTCTGTGCACAGTCCAGATTTTCCTCTTCTAGGGACATGCTTTCCAGGGTTAAATGGTACCCAATGGACTTGGACGAAGCGAAGGGAAGGATGGGGGCTTTCAAACGCTTTTGTCTTCAGACCGTCTACAGACCCGGTTTCAGGGAAGAAGCACTTGAGGTAATGAAGAAGGTTAACACCAAGGGTAAGTCTTTGACCACTGTCCCGGTGGAGGGGTTAGAGGAATTCGCAGAAGCCGGGGTGGACTACATAGGTGTGGGGTTGGACACTACTGAAGATATGTTTACAAGGATAAGTAAGCCATTCCCTTTCTCTAGATATATGGAGTTCATTGAGGAGGCAGTGGAGGTCTTCGGAAAGAGGAGAGTATACGTACACCTTGTGTTCGGGCTCGGGGAAAAGAGTGAGGACTTCCTCTCTTTGATGGAGAGGATCTACTCCATGGGAGCTGAAGTAGCTCTTTTCGCCTTCACCCCGGTTAAAGGGACGTTAATGCAGGACATGAGTCCCCCTTCAATTCAGGATTACAGAGTGGTTCAGACTGTGAGGTATTACCTTTCCAGAGGCTATCCTCTGTCGAGGATCATCAAGGACGGGAAGCTGTTACTCCCCTCCGAGAGGTATCATTTCAACACCTCTGGGTGTCCCACATGTGACAGGCCCTTCTATAACGAGTCTCCTAAGGACAAGGAGCTTTACAACATACCCAAGGTGATGAGGGATTAAGAAGGGATTCGTACAGATGAGGAAGTTCGCAACCTTGAGCCTTACTGGAGGTTCGTGTGCCCTTTCGTGTTCATACTGTTCGTCTCACTACATCTCCTCCATGGAGGGGGTGATGTCGGTTGATGAGTTCGAGAAGACCATTCGAAAGATGAACGCTCGAGGTGTGAAAGGCTTCCTCGTCAGCGGCGGGTTTGACAAAGAGGGTTCACTTCACGTCAGGAAATACCTACCAGTCATGAGGAAGTTGAAGAATGAACTGGGGGTCATCTTCAACGTCCACCCAGGGGTTCAGGGAAAAGACGTGGTTGAGGAGATGTCAGACGCGATTGACATAGTCGATTTCGAGTTCACGTTCACCGAAGCGGAGATAAAGGAGAAGGGATTGAAGAGGTCGCCTGAGGACTACGTCCAGATGTTAGAACTCTTGACTTCTCTCGGGCCTAAATACGTCGTCCCCCACGTAATGGTAGGTTTACCCAACGATGACCCGTCGTTAGCGATAAAGGAGGCCTCCTCTTTTCACCCTTACATGATTAACATCCTTGTCATGATCCCCACTAAGGGTACTGCGTCAGAGAGGTACGAGATGCCTAAGGTCGAGAAAGTGATGGAAATGGTAAGACTTTCCTCTACGCTCAACAGGACTTCCCTCGGATGCATGAGGCCTTTTCCACTGAAGAAGGAGCTTGATGCCCGAGCTATGGAGTACGTAGACAGGATAGCTAACCCTCACCCTTCACTCAGGGATAAGATGGAGATCTATGACGCTTGTTGCTCACTCCCTGAGGAGTTCCTCGATGAATTCAGGGCGAAATCATGAGGCTGGTCATCTCCGGCGGGGATAGAGGGGAAAACCAGATGGCTTTAGACGAGGCCATGCTGATCTTAGCTTCCCACAAAATCATCCCGCCTACAGTGAGGCTCTGGAACTTCTCACCTACCACACTTTCCATAGGTAGGTTCCTAGCCTATCAGGACTGGGTAAACGAAGAGGAAAGGGTCAGGTTGTCTATCCCCGTGGTCAGACGTTTCACCGGAGGAGGTCCTGCACTCCACGACGAACGAGGAGAGATAACCTGGTCTATAGTGGGGGAGTTCTCTATGGAGGAAGGATACGAAATCGCGGGGAGGGGAATAGTCAACGCTTGCGAGGTGTTAGGTATTGAAGCGACGTTCACCCCGATAAATGACGTCGAAGTGGACGGTAAGAAGATAACAGGGATGGCGGGAGCTACCAGGAGGGGGTTCACGTTAGTGCACGGGACCTTTATGTTCGACACTGACCTTGAAAAGTTAGCTGTAATAAGACAACCGTCGGCGAAAGAGAACGTGAGGGGAAAGCCTTCGGTTAGAGTCACCACGCTCTCGAACATCCTCGGAAGTAAAGTGAGCAGGGATGAGGCAACGAAAGCCTTGCTGGAGGGTTTCTCCTGGTTGGGGCTTCAGGAAGGAGAGATATCCCACTTGGAGAGAGATCTAGCTAAGGAACTTTCTTTTAAATACTCGAATGAAAAGTGGCTCAAGATCAGGTAAAGGAGTCACGCTAGGAATTAACAAGTTAGTGTGATTCATGATAAAGAGAAGAACTTGTGCTATATACGACGAAATGAACAGATCTAATCATCTCTGCAAAGGCGTGTAAGTCTCCGCTAGAGACCCTTGGAGGATAGGGATGAAAGAAGGAGGACGACGGAAAGACCTCTTGAGTCTTATGGTTATCACTTTTTTGGTATTGAAGGATAGTTGATTCTGAAGGCTAGGGGAAAACCTTACTTGAAGTTTAAGAGAACACAATGAATCCACTATGATCGAAGAATCATTAAGACGAAATGGTTTTTGTCCAAACTGACAAGTTTAAATGTAACTTGTCGAAAGCATTTAACTCGAGCTTACCACTTTTCATATATGGATGGGATTATCGTTAGCGATATCGTTAAGGTATACAAGGCTAAGGGAAGGGAAATTCGTGCACTTGACGGGGTTTCATTCAGGGCTGAGAAAGGAGAAATAACTTCCATCGTGGGTCACAACGGTGCTGGTAAGACAACCATGTTGAAGATCCTCTCAACTCTGGTCATACCCACTTCCGGTACAGCCACCGTGAACGGCTACGACGTGGTGAAGGACGAGAAGAGAGTGAGGGAAAACATAGGCCTTGTCACGGTGAGTGATAGACTGTTCTATTACAGACTCACCGGCATGGAGAACTTGGTGTTCTTCGGTTCACTTCAGGGTCTCTCTATCTCCGAGGCTAAGAGGAGAGCCAAGGAAGTGCTTGACATAGTAGGCTTGACCGAATGGAGAGACACCCCTTATATGAAGTACAGCACCGGGATGCAGAGGAGGTTAGCCTTAGCCAGGGCAATACTCACCGACCCCCCTGTGATCCTCCTCGACGAACCTACCCTCGGTCTAGATCCTGTATCAGCTAGGATATTTAGGGAGAACTTGCAGAACCTGGGTAAGACCGTCTTGATGACATCCCATTACCTCAAGGAAGTGGAGGACTTGTCGAAGAACGTGATAGTGTTCAAGAGAGGAAAGGTAGTAGCCAAGGGAGATCCGGAACAGCTCAAGAGTTCGATAGGTAAGGTATACGAAGGAAAAGTTTACGATCTCCCTCACGGAATGGAGAAGTTCGTCGTCAGAATGGAGAAAGAGTATGCTGTGTTGAGGTTGCCTGAGAGGGAAATGGGGAAGGTTGAGTTGTACGACTTGAAGGAGGTCACTCCTACCATGGACGATGTGTACGTCTTCTTCGTGGAGGAAGGGATAGATGTAGCGAGGGAAGGAAGGAAAAGGGGAGGAGCGAGATGGAGAGAGTGAAAGCACGCTTCAAGTGATGAGACATGAAAGGGAACTTCTTGAGCGCAGCCTTCGCCTTCATTTACCTCAGGGGATTCAAGGTATGGATATCTTACAAGACACAAGTTATCCTCACTGTCCTCTCGTGGACTTTGCCTGTCTTTACGTATTACTTCGTAGGCACATCCCTGGGGGAGAACGTAGTCTCTGACATCGGCGTTCACAACTACACTCAGTTCTTCGTTATAGGGTTAGCCTTTCAGGGCTACGTCTCTTCAGTGATCTCCACCATCAGCCAAAGGCTCAGGAATGAGCAGCTTTACGGCACTATTGAATACTATGTCATTTCCAGGTCAGGGGTTACAGGTTTCCTCACTTATTCAGCACTCTGGGGCTTCCTCCTGAACACGATAAACGCAGCTGTTATCCTGTCCGTAGGTTTCGCGTTAGGGGCACACTATGACGTGAACTTGACCTCCACACTAGTCTTGTTAGCAACTCTCCTCCTATCTACCTTCGGCTTGGCGTCCCTTTCGGGAGCCTTTACGATGGTAGTTAAACAAGGAAACCCGGTGTCGTTCTTCTTCTCTACTTTCACCACTTTAATGAGCGGAACGGTCTTCCCTGTAGCGGTTCTTCCTTTCGGGTTGAAGTATGTAAGCTACCTTATCCCACTGACGTGGGCTCTAAGCGGGCTAAGGGAATCCATGCTAGAGGGAGCTTCTCTGTTCCAGCTATGGAACGTGATTTCGATCCTCCTCGTCTTTGACGCGGTTCTAGTACCTCTAGGAGTGCTGGCATTCAGGTACGCGTTCAGGAGGGCCAGGGAAAAAGGAACGTTAGGTGAATATTGAGATACAAAAAAGGGAGAACTATGTTTTTTCCCATTCCTTTTGTTTTTAGTACTCAAAATGAAGTGAAGGGATAGATGTGAAAACTTTTGATATATCCTTTCGGGTCCTTAACACGAAAACGAATTAACTAAACCTAAATCATGAAAATTTTTACTTATTTTTGTTATTCTCTTTGTATGCCCTTAAAATTGCTAGCCTAGTTTTATTAGTCAAATACTGTACTTCATACTTGTGTTTAGTTGATATATGTCTGTCTATGTTATCCTCATTCACTCTTTCCCCGCATATGGTACAGACTCCATCTTTCACTATAGGTGACACATCAACTAGGTTTTGGGCAAGTAGCTTAGCTATCGCCTTGGCTCTTTTCTCTCCTCCACTCTTCTCTATGAACCTAACTATGTTTCCTCTTATCCTGTGTTTAGTTACGTTGTGCTCTGACGCCAATTTGCTTGGTCCCTCTCCCTCTACTAGATAGCTATATATGGAGTCTAAAACGTACTTCTTCCCTGCTAGAAGTTTAACTATGACGTACCTTATAGCATCAAGTGACGAATTGCTTAGATTGGATTTCTCCACACTTTTAATTAGATGGTGAAGGTTAATATCCTTTTTCCAAATCTTGTTTCGACCTATTCTTTTAATGAGACAGAGCTTCTCTGAGGGTAGCGAAGCTGCGCACTTATGTAAAAGCTTACCACTTAACGGATGTTAGAATATCGTTAAATGTGGTTTGATATCTATTGATATAAAGAGAAAATGAAGAAACGCTGCCGCAAGCCTAAATGAGATAAGACTTGCTTTTGAACCTCTTTTTCCACAAATGCAGTTGAGACATAGAACGCGACTTCAGAGCTTACCTGAACTTAAAGAGATCAGGTCGACTACTCTAATGTCTAGCCTTGTATCTTGGCAAGGGTATTCCGAAGCAGGAGGTTACTATAAGGATAAAGTTAGCTTCGGTACTATCTAAGGAAGTTTAACTATCCCAATACATGTTGAATGACGTAAAGAGTTAATGAGGATTCTATGAATGCTAGTGAAAGTGTGGAGTATCCTTTAAATAAATAATTAATGTACCTGCCTCTAGATCTGAATTTCTGTCCAGTGTAAGCAAAGAAGCTGAAGCCCAAGATCTCCAAAACGCCGTGAGGTAGAATACCAACTAAACCTATAAAGAAATCAGTAGTAATACTATTTCACTTAGCAGTTACATAGGCTGACTCTGTAATTTCGCCTGAAGCTACTGAACTAGCATATACTTGTGCCCTAAGCGGTACAAACGCTAACTTTACCAGTGCAACCAGAGCTAAAAATGAATGTACATGGCTTCTAGCTACTCCTCTTACTTTCATTTCTTTCACTTACTATTAACTTTGAATAGTTAGTTTTTTTAACTATTTATATTTTTATGCCATAAAGATAATGTACTAACTATTATTCCTTTATTATCGACTCTACTTGAATAGATATTTAATAAAAAGACATTCATTTTAATTATTTTCTCTCGAACTATATAATATAAGCTAAAGTCTTATAATGGGATTTTTGCTCTCTTTAATTATAATAACATACTATATCTTTATTTTTCAATTAATCGTTCTATTATTTCATCAAACTGAAAGAGAAAGAGAGAAAAAACTTGTTAAGCAAAATCACTTCATGGAAGAAAAGTTCTCGGAATTGGAGTTCAGAGCAATAGAGGCGTTAAGGAGAAACCCAAGAATCAGCGTGAAAGACCTTGCTAAGGAACTGAACGTGAACAGGAACACTGCGTCACGTATTCTGAGGTCATTATTCAACAAGGGGGTGAAACTCAAGGTCACGGTGGAGAGCTTTCCCACGGTCTTCATACTGGGGAAATGTGTTAGCTGGTGCGAGGAATGTTATCCTTTAGTGGATGGTAAGGAACTTTGTGTTGTCAGAAGCAATGACGTCTCCTCTATTCTCAACAAGGCAGAGGAGGCTCAAGCTAAGGAAGTGCTCATCTCAATGAAAGGTAATGTAAAGGACATCCACGTTAGGCCTTCATTGACTTGCGATTATTGCGGAAAGGAGATTCATCAAGGCGAGAAATACTTTACATACACGAGAAACAACAGAACTTATTACGTGTGCTGTTCATCATGCCTGAAGGAGTTGAAGAGGAACATGGAGAGGACTGAGAGACTGTAAGGGACTCGTGTTCCATCACCTCCCCTCTCGATTTCTTGTAGGTCAAATTAATATATCTGTATAAAGTTCAAAGACGGAGAGAAGGAAATCAGGTAAAAAACGGAAAAACTCCATAAAAGTGATCTGACACATGATTTTAACGTTCACTTTGCATTTCAGAACGCATTAATCTGAAACCTGACGTAAATATCATTTAAGATTACGTGCAACCTGCACGAAGAAAGGGTAAAATATAACCTTTCGTATAATTTATGTATGGCAACTTGTCCAGTTTGTGGAATGGATGTGGATGAAGGGAGTAACCTCAAGACAATGTATAAAGGGAAGGTTTACTATTTTTGTTCAGACGGTTGTAAAAGGGCTTTTCAGTCCAACCCTGAGGAATACATAACTGGAGGGCCTAAAGGGATGCCCTCTTCTGGTCATGAACATCATGAGCACCATCACGAACATCACGAGCACCATCACGAACATCACGAGCACCATCACGAACATCACGAGCACCATCACGACTGTTGTTGAGCTTAGTTTCATTCTATTTTTCCAACCGTATCTTTCTTTTTAGGTGATTATCATGGAGGACAGAACCGAAAATAAGGAGACTGAAAATAAGGAAAGTGAAGATAAGAAGGTGGAGAAGGAAGCCAAACTCAGGATAGGGGGGATGCACTGTGCTTCTTGCGTTAACACTGTATCTCACGCTTTGAAGAACGTTAGAGGAGTCGAGGACGTAGACGTTAACTTAGCTACGTCCTCGGCAAAGGTGATAATGTCGAGCGACGTGAGACTGAAGGACGTAGTGAGGGCAGTGAAGAAGGCAGGATACGACGTTATAACGTCGAGGGGTACGATCAGAGTTAACGTGTTACCCGAGGACATGTCTAAGGTCAGAGCGCTGGTGGAGTCCATGGACGGGGTCGTGCAAGTGTTAGATAACCCCGGTCTGGGTACACTAAACGTGGAGTTCAACCCAGAGGAGACCTCGATTCAGGGGATAACGCAAGCCCTTTCTCTATCGGGCTATCGCGCTACAGTGATGGAGTCAGGGAAAGAGGAGGACGTTTTGAAGAAGGACTTCAGGGAAAGGTTAATCAGGTTACTTGTAGGGGTAGCAGTGCTCCCCGCCGTCCTTCTCACACACGGGGTAGTTCAGTTAGTCCTATCCATTCCGGTCCAGTTCTACTCAGGGTTGACCTTTCATAAGGGGTTCCTGAGGGCACTGGAGAACAAGAACGCCAATATGGACACACTTGTCTCACTTTCTTCCAACATACTCTGGTTCTCCAGCGTCTACTTCCTGTTCATGGGGAAGCAGACCTTCTTCGACGTAGCGTCAATGTTGATAACCTTCGTCTTGGTGGGAAAGACATTGGAGGCCTACCTGAAGTACAGGATTTCCTCTCAGGTAAAGGTACCGGAGATCAAGGCTGTGACGAAGGACGGTAGGACTGTGAATGCAAGGGAACTTAAAGAGGGAGACATAGTGGTGGTCAAGTCCGGAGAGACCATACCTGCTGACGGAGTGCTGGAGGACGGAAAAGGTGTAGTAGACGAATCCCTCATGACGGGGGAGAGCGAGCCCGTGTTCAAGGTAAAGGGAGACAGACTCATAGCTGGTTCGATCCTGGTCTCTGGGTACCTAGAGGAATACGTGACTACTCCTTTCGAGAGGAGCTACATCAATACCGTGGTGGAGACCCTTCGCGAGGCTTACAATGCCAAGGTGTCTATTCAGAGGACCGTGGACAAGGTCTCTTCCTGGTTCACTCCTTTCATTTTACTCATCTCTGGAATTACGTTTGGGATCTGGTTTAGGTTGACTGGAGATGTAGTTGCATCAATGCTCTTTGCGGTCTCAGTCCTCGCAGCTGCATGCCCTTGTGCGCTCGGCTTGGCCACTCCCATGGCTATCCTGGCTAAGGTAAACCGGGCAATGAGGAGAGGGATCATCATCAGGAACGGGTCGGCTCTGGAAGAGCTCAACAAGGTTAGGGTGATAGTCTTAGACAAGACAGGTACTTTAACTACCGGTAACTACAAGATAAGCTATTTCAAGGAGTACGTACCTAATGCTATGGAGATGGCCTCAGCCCTCGAAGGGAGGAGCTCTCATCCTATAGCGAAGGCATTTCCTAAATCCTCCATGAGAGTAGAATCATTCGACGAGTTCGTCGGCAACGGAATTTACGGTAGAGTTGGAGGCCACGACGTGATAGTGGGGAAGCCCTCCTTTGTGAGGCAGAACTGTGATGTAGTAGAAGGAGTTGAGGGGGATCTTTTCGTCTGCGTCGATGGAAAGATCGGAGCTACGGTGAGCCTGAAGGAGGAACTCAGGGATGGAGCTGTGGAGTCAATTGAGGCGTTGAAGAGGCGCGGATTCAAGATCGTGATAGCGACCGGAGACTCAAGTAAGTCCGCTGACGAAATAGGGAAGCTTCTAGGTGTTGAAGTTCATAAGAGTCTATCACCAGAGGAGAAGGGCGATTTAGCTAGGGACGCCCTATTCGTAGGTGACGGGGTCAACGACGCATATGCGATGAGGGAGGCTAAGGTAGGGGTTGCTGTATCAACTGGTTCTGACATCGCTAAGTCGGCGGGGGACCTAGTGATAAGGGACATAAGCCAACTTCCAGACGTGATTAAGCTAGGAAAGAGTACTGAGGGCAAAGTGAAACAGAACTTAGGCTGGGCATTCGGTTACAACGCTGCAATGCTTCCCCTGGCGTCTGGAGTACTCTACCCGATTTGGCTATCCCCTGAATACTCTGCGTTGGCTATGTCGTTCAGTAGCGTAATAGTTAGTCTATGGTCTTTGATTTGAATTCTCGTTTTAGACATGTCTATCCTCTCTCTTTCTTTTTTATTATTTTTTATTTTTCAATAAAAATAAGTATATTCAGCACTCGATGTATTTTCAGAGTTATCGGAAATAACCAAACGACATTTTCGCCTTAATGGAGAACTTTAATAGGGTTCTTCTCATCAAAGGTCAAAGAATAGGTGATTAAGATGAAGGGATATTTGATTCTATTCCTCTGCAAGGAAGGAGTTTTGAAGTCAAGAACAAAGGAATTTAGAATTTCTAATGGATTATATTGTTACGTAGGATCTTGTGGAAGAAACTGTGCAAAGAGGATCTCGAGGCATCTGTCGAGTGAGAAGAACAAGTTTTGGCATGTAGATTTCCTATCTCAACTATGCGTCCCAGTCCTTGCTTTAGTGATAGAAAAACACGAAAGAGAAATAGCTAGGATCATGAGGAAGTTCCCTTCGATAAGTGGGTTTGGAAACAGCGACGACAATGAAAATGAGAGCCATTTGTTCCTCGTTAGTTCCTTCCGTGATGTGTTAATTCCTCTGACTTCACTTGTCGGAAATTCGTCTTAAAGCAGGAGAACGGGACATTTCTTTCACAATGATCATCTTATCTCAGCTTTGGTCTTTAGAAATTATCTAGGTTCACAGTTGTTGAGCGAAGTATCATTTGAAGTCTCGGTCAAAGTAAGGTTAGCCAGAAGTATCCTTCTTATTCTTCTGATATCAGGTTTCATGTGATTAACTGGACATACTTCTTTGCCATCTTAATTGCAGGCAATAGGAATTGATGAGGCAGGCGCTCAGAGAGGATGAGTCATATCCCTTCCCTGTCACGGAAAACAACATAAGAGGCTGAAATTTCTCATGAGTTTACTAGCTTAGAAATTGTTTTATATGATCTAAAATATGTTCTGGCTCAATGTAAGGAGTTTTACCGAACACTCCGCCACCTTTCTTCCCTATTACCATGACCGTTAGACTGTTACCTGAGTTCATGAACGTTATCTTGTAATAGTTTCCTCCCTTTCTGTTTTCTTCCATGATGTAAGAAATCCCCATGGGTTCTTCCTTAACTGTCATCCTGTACAGCACTAAGTCCTCCTCAACTCTGAACTTTGACGTCGTTTCCCACTCATATAAAACTACACTGTACTCTCCTTTTCCGTCTTCTCCTATGACGTGGAAATGCTTAGTTGAAGCTATTGCAAGATAGGGATTTCTTATCACTCTCTTTATTCCCTCAGAATTTAGGATCTTCTCAGACACGGACATTTGCCTTCCACCACGTCAAAATCGATCCTCCCAAAAGGACGAAGTCTAACACTAGAGCAGGGAATACCTCAGGGATTATCGGAAGTGTTCTTCCCAGTATTGGAGCCGGAGCGACATGAGACTCTATAAGCAAGCCTGTGTTTATTGTGAACAGGAATATTATAAGGGGTAATAATTTCCTAGTCCCCTTTAATATTTCATAACCTGCAAAGATGTAAAGAGCAGAGTTGAACCCGAAGTATTCCGAATAAATAGCGAATGATAGCACAGCTTCTCCCGTGGCATGCGCGGCTAGACTAGCTGCCCCATATCCGACCACTAAATGAAGTAATGACCATAGGAACGATGCGGTTCCAGTAAGAAGCCTAAAGATTCGCTCAGACTCCATAGTGAATAGTGATTACTAATTAGCTATTTAAATATTTCTGAGAGAAAGATATAAAAAGAAGAAAAAAACTGATAAATTTTTTCAGGATCTAACAGTCTCTAAGACTCTGATCTCCTTCTTCATGACGGTTAAAACTCCGAACTCTCTGTCTATCCTTTGATGTGAAGGAACGAATCCATGTTTGCGATAGAAATTCACAGCAGAGTCTAAAGCTTCGAGGATCACTCCCTTCTTGTTCATGTTTCCAGCTAATTCTTCTACTTTGTTTAGCAACTTAGATCCCACTCCTTGTCCGTGAAATAGTGCATGTACAGCTATCATGTCGAGGAGAAGATAGTCGCCCTTAACTACTACGTCAGCAATTCCCTTTATTATTCCGTTGTCTTCTATGACTAGCACTATGTCGCCTTTTCTCTTCCAGTTGTAATAGTCCTTCGTTGTATACTTGTCCATCCTAGGATCCCCAGAGAAGAAGGGACTCCCAACATCCCTTCTCTCCATTTCTCTTATTATCTCAGCGCGATTTTGCTTTCAAAAAGAGTCTTATACCTTTTTGATGCATTATTCTCTTCCCTTACCTTTAAGTAGATTTTATACTTTAATTTTAAAAAACTTACTGTTGCTTCTGTTCTTGGTCATTTCCCCTCAAGTTAACTCTAATCAAGTTGTCAGGCAAGTTAACCAGAGTAGACAAATTGGGGTAGTAAGGTATCCCAAGCGCCATGTTGACGGAAGCGGGGTCGTTCTTAGAGGTCAGCGATCCAGCCAAGTAGAGCCTTATGGCCTTCTCCACGTCTAACCCAAGATCCCTCAACTGTATTATCCTCCTCAGTTCATCGTCCTGTGGTAGCAGCCTGATCACCCTGACAGATATCAACTCTACACCTATCTCCGTGAGGAACGGTTTAAGTCCAGCAGAGACCGCGTTAGTTACGTCAGTAAGCTTCTTGAATATCTCGTACAGTTTAACGTAATTTATGATGGAACTGACTTCCTGGTCTATCATGGGTGAAACGTATCTAGCCAAGTCTGCGTCCTTGAACACGTTTCCTCCAAACTGGACGTTGAATACCAACTTCGACGGATCGGTGACCCTGTAGTAAACAGCGACTTCGTAAGTTAATGGAACTAGATCTTGAGTCTGAGAAACACCTACTATTCTCACTTCATGTCTAGTAGTGGAAGCGTAGAAGACAATAGTATCAAATGGTAAAGCGTTATACCTGAACCTTGACAGGAAGGAGGAGAGGGGGTTCTGCGGGCTCTGCACGTTATGAGTCCCGGGTGGTAACACGGCTTGGACTTGTCCCTGAATTACGACCACTGCGGTCTCGTTGGGCTGAACGAATATGATCGACTTTGACGTGACCTCTTCCTTAGGGTAACGAAATATAATCACATCTTCTGCCATCATAGAGGTGCCATTTTCCCTCTCCGTGGAAATTACGGAACCTCTGATTTGGAGTGACATTTAAGAAAGGTTAAGGAAGATAAGCTGAAAAAGTTTTTGATAAATTATACATTCATATAGAAGGTAAGTTTTCTCAAATAAAAAGTTTAGATACAAAAAATGGAAATCTAGAAGAGTTTGCGGATAGTTAGTCCGTGCTCGTTAAATGTTCCATAATGAAGTCTAAGCATGAGTTCCAAGAGAACTTTTCCCATTTCTTTGGAAGCTGTAACCACAAGCTAATCCTTCTTATTACAGTACCTGAGGAAAGATTAAACAGGTAACATCAGACAAAAAACCAAGTACTATACTTCCTCAGACCTTAAAAGCCAAGGCGGGCATATGTCAGTTCGTAATTATGAGCTAGAAAGGAATTATTATGCAATTTCATCTTGCTCTTTATAATCTAAGCTAGTGTAAATAACATGATATATTCTCTTATTACAAAAAACTAAGTTAAAAAGTATTTAAGAGACTTTAATTCCTCATTTACAGTAAGTTCATTGGAAAGAAGGGAAGAACAAGTTTTGTCTTTGTGCTAGAACCAATCTCATCTCGTCTAAAATTGAGTTTATAGAATTTATATCACCAAGATTTGCATTATCATAAAGTAAATTCGCCAAGCTTACTAATCTAACGTCGTTTTGAACTATGGTCTCCAACGCCTCTGAGGTTATTTTATACCTCGCATAAACGTCAGCTCCTCCACCTTGCATGGTAGCCATGTCGGCTACAAGCGACCTTATCTTCGAATTTAATAACTCTATTTGTTTTATGTTTGGAGAGAATGGATTATTTTGTGCTATTAGCGACTCCTTCTCTGAAAGCTTTGAAAGCGAATTTTCCAGGTGTTGTCTAACGTAGTTTCTTATGAGCATGTCGTCTTGTCTTATGAGATCCTTAACCTTGTAACCTCTATAGCCAGGCACTAAAAGTTGTAATTTCTCAAGAGGAGTTAGTTCTTTTGACATGAGTGATAGTCTTTTCCCCTAAAATAAAAATCTTTTCCGTCAAATACAGAAAAACATTGCTAGAAAGAAACAATGCTAAATTCAGAAGTTACCTTCGGTGTATTTTCGGGAAGTTCACGAAAAGATTCCTGACTCATCTCTCTTTACCATCAGTTTCTCCTTAAATTCAAGTTAGTTTTAGATTGACTTTCCTCCTTTTTGCTGAACATCAGTGTGGCTAATGACCCAGAGAACAGCCCGTTGAAAAGTATCGATACTATGATCAACCCTATGAAAGTCTGTATGTAGGGAGTGTGTACAGCATAAGGTAAGAGAGAGAATATCAAATATCCTATTATTCCAAAAATTGAGAGATATCTTACCTGACCTAGCTCGCTGTTGAGAGACTTTACAGTTATAGGATATGCAAACAACAACATTAATCCGAGTACGACTAGTTCCACTAAAGCGAGAACCGGATACGAGAAGACTATCAGCAAAGGCGATATTAGGATAGGGAAGGGAGGGTAGAAAAGCTTAGCAATAAGGTCGAAAACAGTAATAACTATTGTCAAGAGTAAGGCATATATTATTCCTGCGCCCACATTCCATGCGAATCTCCTCGACTCCATTCCGTCTCACTATGAATATTTAGAAAACCAAAGGTAAAAAACATATTCATCCATACACTATAAATGTTTAGTGAGGGAGAATAGAGGAATTTTCATCTCTCAGGTATATCGGAAGACTTGCCTTGATTCCAGGTAGAGAGTAAAGCCACGTATGTTATGAAATTGAAAAACTAACATTGTGTTGAATTAGAAATATAACAGTTGATGAATGTTTTAGCGAAAAAAATAAAAGGTTTATTATCTTCTAGTCAAGAAAAATATTACTGCAAGCACTCCGAACCCTAAACACACTATTCCCGCTACAAAAGAATATTCCTTTCCTACAGTGGAAGAATGTGCATACTGAACGTCGTAGTAAATTGTAGATGAAGCGTTGTTTATATTGTGAACTAATATCTCTCCTCCACTCGATGAAATGAAACAATACACGTAGACTATGCTGTCGTTCTCGCTAGTAGCCCCTGGCGGTAACATAGAAACTGAGAGAGGAGTAGTGGAGTTTAGACTGATTATCACTTGTGAATCGGAAGGGTATTTAATTGGAAAGCTAGAGTTAGCGGGGACGTTCACCTCGTTAGAAATTGATGTAAAAGACGATGAAGATACAGAAAACGCTATTAAAGCAACTCCTATCGCTATCAATGCTATAGATGATAACATCTTAGCTTTTCTTCTCATTTTCACCATTTCCCCTCAAGTTAACTCTAATCAAGTTGTCAGGCAAGTTAACCAGAGTAGACAAATTGGGGTAGTAAGGTATCCCAAGCGCCATGTTGACGGAAGCGGGGTCGTTCTTAGAGGTCAGCGATCCAGCCAAGTAGAGCCTTATGGCCTTCTCCACGTCTAACCCAAGATCCCTCAACTGTATTATCCTCCTCAGTTCATCGTCCTGTGGTAGCAGCCTGATCACCCTGACAGATATCAACTCTACACCTATCTCAGTGAGGAAGTTCTTCAGTATTGCTGTGACTCCAGTAGTTATGTCGTTAAACTTGCTGTAGATTTCAGACAGCTTGGCGAAGTTCATCACTTGGCTAACGTCCTGGTCTATCATGGGTGAAACGTATCTAGCCAAGTCTGCGTCCTTGAACACGTTTCCTCCAAACTGGACGTTGAATACCAACTTCGACGGATCGGTGACTCTGTAGTAAACAGCGACCTCATAAACCAAGGGGACTAGGTCCTGAGTCTGACTGTTTCCAACCACTCTGATCTCGTGTCTGGTGGTGGATGTGAAGTACACTATTGTATCGAATGGCAAAGCGTTGTACCTCATCCTTGACAGGAAGGAGGAGAGGGGGTTCTGCGGGCTCTGCACGTTATGAGTCCCGGGTGGTAACACGGCTTGGACTTGTCCCTGAATTACGACCACTGCGGTCTCGTTGGGCTGAACGAATATGATCGACTTTGACGTGACCTCTTCCTTAGGGTAACGAAATATAATCACATCTTCTGCCATCATAGAGGTGCCATTTTCCCTCTCCGTGGAAATTACGGAACCTCTGATTTGGAGTGACATAATCCTTTATTTATATTTTGTCTTTATTAAGGTTATTCATTTTTAAGTGTTTTTTATTTTAGAAATGCTAGATAATCTCTCAAATCTGGACTGAGTCATAGAAATAACTGATAGTTAAGAAAATAATACCGATTTTTCATTTCTAGAGATACTTTTTAATTTCTCGAGGGTGAATTAATGAACATAACAGACACAAGTAGTGCTTTTTAGAGAAAATTTAGCTTAAGTTTCTAGTTAGCGTTGATAACTTTCTTATATTACATTAAAAATAATATATCTCTCTGGGAAGCTGATCCAAAAAGGAGACGAAAACGGAAGGAGCTCAACCTTCCTGCAACTTAGAAAAGAGTACTGCGTCTATTATCAATATTGATCCAGCTATGCCGAAATCTACTCCGTATCCTAAGAAATGAGTGATGTAGCCCGAGACCAGAGAGCCCACTAGGAGTGCTATTCCTACCACAGTGCTGTAAACTCCCAAGCCCTTACCTTGGCTTCTCTCTCCCACGATCTTGAATATCATAGTTGTTGAAGACGAATAATAGAGGGAGTAAGCGAAACCTGCTGCCAAGGGATAGAAAAGGGAGTTTACCACTACTATGACGCCTAATGTTCCTAACGTGGATAGACCCATCACGGTATAAGAAAGTCCTCTAATCAAGAGAGACATGGAAGCTACGAGCTTCTCTCCCCTCTCCTCAATCGTTTTCCCAGCGATGTAAAAAGTGACCGTCTGTGCTACCATTCCCAACGAGATTATCCCTAGCACCACGGAGCTGTTGGCTCCCAGAGTGTAGAGCCCGGCAGGGTATACTGTGTTGAAGAGCCCGCTACTGAAGTAGAAAGCAATTATCCCGAGGTACAACATAGGAACGTAGTTCACTGGGCTCTTCCTCAACCTCTTCAGAGAGAACATCTTGAAGTGACCAGCCTTGGGTAGATGGAGGAAGAACAGGGGGAGCATCCTTATCCTTGTTGAGAAAGATTCTCTTTGATGTACCATGGCTACCCTTTCTACATGAATGGGGGATCTCGGTATCAGCTTAATTCCTAAGCCTAGGGATACTAGAG
This sequence comes from Sulfuracidifex tepidarius, assembly GCF_008326425.1. NCBI lineage: Archaea > Thermoproteati > Thermoproteota > Thermoprotei > Sulfolobales > Sulfolobaceae > Sulfuracidifex > Sulfuracidifex tepidarius. Next base: position 269,617 of record NZ_AP018929.1, read on the forward strand.
ACAGGACGCCCATGATCTGAATTACGAGAGTCAGAGGGACGAAGTTGATGGTAAAGCTAGATATGATCAGGCCAGTGAGCATCCCAACTGAGGAGACCACGGAAAGTCTGGAGAAAGCCGACGCCCATTTCTTCTTCTCAGTGGTAGCCATTATCAACAAGTTCATCGGGGTAGTGGAAGCTGTGCTGAAGAAGACCGCGATTGCGTAATCCACGGAAACTAGAGGGATGGTATTGAGGAAAGTTATTAGAATTAAAGCGAGCCCCGTACCCGCAAAGCTGGTGATGATGAGGAATTTCCTGCTGTATCTGTCAGCTAAAATTCCCCAGATTATGGATGCAGGTATCAAGATCGCATTACCTAGAGAGATGGCTAGACCTACATCTATTGCGTTACCGTTTAAGTGAAGTATCTCCAAAGTGATGAGCGTGGATAAAGGTCCGGTGGACGCGTTGAAAGGCAGGGCGGTATACATCCATTTGAAGTCAGACTTTTGCTGAATTGTCATCTAAAGGAAAGGTCGAAGTTTACTATTTAAAATTATTTAAGGCTAATTAAACGTTACAATTTATGTTTAAACAACAAAGACAGTAGAAATCGCCGTGAGTTGCCACCTTGATATAATTGCTTCGTTGATTTCAAACTTTTTTCATGTGATGGCGTTTTTGTCTCCTTTACTTTTCCTGTGAACAAACTTGTATTTGGGAAAACAGTTTTACGTCCTCGTGCATTCTCTCTGACTAATATCTGAGTTAATCACAAAATTGGTGAAGACACTTATCTAAACCCAGTTCATGAGGATTTAAAGACGGTTTCGAGATTTCATGTGCACTCATGAGAGGACATAAACGATGTGCAAAGCTCAAGTTCGGCTCATGTGCTCCTCCTTTAGGCATTGCTCTATTAGCTTTCCGTCGATATCAGGTATAGGTCTTTTCATGTTGGCTGGAGCGTTCCTCAGATATTTAGCCATCTGGGACTTATCTTCGATGAAGGTCAAGTCATCCAAAATTACCTTGAAATCACAAACTCCTATTACAGTAGGTTCTACCTTCACCCTGAAGACGAAAATTCCTTTATTTCTTATCTTCTCTTCTGGGTATAAGGGAGTCTCGTCCTTGAACCAATCGGATGTAACCTTTACTACTCCAACCATCTTTCCTCCGTATTTCTTTGCATAGTATTTACTCACATATATAACGAGGTAATCTCCTTTCTTTATGAAACTGCTAATGTCCTCTTTATATCCGTAAATTCCTTCGGAGAGAATTACGTCCCACATATCTTCTTGGATTGGTACTATCCAGTAAGTCACAGTATGAGATATAAGATGTTAATTATAAAAATAATGTATGAGGTTGGCTACCCATTACGTCTTCACTACAGGAGTGCTTGCCTTGTTCTTCAGCTATTTCACCTCTTACTACCTGGTCCTTGCAGGGGTCTTGGCTGTCGCGGGGAACCTCATCATAGACGGACTTGGCCATAAGGAAATACACACCAGACGGGGGACGATACCTACCAGGACTCCGTTGACCCACACTGTCCCTAGGTCTGTGGTCTGGGGCATGTTACCGTCTATACCTTTCTTCGCTCTCGGTCTCCTCGTCGGTGACTTCCCGTGGTTCCTCCTCCTGTCTATGGCGATAGGTCCTTCACATATGCTCCTGGACGTCTTCACTGAGGCGGGGATATATGTGAAGAGGGACGGGAAATGGAGGAGGTATGCTTTAGCTCACTTCAGGTACAACAACCCTCTAGCTAACGGGGTGGCTATCCTCCTGGGGTTCCTCATGTTGGTCCTTTCCCTGCATGGAAGCTATCATTATTATAGTGTATATAAATATTTTTTATAATATAGTTTTAATAAGAAAAGACGACTAAAGCGTTAGGGATTTGGACTAGCTTAATTTTATACATTTTAGAAGGCACACGAAGAGATTACACGTATACGTACCGCTCCCAGAAGCACTATAAATGAAGAAGTGAAAAGAGAAACCTAATAGGGGCTTAGGATAGACTATATTATATTTTAACTTCAATTTTTGAGGAAAGTGGGTTTCATGTTATACATGTTCAAGATATATAGATAGACAAGACTAGCAACTTTGGTGAGCTTCCTCCCCCGACCACGAACAAGACTCGTCCTTAACTTTACCCAGCAGGTCATATGGGTTCTTCTTCAACATGTAGTGAACCCCTTCTCCCCCTCTAGATACGGCAACAATCTGCGATGCTATGCTCAGGGCTATCTCTTGCGGAGTTTTAGAACCTAGATCTAGACCTGCAGGAGAGTAAAGCCTTTTCTTTATTTCCTCCTCACTCAGACCGTCGTTTATCATTCTCTGTATCGACGCAGCAGCTCTGTTTCTGCTTGCCATTAGAGAGACGTACCTAGCTCCTGATCTAATAGCGGTCTCCACTCCCGTTATATCATAATGTTTCCCTCCTTCGTTTGCAACTACTACAAACGTGTTTCCATCTATTAACGAAGAGAGTAAAGATATATCGTTAACAACGTTAGCATCTATGTCCTGAATGTCATGGTCGCCAACTACCGTTACTGGATAGTTGAGGAACTTCATCAACTCAACTAGGTGCCTAGCGACCTTACCGTTGCCTATTACTATGACGTTAGGGTTGCCTTGTACACAGTCCATCATTACCTTGACCTTTCCATTGGGGGTGTCTATTTCTTCCTTTTCTGAGAAGGCAAGCTCGTCAAGGTTCCCTACTACCACCTTACCTTCCGAGATCACTCCCCTCTTTACCTTTCCGTCGGGGAAAACCTCAGTTACTATGCAGAAGCTCTTCCCCTTAGATGAGAGCTCGTCTACAATTGGATAGATCTCGCAACTGCTCATCTATAATATATTCTTCTCTTGGTATTTATGTCTCCATCACTAATTCCCTCATCTAAAATAGGGAATAAGGACGGGGAGAGTGTTTCCTATCTCACTTCAACCTTGTTAGCTCCTCTGTTCCAAGTAATTAGGGTTGCCAACACAACTGTGAGAGCTGAGTAACACAAGACGTTTCCCCAAAAGGAAGCGCTGTTCAGTCCAAAAATTGTAACTAAGGTACCCATTGTGATTGAACCGACCCCTCCCATAACGGATCCCAAATTATATGACAAACCCGTCAGAGCAGACCTGACCTCAATGGGAACGGACTCTATCACTAGGAGAGGAGCTATAGGCCAGAATCCGGTGGAAACCGTGTACACGATCAGCCCGGCTACCATTGAAGGGTAGTTCTGGAACACGTGAAGTAAGGGTAACATTAGGGGTACTCCGATCATCTCTCCGATCACTCCTCCTATGATTAATTTCCTCTTGCCTATCCTGTCTGCGAGCCTTCCGAAAACTACAAATGAGATTGCAAGGGCTATGTTCGACACAAACATTATCTCTCCCACCAAGGAACTTGGCGTTCCCAAGTTCTCTATGAAATCTGGATATATTGCGAAGATTGAATAATATGAAAAGAACATTCCTGAAATAACCAGCGAGGCTCTAACCAAGACTCCTAGATATTCCTTCATATTGATCGCAGGTCTCTTCTCATTTTTGAAGGTCTTTACATCCGAAACCTTAGCTAATATCAGGGGGATTATGACCAGAGGAACGCTCCCTGTCAAAAGGAAGAACCTCCAGCCCATTCCGCCCATGTGAGGTGAGAACAACAAGTAGGCTGCTCCCGTCATTGCGTAGCCCACTCCGTAACCAGCTTGTACTATCCCGTTAATCAGCCCTCTCAATTTCAAGGGAGCATTTTCGTAAGCTATCACCGTACCAGCAGTCCATTGTGCTCCCATCATTAGCCCTTGAATAGAACGGAATAAAAGGACGAGGGCAATAGACGGAGAGAAAGCTATTACAGCTTGGGTTATAGAATAACCTGCAGTGCCTAGGGCTAAGACTGCTTTTCTCCCGTGAGAATCAGCGTACTTACCAAATACGTATCCACCTATAACTCTGAAGATCAGGCCTAACGCAAAGAGCAACGTCCCCTCCACCGTGTCCATTCCCAGATACTTCGAGAGGTACGCATAGACATATGTAACGATGAGAAGGTCGTATATGTTTCCAGCCCAAGATGAGAAAGATGCCAGTGTAGCGTAAATGTATTTCTCCACACAAAGATAAAGACATGAAGGGTAAAAAAGAATTTCTTTGTTTAATCTTTGTTTAGTATAAAATATTTTAAAGAGAGAGGAGGCAAAAATCTTCGGAGATTCGCTCTATTTCATTATTTAGGAGATTTGTCTAGAAGATATTACATAGATTAATTTACCAATTGCCCTGCTAAATCTTGCTCTATGTCAAATCGGAGAGATAGAGTCTATGAAAACGGAAAGAAAGAGAAGACGAAAATGGAAAGAGCATTCTAACTCATTTAACCATGCATGGGAATGAAGAGGAAGCCTAACTGAATCCCAATGTCCCTCTTTTTCGAACATATGTTCGGAAGTTTTTTTATTTCAAAAGAAGTCAACGCTACTATGCAGTTCGTTAGAAACAGCTCTGGACTTGTGAAGAGGGTTTCGCTCCTCGACGCTGTAATGCTGAACGTTGCTAACATGGGAGCCGGGCTGGCAGTGTTCACTGGGATCTCTCCTTATGTAGAGCCGGGCTCGCTTCTTTGGCTTTCGTCTATCATCACTTTCCTCGTTACTTTACCACTGGTCATTCTCTATACGTTTCTCCTCATCATGACCCACAGGACAGGTGGCGATTACGTTTGGCTGTCCCGTTACCTGAACGGTAAAATAGGCTCAATCATGGGAATTGCGATAGCCTTTAACATGCCTCCTTACTTCGCTCTCTCAGCTTTCTTCTCAGTAGCTGCAATAAATTCAGTTCTCACCGTAATGGGGATCACAGACCATTCTGGAACGCTCCTTTACTTGGCAAACCATGTTTTCGTGAACCCTTACAACTCCCTCACTCTTAGTCAAGAGCTCTTCATATATGTTCTGTCAGGTTTGATTTTCTCAGCAATAGTTATGGTGAACGTAGTGAAGCCTAAGTGGGGTTTCAAGATAGTCTCTGTCTTCGGATTGATTTCGTTGCTTGGCCTTCTCGTAGGCATTTTAGCAATCGCTACTGCGACACACTTTCATGCTGATGTCTTGAGCTTCCTAGAAAAGGACGGAGTTACTCCCACTCCTTATACTGGGCCATCATTCAGCCTGGCGTCTACATTGTTCATGATACCCTACTTCGCTTCCTTCGCTTACATATGGCTCTACGCCGGTCCTGCAGTGTCAGGAGAGATTTCGAGTTCACGCGGAATAAAGTATAACATAATCATAGGTAGCTTATTGACTTTGGCGATGATCACACTGCCGTTTTACGTCATGGACCTTAAGGGAGGATACTCCTTCGACATGTCCCTTTACCCTTCAGGGACCTACAACTTCTGGAGCGCATCGATGGCCGTGAGTAGTCCCCTGGTTCAAACCGTGATAGGGATTGGACTAATATCGTGGGAGTTCTTCGTCATGTCCTTCGGGATTGTCGTGTTCGCTAGGTACGTTTTCGCGTTCTCTTTTGACAGACTCTTCCCGGAGGTCTTTTCAAGGCTGAATAAAGAAGGTTCCCCGGTGTACGCTCATTTCCTGGACTTGTTAGTGACCTTGATATTCCTTTCCTTCCCTATCATAAGTCCGGAGGGAGTTCAGGCACTTTATAGCTACACTCCCCTCGCAATAGCTTATCTGTTCTTGATAGGGTTAGTGGGTGTGAAGTTAGGAGTGAAAATCCACAATAAACTAATCAGCGTTCTGGGTGTTCTGTCATCTGCTCTAATGGTCTTCATGGGATACGAGGCTTTCACCAATCCCTACTTCGGTGTAATAGATGACGGTAAGCCTTTCATACCTGGGATAATCTACATTGTGTCGTTAATAGGTACTGGAGCTCTGATCTACTCTTTGTCTAGAGTGATTCACGAGAGGAAGGGAATTAATATAGACCTCTCTTTCAAGGAGATACCTCCTGAATGAGCTCGTATGGTTTCCTTCATTTTGATTTTTTAAAAAATAGTTAGATCTAGAAAATAGGAAAAGTTGATAGGCGTGTTAAGGATCAAAGAGAAGGCGAAGTGTGTTTTCATATTTATGTATAAATTTTTTTAACTCTAATCATTTTTATAATCAAAATGAAAGGCTATAAGACTATTTTATCTCATCTCTTATTTGATGCTTTTACTGAGGCATCCGTTAAGGTGTAGGAAGCGTAAAGTAACACTAAAAAAGAGACCAGCTCCATGAAAGGTATTACGAAAGTCAACGCTCCAAGTACAAATGAGATTAAAAAGAACTCTCCAGCTCTTTTGAATTGGGGACCGAACTCCCTGCTTAACTTAAACTGAGTTGAAACCACCGAAATTATATTTCCTACTAGAAATCCGGCTATTCCTGAAATGAAAAGGATAGATCCTACTATCACTTCCTTGTCCGTTATCAAGTTCACTGTTTCGTTACTCTTCACGTAAGGTAGAATGAAATATCCTCCAGCTCCGACCAGGAAAGTTGAGAACACTGAGATTATTACTCCTGCCCTGTTCAAGACGCCCTTGTCTCTTCTTATGAGGAAGTTTATAGCCCTATACAAGTTCATCATGGAGGAGATCATCAAAGCTTCGCTTGCAACAGCTACTCCTTCAGCTATAGGTCTGCTTATGTCGAGGATGGAAATGGATGCCTGAAATATCAGGAAAGCCAGGACATAATATGAGGAGAAAAGCCTGAGGCTCGTCATTCCTTGGAGTACCTCAGGCGGTACTTGTTCCTTCCTCTCTTCCACTTTCACTACGGGGACGAAGAGAGGATACCTGCATTTCTCGCACAGTTGCGCGTTAGGCGGATTCTCGTATCCGCATCTAGGACACCTCGAGGACTGTGAAATAGGCTCGGCGAAGAGAGGATACCTGCATTTCTCGCACAGTTGCGCATTAGGCGGATTCTCGTATCCGCATCTAGGACACTTCATTGATTACATGTCTTATCTAAGGTAAAAAACCATTTTCAAGTTAACTTGGTGCAAGGGGGATATTCCTTCTTCACGATTTCATAGAGCTCCTCCATTTCTACGCCCAAGATTTTCTTATCGGGCTTCTCGCACCGAGACAGTGAGTTTTCTATGAGTGAGAGGTCTTCCTCTGTGCAAAAGAAATCTCCCGTTACCATAACTCCATTATTGAAATATAGAATCACTGTTTTTCCTCCCTTAGATCTATAAGTTATTTTCTTCACACATATCACCCTTCATAGAGCACGTAAGTTATTATGGGGACAGAGATATTAATCTTCCTCGTTGTGTTGTCGCATGTGAGGTCTATAGAGCTTTCTAGTCGGAGAAGTTAATTATTACAATATTTCATAAGTTTCAATTTAATGACATTTACTTCTTCCTATTCACGTGTCCAAACTTAATTATAAAGTATAAAAATTTGTTGTAATTTAGACATAAAGAAGAGTTATTTTTCGGATATAGATCCTTCTAAGAAGTAGAAAAGAAAAAAAGATAAGTAATTAGCATTTTAAAATTTTAAAAAAAGATATGTATAGTGTAGATTAGGTGTAGATTAGATCGGGTTTGGTGGATATATGTTTGGAGTGCTGAAGTAGAGTACTACGTTAGTGTTTGAAGTGTTCATTAAGTCTGCTGGGCTGCTAACGCCGGGGACTATTACTTGAAGTCCTCCTACGTGGAATGCATCGTTCAGTGTCTGCCATATTGGGTTATTTGAGTTAGCTGCTATCACTGCGCTGTCATATGTAGTCATTGCGTGCTCTAGAGAGGTTACGTTAGTCAAGCAGTTAGCTGTTGGATCAGTTAAGTTGCTTGGAACTACCTCCTGGCACTGTCCAGTGATTGGGTTTGGCATAATGTTTGGATCCATTACTAAGACTACTACTAGATACCATCCTATAGAAGTGTTACCGGTAGATTGAGCTATTAGGTGAGTATGTGCTGGAGTGAACAGTACACCTTCATCTGCGTGTACGGTCTGTCCGTTGCTTAGAGTTACGTTAAGTCCGTTGTCTATTCCTAGGTGTTGCTCTACTGCGGTGAAGTATGGTGAGTACAGCAGGAATGGATGGTCTACGCACATGAGTGCTGGGTTTTCTGCTCCCATACCTGGGCAGTTAGTCAATACTACATGAGAAGTCCCGTTGTAAGTGAAGGTTGGGAATCCCTCTGGTGTTGCTCCCAGCGGTGCGTATCCGAATATTGAGAGTCCTGCATATGCTGGAGTTAAGACGAACAGTGGTAACGTACCTGATGGAATTACTCCTGCACCAACTTCGCAGTCAGTGCTCTGAGCCTCTTGTCCTGGAAGTCCCATGAATAGTGACTGAACTGATGAAGTGTTCTCACAAGCGTAGTTCGCAGTGTAGTGCTGAGTTATGACTTTGTTATTGTATATAGTTCCTGAATCGTTTAATAATATCTCATCGTTTGGAGGAAGTGCTGTAACTGTACTGGTTTGAGTAGTGGTTACAGTTGTAGCGGGAACAGTGGTCGTGGTAGTTGAAGTAGATGTGACTGTAGTCGGAACGGTGGTCGGTACTGTTGTCGTGGAAACACTTGTGGTGGTTGATGTGACTGGAGAAACTGATTTAGTTGCGTACAACCCGAAACCTATTGCAGCTATTATTATCAGAACAACTATGACAGCTATATACACTGTTGTTGAAGCTGCCACTCTCTTCTTGTCCTTTAACGTTTTTTTAGACTTCATTGAGATATAAGATTAAAATAGGTCTATAAAAGCCATTAAAAGGATAAATTTTTAAATAAAAATGAACGTGGATATTCTTAAATAACAGGATTGAGATATAATAAACGAGATTTAATGTTTGTTTACACGACGGTGAAGAAGAAGGACATTCATATATTCTCAGATCCTCTGAATCAGAAGATGATTGAGCTCTTGATAAGGAACGATATGACTCCATTAGATCTCATGAAGAAGCTTAACAAGCCGATCCTCTCTGTCTGGAAAAGAGTTAATGACATGGAGAACGCTAACATAATAAAATTTATAAAACAGAAAAAGAAAATTGGCGGTCCTGTCCTCAGGGTATACAGAGCCTCGGCTGTAATATATGTGGATGAGGATCTATCCTTCCTGAACGGAAGCGTTCCAGTGATGCATGTTTGGAGAGAATTGAACAGTGAGATATTCAAGTTAATAGATGAGAACAACGATATTCCCCCGGGTGTAGACCCAATTAATTACGCTTCTCTCGTTTTCCTTAAGTCACTCAAGACAGTGATAAGTAACTCAGACGAAATATTAAAGAAACTCTCTCTCATGGAGGACGATATTCAAAAGAATGTGAAGAATATAAGATTAAAGTGAAAGAAAATAACTCTAAATGAGACTTAACTAAATTATTAGGTAGTGGGAAAGAGTAATTAGAGATCCAGGAATAAAGTTCACCTTATATTTTATAAACACTAACTTTCTAAGTAATTTTTGAAAATTGAGATATAACCAGAAAAATATTACATTGCTCATGAAGCTTTTAAAGACATAAATTATCTAGGTGACAATATCTTATATCTATATCCTAGCTCTCTTTCGTTTTAAGATCGTAGGAGAAATTGACCAGATCTTCATTAATCATTTATAGATAAATGCTCAGATTATATCCAACTAATAGAATTTAAGGTATGACTTTCATAATTCCCCTGTTTCCGTCATGAAAGGGTTTCCGAGGTGAATAGAGAATCGTTAGCGTATATGACACCTTTCTCCAATTACTAGTATATAAGTACAAGTTTTAATGTATATACACATAAAAAATATTGAGCCTAGTAATATTATTAATTAAGTCCTACTTAAATTTCATAATCCTATTTGAAAGACGAAGATCAAAGAAGGGGGATCTATCCTCTCCTCCGCTTGTATCTATTTTCATAACTTAAATTAAACCTCATAATCTGTTAACTATTAACCAGAAATTTCTATTTATAATTATCCTGCTATTTAACCTTTAAATGATCATTTCGAGAAATGTTTTATGGACAAAAGAGTAACGAGAACTCTAGTTTCCCTTTCAATAATCACAGGAATGCTGGCTTTCACTCGTTTTCTTTGGGTTTATGACATCTTCGCATCTATAGTTGTGGGATTAGTTCTTGACTCAGCCTATAGAAATAGGAATAAGGACTCAGGAGAGGAGGTAAAGTATCTTCTGGTTCTAACCACGTCCTCCATCTTGACGTTATTCTCTTACGTAACTCCCTTTATATCGCTAGTTAACATTCCTCTTGCAACAATACCTTTCTTGATCAACATGAGGGCACCGAGTTATGTGAGAAGCCCGAAGCTGGCTACAGGAATGATGCTCTCATCCTTTGTGTCTTTCCTAGCTCTATCCTGGTCTTTCGGATATTCCCTGGGCAGTCCTCCTTCACCTGCTTTCGGTATTTATCCTATATATCTGTTTCCTTTGGACATAGTATCTGTAGTAGCGGGTATAACTGGAAGCTCCTCTTTCTCTGTAGTATTTGGGGCCGGACTGGTATCCTTAGTGTTGCTTAAGATGAGAGAGACAAAGAAGTTAGGAAACAGAGTAAGGATGGGGTTAATGCTTTTGGCTTATTTCGTCTACTCTACTTATATTCCCAACTACTCTCCAATAGCATCTCAGGTACAGTATATTCCTTACATGTGGTTTAACGGTCTCGGGACATACGCCGGAGTAGAGACCCCACTCTTGATAGGTATACTGGGAACTTTCGTCGTGACGGCCGTGATCTCCTACATGTTCGGATCCAGACAGATATGTTCCGTGACTTGCACCGCACCTTACATGCTTCAGGGGAACTTCATGGACAGCATGAAAGGGTTCAACAGGACATCTAAGCTAGGCAGGAAGACGCTTACGTCTAAGCTTTCATCTTGGTATAAAGTGGCCATGTGGGCAACTTGGGGATCCCTCCTTGTAGCTGCTGTAATATCTTATCTTAACTACTTAGGGATAACTAACTTCACCATACTAGGAAGTGATCCCACAATGTTCTACGCTGCGATCTACTTCAACTTCCTTTGGTACCTCCAATTCATCTTCATGCCTTATCTCGGTAACTACGCATGTGTTAATCACGGCATCTGTACTTGGGGGTCTTTCAATCAATTGTTTGGTTATCTAGGCCCGTTCAAGCTAAAGGTGAAGGACCCCACAACTTGTTTGACGTGCAAGACTGTGGATTGTGCAAAGGCTTGCCCCGTAGGTCTAACTGACATGAGGTCATCATTCATTAAGAAAGGAGAGTTCAAGTCGTTCAAGTGCATAGGAGTAGGAGAGTGCATTGACGAATGTCCTCATGATAACATCTTTATTTACGACATTAGAAAGGTGATAAGAGAGAAGATTGTTAAGGAGGCCAGAACAAGGGAATAACATATCAAGTCTCAAAGAGGAGGAACTGAAGCCCGAACTGATATTCTTTTCTTGATCTCTAGTTTAAATGTTTCTTTATCTTCATAGGGGGGTTCAAAGGGGGCGGAAGTCCCCTCCCGTCAGGGAGGGGATGGATAGCCCTCATATTTAAATATCGGCCCTTCAAAAACCTCCTAATGCCTGACGTAGGATTCAGGTTTCGAGCTTACACAAATTCGCAAACGTTGAGGGCGTTAAAGGCCCAGTTGAGGGTGGCGTGTGAGGTGTAAAACACCCTGCGTTGGGCAGACTCCTATTTCTACCAAAGAGATGGAAAAGGTCTGAATCAAACCCAGTTGAGGCAACTCGCCTTGGACCTGAGGAAGCAGGACGGGGAGTATCAACAACTTCACTCTCATGCTCAGAACGTTGCGGATCGCTTCTACGATGCTAGGGAGGGGTTCTTCAAGGGATTAGCGCGTTTCCCCAAGGAGAAGCCCCACAAGTACTCTTCCCTGGTCTATCAGAGCGGATGGAAAGTCTGAGCGTGAAGATAATCAGGAAGAATAGTAAAGAAGCGAGAACCACCCCAAGGAGTTGGTGAAGCTGAGCCTCTCCCACCTGGGAGTCTTCAAGGTCCTCGTGCACAGGGACTTCCCCCTCGATAAGGTAAAGAGGGTAATCGTGAAGTTAACCCTTCGGAGAGGGTCTACATCTCCTTCGCGGTCGATTACGAGTTCCCCAAGCTGCCTAAAGTCAACAAGATCACGGCACTGGACGTGGGCATCGAGACCCTCATCATGACGTCCCATGGGGAGTACTTCCCCAACGTGAAGCCTTACGAGAATGCCTTGTGGAAGGTGAGGCACCTACACCGAATCCTGTCCAGGAAGCAGTTCCTATCCAAGAACTGGTTCAAGGCGAAGGTCAAGTTAGCCGAGGCATACGAACACCTCAGGAACCTGAGGAAAGACACATCTACATGAGGCTGGGCAAACACTTCGCAAGGAACTACGCCCTCGTGATGGAGGACATACAAGTCAAGGAGCTCGTGGGCAACTCCCTACGAAGGATGAGGCTCCACGACGTCGCCTTCCACGAGCTTAAGAACACCTTGAAGTACCAGATGGAGAAGCACGGTAAGGCACTCATCCTTGTGGACCCACCCTACACTTCCAAAACCTGCGCCAAATGCGGTTACGTGAGGGAAGACCTAACCCTCCGATAGGATCTTCTCCTGTCCACGATGCGGTTGGGTGACTGACCGTGATTACAACGCCTCCCTGAACATCTTGCGTAGATCGGGGTCGGTGCGACCCTTAGATGTGGAGCTCCGCCCTCTACCGGTATCGGTACTGGCAAGGTGGAGCCGTGAATCAGGAAGCCCCGTCCGTAAGGGCGGGGTGAGTTCACTTCAAGTGGATCTCTTCCAATTCAAGTAACAATCAGCACGAGATAGTGACCATATAAAAAATTATCCCATCTGCGAAGCTTAAAAACTTGCTGAATTATAGATGATATGCCACGAAGGCAGAGCAAGAAGAAGTTTTATCTCACCGGTTTCCTGATAATTGCTGTAGTAATAGGAGCTTACATCTACTCAGGATATGCGTCTGAACAAGCGCTTTTGGCTGAGATAGGCCAACCAGTACCTTCATCTTATTATTCTACGTTTAGTTCTGTCTCCTCTTATTACGGGATTGTAAACACTTCCTACGACTCAATCTTTTACAGGATAAACGGGTCAACTGTCTTCCATAACCAGACACTCCCACTTACGGTTAATCACAAACTGCTCATAGTTTACATAGGTGCTGAATGGTGTCCCTTCTGTGCAGCTGAGAGGTGGGCATTAGTGATAGCGTTATCCCGGTTCGGCAACTTCTCAAACTTACATTACATGATGTCCACATCTAAAGACGTCTTCCCGGACACTCCAACATTCACCTTTTACAATTCCACATACAGTAGCCCATACATTTGCTTCCAATACTACGAGTATCAGAATAGGTCTCACGGGGAATTAATGACAGTCCCGTCCAACTACTCCGCATTGTGGAAGGACTTTCATTCCTCTATTCCATTCATTGTGATTGGCGGATTGCTAGTTCAAAATGGGAGCTCAGTTAACCCAGGTCTCATAAGCGGACAGTCATGGTCTTATGCCATTTCGCAGTTACAAGGAAACACTCAGTTTAGGCAGGAGGTTATAGACTCAGCAAATGAGATAACTGCGGCAGCGTGTTCCATGGATGGTAACCAACCTGCAAATGTGTGTAATCAGTACACTATTCACCAATTAGAAGGACTTCTTGAAGTGGAATATTTCCCTGAAACGGTTCAATGAGTAAATATCTACGTTATACATTTTATATTAATAATAACAAGTGAGGAAAAACTATTTATATCTATAAAGAAAGCTGTAAAAAGAGATGTTAAAGTAGGATATACATCAACATAGATAAAAATAGAAAAGAAAAACTATATATAAATAAATAAAAAAATGCTTCTTATAATTCATGATCTAGATCACTTAATTGCTAACTTCTTATGTAATAGCATCACGCTTTTATGTCTTGAGTAAAGAGATTACCTAATGTTAGATCTCACTCTTGATGGCTTTGACTTGGTTCATGACTTGTACGGAAGAATGTCTGGAGTGAAGTTCTTCGCTGCTGGAAACCAGTGGTTCGCACTTGAGGAGGTCCTTCCGAAGATGGGTGACGTCTTCATGGAGACCCTTCCTCCTGGAGTCGTAATGAAACAGGTCATGGGAGAGGAAGTGAGAATTGGGAACTTGGTGATAGACGTCAAGCCAGACGTGGTGTCTCTCCCCTCCTCTATGATGGAACAGGTAAAAGACTTAGTGCTGGAACCAGTAGTGTACGTTGAAAACGAGGTCGTCATAGCTACAGACTTGAGAGTAAGGGATATATGTGACTTGTCTGGCCTCAAGTTAGCCCTACCTAACCCCGAAAATGAAGGTATAGGGGCTGTTTTCAAGGAGGCTTATGAGAAGCAGTGCGGGGATTATTCCTCCCTTAGAGAGAGAAGTTACGTGACCAAGGTACACCACAGGGAAACTCCCTTCCTCATGAGGAAAGGTATAGTGAACGCTGGAGTAATGTGGAACACCGAAGCAGTCAAGTGGGGTTTCAAGAGTGTAGGGACGGGGAGAAAAGGTAAGTTGTCTATAGCAGTCACTAAGTTCGGCGACAAGGAAGGAGGTAGGAGAGTGAAGGAAGTAGTTCTCTCCCCCGAGTCGCGTTCAGTTTACGAGAAGTATGCCTTCAAGTGGATGATGAACCGTGTTTCACGTGAAAGGTGAAGAGAAAGACGCTTCTGACTTGAAGGTAGTCGTGCAGATAAGTGAGGACCCTGAGAGGGGAGTGAAGTCAGTGATCAATCTCCTCAGGGAGATGAAGTTAGGCGAAGTTGAGGTAGTTTTCCATCAGGAAGCAATAAATGCAGTCCTAGACCCTTCATTGGTGGAGAAGCTTCGTCCAGCTAAGGTAGTTGCATGCAGGAATTCACTTAAAGCTAAGGGCATAGACGAGTCCAGCTTACCTCGAGGTACGGTCGTGGTGAACGCGGGAGTTGCAGAGATAGTGAGGAGACAAGCAGAAGGATGGATTTACCTCAAAGTATAAATACAAGAGGGCGAGGAGTGGAGAAGAAGAAGGAAAAAAATCTACAACCCCTCACTTCTTAGACTACTTAGCGTTCTTGTCGTTATCGAACTTGAACTTCACCCTCCCATCTTCTACGAAAACCGTCGCAGAGAACTTCTTACCGCTCTTGCTCACGAACCCCTTCATTTTGACCTCCTTTCCTTGGAAGAGAAGTGAGGCTTGCCTCCTGGTTATCCTCTTTCCTAAGATGGTCTTCCACACGACCGAGTTACATGAAGAGCACCTCCATCCCTTGAAGAACTCCCTTACTTCTCCTCCGCATTTGCACTTCATGACATCGTTTTCTTTTCCTTTCACTTCGTCGTCTTCTTCCTCCTCTCCTCCTTTACCTATGTCCTCGAGCTTCGGCATAAGCCCTTGAATTTCTTGAGCTATGAACTCCCTTATTTTACTCACGAACTCTTCATATCCCTGCCTTCCTCTGTGGTTCAGGTAAATTCCTTCCAGCAGTTTCTCCCACTCCCCTGTCATCTCCGGGCTGACAACTCTGCTGTCCTTCAGCTTCTGAATTAGTTCCCTTCCCTTCTCAGTTGAGACCAGCAACTTCTCCCTCCTAGTTAGATACCTCCTCGAAAGTAATGTTTCTATGATAGACGCCCTCGTAGCCGGAGTCCCCAGGGAGAGCCTCTCCATCTCTTTGAGAATAGAAGAGTCCGTGAAGTGGGAAGGAGGCTTCGTAGTCCTCTTAGAGGCCTCGACGCTCAACTTCTCTACTGCGTCTCCTTCCTTCAGGTCTGGAAGGGGGTTCTCCTTGCTTTCATAGAGTGACATCCAACCCAGGGAGATGTTCCTCTTACCGTGAGAGACGAACATCTCTCCGTTCAACGCAGTGATTACTTTCACGACTTCGTATACATAGTCCTCCATGAAAGCCCCCACGAACTTCCTGTAAACCAGTAAGTACACTTTCTTCTCCATGTCGTTCCCCCCGTCGAACTTATCTAAGGGAATTATTGCGTGGTGGTCAGTGAGCTTTGACGAGTCGAAAACTCTCTTTCCAACCTTATAGACTCTCGGTACTAAGTCGTCTTTTCCTAGCTTCTTGAGTATTGAGACTACCAAGCCCTTATTGCTGTCCCCCATGTATCTAGCGTCGGTTCTCGGGTAGCTTATCACTTTATATTCCTCGTAAAGTCGTTGTGCTATGTCGAGAGTCCTCTTAGCAGACAGACCGTAGAGCGCGTTAGCCTCCCTTTGCAGAGAAGTAAGGGAGTGTAGGAGTGGAGGTCTCTCTCTCCTTATCTCCTTCTCAACTTGTTTGACTTTCCCGTTCTTGATTGAGGAAAGTTTCTTCACTACTGCTTCAGCCTCTTCCTTGGTCATCCTTGTCGCAACCCTCTCGTCCTCCTGTTTTTCCTTTGCTTCATCTTTTTCGCGTTCGTCTTTCCCTTTTTCAGATGGTCTTATCAGGTAACCAAGATAATCTCCTCCATTCCCGTTTCCGTTCCCCTTTCTGAATTTAGCTATGACCACGTAATATTCCTGAGGCTTGAAGTCATCTATTTCCTTATCCCTTTCGACTATCATAGCTAAAGTTGGTGTCTGTACCCTTCCCACGCTCCAGACCTCCTTGTTGTTCGCCTTGAGTGTGACCAGCCTGGTCAAGTTTATTCCCACTATCCAGTCGCTGTGTTGCCTAGCTAAGGCACTGAAGTACAAGTCGTCGTATTGTGAGGAAGGTTTCAGTGAGGAGAATTCCCTCCTGACCACGTCTGGAGTTAGAGCTTCTGACGTCCACAGACGGAGGACCTTTCCCTTGTAGCCTGCAGTCTCAAGGATTTCCCTCACTATGAGCTCTCCCTCCCTTCCTGCGTCCCCGCAGTTAACTACCACTTCGCTCCTCTCCAGGAGCTTCTTCACGAGGGAGAAATGGGATCTCTTCCCTTCAATCACCTTATACCTGAACTCCTTGGGGAAGATCGGAAGGTCCTTCAGGTCCCACTTCCTCGGTGCTATTGAATCGTCTATTTCGAGTAGATGACCGTAAGCCCAAGTGACAACGTAGTCGCCCGCGACCACGTACCCTTCCTTCCGCTCCACTTTCCCTAAGCTTCTGGCTATGTCCATGGCAACAGATGGCTTCTCGGTGATCACGAGCTTCATGGGGATTGTTAAAAGTTAGATTATAAAAGGATAATGATGTATGAAGGTAGTCGGAACACTTCATTCTTAACGGGATTCTCAAAGGAAGATCTCAGCGAGTATGGAGACTAAGAGCTCTCCATACAGTAGAAGGTAGGTTTATGTCTTCAACTTGTTTTTGTGATAGCATGACCCTTACTCTCTACATTTACAAAAACCTCCTTTCTAACTGTCTCAGTTTTATATCTTGGCAATACGTTCTATTTCAGATTTAAAGGCAACTATATACATCATTTAAATAAAAATGATAATCAGTGGTCTCAAGACGTGAGGACATATCTTCCTGTATACCAATTATTTAGAGTGGATTAGCTCTCTGAAACCAAAATAGACATGAGTTGACTTCTCATTCAATATTTCCTGAAAGCAAGTGATCTATTACAGTAGATGTTCATACATCACTTAAAAGCAGTTCTCCCTCCAATTCTTCCCTTTTTTAATCGTAAGCTAGCCCATAAGGTTAACGGCAAAAACCGTCATAAACTCATTTCTGACTTATCCTCTGTCCTGAGTGACGTGAACTTCAATCTTTTAAGGAAAACTTTTCTCTTTTCGTTTGAAAGGGTTCGTGTATCACGTATAACCTTTCAGCGCCAGGTTCTCGGTAATCCTCTCGTAGTACCCTTTCCATTTAGTGAGCCATAATGTCAATGAAAAGAAGACAGCGAACTCGCTTAACATGACCTCTGCAAAGGCTGCGGTTGAGAGAAAGGGAACAAGGACAGAAATATCAGTTGTCACTATATAAGGTATGAATTGTAATAAGGGCACTACAAATCTGTTCTTGACCGTGGTGAATCCCGGTTGCAGCCCTTCCATGATCAGTTGTAGGTTGGGAGATGTAGAAACGGTCATAAGGAAACTTATCATGTAAGCAAAGGATGTTATTGGCAAAGTGGGAAGCAGGAACATGAGGATTTCACCCCACGAGATTTCATATCTTAATACAGAGTGTGAAGAGAGGACCACAGACGCTGAAAACGTCCCTATCAGGACTGAATCCGTGATAACGAAAGAGGCGAAAATTATCCAGGAGAAGGTCAGGTTTAGGAGGTTGCCTTTCTGGATCGTTCTCAGGTACGTGTACACCCCGAAGATCTGGGCCCCTATCCAAGGCCTCTCGAAGGTCAGTGTACCAATTACCAGAGACTGAGTCTGAAGCATGAAAACAAAGAAATAGATCATGCTAATGGAGAAGAACATGAAGTATGCAAAAGGTGAGCCTTTGAGCACAACGGAGGTAACGATCACGAGGGAACCAGCTAGGACGGATATCAGTATCATGAAACTTCTCGGTTTGATTCTGGGACTCACCCTGTACGACTGTCCCGATGATAGACTCGCTATTGCCATAGGAGGGCTCCTCAGGAACCTCGACATAAGCTGTTTCTCGCCCTTGGATTCAATACTGACTTCGTCAGATAACGTCCTAAGCTTCCTCCCTTCTCCGCCTTCAAATGTCGAATACATGAGCTCTAGAAGATAATTCCTCGATCTGTACCTTAGAAAGACTCCTAGAGACACTAATGTTGAGGCTGTCAATAGGAGGAACGCTTGGTAAATTGTTAACCACCCTTCAAAAGAGGATAGGAGAGTCAGGATCTCACCTGTCTGCAGGCCATACGACGCACGTACCATTGTCCTATCAGCCATGGCCGCAGAGGCGAGAAATCCGCACGTGAGTGAGTTCTCTATCAAGAACGGAAAGTTGAACGGTGACATAACGGGGAAAAAGCCAATAGAGGAGATGAAGCCTACGAATAGAAATTTGTAAATGGACTGGAAATAGAACCATGAATCATAAATCATCTTGGGATGGAGGGGGAGTGAGATCACGTTGAACACATCTGACTTGTTAGGCCTGAGTACAATCGGGACGTATACTAAGAGCACGATAAGGACGACTAAGAACGAGAGGAAATCATCTCTGAAGATATTCATGAACCTAAAGCTCAGAGCGAACTCGACTACTGAGAGGACGGAGAAAATTGAGTAAATTAAGAGGAGAGGAGTGCTCATCCTTGACTTCAGCAGGAAGACCGTGAGAGTTAACTTCTCGCCCATAGAGAAACCATCACTTGTAATCTTAAAAGCATTTTTCTTTCTAATGCTTTATCTATTGCACGATTTTTATCAAGTCTAGATCAAATCTTATTTTTTAATAATATGATGGTTCTTTTATTTCTCACAGCTCTTATCGGAAAATCCTACAGAGTTACTTAGCGTTAAAAATAATTTAATAGCAACAAGATAGAGATTAGATAGTTAGCTATAGATTCGAAAATCTACTCACTGTAAAATGGATAAAATTTATTTTATGAGACTACATGATGAAAACATTTAGACTGCAGGAATTCCCGTAAACTGCTATCTCGTTCGGGGGAGATACCACGTCCGTGACGGCGTGTAGTTCACTAATGTAGAAATAATAATAAGATGTATATTCATGGCACTTGCCTTTTAGCTCTAAAAGAAATATCAAACCACTTGAGAAGGCGTTGCAACTACGCTTATTTAAATTTTATTCTGTATTAAAATAAACTATCGTCATAGGTAGCCCTTTGTTGATAACACCTTAAGGGAATAGTTATTATATGCTCCATTATTCAGAGCTAATGCGGCGACTACTCCCACCACGATAGCTTCGATTCCGCTCATCTCGATGAATGTTATTGTAGGAATAACAGAGGCTAGCGACGACGTGATAAGCAGAACAAAGAACGGGATCACACTGAGGAAAGATATACCAACAACGTTTCTGACGTTCCCCATGTAAGGCTGGTTCTCGTCCGCGATTAGCTGCACGTTAGGCATGCTTGACGACACGCTCAGGAAAAGTATGACGTAAAGTAGCCATGAAGACGGGAGGGACAAGACTGCGATCATAAATACCTTAGGACCGCCGAATATGGAGGCTACTGCAGAGAACGCGCCCAGTAATCCCCAAGACATAGTTAGGACTAGCAAGTTGCTCAGGTGTACTTCCCTGAAGTATCTGTTAACTCCTAAGGCTTGAGCCCCTATCCAAGGCCTCTCAAAAGCCAGCGTACCCATTACTAGCCACTGAGTCTGAAATATTATTGCTATATAAAATAATAACCCTATAAAATAGTATAATCCAAAACCTAAAGATGTTGGTCTTGTAAGGACGGAAAGCACAAGTTCCACTACACCTAAAGCCCCTGAGATAATGAAAAGGACGTATTTAGCGTTGATCTTAGGCTTGATCACCTTCAACTGCCCAGACACGTTAAAGGTTAGGACTATCTGAGGGTTCTTAATCCTGTTAATAAGTAGAGCCCTCTCACCTTTCTCGCCAGTCACTATCTTGTCCTGAGCTACGTCGCTCTTCTTCTCCTGGAAAAGGGATGAGAGGAACTCTATCGGGTCATATGATGACCTATACTCCATGTAAATTCCCGCTGATGCGAGCGTTATTCCTCCAGATACAGCGAAGAGCATGGCGGGGGAAAGGAAAGGTAAAGTTAACACTTCTGCAAGCTGGAACACGTAGAAAACCCATCTCATTTTCCTTCCTAGCATGTTAACCGAGCTCAGAGTCGCTCCAGTCAGGGAGTACTCGACCATGAAGGGGAAATAGAAAGGTGAGGAAAGGTCAATCGTCGTCACGGACGAGATGAAACCCAGGAACAGTAACCTATACACAAACTGGAAGAGGAACCAATAATCGTAGATCTTCTCCGTAGAGATGGGGAGGGAGAACACGTTGAACGCGTCAGCTTTGTTTGGAGTTGGCGTCAAGAAAGCCATAGGGATCATCGCGACGAGCAAGTAGTATAACAGGAACTTGTCTCCCTTGTAAATGCTCAAAGGGGCATTGAAGCTGTAGACGAACTCCGCTACAGCCAGAAATGTGGTGATTAGATAAATTACCAGAAGCGGAGTGCTGAGTCTGGACTTCAGCAAGAATTTAATGAGAGTTCCAATCCTTTTATCCATGAACTATTATGGTCTGTTTACTGTCAAATATGTTTCTAAAGCTGAATCTGTACAGAAGGATAGAATCTCCTTATATCGAGAACGCTTTTGATCACTTTGTAAATTTCTCTGGATAACATGAAGTCTTAATTATTGGTGTGATCATTTAAAGGCATGTCGTGAACAGAGAGTTTTAACAATAATAATTATTCTCAGACCTTGAGGAGACAGGGGAGAACTGAGAGAAGGAGAATGAAAGTTCTCTTCCATATAGCTCTCTACTCCTTTAATACAAAATAAAAGTGATTTTTATATTTAAAAAACATTTAATATTGAAAATTTTCTCTTAGTGAAAAGTAACAAAGAATTAAAGTTAATTTATATTCACTTGCATAGTAATAGACTTATTTAAATCTACTTAAATTATGAGTGGAAGAACTAATTTTTTATATAGTAAAAACATACAGTATTACGGGTATATATATGAATAAGAGAATTATGAGAGCATTGGGGAGAACTGCTCTCATAGGAATCTTAGTGCTGGGTATATTGGTAGTGGCAGCAGGAGTCGGATATTACTATTACAGCAGCCATTCGTCGTCAAAGAAAGTTGTAATCAATTATTACGACGACCTGGCTCCGTCAGAGGCTAAGGTGTTCGACAACTACATAATACCTCAGTTTGAGAAAGAGTATCCCAACATTACGGTAGATCTTCACGTAGAGAGTGCAGGCAAAATGGTTGGCACAATTAAGGCACTAGTTGAAGGAGGCGACGTGGGATCTACAGTAATAGCTGAGGATAACATGATAATAGGAGAGTTAATTTACGCTAATGATCTCATGAACTTGCAACCTTACATGTCATCCCTTCCTACGTCTGACCTGATACCTTCCATGACACATCTCATGAACTACGAACAGAGTGTGTATCACTCAGTATACTTCATTCCATTCCGGGGAAACATACCCCTCGTTTGGTACAATGAAAGCGTAATGAAGGAGGCAGGGATAACTTCTCCGCCGTCAAACTGGTCACAGCTGATGACTGATGCTAAGTTGATATACCAGAAGACCGGTGTAGGTCCCATCATGTTCCAGGGGCACGGAGGAGCCAGCACCTCGACAGAGCTATATCAATGGATGGTACAAGCTGGAGGAAACCCGTTCGTGTTTAACGATTCAGGAGACGTAAAGGCATTCACCTATCTAGACCAACTCTCTACCTACTTCAACCCTGATTATATCCACGGCTATTGGGGCAATTACAAGGGCTTAGCTGACGGAAAGTACTACATCCTCGATTATCAATGGCCTTATATATACTCGACCATGAAGAGTGAAGGAATCAATGTGAGCGGTATCGGGTTTTATCCTG
The DNA here is from genome assembly GCF_008326425.1 of Sulfuracidifex tepidarius. Classification (NCBI taxonomy): domain Archaea; kingdom Thermoproteati; phylum Thermoproteota; class Thermoprotei; order Sulfolobales; family Sulfolobaceae; genus Sulfuracidifex; species Sulfuracidifex tepidarius. The sequence continues at coordinate 292,175 of NZ_AP018929.1, forward strand.
GCCCTACAGGACCGGTGAATAATGACCACTTAGTAGGAGGTGACGTCCTAGCGATACCAAAGGGGGCTACTCACATACACTCGCTATTGCTCTTCATAAAGTTCCTCTTGTCATATAACGTTCAGAGAGATATTATCATGATATTAGGAGAGCCTGCAGTGAACTCGCAAGCCTATAACAACCTTCCATCCAATATCTCCTCCCTGTTCAAGGCAGAGGAGAGCGCATTCCAGACGGCGTTCTTCAGGGAGCCTGTACCGTGGATAAGTGAGTGGAACAACATTGCAGATTCAGCTTTCGTGAAGATAGTAGAAGACCATGCTCCGGCATCGCAGATACCCTCTATACTGAGTAGTGCGAACCAGGAAATGTACACTTATCTGCTGACAAACTATAACTCCACAGTGGCACAGGAGTACGAGCAGGGCTACTTCGCACCCTTGTATGGGTGAAGTGGCTTGAAGTTAAGATACATCTTTTTTGTTTTACCTTCCTTGGTATACGTGTTGGCATTTGCTTTCTACCCTTCTGCTAGGGCTGTTTATCTCAGCTTCTTTACTTCTCAGGGAAAGTTTACGTTAGACAACTACAAGGAACTCTTCTACTTCAACTTATACGGGACAATTGAAAATACTGTGATTCTGACAGTAGGCGCCCTTATGATTCAGCTCCTCTTAGCTCTGGGTATATCTTCCATACTTGTGAGGGAGTTTAAGGGTAAGAGACTGGTCTCGACCATTTCCATAATTCCCATGGGGGTTGCTACTGTAGTCGCAGCGATCACTTTCGCTTTCATATTTCAGACTTCAGGAGGTTACGCTAATACCTTCTTGCATTACCTCGGGTTAAGCGGGATAAACTGGTACTTCAACAGTTACATTTCCCTTTTCATAGTGATGATAGCAGACTCGTGGAAGAACACTCCGATAATGACTCTGATAATCCTGGCTGGAATGTATTCCATCCCCAGAGATCTCTATTACGCGGCCGCACTAGACGGTGCAGGTCCTCTCAGGAGGTTCGTCCATATCACGCTTCCTAACCTGAAGAAGTTCATTGCCATTGCTTTGATAATAAGGGGAGTCAGTGAATTCAATATCTTTGCGCTTCCGTTAATTCTCATAGGCTATTCACCTTCAATCCTCACCACGTTAGCTTACAGTTTATACTCAACGACCACGGAGAACTTGGCTTCCGCAGCTGCAGTTATCATCCTAATATTCGTGTCAGTGTTGATAGCGCTGAACATAAAATTGGGAGGAAAGAGGTGATCTGATGAGGAGAAACTTATTAGTTTATGCTGGCGCAATCATCTTCACTCTGTATTTCCTGGTACCACTTTACATTCTCATTCTGATAGCTTTCAGTCCGGCTAAGTTCACACTGGAGTCCCTTTACCCACCGTTATACTTCAAGGGTTTCACGTTAAACAACTTGGTTTACGCTTTCACGCAATACGACTTCGTTCATCCCTTCCTGAAGAGCTTCTTCGTGGCGTCACTCGTAGGAGTTATAGCTATACTTCTGGGAATCCCCGCAGGTTATGGTCTAAGTAAGCTTCCAGGCAAGATAGCTTACGCCTTCATAGTAGTTCTATTGATAACTAACATGGTTCCCGGTTTAGTGGTAGCTATTCCTATTAGCGTTGAGTTCATAAAGCTACATCTCTTCGACTCCATCCCTGGGTTGGCCCTAGTTCAAGAGCTTGTAACCCTCCCATTGGCAGTCTTCATACTTCAGGGAACTTTCTCCGCAGTACCTAAGGAAGTCGAGTACCAGGCTAAGATAGATGGAGCCTCGACCTTGAGCTACTTAACTAACGTATTGATTCCCATAGCTCTCCCCGGTATAGTTGCGGCTTTCCTCATCTCCTGGATGTTCTCATGGGACGAATTCACTTACGCTGTGCTCCTCTCCCCCATCCATCCTACGCTTCCAGTTGAAATATACTTCAATATACAAAGAGGGAACGAGTTAGCTGCGGTTGCCTTCTCCTTGGTCTTCACAATCCCTGTCATAGTGCTTACAGTGATATTGCAGAAGTATCTGAAAGGTGAGTATTTAGCGGGAGGTGTGAAGTATTGAATGATAGAAACATTTGTTTGATTAAAGGTGATAGTTTATGATAGAATTAAAAGAATTAGTTAAAAGTTATGGGAAGAAGTTAGTCCTCAATGGGATAAGCGAGAAAATAGAGACAGGAGAGTTCTTCGTGATACTGGGCCCCAGTGGCGCTGGAAAATCCACCATGTTGAAGGTTATAGCTGGGATAGAGGAACTGGATTCAGGATCCATAGTTGTGGACGGAAAGGACATCTCTAGGTTACCCCCAGAGAAGAGAAACCTAGCTATGGTCTTTCAAAACTACGCTCTCTACCCTAACATGACAGTCTTCGACAACATAGCTTTTCCCTTGAAGATGAAGGGAGTGAGCCGGGATAAGATAAAGGAGAAAGTGGAGAGGGTCGCCAGACTCCTCGGAATTCAGGACTTGTTGAAAAGTAATGTGACTAAGATAAGTGGAGGCCAACAACAGAGGGTAGCTATAGCTAGGGCAATAGTTAGGGAGCCGTCCTTCTACCTTCTCGACGAACCGTTGTCAAATCTGGACGCTAGAACCAGGTTTAAGGCTAGGGGAGAACTGAAGAGGATACAGAAGGAGCTCGGGGGAACGTTCATCTATGTGACACACGATCAGAAAGAAGCTATGAGTTTAGCTGATAGAGTAGCTGTCCTTCACGAAGGTAAGTTTGAGCAGGTTGGAGTTCCAATGGAACTTTATGAATATCCGAGGACTAAATGGGTGGGAGAGTTCATAGGCGATTTTCCGATGAACTTCATACCGGGAGACTGGTTAGGAGCTCAAGGCGTGGAGATAGGATTCAGACCGGAATGGGTTAAGCTGGACGGGAATGACTTCAGGGGGACTGTCAGCTCCATGGAATCTGTAGGCGAATATACTTATCTTTTCCTCGACGTGAAGGACACGAAGGTGATAGTGAAAGGTAGCGGTCAATTCGACGTCGGAGACGAAGTGAGCTTCAGCATAAATAAGTGCAGGAGATTCAAGGACGGTTTTATAGTGGATCAGAAGTAGCACACATAGGAATCAGAAAAATCGAGTAATTCTTTTTTTCCTGAAAAGAAAACAAAGATTAAAAGAGTGGAAGAAAAACTGGAAGACTCATAATTAGGTCTTAGAACGCTTAGACTTCTCGATCCTGGAGTCAGTTTTCTCGTCAACTATTTCATCCGAGATGTCCTCTAATTCCCTTCCTTCTACCTTGATCTTTCCATAGAGAGTGAAAAGCGCTATGAAGAACGCTACGAAGTTGATCACACCGTAAACTAGGAGGAGACCGTGAGTCCCGTAAGCTGCGGAGATGAGAGAACCGCCGAATATTCCTATAATTCCCGCTATTCTAATTGCAAGTATTCCCATTCCTTGTGCTGTTCCCCTGATCTTGGTAGGAAATATCTCGGTGCTTAGTGAATAGATCACGGGCAAATAGAAGGAAGCGAAGATCCCGGCTACTGCCAACAGAACTACCAAATAGTACGCAAATGAGGGTTTCGCAAGGAAAGACATTAGAATCAAAGACGCACCTGTGACTGCAGAGCCTAGCAGGAGCATTCTAATTCTTCCCACCTTGTCGTAAAGGGGATAAGCTAGGACTGCTCCGAGGGATTGACTTCCGAGGAACGCTAAACCTGAGAACACTAACACCAGATTTGAAGGTATCTTCAACGCGGACAGTATGATAGGGTTAAGTGCAACCAGTCCAGAGAGCGGAAGGTTCAAAAGCAAGTTGATTGCAAATATTGAAACCAAAAGTGGTAAGAATATCCTGAACAACCTCGCCTCCTTCACCTCCTGTTCCCTTTTAGTGAACTGTGAGATGTCGGGCTCTAGCCCCATCTCTTCCATGGAAGCCTCTGCCTTGTCATGCATACCTTTTGTAGCATACCATCTTGGAGATTCCGGAAGTTTCCTCCTCAAGATGAGTGCTATCATGGGAGGTATTGCTCCAGTGAGGAAAAGCAACCTCCACTGGAGCAGCCCGAACGGAAGTAATGCAGTAGCTACGAAATATGATGTCATCCCTCCTAGGCTGAACACTATGAGGAACTTTATGAGATACCTTCCTCTCTGTTCCTTGGAAGAGTATTCCGATAACATAGTTAAGGCAGGGGGGTAGTCTGCACCTATTCCAAACCCTACCAGAAGCCTCAATGCTAACAGCTCTACGTAACTTGTTGAAGCTGAAATGAGCAGTTCGGAAATGATGAAGACGAGGAGAGTTATCACGAAGGTCTTTTTCCTCCCTATTTTGTCGGAGATTAGACCGAAGCTGAACGCCCCTACAGCTCCTCCTATGAAGGTAGAAGCTCCAAAGAGCCCGAACTGAGCACTTGTCAAATGGAGGGTCTTAATGAGAGTTAATGATCCTCCTCCCACTATAGCCGTGTCATAGAGATCCGTGAAACCTCCTAGAGCAACTGAGAGGAAGAGCAGTCTCATGAATCTTTCGTATTTTTGAACGTTCTGAATTGATACCATAGCACAAAGAAAAAAGAGAGAAAAGTAAAAAAGCGTTTCTTCCTAGGATAGCTAAATTAATCTAAAGAGAGTTACAAGAACTTGTACAGAAGTTGAGATCTCCTAAATACAAGGAATTAACTACATTGTAAGGTGAGCATTATGTCACAATAAGACGATAGATAATTCTTTGATTGTTTTTAGTTTGACGGCGAAGAGGTTGTAATTCATATAAACGTATAACACTTAACTACAGATATACTATGATAGACATTATAACGATTCTGAATACTCTTTGTATTTGTGACTCTATCTAAATCAAAACACAAGAATGCTGTTTCAGTTTTCTGAGATAGAATATAGCCATGGTATAGGTATACTTTCTCTCTGTAGTAATTAATATCTCTAGCATTTTCATCTTCAAAGAAAGCTTCTCAAAAGTGTAGAAACATAATGTTTTTTAAACTTGGAAACTATTTTTACAAATGGGACTAGAGGACGTAATAGAGAAGCTCATGAAAGCTCTCGCTGAAGCGTCAAAGGACGAGCCTTACTTGGGCGTTATGCAGAAAGTAGACGTTGTCGACTCTACTCCAGTTTATGAGGACGGCGAGTTGGGGGAGTGCGAGCCTTTAAACGAGTTCGCTTACCTTGATACTTCCTCTCGAGTGATACAAGTGAAGGGAGCTAACATTTACATGGCATCACTTTACGGGAACGACAACGGGATACATGTGATGGTTCCCTCGGATTCCCTGGTTCCCTTCATCGCGGTTAAGGGTTCAAAGAAAGCCTTAGAGAAGGTCAAAGCTGCGCTCGGGGACCTACTGGTGACGGAGAACGTGAACGGGGTAGAGTACGACTTGGAGTACAAGGACGATAATATCCTGGACGAACTTAGGATCTCCTTGGAGAACCACTTCATAGAGACGTCAAAGAACGTGGTAGTGGTCGACGGTCCCGTGGTTCCAGGTCCTTACCTCGAGATGGTGGGTGAGCCCTACCGTTCTGCATTCGAGGAGTTAGCCTCGAGGAGACGGAGGGAGAAACTTGTGGGGGTAGTGAAGAGGCTTTCATTCACTAGGAAATTATCAAGGGAAGAGAAAGTGGGGAGTAAATTCCCCCGTCTGTTGGGTTCCACAGACGACGTAATAGTCCATGAGATGTCCAAGTCAGTGAAGTCAGACGTCTTCTTTACGCCGGTCTACAAGGAGGAGGTTAACCTGAAGGGAGGGAAAGTGACCAGATACATGGTGTACGTAAAGGTCAGGGACAGCGTATTTCGCGTTGAAAGCACAGACAGGGAACTCCTTTGTAGGGGAGTCTTTACCTCAGCCAGGAACGCCTCTATCAGGGGGATACCTACTTTCATAGAGGTCGCAGACAAGATGTCCAAGAGGCTGAGCGCTTCCACTTTCGTGTTGTCCTTCGTTTACGCTAAGACCATGTTGGGGGTAAACTATGAGGACTGGAACTCCTTCGTGGAAGCCAAGAGGGACCTAAACGAGTGAGGTGAGGTAAACTTGTCTCTTCATGACATGATAGAACAAGCGAGGGAGAGGGCGTCCAAGAACGGGGAAGTGGTGGGTTTAGCTTCAAGGGTGATACCTCTCACCCACGGTGACGAGGAAAAGGAGATCAGGGCTGAGATCCCCTTTGAGACTTACCTTAAGAAGAGGTTTCTAGTGGGGAGCTACCTGGGGATCTCCCTCCCGGTCTCAGGCACCCTGATACTCAGCAGGATAACCGCGGTGGAGAGGAGTGATATCCTAGCTCTGTCCAAGGTACCCGCCCTCACTCCCGTGGAGGACCCTTCAGGCATGACTACCTCGTTGGCTGTGAACCTAGAATTGCTTTCTGAGGAAGTTGACGGAGAGGTTGTACCTCCGTCTTCCCCTGTGGACCCTCAGAGCCCCATCTTCATTCCTAGCACGGACTTCGTGAAGAGGATGTTGGGTATACCAGATCAAGGGGTTGAGATAGGAAAGGTCATGGAGGGTTACAAGGAGATGGACGTTCCGGTGAAGTTAACTCACGACATAACGAGGCACCACGTCTTGGTAGTTGGGACCACGGGGGCGGGGAAGACCAACCTTTTGAGGGTATTGTTGAAGAGGAGCCAGACCCCTGCAGTCGTCTTCGACATCCAAGGTGACTACGTGAAGACTGCTGCCAGGATAGGAGGCAACGTAGTCCTCCCTTTACCTAGGGAGTACGCTACTAAGGTCACTGACTTCGTTAACCTCTTCCTCAAGAGGAGTAACCTGAAAGGTTCCATAAAGGACGTACAAGACGGAAAGTTCATCATTGAAGGAGAAGAGGGGGAGTTCTTCCTTTACCTGACGGGTTTTCAACTGAGAAAGACATACAACTTCCTACCAGAGGTCTCGCCTTTCTTCACCTTACAAGGAGCAATGTTCTTCAAGTCCATATCAGAAGAGTGTCTCTCGACGGTGGACAAATGGGAGGAAGAGTGCTCCGAGTTAATGGATGAGATGAGGATCCATAAGACTACTCAGGACAACATAATCAGGTCCGTGAACCTCCTCAAGAACACCGGGGTGATAGACGTTAAGTTCAAGGACAGCAAGTCGCTACTTGACGAACCTAAATACGAGGAAATCATGAATGGCAAAACCGTGGTTGACTTGAGGTGGGCGCTCGAGAGAGGTGTTTCAACTGCTACCATGTCAGCGTTCATCATAGCTCAGAGGATCTTTGAGATAGTAGACAAGAGGTACAAAAGCGAAGGGGAGGAGACCCCGTACTTGATGATATTTGATGAAGCCCATGAGTACTTCCCGCAAAGCAGGAAGGACGACGAAAAGGAAGGGTTAGAGAGGCTCATCAACAGGATCATGAGGCTGGGCAGAGTAAGGGGGATAGGTACAATACTGGCTACTCACCGCCCTACAGACTTGAACGACTTGATACTTACCCTCGCGAACACTAAGGTCGTTATGAGGGCCGATGAGGACGCGCTGAAGAAGATCGGGATGGAGGAGTTCAGCTCAATGCTGCAAGCCTCGCCAGCAGGTTACAGCATAATGAGGACTTTCTCGCTTAAGGTACACGACCTAATATTCAGAACGGTGAAAGACAGTTAACAGCGATCTGTAACTAAAAAGTAACTGTTTCGAAAGATCCGGCGCGATGTAATACAGTGTAAAGACATTTTGGAGTAAAAGCTCAGTTTTCATTAGGTTAACTGTCACTGGAATTAGTCAGAACTATGATAGAAATTTGTGATAATTTAAACATAAGTTATCATAAAAAAGATTCAATATAGTAAAAATACTACTTGAGAAACATTTAATGCTTTCACGTGATAGTGGGATTACCTTCTCCATCATCTAGCAGGAGTTTTAACGTGTCGATCACTGAAATTGCTACCTTCTTTCCTATGGGCGTGGAAGGTCCCAAGAAGGTCTCCGTCTCTCCGTATGATATCCCTATAGCAGTCGCGTCACTGGCAGTCCCTGTTATGTCGAACTTCATTAGGTATGAGCACTTAGCTTCACTGACTGTCCTCACCATGTCTACCATTGCGTTGATGTATGCCTTTCTCCTCAGGAAAACGCCGACGTTAATGGTCTTTCCTGCGTGATCACCGCTTTTCCCAATTCCGGCGCTCATGAAAAGCAGGAAATCCCCTCGTCTTTCATTATGTGTTTCCTTGCAGCTGTCATGAAGACGAGAGAACTTCGACAATCGCATACTGACATCACGTCTTTGACGGGAGTAACGCTGTCGTAATTGTGGGGCACTATACCTAAGACTACCTTGTTTACTTTAGAAATCCCTTCAGGATAGATAGCTGACGAGATAGTCAGGTACTCCCTATCCAAGGGAAATTCCAAGATATCCATAGGATATCAAAAGGACGAAACATAAAAATACGCCTGACCATTCCATTACGTGAATTACCGCTCTCACTAGAGGCTTCATACCTCCACCTTGTCAACAGTGAACTGGTGGAGGGCGAAGCTCCGCACAACCGTCCCGACTTGACTTCAGTGAATATTCCACGTGTCTTGGAGACTATTGGTGAGCAGAGACGTATATGAGATCCTCGCTTACAATTGTCTAGGTTACGCTCGCCCCGTCCTTGACGTCATTGAAGCGCATATCTTTTCCATATTTAGCCTTCATTTGAAAGCGGGGTGTCCATATACTGGGGTCCTTCAACTCCCTTCAACCTCATAAGGATAAAACAGCTTCAAGGCTAAACTACGTGCCTAAAGAACGACTCAGCTACCAAAATATTACAATTGACGTAAGAAAATAAATGTATATAGAGTTCTATATATTAATATAAAATAATAAAAGACTTATATAGAAAAATTTTTTTAAAAGATAAAGATAGTGAGCTTCGATCAATATGAAACCTTTCTCCTATATTGACAATTTGAAGTGGAACAAATTCATAAGCAAAAACGCTTTCGTCACGGGAATGGGAGTTTTCACTGTTGGATATGAGGGCACAGCCATATCACTCACTTTGCTCATAACTTTGTCTTCTCTTCACGTCGTGAGCTCAGAGAAACCCATCTTAGAGGGACTACTGGTCTCCTCAGGCTATTTCGGTATGGTAATAGGAGGAGTGATCTTCGGGATTCTCTCCAACAAAGGTAGGAAGAAATACTACGGAATAGACGTCCTGCTCATGGGTATAGGCTCTGCAGCCCAGTTCCTTGTGAACAGCCCCATCGAACTCGTCCTCCTCAGGATAGTGATAGGTGTGGGAGTAGGTGCCGACTTAGTCCTTTCTCCCGTGATAATACCGGAGAACTCCAACTCCAAGGATAGGGGAAAGGCCATAGCCATAGGGAGAGTTGTAATGATAACGCTAGGCGACATAGCTGCGTCCCTAGTTTTCCTGGGACTTCTGTTAGCTCACGTTAACCCTCACTTATGTGGAGAATCACCTTATCTCTGGGGGTGATCCCCGCACTGAGCACGTTTTACTTCAGGAGAAAGCTTCCAGATACGGTCAGGTATCTGGGTAGGGTTAAAGGGGATTTGAAGGAGTTAAACGAGGCTGTGAAGCAGATAACCAGCGAAAACGTAGAGGTAGATAAATATCACTGTGGATAAAACACCAAGGACAGTGTACCTTAAGAGGAACTGGAAGCTCTTTCCTCATTTCCGCATTGATGTGGTCCATGTTGGACTTTAACATAGGTATAAAGGAGTTCAGCCCTACCTTAATAGCCCATCGCATAGGGATAACTGATCCTGCTGTATACAAGATAGTAACTGACCTGGGGTTCGCCTTACCCGGTGCCTTCGTGGACGTGGTTGATAGACAAGGGAAGGAAACTGTCCCAAACTCTTTCGTTGGTATCCCTTATCCTTGTGCTTTCCCTGTTCGTAGCGTTGAGGAACGTTATTCCAGACACGAGTTTGTTCGTCCTTATTTCCACTTACTACTTCGTGTACAACATAGGTACACATACGATAATTGGGACAGGTTTACCTGCCATTGAACTAACTCCTTCCAAACTCAGGGGAATGATACAAGGGTTCGTGGTAGCCATAGCCAAGACTGGAGGGGCGATAGGGACATTGATATTCCCGCTGTTAGTACACGACTATGGATTAATAGGAGCTTTCATAACCCTCAATAACTATTTACTTGGTGATGTTGCTCCTATTCTTGTTGGTCTTGCCTGAGACTAAAGGTTTGTCCCTAGAAGAGACGTCTAAGGAGATCGTGTGATGAGGGTTATGTGGTAAAGTAACGCATAACGTAGTAAGGCATTTTTGGAAATACTCTAATTTAGTTTGCAAAGGAGAAAGATATGTTTTTAAGAAATCGTGGGAAACACTTAAAAAATTAATATTGAGTTCTCATCAGACATAACCTCTTAGTATTCATAAAGTCTAACTCCATATTTCTCCGCCACTTTATAGAGATCCTTCTTTATCACTGTCCCAGCAAGGATAGCGACCTTGTTCTTCTCCGAGATTAGGTTGGCTGTCTTAGACGCCAGAGAGCTTATATCGTCCCTCCTCGGGCGAACCTTCACTTCTACTATGTAAAGAGATCTGCTAGTTTCCACTACTAGGTCGACTTCCCCGTTCGGTGTTTCAACCCTTCTCTTCCTGGATATTATCTTGTCTCCTTCGTCCCTTATTTCCTCCTTAAGGTCGTCTAAGAAGAATCGGGAGATCGTAGCCTCGGTCAAATCTCCTAGGGTCTGTTCTATTCTCGAAAATCTGACCTCGTTCTTTCTGTTCTGCTCCTCGAAATCTATTCTCAGCTTCTTTATTTCCTCCTCATGTCTATCGAACTTCTCGTTCAGTTTCACTATCTCCTCGTGCTGTCTATCGAACTTCTCGTTCAACTTCTTCAGCTCCTCCCATATCTTCTTTATTTCCTCCTCATGTCTATCGAACTTCTCGTTCAGTTTCACTATCTCCTCGTGCTGTCTATCGAACTTCTCGTTCAACTTCTTCAGCTCCTCCCATATCTTCTTTATTTCCTCCTCATGTCTATCGAACTTCTCGTTCAGTTTCACTATCTCCTCGTGCTGTCTATCGAACTTCTCGTTCAGTTTCACTATCTCCTCGTGCTGTCTATCGAACTTCTCGTCTAATTTGTTCAGTCTGTCTATTATCTCCTTAAATCCTAGATACCCCATCACGGTCAGTCTGAATTCGTTGTCCTTCTCTAGAAGTTCCAGGAAGTCCTTCTTCAGGCTCTCCATCTATTATCACTCTCTTTTCTAGAAAATAGACTTTTTCCTTCTTCTTCCCTATTATCTAGTGTAACGTCTTCAACCATGTAACACATCGTTATCTTTCTTTTTAAGATGATTTTTATAAACGGAGCCTTTACAGAAACTAAAGAGAACTCAACTAATCCGATCCTTTCGGTAATTAAGGGGACACTCACGTCTCCTTTGTGAATTCAGTTTATTTATTGGAATAAAATGAATTTAATTGAGGGCTCTTTTATGGACTAGGTAAGGATTCATGCTTGACAATTTCCTCTATTTGATCTATTTTCGCCATAATTACAATTCACAACGAAAACCTGAATCATCGTAATTAAGAAAGCCTAACTCTTCTGTATATCCTTTAAAAACACTTTCAGTGTTGAAGCTGTAGAGAACTTATCTAAATTTAAATTTTCTCCACATGTCCAGTTTTTAACAATATAATAAAATGATATAAATAAATTTCAATACTACTGTAAGTACATGGAGTCTCGGTTTTTTGGCAGTATATACATGAAAGGTAAAACGTGTATAGCAGGAACGTGAGAAATCAAGCCAATCTGCTAGATTTTCCTGATCTTTACCACATTTAGGGACTGTGCTATACTACCAGATATTGGGTCGGTTATTTGATCGCTGATCAGTTTGTTTACGTCGAATCCGTGTGACCGTACGCTACCTTTTCTTCTTTAGAGTGCCTCCCGAAACCGAAGTATGCAAACGCAGTGTCTTTCCTGATCCCGTCTGTCACTTTTACCCTGCTCTTAACCTTCTGACTTGTAGTGAGTGAGACTACCTCAACTTCGTCGTTGTCGTTTATGCTCAATTTCTTGGCAACTTCAGCGTTTATAATCAATGGGTTGTCAGGCGCTATCCTCACTAAGGTAGGTATGTCGAAGGTTATGCTGTCCTGAGTGTGATAAAGCGTGTGTCCAGTAGTGAGGAAGAACTCATCTTGGTCTCTAGGGGCTACGTTCTTCTCCACGTAAGTGGGAATCGGGTAATAGCCGTGAATCTTGAGGGTCTCGGAGTAAATCTCTATCTTTCCTGATGGGGTATTCAGGGGTTTACGATAAGGATAGACCTAGTATACATTATCTGCAAGTTTCATACAACCCTTAGAGTAAAGTTCTTCTCTATTCACGTGGAGTTGATCTAACACTTGTTTCTCTAAAGTTTCGAAAGTGTCGTTTGACAACCCCAGCCTGTGTTCAAGCTCAAGGACGATCCACCATAGAGGCTTGGTGTCATAAATTGGGTCTATCACCTTTTGATGTATATCTACCCAAGACTCCAGCGACAAGCCCACAAGTAACGGGAGCTCGTCCCTCTCTAGGTATGTGGATTTCGCTAACACCAAATCAGCGTACTCCGTCACGTCTGACGGCATCACGCCCACAACTACCATGAAATCAACCTTGGATAACGCTCTCCTCACCATCTCAGAGTTGGGGTCTCTTCCATCTAAGTTAGTAGCAACTACCATGAGGACGTTGATTGGATAAGGCGACCTGTGAGTATGCTTCTATATACTTCCTGAAAGGAAGCGTATGACAGAGGATTCACCAAGTAAGGTCCTGCTGCACCCCTATCGCATATCCCCGGTTGAGGGTGTTCTCTGTTCGCCGACACCCTGACTGTTTTTCCATCTGTAGTTCCTATTACCCCACACATGTTCTTGCACATGTAACATCTGAGAAATGCCATGAGTTAATTCACCACAATAGAATTTAAATTAATTAGTGATTCTTCAAGGCAAAAATAATGGAAAGATAGTAACTAACAACTACATGCTGGTGGAAATCGAATTCAATTAATCCCCATTTTCTTGTAACACTCTTACTTAAGTAAATTAGATATAGCGTGTAGGTAAAATAGGAAGAACTATTTTCCATGTCTTTTAAATTCAAACTTAAATAGGTCATTTCTATACCTATATCTATGAACTCGAAAGCTCAATTCCTGCAAGTACTTTTAGTTATAGTTACCATGACCTTCGCTGTGAGAGCATCCAACAACATGATATCTACTACTGTACCTTTGCTTTCACGTTATTATTTCCACTTCACGCAAACTGAGGTAGGTTTAATCTCTGCAGTATTTTCACTCGGAACTTTCGTGACCAGCGGTCTCCTGAACTCCAGATTGCCTTCCTCCACCAGGAGAAAGGTATTCATAGCGTCTTCAATAGCTTACGCTGTGGTATTACCCCTTTACTACTTAGTGGGTCCCCTCACTTTGTGGCTATTGACGGGGGTCGCAGGACTTACGTTAGGTTCCGTGATGCCTAACATCATAACTTCCGCTGGTCTACTTGAGGACAGAAGAGCTAGGGAAAGGTTGCTCTCAATTTATACGTTGGCGTTAAGCGCAAGTCTAGTAGCAGGTCCGGCAATAGAGACTGCTATACTTTCTTCCTTCAGTTTAGCTGATGTCTTTCTGTTTTTCACTCCTCTCGGTGTTCTAGCGGCTTTACTGTCCTTCTTTATAAAGTTCCCGCCAGAGAGCAGAGTAGAACAGGGAAAGGTGCACGTTCTGGGTAACGTAGGCTTCAAGACTGCAGTGTTGAACATCCTAGCTTACAACATACCTTTCGCCGTGATACTAGCTTTCGGAGGAATTTACGCCGTCAGCGAGTTCCATGTTTCCTTCGCTGAGGTAACTGGACTCTTCACTCTCTTCTTTGCAACTTCACTTGCGTCAAGGATCTACCTTTCAATAAGACCCCCAGATAGCGTTAGGCTACACGCTACTGCTGCTGTTTCTATGACAGCAGTCGGATTAAGCCTAATACTGTTTGGAGGAAACGTTTACTCCTTCGCCTTGGCACTGCTCGTACTCGGAATACCTCACGGGCTCACCTACCCCCTGTCGGTAATATCAATAAGCAGGACATTTTCACCTTCAGAGAGGAACGCTGCAAATAGCGTCTTCTTTGCTACCATGATGTTAGTGGGAGTTGTGACGCCCTCAGCAGCTGGAGCTCTGGCTCAGATCATAGGGTTAAAGGACCTCTTCGGAGTTTTAGTTCCAGTTTTATTGTTCCTCCTAATCCTGTTAAATAAATACGCCAAACCAGTTGACGAAATTGTGAAAAAAGAGGTAAAAGCTAGTACTAGGGCTTGAAGGAGAAAAAGAGAGGAGAGAGAAAGAAAAAGAAAGATGGATAATCGTGTATATAGGACGTATTTTCCGAAACTCCTTTTTTGTTTACATTTTTACATAGATTGGATCTCCACTTTTCATAAGGAATGCTATAACGAAAAGCGAAGTTGTCTCAGTGTTCACGTTCCCTTCAGGTATAACGTGACCGTTAAAGACCTCGTAACAAGTGAAGAATCCCCCTATGGAGGACTGAAGATGGTACGATATGTTATATATTTCGCTCATTTCTGGTTCAAAGGATGACGCAAAAGAGGAATTCGTTGAGTTGATGTATTTCCACGCTATGATAGCCAGAGCTAGCTTATAGGAGGAATACTTACCGTTATAACTATCGTCCATGAATCCGTAACCGTTCCAGAAGTTCATTCCGTCTGAGAAGGCTTGTTCTGCTAAGGTCAGGTTTCCGTTCTCTACCTCGTAGATCGAGTAAAGGAAGCTAGTGTCAGCGTACTCGTACCAGGAAAGATAAGGCATGGACGAGTTCGAGAAAGAGCATGTAACCACGTTTCCGTTAAGTATCTCTAGAGAAGGGTCATGGAATTTCCAGGTGAAGTTGTGGATCCCGTCTAAAGGAAGATAAGGAGATAAACTCACTTTTCCGTAAAAGTTAATTTGAGGTGACTGGTTAAGATATCTCAAGGCAATGTCAGCCAAGAAGTTGTCACTTTCTAGATAATAAGTTGATGAATACGGACATTCAGCGTAAATGTGAAGCGTTTTATTGTAAACTGTCGAATAGTAGGTCAAAGTTAACTTCATGAGCGAGTCTATCTTAGAGACATCGCTAATCTCAGAGGAGTTAATTGTCTTCGGAGTTTGTTTCATGTTGGTGTTTGTATTGGTGACTGTATCAGTGTTTCCATTTATACTGTTCTTAGGAACAGAGGCGATGGCAATTAGTGCAATTATTAATATTATTAGAACAATAAAATATTTCTTCATCAGTTTAGTGTCCATAAATCGATTTTAGTTACAACTTTTAAAAATCGAGCCTCGAGTCTCTTGATAGGAATAAGACGACCTTCCGTGGATGTCCTCTACCTCTCTCTTTCACTTCTTTAGCGGTTTAAAAAGGAAAACTCAGGGTTACGACTCTAGTTAAAACTCAGGTCATTTAAATCCTTAAATTTCCAATTAAGTATAATGAGGTGAAAGACATACATATATATAGTAATGAATAGGAAAACTGCGTTTTTAGTTAGGCCATGGAAACTCACATTATCGAGTGTATGTCTCAATTCTCTATTAAGTGAAAGTATACGGTAGCGTCTTCTTATCTCTCAACTATCTTCCTCACGTTCTTCTCGAAAGGCGGGTAAATTATTCCGTTTTCCGTTATTATTCCAGTAACATATTTAGGAGGGGTGACGTCAAAGACGGGGTTATAGACCTCTACCTCGGCTGGGGCCACAGGGACGCCCCTTATGTACCTTACCTCGTTTGGATCCCTCTCCTCTATTTTGACATCTTCAACCCTGTTCTTCATGTCGAACGTAGACGTTGGAGCTAAAGCAAAGAAAGGAATCCCCATCTCATGCGCTATCACTGCTTCCTTGAAAGTGCCTATCTTGTTGTAAACGTGGCCGTCGCTCAGTATCCTGTCTGCTCCCACCATGACAGATTGCACCATTCCCTTGTACATGACCAGACCTACAGCTGTGTCAGTGATGAGGGTCGTCTTCACACCGTCTGTCATCAGCTCGTACACCGTGAGTCTGCTTCCCTGCAGCCAAGGTCTTGTCTCTGGGGCGAAGACGGATACGTCCATACCCAAGGCGTGGGCCAACTTCACTGGCGCGAGCGCAGTACCGAGACCAGTACCGGTAGCGAGCCCTCCAGCGTTGCACTGGGTTAGGACAGCGTCCCCGCTATTTATTTTCTCGAGGCCGTAAATTCCCATCTTGAGTTCAGCTTCTAGTTCCTCCTCGAACACGGAGTTGGCCTCTCTCTCCATGAGCTCCCTGAGCTCGTTGACGTCCTTCACCTCTCCCTGCTCAACAGCCAAGTTCGCCTTCTCGAGCATCCTAGATGTGGCCCAGGACAAGTTAACTGCAGTAGGTCTGGCAGAATCTAGAACGGCCTTAGCTTTCCTCATGGAGGAAATTGCCTCATCTAAGTTGTCCCCCCTCACTGAGAGGACCATTCCGTAGGAAGCCGTAATTCCTATAGCCGGTGCGCCCCTAACTTGCATGTTCTTTATACTCGAAGCCACTCCCTCCGGGTCTGTCAGTTTCACCCACACGGTCTGAAAGGGTAAGAGGGACTGGTCCAAGAGCAGAAGAGAGTCCTTTTTCCATTCTATTGGTTTTAGCTTTGGCTTGAAGGCGTTTTTAGCCTCTTCTAGAGTAACCACAGAGAGTAAAGGGAAAATGAAACAAAAAAGTTTTTGTAACTATAGAGAACGGTTTTACCTTTATCACTTACTTTCTCGAGGACAGTTAGCAAGAGAACCGAAGATTTTACACCTTCGTTTAATAGGAAGCACCTCCTGTAAATATACTTCATCGGACTTTAAATAGTAAAGCAGCTTCATTTAGTATTGGCGTCTAAGGCTTATCATACCTCCCACATTGTTAGATCGTTAGCTCTCCTAGACATGGGACGTAGGGACCTCTTTGTGTCTCACGTTAATGTCTCAAGATCTGTGTAGACCTGAGATACAAATCTTGTCTTTTAAGGTCTGACGAAGTATAATTGCAAGATTAGTTGTTTAGGACGAAATGGCAAGAAATGAGACGAGAAGCATACACGAAGATAGTTCAGAAAATTTTGCAGAAAATATAGAAGAACTGAATACAGTTGAAGGGTTTTTAATTTTCTCCTTAATATTAATCCTGTGAGACTTTCTATAATTTACTTCGTATTAATAACCTCCTTAGTCCTGATTGCGATGTCGTTCTTTAGCTTGGCTCATACAAACAAGTATTCCGTAGTTGCAATAAAAGACAATGATCATATTGTAGGATTAGTGTTAGACGGAGATGAACCAGCAGACGGGGTTTCTGTCATAGCTGGTAACACCACTAATGTGACTCATGATGGGTTCTTTTACCTCCCTTACCATAGAAACTTCACAGTGAAGAGCCCTTTTCTGTCCAAGACCTTCTCGCTTTCTAACGGGAACTCTCTATACGTCATCAAGGTATATGCTGCATTTAACGATTCTAAAGGAACTGTAGCTGTTGTTACTAAGGGAGACCCACTTACTTTGTTCGTGGTAACGAATGAGAGTAAGGCCGTGGTAGACGAGTGTGATTCCGGATTCGTAGAGCACTCATCAAGTACTTTTTCGGTTAGTCTTTGTAACGACGTGAGAGAAGTGAAAGTAGATAACTTAACCATTAACGTCGGTTATTTCGATCTAGTCCTGTATCAAAGTGTAAGACTTCTAGGCCCTTTCCCTCTTTTAGTTCCGCTCCTGGTTTTCTTGACTTCTTATGCTACGGACTCTAAGGTCAAGATAGTTCCTACGATCATAGGGTCTATCACACCGACCTTATCAGCGTTGTTTCCCCTTATCCTTTTCAATATCGGATACGCTAAAGTTTTCACTATAGAGGTCTTGGTACTGGAAACGCAGCTATCCTCCGTCATGTCTTTATTGCCGTCAAAATTGAAATTTATGTCCACCATATTAGCTACTGCTCTTATATCCCTTTTTGCCTTAGTCCCTAGTTTCGCTATCTTCAATATGAATCAAGCATATCTCCTTATACCGGGAATGATATACTTCTTCCCCGTAAACGCTGTAAATCTGGAGTTAGCTGTCCTGTCAGTTATCCCTTGGATTTTGATATATTTCTCTCTAGAAATGTTTAAAGGGACGAGAAAGAGGGCGTAGTTCCTTTATTTATGGGAAAAGTGAAAAAACGTGTTTTTACTGATTTCCAGAAGGACTTCCCCCTTACATGTATCCGGACAGATAACCTTTCGTGAATTACGTCAACTCTTCTCCTTTAAGAACTCTCTATATCTCTCCAAATACTCGAGGTAAGTCATTATCAAGTTGGCTCCTTCCTCTGTTATCCTTATGCGCTTCTTTGGACGTCCTTCGAATATTGTAAAGCTCTTGATTAACCCCTCCTCCTCTAGGCTATCTAAAGTGAGAGACAAGGTAGATTTACTCACTCCTAAGACGTCCTGAAGCTCCGAGAATGACGCTTCTTTCGCTCCAACTAAAGCTAAGAGTATTCCTACCTTAGTTGTAGACGCAAAGATCGGTCTAGAAAGGAAGTCAATTATCTCCCTTATTCCACCTTTTTCCACGAGTGTATCACCATCTTAATCCCTATTGAAGCCCATACGAGTGAAAACCCGATCAGGGAGTATGCACATATCAATGAGAATGATATGAATAAAGGAGATATCAGTAATACATAGTCAACTAGACGCGCTCTAATCTTTAGTCCTACTATCGTATATAAAGCCCAAGTCTCAGCTAAGGACATTATCAGAAATGACCTCTCTATTGGATTTATTATGGTGAAGACTGAAACTACGTTCACAGCTATCAAGAAATATAACGAGTTTCTGAGCCCTTCTTCCATATCGTTTCCATCAATTTTTTCCATTTTTAGAATTAATTTATACGAATCTCTTATTTTAAAGAACGAATATGCTGTTGTTATAATGAGTGATATAAAAATTAAAGACATTGTTACAGAGAAGGCTTCAGACTCAAATGACATCCCAAAGTAGAGCGAGCTGTAGAACGAGGTTAAAAGGTATACCAGACCTATTGATAGTTTTATCTTCTTTATCAGTAGTTTCCTTGCTATCTCTTTGCTCTCAGCGAACCGCATTAGGTCCTCGATCATGTCATTTTCATGTTAATTTACTAAAATAGAATATATACTTTTCTAAAAGTAGGAGTGACCATTTCAGAGTCAAAGTCGTACAAAGGACAGCAATGGCAATGGAGAAATGAAGAGGGTAAACGAGAAACCATGCCATATTAAGGCTCTCTCTCGAACCTTAAGGATAGGACAAAGTTAATATAGACTTTAAGATATAATAATTATAGCAAAAGTTATAGTATAAAGTATATTTGAACTTCAAAATCTACTAAATATATTACATTCATGTATAGTAAATCTAAACATCAACTTGTTAGGGTAAGTTTAGGGATAGAGCTCGTCTATTAACTCTACAAAATTATATACAGATAAAATAAAAACACTCAAGCTAGGACTTCGAAGTTTTCGAGTATTCTCCCTTTCTCCATGAAGACTATTCTGTCCGCGATTCCTTTCAGCCATTTAATGTCGTTGCATAGCAGCAGGATCGATCTACCGTCAAATGACCAATCCTTGACAAGTTCTCTCAATAATGCCACGTTTTCCTCGTTTAACTTAGACTCTATCCTGTCAAAAACAATGTTATTTGGTTCCTTCAGCATTATGAGGGAGATCATGAATCTAGTGCGTATCTCCTCATCTACCTCTTCATATTTCATGTCCTCAAGTCCTCTGAGCTCCAGGAGCTCAAAGGAGTCCCTTTCCCTTGCCTTTATCTCCCTCTTTGGGACAGAGTTCTTTCTCCCTATTTTCTCAAATATTTGATGCAAAGTTAGACCTTTCGCCCTGAACTCTCTAGGTATGAGGCATACCCTAGATATCACTTCCCTTTTGCCTCCCTTCACTTCAATGTCATCCACTTTCACTGTCCCTTTGTCATAACCAGTTATTCCGGCAATTATCCTCCCTAGAGTATCTACCTCAAAACCTCTCCCTACTACCCCCACCACTTCACCGTCATTGACCGTCAAGGAAACGTTATCTAGCAATTTCTTATTCTTGAAAATTTTCGTTACTTCATTAAGATTTATCATTATAACAGTATTTATCGATCTCCTATAAAAGAGGTAATCTTAGTTCGGTTCATAAAACCAATTAAATTTTTCATTCTAGTTAAAATAAAAAGAAAGAGTTATAAAGATAAAAAATAATTTTAGCATATAACACAAAGTGAGTTTCCGTATAACTGATAGTTAGCTATAGCGTTATACCACTCGACTTTCTTAACGTAAGACCTCAATAAGTCGAGTTGACTCGATGACCTCTTGCCATCTCCATTTAAATCGACTTTTGCCATTTGTTTTTCCCTACATTATACTTATTTGGGTAAATTATTAAGTCTTTCTTCTGAGAATTTCTTGATTATTATTAAGACTAATATAAATAGTTAAATAAAACTAAAATTATTAAAAACATGTATAAGATTCTAGGTTAAATTACGAACCTTTTTAATTTCAAAATCGATTGTTACACAAATGAGGAGAAAGCAATTCCACTTGATCCTGATGCCTACAGAGAAGTGCAACTTCAGGTGTGTTTACTGTTACGAGTCCTTCACGATACCCAAGATGTCCCCATTGGTCGTGGACAGAGTAAAGAGATACACGGACTTCCTTTTCAAGGAGGGATACGAACTTTTGATAGAGTTCTTCGGCGGGGAACCGATGGTAGCGTATGACGTGATCACGGAAGTGTTAGATCACGTGAGGGGAAATGAATATGAAGGGATGATGACTACTAACGGGTACTTGTTGTCAAAGGAGAAATTCGTCAGGTTAGTGGAGATGAGAGTGAAACAGTATGAGATCACGTTTGACGGAGAGCGAGAGTTTCACGATAAGGTGAGACCAACTGTGGGTGGAAAGGGCACCTTCAATACTATACTCTCTAACCTGAGGTCGGCGATGCAAACTGACCTGGACTTCGAAATCCTGGTTAGAATGCACCTTCACGGAGGACAGGTTAACTCCATCAAGTCTTTGATAGACGTGATGGAGGAATTCAACGACGACCCGAGGTTCAAGTTCATGTTGAGACCTATAGCGCACTTGGGCGGACCTTTAGACCGCATGATCAAGTTGCCTACCAAGGAGGAGTTCGAGGAGGCTTCACAATACGCCAGGAAGCTGAAGAGACTGGACTCCTTCTTCACATTGAAGGACGAAGACATTCCCATGTGCTATGCGTCGTCTCCTAGGTCTATCGTGATCAGGTCTGACGGGACTCTAGCTAAGTGTACTGTGAAGCTGGACTCTGAGGTCAACAAGATAGGTTACCTAGGCGAGGACGGGTTACCCGTGATAGACATGAAGAAGATGATGTTCTGGACTAGAGGTCATCTGTCCGGAAGAAAGGAGGAGCTCTCCTGTCCTGCAAGTGAGTGATTATGAAGGTCAGCTTTCTCGACCTAGGGGCCCTGAACATAAAGGCGGGTAAGTTAGATGTGGAGGAAAACAAGTGCGAAGTTTACACGTTACCAGTGCTCACCTTAATGGAAATGATGGACGTGGATATGGAGGACGTTCAGAGGCTATTCAAGGTCTACGACGAATCAGAGATCAAAGGTAAAACCAAGGAAGTCCTGGAGCTCATGAGCAAAGTTGTATCTCCTTTCCTAGACTCGGAATACGTGATCCTGAGCGGGAGTTCTCTTGGCAAAGACATGAAGCTAACCTTGGAGAACAGGTTGCTGATCACACGTCACTTAACGAAAGCTCAAGTGGTGATTTACACCTCAGATAGAAGGTTCACGGGACCGGAACCTACTAGGGAGGCATTAGTCTCGCATAAGGGAGGTGTTAAAGCAATAGCGGAGCACTTCTCTTCTTCTCCTGTGAGCGAAATGGGAACTTCGTCTCTGGCTGTGTTTTCCTCCAAGGGAAAACAGGAGATATTAAAGCTAGGTCTGTTCAGCTCACTTTTCGGAATGGACTTGTCCTTCAGACTGTGGGGGCACCTCCACCTTTACAAGGAGACCAATTCCCTCCTCATAGACCTGATGCAGACATTGTCAGTTTCGAGTAAGGAGTACAGGGGGATCTACGAGTCTACATGGGAAAAGCTCACTAAGGGGATTCCCTCACTGAGGTATGTAAAGCCCAGGGAAGACATAGAGGAGAGAATGATGACGGAGATTTACGGAGACACTTACGCCGACTCCTCGATGGTAAACAAGCCCACCCTGAGGGTGATCTTCAGGAAGTTCATGAAAGAGATCCAAAATCGTATTCTAGAATACGTAGTTGATAATTCGACTTTAGATAATATTGACGACGATTCTATCATTGTAGCAGGTTACGGGGAAGACCTTCTATCAGACACGTTAAAGGGTGTGTTTGACGTGAAGACTCTGACATCTCTCCACAGTGTTGAGATGTCTATCTACGCGAGCGAGGTAGGTTCACTGGTGGACTTCCTGAAATACAAGGGAATCAATGTGGACTTGAAGGGAATGAAGGTTCAGGTTAGGAGCGACTTCGCCTAAAGTCTCAGAAGATATTACGAAAAATGTAACTGAATTCTCTTTTATTCTCGGTGAGCACATGAACTAGTTTCTATTTGGAAGTATCTATTTAGAAAAGATAAGGTTTTAAACTATGAAAGACGAACATGAGACACTCTCCTTAACAATTAAAGGTGTAAAAAAGATATTAATTTTCCTTTAAATTAAGTTAAAAAAGAAAGTTTCTGAGATTAAACTTTTAAAGTATAAATCTTATTAAAATAACATGATTAACGTGGGTTTCTATTACAAGGTAAGACCCGGTCATGAAAAGGAATTCGAGGAAACATTCTACAAGGTTGATTCTTTTCTTAAATCCTTTAAAGGATTCAAGAAAGCAGTACTTTACAGAAGAGTCGACCTATCGAATGAATACATGATTTACACTGAATGGGAAGATCTAGATTCATTCAGAAGATTCACTACGTCGAGGGAATATCAAGACACTACAACCTACGGTAAAACAATCTTAGAGGGAAGACCTTTCCATAGAGTGCTTCACGAGATAAATGACGACTAAATCATCTGTTTGTCTTAAGAGGAGACACCTCTCGATTTTCGTGTATTTTCAACCCTTCAAAGCAACCTTACAAATCAACGAAAAATTACTTCACAATAGTAAGTTGAAACTGTCAGATGACTTCGGTGGGGTCATTCAGGGATCTATTGTGAATTCAGTTTATTTATCGAAATAAGATGAATTTAATTGAACGCTCTTATATGGGCTGGGTAAGAATTCACACTTAACGATTTCCTTTATTTAGTCTATTTTTGTCATAATTACAATTCTTAATAGTAACCTAAATCGCCCCTTCGGTGATGTAAGGCTGTTAAAGACTGGAGATTGCCAAATTCTTAATCCGTACAAAAACAAGGATCTCATGCAATCTTTTTCCTCATGTGAACAGCACATGAGTCTCTTTTTTACTAGTAGTTGAAGTATTTTTGTACGTTTTTCATCAGGAGGTAGCCTAGATATAGTGAAATGAACAAAGCTATTCCTAAAACTGCATAGAAGGCGGGTCCATTCTTTATGTACAGAATATCAAAGAGGTATAGAAACACGAAGACGAAGACTATCTCTACAGCATAAACTAAACTTCTGAACCCTTCAGTGGTCATTTCCATCACCCTTAGGTAACAACATAAGTAGAAGGTAGGGCACGGAGTCAAGTGAGACCAGAATTCCGTTTGTGTACAAAGTGAACCCTTCTAGCACTCCTAGGAAAATGACGTAAAATGTCACAATGAAAAGTAACCTCAGCTCAAGCCTAGGTAACTTGAAGAGTTTGGTTGAATCCACGACTTCGTTCTCAGCTACACCCAAGACTACCAAAGTCATAATCCCAGCCAAAACGAAAGAGAACACCATCAAGGTGAAAATAGCGTAAATTTCAAGCATATGCGGTCTGCCTCGTCCTCTCTCTAAAAGAAGAATAGTAAGAGAGCAGTTGAGGGTTCACTGTAGGTTTTATCATTGATATTGACTGTTCTAGATCTTCCTGTTTAAGTACAGGTCTGTCCCCCTCAATTATGCTTCGCCTGATCGCCAATAGCACTGCTCTATTCACTGCTCCCCTTATGTCAGCCGGGGTGTACATCTGCGTTAGTCTAGCTAACCTCTCGTAATCTATATCTCCATGCGAGTGTTTCGATATCATAAAGGCAAAGAGCTTCTTCCTACCGTCTTCATCCGGAGGGGGTATGTAAATTAGTTTCTCCAATCTCCCGGGTCTCAACAGAGCTAGATCAAGCATGTCAGGTCTATTTGTGGCTGCGATCACAACGACTTGTTCGTCTCTCTTGCTCAACCCGTCCATTTCAGTAAGGAGCTGACTCACCACTCTCTCGGTTACCCTATTAGGGTCGCTTCCTCTAGCTGAGGCTAATGAGTCTATCTCGTCGAAGAACACTACCGTAGGGGAGTATTGTCTGGCCTTCTTGAAAACCTCCCTGATTGCCCTTTCACTCTCTCCCACCCACATGTTAAGAAGTTCTGGCCCGTTTACCGCGATGAAGTTGGCTCCACTTTCGTGTGATACTGCCCTTGCTAACATGGTCTTCCCTGTCCCAGGAGGGCCGTAAAGGAGAACCCCACTTGGCAGTTCAGCATTGATGTAGTCGTAAATTTCCCTGTTCTTTAGAGGCCATTCAACGACTTCTTTCAACTCCAGCTTAACATCTTCCAGTCCCACAACGTCCTCCCAGGAGGTGTTGGGTATCTCCAACCTGAACTCCCTCAAGGCTGACGGTTGAACGGTTTTAAGTGCATTCATGAAATCGGATTCGTTTAACACTAAATTCTCGTAGTTAGACTCCCTCTTTAACGCGATCATCATAGCTTCTCTAACTACGGCCTCTAGATCCGCCCCGACGTAACCGTGGGTTATCTCGGCTATTTTCTCCAGGTTAACATCGCTTCCGAGCTTGAGCCTCCTGGTATGTATCTTCAATATGTCAAGCCTTTCTTTAGCCCCTGGGACAGGAATCTCAATTTCTCTATCGAACCTACCTGGCCTTCTCAAGGCAGGATCTATAGCGTTAGGTCTGTTCGTGGCTCCTATCACAAGCACTCCTGACCTGGAGCTTACTCCATCCATTAATGTTAGGAGTTGGGCAACGATTCTCCTGTCTGCCTCAGAGGAGGCTACATCTCTGCTGGGAGCCATTGCGTCTATTTCGTCTATGAAAACTATGGAGGGCGAGTCATGGAAAGCTTGTTCGAATATTTCCCTGAGTCTTTTCTCGCTCTCACCGTAGTATTTTGACGCTACTTCCGGTCCACTAATGTAAAAGAAGCTAGACATCATCGAGTTTGCCAACGCTTTGGCTATGAGGGTCTTCCCTGTCCCAGGAGGGCCGTAAAGGAGAACCCCCTTCGGTGCCCTCAAACCAAAGAGTCTAGGTATCTCAGGTTTCAATAGTGCTATCTCAGCTATTTCCATGAGGGTTGACACTTGGTCTGAAAGCCCTCCAACTTCATCTAAGGTAACGAAGGAGATGTCCTTCTGTGTCAGTCTGAGACTAGAGCTGGCTACGTTGATCTTGGTATCTCCCGTAATCATTCCGACTTCCCCTCTAGGTGACATAGATACTACCACGAACTCTCCTTCCTTAGTGTTGATCATGTTCCTCAACATTATCGGCCTGCCTCTGAGCTCTAAGCTAATTTTCCTTTCGTCGAACTGTTTTTGGACAGTAGGTGAGATTGAGACGTAGTCCAAGTCAACAGGAGCGGATTTCTTTATCAACACTTTCTCGCCGCTGTTAACCGCAAGCGCTTTCAAGTCTTCTTCGTTTACCTCCATATCCCTTGAGTTACCTTCCATTACGGTGAGAGGAATTATTCTCTCACCATATACCACTATCACGTCGCCTGGGAGAAGTGAGAGTCTTGACATTTCTTCTTTCTGCATCCACGCTATCCCTCTCCCTTTTCTCCTTGTCGAGAAGATAGTTATCACGTGAGGCTCTGTTCCCATAATTAAATTTCCATTCTCATGTTTATTAGGTTTAACTCTTTATTTTTTATTTTTTGAAAAGGAAAATAAGTAAAAAAGATTATATATTATTTGAACTTATTTCGAAATGAGACTGTTTATAAGTTACCTTTTCCCTAAACATCTGGCTTTAACCTTGAAGTCCCGTCCTCATGGGTTGTCTCTCCTCTACCAAGGGCTATCTCTCTTCCGTCTGCCTCTGCTATCTTTGCCTCTTTCATGTTCACAGACCCTCCCTGAACTACTCCTGAACCGGACCGTGTGATTTCCCTCTCCGTCTCCGTGGATATTTCCCTTATCATTCCGTCGGCTGGAAGAGCAAGAGGCATGTCTTCTTCCTTGTACCCTTCCCTCCTCATTCCGAGTCTCTCTAACGCTATGACCTGAACAGCCCACATCGGGATATCAGTCTCCTTTACTTTCTCGCCGTAAAGTAGAGTCAGGATCAAGTTGTATGCGAACAGTATTGTAGCGAATCCCGCAAGCCATCCCCCTATCATTGCCATTTGATAGTATACTTCATAGAACGCAGGCCAAGCTACTTCCCTTCTGATCGCACCGTAAAATCCGGCTATGGCGAAAGCTGTAACGAGAAGCCCCATTCCGCCCTGCCATCCCCAGAAGTGTAACCATCCTAGCTTTTGACTATACCATTTCCTTCCCCAGAGTTCAGGTCCTACAACGTAGAGTACTCCCAACAGACCTCCGACCGAGTAAAGTGCTAGCATTATGTGGAAGTGGCTTGGAAGCCACAGTGTGTTGTGAACCGTCGGATCTACGCTCGGAGTAGGCTGTGTGGGCTCCGCTTGTATACCTCCTATGATGTTCCATATTGCAGCTGCATATATGAAGGCAAGTCCAACATCCCACTTCAACTTTCTTGGGTCTCCCAAGGTTATGAAGAACAGCAACCAGAGTGCTGCGAACGGTATCGCAATGAGGGCAGTGGAAGTCTGAGCGAATATGTCCCTAAGGATCAGAGGCCAGGGATCATCGACCAAATGGTGGACGTAAACACTGGCTCCTAGTACGAAGAGCACTGGTATTAACCACCTTGTGAACCTCACGCTGTATACGGGTCTCTTAGCGTACAGAGGTATAATTGCTATTATAGCTCCAGTCAAGGTATAAGGTGCGAAATAAACTAGCGGATGATCCGCAAACCAGAACAGTCCCTTCCATATCTCTGCATTGGGTACTCCGAAGATGTTGATTCCAAGCCCTCCTATCGGTGACATGAGACTCCAGAGAGTGTCAAGGAAAACCGATATGTTTGCTAGAGCCATCATGATCATGTCCATTACTATGAATCCCACAGAAGTTGGTATTAGCCTTCCAGGAATTCTTCCAAGGAAAGATGTACCCAGTACGGATACCATCTCCATCCATTCTCCTATGACCATAACGATGTATCCTATGTACCAAGTGGGCGATGCCTTCAAGGGATTCAGGAAGGTAAACAAATACTGATTCTCTACTCCTCCCAAGTTCATCATGAAGAGTCCTATGGTAGCTATCCACAGTCCAGCGTTAGCTATTTTAGGCCACTTCACAAGTCTAGAACCGTTCAGCGCAGGTATCATGTAGAAGGATACTGCAAACACAGTGGAGAAAACCGAGCCGAATATCATGTCCATAACGTGGTTCGTCATAGACTGGAAATAATAGTATGGAGCGATTACCACAGGAACGCCGGTTGAGGTTAACCCAGCTTGACTCCTCAGGAAGAGAGCGAACGCACCTCCTATGAAGAGCCACATTACCGCAAAAAGTACGTTCTTGATGGCCAGCATCCTATAGTCCTCAGTATAGAACACTTTCAGGATTGCAGACCTCTTAGCTTCTCTCTCCTTTACTTGATCGTACTCAGAAGCCCATTTTGAGAGCTTTTCGTAATCCCTTCTATTCAGTTCCCTAGCAGTCATGGCTAAGTAAATTATCTTGAGCAAAATATTTAAAGTTTTATATCAAATTATTTATTAAAAATAAGTTAAAATTAAATAAGTTATAAGTTATTATTGTTATTCTTGATAGGAGTTTCCAGCTTACAGTTCCTGTTTCTAACAGCGAGAATCAGAGCTAACAGCAGGAGGGCATCAGAGGACAGTGATACTATGAGTTCATCTGAAAGTGTGAACAGTGCCGATATTCCAAGTGACAGTGAGACAAAGCCGAACACGTAAGTTGAGAGGAAACATGCAGGACAAACTCCCAGAGCGCCTAATCCTAACGTATAGATGTTCCCTTTGTTTCTTGACTGTTTGAGCAGTGAAATCATGTAGCCTCCCATTATGGAGACTCCTATCACTTGAAGTAACTCGATGGGATTTACGTATATTCCCGCAAATGGAGGAAGGTAAACTAAGAAGGAAGGATCAAGCATCGGAACCCCGAAGCTGAAGAAGTAAAACGTTGGATAGGTGAACCCTGAGACCCCGAAGTGTACCAAACCTCCTAATATGCTAACCAAAGCAGCGTAAATTAAAGAGTAAATCGCTAGATCTCTTCTTTTTACCTTCGGTAGCGTAAACTTAGACTTTATCAACTCGTAGACCCCATACGCAAAGGTTATTGATCCCCCGACCATGATGGATGTAGATATAATCGTCATAACAGTCAGGAAGAAGTAATCGAACCCGTTGTAATCTACGAAATAATCAGCGTGAGTTGTAAAGAAGGCTATTTGAGTCACCAAAGCGATGACTCCCAAGGAAATCCACGTGAGCCCTTTTCTCTCTCCCTTATTCATGAGCCTCACCGTGACTAGGGAGGACATGTTCTTCCTAATGTACCTGAGGTAATAGATCCCTGCGAACCACGCTATCGGTGTTCCTGCTATCCAAGAGAATACCCACATTTGAATAAGATTTCCGGCGCTGAAATTGAAGAAAGGTAACGGATAGCCTATGATCAGGGATATCGGACCAGGCATTATCATGGTCCAGGCTAAGGTGTGCATTATGCCCAGTTTGGCCCATCTCTGCATGTCCTGGAAACCTAAATTCCCCATGAATCCAGATAGGAGCGAGATCGGTATCAAATCAAGGCTAGAGTAAAAGTGAGGATAGAAAGCTATCAACAGGAACACAAGCAAGGCTGAAGGTAAAAGGAGATACTTTGATCTGAACTTCAAGAGTGTTGATGCTATTCCGCCTGCGAACGTGAGGGCAATGATTTTCACCAAGGAGAAGGAAACTGTAGTAGGAAGGAAAACTGAGAATATCGCGAGTCCTAAGATTAAAATGATTCTCATCCCCTTGCTGAAGTTCACCTTAATGTCCCTTCCGGATACCTCAGAATAGAGCACAAATGAGGACAACGACAGGAGGAACACCGCTAGAGCTACCAGACCCTCCGATAAAGTGTCCATGAAGGCTATGGACGACAGGAAAGGAAGGGAAGAAGTTGCAGACCCTATAAGCGCTGTGAACAGTTCACACGAGCAAGATAAAGAAGTCGCTATCAAACCTAATGAACCCGCTATGGTTCTTTTCGCTCCGGCCCTAATCATAGAATAATAAAACACGTACAAGACTACGTTAGTTGAGACCAGAAGCGAAAGAACGAAGGAAATTATCAAGGATAAAGGCGTCATAGCCCACGTAAAGGAAGACGAATTCAATGATAGGAAAGGACCCCAAAGGGGAAAAGGCATTTGGGACGGATTAGCGGGGGGAGAGTTGCTCACAATCAGCCCTAAACCTGGAGGAGAGGCAAAGTTGAAGAATATGAGCAGTCTATCTGCTATTTGATAGAAAAAGAAATAAGAAAGGAAAATGGTGAAAAAAATATAACGATATGGCTTTGCCTTGATTACGTCAAAAATTTCCATTTACTCACCCATCTCTTGTTTCGCAACTTGAAGCGGGTCGACTTGAGGATCCTTGTCCGCCTTAACGATTAGCAAGATGAACACTACAGGGTAAATCACAGCCATCAATAAGAATCCGATTGCCCATAGGTCGGCCTCACTTTCGAATATTGCCGTGGTTGATCACCAATTAAAACTTAATTAATTACCTTTAAAAAACTTACCTAAAAAAATTGTAGCTTAAAATAAATCAAGGTCTTTTAGCCACTTCACCATGTAGAAAGTTGAAGGTGCGAAAGCCATGGCAAACAGGAAGTATGCAGTGTCCGTGAACTGCTGGAGGGAATACGAACTGTAAAGATTGGTGTTGTAATAAGCTCCAAGTTCTAGAAATATCTCAGCCATGCTAGCCATCATGCTGAATAGCGAGAACATGGAGATGCTCTTCCAAGTATTGGTCATTCCGTACCATCCAACTCCTCCTATTACTCCTGCCACCAGGAAGGAAAGTAATTGTGCTGTCCTCATTATGCTTGAGATCACTGAAGCATCGAAAGGCCCGGGGAAGTACCAGTACGATATTATCACTCCAGCTATTCCCCAAGCTAAGACCAGCCCTCTCGTGGAGAAATTGAACGATAAAAGACTCTTCATTTTCCCTTGTCTGAAGAGGTAATCAGCTATCCAGATTCCGATTAAACCGGCACCCCACACTAAGGTCATATCAAACGAGAACCTCACTATCTCAAGCTGTGATGCTAGTATCAGTGAAGCTGGGTTCACCGAAGCTACTATCATTGCAATTCCTATAAAGAGGTATGGTTTCTTATCTTTCAATTCCACAACCCCGCCAGGAGACCACCGGCGACTAGGACGGCCCCCGAAATGGGAACTAAAGCGACCAGTGCGTCGTCTCCGTAGAGGGAGTAAGGCAAGGTGAAGACCAGCATGATGTCCGCTATCCACATGCTAACTCCTATACCCGCTATCACTGCACCTATCACTCGTCTTGCAAGTCTAATTCCAGCCATTGTGGGTCAATTTAAAGATTAATAAAACCTATTTAAAAAACTTTTTATGCTTGATTTCTCATTATTTTAAATAATTTTATTTTTATGAGTTATCTCCTCCTCTGTGGCCTTATCAAGCCTGGATTTATGAAGAACGTATAGATAATGCTTAAGTATCAAATAAAAATTTTTTACTTAGTAATAATGTAAAAGACCTTTTTGTTAGACTAGCGACTCTCCTTGACGATCTTATCGCTAATCTCCTTTTTACTGGAAGAGAAGATAGAATAATAGTAATATATCATAGAAACTGACAAAGAAATTCCAAAGGGAATCCCAGTTCCTAGAAAGGTCGAAACGATTCCTATCCCTATGAGCGCATACAGTACTCTCCATGATGGTATTGACGACGAAATCATTCCATAACCTAGGAACGCTATGTCAATGAAAATGGAGTAATATCTCCATAAGGGAACTTGAAGTAGGGTTGGAGGCATAGCCGTCACAACAATGACCGGAAGGAGGTAAAGGGGAAGCTTGTTTCCTGAAAGTCCATTCAGCTTGACTAGAAACAAGAACAACATCTCCGTCATCATAGGGTAAAAGAACCAAACGCTGTTCAGTGATGAGTCGATACCTTGAATGGGGGAAACGAACTTCCCGCTCTCAGCTAGTTGAAAGGTGCTCCCCATGAGAATCTCGTCTATGACTATCGATAATGAGATTAAAGGAAAGATTCTCTTGTCCTTTATAGGTCTTGAGAGGTTATCCACTACAGAGAAGAACGCTGCCAGCGCAATGATCATAGATACCATGTTTATGCCAACTCCTATTCCCAAGGAGAACGTGGAGGGATTATAGAGGTAAATCATGGCACCTACGAACATGGTAGCCATCATTAACATGAAGAACTCCGCCATGAACACATGAGTGTAAGTTTGCATTTTCCTTTCGACAAAGTAAATCACTCCTATAATGGCCAATACCATGAGGGATGCAATTACAACAAGTGTTACAAGGGATACCATGTTTTAAATGTAATTTTCATTCTTTTAAAAATTTAACTTATATTAACTTGAAAATAATTTCCATCGCTGAAAACTAGAGTGTAAACTCCAGGGGATAACTTGACCGGGATCACTATAGTCTCCTCACCTATGAAGACCTCTCCTTCCTTCATGAAACCCGTTGACAAGTCGCCCTGATCGTTAATGACCTGCTGTTTCACATAAACGTAATTGATGTGGATCACGTTGGTGGAATTCTCTATGCAAGAGAGGTTCAAGCCTTTATCGTTTTCGTTGTTTATAGTTAACATTATTCCCGTGACGTTCTTTAGGTGTCCACTGGTTCCGTCTGAGGAGTAAACGCATAACGGGAAAGTCCCGTAGCTGGACTTGGCCACTTGAACCTGCTGTGGACTCACCAGGGACTGAATCACGGGATAAGTTGTAAGAACTATTCCAATTATTGCGATGGATGAAATCAAAAAAATTACTATTTTCTTTCTGCTCATTTCTTAAATACCCCACCTATCATGACTAGAGCTAGACCTACTACGTTTAATGACATCCCAAGGTAATCCGCCCCAGCGTAGCTGAAGGCGAACGCAGTGGGATGGTTCATGAACGAGAATCCATAGCCTACTAACAACAGTATTCCAATGGCTATAACTACTGCTCCAGCCAAGATAGGCCCCCACATCTTTATGTTCATAAACTAAAACTCTTAAGCCAGCTTTTAAAAAGTTTTCTTTTTTAACTAATATACTGTTAAAACTAAAAGAATATTTTATAATATTGTTTACTAAATCTTTGATCTAATCAATAATTGCTCTAGATTATTTAGCTAACTATTTTACTGTGTCTACCGTTAATAGTGTTAAATACTTGATTGATTCTAACCTTATTTTAAGATTATGGAAAATTATTTATACTTTTCTGTCTTCATTTTAAGTTTCGTATATCTTTCTCTTACTCTTCTAGGGAACATGCACCCATACATTACGAGACGTTATTTCCTTTGTGCTTAGGAGCAACAATTTATCCTTTTGTCTCACTGGCACATGTCTCACATTGTTCTGTATCATGTATCCTATGACCTCGTGTAATGGGTCGTCACTTTCGAAATGCTTGAGCCTCCTGGGCTTGACGTGATCATCCTGAGACTTTCCATCCGCGAATCCCTTGGTTATGTCCCTGATAGATACTACACCGTCTCCTACAATGGTAGCCTTAATTCTGTTCCTCATGAGGACGTCGTAGACTTGGGCATATGTAGAATCTACAGGAAGAGTTGGAACTTCCAAAGCGTGCGATCCAGCTTTATCCTCTTTCTTGACGCTTCTGAGCTTCAAATCCTCACTAAACGACGTCACAGACATTGACCTCAATGCGTCCCTAATGGAGAACATCCCCACCATGGAAGACCCTTCGACTACAGGGAGATGTCCTATATTGACACTGTTCATTATGTAGAGAGCTTCATCTACGGTTGATTTACCCTGTGTTGTTATTGCCTCCTTTGAAACTTCTTTAACCATTGTGTAACCTGAGAACCAGCCGTTCAGAATATCAGTCTCAGTGACAATGTAATTCCTTATCATGAGAGATCCTATTCCTTCCTTCTCCATAACCTTCGAGGCTTCCCTTAAGGTCGAGTTGTCGTTTATCGTTATCAATCTCCTTGACATGTTTCTCCTCACTCTGGACAGTGTTACTCTGGCCCTTTCTGAAACGTTGACACCGTAATTTATAACGTTGATGCATGAGTAAGGGCAAGCCCTTTCACAAGCTCCACATCCAGTACAGTCTTCCGGTCTGACCAGTTCAGCTAACCTAGAGTCAACGTTAACTTCTATTGCCTTAGCTAGGGCGCACGCTCTCTCGCACATGAAACACCCTACGCATCTGTCTACGTCTATGTATACAATCGGTTCCATGGACATCACCTAGAATGGAGGTTGTGCTTGAAGGGGATTGTAGAGGAGGTTTCCTACCAAGGGATTGTAGAAAGGCAAACTAGGAGACGCTGGAGAAGACATCCAGTATGTTATTATCATGAATACGATTCCGAAACCGAGTACCAAGGAATAGTAAGTTTTCTTGCTCACCCCATCCGCTTCGCTCAAGCTTCTCGAAGCCCTCATGCCAAGAAAGGTTCCGAAGACTATGATGAACTCCATGAGCGGAAGAACCCACCACTCTGCAGTAGCGTTAATCGGATTACTTCCCAGGGAATGAAGTACTCCTCCCCAGAAAGTCGAATAGATCCCTTTACTAGTGAGTCCTCCTCCCATGGGGTCTGTGATTTCATTCATTATCAACAGAGCTCCCCCCATGAGTTTGGGCAGGTTCCTCGCTAGAATCGTCGAGGCAAATATCGGTATCAGGGAATAGGACAAGCTTGTGAAAGCTAACTTGAAAGGAACAACCCTTTGAGCCCTCGCGGCCATGTAAACTACCACTATAGGTATTACGTTTATGACGGCGTAGTCTATAGGGTTCGGATAACCGTCATTAGAGTATCCATACCTTGATAGCCCTGGGGTCAACGCTTTAGACAAGTACGCCCACCCCATGAAATGGTTCAGCCATTGATCTATCATCGTATAGATAGGTAACGCATTCACGAACTGGAATAGGACAACTCCAAGCAATATGAGAACCGATAATCCGAGATCGAATCTCTTTCTACTGGCGTTAAGGTCGCTCAACCACGGAAACCTCTTGACGTTCCAATCTATGTTATCGTGAGGACACGCCTTGTAACAGTCTGAGGCTAAACCACACATAGGAGCAGTTTCCTTACTTCCTGGTGAAGCAAACCAAGGGCATCCGTGGCTCTCCTGGTTTCCCTTCATGCAATCCTTTGTAGTGCACGTCCTGCATTTCTCAGGATCCTTAGCTCTGAAAGTACCCAACGGAGAAATCATGGTAGTTAGTGCCAGAGGAGCACTCAGGGGACACATAGTCCTACAGAAAGTCCTATCCTGAAAGACGAGAGTAATGAAAAGCTCTAACGCAGCTATGTATATCAGGACTACTGAAGTTAACTCAGGTATACCCGGACCGCCGATGTTATAGAACTCCTCCACCCACGTGAGAATTGAGAACCCTATCGCTGAGTAAAGGATAGTAGAATACTTTAGAGGCCACCTCAGGTTGAGTCCTAGTTTTCTCCCTATCTTCCATGGATGTCCTCTGTGAAGCCATTCAGCCTGCCCGCTGAAAGGACAAGTTTGGCACCAAGTCCTCCCGTTTGCTACCCAGGTCAATGCCCATAACAGGGGAAACCACAGGAACCAACTTATGTCGGAGGCGAAGTTGACCAAGCTTATTCCTGCAGGGTCAATTCCTTGATATCCGACAATGCCCACTACCATCACTACGTAGAACACCAAGAAGCTCGGAAATACGATCAAGAAATGTGCCCACTTCTTCTTGAAGAACTTTCCCAACTTGCCTTGTAACATGGATGGCTTATGTTCGCATGTTTCCCTCCTCAAGGTAGCTCTTGACCTCGATGGTGCAAATATCCACGAGTTACTGTTCGATTTCACTGTCAAATCCAAAGTCAGGTTCACTCCCAGTATGGTCAGTGCAGTGGTGAAAACTAACATGCCTGACTCGATCATCAACACGTTGCTCAGTAAGGTTGAAATCCAAGTGAACAAACCTGCAAAGATTGTGAATATTGCAGTGAAAAAATTGAACTTTCTTTGATGATTTTTTAATCTATTTAAAGATTTATATTCAACTTTCTCCATTTTATCACCATATTTATGAAAAATTTATACTGTTTATACATGACAGGTCCTATCGGTTACTGATGATTACAGTATAAAAAGATTTCGATACTTTATTAATTTACCTTAATAATGATTATAAGTATTTTTTTGACTAAAGTCTAAGAAGGATCTAGTTCTACGTAAAGTTTTGAAGAGACCGCAGAACCCAGTTAAAGTAAATAAAGTGAGAACCTGCAAAATCTTTTACTTCAGTCTAAACAAATAAAGAAAATTTCTTTTATTTTTTTAAACTAAACAATGTAAACATGTTTTCATAAAAAACGCAAATCTTTTTAAGAACAAGTCCAACGTTTATCTTAAGGTGAAAAGGTGAAAAGAGGAACAGTAATAGCTCTATTTTTCGCACTTGTTATAATAGCGGCGTTATCTCTAGAAATACAATATAGCTCGTATGATTATATAGGTTACAATCCCACTAATAATGCAGGTGAGGGGGTTGTCCACGCTGCTTACGACAACGCACTGGGTTCTTATAAAGGGCCTTACGTGGTAATTTACGTAGAGGCTCAACAGTGGCACTGGGACTTCAATCCTCACCAAAGAACTAACACGAATATGACTGTAGTTCCAGTTGATGAACCAGTGCTGTTCGAAATACACAGTGTGGACGTCTTCCACGAGTTCTTCATTCAGTCAGCTGCAAGCAATTTCTCCCTAGGCTTCAACTTCGGTGCTGAGGCAGTACCGGGATATTATTCTTACATTGTGTTAGTATTTCCTAAACCAGGCTATTACCATGTTGCATGTGCTGAGTTCTGCGGACTTGCAGGAGTCGGTCTAGGGCATTCTTGGATGGTCGGTACTATATATGCTACTTCAAATGCAACTTTGGCTAGCGAAATAACAGGAGGGGTAATGCCTACAGGCCAGTGGGATCCCCACGTGGTTAACGGTACAATTTGAGGTGATAACGATGAACGGAAATAACTTTCTAAAATTCGTATCTATAGGTCTAGTTGTGGTTGGAATAATCCTAACAGTGTTCGGAACTACTACCTATATTTACCCAAGAGAACAGTTCGATGTGAACGGAATGATAGAAATAACTGGGAACAGCACACCCAATTATTTTGTCAATTTCATAGGACTAGCTATTCTTCTTTTCGGAGTGGGTGGTTTGATATCAGTAGTAGAATTACAAAGAATTGGAAAAGGGGTGGCGTAAATGGCTAACGGATACACGAAACTTTTGGCTCTAGGAGCTTTAGTTGTAATAGCAATACTTCTAGCTTCTTACGGTGCAGACTTCGCTCTCAACTCTGCCGCACAAGCTTCCAGCACTGTAACTGCTTACTACGTTCCTAATGCGTCTCCAGATCTAGGATCCCCCGGTTCAGCGTCTTTCTGGAGCACAATCCCTTGGACTAGTGTTCCTTTAGTTCCAACTATACCAGTTCCAGGAGGAATCGCAGGACATACCCATTTCGTTTACGTCAAGGCTGCGTGGACTTACGTTGATGGTACACCTTACATAATGATATTAATGAAGGCTAGGAATCACGGGTACATTTCCTGGATGGCGTGTGCAGAGAGGACTCCTAACGGGAGAATATGGCAGCCCTTCTCCGAACTTCCTGCTGGTTGGTGGGTAGTGAACGTGTCCTACACGGAGAGCAACGAAAGTGTGGCTTCGTTGAGTTATATACCACAGTCTCAACAAATACAATACCCACCGGGACAAGCTCTAGGTAACCCAATTCAGATCATAGTGCTTAACGAGAGCGGAAAGCTTGTAGGAGAGATTTTAGGTGCAATAGGGCCTAAAGGAAACCCCTTGAATAACGGGAACCCAATCATGATAAAGTCGCTCAGCTTGAACTACAGCGGAACTATGATAACTTCACTATCACAATTCGTAAAGATGGGGCTCAATGGTACTACTTGGGCCCAAGGAGCTTACAATGAGTTTTATCCTGAGGACACGGCGAAGTATGTATCTCTGTTCTATAATTCCACTTATATGTATCCTGAGAGGTTCGCTATTCTATGGTCCCTCGGAGGAGCACCGAGTCAATGGTATCAAGTAGCATACACACCTCACATGATGCCCGGTACCACGGGTGCTATATCTGCAGGTTATGATGAGCTTTGGGTTCTTAACGATAATCCAAGGGCAAACAACACTCAAGACTTTGGATATCCCGGTCCTACTCTGTTCAGCAGAAACTCAACGCCTCCCTACACACATTACGCCTCTTACAGAGATCCGCTCAACTTGGGATATCTCCAGAACCAGGGGTTAATAGCAGACGCTTATGTTAATGGATCGTCAATCTACTACATTGGAGGAACTCCATTCGTAGGATTCCCATACCTTAACAATCCAGATTACAGTGCATGGAACCTCATGAACGGAAACTATAACGCCTCTAAACTCTGGGATCCATCTATAGTTGCTACAGGTTTAACATACAAGAACACACAGACAGGGACTTACTGGTACGCTGAGTTCGTAAGGACCTTCTCTACCGTTGGAGTCTCTGACGGTCAGGGTATGTCACATTATCAAGTGCAACTATCTCCTGGGAAAACGTACCACGTAGCATTTGCAGTGTTCCAAGGAGGTGCAGGAGAATCTGTTGACTTCAAGTCCATATCGTTCTGGTATAACCTCTACATACAGCCGGCATCTTCGTCGTCATCCTACGTTCCTCTACTACCGTTGCTCGTATCTCTTGCTATAGTTCCCGTCATTCCCGTGGCGATGAAGTCTCTGGGATTCTCCTTCATAAGGGCGTTCAAGAATGAGAGAAATAAATTCTAATTCTTTTAATATATCCCTTTTTTTATCCGTTTACATTATAGCACAGTTTCTAGAATTATTCTTTAATAGAGAATTTCTTGTCTCAGTTCTTCCTTTCGGGCTCGCCGGAATCTCGGTAACTACGGTAGAGCCTTACCTACACTTCGCTTATGTGGTAGGAGGAGCTTCTTACGTCATTCTCTTGATCCTTCAGCCGGTTCTCCTAGCCTACTCTGTAATCTACCTCAAGGGGTGGGGTAGGGCTCTCTTAACTTCAGTCTTAGCTTCTACCGTTGGTCTAGACTTGATTCATATCGCTGTAGGCATAAACAACACTTCTTTCAATGTGCCTTATATCTTTTCACTGATTTATGTTGCTCTCATTGTAGCGTCGAGCTTTTACCTAGTGGAGAAGAGCGGTAGAAGGAGTATCTATCTCCTCATGGTTCCGGACGTCATAGCGTTTTCCTTCCTCTCCTTCGCGTGGATGGATCAGATGGTAGGAAACTCCATCGCTGGAATCATATCGGGATATAGCGGATTCATTCTCGCCTATGCGGTAATTTTTGCCGGAGCGTCATTCGTCATAATGGAGAGTAAGAAGACGAGTTGGAAGAGTGTTATACCCTTCTTCTTGGTTGGTGCATTAGTGTCGATAGCTACCGTGTTAAACATCATACCTGGGTGGGGCTTCGCTATTGGGGTAGCTTTCCCTTACATATTCGGAATTTTAGGAGTTACTGACTGGATGCCCCCGGTGATTTTCTTCCTGGCGTTCCTCACCTTGGGAGTAGCCATTGGCTTGAGGAAGAACGACTACCCACTCTTCCTCGGATCTGTGTCACTTATGGCAGGAACTGTGATTTTCGACTCAATACCATTGACAGTCTACATGTTAGCCCCTCTAATGGCATCACTTATTATGATGATATCGAAAGCTAACATGGAGAAGAAAGCGGAAGTTCAACTCTCCAAATAGATCCTCTTCCTTTCTTTCAATTCTACGCTTAAAATGGGTAAAAGCTTAAATCCATTTATTTTAGGCTTTTCATAATGCAAATTAAAAAAAGTATTTTATTATATATATTGGTAATTATGATCGTTGTTGCCGCTGTTGCAGGTTTTTTAATAGGTGAGAGGGCAACAACGTCACCTCAAGCTTCCACTACTATTGTTACTTCGTCTACAACTTCCACAGTAACTGAAAGCGTGGGATATATAGGAGACCCGCCCGCCAGTGTAGGAAACGGAGAAGATTACCTGATTAATCCCGTTTTCCCTGCGCACACAATTGCGTCACAGTACGGTTACGTAACTTACGGGAACGGAAGAGTCTTCATAGGAGGGCTGTATTCGTCGGGAAACGGATACCTTGCAGGGGCTAAGGGAGCTGCCGTCATAGCTTCCATGTTTGCAGGTCAACCTCTAACTTCTTACGATTATTATTTGTATATCACAGCCCCGTCTCCTATAAACGTTGGAGGAGCAGTGAAGACTGATTCCGCTACAGTGATGTTCTTAGCATCCATGCTGGGACAGGAGTCCTATCTGAACAAATCAATGTACTTCCTAGGCGACGTTGGTCTGGAAGGGTATATGTATTCAACAGGAGTAGTTTATCAAAGGATAGTGCAACTAAACCAAGGCGGGATATACTATCTAGTTGTCCCTAAGATGATGGCCTTGGCTGAAGGGCAGAACTATCAAATGGCGCAAGAGTATGCTAAACAACACAACGAAACTCTGTACACCGTCTGTGACATACCTCAGATCTATGAGATAGAGACGTCCCAACAAGTACCCCAAGCTCACGGATATATCGATTTTCAGGCAAACCTGAGCTCAGGTTATGAAGCTATGGTCCAAGTATATAACGAGTTCTACGCTCATGCTAATTCGTCTGAGAAAGGAAAAGCGAACCAATACTATCAAGAAGCCCAGAAGCTTGCATCTGAAGGAGACTACTTCCAGTTCTACGTCCCTAATAACCCCATGGTGATGGCGTTGGAGAGCGTGTATAACGGTTCCCCTATTGGACTCATAAACGAAGCAGAGACCCACGCAGAGGAAAGTTATAATTTGTGGGCAATAGAGACCTCAGCTGAGGCTGAATACCTCTATCATGGAAACCTTAGCGACATGATGGACTCTATAGCGTGGGCTGGTCTCAGCATTTCACTGAGTGCAGGGCCTACCATAACTCCCTATGGCTTATACCAAGGAGTCTACAACGCGTACGTGATGGACATGTATGCTGCTGAATACTATGACGCTATAACGGGTTCCTCTTACGGTAATGTGAGCCTCCTGACCGACGTGATGAATAACCCTAACCTACTTTACGATTACGGTTTCTTAGCGAACTACTATGCCACACTAGCTATGAACCTGAGCAATTACTTCATTAAACAGCTTAACTCTACGGCACAAGGAATTGTGGAATCTTCTATACAACATTACATGGAGAATGAGGTCTCGTCCTTACAGAGTCAGGCTGCATACTTTGATGGACCATCCTTAGTCGGTTACATATTAATGAACGATGGAAGCACCTATTCACTGTATCATGCAATGCCTTTCATCAGAATGAGCGAAAACACCGAAGAGCTAACATGGTACAATGCAGTATAGGGGAAGAAGACTTTTCTTTCTTGAAAACATAGAGAGGAAAGATCTCATATCATTTTTCCCTTTCTTTTTAAAATGTGTAGGACGACTTTATTTATCTCTAAGCCTAAAGATTTTTCCCTTAATTTAATGAATGAATCAATGTATATGCCTTTCTTTACTCATTTAATTTATAAAATAGAGATACATAGAAGGAAAAGAAAACAGAACTTTACTCTATTTCTCTCGATTACAAAATCATCATCAAATTAATGAAAAAAGAAAAATGCATATAAATAGCGTTAGAAGAGCCTGTACCCGCAGGATGGACAGAACCTAGCATTAGGTGGTAAAGGAGATGAGCATGAAGGGCATGTTGACTGACGGTATGGCTGTTGATAGGATGGTTGATAAGGGTTTTGCTGATAAGGCTGCTGATAAGGGTTTTGAGTTCCGTAACCGTAAGGGTTATTGAACTGCTGATTGCTGCCGTAAGGGTTATTGCCGTACATGTTTACCTGTCCAGAATACACAAGCCTTTCTATTTCACTCATAACTTGTCTCTCTATCTCCAAGTTCCAAATCTCTTCAATTCCCTCGACTACAGCAAGAGGGGTTAAGACTAGGTACGCTATAACGTCTTCTGCCACGTCAGTGCCTACTATCCAGTCAGCTAAACCTATGTTGACGTTCAAAGATCCCATCCCACTGCTCATCCTTACGGTGAAAGCCCTATTAGCTCCAAATATAGTCCTCAGGATCCCGGTCTTCTTAGCTTGAACCACGGCAGAGTTCCCGCTTACGAAGTTCTGAGTGTGGTAGCCTTTTCCCTGCAGATAAAAATCTATGCTTTGAGCCAAGGCTTGGAGGTTAACATTAACTCCGTTGAATGTCTTGTCCATGAGTACCTTTCTGCTCTGACTATAATTTATCTCTATGGGTTCTTAAAATTTAGCTGTAATGGGAGATTCAATCCGGAGCGCTTCCTTGTGCACTTCTTTGTAAAATCAATGACTTTCGCTGAGGAGATCATGTTACGATTAGGTTTACATGCCTCAAAGGGAATAGTTGAGAGATGAAGGAGATCTTTAAATAAGACAACTTGTTTATCCCCGAGCCTGTAGCCGAAACTGATACCCCACTCAAGAGTTGAAACCCTTTTAACACACTGATGATGCGTTCTAGGAAGGAAGAAGGTCGTTATAAAGAAAAGTGCAAAAACAAAAATTAATATAGGTTGTCCTAATCAAAAATACGCAACTACATATGATCTCTCATCATCAAATGATATTATATAGCATGTAAATAGATTAATTTGCATGGACATTGCATATATAGAGGATCTGGTCTATTACGGGAAATACGACGTAGCTCTACCCTTGATTCTAAGGGAAGAGAAAGAGGAGAAGTCGGCAGAGCTGGAATTCTTGAAAGGCATTTGCCTCAGAGAGACAGGGGACCCCATCGGAGCTATTTCCTGTTTCAAAGAAGCCGAGTCCATGGGTATGGAGAACAGGAAGAGGCTCTACCACGAAATAGCTTGGACTTACCTTAAGATGGGGAAAAGGGAAGAGGCAATAGAAGCGCTCAAAAAGGTAGAGGACCCTGAAGTCTTGGTGGAGGAAGCCGAGATTTTCGAGGAGTCGGGAGACGTGAACAAGGCAGAGGAAATAGTAGATTCTTTGCTGAGCTCTTCACCGTCCCTTAATGCATATCTCAAGAAAGCACAGATCATGGTGAGGCGTGGAGACATGGACGGGGCAATAAAGTTGCTCAGGGAGGTGAAAGACGAGAGGGCTGACGTAATAGCTAACTTCCTCGAGATAGTTTCAGGGAGATCGAGCTCCATGAAGGGAAACGAGAATTTTCTACCATACGTTGTAGGACTGTCTATCTCTTACGCTATGAGGGGAGAGCTTGATAAAGCAGAGGACGAGGCTAAGAGGGCAGTCTCACTCGATCCTTACTCTCCTCTTTTGCACACAGTTTACGGGGTAATCCTCCTCCTCCGCGGTAAAGACGGGGACGACGAGTTAAGGAAGGGAAAGGAATGGAGGGAGCCCTCTTACATGAAGGAAGGAATTAGCATGGAAGGAATTAAGTTTCTAATTGACGAAATGATGAGAGACTTGGTCGGCTGACCTAGACCTGGTGACATGTAGTGTCAGCCAGCTTATAAGTCATGGAAAGAGAGACGTTGGTGAAAGTTTGCAAAAAGATGGAATCGGGAGGGTTAGAGAAAAATAGTAAAGGAAAAATCCACACAATACTAAATGAGGAGAAAAAGCTAATGAAAAAAGTTTCTTAGAAGTTAAGTACTTCGTATCCCTTAGACACTAAATCAGCTAGGACTGGTCCTATCATTGTCACATTGAGTGTTTGAACTTGCTTTAACTTATCAGTTATCTTCATACTATCTCCAACTACTTGGCACGCCATTGGTTTCTCCCCTAGATCTGAGAAGTTCTTGATCATATCCATGATCTCCTTGTCGTTCTCAGCTATCATTTGTTCACTAGGACCGAAGAACATGACCTTTATGTCATCAAAAAGGTGTTTCTGTTTCCCTACTACTGCTAGGTTTAGACCAGCTAACACTTTGGCTTTCTGGTCTTTACCCGAGTTTATCATGATGAGGATATTTTTTGCCATGCAAAGGAAATGTCTTGGACATTGAAAAAGTATCTTATCATGAATATGGCTAGAAAAGCTCTTTAACTAGCTTACGTAAATTATTAGGTCATTAAAATTAGATTTCACGGTAAAAATAGAGGATTTGGATACTTAACTGAGAGGTCTGTAAATATTAAAGTGAACAATATGAGACTTCAGAACAGTTTTTTATCTGATAACGGCATAGAACAATAGAACAAACAGAGTCCTTTTGATTCCCTCGAGTATTTCCATGCAAAAATACCTTTCATTTTTAAGCTAGTGTACAATCAATAACTCATGAAGGTAATAGTTTTCGGAGGAGATGGTTATTTAGGATGGCCGCTGTCATTGAGGTTAGCTTCCAGAGGGCATGAAGTCTTAATAGTTGATAAC
Organism: Sulfuracidifex tepidarius; assembly: GCF_008326425.1. Taxonomy (NCBI): domain Archaea; kingdom Thermoproteati; phylum Thermoproteota; class Thermoprotei; order Sulfolobales; family Sulfolobaceae; genus Sulfuracidifex; species Sulfuracidifex tepidarius. Next base: position 336,432 of record NZ_AP018929.1, read on the forward strand.
CTTTTCACCAGGAGAGCTGTCACAGAGGTAGGCTCCGACTCGGCCTTTCCCCTTCCGTTACCAGACAAGAGGGTTGAGAACGCAAAGAAGGAGTCCGACGTGGAGGTTTCCTTTCAGACAGGGGACGTACGCGACTACGAGTTCGTTGAGGACATGATAAGGGAGTTTAAACCCGACGCAGTGGTGGACTTCGCTGAGCAGAGGTCCGCTCCGTACTCCATGATAGACGTTTATCACGCAGTACACACCGTTGAGAACAACGTGAGAGGGACCATCAACCTGATATACGCGATCTCAAAGGTCAACCCAGACATACATTTCCTGAAAATGGGAACCATGGGAGAGTACGGAACACCTTCTTACCCCATTCTTGAGTCCCCCGAGGTAGAAGTTGAGATAAAAGGGAAGAAAGGGGAGGTCATGTTCCCCAAGAAAGGAGGGAGTTACTACCACTGGAGCAAGGTGTTCGATACTTACTTGCTTTACTGGTCGCTGAAGGACTTAAACGTGCTGTCCAGAGTCACCGACATAATGCAAGGCCCGGTTTACGGAACGAGGACTGAAGAAATAAAGAGCGAGGGAGTTAGGACTAGGTTCGACTTCGATGAGGTGTGGGGGACTGTAGTGAACAGGTTCTGTGTCGAGGCTGTGCTAGGTATGCCTCTCACTCCTTACGGCAAGGGAGAACAGAGGAGAGGATTCCTTTCCCTCGAGGACAGTATGAGGGCGTTAACGGCTCTCCTTGAGAACCCTCCAGAGGGATACCGCGTTGTGAATCAGATACACGAGGTATACTCGGTGAACCAGATAGCGGAGATGGTGAAGAAGGCTGGAGAAGACCTAGGTATGTCAGTTGAAATAGAACATGTTAAGAACCCTAGGGTAGAGGCCGAACAACATGAATATGACGTGGAGAGCAAAGTTCTGCCTTCCCTGGGGGCAACTCCAGTGAAGAAGATGCAAGACGAGGTGAAGTTCATGATAGAGGACTTGCTGCCTTACAAGGATAGACTATCGAGGTATAAAGGAGCGATCTTACCTAGGACGGACTGGAGGAAAGGAAGGTAACAGTAGAGGGGATAAGAAGGAGGGAAAAATCTAGTGCGTGTGAGTGCATAATAACAAGAGACATGTTCCTCTCTTCTATCTATATTTCTACACACAAAATGATTTTTTCTCCCATCTATACTTGTTCAACTAAAAAGGGAGAAGGCGTGAAAATGAGAAAAGAGCTGTTATTATAAAATTGTTATTATAATATAGAAAATAATAACAATAGTAACTATGATCACAATGATAATAATAGCAAGAAAATAAAAATAGTAACAAGTCTTCCCTTTAATGATCGAACTCTGCTTCCTTCACTTCCTCAGTTATCGCCTCAAGCTCCTTCCCGTTGACCTTCCTGCCTTTGACGAGCATGAACCCCGAGATCATTGAGACCAGACCCATTAACGCTATTGCGTAATACGGTGACGTGCTGTATGCCAGGGAAACTAGGAGAGGTCCCACGGCACCGCCTAAATGACCTATTCCGTCAGCTATTCCCATTCCCAAGCTCCTTACCCTAGTGTTCAAGTTCTCTGACGTGTAAGCGTACATCGTGGGGAACTTGAACCCTTGGAAGAACATGGAAATGAAGCCAGCAACCAGGAAGGGCAACCCTGAGAGGAAAGCCCAGGAGAGGATAGCAACTCCGCTTAGAACGTTGCTAAAGGACGAAGACCATTTCCTCTCTATCCTGTCGTTAAGAATTGAGGACAGAGTAACACCTAGCGGATCGCCGTACAGAATGTAAGTGAAGTAAAGGGAAGAGTTAACGAAGCCTTTCCCATCTATGATCGAGAAAATAGTCCCTGAGAACAAGGAATATCCGGCAAAGTAGCTGAAGAACCACACTAGAGTGAAATAAATGATGGACTTGCTTATTCTGACCTTCTCACCCCTTGTCTTGTTCCATCTCTCGCTCTCGGGTAAGGTAACCCTGAACACCGCCGAGAACAAGGCCATGGAAAGCCCCGCGAGGAAGAGCAGTCTCCAGTAACCACTTCCGAGGAAGATCGCTACTGGCCCGACCACCAGTGTCATCAGGAAACCACCTAGGTTTACAAGTCCAACCGCCCTGCCCCTGAACGAAGCTGACGTCATCTCGCTCACGTAAGAGGGTATCACAGCGACCTCCCCCTCTATGCCAAACCCAATGAGTAGTTCCGCTATGGATAACTCCAGGAAGTCCTGAGATGAAAGCCCGATCAGGGAACCTATTGCGATTATCAGCATTGTTAAAACTAACCCCTTCTTCCTTCCGAGGTACGTTGAGACCAGCCCGTTAGTAGCACCTCCCAGAAAGTACCCTATCATCTCCGTAGTCAAAGGTAGGTTAGCTACGGGAGAGGAAGAAGGCACGTGGAACTGTTGAGCAGAATAATCGATTATGTAAGGAACGTTAAATATATCCCAGAACGAAAGGGACGTTCCTACAGAGAGTAAAGCCAGTTGTTTCCTTGAGAGCATGACTGAGTATATACTGTTTAAATAATTTAAACTTAGCATGAGTGTGGTTTCATGACTATAATTTATTTTTCTAAGATGAAAAATTTTTTACACGTGTTTGGTAGTTAACGTCAATGCTGGAACCCGAAAAGAGGTGATAGAGTACGACCCTTCTTGAGATATTCACTTATTAACCGAGCTTGACTCTATTTTTTATGGATGTCTGTAAGGTAAAGGAAGTGTATATAGTAGGGATTCCCCATGTAATAGCAGGGTACCTCCAGGACGTGGCGGTAGTGTATAACAAGGGAGATAAGTGGATAGCTCAGAAGGCAGAACATTTTAGGACTAACGATAAGGAAGTATCTTCCGTGTTAAAGAACGTGATGTATGCAACTACAGAGGACGATTTCGAGGAGGGAATAGAGAGGGCAGTCTCTCAGGGGGCTAGAGTCCAAAGGATAGAGGTTAAGAAATGGAACCTGCCTTTCCCTAAGAACTTGGTGGAGGGTAAAGTCAAACTTCAAAAGGAAGTTGACTGATACGCGATAAAAATTATGGAAGCTAAATGAATAGAGTTTTCAACTGCTTAAAGCTCTCCTTTCCTATCAACGAAAACATTGCTAACATGGAGGTTATGAACATAAGTGGGAAAGCGACCAAGGAGTAAATCACTTCTTTTGATTTAATCTTCATGGAATACGACATGGACAGGAGCATGGATACTTCCATCAAGCTATACACGGTCTTTATAGTAGTATTGAATTGGAAGAGATCTACATTTCTCATTAGCCTTATCCCGTGGAGCAGTGCTATCAACATAGCTCTCCTGAATGCAAATACGTCGTTCAGTAAGGGTATCCCAAACTGTTGTCTCTCCATCACGTGATCCAAGATCCTGAGGAAATGGAGGGAGAAATCCATGGTTAGGATAGAATTCTCAGCTAGAACCAGCACTGGTAACAAGTACCAGTAAGTGAGGACGTAAAAGTACACTGGGTTCCTCGTGGTCCTCTCCTCAATTTCTTTCACGTAATAGTAGTACCCAGCCTTGAACCACCTCGTCATTTGGTTGATGAGGTCCTTCAAGTTTGACGGAGGTGCTGTGAGAGCCCTCACACTTTCCTCCATCTTCACTTTGAGACCTCTGGATTTCAGGAACATTGTGATCTCCCTGTCATCACCGTAGAACCCTTCCTTGGGCTTTAAGAATTCTTCTGAATTTATGAACTGAGACACGGCGTCGGTTCTGTACATGGAGCACTGCCCGTTAAGGACCATCAGACCACCGTTCTTCTGTAGAACTCTGGCGTTTATCTTCCTGAAGAAGTCCATGACCCTTGATGAAAAGTAGACTATAGAATTAGGGGAATGCATGACCTCAACGTTGGGCGTTATTCCCCCTGTTTCATCATCGAACCTCGACGCCAGCTCCTCTATCCCGTTTTCCTCAATTACTGTGTCGCTGTCCAACAACATGATAAGTGGAGTCTTCACCTCTCTTACTCCCCTGGATACTGCAACCTTCTTTCCGGAATGCGGGATTTCGATGAACTCCCCGCCCAGCGACTTAGTGATTTCCTTGTAAGGGAAGGAACAACCATCTCCTACTACGATGAATTTCACACCTTGCTTCGCCACAGACTTCACTGTTTCCAGGAAGGTCGACTCGTCCTCCCTGTAAACTGGGATCACCACAGTAACGTCTTTTGCGTGGTACTTCCCGAGTTTCTTCGCAGTCACAGGCTTTCTCCCGTAGATGAAGATTATCAGAAAATACACGATTGAAACAAAGGTCAGCCCTTCGTCCATATATATATAGTCAATAGATAACATTCCTACCTATAGTAAGTATGTATTTGCGTAGAATAAAAAGGTTCACTTAAAAAATGAAGTATTTTCTTTCCCCTCCTTTGCTCGTTAGAAGCAGCTCACTTCTGGAGCTGAGGAAGAGGAAGCCATTGAGATGACCCTTTCAAGGTAGTTGGCTGCGTTGACTATCTCAGTTAAGTTCCCTCCTCCGTTGTTTAGTTGTTCCCACACTCCTTGCACTGACATCCCTTGAAGGTAGGTTGGATTGATCATTGGAGTAGTCATTACCCAAGTACCGTTCGGACCGGTAACTATCAACCCGAAGTTGAGGTGGGGAGGTTTGACTATGTATGCAGAGGCGTTATGGTAACCTTTCACCGGTACTTCGGTTTCATATTTGATAAACAGGGAAGCTATGTCAGAGGAGAGGCTATCGTTTAGTATAGCCTCTCCTTTGTACACGAGTTGACTCGTCAGTATGGGAACGCCTGAGACGTAAGTACCGTTACTCAGAGTCGCGCTTGCGTTGAGGTATTCATTGTATACATACACTACCTTGAAGAGAATGGTGGAATTAGGCGTGAAATTAAGGAATATTAAGCCAGGTATGTTAGAGGCTACCTTGTCGAACGGGTCTGAGGTGTGGTTGTAGTAAGTGAACTTACCGAAATGTGCGAGAGCACCGTATATGGCCCACGATGCAGTAGCTCCGACGGGACATCCTACCCAGGATTGTTCTATTACTTCAACCTTTCCCGCTGGAGCGTAGTCCTGATTGCTTACCTTAACGAACTGGTACATGGGGATAGAAGTCACGTTATATTGGGACGTGCCGTTTGACACTGTCGAGCTCTGGTCAGGTTTAGAGGAAGATGAAGTTGAACCTCCATGATAATGCGGCATTACAATTATCAGAGAAGCCGCAGCTATCAACAGGATCAGCACTCCGATAATTACGAGTTTATTCATATTAGCTTACTCTTTTCTTTGTTAATTTAAAAGTTATTCATAATTTAGGTATAAAAGAAAATAGTGTCTGATTATCGAAAAGCCCTTTCAGGAAATCTATAATAGGTAATAGCTCAGACCTACCACGGATTCCTCAGCGACCTCTGTAAGCCTTACATGGATTTGAACTCCAAACCTTAACATAAAAGTTGTGGAATACAATTCCATAGGTAAAAATGGATATATACATAAGGTATAGAAAAGATTATTAGATATAACAGCTTTAGGACGCTAAAATGACATAGCTAAGGCAATCATCGAGTTAGTAATGTTTCACTAATTAAGTTCATCTAGATAATATATATGTAGTTTGTACTTTTAATTGTTAATTAATATAGAGTAAATAGTAATTAGAAAAGTGAAATACAACACGTTTATGGTCGTTCATGTGTCCATTCTGAGTTCAGTTTATTTGAAGAAGTATAATAGAGGTTCAAAAAGAAAAAAAGTAGATAGGAGAAAAAACGAAAGTTTGCTTTTAAATAATATCTCTTAGTAATACCCTCCGCTTCCACTTCCGCTTGTAGTCGTTGAACTGGTAGTTGTAGACATGTTCAGCTCTGGTAAAGTTATTACCCAAGGTACTGGCTTAAAGAATGTCAGGTTTATCATTACTCCGTTGCCCAATAGGATTGGATCCTGGAATAGGTAGCCAGACTGACCGTAAGTCCACATCTGAGCGTTCATGTCGGGAGTCATGACTAAGGTTATGAAGTGGTTTGTCGCTGAGTACTGGAAGCTCACTACACCGTTTACAGCATAAGCGAAGGCTATGAACGGTACTTCCCCGTCAGGGGCGTCCTTAATCCCTTGCACCGAGTAGTAGACTACGGAGAAGTTGTACACCTTCAACTGACCCGACGTCGTGTTCACATATGTCCCTGGAGGTATCACGACCATTATGTTTCCAGCGTTTATCACGCCTCCCACTGTTCCGTTCACCTGGTATGTGTAGGCATTGAGGGTAGTCAGGTTGAACGTCGGCTTCACCGACGCTATCACGGGCATTGGAGGAGTCACTACTGGCGTGTTAGAGGACTCGAAAATCCATATGACGGGCTTGAAGAACTGGATATTCACCATCATGTTGTCTCCGTATACCCAGTGGTCGGGGAACTTGTATTGCCCTCCAGTGTAAGTCGTTCCGTTGAACGTCCCTCCGAACCAAGTCCAGCTCGTCCATGTGTCTGGGGCGTAGACGAATGTCACTACTGCTGATGGAGACTTGGACGCGTTAACTAGAGAGTAAGCGGGGGAGATATGTCCGTTTATAGCGAAAGCAAATGCGTAAGTCGGAGTCAGGTTAGTCCCCGGAGGAGAGTATACCGCGTTCACGCTCATCAGGATCAACGAGAAGTTATACGTGGACTCGAGACTTCCGTTGGGCAATTCAGCATACGTCCCTGGCTTCAGGACGCTCACTAAATTGCCTGCCTGGACTACAGCACCCTTTGACGCGTTAACTGTCACTGTAGTCTCCTTTGCCACGTTGAATGTAGGCGTATTGAGGTTGTAGTAAAGTGTGTCGCTCTGAGTACTGACTGGAGTGACGTTCCACACTTCGTTAGTTATCTCCCAGGAGGAGGTAGTTGAGTTGTACACTAGTTCAGCCTTCAAAGACACGTGGAGGTCGTATATCGCGGGGTAAGTCGGTTCCCCTTTGTTCACGAAGAGTAGGAACGGAGTTACGTTAGCGTAGAACGTAGCGTTTGCTTGTTGAGGAGACAGCTGTACGCTCACACTAGGCGTCACTGCAGTACCGTTGGGCAACAAGTTCTGCGAGTATTCTGCCGCGAAGATGAAGTAGTTGTCCCAGGACGTGAAGAAATTCTCTATAGAGGATAATCCGCTGTAAGTCCCGTTCTTCAGACCCGCGGGTAGCTGTCCGTTTATCTGCAAGGTAGCGTCAGGGGAGAAGGAGGAGGCTATGACGTTAGCTGGGAACTCTGCACCCAGAGCGTTGATCTGTGACAGCACGGTGGAGGTCACTTGGTTCTCCTGTAGGTCGTGCTGTGAAGGATATCCCGCTATGACCGCTGAAGGCGGTATCTCATTTCCGTTCCATTGTAAGGAGGTTATCAACAAGGCTCCGTTGACCTCAGCTATTGTGAACGTCACTGAGGCGTTGAAGACTTGAAGGTAAACTGGGTCGGAGGAAGGAGCTACGAAGTACTGGACTACAGCACTCACGTAGTATGTAGACCCGGAGGATGTGACTGTAGGCAATGCGGTGGTGTAGAAGTAGACAGTCTCGTACTGGCTAAAGAAGTCTGAAAGCCAAGTGGAGTTAAAGGTATTGAAGTCGTATTCACCAGGGAACGGGGTTCCCTTCACTGTGGCGGTGAAGTTGCTAGACAGGAACGGAGTTACGTCTGAAGGGGACTCTATAGCTACTCCGTCCAGGAATTCAAACACCGGCGTCAAGGGACTCTTGCCTTCATGGGAGAGAGCCATGTACATCTGCATTAAGCTTTGGTACTTACTCTGGAGAGAGCTGTAGTTCCCCTGCAGGGCCTGATACTTAGAGTAGTTCCCTTGGGCCAGCTTCATGTAGTACGATTCGTTAGCAGATGCCTGAGATAAAGCCTTGCTCAGGGAAGACTGGGCTTGTGACGCTGAAGAATATGAGGAAGAAACTGAGGAATATTGGGACTGCACAGTGGAGTATTCAAAAAATCCCACTGCTGCTATTATCAATAGAATCACAATTACTATTGAAAGACCTACTGTCTTACTGTCCATTAAGCCTATCGAAGGGATAGACTTAAAAAGGTTTTACCCAAATCTCTTTTTCTTCAATAAAAAAGGATAAAATTAGTCAATAATGTCTACCGGGTCTTGGGTGGAAGGCCTGTATTCAAGTTCTTGTTTCACACACTTAACCTTAGAGAGGAACCCCTTACTACAAGTATCTTCCTTCAGTTTTTCACCTTGAGGGGAGAATAGAATATACCTGAACTCGTTATCTTCCTCCACTTTCACTACGACGCCTTTGTCTTTGTATCCGGCTGAAATTACATGGTTGAACTTTTGCGCTCCTATCAAGGACGACACATCAACCACGTCTAATGTTCCCTTGACCTCTCCCTCTTCGGATAACTTCACCAAGTGATGTTTTCCATTACAAAGAAGATCCACTATGACGTGGTCTCTTCTGACTACCTTTTCAGAACATCCTGACACTTGCCCCATGGTCTTGTATGCTAGCTTAACAGCGTAAGAGTCGGTGATGGAGTCCCTCCTTTCCTTCACTTTCCCTTCCAACGACAGCACGACTACGTGATCCATGTTTCCGTCGCTGACAGAGACTTGGATAGAGTCTTTCATTAGAGTTGATTTCACCTCGCACCCAGGGAACTCTTTTCTTCCCCATAATTCCCCGAACTTCTCGTTTACATTGATGAACTTAGGTTTCACCGAACTTCCATCGTGTTTCACGATGAACTCCATTACCCCCGTCTCACCTGAACCTTTCACGTTCCATCCTTTCTCACTGAATTCAACGTTAATTACACTCGGGTTCGAGAGCATGTTGTTGAGGAAGAAAGTTTGGGCATCCTCCTTCACCTTTGCGGAAGGAATTCCGATCCTTTCACATGAGGCGTCCCCCGTGTGTGGATCAACCTTACACTTGTAGAGAGTAGTGTTGTCCTCGGCGTATACGATGAACTCACCCTTGGTGAGAAGTGCCCTTCCGTTCACCTTCTTCTCAACTATAGATACCGCATGCCTCTCCGTGATCTTCAGCTCCTTGGAGACGATAACTCCGACCTTGTTCAGCTCAAGGATCCCGTTCCAGTTTTCGTCTGAATAAGTCACAACGTAACCGTCTCCCCTGTCCTTTATCTCTATTTTTGACTCGTCATCTAAGTTAAACTCTGACTTAACCAACGAAAATACGCTGTCCCTTTTCAACGGGGCTATGTTCACCTTGGTTTGACCATTAACGTTCACCTCGGCAGTTGTTATCCCCACAGAGAAGAGGAACGTAAAGGAGGATGGATACCAAAGCTGTTTCATTTCCTCTATTTTCGAACTGAGAAGTTCGGCAGAAGAAGGTATCTCCCTCTTAGCTGTCTCTATCACCTTGGGCTCTGGCGGAGCTCCTTGGTTAACATACTTCACCGAGAACGGGACCTCAAATGAGGGGTCTCCCTTAACTTTCACTTCCTCCCCCTCACTGTTTAAGTAAAGTGTTGTTGTAAGAGTTCTCGTTCTCTTGTCATTAGGGAAGTCGTATTCAAGGGTCACCTTATAGGCGTAAAGAGGGAAAAGAGTAGCTGAGCAATCCTGTAATACGGGCTTAGCTCTGAACCCTGAGACCTGAGAGAGAGCTCTATTGATGGCCTCCTCATAACTCGTTGAGAACAGGACGCCCTCGTTAACTTGGGTGTTCATAAAAGTCGTTTCGAACTAACCTAAAAAACTCTTTTCGTTTTATTTCTAGCCTCAAAAAGAAAATGTTTTCTAGAAATAGAGTGGTTTAAGAAAGTCCGATCTTTATGATATTTATGGTATTTGAAAGAGAGGTCGCGAGAGTCTAGTGATGAGGTAAGACAGACGATGTGGAATGCATATATGAATTGGAGAAAGAAAACATGGGAGATTGTTAAGCGAAAAAGGAAAGGAGAAAGAAAAAAAGGATTAGAATGAACATGATGGGATAAATATAGGTAAACATCACGTCTTTTTCATTTAGGTTTGCCAAGTCTAGACTCCGGAAACTGACTATAGACAGCAGCTGCTATCACCAACAGCATCACCGTAATTAACCCCACTGTGGCTACTTGAGCTCCTGTCAAAGGAGCTGTAGCGGAGTCGTTAGTTACCCATGCAGCTAAGGCTATTTGCAACAGGAAAGCTATCAGAAATATGACCTTGAAAGCTCTGTCCATGCGTTCCAATCTGTCCTGAGAGATCGCCATTCCGATCACCTATAAAGGAAGTGTGCAACTAACAGCATTGCTGCGAAGACCGCAAATGCGAACTCCCATCCGCTGAGGGCCATCTGTATTCCTCCACTGAGTATGTGTCCAGACGCACATCCACCTGCCATTCTGGCCCCTAGCAACATCAAGTAAGCTCCTCCGAAGGATCCCAAGAACCTCACGGCTTGGTTATTTCCGAACTTCGCTGCCCAGCTTGGAGGAATGATGTTCCTGAACGAGGTGAACCTCCTAGTGATGAAGATTGACGCGAAGAAAGCCCCCATCAACGTTCCGATATCACTGAAAGGTTCCCATCCTATACCCTTGAACACTATCTCGCTGTACTTGTAGTCAGGGAGGAAGAGCTGTCCTGCGAGCCAAGACATGGTGGTTGACTCCCCGAATATCTGGTGAAGGAACATCTCTAAAACGACAGTAAGTCCAACTACACCCGCAACAGATATCATGAACCATCTAGTCACGTTGTCCTCAGTAGCGTAGTACTCGTTCACCTTCTTTGCGATAGTCTTCTCCCCGTAAGGCAAACCTCCGTCGGTTAAGTACTCAGCTGTGTCCATGTGTTTCTGAACTTCTAATGGAGTCATCCTCTTTTCTACGTTAGCTCTCAAGCACGATCTCGCTCCTCCCTTGTATCTCGGCATATAGTAAGCTATTGTGAACAGAGCCGCGGCGTAAACTAGGGATATGAGGAATAAATCAATCCTAGTCAATCCAGCGAAAGGTTGGATCACGTAAGTTGATACTTTCTCTCCCCCTATTACAACGCTACCGAAGTTCAGTGTGTGAATCAACCAATAACCGGCAGGTGTCTGGTAAATGATAGTCCATGTTGCTGCGCCTAGAATGGCACCCAGAACAGCGTATATAGCGTCCCTCCTTCCTTCTCCGAGGGCCATCCATATGGAACCAGGGAAATATCCAGAAATCGCTAAGCCGGCACCGAAAAGGACTCCCCCTAGCCCAACCCCTATGACATAGAGGGGCTTAGGAGACCAGTGGAAACCCACGCCTGCAGCGTAAAGTCCAAATATTACTGGGGTCGCAATAGCGAAACCTATGAGGATGCAGTCCAAGAACAGTCTGTCCTCCCACTTAGCTAGCCTGATCAGGGTCTCTGGGTTGGAGATGCCCCAGGCTTCTGCAGCTCCTCCTATTATGAAGCCTATGAGGAGACCCACCCACATGGGTGCGGTAAATGTTATCATTTTTCTTTTCACCTAAAGATCTCTTCTTCCATTTTTCAACTAAATTTTTTATTTACTATATTTGTAATGAAGTTCAATAACACTGTGAAGATTAGTTTAGAAACTAACTAAAAATATAGTGAACTGTCTGAGGAAAATTGATATTGCCTGATCATAGGAAAAAAACCTCCTATCCACCCGTTAGTCGTAAAGACGATTTGAAACGACACGTCGAAGAGTCTTCAGATCTCTCAACTTCACAATTTTATGTCAAATCCTATTTTTCAGCTCTCTTCACTCCCTTACACTTACACCCTCCTTCTCTATCATTCCGAAACCTTGGCTGTTCTTGCTTCCCAAACCAGCTTCATATACTATTTTTATAAGAGACAATGGACCGCTCAACTTGAACTTCCCTTTCCACGCCATGACACTATTGTTCTTATAGGACACTTTAACGCTCTCAGCTTCCAGCGTGACCACCTTGAGAGGTGTCGTAGGTTTGGGCTTTTGAAGGCTCATCAACTTCCTCTCAGCGTTTAACGACACTAAGTGTTGAAATTCTATTTGATAAGGGGACAGGTACTTTATCCCTTGAGCGTGTTTGTAGACCGTGACGGGGGAGAGAGTATAGAACACTCCTTCCTCGACCTTACTCTCGCTTACCTTGACGCTTTCCACCACGAACTCGCCTTTCCCCACCCTGAAGCGGGGGTTATCCATAAATTCCTTAGCTAAGGAAGTCACGATTAACTCCACTGGAGAGGAGAAACAGAGGGACGCGTCGGACTTAAAGACCAGGGTTCTGTCCTTCCTCTGGAAGTCTCCCAACAGTCTAGAGAAGGTGAACAATTTGAACCTTCTAGGTCCTTGTTCGAATCCTTTGTCGTGAATGGTCTGAGATATGATCTGTGGCATCTTGTTGTAGAACGCAGACTGTACGTAATAGTTATAGTGGGAAGGGACTTCTCCGCCCAAATGTTTCAGTTTCATACATAATCTCATGCTCTCACAAGAGAGAATCTCCCCACTTCCTTCCCCATCTGCCTAACTCGTCGAAGACAGGTTTCAGATCGTAACCTTTCTCAGTGAGTCTATACATCACCTTGAACGGCCTAGTGCTCACCACTTCCCTCTCTACTATGCTCTTGGACTCTAAGAACTTGAGGGTAAGGGAGAGAGTCTTGGAGCTCAATTTGGTAGCACGCAGGAGCTCGTTGAAGCCCTTCTCACCGTCGAAGAGGTAATGAAGCACGAGAAGTCTGGCTTCCGTACCGACAGACTCTATTGCTGAAACTACAGGACAGATTTCCTCGTTTCCATCTTGTTGATTAAACGCCATGTCATTTATTCTACTATACAAGTAGCTTAAATACTTTACATAGTACAGTAAGTGCATGGCAAGGTTCGTAAAACACGAGGAAAGAGGTCCGTATCAAGTGAAGGCTTCCAACGGGGAGGTTTTTTACGTCTGTGGGTGTGGGCTTTCGAGGAACAAGCCTTACTGCGACGGTAGCCATAAGAGAACGCAGGACGAGCAGGGAATATACGTCTACGAAGGGGAGACCAGAGTGAAGTTAGCGTAAGGAAAGAGCAGATATGAGACGTCTTTTTTACCTTTATTCTCTCATAATAACAAGGAAAGGAAAATTTTTTAAAAATGTATATAATTCTTAATACGGGAAGAGGAATTCTTCTCAAGGAAATGTGGAGAGATAGAGCGTAGATAAGTAGGAGGAGGAAGAAAAGATCATTGTTACTATATTATTTATCTGAACGTCTGGTACTAGTTTCTTCAGTTCTTCCTTTATCTCCCTGGATTCTTGCCTTGCTGAAATATTTTCAGAATCTACTGTAGATATTGTAGCACTAGTGCTACGATTTTGTTCATCTATATTATCTTTTTTCAGTCTCTTTTTCATTTCATGAATTTTATCATTTAGTAGTACTAGCTCGTCCTTAGTTAAGTGCTTCCTCTTTAAGTTCAAGCTTGCAATGATATCAAGTTCTTCCTCCCTCCCGCTTGTCTCGTAGACCTCGGCTGGGATTTCCGCTATTCCTAATTCTCTAGCAATTCTGAGCCTCGTATAACCGTCTAGCAATTCGCCGTTCTTATTTACAATAACTGGAAATAGAAAGCCATGCTCTTTTATAGCCTTCTTTAATTCCTCGTATTGATTATTTTCTGGAATAAGGGCTTTATAATCTTCGACTTCCTTAATATAGTCTATGTTAAGCTTAGTCCTAGATATGAACCTAGCCATTATACATTCACCGTCTCCTTTAACCTTTCAATTTCCTTAATGAACTCGTCCAGCATTTGCTTACCTTTCTCAGTAATTACATATTTTCCATCTTTGGTCTCTATCGCTCCTAGTGCTAATAATTTGTATATATTATCCCTAACGGTATTGTATATCTGCCTCTTCACTAATTTCAGCTATTGTTTTAGCTTCCTTCTTTTTCTTTAGAAAAGCGAGGATTTTATACATAGGGATTCCTTTTGGATCTCTTTCTACTGTCATATTTATGGTGTAATGTTATACCTTACACGATATTTAAATCTTTCTGTATCTCGTTTCACATTACAAATTACATAACATTATATGAAGAGTAGGCTGAAAGTATCATGTAGTGGTTAGCATGACAAGTGAAAAGCCGTTTGCATTAAGCGAAGTCGCCCAGAGAGTTTTAATAGTATTAGGAAGGGAAAATCGGGGTTTAACTGTAAGGGAATTAGTAGAGAAGACAGATACTAATAGTGGGAGTATAAAGAGGGCGTTAGAGGAGTTAGCGGAACTTAAGCTGATAAAAGAGGAAAGGGAGAACGTTTTCCCTTACAGGAGGCTAATTAGTTTAACAGAACTCGGAAAAGAAGTAGCTAAAAGAGTTATAGAAATAGAGGAATTAGTTAAGAAAGTGCGGGCTAATGACTGAATAGTGGAAAGTAGTATTTCATATTAAAATGAAAAAACTAGCGAGAGACTTTCAGCGTGGTGAATTAGATAGAATAGAGGAAACTTTGGATAAGCTTACTAAGATGGAACTAAATGAGCTTAATATGAAGAAATTAGAAGGATGGAAAGATAACAAAAATAGGGATATTTATAGGATAAGAGTCGGGAGAGACATAAGAATACTTGTCTCTTTTGACAATGATAAATAAGGAAATTCATGTATGGAGAATCACTAGGAGGGAATCTGCTTACGATGAATAACATCACTCTCTTTCTTAAGCTCTTCGAACAGCTTATGTAATTCTTCACTATTATTAATTACAATAATCTCATCGGTCTCTGGCTCTATTATTTTGATTTGCATCTTTTTCATAAGTAATAGTTTGGATACGCCACTTAAAAAAGTATAATGGCCCGTATACTGTGTTCTGTTTAAAGTTGCACAGAAAAATTTAAATATTGTGTAATGTATAACATTACACAGAACAAACACGATTTCCACCCAAATCCCCAAAAGTTATGTAGAGAGAACCTCAGTTTTTTACACATTGGGAGAAGGGATTGTTATTTCAGCAGATATACAAAGTAAGTCCAAGGCTAACCTAGTTCATTATACCAGAGTAGTATTGGATCCCCTAACTATGAAAGTTATGAAAAGTGGTTGTGACTGCGAGGGATATACATTTAGAAGACATTGCTGGCACATTGAAACACTAAAACAGTCAGTAGCTTCTGATGAGAAGGTTAGAGAAGAGGTAATGAAGGCTAAAGAGGAGCTGATGAGGATAGAAGAAGACATTGCGAGGTGGGGAGAGATGATATGACTGAAGTCCTGCAGACTCAGAAGAATTTAGAAGAATTAGTTAAACTATTACGTATCTACTTCCAGCTTGATGAAATCCTCAGTTTCAGTTTAGAGGAATTAGGCGATGATGAGGTAGTAGTAGAGATATCAGCAGTTAAGGACAGGATAAGAATGATTATACAGAGGATGATAAGCTGAGGTGATTAAAATTGAAAACAGCAGAAATCCTTATATCTTTAAATTCTAAAAATAGAAATATGGAACAAATAGTTGATTTACCAGATCCAGCAAGATACAGTACCCGGACGAGATAAAACTACCCGACGGGACACTTTTAATGGGAAAGACTTATGCAGAAAGTGGAATTATTATGAATAGAAAAAAGTGGAGGTTGTATATTACTTATCAGAGACTCGATAACGACCCTGATAATCCTAGACCTATATTGAAATCGACACAAAACGGGGTAATATACAGACTACCAGACGACCCGATTACACAGATGATATTGGGATATATCAAAGAAACCCCGGTTGTACACCTGAAGAGGTAATGGGTATAGTTCTCTCTTGGTATCAGGAAAACGGTGTAGATCTCCTTTCAAATGAGGATAGAATGTCACTTGGTCTAGCTATATATACACGATACAATTAGTTTACTGGCATTTTATGCGCTACTTAGGATAGAAAAGTGAGAATGGAAAAAAGTTATGACTTATCTTAATGGGGGTTCAAAGGGGGCGGAAGACCCCTTCCTTGAGGGAGGGGATGGATAGTCCCCTTTGTTTAAATATTAGTTTTTTTCGAAATTCTTTTTTTAATGGCTGGGAGGGTTAAAGCGATCAGAGCTACTGTTTCTATGAAGATCGCTCTCTCTGAACCCCTCCTAGCCCTCGTGAACAACTACGTGAAAGCAATACGTTTTTCGTTATTTTGGTTGAAGGAGAACGTGAGAAATCCGGAAGAGAAGGGAGTGTTAGGAAAAGTCCACGAGGAGTTATACACGAAGTTAAGAGAGGAATACGACCTACCTTCAAAGGTTGCTGAGGACTGTTATAGGGATGCTCTAGCGACGTACAAGGGTTGGTACAACAACCCGAGAAGAGGACGTTTCCCGAGAGTGTACAAACCTACAGTGTGGCTACCCTAGAGCGAGCTATAGCGTGGACTTCGATAACATGACTGTTAGGATAGCGAGTGTTGGTGAAAACTACCACTGGGTTATCCCAGGAACCTCAAGGACTACATGAGTTGGAGGATGAAGGAGGCTAGGCTAGTGGTTAACCATGATAAGGCTTTCCTCAAGGTCGTTTTTGAGAGACCGAAAGAGGAAGTCGAAGCTAAATCAAGCGTTGCTGTTGATATCAATATGAACGAAATAGTTGTTGGCAAGGACGATACACACTACGTCAGGATTCCGACTCGCCTTCACGAGGTTCACCAGTGGAAGTCTTCAGCTGAAAACCTTCAAAAGAATTAACCCAAAGAGGTGGAGGGAGAACGAGAGGATTCTTCACAGGATTCGTTCTCTTCATCAAAAGGCTAAGAGGATTACGGAGGATGCTAGAAAAGTGGGAAAGTGGGTTGTTGAGGTTGCTGAGGATTTCGGTGCCAACGTTATTAAGTTAGAGAGAACCTCAAGAACCTGATTAAACGTGTTAACAAACTACCACTTGATCGGGGATAGGTTGTATTTGATGCAATATCGTAGGATTCAATATTGGGTTGAGTGGCAAGCTGAGAAGCGTGGCGGTCGTAGAATTCGTGAATCCCAGTTACTCTTCCGTTTCATGCCCTAAAAGTAGGAAAAGGATGGAGGAGAAAGGATATCGTTGGTCTAGGTGTGCTTGTGGTTATGAGAACGACCGTGACGTTATTGCGATCATGAACCTAAATAGGGGTTCTCTGACCCTCTCGTCTGTCCCTCAAATGAGAGATGTAAACTCGAATCGATGAGGGGAACCCTCGCCGTGGCGGGGAGGAAGTCAGATGTCTCCAATATATATAGAACTACAACGAGATATTCCTTGTGTTAAGATCTCTTTTGATGGACATCTTAATCCTAACCTCCTTGATAACGTTAACTGGGACTGTGAGCAACAGTACGGACTACGGTTATGAGTTCGGATACGTATACATGAACGGAATACAATCCATAATCAATGTGTATAATTGCTCCGTATCCCCTGGGTCTCCTCCAATATCGATACAGGAGAACACTTGCCTTAACGCTGATGGGACTTACCTTTTCGTACAGAACGTGGTCTATTACTACCTAGGTGAAACGTGCTGGGAGACTAGCATAGAAGAGAACGGGAACTATGTGACGAGTTATCAAAGGGTAGAGGGGAACACGTTCAACTTGACCACGACGTGGGACAACGAGTCAGGGAAGCTGGAAATAACTTTCATGTTCTCTAATTTCACATGGTCCTCCAAAGTGACCCGTGTGGTGGACGTCCCTCTGACGTCTGTGGTTTACGTAGGTAGGAACGCAGGTACGGTCATAGGCGGATACGGGAACTCGCTCACTTCTACTCTAGGGAAGGGTTTCAACGTGTCGATCAGAGAGTACTTCGAGTGGAACGGGAAGTGGTACGTACCTCCGGTCGCCTTCAGTGGGTATCAAATCACGGGAGAGAGCGCTGAGAATGGGTCAGCTACTTTCTATGACGGGAAGGTCTGGGTCACCCATGGGGACGCCGGAGTTCAGGAGCTCTATAACTATAGCGTTGTGGTAGTAAACGGTACCTTCTTCACCTTCCCTCCTGGAAGCCTCTGGTATGCGGACGGAATACCATTCGTGAACTCCA
The DNA here is from genome assembly GCF_008326425.1 of Sulfuracidifex tepidarius. Lineage (NCBI taxonomy): Archaea > Thermoproteati > Thermoproteota > Thermoprotei > Sulfolobales > Sulfolobaceae > Sulfuracidifex > Sulfuracidifex tepidarius. Next base: position 354,452 of record NZ_AP018929.1, read on the forward strand.
CCTCGCTGGGAAGCGTGGCTCCGTTCTGCTTCTTCAACCATTCCTTCAGCGGGAGGGAAATCAGAGTGGTCTTCTCTGCTCCCGTCATGATAGACGGTGTAGTCTCGAGGGTGTTTTACCTTCCCTCACCGGAAACGGTTTACTTGAGGAACGGAACCAAATGCGAACCTATGTACTTCTCTTCTAACGTCACCGTCAACCCCATTTCAAACGCTTCGTCCAGTAGCTCAACTCGTGTATCCAAGGCCAGCGTTGACGAGAGTAACGTTAGCGTGAAAGGAGGAGGGATCTCCCTTCCTGTGAAGGTCTTGATATTTATTCTATTCGTGGGAGTAAACTTGGCAGGCATAATAGCAGTGAAGAGACCTAAAAAGGGAGAGTGAATCCGAATTTTCGGTGTCACTTTGGCAAGCGTCCTTGTCTTCATCTCTCTCGATATTTAAGTAAGGCAGTGTGAAACCGAGACACTACACAGTCTCCCATCCGTTTTCTGTCCTTATGAGTCCCTCTACTCTTTTCATTACTAATTTTCTTACTCCACCCACTTTGAGAGGATCGCAAATCAACTTACCATCATAAAAAGCGTCTATTACTACCAAGTCGAAATCCCTTACACACCTTTCCAAGGAGGAGAGATCTACGAAATGAATGTCTACAGCACTAGAGGAAGGCGTAGGAGGGCATCTCTTACCTATTACAAGTAGGTCATAGTCGCTTTCAGGTCCGTTCGTATTTCTAGCCCTGGAACCGAAAAGTATCACAGAATACCCCCGGCACAAGATTGACGTATATTCCCTGACTTCTTCGGATTCCCTTTCTTCGGAACGTTTTTCCCTTCCTTGTTGATAATTTTTCATGTGACTTATCGGCTCTTCCAAGTTATTATTTTGTCTCTTTAATGACATCCTAAAGAAGAGCCTAACAGAGGTCACCTATGTTAACTTTTGCGAGCTACGTCGAAAGCGATGAGGTAAACTTCACTTTCTAAATCGTTTTCACTGGGAGACACCGAGAATCAAGGAGACAAAGAGGAACATGTGAAAGACAAGGTCACCTATTTTTCAATTAATCTAAAATCCTCTTGCCTAATAAAAACTTATAATAGAATAGAAAGCTAATTTAATTTATCGCATACTATTTAAACTAACTCTTACTAATTCATGAAAGTTTAAATCATATGTAACACTATATATTACTCGGTGTGAATCGTGTCTAACGGTAAAACTAAGACAGACATTCCGTTCAGGTTGGATCGTCTACCTTGGTCGAGGTGGCACGTGCTCGTGGTCGTGGCTCTAGGGATAACGTGGATCCTTGACGGTCTGGAGGTCACAATTGTGGGCGTAATCAGCGACGTGTTGCAGAAGCCCACTACGCTGGCACTGTCGTCATTTGAGGCAGGTTTCCTGGGTACTGCCTACTTAATAGGGGCAGTCGTGGGAGCTATCGTTTTCTCCTACCTCACCGACAAGTACGGGAGGAAGAGGCTCTTCATGATCACCTTGGGAACCTACATAGTGGGGACGGTGCTGTCAGCGTTCTCCTTCAACTTCGCCAGCATCGCCGTGTTCAGGATAATAACGGGTCTCGGGATAGGAGGAGAGTACTCAGCAATAAACTCAGCAATCGACGAGCTGATACCCGCTAGGGTGAGAGGATGGGTCGACCTCGCAATAAACGGGAGCTGGTGGGTAGGAACAATGGTAGGTTCGGCTCTGTCCCTCTACCTGCTGAACCCGGCGTTCTTCCCCATCGACTTGGGCTGGCGTCTGTCCTTCGCTGTAGGGGCTTCCCTGGGCCTCGCAGTCCTCCTCATAAGGAGATATCTGCCGGAGAGCCCGAGGTGGCTCCTCGTGCACGGAAGGGAGGAGGAAGCGAAGGAGGTAGTATCTGAGATAGAGAACAAAGTGAGTCATCAGACAGGGAAGGAGCTTGAAGAGCCCAACAAGACGCTGGAGATAAACCCGATAGGAAGCGTGGGCTTCGGGACGGTGTTCCATTCAGTATTCGGCAGATACCCGAAGAGAGCAGTGCTGGGGCTCTGGCTGATGGCAGGACAAGCTTTCCTGTACAACGCAATATTCTTCACCTACGCTCTCCTACTATCCAAGTTTTACGGTGTCCCTGTAGACCAGACCGGGTTGTACATATTCCCGTTTGCTATAGGGAACTTCGTGGGACCTCTTCTGATAGGGAAGCTCTTCGACACCTTCGGTAGAAAGCCCATGATAGCGTTCACTTACATCTTCTCGGGTGTACTCCTAGCAATCACGGGATACCTCTTCATGATAGGAGTGTTAAGTGCCATCACTCAGACTTTAGCTTGGGTAGTGATATTCTTCTTCGCTTCAGCTGGAGCCAGCTCAGCTTACCTCACTGTCAGTGAAGTGTTCCCTCTCGAGATAAGGGCTATGGCAATAGCGTTGTTCTATGCCGTCGGAACCGCAATAGGAGGAGTAGCAGCTCCCTCCATATTCGGTGCTCTGATAGGGTCGGGAAGCCCGGTGAACGTGTTTTACGGCTACTTAGTGGGCGCTATCCTGATGGCAGCTGCAGGAGTTGTGGAGATAGCGTTCGGCGTTAAGGCTGAGAGGAAGAGCTTAGAGGAAGTAGCAGCTCCTCTAAGCGAGGTAATTGAAAACCCCTACTGATAAGGGACGGGAAAAGTCCCTTTTTTCTTTCCTTCTTTTTCTTTCCCCATGCCCATGGTCGTCTTTCTTTACTTCGTTGGTATGAAGACCGTTCAGAGATATTTCTCATCTCATTTACAGAGGCATTTTTTAGAACCTAGAAGATGAATAGCATTGGTCTTAAGAACATGGAGACACTACCATCTTCTCTCAGTCCTGCGAGTATATCTCCTGACAAAAAGAAGAGACCTTAAACGAAAATCACGAACTGTTAGCGGGAACATTTGAATCATTACGTTTCACAAAATTCTCATATACCTTTTATTTAACTATTTATGAACTTTTTCTAGATAATTGAAGAAAGTCAGTTTTTTTAAACTTTGAAGACACACATAAACTCTAGTGGGCGAAAATCCTTGAGAAACATGTCGTGGAGCAAATGGTTCAGCTATACCTTACTGATGGTTGCGATTCCCTCTCTCCTCATATCGTTGGTAGTTGAGGACATGGCCTCCTTCGCGGGGCTCGAGGAGGACTATTCCCTGATGCTCTACACGGTTTCCTTGATAATGTCGTTCTCACTCCTGTCAGCTGTAATGAGGAAATTCCTGGTCTCAAAAGGTTTAACTCCTTCTTTCTCGACGAAGACTTACATTGATAACAAGACAGTTATATCCAACTCTTTCCTTAAGGAGATGGAGAAGAAGCTTTCAAAGGTGGACAAGGAGGAGGAGCCCGAGAGGTACGTGCATTTAGCGTCTATGTTGGGGATGTCCTACTTGCAGAACGCCATCGCGTTTCAGGACAGGGAAATGTTCACAAAGGCATTGTCGCTGAAAGAGGAAATAGAGAAGTTCCTGAAGTCTCACAAGGTAAAGCCCGAAGCTAGAACCATGTTCGAAGGGTTCAAGTCTAAGATAGAGCATTCCAAGGGAAACTTCAAGTGAGGTTTCCCCATGTCTGTGTGAACCAAGTGAAGGTTGATCTAAACTTTCATTTTTTCAAAAATAGTTTGTTATAATTCTATTATAAAATTTGCTAACTTAAATTTCTCTCTAGATCTTAAGAAGAGAAGTGAAACAAGGGTGAATTAGGACTTTTAAAAGTGTCTTGGCAGACCTTTTTAAGTGGTGTTCGCCTAAAGTCATTGATGATAGAAAAGGTAATTACTTATGAAATGAAGCGGGCTGTTGCGAGGAGGAAAGTCATTACTCTGGTTGCTATAACACTCGTGTTTGAGATAGGAATTTACGGGCTCCTAGCTTACGCTAATACTGCGAGGGTCTCACAACTCCTCGACCCATTTCACCCATACCTTTGGCTTGTAGGAATACTCCTACCGCAGTCGCTCTTACTTCACTTCATTGCCATTTCAGTGTCTTCAGGGTCAATGAGCGAAGAGTACGAACAGGGCACGGTGGACTTCTTCATGACAAAACCCATAACTAGGTTCACCTTCGTTTCGGGGAAGTACGTGGGTGGATTCATCCTAGTTAGTGTGATCTACCTCTTGATGGTAGCTATTTCCTTAGTCATGTCTTTCTCTCTCTTCGGGGCTCAGAAGTACGTTTACTTCCTTCCTACCATAGTGGGGAGCGTGATCCTCTCAGCTCTGGTCTTCTACTCTATAGCCTTCATGTTGGGGGAAGCGTTAAGGAAGAGTAGTTTAGCCTTTCTCGTCTCTAGCTCCATCCTGATAGGATCTATCCTAGTTACGACTATCCTTATATTCGTGGCTACAATACTCAAGGACCCGACGTATTCGTCATACGCTCAGTACTTACCCAGCTGGGGAGCCGAGGAGTTACCCTTCTTTGTAGCACAGAAGGTACCTAACGTTTACTTATTACTGAACTTCCTCTCAGTGTTTCCGATAGGGCAAGGGACCATAGCCCAAGCCGCAGTCTCGATCTTCGGTTTCTCATCCATCCCTACAGCTTTGAGTTACATCTCCTTCCTAAGAAGGGACGTGCCAAAGAAGGTCAGCTGAGGAGTATCAGGGAAGACGTGGAGATAAAAAATAAAAAACCTCAATCTATATTTGCTCAACTAACACGTAGATCGCCTTGATTCTTTTTTTAGTATAAGAGAAGTCCTAAATTCATTTTTAAATTCCCAGTTAGCGAAGGACTCAACCACGCTTAAACAAGCGTGGGAAAAATCTAAAATTCGGCTTGGGCTTTAGAGTTTCAAGGAGCGAAAGACGACACTCCCAGTCATGTCTGCACTCCCCTTGAAGACTTCCACTCTCTTGAGTTTTTGACCCTCATGAATAAACAGATTTGGAACGTCTTTTTAACTCACGAGGAATCACTAAGAATATGCAAGTTAAAGTAACAGACATATTTGTAATTGCTCTTCTCATAGCTCTGACCATATCCTTTGCTTACGCAGCTTCTCCATCTCAGACTCAACAAGTAACAACGTCAACGCAGAGGGGAAACGCCCCCCCTGCAGTGGCGGAAGGACAGTTCTCGAACTTCTCTCAAGCCTTCATGGAGCTAGGGACCGTTATCAAGGGTCTACCCACCAACGAGCTGAACTCTGGGATTGCAGGCGCTCTGTTCTCAGAGTTCTCAGGAAAATTGGGGACAACAGAGGTTCTAGTTATAAGGAACCAAACCCAAGATTCGATAGAAGGTAAAATAGTGGTCGACACTACTTCTAACTTCGGGCCCACTTACAAGGAGATTCAGAGCGGTCTGGTTCTGTTTGCAAACTTCACATCCAATTTCACAACTACTTTCGGAGACCTGGACGGCTACGGTCTGGCTTTCCAGTATTTATCGGGCTCTACCAACCTTTGTATCTCAGTATACAAGGGAACAGGGACACAATTTGAGGGAGCGTTGAGTGCGTTATCACTCCCCATGGTCATCTCCTACAACCAGACTATGTCTCCTTCACTGTCTGGTCTGAACAACACCGGCATACTCTTCGTTAATGTGACAGCGTTAGAAGAGATGTCGATAACTCCCACCGTCAACGTTAAGGGAGACTACTGGATACTCACTTACGAACCTTATAACGTGAGCGTGATCATAACTCACGGGAATGATACTTCCTCCCTTCTATCAGGTTACAGCTTCGTCGGTTACAGGGGAGGTTATCCTACCTTCTCGGACTCTTCAATGATAGCGTCGTATACCACAATTCAATCGGGGTTCTGGAAGGGTGACACTGCAGTAGTCTTCGCCTCTTCCTCTTACTCTCAACTGTCAAAGACGATGAAGGAGCTGGAGTTTTCGTAGATTGTCAAAGTCGCAAGAAATGAACACGGTAGACAAAATAAATGATATTTTCTAATTTCTCCTGGTCGTATAGTTAAACGAGAAACAACAACTAGGTTTGAACGTTTCTTCATGAGCTGTAAGGACGGAAAATTCAGAATGTCTTAGTAGAGCAATGAAATCGCGGATTGGCCTCAAGGGTCTCCTGGTAAATATCATTGATGATGTCTCCATATTGAATCACAAAATGTCTAATCTAACCCCTCCTAAAAATAAATTATTATCATTCCATCTTATTACCATCTGAGTTTTTGTCACTCTAGACGTGAATTATGATACCTTATCGCTAAACTTTTTTAAAGTTCTTTAAAAAGGTAAAGAACGAAATATTTAAATTTTGCCAATCTAAGACTATCTGGGAACATGTTCAGAAGAATTCTGGTTGGTTTCGACGGGTCATCTCAGTCAGTGAAGGCACTGGAAATGGCTTTGGCTTTAGCAAAGTTACACGGCAGTAAAGTGAAGGTTGTAGAGGCTATACCCGCAACCCATCCCTCAGGGCTGTACTTGCTTAAAGAGGAATTGAAGGAGAAGGAAAGGATATTAAGGAACAGGGAGTTGACCAGGCAGAAAGCTGAAGAGACAAGGGTTGAAGTGGAATACGTACCCTTGAGAGGAGAACCGGGATACGTTATCTCAAGGGTAGCGGAAGAGGAGGACTTCGATCTAGTTGTTGTAGGGAACCGCGGCCTGAGAGGCTTCAAGAAGCTTTTCTCGGAAAGCGTTTCCTCTAGCGTGATAGAAAACTCTAGAAGAAACGTGTTAGTAGTTAAGACCTAAGACATCTCTATGGAGTTACAGGGTAGACAGACCGACTTCTCCCAAAACAAGCTAATTATCATCCGTGTTATTTGTTTTGATGACCCTACGTTTTTGATTTGCCAAAATTATCTTATTTATAAATTAAAGTTAAAGAGTAATGGAATCGCTAACTTGAGGCCTCTCGTGATGGTTTTTCAGATGACAGAAATTTTTTGTGTTTCCTTTTTTATCTATTAGTGATGGTAAAGAAGAAGAGCGTCGCCTTCCTCATGATGACCAGGTACAGCAAGACGTTGATCGTTGTGTTGAGTATCTCCTTGGTTCTATCCGTTGTAGAGTTATCCCTCTTTTTCATCTTAAAGGGTAACCCACTCTTTCAAGCCTTTTTATCTTCCTCTTTTGTCGGGTACTACGCCAAGTACTACTTCGTGTTCCTGCTGGTTCCGCAGATCTTCTTCATCTCCACACCTACCAAGGCAGATGCGTTTAACTTCTTCACTCTCCCCTTAAGTAAAGAGGAGATATACGACTCGTGGGCTTCATTTCAATTTATATCAAGATTCACGTTCACCTTGTTCTTGGCTACAGCAGTTTTCCTGACGGCCAGTTCACCACTCTATCCGCTCTTCTCCTTAGAGTTCTCAGGGATCGGTGCGTGCCTTAGCTCAGTCTCGATGATAGGGAGGAAGGCGAAGGTCCTGCTCTACGTCACACAAGCGGTAGAGGTCGCGTTGCTCTTAATCTCGCTCAGGCTGTCAGTGGTAGTCTCCTTTCTACTTTTGATAGGGTCACTATTCGTCTTCGTGTTCTATAGGTCTAGGTACAGTCCTGTGGAGTTCCTGTCGTCGATTTTCGAGGTAGAGAGGAAGGAGGTCAAAGAAGACAACAAGATCACATTGAAAGGACAGAGAAGTCTACTCCTCACCAGACTCTATCACCCTCTCATAGGGATCACGTTCAACGCGTCGGGACAGATCAGGATAGTGAAACCGAGAATTGACGGGAGGGTAGTCCTCTTGTTAACCTCTGTCGTTACGGGGGGAGTAGTTTACGTCATGTCTCACTTCATCAGAGCGAACGGGTTCATCGGTGATGAGACGTTAAGCATAGTAGTCTTGTTGGCAATGTACTTCTCTTTGTTGATCCAGTCTCAATGGATCGTGGTAGGTACCCTAGCGTATGAGAGACCTTGGATTTTGGCCCAGACTTTGGGGATACGCTTCATCAGGGACATACACGTGGCTAACTTGGCCAACCTGACTCTCTCCTGGGCTTTGCTCTTCCTTGTAGTAGGGATAACCTCGCCTAGACTTTGGGAGCTCGTCCTGCTGGTCCTTCCCGTGTCGTGGTTCGTATACTTACTTCTCTTCCCATTGACAGCTTTAGTTGCGCCCAACCTTGTGGGTGTAGCTGACGGCTCTCAGCCTTATCAAAATAACGTAAGGAACTTGTTTGGGTTATCTACAGTCATGATGTTTCCTTTCATTTTGTTGGACGTGACCGGGATCTTATATGCCTTTCTGAGTAACCCTACTCCATTGATAGAGGTCGAAAGTGTAGCTTTGACTATCTTGGTAGCGTCACTTTTCATAAGCGGTAATTTCAAGGATTTCACGATTAGGGCCCTCAGCGAAAAAGGTTACTTATAGGAAAGACCACGGCTACCTCCGAGCTCGATATGGTAAGCACGAAGTTGAACCTTTACAGAAAAAGGGGTTAAGGGGGCGGAAAGCCTCGCCTCTCTGAGGCGGGGATGGATAGTCCCCTTTGTTTAAATATTAGTTTTTTTTTCGAAATTCTATTGATGGCTAGGAGGGTTAAAGCGATCAGAGCTACTGTTTCTATGAAGATCGCTCTCTCTGAACCCCTCCTAGCCCTCGTGAACGACTACGTGAAAGCAATACGTTTTTCGTTATTTTGGTTGAAGGAAAATGTCCCGAACCCGGAAGAGAAGGGAGTGTTAGGAAAAGTCCACGAGGAGTTATACACGAAGTTAAGAGAGGAATACGACCTACCATCAAAGGTTGCTGAGGACTGTTATAGGGATGCTCTAGCGACGTACAAGGGTTGGTACAACAACCCGAGAAGAGGACGTTTCCCGAGAGTGTACAAACCTACAGTGTGGCTACCCTAGAGCGAGCTATAGCGTGGACTTCGATAACATGACTGTTAGGATAGCGAGTGTTGGTGAAAACTACCACTGGGTTATCCCAGGAACCTCAAGGACTACATGAGTTGGAGGATGAAGGAGGCTAGGCTAGTGGTTAACCATGATAAGGCTTTCCTCAAGGTCGTTTTTGAGAGACCGAAAGAGGAAGTCGAAGCTAAATCAAGCGTTGCTGTTGATATCAATATGAACGAAATAGTTGTTGGCAAGGACGATACACACTACGTCAGGATTCCGACTCGCCTTCACGAGGTTCACCAGTGGAAGTCTTCAGCTGAAAACCTTCAAAAGAATTAACCCAAAGAGGTGGAGGGAGAACGAGAGGATTCTTCACAGGATTCGTTCTCTTCATCAAAAGGCTAAGAGGATTACGGAGGATGCTAGAAAAGTGGGAAAGTGGGTTGTTGAGGTTGCTGAGGATTTCGGTGCCAACGTTATTAAGTTAGAGAGAACCTCAAGAACCTGATTAAACGTGTTAACAAACTACCACTTGATCGGGGATAGGTTGTATTTGATGCAATATCGTAGGATTCAATATTGGGTTGAGTGGCAAGCTGAGAAGCGTGGCGGTCGTAGAATTCGTGAATCCCAGTTACTCTTCCGTTTCATGCCCTAAAAGTAGGAAAAGGATGGAGGAGAAAGGATATCGTTGGTCTAGGTGTGCTTGTGGTTATGAGAACGACCGTGACGTTATTGCGATCATGAACCTAAATAGGGGTTCTCTGACCCTCTCGTCTGTCCCTCAAATGAGAGATGTAAACCCGAACCGATTAGGGGAACCCTCGCCGTGGCGGGGAGGAAGTCAGCACGTGTAAAAAATAAATTAAGTGTAATTTTCAAACTTCTAATGATCTCTAAAAGGTTGGGTATCCCCCTCTCCTTCTCTTTCCTCAACCTTTCGGGTTACGTTCTTCTCTCCTCCCCATTTCTGGTTTCAGCCATGACACATGAGAACGGACAAGGCAGTTCAAGACTTGACTGTACCTCTCTCCCCACTCGTCTCCTCTATGGGGACCATATTCGTATCGTAACCCTTGCCTAACCACAGGAGAGAGCCAGCTAAACCGAGAGACCATAAAGCCAAGTTGAAACCTACGAACTGAACCTCACTGAAAGAGCTGGTCAGCTGTATTGATGCAGCGTAGGACAACATGGGAGCTACTCTCACAACACCGATGAAGAGTGCTCTGGCTCTGATAGGCATCAGGGTAGGCTCGAACACCGTCCTGACGGCCCACCCGAACTCGCTGAAGAACATGTTAGCTGTGAGCAGGACGTAGAAAGTGACCATGGAGAAGGGGATAAGCGACGTGACTAACATCAGGATAGGTATCATGCTTACTGTCCCTCCTAGGAAGGAGAGAAAGGCGAACTTCCTAGAACCCAGTTTACTGGCTAGGGCGGAAGCTATTAAACCAGCAGACGACGCTCCCACGTTAGCTACTAACGCTATCAAGTCTACCGTTAACCCCTTAAAGTAGAAGTCTGCTATCGTGTACGCCATCAGTCCGTACGTCAAGTATTGGGACACGCTGATCAGGATCAGGAACATGAACCTGGTCAGGAGGGAGGCCGTTCTATCCACTTTCTTCTCCTTTTCCTCCATGACAGGGTGGAACTCCTCAGCTACCTTCCTCGCGTCGTCCTCTTTCCCTTCCTTAACGAGCCACCTTACGCTCTCAGGGAGGGCTCTCCTGAGGACTATAGCTACCCCCACCAGGACGATGGCAGTGAGCCCGAGGACCCTGAGCTCGATGAGGTAAGAGTCAGAAACGTAATAGGTCAGGTAAGCTATAGCTGAAGCGAAAGCAGCCCCTACGTTATCGAAGTTGGGAAGGAGGATCAGCATGGTTTCTCTGAGCCTCAGGGGCATAGTTTCTGCAGTGTAAGACAAGGACGTAGGCACCTCCCCCTCTATACCCAGGTCAGCTAGGACTATCCCCAGGACGATCATGGGAAGGAAGAAAGGTGATTTCCCTGTCATCGCAGCCAGGAAGACGACCATGGCGCCTGACCCGTAGAGCGTCATGGTGAGGAAGAAGGTCGTCTTCCTCCCGAGTTTCACATCTGAGAGAGCCGAGATCACTAGGTCTCCCACGAGTTGGGCCAAGATGGGGACTATAAGGAACCATATTGCGTTAACTGAAGGATAGAACAGAGGCGCTATGCTGGATATGACCCCCCACATGAAGAAACCTAAGGCTAAGGAAGAGAATAGGGTCCAGTGGGGCTTCGACCACGAGGAAAAGTCAATGTTTTTTGTAATGTCCACGTGAGAAAAGGAAATTACCAACTTATAAACTTAGTTATACACACTCACATGCATAGCTGACTTATCATGCCTTAAGCCTACTGAGGTCACGTTACAAGCCCTAGGACTAGCTCGCTTCTAGGGAGATTAGATCTCATTATTACACTCGGAAAAAGCTAGGTGACTAAGATCCAGATCTTTAGATTTAGAGGGATAGAGAATGAGAAATGCTTATAAAAATGTTTTGTTGATTCTCCAAAGCCATGAAGAGAATCTTTATCATGTTTTTCTATTTCTTTTCTTGATATCATCAGCTAACGTCCTTCCATCTTTAGAGTCAACTCATGTGATAAAATCAAGTACAGAATATTATCCTGTAGACCAGCCCAAAGGAAGTGTTTTTTACAAAAGATTGAAAGCCTCGCCCTTTAGGGCGGGGGAGGAAGTCAGACTAATCATGACGTCTCCTTGCAGTACTCCACAACAGGAGGAGTAGGGGCCGTGATATATTACGTGTACCTTAACGGCAGAGAGATCTACACCGGGTCTTCTCCTCCAACTACCATGACCTTAGAGCAAGGTGAAAACAACGTCACTGTGGTCGCGGTAGATTCCCTGGGGGTTAGATCTGTGGCCGAGTTCACTTCCTACTCCTCCCTTCAGTATCTCCCGTTCCTGATCGTGCTAATTCTTGTAATAGCGATTGTAGTTGCAGTAATATTGAGAAGGGGGAGATGAAGAACTCCCTCTTCTCTTTTTTAAAAAAGAAATAAATTGAAAAAGAAATACCCTATATTTATACATTTCTGTCCTTTTTTCAAAATACTGGAGCCTTGTCAGGCCTTCAGTTATGGACACTGACAAATAGAGCATCATTTCTAGTGGTCTGAGCTTTGAGACCAATCTTCTAGAAGAAATAAATGGGGATAAGAGACTGTAACTTATGTTGAAGTTTTACCAAAAATTCACCATAGGAATCTTACTCGGATTTACTCTCTTTGCAATTAATATAGTAATCTTAGAGAAAAATCTTCTGCCTACCATTTACGAGACTGCCTTGAAGGCTTCGAGCATAGTAATAGGAGGAATTTACTTCACCATCATCTTTTCAGACGGTATTAGGGAAATTCTAATTAAAGAGAAGAACTCTTCCCAAGTATCAATAGTCATCCCCAACGTGGTAAAATACGTCGGTTACATCTTAGTTTTCATCGGAGTGCTTGCAGTCTTCGGAGTTACCTCTGCCGAAGCCCTCGCCGGAGGGACTTTCGCAGGGCTCATATTGGGTCTAGCTTTACAGCCCGTGCTGGAGAACTTCTTTGCAGGGATATTAATAATTTCAACCGGTTTTATCTCAATAGGAGACCACGTAAGGGTTCTGAACTCGCAGATACCTTACGTACCTGCTAACTTGCCTCCTTACAAGTTCTTCTCAAGGGAATACATAGAACAAGGGCTTGAAGGGACTGTGGTTGAAATAGACTTGTTTTACTCCAGGGTTCTACTGGAGAACGGCAGGGAGCTCAGGATCCCTAATTCCCTCCTCTTGAAGTCATCTGTCATAGACTACACGTCAAAGTTATCCAAGAACATATACGTGAGCTTGAGGGTCGAATTCCCCTTGGATAAGGTAGACCTGAGCACTCTAGAGGAACAGGTGAAGGACTCGTTGAAGGAGTTCGAGATCGAGGAAGGTCCTTATTTGAGTGAGCAGAGCGACAAAGACAACGTGATAGTGTCCTTGAGGATAGTTGCAGACGTAAATTCATGGAAGAGGACTAAGTCAGACGCTCTGAGAGAACTCCTGTATTTAAGGAGTAAGATGATAAAAGGGCAGACACTCAGATAATTTAGGTTAGCCGAAAACAGATAGAACGACTTAGAGCTTAGTTCAATGTGCTTAAAAAGTAATGAGGTCCATTTCCTTTCGTTAAAATTCAAAGCTAATGTTTTCTCTTTCCACACTAAACCTATTTATAGTATTAAGTTATTACCTGACTTTACGCTATCTTTGTATATTTTATCGAAGATGAAGGTTCGACTTAGCTATAGATATAGTATCTGAAAGGATGCTATTACTTATAACGGAAATCAAGCAAGTTCATGATTCTCTTTCTTACTTAGCACTGCATTCCCTGCTCAGCGCTCAGAAACCTGCAGGATTCTCCGAGCCTAGTCACCAGGTTAAGCCAGAACCTTAGGAACTCTTCCATTCCTTCACTTCCGCCAGAGAGCACTCTGGGATAAGAACCCTTCACGTCTCCGTTGAATATAGACTTCACAAACTTAAGGTACTCCTTGTAGTTCCCCGACATGAACTTGATCGTGAAGCCTATTTGAACCAACTGCCTCAAGAGTTCCTCTTCGTCTACCTCCCCGAGGAAGGAGGAGTAATACATGATCAAGAGTGATGGCACTATACTGTATCCTAACTCTCCCACCATGTCCATGGGTCTGTACACTACTCTTCCCGTCAAAGGCGAAACGTTCACGCTCTCTATGGACTTACCCATGGATCTGAGGGAAGGCGCAGTGACGTCGTATACCAAGATCACCGGTTCGTTACCCTTGGAGTGGGAATACACTATGAAGGAGGGCTTATCTAAAGCCAACTTAGTGTACCTAGACATCATCAAGGAGAGACCGTAAATTGACGGGTTCAGGTTCTTCCTGAGGATGTTGACTCCGAACTCGTTGGTAGCCTTCTTCCCTCCGTAGACTAGGACTCTCCTGAAGCTCCTCTCAGCCTTGTTTTCCCTTGTGATCTCTTCTCCTTGTAAAGACTTCATGAACCTATCGAAGAGGTACTCATGTGATCGGGTTAGCTGTTGCGTAAGCGAGTATGGGTCAGCTTCTCCTACTACCTTCATAGACGAAGCCTCGCTCATCGGGAAGTCCAATGCGTCTCTGCACGCGTTTATCAACGACTTTCTCTCCCCCCTTCTCACGCGTTCTACGCTCGCGTCCAGTACAGTCCCAGCTATTTCCCTCGATCTGTCAGACAGCGAAGAAAAGTAGTAATCTAGGTACTCTTCTTTTTTCTTCACGAAGTCCTCTTCTACCAGAGCCCACGCGACGGGCTCCAGGAGCACTGATATCATGGAAGGGTAATAGAACGATAGGAAATAGCTGTGCTTGACTAAGTCCTCGAAAAGGGAGACCGCGTCTTCCCTCATCATGGCCCCAACTATCTCGTCACTGTTCTTCTTTATTAACTCCAATGTGTTCTGGTTAACCTCTCTAGGGACCCCCGTAAGCTCGTGGACCATCTCAGAGAACACCGCTTGATCCAACTCAACCCTCCACGAGACGGCGTCTATAATCGATCCCGCGGACGTGCCCTTCAAGGTCCTCCAGTGGAGGTGTTCGTGAGTCAGGGTCCTGACAGCATCTCCTTTAACGTCAGTTCTCAGTTTAGAGGCTAACTCGGTCACGTTCTCACCGTCCTCTATTCCTTCCATCAAAGAAATACCTCCTCTCTTAAACCAGTCGTGAAAGCCCACCTCCATTGACCCTACCGTGTCGGTATTTATCCCCATGCTCTCCAACGGGATACCTCTCCTTATCACCACCGACTCTCCTGTAAATATGCCTGCGTCAGACTTCAGGTTAGTGTCGTTGATGTGTGTGAGCCCTTTCCCTTCCATGAGATGGTGTTCGACCTTCATGGACTTACTGTCGTCGTATAAGGAACTAGTTAGCCAAACTATCAACTTGTCCTTCACCATGTCCGGCATATGTGACAAGACCTTGTAGTTTAAGGAGAAGAGAGACTTGCCCAAGTAAAAGTATGTTACCTTAGATAGAAGTAAATCAGCTTTCCTCACCATCTCCATGTAAGCATCTCGGTCTCAAAGGCCATATGAGAGTTAATCATTCATCTATTAAAAGTTTTTCTTTATATTAAGAAACAGCTTTTCGTTTTTAAAACTAAAATAAGTTAAAACTTTATCACGTATCTTTTCTGATCTCCTTCTCTAACTTCTCAAGGGTGTCTATCTCGTCCTCGTCTATCTCGTCTACGTGTCTGGCTATCTTAGCTGCTAGGTACCTCATCTTCATCTTCTTATCGCTCTTAAGCTGGGCTACTGCTTCCTTGCCTGACTCGGTAATCGAGTAGACGTCGAACTCGTCCTTTACGACCATTCCCGTCTCGGTCAGACGCTGTAGAGACTGCCAGACAGTCTTGTTGTTCAGCCCGGTAGCTCTAGAGATATTGGCCGCCCTGTCCCTACCCTTTACGCTCAGATACTCCAAAACTTCTAACTCAGTTGATTTAGGATCCAAGTTATAGTTAGTCATTTCTTTACCTCTATCTATTATTAGATTCTATGATATATAAACCTTTTTTCTTAGTTAGAAAAAAACTGAAATAGAAGAGATAACGGGAGGCAAGTTTTTGTGACGTTTGTAGCTTCAACGTGAGAGATGATGAGGTATGCCTTACGTCATTTTCGGACCGTGATTGAAAGAGGGATGGAAGATCCTCTGAGGAGATTTCATGGTAACAAACTTCGAAGATAGGTAGGGCTGGCGCGTTACGGGATCAGAATCCAACCGTAAGTGATTTCCAGTGATCTGGTTCCTCGTCATAAAGATTTCTCGTCTAAAAGGTGAGGAAAAATATTTCACGTTGAAGACAGAGTAAAGAAAGCGAAGTAAAGTAAAAAAGCTAAACAGAATATTTATACTACACGTCATATGTATGGAGAAGATCTGAAGACGGGGTTTAAAGAGAAGCGAGGAATTCGAACTCGTCTTCATGAGTTACTCATGCAATACAGGAAATAATCAAGGCATAAACAACCTGGCTATGGAAGGCTCCACATACGTGAAAGCGAGTATTCCCACCAACGCTAAGGTCAATCCTACTATGGATATAACAGTGTTAGCTATAGTTCCGCTTGACGCCTTTCCTAGGATTAACCCCACAAAGAAGGAAGAGAGTTCAATGAAGACATACATCAGTTCCTTGAGCTCCTGAGAGATATGTACCCCTTGAAAAGTGTAAACCCCCGTGGTGGAGATGGTAGGGGAAACCCCAGTTAAATACCCTCCGAAGGAGCTCAGGAGCACAGTAGTTATCAACACGACGAACGTGAGAAGGATAGGTGTCATAACTCCCAGGAATTGGTACATCCTTATCCTGCTCAACGCCTCCCTCTTGTACTCAACGTACTTCCTCGTGAAGTCGTTAAGTTCCTCGAGTAACATGGTGGAGACGTTCCCGCTTTCGGAGATCAATCCGAGCATGAAGAAGGTGAACTTGCCCATCCAGCTCGAGGACGATATTGATACCTCATTTAGAGGAATTCCTGACTTCACCTGTGAGCTTGCTTTCCCTAAGATCTCCTTGAAGCGACCCGTGTAGGACTCAGACAATGATACCTTAACCAAGGACTTGTTCACGTTATATCCTATCTTCCTATACTCAGTTAGATCCCTCAAGAATTGGGGTAAGTTGTCCTCAACGTTCCTGACTTCACTGATCTTGTTCTTGACTTGCAAGTACATGGAGATCGATGCAATGACTAGGGACACATAAACATCCACGAAGAGCGGTGCGTGTGAGATAACCCCCACTAGGAAAGACATCACTCCTAGCGCCAACGGTACGGTAGAGTTGAAGCTCAGATCGTCGAAGGTCTTAGGTCTCCACTC
The DNA here is from genome assembly GCF_008326425.1 of Sulfuracidifex tepidarius. Classification (NCBI taxonomy): domain Archaea; kingdom Thermoproteati; phylum Thermoproteota; class Thermoprotei; order Sulfolobales; family Sulfolobaceae; genus Sulfuracidifex; species Sulfuracidifex tepidarius. The sequence goes on from NZ_AP018929.1 coordinate 371,213, forward strand.
CCTGACCATAGCGTAAAGCGCGACCATAAAGAAAGGAGGCATCAAGATCAGGAGGTAGAGAAGGCTTATCCCGCCAAATATAGACAACACAAGGAACAGTGTAGGGAAGACCAGGAAGGAGATAATTATCGTCTCTCCAACGGATGAGATCCTGTCTGCATAAAAGGACCACCTGAAGTTTAGGACGTTCACGAACTCTTTAGCCTTGTCGTTCAGGTAGTCCTGTATGCCTCCCCCAGCCCTGAAAACTGAGGAGTATGCGTAAAGGAAGGATGCATACTCCTTTAAGGGGTGAACCCTGGCTCTGTAATCCACGAATTGAATCAACGACTTCCCGTGGTTCCTCATCTCCCTGATGAAAGCCTTAGACTCCCTACCGAAACCCCTAAACACACTCTTCTCATATATCCTCTTGTAAACGTAGGACAAGTTAAGTCCGGAGGAGGAAGCCACAGAGGAAAGGAAGACGAAGAACGGAAGCTCGTAACTCACGTCCTTGGACTCCTTCTTAGACTTTCCTCTGTAATATATTGCGGGATATTCGTACATCAGGAAAGGAACTATCCAGATAGCCTGAACCAGGAGAAGCGAGAATAAGGGTAGCCTAGCTATGAGTAGGGAGAGGACCGACACCGCGTCAATTCCTCCGCAGAGCAGTGTATAGGAAATAGATCTACCCACGAAATCAGAAACGAATGACAAGCTGTTGTCGTTCTCGGAGCTCAAGGTCATGTCCCTCTCTACCTTGGACATGTAAGACCTAACAAGGGAGTTGAACCTCTCCCTCCCAAATATCACCTTCCCCAAGACTTCTCCTTTCGTCCCGTGATACCTCTTTCCCTTTCTCCAAGGTTTAGTGAGGGCTGAACCCGCGAGGAGGACAGAACCAGCCACTAGAAATAGCTCGTAGTAAGGCAGGAAAAAGGGGAGCGATAACCTCATGTAAGGAAACAAGGCCATGAAGAGGGAAGCTACCAACAAGGCCATGGAAGCTACGAATAGTGGGGACCTACTCATGAGGTAAAAGCCGAACTCAATTTCCATGAAAGGATCTTCGCGTCTCTGTTTCATGCTTCCATCCTCCTCTCCATTGCTTCAGGGTAGAGATAGAACTCGCTTAACGTCGAGGAAATCTCATGGTAAGAACTCATGTTTCTCTTTACCATGAAGGAGAGTAGCTCCCCTCTCCTCTTCACTTCCTTCCAGAGTATGTTCTCGTCCCACCCCATCAGGTTCATCGCGTCCTTGAGCTGTGGTGAAAGGCTTACCCCTCCGCTCTCGTAAGACATGATTTGTTCGAACCCTTCTCCCACGCTTTCCCAAATTCCGGTGACCTTCCTCACCTGCTTCTTGCTCAAGTAGTCAGTAGTGTTCTTGATGACGACCACGCTGGATAGCAGGTTCTTGAACTCCTTAGACACGGTGTCCGACAAGAGAGAGACTATCCTTGTCTTCACGTCCTCCACATTCCCTCCATGAAACGTGGTTAGCCCTCCATGTCCAGTTGATACTGCTTGTACCAGATACTCCATTTCGGATCCCCTGATCTCGCCCACGATAATGTAGTCCGGCCTATACCTGAGCGACAGCTTCACCAGATCCGCCATATCGATTTCTTTCCCCGTGTCGAAATTGAGCGTCCTGGTGAATAGACGAACCCATACCTCGTTGGACAACTTCAATTCAGGCGTGTCCTCTATGGTCAGGAACTTAGCGTTAGGGTTAAGTAACATTAAGACGGAATTCAAGAGCGTCGTCTTACCCGAACCAGTAGGTCCCACTATGAGCATGAACTTCCTTGCCTCAGCTATTATCCACATGTAGACGGCCTCAGGGATTGTGATCGTCCCGAACCTCAGTAGGTCAACTATTGTGAATGGTTCCTCAGGATGTTTCCTTATATCGAGCGTAGTTCCAGGGAGGGAGACTTCGTTTCCGTAAGTCACCGCGACCCTGTGTCCTTCCTTAAGTATGAAGTCCTGCATTGGGTTTGCGATGCTCACGTCTCTGCCTCCGAAGTCTGAAATCTTCTCCACGAACCTCATGAGGTCCCTCTCAGACGAGAAACGAACGTTAGTCTCAAGCCTGAAGAACTCGGTGAAGTCACGGTGAACTACTGTCACGGGCTTCTCAGATGAGGTGACCTCTATCTCCTCCACTAACGGATCGAAGATCATCGGAGATATCCCGGAGTAACTCATCTCCCTCAGTACGAAGTAAGTTACCTTGGATACGTCAAGGGAATTGTCTACTAATTCCATCTCTTCTTCAACTTCCTTCACGTAGTCCATTATCTTCCTCTTCTGCGAGAAGAAAGTTCCCCTGTCTTCTTCAATAGTGGGCATTGAGGAATAAACGTAATCTACTATTGTGCCTACCACCTTGACGTCATCGGGGCTCATTGATGGCTCTGAGATCAAGTAGTATCCCTTTCCTCCGCTGCTCACAACCGTTACGTTCACCAAAGAAAGGATTGGATCAACGTCCTTAAGCGTGTACTCCTTTAACACCTTTCCCTTCACCTCGAGGAACTCAGACACCGTGGTTTCCGTCGGAACTACCTCCGTGGAAGACCCAAGGGACTTTCTGTTAGCAGAATTATTCTTAAAGAATATTTCTTTCATCATAGTCTATAGCTCTCTACTCAGTTTATAAGTTAACATGAAAGATCCGAACTTCCGTGGGCCTTTCTGTGTTGAAGAGCACGGTAGTTGAAGCAATGTATAAGGTGGCATTCATCTTTTTTATGTACAAGTTCACATATCACCCTTATCCAGTCTTGAACGACGCTCCGTCTACCCTAAGAGGAGGAACGCTTACACTAGAGTGAAGCGGATGCATTTCATTATTAGTTCTAAAAAATAGTCCTAGTTTGAGGTTGCAAGTTCTTCGAGGATTAAACGTATTATTCTCTTTTTTGCAATTTTTAATGTTCTCTTGAGTTTTGAACATCGCTAACAGACATACATGTTCAGGATGCCAAGCTCAAGATGCTAAGTCTATTCACGTGACTTTCTTTGGTTCATTGCTGATCCTCTTCTCTTCTAAATTGTAGATTCTGTAGATAGATAGATTTTCTAGACAGAAAAACTTAATAGCCAAAAAAGATAGTCCTTTAGTAGGAAGACATGAAAAACTTTAAGTCGTTAAAACTGAAAAGAGGAGAGTCGAACATTATAGGGAGCCTTTTTCTGATCCTTATAGTGGTTGTAGGTGCAATTCTTGTTGGTTATTACGTCTTCGGACTCATATCCAACAACCAGGCTAAGACCACCATGGAGATCTTGAACGAGAACTACGTCGGTGGCACTCTGTATTTGACATTGAAGAACGTAGGGAACGCGTTAGAGGACGTGAACAGTGTACAAGTATATCACGGAAATACAGTCATAGGGAGCTATTCGTCATCTGGAGTGACTGTAATGCAGCCCATCAATCCAAATCCCACAACCAGCTCAACTTCATCCTTACAGCCGGGTCAGGAAACAGTAGTTCAGATACCATTAAGCGGTGCTGAGCCTGGTCAATCTGTGACCGTCATCGTAACGGTAGGATCTGGACAGTCCGAAAACACGGTGTCTCAGGACTTCACTCTCAACTGAAAATTTTCTTTTTATCTTTGTTTTTCTTTTTTCAAAAAATCATTATCATTATTTATAATTATCATCTTTATTTATGATTTTTACTTGTTTACGTGTTTATCCTTTGTACATTCTCTTATCTTTCCTCCTCTATTTTCGCTGAAAACTGACTGAACTTTCGTCTCTTCGCGTCGATGGTAGGGATCCTTGGTAAGTATCCAGTTTGAAACGGGTTCTCTGGGTTACGTCAGTGATGCTTTCAGGTAATAGATGAGACCGTGACGGTTGAGGCGGGGCATGCGTGATACATTCCATTCCCAATAGCTATGATTGATGCGCCTCCTACCTCTCATCCAATCCTCGGATTCGGAAACGATCCGTAGTTTAGTCCTCTTCTGCAAGCGAAGCAAGAAGTCTATAAGGCAGGTAACCTATTGATGGACTCTCTGCTTGTCACATACAGCTTCAACTAGCGAGCGTTTTACTATCACGATGAAGCCGTTTGAAAGAGGAGTGAAATATACCACGCATGTTATCTTATCACCTTAGGGACTATTTCTCCTAGGGAAGAATTTGAGTATCGTAGTAACTCTCACTATTCCAAATTTTATGATCTAAAACTCACATAGAGATAGTTCTCTTAGAGAAATTACGATCTATTTTCCACAAGGCTCTCATCGTCCATGGTTAACACACGGTTTCGTATTTCAACGCTTATTATGAATTAAGAGATACCATCTATAAGAAGAATTATTCTTGAAGGAAAATTCTTTCATTATAACTTTTAACTTCTCTCTTACTATTTAGAATGAGAAAATGAATGCGAGAAAATCAAGAAAAGGAGTATCTGAGGTTGTGGGGGCAGTCCTTCTGATACTGATAACTCTAATCGCAATGGTTTATTTGGTGGAGACTTACCTTAGGCAGTCGGGCTTCGCAGACCAAGGGTTCGCTGAAGAAGCCCATTACCAGGAACTTAAGGCCGGGCAAATGGTCGATACAGTTTACTATGCTAACCATAAAGTTACGCAGGGCTACTTGGATTGTTTCATAATAGTGAACGTTGGAGATAACATAGTCTTGTCTAAACACGGTGTGTTGAGCCAAGACTCGGGCACGCCTTGTCCTTACTATGTGGAAGTGTCGAACTCTTCGGGGAACACGCTCCTTGGAAGCAACAGCTCGATAACCCTGACCCATGGGATGACCTATAAGATCATGGTATTAAGCAAGACCGAGCTTTCCTCCATATACTTAAACGCGTCCGGAGAGAATATCATCGAGGTGAGCTCATGAGGAAAGGATTAGCGTCCCTATTCGTGGTCATGGCAGTCATGGTGATTGTAATTGCGTTTCTCGGTTTCCTGGGATACGTGTTCTTGATCAACTCTCAGGTGGATCAGGAGTATCAGAACTATAGGGCTGTTCAACAAGTGAGGGAGCAACAAGAACTGTTCGTGAATGAGGTCTTGAACGGAGATGGGCAAGTAGCTTACCTGAACGTCACGAACGACGGGAACGTCCAAGTGAAGATAGTGAACGTGATACACGTGGTTAACGTAAGTGGTTATTACAGCGTAATTTTACAATACGAAAACGTGAGTATACCCCCCGGAGGAAACGCCATGATATCCGTTAAGTCCTATCCGCATGAAACGACGCAACTGATAGTGGTGACCAGCTTGGGTAGGACTTTCACGGCGTAATCTTTTTCCCATTTCTTTCTATTCCATTATAAAATCTTTTCCCTCTCTCTTTGCTTCCCTACTTCATCCCTTTTTCACTCTCCCAAACATAACCACTGCTCCTCATCTCTCATCATACCTTTTGTATCTATGTAGATGTCAGATAACAATCTATCTTCTGTCATCATGTGACCTGCATCGACGTGTTGTCTCGGGGTCTTTAGAAGTTCTAAACCCTTATCTCTCAATCCGTTGGCTATACGATATTACAGTGAGTAGTTTATACTTATAGATAGATGAAGTTTTTTAACTCTCAGTATCTATTACTTCATAGAATGAATGAATTATTAGGTTTAATAGCCTTAACGATGGTAATCATAGTGTCTGTAGGAGTGGTGTCATACTTCTTCATACTTTACGATCAGAGCCAGGAAGAATACATGAACCAGATCAAGGAGACAGCCCTATCCTCTCCCTTGAGGGCCGACAGTTGGTCTAACGGAACTATAGCCTACTTCGTGAATAACGGAACTGAGAAGACAGTCACTGGGCTCGTATACGTCCTAGGAGGAAAATTCTTCACGTTGTCTTTCTCCGACATGAAGGTACCAACTTTCCTCCAGGGATACATGAAGTACTTGCCATCTTGCTACTCCAGAGTGGACTTCAACGGGTTCGTCCTAGGTACTACTGGAACTCAGGTGAACAACGGAATAACCTTGGATACAGGGCAGAGGTTAGCTGTACCATATCCCGGGGGTTTCGTCGGGTTAGTCACTACTGGATCTGCAGAGTGGTACCCTTATTACCCAACTCAAGGGTTTTACAACATGGCTAACCAAGACTCTAACGTCAGTGAGGCTCTCCTGAAACAAGTGTATGGAGAGAACAGTGTCGCGTCGAACCTCCTCTCACAGGACGAGGCGAACCTCACGATAGAGGTGAGTGGTGGAGGAGAAGTAGGAGTTGTAGCCTCCAACGGCCAATGGCAGGAGTTCACCCAAGGGGACTGGACCATGACATTACCGAAGTACGTGAACGTGACCCTCATCGCGATCACGGGGTATGATACTACCATGGACGGGTTTAAGGTGAGCGGTTCCTTCCAGGGGATTTCCTCCTCCTATCTCTTTGAGGAGATAAACCTGACGGGGGACGCGGTGGTTCAAGCCCAGTTCTCCTATTACAGCTCCTCGGAGTTCATGAATTCCTCCTCCACTTGTCCTATGAAAGTATATGTGAACTTCAATGATGCCGGTTATCCCTTCCCAGGGGGTTACGCTGTGGCGAGCGGCGACGGACAGTCAGTGGTCTTTGACAACACCCAGTATTTCGTTATAAACTACACTCAGTCCCTGAACGTGACTTTCCATAACTTCCCCTTCTCAGGATACGTGGACAACAAGCAGACACTGTCGTCAGGGGACCAGGAGGTTAACCCTAAGTTCCCCTTCCTGGCTTATGAGCTGAGCTTCGTGAACATTCAGACCGGACAGTCAATATATGCTCTCTCCTTGTTGAACACGACCTTCTTCGGGGTAGGAGTCCAGTGTTATTTCCTGATTTACGGTAACTATTACCCTGGATCCCTCCCCGAACACGTTACCTTGACCTATCCTGGATACAGACTTTCCTCCTCAAACAGCTCCAGTTTGCTCTTCCTGGGAATACCTAGCCAGATAGGGGAGAACGGAAGTGCGTGTTGCCCCGCTCAATGCCAGACCTACAGTTACCCCGTCCTAAATGAGACCGCCTCTATGAACGGAGTCTTCGTCGCACCAGGGTTCTCCGTAAACGAGAGCGTGATAAACGTCACAGTAGGAGAACATAACCTCACCACAGACACCGAGGAAGGTTTCCAGGACCTCAAGATTTACATGAGACCAATCGTGGACGTATTCATCATACCCAACGGGTCTGGTCTCCTCATAGCCAACTTCACCAACGCGGTGACAGGGGACCCTCAGTATCAAATCATCAACCCCCTCTCATTTTATGAGGCAACCGTACCTTGGGGATCGACTGTGAACGTTTCAGCTGACTCCTTCGTTAACGGAGTCACCTTCCAGGGGTGGAGGATGAACGAGAGCGGGAGCTTGGTGCTGTCTAACCTCATGGAGAGACCTTACTCCGGGTTGATCTCCGTTAACGTATGCCTCACGACCGGGGACTGGGTCGTGATCTGCGGTTCCTTCTCAAGATATGATGTAGTGAACGTGTCGGTGGTCAACGGTGTGGGAGGAATCCTCCAGGGAGTGAGCCCTCCCTCAGACCAGGTAGTATATCTGTCCCAGAACATCCCGGTGTCGGTGAACTCCATCATGTGTGTTGAAGCATTCCCATACTCTTCCTATCTGTTCTCCAACTGGTCGGGGAACGTGAGTTACGTTACCTTCCACAACTACACCCTGCTGGAACCTAACGGGAAGGAGGGGAGTTACCTCAGTGGCACTAACGTGCTCTTCAATCCTACCATGGACGTCCTCGTTACTAAGCCATTCTCTCTGACCTCAAACTACGCTCCCGTCCCTAAGGACTCCTACCTTTCGCTGGGATTCGACATCAACGGGTCTGTCCAGGGGAACTACACGGTTTTCCAGGACGGGAACTACACCACTTACAACATGTCTAACTACAACCTCATACGGCTACACGTGGGTGCGGGACACTACCCCCTCAACGTCTACGACGTGAACTTCTCGTTCGTGGTCTACAACTGGCAGGGAGGAAACCAGTTAGGCGTGTCCCTATCAAGTGAGAACTCGAGCTACGTTCCGATCCCGCACACACATTTCCTTCACTTGTTACATAACTCTTCCACGATATCGAACACGGAGTACTCCTTCCCCGGGAACGTGATAAACGCTACGGTCAGGGCTAACGTCGCTGTGACACCCGTTGTTATATGGGTTAACGGAAAGCCTCACCTTTACGGCATATATCAGACCACCATGGAGGGACTGACGTTCTACAACAAGCCCACACCTTGGTACGACTGGTTGCTCTACGCTGTAGGGTTGACCATAGGGATCGTGGTGCTGATAGCCTCAGCAGGGGGACCGAGCGAGATCATAGAGGGAGTTGAGACAACCATATCCCAAGCCATAGACGAGGGAGTTTCCCTGACCACAGTCAAGTTCTTCTTCAGGGGTTTGCTCAAGGTTGCAGGACTCGACTTTTTCGACCTAACAGAGGGACCATCAAACACGTTGCTCAGGATAAAGACCGTCCTCCTTGTCGCCTACGACGCTGACACTTATATTGCTCTCATATTGAGCAAGGAAGGTATAACCAACAACGCAAACATAAAGACCTTCGTCATGGCTTGGTACGGGTTTGGGACTGAGGCCACTTACCCGTCTTTCTCCCGGAATGACTCCAACAGTGTGGCAACTTACTCAAGCGTCCCTTCAAGTGACGTGTCCATAGTGAACCTGAACTACGCCGGCAGTCTGGAAACACCTCCAACTCAGAACGAGGAGCTCCTGTCGCTTTACGAGTCTGACTCGTCCTCCTCCAATTACCTCTACAAGGGGACCATGTATCAGGTAACCAACCCGGTGAACTACGTGAACTATGGAAACACCTCACTGACTGACTTCTCAGGTACCTTCAATGGGGTCTACCTGACTTGGGACCAGTTGAGCTACTTGGAGATCGTTAAGTCCTCAGGGGGCTCACTAGCTGGAGGGCTAGTATCGTCCTTTTTGGGAGGTTTCGGTCTGTTGACCGGAGTGGGGACACTCCTCTCCCTGATACAAGGGAGCACAAGGTACGCGTTCTTCACGTACTACAGCGAGCCCTTCTTAAACCAGGGGAACGAGGCGATCCAACCAAGCTCGTGGTCCTATAATGTAGATCTCTATTGATCTGTCTACAAGCCCTAGAAAAGCGTTGTCTGAAACGAAGGACGGAAAAAGAGAACATATTTCTGAAATCTTTTTTATTTTGACTGTATTTTATTCTTCTTTAAGAAAAGTAAAGAATTGACTAAATTTTCAGTTAGACATCTTTAAAATTGCTGCCAGGAGATATGTTTCGCGTAGTACTTCGATCTGTTCTATCTAATATAGTATAGCATTAAAGAGATGTGCTTCGCTAAAACTATCTTGCTCTAGTTCAGACCTCGATTCCATGAGTCTGCCCACCAAGGCTATGCAGATTATTCATGTAGAGAGAAGGGAAAGTTCGAAATTGCTCCTCGGATCTCTCCCCGCGGCCAAGTACTTGACTGGCACGTCACGACAACAAGTTCCCTGAGTTAGGTCGTCTACATCAAGCCAGTTTTTGGCTTACCCTTGAACATAACCTGCTTCCACGTAAATGAGGTAGAGAATTGAGGTAAAGCTTAACATAGTGGAACACTACTGAAGCATTTATTTTACATGGAGACACTCTTCTACAACATTATTCTATCGATATATCTAGTTCTTCTATAGTTAGAAGTCTATAATTAGAAGAATACTTTAAATAGATGATAGAGTACATTAACCTAAATGAAAAAAGAAATTAGCGAGGAAAAGGATGCGATCAAAGTAAAATGGGTCACTCCGAGAGGAGTGTTAGCCCTTGTTATCCCCATTACAGGGCTCATTACAGCGTATGTGCTGAACGATATCATTTTACTTGATTATGTCCACGTGATGTCCGGTCTGCTTTGGACGGGCATCGATATCTTTATGGGGTTTGTTTTATCTTACACGTTGAAGTCTCTTGATCCGAAGGCGAAAGCCGACGTAGCGAGGAGTTTAACTCCCACCATGCTCTTCCTCATGCCGAGCATAGCAACGGTAGCCGTTACTAGCGGGTACATTTTAGCAAGTGAAATGGGAATTTTTAGCTTAAGCTCTCCGTTGATAATATCTGCCGTAATAATAATAGCTATATTGATGATACAAGGTTTCGGGATATTCTTGCCAAATGAGGTCAGAGTAGTGCTTGAATTGAACAAAGATGAACCTAGCTACGGAAAAATTGGAAAGTTAATGATGATAAACTTCAAGCTATCTGGAGTACAAGGGATACTTCAGTTATTGTTAATTTTCGTCATGGCCCACCTAGCTATTTAAGAACTCAGTGTCTTTCTTTTCAGGATCATGCAAGGCACTTATTTTTCTTTTATGCGAGTCCGTGGCTCATGATAAGTTCTAATCAAGCGCCTAGCTAAAGGGAGTCACGTAAGCTCTAGATTTGAAGAGATCCAAAGAGGGAGTCTGAACTTGTTTAAGGTATGGTAAGTGTATTCCACGTGGTGCTGATAATTGAAATGTTCCGAAAAGAACTTGATGACAAGAAGGTCTGCTAGTCTAAAGACGCAAAAAGCGTTCGTATCTATCTGCACTACTTAGAGTTACAAAGTGGAAAAGGAAAGATTTCTATCTAAGAGATTACATGATGCGATCTGAATTATCTATCCTTCTAGTTTATCTATTGATAGATTCTTTCTTAATTTAGATAGACTTATTAACTAGTAACGCATATTAGATTATCATGGTAAAACTATTCGAAAAGAAGGAAAGAGAAATGTACTTATGTGAATATGCTCTCCAATACCTTAGGGACGAGTTTCCTTTGGAGTACGACAAAGCGATAGAGCTCAGAAACAGGAGGAATCCTTATTTATCTTGGCGATATTAAAAAGGCATTAAAGCAGCACTGAGGATCAACCTAAGTTCTTATTCATGGAAGTGATAAAGGTCGATCAGAGCAACCGTTTTTAATGAAGATTGGACTAATAGACTCGCCATAGTCTTGCAGAAATCTGCGTGAAAGCGTTGAGGTGTCGTGTTCTGATTAAGAGATTTAAATGGACACGAACTGACAAGGTAATTCCTCGACTTATTCACAAGGAACTTCCCTAGAAGACAGATGATTTTTATCTATCTCCAAAGATCAGGACTACTATAACGTTATCGTGAATAAGAGATCGCTCAGTTTTTCAGTGTGTCATGCGCCTTAATCCAAGTCTAGTGTACACCGAGTTATGAGATTTTCACGATGAGGAGGAGATACCCGTCTGTAATGTGATAGGAAATTACGTTATTCAAAACTACTTTTACAGCGTCGATGGTGACGTTTCGATCCTTTCAGACCAGAATTCATGGACTAAGATCTCTTATTGCTTATCACATATCTCTACATGAGTTACTGTGAAAGCCTGATCTAGATCAATTCCTTTTAATGGTCTTTCACACGCGTGCTGAGTCCACGTTGAACGGATGATCCAAGATACCCTATGGGAACGCCAAAAACGCATTATCGCCTTCCCTTCCTTGAATCTTTTCCTATTCAAGACCACACTGTTTAAGTTCCAAAAATAAGTCTTCATGGTGAGACATGAAGTCAGTTGCAGAGACTGAAAGCATCCTCCCCGTGGTTCACCCTAATCTCGGTTCAACGTATTTAGTGAGGAGATAATTGACTCCCTCTACTATGATGACTCCAGTTATGATAGGGTGTACAATGTAAAACAAGTGGACTCTCTCTAACACCCCCAGGAAAGTTGCGAGGACTGCTGGAGGGTGCTCTATGTTCATCAAGACACACAAGGAAAAAGAGATAAAGGACGCTATGGACGCCATGATTATACCGTGTAGGCCTAGGAGGGAGAACGCTAACCCTATTACGCTACAGAGGACATATGAAAACAATATCACAACGCTCCTGTTCATCCTCCAGTCCGGGTCTGGATATTTAGTTGCAGCTGTAGCTAGGAAAGGAGGGAGTATGAACTCGGTCTTCGTCGTGACCGTGACTGCGACCAGGACGGAGATTGAAATTACCAGGTTCAGGACGGAAGCAGCTTTCTTTTTCTTTGAAGGGAACTGCATCATATCACATTCAGGGCTCTCTAATTTATGATTGTTTGTCATTTAATTAATTTATATATATATGTATAAACGAACTACATATATATATATAAAAAAATTAAAAAACTATTAACTGCTAAAAAGAAGTAGGCGATTCTTTCACCTTGTCCTCCTGGTCGTGGACGACACTCACGACCACAAGCTCTACGCTAGTCATGCTGGCCTGCGTAACGGGACGTAGGTCTCATACTCCAGGGAGCGGCCCTCCCATCGTAGTCCAGAGATAAGCGAAGAAAGCCCGTCTCCCGATTTTCCCGCCAGAACAGAGAGGGCACGAAAAACGATATATATTTTCCGTGTCCCATTTTCCTCATGGGAAACGACTTCGTTGAGTCCATGATCTGCCGTCCTGTAGGGATGGGAGGGAAGACCTTGTGGTTAGACGTGAGCAAACCATTAGTCATGAAGCAGCTGTCCCAGGACTTGAAGATGCTATTCAGGAGCGAAGGGATGACCGTGACCTCCACCTACTCCCCCAACATCTTGGTCCTCCAAATCCATGCCAGGGGGATAAGGGGCCATTACTACACCGTGAAGGTATGCCAGAACCAGGGGAAGGTATTGATAGAGACCGGGATCACGAGCGCGAGGCAACAGCTGGAGTGGGCGTCTGCTGAGACGGGGATAGGCGTCGCTTCGGACGAGTTACTGCACAACAAGTTCCTCACCCTCCTCTCAGGGGCTTTCGCTGGGATCGACGTTGCCAGCGTTCTCGGGAGCTACCAGCAGGAGAGTTCTATCCTTCAGCAAATACAACAAGTGATTACGTCTTACGGTGGACAACCCCCTTCCGCACCGGGCCATCCAGTTCAGTACCATCGCTTCTGTCCAAACTGCGGTAATCCTCTCTCAAGACCTTCCTACTTCTGTCCTAACTGCGGTCATAGATTGTGACGATGAACCAGACGACACGCCGGCGCACTGTCTCACTCTAAGAGAGGCATGACTCTATAACACGACATGTGCCTAACGAAATGGGATATCCCCGAAGAGGATCGGGTAGAGGGCGGTACCAGACGATACGCTGTTGCTTATAACTTTAGGATCAGCATCGTGATGATGTGGAGTGAATTTCATTACCTACTAAGCCTTGTTAGGTCGAGATCGTGAAGATTTAGAGACGGCTTCCATCACGTAGTTCCTCCTTAACTTTCAACGCTCTCTCCTCTTTTATGACATCCAACTGCTACCCACGTTACTCTGCTTTCGTCTGCGTCTTCTTTCCCCGTGAAGCAGAAGTCCTGGATAGCGTGTAGACTAGAAGCTAACTACCATTCAAGTAAACGACTTTGGTAATATCTCTCGTGAGAGAGGTGTTATTTACAACTTAGCTTCATCGTGATTGTGAAGAACACGATAATCTTTTTCCATTACCACAGAACAAGTGTGAATTCACTTCGATGTCTTTCTCTTCCCTGTTTCATTACACTATCCTCATGAATTTCTCCTTTTCTTCTCTAAATAATTTAGGTGCAGACTAAAAACTAAGGGAAAATCCAATTAAAAAAGGGAAACTCTTAGAGAATAAAACATTATTAAATTAAAAAGATTTTATTTTATTCATCTCCTTGGCTATCCTCACAGCCTTCAGGGCACTGGCTTCCTTATCCTTTATCTCCAGCATGACGTCTACGTCTTTCACAACTTTCAGGAAATCCCTGAAGTCCGTTTCAGACAAAGTGGAGGCGTGGACGCCTCTCCTCTCCCCTGGCTCCTGGGAGCTGTAGTCCATCATAGGCGTACCCCTCCAAGTTCCCCTCACTAAGTCCAGCGCTTCTTCCAAGCTCTCCCCGTCGTTGTTCAGGGAATGGTGTAGGTTGTCCAGCACTATCGGTATCCCAGTTCCCCTCCATACCTCTAAGCAGTCCCTCACTGTGTACACCCTGTCGTCGTTCTCCACCACCAGTCTGTTCCTCAAGTTCTCAGGCAACAGGGAGAAGTTCTCAACGAACCTCCTGACCCCTTCCTCCTTCCCTCCCTTGGAACTACCCACGTGTATCTGTATCTTTCCTTCAACGCCCATCAAGTCCAACAAGTCGGCGTGGTACTTCAGTTCCTCTATAGAGCTCCTCACCACTTCACCCCTCTCAGAGTTCAGGACGGTGTACTGCCCTGGATGCATTGAGATCCTGATGGACTTCTCCCTTATCACTTCCCCGACCTCCTCCAAGAGTCCCCTCATTTCCTTCCTCCAGTCAAAGGTCATCTTGGGATGGGACGCGAACGGTATCGTGTTGGAGCTTATCCTGAAGAAGAGAATGTCGTGTTCCACGTTCCACTCCAAGGTCCTCTTCAGACACTCCAGGTTACTGTTAGCTACACCCTTCACTCTCTCCAGATGATCGAGTTTCACCGTAGAGTCTGCCTTGCACAGGGAGCGGTTTGTGGACACGTAGCCTATCTTCACAGCGAGAAGGAGGAGGGTAAGAAAATAAAGGTGAGTTCCAAAAGGTGGAAAGGCGAGCACGTGACGCAAGTTGCCTTACGAACGTCAGAAGAGTTTGAAAAGGTGAATTCATCCCTAATTCGTCCTTCAAGAATAGGTGAACTCGTAAATATTGATTTCTGTCTTAAAGTTCTTCTCATCGAATGAATACTGTTCTAAACCTGACATAAGTGACTAAAAAGACTGTAATACTTTTGCAAAACTATTCGTTATTTTCAATTACTTTTAAATACCGTTTTTCGGTCAAGTAACGTTTATATAGTATTACAGCACGTCATCGACTGATGACCTACGAGAAAGGTAAGAAGGTGTATTTAGGCACACTTAAGGATAGGACGGTTATAGATAAGATACGTTATATAGGCTTATACTTAGATCAGCTTAGTGATGAGGAGAAGAACGAATTTTTGGAATGGGCTAACGAGTTGTATAATACGCTAAACTCCATTTTGGGTAAAAATATTGGTCAATCTAATTCCAGTTTGGAAAAAAGTTAGATGATGTTTTAAAAACCCTCAAGGAGATTAAGGGTAAAAAAAGACTCCTAAAGATTTGGATAGGTTGTATGAGGAGATGAAGGACTCGTTAGGATATGTAACTGTTCAGGATTTAAGGAAAGAACTGGGAATGACTCTTGAGGAATTTATGGACACTTTTTACGATTACGTTAAGAGTAATTATGAGTTGATACCAGGCGGAAAGGAAGGGTTTGTAATAGGCGGTGAAATGTACGGGATTATAAGACGCAAGAAGTAACGTTTTCATATACGCGTTAGCGGAATATTTTATAAAGACGGTATACACACAAATATGCTAACGTGCAACATTTACGTATTGTATATCTCGTTAAAATGCAACTATTTAACCCCTTAAGAGGGGTGACCGTGGCGGAATTAGAAGTAATTAAAAGTAAGGAGAAGTTACGCCACGGGTAAACACTGATTACTCGGTTTCAGAACTCCAGCATTTACTAACAAGGTGAGGGTCGTGAACTGTTCACACAGTTTCACACTTACTTCAATTTACGGAGAACCACATTGGGATACCCTCGATTGTCTCTTTGTAGTTTCTCATTAACGGCTTTGTAATTTATTGTCCATACTAAGTCATGAAAGAAATTCTTTACCCCCCTGCGGTCCGAGGTGAGGAACCCGAAGCTCATCCATCTTCCGATCCTAACAGGTGATACGGGGTCATACTCTGGCTTTATGGTGATTCGAAACTCGTCACCGCAATGAGGACACCTAACGGTTCTCCCTTCTAGGAGTTTAGGATGTTTACGGATCTCAATTTCGTTGACTTCCATTCCCCAAACTCTGCCGCATCGCGGACAAAGGAGTTGAGGTGCTCTCCCGGAGGTATATATCCATGTGGGAACTTTCCCCCTAGTTACAAAAACGTATGAAACCAAATTTCCTTTATAAAACCACAGATCTTTGGTTACCTTCTGTGCTGCGATCAGTAAGTTTTGGTCAAGATTAATCCCCTTTTGTAACGACGTGTATCCCTTCATTACATGATAAGCTACGGGATTTACATCTATTCCGAAGGAACTGAAGCCGTATATTGAGGCTTCCCCTACTCCCGTCCCTCCCCCCGCTAGAGGCTCCAGAAATGTCTTACCTTCCCCTCCACTAGGGGATGTGAGTAACCTAGGAAATGAATCATGGTCTCCCAAGAATGCTGAAAATATTCCATCATATATAGCTAAAAATCTTCTAGACCATCAACGATGAAGTCTCAGCTGAGGCTTTCTCCTTCCTCTCTCCTCGTCTATCCTCTTTTCTATTAAGTCTAATTCCTCTTGAGTTAATTCATCAATTATCACGTTTTACTACCTCGTTTCTTAGTAGCTAAGAGATTCTCGATATTAATTTTTGAGTCTACATTGAGTGAATATATCTTTGGTGCTACCGCTTCACGGTTTAGACCTTATTTAGGTAATGCTACGATTTCTCAGCACATATAGTTCTTTCTGGAACTGAGAAGAACGTTAAGGATATTTCCTATCTTATTACGGAAAAAGTTTGAGGTAAAACTTGTTCAATGATGATCAAGGCTAATGAAGAACCTTTCCTATACTACGAATGCGTTTAATTTTGCCCTTGAGTTTCCTGGAAAGAAAGAGCTCAGTTCTACCAAGGTTATTTCCCCAGCAATTGGCTTAATTTCTTTACCTTCTTGGGTTTATCGAAGTCTGTATCATCTGCTAGAGACAGAATAACGTTAGTATCGAGATACTGACTTCCTCCCCGCCACGGCGAGGGTCCTCCCTCATCGATTCGCTCTTATATTAGCAGTTGTACTACTTTAACGTAGCTTAAACGTTTTCATCAAGCCTAGGGCACCTCCTAAACGAATTTCAACGAACCTGAGGAGGTCTTCCACGCTCCTCAGGTTAAGGGAGGCGACCAGGTACCTGACCGCGTTGACCACCGTGACGAAGAGGAGCAGGTACCCCTGGAGCCTGCTACTCAGGAAGGAGTCCTGGAGACCCGGGGCCTTGACGTCCCGGTGGAACTCCTCTATCTCCCACCTGACCCTCCACGTCTCCAGTACATCCCCCCGGTCCAGGTCCAGGTCGGTGCTGTACAGGTTCAACCTGTTACCTTTATATTCCAGGACGAACAACTTCAGGGGCTACCAGTTATAGTTGTGGTAGCCAAAGGTGAAAAATAATGTCGAAAAGTAAAAATAACCCCGGAAGGGGTAATATAAGGGAGGGTAATACCATGAAGGTAAGGGAGGAAGTGAGGGAGACCATAAGGAAGGCAGTCAACGAAGGAGTCAGCCTAAGGGAGATCGGGGAGATGATACTACAGGAGGCCATGATGGAGGAGAGGGAAGCGTATCTTGAAGTTGAGGACGACGAGAAGAACGGGACGTACTTCAGGTATCTGGGCACTGGAAACGGGGTGTTGAGGCTCAGGGTTCCGAGGACCAGGAAGGTGGATTCAGGCCGAAGATCCTCCCCGAGAAGTACGAGAGGATGGACCAGGGCTACGAGGAGTTCCTCCTGGGACTTGTCCTTTCTGGGATGACTCCAGGTCAGGTTAAGGCTGTTCTCGCAGCCAAGGGTATACCGTACAGTGAAGTGGTGATGGACCGCGTCGCGGAGAGGATATCCAACAAGCTCAGGGAGTTCAAGAACCGCGAACTACCTCACGACCTCCTTGCGCTCTACGTGGACGTGAAGTTCGTTAAGGTCAGGATCAACGAGGCCATTGTGGAGAGAGCGGTTTACATTGCCATAGGAGTTGACCTTGATGTCAACAAGTCCGTGCTGGACTACGAGGTCAGGGATAGGGAGGACCTGGACGGTTGGAAGTCCTTCTTGGGAGGTCTAGTGAGCAGGGGAGTCAGCAGAGTAGACGTGATCGTAAGCGACGACTTCTCGGGTCTAGATCGCGTGGTGTCCACTCTCTTTCCCTCCTCAGAACACCAGCTCTGCATAACCCACTTGATCAGGAACCTCATAAGGGTTCTTCCTGACAAGGAGAAGGACGAGCTGATGGCTAGGGTTAGGGACCTCAAGTCCTCGAGGAACGTTGAGGAGGAAAAGAAGGCAATCTCGTCCCTCAGTCAACTCGTTGAACCCTTCTCTCCAGCTCACGCCAAGAGGCTTCTAGACGCTGCTGATAAGTACCGCGCCTTCCTCAACTTCCCCAGGGAAGTCAGGCACTACCTATACACCAACAACACGTCGGAGAGCTTCAACTCAACCTTAGCCAGGTTCGAGGAGGAGCTCGGAGGTTACTTTCCATCCCTTCGCTCCCTGCAGGTCTACCTCTACGTCTCGATCGAGGAGAGCAACTCACGTTGGAAGTCGAGGCCCATGTCGGTGATAAGGCATCACTCCTATCACCTGAAACAGCTCCACGCCTCCAGGTTCCAGGTGAGCTTTGATGAAGACTTTCAAGCTACTGCTTATATATTTTCTTACACATCTATACCCGGTAGCCCCACCGAGGCGTTGGTTTCTCCCATGAGTGCCCATGCAACTGCACCTCCCTTTATCACCATGTAAGGTCTAACGGCGAAGAATCTTG
Organism: Sulfuracidifex tepidarius; assembly: GCF_008326425.1. Classification (NCBI taxonomy): domain Archaea; kingdom Thermoproteati; phylum Thermoproteota; class Thermoprotei; order Sulfolobales; family Sulfolobaceae; genus Sulfuracidifex; species Sulfuracidifex tepidarius. The sequence continues at coordinate 389,843 of NZ_AP018929.1, forward strand.
GGTCCCAAAGTACTATATCGGCTATCTTCCCTGGCTCGAGGGAACCCACGTATGAGGATATGCCGTGGGTTATGGCTGGGTTCACTGTAACCTTAGCTAAATATCTCAGGACTCTCTGATTATCATCCATCGCGTTAAGGTTCAACGTTTTCATTTTATGAGCTAGTTGAAACGTCCTTATTCCACTCTCTCCAACTCTCCCCATGGCCTGGGAGTCAGAGCTCATCATACTGATTGCTCCTAGATCGTGAAGATAATCTTCTGCAGCCATTGTCTCGTCCCTTATCCTCGACTCGGCGTAGGCAACGTCCTCGGGAATCTTTGGGTTAAGGTGATGCACAGCCATTAACATTTCGAGGTGTTCCTTATAAATGTGAACCGTGAAAGGTTTGGTAGGATTAGTAGAGGAAGGAAGAACGTTAAGTTCTCCAACAATTCTTATTATATCAGGCGCATGACCTCCGCCTGCACCCTCTACATGATACGCGTGAATTGTCCTACCTCCTATGGCACTCACAGTGTCCTCGTAGTAGCCGCTCTCGTTTGACGTGTCGGTATGTATTGTGACTTGAACGTCATATTCGTCGGCAACCGTGAGGGTCTCATCTATCACCCTGGGCATGGCTCCCCAATCCTCATGAACCTTGAAGCCAAGGACACCAGACTCAATCTGTCTCTCCAGCTCAGGTCTTGAAGAGACACCTTTCCCAGTCAAACCCACGTTTATTGGCATCTGATCCAATGCCTTCAACATCATTTCAATGTTCCATTTTCCCGGCGTTGCTGTGGTAGCCTTAGTTCCCTCGGCTGGACCGGTTCCTTCACCTACTATAGTTGTGAACCCAGCGGATATAGCATCGTAGGTCTGTTGCGGGGCTATCCAGTGAACGTGAGAGTCTATGAAGCCCAGCGTGGCAATCAAACCTTCTCCAGATAGCACCTCTGTTCCTCCTCCAACTACCATAGTTACTCCATCCATAGTGAATGGATTTCCTGCATGTCCAATTCCAACTATTAAACCGTCCTTGATTCCCACGTCTGCCTTAATAATTCCGATCACAGGATCCATTACTATTACGTTAGTTATTACAAGATCCTTTCCTCTTCCTTGGATGCTAGGGGATAAACTCCTATTCCGTCTCTGCTCGTTTTTCCCGCTCCAAATACTAGCTCATCACCGTGTGAGATTAGATCCTTCTCTAGTGTTATCCAAAGGTCTGTATCGGCTAACCTCAAGGAGTCGCCCACTGTAGGACCATATAGGTCGAAGTATCTTTTTCTCTCTATCTTCACGCAAATCCCCTCTCTCTAGCTCTCCTCATAACTTCTCCCTTGTTATGATCAGGGGATCCCTCAGTTAATCCGTTCAATCCTACTATCCTCGTCTTACCTTTAATTCTAGTAAGTTTCACCTTTTTCTCTTCCCCCGGCTCAAACCTCACTGATGTTCCCGAGGGAATGTCGAGCCTCATGCCTAGAGCTTTCTCCCTATCAAAGAAGAGGGCTTTATTAACCTCGAAGAAATGATAATGAGAACCCACTTGAATTGGTTTATCTCCCGTGTTTCTCACGGTTATCTCCACTTCACCTTGTTCCTGAACCTCAATGTCATCGTCTCCTAACTTCACTCTCTCTTTACCTTTACCCTTAATTGGGTTCCTCACTGTAACCAACTTAGTTCCATCTGGGAACGTTGCCTCTACTTGCAGAATATCTATCATGTCTGGTACCTCAGGCATTACGTCTTCTTCGCTGAGGAGGTTTTGTGATTCTGATATTATTTCATCCATTCTCTTCCCTTCTCTTGCTGATTCTATGATAAAGTCGCTGATTAACGCTACTGCCTCTGGATAATTCAACTTAATTCCCTTAGCTTTCCTTCTCCTGGCTAATTCAGCAGCCCAGGAGAGAAGGAGTTTTTCTATCTCACGTTGTGATAGGAACATTGAAGAGAATTAACATGAAAATAATATAAAGATTCTCGGTAGTGTGATAAAAAATTATTAAACATTATCATATTTCCTTGACGTAAAATGAGTTCTTTGTTGATTATATTAACGTTTAAAATGTTTACTTTAAAATAGTAGCATGAATCATCTATTCCTTTGTTTTGAGATATAAAAAATTAATAAGAATAATTTTATAGAAAAGAAGTAAATACACTATATGTATTACCTTAATAGTACAGTGGTATAACTAGTGGTATTTTGCACGGCATTGAAGTCAAGATGGATGACGGATCTTCATTTAGAAGAAAGTTTTGTTATTTTGGAGTTAAGGGAGCTGAAGACCAATCCTTGAGGGAGAGGAAGGATATCTCTTATAGTAATATTTTATATTTATACATATAAAATAACTAATCATTTTTAGACATTGGATGTAAGGGCTAAGTCGTATCCTCGGGACTGGTGGAACTTACGTTTATGGAAAGCAAACCTTTCGTAATCCCTCTTCCACACGAGGCATTATAGAACGGTTCTAGTAGATAAAACCTCCGCTTTTGATGAAGAGAGTAGAAATTGCTCTGAGAAGCATGAAATCCTTATAGTGAAATGAGAATGCATCGTCCGTAAGGGTATCATAGTTCACTATCTAGAAAATGGAGAAGTATTGATAGTCGAAATTCTTTGGAACATTAATCTAATTCAATGACAATAACTTTTATTTAGAATATTATAGTCTTATTCATGGGAACAAAATTCAACAATATCGCTACTGATATTGTAATAATAAACTATTTTCTAAATAATTTAAGCTATATAAGTGAAGTTAAAAGAGATAGAAGCTAAAATGAAGATAAATTAAAAATAAAGAATAATTATATTTATTTTATTTAAGTTTCATAAATTAGATATATTACTAATTATTATTGTCAAACCTATTTTAGACACAACAGCTCATTCTCTGTACATCTCCTCTGAATGAAATTGCAGCTATTCTGATCGCCTCACCCATTGTAGGGAACAGATGTATAGTATCTATTAAATCATCTACGGTTACCCTCATCTTGATTGCTAATGCAGCCTCGTTTATTACGTCAGCGGCATTCTCACCTACCATAGATACTCCCATTACTCTTCCTTGTTGGGTTACCATCTTTATGAACCCTCTACTGTTTACAATCCTACCTTTTGCAATGTCCTTCATCATAACTTTTCTGCTCTCAGCCTGAGGAACATCCATTTCCCTGAGTCCGACGCTGGCTATGTTAGGTTGGACGAAGACTGCTCTCGGAACGCTGAGGAAATCTATTCCCTTTCTGGACCCTGTGATCGCGTTCTCCGCTGCTAAGGAACCTTCCCTCCCAGCTACGGCCTCCAGCATTGGTTCACCTATTACGTCACCTGCGGCATAAACGTTAGGATTTGATGTTTGAAGAGCGTCGTTCACCTTCACACCTCCCCTATCATTTAGCGACACGCCTGCAACTTTAAGGTTAAGATCGACATTAGGTTTCCTTCCAGTAGCCATGAGTATCTCGTCAGCTTCTACCTCACCCTTATCAGTCACCACTACCTTCTCTAACCCTTTCCTCACTTCCTTCACCCTGACGTTAGTAGCTACAACTACACCGTCGTCTTCTAAAATATTCCTAGCTTCGATTGACACTTCAGGTTCCCAGTCAGGTAGAAGCACTGGACTTCTCTGCAGCAAAGCAACGTCTATACCCATTCTGGCGTACATCTGAGCAAACTCTACGCCAAGAGCTCTTCCTCCTACCACGATCAAAGAGTTAACTTTCCTTGATGAGAGAGCCTCAACGTTAGTCCAGAATCCTACTTCCCTCAAACCGGGGATGTCTGGAATTGAAGGAGATGAACCAGTTGCTATGATGAATTTGTCGCCTTCCACAACTTTGTCCCCTACCTTCACTGCTTTAGGGGAAATGAAATGAGCTTTGCCTTCCACTAGCTCCACGTCATAGGAGGACAGCACGTCCTCGTATTTCTTCTTCCTCATCTCCTCTACTATGTTATTCTTGATCTCCATGGATTTGGAGAAGTCCGCGTTCTTACCGCATTGTTTTGCTATCTCTCCCTCGTGGAGCAATGTCTTAGATGGGACGCAACCCACGTTCACACATGTGCCTCCTAAAGGACCACTACCTATGAGAACGGGCTTCACTCCCAGTTCGTTAGCTTTTATCATGGCTGCAAAGCCTGCAGCTCCGTAGCCTAGTATGACCAACTTCATGACGTATCACTAACAACAATGTGACTCGTTCTCTTTTTTCTCAAAAGCATCTGCACAATGAGAACAGCAGAAGTAGTGTACCTTACCTTTCATTTCTCTAGAGTACACGTTCTCTGGAGTTAGAGGTTTCCCGCAATATTCACACTTATTTTCATCTTCTTTCTCTATTCTAAGGTTCAATTTCATCTTTCATCAATTATACTTCTCTTCTTATCATATATATACATATGTTTATATGTATAACTATTCAACTTAAAAAGGCTGAAGATGGATAGAGTAAACATGGAAAAAGAGAAAACTGAAGACTTCGCGTTGATGGCAGAGTTGGAATCATTCTTCTCAGCCCTTTCAGATTCCACTAGGCTTAGGATAGTCATGTTCCTACTGAAGAACGGTGAGGCCTCGGTTCAGGAGATCTGTAAGAGGGTAGGGAAATCACAGCCATTGGTCTCACACCATATGGCGTGCCTAAAGAACTGCGGGGTGGTGAAGTGGGAAAGAAAGGGGAAAAATGTAATATATAAGCTGAACGATGAACACGTAAAGGAAATAATTAATGAAGCCTTGAATCACGTAAGTTTGTTCAGTAATTCCATTTTATCATGTGAGATCATCAAGGAAGAGAGAGAAGACGGGAAGGAATAGAGGAATGTAGGAATGAAAAACAAGGCTTTTGCATGAAATATAAATATTTCAATTAGTTTGCTAAAAAATTTATACGAACTTCTTTCTAGGAGATTTTTCCTTATTTAAAGAGAACTTAACTCTTTACATATGCACCCTTAACTTTCCCACGAAATGATCCCCTTTTCCTCATCAAATAATACAAAAGTATCCTTTTTATTAAACAAAAAAGTAGCGAATACCTTAAAAATATAATTAGATATCTTTTTCCTGCTTTTTAATATTATATTCATTTTCTAGATTCTTAAATACTTTGTCCGATATTTCATCTGGAATTAATATTATAAATCCCTTATCTCTTATCTTCATATCCCTCAAACTAGATCTTATGAAATATTGACAGAGAGTTACTCGAATCTATCATGTCTCTATTTATACTAGGTACCAGTATCTAATTGAATATAATAAGAATATTTTCTATCTATTAAATTGAGAAGTTATAGCTAAAAATTTTAGAGAAAAATACTAAGTATTATATCAGACTTGGAGGACTTCTGACCTTTCGTTCAAAATTTTTATTAAATTGCTCTAAAAAGATAGAGGTAAATGTACTCCGATTGGTTTAGTATTAGGAACGAATTTAAGCTCATTGAAAGTGTAGAAGGAATCAAGGATTATTTGTCTCATGAGAACTCTGAAATTGTTCCATGTATTTTTAGAGATAGCTCAGATTCACCGTTCGACATGGATGCATCTTTAATTTATTCCATTCTCGGAGAACCAGGTTACTTAATTTGGGGAGATAGCAAAGGTTCGGTGAAGATCAGTGTCAGAGGGAATGGAAGTGAGCCAGTTGGGTATCCTTTTTCAGCGCTTTTCAAAAGATACTTCTTATCTTATCTTAAAAATGATGGGTCCAGAATAGATATGGTACCCTCCCTCAACAAGATTATGATAAGCTTACTTTACGTACCATCGGATGAAAAGAATAAAAGGAGATTTATAGGAGCTGGAATAATAACAGATATTAATATAGATTCAATCAGAAATTTCAGATATTGGAAGGAGGAATCTGGCTCAAACGAGAAGTACTGGATTCTTAGATTCAGAATGAAGGTAATATGGTTGTCCAGATCCGTGAGAAACTCAATCCGTGAAAGCATACCTGAGATACGAGAGTGGTTAAGAAAGGGAGGAAACCTTCAAGACCAAGTCCCTTCTATCTTGAGAAACGCAGTAGGAGAAGAAATAGAGGGTGTACAAGCTTCTCAGTCTAATAACTGTTACAATGATTCGAAATACATAAACGGTGTGAAAGATTTCATCATGTCCAAGATTGAGAGCGGAGAGGTAGAGGAAACTTATAAATTCTATAAACAGATAACAAATGAACTTGAAGATCTATCTCAAGGTATCATTACAGAAGAAGTAAATAATGCGAATCCCCAATGTAAATCTGTGGAAAAAGCACTTGAGGAAGCTAAAGATTTAATTTCTAACAATCTCTATCTGCAGAATCCTAGAATTTTAGACTTCATGTTTGCGTCCCTGAGGATAGGAAACATTTTGCTTGTAGGACCGCCAGGAGTAGGAAAGACTGAAATAGCTACCACCATAGCAGATTCACTTTGTTCTAACGGCGAGAAGGCTACCGCTAACGCGCTGTGGACGAGAAGGGATTTAATAGGAGGAGAGACCCTGAGGGAAGGATCAATCTCTTGGAAGCCCGGAGTAATTCTCAGAGCTTACGTGAAGGCATCTAGAATACCAGATAATGCATTGTTTCCCGTAGTATTAGAAGAGCTCAATCGTGCAGACATAGACAAAGCTTTCGGTGACTTTTTTACCATGTTTTCATCCGCTGACGCCTCTAAATGGAGAATTCCGTCCTCTTTGATGGAAGAAATAAGGTCTTTTCCGCCCGATCCTCAGCTATCTCAGCTCCTTAAGGTAATAGAGAACGAGAAGAACACTGGGAAAAGTCCCCTAAGTAAGTTGAGGGTTATAGCGACAATGAACTTGAAGGACTTAAGGAACCTATATCAAATAGGCGACGCCATTACCAGAAGATTTTCCGTCTTTTATTTGGATTGCCCTAAGGGAGACTCAGACGTTGAGGTAGTGATGAAAGCTAATGGATTTAACTTTACTCAGGAAACGGTAAATGACCTTAAGGAAGTGATATCTAGAGTTAGGAAAGGGTTAGGATCAAAGTTCTGCCTTTCTACATCTACGGTATCAAAGGTAATATCGCAGATGTCCATAATGCAGAAGGAGACTCATAAAATCGAAAAACAAGAAATAATAGAGCTAATAAAGATACATGCAGGAACTATAGATAATGGAGTAATGAAGAGGATAGACAAGATGCTTGAAGTAAGTTCCGAAACTCATTAAAAAACATGAGATTCGTGTATTAAGTTCGATCCATATTCATGTACACCAATTCTAGATTTAGAGTACAACGTGAAAGTGAGTCTCAATTCTTTAACACTAAAGTATACATATGGACTATCAGCATAATCATAGAAATATCTATTATTTTCAGTCAAGAAGATAGTCGTTTTATGATTATGCGATAATAATTAACATATATAATTTTCTTTTACCTATCAATGATATCTTGAAGGGAAATCAAAACCAACGGAAATCACTTAACGCTAGAGATAAACGTCTTATAGAGCTTACATCCAGATTCTATTTACAATATAGGGGAATGGACTCTTTCTCTAAGCTAAGTAGGATCCTGGATAAAGTTGACGCGATGAACTTAGATGATGCTCAACAAGTCATTTCAGCGTACTTAACTTACTCGGCTCTGAGGACAGTTAATAGAGCTATCAACTCAGGGTTAAGGGATCAGTGGGTTAGAAGGGAATACCTATCCGAAACTGGAGAAGATGTGTCTGGAATCCTAGATGTTTCCAGGTCATTAACTACCCTTCCCTTCAATGTAGCTTATCTCCAGCCAAATCTAAGGTCTAAGGAGCTATCTTTTCTGGCCTGGATAGCAAGGGAGACATTGAGAAACGCTAAAGACAAGTTGAACTATTCGGCTATTGAGCCCTTCAGCTTCCATCATGAAATGAGAAGGGAAATCAAAAAGGCGTATGAGAGAAAAAAGTTGCTTCCCGAGCCGTCAATTCCCTCAATAGACGAAAACTCTCCCGACTGGCTGAGAAACAGTTATCGTGCCTACTTGATCTCGAAGAGGAGCAAGATGGGAATCAAATCCAGAGGAGGGAGGAAAGACGTTAAGATAGTAATAAGCAAGCTTTACGAGCTCTTCGTATATATGGTAGTCATGAAAGTCCTAAAGGAGAAAGGGTTCACTATTAAGGGAAAGGAAGGTTTCATGGAAGGGAGCTTAGGAAACGAACTTCTTCATTTAGCGTTTAACGTAGATCCTACGTCTTACGGTATAAAAGACCTGATAGAGAGTGTTGATGCCATGGACGAGAAATTCACTAAAAGCGTACTAGGAAGACCCGATCTCTCCATAATAAAGGAGAGCGAAAGTAAAAGGAAATTAATAATAATTGAATGCAAGTATTCCCTCAGTCCAACGTACATTACGGAGGGCAGATTTAAGGCAATGGCTTACACTTACGAGTTTAGTTCTGATGCTACATTACTTGTGTTTCCTGGTTTACTGAATAGAAAGGCTAAACAGGGAGAGGAGGAGAGCACTATCCGGATTTATGAGGAAATGATGAAAAGAAAGATGAACGGACAGTTAGTAGGATGGATAGACCTGAAGCTCAGGGATGGAAGAAAGGTTTACCTAGTTTCCATAGACCCAATGGAGGAAATGGAAGAGAACTTTGAGAGAATGAAGACGGTGATCTCTTCAATTATCTAGTATCTAGTAAGGAAAGAGAGGAAGAGATAATTGAAATTAAATAGAGTTAGCTCAAAGTTTATCCTGGAGCGTATTGTAACGCATTTATGAGCAAGTTCTGGATACTCCAAAACTTAATGCGGAGATCTTACAGCTCATTATGAATTGTTAACGTAGGGGAAAAAGAAAGAAACATGGATGAGGATAATGGATGACATTACTGTATACACTTTTGGAAAATAGAATCAAAATATGGGAATATATTTCGTTAAAGGGAAATTAAATATGAAATGAATTCCTCGTTAAAGTCACAGGAGGGAACGTTCAAGTTACTACGCAGACATTATAAACGAGAGAGCCGGCTTTAACGAAAGCCTCTTCACGTTAGGCCTATACTAGATTAAAAGTCCACTCTGGTGGAAGAAGACCAGAAGGGCAAACATAACAGATGAGTTAGTGAAGGTGTAACTAGATCATGAACGAGAGATTTCATAACCAAGAGTTTTCTCTGAGGTTCTCCTCAACATAGATGTAAACCATGAAGATCCTCTTTGGAAACCAAAAAACCCTATGTGATTTTATACACCTGTTTAACCTCTTATATCAGGCTAATTCTTTTTACCATGAGAACATTAGCTTTCATGTGTCTTCATTTCAAAATGCAGTGCTTCTTTGCAAAAGGTCTTTAAATTACCTGAAAGCTTCAAAGGAATCGTTCAAGGAGGGTTTGTATGACGTTTCCTCCACAAACTGTCAGATCTCCGCCGAGCTTCTCATAAAATCAACGTACCTTCTGTTAGGATACTCCTTTCCCCAAACTCATAACATAAGGAAATTGCTTTCAGGATTGGCTGAATTAACTCTTTCTGAGAAAATTAAAGACTTCGTGAAGAATAAAAGAAAGGATTTAAACATGGTGGAGCTAAACAGATTTGAAGGACAGTACTCGCTAATAGACATAGATTCAGAGACAGCGTCTGACTGTCTAGATACGGTGGAAAATCACCTCCTTCCTTTAATGAAGAGCGTTTGGGGTGATAAATGGTGTGGGGATTAGAATATATTCAATATCTAGAAAATAATTGGCGCAAAATAGCCGAGAGAGTCAAAGAAGTGGCCAAGACCTTAGGTAAAGTCGATAAGGTTGTAGTGTTTGGTTCTGTCATTAAAGGAGAAGTGACAGGAAGTAGCGACCTAGATATAGCAGTATTTTATGACGAGGATCTTACTGACAAAGAGAAAATAAGGAGGACTCTAGAAATACTAAACAGAGTAGACGAGGAGATCGCCGACATAAACCTACAAGTGATGAACAGAGATGAGGAGGACTTCTTCCTGAATAAATTCGTGGACAAGTACGTGGAAATCGATTAAAGTGATCTGAGACGTTTTTACATCATGATACCCTTTTCATGCTCAAGAGACATGAACTCTGGAATCGCGTAAATGGTGCTATAAACATTATCTTTTACGAGGTTTTACAGAGATCAGGCATCCAAAAAATTCAGAACGAAGAAATTGAAATAGAATTATAACTGCGTGTAAGTACATATGCATATATATATTTTTCTCATCTTTTAAATCAAAAAAGGAACACGTGATCTTGTTTTGTAATGCGTTAGCATCTGAGAGTTGACATTGACCCCCAAGTTTTCTTTTCCGTCTGCTTCGCTTTTTAACGTTAGGAACCTAATTAACTTGTGCTTGATCACGAAGAATTTAACAGATGGTTTAGATCAGCTCAGCTGACCTTAGAAAGTGCCAAGCATGATCTCAGCGGTGGTTTCTATAATTGGTCTTGCTTCAAGTCACAGCAAGCTTCCGAACTTTCAGTTAAGGCTTACCTTTACGGTATAGGACAACCGAAGACCGGGCATGTAGTATCTCAATTGTTGATCTTTCTGAGAGCTCCTCAAGACCTCGTGGACAAGGCAAAGTATCTCGATAAGTTGTATATCCCCACCAGATATCCAGACGCATGGGAGAATGAAAATCCTTCATACTATTACACTAAGAGAGAAGCCGAGGAAGCTATTAAATACGCCGAAGAGATAATTAATTACATAGAGGAGAAATGGAGGACGTTATCTCAAGAAGAGAAAGAGAGAGGAGAGAAGTCATAGAGAAAGCTATGACATACGTTAACTCTTTGCAAGGTCGCTACACATCTTTCCTGATAGGTTCGTATTCAAGGGGAGACTTCAACGTATGGAGCGATGTAGACATTCTTTTGATAGGGGAATTTAATGGAAATCCAGTAGAAAGGTTATTGAGGCTGGACTTTCCCCCAGGTTTTGAAGTCATCCCCATAAATGAAGGGGAGTTCGATAAGGCAATCAGGAAGAATAATCCCGTGATTTGGGACGTTAAAAACAAGGGAATAGTTCTAAGAGATGATCTAGAGATCTGCAAAAAGTACGCTAACGTGATAAAATGTACTTTTGTGGAGTAATCTAGCTTCCTATCATTCTTCACTCTTAAGGGTTCGACGTTTGTCTAGAATGGTACTTAAAATCTTCCTAGATTCTTTATCGGTAACTAGTCACTTATTTCTTGAAATTACACGTTATCAACCTTCAAGACACAAGGTTAACACTTACGCTTGTATCACTAACTTTGCTATTTTCCTATATTAAGTTCTACAATGGTATATGACTAAGATTAGCCTTTGACTGCTCTAGTTTATGTTTTTACCGTAAACATTTCAGCATTTAGTTATAGAAAATACTATGTTCATGGCTTTTTAACTGCGCTAACGCTTAACTATCCCATAAACAATTCTTAATCTTATCTTTTGTCGTAGTTCTATTTATAATCTAAGTTAACTACTTTGATCCCAGTGTAATTTTCCACTATTTCTTTCTTGTTAAGTATATCTTTATCAAAGGTTACAAACAGGGACGATTCACTCAACACAGCGTAGGTAATCTGAAGTATGTCTAGCGTTTTTAGCTGCAACTTAGATGATAATTCTTGACCCTTTTTTAATTCTATGGTTCAAGGTTGCCCTTTCATAGTATGCCACCACGACATAAACCTGAAGCAAGGTCATGAGAGAGACTGTATCCCATTATAGAAAGTCTCTATCACCTCCTTTCCCTTCATCCTTAACTATTGGTATTATAGTTACTCTCTTCTGGGATTGCAAGGTATTGTATACTCTTGCATATGGATAAGATCTAGTTCTCTTGGGTGAGACCCACCAGCTCACCGCTAAGTTTTGACCTTCGTGTGAATAATTGAAGAAAGCCCTTCTCTTGATCCCATCCTCAAGGTCTTCAAAGGTCTCAAGCTTGGGTAACCTGAATGTAGGCTGATACGTATTCCCTCCACAACACCCTCAAATCTCAAGTCAACTCACTTTCTTGTTCTCCAATTTTTCATTAATCTTGGCACGCATATTAGAGGATAATCTCTTCGCATCCTCTCGTTCTAGGAACTCTACTTTTTCTTCTCCGAAGAGTGTGCTAACCGGGATCCTCGCCTTGATTACGTCTTTCAGCTTCAGATCAATCTCATATCCCACTGCGTTCCTCCCCATCTCTCTGGCGACCTTCAAAGTAGTGCCAGTGCCAGTAAACGGGCCTAGAACTACGTCTCCCACGTATGAGTACAAGGTGATAATTCTCCTGGCAAGATCCTCGGGGAAAGGAGCAGTAAACTTGGATAACTTGTTGTTAGGTAGAACGTTAGTTATCTCCCAAACGTTAGAGTACCATTTTTCCCTTTGAAACTTGGTAATATCTATCTTACTCTCCTCTTTATTCCGGGGAGTGAAGTTACCTTGTTTCTTGAATATTACAATATCTTCGTAAATGTTATCTGGATAGAAATACAGAGGGTAAGGGTGTTGAATTAGTACACCACTCCTCCTGCTTATGCGTATATAACCCTCGGGTTTCTTCCAGATTATCCTCTCCTGATATTTGAAGCCTAAGTCTTGCATGATCTTTATGAGGTCTGCAACTATAGGGTAAAGTACTCCGTCGATCCTCACGTCTGCGGTAACGAAAACCGCAGCTCTACCTTTTTCCAAGACTCTGTGAACCTCCTTTCCTACACCCTTCAGGAGGTCTAGGTAGGCGGATTAACTGGGAAAGAGATCTGGAAAATCGAAAGGAGCGTTATAATAGGGAGGTGAAGTTAGTACTAAACCCACGCTTTCATCAGTGATCTCGCTCATGTCCCTCGAATCGCCGAAGATTACTTTGATCATGGAAACTTCTCCTTAGATCAAGATAAAAACTTTCCTGGCATCTTGAGTTTAGATTTAGGTTATAATCAACGAAAGTAGTACTGAAAAACCAGTTATCAGTAAATATAAGAGATCTAAAAAGGATTTTTATTAAGAATTACTACTTTATATAAAAAATAATTAATTAGTCGAATTCTTAGAATCTTTGAGGATTTTATACCGTTGAGGTTTTACGTTCAGATTTCAACACTTGACATATACGAGTAGTCTTTTTCCATGATCGTCATATATTTCTATTAAAAAATGATCCTCAGCAGTATTGAGGGCTTCCTTAAGGTTTCTTACGTTCTTTTCATCCCTTAATTTTCCATCGCATGAGTAAAATTTAGCCTTCACATGGAGAGCATATCTAAGCTAAGCGGAGAGTGATGAATGAAAGAGTCTCTTTGGAGTCAAATTCATGCATTTACAATACCAGTCTGTCTTCATACCTTGGAATTCTCTGGTTTGATGCCTCTTTTCTTCTGTTTTCTGAATAAAAAAGTCTAGATCAAGAGTATCTTTCAATACTTATCATTTTTGTAAAAGAAATTCATATAAACCTAAAGGATCTAAAAGATAATTAAGAAAGTCTACGACTTTACCTTCATTACCCGCTAATAGATATAGTGAGAGAAACGCAGAAGAAAACATAATGTCTTTCCTCAATCTTTCTTTCCACAATAATTATAACAGATTTTAATAAATAAAAACTAAACTTATATTATTATAATCATTATTTCTAAAACTATAAAAAATTAGTGAAATATTTTCCAATAAAAAGCTCTATTCCTATATGAAGGCTAAAATGATCTAATGAAATGAAAAGAAAAGATAATAGTGTCTTATGGTACACTATGACTACCTCTTAGATACCTATATTGGAAATAATGCTAACTCCTACACAAAAGTTTTCTTTTGTGTTTAGATGGATTTCCTCGCGTAACTAGAGATTATCTCTTATAGATAAACGCATGAGTTAACACATAAAGGTTCGTAGTATATCCATTTGATATAAACTAGTTGAAAAAGTTAAAGTGATAGTCTCTTGAAACTCGGACCTAAATTATCCTTATCAATAATATTGAACAAGAATATATTACTATCGAAAAACGAACTAACCAATAACGACGTAAATCCGAAGGAAGAGTATCTCATTCCTTATTCAGAAAATATCCTAAACTAATATAAAAAATAGCAAGAAAAAGTTAAAACCCGAGGAAACTTTCCATTGTTCTATGTAGAAAGCTCTACTTGAATGTCCGAGAGCCATGAAAGAGGAACATAAAAATTGCAGAGTATAATTAAAAATGGGTTATCGTTTTCATTATCATGTGCTTAAACTTATAATTAAGTAGTAGATATGAGAATAATAAAATTAGTATTATAGCTATTATTTTAGGATGTAAAAGTCTAGCTGATTTCAATTCGTTGTCTAAGTAAATAGTAATACTTTAAAAAATTTAACTAGAACTACAGAGCCTGCCTCTGGCTTCAATACTTGGACAAAATACTGACTTCAAAGAGTCTATCTTCAACTTAACGTTAGAAAATAAGCCGTTTGTAATCTCGCAGAACTACTCGCGCTATACTAATGCAGCATTAATATACATATAATAATACATCATGATAACTATTTAATAATTACATTTTAATAATGAATTATCTTAAGAAAAGATTTTATTGAAAAAAATATTTTAGAAATTTATTTGTTTATTATAAAAAAGGTTTTTAAAGTATGAAGAAGAATATATAATTTAGATACAAAATGACTAAGGTATTAGTTATAGGAGGAAGATTTGGAGCTTTGACACCCGCTTATACGCTGAAAAGGTTAGTTGGAAATAAAGCTGATAGTGAACTACCCCGCCCTAACGGACGGGGCATCCCCACCTCGCGATGGGGATTTCCTGCTTCTTCCAGGAAACTTACTATACACACCCTCAGAGAAGGGTATGTATAGCAGAGGTTTCCTGTCCACAGGCTTTAAGGGCAGTCCCGACCCCGCATGGAAAATATTTAGAGAAGCATTATAATCCCTATCTGCAACCCAACCACATTTAGGGCAAACGAATATACGGTCGTCTAATGTTAGGTCTTTCTTTACATATCCGCATCGAGCACACGTCCTCGAAGTGTACGCTGGGTTTACTTTCACTACCCTCCTACCAGCTCTTTCAGCCTTGTAGGAGAGGTAGCTCATGAATTTGGAGAAGTTGGAATGAAGAATATGTTTCCTCAAAGTCTTACTTTCGTTATTCTCAACCATTTCCTTCACATCAAGACCTTCCATATATATCTCGTCGTATTGTTCAACAAGCCACGAAGTCACCTTATGAATATAATCACTCATCAAATTCTTCACATGCTCATGTAGCTTAACTAATTTCTTTCTGATCTTCTCGTAGTTTCTTGATCCTCTCTTCTTCCTTGTTAGTGACCTTTGCAAGATCTTTATCTAAGATTCACTCCAGAAAGTTATTATCTTCTCTCCGAGGATTTCCCCCATACATCTAGTTAAATTTGTCATGAAAATATTGTGTTTTTCATTGAGTTTTCGTACGAAAACGGGAGTCGAGTAATCAGCTTGACCGCAGTTGGTCAAGAGTTGATACCTCATCATAGGGCAAAGGATAGACCATGAAAGCGATGTAGCAGTGAGCTTACAGGACTTCTAATTTTCTTTCGCTGATTTTGACGCAACCATCCTTGGTACAGTTAATAGAGGAGTACTCCCAGTCCTGTATGACGACAATGTAGACGTTATCATTGTCTTCAATAATTCTTTCAGCTCTTTCGGACACGAGGGACGCCGTCTTGTAGCTGCCAACTCCAGCATAGACTGACTTGTTAACCATTGAGAGACCCATAGACCTGAGGTATCTCCTGAGTTTCCCCCTGATTTTCTCTGAGGAGATGTCAAAGGCCACCTCTATGTACATATAGAATAGGACGTACTGGAGGATAAAAGTTTTGTACTACGAGTCAGAGAGGTATAGACGATACACATTCGACAAGGACGAAGACTGTCCCAGTAAGCCCCTAACCCGGTCGTGGTAGTAAAAGAGTACTAGATAAGCGTTTTAGCCTTAGGCCCCTAATCCGATTGTGTTCCTAAGGGTCTATTTCCGCTACGCCAATAGAATCGGGTTGAAATAAGCAAGAACTGAAAGTCCTTTTGTGAAGGTCCCTTTTACCCTATATTCTAAGTGATTGAAAGGAAAAAGATGAAAGAACCAGCTATAAAAAATGTAATAAAAGTAGTATATGAAAACGTAATGAGTAAGACAGAAAATTAAAAAGGGAGAGAAGGATGCTTTTGAACTGAAATAGGAGGAAAAGGAGAAGAAAAAGAGGAGACAAGAAAGAGAGGAAGAAGAAAAATATGAAAAGGCATATAAAAAATAGAAAAATATGAAAAGAGGAGGAAAAGGTAGAAAAAGGAGATAGAGAAAGGCTGGGGAAAAAGACTTCTTGAAATCCTCACACTGTCTCTCTCACATCACGATTTAGACCACAGGAATTTCGTCAGCCCGTCCCACTTCACGTCCACCCCGTCAACCTCTCCTACCTTGCTCTCCTCTACGTCGAGGGTGAGGTGCCCCAGTCCCCTGCTCTTGGATCCTCCCACGGCTATCCCCATCTTCTCCACGTACCTCAAGGTATATTTCCACAGTTGAACGTCACCTTCAGGCCTCAGCACTACCTTTAGGCTGATGATAGAAGGCTCGACCACTTCTTCCTCGAAGAGGTGTTTCTCCTTTTGGGCGCCGAAAGTCCTGTCCAGCACCACGTGTGGCTGGAAGGAGACGTTCCCCTCGACAAGGGAGTCAGAGAAGGATATGGAGGACGCGAAGAGCTTGGAGCCGTAAAGCCTCTCCACCGGACACATATAATAGTAAACTGCTCTGGCTGTGAGTTCCTCTAGGTCTCCCCACGTGATCTCGGCTGCGGGAACGTTAGACCTCACGATAGTCCATACCTCGTCGTCTATGTCCACCCCCTTCAGTTGGGTCCCATTTACCTCGTTTCTCTCATTGTCGATCGTCTCCCTAACTCGTTCTAAGATACGTGTAACCCTCTCGTCAGCCTCTTTGTTTCCTCTCAATTCCTTAGGATGATCGTCGTTGTCATGCGATAACGCAGTTCCCATCCCTTTACCCTTAGATATTTCCTCACTTATCCTCTTGAACACTCCCTTCCAAGAGGAGTTCGGGATCACCGGTACTTCCCTTGCCTTCACCTTGTACTTCAACTGGTACAAGGTAGACCCTTCCCTTTCTCCTCCCACCCTGAGGGAGTCCCCTTTGAAGCTCAGTTTGAAAAGACGTATCACTTTCTCGCTCATAACCTCACCTTAGATAAGAGCTCTCCCAACGAACTGAGGGAGAAGGCGAAGTTCAAACCAGCAGTCTTAAGGGGGTAAAGGTCTCCCTTCACCTTAACCAGAGACCCCTGCGTGGCTACCTTGAGGAATGGTTTCGTCCCCCTCAAGTCGTCTGAGGTGAACCATCCAGTGTAGTTCGTGACCTTCCCTATCCCTGTCTCTACCTCCGTGTAACACGGGGACAAGCAGTAAGCCCACCCGTCCCTCGCGTCCTTCAGCTCTACCTCTCCCTTCTTTTTCAACACCGCTTCGCCGAAACCCCTGTTCCTAGACCTGCCTATATTGAGCCTGACCTCGTCCTTGGGAAAGTCGTTCGAGAGCGCCCAGAACGTGGTCGGCATCTTATACTCGTAGTGGTATAGCATTCCAGCCTCCTTGTTCATAGTGACCTTGTTGATTGCTACGTGGCCTTGTATGATGGAAGGTACCTTGACTTCGTTGTAGAAGAACAACCCGTTCCCTGAATTCCCGCGGAGGGCTACAACGGTACCGGTCTTAGACTTCAACGATTCTACTCCCACACTCTCCTTCATCTCTTCCCTTTTCCTGTCGACCACTTCCTCATCACCGTTCATGAGCAGGGAGTCTTTCCTCTCCACGAACTCCTCCGACTTCCTCCCCATGGCGAAGACGAACGGATGAGCCGGGGCCGAGTTGACGGGATACCCAGGAGATACGTAGACGTCCGCGAGTTCGTGAACGTCATATCCTTCCTTGATGAGGGCGTCTATTATGGCACCTCTCAGGGTCTGTGACGGGATGAAGTCCTCAGTGGAGAGGAAGTAACTCTTCACGTTCCTGGCGTGTATGAGGGCTGGTGTGACCACCTTCACCTCAAGTAGCGTGTACTTCATGTCGATCACCACACCCACTTCAGGTCTAAGGGGACCCTCCCAGTTTCCACCTCCTTCCCGTTCCTGACCACCTTGTCCACATTGACGTCTATCATTCCTCCCCTGCCTAACCTCAGAAAACGTAAGTAGTGAAGCGACGCCAAGGCTAGGCAGAGGTCCTCCTCTTCGCCTATAACCTGAACGGTGAAGGGGAACTCCTCCTCCGGCGGGACCACCTCCTGTTTGAAGAGCGCCCTTTCCTTGGCCGTTCCCTTTTCATCGTCTATGCTAACGTGAGTCACCACGTGTGTCGGGGGTTTCGTCATCCCGTCCTTGTTAGGGCCAGAAGATACCCTGAGCTTTCCCTCATGGTCGGGGTACCCGAAGAGGGAGCACACGTCGCAGGGTTTACCCCCGTGGGCTTTAGCTATCCTGGAAGGCTCTATCTCGTCGCATGAGGTCCCCCTCACCATACCGTTCCTGATTGCCCAAGAGATCGCAGTCCTCATTGCCCCTTTCAGGGTGGAAGGGACGAGACCTAGCTGGTTGAACTGGACGTCTATGAAGAACCCGTCAGTCCCTATAGTGAACGAACTGACGGTCTTGATTTTACCTTTGATCATGAAGACGGATTTACCCGTGTTTTTAATTCCTTCACATAACGTGTTTAATCACCTTTTGAGAGATCGAGAGAGAGAAATGAGGAAAAAACAGAGAGAAAGGAAAAAAACGAAGAAAAGAGAGAGACACGACACGACACGACACGACAAAAGAAAAAAACTTGAAGGAGTCGGGAAGGGGAGCTTCCGCCTCATCAGCCTTGACGTGCCGCGTGTATCTTGCTCGGCGTGTGGTTGGTGACCCGCCTCATTAGCCCTGACGTGTGGGGAAACCTCTCCCCCTAGGGTCCGCTCATTCCTGTCCTCACTAATACAGTGAACGGCATCTGCCTTCACCTCTGGTCCGCCCACTCTAAGCTCGTTTACTTTCTCCCTTCTTTTCCCGTCTCCCTCAGTTTTGGCCAACTCGTTCGCGTGAGGTTTGAGGTACTCCCCCTTGAGGCGAGACACCTCCGCACCAGGGATCGACGAGAAGTCAGCCGCAGGTAAGGTTCCTCCACCTGAGTGTTTTCCGCTCTTCATTTCGTCGAGGTTTGAGGTAGCGTATCGCAGAGGAAGACGTACCGAGAGGCGTGGCTCTTTCCATCTCACTACCAATTGTGTCCAACGTCCATCCCCACAGCCGCTCCCTTCGGAACTGTGCGTGATCCCATTCGTGTTGTCGAGACAGGGGTTAACGTGGAGTACCTCGTTCAACACTATCCACCTCATGTTACTCAATTTCAAGGACTTTCACCCTTATCTCCTGCCTCAGCTAACGCTGTCTTCAACATGAAGAACACGTCAGCTAGAGGTACACTCGCCACCTTGTCATTTCCGCTAGACTCCTTCGGCTCGCCTTTTTCACCCGACTTTCCTTCTTCGCTAGACTTCTTTCCCTCCTCGCTCCATTGGTTCAGCAAGGTCAACATTAGCTTTGACGCTTCCTTGTGTCTGGTGGCCTGCCTCATCATGTAAATTACGGTATAGTAAATGTCCTTGTTCCTTTGGAAGGCCTCCACTACGTCCTCCATAACCCTCACGTGACTCTTGAACGAGTCAACCCTCTCTTCGTGTTCTTTTCCCTGACCGGCACTCCTCAACAATGCCCAGAATCCCTCAGACGAATCCATGACCTTTCTCCAGAAAGAGAAGTTAGTCTTCATCTTGTAAAGCGACCCGACTTCAGAACTCTGCGACGTAGCCGTCCACTCCCTCTTAACTTCCTCCACTGAAGACTTAGTCACCAGGGAGGAGGCGAAGAGGAGAGTGAGCGTGTTCCTTCCTTTCTCATTCACAGCACCTGCCTCGTCTTTGGTCTCCCTCCTTATCTTACCGTCTTCCATTAACTTCTCTGCAGCCTCAATGGCGAACTGGATAGGCGTATCGTATTTCAGGGTCACTACCCCTACCTTGAAAGACATCCCCAGCTTGTCTGAAGCCTTGCTCAACGCGTTCATGGTAATTACCGGTGCGGTCATCGCTGGGCCGATGAGGAGGATGTCGTCCCCTCCCATGTATTGCACTCCCAAGAGGGTCCTCATTACCATACCCTTGTTCAGTGTACCGTCCCGTTCAGCTTCGTCAGTTGCCTCAACGAAGCTCTTCTTGACCCAATAGTCCACCTTGAAACTCTTGTCGATGTATTCGCCGAAGAACAGGGAGTTGCTGAAGTACTCTCCCGCGTCGTTTCCGTCACTCTTCACAACTGACAGGTAGCGTCTGGGGGCTTTCACGGGCTCGTACAGCTTGTTCTTCTCGTCTATTATGTCTCCTGATAAGTAAGGCATGGGTTCCTCCACTTTCATGGGATACATTACTGTTGACCCTACCTTGAAGTAGGTTTCCAGCTTCGAGCTGAACCCCTTACTCTTGGATAGCTCGTGGACCGTGTAACATCTGGTACATAGGCGCTTCCCCCTATCGTCGCTTCTCACTGCGGGGTAGACACCGCAACTCTCGCAGACAGCGTGAAGTCCGGGGGAGATCATCTTTAGTGAGGAGGGAGGTATCATCAATCCCTTCACTCCGTCCTTCCCGAAGAGCTCGCTGACCGTCTCATATCCCCTCATTCTGTACGTCCCATTTCCCACGATGAGCGGGGTAGAGGAGACCGTGAGGCTCACGTCCAGGTCGCGCAACAGCTTCACGTCCCTCAGCTCTTCCTCTATCCTCTCCATCACTCTAGACGTGTCCCTCCTCGTCACGATGAAGGAGTGACCTCCGCTACTTATGAGGAGTGAATCTAAGGGTAGATATGTCTTTTCGTACATGCTATCTATTACCACGAAAGGTATTGTAGTCACGCTCATGTCCACCAGCATGCTCGCTGTGGAGATGTCCCTCAAGTCCGAGAACGACTTTATGAATGATTGAACGCCGGGGAAGTTGAACATGTTCAGGTCTGCCACGACGTTCTCAGACGGAGTGTCTCCTCTTCTCTTCTTTCCCTTGCGTTTCTCCTGCATTTTCTTGTACACTTGCCTGGAGCACTCCTCGTATTTTTCCTTCAGCGAGCCCCTCTTCTCTATTTCGTTGATGTAGTCCTCAGCTTCCTCTGCAGTCATGTGGAGTGTCTCGAGGAAAGGAGAACAGGACTGGATGGAAGAGTAGAGCTGTTCCAGCTCGCCCCTCTCCACTCTCCCCTCACCTGAAGAGATCAGGTCGCCCTCTATGTTCACTAAGTGGTGATTACGAGCCCTCTCCCTAGCCTTGCGTAGGACGTCTACAATCCCTGACCTCAACCTCTGATTCAAGTCACCGATTCTCTGGATGCCGTCGATCAGTCCGTCGAAGAACGCTGTTGAGGACTCCCAATGTCTCCCGAAATCCGTTAGCTTCCCTATGTCGTGTAGCACTGACGCTAACCTCAAGAAATGAAGGTCTTCCGAGTCGCGGAAGATCGCCCACTCCGCCATCGAGGTGAGCGAGAGGTGGGACGCGAGTGAGCCCACGTTGTTCCCGGGCCTGCTGTCAGCGGGTACCATCATGAGGGCTTCGTAAATTGAATAGATCTCGTCTTGGTATAGGGAGATGAACTGCAAGAAGGGATTCTTCCTTCCCCAACTTCCTTTCACCACGTCGGTTACTTTGTCAGGACTGACTTTCCCCTTCACGTGTCTCTGCAACACATAGTTCGCTAACGTTTCGAAGTTGTTGGCGTTCTCCGGCGCGCTTCCTTTCGTTACATCTCTCGTCCCCGCGTAACGTAAAGGAGGAAGGAGCATAGGGGCTTTCAGGACGAGCGAGATCAAGTCCGACAATGCGAGGGCTACCTTCTTCTCGTCCACGTCAAAGTCAGCAAACATGATGCTAACTCCTTCAGAGAGCACTTTCTTGAAACCGTCGAAGGCTCTCTTCGCCTTTTCCTCGTCTACTTCCTCCAATCTCCCCGTGCTGGGGTTGTAAACTCCCCTAATCACGTTTATCACCTAACAAGGATTTCGACAGGGTGTGGATGATGAACTCTGATTGCTCGTCTTTCCACACCATCCTTTCACCCTGAAGTTCCACTTCGACTATCTTGAAGCAGTTCCCCTCTTTCAAGGTAACGCTCAAGTCTTTCTTTATGCACAACTTCAAGGTATACCTCACCTTTTCTCCGTCACTTCTCCTATCGCTCTCACGTGTCCCTTGTGGGCATCCAGGAACGCCTTCAGGTACTTCCCGGAGTCCACATCGGGGATGCTGAACTTAACCCTCCCCCATGAGGGATCGGAGAACTTGAACCTCCCCATGAGGACTACGCCGTTTCCCCTCCCTATCCCTAAAGCGAAGAGTATTGCCCCGAGGTCAGCGTCGTCGTAGTTCCTGATCGTGAACGAACCCACGAACTTGGAGCCCTTCTCAACCGTCTCGTAGGTAGACCTCATCTCGGTGACCAGGTTGACCCTTCCGCTCTCAAATGTCAGGTCGGTGAACGAAACCCTGCTAGCTAACCCCATGTTACCCATCAAGTCGCAAACGAAGCACATTTCACGGTCTCCCAGAAACTTCTCGAAGGGTTTCCTCTGTGGCTTAAACAATGACTGATAGACTCTCGACACGGTCCTCGAAGGCCTCACCGCTAGGGATGAGTAGCACGCACAGTCCACCAAGAGCTCCAGCCTGGACCTCACGAGTCCCTTCACAGTACCCCCGGGGATGACCAAGCCCTGAGAGGTCTGCATGAACTTCGCGAACTCTCTGGAAGCGTGGATCCCCTCAGGCAGGGAACCCGTCCTCAGGAACGCCTCAACGTCACTGTCGCTGATCGCGGCCTCTTGTTCAAACCTGCTCCTCCCCGACGAAACGTGGAGATGGTCGCTCACCACAGTCATCTCCAGTTGGTACTTCCTAGTGTTTCCACCGTTCCTGTCCTTAACCTTCACCTTATGGTTTAACGTATTTTAACACCTCGAGGAACTTGTCGTCACTCAACGGGTCTATGGGGAATTTAGCCTCGACTTTCTCGTCCTTAGGGTCCATTTCAGGAAGCTTGTATGGGACGTATTCCTTCATGTCGAGCTTCAAGTCTCTGAACTTCATGACTCCGAAACCACGGCTCTTGTTCCCTCCTACCTGGGTCAACCCTTGGTCTATCTCCCTGATTATCGATATAATGTACCCAATCACGTAGTTCGTGGGGTTCATCATGTTTATCCTGAACGTGAAGACAGACCCAGGCTCCACGTAGTCCATTGTGACCAACGCTCGTTCTGATACGCTTCCGGTCTCCCTGTTTATCGCTATCATAGGTCTCGTGCCTATCTCGTAAGACGTAGGGGTCTTGGGATAGGAGTCGAAGAAGGAAACCGACGCTCTCACGTGGGGAGCACCGAAGACCTTGCAGTTAATACACGTGCCCTCCCAAACTAGCCTCACCGCATCGTCGTAATTCCCCCTCTTGAGCAATGACTCTAGTTCGTCCTCTATCTTGTCCACGCAAGTCTGTTTGGTGAGCCCCGTACAAACGCTCACGCCCCTACCCCTCATTAACCTCTCCCCGGTGGAGCGGAAGACTCCCTTCCATGAGGATCCGGGGATCACGGGGACCCTGTCCTCACCCATCCTCACCCTCAGCAGGGCTTGGTTTGCCGTCGACAACAAGTCCAAGTTATCCCTTCCTACGCCTATCCTCAGCGGAGTTTCGTTCACCACTTCCCCGCTTATCACGGCTTCCCTCACTAGGACGTCCTTCCTTATCAGGATGTGACTTAACGAGTTCTGAGACACGGCTTCACACCTCCACGTCTGAGAGCCCGAACTGGGTACACTTGACCTCGGTCAACCTCATCAACCCCAGCCCTGTGCTCTTCCTCCCGCCTATCTGAAATCCCGACTTCATGGTTTCGATCACCTGAGATATGACTTCTCCCCTCTCGTCGTTACCCTTGCACTCCTCGTTCAGCTTGACGCCCCAGAGAAGAGCGGTGAACTTGAACTTGTTACCCTTGTCCACCAAGTCGAGAGAATACAAGTTCGATGGGTACTGTCCGTTGAAGACCCTATCTATTGATACCATAGTCCTGGTGTGGACCGTAGGGGTCTCCAAGGGCATCGCGTCCATCACTTCCACAGCTGAGGCGTTGGACTTAGACCCGAAGAGCTGAGAGACTATATCGTTTGGTTTCCCTTTCTTTTCGTCCTTCTCGTCCTCTTCATAAGGGTATACCACCTCACCTCCCTTGGTCTTGACAATACTCTCAACTAACCCCCTCATGAAACCCTTCAACGTAGAACCCGGTATGAAGGGTACTCCCTTCCTTGTCATCATGGCCGAGTCCGTAGTTTGTTGGAAAGCGTTCTTCGACACGCTCGTCTTCCCTCCTCCTATCCTGAAAGGAGTGTCGTTGACCAGAACTCCTTGTACCTTAGTTCCCTCTATCACGGATGTCCCCTACCGTAATTGGTGTGGTGTTCGTAAGCCCCTCTTCCCTGTCCCTTACCTGACTCGGTGTTGGTGGAAGTCACGAACGAGTTCACCATGGAGCTGAAGTTGTCGAAATTGGACTGTGTTTCGTTGAGGGCCTCGAAAGACCACTTGAACAAGCCGAGGAATTCCCTAGCCTTCATTATGTCCTTGTCTTTCAAGTACTTGACTAAGATCTTCGCGGTCTCGACGAAGTGGTTCCTGGAAGCCTGCCTCATTATGAAGATGAGGAGATCGTTTACGTTATCGGTAGATTGAGAGAACTCGAGCATGTTGTTGACCTGCGTGGGGTTCAATCTCTCCCTTTTAGCTTGCGAAACAGCTTTAGCTATAATATCGTATAAAGATACGGACTGAGACATTTCGATCTGCCCATTTGGACAATTAATATAGAGCTAGAGCACATTTAAATATATTACGTAACGTAAAAATTAGGCTAAACATTAGGTTTTTTGGTCTGTTCTTCACAACTGAAGAAAGCCGATTGGCTAATGTCCTGATATGGATGAAAGCCCCTCATTTTACTTGAAGAGATCTGGGAAAGTTGGAGAGGGATGGATATACGCTATGTGTATGTGTATACATTCACGTATACATATATCCTCTCATGTACCGCGTTTATAAAGGAATAAATACCACTTTGTGACTTATAAAAGCCGGTAAGTCTTTCCCTTTAGTTTTCTACAAAGAGAAGGTTCATGATAAGTTGATCAACTGAACATTTAGCTTTAGTTTTCCGCGACGAGAAGGTGGTGATTACCCCCTCAGGTAGCCCCTCGTTTTAGTTCTCCACAATAGGGGACATATCCACATTTCAAAGCGTGAAGATATCCTTGTGACCGTTTTACGAGTTCATATTGAGTTTCCGTATCCCTCTTTTCTTGAGGAAGGAAGGACATTCCCGTTCAGACTATATCTTGATTAAGTTCCCATTAAGGGATTTATAATATATTTCAGTTATAACTATTAAATATTTATTTTTTAAAAAAACTCTCATACAGGGAACATGTCTAGAAATAAAACCGAACAGACTAAATGTTGTCTATCAGTTCATAGACGACGGATCACACTACAATACAACTATGCAAGTACAAAAATCTTTTGTGATTAAAATCTTTTATGTCGGGCGAAACTCAGTGTACAGAGTTTAACTTTGCATCACCTGAAAGTATAAGGAAAAGCTTTTAAACTATAAAGAGAAGCTCTTTATAGTCTTGAAATGAAATCGAACAGCCTAAGGTTAAAATACTTCATTCTATCCAAGATTTTTTTAAAAGTGAGTGTAAGTAGCGTGTCAGTGGAGACTCCAAGGGGCTGGAGGAGACAAGTGATTATCTCCGTTTCTAAGGGGTGTCCCGATGAAGATCAGTAACCTTCTTGAGGTTTACGAAGTGGACTTCATCACCAACCTTAAGCTTGAGATACCGTGGCGCAATTCCTCGCTGACCTCTTGCAGCACGGGCAACCTCACTTTCGTGAATAGGACTTACACGGTTAAAGAGCTCGTGAACTTGATTTTAAACGTCCACGAGACCCCTCACGAAACTTACTCGGTGGAACACGCGGCTATCCCGCTGATAGAAGAGATCTTAGGTAGAGGTAGAAGGCACGAGAGACTTCAAGTCACCCTTCCCTTACACGGGCAGGAAACGACGGTGGCGGGTAAACCAGACCTCATAATTGAAAAGGGTGACTTCAATGTAGTGGTTGAACACAAGGGAATTCATCTCGAGATGAGCGAGAGAGAGTTTCAGACGAAATCTCGGTACAGGTGGTGGTGGGAGAGCGTAATCCCCTCAAGGAGTTTTGAGCGTCATGCACTTCAGTCCCTGATATATGGGTCCATGGAGTCCTGCTTAAGGAAAGTCCCCACAGTCCCCGTCATAGCTTACACCCCCTACAAGATGGTCGACTCTAAGGCGGAAATCTACGCCGTGGTCGTTGTGTACCCTAGCACGTCATTTTCTCCTAGCTCTTACCTGCTCTATAGTATGCCGAGCCCATTCGGGAACGTGAGGATGGAATGGCTTTCACCTGAAGGATACCTTGTGAGTATACTTGAGGAGGTAAGGGGAAGGGCAGGATGAAGGTAATCTGTAGGGTCAAGGTAGTCCCATCTACGGACGCCGTCATTCCTCCCTTCTCCGCAAAGGTTGGAAAGACGTTGTTGGGAGGGACTAAATCCAACGTGTCGATATCTCCGTTGTGGGACGGGAAGAGGTACCTATTCAAGTCTGGCGATGCCCCTATCCCTATGACAGTTTACGCTGGAGACGAGTACTGGTTCAGGATCGGAGGGGACGAGAGGGAAGTAGCTACGGCGATTGCGGGGCTGAGAGACACTAAGGCGTTCAACACCTTGTGGCACGTTGAGGACGTGGAGGTGAAAAGGGTGGGCGACCTTCCTTCAGACACCAGGAGGATAACCGTGGAGACATTGACCCCAGCCATACTTCCCGACCCTTTCAGCCCGAAGAAGAGGAAGAGGTTCTCCAATGAGTTCGTAACGGTTTTTGCCGTTAACTTCATGGACGAGTTGAGGTTCACAAGGGAGGACGTAAAAGAGAAGTTGGCCACCATAGAGGAAGTGGTGACGGAAGAGCCTTCGTGGATGAAGTGGGTCACCGTGATCTACGCCGGAAAGAGGGTGGTTGGTGTCGTGGGGAAGTTCACCTACTCCTCTGAGAGGTTCGGCGAGATGATGCCAGTAATAGGGAATGCCGTAGTTAAAGGGATAGGGAGTTCAAGGAGAAACGGATTCGGGATAGTGAAAGTTACTTTAGATAACGGAAACCAGAGGATACCGTATTTTTAGGAAGAGCTTAATTTTTAAAAGCGAAGAATACAGTTAGAGGTAAGAAGGTAAATACGGTGAGACAAATCGGAAACTTACTTATTCGCACGAAGGATAGAAGAGAGAAGCTTCGCCGTGTATAACGACATGCGGACACAAACTCCAAATGCGGTACGATGTTTCACAATGTCTTCTCAAACTAACACGCCCTGCGTTTTACAGCCTTTTCTATGCCTCCTCACACAATGTCTTCTCAAACTAACACCGATGTATGAGAGAGTTATCCATCATGTCCCAAGCTTCCCTATGGCCCTCTCTCCTCGAGCCTCTGATCAACTTTCTCACAACAGGACGTGAAGGCATTCTAGTAGATGTGAGAAGAGTCCAGACTCGTGTTTACTACGTGAATCAAGAACGTTCATGTGATACCTATCTCTTCATGATCATGGAACGTATAGCAACAATAGTAGGAAATAAAAGTAAAAGTAAAATATCAACGAGAATATGTTCTTCAGCGACTCTTTGCATTCAGTTTTTAACAAATAAGGAAAAAAAAGAAAAAAGAAGAGACGAAAATTCCTCATGAAGGTTTCAGAGACTAGGTCGTGATAGCAGACGTGGAGTTCAATGTTATGGAGAAGAAGATCCTTCCCTTTCACCTATAAAAAGGGCGCTACCTAAGATACCTGAGCGGGGTTTCTCTATCCTTTATCCAAGAGAAAAGGATTTGTGTGTTTTTTTTTCTCCCGCTTTCATCTCCTTCTCAACACCGCTATCACAATTATCATCACCACCATGCCCACTATCAAGAGGGGAACGTAATCAAGCGATGAGTAGATCGTAAATTCAGCCGCTGATCTAGCCCCTAGTGAGTCCTTTGCAATCACGGTGATGTTGTTATCACCCTGTGTTAGAGTTAAAGTATAAGGTGGAGAAGACCCGTGATAGACCTCCTCACCGTTGAGGTAAACGCAGTAGGTCACGTTACCCACCCCTCCTGTCGTGGAGTATTGCAAGGACACGCGGTGGTTAGTGAAGAGGAAGTTGTTTGTCTCCTGATGTGTGACTGAGAGTTCAAGGTGAGGCTTGACGTTCACCGTGAAGTTGTAAATCCCAGTGAACCCCGCTGAGTCCGTCAGCTTCACAGTGATTTCAATGGTTCCCACCCTAGTTCCATTGACGACGACCGCGTCCCCACTGGAGGCGGACCCTTGCAAGGACCAGGAAACTTCAAATGGTGGAGTCCCCCCGCTCACGTTAACTCTCTCCGTAACGGGTATCCCAACCTCGTCCTCCTGATATATCAAGTTCAGGGTCGGGTCCGGGTTCACAGTCACCGTCTTGGAGAAGGACGTGGTGAAGCCCAATGAGTCCTGCACCAACACAGTAACGTTGTAATTACCCTCGGAGTAGTTCAGCGTTATTGACTTTCCGTGTCCCACGACCTCTCCGTTCACGAGCCAAGTGTAATTGTAAGGCGGAGTCCCTAAGGTAGCGCAGGCTTCCTCTGAGATGGTCAAGTGTGCGTCTGTCACGTTCTCTCCTCTCACATCCACCTCGGGGTCAGGGTTTACTGTGAGGTGACCATTGAATGAGGAGGACTGTCCCAATCCGTCGGTCACAGTCAAGGTGTAGGAGTAATTCCCCGAGTTCAGGTTAACCTGTTCTACCCCGCTGTAGTTCCCCGGGAAAGGTTCCAGGAAGAGGTAGGACTGCGTACCTTCACTAGAGGTCAGCGTCAGGTTAGCCACGTAGGGTCCCTCTCCTCCGCTCTCCTCCCAGTTGACAGGGATGCCGAAGTCCGCGTCAGCTACACCCGCGGAGAAGCGGGATTCCAGACTTGAAGTCTGCGATAGGAGGGATTGGGTCATCTCACCCGTTGTCACTTCCCAAGCACCGTTCAAAGGAATTGTGTTCAAGTCGTCCGCAGACTCTTCCGTGTCAAGCCCGAAAGGCGTCACGTAACGCGGTGAGAAGAAGTGGTTCCCGTCAAGGAAGAACATGTCTAACGTAGCATTCAAGGAAAGGTACTGCGTGAACTCCCCGTTGTCCTCACCGCCGAAGACCAGCTCGGCGTCGTAAGCTTGTCCACCGCCGGTGGAGTTGTAACCTGAAACCAACATGTACGCCCCTTCGTTGGGTATCAGGAGAGTCACGTTGTCGTACCAGAAAGTGCCTGAGGAGTTAATGAAGCCGAAGTGAATGGTGAAGGAAGTGAGGTTATACGTCACGTAATCCGTCAAACCAAGAGAGAAAGGTAACGAGTAGTTATGTGAAGGCGTGCCGAAGGCGTAGTTTTCCTGCAACCCGTACGGGTACACGGATCCTTCACCCCGGACGAGGTACCCGTTCAGCTCGCTCTGTGTTGAGGTGAAGTTCCACACGTTATCGTACACACAGTAGCTCTGTCCCTTCGTGTTGAATTCTATCACGTCCTGAGCCCAGTATTGTTGGCTTCCTGAGGGAGTGTTTACCTGAACCACTGTGTTGAGCTGTAACGAGGCGCCGTACTGGGAGGTCCCGTTCGGTGGAGTCGTATTGAAAGCTGAAATGGAGTACACTTTCACGTAACCGAAGGCCTCGGTGAAGTTCTGAACGAAAGGCACGAGGCCGTTGCCCTGAGGTTGTACCCCCACCTCAGCTATCCCCGTGGGAGCCTTCTGTCCCACCAGGTGGACGTTGCTTATTAGTGCTGTGCCTGAGGACACGTTGTTGTAAACCACGAGGTAGAGTTCCCCTGCCACGTTCACCCTTTCCAGGAAGAACTTCCCTTCTTGATGGAGAATCACACCTCCAAAGTTTCCGTATGAAGGAGGCTGTGACAACACCATCAGGTAAACAGTTGTGTTTGAACTCAACATGACGGTGACTCCTATCACGCTGTTGAATTGAATGCAATCATAGTAACCTTGAGGTAGTGTATCACTGCTGTAATAAGCTTCCGTGGGGTTATCCTTGTACACATAGCTCGCGTGTAAGCGATCAACACCGTGGAACGTCCATGAGAAAGACAGAAGATTGAGAGGAGGTGCGAAAAATAGAAGCAGAAAAATGATCATGAAGATTCTTTTCATCAGAGGAGGAAATATCACGACATTTAAAAGATTTCCTTGGTTTCTTGTTCTCTATGTTGGAATCATGTAGGTCCGAGGGCGTGTGAAGTCCTTTTCGGATTCACGTTAGTTACCACAGACAGTCCGACCACTTGGTGAGACCGCTGGCGGAGACAGGCGAGGACGATTCGGTGACGAAGTGAGTAGACCCGCTATTGGGGTATCAGAGCGGAGTTCCTTCTAGATCCTTTCATTAAATACGACGTGAGCGTGGTGAAACTTCGTCGATTCCTTTCACGAAAGGCTTACGTGAAATTACGTGATTCTTCAAGCAAAGTCCGACAAAACGTGCTGACGGTTTCGCCTTTTCAGGAAACGCGTGATATACAAGTTCGGGAATCTCTTACAATGTTTAAACGATTATAGTCCATCTAGAGAGAGGAAGCTCTCCTCAATATCTCTTCGATTGAAGGTCTCTTCCTTTTCTCGCAGTTCACCATCATCAGGATCAACTCATCGAGTTTGCTCCCGTCCATAGTTACTTCTCTGTGCTCACATAATTCCATGGCCTCACTCATGACGTCATTGTAAACGTTGAGGAAGTTACTCGAATTCACGCTCTTGAAAAGGTCATAATTTTTAGCGACCCACTTGTCTATATCGATGCTAATCCCGTTTAAGTTTACACTGTTTAACGCTTTTTGGTTCACCAGGAAGTAGAGCGTTGATCCGAACGCGTAAATATCGTCCTCTGGGAACACCCCTAACTTGCTCACGTTAGGAACTTTCACGGATGTCATAGACACTGACACCATTTGGTCGAAGGAGGAGTATAAGGAATACGTGAGAGCGCCCTCACCCTTCTTCACAACGCTACCTAGATCTCCAAGCTTAACCTTGATTTGACCGTCCATTATCTTCGTAACTAAGTTACCCGAACTTGGAGGAGAGCTCAGGAGAATATTTGATGGTTTCACGTCGCTGTGTACCAACCCCATGTTGTGGAGAGACTTCAACGCGTTTCCCAAGTATAGGATCAGTATCTTCGCTAATTCCTTCCTCTCCTCACGAGGCAATGAACGGGTGTAATTGTTCAGAGACCCTCCCCGCATCAGTTCCATCACGAGATAGGGAGGGCCGTTTATGAGTCTTGGAATATTCTTTTATAGCGGAAAGTCAAGAAAAATTGTTTTCCCTTATTTCTGTGGGATACACCGTGATATTGCGATAATATATAAGGTGCAGACTTGACGTGATGCCTATATCATGTTTAACTATTGAAACAACTATAAAACTTGATAAAGATAATAAAATCACGTGCATGAGCTTCATAAATCCCTTTGTAGAAGGGCTCTGGAATACCTTAAAGCGTCTGAGAATGCGTTAGACGGTGGTCTCTACAACGCCTCAAGCCTAATGTCTCAAATAGCCGCTGAACTGGCAATAAAAGCTACCATCTCATTCCTAGGCTATTCCTTTCCTGAGACCCACGAGATAAGGAAACTCCTGTCAGTTCTATCCACGCTCTCGTTGAAAGAGGAAATAACTAACTTCGCTAAAGAGAAGAGAGGAGAATTAATTCTTTTAGAAGATGCATGGCAAAGGGGACAATATTTCTCTTACGGGCTAAAAAAGAGGATGCTGAAATCTGTTTAAATGTGACTAAGGAAATAATTAACTTGGTAAGGAAGATTTGGGGTGAGAAGTGGTGTTCGGAACAGAAAGAATGAAATATTTGGAGGAAAATTGGAGTAAAATCGCCTCTTTAGTGCTGAATGAAGCTAGAAAGTTCGCAGATGTAAAAGAGGTAATAGTTTACGGTTCTGTGGTAAAGGGTGACACTATGGGTAGTAGCGACTTAGACATAGCTCTGATAGTCAGAAATCTTGACTTGACACACCTTAGAGATCTTTTATTGAAAGTCTATTTCTCTCTGCCCGATGAAGTATCCCAGATCTTGGATTTAAACATCATTGAAGAGAGAGATGAGAATGAGCTATTGAGATTTGCTGGTAAATACGTAATAGTTAAGAGTTAGTCCTTTCTATCCAAGACTGTAGGTTTAGCAAGATTTCACTGGAGGTTTTTAAACTAGACTCAGGTACTAAGGGAAAACTAGATGGAACTGGTGTTGCTTCCATTTCCTTCACGCTTTTAACAATACTAATAGTTTTTATAAAAACTCTTATTCATTTAAATAGCGTAAAACAAGAAATATTAAGACGAAGTAAAATACTGACGATATGTGCCCAAACATTCTGCTAAAATTCTCTTATATACTATATTATAACCTTAGAGTTTTTATAATATAGATGCACTTAATTTATGAAAGGATATCTGAACTACAGTAAAGACTCTAAAGCGTATATTTACGCTATTTATATGATAGTTTAGGGTAAATTAACTTTACAAATGCTAGAAAGAGGAACTCTACAGAGTGCTTCAGCAAAGGACCTTTCTGAGCGTTAAGTCGGCTCTTAGTATACTTGTAGTAAAAAATTAATGAGATTATTATCAAGCCTAATAACGAGAAAGGAGGAAAAGTACTGATACGAGAACGTCGGATCTCCTCTTACTAAGGGATTATAGAAATTTCAAAAGACCTTGAGAAGTTGGGCGTTAACGCTGAAAACGCAGTTAGGATAGCTTTGTCTCTACACAAGTTTCGTGTAATGGTTTCGACATCAATTTTGTTGATTACAGGATTTCAGAAGAGGTAATAAGTAACGTGATGGAGGTAGTCGAATGATTATATTAACCTTAAATGAACACTTTAAGAGTTTATAGGATGAAAAGTTAGGAAAAAGAGATAAGGGGAAGAATTAAAGAAGATGTTAGAGAAGGTGCAGGAAAATTATTAATTATCAATGAATTGATAAGGATCCTCTTCATTTTCATTTAAACACTCTTTCAGCTCGTTTCCCTCTACTTCAAGGCTAACTCCCTCCTTTCGAGCTTCTTCATATATAATTGCTAATATACTTTTTTCTAATTTAGAGTTAAAATAGAATTTAATTTCATCTGAGCCTTGGGAATAGTCTATTTTTACCTTGTAATTACTTTCAGGAGGAGTAAATTTATAGTAAAGATTTTGAATAAATTGGTTGTCCTGCGACCCTACGATAAGTACTTCTTCACCGTTTTCATTATAATTCCATCCCTCCTTGACCATAGCTTTAGGTCGAGAATTTCCTACGTTATGGATGACGCGAACGTTAGGCTCAGGTCTGGATTCTGGTTTTTCACTCTCTAACACCGGAGGTGATCTAGATTCTTGATTAAAATTCTTCATATCTAACTTTTTTGATTACTAATATAAAAATATTTTCTTGATATTACATGAAATACTTCAATTTCTTAAGGTTAAGTATATTGGCTTAATCTGTTCATGAGATAAAGACCGGCACATTCCTTGGGTATAAGAGATCACCACTCCTGAGCCTTTTCAGGTGGAGTGAAAAAGAGTAAGAGAACCTAGTTGAAACTCAAAACCAGGATATGACGTACCTTAATGCTTTTACATAATGATTTGAGAGGGCTAGAGGGAGTCTGATGAACCGACTTCATTGATACAGTTGCTCTTATTGGATTTTTCTTCTTCCTAGCCATCAAATATTAGTTAGAAAAAGAAGTATTTAAACAAAAGGGGCTATCCATCCCCGCCTCAGAGAGGTGATGCTTTACGCCCCCTTAACCCCCCATTTTTGTAAAGCTTTAGAACAAATATGAACTAGAGACAGCACTAAAGAACCTATCCCTACTAAGCCTACTAGAGGCATATCATGTGGAGCCTCTTCACCTGTCTTTATAGGTAAGAAAATATAGTACTACAAAATATTTATTACCTTATAATTCAAGAATGTAATTATCGGCGAATGGGTTACTACGTCAACGAAGGTTAGGAGAGAAATTTTAGAAAAAGCAAAAGAGTATAACATTAATGTAAGTGAGGTTTTAAGGAAAGCATTGGAAGAAGAGGTTAAAAAGAAGGAAGAAGAGCATGCAAGAAGATTATTAGACTTAGCATCTAAGGAGGTAGCAAAAATCGATACTGACGAAGTATTTGAGGAGTTGAAGAAATGGAGGAAAGAAAGATAAAATACCTTTTTGACTCTAGCGCAATCTTCGACTTGACAAAATTGGGAGGAAAAGCGTTAGATTTCCTAAAGAATAATTATACAATAACGTTAGCGTATTATGAATTAGGAAATATGCTATGGAAATACAAAGATAAGTTAGACATAGAAGTTATTTTTAATGCGCTTTCCGCTGCGTTATCTTTCGTTAATATAATAGAAGTTAAACTAGATAAAGAAATATTAGAAGAGGCGATAAAAAAGAATCTAACTTACTATGATTCAGCTTATCTCGTTACTGCTAAAAGAATAGGAGCTAAATTGATAAGCTTAGATAAGGATTTAATAAACAACGGTGCTATAACTCTGAAGGATTTATAAAAAATTAACTGAAATTAAACGAAATATGAATTCTTTAGTTTAGGATTTAAAAATTAAAATATACTTAATGAAAAGAGTATTCATAAATCTGCAACACTTCTACGTTTTGAGCTAAGTTAGTTTTCTCTCAAAAATTAAATACGATTATAGTAACACTTTTAACATATTTAAATAGCATATTAGTTGATTTGTGGATTTTTTTGAATTTTTATAGATTAGCAGTTGTTCTAGTTTCCCTCCTAGAGGCATCGCTGGGCATCTGTGTCCGTGGAATTGGAACGCCCACTAGTATTTCGTGTATTTTCTCTTGTTCCATTTACGTCAATATAGATTGAATAGTCAGTCAATAATTTAAACCCTTTCCTATGAAGTGGTTTGTAGATAACATATGCCTTGTGTACGGCTTTAATTCCCTTGAATTTCAGGTTAAATGATCAACATTGGATTCTTTATTAAACGTTAAGTTAAAAGAAAGTTTTATGTAAACTTTGATAAGAATTGAGATCACGTATAAAGTTATTAATAAGGGAAATGTTAAAAATATGTATCCTTTTCCTACGGTGTTTAAAATCGGCCCGTGTTTCCTTAGACAAACTCGAAAGGTAAGTTAACATAAAATCTAGATGTGACGTGAGACGATCTCTCTTTCTTTTTCCCCTTTCTTTTTCTTCCTCCTCTCTATCTCCTACTTTTCTTCCCTTTTTTACTCCTCTCCTAACACCTCCTTGAGACGCTTTGCGTGGTTCTCCCAAGAGAGGGACTTAGCTGTCTCCCACGCGTTCCTACCAAGGGGTAGGGGATCGTCCAGGATCTCGTTTAGCCTCGACGACGCTTCCTCCACGTCCTTCACCACGAACCCGTTCTCACCTTGTTTCACGAGCTCCTTGCTCCCAAGCCCCTCGTTCACGACCACCGGGACACCGTAGCCCATAGCCTCCAGGACTCCCATGCCGGGTCCCCTCTCGTTGAAGCCGAACCTGACCAAAGCAGAGGCGCGTGAGTAAAGGGACATGAGCTCCTCGTCTCTCAGCTTCCCCGTGATCGTGACGGTGTCGCCGTACTCCCTCTCGAACTGTCTGCGGGTGTCCTCCCTAGCCCATGACCCTGCCATGATGAACTTACCTTTCACGCGCCGGGACATCTCCCCGTAAAGGCAGGGTTTCCTCCCGGAGTCCCACATGGACACGCTTATCACGAGCCTCTCCCTAGTGTCGCTTATGGTGCGAGCCGGGTAACATCCTGGGTAGACCACGTGAGCGTTGAACCCCTTCTCTTTAAGGACGTCCCTATTCCACTTGGAGTTCGTGATCACCGTCCTGGCTTCCCGGAGTATCCTCCTCTCCATCTCTCTGGGGAGAAGGTACTTCAATTCCTTGCCTATGAGTGTGGTCTCGTGTAGGTAGAGAGCATACTCCTCCCCTGTCTTCCTCTTCCTCAGGTACCCCGTGATCCCGGCGAACTGGTCGTGGAAAAGGGTATACCCCTTTATGGAAGTAGCCTTCAAGATGAGGTCGAGGTCCACCGTTGCCTCCTTACCGCGGTGGCCTGCGTAAAAAGAGGTAATGAGAGTGGAGAGCCTAGGGAGGACACCACGGCCTTTCTCCCCCTTCTTCCTGAGGACTATGTAATCTACTCCACTCAGGTCGTAATTTCCTCCCGCGTCTCTGAAGATGAACAGCTTCCATCGTGTGTGCTTGGCCTCTTCTACTGCCATCCTAGGTACCCCACTGTTCCAGAGAAGCCTTACCGCGATGTTCATCTCCTACAGACTAGTGTTCTGGGTAATAAGAAAATATGTATAATAATGAGGAGACCGTGGAGTTGAGTAATTTGACCCTTCTACATGTTAGCAGTAATTATCTTTCGGCATATTTTCCCTGTTTTTATCTATTTCTGTCTTAAGGAGTGGAGATGAGATAGTATAGTTTCCTTACTTAACTTATTTTACCTTTCACTATGGTGTAGGAAGTCACGAAGAGGTTTCCGTGGGCAATTCAGGTTTCCATTGCAAATTGTAATTATGGCAAAAATAGATCAAATAAAGGAAATTGTCAGGCATGAATCCTCATCAGCCCATACAAGGTTTTTCAATTAAATTCATTCTATTTCGACAAATAAACTGAAATTGCAAAGGAGACGTGAATTGCCCGTCCTTTTAAGTCAATATCCTTAATATGGAAGATATGAAACTTAGCCTTTTTGGCAAAAATCCTTCCACTATCTGAACTTCTTCTTTACTGATTATCTTGAATGCCTTGAAAGCAAGGAGAACTACTAAGATCAATATGAAATCCAGGAAGGGAGGATCTATAGTTACCTCATAGATTCCGATTAGAGGAAACATGGAAAGGATACCTATTTCCTTCTTTCCAGGTAGAAATACTGAGGTTCTGATAGCGTAGAAGATTGTGAAGGAAGAGGATATCGTAGCCACTATTACCTGGGATATTGCACCTCCTATTATCCCCATCCTGGGGATCAAAAGGAAAGAGGTCAGTAAAACAAGACCCCCGTTAAGTGCAGAGAGGATTAGGAACGGCCTTAGATCCTTCTTGAATGCAACGATGAAGTTTGTGAGTGAGGTCACTGAAAATGGAAGGGTAGTTGAGATCAACAGTAAGATGAAAACATCAAGTCCAAGTCTATACTCTGGGAAGAAGCGATCAATTACCATTTCTCCTACTGGAATTGATATGATCAAAGTTAAGAAATTCAGAAGAGAGAAGAACCTGAATGAGAGCGATGACATCCTCTTCTCGTCCTTTCCCAGGGCCTTGTAGAAAGATGCTGTGGGAAGAAGAACGTTACTCAAAGAGTCCAATACCATGGAAGGAACTCCTCCTACTAAAGCTGCGAACTGATAAATGCCTAGGTAGTAGGAACCCAAGAGATAGGATGTAGTCACTCTATCTCCCTGTGACGAGAAGAAATTAGCCACATTCGATAGATACAAAGGTGCTCCTTCCCTCATGCTCTTGAAAACGAAAGGTATATCGAACACAGGATAAACTAAACCTATCTTCCTTGAGAGCCAGAAATAGTTCAATGAAAAAGCTATTACTCCTCCGAGTGTCCATATTCCTATGAAGAGATAGATGTTGTGAAGTATAACTGCTACTATGGAAATTCCCCATCTTATTATCAGGAAAACTATACTAGTGGCTGACGACTCACTGTACATATTCATTCCATTTAGAATAGAATTAAGTAGCCCTACCATAACGTACAAGAAA
Organism: Sulfuracidifex tepidarius; assembly: GCF_008326425.1. Taxonomy (NCBI): domain Archaea; kingdom Thermoproteati; phylum Thermoproteota; class Thermoprotei; order Sulfolobales; family Sulfolobaceae; genus Sulfuracidifex; species Sulfuracidifex tepidarius. The sequence goes on from NZ_AP018929.1 coordinate 428,003, forward strand.
AGGTAAGGTATGGATAACATAACGTAAGTGGGAAAGACGAGTAGCACTAGAAGGAAAGGGAAAACAAGGAAAGGAATAGAGAAGAATTTGCCGACTAATTTCTTATCGACTTCTTGCTTGGCGTAAAGATAAGCCGTTTCTCTGGAAATTATTTGCGAAGGTATTAAGAAGAAGAACGCGTAAACGATAACTTCTAGTAATTGAAGGATTGCAATTTTCCCGAAGAAAGCAGGGTTAGATATCTTAGCAGAGACCACAAAGAAGACCAAGGCAACCAAAACATTAACAGTAGCGACGCTGAGGCTCTTCAACCAGTTCCTAATAGGATTCATTCGTTTTCGTTGTAGGATATGACGCATTAAAGTTTTTCCCAATATGATCTACATCGTTTTACTTTATCTAAATACTTTAAAAATCATGATAGGTCCTTATTTATAGTAGTAACACAATAATAAAATGTATACATTTAATTAATATATAATAAAAGTAACTGTAACATTAAATTCTCTTAAAAAGGTAAAAAATTCATTTAGACTTGATACAATAAAATATCTTGGTATCATTATCAATTTCCATTGTCTCTTCACACTTGTAGTTTTGTTCTTCTAGTTTCCTTATTAGTTTTTTGTGAGATATTTTAGTTATTCTTTGATGTGATTCAAGGAATATCTTATCAAAATCTAGCTCTGACGACATAATTATATCTGCTTCACATCCTTCACAGTCTATTTTTAAAAGATGGTGGTCTTTGACCATCTTTGTGACATTGTTGAAGGATAACATAGGTATCTCAACATCTCCTTGGTCTGTTATGGAGAATCCGCCAGATTCTTCGGTATTGATATTTAATGGAACCTTAACTTTTCCCTCTTTAGAACCCACTGCCGCATTAGCTAGAGTAATTTTATTCTCTAGATGATTTATTTTAATATTTTGTAAAGCTATCCCATAAATGTCTGGCAACGGTTCGAATGCATAGACGTGTGATGCTCCTTTTAAAGCGAAATAAATTGCTGAATCACCTATATTAGCTCCAATATCTACTACTTCGCCCTCTATTTCGTTGTTATATTGTTTTATTGAAAAGTTTTCAAATAAACTTGAATTTATTCTATTAATAAATCGAATATTATAAGTTCTGTTATACCATAAATTACCTTCCTTTTCAAAACCTCCAGCAGAAATCAAGGTTGATAAATAAGAGTCTTGAACAATGAAATTATTATTATAGTATAAACCTCTTTCCTTAAAATGAAGTTTTAACGGATCAAAATCAAACTTATTGACTAAATCTACTACTGCAACTATGCAATTTATGGTACATATCCCCTTGGATTTATCCTTTAATTTAACTTCAATTGATCTCTCTCCATTGCGTACTTTCGTCACTACATAGAGCCAGTTATCAAAAATTCTTCTATAAGTATTTATTCTAGCTATAGCAGACGTTAGACTCTTCATACGAGGTCTCTATTTAAGGTGAAGTTTAAAGCCTTATAATATTTAGTATTGAATAGGGAGGAAATGATAGGAATAGTTTTGCCTATAAGAACATTTATTAAATTTTCTAGAGGAGGATGACGTTCATTCCAAAGAAGTTTTATCGAGGCTAGATAAGAGAACTGATATACTTTTACTTCCTCCTCTACGCGAAATAATTAATAATTACAATAAAATTTTTAATTATACATAGATATAATAATCTTTAATTTTCTAGTTTTATAAAATTATAATAATAAAAAATTTTTATTATTTATATATATTCTGCAATATAAATATTTAGTGTATATTATATGATATAAATTAGTATTAATCTAATTTTCCTCTTATAATTCTTATATATCAGATAATTCATTATAAATCTAAGATGTGCAGAAAGCTTTATAAATACTATTAGTTCTAATAATATGACGATATGAATTGCTGACAATAACGTTCGTAACTAACAATATCTCATTAACTGGAGGATTTTATTATACGTTTTTGATAGCTAATAAGCTTTATGAGAAGGGTTATGATGTGAAAATTGTAGCTCCAGGAGGAGTACCTTGGTTTTTCCCCAAAAACAAAGTGAATATCATTTATCCTAAAGAAGATAAGGTTAAGGTTTTTAAGATTATTGAAAAATTATTAAGATTTAAGTATAGACAGATAAATAATTATAAAGGTCTAGATTATATAAGAGCATTTGGTTGGAAGTATGGTTTCGATGTCGATATTACATCAGAAATGTCTAAAATTATTCCAGAGTCTGATCTCATAATTGTAGGCGAGCTATATCCATACATCTGGGCATTTGAATCAAGAAAGTTCAAGAAAATAGCCTTATTTCCTCAAGGATATCCTTCCCATAGAATACTTTATGAAAAGAGCATCAGAAATTTACTTTTATATATGTTAAAATATAATTATTATATTTCATTAAGTAAAATAGAAACTAAAATGGTAAAATCGGTAAATCCTTATAATGATACTAAATATTTTTTAGTAAATGCAGGTGTAGACTTAAACTTATTCAGATCAGGAAATGAAAAGAGAGAAAACACAATAATGGTAATTCTAAGAGACGAAAAGATTAAAAACCCAGAGCTTGCAATAAGAACTTTAAACATAGTAGCATAAAAAAAGAATAAAGGTAATATTAGTTGTAAATAATAAAAATTTTATTAATAAATATAAGTTAAACTTTGATTATGAAGTTTATTATAGGATATCTTATGATAAAATGGCTGAAATTTATAGAGCATCAAAAGTTTTTCTATATACTTCAAAGTTGGAGGCTTTTCCGCTGCCGCCTTTAGAGGCCATGGCGAGTGGTACGGCTGTTGTGAGTACAGATAACATAGGTATCAGAGAATACGGATTGCACAGATATAATTGCTTACTTGACACGCAGCATAATGAAATAAACTTATCCAGATATACTTTAGAGTTACTAAACAATGAAGATTTTAGGCTGAAATTGGTTAGAAATGGTTTATCAACAGTCCAAAAATATTCTTGGAATGTTATAGTAGAAAATTGGATGAAAATGCTAGAAGAAATAACAAATGATTTTAATAAAAATATTAGAATTTAATTATAATCGAAAATATTATATATTAATAAAAAAATACAGAATTTTATTTAATATTATTAATTTAATATGTCTATAATCTATATTATATTAAAAGAGATCTAATATAAAATTTCTTTTAATATATAGTAATAATATTTTATCTTATACTAAATTATCATAAATTCTTATTAGATTTTCAAAAGAGTTCCTCCAAGAGAACTTATTCATTTTATTTCTTAGTATATCATGATATTTTTCACTAAAAGATAGAATATAGTCTAAAGAAGGAAATTCGTCCTTAATCTTTATGCAACTCTCACATATTTCTGGAGGAATCTTAGCATCTTTAAACACGATGACTGGAACTCCTCTGGATTGCGCTTCAACTATTGGTAACCCAAATCCTTCCTCTTTTGTAGGAAAGAAAAAGGCGTCAAAAGAATCGTAAATCTCTAAAAGCCTTTCGTCTAGTGCAGGCCCCATAATTCTTATTCTTGGATCTTCTTCACTCTCCTTTTTTATCTCCCTGAATATTGTGCTGTTAGGATCATAAATCCCCCAAAGCTCAAGTGTAACGTTCATCCCTTTCAGTTTTCTGAACATCTTTACTCCTCTAATAACGTCCTTCCTTTCGGTATCAAGCCTCCCGATGTACCCAAGTTTTATTATGTCCTTTTTCTCGGGCTTTTGTGGAGGTATAGTAAAAAATTTCTCTTCAACTCCTGGATTCACCACGAAGATCCTTTTATGATAACCTAATTTCTCTATGTCTTTCTTGATTATGCTTGAAACCGCTATCACCGCATCTGAATTTAATATACTTTTCAGGTAGGCTTTCTGCATTAACGGTGATGGCTTTGATTCTCTGTATTTTAAGAAGAACAAGTCATGAACCGTAGTAACCCATTTTGCTTTGCCTTTTCTTATCGAAAAGAAGGGTTTCGGAGATAATAAATGAACAATGTCGTAGTCCGAATAACTGTGGAAAGTCCCCTTAAGCGTGGTGGTGAATGAGGACAGGATAGAAGAGTAGTCGAAAAGCGGATAATAACTCGTGTCGATCTCCTTTTTTAATCCATTATACACTTCCCTAACGTATCTACCTATCCCTGTTACTTTGCTGATGTCATTGTCAAAGTCGTTCTTAGAAGCTATTAAAAGTACTTTCATCGATTTTATTATTAGCTGTAATCATTAAAGCTATTTGTGAAGATAACAGTAGTGACGTCAGGGTTAGGATCAAACTACTCTGGAGGAAGCGTGCATGTTAGTAATGTGATTAAAAGACTTACAAACTACTTTGATGTTGAATTCATTCCGTCTATAAACTTTTTTGTGTCAAACCGAAACGCAAATACAGAGATTGAAAATATAAGAAAGTTTAATATAAAGATTCCAGATATTTATAATTCTTTAGATTTTAGTAAATTAAAACCGTCTTTCTTGCCCTACTCTTTCTCTATATATAAAGAGTATTCTGAGAAAGTCAATTTAGACTCTGATTTTATCTACGACCCAGACTACACGACCCCAGAGAGCGTTTTTTTGTCTAACAGAAGTGGAATACTTCTGGGCATAACTCTTCATGAACCACTTTATCCTCTCAATCAATCGATTCTTTATACTTACTACACGTTAAGACCCTTCTTTTTTCAATCAATTGATTATTTTGTAAAAAGATCTATAGGTCTTTACTTATTAACTAGAACTAAGGAAAAATATATTCGTGATGCTAGACATCTGAATTTTATTGCAGGTGTAAGTGAAAGTACCTTAAGTTCTGTTAAGGCTCAAAGAATTAGAAAATATATTCTTTATCCAGGCAACGGAGTAGATAAGGAGTTATTAAGTTATAGAACTAAAAACAAGGAAGACTATGTTGTTTTCTGGACCACACTGATACCTCCTAAAGGCATTTTAAATATTCTTTATATCGTAAATCTGCTTAAAAAGAGAGGGATTCAGGTTAAGGTAAAAATAATGGGAAAATTTCTCTATGAAAAATTCAAAAAGTTCTTTTTAGAATATATCAAAGAAAATTCCCTAGAAATAGAATATCTAGGCTTCTTAGAAAAAAGAGAGTTATATAAAGTTGTGTCAAAAGCTAGACTCCTTCTATATCCCTCTTTAGCAGACGGATTCTCTATTACAATCTTAGAATCTTTAGCCTTAGGCACTCCAGTAATAGCTTACTCCCTTCCTACAGTTTACTCCGTATATAAGGATATTCCTGCAATAAAATTTGTCAAAGAAGGAGATGTGAAGAGTATGGCTAATGAATTGGAAAACGAATTGAAGAGCTACAAATTACTTAATGCAGTTTTCGATGAAAAGACTACGTCATTTATTGAGTTTCATAATTGGGATAAGGTAGCGGAAAACGTGGCTAGTATCATTAAAGAGTCATTGAGCTAGACCACCACCCAATTTTTTAGTAAAGAAAGAGAATTGTCTTGATGAAGATTCTGATCTCACCACCAATGAGGTTCGGCGAGGAGTTAACTGGTGCCGCTCGGAGAACCCTTGAAGTCTACAGCAGAATAGGTGAGGAGGTCTACTTATGTGTAGATAGACACACTTTGACTAAAGTAGACCCTACTATTTCACCCCTTTTAAAGAAGTTTAAACTTGTGGAGAGTAGTAGTACCTCAAGAAAGGACTATATCCAAGGCTTATTGCGCTGTTTATCTGTGGCCAGAAAAGTGGACGTAGTGCTAAGTTATTCTGAATTTTCGCTAAGCATGTCTTACTCTTATCTTCTCTCCCTTCTCTCAGGTAAACCCCTTTTAATCTTCGTTCATCATGTCACCGAAGAGCTTAGGGGAGACTCTAGACTGTATTTCCTTATCAAGTTAGCATTTATGAGAAGTAAAGGGATAATTTGTTTGGATAACCCCGAAGTCTTTGATGAGACGAAGAGGATGTTTCCGAAAAAGAGAATATTAATGTCTACCAACGGTATCGACGTAAAGGAGTATTATACTTCCGACGAAAAGATATGTGACGGCCTCTTCATAGGTAATTACGGTGAAAGGAAGGGAGTCGACTACCTTTCAAAGATCTGGGATCTTGTTTCTGAGAAAGAAAGAGATGCTAGGCTTTGCATAATTGGAAAGGGTTGGAAGGAAATTCCGAGAAACGCAGTATATTACGGCTTTGTGAGCGAAGAAAGAAAGAAGGAAATTTTGGCTAAGTCTAAGGTCTTCATATTCCCCTCACTTTATGAAGGGTTTTCTTTAGTTACCGCAGAGGCCTTGGCTTCTTACTTACCAGTAGTGACATGGGACTTACCTTGGGCTAAGAGGTTCTTGACTGTAAAGATATCGCCTTATGATGTAGAAAAGTTTTCAAATGCAATAATTGACCTTCTTAAAGGCGAGGAGAAAAGGAGAAAGTTAGGGGAGGAAGGCAGGAAATTTGCTGAGACTTTAACTTGGAATGTGGCAAGTGATATGGAAAAGAAGGCATTATATGAAATTCTTTATCATTGAGTCTATAGCGTTAGTCACGTTGTCTCATGAAGAATGCAGTGCAATAAACTCATTCAGCTTAGCGTCGGAAAACATGTCCTCAATCTTTTTATTATCCAGCTTGGCTACCTCTTCGGTTTTTCTTACTAAAGATGCGATATCGAATTCCCTTACAAAGGATACAGGTTTGAATTTATAGACAGAAGTTAGGGAAGGTAGGTCATAAGTTATCACAGGAGTTCCGACAGCCAACGCTTCAAGTACCGTTACTGAGAAAGCCTCTTGATGTGAAGGTAAAATTAAGGCCTTAGCCTTAGACAAGATTTCGTATTTCTCCTCTTCAGATATATTCTCAATTACTTCTATTTTTAGGTCTTTAGCTTGTTTAACTATGAATTCTTGTTCGGAGTAACCAATCATTTTCAGTCTAACCCGTTTGCCTACTTCCAACGCTTCATTAGCTCCTTTAGCGGTATTTATTCTTCCGAGAAAGACAACGTAATCCTGTTTATTAAAATTCCTATATTTTAATGCTAGAGGGTTAAAAGCATGAGAAGGAGATAAAACTTGTAGGTTGAAGTGCCTCGGTAAGTCGGTATACTTAAACACTCCATTATTCATTACTGCTATGAAAGATGGTTTTCTTCTTAAAGATTTTGTTAAAAACGTAATATTTTGGAATTTTTGAGCACTACAGAATTCTATTGCACGTTTTCTATTGAACCATATTTTACTCCAGATTTCTATACATTTCAAAAATAATTCTTTTTCTAGCAATGAATTATGCGGGTCGGTCATCAGTAACATTCCATACTTTTCCCCTAAATCTGATAGCAATAAAGATGACATTAATTGGATCCTGTAATTATGAGGAATATAGATGAAATCTAGACTATCTATCTCCTTCCTATATTCTGCTTTTAATTCTTTAGCTAGAGGAGAGAACGTGAATAATTCTCTTTGTAAAGATATTTTCGGCCGTCTGTCTAAGAGACTTTCGAAAGATGAAGGAAGAGTTGTATATTTCTTTATCTCTTTCAATTTGTACTTTGATATATTATCTAAGAAAGTATGGGTGGTTGGTAAGTAGTATAGTTTATAACGAGCAGAAAGTCTCTTGATAACTTCCCTTACATGTTTCTCTGATCCTCCATTAGATTCGCTAATTGCTCTTGAGTCTACTAAGCCTAATGATAACATTGTTATAGACCCGTCCGATACTTTTCTTAAAAGGACTGCTATAAATAACAAGGTATATGAATAGAGCATAGAAAAATATATTCATTGTTAATATCAATAAGTTAGTAATAAAACCTAGTTTTATTGAAACCGTTAACTTTCCATTCGATATCAGAATATACTGACCAAATCCGTTAGTACCTAATAGCTTCCCACCATTTACTTGTATTCCTCCATAAGGTAGTGGTAAGGAAGTTTCTACAAGGTAATCAGAGTTACTGTCAATGTTAAATTCTGCTTTTAATTGATCAAACGAGAAATTAATTGGTGTAGATATGAATTCGGTAAGATTTAAGTTTTCGGGAATGATCATAGACCAGGATTTCACACTTAATTTCTCATTATTTAATACATTCAAATGGCTTATATTTCCTTTATGATCTATAATATAAGCTCCTTGAAGAATAGTAATATTCATAGTTTTATTAAATAATGACATGTAATTTTCGTCATCGATAGTAGGATTCAGCAACATTGTTACAGTATTACTAGTCTTTATTGGAGTAATTATCGCAGGGGTATCATGAAGTAGCGGATAAAGTAAACATTCGGCATTAAACAAAACTTTTTCGTTAGACGTATTAATATAAATACCTATCTTAGCCTCTCTAAATACTGAAGCGTTAGATTGTTCTAGTAAGTATACTTCACCTTTAGCATAAACTAATTTCAATCCTGAGTTATTTAGATAAGAATAGATAAAAGAGTTACTTATAGGTGTGTAAGAAGTATTATCTATGAAAAGATATTTTATTCCAGCTATATCGTAAGCTAATGGAGTCTGATTAACGTAAGTTGTCTGCGGAGAAGATATCGTTTCGTAACCCGGCATAAGAGGGGGAGAAAGTGAAATAAATTGGTAATTTGTCCACTTTTCACTGAAACCTCCTTCACCTACGTATGCTACTCCTGCAGTAGATGTTGATAATAAGTTCATTACGTGAACCCATTGTGAGGGAGGATTCAATGGATAATAATATCCTTCCAAAGAAACTCCATTACCAGGGAAGGCTCCGTCGTGTTGGCTTGGGTAAAGGGTTCCGTCAAAATACTGCCAACTAGCGAAGCTCATAATTAAGATCAGTGTGATTCCAATTATATATTTAGTACTAATTCTTCTAAAAATATTTATTAGATAATTTAACCCTATTGCTGCTAATATAAGTGATATTGAGACGTTAGTCCATTCCGCATAAAATGGAATCGCAAAAGCTGTTGACATTATTCCTCCAATCATTGGCAGCTTTGACGGGAAGACATCAAATATATAAGTGAACTCTCTGAAAGGGAAGTTAGTCCCACTTTCTATTCCTATCATAAATAAGAGAATTAATAATAACTCTGCTGATATCTGCCTCCTAGCTTTATCAAAAACACTTATAAATACTATGAATATAAAAATAAAGAGAGAAGAGATCCAAAGATGTGAAATGAAGTCATCAGGTAATAACATTTGATCATTGAAACCGTAAGCTGGTAAGTAAAACCATTTCTCTCTAGGATAAAGAAGTATAGAGGGAGAGGACGGGATAACAGGTGGCCACCAGCTACTTATGAATGTAAAGAGGTTGAAGAAGCCTGCGTTCTGAGAAAATCCTGCAATATAAGACAAGCTATCCGGCCTTAATGCACTGAAACTAACAGCTTTAGATACTGAAGTTGTAATCAGAGATGGGTATATAAAAATATAATAAACGTATAGCAGGAAAGGCAAAGACGTAAAGAATATACCTACTAGGCTTTTAATAATTTTAAAAAATGATTTTCTATATTCAAAAACAGAAAATAGTAGGAATATAATCATGATGTAAACAAACCAAATGTAGAACCTAGGATCCATCATTGCGGAAAATCCCAAAGCTATACCAGATAGTATGACGACTTTTTTGGAGAGGTTAACGTTATTTAATAGTAGATTAACAAGATTTATTAAAATAAATGTTAATGTAAGTATTCCTAATATTACATTGAACCAGTCAGAAGCTATAAGCTGCATATAAAGCGGTAATAAATAGAAAAATAGAATTAATAATATCTTTACACCAAGATTATATATCTTTAGAATATCAAGAATTAAGTCAGTTAGTTTCCATAATATAACATATACAACGCTAAACATTAATATCAGATATATCTTAGCAAGTAGAATTACATTGTCACTTGGTACAAGATACATAAAAGAATATAGAACACTTTGTACACTAGGTGAGATTCCGGTCTCTGGCGAGTATGTAAAAAGAGTGTAGAGATATTTAACTTCATATCCAGAGAAAAATGGGAACTGAGGGCCGTAATAGTTTAAGTATCTATTACCAAACAAATATCCAGATATAGGAATAAAGGAAAAGAACCAAAGCAATAAGAACGTCAGTTTTCTGGTTCTGTTATTTACATAGAGCAGTGTATTCTCTCCTAACTTTTCCTTTTTAATTTTTTCCTATTAGACGTTCAGTTAACTGTTCTAGAATATTTCATTATCTAGACTATAGATAAGATTTAGGTACTTATAAATTATAATTACAGAATATTTATAATAATAATTTTAAAATTAGCATAATTTGTTATCTGCTATCCTTCATTTAACGGGGTACTTATGTTCTCTTGGTATTGACATTTCATATAGTTTTATATAATTAATATATATTTTCCTATTATTTCACTATCTATAATATTATATTCTCTTAGATAATTGTAAATGTTTCTAGATAGAGTAGTTTGAGCATCTTCTGTGTTCACATTAAAATATTTTCTTGGATTACTAATAGTATTCATTATTTTTTTATATAGAAGTAAATAATTATTTATATCACCGTTCTTATATTTACCCTTAATTCTACTAATAATGTCCATTAATATTAGAATTGTAATATACTTTTTAGTATATGGATACATAAATATAAGATCCTTATAAGTTATATTTAAACCACGATAAATATCAATGATATTTTTTAAAACTCTAATTTTCCATAATCTTGAATATCTTCTCTCTCTCAATATGAAGGTCCTTTATCCCTATTTCTTCATTTCGGCCTATAAATAGAGGGAAAGTAATGGATATTTTCTGTCTGCTTAAAAACTCTATATCTTCTCCATAATTGAGATCTCGCCAACTACCTGTCTTGATGACTTCACCCTTAGACTGTATGAAGGTCATAGTTGGACCAAATAGAAGTAATTCTTTTAATCCAGATTTTATTGCTTTATGAAAATTTTCATTATAACTTACATCTAGATCAAAGTATGCTGTTAAAGAATTTTCTGGGCATTGTGCTAATGCATAAGCTCTTCCTTTTCCTCTACTTGATCTTTGCCGTAAAAGACTTAGATTATATTCCTTTTTAACCTCCTGTAATTTTTCCCACGTTCCATCATTAGAATAGTTATCAACGATAATTATAGAATAGGAAGGATCAAATACTGATTTAATACTATTTTCCACAGTTTTAATATTATTGAATATAGTACCATAGATACATGTAGCACTCATAATAATTATTAAAACTTTGTAATAACGTTTTGGCTGTCATTATGCAAAAATTATAAAGTATTTGAAATTGTTTATATAAACTGTATAAATTAATATAAATATCTTCACAGTAATTAGTATTCAAAGTTTATCTAAGTACATAATAAAAGCCTAAAGGGTTGTTTAAAGTTCCTTCGTTAATTATAATTTATGAATACTATGAATTCAATAAAGTACACTATTAAGTATTTATATTTCTAAATAATATGAAACTGTTAAATTAAAAATCTATCGTAACTTTTAATTGAATAAACTTTGGCTCGCGATCACACGAATAACTATATATTAACATCTTTAGTTTTCGTTCTTCTCTCATTCAAAAGCTATCAAAGTTGTGGCAGCTATTACTCTAGATGATACGAAGGGGTATGAAGTAGATAGCCTTGTGGATCTCTTCAATTTATGTCGCGACCTACGCCTAACTCTCTTTTAGCTAAACTATAGATTTAGAATTTTAATGCAAATTGAGGTTTAAAATCTAAAGAAACTAGACCACTTCATAAAGTAGAGGCAAATTCTAATAGCTAAATATATGTTGGATTTTAAAAGAAAGAGTGTTATTAAATTCGAATAAAGAAAAAGGTCTTTTAAATGTCTCTCATCTTAATCTTACAAAATGAAGGTAAGTGTAGTAATTCCGACGTTAAATAATGAGAATACTATTGCAATTCCAGTTAGTTCGGCATTGGGCATAGCAGATGAGGTAATTGTAGTTGACTCTTTTTCAACCGATAATACAGTGAAGATTGCTGAAAAAGAGGGAGCGAAAGTAATTCAAGTTAGAGGAAGCAGACTAATTGCGAGAATTGAAGGAGCTAAATCTGCCAGCGGTGATTACGTAGTTAACCTTGACTCTGACATGTACTTTTCCGAGAATTTTAAGGGTTTTGAAGAGAATGTCATTGCTTTAGGTGAAATCACAGTGGGGAGAGGTATAATTAAGAAGATAATATCGTTAGATAGGGAGATGATGCATAAGCAATGGAAAGATAATTTACATGTGACTAGAGGTGGCATTATCCCCAGAATGTATGATAGGCAACTATTGTTAAAGGCTTATGAAAATATACCTTCTAACCTGAGAGAAAACCTTAACGCCTTTGAGGATAGTATAATCTATTATGAAGTATTAAAGATCTATAAAGGGAATGTACAACTAATTCTAAACGCTGTCTATCACATAGAGGATGATCCATTCTTTTCTTTCATCAAGAAGTGGTATAGATACGGAAGGAATGCAAAACTCCTCAAAGGCACAGAATATGAAAAGATAATTTATCAGAGAAAGATGAGACCTGGACTCACTACAAAAGAGAAAGTTAAGGCTATAATCCCCACACTGATTAAGGGAATACCATTCTTGTTTGGATATTATTTATGATATTCTAATGCAGAAGAAAGAGTAATGAAGTAAATCTTAAACGAGTATATAAAAATAAAAATTGTCTTGTTCTAATCTCTTACTCTTTCTCTTTCATAAGATTAATTAATAAATCGATGATTTTAGAAAACTAAAGGCAATTGAGAATTTAATTATATATTAAACAGTCACTAAAAAAGGTAGAATAAGATCTTATTGTTTCCATAAAATTTATTTATTATAAAATTTATATTATTTAGCGTTAAATTTATTTTATAAGTTACTAATATGTTTCGTTAAAATGTATAGTGAGAAAATTATTTTAATAAAAAATGATAGATTCTCCAAATATTAGCATTTTAAAATATAATCTCAACTCAGTTAACCTTATCTATAGCTAAGCTATATCGTTAAAACGTGATCTCAAGTAGTATAGAGATACTCTTATAGGTTATCTCATTGAAAGTTGTAGTGTAATTATCAAGGTTGTGCATGAATATCTCGGAGAGATGTTCTTATATAAGAGCCATAAGAATTTTAGATGAGGAGACTAACCTTACGGTACTCGTATAATCCATAACCTTAGTTATGAACAAGCATTAAGGTAAGAAAGTAAGACTTAATAGAGATTTAGATGTGGCATACTGAGTTTTGAGATTGTCCCTAATGAAAGTCGACATACTTTTACTCTCTACTATTTGAGGAAATTGGCAGTGATAAGGAAGGATAAAGCTGAGCATTACTGTTCCAGAATCGTTAAGGTAAGAGTAAATAGACGGACCAGTAAGTTGTATATGAGATGTGTCTATGAACATATATTTTGTACCTTTTTATCATGTGTTAGAGATGTTGGTCAACATATTTATAGGAGTAGGGACAATTGAATGTTCTAGAACGGTTAACCAATAGAGTAACACGAAAAAATTAAAAAGGAAAAGCCAGGAGAGTATTTGGTGCTTGATGTTAATAACAGATATAGAAAATTAATGTTCTTATTGTTTTGGCTATTTTCTTTTATTCCTATATCTGGATATTTATTTGGTAATGGATACTTAAACTACTACAACCCAGAGTTTCCATTTTTCTCTGGATACGAAGTTAAATATCTCTACCCTCTTTTTACGTACTCGCCTGAGACTGGGGTCTCGCCTAATGTACAGAGCGTTTTATATTCTTTCATGTATCTTATACCAAGTGACAATGTTATCGTGCTTGCTAAAATATATCTGATATTAATGTTTAGCATTATATACGTTATACTTTGGAAATTAACTGATTTAATTCTTAGTGTCTTAAAGATATATAATTTTAGTATAAAGATATTATTAATTCTATTTTTCTATCTATTTCCACTTTATATACAGTTTATAGCTTCTGATTGGTTTAATGTAATATTAGGAGTACTTGCATTAACATTTGTTTTAATAAATCTTACTAATGTACAATTAAATAACGTTAACCTTTCTAAAGAAGCGCTCATACTTTCAGGTATAGCTTTAGGATTTTCCGCAATGATGGATCCTAGGTTCTACATTTGGTTTATTTATATCTTGATTATATTAGTGTCATTTTCTGTTTTTGAATTCAGAAGATCGTTTCTTAAAATCATTAAAAATCTAGCGGGCATTTTCCTTACATCTTTGCCATTTCTACTATATACTTATTACATCTTCATATATCCTTCGCTAATTACTAAATCACTAGCTAAAGCTGCGAGTTTTAGTGCATTAAGGCCTGATAGCCTATCCTATATTGCAGGCTTTTCTCAGAACGCAGGCTTCCCGAACCTTTTTGCATTTATAAGTAGTTGGTGGCCATTTGTCATTCCTTCATCTCCTTCCATACTTTTTTACCCTAGAGATGAATGGTTCTACTTGCCAGCTTACGGTTTCAATGATCAAATGTTATTTCCAAATGACTTTGTTTCGTATCTTTGGGTCTCTTCTCTCTTTATTTTTATATTTATAGCTGTTATATCTCTTTTTGATAAATCTAGGAAATTGATATCAGCAGAGTTATTATTAATTCTCTTATTTATGATAGGAATAGAAAGCGGGACTAACTTCCCTTTTAAGGAGTTCACTTACATATTCGATGTTCTTCCATCAAAGCTGCCAATAGTTGGAGGAATTATGTCCACGACATTTGCAATTCCATTTTATGCAGAATGGACTAACGTTTCAATATCACTTATATTAGGAGCTATAGGTTTAAATTATATATTAAATAAATTCAAGCAAATCAAAATAAAATATATAATTGGAATAGTATTAATTTTAATTATGAGCTTCGCTAGTTGGCAGTATTTTGACGGAACCCTTTACCCAAGCCAACACGACGGAGCCTTCCCTGGTAATGGAGTTTCTTTGGAAGGATATTATTATCCATTGAATCCTCCCTCACAATGGGTTCACGTAATGAACTTATTATCAACATCTACTGCAGGAGTAGCATACGTAGGTGAAGGAGGTTTCAGTGAAAAGTGGACAAATTACCAATTTATTTCACTTTCTCCCCCTCTTATGCCGGGTTACGAAACGATATCTTCTCCGCAGACAACTTACGTTAATCAGACTCCATTAGCTTACGATATAGCTGGAATAAAATATCTCTTTATTGACAATACCTCCTATATACCTATAAGCAACTCCTTTATCTACTCTTACCTTAATAGCTCAGGATTAAAACTAATTTACGCTAAAGGTAACGTATACTTACTAGAGCAACCAAACGCCTCAGTATTTAGAGAAGCTAAAATGGGTATTTATGTCAACTCATCTAACGAAACTATTTTGTTTAATGCAGAATGTTTACTTTATCCGTTACTTGATTATACTCCAGCAATAATTAGTCCATTAAAGACTAACGATACTGTTAACATGTTATTGAACCCCTGCATCGATAATGGAAATTACATTTCACTATTCAATGAAAGCGCGAACCTCACTGTTCTTCATGGATCTTATATTATAGATCAGAAGGGGAATATAAGTAATATAGACATTTTAAATAAGGAGAAGTTAAATGTTAGGCCTTGGACTATTATTATTCCAGAAAACCTAAACCTTGCTAACTTAGTATCTAAACCAATTAATTTCTCTTTTAATCAATTAACAGCACAATTTAGTATCAAAAGCAGTCCAGATTACTTAGTGGAAACTTCTTTACCTCTACCCTATGGAGGAGTACAAGTGAGTAACGGGAAAACATTGGGTACTAATGTCTTCGGCCAGCACGTTCTTATATCGAAAGGAAAGTCAACTGTCTCGCTAAAACTAGGTTTTATTACTAATCTACTAATAATAACAGTAGACATATTTTTCTATGCATTGTTTATATACCTTATCATTTATAGGAACCTTTTTAATGGAAGTATAGAACGGATCATCAATAATGTTATCATTAGGCTTGGTAGACTCAAGAGCAATTAGTAAATTTAATGCGGGATCAGAAAAACATGTTAGGGAGGTTATTAAGAGAATTTCAACCCACTATAAGCTCTATTACTTACCAACTACTCACGCCTTTTTAGACGGTATTTCTGATGATAGATTGAAAGAGATTAAGAAATACGCAAACGTTCCTTCGTTTTTCGAAAGTGTATTAGATAGACGACCTCGTGTAACACTAGGTAGAGAGCTATTCACGTTCTCTCCTCTATCTAAAGAATTAAAAGACGGTTATGAGAAAGAGATAGGCGGTCTGGATTTCATTTATGTTCCTCATAATTATAGGATTCAATTAATGTCGTCCTTGTTACTGTCAGAATTAGGGAGAAAATATGGAATGTTGCTGATGACCGATCCACATAATTCATTACTAGAAAAAGAATCGTTTCTAAATTGTATAAAAAATTGGACTAAAATATGGTCTAATAGAAAAAGTGCAATAGAGTTCTGCAGCATTCAACGGCTCCAAAATATTATATTTTTAACTAAATCTTTAAGGAAGAAACCTTCTTTCATTGCAGTTATGAACGATGGAGTGTTCAAGTACACGAACTTACCAAAATACTTCAACTTGCGTGTTTTATCTCCTCCTCACGCTTTTAATCCCCTAGCTTTAAAATATAGGAACTTTGAAAAGGATAATTACATCGTCTTTCTCGGAAGAATAAATACCGCTAAAGGAGCTAATGAAGCATTAGAAGTAGGTAAACATTTCAAATTAAAAATGATTGGTTATTCCGAACAAGAATCCATAGTTAAGCAAGCCAAGAACCTAAGTATAGAGGTAATTGAAAACGCATCTGAGGAAGAGAAGTATGAAATACTGTCCAGAGCCAAGGGTTTAATTTTACCTTCGCATCAAGAGGCTTTCTCGGTTACCGTACTTGAAGCTTTGGCTGTGGGAACTCCCGTGATAACTTATGATCTACCTTCTCTGACTTCTGTCTATAAATTTAAACCCGTGTTCTTTGTAAGGGAATTCGATGTTGCGTCTCTAGCTAGAAAAGTTGAAGAGATAGTCACGTTTAACAATGAAAAGGTTGAGAAGATGTTTACCGACGTCCAACTGAACGAGTTTATCGCGCTGCATTCTTCATGGGATAACGTGGCTAATGCAATAGATTCAATGATAAAGAATTTCATATAACGCCTTCTTTTCCATGTCACTTGCAGCTTTCCAAGTTAAAGTCTCAGCAAATTTCCTGCTTTCTTTCCCTAACTTTTTTCTTTTCTCCTCGTTGTCGAGAAGGTCTATTACTATATGTGAAAACTTTTCTACGTCATAAGGAGATATCTTTACAGTTAAGAACCTCTTAGCCCAAGGCAAGTCCCATGTTACTACTGGTAAGTAAGAAGCTAAAGCTTCTGCAGTAGCTAAGGAAAACCCTTCGTAAAGTGAGGGGAATATGAAGACCTTAGACTTAGCTAAAATTTCCTTCTTTTTCTCTTCGCTTACAAATCCATAATAGACTGCGTTTTTTGGAAGTTCCTTCCAACCTTTTCCTAATATGCAGAGTTTTACGTCGCTTTTTCTCTCGGCAACGAGACCCCAAATCTTTGAAAGATATTGAATACCCTTCCTCTCACCATAATTACCTATAAAGAGACCATCGCATATTTTCTCATCAGAACTATAATACTTCTCGGTATCAATACCGTTAGTAGATATCAAAATTTTCTTCTTTGGAAATATTTTCTTTAACTCGTTAAAGACCTCAGGACTATCTAAACAAATTATCCCTTTACTCCTTTTGAATGCTAATTTTATAAGTAAATGCAGTCTCGACTCCCCTCTAAGCTCTTCGGTCACATGATGGACAAAGATTAAAATGGGTTTACTGGAGAGAAGAGAAAGAATATAGGAGTAAGACACACTAAGCGAGAACTCAGAATAACTTAATATTGCGTCAACTTTTCTAGCTGCAGACAAACAGTGCAATAAACCTTGGATATAATCTCTCTTCAAAGTGCTACTACTCTCCACAAGTTTAAATTTCTTTAAGAGAGGTAAAATATCAGGGTCTACCTTGCTTAAAGTATTTTTATCTATACATAAATAAACTTCCTCATCTATTCTACTATAAACTTCTAGAGTCCTCCTTGCTGCACCAGTGAATTCTTCGCCGAATCTCATTGGAGGTGAGATTAGAATCTTCATCAAAACAACTCTCCTTTTTTTAATAAAAAACTTGAGTGACGAATTTCTCGATCATACTTTAGTTACTACAAATTTATTTCAATTTATAATATATTTAATAATAATTTTATATAAAGAAAATTATTTGGGTAAGATAATATAAATCTTAAATGGATTTACTATCCTTGCTTTAAGATCCGTTAAAAACTTATTCTTGCTGAGTTTAGATGATACTATTAGTTCGAAATGGCAGATACAATAAATTTTGACTATAAGATAATTAAGGGGAAGCTGTCAAAAATACCTAATGGAAGTAGAATATTAGACTTATATTCCTATAATAATGAATTGTTATTTGAGATATGGCCGTTTTATAAGATTATTGGCATAGATACCAACGTAGATATATATATAATCAAAAATATTATTGGAAAATTCATTATATTAATACTGATATTTTCAATATCAATTTTCCCCCTAACTTCTTTGATGCAGTCATAGGCATCAGAATCAATAGACATGTAAGTAATTTTAAACAGCTAGCAGAAAAACTCTCTACGATAATAAAGAACTATACTCACATAATGCTTACTTTAGATAGTACTGTTAATGTTGATGAAATTATATCACTATTTGAACAGAAGGGGTTGTTCTTAGAAGATTCTATAAAACTAGAAGATTTGATTTTTCTAAATTTTATATCAAATAAGAAGAATATTAAAAAGAAAGAAATTAATGAAATATATATTTATCATCCTAACGTAGATGGAGAGGGGATTACAGAATATTCTAAGATTCTTAAGAAAAGATTAGAGAAAAGAGGAATAAAGGTATTTGAAGGAGTCGCAAAAACGGGTTGCGTTCAGCTCATCGAATACGAAAGTTCCTTAGATATAGATCTAAACTCTTTTGAAAGAGGTTCTTACGTAGAAATCCATTCTAATCTAGCAAATGTCAGAAAGGATCTAGTATATCTAACTCATACTTTCCCAATTAACCTCCCAATAAATTGGTTTTACACTCCTCATATTGGATATGATATAGAAATGCCGAAAGTCGAGAAAAAATATGATTGGTGCTCGTTTGGGTTTTCCATGGTATTTAAACATTATGAGAAAATTATATTTCTAAAAGGTCATAAAAAACTCGTAATATCAATAAATAAGCTACTACCAAATAAGTATTATACTGCTTTTCTTAAAAGTATTGGAATATTATCAAAAAATTTAGACGTAAAAATAAAAGATTATTTTACAGAAGATGAGCTAATTAATGAATTGGCGGAGTGTAAAGCTTTTGTATTTTTTCAGGATTCAAAACGTCAAAGCTCAGGTACTATGAGACTTGCTGCGGCATTTAATGTTCCTGTTTATGCTAAAGATTCATATCAAGCTAGAGATTCTCAAGTAATTAGATTTAGAAAAATAAGCGAACTGAGATCATTAAATCGTATATATGATACGATTAATATAGATGATGGGTTAGATTATATGCTTGCTACTTTGGAATATGCTTAAATAAAAAACAATTATCTCCGAAATAATTTTCAGCTTATCGCCGAAGTGACAAACATGCTATCTACATAATTAGCTTTAACAATTCACAGTAAATAACAAACTGGATGAAATTACTCTTAATATCAAGCAAGAATGATGTCATCGAAGATATAAGCAAAGTAACAGGGGTAGGGAGATATGTTAGGGAAATATATGAAGGATTAAAAGGAGAGAATGACGTAAGCCTTTATCCGCTTTTTGACTATTCCTCTAACTTGTCTTCATTTGTTAGCGTAGGTAAGGGAATAATTCGTAATTATTCAGACTACGATATTATCCATCTATTGTCACCAAAACCCTTCTTTCCGATAAGGAGAGGCAAGGCAAAATGGGTAACTACAGTCCATGACCTATTCTTTCTGAGGTATAAGGAGTCAAAGCCATCGCCTTTGATGCAGAAAGTTTACCTAAAAAGCATACTAAGTTCAGATGCGGTGATAGCGGTTTCAAGCATAGTTAAGGAAGATATAGAAAAGTTGAGTTATAATAAAAGGATCTTCGTAGTGAATCCCGGAGTCGAAGAGAAATTCTTCACGACGCCCTCACATAAGACCAGGAAAAGCGACGTGATAAGATTTGGATACATTGGGAGACTTGACGCCGAAAGAAAGGACATTATTAGGGGAATTAAGATGTTTAGAAAAATAAGGGAGAGGAAAATCATATTTGAGCTATGGGGGAGTTATGATCCTAATAGCGAGATATTCAAGGAAATAAAAAAAGAGAGCAAAGAAGATCCGAGAATAAGGATCATGGGGCCTGCTCTGGATGAAAAACTTATTGAGATTTATGATACTTTTGATGCCTTTTTCTTTCCTACGAAAGAGGAAGGATTTGGATTACCTATAGTTGAGGCACAAACTAGAGGAGTTCCGGTCATCGTATTCAATGATGCTAGAATTCCTCAAGAAGTATGCAAAGACTGTATAAAAATTAGGAATGAATTTCCTTCTCTAGAATATATTCTATCTTTTAGTGAAAAATATTGTAATAGATTAAAAAATAATATGACTAGATTTTATTGGAGAAATTCTATTAAAAGTCTAATAAGCATTTATAATAGTCTAATAATATAGAAAATACTAGGTTTTATTAAACAAGGCATTTAATTGTGCAGAAGGACAGGAAACTGATCTCATAAAAGGTTTAAGGTGCAACTTTTATAATTATAGCGAACATAGTGGATTAGGAAATAACTGATCATTAGAATTCAGCACATTTTTCATCTTATTAAACAAGAAATTTATAAATATAATAAAGAAATAAATAATTAATTATCTAAATATTAAAGAATCTTATATATAAAAGCTTAAAGAGAATCAATACTATTATAAATTTTATAGATTAAGAACAAGTATTTTAGTTATATTAAGAATAAAATATTGTTCGAATTCTATATTATAAAAATTAATTTCAAAAATAAAGTATAACACATGAGAAGTCTTTAAATTGATTTTAAGAGCATATTATTTATTAAGATATGTTAAGATTTCATCAGTTACTTTATCCCAACTATTATATCTCTCAAGGAACTTGTCTAGCATCTCATTATATATTAAAAAACTAAAGTAGTCTTCGTCTTTCATCTTTAGAATATCTAATACATTAAGTGCCATTCTATCTATATCAAACTCTCTTACAAATCTTACTGCTTTTAGATCTCTATATATGCTCTTTGGTCCTGGAAGGTCGTAAGCTATTACAGGAGTGCCTAGTGCTAGAGATTCTAAAATTACTAGCGAAAAGGAATCAACATGAGATGGGTATATTAAAGCTCTCGCTTTGCTGACTATCTTATACTTTTCTTCGTCTGAAATGAATCCCAGCCATTTTATATGTTTCTCTAGATTAAAGTTTTTAATTAGATTAAAGAATTTTTCTTTTTCAATATTATTAATAAATTCACCAAAAATTAAAAGTTTAACATCTCTATGTCTCTTAACTATCTCCCTCATGATATAAGGGATCTCAAAGATTCCTTTCAAATAATACAATCTAGCCCAGAATACCAGATAGTTCTCCTTATTTTTGGTTCTAAACCGCAAAAGATCAGGATTGAACGCGTTTCCTGGTTTAAGAACCTTAATTTTTTCGCTCTTAAGTTTTAATCCCTCTAGGCTACCTTCACTTACTGCTAACACATACTTAACTATTGGATCGTTTAAAATCCTTCCAAATTTAGCTATATTAAGGAAGTTGTATCTTTGCTTAAACCCAAATAATGGGTCTCCTATCTTATACTTCGTACTGCCATACAAAAACCTTATAGATTCACCATAACTCCTTATTTCTGACTGAAGTGTAGTAACTAGAGGTTTATTTGTTATCTTAGCAATACAATAAGCATCAAAAGATACCATTTCATTGCAGTATATATCTCTGCTTAGAGACTTTATAAAAAGCTTAGCCTTGCTTCCTTTAGAGGTCATATCTAAGTGTATATAACTTATAAAATCATATATGATTCTAACATTATTTAAATATAGTGAATATTTATGTAAAATATCTGAATAACTAAGATTTTCATTTTTTAAACCATTTATAAAATCTGGAAAGTTGAATGGTATTTTATCTAAATAATTATAAATTTCACTATAATTATTAATTATTTCACTTGGGGGAGGAAGCAGAAGTATATCAGTTCTCTTGGCTAATCTTGATAATACTTCTTTAGAGTGAACGTCTCCTCCTCCAGAGAACTTAATGAATGTTCTAATGGGTAAAACTACTCCTATCATTCTTTCATCTGCGATACAAATATTAAAAAGCTTTAAATCTCTTTTTTATGCTACATCAAATGGAAAGTTTGACGTCTATGTTATTTAGGAAAAAATAATAGAGAAATTTATAATGATTAGATTTCTATAATGATAGAAATGATTGAATTACTATAAATATTAGAGAATAAGTCTAAATGCGAGTCCACATCGAATTATATCACAGCTTTAGTTGATCTAGCTTAGTTATAATTCTAATCCTTAAAAATTTTGATATATAAAAAATTTATATTTAGAAATAATAACACTTTTTAGAGATTTTTTAATAATAATTTATAAAAATAAAAATAGAAAGTTTATATTATAATAAAGAATATAATAACAACTAAAATCTCATAAAAACTAGCAAGAAAAACTAGAAGAACGAAAGTACAAATATAGAGAAAAAATCATAATAATAAAAGTAAGATATTTTTATTATATTAAATTTAAATGGAATTCTCTATCTGAAATATTAATATTATAAATAGCTTTTAAATATATATTTTAAATTAAATATATAATATTTTAGTATTATATCTCCATCATAATAGAGGAAATCAAAATAATTTTAAAATTATTTTGATAAAGTAAAACTATATAGAGCATATTAGAGAAAAGCTTTAATATAACATATCTTAAGGTCAAACCGAATGAATCCTATTGAGAACTGGTTGAAGAGCCTCAGCGTTACCACAGTTAATGTTATAACTGCGTTGATCTTCTTTGTTGTCTCTGCTAAGATTTCTAACCCTGCATTCTTCGGGAAAATTGCAATTCTTCAGTTGCTTGAGGTTATCGTCACAGCGTTCTTTCTCCTAATTCCCTCACAGATAATTTCTAGGGAGACGGCTTACCTTTACGCTAGACAAGAAGTTGATAGGAAATTAATTGGAAAATTCTTTTCAATTCCTTTTCTTGTTTCTCCTATCCTTCTAATCTTACTCCTTTTTCCTGCTTACATTAAGCTAGCTATACCTTATCTTTTCCTATATTTAACTGTAGGACTATTTAATTTAATTTTGAATGGAATGAATATGTACACCGAAGGGTCAACTACTGGCATAGCTTTCCTAGTAATTAGATGGGGGATTTCAATAGTAGCCGTTATTCTCCACAACATCTATCTCTTCGTGGAAATATGGATAATCGGAGGATTACTAGCTTTTTCATTGAACTATTTCTGGCTCTCAAGGAAGATAGGTTTAGTTTATCCTGTGTTCGATATACCTTTCGTTTTCAAGAGCATGAGGGAAGGAGCACCTTTGTATCTATCGAATGTGGCTAATTTCTTCTCTTCACAAGGAGATAGAGTAACTACCTCTTATCTCTTAGGTTCTTACTATTTAGGCATTTACCAGTTCGCAGCTCTAATCGGAGGAGTTCCTTCTATGATCTTGGGATCTTTGAGTAACGTTCTTCTTCCTGCAGCATCATTTTACAAGGCCGTTGAAAAGGATGAGAGGAGAATGTCATCACTCTCTTTCAGGTTTCTCTCTCTCTCCTAAATTTTTTGACAGTGATTATATTAATTCCCGTGGGAGAAGTAGTGATCAATAACTTCTTTCCTGAATATGAATCCGGACTTCAAGTTTTCATCTTGCTCTTAATCTCAACTACACTTCCATTTTCGGTGATGTCGCTTACAAACTTTATCGTGACATTCAAGAAAGATCTGAGGCCGTTCCTGATTCTCTCGACGCTCAACGGAGGTCTTGTTTTACTAACCTCTTTTCTCCTGATTCCTAGGATGGGAATTATGGGAGGCGCAATATCTCAGGTAATAGTAGCTGCAGTCTCCTCCTCCTTCACGGTATTTTATGCAATAAGAACCTCAGTATTTTTACCCAGAAAAAAGGATATAGGTATCCTTTCCATGTTCCCCTTAATCGGGATCTATGAGGTCACTATAGATCCTCCCTTCCTGGATTTCATATTGATCTTAGTAATTCTCCTTGCTTTCAAGGGATTCAAGATAATTAGCAAAGAAGAAGTTCAGATAGTGGAAGGATTTTTACCAAGACGACTAAGTTTTATATCCTCCATTTTAAGGATATTGAGTTAAATTAAATTGTACCTTTTTATCCCATAAAAGAAGATGATAAATTCTTCAAAAGATCAAATAGATTTCGTATCTCATAGGAGATTTTCTCTTTGTATATTTTGATATCTTGAGGGATTGATTTTTAGGTGTAATCGCTAACCGCGTTACTAGAGCAAGTTGCAGTAATTCATGTTTTTCTCAATTACTATAATCAAAATAGATATAAATTATCTATAGATATAGATAAATATTTAGATTCGTCACAGGAGGTCATGAACTTCGCTAGGTGTAGCTAAAATGCAAGAGTTGAAAATCGATATATTTAAGGATCTCTCCACTGCTAGGGTAAAAATAGTTGGTTCTGAGCGCCTAATATACTGTCTTTATAGGGCCTCTTGTACTAAAAACACTTTGCCCTTATTTTCCTTAACTTCCTTTGAACCTTATGTTTCGACTTAATAACTCGACTTATTAAAATGAGTTATTTGTACTAATTCCTCAGGTTAACTTGAAATTAACTCCTCCTTAAATGGCTTGACCATAGTATTAGTTTAGATATACCTACTAGTAGAAATCTTAAAGCTCGTCTTACAGTCTTTTAATAACAACCTGATCTATTTCCTTTATATGACTTAAATCTCCTCGAGACTTTCTCTACAAGAGTGAAAAAATAAAATAGATGGAGTTTGTAAATGATTATATTTTCATATCTCTATCCTTCTGAAGACTGACCAGATACGAGGATAAGTAGAGAGATGGGCCCACGCTTTAGAACACATAGAAGAACGTCAAGTTACTCAAATCCTGGCTATCATTCATTACTATATAATTTCTTATTACCCAGAACACCATTTTGTAGAAGATGAATATCGCGGTAAGGCTTCTCTGGAACAGCGGAGTACCAAGGATGGCGGTAGAGGAAGCTAGACACACGGGTTGGAAGTTGTTCGTGTATAGGGACGCTGGAGGAAACTATGACTTGAGCGGGATAGATTACACTGTATTTAGGAAGAGGGGAGAGAAAGGCCGCGGTGTGCTCCCGTGGCTCTCCTCTCTCATCACCTCGTTCTACGCAGGGCACCGCGGGAGAGAAGCAACAGTGGACATGGACCTGATCATGAAGGCTACTTCCATAAAGGGCTACACTCTCTTTCACGACCAGTTCGCGGGGATCACAGGTTACCTGAGGAAGAGGAAGACCGGGGAGGAGTATGCACTTTACCTCCACGAGACTACCCTCACAGCCACAGGCTTGAAGTACTTCCTCCCCAGGGAAATGGAGAGGAGGATCCTCAGGGAAGCTAAGACTGTGATCACGAACTCAATGTGGAACAGAGAAGTCCTCAGAGAGAAGGGGTTTAACGCTCATGTGGTCTACCCCGGGTGTTACCCTGCTAAGACTATAAGCGACACGAGGGAGAGGCTCGTCATCAGTGTTTCCATGTGGGACTCAGGGAGAAAACCTTGTCTTTACGGCGAGTTATCGAGACGCATGAAGGGAAAGTTCATCATGGCTGGCTCGTGGGCTAGGGAGGACACCCGAAGACAGTTCGAGAGGGAGTACGGCGACACAGTGACTGTCACGGGGAAGCTCAAGGACGAGGAACTCATGTCCCTTTACTCACGCGCCTCAGCTCTAGTCAGGTTCGGCTTCAACGAGAGGGGACCCGGCATGGGAGTCCTGGAGGCTATGGGCTACGGTGTCCCGGTGGTCGTGAACGAGGGGCTTGGGAGCAAGGAGCTCGTGAAACAAGGTGAGAACGGGTTCGTGGTGAAGGACTTGGAGGAAGCGTCGTCGAGGCTAAACGAGATCCTGGACGACCCCCTGCCCTTGGGTAGGAACGCGTGGGAGACCGCTAAGTCACTCTCCTGGGAGAGCCACGCGAAGCGCCTCATGGAAGTGTTAGGAGAGCAGTGAAACGGGGAGGGGAAGAGAAACTGAGGAGGGGAAGAGGAGGAAGAGGAGAAAAAGGAAGAGAGGGGGAAAGGAATGAAGAGGACGCGAGGAAAATAAAGAGAAGAAGAGAGGACGCTTTAAGGAGAGGAGAAGAAGAGGTCTTCCTCCGTTCCATTTGCTTTTTACATTCACGTATCGCTATGTCTTAAGAAAAATGTGCAACCTAGTCGAACAACACACCGTGGTCATGTTACATCTTTTTTATATCTGTATAGAGTTAAGTTGACGAAACCCAGTGTGAGGATGAATAGTCCCGTTTGTAGTAAAGGATAAATGCAAAAAATCGTGGTGCTCTTGAATGACAGTCACAGACGGGGCAAGCGTCATCCGCTCCTCTTCGCTGCAGGGGGAGAAATGAACACGATCATGGTAATGAACCACGAGATAATGCCTAACAGGCACAGGAGCAAGACCATGTACTTGGAGGTCAACTTCATCAACTTCGGGGGCCTCCTCCTCGCCGCGGTGGCCCTCAGCAGCGCTTACGACAGCATCTCCTTCCAGAGGCTTATGGTAGGGGTCACAGCGATCGTAATCCTCGTGGTCCTAGCATATGCAAGGATGAAGATACCTGAGTCCATAAGGTGGTTGGAGGAGAAAGGGGACGTGGAAGCGGCGGAGAGGGAGGTAGCTAAGTACTTCAAACCCGGGGAGGAAGTACCGACGGGGAGTGTGGAGAGGATGCCTTCAATTCCCCTGAGGCTTGTACTCTCCACGACCATGGCAGCTGCGAACACCATAGGCTTCGATC
The DNA here is from genome assembly GCF_008326425.1 of Sulfuracidifex tepidarius. Taxonomy (NCBI): domain Archaea; kingdom Thermoproteati; phylum Thermoproteota; class Thermoprotei; order Sulfolobales; family Sulfolobaceae; genus Sulfuracidifex; species Sulfuracidifex tepidarius. Next base: position 455,306 of record NZ_AP018929.1, read on the forward strand.
TCATGACTTACGTAGCAGGCCCGTATTTCTTCCCACAGCTCACTGCCACCATCATCCTAGTGGCGAGCATAGCTGAGTTCCTAGCCGGTCTGGGCATCTCGCCTTTCGCCGACTCACTGTCTAGGAAAGTGATGCTCCTCCTCTCCTTCGTGGGCACAGCTTTCACGACCGCGGTGATATACTTCACTATCCCTTACTGGTCGTCCGACATGATCCTGTTCTGGGTTCTCCTGATCGTCCTGAACTTCTTCACCAGCGTGGGGTGCCTCACTGAGGACACGTTAAAGGGGGAGCTGTGGCCTACCTCCAGGAGGGGGACTTACACCGCAATCGTTAGGTTCCTGTCAATAGGGGCTTACATCCCCGTGATATTCCTGACCTCTAGTCTGTCGATATACCAGTACATGCTGTTCAACATGTCGGTGTGGACGATCGGGCTCGTCGCTTCCTTGGGTGTGGTTCCTCAGAGGTGCTGAGACCGGTAAAGGGAGGAGCTTGAGCAACATCTCTTGATGCTGAAACTTCACGTCAAGGCTATTGTGAAGCCTCACTGGACAGATAGAGAGATATTATTTAATCCTGACTTTCAAACACTTGAGCAGATTTTCATCACGAGAAATGATATCTCCCTAAGATGTTTTGACGAACCTTCATTGATAAATCTTTCAATTGAAAGTTACACTCTTTCCTTATTTTCTCACTCAAAAAGATATAACATGAGTTTTTTGCATCTTATAGAAATTAATGAGACGTTAGATTTAGCCGTAACGCTTTAGACTTCATGAACTTAGGTGAAGGCGTATGTTCCTAGCCTTATTTTAGGCAGAGAAGACTTCCTTTCAAGAACGATGATATGCTTTGATAGGAAAGTTAGATTGACCGTTAAGGCTAATGATTTTTAACCAACTCAACTGCCATACCTTACAGGACGAGAATTTTGTACTTAGCAAGTGAAAAATACTATCAAGTCATCTAGCTCAAGTGCTTTTATTGGAAAACCCTTATAAGGGAGGCGAACCGTGAAAGTTTTTTAAAATTATGGTGCTTGATTTGGGTATGATCAAGGAGCAGGCGAAGGAGGAGTACTACAGAGCGTTGGAGGAAGCTGTCAACTAAGTCATGCAGTCATTGACTGAGGTGAGGAAGGACGTGGCTAGGAGGCTCGTGCTGGGAGCTGTCGCGGGAGGGAACTCAACGGAGATAGCCCAGGAGGTGGGGATGGACTACGAGACCGTTCTGAATGGGTTGGACAAGGCATCTGGGGTTAGCCTGATTGAGGTAGTGAAGAGATTGGTGGAAAACCATCCCGTCCTCCTGATCGTGGACGACACTCACAACCACAAGCTCTACCCTGATCATGCCCGTCTCGAGGAACGGTACACAGGTGTTCTACTGCAGGGCTCACAAGAGGTTCGAACTAGCGATTCAACTCCTCGTGGTAGGGATGAGGGACCTTACCAACGGCGAGCTGTACTTGTGGACGTCACTCCTTACGTTACCAGAAAGGTGGAGGAGGAGTTACGGAGGAGGGGTGAGGAGGTGGAGTTCAAGACGAAGATCGACGCGTTCCTTGAGTTGTTACCCTCCCTAGCTGACTTCAACGTGAAGGCTACTGTCTTCGACTCGTGGTACGTGAACTCTAGGACTCTCCTTGCGAACACGGTGGGGGAGCTCAAGTCCAACGCGCGAATCACCGAGTGCGATAGGCTTGTACCCGTTGGCGAGTTCCCCCAGGGGGAGTACCTAGTGGAGTACTTGGGAACCCCCATCAAATTACTTGTGATAGACGACTATGTAACTATAACCAACTTCTTATCCTATAAATAAGGGGAATTTTCATTCTAACCCATAGGATTAAGTAAACACGTTAAGCTATCTACAAAACATTTCGTAAGAAAGATTTAAATTATTGACTGACTATTCAATCTATAGTAACGTAAATGGAACAAGAGAAAATACACGAAATACTCGGTGGGCGTTCCAATTCCACGGGCATAGAGACTTATTCCAATCAAGTATTATGTTTACCCGTGGCGTAACTTCTCTTTGATTTTTAATACTTTCAATTTACGCATGGATTTACATGCATCCGTGAAAGGTTCGAGTCATCCCGCTAAAGGAGCAGAGGGATAACGGTAGTTACACTGGTGAAGCTCAAGGGCTAAGGATTGATATGAAATATTATGAAATCCTATGAAGCCCAAACCCGTGACTGAATTAAAAATAAGGAAAAAGTTACGCCACGGATAAACAATGCATATGGAAGCATTGTAGGCCTCTTAATGAGTTACTTAATAGGTTCTGTTGCCTCAGAAGAAGAGAAGATAATAGGTGAAGGACCTTGTGATAAAAAATAGACTATTTTAATAGAAATAATGAAGTTTGATTAACTTAATTAGATATATACTTTACTAGTCTAATTGTGTAATAAGTTACACATGGCGGAAAAACAAAAGTTGGCAAAAGTCCTCTCAACCTCTTTAAGTGACTCAGAGGTGCTTAACCTCTTAGGACAGCTTAAGGAGAGCGATAGTGAGTTAGAAAGAGAATGCGGAATAAGCAGGAAAAAATATAATTGGAAGAAAGGAAAAGTAAGAGAAACCAGCAGAGAAACTAAAGAAAAGCTAATCTCTTTCGTGCTAAATAAATATATAGTACGTATTTGTGCATCAAATCCTCTACCTACTAGGTCTTGAATGAATTGTACGTGAGGAAAACTATCATTTCTCTTACCTTTACCCTTTATTCCTTTACAAATATTTTTTATAGACCAGTAGTTAAATAAAGAAAAGTATACAGCACTAATCATTCTCCTTATAAATACTTCATCTAATAAATTATCATTCAAAATATTCTCAAAGTAACTTATCAATTTATGAGGTTTTAAATCGCCTGTATTGCTTGGTCGCATACTATTATCACTTTACTAGCAATGTCATGTATACCTTCTCTATTTAGAGTATCCTTAGTAGACCTTGCTATTTCCTTCCATTCATCCCATCCGCAATTATCTAAATGAATTTCTACGAAAAGTGGCTGTGAGGACTCTATATCTTCTGCTAAATCAATAGAGGATATCCTGATCCAATTAAAAGTATTAAGTAGCCAAAGGACAAGCGACGCCAAGTTCTTAATATCTATGAACTTCTTAATTTCATTTATACAATCGTCTGTCGCATAACGTTTTAACAATTCAAGAGCGTCTTTCTCGCTAATGCCAATAAGTATAATAGTATAAATGTTATTGGAAATAGTAATATTAGTTTGCAGTTCAGTGGAGGAAATACCGAACTGCATACTTTCTTGATGAGAACAAGTAATGTAGTTAGGTGTCAAGTTTTTCACCCATTTTACTCCAGCTTATTTTAGGGACCCATCTTACTGCATACAGTGGACCTTGTGGAGTCTTAAATTGAATATTTTTAGATATCATCAAGGGCTCTACTTCAGCCCTGATTAAATATTCTCCAATTTTTCCATCCTTATAAACTGCTTCTTCATAAGATGAAGATTTCTCGACTATCTCCAAACTAGTCCACCCTTCATTGATCTGCTTGCCAGGTTCTAGAATGGGCTTATCCTTGACCTCATTTAGAGCGCTTTCAGAAGGGTGAGAAGAAATTCCAACGATAAAATTAACATTAAATTCGACTCCAAAAGAAGATTGCAAAGGTATAGCGTTTATAATTGCAACACGTAAAAAGATTAGACTGCCGTCACTAACTTTTACATATCCCCTAGTTGAGTTCTTAAAACTCAAATTTTCTTGCACTCCAATCATCATAATCAGTCATGAGTATCTAATACAATTATATATTAAAAAATCATCATTAATAAAGGAGTATTTAACTCGCACTCAAAAATTATAAATCTGCACGTTTTAAGATAGGCTTCCCTAGTTAGTGTTTTCAGAAAATTTATAGCTTTAGACCAAGGATATACAACTAAATCGTATTCTAAGAACTTTTCCAAAACATTAATCTATTCATTCTTACACTTAACTGAAACTGGAGATGTCATTAATGATAAAGACGAATAGCACAAATACTGCTTCGCTAAACTGATATTTCAACTAGTGGTATGCGTAGACTCTTATACTTTTTCTTTGAGTTTCTTCTTGAGAGAATTGCAATGAATATTAGGAATGAAAAAACCTATCTGCAGGGCATAACAACTTGCTATCTTAATCACTGGTTAACTCCGTATCGTTCCTCTCCGTTTCACTCTCTCTAATGAGTAAGAGTTTCGTGAACTTTTTTCATTTATTGCACGTTACTAACTAGGCACTCCATGGCTATGATCCAGATCAAGGGACGTCTGGGAACGCGTGAGAAATTAATATTAGCATACGCAACTCAAGATGTGAGTGGAAAAAAGAGGTGGATAATCCCTATCTTACTCATAATTTTATCCGTGTCATTTCTCTCCGTGTACCACAATAACGCGTTGACAACCTCTACGACTACAGAAGGGGTGAAGATAATCAAGGTTCTCAACGTCACTGCTCTCAGTGAAAGCGGAGGAGACCCTAACCAAGCTTATTACGTTTACCTCAGCGTCAACGGGACTCTGTCACCTTCCAATGTCCTCCTCAAAACCAGCTCAGGAGGCGTGTTCCCTCCCTCCTCATTCCCAGGTTCCAACTACACCGTGGGGGAAGTGAGAGGTGACGGAGTGCTCCCGTTCGTCATTCCCTCAGGAGAGGTTCCTACGTGTCTTCAGGTCAAATTTCAGAATCGCACAATACCCATGGAGTTACCCCACCCTTCATACTCGGTCTCCATAGTGAAACTCACTATTCTCTTTGACGAGAAAATGTATAACTTCACGGTCGTAGGTTCAGGAGAAAAGGTGCTAACCCTGAACCTCACATCTCCAATTCCCTTGAACGTGAGCGGAAACGTCCAAGGGGAGGCAAACGTGAGCGTACCTGAAACGTTGGTGTTCGGGAATACCGCGGTCCCTGTCTACCTTCACTCCGAGCAAGGCCATTATGCAGATATCACGTTAACCCTGAACGTGAGCGACGGAGTAGTCATGGAGGCTTTCCCTGTGAGGAACTATGAAGGCTTGTCCATATTCAACGTCACAGTGAAGGACATTTCCACCGCCAAGGCTTACGTTAACTCTTCCTCTTTCTATGACGGGGTGTACTCAGTTCCCTTCAAGGTGGACGGGCTGAGATCGGTCACCCTCTCCCCTGGAGAGAGCGAGTGGGGGCTCATCTCTTTCCCTGGGAACGCGACCCGCCTCTATTACATCACGGAGGGATTCCCCTTCCCCGTCCCGGTGGGAGAGCCAACCTCTTCCCTCTCGTCCTTCACGGTGAAAGTTCTCCCTTCTCCGGCAACTACAAACCAGACCTCTGTGGATTTGACCGGTTTTCAGGGGGAGGAGTTCAACTTCACCGTTTTCCTTTACAACCCGACTAACGTCCCTCTATCACTGGAGAACGTGAGCTTTCCATTATCACTGCATTACATACACGCCCTCCTCCTTCCCGACAGCGGTGAGAACGTGACTTTTCAAGGAGTTTTCCCCGACTACGTTCTCTATCAGGAGATAAACATGACCTTCACTTTCCTGAAAGTGTAAGAAAAGCGTCAAAGGAAGCTAACTCTAAACACAAGAGGTCTCACACGGAACTGGGCGTGATACAACTTCATCTTTATATGCTAGAGTGATGAACGGTCTCAAGCTTGGCTACAAAACGAGATCGGTCTTAGAGGTTCGGGGGACCGCGATATAACGCCTTATTGGTGTAACAATAAACCTTTATAAAGGAAAATTTCTTAAATATTACGAAAATGATAAAAGCCTCTTTCGCTCAGTTCCTCGGTTACTTACTTGATGCGTACGATTTTACCCTTATCACAATACTCTCTACATTTTTCGCTAAGCTTTTCTTCCCTCCTGGAATGACTTTCATCAACGTCATCCTTTCCTACGGTTTTACGGTGGCATTTAGACCTTTAGGTGGGATAATCTTAGGTGATATAGGAGATAAGTTAGGGAGGAGGACCGGTCTGGTTTTATCTATGTTATTCATATCGCTCTTCATAGTTGGAACTTCTTTCATTCCTCCATTTAAGGTAATAGGCATGGCTTCAATGGTTCTCTTTGTACTGATTAGAATAGGTATTGGGGTCTTCACTGGAGGGGAGTACGCCAACGGTTACGTGTTCGTGGAGGAATGGAGTAAGGAAAAGGGAATAGCTGGAGCTTTCGTCCAAAGCGGTTTCGGCTTCGGCTCACTAATGGCCACGTTACTGATCGTAATATTCTCTTCTATTCATGGATTTTATACTTATACATGGAAATATTTATTCTACATTGGGGGTTCTCTCGCTGTTATTGCTATGTGGATAAGGTTAGGGATAGGTGAAACTCCTACCTTTAAGAGGATTCAAAGCGATGGGAGACAAGTGGGGGGTATACTCACGGCTATGAGGCAGAGGGTTATTTTGAGACTGCTTTTCTGGTTTTTAGGGATGATGGCTCTAGCCTTATCTTTTTTCCAATTCGTCCCCTTGATCCTAGGACCTGAGGGGAGAATATATTACGTGCTAGCAATGATGTTTACTCTTCCCTCACTTCTGGTCCTGGGTAAATTTCATAGCAAGAAATTGTTATCAATGTGGGGTGTAGCGGTAGCTGTTTCTTCAATTCCGCTTTTCTATGCGATGTCGAGCTTTTACGCGGTAGCTATTGCAGTAGGAATAATAACACAAGCACCTTGGGGTGCAATGCCTTCGCTGGTGACAAGTTATTTCAAGCCTTGTATAAGGTCCACGTCAGTGGGACTTTCAGTGTCCCTTGGTATGGCGCTGAGTATATGGTACACGCTGGCGGTCTCACTCTCACATATGCCCCTATGGCTATCATCTTCTGTATTCCTCACTGTAGGCGGTTTACTTATGACGATATCTTCATTGTTGCTGTAGATATTTCTTATTTATGTCATCAAAAACCGAGATTAGTTCTTCTTTAGTGAAACCAAATATTTCCCCCCTTAAAAACTCGTTTATGACCCACCTGACTTCGTCCATGGTCTTGCCCTTTAGTGCCTCTTCTAACACGTTGATCGCGTTCCTTGGGTTGACAAAGTAGTCCCCAGAAATTATAGCGTCGTCTATCCTCCCATCCACAATTCTGACCGTTACGCTCACCAACTTCCTGAACTTCTTCTCCTCGTTACAGAGGAACACCTTCGACGTAACTTTGAAACACCTGTCAACATGAGATAGGTAGTTTTGAGAATCTGGTTCTGGTTCAGAAACTTCGTCCCAATAGCTCAAGTCCTCCTCTTTTAAGTCGTATACCTTCGCGTTATATTTCTCTACGAGTACCTTCGTTAACTTCTCACGGATTTCAACGGGTTTAACTTCCCTTCCTATTTCCTCGGACAGACCGGTGACCCATTCCTCCATGCTTTTAGCTATTTTGTCCCTAAATTTCTCCGATGAAATCTTAAGATACTTTGATAACACGGTAATGTCATTCTTTATTATTATGCTACCTGTAATGCATGTGATGTTATCGTAAGTTACGGAGCCATTTCCACTTATTTTCTTGCCGTTCAATAGCAAGTCCTGACCCCTAAGCTGAGGATTACCGTACTCTCTCAATGTATCAATTACTGGAGAAAGATAAATTGAATAAATTTTCTCTATCTTGCCTGGTGCTTTGTCCTTTATACCTATCCTGTACCCTTGTTGATTTCCCGTAATGATTACAGTACCTCCTCCGGTGTCCCTTCTTATGACTTCAATGCCATCTCTCTTTGCGAGCTCTAGATCAACTACTCTAGGCGTCTCTTGATGATATCCTACACTTATGAACGGAACCCTAGTAGGAGTCATCAGTGCGAAGACGTTTTCGTTCAGTTTCCCTGTTAGCATAGCTATAAGCTTGGTCGCATACACCATGTGGTAAGAATCTGCCTCAGGTAATTGCACCAGCCACATTTTAAATTAATAAATGAATACTGTCTTTAAGGTTATCTTAATCTGTCCCGCCCTGAAAGTTTCCAGAGCGGTTTAGTTTCGACCACCTCCGTTTGCGTCTCTCTGGCTAACACACAGAGATAACTCTCATGAAGGAGAGTTTCATTGACACCTCTATCTCCCTGGAAAGGTAGAAAAATACTAACTAGCTCGTGTCTCTAAATAGAATGCGGTCTTCCAGTCAAAGAAAGGCTTTTCCTTGATTTCCTATTTCTGATGTCTCTCCCCGTAAGGGTTCCCTATCAGGATGGTTCGTCTTTTTCCAACCACCAATTCGAGTTTGATGTGGTCTGAGACAAGGAACTCCCCACATGGAAAGTTGGGGCTTTCGTTTAACGAGTAACCCTCAAGGGGAAATGAAGGTGATTATCCCCTCCGCAGCCCCATTGAGCCCCCAATCTGGCTGGGAAGGGATATCGGTAGCACTAAGGAATGTTAAGAAAGAGAGATTTATTTAAAATATAAGAGGCTGTCCGTTCGCACCTCAGAGGTGCGGGGCTTTCACCTTCCTCTCTATATAATCCTTCTGATTTTCTCCCCTGAACGGTAGACCCAAAACCGTTTTAGTCGAGTATAACAATGATTCGCTAATAAATCAGTGCTACCTTATACATGGTAAATGTCCTGAAGGAGAGTGATTCTACCTAAATTTTCTTGAAATTAAGGGTTTCTTACCCATTATGAGCCTAGAGAAAAAAGAGGAGATCCCATGAATTATAATACTCTCTGCGAACAGAGTTTTGATCTGGAAAATACTCCAAAACTTTTTTAATAATATTCTAGAAATCATAATTATTATTGTAACCATGTTTATTGTAATCTTTTTATTGTAATCTTTAAGCGCACAGGCAGTGTTGGGAATCTTTTCTGTTTACGTTTTCGCTTGCGTGTATCAACTGTGGACATACGTCAAGCCTTTTCTCCCGATCTCCCTCTCACTCCACCTCTATCATAACCCTCCCGTCCCTCTCCCCTGAGCCAATGGACCTCAATGCAGACACTCCTTCCTCCAGAGGAAACTTCTTCCAGACCTTCACCTTGCAGTCCTTGCACAAGTCCAAGAGCTCCACGAAGTCCGACCTGTTCCCCCTATTGACGCCCATAATGCTCACGTGCTTCGAATAGAGCTGGTACAAGTTCACCGTTGCTTCGCTACCCAAGAGCGTCCCGAAGGTGACCACTTTACCCCTTACACCAACCACCTTCATACCCTTCTCCCAGAACGCCTTCCCCAAGGAGTTCACGACCACGTCTCCCATCCTCCCGTGGGTGAACTCACCCACTTTCTCTTCTACCTCGTCGTAGCTCACGGATAGGTCTGCCCCCATCTCTCCGAGCCAACTTTTGGTGGTCACAGCTATTACCTTTGCCCCGAACTTCTTTCCAAGCTGTACGAGGAACATCCCTGTGTTCCCCGAAGCTCCGAAGACTACCAGCGTCTGCCCGGGCTTCAGCGCAGCCTCCTTCAAGGCGTGGTACGCGGTGAGGGCTGATATGGAGAGAGAGGAGGCTAGTTCCCACCCGTAACCTTCGGGTAGCTTGTGCACGTACTTCTCGTCTATTGCGACGTACTCAGCGTAACCCCCGTTGGTGTCTATTCCCACCCTCCCTCCGTTCCTACACACAGTCTCGTACCCCGCCATACACATGTCACACGTCCCGTCATAGATCTTACCGTACACCGTGACCTTGTCTCCAGGAGTGAAGTCCCTTACCTGATCACCTACCTTTTCCACCTCGCCGGCGAACTCAGTCCCAGGTATATGGGGGATGGGTTTAACCTTCAGGCTGTTCACGGTCATGAGGTCTACTGGGTCTACTCCGGCCATCCTCACCTTCACTAGAACCTCGTGTTTCCCCAGTTGAGGGTCGTCGTAGTAAGTGTACCTTAAGTTCTCAATACCGCTCTTCTGAAAGACGAGTGCCTTCATGGAGTAAACTCACGTTTATAAATAAAGAATTTAGCGGAGTACTCTGGACTCGAAGTTCTTGAAGGAATCCTTTCGTATTTTACGAGAAAGAATTTTTAATCCACTGCTAACAACTCATCTGTGAAAATCAAGGAAGTGATTGAGGAAGGTAAAGTCCTCGTGATCTCAGACCTTCATTACCCTTACTGTGACGTCGAAGAGGTGAGGGGAGTGGTGAGGAGAGAGTCGCCCTCACTGGTGGTGATGTTAGGAGACGCTGTAGAGGACTCCAGGGGTTTCGATACCCTCAAGTCCTCCCTAGGGAAGGTTGTACATGTGAACGGGGACGAGGACGTAATCGAGGGGGATGTCGACGTCCTCTCAGTGTCGAGTAGGGGGAGGAAATTCACCCTCCTCCACGGGCATCAACTCATGAACGAGGACGGCGAGAAATTGCTAGCTAAGTTTCTCATGAAGGTGAACAGTAAAATACCTCCTCTCCTGTTCTGCCTCGGTTTCAGGGTCAAGATGGACGGTTTCCTGGTGCTGGGGCACTCCCACGCCCTCGTCACTTTCCCGTCGTTACAGTGCATGAACGCCGGCACTATGTCTAGGAAGAAGAACCTTTACAACGACAGGGGTTACGTGGTCATAGAGAAGGGTGAAGCGAGAGCTGTGAGGTTATAACAAACTCCTGAGTTAACGTTTACCGTGTGTTCGTCTCTCTGTCTCACCCCTGGGGCCTTCCCGTGAGTGTGGATAAGAGTCTTCTCGCCTATCGGACGGCTAGCCATCTGCACATGGGACCACGAGGACTCTAGGAATGGATGTAACCACATAGACACAAATCCAAGTTAAGTACCACTCCTGATACTACTAGGGACATGGAGAATAAGAGTTTCCTGCGGATCTCGCCACGAGACAGAGTTGAACCGTGGACTACGTCCCTGAACTCGTCGAGTTCGCTCCGCATAGACTCATGAACGTTGAATAGTGGAAACCCGATGAAGATATTGTGGCTGATAGAAGGAATCTACACGTTAAATAAAGCCCTCACTTCGTGCCTCTCGTCTAACATCTAGTATATATACGTAGTCTTAGATTAATACACCCTAAAATGGAGGCCAATACGCACTCCACCTATTTATCATGGAATCACGTTCTAGAACAAGACCCTAGAAACACAACCTGATCAGAACATGACTCCTAATTGTTTTCACTTTTCCGAGTGATATATACCTGGTTGAAAGGGATAAAAAAAGAATGAATAAGACGGTAAGGCTTCCTCAAACTTCAAACGTGTTGTGGCGTGTTCTTTCAAGATGTGGGGAAAATTAAACCCGGTTCGCCTAATCTAGTCTTATCTATCTGCATTCCTTAAAACTCAATGATCTACTTGAGACATTCAATCCGTCGTTTTCCCATCTCATGCCTAACTTCTGAGGTTCCACCGCTTGTTCCCTTCTTTCCTCTCCCCGGGAAGGATCTCCTCGAGCTGGTCTTGTGTGAGCCCGGCGGTCTCAGGCATGAGGAACAACGACCATATCCCCACGAAGGTTATGGCAACGCCGAGGAGCAGGAATGCACCCATGAAGCCTATATCGTGGATCACGGAGGGTAACACGAAGGTAGACGCAGCTGCCCCTATCCTTGAGAAAGTGGCTGCGAGTCCCATTGCAGTACCCCTCACTCTGGTGGGCCACAACTCAGCAAGCGTCATAGTGTAAGGACCGGGCCCGAAGTTCATGAAATAGTAATAAGTGGAGAACAACGCCATCACTGCCGGGAACGGGAAGTAACCCAACACCTCGTATACCCCGAGTCCAGCGAACATGTCAACACCCATGAGTAGGGAGCCAAGCACCACCATCCTTTTCCTGCCCTTGTCGTAGAGGTACGCTGCAGTGTAGTACCCGAACATAGCTATAACCCAGTACAGTGCTGAGGCGAGGAAAGCGTCAGCCTTAGAGGTCAGCCCCAACCCCTGAGTTATGTAAGGGGTATACAAGTTAGACCCGTAGGCAGCAACGTCAAACACGGGCCACCAGACCCAAACGAAGAGCGTCACTAGCCACATCTTTCCCGAGAAGAGATCCATAACCGTGGGCTTTCCTGCCTTTCCCGCTGAGATTTCAGCCTTCCCTCCGGCGAGCTTGCTCACCACTTCCTCGCCTTCCTTCTTTCTTCCCTCGTCCCCCATCTCCCCCTTAAGGATAGCCCACCTCGGGGACTCGAGTATCCTAGACCTCATCCCTATCACCACAAGTCCCCACACGGCCTCCGATGCCAACATTACCCTCCAAGCCATGGCACCGTGAAGGGTCACCGCTATGCCGTAAGCTGTGAGGAAACCTACGATGGAGCCTATACCCCAGAAGCTGTTCATTGACGCTAAAGCGAAACCACGCTTCTTAGCCGGCGAATACTCCGATATCATGATGGGGCTGAGAGCGTAGTCCCCGCCCACGCCTATCCCCACGAGGAGTCTGGTGATGAAAAGCTCCGTGAAATTGTTCACAGTGCCTGAGAGGAACCCAAATACCACTAGGAAGATCAAGTCGAACATGTATAGGAACCTCCTCCCTACCTTGTCAGCTATCCTACCGAAGAGGGGTGCGCCCACCGCTACTCCCACGAAAGCTGACGAAGCTAGGAGTCCCGTCTGTACGTCGTTGAGGTGCATCAGCGGGACTAAGTAGAGGAGAGCCGCCCCGATGATGAGGGTATCGTATGCATCCACGAACTGTCCCATGGACGCCGTAAACCATGCATACCACCAGTATCTGGACATGTCCCTTAGTCCAGAAGACTCGAAGTCTTTCTCTCCATTGTTCATGGTGATCCTTGGTATTTCTCTATTATCTATTAAAAAACTAACTATACTCCATTTAAGAAGGCAACCGATAGAATCAAGCAAACTTAGGGATTTAACATTCCTTGAGCGAGAACTCGTCTTTTCATCAAGTAACCATCTACACGGATTCGAAAGCCTCAATGAGAGAAATCTCCACTTCAATACGTTCCCAAGACACTAGAGGAAAGATCACGGTAAAATCTTAAAATCCTCAATGAAACCTCTCAATCGAGCTAGTTTAGACTGATCGACCCACGCCCAAGTCTATCTTTTCCCTACTCACCCTCTGTTATTTCATGTTTGAGGAGATAAAGCGCGAGTGTCATAGAACATAAAGCTTCTTTAACTCCTTCCTCACGAGATCGCTCATAATGTTAAACTCTTCCCAGTGTGTAGATCAAGAACAGTTAAAGAATTAACACGTCAGAACTGGGAAGTATTTAAGAAGACCTACCTCTGAAATCTATATAGAGAGCAGTGACGAAAGTTAAAACGTTCTCGTTGATGGGTAGTTAACTCTAACTTTTTCACCTCTTGTAACTCCCAAGCTTAATCTACACCGTAACCGAGGGAGCTTAAGTAAGGTCTTTACATTGAATCATTAGGTTAATTGTAATCTCTCAAAAACTTTCTTATGTATATTTGACTGAAATATATCAAGTTATCTCAGAGAGAATATATTGTCTTACTTGATTGTAATTTTTCGTTTATCATCTAACTTGGAACTACAGGTTAAGCTTTTTGGGACAATCGAGACTAGAAAGTATCAATGCTACACCGCAAAGCGCCCTGAGAAACTCGTACTGTACTTTCATATCGTTAGTCTCAAGGAGTCTGATATTCTCTTCTCTATCGATCACTCTCTTCACTATTTGATCTATTACATTATCGATACTATGCTCCTTTTTCAACAGTTCCATTAGAGAAGGATCAGATCTAAGCATTTCATAAATTTTCCTGGACCACATGAAACCATTCTCGTAGTAGAATCTAATCTCATAGGGTAGGACTGCATAAAAAAGCCATAAGTCGTCCCCTAACTCCTTGGTAAGAATGCTGTCTCTGATCTGGGTATAGCTTTCGTGCAAAACTTCTTCGAAGAACTCCTCTCCTAAAAGGATCTCGAAATACACATCTATTTCACCTTTAAAGGTAAGCCTTCTGTCTCTTCTTAAACACTTCCTCATGTCTTCACACGTGGAAGAGAACCCTCTCTCCTGTAGAGCCTGAAATTTATCGTGAAGGTTATCCATAACGTAATTTACCAAACTGTTTATTCTTCCTTTATTGAAATTGGTGGAATTTAGGATCTTATGTTGTTCTGAATATGAAATAAAAATGACTAAATGAATCTCCCTTATTCCTTTCTCAAGGAAAGGCCTTACATCCCTCTGAACCCAGGTTAGAATTACCTTAAATTATCCAGAGTATCGTAAGTGTCGTTTGACAGTCCTAGTCTGTGATCCAACTCCAGGATTATCCACCACAGGGGTTTGGTGTCGTAGAGAGGTTCCAACGCCTTCTGGTGCACGTCTACCCAAGACTCGAGAGTCCATCCCACCGGTAAAGGCAGTTCGTCCCTTTCTAAGTATGTAGACTCTGCAAGGACTACGTCGGCGTACTCTGTCACGTCAGAAGGCATGACGTCCACAACTACCATGAACTCCACCTGAGATAGAGCCTTCCTCACCATCTCGGAGTTCGGGTCTCTCCCGTCCAAGTTTGTCCCAACCACCATGAGAGCCCTCACCGGGTAAGGCGAGCCCGTCAATATGCTCCTGTAGACCTCCTGGAAGGAAGCGTAAGAGAGTGGGTACCTCACTCTGTCTATTCTACCTTCCATCTTCCTTTCAACGAGCGACACATTAGCTTTCTTTGAGAACACAAGCCCCCCTCTCCTGTCCAAGTTACCTAACACTGCGTTCACTATTAGTGCGGACATCCATGCGTAAGTGGAGTCCGTGGAGAATGAGGTGTGCCACCCGTCGTCTATCACTGACGCTGGACGGTTCTCCCAGAGTCCCTCCGCTACGTATTTGATGTCGTCTTCCTTGACGCCACAGATGTCCCCCACTCTTGGGTAAACTTTCTCACCTTCCTTCATGAGGTAGAGAAAAGCCGTCCTCGCCCTCCTTCCGTTCACCTCACCCTCGTATAGGAGGGAAGGAGCGTATACCCCTGTTGAAGACATGTCATCGTAAATCATGAGCGGGGCGTTGCTGCACTTCATGAGGAACTCTTCGTCATACGTACCTTTCTTTATCATGTAATATATTAGGGAGAGGAGGAAAGCAGAGTCCGACCCGGGCTTCACAGGTATCCATCTGTCAGCGTACCTCTCAGCTATAGCTGACCTCCTCGGGTCTACCACAACCACCTTCATGCCCTTCTTCCTCCCCTCGTCTATCCTCCTGACTATGTCGGGGACTATCCCCTCCAACGGGTTCCTACTCACGAAGACCACGAACTTCGAATTGGCGTAGTCCGGGTCTATGCTCTTTGGTCCTTCAGCTCCCAGAACTAACTCTGCAGCGACTGTCCTTGGTCCGGACAGGCGCTCTCATGTCCTATCAGGTTGGGAGTGCCGTAGAGGTAGGCGAACCTCTCGAGGATCTCCTTGCCGTAATCGTGAAAGGTGATTGGTAACCCCTCGGGATGACCTTCATCCTTGAGCTCTCTTAGTCTCGACGATACTTCGTCAAGTGCCTTGTCCCAGGGAGTACTTACTAACTTGTCTCCTTCCCTTATCAATGGAGACTTCAGCCTATCAGGGTGGTTAAGTAAGTAAGGCCCAGCAGCACCTCTACCGCAGATCCCAGGCTATGGGTGTCCCCTGTTAGATGAGACCCTGACCGTTCTTCCCTCTGCTACTGCTGTTATCTTGCACATGTTCTTGCACATGTAGCACCTGAGGAATCCCATAACTAACGGAGTTGTAGTGGGAAATTTATATACTTTTCACGTTTTTACTACATAAAGTTGAAGATTAGAGAAACCATAAAATGTACGGAAAAACTCTGCATGCTAAAAACACATAAATATTGTCCTAAATAGACTTCACTTCTAAACAGTGAAAAGGATGAAAATTCATGTACTTGATCTTTCTCGGAATATGATGGGAGTTAGTCATAAACAGTCTATTTATGGTGAGGTGCTCTCCAAAGTAAAAAAGAAGCGCGTGGTATATTTTTACTCATATCTCTCATGCGTTCAAAGTTTGCTATCTTATGTCATAACATTCTATCTGCGTATTTTCTGCAATCAGATCTCGCTATCTATGATGTAATACACTTTATTTTCGAAACAATGTTTGGGGGAATAGTACACTTGTTTACCAAGTCTAGAAACAGATTTCTTGAAAACGGAGTTAAGAAGATCATGTACTCACCCCTTATTTTACCGTATCCAAAAATCCCAGAAGACGAAATCTCCATGAACAAGTTTTCTAAAGACAAACCATTAAGCCCCATCAGTCTGCCCACCGACGTCAGGAAACAACTCACGTCATTTACGTAGGCGTATCCGTAATTCTTGAACGTGGGCTCCAACCACAAGACACTCGTCATTCCCCTAGCGCTATCACTGAGCTTGTTGAAGAGTGTGATAACGTCAGAGTTCCACTTGTCCGCTAGGATCTCCCAGATCACCTCATGCATCAAGGAGAACGTGTTGATTCTGGCTCCTGAAGGTAGGGTCAACTCCGCAAAAGGATAGACGTGAAGGTTGTTTATTGCATCGTTCACTTGTTGCAGGGTATACCCCGTGAGGTAGGAATAGCTGTTGGACTTCATAACGTATTCCCTCAAGTTCGTGAGCCCCTGATACACGGCTCTCTGTATCTCGTAGTTGAATCTGTTGCTGTCAACTGGAACCCAGTACCCAGAGTACTCGTTTAACGTACCGTTGTAGTTCACGTCCCAGTAATTAACGTATTCGTACCCGCTCAGGACTTGATCAAAAAACACATAGAAAGCTCTGACTGTGGAGGGTTTAAACGAGGTTAAGGCATCGGAGAGAGTGTTTTTAATACCATCCTTGATCTGTTGTATGTAAGGGTCTTGTGCCATAATTTCCTTTCATAATATAAAGGACGGTAAAGCACTATATATCTTTTCATTTCTTTTTATAGATTTTCTCAGCAGTTCCCCGGTGCTGGACTTTCAATCACGTTAGAGTTACCGTGGATCGCGTTTACGATTATCAAGGGGTAATGTTGATAGATAATTCATGAAAGTACCTTATTTTACCCTCACATGATCTTCGGTTAGACACTGTGTTTTTAGAGAGATAGTTCATGTATAGGATAAATTTGCATATATGCTTTAGTATCATATTCTTATCTTTTCTTACATTGCAAATCTACGACGTGGCTTGAACGTGATAGCGGAGCTCAAATGTCATCTAAAAACGTCCCTGGTGTATCCCTCACTCATGCGGATCGCTTCCCAGCGATAGCCCTCAGCTGTCTTAAAGCTTCTAGCCTGTGAGATTTAGTATCTTGCATGATATTCGACCTCAAGAAATACGGGATCACATTAGGGGTGATGATTTTACTGATATACATACATGAAGCATCAATTTAGTTTCAGTTAGTCATGAATTTTATCGGTAAAGGTGAAATGATTTATTATGTTCCTTGAATCAGAAAAGCACAACATTCTAGATAAATTTCAATAATAAATTTAAATTATGGTACTGTTATATATAGATGTAGTATTACTTCAACTTAATTTTCTATAATTAAAAAAGAGGGGAAAAAGGATTACAAGCAGCGACATTTCGTTACAAGAACGACCTTGAACTTACCTCGCCAATACTTTCACTGGAATTTGACTACCGTTTGAAATAGTGAGCAGTATCTGATACTGAACACCGGGGGAAAGTGATACGGATCCGAAGTTAATCAAAACGTTGTTGTTCCCAGGCACAAGTGAAGCAGGAGAAATTGAAGTTGAAGGGGCATAATACTGTGTTCCTTGTATGGTTGCTGAGGATATAGACATCGGAACGGTAGAGTAAAGTGAGAAGCTCGCTACCCCTCCAGATATTGATCCAATCCCCTGCTAGTAAGCTTGAGATGACGATACCGGTTTTCCGTAAGTTGTCTGCCCGTAAGCAGGACTCTGAGGCTGATATTGTGGAGTTCCGGGATATGATGGGTAAGGATACCCTCCCATGGAGATCGAGTTCTTTATTCCTCCAGGTCCGATGAATATAAGAATGAAACGTGTGAAACCCAGGAATATGCTTAGAATCCCGCCTACTTCTACTAATGTATTCTGGAAGTAACTCCCAACAGAATAGAAACCTATAGCCAACAGTATCGCACCAATGAAATAGATTAAGTCAGCAATCGTTATCAGAGATCCTCCTCCAACCGCTAGCCCACTTGAAGCCTGTAATACACCTACTGCGATTATGGCAACTCCTACTAGCAGTAATAAGGGAGAAATCAATATTAGCAAGGCACCCGCGGATCCAGTACTCGTCTTAACTCCCTGAGACGGAAGCGTATTGAACCCGCTCCTCATTCTCATTACCCCTAAGAAGTCTAGGACTATTCCTATTGCTACTATAACTAATATCGATATCCCGCCTGCTATCACTCCGCTTAATCCAGCTGATATGGAAGCTAAGATACTGAAATCAAGCGCTAGGACTGATATAAAGAGTAACAGAGCAGCTATTATCTCCAAGAGGCTCCCGACCTTAATTTATCAATTCCATAAACTAAATTTGATGTCATTAAATTAGATTGAACAGAATAGTATTTTAACCTTTCTATTTTGTGTTATACGAAAAACTTTTCGATTTATAAGAAGATTTTTGTTTCTAGATTCCTAAGCTATTGAGATATCCTCAAGCTCACAACTTGTTCCTCAGACAATGCAGTGAAAGTTAAGTCGGCCATAAAAGAGAAATATGGAATCTGATTTCACTTATCAAGAATGTCTTTCCTGTCTATGTATATCTCCAACTATAAGATTTAAGTAATATATTCATTTTAAAAATAAAAATTATTTATTGGTAGTTAGGGGATGTCCTGCATTCTATATCAATGATCACATTCCCTTTCTTTCCCCTGATGAAGAATCCGTTCTGGGTACCGGTATTGACAACTAGCTGATAGCCGTTCTGCATCAGTGAATTTGCTAAGGACTGATGTTCCATAGTTAAGTTGACTGGTGGCTGTGAAGCAGGTATGGGGGTTGGCATAGTAGTTGGCATTTGACCCATAGTGGGATGGGGTTGCTGTGGTTGCACTTGAGGCGGTTGCATCTGTGGCATGGGATGAGGCTGAGACATTGTCCCGGGCTGTGGTGACTGCATGGGAGAAGGCATAGAACGAGGCTGAGGTTGTGCTTGCCCTGAAAGCGAGTTCTGGACTACCGGCATTACTATCTGTTCTAAGTCGTATTCCAACCTGCCCCTGACCTTCACCTTCAAGCTACCCCAATCCTTGAACACCTCGACTTCACTGTGGTCTTCGTCCCTCCTGGCTAAGACCTTGAACCCGTTGTCCCACGGTTCGTCTCTGTGTATCTCCATACCGTTGCTCCTTAACGCGTCCAGTATATCTGAATGTAGCTAGTCTAAATTTACATTATCTGTCTGAAACTCTGCTCTATACATTATCATGTCAACCTAGATATAAAAATTGACCGTTTCTAGGTTTACGTGAGTAAATGTCAAGCCTAAAAGTAAACACGGTCAAAAAGGATGTTAATTTATTTTAAATTTTATTAAATAATAGAGAGTACAAAGTAGGCAAACTAAAAATTTCAAGGAGATGTAGCTCTTCTAAGAAGAGTTCGGACTGACGTTGTTTCAGACTATTAATGTTATTGCTCTCTTCATTCTACGTTAACGTTGCTTCATGGTATGAGAGAGATAAATAATTTAGAGAGATGACTAATTTCTTAGCTGACTTCAGGTGTCAACACTGTACGTTATTTGAATTAAATGAGATTTATCATATAGCTGTATTATATTTAAAAAATGTATTAATACATTTTTACAGTAGTAATAGTTTTTACAAGACCTCCTTGGTGGTGTTTAATTTGCACATGTAAAATAAGAAACATATTTAGAGAACTAATATCAGTTAAGGATTAAAGTGAAGAAATCTATTTAAATTACTTACGTTATTTTCATATAAGATGAACAAGGTAATAGTAATAGGAGTTATAGTAGCATTGTTGATTATATCCATTTTAGGCTTCTACTTTCTGATAATGCATCACAATAGCTCCACGACCGGTTCCTCCCAAAAGAGCTTAACCACAGACCAGGAATTTTACATAAGCGAGTCGTTGAAGACGGTCTTAGGTAATGGATTTAGCGTCGAGGAGAGCAACGGCTCCTCCTCATCGGCACAGTTGTTATTTGGCACGATAGGCGATCCCTCCTTTTTCGTTAACTATAGCTATATTTACTACATAGAGAACGGTTCTGGTTACATAAAGATATATCCTGCAGGCCCATCTAGTTACTGGGGGGCTCTACCTTATGACCTTGGTGTGATGAGGATCGTGCCCGCTAAACCTTTTTCGGCCGCAGCTCTAATGATGAACAGTCAGGACGTTTATTATACTGGAGGAAACTACACCGTCATGTTAGTTGGTACTTTCTCAAACGGTTCTTCAGAGCCAGCGGGCCTCTACAACACTCCAGATTACCCTGCGGACGGTTTCAGCGTGGGTATGTTCATCACACCGGTTCACAACTGGATTAACATGAGCACAAAATACACTTACGAGCGTGACAACGTTGGGATGAAAGGGTGGCCTGCCACACAGACGGGTGAGATATTCTACCCTTACTCCAAGACCCCTTACATTATAGTTCAATAGGAGCCCTTCTGGTATCCGCCGCTATCTAGGGATTCATGGACTACGGGTGAGTTCAACGTATGGATTGTCACGCCAAACTTTTCAGGAGGAGTGACTTACAACAACATAAAGCTCCTGGTGGGAGGCGGAGGTAACGGGTACATCCACGGGTTAAGGCGTGGAGATGAGATATTGATGCAAGTGACCTACGACGGATACAACAACACTATTTACGCTAAGGTTACAGACGTGAATACGTCCAGCGTCATCACATTGGACTTACCTTTAAACTCCACGTTCTCGGTGCCGTCTGACGGGCGTTATTGGACTGAGGTTAACGCTGGCACTGGCGCTTCGTTCTGGAACTGGGGACTCACGTTCGTGAGTGTCATGAACAACGTTTATGTAAACATAGAAAAAGTATCATGAGATCATGAGAATGAAAAGAGTTTTTTAATTATTTTTCTTTTCCTTTTATTTCCTATTTAAGATGTTATTTCCTTACTTTCTCGCAAACTAAGACGCTTCATCATATGCTGCAAATGCGTCCTTGATAGCTCTACGCTGAAGAGATGTAGTTACTTGCGATAGAGATTATTAACGTTAGCTAAGCATTTAAATTAAGTTGCATCAACACGAAGTGGTAGGTATAAAGCTGAATCCTAAGAGTTCTATTAATCCATGAGGTAGAACGCCTAATAACCCTATCAATAGCCCAAATTTGAATGCTAATTCACCTAAAAAAGTAGGTATAGCAAAAATTGCTAATCTTTGTATAACTCTGTTACCTATCAAAAATAACGAGGGTAAGCATAAATGAGCTGAATGAACACCGAGGAGATCTATCGATTCCTTACGGAAGGAGTTATCACCTTGACCACGTCAAGACGAACCTTTCTAGAAACATATTACTTATTTATAATTATGATATTTTATATTTATAATAAAAAATATATTGAACTTTAAGATCTAAAAAGAAAATCATGAACTATCAGTACGCTAGCTGTCCGCGTTGTACCTCTTCTCCAGACTTCAAGCCAGACACTGACGCAGTGTTTTATGATCCTAACGCAATAGAATCAATAATTCAGCGTTATAAGGGAACACCGATAGATCAACTGGCTGGCGTGGACGTGAAGAACATCAACGGCAAGATGACCTTGCAGGTTCTCACGGAGATGAACTACGACGGGGGAAACATGAAACTTAGAAGGGACTTCGTGATAATAGCGGGAAAGGAGGGCTTTTTCGATAGACATATACACGAACTTAAGGAAGACGTAAAGGACTTCATTGATAGTGACGTGCAGATCACCGCAGACCAAGCTATAGATCCAGGATTATTAAGCAATATAAGTCAGCAGGCTTCATGTATTTCATCAAACCTTAAGAAGTTCCAGGACGAAGCTATGTGATAGTGTCTTTACCTAAAACTTTAGGTGTTGTTTTTATAGTTTTTATGTTTCCGCTGTTTAGAACTGGGTAACAAGTTTGTGGCACGACCTTTTACGTTGAGTGAGTAAAAGACCGAAGGCCATCCAGTGGAGAGTATAAATTATCTTGTTTAATCGATTTGCAGGAAATTCATGATAATCACCGAAGGAGTTAACGCTAGAACACCTTGAAAGCTAGTAGCTCCATTACCTTTCGGTAATTTCACGATCGAGATGACTATAACTGCTGAGTATCGCCCTTGTGATAAGGCCATGAAGCCTCAGCCGTCAGGAGCTAGTTTATTCTATAGGCTGCACGTATAATGGAAAAATGATTTTCAGAGAAATAAAATCCGTGAATCGGTATGGTAGGCATGCACCCAGTATACACTGAAAAAATCCGTCGATTTAGCTACAATAGTACGAGAAGCGTGAGCTTGTCAACTTCCAGAAGTTTCATCAAGTCTCCAATTGCCTGCAGTGTGGCCTCGCTCTATTTGGTGCTAAGCTCGAAAAGGGACCTGATTAGTATTTTCGAAGTTTACGTTATAGTACTTTCATTAAGCTACAAATTCAGAGTTAACCCTTGTCCCACAGGAGTGGGCGAGTACCTGTCACTTAACGTAAACTGCCTTAGTTCTCTTGAAACGTATGAGTTCTCCCTAAGAGGCGAAGGACTCGTTGGAGTTAGAGAGACATGGTATGATCTCAGATAGTACATGACACAATCTGGTAGAAGCTTCCCCTCTTTAAAGGCGTTCTTGATGTCACCATGGTCTACGCTAGCTGGTAACACGGTATTTACACTCCTAGAGGATTTTGCAAAGATAATGAGTCTAGATCACAAGTGATGAGGAAATAGCATGAGGACTAGCTCCTAACCTATATAACTTTTTGATTAAAAAAGAAATGGGAAAAATCTTTTACTAGATGTTGGACTGAACTACGTTAGAGAACCCCTGTGCTTGAGAGAGGGATGGCGATACTCCAAGGAATATTACGGCAATACCTTGATTCTGAGAAAATGAGGCATAAACTCCTACAGAGCTATAGTCGACGTCTTGTACCCCAGCATTCGCAAGATTTGATAGAGAAAAGAAGAAATAGTAAGAATTACCGTTCTGACCAAACGCTAGTGACACTCCGTCCGTAGACGTACTAACTGGTAGAGGCCTTGTACAACTTGATATTTGTTCTTTGAGTTGATTATAATCACCAGAAATTGAATTCGGAGTAGAATTATAGTAGACTCCTACCATAACTATCGAAGTGTTTTGTCCGTCTACGGTACCATTTAGTATAGTAAAGTAAACCTTTTGAGGGTGGGCGTCATAACTGAAAGAAGAAAAAGTAGGGACAAAATACCCGCTACCAGAACCGAAAGAGGAGATGTAAGATCTATACTCGTTTAACGTACTCGCGAAATATTGGGTTAACTGTGAATACGTCATAGTGGTCTTAGTCCCGTTGGCGAAGGTCACTGAGTAAAAACCTGAGTTAAGTTCTACGGCTGTACCTGATGCCTGCAAGTCCTCCTTCCAGGATCCACCATAGTAGCTCTGTGCCATGGAGACAGGATCTCCATGTCCGTTAAAGGCTGGCAATACAACCACTAACACCAATACGATCACTATCACAGCAAGTACGGAGGCAAGTATTGCCTTAAGGGGAAACTTACCACCACGTGGAGGAGGATATGGATAAGGTGAAGGCTGAGCATTCGTGGGGTACTGTGAAGGAGGTAACTGTGGCTGGTTAAAAAGCGGAGAGCCACATCTCATACAGAAACTGGAATCTTCAGGATTAGCGTATCCACACTTAGGACAAACCTTCATTATGTTAGTCTCCTTTTGTCCATTTAAAAATATTATGCTTCAAGGTATAAAGATACAAAAGTATTTTGACTATTTTATATAAATTTTACATGATGTAACTAGACGTTGCTCATATGCTATTATATCTAAAGAGAGTAGTATAATGAGAGTAGTACAATCCGTTCGGTCAACACGTCTAAAGGAGAGGGAAAGGAGGGAGTTTTCCTAAGCCTCTGTAACACCTTAAATGCACGTACAATATCCTAATACTAACTGACATCTTGTATTGTATTTTTTGACTATAGAAAAGTTTTTTTGATAGTTAATAAACTTTATCTTAAATTGCGTGTTGGTAAACTATGAAGAATTTTAGCACCAAACGCTTTATCTTTTTAAATGGAACTATAGTTAATGTAGAAGTGCTCTTCATTTGAAATATGGCGGTAGGCACATCTCTAAAAATCACGTATACAGGAATTCTCTGGTTTTATTATTTAAATCTGAGAGAGCCTACTAGTTTACAGTCAATATCTAGACATCAGCGCATAATTCAGGGAACTTGGATAACCTTGAATCGTGCACGATTGTCTATAACTAAACTGCTGAGAAGATTTATCTTATGTTAAATTCGAAGAAAGTTTTTGGAGTAACCTCTCCTCCTCGGCTAAAGCCATTAAACTTTATTAACTATTTTGTGTAGCATTATCATATGGTAGTATATTGTGTCAGATGTGGGCATCCAAATCCAGACGATAGTAAGTATTGTATAAGTTGTGGAAATGAAATACAAAATTCTTCACAAAGTTATCAATCTAGACCTGATAACGGTACGAGCGCGCAAGCTCAGATCTCTTCGGCTTCAGGCCTCCTCCCCGAGAAGTTCGCTAATGAAAAGGTCTTAGTGATAATGCCAATCGTGGCTAACTCTGACTGGGAACCTAGATCGGTAGTGCTGACGGACAAGCACGTGATACAGGGAAAACCGTTTGAGAAGCTTAACGTGAGAGGCGTTAATACAGTTGTCATTGAAACGGCTTTAAGCCTGATAGGAGCAACTCTAGCCGGGAGCCTCGGTATGGGGATAGGAGGAGCGATAGCCAAGAAAATGATGGAGAGTAAATTCTTAGAGAAGACTAAGGGGACTAAGAAGGAGACTCTGTTGATAGTACCCAACCAGCCTTTGCCTCTCACAGTGGATCTCCTGCCTAAAAGGGCACATGAAATTGAGTATGACAAAATGAAGAAAGTTCGTATCAAGAACAAATCAAAGGACGGCTATGTTTATGTTTCGTTCGAGAAAAGCTTCTCCATTATACATGCAAATATCCCGTGTGTCACACCTGAGGATGTAGTCAATGTTCTTAATATTACTCCCCTAAAGGATAAAATAGAGATCTCGCGATTATAAGAAAACAAGTCCCCACAAATATAAAAATGAGCAGAAGGAGTGTCAGTTTCGCATGTGATTCTATGTCTGATGATAGAAAGTCATCTGTGATCTATTGTCCTTTTCCGCATACACAAAGCGTTGAGGAACTCACGTAACCTTTTCCATCATGTCAATTCATGTAATAATATTACATATAAAGTTTTATATCAGCGTATATAGCTACTTCCAAAGAGGATCCTACAAGAGTATTGGGAGGGCAGCGAGACATCAATGTGCAATTGAAAAGAGGAAGATTCATGAAGAGGGACATACTCTTACATTAGAAAGTATTAATTAAAAAACTTCAATAGTATTATTAACAGGGATTTAACCAAATACATTCAAAATAGAAGTTCCGAGGTTCATCTCAATACTCCAAAATTAAAGCTTTAGAAACGGTTATAAATAGAGATTCGTTACTTTTTCCATGTTAAATATTCGTCCTAGATGCACCTATCAGAACACTGACGATGCAGGATTCTCACCACTTTAACATGATGAAGACGTTTACTATACCTTTTCCAAATCTCTACAAGGGGATTCGGAAATGATATTTGACGCAAGAAAAGGGGAGACAGTATTCTGGATATCAAGATTACTATAAACGCAACTACAGCAACAAAGTTTGCATCTATAAAAAGGTGAATATTTGAGGTCAATTGTTTGCATAGTTATACCAGACAAAAGCTCGTAATATAAAGAAAAATTTATAAATAAAGGGTCAAAAGATATTTTATAAATATTTAGGTGAGGTTTTGGCAAATGAAAGAAATCCTGAATAGGTTTCTTACCTTGTTAGTATTTTTAGTTACTCTATTATCAGTCATGCAGTTAACTCTAACTTCAACATATGCATCATCTCAGGAACAGCCTACACAGGGAGTACAGCTAGGTTACATATATGAAAACGGGATTCAAAGTAACGTGGAGGAAGCGGTTTATGATCCATTTAACGGGTTAATTTACGTTGCAGGACTAAATCACTTGATTTATGCTTTAAATGAGAGCGATGGTACCTTCAATCGAGTAGTGGTTGCAAACTTCATTGCTCAGAACTTATCCGTAGACCCCGTTAATGGGGTAGTGTATGCCATAAATCAGAGCGGGACTTTCTTGGAAATAAACGGAACTCATGAGGTGGGGTTATTTGAAATGCCTACACCATCGAACATGGTTATAACCAAGGTTTACTGGGGGTATCTAACCAACGGGTCGATCTATGTACTGGGAACCAGTTTCAATGAATTGGAATTTGTCTTCCTGGTATATGACGGTACTGAGAACGTGTCGTGTGTTCACGCCCGGTATGGTTTCACCCCAGACGGTTTAGATCCAAGCGCTTACCCAACTTTCGTGAACGGTTACTTCGAGGTAGGTATTTCCATCAATCATTGCCCGCTAGTCCAGATACATCAAGGAAAATCAAGGGCTGTCACCACGCAGATAGGAAACGGAGGTGACGTGATAAGGTTAATCCCCGACAACACACTTGGTCTGGTTTACGTACAGGCCCAGCAGGATAATCAGTTATTTATCTATAATTCTTCCACTTTCCCTGATATCACGTCTAAAGATTACTTCACATACCTACAGCTGTCGACCTCAAGTTACGTTTATACAGGTGGAATTGTTCCACCCAATTACGTGATATCCCCCGACGGTACACTATACCTCATAACCCTAGAGCATGGTGGATTTTACATGTACGTGGTTCATAGCGATCAGCTGTTAAACTCCTTCTACCTTGGCTCCGGTTATACATGTATGGCATGGTATTTGGAATATTATAACGGAGAGGTCTATGCAATGTCGTCACATGGTCAGCTTGTCATAACTAACTCCAAGACTGTCCTTGAGAATTATACATTGCCTGATACGTCAGTGAATAATTTCCAGGTCACAAAGTGGGGTCTACTAGTCTCGGGGAACAACACTGTTAACTTTGCTTATTATGGTTACCCGGTAGAGATCCAAGCCCACGGTTTAAATTATGGCCTTCCTTTGACATTCATGGTGAACGGTACCGTGAACGGTTTGAAGGTCGGGTACGTGGAGAACACATCTAACTACTCCACAATATTAGTCCTTCCCGAAGGGAATTACACCATGACCTTTCTACCTAACGTTGGATATGTGCCGCTGCAAGGTTCGCTGACGCTACAAGTGGCTCAACAGAGTTACGTAACCGTGAACTACGTGCCTAGGAACTTCACCCTTACAGTAGAAGAGGAGGGCCTCATCCCAGACGTGAAGTGGGGCATCATAGCTAATTCCAAAACCGCTATGGCCTCCTCTGGGACAAACATTACCTTAACTCTGCCCTACGGCGATGTCCTAGTGATCCCTGAACCCGTAAATGGGTACAACTTGTCACAGACTCAGTATGAGACATTTCTGAACGGAAACGAAAGCCTAGTGGTGAGCTACGTACCCTTTGCAAGGTATAACCTCATCGTTCACGCTTCCGGGATTCCTAATGGAACGCAGTGGATCCTGAGTCTAAACTCTTCCAGCTTCAGGGGTACACTTATAGAGGACAAAAACCAAGTCAACCTCTCTCTGCTGATAGGAGTTTACGAGATGAGCGTAGTGCCTCCGCCGGGTTACAACGTCATAGGAGGCAATAGAACGTTCGTGCTGTCCCATAACTTCCAGTTGACCTTACAATTCTTCAACTCTTCCTCCCCGATCCCACCTACATCATCAAGTCCCATCCCACCTACATCATCAAGTACCGTGCCAACTTCGCATACACCTCAATCTAATAACGTCCGCCCCATTCCTCCAGAGACATCCAGCCAATCGACTGGCTTTCCGTTCATATACATTATCGTGTTGATTGCAGTAGTCTTGGGTATAGGGATTGTTATGGCATTGATATTCGGGAGACGTTGAAAAGATATACTTTTTTATTTTTTATTTATTTATTAATTAGTTAATTATTACATTTTTACTATTTCAAAACCAAACTTCTTCTTGAGTATCGTATGTATAAGACAATAAGGCAGCCGAGTCACGTTGTCCTATTTTACGCGGATGAGTTCGTGATGTGTTCGTCATGACACAACAAACGAGAGGGCATGCCTAACTCTGTCACTATTGGAGTAAATGAAGTTCACTAAAATGATTATGTAATCTACCCTCGTCTGATTTTCTATCTGGACGAAACTTCAGACTAGGTGTACCCTTCTTTCTCTTCAACAAATTTTCAACACCTTGAGCAAAGCTAAAATATTTTTAAATAAAAATTTTATAAAAAGTAATTTGAAAATAATATATACTTCAGACTTAGCATTTAACTCTTTTATTTCACGCAATAAAATGAGGTATAAACAGAATCATGAACATAGACGCCGGACTCTTGAATATGGGATAAAAAAGTTTATTAAATTGAGCATAAAGATTTGCGTATGGGAAGAGTTCTCATAGCAATAATCCTTTTAGTAGTTGTAATTGCAGGAGTAGGAGCGTTATTCTTCATTGAAAACTACAAGGATTCCTTTTACAAGCCTACAAGCTCAGGAACCCCTACTGTAGCGGTGAAGAATAGCACTACTCCTCATGGCAATGCCGTTCATCTCAACTTAACGATATCCCCCATTATTCCAATAGCAACGGTGAATCAGAACACGCTCGCCGTATTTGCTCCCCTCAGGGTCTACAACAACGGTTTCATGGTGAACGGAACTCTGGGAGAGCTGAGCGTGACCAAGAGAGAAACGGTCTCATTATATGTCACAAACGAGCCCGGAGTTAGCCTCATAACCTTCTGCATAGATAACTCCTCACTTGTTCAAAGCGTCGGAAACGGGAAATCTGTTATAGTTTACCCTGGTGTATACTGCGTCATAGAGGTCTTGAGTGTATCCCCTCAAGAATTGGGTAAACCAACTAAGGTAACTATCCAGATATCCTTTAGTAACGGCACATCGTCCCTCTATCATTTCCTTGAAGTGGTAGATCCTTCCCCTAAGCTGGGAATTTATCAAGGTTTCACCAGCCCCAGCTTCGCTTCCCTTTTCCTGGACACCACGTCCTGGCCTGTTTATATACCGCCTAATCAGCTCTCCCAGTATTACGGCGACCTCAAGAACGGTTCTTACGAGGAACCCATTCTCGACTTGTCTGCAAATTACAAGGAAGCTTGTCCTTATTCAGCCGGAATCATGTTATACAACTCTTCTTTCAATGGTACTTCTTATCAGGAGACATTCGTGGGCACCTACACCGTGTCTGGGTACAGTGGTTCCTCTGATGTGATTCCAGCAGACGGTTTCGAGATGGGAGCCTTCCTTACCCCGACTAACTACATCGACATGAACCACTCCGTGTCTTACTGGGTGAGCTACGGTGCAGATAAGCAGATAACTCCTCTATTGTTTAATGACTCCTTTGACCAGGGTGTGATGCGTTCTCTTGCCGGAATACAAGGCGTAGTCCTTCTACCTTACTCGCCCTCACCTTACATCATAGTTCAATGGGATCCCTTCTGGAAAGCTGTAAACATGACTGGGCAGTTCAACATTTGGATAGTGAACTACACGGACGGTCCACAAAACCCGCCCAACGTCGTAGTGATACCTCACACCGGTAACGGCACAGTGATTCCTTCACCTTATCAGGATTTAATCATTAAGATGAGCTACAACGCCTTGACCAAGGACTTGTATGCCCAGGTGATTGATTTGAATAACAGAGAGGTAGCAAACGTCTCGGTAAATCTCGGCTCGATCGATGAAGGAGACTACTCTTTCTTAGGCTCTACCAACAGTGTTGTGGCGAACGTCACAGTAGATCTTCCCCCGTTCGCGCGAGGTAACTATTACTCGTTCATAGGAGCAGACACGGGTCAGGGATTCGCCAACTGGGGCGTCTTATGGTTCCAGTAATTATTTTGACTAAAACACAGTAAATTAAGAAGCCTTATATGTTACATTATTTTTTATTTACCCTTTTTATGTAACATTGTGTACTTAATCTAAATACTAGCTCTAATGTTTTATTTTGAGTTATTGAAATACAATTAGGAAAAAAGAGTAATAATTCTCCTTTAAAAGAATTATTTCCGGATTAAAAAAATCGGTTTGATTCTCGATCTCGAACTGTTCTTATCTTAAAATCTATTCCCATTTTATACAAATCATACTACTTTTTTTAAACTAAAAAACGATGATTTTCCCTTTTCTTGAGAACTGTGTGTAACACAAACCAACCCCTATTGTAGACATTAACGTGGACAGTGATGAAGAACCGTCCGTGGCGAACTACTCATTAAGTCAGGCCAAAAGCACCTAACTACGTCTCATGGAGCTAAATCCAAGAATTTGGTGTCTTATGAGATTAAAAGCAATTTAATATAGCTTTTTAACAATTCTTCTCTATGTACGACGCTAAGTTAATGAAAATAGCAAGGCAGTTAGTTGAGGGGAGAACTCTTTCATTGAGGGATCCCACAGTGAGGAACTTGATCAACAGAGGAATCCTATCCTCTAAAGGGAAACCTCTCGAGGAGACAAGAATACTTCCCATCCTGAGACACACGATCTTCGTACAGGACAAAGCTACAGCCATCCTCAAAGAGAGATACGTGTTGGTCACATTTTCCGTCACCACGCGCCTGAGCTCTTCCCTAGGAGACCTCAGGTTCACAGGTAGAGTAATAAACGTGAACTCCTCCATTAAGGTAGATGGGAAGGAAATACCTCACGAAATGTCATGTTACATGTCGAAGGTTGGGGATAACAGCATGATAAACACCATGGTTCGATTTAAAGAAGTTGGAGTAAATCACTTGATAGAATTTGATTATGTGACTGAGGTCATCGGAGAAGCGAATTCGACTTACTATTCACCGAGGGATGACTACGTGATATCCATGTCAAACAAAGTATATCCTTTCGTAAAACAAGTTTACGATATGACCTTTAAGGGACTTGAAATTAAAAATTGTAAATTCATAAACGTAGAAGAGATAGGAGATAACTTCGTGCCCATAAAGTTCAGAGAAGAGAAGGACCCTGATAAGGGAAGCGTTTCCTCCAGCGGGGACAGAGTTGTGACGGAAATCAAGGGTAACGTTGGCGAAATACTTGGATCTTACTTCAATGTAACTCCTGCGCTCACGAAAACAGAATAGAAACCTGGAGTACAACTATTCCATGAAGCCTTGAAGTATTCTCCTCTCTTTATGATTAATTTGTAAGGATTGAAGAGAGGAATGGAGAAGCTCCTCCCGTAGGATGCCACAGCCACCTTCGACGGCGATACCCAATCTGGGACGTACACATCTATCTTAATCTTCATCGAAGGAGATTTTAACACGACAGCGGAGAAAAGGAGAGGGTAGGTTTGTTCCCCTAGGATAAGTTCGCCTTCCGCCTTAAAGGAGCCTCCCTGCAATGAAAATATCGGATTCCACGAGGTCCTCCTTCCCAGCACAAATGCCTTTATAGAGTCGAGTTCAAGCGAACCTTCGCCGATTACAGAGAGATTCACTTTGGTTCTGTTCTGTCTCAGGTAAACCTCATGAAAGATTGTCTTAACGTCTCCTGTAGTCACGTACCTTCCTATCCTCCTTATCACTCCGCTCTCTTCCAAGAACTTCAACCGGTCTTCTCCTAACTCCTTTTTAAGATGTGAAACTTCTTTGGATTCTGAGAGTAAATCGAAAATTTTTATGCAATTTTCCTTCATCATAGTCCTATATGCTTATCTATGCAAAGAGATAATTTAAGCATTTTATGTAACGTTTTCCTATCTGACTTACCCCAGTGAACGTCCTTGAGGACTCCGCCCTAGATTTCGCCGAGGAGACTCCTAGGTAATCTGAATTGAGGAAGACTTTGAGTCGGCACGGGACAGAGGCGTTACAATGTTCTCGCTTCGTGATATCTAGACGCTTATCCTTCAAATACTTTGAATGTCTAACTTCAGATCCATTTAAAAAAGGTTGCACATCTCGCTTAACTCTCGTGAGATGGGAAACCCCGAATCTCAGCGTAAAACTTGGCATATTCTTAATCTTATCCCTCCGTAAGACATAGGATAATCACGTCTTCCCGATGAAGATTTTCCCTTAAAAGAAATTAACTAGAAGTATAAAGAGAAACATGTCATTTCTGAAAAATCCAAATATTATAAATTATTGAGAAAACGAGCTATCCTTGCGATTGTTCCTCCTGTTGATTTGGTTTCTCCTGTTGAGGTTTTTGTTCTTGAGGTGGCTGTTGGTAGTTCTGAGGTGGATAAGGTCTCTGATATTCAGGCGGAGGGTACTGCTGACCGTAAGGTGGAGCAGGAGGTTGTCCGTACGGCTGTCCATAAGGCTGACCTAGCGGTTGCATTGGTGGAGCCATCATTACGGCCTGCACGATAGTGTTCATCAGTTGTTTCTCCCCTGCGTAGTCCTTATATATTCCGTAGGCGTCCATACCTCCTCCAACCATGGAAAGGAGTTTGCTGTGCAGGAGCATGTCCGAAATGCCCACTGTAGCACCTGCGGTCAAGAGATCGCTCATAAGGTTCGCGATCCCAGTTTCCGCCATTATAAAGCCTTGACCTTGACAGAGCCTCACTGTATACGCCTTGTTCTGGTCCGTGAGCATTCCCAACACGCTGTGGTGTTGAGCTTGTATTACAGCTAAGTTCTGCCCCACCATAGGAAACGCCTGAAAACCCTGCCCCATTA
Source organism: Sulfuracidifex tepidarius (assembly GCF_008326425.1). Taxonomy (NCBI): domain Archaea; kingdom Thermoproteati; phylum Thermoproteota; class Thermoprotei; order Sulfolobales; family Sulfolobaceae; genus Sulfuracidifex; species Sulfuracidifex tepidarius. The sequence goes on from NZ_AP018929.1 coordinate 488,271, forward strand.
GATACATCTGTAGTTGCTGTGCTACATACTGTAGGTTAACCGGATATTGAGTAGGTATCATCTGCTGTTTTCCCCCTAAGCTAACTGACTGATCGCACATCGTCATCATGTTGTTCTGTTGTCCGTATTGTTGACTATATGGTTCCTCGTAAGGTTGTGGATAAGGTTGGCCGTATCCCTGCTCCGGATTTCCATAAGGATTAGGATTATACATAATATTGTATTAAGGATCATAGTACTAAAAAACATCCATATCAAGAGCAAATTTTAAAATTATGATGCATCTTTGTCCTCGTTTCATGATACCTCTTACTTTCATTAGTTTTACTAATTTTAGATAAAAATTTATTTACTATTATTGCCTTGTCCTATTGTGTTACATAAAAATAGGGATTTCAAGAGGAAATTCCTCATTCCAACCCGATTGGAAGAAAACCTATCTAAGTACTCCGTAAGGTTTGACCTCGCTTGGTTATGAAGGTGATACGAAAAGCCACTTGTATTTAATGTATAATTGAAAGTCAGATATATTTATAAATCTTTGCTTTGTTTTTTACATATGAATAAAACTATTACTCTTATAGCTACTGTTATAATTGTAGCTATAGCCGTTATAGGCATGGTCTTTTTCCTTCACGTCCCAAGTTCCACTGCACCAACCGCCTCGAGCACGTCCGCTTCTCATACATCGAGCTCCTCAAAGTCTTCAAGTAACGGCTTCTTGACCGTACAAGTCGAGAACGCAACTGCGCTAAGTGAAAATTACGGAGTTAGCGGTCAAGGGTTCTACGTGTTCATTCAAGTTCATAACGAACTTTCCCGCACTCTCTACTTAGAGCCCGACGAAGTGAAACTGGTGACCTCAACAGGGAGCTATTCCCCAGACTTCTTCAATGGAGCATTTCAACCCACCCTTGAAGTTCCTCCAGGGGACACCGTGAACGTGACTTACCCGTTCGTTATACCGTTCAATTCCGTCCCGGAGAAGGTAGAGCTGGTGAACAGCACGTTGAACCTTTTGACCAGTGTTTCATTCCCTTCACCAAAAGCTTATGTTTCCATGGTAAGGCTTTATTACAGCTCCAACGACTCAGAGATATCCACCGGGAACACGGGGTACTTCAAAGTGGAGAGCGGAAAGCCTTATCAAGTGAGCGTTTCGGTGTACTCGAGCCACTCCTCCTTACCAGTCCTCATAGACGAAGTTGAAGGCAGTCCGTACGTGAAACTCGATTCCCCCGTGTGTATAACTCCCCACAGTTACGGGACTCTGAACCTAACCGTGAATATACCAAACGAGAGCTACTACGGCACCATTAACTTGGTTTTCCTATCCTTGATAAACAGTTCGTCGATTAGCTTCAAAGCAACCCCAATTAACGGTGAGGCTATAGCTTTGGAGAACAACGAACAAGGCTATACTTGTCTTATATACAACGTCACTTTAACTTACAACGGAGGATCCATTTTCTATCCCAACCCTCAAGACTTCGTGCTGATTACCAACTTAGTTAGCGCTAAAGGAACTACTGCGTCCTTTGACGCTCTGCCCAACTCAGGCATGGAGAGAGGGGTGACAGTGTCCGGTCTAGTTTTCTTCAAGGTCCCTGCACACGCAACTCCGGTGAAACTGTATTACGAGGACAGCGACGGAATAAAGGTGGTCTCTGAACCCACGTCATCTCCATCAATAGCTTACTCTCTGTTGAGTGGAATAAACGCTAACGTGATAACTAGTTACACTGATGTAAGCACCAGTGTACCATTATTCTTTTCATCATCAGGGTTCACCGGGCAAAACGTTACCTTGACTTTCAGCGTTTACGACGGAAACAACGCACCGTTACCTCTCTCTAACGTCACCCTCTCTCCAGGTTTTCAGGTATTGTACCAGAACGTCACAGGTAAGATAGTCCCTCCCTTCACTACGTATGACTTTGAGGTTGTGGCTAAATACCCTGAGTTCAGCTACTACGGACCGATGAACATAACAGTTTACTCTGGGGTACCTCACTTCGTGACAATGAAAGTACTAAACTACACAATAGATTCAGCTGACGCACAAGCTGCTGGCTACAACGGAGAAAAATACTTGCTGTTCAACTTAAGTGTGACCTACAGCGGTCCTGGGAACCTCTACTTCTACCCTCAGGACATTTACTTGGTTACTAATCAAGGTGTGTTCCAAGGTGCTCAGAATTACGACAATTTGATCTTGGGATCCAACCAATTCCTGTCCTCGGAGACTATGCCCACCGGAGACGTGATATATGGTTATGTTAGCTTCTTAGTACCTTCCACAGCTCAACCGATCCAACTTGAGTATAACTCTTCTGGAGAGTTACAAGCGGTGACCAACATAAACGTGATCCCCAATACTGTAACCAGAATAGAGGGAGCCTCGCTCAACACTACCTCTTCTGCCGTGTCATGTTATTTCCCAAGTACGCCCTTCACATATAGTTCATATTTCAGTGGAGAGACAATAAACGTTTCTATGTACTTCCAAAGCAATAATTATTTCTCAATCCAGGGTTGGAAAATAAACTACCCGTTCAAGATAGTAGAACAAGGACCTACATCGGCTAAACCGTTGTCTTATGGATATGACCTGCAGACGTGGTTGGTGATAGAAATTCTTAACACAAGCTATTATGGTAGTTTGCATATTACAGCGATAGTGTCATCATCACAGACACCCGCATTTTTGAACCACTCCTCCCTCGAAATCAAGAGTAGCCTAACCATTGACCATAGCATTACCGCAAGAAACTCGTTGAATCTGAACCTCTTGCAAACCCAGAGTCTATTTCTATATTACTGCGAAAAAGATGCTACGTATTAACCTTGCAGTTCATTCTTAATTTTTTGTATTTTCTCAATTTCCTCTCCTATAAACTGTTTGATCCATTCATACCTTAATTGTGACAGAAGGTTCCTTATATCTCTTGGAGATGGATTCCCTTGTTTCCGCTCATTGAAGAGGGAGAGAGCTAGAGAAGTCATCTCCGATATACCCTCATACGCACCTTCCAGTTTACACGCTACGTCTTTCATCTCTCCCTTGGGTACAGCACAAGGCGTATTCCTCCTGTGTATACCGTGGATCATGGCCAGACATTGGAGAAGTCTTCGTTCAGCCTTGTAAGCTCTGAAGGCGGCCAGCTTCAGGTCACCTCGCTTTAATCTAACGTAAGCTACCTCAAAGTCCTTAACGCTCATCCTAGCGTATGTTTCCTCGTCTCTGATAGGCATTGCAGTATTTTATAGAGAAATACACAATAAGTCTTACCATCAATTCCTTACGTTCATGAATGCGAAGCGCAACTCAAAGTTGTAAAGAGCTGAGGTAAAAATACATGTAGTCTATCAAAAGTTCTTTATAGATGCTCAGGGCGATTCAGGGATTCGTTGTGAAATGTAACAGTTTCTAATATATGATGTTCAATTTAATTATCCCTATCACTCTACGAAATCCACTGCAAGTTTGGTTTAACTCATTTAAAAGCAATTGCGAACTTTAGGAACTTATTAAATATCACATTTTGTTAGAACAAGGTGATTGCAAATGAAACATGAATGACTAGATCCTCAAACGCATTTTGCCGAAGAAGAGTTAAAAAATAGATTATATAGAAGAAAATTTATTAAAAAAATAATTTGTTATTACTAATTAGTAACTATCATCGCGTTAGAGGGGGCTAACAAGTAAACTTCGTATACCGTAGAGGAGGTAATTGGCACCTCAGTACCAACAGGGTAATACGTTGACGTCTGGAAAGGTTCACTCTCATTATAAGTGATACCGGGACCAGCAGAGCCTATTGAAATGTACCAAGTGCCACCTAGGTCTTGAAGCGAAATTTTATACAAGACTACTGATAGGTAACCGTTAGTTATAGCGTCACGAATTTGCGTATATCTATACATGTTATTGAACTCGTAATCGTAATAATCCGATCCATTTAGGTGATTATAATCGGAGTTCTCTACCGGATAAGAACTGTTCCAGAATAGCTGTACCCCGTCGTTTTCGTTCTGAGCATAGAAATACTCATAATAGTAATGATATACATTAGTTCCGTAGCCTCCTGAAGTGTAAAGAAGAATACCGAAGGGCGATGGCGCTGGTTCCCCGTCTTTAAAGAAATACATGGCAACACAAAAAGTGATGTTTTCGGGGAAAGTATAAATCATGGTAACGTTAGAGAAACCTTGGTAATAGGTGCCGTTTATGACCTGCGATACTAACTGAACCCCAGAGGTATCGTGAAAGGCAAGAGACGATGCTTCTTCAATCACGTATGGCATCTTCAGACTTATAGCATGGGTTATCCCCACCTCAGTGTTCTGGAGATGGCTGGGATCCAAGTTTAGGGAACAGCTACTTACGTTGTACTCCTCCCCATTATTGGTAACAACTATGAACCATCCATTGTAACCTTGTGCTAACGATGACACTGGAACTGGTGTGGACGCGATAGTCAAGTCCTCCCTTTTCACGTTGCCATTAGGGAAAATTACGTAGTTTATTGTAAGAGTCTTCCCTGATGACGAGACCAGCTCTGGTTGTCCTTGGGACGAGTAGATCTCCTCTATAGGGCTGAATTCAAGGGAGTTGGAGATGGAACTACGCTGACTTAAGTAAAGGCTAGATTCTTCTCTCTCAATAAACATAAGTAAGCTGAGGCTACCTACCAGTATAATTATCATGATTAGCCCGCCGAGTATTCCCGATATTGCCTTACGTTTCATGTGAAAAAATTAAAAGTAAAAAGATACACGCGTCAGTGAAAGTGAACTGGCCCGTCATTGCTGGTCTCTACTACGCGATGGAGATCTCCTCCTTCTCAGACAACTTCCCCCTTCACCGGTAGCGGAGGCTCTAGGAACGGTATCGTTTCGTGATGCCAACACAAGAGAGTTACAGAGAGTTTGCTATCCAGAAGCTAGCTCTCTAGTCCAAAGTACGACCTTAGCCTTTCAACTGAGATCTAAGAATTATTCACTTTTTTATAAAAACATTTATATAAGGGCTCCCTCACCTCAGGAGGGGTCTCCTACCCCTTAACCCCCGTAAAGTTAAATTCCCTCAATTAGTTATGTCATCTCTTGCGTGCCTTGTTCTAACTCTCCTCTGAATACATGAACATCCCTCAGAGACGACCTTGTTGCGACGAAATGAACTGCTAACATGACCAGCGAAACTAGGATCACGTCATAAGGAAAGACCATCACTTGTAAAACCCCAAAAGGCCCAAAGTACGACATTAACAGGATAGTTACCATCATGAAGATAAGCCAGTAGCTAGCCCTCTTCTCCTCTTTCTCGAACTTTGAAAACCTCACTGAGGTCAAAGCAATGGCCACCAGGAACAGGAGGTAAACTCCAAAGTAGAGCATCTGATACCCTGTGACGGTCAAGTAGTAAGCACCAAGCAGAGTCCCAGTCAAGGGTATGGAAGCTAACCAGATTGACCTTGGAAAAAGGGAGAAAGCTATCATACCTGAGAACATGGCAACACCTATATAAAACAGAATGGAGAACCCTGACCAATATATCAAGAGTCCCGCCATCACAGTAGAAAGAGGAGCAATCAGTTTCCACGGCTTGAGGGAAAAAGGTCTTCTCATCTCTGGTAATTTCTCCCTGAACACTTGTAGGTCTATTCCACCCATAACATAAGTGAGGACTGTGGCAGATGTAGACACGTCAACTATGGAGTACCAAGAAGGTATAGGAAGGAGGAAGATAGCTGACGAGATAACTGTAGCTATCAGGGCCAAAGTTGGGATCCCCTTGCTGTTTACCCGTGAGAAATTTTCGGGGATGTATCCATTAAGTGATGACGCATAGAACGTTCTTGTGGTAGTGCCAGTATAAATGATTCCTGTCCCAGCGGGGGAGAAAATCGCGTCGAAGGTTAGCAAGGAGACCCATATGTAAGTCAAGATAGATCCCTCATAGAACGCTGAAATGATGGGTGAATCGCTCATGGGCGAACTAAGCAATCCTCCCCAATCTCCTACGGGCAGACCGGCAACGTTCCAGTTCAGTGCCCCTATGAAGGCTAACTGGAGAAGGGAGAAAATCCCCATAGACACCATGAGGGAAGAGATAAGCGCGAACGGTATGTCCCTCTGAGGGTTCCTCCCCTCGCCTCCGTACTCTATGGCTTGTCTGAAACCTAGATAAGAGAAGATTATCCCTGAGGATGGTATAGCAAAGAGGATCGCGTTTAATCCTTGGGGACCTGCTACCTCCTTAGGGATGAACGTGGAGAAGTTGCCTTGGTTAAATTCGAACAACAGGAGAACCGAGGTCAGCGTGGGTATTAGCAACTTCCACCACCCTAGACCATGGCTTACTCTACCTAGGAACTTCACACCGGCATAATTCACCAGGAAGAAAATTGCTAGCAATACATAGGTCAAGACTATACCTAAGGGGGTGAGCCCTCCACTGTAAAGTGACGGAAAGTAATGGGAGAGGTATGTGGTCGTAGCTACCGCCTCTATCGCTACTGTTGATATGGCAGAAATCAAGTAAATCCAAGACATAACAAAGCCCACGATCTTTCCGTGAGTGACGTGGGGATACCTCACTATACCTCCAGACATGGGCATTGAAGAGGAAATCTCGGCATAGGAGAGCGCTATCACCATCATCATTACACCTCCCAGTATCCACGCTACTACCGACGCAGGGCCAGCGTATGCTGCAGCAGCGAGTGGTGCGAAGAGCCACCCTGACCCTATTATCCCTCCAAGCGAAAGGTAAGTTAGCTCCCAACGGTTCAAAGTTTTTCTAAGACCGACCATCGGAATTTAAACAAGATGTACTTTTCTTAAAAAACTGAAATCCGATAGTAGTTTAAACTCAGTCCCTCTTACGATATGCTATATCGTCATTAGAATATGCTACATGTTATCTGTTGTTTAAACTCGAACCCTAGAGTTTATAAGGTCCAAGACACCGAGGGAAGAGGCCTTTCCTCCTTTTTGTTATTGCCAAAAAGCTGATAACCTTATGTTGAAACTTAGTGAAACTTATTAACAGACCGTACTAAATAGTCCAATGGAGTTAAGTAAGGACAACTCCGACATAGCAGTTCTCATCGTGGTGATCCTTTCTCTTATAGCTTCCTATAAGGTTGCAGAGGAGTTCCCTGTAACCATGTTATTGATCTCGTTGATAGGTATGGCCAGGAAGAAGTGGGTTTCCGCAGCTGTAGTCCTCTCCTCCTTGGGCTTTCTGGAATTTCACTCAATGACGTCAATACAGTTCGTCGTTATCTCGCTTGCTACCTCAATTTCCCTCGTCATGGAAGTTTCATATTCCCTCTGGTTGACCCTAGGGGTATCCTTAGTTATCTTGAAGGTTCCCCCGGCTTTCCAGCTAATCACTCTCATAGCCCTTCTGATTACCATGAGATACTTCAATTTAGAAGTCAGGGGATTCATAGTCTCTGGTATCTCGCTGTTGGTAGCTGAGGCGTTGATGAACCTCTCCGGGGTCATGGATGTATCTTACTTCGACTTATTGACTGGGGTGATAGGCGTAGCTTCCGAGAACGTTAGGTTGCCCAAGTGGTCGCCTTATTTGTTGCCACTGGTACCGGCCCTCATGTTCGCTACTTACGGTATTCCAGACGGAGTTTACTGGGCTGACTCAGAATCTTTCCTCTTCAAGTATAATCCTTTCTCAATGTGGATCCCTGGATCGTTCTATTACCCCAGAGTTAACGACTTCGCGTTATGTTTCCTACTGGATAAGCCTTACTACGTGTTCGTATTCGTCATGGTCTACCTTTCAGGAATCCTCTCATATCACGCGTTCAGATCCTTAGGACTAAAGTATTCCTTGCCCATATACTTGGTGTACTCCGTTCTTTTTCCATTCAACTCTCCTTATATCATGATACCTTATGTCGTGTCTCCTATCCTGCTTATCCTAGGAGTTGATAACACGCGGTTCTTAATTTCTCTGAACATGAAAGATAGTCCCAAGGTTAACGTACGAAGAATAGAAAGACATTTTATTAAGTATTGTATAAATTTTCTAAAATTAGTAAAGATATTAATATTAGATTTTTGTAAAGAAGTTAATAGTAAAGTTTTTAAATTATGGTGTAATAAGGGAGTGTGTCCAACTATTTTGTTAAATTAGTATTTACTAAAATAAGTGAATAAAACTTTCCTAACCTAACGTGGGATTTTTTGTTAAAAAATCTTGGTAATAGTATTTTTATTAAATCAAGAGTTATTAAATAACATCGGATTTGATGTTGATCTATAAATAAGTTTCAAATAATTTAAATTGTTGGACACACGCTAATAAGGAGTGACAAATGGAGATGTTTTAAATGATAAATATTAAAAATATAATTTCAGTTATATTGATTTTAATTTCTTTAATTTCTATAAATTCTTTTATTCAAGTTCTTATAGGAACCAGTAACGGAATAAGTGGGCAACCCTCTCAAAACATAGGCTACGTAAAATACACTCTCGACCTATGGAATAACTCACTATTGTATGGTAACACTAGTGGAAAGGAGCCCAATTTTCCAAGTCATTTTATTTACGTTTCTACTGGATATATTTATATTTTAACTTGCGATTCTGTTGACATATTAGTGAACTCACCCCGCCCTTACGGACGGGGCATCCCCACCTCACGATGGAGATTTCCTGCTTCTCAGAGGAACCTCGATCCCCCTTCACCCACAGCGGAGGTTCCATCGAACGGAACCGTTCTGTGATGCACCGTGTGGAAGAGGGGTTACGGAGGGTTCCTCTCCACAAGCGTAAGTTCCCCCAGTCCCGAGGGTACTGACCCAGCTCTTACAGCCAAGGTCTAAGGAAATTTTGACATACAAATATAAAACCGTTTCTATAAGGGGGCTATCCATCCCCTCCCTGACGGAAGGGGACTTTCGCCCCCTTAACCCCCGCAAAGTTAAATGCTAGTACTAACCAATATGCAGACGAATTTATAGCCGGTAACTTAGGAGTTTACGATCCCTCTAACGGATACGTTTACGTTGTAAGTCATCTTTCCAATTCGATATCCGTGATAAACGGCACAAGACTTATTGCAAATATAACTGCAGAATGCGATAGTGGTCCCGTGATTTACGATCCTGCAAACAAATATATTTATGCTTTTGGCTACAGAGAAGCTCCCGGTCCTAATGGATATGCTTATATTATAAATGGTACAAATATAATTGAAAACATCATCCTACCATATTATTTAGGTTGCGTAGTCTATGACCCATCAAACGGTTTCCTATACGGAACAAACCCCGGTTCATATTACATATCAGTAATAGCAAGCAGTTCTTTAATAGCAAGTGTTACGGTAGGTTACAGGCCCATTGGTATTACTTATGACCCTATAAATAATTACATATATGCTGTTAGTGAATGCACGAACAGCGTCTCAGTAATTCAAGATACATCAGTTGTAGCTAAACTGAACGTTGGGACATTCCCTCAACAAATATTGTACAATCCGTCCAATGACTTATGTTTATGTCGCTAATTTTTATTCGAACAGTGTAACAGTAATTAATAGAACTGAAGACATTTCAACGACATATATAGTAAATAGACCCGATGCAATAGTACACGATCCGGTAAACAACTACGTGTATGTAGCGGACTACTCCTATGATTGTGTACTGGTAATTAACCACACTCACATCATTTATAAAATAACTGTAGGTTATCACCCCGATGCAATAGCGTACGATCCGAAAAATAACTATATATACGTTGCTAACGTTGGTTCTAATACTGTATCCGTAATAAACTGCACAAGCGTCATAGCTAATATAACCGTAAGGCATGCTCCAGTGGCAATAGTTTATGAGCCGCCTGACGGCTATATATACGTTGCGAACTCTGGTTGTAATGTCATATCAGTAATAAATTGTACGAAAGTGATATGGAACATAACCTGCGCCTATTTGCCGGCTTCCTTCACGTATGATCCTTCTGACGGTTCTATATACGTTGGTTCTTACTGTGCATGCGTTTTCAGGGTTTGCAATACAGTTATAACGGCAAAGATATATATGGGTGGGCGTCATATATCGGTTTTCTACAATCCATCTAACGGTTATGTCTACGCTGGTAATGGATTTTATATTGGCCTTATCAACTGCTCTACTAGGATAGCAGATATCGGATGGTTATCGTGTCCGTTAGGCATGGCCTATAATCCGGTTAACGGTTACGTGTACGTTACCAACTACTGTTCTAACATGTTATCAGTAATCGATAATACAATACTAATTGGATCAATAGTCGAAATAGAGTTGAATTTGACATTTTTTTAAAAAAATAAAGAGATGGAATCATGTGGAAGTCCTATAGCTAAAGAACGCTCCAATGACACTTGGTATCAATAACAACTGAAAATAGCCATTGAGAAAAGATAAAGGAAAGGCCAAGGAACTGATAGCCCACGTATATCTTGACAGCCCTGTGGATATAGAAGCTAGTATTAAGTAAATCGCAGTCACGGAGAGATATGATGCCAAGAGGAAGATAACGTTTGGATAAAGGAGAAATAGTACTTGGAATATCACGTAAGCTAGGGCCATGAAAGTGACCTCAAACCTCCTGAGAGAAATTAGAATAGCAACCAAAATCGCTGTGAATACCAAACTTGAAAAGGTGAAGTTGTAGTATGTGTAGAGGAAAAATGAGGGGGTGTATAGGGACGTAGTTGTAAGGAACGAAGATACATCTAGGTAGAAATACTTTACTAGGAAGAAAGTGATATAAAGAAGGGAGAAAAGACGTATACTCACGGTCATTCACCGTAGAAGTTGGTGTAATTCATGAGGAAGCCGAAGTTAGGTTCTGGTAAATAGGCGGAATAATTCTCATAGCTGAGGTAAACAGTTCCGCTGCCGTTAACTCTCATAGTCATTACGTCGGTTTCTGAATAGGTCTGTACGCTTGCGGGGAGATGTATTGAGAGATAGTCAAGAACCGCCGTAGCAATCAAGTTAACCGCAAGTCCTCCTAGACCTTCGGTAGAAAGCGATAAAGCTACACTGACCGCTATTCCCAAGATGTCAGTTGGAACCTCATCGGGGTTGCTGACGTGGACGTAAACGTCAGTTAAATGGGCTTCCCATGAATTTCCTGAAACTGCTATGTCGTTACCGTTATAGCAACTGTAATAGTTTATGTTGCTGTCGCTCCATTTCACCTCGGCGTAAGGGGAGAAAGCGGGTCCGTTACGTATTCCAGGGATAGGAACACGATAAATTCCCTCGATTTGGTACAGCATCGTAGGTGTACCGTTCCCTGAGATGAGAGAAGTTTCTGTACCGTTAGGCGCGTGATACTCCACGCATGTGTAAGAAGTGGTCTCCTCTACAGCACTCCCTACGTCCTGCTGTGATGGGTTTGCATACAACACCTCAGTAACAGTGACGTTACCTTCGTCTTCAATGATGGGAAATCCCGCTTGATGTGTCCTTGAGGCCGGAGCCGACACAGTAAAGATGCAGTATTGAACCACTGCAACAGTCGCGTTGTAGTAACTGTACATGGTGGGGCAAAAGAGCTTATCTAGGGAGGAAGAGTACCTTGTGATGTATCCGTCCCAGTTAACGTTTGCGGAGTATGAGGTGCCTATGTTTGGACCGCCGTAGCTCGAGGAGTTGCTCACAGCCTCCCATTCAACGTCACCTTGTAATATCGAGCTTAAGTCAATCGTCTCGTAATCGTCGTGATTTACCACGTTATTGGAAAGGCTCAACCAGTCCATGGGTACCTCAACGTTGTGGATTACGATACCTTTGTATTCGGGTTTATATTCATAGATTGGCGCATAACCGTAAGAGTAACAAGGAGCACTCCCGTTGAAAGAGGTAACGTTAATCACGTATTTGTCCAGTTTCCCTGAACCTCCGCCGCACCCAGGACAGTAGACGTGGGGGGTCGCGTCTACCTTCTCGTCCAGCTCCTCCTCTAATGAGTGGAGGTAAGCGTAGTTCACATTCACCTCTCTTGGGATCACATTGATAGTGCTCACTACCTCCATGGGGTAGTCTCGGAGTACCCACTGCGGGTTATATTCTACCTCCTCAGCGGAGTAGTACACGTGCCCTGACTTAACGTATGATGCTATTACCAGGAGAGAAGTATTCACGTCCTTACCCTTCCAAGGAGTAATGTATGGTGATACCTCGCTGAAGGGGATTGAGAGCTCGTCTGTTCTCTGGGTCTCCAGTTGCACAACCTTGTTTGGTAGGTTCACGAAAACGGAAATGATGGTTGGCTCCTGGTTACCTGACACGTAAGTCTTCACCAGGAAGGAAGGGTCTCCCACCCTGTTGAGGAAATACTCAACTTCCCCGTTGTCGGTGTGGTAGAAACCAACCAGGATGGGCGTAAAGAGAAAGTATATCACAGCTAGGAAAGATGAAGCCACAGTCATGGCTAGGATTACGTACCTTGTTAGTCTCTTCCACTTAGAGGACATCCTTTCACTCGTCTTCATTTACCTCACCTGAATAAAAAACTTTCAGACTTCTTAACCGATGTTCTTGTAAAAATACTTTTTTATTTGTTTTATACCTCCCTTTCTGATACATTTTTAGGTCATTCAAAAGGTTGGATTTGTTAGATTTTTTTTGCGGTATTGAATCTAGAAAGTTTTCATACTACACGTTCTAATTTTCCTAGAAAAGATAAACTGTTTAAGTTATATCCATTTTATTTTTAGATGTTTTTCTCCAAAATCATTAACAGAAAGCTATAGTAACCTCTAATTGTATTTATAATCTCTTATTTCTTTATAGTGAAATTTTATAAATTAAAAGAATAACTGATGTCTTTAATGATCACCTAATTTAATAAAAAGATAATAAAGTAATTCTAAGACAATCATTGTTGTATAGTACTGTTGAAGCGACCTCCACGCTGGCTATTTAAGGAATCTTGTTCTCCCGTTGAAAACATGTCTCATATGCCATTCGCGTATAGAAAAACCACCACCGAAAGGTATATCACAGAACCTACGGTAAACCATATCTTAGTCGACCACAACGGGGAACCAGGAGCTAGGGAATCTACCGAGAACTTCCTTGCACCGTTCACCAAGAAATACAAGTCTATCCCCAAGAGAAGCAGATTTATCCCGTATTCTGTGGCTCCAGTCCATGCAGCTGATAGGAAATATATTAGGTTCGTATAGAAGGCACACGTAGAAGCAAGCTTGGTGAGCATCCCTGCCATAAGAAGCACTCCGAAGGAAATCTCTCCTATCATCACAAGCTCCCCAGTTAGCACTGGGTTAGGAAACGCTACAGCATAAAGGAAGTCCTTTATTGGTGAGCCTTGTGCGAAGTACTGGATGGTGAACCCAATGTACTTAGTCGATGCAGGGTTCAAGAATCCAGGGTTAAGTAGTTTGTCCACCACTCCCGCAACTAACCAGATCGATCCTGCTATGACCCTGAACATCACGTCCCAATACGAACTCTGTCTAGCCTCAACCACTCACCATCACCTCATATCTCTCTGCTAGCCTCCTAGATATCTTCATCACGTAGTAAGCTGATACCCCCAAGATGAGGAGTCCAGTAAACACGGTGGAACCTAACATGATGGCTTGTATTATACCTCCAGTCCACGCACCAAGCACGAAGGTGCCGTACTTCCACGCTACTCCTTTGGTTAGTGGTAATGCTCCTGACGCTAAATAAAGCAGGGAGTTCATCGTAGTGGGGGTCAAGCAACATATCCCTGCCACTGTACCTAAAGAAGGCACAGACGCTGTAAGGAAACCTCCCGCAGTAGACGTCGCGGAAAGCCTGAATGACTTGGGTACCGGAAAACTGTAGAGATTAGCAGACACGTAAATCAGTGAGATGACGTAGTACGAGAGGATGAGGGAAAGGGTCAGGACCACGTCAACTGCAACGCCAAGCAACATGATGAAAGGCTCCATCACGAGCGAAATTCCAGAAAAGGTGAACACTGAGAACCCAGCCCCTTGATATGTAGTTAATGTCAAGTTCACGAAATAGGAGTCTACGTTAAGCCCAGACCTTCACATTAACGGAATTAAATATCAAGGACTCGTATCAGAACCTCATGTAGACTTTTTGATATAAACTTTATTATTTTAATCATAACTTATAGAAAGTGTTAGAGAACTCTGATCGAAACAGTTGATTTAGAAAGGATAAATATAAAATATTCAAAGATTTTATATTTTAAGATCTTAACTCTAAATTTAGTTACTTTTAATAATTTATAATACAAGATTAAATAAGCCTCCCTTCAATATAATGATACCTCATGCGTTACCTAGAGCAACATATGATGAGCTAAAAGCTTATCCGCACCGAGCACCTCATAGGTTAATTGAGAAACATTAACTCCTTTAAATCGTGATATCTCAAGTACATTAAAGGAAAGCCTGTTGTTTCTGGGGAAAACAGAACTCATTCATAATGATTAAATTAATTAATTTACACTAGATATAAATATATCTTCATTTACTTATCTAACACGGTAGATGTTATTCGGACCATCTTTCTCTACGGATTGCAAAAGTATTTTATGAATTATTTCCTCCCTATTATTTTTCATTTAGTATTACCGTCAATAGTAGCCGGTTCTATAGAAAAGTTTAAATCTTAAAATTTTACATCATAAAACATGACTAAGTTTTGTCCAAAATGTGGTACTCCAAATCCAGATGAAGCACAGTTTTGTAGCAAATGTGGAGCACCTCTACCCAACCTGACCTTACCCGCATCTCCACCCGCTCCTATGGGAGGAATGCCTCCATCTTATCCACCCCAATATCCTGCAACTTCTTTCAATATGACTAAATTAAATGATTACAACAAACGCTATTTCAGCTTGGTCGGAGGTATATTGACCGGCTTAGCGTTCATCATTTTCGCTATCACATTTGTCCTCCTCTTAGCGTATCCCTTTACGATCAGCGGGGGTACGGGCAATTTAGCTGGCTTCTACGGTGTCATGATAGGCACATTCGCCATGTATCTCGTCTTAGGAATATTCGTGTTTCTAATTGGAATAAAGAGGTCAATAACACCTTCCTTGACGTTCATAACGGGTTTGCTGGTGTTTCTTTACTTCATTCTTTTCGGAGTCGGGATGTTTCTATTACAGTCAGAGAGTGATGGGCTATTTCAAACTAACTCCAATGGAGTGGAGTTAGTTCTGGGCAGCGTTTTCATTCTGATCACCCTGATATTAGGGAGGTCTTTCTCTCCAATAAATAAGATATTGGCCTATTCTTTCATGCTAGTGGGCGTTATCCTTGCATATGCGGGTGTAGGAGGATTAACTAACTCCTATGTCTCCAGCACGAGCTCTGTGTACGTCATACAGCCCTCAGCTATTTTCTTCATCTCCAGCTTAGCTATAGTGTCTGGAATAATTCTACCTATTGCTTTGATGATAGATGTATTCATGAGCAAGTTCCCCATGGGGAAGACGATATTTTCTATAATGCTAGATGTAATATTATTAATTTTTAGTATAGGTCAGATAATATTGGGTTCTACTATAATATCTGCAGGGATTCCCTCTACAACTGGTTTGCCCGGAATCATTTCCGCTTCACTATATATGTCATATACTGCAGGAGTTTTAGACCTAATTGCAGGTATATTCGTGCTATTATCGTCAGTACTGTTGATGGTTAATAACATCGTAACCATTTCAAAACAAGCTGGAAGACCTTCTGGATACTATTCCCCTCCACCACCACCAAGATATTAGTTTTTTCCTTCCTCTTTTCCCGGCTAACTTTTCGAATCTAATAGAACCTGAAAGTTTCAAAACTTTTTTCACACTTCAAGAGCTCAGTTCTACAGCCAGTTACTTTTCATACTTTACAATACAAGGCTAAAGATTGAACGTTATGTAACCCACATTAGAAAAATGCTAAATTTGAAATCAAATAGTTAGTCTGGTTCAGACTAATCCAAGATGCTTTTCTAGGAAATACTAAAATTGCAAGAAAAATATTTATAAATCTAGAGATTCCTTTTTTATCAAATAGTAAAGATTTGTCCTAGATGCGACCAGAACTCTGATGATACGTCTTTCTGCGTGAGGAGCGGAAACTACTTATGGTCATTTCAACCCGTGAACAACCAGACCCCTCCACCTCCATCACAACCTCAACCTCCTCAAGGATATCCCTATCAAAGACCATCCTCTTAAGAAACCCTTCAAGCTACATATGAAGGTGATAATAGGGTCTGTTGTAGCTGGATCGCAATAATTGTGGTGTTAGTCGTTGTGGTTCCTATTTTCACTGCCCCTCCTACCACATTACGGCATCTAGCCTGTCATCAGTTTACGGTGGTTCATGGACTGTGAACCCTCATAGTTTTACATCAGTGTCTTCTAATTCTATTACGTTCTCCTATTTCAACGGCGCCTCGAATGTCATTCCTCTAACACCCTTCAATGATAGCTTAAGTTTTAATGGAAATTCTTATATTTATGAAAGTAATAGAATACGGATTTATCTTATTGTCTTTAATAATATTGCTGGAGCAACTATAACTGAGGAAGTGACCAATGTTGTCGTAAACTCGACATCTTTCACGGTGCATAACTCCTCCATTTAGAGGATGTACGCGACTCTTCTTCCGTGATCACGGTACCGGTCGAGGTTTACACAAACTCCAGCGGAGGCCTTGTGACTGACGTCGCAGTGCCAAGGGACGGAATAGTGAGTTTTAACGTTTCCTCTCTGGTAGGCGAAAAATTCACCATCGTCTTCAAGTATCCTTCTGGTGATGTAAACAAGACTTTCGTAGTAACGGTTCTCCAGTGAGTTTATTCCTGAGCCCCTCATAAAGAGGCTATGCCTCCTAGTTTACCTAACAATGTGACTTCAAGTGCCACGTCTTCCACTGGACAAACTGTGACGAGTTCAACGCCCACTAACCCTACAGCTAAAAGCTACAATACCGCGACGACCGCGGGGGTAACATCACGTTATCTCTGACTTTGCTGGTCATCCCCGTGGTAATCGTCGTCCAGGTTCTCCTGTACCGCTTCCCTAAGGACCTTGTGTCGAAGACGATGCCTTGACTTTCCTTTACGCCATAACAAGAAAAACGCGATGACCTCTTCCACGGCTTAGAGGTTATAAAGATAAAGTCAAGAGTTGCTCTCCTCGTCTATCTCACGCAGTCTCTCCTTTATTACAAGTTTGTTGAAACTCCTTGCGGACTTCCACAACAGTGCCCATAGTATCGCGTAGATTAAAAGGAGGGGTATCTCTAATTCGTAATGGGAACTAAAGGAATAGAGCCACGTAATCATGGGAGTTACAAGCGGAAAGAATATTAATAGAAAGACCACTAGAAATAAAAAGAACGTGATCAATACCCTCTCATTCCTCTCAAACCTCCTCGCCGACTTTTCCTTCATCATGAGGAGCCTCAAACGGCTTTGAAAGTTGAGGTCTCTCGGGTTCAAGTTTATCATGACCTTGTACTCCTCTATCGCCCTGTCTATGAGTCCTTGTTTTTCAAGGTACTCAGCTCTCTTGAGGTGGTAATGAAGGTTCCCCGGGTCTAGGTTCGTGGCATTCACGTACTCCGTTAAGGCGTTTAAGATTTCGCGCTTTGATGAACCGTGAGAGTACATTTCAGCTAGAGTGAAGTGGAACAACGCGTTCTCGCGTTCAAGGTTCACGGCCGTCCTACACTCCGAAATAGCTTCTTTCTTGAATTTTTTAAAATCCATGAGGTAAAAGATCACCGCCTTCACATAGTGAGGGTAGGCGTTCTGCGGATCCAAGTTGATGGCCTCGTCGCATTCCCTCAATGCATCAGTGTACGCTTCCTCCATAGCCAACGCGAAGGCTTTCACGTAATGAGGATATGCCTTCTCTGTTTCGAACGTCATGACTTCGTCACATTCCTGAATCAGTAAGTTCAGGTTTACACTAACTTTCTCACCGTAAGCTAGACCCGTGTGGAACTCTTGTAGGATCTCGTTTATCCTACGTGCTATCTCGTTATCCTCTTCAACGAGAGGTGGTGGTTCTAATTTAATGAAAGGCGACACAATAAAATGATAAAACAATCTAATATTTAGCTCTTCAGGGTCAGAAGAGTCAAGGGACTCGAGAGTTTTGTATCATAATAGCTCACGGAGTCGACCTTGTCCTCTATCCGACCCTCTTGTCTGGCTCACGGAGTCGACCGATGTGTTCCTGATAGACCCCGTGGAAAACCCGCGGAGAACAAGGGAGTAGAAGTAGGACTGAACGCGTTCACACTCGCAGTTTTTATCTTCATAGGGGGTTCAAAGGGGGGCGGAAGTCCCCTTCCGTCAGGGAGGGGATGGATGGCCCCCTCATATTTAAATATCGGCCCTTCAAAAATCTCCTAATGCCTGACGTAGGATTCAGGTTTCGAGCTTACACAAATTCTCAAACGTTGAGGGCGTTAAAGGCCCAGTTGAGGGTGGCGTGTGAGGTGTAAAACACCCTGCGTTGGGCAGACTCCTATTTCTATCAAAGAGATGGGAAAGGTCTGAACCAAACCCAGTTGAGGCAACTCGCCTTAGACCTGAGGAAGCAGGACGGGGAGTATCAACAAATGCACTCTCATGCTCAGAACGTTGCGGATCGCTTCTACGAGGCTAGGGAGAGGTTCTTCAATGGATTAGCGCGTTTCCCCAAGGAGAAGCCCCACAAGTACTCTTCCCTGGTCTATCAGAGCGGATGGAAGGTGCTGAGCGTGAAGATAATCAGGAAGAATAGTAAAGAAGCGAGGGCCACCCCAAGGAGTTGGTGAAGTTGAGCCTCTCCCACGTGGGAGTCTTCAAGGTCCTCGTGCACAGGGACTCCCCCTCGATAAGGTAAAGAGGGTAATCGTGAAGTTGACCCCTCCGAGAGGGTCTACATCTCCTTCGCGGTAGATTACGAGTTCCCCAAGCTGCCTAAAGTCAACAAGATCACGGCACTGGACGTGGGCATCGAGACCCTCATCATGACGTCCCATGGGGAGTACTTCCCCAACGTGAAGCCTTACGAGAATGCCTTGTGGAAGGTGAGACACCTACACCGAATCCTGTCCGGGAAGCAGTTCCTCTCCAAGAACTGGTTCAAGGCGAAGGTCAAGTTAGCCGAGGCATACGAACACCTCAGGAACCTGAGGAAAGACACATCTACATGAGGTTAGGTAAACACTTCGCAAGGAACTACGCCCTCGTGATGGAGGACATACAAGTCAAGGAGCTCGTGGACAAGTCCCTACGAAGGATGAGGCTCCACGACGTCGCCTTCCACGAGCTTAAGAACACCTTGAAGTACCAGATGGAGAAGCACGGTAAGGCACTCCTCCTTGTGGACCCACCCTACACGTCCAAAACCTGCGCCAAATGCGGTTACGTGAGGGAAGACCTAACCTTGACAGAGTGTTCTCCTGTCCACGATGCGGTTGGGTGACTGACCGTGATTACAACGCCTCCCTGAACATCTTACGTAGATCGGGGTCGGTGCGACCCTTAGATGTGGAGTTCCACCCTCTACCGGTATCGGTACTGGCAAGGTGGAGCCGTGAATCAGGAAGCCCCGTCCGTAAGGGCGGGGTGAGTTCACATAAAAACTGTTTATATAAAACATGAAGGACTCAGCTCATTATTTTTTAAAATGTTTCTGTGCAGGAGTGAGTAATTGTATTCTAATTGACATCAAGTGATCCCCTCAACATTATAGGTATTTCCTATCATCATGAAATATGTCCAAATATATCCTGACCTATCGATAATCTTATCTCGTGAAAGAATTGAAAGGTATGAGAAGAGAGCGTGTTTCCCTTAAGGGGTGAGGGATTGGAAAACTGAACCTTGGATATTTCTTTTTATTTCACTCATGAAATGAAACTTTTTGAATGTACAGTTGCTGTATCTGGATCTTTTTAAATAAAATGAAGTCTTGTAGAGAGGTTTATATAATATAAGTGACGTATTTTTTCCCATGAGTGAAGAAGAACTTCTAAAGAAAATGGATTCGAACGTTGCGAACCGTGTTTACTGGTCTTTAACGCTCCTGGCTACCATTGGTGGTTTCCTTTTCGGTTATGATACTGCAGACATAGGTACTGCACTCGACCTAATCCCGTACCACTTGTCTGCCTTCGCCTTAGGCTACTTAGTGGCGGGAGCCTCACTGGGAGCTGCAATAGGTGCCATCCTGGCCGGTCCCCTCACCGATAGGTACGGCAGGAAATCAATACTGATAGTCGACGCGTTAATTTACGCTATAGGTGCCGTAGTGTCAGCGTTGACTGTGAACGCCGATGTCCTCCTAGTTGCCAGGACTTTCATCGGGTTAGCAGTAGGAGCAGACTCAGCCATAGCTACAGCTTACATAGCTGAGTACGCCCCTAAGGGAAAGAGGGGATCTCTCGAGATGTTGCAGGAATGGATGATAACCTTCGCTCAGACCGTCTCCTACATCATAGGCTTCGCCATCCTCTTCATGGCACCGTCCCTGGCATTCAACTACGACTGGAGGATCATCTTGGGATTAGCTGCGATCCCCGCAGTGGTGGGACTGGTCTTCAGGACTAGGATGCCTGAGTCCCCAAGATGGCTCATGGTGAAGGGCAAGACTGAGAGGTTAAGACAAACTCTGTCTTACCTTAGGATAAACGTTAGTGAAGACGAAGTAGAGAGGATATCCCGTGAGGTGAGGAATGAGGAGAACAGGCCCAAGTTCTCCCCCGGTGTGAAGAGGGCTTTCGTGGTCGCAGGGCTCTGGATGATGTTCCAGCAGATAACCGGGATTAACATCCCGTTCTATTACGGTCCTAAGATATTCGCGCCTATGTTCGGTAGCGGCAGCGGGTTGAGCTCCGTAACAGACGGTATACTCGCTACCCTCATCATCTCAGCCACACAGACTTTGATAGTTCTAGCAGCGATCAAGTACGTGGACAGCATAGGTAGAAGGGGGTTAGGAAAAGTGGGTTACTTAGGCATGGCATTGTTCATGGCGATCGGAGGAGTATCGGCTTTGCTCCTCAAAGGGACTGCGGAAGTCGCTGGGCTCATAGTTTCATTCATTGGATTCATGATATTCTTTGGTCTCGGCGTGGGTGGGATAGGATGGACCATCCAAGGCGAGTACTTCCCTACTCATGTTAGGGGAACCATGGCTTCACTTCTGGCTTTCATAAACTGGATGTCTAACTTCGCGCTGATTGAGGTCTTCCCCGCATGGTACCACACAGTAGGTCTAGGAGAAGTGATGTTCACCTTCGCTGGGCTGTCGTTCTTAGCTTGGGTGATTTTCCTGTTCCTCTTACCTGAGACCAAGGGCATGAGCGTGGAAGAGATCAACAGCATGTTCGAGAGCATGAGCAGGAAGGAAGAGAAGGAGAACTATGCGACGTCAGACCTCAATAAAGGAGAAGGGAAAGGCGAGAGAAATCAATAGCTCTTTTTCTTGAGATAAAAAGATAATTGTTTTTCAGTTAATTTTATGAGACTGAACACCGACGCGTAGCAAGAGCCTGAGAGATTCCTATGTCCTTACCTTTACGAGGATAGAGACAGAGACTTATCGCAGATCTTGGAGTTGTTTTTATTCCTCACATCAAAGACTCACGCAGGTTATGATGAAAGAGACCCAATCTCCCTTGTATAGAGGACAGCCTCGTATTTATAATTTCGAGTGTGTGTTACGACGTTGTGATACTATTGTCAAATTTATTTAAATACATTGACATGATTCATATATGTAAGTTCGACGTGTGGAAGAGATCTAACTCTCTCACATTGCAACCCTAGTGCCTTTTACTCATTTGAATGTCCTAAGTTTCTCTTGTCCTACATAGATGGTCGGTTCGTCCCTCATGGCTTGTGAAATTCCGCCGTCTACGTTCATTATGCTATAGTAAGGTGGAATCTTGAGGGAGAAACGCGTCGTGAAGCCGGATGTTTTATGCTGATCTGTATCATCAAATTAAGGAAAATTGGTATCGTAAGCGAAATATTTATAAATCTAGAGATTCCTTTTTTTATCAAATGGTAAAGATCTGTCCTAGATGCGGTTATCAGAACACTGATGACGCATCCTTCTGCATGAGGTGTGGAAACGACTTAAGGTCAGTTCAACCCGTCAACTACCAGATCCCTCCACCACCTCCACAGCCTCAGAGTGGATACCCCCTAGGTCAATATCCGCCCAAACCGCCTTTCAAGTTCCCCATGAAGGCTATAATCGGTGCAGTTATAGCTGTGGTGGCGATTGTCGTAGTTTTAGTTGTTGTAGTTCCCATTCTCACAGCTCCCGGGTATCCCATCACCACCTCAAGCCTATCCTCAGTGTACGGTGGTTCATGGACTGTAGACAATTCTCATAGTTTTCAGGTAACGTTCTCCTCCAGTTCTATGACGATCTCCTATTTCAACGGAACCACGAAAACTCTTCCGCTAACCAGCTTTAATGATAGTTTCATATTTAACGGAAACAGTTATATTTATAATGGAAATATGTCTACTCAGTACTTCGTTCTCTTCAACAGTTCTTCAGGGTCTGTACACGAAGAAGTAGAGAAGATAGTCGTAGGTTCCCCTCTTTACAAGGCTATAGCGTCAAACTTCTCGAGCATAAGTACTTGGTTCAGCTTCAACGGGTTCTCCAACATCAAACAGAATGGGAACGTTTACTATTCCTACTACAACTTCTTCTTTAGCAGTTCAGGTGAGGAAATGATATTCGACAGGTCTAACGGAGTTACAGTTTTTCTAGCAACAAATGACATTAACTCAAATATAGCGGCTAAGTTTGCATCAATGGTCTAAGAGATTTATTTTTTAAAAAATAGAAAGAGAGAAAAACACTTTTCTCCTCAAACTCTCCCTGGTGGGAGTTCCATTCCTTCCTTTATTCTTTCTCTACTCCGTTGTATACCTCCGCTGAGAGGGACTTATCTAGTCCTCTAAGTGAGGTAAATTAAAACTATTTACACACGAAAGTCGAATATATAAAAGGAGACTTGGATGAAAAGAGAACGCGTTAACTTTTATAGAACACGGAAAAACCTTATGACATTTTCTAAAACCTGTTGACTCGCATCCTTCACGGAGATATAGAACATCAAGTGGGAATCCACGTATCAACGAAGAGAGGTTGAGAAACTGAGAGCGATAAAAAGGGTTTTCTCTTCTCATCTCAGCTCTCTCAATGATATTCGCGATGGAGGAGTTTCCTAAGATTGCTTGAGATGAGGCAAGGTTCTGGAGGTCTCCTGGATGTCACTCGTTAAGGTTATGTCACCTCGGTTTACCCGGCAATCTCCTTCCTTTGTCACGTTTTAGAGAGTGAAGAGGACCATTTCTCTCGTCGCTCATCGATGTGGACGAGAACCTCAGGCCAGACCGATACACGAACATAATTTGGCAGCTGACGAAAAAATCATATCATTTTTCCTCCATGAAGTCTTTTTACTCAGTTTACGATCTCTCATCTCGCTCGGATATCCCGGACTAAAGGTCCTTATACCCACAAAGATGAGAGAGGGTAACGTTATCACGAAAGCGTAGACCAAAAGAAGGAAAACCATTTTCCCCGTCACCAACGTCTCCCCCATCAGGCGACAGTTACACCGTAACCACGCCTGACACGGACCCACATGTATCCTCACACCTAGGTAGGAATAATGTCTCACCCACAGCACTATAAATCCTAAACAAGTCCCGCTCAAGGAGCGACGTGAACAAGGGAGGGAAAACCGTTTTTCCTCTCTCCACATCTTGGATCTCCTACTCAGACGTTATAGAAATAATAGAAATAAAGGACTAAAGAAAAAAGAAAAATGGAAATGCATAAAAATGAGAGATGATTACAATTTCATGTGGACAAGTATCTCTTTGCAGTTGGGATGACCCCTTTCTTACTGCTCTTCTTCTACTCCCTGGGTACGAGGGAGGTATTGGAGCCAATAGTCATCTCATTGGCTTTGACAGGCTTCCTCTACACCCACACAAGGAAAGGGAAGTACAGGAGAAGTTATCTCTTCATAGTATTAGCTTTCTTCGCTCCTTTTCTCGACATTTACTCCCTCGGTGACCTGGGTTTCGTGGTGATCCTGTGGGCTATCGGCAGTTTAGGGGTGTGGGCTTTCTGTGAAAGTTCGCCCGACGACGATAACGACGGAAGCTCAGCCATAGCTTTAGGAATAATCGTCAACGTGGTAGCCCTACTCATAGGTCTCGCAAACCCACCCCTCAGGTGTCAGAGGCGGACGAGTTCCTGATAGACCCTTTCATGGTGTTATCGGCTTACTTAGCCAGGGATGACAAGGAGGACTGTCTGCCAAATTCTGTGTACCGTGTGTCAGCCTCCCCCACGAAACCGAGTTTGCATCCTAACGCCCACATCTACGTGTATGGACTGCCCGCTGGAGCTAAGGCAGTACTCTACGTTAACGGAAACCGTTACGAAACCGACTATCACCTAACGCTTTACGGCTCTTCCTTCGTGTGGACAGCCTTCGAAGTCCACTTCGGCGGAAAAGTCTGCGTTCCCGATCAGGGATGAGGGAAGATGAAAAGCGGGGACGTGGTTAGCGTAAATTACCGGGAGAAGACTACCCAACCAACTCGACCTCATGTAGCCCTGCCGTCTTCATGGGTCGGAGGGAAGATCTCAGTCTACTCTATCAAATCAGTAATAGGCGAAGGGGGTAACGGATACGTCCTCTTGGGCAAGTACAACGGGAAGAAATACGCCATTAAGGTACTCAAGGTGAGGGAAGGACAGGGGACGGTATCTGTCACGTCATACTTCTCCGGTCTCTCCAAGGAGGCCGCGAACCTCATCGATTTATCCGAGTGGAGGGGTATGGTAAAGATTTACGCCGTGAGTGTGGACAACGTTATAGACGAGATAATGAGGAGTAACGACTCTCTTTACCTCAGCGACCCTCCTAGGCTGATCATGGAATACATGGAGGGCGGAATTTTAGAGGGGGCGATCCTTAACGATACTCTCTTCTACTCTAACAAGTGGAATGACGCAGTGACACGTGTGGCGTCCCAAGTGGCTAACGCCTTACAATACGTCCACTCTCAAGGCTACGTACATCTGGACGTGAAACCGAATAACGTGTTCCTGCTCTCACCAGTGAGGACTGCAGAGGAAATGGAGAAGGTTGAGGTCAAGCTAGGTGACTTGGGTAGCGCTACGCGAATAGGAAAGGACGTCGGACAGCTGACCTTAGAGTATGCAACTCCCGAACAGATTGTAGAGACGGCTTCCCCCAAGATGGACGTCTTCTCCTTGGGTATGACGATTTACGTCTCCCTCACTAGGAGGGTCGACAGACCCGACACGGAACACATGAGGAAGGCCTTCTCTCTTGCGTCGAAGGGTATGATGAAGGAAGCAAGGAGAGAGGTGGATGAAGCTAAGAGGTGTCTCTCGTCCTGGGAAGTCGGGAATGGCGGGGTAGGGCTTCTAAGGGACCCTATGTTGAAAAGGATGTTGAGCCCAAACCCCTGGGATAGACCTTCCATGAAGGAGGTAACGGAATGGTTATCAAATCTATGATGTGGTTTCACAGTAAATCCGGGAAACCTTCACACAACTTGGAAATGAAATTCTATCAAGGGGATTTGCATTTAAATTCAGATTATATCTGAAAAATTCAACTTCTCACATGAGAGATTCCTTAAAGACGAGTCCAATTTTGAGCCTGAGCTAAAAGAAAAGATAGGGATCACTTTCATAAAGTGTATTTAATGTCAAGTAGATTATCTGCGAGGCGGTCGAAGCCACTTGGTCCCTCGTGTACTCAAGTCGCATGTGCTCTCCACATGATCGGGATTACATGTAACTTCCTCGATCTTTAGACCTTCAAAGACCGGGTTTTCTTACGGAGGTCTTCCTGTTTGTTGGGTTCGAGCTCATACACTTATATCAGAAGTCTTCACACGCAAAGTCTCTTCTCCTTCTCACATGAAGCAGTGTCTCATGAAAGTTTTAATTTTAATCCAATGATTGTGACGTCATTGACCAAAATTTAGGTGAGCTCGTAGTAGGTTAACAGTACATTCAAAGCGTTAGCTCTCGCGGAGTTTCTAAGGGACGACTCTTAGATCAAAAGTCAAAACTCTCAGTCGCTCTGGCTTCCACGTGCTTACTTTCCAGAGGCCTAAGCTGTATTTCACATGTCAGGTTTTCCCCTCTTTTAATTATTGACTTGATCTACACTGTAACTTCCCGTCTTTGTAAAGTCAAGGAAAACCAATGGTATCACTTATACTTCATCAAGCGTTAGGGCAAGAAACGTTCAGTCTCGACGTCAAAGCTCACCGCGCTACATCACGTTACATGTTAGACCATTATCTACCTTGGATATGAGCGTCTTTGTAGCCAACATTGAGGTCTCTGGTAGTGTAGATCTGAAACGTAGACCTTGTCTTTTAAGGCCTGACTGAGTATAAATACAGTGTAATAATACATTTATTAAGATATAAATCTGATAAACTTTATATCTTCTGAACTTTCACCCTTTCACATCCGTGACTTCCCTGGGTTACTTAGAGACATGAGGACTTTTACAGCCGCGGAAGGGAGCCTAACTGCACACAGATCATAACAGTAATCCGTCTCAGCAGTTTACCTATTCATTTTCAAATCATTACATTTAACAAGTTTAAAAATAAAAGTCCTTATTTAATAAAAACTAATATTATCAAATATTTTAACCTATTAACACAACATTATCAGTACGTCATTAGTAGATATAGTTCAAATGCCAAGCTACCCGAACAGGAGAGGGAAACCAAGATGAGACAACTGTTGGGCTAGGAGGAGATAAAGAATGAGAGTTGTCACATTGTTTCAAACCCTCTAAGGATCACTACAAACGTTAGTCTTCTTTCAATTTTACACATTTTTACGAAGTGGTTTCAAACCCTCTAAGGATCACTACAAACCTATGGCTAGTGGAAACTTCTGAGCGTCTGAGTTGAGGTTTCAAACCCTCTAAGGATCACTACAAACTCCTTTGTGAAGGCGGGGTTGAACTTGTGTTCAGGGAGTTTCAAACCCTCTAAGGATCACTACAAACATCATTCGTAGACTGAATAGACTGACAGGATTTTAGGTTTCAAACCCTCTAAGGATCACTACAAACTCCTAACGAAGGCATGGCTTTGGCTTTCACGTATGAGTTTCAAACCCTCTAAGGATCACTACAAACAGATAGTACACCTCCTATACTTAACACACCGTCCGAGTTTCAAACCCTCTAAGGATCACTACAAACGATGTATCATGATAACCCTTATCCCGCTTTACACGGGTTTCAAACCCTCTAAGGATCACTACAAACGCAGGTGAGGAAAAATGACTTTCTTAGACCCTGATATGTTTCAAACCCTCTAAG
The DNA here is from genome assembly GCF_008326425.1 of Sulfuracidifex tepidarius. Taxonomy (NCBI): domain Archaea; kingdom Thermoproteati; phylum Thermoproteota; class Thermoprotei; order Sulfolobales; family Sulfolobaceae; genus Sulfuracidifex; species Sulfuracidifex tepidarius. The sequence continues at coordinate 515,726 of NZ_AP018929.1, forward strand.
GATCACTACAAACTGGATTGTGAAAGAAGATGTTCTTCATACATAGGGCTAGTTTCAAACCCTCTAAGGATCACTACAAACCTTTTGAAACTACCCAAATGATGAATCCTGTATTGGTGTTTCAAACCCTCTAAGGATCACTACAAACTTCTTAGGAAAACTCATGAAAAAGCTCAGCCTACATAGTTTCAAACCCTCTAAGGATCACTACAAACACAAGGGCACTTCCTAGAGAGGATAGTATGCTCATAGTTTCAAACCCTCTAAGGATCACTACAAACCGGTTTTGTCTAGTGTGTATTCCATATTGAACGACTAGTTTCAAACCCTCTAAGGATCACTACAAACTTAACCAAGGAAGATCACTTTCTATGTTTACCCAAAGGTTTCAAACCCTCTAAGGATCACTACAAACGACTAGGACTTTGAGGTGCACTCATCTCAATAAAAGTTTCAAACCCTCTAAGGATCACTACAAACCATGAATGTACATGAAACACTGGCGTCCTCATGATGTTTCAAACCCTCTAAGGATCACTACAAACATTTATCAGGACATAGGGAAGTCATTCGCCCTGTCCTGTTTCAAACCCTCTAAGGATCACTACAAACTTGTCTTAACGATGAGGAATCCTTATCACCTACTTTTAGTTTCAAACCCTCTAAGGATCACTACAAACTAAGTAGAACATTGTATCTTGAGGTGTTACTAGCTCGGGTTTCAAACCCTCTAAGGATCACTACAAACAGAAAGAAGGGGTATTCATAGAGCCGAGACCGTTGTTTCAAACCCTCTAAGGATCACTACAAACTCGCAGGGCTAGTAGCTTACATGCTTAGTCCTGATTAGTTTCAAACCCTCTAAGGATCACTACAAACCATTCTTCATATTTCGGTTGAACTTTGCCCTCTTTGTTTCAAACCCTCTAAGGATCACTACAAACTCATCACAGGAGGAGGTGCATGCTCATGCTCACCTGTAGTTTCAAACCCTCTAAGGATCACTACAAACCCTGCAGGAAGTCGAAGCCAAAGATAGGGGACTCCTGGTTTCAAACCCTCTAAGGATCACTACAAACAGCATACCATTCTATGTTCTGATTGTTATGTGAAAGGTTTCAAACCCTCTAAGGATCACTACAAACCAGTTTTCGAACTCACCTTTTCACCTTGTGATGAACAGGTTTCAAACCCTCTAAGGATCACTACAAACTTAACCGGAGGGTTCGTGTCCGCAGTCGGACACGAATGTTTCAAACCCTCTAAGGATCACTACAAACCCCGTAACAGCTTATCCTTCTTCTGGTACTAGTACTACGTTTCAAACCCTCTAAGGATCACTACAAACAAGATAAACTCGATGAAATGGAAGATATGGAATTAATGTTTCAAACCCTCTAAGGATCACTACAAACCAGGAACTGTAGATACTAACATCACCAACTCCATCATGTTTCAAACCCTCTAAGGATCACTACAAACCAGTTTTCGAACTCACCTTTTCACCTTGTGATGAACAGGTTTCAAACCCTCTAAGGATCACTACAAACTTAACCGGAGGGTTCGTGTCCGCAGTCGGACACGAATGTTTCAAACCCTCTAAGGATCACTACAAACCCCGTAACAGCTTATCCTTCTTCTGGTACTAGTACTACGTTTCAAACCCTCTAAGGATCACTACAAACAAGATAAACTCGATGAAATGGAAGATATGGAATTAATGTTTCAAACCCTCTAAGGATCACTACAAACCAGGAACTGTAGATACTAACATCACCAACTCCATCATGTTTCAAACCCTCTAAGGATCACTACAAACTAATCAGCTTTGCTACTGAATTGCCGAGCGGTGGGGGTTTCAAACCCTCTAAGGATCACTACAAACATTTATCAGGACATAGGGAAGTCATTCGCCCTGTCCTGTTTCAAACCCTCTAAGGATCACTACAAACTTGTCTTAACGATGAGGAATCCTTATCACCTACTTTTAGTTTCAAACCCTCTAAGGATCACTACAAACTAAGTAGAACATTGTATCTTGAGGTGTTACTAGCTCGGGTTTCAAACCCTCTAAGGATCACTACAAACAGAAAGAAGGGGTATTCATAGAGCCGAGACCGTTGTTTCAAACCCTCTAAGGATCACTACAAACTCGCAGGGCTAGTAGCTTACATGCTTAGTCCTGATTAGTTTCAAACCCTCTAAGGATCACTACAAACCTATATACTCTTTTCTATCCACCTGTTTAGGGTTACTGTTTCAAACCCTCTAAGGATCACTACAAACAATTTTGAAAAACGTCTTCTGTATGTCTGTGTACCAGGTTTCAAACCCTCTAAGGATCACTACAAACAGGTGTCTAAAGTCCCGATACCGCTAGGCATGACATAGTTTCAAACCCTCTAAGGATCACTACAAACGGAATCGGCTTAGCTGTAGGAGCAGGGGCATACTACTAGTTTCAAACCCTCTAAGGATCACTACAAACCCACTCATTCCAATTACTGTATATTTGTACTCTTGTTGTTTCAAACCCTCTAAGGATCACTACAAACTAGGAGATGTGTTAGGAGATGTAGCAGACGGGCTAAGAGTTTCAAACCCTCTAAGGATCACTACAAACAAGAGAGAGAGACAATCCTCTCTTTTGTCTTGTCATTGTGTTTCAAACCCTCTAAGGATCACTACAAACATCTTTAACATAGATACCAGCCTCGGTAAACATATCGTTTGGTTTCAAACCCTCTAAGGATCACTACAAACCCTGCTTAATTCTATGTAAAAACTCCCTAAAAAACGTTACTCTGAATTCGGCAGTGAAGTCGCACCATCAACTTCCCTTTCACTGCCGAGGGAGTTTTACGTGAAAAATAATATGTTTTGAAAAACATATTTCGTTCTCCCTTTCACTGCCGAATTTTTGACTTCCTTCTACTATCTGAAAATTTTTAAACACAGAAATCAACTATTCTTTATGTCGATTTACCTGAGACCGGACGTTGTGATCACGGGTACCTTGATCTGGTACTCAAAGGTTTGCCCCCGTGAAGTCTGGTACATGGCTAGACACGTCACTCCATTCGAGGGACATTCGAAGTTAGAGAAGGGCAGAGCGATACATCAGATATATGGAGACGAACTACCGATCTCCCTAGATGGAATGAAGATAGACGCGTTTAGGAAGGAGGACAGGACTGTAGTTGAGATCAAGTCATCCTCGAGACATGTGGAGTCAGCAATGGCACAAACTAACTATTACCTCTACAGACTGAAGGAAGTGGGACTCGAGTGCGAAGGAGAAGTCTACGTCCCAAAAAAGGACGAGAGGATCAGGGTGACCCTCGACGAGGAGAAGGTTAAAAAAGACATGGAGGAGGTTAGGAGGATAGTAGAGTCCGGCTCTCCCCCTCCCAGGGTCAGGATCAAGTTCTGCAGGAGGTGTGCTTATAAGGACTTGTGCTGGGGGTAAACGTGTACATGATCAGAGAGAACTCATTTAGATAGGGCGATTTTCCTTCTGTGTCCAGACTGGTGTGATCTATGAAATAGTTCAAACGTTATTAACTCACTACTCTTTTGCTTTGTGTGTCTCTTGAATATATTTCAGCAGAAAGATACAGCAAAAATAAATCTTGTCAGAGTAGTACGCCTTACCTCCGTAGGACTTGTCCACCTCCTTGCCCTCCCCTCGTCCCTTCACTGTGTTCACTGCTGATTCCACCTAGTTGGTCGTGACCTCAGCGCTCACCACCTTGAACTCGTCCTCCTCCACCATGACCTTGAGGAAGTGGGAGTCTCCCTCCTCTCCTTCCCCTTACTACCACCTACTGTCCCCCCGTCGTAGTGCCCACCACCGTACCGTCAGCTACCACCTCGAGCTCGTCGCTCGCCTCGGGGAAGTCCACGTCTATGTCCCTCACCCTCCCCCATATGGTGAAGTAGTCCAAACTCGTGGGGATCACGTTCATTTCGGCGAGGGCGCTCAACACCCCCTATATGGCCTTGTAAGAAGAGGTGTAAGAAAGCCAGGAAGTCAGTGAACTCTGGGTGCTTTGTAGCTCTCCCTCGCGTACCCGTCATCTCCTGGAGCAACTCCCACCACTGTTCGAAGACGTAAAAGGAAACGTCACCTAGTACCTCGTCACCACGTCCTCATCGTACTTGCTCCAGTCTTGGTGTGCTTCCTCTTCTTTTTCTTTTCCATGAGTAATACCCAGCATATTCACTCAAAAACTTTTGTATAATTCTGGAGAGACCCACAAAGGACTACTCTTTTCAGTAATTTGAAAACGTTTCAGATCCTTTGACATTGAATCTAAAAATACACTAAATACTAAATAGAGAGGATATTTAAAATAACTTTTCACATAAGTCGTGATAAGAACTGAAGCGGTGCATGAGGCATTCTTGAGCTGTTCTGCGAATTACTTAAAACCCTGAACGTCATAAATGTAAGTTCTTTAGTTATCATATTTCTCAATCGTCAAATTAAAGGAAGTCCTACTTTTGGGCACTGACCTCTTAACGAGGATCTTTCGAATTGTTGTCAAGTAAAGAGATTTTTAGCCTCGATCCAAGGGTATGAGCTCCCCAGCTCCGAACCATTTGTTAAGCTAACGAAGTTCCCATGCGTGTCGTTACATGAATTGAACAGCCCGCAATTCCTTTTCCCTCTAGGCTTTTGAACATAGTGTGAAAAATACAAGCCTTAACGCTCAAGGGCAAAGTACCCTCCACTTAACGAAGAAATTTAGCGATACAAGAAGAGTACGAGGAAAAAGGTGAGAGAGAAAGGATTTAAATTATTAAGCTACATTAAATGCTAATGAAAAGGCTCTTCATCGTAGCTAACGGTACGCTGAAGAGGAAGAGTAACACGCTTGCCCTCGAGACCAAGGAAGGCACTAAGTACGTCCCCATCACTACCGTGGGGTCAGTTTACGTCTTCGGCGAAGTGAGGATGAACAAGAGGTTGCTCCAGTTCCTCAGCAAGAACCACGTCCCAGTCCACTTCTTCGGCAAACATTACCTAGGCTCGTTCTATCCGAGGTTGTTCAACGCGTCCGGCTTCATGGTCCTGAAGCAGGTCGAGGCTTACATGGACCCCAGGAGGAGGGGGGCCATCGCCAGGAAGTTCGTAGAGGGCGCGATCAAGAACATGGCAACGGTTCTCAGGGAGAACAGGCTCTCCGACGATGCCCTCAAGTTGAGGGAGTACATCTCCATGCTCACGGACGACGTGGACTCCACCATGGGGGTAGAGGGGAACGCGAGGAGCTTCTACTTCTCCTGCTTGGACAAAGTCCTCCCTCAAGGTTTCCGGCTGGAGAAGAGGACCAGGAGGCCTCCTGAGAACATGGGGAACTCGCTCATGAGCCTCATGAACACCTTACTATACACTGCAGTCCTCGACGAGGTATACCAGACCCACCTAGACCCGAGGGTGGGTTTCCTCCACTCCACGAACTTCAGGAGGTTCTCCCTCAACTTGGACGTAGCGGAGGTGTTCAGGCCAGTGATAGTGGACAGGCTCATGATATCCATGACTAAGAGGAGGGAGTTGACCGAGGACGACTTCGAGGACATGACCGCTGGGCTCAAGCTAACGCAGGATGGCCTGAAGAAGGTGTTGAGCGCCGTGGACAAGAGGCTCTCCTCCACGGTGAAGGTGGGGAAAAGGAAGATGAGCTACTCCCGGGTGATCAGGACCGAGCTCTACAAGTTGGAGAGACACCTCTCAGGGGACGTAGAGTACTCCCCGTTCCTGATCAGGTGAAAGGACACCTTGTACCGCAGATGTCTAACGAGGCCTTGACCTACACGCCCCTTGTGAATAGAAGCGAGTTTAGCTCTAACCATGACCTCCTCCCCTATCCCTCCAAGACTACCGCACAGCTGTAGAGGGTTCCTCGATAGGAGCTGGGGAGTTCAAGCATGGAAAGAATAGATCAGCTCTCTCCTCTTCTTCCATATGGCTGACCCATGACAGAAAGAGGGTTAGCTAACAGCCCCTGCACGGTCTCCCTGGAATAACTAGGATGGGAGAAGAATTAGTTTTAAGGAGAATTAGATTTATTACTCCTTTGATTAGTTCGTCCATCGTACTCATACTATGAAGATATTAATTTACACTTCTACATTATATAATACCTGCGTATATGATATCTATAACACCTATTGCGTGCGCAAAGACTATACCCAAGGTATAAGGAGGAAAAAAGCATATAGATAATTACATTATGTGGTACATAAATACTCGGCTCGCTCAAGGCGATTCATGTCTACTTTGGGAATTCAGCTTATTTATCGAAACTCAATGAGTTTAATTGAAAGATCTCGTATGGACTGACGAGGGTTCACGCTTGACAGTTCCCTTTATCTGATCTATTTCTGCCATAATTACAATTCGCAATGGAGACCCGAATTACCCCTCAAGGCCAATTTGGACGTTTCTCCCGTTCATATTGTACTAAGCCCTTCAGACGCTAAACTCAGCAGTTCCTAATCAAATCCTGGATGAAGTGTCCCAAGAGGGATTCCTAGCGGACCCGATAAGGGAGTGAAACAGCACAAGACCACCATCTCTCTATATGTCGTCTCCATGATCTCCCGCTGAGAGCAAGTAAAATGTTTCCTGTCTTTATTTCCACACACTCCCTCGCCTCTCTACTCCCTCTAACAGTTGAGGCTTCCCGACGAGCTCCTCTTTACTCCATTGAAGGCGGACTGTCAGGCACTGCATCCAAAGGCAACACTCGGGTTACTCATGCTTCATTTTCCCAACCTTTTTTCTATATAAGCGTTGATTAGAAGAATCAAAATTCTTTTAAGTTCGTCATCATGAAAACAAGAGGTCGAGAGTACTTCAAAATAAATATAAATCTGCCTTGCCTATTTAATTCACATGTTTTCATCTCTCAAGAGGCTTGGAGAACTCAGGAATTCTGAGGTCACTCTCCCCATTCAGGAGATAAAGTTGAGCGGGAAGGGCCCTTTCACCTTCAGGGCCGTGGTCTTTGACAGTGACAGGAAGGAAGTCAGGTTCGAGGACTATGAGATGACCCCCAGCACTGTTTACGAGTGGAACTACATAGGCAACGCAAAGGCTAACAAGCCAATGGATAGGCTCACCACTCCCACACTCAAGTACATACTCGGTTTCGACGAAAAAGGAGAAGTACAGAGGGAGAATAAGCAGGTCTTGAAGGCAGCTCAGGGGATACCAGTGGTGGGGGATATACTGAGAGAAGTGAGCGAGTGGTACTCCCCAGAGAAGTGGAAGGACAAGGTAGGGAAGGACATGTTCGACGCCGACCTTTACAGTGTCGTGGTAGTCAAGGACGGGAAGCGCATAGAGCTGGCTAAACTCAAGGAGTACCAGGACTACCTCCGCGGGTCAGATGACGGAGACGAGGGAGAGGGGGGAGGGAAAAAGAAGGTCCAAGTCCCGTGCCAGTTGTGCGGGAGACCCACCAGCATGGACAACCCCGACTACCCAGGTGGCACTCTCCTTAAAATGTACATAACAGACAAGAAAGGTTTCGTGTCGGGCGTCACGGACTCTCCCGACGCCAGGATGAGGACTCACGTCGTGTGCAACGATTGCAAGAACCTCATGGAGATAGGGCAGAGGTACGTAATGGACAGCATGAGAGCTAACGTGGGGAAGCTCTCAGTCTACGTTGTTCCATCACTCTCCCCCAAGGCCCCAACCACCCTGCTAGACAGGATAAAGGTGGAGGGGAGAGGATGGATAGTCTCGTTCATGGACATCCAGAAAGTTCAAGAGGAGATAAAGGACGAGGCTGAGATCGGTGACTGGGTCTACAGCGTCACCCTAGTATGGGCTGCAGTACAGCAGTCGAAGTTCGCAGTCTCCAAGGTGATGTATGACGTGACAGTCCCCAGGCTACTGGAGATCAAGAGGACGTCCAAGAGAGTCGATAGAGGTTTGGGCATCAAAGACCTCACAGGGAAGGAACTTGACGTGGTCGCCCTCTACTCCATCTCACCAGTGAAGGAGTCCTCCCGCGGTGCCATGGCTACTCCTTTCCTCGACGTGATGTCGTCCCTTATGGAGGGTTACCCCATAGACGAGAACTACGTTTACTCCTCTTTCCTCCAAGAGCTGAAGTGCATAAGGACCAACACATGTCAGAACTTTTTCTCCAAGGAGCTCTCCCTCGAGAAGGGGACCATGCTAGCTACTGGATTTATAAAGATGTTCCAAGTACTTAATATCATGGGTTCAAGTCAAATGGTTGACACAACCTCAGTAGAAAACCCCATCGACTACGCCAAGAGGTTGGGGCTCTCTAAAGGACACACCGGCCTCTTCCTCCTCGGCGTGGTAACTGCGAGCGTAGGGTTAGCTCAATACAAGAAGGGAGACAAGAAGAAGGCAATCCTGGACAGGATAGACTTCGAGGGCATGGACCTCTCAGACGTAAAGACCTACATGTCAAGGCTAGTTGAGTCCCTCAGGGACTACAACATCCTCAGCTACAATGAGGCGCTGGTGGGCGAGGCCACTTCCATGATAAATGAGGACACGTCCTCGCTCTCGTCTCCACAGGAGAACGTGTTCTGGATCCTGTCCGGATACTCGTGGCAGACCCTGAAAATGATAAAGAAGGGAGAGATAAAGGAAGACGAGGAGAAGGGAGGTGAACAAGATGAGTGACTTGAAGAACAACTCCGAGATACTCTTCATTTACGAGGCTAAGCTCACCAACCCCAATGGCGACCCTGACGACGAGAACCGCCCGAGGATGGACCCCAAGACGAAGAGGAACTTGGTCAGCGACGTCAGGCTCAAGAGGTACTTCAGGGACTACGTGATATCCAAGGAAGGGGAAGACAGCGTGTGGGTGACCAAGATTGAAGGGAGGAACGTTGACGCCACCGAGAGGCTCTCTAAACTGGGGAAGCCCGAGGACGTGCTGAAGAAGTGTATAGACGCGAGGCTCTTCGGGGCTACCATCCCAGTGAAGGGACAGAAAGGGGGGAGGGGAGAGTCCACGTCCTACACCGGCCCGGTCCAGTTTACCTGGGGCTATTCACTCCACCGCGTGGACATGGTGGACTCCCGTTCCATCACTTCCCTCTTCTCGGGTAGGGACACAGGGTACGGTAACATAGGGAAGGACTACAGGGTTTACTACTCCATGATAGCCTTCCACGGCGCTGTTAGCGCGAAGAGGGCCGAGGTGACAAACGCGAGTGAGGAGGACTTGAAGAAGTTAGACGATTACTTGTGGAATTCCCTGGTGACGGAGACAGTGACAAGGAGCAAGATCGGGCAGAGGCCCCTTCTCTACCTCAGAGTTGAGTATTCCTCTCCCGAGGCGATGAAGGGAGACCTGAGGCGTTTCGTGTCCGTCAAGGAAAAGGGAGAGAGCGTCAGGGACTTCTCCGACCTCGAGGTAGACCTCACACCGCTCCTCAACTTGGTAAAGGGCAATGACGTAGTGAGGGTACACGTGAAGTGCTCCGAGGAGTTCACCAAGTTCTGCGAGGAAGTGAAAAAGACGGGAAAAGGTAGTCAGTGATGAAGGCTCTCTCCTTTCGCCTCATGGGAGCCATGGCCCACTTCAGGAAGGTGTTCTCAAACTCCACCTCACTGTCCTACTACTTCCCTCCTAGGACGACACTCATGGGCGTCGTGGCTGCCGCCATGGGCAAGGACAGGGACTCTTATTACGAGGAGCTCAACCAGTTCGAGTATTCCCTGACCCCACTGACTGGACTGAGGAAGATCATGCTGGGCGAGACTTACTTGGACACTGATGAGGTGAGCGTCAAGTCACTGAGGAGGCTCAAGCAGGGAGTCCCCACAGGGAGGGAGTTCGTCCTCCCCTCCAACGCGCCTTTCCTTGGTTATCGCGTCACCGTGTACCCGTTCCACGAGGTGATGGAGAAGAGCCTGAGGTCACCGGTGTACCCCCTCTCCCTCGGGACTGCCAACATGTTAGCGTGGGTCGAGGACGTCAAAGTGGAGGAGTGTGAAGAGATCCAGGAGGTAGACGGGGAGGTCATGTCCGTGACCCAGTTGAAGCCTGAAGTAACGAAGGATATGAGGGTCGCAATAGAGGAGATGGTGCCCAGGGAGTTCGACGCGGAGAGACACACGGGGGAGTTGCCGACCTATTTCGTGGAGCTGAACGCAAAGCCCTTGACGGTGAAGGGAAAGGGAAGGGGATTACGCTGCGGAGGGGAGAACTACTTGTTCCTGTAACGTGTTACCTTTTTCCCTGTCCTTTCTAAGGTGTCTCAGGTACAAGGACCCTCTCCTGTGATCGTTCCACTCCTGTTTCTTTATCACCAGTAGAAAATAATTCCTTACTACAAATAAAGTTAATAATGACAAATCCTCATTTATAACATAAGCCATGCTTTACGTGATTCTAGTTTACGACATAGACGAGACTAGGGTCGCCAAGGTTCTGAAGATATGCAGGAAATACCTCACTTGGGTTCAGAGGTCTGTCTTTGAAGGGGAGATAACTGAAGGGAACCTCGAGCTCCTCCTGAACGAGCTCAGGAAGACTGTGAGGGATAAAGACAACATTATGATATATCGTACTTCCACAAAGAAGAACTTCAAGGTAGAGGTAATAGGGGAGTCCATGAAGGACGACTTCATCCTTTGAACTACCGTGAACTTTCTTCCTCCCCTATCAGGGCACGACTAGGTGCCAATAGGACAAGCGTGCTGAGCTATTCGAACTCAACACCTTCATTTTGACGCGTGTCCTAAAAGAGCCTCAAGAGATGTGAATGGGTCAAGACTCATTTTAAGAAAACCGGTCATCATGAAAGCTAAACCCGTCATATGGTCTAACCGTTCAGATCCCTGTCACTAGTTTGCTAAATGCTGAAATTTAATTCTCCCTTTTTTTAAAAAAAGAAAATATAGGCACTAACTTACCTGCTCACGCTATAAAGGACAAGATGAGGTTGCTATAGCCCTTTAGAGCTCGTGATCACGAGTTCAGCGTTAAGCCTTTAGGTTTAGAAGTATTTATTTTTTATACTCTTTTTTCCAAAAAATACTCGGTCGAGGTGGTCATGTAAGTCCTAGAAAGAGGAGTAAAACTTACCACGATTGTTTAGGCTATCTATAAATATCTCCGTGTATTTCATAATATCAAGAAATGGCGTCAGTTAAACCAGACGTTTTCAAAGCGAAGAGGCTCTACTGCTCGGGGTACTACTCCGACGCCTATTCTGCTATCAAGTCAGCGTTGTCTCTCTTTCCAGTAAGCGATGAGGCCTCCGCCCCGGGGGCTAAGTACGTCTACGCTGACATCCTCCGCTGGAAGGGGATACTTGAGATCAAGGTAGGCATGTTAGACCAAGCGATAAACACGCTTGAAGACGTCATCCAGACACTGGGCTATGAGCCACACGAAGTCACTTATTACCAGTCACTCGCTAGGTACTACTACTCCTACTTCGTTTTCAACAAGAAGAAAGTCCTGGTCCCTGCCCTCAGGGACCTGAAGTACGTGGTCAACTCGGTCACGCAGAAGTGCACGTTCATGACGCTACTGGCCTTGGTACATGCGGAGTTGGACGAGCTATACGACGCTGAACTCGTCATAAAGGGGGGAAACATGACGACTAAGATAGCTGAGTCCCACGTGTACCTCAAGAAGGGAGACCTATTGCGGGCACACAAGACGATAGACCAGCTCCTAATGTACGAGAAGGACAACGTGGACGCGCTCTTGGAGAAGTCACTCATACTGATGGCGAAGGGGTCTTACAAGGACTCGTTAGACTTGTTGGAGGAAGCGTTGAGACTGGAGCCTAGCAACGTGTTGGCCTCTCTCTTCAAGGCTGAGGTACTAGAGGTCATCAAGAGACAAAAGGACGCCCTCTCCATCTACAAGAGCCTTGACAACTTGTTGAACAGCCCCGTAGTCAAGTCCAGGATAGCGGGGATAACGCTTTACAACCCACCTCCTCCCCCTGTCCTGCCCTTTCAGGCACAGAGCGCACCCCCGTGGTATTCCAGCTCGCCCGCTCCCCACGTACAGACGTCGAACACTCAAAAGACTCAGGCGACACAAGCCACAAGTAATCCCCTAGTGCACTCGAAGCTCCTAACCCCCACGTCGAACTTCACGTGGGACCCGAAGGTCTGGGTGGGGAGGAAATTCTCCGTCTACAAGATAGAATCAGTCTTGGGGGAGGGAGGGAACGGGTACGTGCTGAAGGCTAGGGCTTTCGGCGGGGTTGAGGCAGCAGTGAAGGTCCTCAAGGTGTACCCAGGTATATCGGAGGACTACTTCTCCACCCTGGTGAACGAGGCGAGTAACTTGTCCTCGCTGTCCAAGAGGCCTAACGTGGTCGAGATTTACGCGGTGAACGTGGACAAGCTCGTCTTGAGGGAAATAATCTCCGGGAACACTTCCCTCTACGAGAGGGACCCTCCCAGGATAATCATGGAGTTCATGAGGGGAGGGACACTCGGTGAACTTGTAATGCAGGACATGTTCTTCTACTCCTCAAAGTGGAGTTCCTCCGTGTACAAGGCTATCTCTACCACAGCCGAGGCCTTGCACCAGATGCACGCTTCCGGGTTCGTCCACATGGACGTGAAACCGCAGAACGTGTTCCTCACCGAGAAACCCAAGGATCCGAGCGAGTTGGGGAGCGTCGAGTTCAAGTTGGGTGACCTGGGGAGCGCGGTCAGAGTTACGAGCAAGATCACCCAGTTCACACCTGAGTACGCACCCCCTGAGGTCTACGTCGACGCTGCCAGGCCTTTCCTGGACGTGTTCTCCCTAGGGGTGACCATGTACGTGCTGCTCACAAGGAAGATAGACAGACCGGACTTGCAGGAGATGGACGACGCCTTCAACTGTTTCCAGAAGAACGACATGAAGTGCGTGAAGGAGAAGGTGAAAGAGGCACAGGACAAGTTGAGGGGGTGGGACCCCAGTGTCCCCGCGGAGGTGAAACAGCTGTTGAAGAGGATGGTAGACCCAGAGCCCTTGAAGAGACCTACCTCGTTGCAAGTATACGAAGAGCTCAGGAGAATTAAGACGTGATAGAGACGAGGAATGGAGAGGGGAGGGAGAAGAGAGGAAAGAGGGGATACGGAGCAGGTGAAGGGAGAGGTGTGAGTGGAGATGTGGGGTGAAGGTCTTCCATATCAGCATTCACATCAGGTCTTTCACGGGCAAGTACATACTTTAACTTTACCCTTACAGGGTTTGGACAATCAGAGAGTGTGACCTGCAAAGTAGACCCGAAGAGATGCTTATGTATTCGTTCTCGGAGCGAGAAGTCTCTCTCCCCAGCACCATCTCGGAAGCACCCTTCAATCTTCCACACGGTGGAACTGGTTTCGTACCATAGCTGTCGCTTTTTATTCCCCGTCTCTATATAACTTTCCGTCTAAGACAATCCTCAGTTCTAGATGAACTTCTTTTTTTTAAAAAAATATTTAATTTAGAACAAAACGTGAGCCAGAGGACTTAACGATAAGGAAATCGAAGCGTCTCTCAAGGCAGGCAACATCACAATCTATTTTAATCACGAGAAGTCTTTCCACACATGGAGTTTAAATCCCACCCGGACAAAATGCTCCTCACCCACCTGAGGGAGGTGGGGGATAACGCGGAGAGTCTCGCACCCCCTAACCTGAAGGTAGCGGCCTACATAGCGGGCTCACACCACGATCTGGGGAAGTACACTAAGTTCTTCCAGTCCCACCTAAACGGTGGGAAATCTAAGTGCTCAGACCACGCGGGTATATCTTCACTTTATGCGTTCAACACAGCTAGGAGACAGGGACTGGGAGACCTGCTCTCCTTCTTCGTCATGGACGCGGTGAAGTCCCACCACGGGAAGCTCAGGGGGGTGGACAGCATGAGGAGGTGGCTCTCCACCTTGAAGGACTCTCTTGAGGAAGGAGATGAGGCCTGCCTCCCCCTCCAACAGGAGGAAGTAGAGAGGAACGCAGGGGAGACCTCAGCCCTGAAGTACTCTCCCACCCTCCACATGGACCTCGGTGACACGGTGAAAGAGGCGTGGAAGGTGACACATCGGCTTCTCGACTCCCGTCACCCCTGGGGGGAATACTTCCTCGGTGCTCTCCTCTTCTCCTGCCTGATAGACGCCGACAAGCACAGCGCTTCGGGGAACGAGTTCTCCTCCTTCTCTCCCATGTCTGTGGAGGAAGTGTTCAAGTTCCACGACTCACTCACCTCGGATAACCCAATGAAGGAGAGGAGGGAAATCCTCTACAACGCTGTAAAGTCGTGGGAAAGGAAGGGGAGGATAGCGGGAATAATCTCTCCCACGGGGACGGGGAAGACTATCTCCGGGATCCTCACGGCAGTGAAAGAGGAGAGGAGGGTAGTGTACAGCCTCCCCTTCATCAGCATCGTGGAGCAGAATTTCGACGTAGCCAACGCGATCTTCCCTGACAAGGTACTGAAGTTCCACCACATGTCCTTCCCTGACTCCTCGGAAGACGAGTACATGAGTGCAGAGGACAAGTTACTCATGGCCGAGTCGTGGGACTACCCCATGGTGGTGACGACTTTCGAGGGACTCCTCGCTACCCTCCTCTCCAACAGGAACGTGAACCTAAAGAGGTTGCACAGCTTGTACGGGTCTGTGGTCATCCTCGACGAGGTGCAGGCGATCCCCGCCGATAAGTGGGCTCTGGTGAGGGAAGTGCTGGAGGAGGCCTCTAACTCGTTGGACGTACACTTCATCCTCATGACGGCTACCATGCCCGCACTGCTGAGGCCTGACGAGGTCTTAGACCCGTTGAAGGGGATGGAGCCCAACCGTGTGGAGGTGGAGTTCGAGGACAGGGAGGTCACACCCGAAGAGATAGGGAGGGAGGTCTTAGACCACGCCGACAAGAGCGTCATGGTTGAGCTCAACACGATAGCCTCAGCAGAGAGGGTGGCTGACTACCTGAAAGGAAAGGTGGAGGTGGAGTTCCTCTCCACCCACGTGACCCCTTGGGACAGGAAGAGGAGGATAGAGGAGATGAAGGAGAGGCTAAACAGGGGAGACCCGTTCGTCCTCGTCACCACCCAAGTGGTAGAAGCTGGGGTAGACGTAGACTTCCCCGTGGTGTTCAGGGACCTCGGCCCCCTCGACTCGGTGATACAAGCCGCGGGGAGGTGTAATAGGAACTCCAGACTGGAGAAGGGAAAGGTCTTCGTCAGGAGGGTGAGGAGAGAGGGGAAGGCCACGGACTTTAACTTGGTATATGGTAAGTTCACGGAGGAAGTCACACTGAGAGTCATGAAGGGGAACTTCTGCGAGAAGGATTTCAGGGAAATGCTCGACACTTACTACAGGGAGCTAGAGAGGGTGAGGAACTTGAAGGACCAGTCCCTAGAGGTGGAGGAGAAAGCGAGGCTCCTTTCCTACGACGAGATAAAGTTCTCCCTCATAAAGGAGGAGCCCAAGTACACCGTCATGGTCTTGGAGAGCGACGAAGCTGTGAGGAGGCTGGACAACCTGAGGAAAGCACTCAACATCAAGGGTTACGAGAGGAGGGTTGAAGTCAAGAAATGGAGGGCATTGAGCGAGGAGTTCATGGTCAAGGTCTGGGAGAAGCCTAACCTCGAGGAAGACAAGAGGCTGGAGGTCTTCATCTCGGGGAAAGAGATGTATGACGAGGTCAAAGGGTTCTCGGTGAAGGAGAGGGAGGAGACGTTGCTGTGGTGAGGCCCCTTTTCCTCTCCTCGTCTCTTGCTTTTCCCTCCTCTGTCTCCATTTCCTCTCTCGTCACGGCCTTTCCATAAAGACCTCCTTATGATTATCGAAATTTATCTGTCCAATACTTGTTAGGTGCTCTGATTTCATTGTAAGTGTGGGTACATAAATCTGATTTCGTCCTGGATACAAGTTTTTAGTTATAAAACAGACTAACTCTTTTTTATGCCCCGTTTAGGACATTTCACAATTCTTTCAAACCGTACTTTTCCAACCTTTGGAAATGTCTCTTATTGTTAGTCTTTAAGCCGAGTCCGTTAGCGATGCACATGGAGGCGATGAGCAGGTCCGGGTCTTCCATTATCTCTTCACTCTTTCTCAGGTCCGCGTAAACTCTCGAAGCGACTTTTAAGGACTCGTTATCTATGCATATCACCCTGAGGTTCGTCTCGATCCACGTCTTGAACTCTTCTACATTTTTCCTTACAAACGCTATACCCCTCAAGAACTCATAGAGGTTCATGCAAGTGGTGTAATAACCAGTAATGTACTTGGGGTCTCTCTTAAAAGAGTCTATAATAACGTCTGTGTCTAAGCAAACTCCCTTGTCCTCTAATTCCTCCTATCCTCCCAGACAAGCTTTTCAAGACCTCGCCTCCTCTTCTGTCAACTTAGGTGGTTCTTCCGGCTTGAACACTTCCCGGAAAAACTCGTCCCAGGTAAGAGATTTGTCTAAAACTTTATCTCCATCTCTCTCTTCCTTTTCCAGCAACTCCTTTACCTCCTTACTGACACTGACTGTGGACTTCACGTGTAATCATGTAACTATACAATTATATTAAAGGTTTACTCTCTTATCGTTGTGGATCTCTCTCCATTTTTACAGAAGTTCACACCAGGCATGTTGAGTATTACCAGGGGAAAGGCAGGAACTAGGTAGGAAGCGTACATGAGAACGCGGTAACTGGCGTGTCTTCGTGTTCTCCTCCTATGTGCTTACACTGTGGAGCTGTTAAGGGAGGAGAGCAGAAACAAAGAAGTGCTACAAGGACTACGGAGTTCAATGCATTTATCGCCTTCCTTCATGCCTTACAGGGGAGTTGATGGAGTGTACTCATCTCTATTGAGAGAGCCTACATCACTCCAACTAGCCTCGACTACTCCACCTTCAGGAAGAGAGTGAAAGAGATGGATACCTATTTCCCTGAGGCGAACGAGAGGGAATGTTGTTCTCACACAATCATCTCATTCGAGAATATGACGTAAAAGTGTTGGTATATGTCAGGATCTCTCCTTCTAGGGTGATGGACCTCGAAATAAGTCAACAAGCTCTTAACGATTAGGGTTTAACAATTTATGTGGGGGAGACGTTAATACTCTCATGAAGGAAATTGAGCCTTGGGGTGTCAACGTGCCTTTCCTATTGCTGGGTTTAGCGTATTGGTGTGCGGGAGGAGTTTCCCTGTTTGAGGGTCTAGCGTTCCATCCCCTCTTCATGATGATAGGGACTTACTCGATCTACTTCGGGATGTTCCAGAGGCTCTTCTTCCCTGCGAGGAACTACTTGCCTCTTCACCTCGCTTCCCTGGTACTTCTAGCAGTCCCAGTGTATCCCCTCCAAGCCTTCGCTTCCGTCTCCTTGGTAGGAGTGGAGGTCTGGGGGGTGAAGGACATTAGGTCTTACGGGACTAGGTTCCCCGTGAACTGGTTAGTCCTTTCCTCTCCCGTGGCCTCTGTGGTAGCGTGGTTACTCTACCCCTTGGACGTGTGGGTGCTGGTTGTTCCGCTCCTCCTTTACCTGCTCGGGGTCAACGTGGGGGTGTTCTCAGCGACCCTGGGGCTCAAACCGAAGTTCGGGTGGAGGCAGTTCCCGGTCCTCGACATGGTCGTGTTGACTGGCGTCCTCCCGAGCCTTTTCCCTGCACTCGTGGTAGCGTACACGGTCTGGCTCTTCCTCGGGACAAGGAGGTTCAAGTTCAACCTCACCGCTCTCCTGTCCCTCCTTACCCCTGTGGTTGCGTCGATCTCTTCCCTGTCCCTGGGTGAGGAGATCCACGCCTTCGCCCTTGGTATGATGGCTCCCTTCTTCTTCAGTTGCATCACTTATTCCACCTCCAGATATAACTACGGGAGGACGGTGCCTGTCCCAGTCCTCCTCCTCTCGTCGTACCTGCTGAGGAGTTTCGACTTGTGGTTTTCCTCCCTCCTCTTCATCCTATCTACTCTCTACTTCATCTACATGACGAAGGACAACTTCACCCTCACCACGGTCAGGTCGGGGATGGCATCAAAGTATGTGAGACCCCCTCATTGAGATGCTGTCTAGACGCGCGTCACGGGGTAGTGGGAGGCTTGTATCCCTCAAGTCCTCAGTGACCTTGAATGATGGAACACTTAATCCCTCACGTGTTAAGTCTAAGCTTCATATTGAAATTTAGGTTCATCTGTTCTGCTTTGTGGAACGCTTCAATTTTTATTAAAGTTGACGTAAAACTTACTTTTAATACAAGTTCTTATCTTGAATTTAATAAAAAGCCAACGGACTTAACACCTAAAGGAATTGAAGAGACCAACAAAGCACATCTATCCTTTATTTTTAAAAATAAAGAAAGAGAGTTTCACCACGTTTACCTTCGTGCTGAAGTCAATGGACACTGTTATCAAAAGGGAGGTTTGAGTCAACTCCTCAGAACCCTATCTGGAACCCTCCCAAGTTCACGCTTGGTCCTCCTCCCTGAGCAGCTGGGAAGTATCTGGCTAACTTACCCACCAGCTGCCCTAGGGACACGTTGTGTACCCACACTCTCCCTGGGCCTACAGCCTTCACGAAGAATATGCCTTCCTTCTCTATCTCCCCTAGGATCATGGTCCTCAGGTTCCCCAGCCTAGTTATGGTGACCTGCATGTTTTCGTCGAAAGCGAGGAGGTGCTCCGCCTCGACCTCGATCTCCTCTCCGGGTCCAAGTACATAAGAGCTGACCCCTCCCAAGGCGTGTACGAACACATTACCGTTCCCCTTGAAGTTCGCCAGAAATATCCCTTCCCCTCCCAGTATCCCTGCCCCTAGCGGGGCGAGGGAAGCCGAGTACTGGACACCGCTCTCGGCGAAGAGGAAGGAGTTGCTCTCCACCTTTATCCCGTTCCCCTGCAGGGGTATCTGTATCACCCTCCCTGGGAGGAAGGAGGATAACTCTACCATCCCCGGCCCCGTGAGCTCCGTGATGAAGAACCTGCTCCCGGTTATTTCCCTTTCTAGCGACTTGAGGAGCCCTCCCTGAGCCTTGAACGCTATGGATACGGACGGGCTCTTCGCCACCACGTGGCCTCCCTCAGCGTAAATGACCTCTCCTGGTTGCAAGTAAGCCCTGATGTGTTGCATGTCGTATCCTAAAATCCTGTACTCCATGGTCTCACCAGAAGTGTCTCTTCTTTATCTCCTTACCGCAACTGGGACAGTACTGTGTGCCTTTAGGTATTTGTGCCCCGCAGTGGGGACAGGTCTCGGTCTGGTAAGAGTTCGCCTGCTGGTACTGAGGGTATGGAGGTTGCTGGTACTGAGAAGGCTGAGGTTGTTGCGTCTGGTACGAGTAGCTGTTCAACACGGCGTTGTAAACGTCCTGATACGTCGAGATATCTGCACCACATACCTCGCAGTAATTCAGGCCTTGTTGAAGCCTAGCTCCACACATCGGACATTTATCCATAGTACAGAATTAAGTTCCACATATATAAGGATTTTCTATCATATAGAAGAAAAATTCTGCTATTAGTAGATCTAGTCTATCTGGAATTTCCATCTCGGTCTCCTCTAGACTTCTATCAAGTGAAGGTTCGAGTAAAGGGAAAGGAGATTAGATAGAAAAAAGGTAGTCTGCTCGTTTGTCTTATAAATAAGGGACATGTAAATTCCTTTTCTTCTCAGCTGACGTCTTGTATAGTTCAAATTTAAAACTCTATCTAACGAAAACAGAGCGTTGATTTATCGATAGTTTAACTCCGTATCCTTTTCACTTGAAGTCTTCTCTCAATTCCCCAGCACCATCGCCTTTATGACTTTCCTCTCCTTGACGTCCTGTAACAGTTTCCTGAACTCCCTCAGATGGTACCTCTGTGTGACTATCTTAGTCACGTCGACCTTCCTCCTCCTTATCAGATATAAGGCCCTCCTGGTGTCCCTATCGTCGGCTGAGTTGCTCAACACTATCGACACTTCCCTGTTGAACAGTTCAGCTAAGTCGTAGTCCAATTTAGTCCCCTTGTACGGTGCAGCGAAGAGGAGGACTTTCCCTCCCCTCCTCACGGACTTCAACCCTGTGGTGATCGCTGAAGGAGAGCCGGAGGCGACGATCACGAGGTCCGCCCCTTTTCCGTCGTTGATCTCCCTTACCACCCTGGGGACGTGCTCGTCACTTGGTATCACGTGGTTCGCTCCCAACCTCTTGGCGTAGTCCAGCCTGAACCCCCTGGAGTTGCTCACTATCACGTCTGCACCCATTGCCTTCACGGTCATGAGGTGGAGTAACCCAATCGGGCCTGCTCCTATAATCAAGACAGTGTAGCCCGGTTCAATGTTAACCCTGCTGAGCCCTCTCACCACAGTGGAGAGTGGCTCAATCAAAGCGCCCTCCTCGTATGAGACGTCGTAGGGTAACCTTATCACACCTCCCTTCCTGACGTTCCACTCAGGGACGATGAAGTACTCAGAAAAACCCCCGGGGTAGATGTTTGTAGACCTGTAATGGGGGCACATGGTCTCGCTCCCCTTCACGCAGTACTCGCAGTCGTAACACGGTGTGTGGACGTGGGGGAAGACACGGTCCCCTTCCCTGAACTCCCTAGAGCGCGACTCCACCACGACCCCGGAGACCTCGTGTCCAAGGTAAGGGGTAGTGGTGTACTGCCCGCATATCTTCTCCACGTCGGTACCACAGAGGCCTACAGCCTTCATTTTCACCAGGATCTCTCCCTCCTTGGGTCGGGGGACCTCACTGTAAACTTCCCTGAGCTTTCCACCCTCCAGCACGTAAGAGAGCATCTTGTTCTTCTCCTCTTCTCCCATCCTATCAATGAAGTTCTCGATCGCCATGTTGAACACTAATACATGGTATTCCCGGTTTATATTCGCATATGAAAACAACTTTCTCTTTTTAATTGTGCACTATTAAAAAGAATTAGCTTTCTCCAATAGCCTCCCCTCCTGGATCAGGTTCAGGAGTTCCAGGACGCCGTAGCCGGGGCCCTTGCTCATGACTAGGTCCGCCATCTCCTTTATTTCAGGCAGAGCGTTGCCCACTGCTACCTTTACGTCTACGTTCTGGAAGAGAGTGACGTCGTTCTGGGCGTCCCCTACCCCGACCCTGATGCCGTGGAAGTCGATCACCCTCATGAGTTCCCTTATCCCCCTCCCTTTGTCTATGTCTGAAGCCATCACCATTGCGTCGTCTGTGTTCCACTCGACCTTTCCCCTGCCTTGACTCACTTCCTCCACTATACCCTCTAGTTCTTCCCTCCTGTCTAGGGTGTTATCTGCGAAGATGATCGTCTCTCCCAAAGCGTGCTCTATCCCCGCTTCATCGAACCTGCGGGAGACCTCCTCCATGTCCTTGACCCACTTGTCGCTTACCATAATTATCTCTTTTCCTTTCCACAAGATGATTGACCCGTTCTCCAGTATCCAACCCGTGGGCCTGAGCCCGTTGCTGAGCTCGAAGACGCTTTTCCTCTTCACGCCCCTCACGTTCTTCCTCTCCCTCCCGGTCACGACGAAGAAGAGGTTGTCCTCGCTGTACTTGTTAATCTCCTTTACCACGTCCGCGGGGATCACGAACCCTTCCTCTTCGGGCGCGAGCGTCCTGTCGAAGTCCGATAGTACCACGAATTGTTTCTCTACCATATACATGATTACTCGAGATGTATTATAAATGTTACTGAATGACTAACAATTTTTATTTTGATATGTATATAATACAGTACAAAGGCAAGGTAAGTTTTATTAAAGGTGATGTTACAATATGTAATACGATGTAATACGCATACTAACGATAGGTTGTACGCACACATAAGTAACGAGGAAGTTACGTTGTTAATACTAGATAAGAATGTTGAAAATGAAAAGAGAAAGCACACAAAGAATAGAGAACAAAGAGAGTGTGTGTATACGTAATACCATGTACAATTCCGATGACCGAAAAATGACACTAACACCCCTAAGAATACCTGAGTGTTAATGTTTTTCCACTGACAATTACGTGTCCATCATTATATTTACTCACATCTATATTTATTTATCATCTAAAATTTGTTTAAAAATAGATTTCTAGTTTTTGTTAGATCTCAATTGAATGTATTCTAAGGTTTATAACCTAAAAAACATAAAGATTTTTATATTATGGTTTCAAAGGTTTGTACGAGTAAAAATGGCAGATATAAAATACGACGTTATGGACAACGCTAGGGTGGCCTCTTTCCACAAGAGGCTTACAGTCCTGGCCGCATTGGGGCCCTTCACCGATGCCTTCAACGAGTTCGGTGCCTCAGTGTCTCTGGTCGCAGTAGGACCGCTTTTCCATCTCAGCGCATTGATGCTCTCCATAGTGGTAGCAGGGTACTGGGTCGGCGTTGCAGGAGGTGCTATAGTGGGAGGTCTGCTCTCCGACAAGCTGGGCAGAAAACAGCTGTTCGTCTACGACACTATAGGGATGGCGATCTTCGCCCTGCTCAGTGCAGCTTCAGTAGACGGGATATCGTTCTTCGTCTTCAGGTTCCTCCTGGGTGCGTTCATAGGGATCGATTACGCCGCTGCCGTACCTCTAGTATCGGAGTACGCTCCCGCTGACACAAGAGGTAGATTGCTTTCCCTGGAGAAAGTGTTCTTCATGCTGGGGACAATAGCTACTGTGGGGATAGGTCTAGCTTTCACTGCTCTCGTCGGTACTGTATTGGCGTGGAGGTTCGACTTCATAATCGCTGCAATACCCCCAATAGTGCTGTTCGTGTTAAGGAGGAAGATGCCAGAGAGCTTGAGGTGGGCAGTTGAAAGGGGAGACAAGACAAAAGTAGAGCGCGTAGTAGAAGGGCTGAAGAAGTGCGGTCTCGCACCTGAAATAAACATGGACAGCGTCACTCCAAAGGGATACTCAGTAGTACAGAGCGTCAAGACTTTCTTCGGCAAGAACTACAGGAGGCAAGTCGCATACATATTCTGGATAGGCGCAGGGTATGCCCTCATAATCAACTTGGTATCTGTATACTCCAGCAAGTTCCTCCAAGACTTGGGAGCTTCATCCACCGAATCATTGATAGGGACCCTTACCATAGACATCCTAGGGACTTTCGGAGTGATCCTCACAGTGTTCGCTGCGGACAAGATAGGGAGGAGGATGCTAGGGACACTTGGCTTCGGGTTGACCGCGATACCCGCAGGAGTATTGCTAGTGGCCTACGTGAACCACTTCCTCAGCATACCGCTGGTGATAGGGATGTTCTCGTTGTTCTTCTTCATTAACGTGGGACTAGTAGGGACATTGCAGTACGTGCCTGCAGCGGAGGTGTTCCCGACTTCGCTCAGGGGACTATCTGTAGGATGGGAGAAGCTCTTCGAGTTCGGGCTAGCGCTACCAGCATTATCGCTCTACGCTGTACTGGGGACTGAGGACACCCTACTGTACGAGACCGTCATGGCAGTAATAGCTGGAGTCATTTACTATCTGTTGTCGCTAGAGACCAAACAGATGACCCTAGAGGAGATACAGGATAGGTACGTGGGAGGAGGGATATCCTATGCTAACAACCCGAACGCTCCCAAACCAGAGAACTTCAACAGGAATCTAGGAAGGTTCAACGACTCAGACAATTCCGAGAACAATTCCGAGAATAAGCCGTAAAGTAAAGAGATAGTAAAGAGAACGAAACTTTTTCTTTTTCAAAAGATTTATTAATACTATTTTTTATTTTATTTCCTTTAAGGATCGCTGAGATTTTTGGTATTGACTACAGTCTTAGTCCTCGTTTATTATCCTGTCTGAATTAGCGTTGTGGGTTATACTCCAAAATGTTATCAGCCTCCACGTGAAGCTTTATTTTAAATTAACGTTTAATTAGATCTCAACGTTACAATCGGCTTAACGTCTGAAGGTACACAGACCAGCCCGGTCGTAATACGGGGCGAAACCAGGGAAGTAAGGTATCAAGCGAATTATTAGATCCTCCCTCCATCTCTTCAAAGAGTGTCTTTTTCCTTACTTCCTTCGTCGTTGTCCCGGCGTTGATCAAGCGACCCAAGTGTGCCACTCCAATGGGGAACTGTTTCTCTCCTCTTTCTCGTCTCGAACCCTTGAACACCTTTCATGCTTATCAGATAATTCCTTTTTTGTTTTTATCAGTAGCTATTTCTTTCTATAACAACGGAATACTTTACATTTTATAACTATCTTCTTTAGTTATTCTAAAGGTTAAAAAACGGTAATGACTTTCTCGTTTTTATAACCCCTTTTTTCACAAGTATGAACAGAAAGTAGGAGATAACTTTAAATTAGATGTTTCTATAGGGTCGAAAAAGGAACTATATCTTTCGAGTATCACGACTCCTATTTTCCTCAAATGTTACTACATTTCTAACTTTTTATTTAAACATTCTCACGATAACGTGCTGTTTCTAATTATTTTTTATAATTTATGGTTAGTTCCTAATCAGGTTTCTAATATTTCTAGGAAAAGCTTTTAAAGTATTTTATGAGCTTGAGGAAGCCCCCGGACTGAGACCTTTCGCTGACAGGGAGTTCAGTTCTCAGGTTTCACGCGATGTCTAACTATCGAAATTATTTTTATTTTAATAAAATTAATAAATTGACTAATGCAAGACAACGTTAAATTAAAGTTTTAGATATCTAAATAACCATGAGGGTCACCACAGAGTGGTTTCCAATAGTATTAGGAACGATGGTCCTGTCGCTTACCTCTTGGATAGACTATACGGTGTTTAACGTCAGCGTAGCTTACGACATAGGGAAGGGGATATACTTCGTGGCGTTAGCGCTCCTCTTCGTGTTATTGTTACTTTGGCTATCAGGCTACTCTGACCCGAAGAACTTGAAGGAGGACCTGTCATCTGTGCAGAGGATCTCCTTCACCGCTTTCCTGGCAGTGTTAATGTTCGTTTCAGGATTCTTCTACACCGTCTATATCTCCTCGTCTCCTACTTCCATCACGTGGCTCAGCTACCTCTTCTTCCTGGGTTTCTCCCTCGCCTTGGTGGTGAACGTGATCACGTGGGTTAAGATCTATCTGAGCGAGGGTGTGACCCTAGGTTACGGGTTGCTTGTCCCATCTATAGCGTTGTCAGCGGACGTAGTCCTCGGTGCACCGATCCTGCCTCCCTTCTCTTATGTCCTGAAGGACGTCACGTTAATATACGCAGTCATGCTCTTTTCCTTGGGGATAACAACGCTGCAGTTCGTCTTCCTAGGCAGTGCTTCCCTGATGTCCCACATCCAGGGGAACAGAGCGTTCCCCACAGTCATGATACCCTTAGGGGCTGCGAGCATAATAGGCATAAACGTACTCTCATTCCCCGCGTATAATTACCTGGGCTTCGTGGACGTCCCCACTAAGGTAGCCATTGGGATAGGGATATCCCTCTTCGGGTTCGAGGTCTGGAACCTGGTGTTGGGCTTCATCATAGCCCTGAGGAGGGTGAGGGATCCCCCGTCGCTCATGTCATGGGCATACGTCTTCCCGGTGGGTATATCAATGTTCTCTGCATTCATGCTTTACCAGGAGACCGGATTCCCGTTCTTCTCGTGGTTCATAGCAGCGCTCAACTTAGGGGTAGTGGGACTTTACTCCTTCTCCGTCATGAACACGGTGAGGCTCGTGAGGAGGGGGCTAAAGAGCTCACAGAGAAGGTAGAGCCAGATCCCCGTGATAAGTTATCTCAAGGAGATATGATCTCCGAGGCTTAATTAATATCTTTTCCTCTTCCCACTAGATCTGAAAAAGAAAAGCAGAAGAGCAGATAGTACCGTTGAAGACATTATTTTTCCCTTTTTTAACACACTTTACGATCTCTCTATATATTTGTATTATCTTTACAGAGGATAGACTATTTGTAGAAGTGCGAAAAGTGTTTTATATGAAGGAGAGAGAGTAGAGTTCATGAATAAATGGGTCGTTGTGTCTATAGTTGGTGTAGTGATCCTAGTCATAGGGATAGGCTTAGCTATTTACGGAGCGGATTCGTTTGGCGGGGCAGTGAGTTCCTCGTTAAATGACCTCAAGATCAAGCCCTTCACTACCCTGACCCCAGGGGGAGAAGAGCAGATAAGTGTGCCTGCGAACAGTTACGATCTCCTGCTTTACAACTCCACCATGCCTTTACAACTCAAGGACGTGAACGTGACATACGCAGCAGGGATATACGAGGCAGCTATCGCGACTAAGAGCGCACCCGTCAACTATTACTTGGTGAACAACAACTCTGTACCGGTAGAGGTGAAATACGTCTTAACACCGGTGGACTTAACTCAACTAGAGATGGCTAGTGTTGGGATTTTGCTCCTCTTCGCAGGCTTCATAATTGCCATCGCAGGGGGCGTGATAGCCATCATCTCCCGCTTCAGGAAGAAGAGGAGCACAGATTTCGGTCAACCCCCCACCGTGCCTTGAAGCTGGAGTCGACAGACACCGAGACGGACTTTTCATTTTACGGATCCATGAGCGAAGATGAGATAACTGCTAACCGTGATTACCCTACAATATCAAGGAATTGCGGGAATAGTTTCTGTATGCATCACACATGAACCGCACTTTCACTTCCTCTTCGGGTAGGTGAAGACGTCCCCTCTCTCAGCGGATTTATTATCCAACTCTCCTTACATTACATGTGAAACCCTTACCTTGTTTGAACAACGAGTTCACGGGAGCTCTCCTCAAGGGGACAGACGTCGTGTGGTTACCCTTACCTAAGTACGATTCACCCTCACTTTTCTCCTCCATCTTGGACGAGGAGAAAGGGGGCCACTTCCTGATAGAGGGAGAGGTCGAGTCGCAGAAGTACGTAGTACCGAACGTGGTCAAGACGGTACTGAAGGATAAGACCGAGGTCACCGACTTGTTACTCTACGGAGATCACGGGATGGTCAGGAAGGTACACGGAGGGAAGGCTAGGGTAGTGCTCTCACCCTCCTTCAACTACGGCAGGGCCCCGGGGAAGGTGGAGAAGGTCTCCGACAAGGTATACAAGATCTTCGGCGAAGGGCACGACTTCTTGGAAGTACACTTCCTGTTCGACAAGGTATCTCACGACGGGAACACGTGGGAAGTCGAGGGCGACGGTTACGTCTACCTAGGCTACTTCAGCGACGAGAGGTTCGGGGTCTTCGGCAAGAACGTAAGCTTCAACGTGGAGAGGGGGTTCGAGAGGACTGTGGAGTACTGGAAGAACGCCATGAGGAGGGAGAGGAACAGGGGGAAGGTAGCTGACATTGAGGTAAGCGGTTACACCGGAGACCAACTCCTGGAGGCATACGAGAACTCCGTCGGGATCCTCCTGGGGCTCATGTACAACCCCACCGGGGCTGTAGTGGGAGCGCCCACCACTTCCCTCCCCGAGGTAGTGGGAGGTCCCAGGAACTGGGACGCCCGCTTCGCGTGGGTCAGGGACTCATCCACCGTGGCCGAGGCTTTGACGCTCTCAGGGTACGCGCAGGAGGCGAGGAGGATAATCGAGTTCCTGTCGAGGATGGTCTCCTTCGTGTCGAAGCCCTTCATGTATTCCCTTTACGCTGTGGACGGATCCCTCCCGGGGAGGGAAGAGGAAGTGAGCTGGCTTTCCGGTTACATGGGTTCCCGCCCGGTGAGGATAGGGAACGACTCTCCCTCACTTGTACAGCTCGACTTGGAGGGTACGTTCCTCCACGCTTTCTACAAGTACTATGAGGCAACCGGTGACGAGAACTACGTGAAGTCCCACGTCGACGTGATAGAGTACATCGCCGACTGGGTGTCCGACAACTGGAAAGGGGAGGACGCGGGCATGTGGGAAGAGAGGGGGGAGAGGGCCCAGAACGTACACTCCAAGGTTATGGCTTGGGTAGCGCTCGAGAGGGCGGGGAAGCTCATGAAGGCAATAGACAGGGACAACCCGTGGAAGGAAGCGAGGAAGGAGGTGAAGGACTGGGTCATGGAGAACGGTGTCGTGAACGGGAAGTTCGTGAAGGTAGTCGGGAGAGAGGAAGTGGACTCCTCCCTCCTCACGCTCCCGCTCTACGGCTTCTTGGACGTGAACAACGAGACCTTCCAAGCCACATTGAAGGAGATAGAGAGGAAGCTGAACTACAGGGGGTTGTTGAAGAGGTACGAGAGGGACTTCCTGGGGGAGTGCGTGCTCCCGTCCACGCTCTCTTCCCTCTGGTTAGCGAGGGTCTACACTAGGATGGGGAAGCTGGAAGAGGCGAAAGCGATAGTGAAGGCTGTGTTGGACGCGGGGAAAGGTTTCTACTTGGTAGGGGAGAGGATAGACGTGGACAGGATGGAGTTCACCGGGAACTACCCGCACGCGTTCTCTCAGGCGAACCTTATCATGGCCATAGAGGAAATCGCCGAGGCTGAGAGCAAGAGGAAAGAGACGGAGAGAGAGAAAGAGGAAGGAGAAGGAGAGGAAGGAGAAGGAGAGGAAGGAAAGTAAGGAGAGAAAGAAACAGGGGAGGAATAGGAAAAGACCTTCGGAGAGAGAAGGAGATATAGAGGGGAAAAATGGAGAGAGAGAAAGCGAAAGACAGATAGAGAAGTGAGGGAAAGGAAGGAAAAGAAGAGGAAGGAGAGAGAGGTAAAAGAGGAAAACTACGTAAGGTGGAAAGGAGATAGAGTATAAGGGAACAGAGAGGAGTCATCTCTCGCAAGACAGAGGCAAAAGGCTTAGAAGAAAGGAAGGCTTTGAGGCGATAGGGAACTTGCAGGAAAAAGGGAAAAACGCCTTGAGAAAAAAGGACACCGTCACACCTCACTCTTTCCTAAAAATATCGCTACAGTGAAGGGCCGTGGGCCGTGACTCGTGGAAAGAGGTAGTAGACCTCCCGGTCGGTACGGTAGTGTACACGTTTCCCGAGTTGGAGGAAGACGTGGTAGAGAGGAGGGAGAACCGGTTCCTAGTCCTCATGCGGTCGGGGAGGAAGTGCCACCTCCACGACTCCGGTAGGCTTGAAGAGCTCATATACCCTGGGAACAGAGTCCTGGTGAGGAGGAAGGAGACTGGGAAGACCCGTTGCCAAATAGAGGCCTCATGGGCAGGGGAGTGGGTCGTGACGGACTCCAGCATCCACAGCGAGATAGCGAAGAAGTTCCTCCGCGGGCTCAAGCCGGAGTACAAGTTCGGGGACAGCAGGCTAGACTTCGGCAGTCCCCACACGCTGGTAGAGGTAAAGGGGGTCACGCTGGTGAGGGACGGAGTTGCCCTGTTCCCGGACGCACCCACGGAGAGGGGGAGGAGACACGTGGAGGAGCTCGTGAAGGGAGTAAGGGAGGGACGCCTTTCTTTCCTCCTCTTCCTGGTCATGAGGAGGGCTTTCTGTTTCTCGCCCAACGAGAGCGACCGGGGATTCGCCACCGCTTTCTCTTCAGCGGTCAAGGAGGGAGTGAACGTGTTGGTGAAGCTCTTCTCCATGAGGGGGAGACACGTGGTCTACGGCGGGGAAATAGGCCTTTGCAGGGAGTAATGCGAAGGGAGGACGCGATAGTGTAATTTTCTGGTTATCAACTCTAAGGAGCGTCAGAGGTGGGACCTGCAAAAAGTATCTTATAAAACCAGCTTATCTTACGCTTTACATGTCGGGTGGTCATGAAACGAAATATTATTATTCAGAACATCCAGGACGCTAGCTTCATCAGTTAAGGTTCACATGACACAAGGCAGTAGCATATAATTCCTTATAAAACCTAGGTGTAGGAACGGGGCGCCCTCGCCATGTCTTCATACATGACGGGTGTATACGGTGTATAGACACCACATGAACGGTCGTCTTGGAGAGGACCTAGAGTGTAGAGGCCAGCTAAAACGAGCCTGCGTGTAAAGACGGGGGTCACTTTTGTAGAGGGGGCCCTTCTATGACCGAAGTTTATGAGACTCCGGTCCCATGGAGGTGAGGATTCCTCGCCCGCGTCAAACGAATAGCTGAGAGAGACCTGAGTACGGTCCGTGACATAAAGTGGGCCTCAACAAGTCAACGTCAATATCTGTCTTGTATCACATTTCGTGAGTCTCTCAGCAGGGCTGAAAGGGCTCACATGGTTTTCACTGTCGTATGCATTATAGGAAAAACGTGGGACAGCGTGCGACTCTCATGACCTCCTCTCGGTACTCGACCCCGACTCTCTTTTAGTTATCCATAATGCGAGCTCTTCAGTGACGTTCAGGTGATGGGTCTACCCGTCTAATAGTGCTTGCCGTACGTCACGTCTTAGGGTGTACCTAGGCGAACGTAAACGTGTCTTACCAGCAAAAAAGACGGCATTTACATTTCGGATGTACGTGGAGTTCGGGACCTCGACTTTTGACACATAAGGGTCCATACGTCATGCATCTAAGGAGTGATTTAGCGTGTTGTAAGGAGTGGGCCTAAGAGGTCAACGCTGAGTATTTCCTTGTCATTTCAGCGCACGAAGTACAATTGGAGTGTTCCATGCGGAATTTAATGGACTTCTATATATATGTATATACTATGCAATTTAATTTAGTTTCTGACTATATTTTTTTATATATAGAATATATCTCTTTTAGATTTTTTTATAAGAATTTCAAAAAAGAACTAAATTCCATCTCTAAAAACGAACCGTTCTGATTATTCTATATAACCTATTTTCTCGAGTTTCTTACAGAGTTAATAAATGATGGAGTTCGAGTCTCCTTGCGACCAAAACGAAATCATTTCAAGAGTTTTACATTTATAAATAGGTGAGTGTCTTTCAACTAGTGAAAAACATCATGCGACCAGCGTAGGACGTCTTGAGGGGAGGGGGAAAGGTCGGATGGAGAGTGGACGGAGGAGACGTAAAGTTTATAGGGGGGAAAGGAGAAATTATTGGTAGAAGTAAATAAAACATTCAGTTGAACCCATAAAGGGATTGAAAGACCTAGACAAGAGCTTAGCCGTCATATATGCACTCGTCTCGTTGAACCCATAAAGGGATTGAAAGTGATGAGTGCAATTTCAAAAATGAGTAGAGAGGAGTAGGTTGAACCCATAAAGGGATTGAAAGATAACAACGAAGTACCCAGACTTTTCAATATATTATTTAGGTTGAACCCATAAAGGGATTGAAAGTAATGAAACTAATAACTGGAAGAGTAGGTTCTGGAAAAACCGTTGAACCCATAAAGGGATTGAAAGTGTAATACCCCGTTTTTGAATGACGTCTCTACTTCCGCTAGTTGAACCCATAAAGGGATTGAAAGCTACTTTGTGCCATACGATAAGTTCATGTCATTAGGTTGAACCCATAAAGGGATTGAAAGGATAAGTCTTACTATAACAGAGGTTTTCCACATACGTATGTTGAACCCATAAAGGGATTGAAAGCCACTACTATCGGATCAAATAATAAAAAAGGATCCGAAATGTGTTGAACCCATAAAGGGATTGAAAGAGTTTGTATAACTGCTGTCTGTATATTTCTTCACTAGTTGAACCCATAAAGGGATTGAAAGATGGGTATGCTCAATTGGGCTTCAACATCGAAGAGCCTTGGTTGAACCCAGAAAGGGATTGAAAGTGCTCATGGGCGGGGAGGTTTGCGAGAAAATTGATGAAAACGTTGAACCCATAAAGGGTTTGAAAGGAATAGTGTAAATTATAAACGCTACTGTATCGCTCCCTGTTGAACCCTCAAAGGGTTTGAAAGAAACGGAGTTCTTCGAGGCTTTGGCTAGAGTTGGTTTAGGGTTAAACTCTCAAAGAGATTGAAAGTAAAACATGTTTATTCCAACTTGTATCTGATTTCCCCTCTCCGTTTAACCTAGAAATGAGAAAGTCTGTTTCCGACTGGTTGTGAGCTTAACGTGGTTTGAATGGTTTAACTTGGAAGTGGATTGAGAACGGTTCTTAGAAAGATCTTAGGATGTTAGAATACCGTATGCTCAGTCTTTATAAAATTCTAATCAAAAAATTATTATAGTGTTTGCCATGCCTAAATCCATAAAAAATTTTTATATTTCTGGTATATTTATTCTGTTATCTACAACTCTTTCTCAAGAAACCGAAGTGAGAAGAGAAGAGTCCACTACTCACCCTGATGAAAGTCCGAGGTGGAGGCGATAACTCATGTACCTTGGAAACCCCTGTCCGCCAGGTTACATCAAGGTCGATATAGCTTACCCACCTTACTATGTCTGTTTCCCGATCTCTCAGGGGAATAGAGTGCGAGGGACCTCTCCCGTACAGCCACAAGCGAACCGGTGCATGGAGGTCAATTCCCCTGTAACGGTTATCTATGATCACTCGACGGGAATACCGGTTGTCGCGTACGCTTTCACCGTGGGCTTGAACGGCTTCGTGATAAGGAAGCCCAACCCAGCTAAGAAGTCTAGACGTTTAGGTAAACCACTGAGTGACCCTATCGAGATAATATCTGACCTCCTCCTCGAAAAGCACATGGAGGACGCTGAGGGACAGAAAGTGCGTTACTCACTCGTGAAGAAGGTCTTCAACCCTCTCTGCAAAACGTCTTATGTGATAATCAAAAGCAAGCTGACCTCCAGGGGAGGGTCGACTCCCATAGCGATAGGAGGGTCCCACTACCAGATCAGCCAGTACATAGCTTGGCTAGCGGTTCATGGGAGTTCCTCCAGCTCGTATCACGAACATGACGTCAACGTGACCTTCATAACCTCAGAGGACGAAGTGGAGGGGCTCATATGACTTGAGGGGCCTTTCCAATGCCTCTTTCGAGGGGGAAACGCTTTACTTCCCCTCTTTTTTTGTTAGACTTTAACTAGCTCCCCGACTCCATGTGTGCCGACTTAAAATGTAGTCTCATGTGCTCTGTGGAACGCTTCAATTTTTATCAAAGTTGACGTAAAACTTACTTTTAATAGAAGTTCTGATTTTAAATATATAATAAAAAGCTAGGGGCTTGACACCTAAAGGAATTGAAGGGGCGAACAAAGCAAGTCTCATGCGTTAATAATCGGAGTGATCTACAAACTACTGCCTTCGGATTTTTAAACACAGATTGAAAGGGTAGTCCTAACTCTATGCATTGAAGAGCAAAACACTTCGTCAGGTCTAAAGGCAACGTGACCTCGTCCAGGATTGACGTCCAAGGTTTGTCATACCTCTTCACACCGCGCCGAGCCTCTCACCCTCCTATGGGGCACATGGCCTCTTAGTCAACGTCAAGGCCAGAAGGCAGGGTAGACCTTGGAGTAGAGCTCCTTCCTGAGGGCGGTACAAGGCCATTCTGCTGTGCCCTTGTCAGGGGAACAGGGAGTGAGCTGATGGGGACTTGGAGGCGTGGAAATGTTTGAGATTACACGAGTAGTACCTTATCACAGGTGTTGGCCTTGACTTCCATCGGGAGTTGATCTCCTTAATCGAGACACAGAGGCAGACTTGTAGGAAGCGGAGGGATGGCAAGTAGCCTCCGGGTACTCCATGCCTTGGCCCGTTGTCAAAGCCCTCTACAGTGCTATCACCCGGTCTCGACAGCACTGCGTGGCACACCTCAAGCCTGACGAGGGAGAAGTTAGATCACTCCCCACCAGAAAAAGGTAAAGACATACACGATAAGTTCGACGTATTCAACTACCTTGTCGTTTCCAAGGGGTCTGGAGCAGGGTCAACTCCAGCCCAGCGGAGTCGTTCAACTCGAAAGGAACAAATCCGAAATTTTTCATTCAGCTCAGCACCCTGTAGATCTCTCCACTGTCGCCGTAGAACGTAACGGGTGGAACTCCTGCTACATTATCTTGTATCAATATTACATTATGGCTTATTCCTCCCTCTCTACCTCGACTTGAAGTAAATTGCTTCTTCATAGAACTTAAGCAATTAACTGACCGCTCTCGTATGGGCTGGGTAGGGGTTCACGCTTGGCAATTTCCTTTGTTTGGTCTATTTTTCCATAATTACAATTCACAATAGAAACCTGAATCACCCGAGTGTTTCCCTAACTTGGTAATTTCTACACCTTATCGCGTATCCCTCAATATCTTGTCGTCGGCCGTATGGACCCTCCTTTCAGCTAAACCATATGGTTCAGGATCGGAGTGATCCAAAGGACTTAACATGTGATGAAGTAGAAACGGAATACACTCAAAACGAACCGAAAGGTATTATTAAACATGTACATGTGTACACGTAAATAATCATATAACACAGAGGAGACCTCATCTCTTATGAAGTACAACTCTGTGTTGGTCGACCTGGGGAACACGTTGGTGGGGTTCAAGCCCCCTTTCTACGAGAAGGTCTACCACGTCATGAGGGACAACGGTTACGACGTTGACTTGAGGAGTGTATTCAGGGCCTACGCCAAGGCAATGGGGGAGGTGAACTACCCCAACGATGAGGGCTTTGAGACCGTGGACCCGAGGGACTTCCTCTTTTTCCTGGGAGTGTACCCGACCCAACGTCTGATTAAGGAGCTCAACGAGGCAGACATAAGGGACGGAGAGGCTTTCCTCTATGACGACGCGATAGATTTCCTCGAGGGAGTGAGGGCCCACGGGTACAAGTTAGCCCTAGTGAGCAACGCGTCCCCTGGAGTTAAGGGGATCCTGCACAAGTTCGACTTGGAGAAGTACTTCGACGCCTTAGCACTCTCCTTCGAGGTGAGGGCAGTGAAGCCTAACCCCAAGATATTCGGCTTCGCGTTGAAGAGGACGGGTTACCCTGCTGTCCACGTCGGGGATATATATGAGATAGACTGGGTAGGAGCTAAGAGGAGTTACGTCGACCCAGTGCTGCTGGACAGGTACGATTTCTATCTCAAGATTAGGGACAAGGCCAGGGACCTGAAGGAGGCATTGAGGAAGATAGAGGAATCGAAAGATTGATGAAGGACTCTCCACGTCCCGTGAAGGACACGGTCAATTTGCTCTCAGCTCTTTAAATAGGCCTCTCCCTTTTTTTTCCTCCTACTTGCTTTGTAGATCTCCTTAATTTTTATCAAAGTTGACGTAAAACTTACTTTTAATACAGCATCTAATTTCGAGCATATATAATAGAACCAACGAACTTAGCACCTAAAGGAATCGAAGAGACGAACAAAACGCCTACTAGTTAGCTCTGATATTTTAATATCTCGCAAAAGAGAAAGTGCAATGCTCTTCGCGTTGAAAAAGAAGGTAAGATCAGAAGGGCTAAGGCGTCTTCCCCGGCGACGTGGAAAACTTAGTTGAACTAGAACCGATCTCCACAATTAAGCCTTCAATGGCCTTAAGAGGGATTCGAGTCGGTTCACGGGAATTGCTGCCTAAATATCTTCATCTTGTAGTATCACGAAATAAATATTTATTTTAATTTACTTTTTGCTTCAATTATCTCCTTATCAAGGCTTAATATCTCACTTTCTAGTAATATACTCGCAGATAAGTGTAGGAGATCTAACGTCTTAAGTTTTACCTTATTAGACACCTTTAGTGCAAGGTCTATGACTTTATCAAAATCGACTTCCTCAATCTCACATTTACATTTGTTAAGCGTATAATTAACTAAAGCCTCTAACTCTTCATCAGATAGCTTCACTCTCCTAGAAGAAACTGAATATAATTCTGCTAATACTAATTTACTAACTATTCTTTCTCTGTCTCTAGGATAAACCTTTATAGCCATATCGTGATTTGGGTCTTTCTCGTTGACTAACGCTAATGCGACACTCGTGTCTATATAATACCTCATTCCCTGTCACTTATAACGTCATTAGATGTGGGTAATTCAAAAGGTAAACCTTCCTTTAACCATTTATCTGTCAGTTCTTTAACTCTCTTTTTCCTCTCTATCTCTTCCTTAGCCTTATTAATACCGTATGAGATAAGAAAATTAAATGCCTCGTTCTTAGATCTAGCCAAACCAACTTCTACCATCTGCTCTGCAAGTTCATAATACTCGTCTTTTACCTTTATTGTTACTATCTTCATACTATCATATTACCTTGGTAAGATATAACATTTACTACAGTAACAATGACAGGGAGTGTCCTCATGTATTCACCTTATTCTGAATGTGTCTGTAAAATTACACGAGGGTATCTCTGATATACTGCGCTACCCTGAGGTGTGCTCGGTTCAGGGGAGTCTCCTCGTGTGAGGACAGATGGGGTGCAAGACGTTCAACAAGGCTAGGCTGTAGTCCGCCGTCCCCCTGCTCCTGTTTACTGTCTTCGCGTCCCTTGCGAGTCTGGACAAGTGGGACTCGAGTAGGAGTTGTAGCTCTCCGTGGTGTGGGTGTACTTCTTCCCGACGACGTGATGGTCTAGGACTTGGTATATCTGGTAGGAGTCGGTGAAGTGCACCTCACCCCTGGGGAGCGCCACGGGAAGCGGAAAGTAGCGTAGTCCCTCTCTCCTGCGACGGAGAAGGGGACCCCATCTACCAGAGCGTTCCGCATCCAGAGGTTCTCTCGTCTAGGTCCACACCTCGCGCGGACGTAAGTCCAGCTCTCGTCCAAACGACACGTGTAGCCTTGAACCCCTTGAGTTGTCCTGCAGGGCTGACAAGTCGACGTATGCCCTCAGGCCTACCCTCCTCACGTAGCTGTAGACGGTCGTCAAAGGTATCCCTTCCACCTTGGAGATACCTCTCAGGCCCGTCTGTCCAAGTACTCCCTCAAGACCCTCTCCCTCTGCTCACTGCTCGTTCTGTGGCTCGCATTCCCGTAGAAAATCCTCCCGCACACTTTGTACTTGTACTCTACCCTCCCTCTGGAGGGACAGTCCCTCACCACTCTGTCACTGTTGGAGGAAGGACACCTAGGCCTAGCTTCCTTCCTCCTGACTCCCAGCCTCCTGACGTAGTACAGCGTGGAAGGCAGTACCTCTAGCTCCGTGACTTGGACTCCCAATAGTTGACCCGAGACCGCGAATGCGACCTCGTTCAACGTGTGCTTCCTCGGCCAGTTTAAAACTAGAAAGCGAAAGTACAACTTGTGCGAGGGCTCCGAAGTCCGTGCATCACCCAATGAAAGGACCTCGCTAGCCTATCGCTGGACTAATCATGAAGTCCAAATCGCTTTACCTTACCCTTAAGGCGGAGTGTGGAGGAGACGAGCAGCGCGTAAAGAAGAGACTACAGACACCTCCCAGGATAAAGGAGATACGGCAGAAGTCCCTGGGTTTCGAAAAGGTAGTGAGAGAGTGTGTGTGAGGCTCGTCAGTAAAGACCTCGGGATAGGGAAGGTGTTCGACACGTAGAAGAGGGTCAAGGGGTTCTCGGGGAAGAACAGGAACATAGACATTGTCTTCCTTCGCGGAGACAAGGTCTACATAGGAGACATCAAGTTAAGCAACGAGGAGAAACCCAGGGAGGAGTCCATAGAGAACGTGGACGATGTGGTCGGGGCAAAGAAACAGGAAATAGGAGGAAAGAAGTATCAAGTCGGCGGCGTCTTCATAGTTACCAACAGGGAGGTCAACTACTTCCCCGGGGTAGTCATCAAGGTTGAAGACCAACTCGTGGAGGAGGCCGTGTCGTCGGGAAGGTACACGGAGCAGGTAAAGGACATAATCAAGTCAAAATGACGTCAAAACTTTTTTTAAATGAAACACTTGTATCGTGAGAGAAAAAGAAAATAAGAAAGAAAGGGGAAGGAAAAACGTAAAAAAGAGGCAACTATTGAAACTGATAAAGTCCTTAAGAGAAGGATTGGAAATCATAAGAGACCTAAATACGCTATATCTAACAGGACATGAAAAACTAATTATATGTATCATCATAATGACAGCTCTAGTAACGCTAAACCTTATTGAGTAGAGTTTCAATTAAACTTCATTCAATTTCAATTAAACGTTAACATCATAAATGTGAAGAACCTGAATGTAAAACTGTACAGACCCTCACTTATTTCTAATAATATTTTTTTACAGTTTTTTGTTATTAATAATTGACTACCTACATTTCTCTTTCAAAACAAAAGATGCTAAATCTCCTAAAGTTTCGAAATGACTCAATATTGTATCAAAACAAAGAATTAGAAGAAACGATAACGTTGTGAGAGAACTCCAGACTCTCGAACTCCCAAACAAGAAAGGTAACATCACGGTGAAGGTATTCTCCTAAAACTGTTTAATATTTCCCTGATAATTCTAACACAAACCTGTAAAGTATATATTGAACTTAAGGAAATCTTTTTAAGAAATGAAACACACCAAACTCTGCCATGACGAAAGGTCTTTCAAGCCTGAGATTGATCGGTTCAGTGGTGCTCATGACGTTTTTCCTCGTCTCCTTATCGAGCGTCTCCTTAGTTCAGGGACAAGGCCATGAGGTAATCAGTACACACGCTCAATTCCACCATCCTCACATATTCCCCCCTCACCGAGGACACGGAAAGAGGAAGGATCAAACGGTGAACGTGTACTCCTCCTATTCATCGGAGCCAGCCCCCATGGGTCTAGCCGATTACGGGATCGGGCCTAACGGTCCATACTCCAGATACGCTTCCGAGGTAATAGGAGTTGTGAACGCAAGCAATGTACAAGTATATGCTTCAGGTAACGACTGCTTCTCCATTCAACTAAACGCAGTCTTAACTTACAACTATCAGGGACAGACATACGCGCTCTGGGCCCAAGACGTTGCATCAATAAATTCCAATAATCTGGAGTTCATAGACAACGTATGGAACATGTCCTCGCCTAACGCAGGCGTGTCTGTGACCGGGAACGGTCAGGTCTCATCCACGGGAGGCATCTCTTTCTATTACTATTGTGATACCAACACTCCGGGGAGCCCAACCCAGTTCTCATATCCTCTTAACTTAGAGATGATGATGACCCTTTCGTCAGATAGCCAGGGGCCGGAGGTGTGTTTCTGGTACAATGAGGGACAGGGATGGGTAAAGTACGACACCGTACAAGTTAGCGCTCCGTCGGCAGTTCCATACTTCACTATTGACGGGTATAACTACACCGGGTCGGGCAATTTCTATGACCTAGAACTGGACTTAGTGGGACCTGGAGGAGGGTCATGTGCATACGTAGAGTCGGCTCAGGTAGCTTTCCAGTTGTACTACGTGAACTCCACCGGAACTCATGAGATAGGGAACGCATACAACTTCGGTTCGGACACGGGAGAGACGTCTAACAACGTGGTAGACCAAGGGTACCAGAACGGTTATCTGTACGCCGAACTCACGGCCGGACAAGGGTACCTCGGTTGTATCTGGAACTGAAAGGGTAGACAAAGAAAAACACTCCTGAAGACAAAACGGCTCTCTTTGCTTTTAGGGGAGCCTTGTATGTTACGAATATTTATCTTGTTTTTCACAAGATAATAACCGCTACTATTTATCATGTGTTCAATAGAAAACCAGAGATACGGTGTGAAGACACGTTGTGAAATGCTTAGATTTCATTAGATCTTAGGTCCGCCTAACCACGTCTAATTCTAAATTAAACTTCTAGTTAAAAAGAAAGTTCGACGTGAGCTTTGACAGTAATTGGAGTCTTTCACAAAGAAGTGTGAAGAAAAAATAAAACAGAATATTTTTATTCATTTATTAATTTAATAATAAGAGAATTCTTGAAATAGATTTTCTAAATAAAGTTAGGTGAAGTTCTGTCCTCCTCATTCACGAACCAGGTGATGGTTGCGAATCATGTCAGAGTTACAACCCAGCGCAGTACTTACAACATTAAGTTGAAGTGAGGAAGACTCCATTCATTGATAACATCCTTCACGTGAAAAAGGTATGGCCGTAATCTTAAAGAGGAGATGTGTACTGGAAACTTACCTACTCTCCCGCCATAGGAGAGACTTGTCGTTCGTTTGGTCGCGGAAGGCAAAGCGACTGAAGGGGAAAAATTGTTGAGGAAAAATGATGCTAAAAGAGAGAGGGAAAAGGGGAAAAGCGAGAGATTACGAGGATTAGTATGGACTTATTTTTCATATGTGGATGAGAGAGAGTGCGTGGATTCTACAGATATATATATACACATATATATACACAATCCTCATTTAATATTCCTTCTCTCTGCAATAGAGCACTTTGTTCTTCTCGACCACTACCCTAGTATATCTCGTCCTCAGGGTCCCTCTTCTCCGTGACCACTTGGAGTACTCCCAGCCTACTCCCCTTCAGCTCGCTGAACGCTTCCTCAAGCTCCCATGGGGACTCAACAAGCTTGTAGTACCCACCGTACGCCTTCACCCCTTCCCCGCTGTTGTACCTCCTCATCTCAGCACCGGGGAACTCACCCCTCTCCTTGGCGACGCTCTCCTGGAACACGTCGTCCAGTGCCTCCTCCGACGCCAACCACCCACCGTTGTCGTATATCACTACCTTGCAGTCTGTCTCGTAAGTCCTCACCGCGTAGTAGAAAGCTTCCGGGACCCCGAAGATGAAAGACCCGTCACCCACGGTAGCAACGGTTGCCTTCACCGTAGCCAAGGAGTAACCGAAGGAAGCCCCCATAGTCCACCCAAGATGGCCGAAGGTGATGTCGCCGAAGTATTGCCCCCAGGAGAAGTTGCCGAAGTGGAAGTTGAAGGGGTACTCGTTGAACACGGTCAGCCCCATCCTCCCCACATACCAGGAGAGCAAGTCAGGCTTCACCTTTTTCTCCTTGGCAAGTGCCTTCGCCCTCTCCTCTTTCTTCCTCTCCTGTTCCCCCCTCATCTCCATTACCTTAGCCCTCCACTCCTCCTTCCTCGATACGAGGGGGGTCACCCTGTCGAAGAAGTCCTTCGGGTTGGACATGACGCACAAGTCACACGGGAAGTCGTAGAAGGATATCCTGGAGTACCCCGGGTCCACGTCTACCTTAATCACCTTCCCCCCGACCTTCACCTTCTTAGGGGGCCACGGCACCTCGGTCTCCACGGCGATCACGAGATCTGCTGAGGACAAGTCGAACTGGTCCAGCCCCATGTCCCCAGCGTAGTTAACGGTCTCCCCCACGTAGTTGACCACCGGGACCCCCACGGTATCGGCGAAGTACTTCATGGAGTCGAACCACTCCTTCCTCCTCCCGGCCCTCCACGTCACTATCACGGGGTTCTCGCTCTCCTCTATCATCTTAGCTGCCTTCCTCAAGTCCTCTTCCCTCGGACCAGGCTCATAGGGAGACATGTTGACCTTTCTCCACTTGCCTTCCTCCACGGTCACCTCCCTCGGGAAGACCAGGTAGACCGGCCCCCTGGGCTCGCTTTCGGACAAGTGGACTGCCCTCGCCAAGGCCCCGGCTATCTGTTCGGCCCTCCTCACCTCGAAGTCCCACTTCACTACCTGCCTCACCAGACCTCCTTGGTCCGTGAACTCCTGTGCCCACTGTGACCTGAGCGACCTGCTTGCGGGGTGGCCTTCCTCAGTGTAGGGAGACCTCCCCGCGACCACCAGGAGGGGTTGTCTAGCGTAAAACGCGTTTGCTATTATCCCTAATGCGTTAGCTGTCCCGGGTGTCGTGTGGACAGCCACCACACCGAGCTTTCCGGCCATGGAGTAACCCATCGCCGCGGAGGCTGCAGTGATCTCGTGAGGGACGACCACGAAGTCAGGGGCGCCCTCCTTCATCCTCACCTTCTCCTCTATGAACCCGGGGTAATCAGTCCCAGACACTATGAACAGCCTGTCGACTCCCATTTCCTTTAGCCCCTTGAGGACTACCCCCGCTCCTAACATTTACCCATCCCCCGTCCCAAACCTATCACCTCTA
This sequence comes from Sulfuracidifex tepidarius, assembly GCF_008326425.1. Taxonomy (NCBI): domain Archaea; kingdom Thermoproteati; phylum Thermoproteota; class Thermoprotei; order Sulfolobales; family Sulfolobaceae; genus Sulfuracidifex; species Sulfuracidifex tepidarius. The sequence goes on from NZ_AP018929.1 coordinate 557,285, forward strand.
ATTATCTTTTATTGCACAACTTTATAAAGTAAACTAAAGAAATCAACCTAGTTGCTTCAGATTAATTGTTTTTAAAGTCTAGTACGGCGGGAGGAGACACTTTTTTGTTTTCTCTTCTCTCGTTTTCTTTATCTTCTCTCCTCCTCTCCCCCTCCTTTCCCGCTATACCAGCTGAGAAAACCGTGACACCTTTTGAGCTCACTATAGACCCATGCCTGCTTTGGCTTCAAGGTACGACAAAGTGTGATAGAGTAGAAACAAAAAATATTTTTAAATATTTCCAAATTCTATTTCCCCATAAGTGAATTTAGAATGAGTAGAGGAGTCTTAACTGTAATCGTAGTTGTAATCGTGATTATAGAGGCAGGGCTGGTCCTTTATGAAAGGGGTGTCCTTACGCCCCCCCCGCGTTCTACCCAGTCCATGCCTGAAACCGGCACGTCGAAAGGGTCTCCTATCACGTTCACCTCTACGTACACGACCTACACTTATGAGACCAACTTAACCGTCGTGAAGCTCTACGACTACGGCCTTGATTGGGCGTTCATCATCCCGGAGAACAAGACCATCTATCCTATAACCAACGTCTCGTGGTTTGACATAGGGAACCAAGGCTTCTTCTACAACCACGGCACATTCACCGAAGTGGAACCGTCTTACATAATCGTCACCGGACCTAATGGGGTCCATGTACGGTTCAATTTCATCTACGAGAACGGTCATATAGTGAGGGTTCAAGAAAATAATTATGCCAATCCAAATAACGATTACGCCAGTGTGTTCGTACAACCGAACGCCAGTGCCGACTTCGTGAAAGGGCAATATTACAACGCGGTCATCAGCCTCTACATCGGAGGTTCAGGAGATTTTGAAGCAGAGTACTGGGGGCTCCACGCATGATGAATTTGGTTAGCGTTTCTTTTTTCTCCTGGACTGAAATGACGGGTATGGAGGGCTCTCCGTCCCTGTCCGCCGTTAGGCGTGTCGCTTAATTCAGGGCTCTTATGAGGCTATGTAACAGTTTAGTAGTATTCTTGCGGTCAGCAGCATTCCCGCGATCTAATGTTTTATTCTATATTGCCATAAAAAATTTCGTCCGTTTTATAATGAGGAGGTTTTTCTCCAAGCTTCACTCAACCCCTACCCTACTGCTAGACTATTCCAGTAGCAACCAGACCCTCTCGTTTGGCTCACTGTTCACCCTTGACTTCCAGTCCCCCTTCAACTCCTTAATCAACTGGACAGAAAGGTATAACGAGATAGACGAGACGATTATTATTAGAACTACCCCTATCACGTCCTGAAGTGGTAGAGTTGCCATGAAATATTCTCTGTTCAACGACTTTTAAGCTCGTCTGGGCGCTGTCCTCGGAAAACGTACTTGTCTCTCTGGGTTACATCCACGTCAGTATCCCCGGCAAGCCATTAACGGGGAACAGAGGTATTTAGGGTAAATATTTCCTAAATAGAGTCTTGCCTGACAGCAGAGAACCTTTACGTTTCAGAACGACTTACCTATCAGCACCTATTAAGATGGAACTGGCTAAGGTCGCGTTCCTGAAAACGAGACAGCCTCACCTCTTTCTAGGTTCAACTAGTCTTTTTAATAAAATCAGTAACGTTACTCCAAATTTTTTTCAATCCTTTTCTGGGTTCAACATGACGTATGTATCAACGAGACAGACGACCCAGAGTTCTTTCAATCCCTTTCTGGGTTCAACCTGGAAGTGACCCTCGAGGGAAGAGGGCTTGGCATCACAAGCTTTCAATCCCTTTCTGGGTTCAACAATTTCCTTTCGTATGACAAGCATGGCACTCTCGAAATACTTTCAATCCCTTTCTGGGTTCAACATACAAGCACGATACAAGGGTATACTGTGTGGTAAGAATCTTTCAATCCCTTTATGGGTTCAACATAATTACCCAAGTCAAGGCTGACATGGATTCAAAGGTACCTTTCAATCCCTTTCTGGGTTCAACATGAAAAAGAATTGCAAGATGCTATTAACGAATTAGCGACTTTCAATCCCTTTCTGGGTTCAACAAGCCGTCAAACAACTAGCGACTTCAAGACCTGTAATTATCTTTCAATCCCTTTATGGGTTCAACAAAGAAACATGCGGGATACATGGAATGAGGGGAGTATACTTTCAATCCCTTTATGGGTTCAACACGAAGCGTTATTTGGAGGTTTAGGACGAGAGATAACTTTCAATCCCTTTATGGGTTCAACAGGAGTTGCAGATCCTGAGGTATGTTGACGCTGTAGTTTTGCTTTCAATCCCTTTATGGGTTCAACGTATTTAAACAACTTGGTTTAGGTGTTTTCTCTTTCCTATCTTTCAATCCCTTTATGGGTTCAACAGGTATCGTGTCGGTTTTCTCTTTCATTTTGGGTAAACATCTTTCAATCCCTTTATGGGTTCAACTACGCTAGAGTATTTGAGCTTTCCGGTTAAAGCTTCCTTTCAATCCCTTTATGGGTTCAACGAAAATAAGGGTAGAAACTAGAGGTAATGAGACTAAACCTTTCAATCCCTTTATGGGTTCAACCTTTAATGATGGTTCTAAATTATAACGATAAACTGGACTTTCAATCCCTTTATGGGTTCAACAGAAATGCAGTGTTCAACTTGAACTAGATATGTCACTTTCAATCCCTTTATGGGTTCAACAGCGTCTCCTCTAGCCCCTAAAATGACTAGAGACCTTTCCTTTCAATCCCTTTATGGGTTCAACCTACTAGGATATCGGATAAAGGGTTTATGATGATAGAGCAACCTTTCAATCCCTTTATGGGTTCAACATATTTGTTACATAATTCGATATAGATTCAAGTAATGTATCTTTCAATCCCTTTATGGGTTCAACCTTATTAGTTAACGGCACTGTGAAGGATAGTACATCTCTTTCAATCCCTTTATGGGTTCAACGTGGCAAATATTATCTTTTCATCGTCACTTTTTAAGAAACTTTCAATCCCTTTATGGGTTCAACTGGTTTTATCATGTCACTCACCTATGCCTATTACCTTTCAATCCCTTTATGGGTTCAACTTTTTCATCGTGAACATGGTGATGGCGTGTCCACGGTGTTCTTTCAATCCCTTTATGGGTTCAACAGCGAACATGACGCCAGGGGAGGAAGTAAAGATAATAGACTTTCAATCCCTTTATGGGTTCAACTTATTGACTTCGTTAAGCGTTTCCTTATATTTATTGACTCTTTCAATCCCTTTATGGGTTCAACACACGGCAATAATCCCCTTGCAAGAAGGGGATAAATACACTTTCAATCCCTTTATGGGTTCAACCATATGTAATACTAACTTGTTAATAACAATGGAATTTATATATCTTTCAATCCCTTTATGGGTTCAACTGAATGTTTTATTTACTTCTACAATTATCTTCTCCTTTCCCCCCTATAAACTTTACGTCTCCTCCGTCCACTCTCCATCCGACCTTTCCCCCTCCCCTCAAGACGTCCTACGCCGGTCGCATGATGTTTTTCACTAATTGAAAGACATCCACCTATTTATAAATGTAAAACTCACGAAATGATTTCGTTTTGGTCGCAAGGAGACTCGAACTTCCTCGTTTATTAATTCTATGAATAAACCGGATCTGAAAGTTCAGGAAAAGGAAAAAATTCATTCGAGATTTCAGTCATGGGAATTTCCTCTTTTCTATATTCATTTTATATAATAAAGTTCTAGCAATATTTTTAAATAGTATACTATGTTAATCTTAACTCTTTTTCCTATACTTTCATAAAATAATAGTTCACTCTCGTAACGCTCTTCTCAAAGAATTGGTCATAGGAGAACACCTAACACGTAATATTGAGCGGACTTCTTAAACGATTAAGGACCGAAGAAAGGGAACACGTCAGGCTCATTCTCTTCCTCAGTCTTTAAGGGAAGGGAGTGAGGTAGCCCAGAAAGCAGCGAGGGTTGACGAAAACACACTGGGTGGTAGGGACGTTTCTCCTCCTCGACGCGTACAGCGGGACATGACCCCTACTCTCGGGAACTTGGTTTCACCAGCTATTGAGAATAATGATCTGTTTAACTCTAAATTAATATTTATAATAATATATATACATAAAGTGATTCTAACAGTAATTTACAATAATTAGAGTTTCACAGTCTCTGACCCGCGAAAGACCTTTAAATATGGACGGGGAAAAGTCCTCATGAAGTACTTGGGGCTAAGCTGGACAGCAACGTTCCTACAGTTAGCCCTGAGGCTCAGCTGGGGGGTAGTAGCTGTAGCGTCCGCTTACTCTCTCCACATGAACTCCGTGGAGATAGGTACGGTCCTCTCTCTCCTATGTCGGGTACGTGGTCGCCTCAGTCCCGTGGGGCATGCTCATAGACAGGATAGGCCCCAACAAAGTGATCACACTCTCCGCGACGGCGTCAGGGATAGCCCTGCTAGGGGTACTGGTAGCCAACAACGTCGTCCAACTTTGCGCGGTCTACCTGATTGAGGGACTCCTCGCTGCGGGGCTCTTCCCTTCTTCAGTGAAGATAGTCTCCTCTCTGAACGGGCCCATGACTCCCTACTTGGCTGTGCTGGAGAGCGCAGCGCCCGTGGTCCTCCTAGTGATATCGACATCAGGGTTGGTACTCTCTAACTGGAGGGAGTTCTACGTGTTGCTTACCCTGGGACTGTTGGCCACTGCTATCTCATCATAGCTCTTGAAGGTGGAGGTGAGGAGGGGAGGGAAGGGTAAGAACGTCTTCAACAGGACCATGGCTAAGGTCTCTGCAATAAGTGGAGGAGAGATGTGGGGTACGTGGGGCACGTCCTCTTGGCTTTTCCCCTTCCTGGTGTTGTACGACTGGGTCCCAGAGGGGGAGTCTGAGGTGCTCTTCGTGTTATACGCCATCGGTCAGGTAGCGTCTGTTTTTATCAACAGGCTGTCCTTGAGGAGGGACGTCACCACGGTCAGGGTATCCTTGGTGACCTTCGTGGTGTCCCTGACTCTCGTGTCCTTCCTCAGGTACTTCCCCTTGCTGTACGCGGTGAGCCCGATCCTCGGGGTCTCATCTTTCCTCTACAGGCCACCTACGGACTCCATAATAGTGAGGATGAACAGGGAGAACGCCGGGACGTCGATGGGCCTAGCTAACGCGGTCTCTCAGGTGGGCTCCATGATAGCTCCCCTCGTGGTGGGGCCATCATATCTCTCGGGGATCCCGAATTGGCTATCCTAAGCCTATCCCTTGGACCGATGGTATCCCTCGCGCTCATTTCCACCTTCAAGGACGAGGAGTGATGGGAAACGTGACAGGGAAAGTATGAAACGGGAGTAGGGAGAAGACCTCCATTGCAGTAGACCAAAAATTATCGTGACGAAATAAATTTACGTTGTCATTAACTATCATGAAATTATATAGAAAAAATCTTGAAATCTAGTGTAAACTCGGGGGAACGGGAGGAGGGCGAGCAGGTGTGACTCCTCAAGACGTCCTTGAGCAAGACGTAAAGATCAAGCGGAAGGCTCAGCTGACCGAAGACAAGAACGCGGAAGACGAATTCGGTGGACGCGGAGAGGCCACCTTTAAGGCCACACAAAGCCTTAATTGCCCGTCATCCATCTCCTATTATGGAGTTCCTGAAGAACAACGCTTTGGACTTCTTTGACCTGGGCAAGCGTTTGCTGACCGAGGGGAAGTACAACTTGTCTCTCTTCTCGCTGGAGCAGGCACTGCAGCTGGGGTTGAAGTACTCCCTTGTGTCTACCACGGGTTCCTTTCCTAAGACCCACGACGTAGTGGACTTGCTGAGGAGAGTCTCGGAGCTCACTGGGAACAAGAGGCTTGAGGAGACCCTGACTTCGGAGATCTCCACCCTTGACTTGCTGAAACAAGCATACATAGCCTCGAGGTACTTCCCCTCGAGTTACGACAGGGGAGCCGTGGAGAGGGCCCTGAGGGTAGTAGAGGTGGTCTTCACTGAGCTGGGAATATCTTAAAAGGAAATGGGAGGAGAGGAGGAGTTACTTGGTGAACGCCAGGCATTACGTGGGCCTAATCAAGGAGGTCTGTGTCGAGAAAGTGGACCCTCAATGTAGGGTCATCCTCTTCGGATCGGTCGCAAGGGGAGACTTCAGGGACGACAGCGACGTCGACGTCTTGGTCATAACTGACAAGGCCAAGACGTCTTGGGACAAGGTGGACGTCCAGGTCACGATAGAGAGGGAGTTGGGCTTGGGCGACCCGTTCGAGTTCCACGTGGTGACCAGGGAGGAGTATGAGGGCTGGTACAAGAAGTTCATAGACCTGTGGGAGGAGTTCTAGGCGTCAACGTCAATGAGGTCTCATCCTTCATCGCATCGCAGGTCCCGGTCACCACGCGTGGGGACAAAGTCTTCCTGTACGCGGTTAAAGTTGCACTATCGGGGTAACTTCCCCGAAATGAGGGACAAAGGTGCTCTGGGAGAGGACAGGAGAGGACAATGGGGTCTCACCTCGCCCATACCGAAGTAAGGTAAAAGGAGGAGCTCCAACTGTCGTCTAGACCTGATCCTGAGTGAACATCTTGCGTGTCCTAAGGGTCGCGGGGACAGAGGTGTGCACAAGACCCCTGCTTAAACACGTTTTGGTGAGCTATCATTTAGCTTATACCCCAATAGATTGAAAGAAGAAGGGAAAATAGAAAGGAAAGGACTACACTGTGAAAACTTAACGTTGATCCCTTAAGCGTTAATAATCCCCCGTTACCTTCCGCGCCCGAGGGAATTCCCTGTCAAATCAAGAACTTGATACTTAATCAGGCTGTACACTTGGATGACCCGCAATGCTGACCTGTTTGTGTAGACAGAGCCTGAAATTAGGACCTAACCAAGGGAGGCAGAAATATTTATTGAATAACTTCATCTTATGTTGCGTAGTAGTCCAGCTGTGAGTTCGAGTACATTATTTATTTGAGATAATGTGAAGAGACGCACTAACTATGCACAAAAGAAAAGTTTATATTTATGGGTTGTTAGATGGGTAACATGGATAACGAATTTATAATAACAATAGATGATAGAGGCAGAATTACTATACCTAAAGAAGTGAGAGGCTTAATTAGAAGCAAGAAATTCAAGTTGAAGATAGATGGTTCTAAAATTATTTTGGATCCCATTGTGATAGATATTAATAAATATTATGGCATATTTAGGAAAGATTTAGGAGATATAGATATAGATAACCTGCTGAAGGATGAGTTAGCTGAGGTACTATTGAATGATGAATAAGGGAAAATATTTCGACATAAATGTTTTTGTATATTATCTAACTGGCGATAAAGTATATGGTGAAAGCGCAAAGAAGTGGCTTAGCGTTACTGGAGATAAGTACACTTCCGTTATAACTCCTTTTTTGCTAATTATAGTGTTAAGTAAAATACTTCAAAAATCAATAAGAGACGACAGTTTCGTCAGACTAGTGATTAAGGCCCTTGAGTCTTTAGGGGTAGAATATTTAGATCTCCCTGATTGGAGTAAAATTATTGAAAATGTTAAAAAATACAATATAGATGTTGAAGATTCTATTCATGTTACAACAGCATTAGAGAACAAATTAGAGATTATATCAAATGATAAAGAATTGAAGGAGAAAGTTAATGCAGAATTTTAATAAATACTCTTTTTGATAAGGTTATATTTAAAAAATAAAGAAATATTCTAATATATTCGTCTTATTCAGTAGATTATAGCGAGGTAATACTAAGTTGTTAATAGTATCATTACTTCGTGAACTACCTCGCCCTCACGGACGTGGCTTCATTGCCGTACCTTGTCCCAAGAGGGTAGATGGCGGAGCTCCACAAGCTCTAAGGATGGCTCTCATCCCTATCTATCCTGCTCCAGTTCTCCTGGTGCCCACGAAGGGCCTTCGGATAGGGCTGAGGCGTACTTCGTGAACCATCGCTTCAACCGGTCTCGGTGACGCTTACCCCGTCGATCACTGTCATTGGTAGACTGACTACGAACCGACATTTAAAAGGGGGTTATCCATCCCCACCTCAGAGGGGCTAGGTTTCCCCTTGAACACCCATTCTTATAAGGGTCTAAAATGAGGGGTAAAGAGAATTAGAAATAAGTCAAGGTTTGAATCGCAGAAATTTATAGAAGGGAAGTATAAGATAGAAGCGGAAAAGAGAATCTTGAAATAATACTTTATAATCTAAAAATATCTAAGGATGTTATTTAATTGAATATTTATTTAATGTATTTCATTGACAAAAGTCACGTTTAGTTCCACCTTAAACGGCTCAATCTCTTTCTCCCTCCTAAATAAAACTGGTAGACCAGATATCTTAGCTGTCGCAACACTGCTCGCGTCAGCCAAAGATATGGGATATTTGCATTTTATTTTATAGACTTCTCCCCTTATACTGGAAAATGGGAATATTGTAAAATATCCTGATGTTTTGAGCATATTTTCAACCTCTTCAGCTCTCTTTTCGTTACTTTTCTTACAAACTACATACTTTATCTCCTCAACGTTTAATTCGTTTATTATTACTTCGTCCAAGTTATCTTCTATGTAATTTTCTACTTTTTTGCCTTCATCACTTCCTGACAGCATGTCAATAGTTACTCCAGAATCAAATACCATCCTCTTTTTCGTGTTCAATTTCCTTCGTCTTCTCTTCCTCAAGTTCCTCTACAGAAAGGTTAGGCAAGGTTCCTACTAGACTTCTTAAGACCTCTGGGTTCTTCCTTCTACATAGAGAAAGTAAGAACTCTATTACGTCGTTAAAGTCTACTTTCTCCCCTCTCTCTATCTGCAGCTCACCCATAATCTTAATCAACTCCCTTTTTACTTCCTTTGATACCCTTATTGTTTCTGACATTACTTTGTTATAAAGTATATATGGTTTACTAACTCATCTGCGTTGTAAGTCGCTTCAGAATTATACAAAAATTTTAAGCAATTATAAAGTATTACCTATGGGAAAGAAGTACACTAGGGATTGGAGTGCGACGAGGACGTGGTGACTGTATACAAGTTTAACGTTCCCCTTCTACATCTTCGAACACTGGATGGACCAATTAGCAGAAGGAAACAGATATATGTTAAAACAATTTTAAAAAATTCAACTACCAGGATTCCTACATCTCTTCCTACCTTGAAGGGGTCTGTCCAACAATTTCATCCACCTTAGTAAGAGATTCTATCAGTGAAGGATGTCTTCACCCACCTTAATATTGAAATTACTGGTGTTTTGAGGGAAGTGCTTGTACGCTATCGAGCCTCAGTTTTAGGCCTAACGTTTGCCTTACAAGTCCCTCTCCTCGGATGCCTTGTGTTCATGTGCTTCTAGAAAGGTGACGAGGAAAAATTTTGACATACACATTCACATTTTGTACAGGGACTAGGACAAGAAGATAACTCAGGAGGATTAAGGCGGTTCAAGTTTCTTTTGCGAGTATATTTTACGAATAAAGTAAACTGCTGAACGTAAACCTCTACCTCGCCTACGCTTCAACGTTAAATTAAATTTGTTACGTCACTTTAAATAAACTGGATTCGTGATTGGCCGTAAACGGTCCGGATTTTCAATATCCCTTTAAGAACACAATCATAGATAAATATAAGAGGTATTGTTAAACTTATCGTCACGTAAAGTTAAACTTAAATGTCATAGTGTGGAATATGTCTCTATGTATAGGTTAAAAGTTCATAAAAAGGGGATTACGGTAATACCCAAAGAGATTAGAGATAAGTTCAACATAAAAGAGGGTGACGAGGTAAACGTTATAGTCGACGATAAAGGTATTTATATATTTCCTATGCAGACTATTGAAAAATATTTCGGAAGCGATAAAGGTGCTATAGATGCTCTAAAAATTTTAGAGGAAGAGAGGAGAAAAGAACGTGAGAAAAGTAATGCTTGACGCATCGGCAATTATGCTATATTTCTATGGGAATGAGAAACTGAAGGAGATAATAGAAAATAGTGAAGTTTACGTTAATTCTGTAAATCTCACAGAGTTCCTTTATGCTTACGCCAGAGCTAAAGGATGGAAAGAAGGACTATTCAAATACAGTATCATAAGAAACTCCTTTAAACTGATTGATGTAAATAAAGATGATATAATTACTACTTCTGCTAAGTTGAAAATTAGGTATAACCTTTCTCTGGGGGACTCTTTCCTTTTAGCATCAGCTAAACATATTAAAGGAGTTGCAGTAACTAGCGACCATGAGCTCAAGGACGTAAAAGAGGTAAAAGTTCTAGTAGTTTCTTTGTGAATTTATCAAGCTTATAAACTCGATCTAACCGTTAAATACGATTTTAATGGGTAAAGGGCGGAAGGCTTGTGAGAGGAAGATATCCCTTCATTACTCCCTTCTCAGATATTTTTTGGTGACGTTAATTACGTTCTTCCCTAGCCATGGTAAGGCGGTGCTGAGGTACGATAGCGTCACCTCCTTGTCTACACATAAAGTTAAGCGGGGTCCCTAGCGTTGGTGTTATCTAGAGAGAACTGTCTAGACGATGAGAACTAAAACCCGCTGGGATTCTCCCGGGGAAGAGGTCCCCAGTCCTAACACTCTCATGAACTACTTGTTAAAGGGCAGAGCTTTCAATTTGCAGATATACCTAGCGAATAGTGGAGAGTCGGAGACGAAGGGCTTAAGCTCCACACTGAAGGTCGTCCTAACTCTTTAAAATCAGAGAAGCATCATCGTTTACTGTCTACGTCTAATCACGTGTTGGGCATGAGGGACAGATCAGACAAAGTAAAGTCTTTCTTCACGCCGAGCACTGGGGATTTGAGCAAGTACGACGATAACGTAGTCATAATGTAGTTCTCATGTTTTCCTTCCACATATTTACACTGACGGGAGTTACTGCAGGAGAACAGGGACGATAAAAAGTGTTACAAGGACGAAGGAGTTCAACACTTTCCTTGCCTTCCTCCATGCCTTCTTACAGGGTAGTGAAGAGTCTTCGTTGCCCTTAAGCTGAGGTCACCCCGCTAGCGACTACTCCACAGTCAGGATGAGGATTAAGAACATGGGTATTCGCTTCCCGGAAACTGAGGACGAGGTTGAGATGATCGCAGACTAGACCGGGATCAGCACCTTCAGTGGTGGGCAATACGTGGTCGCAGGTGGAAGGAGATATACTCACGCTTCCTCAAGGCGGAAGTAATAGGAGAGAGGTTGAGTTGGAGGTAGTGAAGACAGAGGTGACCTCCAACGAGGTGAAGTCTGCAGTCAACGCAGTGAAGGAACTCCAACACAAGGGTAAACACGTGACGAATTCACGGCGACAAGACATACGACGTTAATGAGGTCTACAGATGGAGTGGATGTGAACCCCTCCTAGGAGTAACTCCTCCCGTAGAGGTGAACCCACACGGCTGGCTGTCTGTGAGTTCAGGACGTTTATGACAGCCAGAGAGAAAGGGATACATCTAGGTGTTCCGTGGTGTCTCTCTTCTCCGTGAAACCTTCGGGAACCCGTGAGAGCCAAGTCCTTCCCCTGTCAGACTAAGCAGGCTATACTCAGTCAGGCTATAAGCTTGGATGACCCATAACGCTGACTTGGTTGTGTAGACAGAGCCTGAAATCAGGACCTAACCAAGCGAAGCAGAAATATTTATTGAATACACACCCATTTATACTGTATTATTCATTTGAAATAATGTGAAGATATACACTAAGCCATCTTCACCTTAACCCATTAAACCTTGGAAACTTATCAAGGAAGACCTTACTCCGTGACAGTCCTGGCCGCGCTGTCCATGCGTCCTCGTATTCCTAAACAACATACCGAAGATCCTAACTTTTTAATATCATTCTACTATTATCCCTTAATAATGACTGATTTCATATTTAGGGAGGAAAAAGTCATCCAGTGATCATAACTAGATTGAGGTCATGAAGCTCCTCCCTTATCCTTAAGAAGTCAGTGTCCTTAGTAACAATGGTTAAACCTCTATTCATTGCTTGCGCTGAAAGTAACACATCAAAAGACCCTACATTCTTTCCCTTATCCCTGAGCCTTTTATAAATCCTTGATCCCATCATGGAATCCTTCTTGCTTACATTTAGAACTTTAAATGCCGATAGAAAGTCCATAACCTTCCTCTCCTCTATCCTTCCAATTAACACTTCAAAGACACTAACGGAGCTAATATAAAACTCCCCCTGACTTATCAATGACTTGATGGGATTAAGGAGACTCTCAGCTATCTTCCGTCATAGTCGTCGAAAAGGAGTCGATATCGCAGTAATCTTACACGGTAAGTAGGAAACTATATTCCACGTATATAGTAAACCCGTTATAAGTCATCTCCATACCCCTCATGTGTAGCGTGCTCGTGGTGATTTTCGTAGGTTAACTTCATCCTCACATCACATCAGCTTGAAATAGAGCAAAAGTGAGGAACTTCCTATCCCTTAGTTAAGAATACCTTCATTCATGTTAGGAATCTCCGGTCTCAGGGCAAGCTCAATTCATCTCAGAGATAATCATTGTCTCATCCTCCACACTGGTTGAGAGTTACGGCTCCATCTCAAGTAGGCTTTTCGCACAACCTCGATTCCTTAAACAAGCTGTTACTTTTCATCCACTTTGCTTCCATTCTACACCAAGTCACCTCCTTATTACCTTTTTTTGTTGACGTTTTTCTTGGAGAAGGAAACGAGTATTTTAAGCGGTAATTAATCAACCAGTATACTTGTAGGTTTACCAGTACACTTCATCCCCACTGGATGAAGATCAGTCGCAGTTTCAAGTAATTGTTCAAAATTTATTCCTATAAAATCTTCACTCACATGATATAGCCCGCGAGCAGAAAGTTTCAGGGGTATTCCCCATGATCGTAATACGGCAACAGTATAAAATATACAAAAAATTTTTATAAATTGTCTAGAGAAATACATCTAGCAAGAGATTAAATGTAGCATAATAAATAGTGATAATTTAAATAACACGAAGTCTTTATGATCATTATAGTTTTAAAGACTATCATAACAGGGAAATGGAAAATCACTTGCCTCCTTGCAGTGTATCCCTACTCTCCTTCTCTCCTTTAGGTTCCTCAGGGCGGACCGGTGACCTTAGTATCTCACGGAATTAAGGGAAAAAACGTAATGGACAGGACGAGAGAAGGGAAAAAGTGTACGTAATGGTTCGACAAACCTCGAATCTATCTTGACGTGGTAGGTGAGGAGTCCACTCATTTCAGTTTTGACGTTAGAGGCGGGTGTTAGACAGGGTGACCAATACTTTTCGTATGATTTCTGGTCTTGCTAAACTAGGTCATGGTCACCAGCGAGTGGTGAGGAGTACCTGCGAGTTGCCCTTAGATTCATAGAGTTTATATAGTATATGAAGGTCACGACGAGGTAAGCTTCCAGATACTTGAAGCGAGGGCTTTTATGTCTCTGCTTCATGGGCCTTTCCTTGCATGATTTTAGCGGTATAGAGTATAAGTTTATAAATGTCTTATCTTCTATATAAGCAATGTCATGTAGCATAAAATTAAACAAATTATTTTTACTTTCCTTGATGTTGGTCTCCGTTATCCCGATTTTTTCTCATCTAGACTACGCTCAGGTACAGACTTCAAATGACCCGTATGAGTACGCTCTGCCTCAAGGGGGCTTCGAGTATATAGAGGTACAAACGAACCAGACCAGCGCAGTGGTCTATGCGTCCTTGTCTAACGTTTCGGTAACCGTCGACTTGATGACCCAGAACCAATTTATGCTGTTCAATACTACTGGGAGTCAACACTACCTTTATCAACAGAACTCGAGCGTTGTTCTAAACGCTGCACTGTTGAACAGCGGAGTATATTACCTTGTAATTTACTCTCCTTATCAGCCCGTCGGCTTCAATTTGACGTCCCAAGTTATCCCTCTATCTTTGGTGAACTCCACCCAGTTCGCCGAGGAGGAAGTCCAGGTCCCAGCACATGGTTATACTTCTATTTTATTACACCTTTCAACAGAGGGGTCCCCATTCAGCCTGTTGCTGGAGGGACTGAGTAACCAGTCCGTTTCCTTCTCGTTGTGGAACGGTTCCACAGTTTTTAATTCTACACCAGTAACGGCAACTCTGAACTTCACATCTCTCACGTTTGGATACACGCTTCACCTCTCTCCCGGTGTTTACTACCTCAACATAACCAACCCTCACTCCTCAACCGCCACTGCGTTCTTCTATTACAAGATCACTCCAAGTTATGTGAACCCTTACCTCACAGATTTGACAAGGGTCCCGGGACAGCTCCCCATGGGGATTGCGTCTTACGGAGTCGTTAATAGTTCCCGAATTACCACTTATGCATTGAATTTCTCCGAGGTAGCAGGCTATTTTAATTTTTCTTCATTATCCGCTTATAACCCTAATGGATCCTCCTTTAACGTAAGTGATTACTCTTCATCGCTTCAGCTGAACGCAGTTTTATACGATAATGGTTCAGTTTATTGGCCTCAAGACGTTCTGATGTTCATTACAAATTACTCTGTGGTGGTTCTGCATGATAATGTCTTCAACATGACTACAGATAACGCTACCCTTACTAATTCCTCTATAACGTCTCCTGAAGGTTTCGTTACAGGGACAGGTCATAACGCATATTACGGTAATTACAAGAATCCAATAGCTTTAAGCTACAAGTTCCCGTTCGCAGGATATTTGCTAATGAAGGTAGTAAACCGTAATTCAGGTCCAGTTGTTAGCTTCGGTCTTCTGGTTTTCGAAAACGGCTCTCCCGTGAGGGAAATGTTCTGGTTCGACAACGTCTCAATCCGCGCTCCAAGTGATGCATCATTCGTCGTAAACGGGACGGAGTACACCCCAGCGGGAATCTTCTATCCATTGGGTTCATTCTATGACGCTGAGCTCGTGCTGGGAGGTGGAGCAAACGGGGAAAACACTAACTTCACTGCCTTAAAAGGAGAGCTAGGGCTGTTCTACGTAAAAGGAGGTAACTTGGTAGCATTCCCGTCGTACTATACATTCGGAGCAGACACGGCGGAGAGCACGAGTAACGTTCATGTGACCGACAACGGGGTAGTGTACGTAAGCGAGGGAAAACTGAACCCGTCTCCGTTATCCTCGATAAACGTTGACGACTATCCACCCCTTTCTTACAATCCACCCGCACCGGTTAAAGAACCAAACACGTCATCCGCAACGTCCACCATCAGTCAATCCTCCGTTGAGCCAACAAGTTCTACACAGCCTGCAGTTGGGACAGCAAGCTCTACTCTAAGCTCCTCTCAGAGCACATCTCAATCAGGCTCCAGTTCCTTAACGGATCTGGGTGCAATAGTGGGAGTCTCCTTAGTTGTGACAGTGATCTTGGGAGTTATCATAGAAAGGAGACGAAAGAGGTCGTGATGCGACAAGTAGACCTAGGTAAAAAGATCAACCCTTTTTTATAGATCGAAACCCTTCTTTTATAGAAGTTGAGAGAAAATAATAATGATAATGATAATAAAAACAATTTAGTCTTGTCAAATGCGGAGCAACATAGCGTTTGAGCTAGGTGTGAAGGATATCCTCGATCAGAGCTTAGATTCCCTTTGAGGCTTACCTCAAGATGTTTCTAGCGGGAAGTTACCCACTTCTCCCTCCCAAGACACTCGCATCTCTGCACAATCCACGACTGTTGCAAGTCGTGCTACTCGTGGTCATCACGACACTTCATTAGGAAATAGAGAGAAAGTCTCTAGGTCTCAATGGCAAAGCTCCTACTATAATGCGTCTAAGTAAAGAGACAAAAAACAATCTAACGCCCAGTGTCTAAAGACGCCGGATCTCATGTTCCCCGCTCGCCTCTAACTTGGGAACAGTATGTGTGGACATCTCTTGCGACTGCCAAAACACGGTCTCACGTTTCCATGCAGTCGCCGAAAACTCACCCGAAAGGTCACTTTTCCCTTCCCTTTTTAGAACCTCTTAGCTCAAGGTCTGAAAATCCTCCTTATTTTAGGGTAAAGTAGATCGTAAAACTGTTCAGGGTGTTAAAAATAATCCTCCTTATACGTGCGTATAATGATTTGTATCGCTCTTCTGCACACAGAGTTTAGGCTTCATACACTAAATCGACGCAGACTATCAGGGAAGATAGAGAGACTGATGAAAACGAAGCCCAAGATAACATGAGATATAGAGAAGGAGAAATGAGAATGGTTTCCAACCCTTTGATATCATGTTCTGCAGTTGTGGAGAAGGAGAAAGCTTCAACCATTACACAGCACTTAACTTTCCTCAATCGTAGAGAAGGAAAGGAATGAGGGCTAAGGAACAGGAGAAGGAGAAATTTCTCTCTATATGAAGATTCGCCTCTTTTTCCTCTCTTTTTTTCAGTTTTTATTCCTTACGATCTCTTTCACACGCGGGATAGCTCAAAACAGGGAAAAACCCTGGGAATACCTCAGGCGCGTATTACTTTCAAATTCTGAAGAGATCACGAAGACCCCCTGTTCCTGTGGAGTTAACGTGGTGTTAGGGGTCTCCCTCACTCGGGTAATATTTGGTATAGTTAACTAGCAGTTAACTAGACAAAATAAGGGGTTAAAATCTCAAGGTGTAAAACCAAGGGAAAACCTTATAGTTACGAAATTTACGTATGGGCAAGGAGTTTGACTTGTTCCAGTGGAAGGCTCAATAAGAGTATGAAAAAACGAGTATAAAAGGATTTCTCTCCTTTTTTAGTTAAGATAAGGGAGGTTACTAGAGATTGAAGAAAAAATGAGTGGAAATCCAATTCTACTCCATGAAAAGAGTTACAAAGACGTCAATTCGAAGAGAGCAGAGTCTAGAAACCCTTCCATTTAAGGTTCATGAAAAGAAATAAAGAAGACAATAAAATGAAGAAATAAAGTAAAACATTGAAGGATTAAAATTTAATAAATGAAAAGAAATAGCTGATTCTTTCAGCAACTTGTACATGTCAGTGTAAAAAAGTTAATATCCTTTGTAATTGGGTCAGCTCATGGTTATCAGGAGAATTGTCTTATGGATCGCAAAAATCTAGTTCGTCATTTAAACGTCAAAATTAAGAGTTATGTAGGAGAGGTATCAATTTCTCTTAGTTAATGCGAAAATTCCAGCCAGAAGAAGGATGACGAATGATATTCCGAAGAAAACCCAAAGAACGCTGGGAGGGATAGGAATGCTGCAATCAGAAGCAATATTCCCCCTGCCTCTCTATTGTCTATTAATGAACCCACAATTCCTAAGACTAGAGCCGGAATCCCGATGAACATGGGGAAGAAGGTCATGTAGCCGAAGCCACCCATCATAGTCATCATTCCGTTGAAGAAGGGATGAATAAAGAAGGTTAGAATCAAGAGAAGCGATACCACCAATCCCAGAATCTGATAATTCTCCATTTCATTCACCTACAACGATTTCACTGTCCATCCCATTCTCTGCGTGTCCAGGAAATGTACAAATGTACCAGAATTCACCCTGATTTAGAGTGAAAGTGTATTGATATTGATGAGCTTGTTCGGTGCTATAGTCAGCTGGGGGTAAATATTGCATCATAGTATCCATTTTCCCTCCTCCCATCATCTGCATTCCCCCCATCATTACGTTATACTGATAAGGCGGGGGTTGGGAGGTCACAACAAAGTTGTGATAATCTCCTGCGTCAAGATTGATCACCTTCACGTGGATTTGAGCGTTGCTAGGCATGATAAGTGTAGGATTAACCAACCCGTAGATTACGAATACGTTACCGCTTGCATTCATCCCAGTTAGGTTCTCAGCCCTCTTATGTCCCATGGTAAGGACTACAAGGTCAATTTGATGGGAGGTGAACACGATTGAGTCATTCTTGGAAAATACGTGGGCGTATGAAGGAGGAGATCTCATGAGTGAGATTGCCTGATCGATGTGAACTAAAGTGCCGTAGGTGGAACCTGGGGAATAATAGTTGCCTTCGTGTTGGAAGAAGATATAACTTGCGCCTAAGGCTCCTAGCACTATAGCAATTACCATGATAATGAAAACCGGTTTCATAAAGGTAATACTGCGGTTCGAGATTAATATGCTTATAATTTATTTTTCCCCAAACGCTAACACGGATAGTCCCTTTTCACGTTGTTAAGTTTTATGTTTTTAGTCTCATAATTTTTTATTAAGCTAAGGTTAGATATTAAGCTATGAGTGGAGAGAGGGTAATTGACGAGATCCTTAAGAATCCAGAGCTTATATCAGCCTTAGCACATAAGGTTTACGATAAACTGAAGGATGAAATCGTAATAAAGAAATTAGAGGAAAACAGTAGCGCTATTAAAGCACTTGAAGAAACCGTCAAGTCTCTTCAAGAAACCGTTAATAAACATACCGAGGCAATAGAGTCGTTACAAGAGGCAGTTAAGAAGCAAGGAGAAGCTATTGCCTCATTACAAGAAACCGTCAAGTCTCTTCAAGAAACCGTTAATAAACATACCGAGGCAATAGAGTCGTTACAAGAGGCAGTTAAGAAGCAAGGAGAAGCTATTGCCTCATTACAAGAGGCAGTTAAGAAGCAAGGAGAAGCTATTGCCTCATTACAAGAGGCAGTTAAGAAGCAAGGAGAAGCTATTGCCTCATTACAAGAGGCAGTTAAGAAGCATTCTAAAGCCCTTCTTAGGCTAATGAAGGAACAAAAGAAGCTATCCGTGGAAATAGGTAGTTTTACTTCCAGGGCAGGAAAAGGATTAGAGAAAACTATACTTAACATTTACAAGAAGGCTTTGAAGCTCCACCATGTTGATATTAGCAAAATTAGACATGGTAATGTAGTTGATGAGATGGGCTTAATTGAGAAAGGCAAATCATTTGAAATAGACTTTTACGAGACTAACGACCACGTCTACATATTTGAGGTTAAGAATTTCGCTGATGAAGGAGTTATAGAACAGATTCTCATTAGGAGGAAGCTATTGGAAGCTAAATTCATGAAGCCAGTGAAGGCCTTTGTTGTGGCAAATTACGTAGAAAGGGAAATTAAGAACATACTAGAGAAAGAGGGAGTTGAAATAATTTACTCATATGAAGTGAAATAAAGGTTTTAGATATTATATTTGGAACACTCTTTTCTTGCATAACTGACACGATATAACATTTAATTGAAAGTATTTGAAAACCTTGAAAGACCAGACTTTGCTCTCCCTTTACCTCAATTTGTATAGACAATAGGAGAGGAAGAAAGATATGATATAAATAAAAAATATATAATAAAAGGAGATGTGTTTATATATCTTAACTAACATTGAGCCCATAAGATGTTGTCGTTTTTTCCTCGGTTAAACCTTGAAGAAAACACTAATTGAGTCAAGGCCTACAACACTCTTTTCAACTTTCCTTAATAATTTCATTTCTATATCAGCCCTCTAGCGTAGCATCTATTCTCAAGAATTCTCTTCAGCGCTAAAACATCAATCTTTGCCTTTTCATCTTTCTCACTGACGTCCTTTAGGGCGAGGGTAGTTTACTTGATGTTAATACATCTTCAATATCTTTACATTCTCTTGTGACATCTCATCAAGTTTTGGTACAATCAAACAAAGTTCCCAGCATAACATCTAAGATAGCTATATTTAACACCCTAATGTTAAGGTCGTATTTCTCTACGTTATTATTACAACAAATAATAAACTTTCTCTAAATAGATCTGTTCAACGCTTCCTTTGTTATCTATATGTGTTATCTATATATATATACATCATAACGTAACTTATGACTAAATAAGGTGATCAAGCTTAAACCTTTCAGTTTCACATAAGCTTTCCACCCTTCAACACTAAACTTTATAAGACGAAATCTATTTTCCCCTTTCATGCCAAAGCTTTTCCCTTATTTGTTTCTCCTCTTCACAATAGGTTTCGGTTGGTTCATAATTGCTCCCCTAGTTCCCATCCTATCAGCTGACTTTCATGTAAGCATTCCTTCAGTTATTTTACTGATCTCAATCTACGGTTACGCAGTTGTTTTGGTAGGCCTACTTGCAGGTTACATCCTCGGCTAGGTTCACGGTGAGGAACGTGCTTATAGCGTCGTCCATTTTCACCTTTTTAGGTCTTACTTTGAGGTTGTTTTTCCTTCACAACTTCGTCCTCTTCCTTATCATGCAGACGTTGGCAGCTGTGGGATACCCCCTTGCAATAGCGCCCGTGGGATAGGTAGCATCTTCCTTCAAGAACCAGAGATCTGTGACCGGCTTAAGCGTGGGAATTCTCTTCATAGGTATGGGGATTGGAAGTTTCATCTCTCCTCTACTTCTTACCTTCGGTGTGGAAGGCGATCTAGGATTTGCTACTGTGTTGTCGCTGATCTCCTTGGCGTTAGTATTATCATTCACTAGAGGTTATCCTAAGAACTACACCAGGAACTTGAGAGGTTCATTCTCTCCGTTAATGGTAAGGAACTGGTACGTTGGGTTAGTAATAGCTACATTCTCCGTGTTTTTCGGCGGAGTTGCGTCCACTCTTTTGAACGTGCATCACGTGCCTAACGCGATTTCTTTTGGAGGCCTTCTAGGAGGCCTTTCATTCATTGGATCGGGACTCGGCGCAGCTTTACTATTACCAATTTTTGAAATAAAGAGGTTCGTGAAGGGCGGGATGATCTTGAGTGCACTTCTAGCCTTTATATTCGCTGTCGTTATAAGTTATTCCCTGCTGTTCGCACCTGAAAATTTCGTGTTAATTGTATCTTACTTTCTTTACGGGTTCTTCGGCAATGCATTCTGGTCGTTAGCACTATCCTCTGTAATCAAGTACGTGAAGGATCCTACCCTCAGTGGATTTGCAACTTCCATGTATAGCGTTGTAAGTAACTTAGGCGTAGCGTTGATCCCTTCAGAGCTCACCTTGGTGTTTCTGTCATTCCCGTTGGAAGGATTCTTAGTCATAGCGGTAATGCAGTTAGTGGCTCTGGCATTGGCTTGGTGGTTATAAGGTAACATACTTTTTCTCTATGTTTATGCATTTTTCTCTCTCTTTCTTTTACTCTTTTTCTTTCTTTTCTTTTTCTTTTTACTTTCCTCCGCTATCTTCCATTAAGTCATCGATCTCTAAGTGACACTCCACTTAATAGTATTTTTAAATGCTTTTTTCGAATGCAAAATATTGAGATTGCTGTACACGTGTTCATGTTAGGGGCAATATAGTATCGAGAATTTAACTAGTCAATCATGAAAAGGT
The DNA here is from genome assembly GCF_008326425.1 of Sulfuracidifex tepidarius. Lineage (NCBI taxonomy): Archaea > Thermoproteati > Thermoproteota > Thermoprotei > Sulfolobales > Sulfolobaceae > Sulfuracidifex > Sulfuracidifex tepidarius. The sequence goes on from NZ_AP018929.1 coordinate 578,466, forward strand.
TCGTATCCTGCTTACGTTAAAAGACACGAAATCGATTTAGAAAAGTAGAGTTGAAGTTTCATTTCAAAAAGCCCTATGAAATAGAATACCTGAGTTCATTCTACTGTTTACTTTATTTGTCCTCATGTAAGCAGCGAAGAAAGGCAGCTAGTTTCTTTTTCTGTACCTCAATCTATAAGTATACCGGTCGATTGATTGATACACTAAGACCTCCAAAGTTCTGAGGAAAGATTAAAAAGATCATTAGATAAAAGAAAATTCCTCTAATATGTAAGAAAATCCTCATGAAAAGAGTGGATTTAACTATAGAGAGAAGTCTAGAAAATCCATCGAATTCTAGAACGTGCAAAAACAAGGCTTTTTCATTCATCTGAATACAGATGAGGGCTATATCATGAGAGAAAACTTGTAGAAGTATGATCCATGAAGGTAATACAACTATGAACAAGTTTTTCTGTATTCAAAGTATTATTTTTTGAATATACATATGAGAAATTATTATTATGGCATTATATCATATAGAAGTTCTTTGATACATTAATATCAAAACTTTGAAATACCTTAAAATTATAATTTAAGGTATGAAAACTCTGCCCTTGGCAACTGAGAGAAGAGTTAACTTATTCGTTTTACGTTTTGCATTAACAATAAGTAAAGATTAGGGTAAGTCGTTACTCTCAATCAGTAGGTAAACATCTCCATAAAGTGAATGAAGATATATGTGGAGAAAAAAGGGTGTACACCAGATTATGTTAATTAAATCAAAAATTGTTAGTATTAGTTAAGGAGAAAAGAAGTAAAAATAATCATGACGAAAAAGTTATCCGTTTATCTCCTGCAAGATCCTATGTTTAGGTATACCCTCCAGTATAGACTTACCATATCCAGTGGTGTCCTTGTATTCCTTGCTTGAGACGAACTTCTTAAACGTCTCAAGGGAGTCCCACTCACTGTATATTAAGTACTCTTGAGGATCGTCAACCCTTTTGTAAAGTTTAGCGTCTACGAAACCGTGAAAACCCTTGAGGAAGTTGACGACTCCTTGAAATGACTTCTCGAATTCCTCTTCATGACCTTTCTTTACTCTATAATAAAGACCTACATTTATCATAACATGAGTTATCTCCTTAAAGTTTATAAATTTTTCTATATTGATTGTAACATAGTATAAACATGATTTAGTAATTTATAATTTCTAACTTATTAAATTAAAGAGAACAGGGAATCATGTTCGTACCATCTTGTCGTTCTTGGATATATCTTCTCTTATGCTTAATTTTTCATTACGTGAATTCGGGAAATGATGTTATATGCGATCCTCGTGCCTCGCTGCAAAGAAGTCTCAAGAGAGACTTAACGGGGTTGAATTCTTATTTCATTAAATCCCTATCCAGCCGTGAACATATCCCCACACTTGATAGAACGGGTTGACCTCAATCATTAGAGCCACAACAATCCATATTAGGAATCCGTAGAGAAGGAATAGGGAAGTGACAGCTATATCACGTTCATCCTTCCTTGTCATCAAGTAGTTAACTACAGAGCCAACTGGACCCAGGAAGAACGTGAGACCTAACCATCTATATGGCTCCCTCTTAGAGAGGAGGAAGTAGAAGATTGCTACTACATAGCCAAGTCCTGCTAGAGCGCCTCCAACAATCCACAGTTTAGAAGGCAAGAATAGCACCCTTGAAATATTGCTTTATCTCTTCACATAGAGCTCTCCTAACTTTTCTGCATAATGAGGGACTTCTATCCTCTGAAAAACCCAGCTCAGCAAGAAGAGCGTAATCTATCCTGCAGTCTCTCCTTAGGTCAATTAAGTGTACAACGTCTCTCCTCACCATTAGATACAATGGGTCGAGTTTCAATGTCTCATTTCTGTAGTCGAATTCATAAGACACAGCAACCTTGAAGTTCACCTTCCCGTCCTCCACTAGCTTGTCCTTTCCAAGCCTCTCCAAGACGTAGTAATAGTAGCTCTTACTTATGTTAAGCTCCCTGTAATCGGGCTCAGCCAAAACCTTCATGAAAATCTCGTTCTCCATTATCTTCCTGAACTCTTCCCTGTTCAACATAACTAAACCGGCTTTCTCTTGTCTCTCCCTTCTCAACTGATAACATAGCTCCTGCATTGCAACAACATATAACTATTTCTCATTATAGATTTTTATTACTTTCTTCTCTATAAATTTTGGTTTCTATTAAAAATAATATTGATCTCCTAGTTTAATTTTATCTAGTTAATTAAGGTAACTCACCTCAAGAAATGAATTAAATAATCTTTGTATACTTAATTAAAAATTTTTTAGAAAGTCATAGGACTAATACATGATAAATTACCTTCAAGTTCAACGTGTTATCCTTTTAAAAGTTTATAATGACGAATTTATTTTTACTAAATTTAGAGATGGTGAAAGAAAATGGGTTTATTCGTGTTCGATAGAGTGCTAGCTGCATTCACAATGGGAACCCATATGCTGTTCACTTACTGGGCTATCTCATTGCCTATATTCATCGTTACTGCTGAATATTTAGCCTATAAGAGGAACGATCCGTACTACATGGCTCTAGCCAAGAGGTTTTCAGTAGTTATGGCTGTGTTGTTCGCTGTTGGTTCAGCAGCAGGCGCAGCAATCGCAGTGGAGTTCATAACAGTTTGGTATAGATGGATGTATATTGTGAACGAAGTCGACATTCTACCCTTCGAGATAGAGGTAATGGCTTTCTTCTCCGAGGTGATATTTCTATCGCTTTACTTGTACGGATGGGACAGACTAAGCAGGACTGCCCACATGGTACTTGGGCTCATGGTGGGAGTTGGTTCCACCATGTCTGCAGTGTTGATAGTGCTGGTGAATTCATGGATGAATACACCTAACGGTTTCAACGTTGAAGAGTTCGTCACCACGGGAAAGATAACCGATGTGAATCCCATAGCTTCCCTATGGCCTCCTGCAGCAAGCGCCGAGGTCCCAATGGTGATAGCAGGTGCTTGGTTTGTGGGATTCGGAAGTTTGACAGGATACTTCGCCTTCAGGAAGCTCTTCAGTAAACTAAATCACGACGAGAACGAGTACTACAATAGAGGACTTAAGCTGTCACTCTTTCTTGCTTCATTAGACGCACTTCTCTTGGGTTGGAGCGGAGACAACGCTGGAAAGGTACTTTATTCCGAACAACCGTTGAAGCTAGCTACCCTTGAGGGAGTTATGAAAACCGGTGCAGGAGTTCCTATGACTGTGGGTCCTATTTCCATACCAAATGTATTGAGTCTACTGTCCACTTGGCCTCCGAACCCAAACGCTGTAGTGCTAGGTTACTCTAGCTTCGTGAAAGCAGTTCAAGACCCGATATGGTGGATATCCCATGACGCTTACGACCTTCATGCAACTCTTGGAATTGTTGGTGCCCTAGTATTCTGGATTCTGGCGTCATTCACGTTCTTCAGACTACCCAGGATGAAGAAGGCTTTCGGCTTCCTTGGTCTGGATAACCCGCTAGAGAGGAAGCTTCCTCTATACGTTGCACTAGTTGTGGGATGGCTTCAACTTTTAGCGTGGGAGTCAGGATGGGTAGCAGCTGAGACAGGAAGACAACCCTTCGTCATCTGGGGACCTATGGAGGAGACTTCAAGCGGTTTATATACTATACAAGCAGGAATGCTTACCACTCAGGGTTTCAACAACAATCCCGACGTTCTGCCAATAGGAATAGCAATAATGGCAGCTCTAGTTCTTGCAGTGCTGGGAACTCTTTATATGCTGAGAAAGTTGTTCATGGGAAGGGACGTGAGCAAGGACGTTAAGATCAGCGAAAACGAACTCAGCGTATCCGTAAAGACCGCAGGTCCTAGGACATCTATACATGGGAATACCGCTGAGGATAAAGGAGAAATGAAGGATAAGGGTGAGCTAAAATGAATCCTTATGTTTTACTGTTCTTCGTTCCACTCTCCTGGTTCGTCGCCATGTTTATGATGGAAGTAGGTTCCCTTGTTATGCTACCGGTGTGCAAGTTTGATAAGTACAAGGAGAAGATGAACTTGGTTGTGGGTTCAATATGGGCTATAATTGCAACATCTCTCGTTTACCTTGTGGTTTCATTGGACGGTCTATTCGCTCCTGTTATGTTCGCTACCGGTGAGGCTCTATTCGGACTTCTCATGGTTCTTATCGTAGTTTTGGCTTTCCATCATTACCTTATAGGGTCGGCTGAAGGAGCCGAATCCGTTGAGAAAGACGAAAGCTCCAAGAAGTATCTGTTGCTTGCAACTCCATTTGCATTAATTGTAGCTCTCATAGGTAACAGTCTCTTCACCTCAGTGTTCAGCGGTTACGGGATAGGGCTCAGCTTACCGCTCTCCACTGTGGCAAGTGTGTTGGAGAATCATCAACTCTCAGTGGTTATGCATAACTCTCTTGGAGTTCAAGTGTTTTACCCAGAATATACGACCATGATATTTAACGCGTTTAACTGGGTGTTCTTCTTAGGCGTTGTGATGTACGTAGTCTTCTTCACGGTAGCTTTCTACGGAATTAAGGAAAGGTTCGCTTTGGGTGCATTATCCTTGAGCTTAGCTAACTTGCTCTTCCTCACTAGCAGTTACCTTTGGTTACCTTTAGTTTTTCAAAATGCAATTAGAAACGTTGGTTTCTGGATTTATATTGCATCGCTTTACATAGTGCTTTACTTGTCTACCCACGACATGTTACCTTTCAAACAAGCTTGGGTATTCACGCTAACGTTCTTAGGCGGAATGATGTTTGGGTTATTCACAGAGGGTAATATACTGGTGGACGCTGTAAAGGGAGGGATACCGGCATCATTGCTGTTAACCAACCCATCCATGCTTGAAGCTGGAGCAATCATGGTTGTTCTCATAGGGATTCTAGCTATGGGAGGAGTAACTGCCGTTTCATACGAAATATTATTCAAGAATTCTCTAGAAAAAATGGAAACTAGAAAGACACAGCAGAGTTAAGTTACAAAAGGAGAAAGCGACGTTATAAATTTAAGCTTCTTTGCTTTTTCTCTTTTTTAAAGAAATATTATTTATTTTTGTTAATCTTCTTTAGATTTTTTCTCTTCATTATTATTTTTGAAATTTTTTCTTCTTGTTAGCCATGGATATATCTGTTTCTAGAACGTGATATGCATGTATAACTTATCCATTATGCCCACAGAAACTCCTCTGCCTTCAAAGAAGGAAAAGACATGCATGTATAAAATCTGCCATTAACGACTAAGTTTTGGACTACACTCGAAGGAAGATAAGGAAGATAGATTCTCACCTTGGTGGAGTTTCCTATTCCTTAGATATTTTATAAGCGTAAAAACCAGAACTAAGATCTTAATAACGATGAAGTCGGTAACGAGGAAGAGTTCTATCTAAGTGTATTCTCCCGGGTAGTTACTAAAGCGAGAAGGTCAACATTTCTAAATTTCTGAATTCCTTAATCAACCTGCTAATAAAATGAGATATATCATCGGAAGGTATGAAGCAAGATTATACATAGCGGAAATTATAATATTATAAAAACCGATATAAAACAAGGCATTGATACCTTGTTGAAGACATCAGATCCAGAGAGGGAGGAGTAACTCTTGAAGATTAAGATAAGGAATCACGCATTATATTTTGTGGGAATTTTCTCATATATAGTGTCCCTAGTCCCCTTCCACGTCAACTTTGAAAGAGCTCTCCTCCTGCTTCCCGTGGTGTTGATAAACCTCCCTGTGTTGGAGTACCTTCAGCCGAAGGTGATGTCCCTCAGAATGAAGTGGACGGATGCAGGATTAGCTATAGTGACTGGAGTTCCATACATTTTCATGATATCTCCCCTCATGGTTGTGCCAGTCCTTTCGCTTTTCCTTTCCCTTCTTCTTTTCAAAGAGCGAAACACTATGCTGGGAAACGTCATGGGGACTACCTTCGTGGTATCGCTCTCCCTTGTATGGGGAAATTTTGTGAAGAACCAATTTTTGTTACCCGATGTTTACTGGATATTATACATTCTCACTGGTGCACTTTACGTGGAGTATAAGATACCCTTCAGGAACCTTGATAAGAAGGTTACGTCAATTGTATGGATGGTTGTTGTAACAATGCTAGTCTACCTTAGCATAGACAGTCCTCTCCTCCTCATTTCCTTGATTGAGCCTTCCATTCGGTTCCTAAATCCAGGGGATAAATTAAGGTCTACAAAAGAGATTTCGACCATGGGAAGGAACATAGCGAAGAGGGACGCAATCTTCCTAGTAATCCTGATTATTACTTCTGTGTTAGCGTTTAAGTGAGTTGAGAAAGAAGAGCTTTCTAAGTAGAACGTACGCTGAAAAAGTCATAAAAACGACGTATCTTCCGTGTCATTATCAAAGTAATATCAAAGTTTGTCATTATTTAGATGTCCCTTTATCCTCTCTTATGAACTTGATTTTTAATTTTACTAACTCTAAGAGAAATTTACATGTGAAGGACTTAATAATATTGAGCGATGAGAGTGGTATGGAGCTCTTAATCAAGTAGTAACGGATTTAGGATATATACGAATTAATATCGTATTATAGAATATATTCCAAAATAAGAGACTTAAGCTAATTGTCAGTTACGTTGCGTAACAATACAAGATGTTACTCAATTTTTCAACGGAGCTGAGGGAGAAGACGTAAAAGAAAAGACAAGTAACTAAAATCAACACTATAAACAGTTCATTAGAGGAAAGAGTAAAGTGCATAATCCCTGCACCTTTGAAGAATTATCTAGCAATGTCAATAAGCTTAATGATTATATTAAAGTTTAAAAAATAATAACACTAAATAGAAGATTAATTAGAAGGACATCGTATCAAAAAGAACTTTAACTTAATTATAGTAGAATTTATCAAAGTTAATATTATATAATCACATATCGAGAATTATATAAGTTAGTAGCATCGAGCCTAAGTTTTCGCCCAAGAAAATTGATATCCTAAATATAACCTCTCATTTTATTATAAGCTAGAATCATTCACGTTAGATTCTTAACTGTTAATTTTTCATAGAAATCCTGTATTAAGTATAAAGAGAATAAGGAAGCTTCATCTTCCTTCATTTAGGGGTCGGAAATAAGAGATTATTCTTAAATGTTAAGATCTAGTAAATTTAAAACTATGAATAAACTTTAAAGATGAAATTAAAGGAAGAGTGACACCCTTAAAATCAGAGAAGTTGAGCTTATACATCACTTATACATCATACATTTACTGAACTGAAAGGTAAGAGTGAATCTTTACTACTTTTAACTGAAAGGTCTTCTCTCCTATTTTTAGCTTACTTTCATGGGTGAAGATCTCCGCTGAAAGACGAAAAGTGGAGGGAAAGAAACAAATATTTTTAATAGAAAAATATGCCATAAATATCAGAATGATTTTGTCGGAAAGGACTTATAAGGCTATTGTAATAGGGTTCTTTTTAGCTTTAATAACATCAATTTCATATAATATACAAGATAATATTACTCATTTAGACTTATTGCCGTCAAACGTTACAATTTTGTCTAACACGGTGCCTCAGAATGGTTCTTTAAATACTTCGTTTCAAGAGATCAATTCATCTCAGGGAATCAATATAACATCTCCTACTTCCTCATCGAATTCTGAATACTATGCTTCTTATGGTTCTCCTGTGAGCATGACACTAGGCTTTAACGGTAACCTATATATAGTGCATCACGGATCGTCAAGCATAGAAATAGTTAGCCCTTCCACTATGAGACCTGTATCAACCATATCGTTTCCATATTCATCTTACCCTACGTTTGTTTGTTACAATCCTTCTCTCGACGAGGTTATAGTTACCTTGAGTGGAACTAACCAGATCGCAATAATCTCCCCTAATAATCAAGTGAGGTTTGTGAACACGGGAAACAGTCCTATTGCAGTTGCATATGACCCTGTGAATCATGACTTTATAGTTGCTAATACAGGTGAACCTAACGGCTCCTTCTTTATAAATGACTTCATTAATTCAAGTATTTATATTTATAACCAGAATTTCCAGCTCCTCAAAGTAATAAGTTATGGATTTGAAGCACCCCAAACCATAGCTGTATCCTCTAACGGAGATGTATTCGTAGGTTTCGAGAGTGAGGACTTTGTTTCAGTCTTAAATCCTGAATTTGAATGCATAAAGATCATCAATTCTTCAAATGACGTAGATCAACTCATATATGATAATTATGATAATACAATCTATGGATCCAACTTAAATGGTTGCATAATAACTATAAATCCGAGCTCTCTTACCTCATCCTGCATAGAAAATCCTTTAGTCAATATTTCTTTTGTGATGTATAACTATTATGAAAAACTTTTTTCTATAGCAGCATTACCTGGAAATCAGATAGTAGAGACTAATGAACAGAATAGCCAGTTAGTAATATTTTCAAGTAATAATATAGAATTTGAAACAAATGTGAGTCATCCTTTATACGTTATTTACGATAACCTAAACGACCATATTTACCTAACTAACGAAAATAACGAAGTTATAGAGATGACTCATTCTGGTGGGTTTGAAGAAGCTCTCAATATGTCAAGTTAGAACATGAAGTGTGTATTTTTCCTGGTTCTATATTGACATCTCTATCCTTTTCGCTTAATTTTTTCCTTTTTTACTTTTATCTCCCTCTCTTTTTCTACTTGCTTTACTAATGGATTCCATCAATCATTTATCTTTATTCCATTATATTTATATCATACAATTCAAGTATTAATATATATAATAAGCAGTGAATATACATAACTGAAAGAAGATAAATTAATATAGAGGATTAGTTTCTTAATAATGTAGAGCGGGATTGACTTTTACTCCTAGGAAGGCCTTATATTCGCTTCTAGTTATCGGAATAATAGGAATTCTTTATTATCTTCTAATTCAACAATCAGTAATAACTCTTACCATAAGTATTCTTTCAATTATTACTGGAATTATAATTCAGCCCAGACGATATAAGCCTGGTAAGAGAAGAAGTTCCAGAAATTCCAGTGTTAGCGTTTCTGATATGGTTCAACAAGACGAAGTTATTCCTAGCCCAAAAGCTCCAGTTTATGAAAGTAATTTTAGTATGGAGAGGAGTGATATGAGTACACATAGACTTAACTGCGACTTAACCTATAAGGTAGAGGAGGAGGATGGAGATTATTCTACCGTGTTGATTCGCGTCAAGACAGACGTAGATGGAGTTAAGGACGATGTAGATAAGATAGTAATGTATGTAGATGGAATTATCTCTGATCTAAGAAAAGATGGAAGAGGAGAGTATGTTACCAAGAAAAAACTCCAGCCTGGGAATCATAGTGTTTACGTTAACATCTCAAAAGGGCTATCAGATACGGTGAGAACTTTCAACGTAAACATCAGAGACGTGAGCAACCTAGAGCTAAAACTGAATACACAGCTTGAAGGTGATGAAATCAGAATAGATATTTGGACCAAACTGGAGGATTCATATATAGATGTATACTCCATAAGGGCATTTGTAAATGGAACCCCAGTAAATCTTCAAAGGGTAAATCAAGGTATTTTAAGAGGATATCATAAGCTATCTAGAGAAGGGAGACTCAAGGTTGAGGCGTTCTGTAACTACAAAGGAAGAACATTCTCTACAATGTCATTTGTAGAAGTGAATGCAAGTGATGTAATCATGAATGCCTCGGTTGATAACGATAAGATTATACTCAAGTTAACAAATTCAAACGGTTTCAGGATAGATCTAGCAGACATGAAGATGTTTATTGACGATTTAATTATAAACCCAATTAAGATAGATCAAGGAATTTACCAGACCTCGACGTTATCTCCAGGTAGGCATTCTATTAGGGTAAAGGGTGAGTTCCTCGGCAAGACGGTCGACGTAGCGAAAGAGGTAGAAATCTCAGGTCAAATTAGATCGTCAGAATTCAATCCTAACTTGCTTTTGAACAGAAGATTAGGAAACGTTAAGCTAAATGAGTTGATCTCTGAAGGTGGTTTCGGTTATGTGTTTAGGGGAACGGATGATGGTGAGGAAGTGGCGGTAAAAATATTAATACCTGATAAGATTTCCTCAATAGATAGGTTTATAGATTATATAAATTCTCTTTATAAAGAAGCATCCTATCTCATACAGTTATCAGCTAACAGTTTAGGGATAGTTAGGATAAAGAAGTTTCATCTTGACGTGAACTATAAGATGCTAGACAACCTACGCGGGGACAACTTAGTGGATTTAATAAATGATCCTCCTTATCTAGTAATGGAACTGATGCGTGGAGGATCTCTAAACAATTATATGCTTTCACTATCTTCTAAGGAAAGGAAGGATTTGGCGAAGATCCTTATTTTCTATGTAGGAAATGCGTTGAAGTCTCTCCATGATATAGGGATAGTGCATAGTGACATAAAACCCTCAAATATTCTCCTGAGCTCTTCTCCTAGTTCAGATAGCTTAGTTACAAAGATAATAAACGGTCAAATTAAGGTTAAGCTTGGTGATCTAGGTAGCGCTGTAAAGAAGGGTGAGAGTGCACTCACATATTCCTTATACTCCTCATTCGACCAAATGGTATCAGTTGCAATGACATCCATGAAAAATCCTAACGTGACCAAGTTAGGAGTATTCCCAGAGGACGATGTATATGCATTTGGATCAACACTTTATTTTCTCGTAAATCAGAAGGTGTTAAACAATGTGAACATACATGGAAATAGTGTTGATATTGACAAATGGGTTGCGAAAAATTATGATCGTTTCAGGCATGCAAACTCAAGCAACTTCTTTACTGTTTACAATGATGTGATGAATGAAGCTTTAGAATTATGCGAGCACAGAGAAGTTACTACGGACAGAAGCCAACTTGATGAACTTATCCTGATGATGGTTAACTGTGACAAGAGGAAGAGACCTTCTATCGATGAGATATTGAGAAGAACTTCATCTCTATAAACACTTCTTTTCCCTTATAGTTCCTACACTAAACTTCTTTATAGGATTAGTCTTCCTAGCTTTTGAAGCAATAGTCCTAATTGGTGAATGTTCGACCTAGAACCTCTATAAATTTTCTCCTCTTTTTTGAATGAAAATGAGATAAATAATAATAGTTTGTGTCATTTATTCCCTTTTTATTATTCTTAGTCAAACTTATACTATTTCAATTATTTCAAAACAATCATTAAACCCGTTTACCTACTCTACCTGAAACTCATCAGTGGAAGGGACATCTTAGCCATATGTTATCCTTTTGTGGATAGCACTAACAATTTAACTGAAATAGCTTTAAGGTTGTAAGCTCAAGCCGTATAATATGTAAAGATTCTCGTTATTAATTGAACTTAAAGAAAAGTAGATGTAATGATGTAATGTAAACTAAACATGGATAAAGAAATCAAAAGTTCTTGTGTCAGAAGATTTATGTGAGCTTCGCTAACTATTGGCGTTTTATAGTTAGTAATAATAGACCTAGATTTCAATCATATGTTAATCGGTTACGCTTATTAACTAAAAAATTAAAAATATTATTCTTATGTGACTGTTTTTCTAAATACTTTTAAAAGCATTCATAATATTTATTAATATATAAATAGTAAAATTTAGATAATTAATTATATTATCTAATTCTATCTAGATCTATATAATCACAAAAGTGCAGGTCAACTAAAAGTCTCTGGCGAAAATAGCCGTTAATTTTCTTTATGTTCAGACATGAGATCTCTTACTTGAATACCCCATTAGAGAAACCAGAAAGTCATTACTGCCGAGAGAAAGTAAGGAAACTGCTATACTTTAATTAAAATTCTTTAATCATTGAATTTTACTTATAAATATATCGAAAATCATTTAAATGTCTTAATTATCTCTTGGACGAATTTAAGTTTTCGTCACATCATTTACCCAGAGAAATTCTAAATAGTTTTGAAAGTGACTTTAACATATGACAAAAAAGAAGATCATCGTGGTTGGAGGAGGAATTGCAGGAATGGGAGTAGCGAACACCTTATCCGAAAAGATGAAGGATAAGGCGGAGATCACGGTTATAAACAAGGAGGACTTCTATATATCAGGTCCAAGTAGGCCTCTGCTGTTGACCGGGGAGCAACAATACGGAAGAATTATCAGGGGCTATGAAAACGTAGGCAGTAAGGGTATAAAAGTAATGACAGGAAACGTAAACAAGGTGGACCCTGATAACAGGAAAGTTTACGTTGCAGAATCAACCTTCGGGAACAAGGTAAGTGAGGTAAGTTACGACTATCTAGTTCTAGCCCCAGGAATAGTATTTGACGGCTCTGACATTGTAGGATACGACAAGTGGTGGTGGAAGAACACTAACGTATATGACCCGGGAAAGGTGAACGTGCTCAAGTCCAAGCTTTGGAGTGACAATGAAGGGTCTGTGGTTATTTATGCGCCTAAGGCTCCTTACAGATGTGCTCCAGCACCAACGGAGACGGCAATGCTGGCTCATACTGTCCTCTCAAATAGAGGAGTGAGAGGAAAGTTCAACATAGTTCACATTGACGCTAATGATAAGACTCAACCTCCGTTCATAATGGACGTGTTAAAGCAGACCTATGAGAAGGCTGGTATTCAATTGGCTACTAACCAAGAGTTGTCAGAGATCGCAGAAGACTACGTTGTCACTAAATCCGGTGAGAAGTATAAGTACACTGTATTAGCTCTGCTAGAACCTAATAGAGCTCCAAAGTTCGTGGAAGAGGCAGGCCTAGGTAAAGGTTTCATTGATGTAAGGTCTCCCCAAGACTTGAGACATCCTAAGTATGACGATATTTTATCTGCCGGAGACGCTGCTAAACTTCCGTTCCCAAAGAACCAGGAGATAGCCTTTGAAAGCGCAATGTTCGCGTCTAACAAGATCATGGAGATGGAGGGGTTGACTGAGAAGGTACCAGTCCAATACGCGTTCGTGGGTTGGGCTTACATGGGTAATCTTGAGGGTAAGCTTGAGAGTTGGAGTTTGCAGTTTCAACTTGACTTGACAGTTCAACCTCCTAAACCAACAAAGGACCCACAGCTTAAGAGGGACTATACGCTGCAGAAGGACAGATGGGAACAAGCCTACCTCGAGAAACTTTTCGGGTACAAGGCTGTATAAATACTTTATCTAGTATTTTTGTGTATTTTCTTATATCTTAATCCTATTCTCTTTTTATTTTAAGTCTTTTATTTTAATTTATAGATTTCCTCAACGGGCCATTTGTGCTATATTTGGACTATTTTAAATTTCATTATTTCTAAATTGTAATATAAGATAAAAATAATACTCTGCCTTAAAATTGATAAATTATCTTTGAAGTAGTAATGGAGTATCTTTTTTTCTATATTGATAGTATTACTATACTTTAAGCATAATCTGAATTAGTTGATTTTTATATATTGTATTTCTATTTAATTTTAATAATTTAATAGTAGGTAATCTAGAATTGTATATATTTATAGTAGTATATTTTCAATAATAGTATTGTTACTTTCAATTTTTCTTATAAAAAGTACTACTTAGAAGGTTAAATTTAAAGTTGAATTTATAGATTAAAAGTTTAAAAATTAAGAATAGATAAATAAAATATCTCTTATTATTTTTATAATATTTACAAAATATACGTGGAATTATTTCCCCTGTCTCCTATATAATCTATTATGTTTCAGTCACGTTTTCGTTCAAGTTAATCTTTGGAAATGTGCTCATGTGGATAACGTAGTATATAGGAATGGCGAAGACCCAATCTGTTGACGTCATCTCAATAAGCGTGTCCCCGACAATTATTGGTTTCTGCCTTATAATGAAAGGAGCCCTGAATATATTAATTATCTTTCCATTTATTGACCTAATACATAAAATACATGTATAAAACATACGGGGGAAAGAGAGGTTAACTTCTAGACCTCCAAGGCATCAGCCTGAGGACATGTTCACGGATCCATTACTAACACTTGCATATATCACAAGAGTGATAATCCAAACCCAGAGTCGTGACGACGTTTACCGACAGTACTGTATCGATGTAAATGTCCCCGTTACCCAATGTCAGGTAGCATACTACCTTCATAATACCGAATGAGGTTCACTTATATATTACCGTTGTCTGAAGAGACGTTGAGATTACTCAACGCGTTCACCAGTGGTATACCACCGTTTTCTGACTTCACAATTGCTCTAGAACTTCACGTCATTTACACTGACGTCCCCGTTATTATCGTTAATGCAGATAATAGGAGCGTTTGTGTACGTCACCTCTATATATACGTCTATATATCACGTTAGGGAAACAAGATGGGAACATAGTCAGCCTCACAGAGGGTCACTTTAAAAAGTTTATAAGTAATCCTTATTATATTCTATTCCTTATCTCTTCATTCATGAAATCACACAACCGTGACTTGAAAGAGCAATCGAAGATAACGAGGGAAGGATGTATATCGAGAAAAACTGAGATCTATCTTCATGTAGAGCTTGCCCGCATTCTAGAAGGTTGGAGCACCACCTTTAAGTGGGTGTTTTTCCTGTGAATTGGATCCGCATCGCACTTCTCCTATTCCTGTCTCTTTCACCGATTCAGGCTTACCTAGCCAGCTCTTACAGCTCTGTGACCACCGGTGACAGCACACTTACTCATGACTATTACCTCTACTGCAACGTTACAGTATACAATGGCCAGTCCGTCTACGTCCAACTGAAAGCGTCTGCCCCGGTCACTTTGATGGTTATGAACCAACATCAGTTCGAGGAGTTCTCTCAGGGCGACAAGTATTCATCCCTTTACAGAGAGGTCACGCAAAGCCTCGACAGTGACTTTGAGGTTTTAGGAGGGGAGTATTATGTTGTTGTCTACAACAACGTTGTGAGCGTCACTGTGAGCGTCCATCTCAGTGCCCATGCGTTACCCATAGAACCGCTGGTCTATCACTCCTCGCTTCCAGCGCCAATAGGACTGGGCTTCTACGGTATCGTGAACGAGTCGGGGAGAATAACGGGGTTTGTGACACCGTACCAAGAGGCGATAGGGTATGCGACCGTATACTCCATATTAGCCTACAACGCCACCCCTCCTAAAGGAGTAAACCCCTGGGGGTCTAGCCTACAAATGAACGCAGTACTACAGGTTAACACTACACGTGGTACTTATGTTTACTGGCTACAGAACGTGGTGGAGTTCGTTACGGACAAAGACGCCTATTGTATAGAGGACAATGTGTGGAACTATTCGAGTGGAAAATCTACGCTTACCAACACAAGTGTCACTGGAGAGGGTTACGTGTATTTCCTTGAGAGCAGGGACGAGTACTACTACGCCTCGCCAGACATCCCAGCGAACTACTCGCTCCCGTTCTCTGTCGTCCTTTACACAAAGCTTGTCTCAATCACTCCTGAATCTATAAATGTCTCCTTCGGGTATAACCTCGGCTCTGGGGTCGTGTGGTACGACAACGTGACGATACACCAGACGGATACTATCTCGGCACTCCTGCTCGTTAACCCGTTCAATGCTACGCCTAGTGGCGATCCATACGACCTTGACTTGGTCTTCGTAGGAGAAGGCAACTACGAGTATACCTATTTCGAGCAAATGAACGCTAGTTTGGGGCTGCAGATGGTTTTACTAAACGGAAAAGTTGTAACCCCGTCTCCTCTATATACATTCGGCATGACTGGGGAAGAAGCAGACAACCTCAGGGTAATCGACGTGGATGGAAGGGCCTTCGTGATCCCCGGGAATAACACCTTCTGGAACCAAGTAAACGTGAAGGAGCTTCCAGAGCTCTACTTCAGACAAGGGGGTAACAATCCGTCTGTGAGCAATATTTTGTCCACTTACGGCTATACCCTGGGATACTTGGTTTTCTTTTTAGTGGTCTTCCTCATAGTGCTCTCGGCGCTCCGCAGACTTATCAGAAGAAGGAGGAGACGTAAGTTTACAACCCGCCGGTTTGACTATAGAAGGAGGGGCCGTCGGTTTGATAATAGAAGAAGAAACATCTGAGAACCGCATGGAGTACGTTATTTTTGACATGGATAAAGCAGGTTGTAATAAGGTAAACGCCGCGCTCAAGCAGGAAATTATCTGGTGACAATGCATTCAGTTCTTTATAGTATTAAACTGGAAGTGAAAGCCTAAATTTCTTGTAATGTTATGTCTATCTATAATTAATTAAACAGATTTATGGTTTTAACTCAATCAGGAAAACTTTGTCATCTTCACGATCCAGGCAGATTAAAGGAGTTAATTTATCCAGGGAACAAGATTTTAGTTAGAGAAGTTAACGGTAATAAAAGGAAAACTTTATGTCAAGTTACTGCAGTATGGAATAATTTATGGGTAGTTGTTGATTCAAGCATTCATAATGATACTGCTAAAAAATTTTTACCTAATGCCAAAGCTGAGGTTAAAGTAGGGAATAGTAGAATTGATTTTCAAGACGGAAATACTTTCATCGAAGTTAAGGGATGCAGCCTTGTCGAAAATGGCGTGGCAATGTTTCCGGATGCCCCAACTGAAAGAGGTAGAAGGCATCTTGAAGAACTAATAAAACTTAAGGAAAAAGGATATATACTTCATCAGACTTTAAAGGACAAGACTCCCCCTTGGCGTCCAACTTTAAGGTCTCGAGTCACGTGTAGGCCTGAGATAAACCTTGTCTTTTAAGGTATGACGAAGTATAACGCTAAGTTATTGATATTAGTAATGAGGGACGCTGAATGTTTTTACCATAATGTTAAGACTGATAAAAAATTCTCAGAAAAGTTCTTTGAAGCTTTACAAAAAGGTGTAGAGGTAGAAATTAGGACTTTCTCATTAATTGAAAGTCAGGTTGTTTATAAAAGAAACATACAAATCTGCGATAAAATCAGCTTAGGAAGTATTCTCATGCAACTTATTTTGAATTTATTAGCAAAATTATATTAGATTATCTCCAATATGTTGATCCCTTTATCTATTTCTTATTTTGTCTACTAAAAATGTTTAAGACTGGTTTTACAAAAATTTAAATATAACAATAGTTAAATTGTTAAGTTAAATTTGCTTTTTATGTAATTCAATTTATTGAACAGATCGTTCACTTCAGGAATTAGGTAATCGCTCCCATCAGTTAATACGTGCCAATTACCTATATCTTTTCTCTTAAAAAGAGTAGGATCCTTGCATATCATTAAGAGCTCAGGGTAATTCTTTCATTACCGAAATTTAGAAGATATTTTCACTTTGGTTCAATAAACAGAATAAAACTATCTTCTTTTATGGCAGAAAGTAATTTTTTCGCAGTTGTTTCTTTCTCAGCGTAAAGGATTATAGTAGGAGGATTAAATTTTCTGAATATCATTAAATAACCTTCATCAATTATCGTAAATTCCGTGTATTTATGATAAACTTTAGAGTCGTAAATCTCGAAAGCAAACTTAATAGGATCCGTTAGGAATAAGTTCTCTAATATCATAATTATAATGTCTAGGAGTTCCATTTAAAATTGCTTGTTTTATTGTTTTCGTATTTAATGTTTTATGAACTATTCCAAATTTTATCAGAGAGATATAGAATTTACTTTTATCTTGATGCTGGATTTTAAATTTAAGAGAAATAAAAAGGATTAAGTTATAGGGAAATTGAAGGACTCAACAAATTAATATATACTGCTTTGTGGGTCTATTCAATTTTTCTAAGAGACTGCATTAAACTTACTGCTAATTCAACTGCTGATTTAGAATTTATACTGAAGAAGTGAGTCTAGAGCCTAAGAAAATTCAACTAGGGCGGCTCAGGAGTCCATTGCGATTTCAATTTATTTCTATAGAATTAGATAGTAGAAATTGATTCTACATTTTCGGTAACACTGATAGGGGGCGAGCATGAGGTAATATCATGGAACTGTAAACTGTGAACGAGGTAACCCTCTACGGGGTCCGGATTATGGAGCTCGTAGAGGGACCTGGGAAGATATCCCTCACGCTCGTCCCCAAGATATTACCCGATGACGCCTTATTGAACAAACCGGTCCAGGAGATCGAGAGGATGGCCTTGGAGGAAGCTGAGAAAACTAGTCCCAGCTACCAGAGGGGTAAGGAGGTCAAGAGGAAGGGTTACGCGAGCTACAGGTTCCTGAAGGGGTTTGGGATCGTGATGGACGAGAGGGAGACGAAGTACGAGTTGGAGTGGATATCGGTGAAGCTGCCAGTGCTTTACGGTGAAGGGAGGGTGAGGACCCAGGTCGAGGAGACTCTACTGAGGGAGGAAAGGAAGGTCTTCGCGTCCCTAATGTTGGTCTACTCGGTTAAGGGAGGTAAGTTGAACGCCAAGCTCTGGATGCCCGAGATTGAAACGGGAGGCGACTTCAACTACGTGATAGTTGACGGGAAGTACGTGAAGCTCAAGGGGCGAAAGGCGGTCCTCCTCGTGGCTATGGGCGTGACCCGGGAGGGAAACAGGGCGGTCCTCGAGCTCATCATAAGCGAGGCTGAGGACGCCATCTATTGGAGTCTCCTGGTCAGGGTCTGGAAGAAGACCAGCTTCGTCCTGGTCGTGGCTGACGGGATCAAGGCCTTGGACAGGGCGATCTCCCTAGCTGAACTTCACGTGGGGAGGCAAGGCTGCCTGGTCCACCTGAAGCGTACGACCAAGGAGGAAAGGGAGGCTTTAGACGCGATCACCTCGTCCGCCGAGCTCGGCAAGATCATGGCCGAGACCAACCCTTCTAAGCTACCTCATCGCCGACAAGAAGCTCTGGAAGTGGCTAAAGTCCAACAACCTGGTCGAGTCCTTCAACTCCCTCCTAGAGAGGAGGTTCGGGTTGTTTCACTCTCCCTGGAGGATACTACAGCTCGCGCGGGCCATAGCCCTCTACTACAACCTATCGGCCTATTTTCTCGCTATCGTACTAATATTACGATCATCTTCATTCTTCTCACTTTCATCAAAATATACCAAATAATTTGTACATTAGATAAGTCTAATTTAAAGCCAGAAAATACAATTCGCAATGGACTCCTGAGCCGCCCTTCAACTAGCCCACAAAGCACTTCAAACGGTGTCTTATACATTTTATAATTTTAGCCTTCACTTTGTTAATAGCTTTTCCAAATACTCTTTTAATGCAAAAGCGTTATTATAAGGTGATTTAGAAGCGTAAACTAAGGTCACATTAGTATCTTTTTTAGTTAACTGTAATAATACCTCAACTTTAGGGTTTTTCTCTAATTCCTCAAAGTATTTCCTCTTGAACTCTTCCCATTTGTTGGGATCGTGATTATACCATTTTCTCAATTTCTCGCTTGGAGCAACGTCTTTAAGCCATACGTCTACTTTATCCTTACTGATACCTCTAGGCCATAATTTGTCTACCAATATTCTTACTCCGTCATCCTTCCCTGCAGAATCGTAAATCCTTTTTACCTTTATCATAATTAATGATATGAAAAAGTTATTTAAAAAGAAAGATGCTAAGAGATTAGGTGTAATTAGTTTCAAAATGGATTATTGATTTCTCCGGATAAGACTCTTTTTTGACTTTCACAAAAAATCTTTTGATTCACGGATGGAAAGGAATAGACGGTATCATGCCTACTATAACCAAGTAAGTATCAATAATAAGAGCTGCAATCATTATCGTAACTACTATTTTATCAATTTTCGAAAACGTTATATCGTCAATATAAGTTCTCTTTTTGTAAGCCATGAATGCTCTCGTCTCTGCTGAAATGCTTACAGTCTTAGCTTTCTTGAATTCATAAATGAAGAGAGGTATTATAGATTCAAACATTGCTCTTAAATTATATAGGAATTTGATTCTTTTCTTATATCCTATTCCTTTCATTAATTGAAGTTTTATTATTGTATCCGCAGTGTCGAATATTCTGGGAAGAGAAACTAAGCCTACAGTTATTGCAAAAGTTATAGACATAGGTACTTTCATTTTATGAAATGATCTGATTATTTGAGAAGGAGTAGTTGTGAGAAATATTAATCCTGAATACATTAACATTGTCCAAATTCTCATGCTAACTTGGAAAGAGTAAATTATTGCTTGTAAAGTAAGATAAGGGACAAAACCCATGAAAACGAAATATGAAGGAAACTTCCATATTATGGTTAAATTATTTCCGAATATCTCCCTAAGAACTACTGGAGAGACAAAATATGAATAATCCAATACACTACCTATCATTTGGAGCAAAGAAAATGACAATATTAATCTAATTCTTCTTAATAAATAGTAGAAATATAATGAAGCTATCCCTATTATCAAGTCTACCCACCATATTGATTCGGCACAAATAATAGTTACAATTACAACTATTAGCAGTTTAGTTAAAGGATGTAACAGATGATAAGGAGTTTTGTATTCAACGTATGTGGTTAATTTTTCAAAACCTTTGAATCCCAAAACCTTGAAAAGAAGATAAAAAGGAGAAATAGATGAAGCAATTATTAGTATCCAGCTAATTATTTCATGAATAATCTTTAATCACCTTTATAATAATCCTTGATTATTTCCTCTGGAGAAGCTAATCCTAACTTTCCTTCATCCATCGTATAAACCATATCAGCATAATAATAAACAAATAAGGGATCATGAGTAACAACAAGAAAACTTGCATCAATGCTTTTCAACTCCTCTCCTAACATTTTCCTATTATACCAATCCTGTCTGGTAGTAGGTTCATCGAGTAAGAAAACCTTAACTCCTGTAGCTAAGAGTGAGGAGATTGCAACTCTCCTTTTCTGCCCTACGGAGAGAAGAAAAGGATCTTGATCCTCAGGCAAATTGAATTTTCTAATAAGTTCATTAATAACTTTCTCATTGTATTTTCTCCTAAGCTTTGCAGGATATGAAATTTCATCCTTTACCGTCTTCTTGGTGAACATTAAATCTACGTCCTGAGGTAAATAAGCTATTATCTCTCCCCTCTCTTCTACAGTAAGCTTAGAAATTTCCCTATCATTTACTTTAATATAACCAGAAAATTTTAGATTGGAAGGTAAAATTCCTGCAATAGCCTTCAATAACGTAGATTTACCACTTCCGTTATTCCCTATTAATGCAGTTATTCCTTTCTTTAATTCTATTTTAGTATCTACTATTAATCTCTTCCCATCGGAAACTTTAATGTAAGCTTCCAAGATATTTTCATTAAATCTTCTCCTTTCTGGAAGACTCCTAATTTCTAATGGTTCTATACCCAATTCGTCAAAATCTATTTCCCTTATATCAGACTTTTTAACGTCACAAAGAATTTTTCCTTTATCTAGAATTATTATTCTATCTACAAAATCTATTACTTTATTTATTTTATGTTCTGCGATTATCATGCTCACTCTATCTTTAAGTCTTCTCAAATTAGATAGTATCTCCTTTGTACCTTTCAAATCTATACTTGAAGTGGGTTCATCAAGAATCAAGGCTTTAGGATTCATGGCTAAAATGCTACCTAAAACAATCCTCTGTTTTTCTCCTCCCGAAAGTCTTAACGTTTCCCTATTAAGTAAATGCGATATTCCCACTAATTCGGAAACTTCTTTTATTCTCGAAATAATCTCATCCTTAGGAAGATTCAAATTCTCAGCTCCGAAAGCTAACTCCTCTATTACATAATAATTGAATATTTGTGCGTCAGGATCCTGTAGAAGAGTTCCAACTTTAGTGGAGATTTCTTGAATCGTTGAGGATTTTACGTTTAATCCAAAAACTTTGATCTCTCCTTCCTCCTCAGCTTCGATCTCGTTTGGAATTACCCCATTAATTGAATTAAGTAAAGTAGATTTTCCAGAGCCCGATCTTCCTGTAACTAAAACAGATTCACCCTCATTTACATTCAGTGAATCAAAAAATAATGAATAAGATTTTTCTGGATAAGAAACCTTCAAATCTTTAATTTCAAGAAACATTAAATTCCACTTCTTACAACCTTTGCTACTCTATTAGCTGCTAAAGCCGATATGGCTCCTATTACAATATCCCCTGGTATGTAAGATATCAATAAGAAGAAAATTCTAGCTTGGTCAGGAACAAATCCGAAGACAATAGGCGCAATAAAGCCGTAAGTAAAGAAAGGATGTACAAAAGAGAATACAATTCCCAGAATACCGCCTTCAAAAATAGCTAGTAACGCTTGAAGTTTCTTTTCCCCTATTCCGAAAATCCTTCCCTGGGTTAAGTAGATAACTACATCAGCCATAATACCGTAAGTGAGGACATCCTCAATTAACCATAATGGTTCTCCAGTAAAGCTAAAATGAATTAGATCTCCAGTAATATCGAATACTCCCATAGCTAACATTCCCGCACCTACTTTCCTTACCACACCTATCACAATGATAAACACTAATATTCTGAACCACACAGGGGGATTAACAAAAGGATAAATGGGCGAAGGTAGGAAAATAGCGTCTCCAATGACGTGGTCTGCAAAAGCAACTATGACTCCTCCTATTCCTGCAACAACGAAATCCATCAATTTCATTTTATTTTTTCCTTTCTTAACTATGAAGATAGCTATTATTGAAGCTATTATAAAGTAAGCAATAACTATAGGTAAAGGAGTTATTCCAGGCTGTAGAGAGAACATTTTTTATCTCCTCTTCATGAAAATTACTACTCCGATAACTGCTAAGATTACTACTCCTATTCCTACTGCGATATAGTAAGGAGTATAATTAGCCTTAGGTACCGGTTTTGCAACTATATGAGGTGCCGGAACGTTAAAATAGCTTACAGTTGAAGGTCCGTAATTCATGACGTATACCTCATGATTCTGAGGATCGTAAACTATACCGTTTGGAGAATTTCCTACAGTTGCTTCAGAAATAAATCCTCCAGCGTCGTTAAATAAAACAACATTGGATCCTTTAGGGATAGATAACACTACGTCATTATCATAAGGTATATAACACATCCAAGCATAACCGTTTATTGTTCCGAGAGTTACGGGCAAAGAATCAAAAGCTATAATATTTCCATTACTTATATTAATTAACTCAAAATAATGATGGCCCGGAGAGACTGCCAATTCGTTAGGAGGTACGAAAGTCATAGCTTCTACTGAACTAACGTTAAGGCTTATTTTCTGAACAATGGAAAATGTATGTGAACTCACCCCGCCCTTACGGACGGGGCATCCCCACCTCACGATGGAGATTTCCTGCTTCTCAGAGGAACCTCGATCCCCCTTCACCCAAAGCGGAGGTTCCATCGAACGGAACCGTTCTCTGATGCACCGTGTGGAAGAGAGGTTACGGAGGGTTTCCTCTCCACAAGCGTAAGTTCCCCCAGTCCCGAGGGTACTGACCCAGCTCTTACAGCCAAGGTCTAAGGAAATTTTGACATGTAAATATAAAAATGTTTCTATAGGGGGCTATCCATCCCCTCCCTAACGGAAGGGGACTTTCGCCCCCTTAACCCCCGCAAAGTTAAAGGTCCTTATTACTATGCTCTTCTTTTCCGGCAACGTTGCTAAATATACGTCTCCTTCTATTCTACTCTTCAAGTTATACTTCTCTTCCTCTCCTACTGCGTAGCCAAATGTCATGCAGTTGGGACATTCTCTGCATAGCCCTCCCATCCTTTCCTCCTTTCTACCTGTAGCGGTTGTAGCCCTTAAGGAACAGTGCCATTCATTGTCTTTACCCCTTATTTTATTTAATCTCCTCCTTATATGAGTCGTAATCGCGTCTTAATTGCTCGAGCATTTCTCTTCTCCAAGACGATACTAACTTCTCGTGCAATATCATTGGGTATTTTTCTCTGTCAACGCTTGCTAAAGTTACGTCTTCTCCTCCCTCATGTCTTATTATCAATTCTCCTTCAGCCAATATTGTTACAAAGATGTTGGCTACTCTTCCTCTGGGTACTGCGTTCTCTTTATTTTTGTTACTTAGATCTGCAAAAAAGGTACTTATCTTTTCATTCCCTAAAATTTTTGAGACTACTTCAATTCCATTCATGATTTATCACCTTGAAGAACTAATTTATATGCGATATATAACCAATTGGAAAGAGTATTTGCAATAGATATAGCTAAACTCCTGTCGGACTCTTCCTCAATTGAGTATAGTGTATTGAAAATATCTTGCAATGCAGAATATACTTGAGCCCTATGTTGATCATTCAATCTATATTTATTTTCCAATGAAGATATTGTAGCATTTACTGAAATCCCTATCCTATTATCCTTATTTTCAATTACAGATGTAGTTTTGAAGAACATGTCTATCCCGTCCCTTAAAAACCCAGTGACGTCGTATTTACTTACTTTTTGACTTTTTATTATATCCTTTAAAGTATATGCTATTGAAAAATTGAGGATTTAAGAGTTTCTCCCATTTTACTCACCTTACCCGTAACCTTAAGTAGGAAACCCGAAATGGGCAAAAAAGTAGAGAAAAATTTCTCATCGGTTTCTATCGGAGTTCCAACTCCCATGCCTATACTCAACACTCCTAAAGCGGGGTCTATTGAGGAGTAAAGGTTTGACTCCTCTGTTAAGTAACCCAGACAATTATCTAGGTCACTTCTACCGCATATCTTTCTCATTGCTTCGTATTTTGCTGAGTATGCAAAAATCGAGTAAAGCGTTGATAAATTTGAATCCAATGACTTCATGAAAGTGTAATTATAACTTGAAGTTATCTTTCAATCCCGTTATGGGTTCAACCAGAGTCCTTTATTTGAAGGACATAAATTACGTCAATAACTTTCAATCCCGTTATGGGTTCAACCAGAGTCTAAAGTTGATTATCATATAGGTGCGTTTAGGAGCTTTCAGTCCCGTTATGGGTTCAACTAAATCACGATTATCACGATAAGTATAATATCCGATATTTCTTTCAATCCCGTTATGGGTTCAACAAACCTTCAAATAAAAGTAGGAAATAAAATTGTTAAATTCTTTCAATCCCGTTATGGGTTCAACGGGAAAGGATATACAATTGTAAGAATAGGTGATTATGTAATCCTTTCAATCCCGTTATGGGTTCAACGGTGATTAGATGACCATTAATCTTTACGGCAAGCAATACTTTCAATCCCGTTATGGGTTCAACCCTAATGCGGGAAGATACGACGTCGTGGTTACAGCCTCCTTTCAATCCCGTTATGGGTTCAACTCAAGGTTTTATTTACCCTCAATCTCATTTTCTCCTTTCTCCCCTATAAATTTTACGTCTCCTCCATCACCTCATAATTCGACCCTTTTCCCCTTCCTTTCCTTACCGTAACCCGGTCGCATGGTGTTTTACACTAACTGAAAGAAACTACCCTATTTATAAATGTAAAACTCCTGAAATGATTTCGTTTCGGTCGCAATGAAATTCGAACTTTATCGTTTATTAACTCCATTATGAGTTCGAACTATTAAGTACAATCTATTCATCGAAGCTCTTCATTTCTAGAATACTCACTGCATACACGAAACCTAGAAATTACTTCAATAACTAGAAGAACATAATATTTAACTTTCTTTAAAATATTCACAAAGATGAGTCTTTTGGACACCTCTTCGCCTCGGTAAACAGCAATTTTAGAAGGAACACCTGTTTTTTAAAAAAATTGCATTTGATACATATTTATGTCACATTCTAGTATATAACTGACTCAAACCTCACGCAGAAGGATATCATTCCTCAAGTCCTGAGAGCTAGGTAAGGTCTAGCTGGGTTATTGGTGGGACGAACATCGCAAGGCTCAAGGATCCAAAGCTTGGAGGGCTGGCAGTTACTCCATGATGCTCATGAAGGAGTTTGGAGCGAGGTTCGGGTACATGAACTCTGACGAGAGACTTTAGGGGTCACTACGAGGGACTTGAGTGACCCCTAGGCCATAATAGTTCTACGGAGTTGACGTGAATTCTCCTCTCAAAAAGATATAAGACATTGGAGGCTGGGAACTCTTCGCAAGACTCGCGAGACTAGGGGATAGTGGTCATATGCCCGCTCTAAATCGTAGAGTCATACACTGGATATTAACAGGATGTGTCAAATGAACAACTCGACACCCTCTGGAGAACTGGGGTTTGCACCAGTGTAGAGTACGCCCGAAGATGTAGCGATGAGGAGAATCGGAAGAACTAGCTACACAAAGCGGGGGAATAGACTGTGGCAGTCCGTGTATATTGAGAACTGACTATGGTCTACACAAACGCTCCGACTTACTGGTCTTCAAGGAGTACGTGAGCTTGAGGATGTGGGCTAGAAATCCCCACCAGTAAGACCCAATTCATTATCCCATCACAACCCGCAAATTCCCCTTAGCTCCACCATGGAGGCTGAGATTAAGGTCGGGTTGCGGGAGTACTCCGACGCGGGAAGCTCCTACGCGAGTCGAGAAGAGACAGAACTACTAAAGTTCAGCTCAGAAGGTTAGTTAAAAGCAAAAAGGAGCTTCATTTCCTTCACGAGTGCGCCAAGACTCATGTTTTCTCTCTTATTAATACTATAATTTATACTGTAGCAGGACCTTATCTTAGTGCGGCTGTTGCGGAATATACGGCAGGGTCAGCACTCATTGTCGGTATATTCGGACTGATGGATTTCGTTCCTTTCGGCTTCGGAGATTCTGCTGATGTTTTTCTTGCATCACTGATATATCTTTTAACTATCACGTTAGCTGTAGCCACGATTAAGTATGCGGTAATGTTAGCAATTGTAGACACAATTCCTCTCTGGGCAACACTTTGGATATTTGAATGGACTAGGAAAATTGCTATGATGGTAATAGACTTACTGATAGGTTTAATGGTAGCAGGGCTGATAGCTGCAGTAACATTCGCTATATTGGCAACATTGCCATTAGGAGCGTTAATGTTCGCTATTGACCCAATCGCTATGGATGGGGAATTTTTGTTCACTGCAGCTTTCTTTGTCTTTGGACTAAGACCCGGAGAGCATATGATGAGCGCATTCAGGAGGAAAAATCAAGGAGAATCTGGGAATACAGTAGTTGTTGTGAATAATAGTGGGGGGGTCTAGTCCAGAACCTCCACCTGGAAGGTATATGTAAAAAATCAACTAAAATTTAAGTTAAACCTATTTTTTACATAATTTAACTTGTTATAAGGATCGTCGACATTAGGTATTGTTATATCATTCCCGTCAGTCGTCAATACGTGCCAGTCCCCTATTTCTTTGTAAGTAGGGGCTACAGTATTTACAACTAAACTAGGTCTGTTAGCCACGTTCTCTTGCCTGACGTTCATTACAGTTATTGTTTTAACTTGATCCCAGCTAACTATAAGTTCTCCCTCTAAATCATTAGTAATTTTGCCGAATCTCTTTCCTATCTTTACTAACTTAATTATTCCAAATATACTACCTGCGACCAACCCAACGCCGATTAAAGTAGGTATCCAGTCTACAGGATAACTGAAACTAGTAGGTAACGCTAAAGAAACGAGAAATATTCCAAATATGGCGATAAAGGCTAAAACTATTACTCCTATTACTATTCCCAATGTAGCAGCAAAACCTCCTACTCTCTTTGCTCTGTTCATTCTATAAATCCCATCATTTGCTGCAGCATAGAGGGGGATGAATACTCTGGAAGACATCATTTGGTACCTAGTCTGAAGCGGATTGAGAACAACTATTTCGTTATAGTTGAACTTCCTCATCATCTTTCATTTTTTATTTCTTCTTCTATAGCTAAATACTTTTCGCTGAAAATTTTAACTCTACGGGTGTTTTCCCTAAATTTACCTTAAGCAAAACGGCTGCTTAGACTCATTGTTTAAGGCAAAATATGGGCGAGCAGAACGAATGCTAAAAGTTATAATTCTCTCTTTTGATTTAGAAAATATGCTAGGAGAAATTTTTGCTGGAATTTCATTCATACTTCTAATAATCCTAATAGTAATTGTTGTATATTACTCAAGGAAGGTTTCTCAATTAAAAAATTTTTATGAATTAGAATATGGTGTCATGAGGCTTCTATAACAAGTCAGGTTAAGCTACGAACGAACTAATCTATGGGAAGAATTGAAATGAATAAAACTATAAGGTATAATTATTTTTTCTTTTTTATATATATGTTCAATTTATCTTTAATTTAATTATAGAAAAATGAATAAATTTGAGAAGCCCATCTCGTGATGCGAGAAGGTAGAGCTCTCTATTGAGTTCTTAAAATGCCAAGCGTTCTGATCCCAAATCACAGTATCCTGCCCATGATCAAAACAGCCTTGATGACTTGTTAGTCCTGATGAAATGTCCTCAAATAAAAAGTGTAAAAATATGAGAAATAATCATAAAAAAAACATAAAATATAAACTACACATGAGAATGTTACTCCATAATAGGTGACCCTATAACCGTTCTTAGGGCCATGGAGGTGAAGGTGGCCGGAAGTGGGTGGAAGAACCTAACCTTGGATTAGGGGTAGTGGGGGAAACTGGTTCGGTGCATGGACGTCAATATCCCCAGGGATATACCTATTCAACGTTCAAGGAAACACGGAGAATGAAAGTATCACCGTCTGGTAGTCCTAGTACTTTTCCCGTTTATGGTGAGTCCGGTTTCCAGAAGAGTTCGTGGAGAACACCATTAGCAGGGTATCGTTCTGATGGACTTCAATGTAGAGTTTATCGTGGGAGAATGTATAATTGAAAAAGTTAAGGTTAGTGTTCTGATTAGTTTCTGGATACGTTTCGTCTATAAACAGTTACTTGTTCAACCAAGGGGACTACACTGTACCTTTACCGCAAGGTATCCAAAAAATTACGTCACTGCTACCACAGAACAAGGTGTAATCAATTTCAACAGAACTTGGAATTACGAGAGAGGGTTTGAGGAGGTTCGCTCAATAACACGGCGCTTTACAACATTACCTTCTCGGAGTCATGCTTACCTCCTGGTAATACATGGAATCTAAACTTGAGTGACGAGAGGACTTATTCTTCCTCTTCATCGACCATCTCGATCTCGCTCCAGAACGGAGAATACTCTTTCTCTGTAGGTAATTCAACTTGTTATCAACCAGTCGAGGAAAAGGGCTCCTTCACTGTTAACGGGAGTAACGTTATAATAAGGATAGATTTCATAAAAGTACTCTACAGGGTAACTTTCACCGAGGTATGCCTCTCCAATTCGACACCTTGGTGCGTCAATCTAAGTATTGGCGAGAGTTTCAGGCCTGATCTACGGGATTCATATACCTTTTACTTGCCAATCGGAAATTACAGTTATACTGTTTCGGCTCCCTTTGGATACTCTGTACCTCAAAGGGCCGATCCCGTTCCGGGTAAATCTAACTAACTTGAACATTCTTGAACATTAAAGTTACTTTCTCAAATAGGCAAACTTTGACCCCTAATTTTACCGTTTATATAAACCTGACTGGTTTACCTCCTAAGTACACGTCGTACATTGAGATGAACGGAACAGCATGCAACCTGACCTCAAACGAGCAGATTACGTTACCTAAAGGTACCTATTAATAAAGATCCTACCTATAGTTGAGGGGAAAGTGCGTTTCCTTCCCTCCTTTTTCAGATACGTTACCTCGCCAAGTACTACGTGGTGATAAACTCTGTGTTATCTAAAGCGGTTTTGACCCCACCCCCTCCTCGGGTTGGTATAATGCCTCCTCTCTCCTGTCTCTGAACATGAGCCCTCATCATGGCATGAAATTCGTGTATTGGCAGGGTTCGGGTAAAGGGAGTTACGCGAGGAATTCACCGTCGGTGGAATTAAAGTTGACCGGATCCATGGCGGAGACTGCCATCTCACACTCGTTACTAACACTAGCCCAGAGCTTCACTCTACGTCTGAGCATAGTCATCAAACGGTTTTATATATAGTAATGACTGTTTTTATTATAGTAGTATTAGTTATTTTTATTTTTTCAAGGAGAAAATAATTTTTTCCTTCTCTATTCCTTTGAATATTTGAAGTTTAAAAGAGGCGAAACCTCACGTAGGAGTAGCCTACCTTTGTGATCACCTTAGTGATGGCCGATGGGTAAGGTGGGCCATGGTGGGATTCTATGGAATAGATCCATGGCGAGGAAGATAAGGATATGTACTTAGATTATATCAATCATGGAAAAACTTTACAGGTTAAAGATATGACCTTGAAGGTTCTAATGCCACAGTAGATCCATCTCCACCTCCTAGCTTACTTCCTCCCTACCAAGACATGAGGCCAACTCCGCCGTCCGCTGGAGGCGCAGGAGTTACTTCACTATGAGTAAGCCTTCCCGGAGCTAGGTTACTCCCCTGAGCTCTCCTCAATTTCTGAGCTTGCCTGTCTAGCTCACGTCCTCATCAACGGCGAACTTCCTGAGCTACAACCTCTACTCTTCCCCTCTCTCCTCCTGAGACTACACTCCTTATAGAACTTGATAGTCCTCTATGTCCCCTTAAAGACGTAAGTCATCTGAGTTAAACTTCTTGCTAGTCATCATATATACAAAACAAGAGCGCATGTAGAGTTTTTGTCCCAGAACCCCAAACAGGGAAAATGCTTATTAAATCTCAAGATATACTTCTCTCGTTGCTCCAGACTACTTGTCCCTTGTGTAGCGGGGAACTAGAGGTAGGATCAGACTTTCTCAGGTGCAAACTATGCGAATTCCAGTTCACACTTCGAGGAGACAAGGAGTTAGAACCCATCTATAGGAAGGCTGGATCACTTTTCTCTGAGTCTCTATATTCAGAGTCCTTCATGCTTTTTATAGAAGGGCTAAAGAAGCACTGTGGGGAATTAACAGAGGAAAACAGGAAACTATGCCTGAACTCAGCGTATAATGCTGCCACTTGTAGTTGGTTTTTACTGGAGAAAAAGGAAGAGTTGAAGTGGCTATTTTATTCCTTACACCTCCTCCTCTGGTGCGTGAAGAACGGCGACCAAGGGGAAGACATAGCTAGGCTGGGAAGTAACCTCTTGAGTTACAAGGAGACATTGGAGATGAAAGGAAAAATGCCTAGGGGTGAGGAGGAAGGGTTTGCCGAGCTCGAAAAGGAGGTGAAGGAAAGGGAGAAAAGAAAGGAAGAGGAGGAGCACCGAAAGGAGGTTGAGGAAGTCCTAGACGAAACAGTTGTGGAGATAGGGAGAGACGACAAGGGAAAAGGAGAGGTGAATTGCGACAGCCCGCGGGAACCCCTGATAGAATATGACGGTGAGGGGAGAATAACAGACATCACCATGGGGTGTTCATCCATCAATTTCTCCTTCATGGGAGGGAACAAGGCAGTTAAAGAGGAGCTCTTTACCTCGATTATCTTGGGGTACAAGAACCCTGACTTGCTCAAGAAGTACAACTTATCGGTGAAGTCAAACGTGTTGCTATACGGACCTCCAGGAAACGGTAAGACCACCTACATGAAGGCATTAGCGGGGGAGGCCAAGATCCCTTACCTGGTGATTCTCCCCAGTACAGTCCTGGACATGTACATAGGAAATAGCGAGAAGAACTTGAACAAGGTGTTTAGCTTTGCTAAGGAACACTCTCCCTTCCTGCTCGCCTTTGACGAGATTGACTCCATAGCATTCAACAGGGGTGCACGCCCCGACGACGCTAGGGGTTCGGTGGTGAACCAGTTGCTTTACGAGGTGAGCTCCGTCCCAGAGGATTCTAAACTTTACATAATTGCTGCAACCAACTACCCGTGGAACCTGGACACAGCCTTGTTGAGATCGGGGAGGTTAGACAAGTGGGTCTTCGTCCCGCATCCGAACAGGGAGGAAAGGGAAGAGATATTCTCCCTCTATTTGAAGAACGTATCAGGGAAGGACATAGATGCGGAGAAGCTAGCTGAGATGACAGAGTGGGCCTCAGCTGCCGAGATCAAGTCTGTGGTTAAGGACACGCTGGTGAGGAAAGTCAAAGAGGAAATCGCCAAGGGAAAAGAGTCACCCTTGACCCAATTAGACTTTGAAAGGACACTCAAGGAGAGGACCAACCTAGGGGTGGTGACTAAAGCGTGGTACGTTGAAGCAATAGGTAAGTTGAGCCAGAACAGTAACTTGATGCTGGACCAAGATGTGGTGAGTTACCTCAACGAGATCAAGGAGAAGCTCCGCGGAGGGAAGGACAGGGAGAGGAGGTACATGTAGACGTTAGGTGCTAAAGTTACAGTGTCATATCTTTAACTGTCCTTAACTGTAAAGTTTTTCCACGATCGAGATAGTCAGGTGCAGTAGAGCTACTCCTACGTGAGGTTTCGCCTCTTTTAAACTTCAAATATTCAAAGGAATAGAGAAGGAAAAAATTATTTTCTCCTTGAAAAAATAAAAATAACTAATACTACTATAATAAAAACAGTCATTACTATATATAAAACCGTTTGATGACTATGCTCAGACGTAGAGTGAAGCTCTGGGCTAGTGTTAGTAACGAGTGTGAGATGGCAGTCTCCGCCATGGATCCGGTCAACTTTAATTCCACCGACGGTGAATTCCTCGCGTAACTCCCTTTACCCGAACCCTGCCAATACACGAATTTCATGCCATGATGAGGGCTCATGTTCAGAGAGGAGGCATTATACCAACCCGAAGAAGGAGTTCGTTACCCTTCAGGTTTCTCTAGTCTCATGCTAATACACGGGTGGATTACGGCTAATAAAAGATCCTGGAGCGATTCAGGTTTCTTTTGCTAATTGTATTTCACGAATAAGATGGATACAATAGAGTAAACTGCTGAGCGTGAACCCCTACCTCGCCTATGCTATAACATTCGGTTAAATTCGTTACACTTCTTTAAATAAACTGAATTCATAATGAACCCGTGAACGTTCTATATCTTGACCATTCCAAAATGTACCGGGCTTGATGACCTTTAATACGGTTAGAAAGAGAGTTTTTCTTGGAGATATTGTTTCTCTTAGATAGGATTGAATTTTAATTTTGTTCTAATAAGAGTATTTCCTTCTCAATTACTGAAACTTAAAGAAATTCCCGTACTGGTTTGTCTCTTGACTATAGAGGCATAGCTTTCGGCATCAACGTCTGATATCAGGTTCGACCTAATAAATACCTTGCCCTTTACAATTTTCTCGTGATAAAAAATATCAAAGTAATCCTCAGGAGGAAAGTAGTATAGGTAGAACTCGTAGTCGTAAGACGCCTTCTCTCCGTACTCTATCACTTTGCCTAAATCCATTATAAAATGACAGTAATTGTTAGGGCATATTTCCTTCGTTAGAGGTATGGTGTTTTGCGTGTTTGGCGTCTTGAATATAAATGGCTTTGTCCATTCAATATCTCCGTAAATATAGACGCTTACCTTGCTTATGGGTATACTGTTGTTTATGATTTTACACTTAAATCGATGTTTAAGTACCACGCTTTTATCGGTCACTCTATCATGTTCTAAGTAAACTGAAAGATCTAGATAAGTAATAGAGGGAGAGACCAGCGCTGCGTATCCTCTATCCTTCTTGTTAAAATCGAAACACTTCCTAATTAATCCAGCTTCTATAAGTCTATCTAAGATCCTGGAAAGCGTCTGAGAGTGTAACCCGGTGGCGTCTTCAATTTCACTGAACTTAACACAGGAACCCCGAGTCATTATTTCTTTTAGAACCCTGACTATCCTTTCATTTTTGAATAATGGGTTCTTTCATTTTTGAATAATGGGTTCTTTTTATCATTTCTTTTCATAAAATATAAAATAGAGGACGAGATATATATATTTTTTAAATATCTTGACTCACTAATGACGTGAGTAAGTTCTATTGATATAAATTCTTTATATTTAGGTACCATGGCTTAGTCCAAAATTTTTAAATGAAACGGTAAGTTCTAGCGTTATTTAAATCTAGGAAGCGATAGGAAGATATCATTTTTTTAGAAAATTTTTCAATGAAGCTATATAACACTTTTACAGGATAAACACGAATTTTCAGGGGAGCTCGTTTGTAGCAATCCTTAGAGGATTTGAAAGTCGTTTTTGTTTCGTTTTCGTATTTCTGTACCATAGTGTTTGTAGCAATCCTTAGAGGATTTGAAAGGGTAAATATGAGGACGTGGTTTTCATAGTTCTGTATGTTTGTAGCAATCCTTAGAGGGTTTGAAAGGGTACGTGACAGGCAAATACCCTCGTGGGTATTTGCGTTTGTAGCAATCCTTAGAGGGTTTGAAAGTCAGTAACAAGGAGGCTGACATCGGCATTATTCGTGTTTGTAGCAATCCTTAGAGGGTTTGAAACAAATCGAGTTCTCTTCACCTCCTTCTCTTTCCCCCAGTTTGTAGAAATCCTTAGAGGGTTTGAAACTAATAGCACTAACGATATCAACGAAGCTAATATATGTTTGTAGAAATCCTTAGAGGGTTTGAAACTCACATATATGATTGCAGACGTTATGGCAGTATGTGGTTTGTAGAAATCCTTAGAGGGCTCGATTTGTTCCGTGTATTTGAAGTAACCAGGGTTCCCACCACCTGCAGCGCCAGGAGTCTTTATTGGCATAAATACAGCAGCGTGAGTTAACCCCCCATGACCCCGACTAAGACAAACACTAATAAGAATAAGGAAAAGAAGATGGTCCTCTTCATGAGATGAAGAAAAACGCATCACGTTTATATGTGAGAACTAATGAAAAGGATTTACTTTTTCTTGACCTTCAATTAGTCTTCATCAGGTTTATGTACTTTAAAATGGCTTTCCTCTTCTGACCCAAATTCGTAATTATACCACTTCCTGTAAAGCGCTTTTAGACCGTAGTAGAGATCCTTATAGTTACGGATCTTGTAATTAGAGATCTTCTTGTAAAAGGAGGCAAGAAGAGTCCCAAACAAAATCGCAAATCCCGCTATCAGGGCTTCAGGCCACAGACTAGCATACCAAGGTGGTGGGATATATTTAGACTGCGTGATACACCCTGTTGGTGGTATTACACCAAATGCTGCTGTTACAGTAGTGTTGGAGCCGTTGGGGTGATGATATACAATATACCCTGTCTGAGGTGTCGCTGGTACCGTTTGTGGAGTTACGACGTTCTGCGCTATAGGGTGGTCTATTGAGTGAAGGTATGTTCCTAAGCTTAGAATTATTACCGACGAAACTATTAAAACTATTAAAATTATCTTCTTCATCAATAATCAATAAAAAATGTTGACTTATAAGGATTTTCGTTAGGGATTTATGTCAGTAGAACACGCTGAAACGAGTAGATGTAAGTACTCCGACCTTAATTGCTCTTTCTTTGCAAGTATTTTCGCCATAGATTTACGACCGAAGTCATGGAAAGAAGTCATTCTCAGCTGTTTACTACAGATATAGAAACTTTCTGGAAGGAGCCTAAAACGGCTGCGAGAAATTTTTGTCGACCCCCGACAATAAAAACCCTTTATCCTTAATGATCTAATATGGATATACCAGTACAATTTTTTTGGAATTAAATTGGACGCGTGGATGAAGATCTTCTTTTTCCTTCTATCTACAGCCCAAAAAGGCACTAGATATAGCATCCCAGTCCTTCTCACATATAAAATATAATTAAAAACCTACATATATTTCTTATTATTCGTCGTCTTCTAACGTTTCGCCATAAACACCTAATCCAGCAGCACCAGGAACTTTTATATAGATATCACCTATTGTTGTTACCTCTGTAGGAAATCCCGCACCCCAACCTTCGCTGATTTCGTCCAAGTAACTGCCTATAGCTCCACCAAATTGGTCTAGACTGTCATAGCTGGAGTCTTGTACTGGGTCATAAATGAAGTCATTTATACTGCCGCCGTATTTTTCGGCTAAATTAGATATTGTTTTACCTAATAGGCTTTGCTCTTCTTGGTTGCCATTCACTATCTGACCGTAAGAGAGTTTACCACTTTCAAGTACATTTTCCCATTCCCTCAATATGTTCAATAAGTTTGACCTGAAACCTATGGCATTGAAAGAGTTCGGCATATCTACCTGATATGCGTAAGCATAAGCGTTCTGTATTCTTACACCTCCATCTGGCTCAAATGAAACTGAATATGACCAACCATAAACGTAAACTCTTGAACCACTCGTATACGTATAAACTTGGATTACAGCAGGATCAGTTTCTGGTGCATCCATTATCAATTGGTTGGTTGTACTGTTTACATAGAAGGAAAGCGGGAAGCCTAAGTTCTGATAACCTTCAATATAAAAGTAATTGTCCATCTGAATTGTTAGAAGGTTAGCCTCATCAGCCACAGCTGTGTAGTTATATGCCTCATTACCCGCAAAAGATATTGAATATACCCAAGTATCGTTTTTCACATTAGAATAACATGAAGAATTGTATATTTCAAACCAGATGGTAGCATTAGTGCCGTTATATGACAAACCTATACCGTAATGTTCAATGTTACCACATATGTCGAGTTCCCCAAAAATAATACCAATATACTGGTAACAATTACCACCACCTCCTGGTCCTGGATAAGGTATGGGGACGTAGGCTGCAGATGACTCCAATGTATATTGTTGCAGAATCAGAAGAGGAGCTATTACTAATGATACTACTTCTAGAAGTCGTATGCCGTAAAGTAGGTATCGCTTCCAAACCTTGCTTGAAATAGAATGTATGAAGGCTTTCTTGAGGTCCATTTTCTGACCTGGAAAAGCCTGGACGAGTCACGTTTATATGTGAGAACTACCTCTTCGGCCTTGTACCAACGTACCCCTGATACAAGTTCCAAGCAGAGATGGAAAACTCGAAGATGGTATCACCCAAGATGAGATACGATATCAATGAAGGCGAGCCTAGGTACAAGTAAAGGGATACCACGAGAGTTGCTAGGGAAAGCTTGTACAGGAGTAACCTCCACGTTGAAGAGGCTATCTTCCTCAGGAAGAAGTTACCCTCGTAAGCGTTTCCTACCCTCGAGAGGGCCATCCTGGTGGTGAGGAAGTCGTCGAAGTGGGCTAAGTAAAAAGCGAAGATCTCGACCCACAATTACCTCCTCCTGTACACCAGGAATACCCCTATCAGGATAGAGATACCAACGCCTATCAACGCAAGGTTGATGTCTGTACTTGTTATGAGAACATGGGACGAAGCTATGGTGTGGGATAGGGATTGAGAGACGCTGTGAGAGATAGTAGGTACGTGGGTTGTTGGGGTAGTTGTTGTCGTACCTGTTGCAATTTGGCTTTGAGGTTGAGATGTCTGAGAGCCATTTACAAACATAGCCGGCATAGCCGGGACTCCAGTCAGACCTCCATTTGGAAAAATAGTAATATTAGAAATAGTTACATTATTTGCTGTCATATTATACAAATATTCTACTGACATGACAACTAGGTTAAGAAAAATAACTTAAAAAATATTTTGCTAATAGCTTAGCTTCAATTTAAAGGATAAACGACTGCAGGTGTTTCTTTATTCGGTATGTAGCACCAACTGGGTCCTTTTGGCCCAGGGTATGGTATAGGCTTTGCCGGCAATGCTGCAGATGCTAGGAACGGCGTGGCAAGAGATATCAGGAACAGGGACATGAACACGGGTATGAAGGCTTTCTTGAGGTCCATTTTCTGACCTGGAAAAGCCTGGACGAGTCACGTTTATATGTGAGAACTACCTCTTCGGCCTTGTACCAACGTACCCCTGATACAAGTTCCAAGCAGAGATGGAAAACTCGAAGATGGTATCACCCAAGATGAGATACGATATCAATGAAGGCGAGCCTAGGTACAAGTAAAGGGATACCACGAGAGTTGCTAGGGAAAGCTTGTACAGGAGTAACCTCCACGTTGAAGAGGCTATCTTCCTCAGGAAGAAGTTACCCTCGTAAGCGTTTCCTACCCTCGAGAGGGCCATCCTGGTGGTGAGGAAGTCGTCGAAGTGGGCTAAGTAAAAAGCGAAGATCTCGACCCACAATTACCTCCTCCTGTACACCAGGAATACCCCTATCAGGATAGAGATACCAACGCCTATCAACGCAAGGTTGATGTCTGTACTTGTTATGAGAACATGGGACGAAGCTATGGTGTGGGATAGGGATTGAGAGACGCTGTGAGAGATAGTAGGTACGTGGGTTGTTGGGGTAGTTGTGATTGGGCTTTGGGTTTGAGGGTTGTTTTGAGGGTACCCGGTAAAATTAGATCCCGACGCAACAGATGACGTATTAAGCCCTTCAATAGGCATATCAAGCTTGGAAATACATTCTTCAAGTTGTTTAGTGGGTTCCGTCACGTTAGTTACGTTCTGCGTAGTAGTTACATTTGTGTTAGTTGAACTCTGAGTAGAGGCTACGGTAGCACTAACTTCAACCTGATGGCCCTCTGAATGTAAATAGAAGCCTGAGCAAACGAGAAATATCATCATTGATACTAGGATTACTTTCCTCATCATGATATATATAGAGAGAAAAAAGTTTTAAAAACTTTTCACCAGCGGTATTCAACGCCCTGAGTTCCCACGTAATTGTTTCCCGTTCCAAACGTTGGAACCACATAGGCATTAGCGTGTGGGTATTGCATTATAAATTCAACAGCATTGCCTAATGGAAGCCCCCTTCGAATATCATTGAGCTATTGGACGCATATGAATTAGCAAATACGTAGTTACTTGAGGGGATGGTTGGGAAAGATACAGGCGTTGTTCCGCTGAGTGGGTCTTCGACCTCGAAGAAGACTTGTTTGTCGGGTATAGTATATTGCAGATCTATTGTTTGGCTATAGTAAACTTGGCCAGTTTTAGCGTTCGCAATGTAAATGTACGCTTGAGTTATTTGCCCTTGGCTATTTAGTGTTGCATTAATTGTTAAATTGAAGATATAATTAAGATGAAGTGATGAACCTGAACCGCCAGTGATAACACCAATGGTATTATATTCTTCCACAACTTTACCGTAATCATCACCCCAAGCCTGAACTTGCCAAGCAAGACACGAATCATTTCCGTCACTCGCAAAAATAATGACTGGTTGTATGTAATATGCACCGTATTTATCATTAGGTAAAATTTGCCCTAATGCTATATAGTAATCTACTGCTTCCAGTCCTTTTTGAGAGCTGTTATAACTAAATGTTCCTGTCAAGTTAACAAGAGTCGTCACAAACGTTATCTTCGAAAGGTTGTATGCAAAACCCGCATCATTACTAGGGTAAACCGGGCCGATACAATATCCTCCACCAGGTCCGGGGTATGGTATCGGAACGCTGCGGATGCTAGGAACGGCGTGGCAAGAGATATCAGGAACAGGGACATGAACACGGGTATGAAGGCTTTCTTGAGGTCCATTTTCTGACCTGGAAAAGCCTGGACAAGTCACGTTTATATACAATAACAAGTCCTACTTTTGACGATTTTTCTCTAAAACGAGATAAGTGTTCCACGCCACTACAGACCCCTCTAACAAAATGTCCCCGTACTCAATGTACCAACCGAATGGGAGGATTGAGCAAAAGAGTAGGATGAGCGTAGCTAACGTGAGCTTGTAAAGGAACAGCCTAACCCCTGTCTTGCCCCTTAAAATTAGGTAAGAAGGGATTTTTCTATAAATCCTTAGAGGGCTTGAAACAAGTTCTTGCCTATCTTCATAATTTTCTTGATAGAGTGCCTCAAAGTTATGAATCTAGGTTCTAGAAACATGTTTCACTATTCTCTAAATCACTATCTCTAAAACTGCTTCATGACTAGAAAAGTAGTACTTTATATATATCTATTTATACAATAAAATATATAGAATATTCTGAGCTTGTAAAAAACCTTGAAGAGCTGATTGGTCTTCCCATCTATGTAGTAGTAGGCAGGTTAAAAGATAATCCAATCTTGTTAACCACTACAGAGGGAAGAAATACCGTCTCAACTCTGATTGAAGGCAAACTAAATCCGTTGACCGGTGAACCGATAGCCTCTGTGGCTCCTCCAAAGCAGCATTTAGACTTTATCGCTTTCACTAGAGACGCTGAAAAGGGAAAAGAAATACACTCAGTTTATATTACAAATCTAAGAGGAGAGGAATAGGAGGTGGCCTCACCAAAAATGAGAATATTTTCCCTTGCTTATGACAAAAACAAGATGGCCTTCATAGGATCCTCCCAAGACAAGTCATCCCTTTACGTTATAGAAGGAGGGAAGATCAGGGAAATAGCCCCTATGTCTCCCTATTCTTTTGTAACTGACGTGAACGAAAAATACATAGTCGGATATGGAATCCTGAGAGGCAACCCTAAATCAAACGAGTTCTTTGTAGCTGATCTTAGCGGTAACGTGAAGATTTACACGCCAAAAGAGGGTAGCATGAACATGGCTTATGGCATAAAGGATAACAAGGTATACTTTGTAAGTGATTATGAGAATCCTGGTGAATCATACTGGATTTATACCTTTGATTTCCAAAAATATGAAAGGATAGAATTTTCAGAAAAAGATATCTATAACTACCGAGCAGTGGAGCTATATTATGATCCAATCGATTCCATCACCATAGCTAAGAGAGACGGTAGATCCAAACTATTCCTCAACGGTAGGATGTTAAACACTCCGGAAGGGGTGATTGGAGGAGCAACTAGGGTAAAAGACGTAGTCTATTTCAGCTGGTCATCCTTATCTAGTCCTTACAGAGTGTACAGCATTAACCCAAATTATAACGAGATCAACGTGATCTTGAACAACAAAGAAACTAATATTGGGAATGTGGACTACGTTAAAGTTAAGAACGGAGACATTGAAGTCCCTACGTGGATCATAAGGGCAAAGGAGCCAACCAATAAATGCATTGTTTACGTTCATGGGGGACCATGGTCTGATGTTGACGACAGCTGGAATATATTAATATCTCCTTTAGTCCAGGCTGGATTTAACGTTGTTGCCCCCAACTTCAGGGGTTCCAATGGTTATGGAAGCAAGTTCAACTTGATGGATGTGGGGGACCCAGGAGGCGGAGACTTAAGCGACGTAGTAGCAGTCCGGGATTACGTTCATGAAAAGAAAATCGCGGAGAAGGTAGGAATTATGGGTTATAGTTTATGGAGGTTATATGACCTTGTTAGCGCTGGGAAAGGCACCGGATAAATGGGACTTTGGAGTTGCAGGAGCGTCTGTAACAGATTGGATTGAAATGAA
This sequence comes from Sulfuracidifex tepidarius, assembly GCF_008326425.1. NCBI lineage: Archaea > Thermoproteati > Thermoproteota > Thermoprotei > Sulfolobales > Sulfolobaceae > Sulfuracidifex > Sulfuracidifex tepidarius. The sequence continues at coordinate 619,472 of NZ_AP018929.1, forward strand.
TGATTTATCTGACTCATTTTTCAAGGGATTCATAGAGGTCCTGTTCATGGGTAAGAATTTAGAGCTAATGAAGGATAGATCTCCCATCACTTACGTTAACAACGTAAGGTCACCCATATGCATAATACATTCCCATAACGACTCTAGGACACCCCTGATTCCCGTGCTAAAGTATATACAAAAGCTTCAGGAAAACAAGAAAACGTTCTACTTACACGTTATCCCAAATTTGGGACATACCATTTACAGAAAGGACGATGCTGTAGACATAGTGTTACCGGCTTTAATCTTCCTTAAGAAAATGTTGCAATGATTTTTCTCTTCTATTTTTTCTTATGTGGTTAAAGTTCTCTGAGTTCATTAAGAGAATGTTAAGATCAGGGTGAGTTGGACACTTGTTTTTCCTGTTCATTCTACAAGCGTTCCCTGTTTTCGATCCTCTAGGTTTTCATCAATCTCAACGAACTTTTCTTCTAGTTTTGTCGAATTTCATTTGTTAGTTAAGAATATATTCTGTTTATTTGTAATAATTATGAAACTTTTCGTCTCTTCAATTCTTATCGCCACTTGTTTCCTCTGACTTCCATGCTGCATTAGACTAAAATTGCTTTGTAAAAATAGTTTTGTTGGACATGCTATTTTATCTTAATGAGATTAAGGGAATTGAAGATGTGCTATTTAACAGTAAACCCGAAATCGTCTTCATAAAGGTGAACTTACCCTGCCATTACGACGGGACATCTCTAACTGCATAATGGTGATTTCCTGCTTTAAAAACAGCCTTAATTACCCTTCACTTATGAGGGACGTTCTGGGGAAGAAACCGTTCTTTGATACCCATTAACAGAAGCACAGAGGTTTACTCTCCATAATGTCTTGAGTTCACCCATTACCGAGGGTGTTGACCTAGCTATTTTAGCCTAGGTCTAAGAATTATTCCCTTATTTATTGTTAACAAAATTTTATAACAAGACTACTTATACTACTCTTCACGAAAAGCGACTTTTATCTCATCATCCTCAGCCACTTTAAAAAATCATGATTTTTATACTTAAACTTCTAGATAATGAAAAAAGTTTTCCATTTTCTTTCAAATCAGGCAATAAATTTTTGTACATCCTCTTCTTTCATTCCTTTGAATTTCTTGATTACGAAGAAAGATGGAATTCCCATTAACATGCCAAAGATACCTACTGCAAAAAGCACGTTAATTATGCCAAATAAGGTAGCCAGAAGTCCGTAAAGGGTAGCCATGACGGGGGAAGAGCTCAACAGGAAGATTTGAGTTTCAAACCCTCTAAGGATCACTACAAACCTACATTACCCGACGGTATACTGTGTGTGTACGTATAGTTTCAAACCCTCTAAGGATCACTACAAACCGGAAGCCGAGTTCAAATACAATATTACGGGGCGTTGTTTCAAACCCTCTAAGGATCACTACAAACGGACGGGAAGGAGTTACGAGGGAGTGAGGCACGCCAGTTTCAAACCCTCTAAGGATCACTACAAACATACTTCGCAGCGTTTTCAATGCCATGGTTGAACTAGTTTCAAACCCTCTAAGGATCACTACAAACCAATAGGTGAAGGCGAAACAGCTGAAAGGATTATGATGTTTCAAACCCTCTAAGGATCACTCCAAACGAAATCGAACGGGTCAGGCAACTGACGGGCTTAAGCGTTTCAAACCCTCTAAGGATCACTACAAACACGAAGCACCGAGTGAAGAGTAACCGCAGTAACCCAGTTTCAAACCCTCTAAGGATCACTACAAACCCGGTAGAAATAGGTAAAATTACTGATTTCTCTTTCGGTTTCAAACCCTCTAAGGATCACTACAAACCACAGGTGATGAAAATGACTTTCTTAGACCCTGATATGTTTCAAACCCTCTAAGGATCACTACAAACACTCGTTCCAGCTTGTTCGGTTGGGATAAAGTCTATCAGTTTCAAACCCTCTAAGGATCACTACAAACATTCCAAAGCAAAAGAAATTAGAAGAAGAACAAAAGGTTTCAAACCCTCTAAGGATCACTACAAACAGAGTAGTAATGGGTATGAAAGATAGAAAGAAACCAGTTTCAAACCCTCTAAGGATCACTACAAACTGGTTATGGACGAAGGAAAAAAAGAAAACGAAAATGGTTTCAAACCCTCTAAGGATCATTACAAACCTTATCCTCAAACTTTATCCTTTCCATTGAAAGTTCTAGTTTCAAACCCTCTAAGGATCACTACAAACCTCAACTTGCTCCTCAGGGTGTTCCTCTCCTCCTACCACGTTTCAAACCCTCTAAGGATCACTACAAACTCTCATCCACCTTTCTCAGATATTTTGAGAACTGCTTGTTTCAAACCCTCTAAGGATCACTACAAACACAGATATTCGTATGAGCAATATATCTAGCACTTCTACGTTTCAAACCCTCTAAGGATCACTACAAACACACTACTGGAATCTCATTTGTGCCTGACTGAAGATTAGTTTCAAACCCTCTAAGGATCACTACAAACTTAAAGAAAGAGCTTTCTGAAATCGCACTAACTTAGTTTCAAACCCTCTAAGGATCACTACAAACCGGAGAACATACAGGCAGTAGCGGACAGCATTACAGGTTTCAAACCCTCTAAGGATCACTACAAACCTATTTGGTGCGCCTCTAGAATGGATGACTTATTCACGTTTCAAACCCTCTAAGGATCACTACAAACATTCGGTCGCCTAATCGTTACTGTATTTTTCCGAATATAGTTTCAAACCCTCTAAGGATCACTACAAACTCTTTTTCATTTTTTCCACTGAAATCGAAAGATTTTATGTTTCAAACCCTCTAAGGATCACTACAAACATAGTATATTAGGGGAAAAAATGGTTGTATATCTACGTTTCAAACCCTCTAAGGATCACTACAAACCGACTCATGGCGATGTGATTATAGCGTTCCTCTTGAAGGTTTCAAACCCTCTAAGGATCACTACAAACCCCTACGTTGCCGTCAACTAAAGTCTGAAATTTCTTCTGTTTGGTTTCAAACCCTCTAAGGATCACTACAAACTTGATATTTGTCTCGACGAACTCTTCTCTGACTGGGTTTCAAACCCTCTAAGGATCACTACAAACAGAAAAGGGCCTTAGCGCCCAAGTGATCCATCCTATGTTTCAAACCCTCTAAGGATCACTACAAACTGTTTGGAATGAGCTGTATGAATACATGGCTAACGTGTTTCAAACCCTCTAAGGATCACTACAAACGCCGGGAGAGCCATATGCGTTAGATTCTTGATTTTGGTTTCAAACCCTCTAAGGATCACTACAAACTCAACCTCAAGATATGGATTACATAGTTTCGGTAGCGTTTCAAACCCTCTAAGGATCACTACAAACTATGTTCTCTCGTCAAAATTTCCAGAATTTTCTGCGTTTCAAACCCTCTAAGGATCACTACAAACACTTTGGAACACTATGAGCTTAGCACTTCGTTCTATCAGTTTCAAACCCTCTAAGGATCACTACAAACGGTCGTATATGTGATGAATACCGCGATTATCCCCCTGTTTCAAACCCTCTAAGGATCACTACAAACTGTCAGACCATGGTATGCCCCATTCCTGTCAGATCTGTTTCAAACCCTCTAAGGATCACTACAAACTACTATTTCGCTCCTGCCAATACAAAAGAAGCTATTCGTTTCAAACCCTCTAAGGATCACTACAAACGTGGTTTTAGCTGAATCTAACAGTCTGCCTAGTCCGGTTTCAAACCCTCTAAGGATCACTACAAACTTATTTAAAATGTTTTTCTTCGTATACACGGACAAAAGTTTCAAACCCTCTAAGGATCACTACAAACTTTTCCTGACATACCCTAACTCTCTCGTTGATGTCGTAGTTTCAAACCCTCTAAGGATCACTACAAACATGTAGGCACAGCGTTCTTTGTCGATTCTCACTATTGTTTCAAACCCTCTAAGGATCACTACAAACAATGAACAATTAAGGATTTGGATAATCCTAGAACCGTTTCAAACCCTCTAAGGATCACTACAAACAAGAGAAAGAGCAGGATAACGAAGACGTCTTCAATGCGTTTCAAACCCTCTAAGGATCACTACAAACTCCCCTGCGACAGCCATAGTAGATTTCAGGAAGTACTTGTTTCAAACCCTCTAAGGATCACTACAAACTCGATATTGGATACACTGTGGAACAAAAGCCTGTTCTGTTTCAAACCCTCTAAGGATCACTACAAACTAAAAAAGACGATGCACAGAAAGAATATGAGAAGATGTTTCAAACCCTCTAAGGATCACTACAAACCAGGGAAAGACATGAGTGAAATGAGTACATTAAAATGTTTCAAACCCTCTAAGGATCACTACAAACAGTAGCCTACCTTCTCAGCCCCGGTTACGTAAAAATTGGTTTCAAACCCTCTAAGGATCACTACAAACGAGATTCTGAGTTGTTTTTTACGAAACATCTTCCACAGTTTCAAACCCTCTAAGGATCACTACAAACAGTAGCGTTCATTCTAGTCTTAGTGTGGCTTTTCATGTTTCAAACCCTCTAAGGATCACTACAAACCGTCTGGGGCGGAGTCCAAATTACTGATAGCCCAGTCGTTTCAAACCCTCTAAGGATCACTACAAACAAGTCAAAGACAAGAAAAATAAAGGTAAATTTCTTTTGTTTCAAACCCTCTAAGGATCACTACAAACCGAATATGAGAATAATTCCCGATGTAAAATAGAGAAGTTTCAAACCCTCTAAGGATCACTACAAACTCCTCAATAGGCTGGATAGCCGTCAATGAGGACGGGGGTTTCAAACCCTCTAAGGATCACTACAAACATATCTCTCGCCTCCCGCAAATCCCGATATTGATTCGTTTCAAACCCTCTAAGGATCACTACAAACAACTCACTTATGCGCTCAATCATTTTTTCCACTCTTTGTTTCAAACCCTCTAAGGATCACTACAAACCGTTGCTTCCATCACAGTTTTGTTTTCCGTAGTTTGGTTTCAAACCCTCTAAGGATCACTACAAACGAAAAACGACACGATCATACTTGCATCAACTTTTTCTCATGTTTCAAACCCTCTAAGGATCACTACAAACCATCTTCCTCCTCATAGGCACGCCTTATTGATGAGAGTTTCAAACCCTCTAAGGATCACTACAAACTTGTGCTTAAACTCTCACCCTTACCCGCCGCCCCGAGTTTCAAACCCTCTAAGGATCACTACAAACCTCACAGAAGGCAACTTCTTATTATCCTTCATTCAGAAGTTTCAAACCCTCTAAGGATCACTACAAACCTCTTCTGACGAGTTATAGGGAGATGGCTAGAAGGGTTTCAAACCCTCTAAGGATCACTACAAACTTTTCATTGCAACATGCAAGGTAAAAAAACGTTTATCTGTTTCAAACCCTCTAAGGATCACTACAAACTCCGTTTTGCTCTCGTATACCGTTACAGTGCAATTAGGTTTCAAACCCTCTAAGGATCACTACAAACTATAAATATTAGTTCCAGTTATCGATTTCTGATAAAGTTTCAAACCCTCTAAGGATCACTACAAACCATGACCTATGCGTCTACAACATCCGCGACCTCTTGTTTCAAACCCTCTAAGGATCACTACAAACAAGCTATGAAGCTGTTAGGCACGCTGTATCTGAAGGAAGTTTCAAACCCTCTAAGGATCACTACAAACAGTCTACCCATAACCCTAGAAGATGTGAAGAAAGGTGTTTCAAACCCTCTAAGGATCACTACAAACATACGGGACAAATTGAAACTCATCCTAGATGTCGATAGTTTCAAACCCTCTAAGGATCACTACAAACGAAAAGAAGATCAAAAAACTAGAGAGGGAAATAAATGGTTTCAAACCCTCTAAGGATCACTACAAACAAATCAATTGGCGTTCTAAGTGGTGGGGGGAATCTAGTTTCAAACCCTCTAAGGATCACTACAAACCCTCAGCTTAGTCCATTTAATTTTACCATTCTTTAGGTTTCAAACCCTCTAAGGATCACTACAAACTCATCTATCTTCTCTACTTCGAATCCGAATGTGAACGTGTTTCAAACCCTCTAAGGATCACTACAAACCGTTTGCCCGAATGCTACAGCACTCAGTGATAGGGAGTTTCAAACCCTCTAAGGATCACTACAAACCGTTTGCCCGAATGCTACAGCACTCAGTGATAGGGAGTTTCAAACCCTCTAAGGATCACTACAAACCCAACCACGTCGTATCAAACTCTTCCAAGATTTATGGTTTCAAACCCTCTAAGGATCACTACAAACAGGTATAAATGTTGAGGACGTTTTAGAGAAATTGAAAAGTTTCAAACCCTCTAAGGATCACTACAAACACATATTTCTATCAGTACAACCTCAAAACCGGGAACGGTTTCAAACCCTCTAAGGATCACTACAAACAGATTTGCGAGGAATACATTTTACCAATATGGGTTTAGTTTCAAACCCTCTAAGGATCACTACAAACTTGATGTATCATTGTAAACTTTTATTCGCACTAAATAGTTTCAAACCCTCTAAGGATCACTACAAACCGGCTTTATCTCAGCCCTAGTATTCGGGAAGCAGGGGTTTCAAACCCTCTAAGGATCACTACAAACGATGAGGGGGGGGGGAAGAAAGAGAGGTTTTTTTTCGTTTCAAACCCTCTAAGGATCACTACAAACCACAACGTGACACAGAAATATGACATAGAAACCTTGAGTTTCAAACCCTCTAAGGATCACTACAAACTTTTTTGCACCTACCTAGAGTTATCGAAGGTCATTTAGTTTCAAACCCTCTAAGGATCACTACAAACATACGAGAGAGGGTTAAGCCCTCATTCGTGACCCGTAGTTTCAAACCCTCTAAGGATCACTACAAACCCTGCTTAATATTATGTAAAAACTCCCTAAAAAACGTTACTCTGAATTCGGCAGTGAAGTCGCACCATCAAATTCCCTTTCACTGCCGAGGGAGTTTTACGTGAAAAATAATATGTTTTGAAAAACATATTTCGTTCTCCCTTTCACTGCCGAATTTTTGACTTCCTTCTACTATCTGAAAATAATACTTTTTTAAGATTTTTTAAATCGGACTTATGGAGAGTCATGAATTGACAAGAGTTGCAACCGACATTACCAACAAATTGGATATAAGAAGAAGGGCTGTTAGATTAATAAAGGAGATCAAAAAAGACGAAATACGTACACTTAATTGCAGTTTTAAGATGAAGTATTAACGCCATGTATCCGCTTTTCTTCCATAGTCTGTAATCCTTGACATAACTCAACGGTGATTCATACTTATATCGAACCCTGATTCAACTTCTTTAATTTCTTGCGTGATCTTGAATATTCATTATATATAATATTCATTATTATATAGTACTACGGTTATAGGACGATTCAGGTCTCCATTACAGATTGTAATTATGCTAAAAATAGATCAAACAAAGGAAATTGTCAAGCGTGAATCCTTGCCCGGCTCACACGAAAGTGTTCAATTAAATTCATCTTATTTCAATAAATAAACTGAATTCGCAAGGGAGACGCGATCTCCACGGTTATATCTCCACCATTATTAATACTGAGTATTCATCTACAATTATAGTATGTAAAGAACTAAATAGCTGTGATAATTGTCCATAATGTTATTGACACTCTTGATTACAAGATACGCGCCTTCTATTTCCCTCATTTCAGACCTTTAGTTACTTCAAGATTGGTCATTTATGTCCTCGTTGCAAATTCGCTCTGTTTCCTTAGGACGGGATGAGAATGATTGATTTTACATGGCAAGACATGTTGTGAAATAGGGAAAGAAGCTTTAAAAGCAATAGTGCCGTGCTCCACGAACTTGAAAGTGGACGTGCTTTATTGGTCTCTTCAATTCCTTTAGGTATTAAGTTCGTTGTATTTTATTAAATTCAAAATTAGACCTTATATTAAAAATAAGTCTTACGTCACCTTGATAAAAATTGAAGTATTCAACAAAGCGGAGCCGACCACAAACCTCACGTCCTTTAGTTAATGTCTTCACCATGTGAAAATGCTCCACAGACACTTGAACCTTTATTATTTCGTGCTTCAAAACTACAATGTGAAACACGACCTATGGCTTGACTACGTGGACCCCGAGTACCACATGATGGACGCTGAAGAGAAGTCCCTTTACGACCAAGGCCTGAAGGAGTTTGCTAAGTACACTCGCCAGCTCAGGGTGACCAAGACTAACACGGGGGCTCAGGTGGGGAGCACAAGCAAGAAGAAGGGGAAGAGGGCCAACACGAGGAGGGTCAGTGAGGTCCTGAGGCTCTTGTCAGGCGTCGCCTTGGCAATACCTTTCATGTTCTTTTATTCCGTCTTTGTTTTGATAGTGTTCTACATGGTTGTTTTTAAAATCTGGACAATCGAAATACCGCAAAGCTTATCCTTCTTGTCTCTCCTCTCTCCCGTCCTCTTCATAGCCGCAGCGGTAGGGTCACCTTTCCTCGGATTGGGCCTAGCGATGGGTTACTTGAAAGTGCTCGAGTTAGTCTTCACTAAGGTGTCTAAGGTGAATGCTTCCAGGCTGGCAAGGGTTGAGGGTGTAGTCACTGCGCTTTTCCTGACTTCACTGCTCGTGGGCTACTTAGCTTCCCCTCCTTTACATGAACTCATAGGTCATCTTGTGTCCACAGCGGTCTCTATCGTATGAAGCATCAAGCACCTTCTGATCCTCGGGGGCGCTAGGTCAAGGCCCTCCTTTGAAGACTAAACGAATTTTCCATTTACCTTAAACGGGGTTAAGGGGAGAAGACATGTGTGGTCGCGGGGTGAGTCCACGCGTACTCTCCACACGGGTAAGGTTTATTATCTCACACTCAGAAATTCGAAGACGGGTTGTACGAACTAATGAAATGCTTCTTGGCTCAGTCTACCCTAGTAATATTTAAACTTTATAAAGGGGCTATCCATCCCCGCCTCAGAGAGGCGAGGCTTTCCGCCCCCTTAACCCCCATTTTTTAGTAAGACACGTTATAGCTAGGAGAGGAGAAGATCTGGTCCTGGTCACAGCCTACCCCGACCCAGACGCTGAGACTTTAGTTGAATTTCGAAGTTAAAATGTAATAACATAGTTCTTCATAGAGAAAGAATTATTCTTTTTATTCATTTATTAATCATTTCATTATTTTTATATGTTTATATATATAAAAAACATCCACAATTATGTATAGGTGTAGAGGCCCTCTAGGTGGAACTCTCCTATACCTCGGAAAGAGATTAGAATGACTACTCCTTCGTTTACGGGAAGATTACGTGCTCTTCTGTACTAGCTCCCTCCAGTGTAAAAACGTTGAAGTGAACATGAGGACTTACTTGGTTACACGTTCACGCGTGCTGCCTATACTCTCTTATACTCTCCTTGCTTTTGACCAATGCTCTACACGTTTAGACACAATATAATTCATTATTTTTTATAATTATATTTCTCTAAGGGCTCAATATATTTTTAAATAAACGCTTAATTTAGAGTTAAACATGAATGGGTGGGCTAAACATGTATTGAAAGGAAGTGACCTAAACACGCGTCCTTTCGTAATTTTTTATTAAGGGCTACGTTTGATACCAGTTTATGAGCGGAGAGAAGGCAAACGAACTCCTTAAGAACTCAGAATTCATCTCAGCGTTAGCTGACAAAGTTTACGACAGACTAAAGGATGAGATTGTCATAAAGAAATTATGATGAGAACACCAATGCCATTAGATCACTGGAATCTTCAGTGAAGTCGTTGCAGGAGACTGTGAAGAAACACACCGGAGCTATTACGTCCTTGCAGCAGAAATATTGATAAGCACACTCAGGCAGTTGAGTCGTTGCAGGAGACTGTGAAGAAGCAGGGGGAGGCGATACAGTCGTTGCAGGAGACTGTTGATAGACACTCAAAAGCTATTGAGTCGTTGCAGAGGGCTGTCGAGAGGCACTCTAAGGTGATTTCCATGCTAGTCAGGGAACAGAAGAAGCTGTCCGTCGAGATAGGTAGCTTCACTTCCAGAGCAGGGAAAGGGTTGGAGAGGACTATCCTCAACATTTACAAGAAAGCCCTGAAGCTACACCACGTCGACATTAAGGAAATTAAGCACGGTAGCGTAGTAGACGGGATAGGCTTGGTCGAGAAGGGTAGGTCTTTCGAAATAGACTTTTACGAGACTAACGACCACGTCTACATCTTTGAGGTCAAAAACTTCGCTGATGAGGGAGTCGTAGACCAGATCCTCATCAGGAGGAAGCTGTTGGAAGCTAAGTACAAGAAACCCGTGAAGGCTTTCGTAGTCGCGAATTACGTGGAGAAGGAAGTCAAGGAGGCCCTAGAGAAAGAAGGGGTCGAAATGATCTACTCTTACGAAGTGAAATAAGAGTCCACAGATCTCATCAGTCAAATTACGATCTATGAGCACATTTTAATTTTTAATTCTACCTGCAATTTCATAAAGTGAAAGAAAGAGTTTCTATGAAAACCCTGATCATCGAAGTCTTCAAGAAGAAGGGAAAACTAATTTTTTTTAAAAAAGAAAATCGCTATGAAGCTAAAATTAGAGGCTTTTTAATTAAAAATCTATTGTTGTCTCAATGAAATGACTGGGGATGGGCCATGATAATGGAAGGACGGCTGACCCTTGATGAAAGGATTAAGAGCTAACCCGTCCCTCATTCTCTCCTTTGATATGGGAGATAAAAAGAGTTGTGTAAGCTGAGAGTTTACAGAAAAATAGAGGACTTTGGCCATTGGTACGCAAAGACTCAGTGAAATGACCTCACACTTATATACAAATAACTAGTACTCTGAGAGACTAACTCCTTGATTCCTCTCTACGTTAAGCAGGACGGTCTTAATGAATTTTGGAAGATAATGTAATTTTAAAGTTAAAGAGCAATAAATCAATAATTTTTAATCTCTCCAATAGATTTCCGCCTAGAACCAAGAATGAAGAAAAACGGAATCGCTCTCTCTTTATTTTTCTTGAAATAAAAAAATACACTATCTTATGGTCTTAAGTTTAGAGAGCAAAATACACGTATACAAAATTTTATACAAAAATTATAATATAATAAATGGGAAGAAGATCTTCTAGTTGGTATATCCTCTATCTCCTTATGAACATGGAGCCAACACTAAACTTTAAAGATAAGTTCCTTCTTTCTCCTCCATGACAAAACTTTTCCCTTACTTGGTTCTCCTCTTCACGATAGGTTTCGGCTGGTTTTTGATCTCTCCTTTAGTACCTATCCTGTCAGCCGACTTCCACGTGAGCGTTCCCTCAGTTATCCTTCTCATCTCACTGTACGGTTACTCAGTGGTCTTAGTGGGACTGTTAGCGGGTTACATATCAGCAAGATTCACAGTGAGGGACGTACTCATAGCGTCTTCTGTCTTCACTTTTGTAGGGCTTACCTTGAGAATATTCTTCCTCCACGACTTCCTCCCGTTCTTCATCACGCAGACGTTGGCGGCGGTGGGTTACCCCCTAGCGATAGCTCCCGTAGGGGCTGTGGCGTCCTCCTTCAAGAACCAGAGGTCTGTGACGGGATTGAGCGTGGGGGTCCTCTTCATAGGCATGGGAGCGGGGAGCTTCATCTCTCCTTTGCTTCTAGCCTTCGGGATACAGGGAGATCTAGGGTCAGCAGCTGTGCTGTCTCTGATCTCCCTGGCGCTAGTTTTAGCGTTCACAGGGGACTACCCTAAGAACTACACTAGGAACTTGAAGGGATCGTTCTCTCCTCCAATGGTGAGGAACTGGTACGTTGGTTTGGTGATAGCTACGTTCTCCGTGTTCTTCGGCGGAGTTGCGTCTGCTCTCTTAAGTGTACACCATGTGACCAACGCTGTCTCCCTCGGGGGTCTACTGGGAGGCCTCTCCTTCGTGGGGTCCGGACTAGGGGCTGCCGTGCTCCTTCCTGTCTTCGAAGTGAAGGGGCTAGTGAGGGGCGGGACTATGCTCAGCGCGACCCTAGCGTTCGTGTTCGCTGTCGTTATAAGCTATTCACTCCTTTTCGCACCTGAGAGCGTGGTGTTGGGAGCGTCCTACTTCCTTTACGGGTTCTTCGGCAACGCCCTCTGGTCGTTAGCTTTGTCTTCTGTGGTCAAGTACGTGAAGTACCCTACCCTCAGCGGGTTCGCCACTTCCATGTACAGCGTCGTGAGTAACTTGGGCGTAGCGTTGATCCCTTCTTATCTCACCTCTGTGTTCCTCTCCTTGCCGTTGGTAGGGTTAGCAGTTGTTGGGGTGATGCAGTTGGTCGCTCTTGTGATAGCTCGGTGGTTATAGAGAAGATTTTCCTTAGATATGGCGACCCTTCCCTTTTTCTATATCTTTCTGTCTCTCTTATTCATTTATTTTTTCCTTTTCTTGTTCTCCTATAAATGGAGAAATACTTTCTCTATATCTGCGCCATATATAGCGCCTCATCTATCAGGACTAGCGGAAAAACGTGTATCAGTTTACGGGAATTCCTGAGGCATAAATGTTTTCATCTTGTAGAGTCATAAAAAGCAAATTTTATCTATTTTGTATTGAGGAGATCTTCGAACCTATAGCTAATTATTTAATCTCTATCACGTCACTATTAAGTTGTTTTTAAGGTCGCGTAACTCTACAAGGGTTTTCCGATAGAAGCCAAACATGTCCTCCTTGACCCTCATCATTCACCTTCCTAAAAAGTAAGCAGGGAAAAGTAGTTATCCCCGTGACGTTTACGTCTCCCTAGGGACGAGCTCGATGATCACTGACGCATCTACAGGGAGAAGGCGTGAACTACCCCGCCCTTACGGACGGGGCATCCCCACCTCACGATGGAGATTTCCTGCTTCTCAGAGGAACCTCGATCCCCCTTCATCCACAGCGGAGGTTCCATCGAACGGAACCGTTCTCTGATGCACCGTGTGGAAGAGGGGTTACGGAGGGTTCCTCTCCACAAGCGTAAGTTCCCCCAGTCCCGAGGGTAGGACCTAGCTCTTACAGCCGAGGTCTGGGAGATAGCGCGATTTTTAGTATAAAAACGTTTCTATAAGGGGGCTATCCCCTCCCTGACGGAAGGGGTCTTCCGCCCCCTCAACCCCCGTTAAGTTAAATTGCAAGTTCCGGTTATTGGTCCTCCATCTCGAACTAGTCAGAACGGTCCACCGGCAAGCCGAGGAAACCTTCTCCTCTTCCCCAGACTTTCCTTGCCCCCTTCATGAGCTTGTGTCCTTCCTTCTCCTCAGGAGATATGACCACGAAGTCTACGTCCCCCCTTATGAAAGGAGATATTGCCTCCATCCTTTCAATTATTCCTACGTCTTTCATCCCGTCTACGACGAAAATAAGGTCTATGTCGCTTGTGTCCTTGTAATCACCCCTAGCCCTAGATCCGAACACGTACACTTCCCTGAGGGGAAATCTCTCATTCAACCGGTAAACCGTGTCCCTGACGAGTTCCTCCATTCTCTTCTGACTCTCTATTGCAGACTTTGATTTAACCATTCTAACACCTCCTTACAACTCCTCATGATACGCTCGCTGGTCTCCACGTCATATATCCTAGAAGGAAGAGAGTCTGACACGTCGGGATACCTGCTCAGTGTATAGTGCGGTAAAATCTGGTTCACGGCCTTCTCCACACGAGTCGGAACTTGAATACCTAAGTCCGTTTCTATCATCTCGAGCAAATCCGAGAGCGAGTGTGTCTTACCAGGGTCTTTTCGTCCCTTGATTAGTAAGGCCTTAAGTCCTTTTTCCACGCTCTGGTGGCAAAAGAACACAGAAGCATAATACCTACCGTTTTCATGGAGGATTTCGGCTGTCTTTAAGTCCTCTTTAGCCTGAACCATCCACTTCTTGTACTCCTCCATAAGAGAAGGTTAGTAGACTTTTCTATTAAGTTTTAGGATGTCTTGTGTAACACTTCAGTTCCTTTAAACCAATTTCTATCCCACGTTACGCTTGTTCAGACTTTAAAGATCAAGGGGGCCCCATTCAGTATTGAGGTATGAGGCTAGCCGCATCCCTTCACGAAGCGTTAGGTCATTTGCTCCAGACATGGAGCGTAGGGGTCTCTTAGTGCCACCGTTAAGATCAAGAATCATCTGCAGACCTGAAATTTAATCTTGTCTTTTAAGAACGAAATACAATGAATTTATTTGATCTATCTTTGCTATAATTACAATTCTCAATGGGAACCTGAATAGCCATCATCGGCTCTTTCCTTTTTCCTTCCAGAGACCTTAGCTACCAAAACATTTGAAAAACATTACTGTATTAGATAAAATGTAACGTACATTCTCTGGAAGTGATGTGACAATATTTTAGATAAGATTATTATTTTTTATGTGTGTATATATATAAAAATATATATATCCTTCTTAATAAGTTAAATAATTAAAAATAAATATAAGATGTCACTATTATTTGTTGCTCATCAGCCTCCTCTTTTTTATTAACTGAGTAAAGATGATATATCCTATCGCAAACGGTACGAATATCCAAAAGAGTACGTCTACCACTTCCAGTGGGGCACTGTAGTAAAAGACGGGAACAGTTGGGGAAAGGAACTCCTTAGCGTAGTGCTCCATGAAGGCTAAAGGAGCGTAGAACTCGAGGTAGTATTCGTTCTTACTTACATGTATCGTATTAGGTAGGATGAAGAACAGCACTGGTTCTATGAAGAAGAATATGAATGCGGAGATAGATATTCCCAGGAAGACCGCTGAGCTCTTTACGGAACTCCCTATCAGGAATAACAGGGAGTAATAAGCTAAAAGAGATAACGAGAGCCCAAGGAACATGAAAAGGGTGGGCGTGAGCTCCATGGAGGTCCCGGTGAGGAAGACCAAAGTGAGAGAGGACGTGATCAGAAAGACGCCTGAGAGGATAAAAACGATCATGGCTCCGCTCAAGAACTTGTTGACGAATATCTCCTCCCTAGTGACGGGTTTTGAGAGAAGGAACTCGAGGGCTCCCGTCCCTTTCGGCTTAGCTAAGAGGGAATAGACCAAGTAAATGACGACCATGAGGAAGGGCACCAGCTAGGAATATGACAAGTCCTCGAACTCTCTTAGCTCGTCTATAGAGATCGTTAATCCAGATGTGACGTTCTCACTCGTCTCTGAAGTGATTGAGTTGTCTACATGAGGTGATTTAGATAAGAAATGAAAGACGAGGGTTGAAGTGTGGTCTTTCACTTTTATTATGTATGATTTGATACCCTCGCTCTGGTTACCCATGAGAGTCTCGAGAGACGAGGTTTCTCCTTGCTCAGAGTGTACGTAGTTAGTCACGTCATAACTCAGCGAAGCTTGGTGCAAAGTTGAAACGTAAAGCTTTACGCTCCCGTTAGAGAAGTAATTAGACACGAGAAATGAGGGAGATGGACTTGTGCTTATGTGAAGAGAAGGTACATTCGTGTACGGTGATGAATAATAGAAAATCACATTTCCTAGTAGAGTCGCATCGACGTTTTGGTCGCCCTCCTGGTGAATTACCAATGTGTATCCCATTTCCTTATACGTGAAGCTCAGAGACACCTCCCCGGACGAGTTGGTGTTCCTGAGGTTATCTCGCTCCCGTTGAAGTTCACCGCTGAAATCTCCACGTCTGGGGCCGGGTCTCCGTTCGGTCGTATGGCCATGACAACGAGGTTAACGTGGTCTCCTTGGACCTGAGAGAAGCCTATCACGGAGTACTTGTAATCCACTTGGGAGCCGACGTACTGGGCTGTGTAATAACCCATTCCGACTCCAACTATAGCGAAGAGAACCAAGAGGAGGAGAGTGGAGACCCTCAGGAGACTCCTCTTGAATTCGAACGTCAATCTCCTCATTTTTTCATGTAACCTATGTTGTCAAATCTCTTCCCGAGCTCCTTCGTTTCCCCGGTCCTCTCAACCATCCACCAGATAGAGACGTGTTAATGTCATTGCCTCGACGCTCTTCATGCCCACGTCCTAACGTAAAATGCAGGCTGAGATCTCCTCCACAATACATATCCGCGACACTACTGTAGCTACACAAGGGAGTCTTATGCCTACCGCCATCACGTTACACCTTCAGCTGAACCGCCTTCCTTGGGTTGAAAACTGTTTCAAGCAAAGTATATCTCCTGTAACGTTCACTGTCGCTAAAACCTCACACTTTCCAACCACATGCGTCCACTCACGATCCATAACTTTGAAACAGTGAGGAGATATACCTACATTTTCACCTTGGATCATTAGTTTTTTGCAGATAGTTAGGTTAAATACTTTTTCCAAAGTGAGACATTGTGGATCTCTAACTACACAAAAATTATAGCTGAAGGCAATGTGATAATATTTATGAAGAAGGGAAGCACTCATGACCGGAGGAGTGTTCTCTTGCGCTCATCTTATTCAACAAGATGTAGTAAAAATATTAGAATAAGACGGAAATGCTTCCTTGAGAAGCAAGTACAAGTGGACATGGTGACTGAGTGAATCCTATGTTTCCTTCACGTGTTTACACTGGTGGGATCATCACGAGATGGACATGCTAAGACGAAGTATAAAACCGAGTCAGTTATACACCTTCCTACCTTCACGTCTGGGGACTCCTCGTAGCGTTTGAGAGGACTAAGATCATCGAATCATCAGGCTACTTCATGGTGAAGAAGGGAGTGAAGTGCATGGACAGATATCTGAGGACGAGATAGAGGTCTAGCCGAAGGCACGAGGATAGGCGTTACGGAATAGTAATGCGTTGTCGCGGGGTCGGGAAGAAGAGGGTTCCTGCTTCCTCAAGGTTAAGTAGTGATGAAGTAGACGAGTCTAGGACGGTCAAAGTTGACGTGACCACGAAGCAGATGAGGTCAATTGTGGGAAACAGTCAGGGAACTCCAATATGAGGCACACGACCAGTTGACGACTATATCATACTGCTTTAACGAGATAAGATGAAATAGACGTGGCCGTCTACCTAAGAACCACGCGAGTAGAGTGAACCATACAGTACCACTCGACCCGTGGGTTCATGAGAATGGATATCAGGTTAGGCAGAGAAATGATCAGGTTGAGGTATATCGTCAGGCCACTCTTCTCAGCTATTAAAAAGGTAAGTCAATGAGGACAAAGACAATCCAGTTAGGTTAAGGACTCTGTGCTTAGTCAGGTTATACGCTAGATATCGCACAACGCCCCGACCTAGTGGGGAGACGGAAATCATAACCCGACCTAGATAAGCAGAATTAGTTAATAAAAAACATTCTCTTTTTTTATTTATTTATTTATATATATATACTGTATTACTTTATATATATATATACTGTATTACTCGAGCGAAATGATTTAAGGTGATCTATCAAGCTGATGAGTTTCTTTTAAATATATATATAGATAAGCTTTTATCTTCGAATTTTCTAAATATTATAGATAGAGATGTCTTATAATCCAAATCCATCACTAGAGATAGACGGAATTGAGAAGTTGAGGAGGGGAACCCTATTCTTCATTATAATTCCGCTTCTTTCCTTGTTATCGATAGCTCTAGCAGTCACTGTCGTCGGACCTATCGTCCTATCTATAATAGCCATTGTCCTCGGAATACTTGGCCTACTGAGGATAAGAGAAGGATTTTCTCTGCTCGTCCAGTCAGGGAAGCCGGTGGGGATAGGCTCGACGGGGGTAACCTTGGTCTTTGTCGGTTTAATCCTAGAAGTGTTGGGCGCAATCCTTACAGTAGTCTTGATAGGGATATTCTTGCTTCCGATAGCAGGAATAGTAGCATTCGTAGGGTATGTGTTATTCGGGATAGGTTTGTACAGCGTGGGGTCGCAATACAACAACGGCTTAACTAAGATAGGAGGAATACTCGTAGCTACCCTCATACTGGGGTTCATCGGCCTCATCATGGTATATGTAGGACTAGGGGAAGTACAGAAAAACGTCGGGACTTACGGGTACACTCCGCAGTCAGGACAGTCCCAGCTATACCAGGTGGGGGTTGGAACCCTAAAGGACGGAGTCGCCACTTTCACGGTATATTCCAGCCAACAGCTCATGATCTACTCTGCTTCTCTTTTGGGCACACAGTACTACACTAACTCAGTGACTCCTAACACGCTTAACCCGGGGAACAATAACGTCATGGTGAATTTCGGCAACGTGAGCGGATTGACACAAGGCCCATACACGATAAGGCTCACCTTGTCTAACGGGCAGAACTTGGACGTTAAAGTGAATGTCCAGTGATGATTAGAAATATTGTAAATATCATAAAGAGATAAAGGAGAACCCCCCTTCCTTTTTCTTTATCGCTTTCTTTAAGCTCCTCACGTTTTTTCATTCTCGATTAATGGACCTTGTCTACTTAAACGAGGTGAAGAGAGTTCTCTAGGTTGGAAGAAACATTCGACACGTATATTTCTCTTCCAGAACTGATATAACAATATTTAAAACTAAAATTGTACTTCGTCAGGCCTTAAAAGACGAGATTTGCGTTTCAGGTCAGGTGGTTCGAGACATTAACGTGAGACACAAAGAGGTCCCTACGTCCTGCGTCTAGGAGAGCTAATGGCGTAACAATGTGAGGAAGTACAGTTAACCTCAGACGTTACGCCTGAGTGAAGATGCCTCGCTCTTTAAAGTCTGATGAAGTATATGTAGTACGTATATATAAACATACACATGTACCTCCTTTAAACGGCTTGCGTGCTATTTCACTTACATGAGCCCACGTTTACACAGAATCCTGATTAAGCGTTTAGCTGAAATAAAGTTTCACGCTGACCGACGTTCGAGAAGTCTGTGAAGCACGTCCCTGCAATTTGGAGGTGAGGCTTGGACCTGAGTTGTGTTCGCTCTTTCACACCCTGGAACTCACATTTATTTTCGACGTCTCCTCCTTGTCAATCTGAAGATAGGCTACGTGTCTACAAACCGTTCACTGTGCAAGTCTGACTCGACTGTGAGGCTTGACCATCTGGAGAGAGTTAAGGAGGTAGCCACAAACAACTTGGAGTGCTTGAAGAGGACCTTAGAGTGGAACGTGGAACACGACATCTTCTTCTTCAGGATAAGCTCCAACACTATACCCTTCGCTTCCCACCCTAAGATGACCTTCAATTGGAGGGAGGAGATGAGGGGACTCTTGGGGGAGGTAGGGGACGTGATAAGGGAAAACTCAATCAGGGTATCAATGCACCCGGGTCAGTACACTGTCCTTAACTCTGAGAGAGAGGAAGTGGTGAAGAGCTCCATAGAGGAGCTCAGGTACCACGCCGACTTGTTGGACTTAATGGGCGTAGAAGGTAATGTACAGATACACGTGGGTAGCTCAAAGGGAGGAAAGGAGGGAGGGACCGAGAGGTTTATGGAGAACTTCTCACTGTTGCCTGAGAACGTGAAGAGCAGGTTGGTGGCAGAGAACGACGATAGAGTTTACAAGGTGAAGGACTGCTTGGAGGTATGGGGAAGGACGGGGACTCCGGTAGTCCTGGACAACCTCCACCACTCCCTAAACAACGACGGTGAGAGGTTGGAGGAAGTGCTGAAGGAGGTGAGAGTCACATAGAAGGGTACACCCATGATGGACTACAGCTCCCAGGAGCCTGGAGAGAGGAGGGGTGTCCACGCGCACACTTTGTCAGAACCCCACTTCAGGGACTTCCTCAGCGTGGTGGAAGACGTGGACGTCATGCTGGAGGTAAAGGACAAGGAGGTCAGTGCTTTGAAGGCAGTGAAGATAGCGAAGGAGATGGGGAAGCTCGACTAGAATGCCCCTTCAAGGGAGTTTGCATTAATACAAACGAGGTTTTCTTCTTTTTTCAATTCCTGTGTGGCAAAACGGGAACTCCTGCTGTCAAAATTTTTCGTCTTATGTCCTGAAATAAATTTCTCATTTTACGGTGAGGAGATTTTTTCCCACCTATAGCTTAACTATAACTATCTAATCTCCATCACGTCAGTATTAAATCATTTTAAGGTCATGTAACTCTGCAGGTTTTCCGATAAAAGCTACCTGCATATTAGAGAGTGCATGAACGACGCGGGGAGAGTGTTAGGGAGGAGGGTCAACACTGCTCCATCAGTCCAAAGTTTATACCTCATCAGACTCTAAAAAGCAAGAGGGCTTCCTCTTAGTGTCTTGATTTAAGGCCTCAAGTCCCGTGTAGACCTGAAATAAATCTTGTCCTTTAAGGCCTGAAGAAGTATAAGACTTGAAGAGGTCAAATACTACTATCATTTGGACCGCTAGTCCTATGTCCCAGACCCAGCATGTCACAAGGTTTATAATTTCATGTCATCTAGCTTACTTAACTAGCATTGATCCCCCCAAATTCAGAGAATTCGCCAAAGGGTTCTACAGAGTCGCTAGGAGGGACAACGAGAGGGCTAAAAGGGCATTGGAAATTAGAGACTTCCCAGAGTGCTTCTTTTACTCGCAACAGTCTGTTGAAAAGAGCGTAAAGGCGATGTTAGAGCTAAAACTGATATACCGAAAAGAACATGACGTCATAGCTGACGCTTCCAGCAACCTACAAGACCTAGGAGAGGAGCTCGACGTGGTCCTGAACGCTTTGGACTACCTCAGTGGGGCCTGGGACATCTCCCAGTACCCGTTCTTCAACGCAGACACTGTGACCACGCCTGAGGACTTCGTGACCGAGGAGATGTGCAGGGAAGGGATAAGGTACTCTGACTAGGTGATCAGGGTCGCAGAGGATTACCTTAGAAAACATGAAGTTATTTAGGAAAGCCACCTCCCTCCTGAAGAAGGACACGGTCCTGGCAATAGTGTTCTTTGGTAGCAGGGTCATAGGGAAGCACAGGGAGGGTTCAGACCTAGACGTGCTGATCCTGGTAAGGGACGAAGCAAAGGAGCCAACTTCAGTGAGGAGAGGTTGAGGTTCGTGAAAGACACAGGGGTTAGTGTGGACACTACCGTTATGACCAGGGAGGAGTTTAAGGACAACTTGACTTTAGGATCCGTGTTGATGGGAGTGTCGATAGCGTTCTGCGTGACTTATGACGAGGTAAACGTCTATGAGGAGATAGAGAGGTGGAGCAACGAGGTCAGGAAATACCACGCTGTCTTGGATCTCCCTTACGGGAACTTCGTGGTTGGCAGAACGATCAGGAAGTGCAAGGTCATCCTTTGATGTTTTCATGAAAAGTGCAATGAAGTGAAGATAGTGAAGTGTAATTAAAGGAGTAATTAAGAGAGTATCAGTTAAAAACCTAAAGAATCGAGTTTGGTCTTAGAAGTAGTTGACGACTTAAAACGCTAATATGCAAAGTCAGAGAAAAACTTATAAAGATTAAAAATACTTCTTCTTGCCTTTTTCTGGAATAGTTCAATTCTACTAAGGTTAACGTCAAACTCTCTTTTAGGTAAACATTTGATCTAGGGAGTTAATGTTATCATGGGACTTAACACCTGAAAGAATTGAAACGTTATGCAAAACACCTTATCTAACTAGCTTTTTATTTTACTAATTCGAGATGTATATAAGGATGTCTCTGGCTGACGAGATCAAAAAGATATTGACGGAAAATCCCTCTATCATAGCAGATGTATTGACATCTAGGCCTGAAATTCTCTACCAAGCCCTCGCGAAGCTTATGCCTTGGCAGAATTTAGCTACAAAGGATGACCTCAAGGATTTGGCTACAAAAGAGGAACTAGAGGAAATAAAGAGAGTAATGGCCACGAAGGACGACATAAAGAACATTGCCACGAAGGACGACATAAAGAACATTGCCACGAAGGACGACATAAAGAACATTGCCACGAAGGACGACATAAAGAACATTGCCACGAAGGACGACATAAAGAACATTGCCACGAAAAAGGATATTAAGAGGTTAGAGGTCACGATTAGTGCTCTTGGGGCTAGGTGGGGGATTACAGCGGAGGACGTCTTCAGACAAGGTATTGTTGAGTTGCTAGCCGATGTCGGCTGGAAGGTCGACAGGGAGATCACCTTCGATAAGGAAGGCTTTGTTTACGGTTATCCTTCGGAGGTAGAGATCGATGTTGTCGTAAATGACGGTAAGGTAATCTTAGTAGAGCTGAATGCCTCATTGAAGAGGGGCGAGTTAGTGCAAATAAGTAAGAAAAGGGAATTTTATGAGAAGGTTAAGGGCAGAAAGGTCTCTGAAGTTATGGTAGTTACCCCCTTTATAGACGATAGAAATGAGGAGAGGGTCGTAGCTATTGCTAACTCTTTGGGAATTAAGATAGTTAAGCCCAGTGAGCTAGATAGTCAAGATTAAATCCTTTCACTTGCCTTTGGTTTAAAGTAACAGTCCTCGTCTAAGTTTGTATAAAACTTTGAGAAGCCTTTTTCTTTTTTAAATGTGAAATTTAAGTATATGTATATTATGTTTTATAAATGTGAAAAGACCTCCTTGAACCGTGAATTGCATGTACATTATCATGAATTTGAGAGGAAGTAAGAGAGGGAAAAGAGAGATTAAAATCCTGCCTTATAGTTATGAACTCAACTGAGGCTAGTCGTATCCACCCCTGGGGAAATGAAACCCTCTTTTAGCTAATCGTCAGATTTGAATTTCGGTGTAGACCGAAGGAATCAGCATCTAGAGAAATCGAAGTGCTACATAATTCAGACTGAGATAGAGGAGTTTTAAAAAAAGACTCATTGAAGATAAAGCTAACTAGCTTTCAATTTCGGAGTTTATAGAGGAGACTAAGGGGCTAGGAAAAGCCCTTTCACTTTTCAAATGCATAGCTCTACTGAAAAAAGGGGGAAAAGAAGTAGTGATACATGTTTTTTCCGTCATCTATCTCACATTATTTAGTATTAAAGTGATGATCTATTGAAAAAAGGAAATTACATGGCCCTCTTTGAGGGTTTCTACTTCGTCTTCATTTCACTTACTCTCCTGAATGTCTTCCTTCTCTCTCCCTCCGACCTTCTCGAACATCTGCGCAATTTCCTCTACGCTTAGTCCCTTAGTTTCAGGCAACATGAACATGAACAATGCCCACGCTATGAAGGAGAGTGCTGCAAAGGTCAACATCACGTATCCCAGCCCAACTGCCTTGTCCCAAGCCGGGAATATCTCAATAAGTGCGAAGTTGGACATCCAGTTTATGAACGCTAGGATGGAAGCCATAGTCCCCCTCACGTGAGTCGGAAAGTACTCTCCCTGAATTGTCCACCCTATTCCGCCCACTCCGAGTCCGAAGAATATCATGAAACCTATGAACGCCACTATCAGGCTTACTATCTTACTGAACCCACTCAGGTAAATGAATGAGAGCCCTCCAATTACCATGAATAACGCCATTCCAAAGTAGCCTATCTTCCCAAGCCCCCTCCTTCCTATCTTGTCAACGTACTTCAACGCTGCCAGGACTATCAAAGTCTGAGTCGCTGAGATAACTAAGGTGGCTAGGATACCGTCTGTGATCCCGCTGAGTCCAGACCCACTCCCGAACAGCGGAGCGAATATCTTAGGGCCGTAGTAGAAAGGAATGTTTATCCCTGTTATTTGCTGGAACATCATCCACAGCCCCGCAACCAGGAGTGCCCTCTTTATGCCCGGGGAGAACTCAGGTCTCTTGCTGTCCCTCTTGACCTCCTCGGTTATCCTCTTGATCTCGTCGTCGTTTACGTCCCTTATGCCGAGGAAAGCGAGGGTAGACTTCAGCTTCTCCGTCTTCCCCTTTAACATAAGCCACCTAGGCGACTCCGGCATCTTAGTCCTATATATCAGCCCTATGATGGCAGGAATAGCTGCCAGTCCCAGGATGATCCTCCAGTCGTCGTTAAAGGCTAGAGAAGGGAGGGAGAAGAGGACCGCGAAGCCTATTATGTAGGAGATTGTCTGGGCAAAGGTGATCATCCACTCCTGTAACATCTCAAGGGAGCCTCTCTTATCCTTCGGCGCATACTCCGCTATGTAGGCTGTGGCTATCGCGGAGTCAGCTCCCACAGCTAGCCCTATGAACGTCCTAGCCACTAAAAGGACGTCTGCATTCACGGTGAGCGCTGAGACCACGGCACCTATAGCGTATATTAAAGCGTCAACTATCAGGATAGACTTCCTACCGTACTTGTCAGTCAACGGCCCCGCTACTATCGCACCTATAGCTGCACCCAGGGACGCTCCTGCAACTAGGTAACCTAAGGCGAAAGCTGAAAGATGGTAAGGAATTAAGTCCAAGGCAGTTCCTATGTCAGCTGTGTCGTATCCGAAGAGGAACCCTCCCACCGTTGCGAGGAGGGTCAAAGACCAATAAATTTTGTTCGCAGAGTTTGAATCCATCTTCTTTAGTAATTCATCTTCCATAGAGAGCTTTTCTATACTTATGTTATTTAAACTTCTCTACTATTTTTCGCAAAATTTAGATAGAGTTAAATCTTCTAAGTGATTTTATGTAAACTATCAGTTATGTAAGTGAAATATATTTTAATTTATACCCTTTTTTTCTTACAGGAAGTGTTAACTAATTTCTGTTCAGCTGTTTCAAACCATCTAAGGATTACTACAAACCTAGTTACAGAATGACTGTTAATCTTTCCTGGTCAAGAAGAATATCTGTCAATGAGTTATTATGGCCAAGACGGGTACGCTGCAGTAGGAGGTTTGAGAGGACAGCCTGCCATATTTTTCCCCGTAACTTATGACTACGGCAACTATAAGTATGTCATTCAAACTAATGGATATTTTAGTGACGGCAACGGAGTCAATCCGTCCTTCGCCATAGAAGGAACGTACACAGCAACTCCTCCATTCAATAATACGGGTTGGGATGCAATGTATGTTAGCGGAGTTGCAGTAACTGATATAAACGCTGTAGCAGGCCACTCATCAGCAACTGGAGTAGGAGGTAATTCACCAATTCCTTCATACTATGCTGAATCTGGGCTCACCTTATTTCATGAACATAATAGCTTCCTGAACCTCTGGGGATACCCTTACGCTTGGTACTTCAGCATAGGAACTCCCTCTTCCTATAGTGGGCTTAACTACAAACAGCTATCAGAAGGACAGAGCTACGACACGATAAACGGTCTTAACTACGCTGTGAACTGGATATCACCATAAAGTATTTATTAAAGCAAAATGGTTTTTTACCATGATCTTCCCTTCCCTATTAGTTTTCGTTTCCGGAGTAGTTACGGCTTTGCTAACCCTCTATTTCTCTTGGGGAAGACCTAGGTTGAATAAAAGGAACTTGTCAGTCATATTTTCCTCAATACTCCTTGAAGGGATAGGCTTATGGCTGTTTTCCATTGACCACCCTGCATACATTTTCAAACCTATACCGTTACCTCCAAACGTTACTTATTATGGCCCCGGAGGGGAAACAATAATAATTCCTCCTCCATCATATGCGTCGTTATGGCCTTATCCTCTTATAATAGGGATAGCCTCATTAGTTGTACTCCTCTTATTACGTAAAGCAGGCGTAATTCCATGAACAAGGTAAAACTTCTATGGGTCATAATTATAGTAGGCAATTTAATAGATTACGCAGAGACCCTCTTCTTTTCTCACCTAGAGATATTGCAGTGTGACTACAACCCCTTGATATTAGGTAATACGGCTTTCCTGAACGTCTTCATGGTATTGACTGGGGTGAAGTTGCTATCTCTGAGCGGGATCTATTGGTTCACCAGACTCTTTGATTACTTAAAAGTGAATGCATACAAGTGGATAGGGCTCTTGCCTTTCGCTGGAGGAACTGTCTTTATATTAAGTTGGAACCTTGTTGCGGTTTTGACTTCTGGCTATTTACAAGCTATGGGCCTTTAAGTATCAGCTGCCCGCATATGTAACCCTTATAGCAGTGACCACAGAGACCACCTCCTCTTCCCCGGGCGAAGACTTGGATTCAGAGTCGTGGCTTTGTCCAGCGTATGTGTCGGTATCGGGTTCAGAGCTGCAAATATTGCCTGCTAGGAATACACTCAGGACAGCGCTTCCTTTTCACTGTCTTTCCTCTTCCAGTTCAAACCCTCTAAGGATCACTACAAACCCGCTACGAATAGACTATTGACTTGATCCGAATCATTGTTTCAAACCCTCTAAGGATCACTACAAACTTTGCGGGGGCTTGATTCTCTTTTGCCTTCTCTTTTGCGTTTCAAACCCTCTAAGGATCACTACAAACTCTCAGCAGCTCCGAGCATGCTCAGTGCGACTTGTTCGGGTTTCAAACCCTCTAAGGATCACTACAAACGATAGGTGAAAAAAAGTGGCAACACAAGGAAACCCAGTTTCAAACCCTCTAAGGATCACTACAAACCTATGTTGCCAATCGCTACTTTGACGAATTGCAGATGAGTTTCAAACCCTCTAAGGATCACTACAAACCTCCTTTGCGAAGGCTTGGGAAATCATAGCGGAGAAGTTTCAAACCCTCTAAGGATCACTACAAACTTCAGCAGCACCGTCACAGGCTACGCCTCCGCAGCAAAGTTTCAAACCCTCTAAGGATCACTACAAACCGTACACATTCGTGGGCCCTGTAATATTGAACTCTAGTTTCAAACCCTCTAAGGATCACTACAAACAAGCTTCGGGACAGATCCCGAAGAAGAAGATCGTCAGTTTCAAACCCTCTAAGGATCACTACAAACCGGGGCTATCAGGGTAGCAGTGATGAGAGAGTACTCCTTGTTTCAAACCCTCTAAGGATCACTACAAACGAGTCCTGTCACAAATAATACTTGTTAAGTCATTCTGTTTCAAACCCTCTAAGGATCACTACAAACACAGAGCGGGCCCAGAGGATTGACGAAATTACGCAGAGTTTCAAACCCTCTAAGGATCACTACAAACATTCACCTATGAATCATAAATGATTCACTAATATTGTTTCAAACCCTCTAAGGATCACTACAAACCAGAACAAAGATGCGTTTGGTCTCAGGTCTCGTATCGTTTCAAACCCTCTAAGGATCACTACAAACTAGGCTGGTAGATGCGCTAGAAGAAATCCCTGCGACGTTTCAAACCCTCTAAGGATCACTACAAACCCGCATGGAGAGCCCAAGTAAAGAAAGACGGTAAAGGTTTCAAACCCTCTAAGGATCACTACAAACCGAATTTCTTTTTCTACACCTTTTTTTACCCCTTTGTTTCAAACCCTCTAAGGATCACTACAAACGTCTTATGGTTACTCAGGTAATTTTTGTTACCTGAGTGTTTCAAACCCTCTAAGGATCACTACAAACCATGCCGTTCGCTTTCATACTTTACGCTGTAGGACTGTGTTTCAAACCCTCTAAGGATCACTACAAACCCCTCTTTACAGGCACAGTTACTTCTAGGATCTTTGTGTTTCAAACCCTCTAAGGATCACTACAAACTCGTGGCAAGTGAGCGGTGGATGTTCTACAGCTTAGTCGTTTCAAACCCTCTAAGGATCACTACAAACCGTGTTAAAGGATAAATTGCCGTTTCAAGTGCCGTAGTTTCAAACCCTCTAAGGATCACTACAAACTAGTATTAGAAATAGGTTTTTAGACTTTTATTCTGAGGGTTTCAAACCCTCTAAGGATCACTACAAACAAAATGAGAAAAACGAGAATAATATAAACGCTATCAGAGGTTTCAAACCCTCTAAGGATCACTACAAACTAAATTGTCAGAAAAAAACGATCTAGATGATTTCATGTTTCAAACCCTCTAAGGATCACTACAAACGTGGGCGTAACGCTGAGAAGATTAAAGCCCTCATGGGTTTCAAACCCTCTAAGGATCACTACAAACGATTTCAAAGGACATCGAAGGCAACATAGACCAGTTAGGTGTTTCAAACCCTCTAAGGATCACTACAAACAAGAAGAAAATTGGCGTAACAACTAAAGTACGAAGTGTTTCAAACCCTCTAAGGATCACTACAAACTAGTGAACAATGAGGGGTTCTTGGTTGACCCAGAAAGTTTCAAACCCTCTAAGGATCACTACAAACCTCCTCCCTGTCTCTCCTTAGCTCTCCGTTCTCATCCTGTTTCAAACCCTCTAAGGATCACTACAAACGTGTTGTTAGCATATGAAAAAGTAGGAGAAAAGCATTGTTTCAAACCCTCTAAGGATCACTACAAACATAAGTACCGTTAGACTTTTCTGGCTTGTACATTGTTTCAAACCCTCTAAGGATCACTACAAACCTATCACCGGAATCTTATTCGTCCCTGATTGAAGATTAGTTTCAAACCCTCTAAGGATCACTACAAACTGCATCTTCTACACACTCCGGCGTTAATTTCTCATGTTTCAAACCCTCTAAGGATCACTACAAACTCTCCAAATGGCAAAAAGAACTAGTTGAGAACGCAATGTTTCAAACCCTCTAAGGATCACTACAAACAGAAGTTAGTTTCAGAAATAGAAAGAATACGACAACGTTTCAAACCCTCTAAGGATCACTACAAACTGGCTTTGTTCCTCTCTCTTCTTACGCTGTCTCAGAGCGTTTCAAACCCTCTAAGGATCACTACAAACTAGTCCTACGTACATTCACGTGAGAGTGAGCCCTTGTTTGGTTTCAAACCCTCTAAGGATCACTACAAACCGAAGAACTGTTTATTACGTATACTAATTGTCTCTTGGTTTCAAACCCTCTAAGGATCACTACAAACACGTGGCTAACTGCCATGATGGAGGAGGGGGAAAAGAAGTTTCAAACCCTCTAAGGATCACTACAAACAAGTGTAATTCTTCTATAACGTCTTGCTCCATTCCTTTGTTTCAAACCCTCTAAGGATCACTACAAACTACCCGAGGCTGAAACGTTGGATCGCCCTGATCGAGATGTTTCAAACCCTCTAAGGATCACTACAAACACGTGGGTAAGAGTGCGGGCAACGAAGTCAGTGAAATGGTTTCAAACCCTCTAAGGATCACTACAAACGTATGGCATCAATTTGGACTTATTGTTTCCAGATCTTTGTTTCAAACCCTCTAAGGATCACTACAAACAGATACTTCCTCATGAGGAATTAGGCGTTAAAAAATGTTTCAAACCCTCTAAGGATCACTACAAACATGCCCTGTCTGGATATTTTTGCTTCAGCTCTCTACGTTTCAAACCCTCTAAGGATCACTACAAACATCTCCTGGCTGTTCGCCTTTATGAAACATCTTGCACAGTTTCAAACCCTCTAAGGATCACTACAAACATTCCGCTTTACTATATTCCTTACTTTGCATTAGCCCGTTTCAAACCCTCTAAGGATCACTACAAACTGGTATTACAGCTATATCTACTATGTATATTCTTGGGTTTCAAACCCTCTAAGGATCACTACAAACCAGTAAAGTGAGAGGGCATGAGATACCTTGGTATTTGTTTCAAACCCTCTAAGGATCACTACAAACGCTTTAATCGATAGTACAAACGGCCCAAGCAATGTAAGTTTCAAACCCTCTAAGGATCACTACAAACGCTCCATTATTGAAATTAGCAGAACCTATGTTAGTATGTTTCAAACCCTCTAAGGATCACTACAAACTTGTACTTCACCGTGAACATGGCGACGGAGTAGATTGTTTCAAACCCTCTAAGGATCACTACAAACCGAAATAATATTCAGGAAATGGCGCGAATACGAAGAGTTTCAAACCCTCTAAGGATCACTACAAACACCACATGAACCGGAACTACTTTCACTTTGGTAAGGTTTCAAACCCTCTAAGGATCACTACAAACATACGAGAGTCAGTTTAAGACACCGGGTGAGGTTCATGTTTCAAACCCTCTAAGGATCACTACAAACTCCCATTTTTGTCTTATCGAATCTATGTTCTTCTCGTTTCAAACCCTCTAAGGATCACTACAAACACGGAGTCCCCCCATTTTTTAGGTACCACTATGCTGGTTTCAAACCCTCTAAGGATCACTACAAACCTCTTTTAATGCCGTTGAATTCACTAATCCTTTCGATGTTTCAAACCCTCTAAGGATCACTACAAACTAGAAAAAGAAATTCGGTACCGAACTATGAGAAAAAGTTTCAAACCCTCTAAGGATCACTACAAACATCGAATTGAATAAAGACGTTAGTGATGAGGAAATAGGTTTCAAACCCTCTAAGGATCACTACAAACTGAGAGCGAATCCATGACTAGCAGTACTTATGAAAGGTTTCAAACCCTCTAAGGATCACTACAAACAACATGAGAACGAAATAAATCCTTACTTTTTTAGAAGTTTCAAACCCTCTAAGGATCACTACAAACTATTTATAAATGACCTCGATAAGTATTGGGTAGGTGGTTTCAAACCCTCTAAGGATCACTACAAACATATGTGTCAGAATGATCGCCGTTGAAGACATACTGTTTCAAACCCTCTAAGGATCACTACAAACCTTTTTTCACCTATCTACTAGTTTCTCACACTAGTATAGTTTCAAACCCTCTAAGGATCACTACAAACGCTTCGGGACAGATCCCGAAGAAGAAGGTTATATTGTGTTTCAAACCCTCTAAGGATCACTACAAACATAGCATTCGTTCACGGTATGGTCGTCGTCCTCTCTAGTTTCAAACCCTCTAAGGATCACTACAAACGTATTGGGTAGGTGCAAAAATGAGCAGAAATAATAAGGTTTCAAACCCTCTAAGGATCACTACAAACCATTCCACGAATGCGTTTCTTCTCCTTTCTCCTGTCTGTTTCAAACCCTCTAAGGATCACTACAAACGTGAAAGTTGCAGGTGAAACGAAGTTAGCTTTTACCTGTTTCAAACCCTCTAAGGATCACTACAAACGCACTATGGATGCAAACATTCCCTCCTTTTCTTATTCGTTTCAAACCCTCTAAGGATCACTACAAACTCATATGACATGCGATTTCGAAAAGGTATTCGAAAAGGGTTTCAAACCCTCTAAGGATCACTACAAACAGAACATTACGTCCTTCACCTTCAACCCTGCTTTTTCGTTTCAAACCCTCTAAGGATCACTACAAACTAAAATAAGTTGAATAAATCGTGCTTCTGGAAATGGTTTCAAACCCTCTAAGGATCACTACAAACCAGACATAAGAGCTACGAATTTATTTTTGAAAAAGTTAGTTTCAAACCCTCTAAGGATCACTACAAACCGACTATGAGGAGGGTGAGGTGGATGAGTGAAACATGTTTCAAACCCTCTAAGGATCACTACAAACCCTCAGGCTCGAGAGGGCCATAGACATTCACACCAGTTTCAAACCCTCTAAGGATCACTACAAACGGAACGAGGTGGCAGGTCAGTGAGGGTCATAACGTTGTTTCAAACCCTCTAAGGATCACTACAAACTGGCAATCACAATTTCGAATAGAGATCCGACTAGGTTTCAAACCCTCTAAGGATCACTACAAACTACTAAATGGCGTGTTTAATTACCCGCCATCCTATGTTTCAAACCCTCTAAGGATCACTACAAACCATTATCTCTTCCTCAGGAACCACGTTCCCGCCTTTAGTTTCAAACCCTCTAAGGATCACTACAAACTTATTTGATATTATTTCTATCTTGTCTTTGAGATGAGTTTCAAACCCTCTAAGGATCACTACAAACGAGGGGACTGGGGGTATTGTCCGTTGTCGGGATCATGTTTCAAACCCTCTAAGGATCACTACAAACAAATCGTGTCATGTACTTTGTTAGAACTGTCATTGAGTTTCAAACCCTCTAAGGATCACTACAAACTGAACTGAAAGCCTCGCCCTTCCAGGGCGTGGAGCAAGGTTTCAAACCCTCTAAGGATCACTACAAACCTCAGCGTCACTGAAACCACTGATTGAAACATAGTCGTGTTTCAAACCCTCTAAGGATCACTACAAACCCTGCTTAATATTATGTAAAAACCCCCTAAAAAACGTTACTCTGAATTCGGCAGTGAAGTCGCACCATCAACTTCCCTTTCACTGCCGAGGGAGTTTTACGTGAAAAATAATATGTTTTGAAAAACATATTTCGTTCTCCCTTTCACTGCCGAATTTTTGACTTCCTTCTACTATCTGAAATAAACAATAAAGATGCATAAATACATAATTACAACATCTCTTTTAACTTTATTAATTTATAATTTCCTCTAAAAGAGAGGTTTATTGAACTATCACGCCCTTGGGAATGAGGTTGTTCAATTTCGGTTATTTAGTGTCATGTCCCATCTTTCTAAATGACTTAACAGCTTCCCTGAACTAGGAAGGCAGTTTACGGGAATTCCTGTGGCTTAAATATTTTCATCTAGTAGTGTTATAAAATAAATTTTATCTATTTAGCATTGAGGAAGACTTCGGATCTATAGCTAATTATTTAATCTCTATCCTCTCATTATTAAATTATTTTTAAGGTCACGTAAACCTGCAGGGTTTTCCGATAAAAGCTATAGGAAGAGTAATACCTTTACATAGTCACGCGTCGAACTTCCTTTTCTGAAGTGTTTTCTACTTTATCTCAAAAAACACTATTTCTTAAGGAGGTGTACCGCAGATCATCACTTACCTTTTCAAATGATCTCTCTGTTAGCTTGTAACCTTTCTCTTTCTCAATTATTATATATGAACTAGCCTTCTTCCGATCCTATTTACTCCAACCCTACGTCCTTGACCATGGTTTTTCGAACCTAGAAATGAAGAGAAGGAACAGGGAGCTCTCAGGGTCTCCTTCTCCCTATCCTTTTTCTTTTATCTGAAAATCGATGATTTTATCTTTTTCCTAACTTTTAAACTTACAATGTGATTTATCAGATTTCTTGCTTTCTTTTAGTTAAAATGGCTTAAAAAATCACGTGGCATCTCTCTTAGTGCAATGTCAAAGGAAAAGTCTAAGGTAAACGTTTTGGGCAGGATGGAGAGACTCCCGTTAAGCAGAATACACTACAAGTTCCTCATGCTTGTCATGGGAGGAGAGTGGGTGGAGACGTTAATGTTGTTGGGTAACGGAGGGATAGCCACGGTGTTGTCTACAGTCCTCTTCTCAAGTCTGTCAATAGCTGTTACGGCTATAACTACTGCTTTCTTCCTGGGTGAGACATTAGGTAGTGTGCTGTTCGGCCTCCTCTCAGACATGAAAGGCAGGAGGACTGTCTTCTTGGTCAACCTGCTCCTTTTCGGGGTAGGTATGTTGATAGCAGGTTTCATGAGCAACTTTTACGCTATCTCAGCGCTGATATTTGTTGCAGGGATAGGTGTGGGAGGTGAATTCCCCCTAGTGGACAGTTACACCTCAGAGATGATGCCCGGGAAGTTCAGGGGGAGGGGTGTTGCCCTAGTGTACACGCTTGCAGTTACCTCTGCCCCCGTCATTGCTATAGTAACGTACTTGTCTTCCCACCCTCTGGAGTACTACTCGTGGAGGATACCTCTCTGGTTCATGGGTGTAGCAGCGCTAGTTGTGTGGGCTTTAAGGACTAGGTTAGACGAGTCCCCCAGGTGGTTGGAGACCAAGGGGAGAGTGGAGGAAGCTGACGAAATAGTGAGGAAGTGGGAGGACTCTGTAGTCAGGGAGGGTAAGGAGTTACCTGACGCTGAGGAGGTCGATGTGGAGGAGAAACGCTCCAGCGTGAGAGAGCTGTTCTCGAAGGAGCTCAGGAAGAGGACTATCATGATGTTGGTCTTCCAGTTCTTCCAGTCTGGGATATTCTACGGTTTCGTGGTACTGACACCGTCCTTTCTGTTAGCTAAGGGAATAAGCTTAGTGAACACCTTGCTCTTTTCCATCGTTATAGACACCGGCTTCCTGGCAGGTAGCGTGATAAACTACTTCGTGATAGACAAGGTCGACAGGAAGTACGGGATAATAGGTTCTTCTGTACTGGCTGGGGTACTTGGGACTGCGTTCGCTCTCGCACCTAACGTACCCTTGACCGTCGCGCTCGGGTTCCTCGTTGCAGCTACACTTTGGAACTTCTCCAACTTCTTCCATACATATCAAGCTGAGATATTCCCCACGAGGGTGAGGTCGACAGGTGCGGGGCTGGTGTACAGCGTCAGTAGGTTCTCTACGTCTATACTGGTGTTGCTGATCGCTGCGTTCTTCCTTCCAAGGGGGTTGCTGGCCACTTTCGGGATAATATGGGTCTTCATAGCCATAGTGTCCCTAGACATAGGCCTGCTGGGCCCCAGGACTACCGGGAGGAAATTGGAGGACATATCGAAGTGACACGCTCGCCTCTATATCAAGAGAGATTTACCACCGTAAGTCGCTTGTCTTTCCAGATGATGAGAACCTATCCTTTTTTATTAAATTCAGAGTCCAGCATCAATATTTTCCATAAATTTTATTAGAGGTAACATAATTTCTATAAAAGTGAAACGATAACGCAAAGATAGTCGAATGAGAGGCCAATGTTGTCTTATCATTCATATGAAATAACTCAGTGAACTACTGCTTTGTTTGTCCCTTCAATTCCTTTAGGTGTTAAGTCTGTTGGTTTTAATAATTCGAAATTAGACGTTATATTAAAAGTAGGTTTTACGTTAACTTTGATAAAAATTGAAGCGTCCCACAAAGCAGTGAACCACTAGGGAGGCTTCGCATGGACTCTGAGAAGAGCCCGATTAGTCCGAAAAGGCCTTATCAATTATCCTCCTTCCCTCTCTTTTTATTTTATTTTGTTCATGAACAGTTCATGGGATTACTTAAGTCCATGCAAGAACCCACTTGTGTTTTATTCGTTATGTCGTAAATCGACATAATAGGTATCGGTATATCTATTACAATCTCGATTGCACCTCCTCCGAACTTGCCAGATGGTTTCACGATGCCAGAATACTTTATGTGTGTCGGGTCTACATCAGATAAACGGAATCCGCCTATCCTAAAAATCTCTTTTTTATTTATCGCAAGCCAATTCTTAGCAATTGAAGGTGAATCTGTAAAAAGCGTAGTCCAGTAGGTCCCTCTAGGACTCCTCGTAGAGTAAACTATACCATTTTTCAGGACGAAACATACTCCGCCTCGTCCACGTATCTGTAGAGATAACCGGAATCATATATGAATACCATGAAGAGAATTAAGCAATGTTATTTTAAAATCTTTCCCTAAGTAGTTGAAAACAGTAATTTAATATTTCAGATATTATATTTGCTACCTTGTTCGCGTCTTTATCAATACTACCAAGTGAAAGAGTGACGTCAAACATCATGTTCTCCATAACTGGGGTGACTTTGGTTCTGTAAACTTCAGTGCTCACGCCTACTAAAGGTCCGTTCCACGTGAAACAGTATACATCTCCTACAAGCCTATTCTCCTCTTCTATCTTAAGGTTTTCAATAGATAGAGAATAAGTTCTTGCCTCCCGGGAGTGTGTGTTTCCTCTTCGTCGCTCTCTTCTATCTTTCTATTACTTGCCGTAATTACTACCCTCCCAGAGTCGAAGGGATATAGTTCGTACTCTACATGGAGAAAACCCTTATCTTCCTTAAGCCTACTTTCAACTTGGTGTAAAGCTAATTCGAAAACCTTCGTTAAATACTTCAAATTGTTACTCTTTAAGATGGGTAGTGATATCTTTTCCATTAATAAAATACTTTTAGTCGTTATATATATATAAACTACTGTTCCTCTCACTGAGTCATTCAGGTCTCTACTGGTAATTGTAATATTCTCAAGACATGAAAGAAAGTTTAATAGATTGTATGGACTAAATTTCTATAAAAAATTAACTGTTAGTTATTTTTCCTCGATAAAAACGAGATATGCTGAACATTAACTAAAGTATAAGCCGAAATTAATTTAAAATTATAAATTATAACGATAGATTAACGGGCGTGGAATGAACACCTTACATGAATTACACTAGAAAACTAGTTAAATAGGGAGGAGAATGAGAGACTGAGATGAAAAACCAAAAATCCCTAAAAGTCAAGAGAGGAGGGGTCTTCCCTAAAAATCAAGGAGGTGATGGAATTTGTACTCGTGAATGAGGATCTGACTCCGTTTGCAGAGCCCCCTCTAAAAGGTTTCGGATAGTTTAACCTCTACTTTTCCTGATCCTGAGATTACTTTTTCATGTCTCTCTTTTAACCTCTAGACTCAAAACCTTAGGAATTGAGACTTAAAAACGGTCGGGTTATTTGATGGCCTCTCGAGTACACTAGTAAGGAATAACTATGACGGTGGCTAATCCTCCTTTAACCCATAATTGGGATCCATTTCACAGTCACGAGATGTATGAAGTCTCCGAATACCTCGTCGCTTTATACTGAACCGTTTAGCGTTGAGTCCTAAGTAATAAAGCATTTAACTAAAAGAGACTTTCACGTTAGTGAGGACCAGGGTTGAAGCGGAATGAAGCGGATTTCATGCTTTTATCTTAAATATTCTTGATATACGAAGATAGAAACATTTAAAAATTAGGGTTACCCTAATATCTTCAGATGGTAAAATGGTGACCATAAACCTTTGGAACCCTCAGGACGTAGACGTGATAAGTGCTTTGATAATAGCTTACCTGCTGGGCATACTGCATGGTGTGACTCCTGATGAGCACACTTGGCCTATCACTTTCTCGTACTCTGTGGGAACTTTCAGCAGTAAAGGAGGAGCCAAGACTGGTTTGATCTTTTCGTCGGGTTTCACACTACAGAGGTCGATCCTCTCCGAGCTTGCCTACTTGGCTCTAGCAGGGGTTTTCATGACCACCCTCGCGTTCGGATTGACTTACATCGTGGTCGGTATAGCGATGGTAGGAGCAGGGATATACATTGCGAGGAAGGGAAGTTATCTGCACTGGCACTTCTTAGAGAGGAAATTGGGCGAGGCTACAGGGATTCACAGGAAAGGAAGCGAGTTGCAGGAAGAGGAACTGTCTCACAGGATAAATCCGGCTTACGTGGACGAGAGCGACCTCGTTAGGCCTGTCCCGACGAAGTTAGCGTTCATCCACGGCTTCATTGCAGGCTTCGGGTTCGGTGCTTTCGCACTTATAATATACACGGTCCTGGCTCCCAGTATGCCTAACGCTTTCCTAGGGTGGGTACCCGGTGCACTCTTTGGGTTAGGAACGTTGACAGCACAAGTGCTGTTCGGGACAATGTTCGGGACGTGGTTGAGCAGAATGAAGGGTTTGACTCAACAGGGGATAGCCTTGGTGGGAAAGACGATAACCAAGACCGTGTTGGAGTACGGAGGGTTAGCGTTCATCGTTGGTGGAATTGCGGTCTTGCTTTATCCTCCCCTGCTCACGTACAACATCATCACGCCGGTGAAAGTCCATAACTTGCACTCGTTGGGTATAGGTTTCTTCCTAGTGATAGTGAGTGTAGTGATATTCGGAATTTACGGATACAGACAGGGGATAAAGAACGCTAAGAAGATGGGGCTAACCAAAGAGGCAAAGTAACGTCACGGTTTTTCCTTTTCACCAGTTTTCAAACCTTTTTTACTCTTTTTTTAAAAAAAAACTTAAATTCATTAGATGTTGAGTCCATCAATCCATGTTTAATTCCAAATTAAACGTTTACTTAGAGAGAATTTCACGTGAGAGGTTAATGATATAGAGCGACCAATAACTCCCATGCTAGGCCTTTACTTGAACAAAGGGGAGAGGAAGAGGAGAGAATTTTTTAACCTTCAGACCTAAAGGGCAAGATACTCTAGGTGTTGAAGTCAAGAATAATTCTACCTATCTTCTTGTCATCTGTTTTCCCTCTTCTCGATTCGGAAAAAAGAGACTTGTTTCTTAAGAACTGAAAACAAAAATAGTAATAAAGAAGGAAAAAATTAAGACCAAGAGAGGAGAATATTTTTTGTTGTCGTCTTTTTTATCCTTGTATGGCCTCTTTTCTCCCACATCTCTCGTTATCAGATATAACTGGCTACAAATGTCAAGCCCATGATCATCCCGAGGATTGAACTGATTCCATCCATATTCATTATTGCCAACTTCCTTATCTTGTTGTCGTCTAGGAAAGAGGAGACTACCCTAGTTGAGATGAGAGACGTGAGGAAGAGCAGTAAGTAACTTTGCCCCGCCACCGCTAAAAGGACGGGTAGGAGGAAGTCCATTCCTAAAAACGTGTTCATGGTCAACTGTTTCGCTACGCACGAAAACTCAGGTCTGAAGCTCAGCGAAACGTGATGGTATCTCCAGAACAGAAACTTAACCCCGTATACACTGCAGATTATGACCCCTACGACTACCGGCTCAATCACGAATTGCCGAAAGAGGACTGCCCAGGACACCAGCCCTACTGTAAGGAAAGGGATAGCGTAACTCTCCTTCCTCTTGTTGAACTTCCTGAGGTAAAGGGAGTAGAGCGGTCCGCTGTAAGCGTCCATCCCCTGAGTGGTCCCTATCATGAGGCTAAGGATAGCAATAGGAATCTGAACTTGCATCTCCACCACTGAGCCTGGTCTGGTGGGATCGCGCTTCCCCGAACTCCACCAGGAAGTCCTTGTCCAAGGTAAGTCCGTCCTCAGCGTTGAGTTTGATCATCCACCCTTTCATCCCGTCAGGGTAGAACTCGTTGTCCCATGAACTGTAAAGGGAGTTAGTGACGTAAACCCTCTTCCCATCCCTGCTCACCTCGAGCATCTGCGGGGCACCACTCATCTCTTTCCCCGATGGGTGCGGATGGCGTGGTATCCCACCCACTTTCACTTTCCCTGCGAGAACCGGGTGGAAGGGGTCGCTCACGTCGTACTTCCTCACTTCTCCTGCCCCCCAACAGCTGACGAAGAGGAACTTATCATCAAGGGAAAGATCTATGTCTGTCACTAGCGGAGGTATCATCCCGAAACCTTTGAGGACATCAGGTAGACCTCCGTCTCCTTTCTCTGCAGGTATGTCTATTACCTTCTCAGCGTTCCACTTCCCTCCCTCCTTATACCATAACCAGATGGAGCTACTCAAGTCCTTTAAGCTCAACACCACGTTCACGTAACCCATGGTCTTGGTCGGGTCGTGGAAAGGTCTCAACTCCAACGCCATCCTGTTCTCATCACCCAGAGTAAGGGACTGAACCTTTTTTCTCTTCATTAAGTCCCAGAAGTGTATCCTGTTTCCGTATCTCTCCTTTAGGTGTTCCAACTTCAGACCTCCCTCTATCGTGTTGGGGACTCCCCACTCACTTGTGACCATAATCTCGTTGGGCAAGTTCCACCAGAAGTCGTATGAGAAGTATTGGTCTCCCCTGTCTATTTCCCACCTCCCCAGCACCTCGAAGGTATAGTGATCGAGAACCAGGATTCCTCCAGGTCCTTCGCCTTCCCCATTTCCGAACGCGCTTACGTAAATCCCGTTTGGACCGCAGTGAACTGTATGAAGCCTGCTATAACCGGTTTTCTCCATAATTTCTTGAGGTTGGATTGTCTTCACTATTTCAGGATTCCTAGGGTCCCTCTTAACGTCTATGATGTACAGACGGGACGACCTCAGCCCAGGCACCACGAGGTATCTCCTCTCGACACCTGGGGAGCCGTTAGGGCACAGAGCTGAACTGCACGCATTCCAACCGAAATGGTGTAATTCATCGCCGATGTAAGGGAGTTCCACCCTTCCGACCACTTTAGAGTAAGAAGGCGACGATGGGTTCACGTCCACCACAGCTATGTGATCCGGTCTTTCTATGCCGGTCCCTTCGTAAAGGCAAGCCACATACGCTAGGTCTTCAGGTTTACCCCTCATTGCAGACTTCGGCGAAGGATAGAACGTAGGATCTGACTTGAACGAAATCATGTTTTTTCTACCTATCTATCTTTCTCTCCTTACGTTTTTAAATCTATTTTCATGTGCAATTTTTACATTTAAATATTCTTACATTATTATAGATTATATAGAAATAAGAAGAACATGAAAATAGCCTTTCCATGTGAGTTGGGGATTCGTTTGCTCCGTTAACCTCTATCTAGTTATTATCAGCGTCCCCGTGAAACCTCTTTTTTTAACATTTAATTTTAGAATCTAGTGTGAGTAAGCTGATTTAACACTTGAAGGAATTAAAGTGTTTCACAAAACGGTCTTCGTCCAAACGCGTAAGGTTATGTCATCCATTTGAGACCAAGAGAAAGAATTGTATTTTTAATTTTTTGATAGAAAGTAATAATGTCTTTTTTTCTTTCCTTTCCATTTCCCTTTTATCTTCCCGCTAAAATGCGTGTGGTTTCCGTTAATGTCACGTTTGAAAAGAAATGTCTCTTCCTTTGCTGTCGCTCTTATCTCCTTTACGCATTTGGGCCTCAAATAGCGAGAAGTACCTCTCCACCATCTCCTTCCCCTTAGGAGTTATCTGTATTATTGTGCGGGGTCTGGTGAGGGTTATCACGTCCTTTATCGTGATGACTTGGTTCTCCTCTAGGACCTT
This sequence comes from Sulfuracidifex tepidarius, assembly GCF_008326425.1. Taxonomy (NCBI): domain Archaea; kingdom Thermoproteati; phylum Thermoproteota; class Thermoprotei; order Sulfolobales; family Sulfolobaceae; genus Sulfuracidifex; species Sulfuracidifex tepidarius. The sequence goes on from NZ_AP018929.1 coordinate 659,764, forward strand.
CAAGTGAACGTAAAGTGAGGACTTAGGGATATCAACTGAACGTAAAAGGTCTGTGAAGGTGATCTTGTCTACTCCAAGGAGCACTAATAGGATTCCTACTCTGGCAGAACTGGAGAAGACAGGGGACTTGACCAGATCCATGAAGTCCTTGAATTCGTCCTCCAAACATTTCACCTGTATTTCAGAATTATGTAAATCCCGGCAGACGCCCAGGAGGCGAAGAAGATCAAGAACGGGATTATTCCGATGAACGTACCTCCCACCAGTCCTATTACTGCCCCGGCTAAAGCCAAGTAGTCTGGGACGCTCGGTTTATCGACGTTCAGCACTGAAAAGATCTTGTGAAAATACCAAATAATTGCAAGGAGGACGAACAGGTTGCCTATGTTACCTATTAACTCGCCCGTCTCCCCTTGAATAACCCACGACAGGAGGTACGAGATTGTCACTCCTATTATCGACAGACGCGCGTAGGTCAAGCCTGAAAGTCTCTTTGGCCTTCCGTTCTCTCTCAATTTTTTAATTCTCTCCATTACACTGGGAATCCTATTTAGCTTCAGTAGGAGGGAGGACGAAACCAAAACATAAATTGCGTAGAGCGCTGGAGAGAATATGAAAACGTGGAGAAAGGTGGAGACTAAAGGGACCTTCGAGAACAAGTAAAGGTAAGCTAACTCCAGCCCTAACTCTAGGGGAAGGTATGTCGACACGAACAAGTAGAAGATTCCTATGGAGAGCCTCACCTTCCTGAGGTAAACCTTTCGTGCGAACTCCTCTCCCTCCCTTAAGACGGAGAAATGATCTTTATCCATGTTAAACTACCCTTTCCTCTTCTTCTGGTGTTAAATATATTCCTTTCAGGATGAATGCGTCCAACAACATTAGGGAGGTGACCCAGGATACGACTGAGATAACGCTCAGGAGGAGGTTCACTGTATAAGGTGTAGAGACGTTGAACCAAAACGAAGAAGTCCCGCCATAAGCATTGATCATGAGGTAGGTAGAGGAAAGGAACGGAGACATGTAGAACTCTGAACCGTGTGCTCCTCCCTCTATGATAGCCCAGTCGAAGGTGAAGTACAAGAAAACAGGGAGAAACTGGATGAAGTTCAAGTTCCTCCTTCCTTGGAACTTGAGGACCAACTGGTCTACAACCAAGGTTGTCCCTAAAATCGACATTCCTCCCAGCATGGAAAAGAGAACCAGTTCAGCTAAGTTACGAGGAAAAACTAAGGTCGAGTACTTCATGTCGAACATGAAGACGGTAAAGAGGACGAAGAGTCCTGAGAGGATTATGTACACTGTTGCTACTCCTCCAACAAGCTGAATGAGATATGACTTTCCGTTCATCTTGGAGAACCTAAAGATGTATCCGAAGGATCTCGACTGTTCCACGAAGGATCTACCTATTGCCACGGAGGAGAAAGCCATGGACATCATTAACATCAAGGAATACATCAGTCCTGACGCTTGTCTAACTAAGCCTGCGTTAATGTCATTCATTCGATTTAAATAAAAGATAGAGAAGAACTCCAAGGAGAGGGAAAAGAAAACGGACCAAGTTAACGTCCTTCTATCCCTCAAAAGGGACTTCAACACGTATTTCAAGAACTTCATGAATTAAGGTCAATTTCCCAGAATTTAAGGAGGGTGGAAAGGTACAATTTATGAACAAAGAGGTCTTATTATTTTCCCGGTCTTCCACAGTAACTTATGATCGAAGGTTTAAGTTTACAAGTGAAGGTGAAAGGAAGACCTATATTAAAGGACGTAAACTTCAAGATCGATGATAAGGTCCTCGTCCTCGGCCCTAACGGTTCAGGGAAGACCACACTGCTGAGAGTATTGAGCGGTCTCTACAAGTATGAGGGAAGCGTGAAGCTTAACGGAGTAGAATTGAGGAACATCAGCGATTTCCCGTCCTTTTCCTCCAATTTACCTGAAGTGTACCACATAGCAATGAAGACCGAGGACCTGGTCTCCATACTAAGCGAGATAAAGGAATGCAGTGAGGATATTTTCTCTCACATGATGAACGAGGCTGGTGTCAACCCCACTGGGAGGAATCCTTCCTCTCTGTCCCTCGGCGAGAGAACTGTGGTTTTCACTGCCCTCGCACTATGCTCGAAACCGGAAATAATAGCTATAGACGAACCGTTCGAGAACTTGGACAAGAGGAGAAAAGGGCTCATGAAGAGGTGGCTCAGCGAATACGGTAAGGAAGGGTTTGTGGTGACTCACGAAATGAACGTGTTAAAGGAATTCGGTTCTTGGAAGGCGTTCCTCATGATAGAGGGTAGGCTTTACGGCCCTATGGTGGTTGGTGATTTCCTCAGAAGCAAGATAGTGGAAGGGGAAAGGGATGGATCCGTGGTAATTGAAATAGCAGGGAAATTGTACTCATTGATAGTTTCCAATGAAGGTCAGGAGATAACGGATTGGAATAGGTTGTACGACTTGGTGTAAGGGAAAGCGGACTCAAGACAACATAATAAGAGTTGTGTACTCAGATCTTATCAAAGTGCTGGACAGTATAAAATATAGTTCATATCAATAGGACGGATATACAAAGGAAGGAACAAGAAAAATCCTTTTAAAAATGAAGAGGTCAAGTCAGCGTCATGAGGGGCTTACTTTACCTCCTATCTTTCATCGCCTTGTATATTTCCTCTGGGGTCACCGGAGTCTTGTTGAACCTCTTCCCTACAGCGTCCTCTATTGCCCTAACTATCGCAGCGGGTCCGACTATGAGTGCTGCCTCTCCTACTCCCTTCGTGCCTGTAGTATACTTAGACTGGAACGGATTCTCGGTGAAGTAAGAGACGTACCTCGGACTCTCCACCATGGTTGGAACGAAGTACTCCGCGTAGCTGACCCCCAGCTGTCCGTTGTCTTCTATCCTAGCCTCCTCATAAAGTGCTTGGCCTACCCCCTGCATGGCACCTCCGTGTATCTGAGCCTCAGCTAAGGCAGGGTTAATTACCCTTCCTATATCGTCACACGCGCGGTATTCCTTGACCTTAGCGATCCCCGTCTCGTCTACCTCTACCACAGCTAGGTGAAGCCCGTAAGGGAAAGTGACGTCTCCCTCCAAGGTAACTGAAGAGTAAAGTCCGGGGTCGTTCCCGGTGTAAGCCATCCTGGCTACATCGTTCCAGCTCAACTTCCTCCCGTCCTTGTGGATGAACTCTCCTGAAGAATAGCTAACCTCCTCCACGTCGGCCTTCAGCATCCTCGCAGCTATCCTCTTCATTTTCTCTAGGACCTGAGACGAGGCTATCTTGACAGCGCTACCCGCTATTGAGATAGTCCTGGAACCGTAAGTCCCAGTCCCTGAGGCAACTACCTGCGTGTCGCCCCAGACCACGTTCACCCTCGAGATATCTACTTGCAGTTCATCAGCCACGAGTTGCGCCAAGCCGGTGTCGGTCCCCTGACCGTGGGGAGTCCCACCGGTGATCACGGTAACGTCTCCCATTTCATCTACTCTGACCTCGCCGTATTCCCAAGGACCGAAGGCAGAGATCTCTAGGTAGAAGGCAGTACCGACTCCCACCATTTTCCCTTTCTTCCTCTCCTCCTCAGCCCATTTCTTCATTTCAGCGTACTTCAGCTTCTCCTTTGCCTCCCTCATGAAGGACAAGTAGTCCCCAGAGTCATACGTGAGCCCGAACGGGTTCTTGTAGGGCATCTCGTCCGCCCTCACGAGGTTCCTCTCCCTCAACTCCAGATCGTCCATGTGGAGCTCGTCCGCTACTGTACTCATGATCCTCTCTATGATGAACGTTGCCTCCGGCCTGCTGGCTCCTCTGTACATTGTAATCGGAGGAGTGTTAGTGTAGACCGCTGTACTCGTCAGACGAAGGTTCTTAACCCTGTAAGGACCTGGTACCATCAATGGGATAATGGCGGGCTGAAGTCCCTCAGTGTAAGTTAGGTAAGCTCCTAAGTCGACCAGGAGTTCTCCCCTGATTCCCAGGAGAGTACCGTCGTTCTTAACTGCCACCTCTCCCTTGAAAGAGTTGTGTCTGGAGTTAGAGGATATCATCTCCTCGCTTCTCGTCGCAGTCCACCTAACTGTCCTGCCCAACTTTATGGACGAAGCAACTACCGCCAAGTCCTCTGAGATGAAGTGCGCCTTGCTCCCGAAGGCTCCTCCCACGTCGGGCATGATGACCCTTATCCTGCTCGACGGAATCCCGAAGTCCTTGCTGAACTCCTCCCTTGCGAAGTGGGGTATCTGGGTAGAGTACCACACAGTCAAGGATCCGCTCTCATACCTCACCACTATTCCCCTCGGTTCCATGGGAGAGGGGATCAGCCTGCTATTGGAGGCCTCCACGGGGATTACCTTGTCTGCAGACTTGAACGCAGTCTCCACGTTCCCCGCGATGAAGTCCTTCCTATACCCAACGTTAGTGCCTAGCTCCTTGTGGACCATGGATTTGTCGCTGAGCGCGTCCTCCATCTTGGTCACTGCCGGTAACTCCTCATAGTCCACGTTTACCTTGTCGACCGCGTCAGCAACGGAGTACCTATCCACCCCCAGCACGATAGCTACGGGGTCACCGACGTACCTTGGTTCCTCAGCCAGAGCCCTTCTGGGCACGTACTTCCAGTCCTTGGGGTCTATGTATGTGACCCACGGCCCTGGGCCGTCCTTCAACATGGGGTTCAAGTCCTTACCCGTAAATATCGCGACTACCCCCCTGGTCTTGAGCGCGTCAGACAAGTCAATAGACCTGATCCTGGCGTGAGCGTAAGGACTCCTCACGAAACCTGCGTGTAGGGAGGACGTCTGTATGTCGTCCACATATTGGCTCTTCCCTGACACGAACTTCTTATCATTGATCCTCTTGACCGGTTTACCTACGTAGTTCATGGTCTCACCTTCGATGCCTCCTTCACTGCGTTAATGATGTTCTGATACCCTGTGCACCTGCAGATGTTCCCGTGCATTCCGTCCCTTATTTCCTCTTCGGAGGGATTAGGGTTCTCCTTGAGGAGGGAGTAAGCCTGCATTATCATCCCAGGAGTACAGAACCCACACTGTAACGCAAAGTTGTTGGAGAACGCCTCCTGTATTGGGTGGAGCTTTCCGTTCCCTATCCCCTCTATGGTCGTGATTTCGCCACCGTCTGCTTGGACAGCGAGGACGGTACAAGATTTCACCGACTTCCCGTTCAAGAGGACAGTGCAAGCTCCGCACGTTGAGGTATCGCACCCTACCTTAGTCCCGGTGAATCCCAAATCCCTCAAGAAGTGGACAAGGAGCTTCCTGGGGCTCATCTCCTCTTCGTATTCCACTCCGTTTATCTTGACCCTTACTTTAGCTTTCTCTCCCGGTTTAACCATCACGGCTGACCACCTAATGCCTTCATGGTTATGACCTTCATCACTTCCCTCCTGTACCAAGAGCTTCCCCTTACGTCAGAAGGGGGGTTGACAGCTGAAGAGGCTGCTTCAGCTACCTCCTTCACGTTCTCCCGTGTGATCTCCTTCCCCACTAAGAGCTTCTCAGCTTCCCTCGCCCTATAAGGAGTGTCAGACACTCCGGAGTATGCTAGCCTGAGGTCTTCAACTTTACCATCTTTCACCTTCAATGCTAACGCTAGTGATACCATCGCGTAGTCTCCTGCCCTCCTCACCACCTTAACGTACTTGGTGGTGTAACCTGAGAGCTTGGGAAACACCACTTCCTTCACCACTTCCCCTCTCCTGATGTCTGGGTTGAAAGGTCCCTTGAAGAAGTGTGCTGAGTCGACATCCCTTGTGCCCTGACCTGACTCCAGGACTACTTTAGCGTCCAGTGCTGTCAAGACCGAAGGGTAGTCCGCTGCCGGATCAGCGTTAGATATGCTACCCCCTATGGTCCCCATGTTCCTGACCTGAAAGTCCCCCACCTGCCTCGCGGCGTCGTAGAGGAGGGGAACCGAACTCTTCACGTGGTCCTTTGTCAGTTCGGCGTGTCTAGTCAGCGAACCTATCCTCACCTTGTCACCCTCGTCTTTAACGTATGACAGCGAAGGGATCCCGTTGAGGTCAACTAGGTATTTGCTTGAAATCACCCTCAACTTCAACATTGGTATCAGGCTTTGCCCTCCAGCTAGAGGTCTGGCGTCCTCTTCCTCGAGGAAGTCCAACGCTTCCTTCAAGCTATCAGGCTTGAAATAACCAAATTCAGACGGATACATAACACTTCTTGTTTTTCAAGAAATTTAAGTATATCCCTTTAAAATCGATTCCAAAATTCTTAAATTAATTATGTGTTAATGGTAATATATTGATTAAGGCCTATAGAGATATCATTTCAGGGAGAGACAGGCGACGAGTTAAGGTAAGTAATCCTTTCTTTTCCTACCCTAAATAAAGAGCTAGAGAGGACATATCTACTCCACTTCACGGACTTCGTTGTTCTCGTAATGTAATTTCTCTTTATCCGGACTGGCATAGGGAAGGTTAAAAGCTAGCTTCAAGACTTGAATGAAACACGAAGTCCTTTATCAATATTCACGTCCCTAGAGCGAAGTTACCAACCTAACACTAGTGGTTTCAAAGCGACGTAAACCTTAATCAAAGCAAATACGGAAGGTATTAGATGTATGAGACTGACGAAACCCGTAGGTAACCTTAGTTTTCACGCCCGTTATGAGATAGAGATGGCACATTCAACTTCAAGCCTTATCTTTCAATGCCATTGACGTGGGCCATAAAAACATGTTAAAAAAGTTTTTAAATGTTTAATATAACTATTTTATTATGTTATCAATCAAAACTTTCTTAATTAATTTTAATTTAATATTATCTTTTATTTAGAAAGGTGAGACCCGTGAGACTGAAAGAGATAGATCCAAGGGTCTTATACTTCCTTGGAGGAATATCCTGGTTAGGTATAACGGGAGTAGGGGCTATGAACTTGAGGACGTATCTCCTCAATGAAGGGTCTGAGAACTTCGACGGGGTTTACTACTTCATGTTAACGCTTCACGGAGATTCCGGCATGATCGCTTTCGTGGAGTTCTCAGCCATAGCCTTGATCCTTTACTTGAACAAGATAGAAGGAAGAAAAACGATCATGAACGTGACATTTCTGACCTCCAATCTGGGCTTATTGATCTTCTTTCTTGGGGGGCCGATTACGGGGTGGTACATGCTCTACCCCCTTTCAGTGCAACCGATCAGCTTCATAGGCATCTATCAAGACTACTGGATAAGTTACGTAGGACTCCTGATCGAATCGTTCTCCATGGAGATATGTTCTCTCTATCTGTTTACAAAGGCTAAGGGTTTCTCTAGGATCCCCGCCGCGTTGATGACCTTCTCCATTCCCTTCTTGGCCTTGGTGAGCCTGCTGTACATCCTAGCTTCAAACGGTTACTCTTTCCCTCCCTTGATAGTCGATACTCTCTTCTGGGAATACGGTTCTCCCGCCACTTATTTCCTCACCTATTCGATCATAGCGCTCCTGTATTCAAGCATGAGGTCTTACAGCGAAAGGTGGAGGAAGTGGACTGTGATCCCTCTGGCTGTCCTCCCCTTCATGATATTTGCTAACCATTTGCAGACGTGGCCTATCCCTGACTGGGTGAGGGAACTGTCAGACTTCTCAACCATGTTCCTGACCGGGTTCCTAGGGATCACGTTCCTCAATATGGTCATACCCATCACCACAGAGAGAGGAAGATCCATCAAGGATTTCCTGAACAAGGTCACTCTCCTAGGCTTCGCCGTATCTTCAGCTCCCTCGGTGATCTTACCGTTCAGCTTCTTTGATCCTGAAGTGCATGACACCTACTTCGTAGTAGGTAGCTTCCATTCCATAGTGTGGGACTTCCTGGTACTAGGGTTTCTAGCTTGTTTCGCTTCCTTCGTTAGTGATAGAGTCGAGATCGGCAAAGGAGAAACGTTGGTAAAGGTGGGTGCTTTAACGTGGTTGGGGTCGTCTACTCTCCTAAGTTATGTCATGATGGCTGCAGGCCTCTACGGACTCATAAGGAGAGAGATACATTTCCCCTTGGTTTTCATTCCGTACATGGATTTAATGAGTTGGCTCGCCTTTATTGCTTTATCCGGGATCTCCTTAGCTTTCTCGGTATTACTGATCAGGCTAGCCTCAAGCTCAAAGATGAAGTTAGACAGCCCAACTAAAAGAATAGAGAACTTTCTAACTATACTGAAGAGAAAATGAAGAACAACTGAAATCCTTATTTATTTGTTTTATATTGTTTTATTTTGTTTTTTTAAAAAAAGAAATTCTTCTCATCTTCGGAGATCAAGTAGTAAATAATCTCTTTCTCTTTTTTACTGTTAAACTCTATCAACATAAAAATTGGAGAAAAGCTCTTATTTTTTAGAAATAACTAAAATGGAAAATGAAGAGAGGAGCGTGGTGCTAGCCTCGATACCAAGATGATTCCTTGTCTCCCCTCTATCCATGTCTTTTACCATGCCTTCAGTTTAAGTCGAAAACTATGCGTTCTGGATGGGAATACACGTTCAGCCTTCCCTCCCTGACGAAGCCGACGAGGGATATGCCCGCGATGTGGGAGAGTTCCACTGCTGAACTAGTGGGAGCTGAGATAGCGGAGACCACTGGGAATCCTATCATGGCTGCCTTCTGGATTATTTCGTAACCCACTCTACCGCTAACTTGGAGTATAAGATCGTGGGCGTCTTTACCCGCCTTGAGCAGTTTTCCTATGACCTTGTCTACGGCGTTGTGCCTCCCTACGTCCTCTGCTATGAACAGGGGATTGCCATTCACGTCAAACACACAGGAAGCGTGCATACCTCCGGTCTCCAGGAAGGCCCTCTGAAACGACCTCATCTTCCTCGGTAGATCCATCAACACGCTCGACCTGACCTTCAAGGTTTCGTCCTGCCTGAACTGAACGAAAGGAATAGAGGAGGAACTGCACACTCCGCAACTGGAGTTCACCATGGTGTCCCTGAGCTGAAACGGGCTTCTCACCTTCACCTTGACTGAGTTATCGTGGAGTTGCATGAGCTCTATGTCGTCAATCCCCCTGATTGCGCCCTGAGTGAAGAGGAACCCTAGGACGAGGAAGTCGTCGTCCCCCGGTGTCCTCATGATGTAGATAGACCTTGAGGTTTCCCCGTGTACTACCGTGAGTTTCAGCGGCTCCTCACTCGCTATTTCGTCCTCCTGAACCCACGACTTTCCTTCCTCATACCTTAGGACCTCAACTCTCCTCTCACTCATGCAGTGTCTCACCTATGGACTTCATCAGGGAGAGGAAGAAAGATATGCCAGCCAACACGTCGGGGTCCCTCAACATCTTGAGTAGGTCAGTCAAAGTCTCGGCCTTCTTCAACGAGTCGGGATCGAGTTTACTCATAGCCGCCATGAGTGTGGACATGTTCTTCATCACGTTTGAGTTGTTCTGCAACCAGTTCGCTACCTCTAGCAGGACTCCTTGTCTGCTCTTAAGCAGGGAGTTGAGGATGTCCAACACGCCAGCCTCGTCCATCTGCCTCATAATTTCCATTATTTTCTCTATCTCACTGTCGCTCATTGGTCTACCACCTTTTCATAGTCCTTCCTTTCCCACTTCCTCTCTACCATGACCCCGCGTTGAGGGGTCCTCTCAGCGTTCCTCGGGTTCCACCTAGGTAAAGGTGGCTCACACGTGGAACATGACTCTATCTTCTCTATCTTCACCGGTATCTCCTTGTATGCAGGAGTTCTAGCTGTGGGGTCCTTCTCGTTGAGGGTGACGATGTTCACGTTCATATCCTTGTCGTCGTGGATTGAGAGGAAGACCTTATTCCCGGATACCCTACCACTGACGAGAACCTTAGTCCTCAATTTTCCGGTCTCCGACATCACCATCACTGTGTCACCGTCCTTCAGATCGTAACTCTCAGCGGTATGTGGGGATACCTCGAGGAAGGTCTCTGGTACTTTATACATGATCCCTTGGGTTTTACCGGTCATCCTCATCCAGTGGAAGTGTTCCAGCATCCTTCCGTTCACTAGGTACAAGTTATACTCTTGATCGGTCTTCACAGGAGGTATCTCCTTGGTCACGTAAAACTTAGCCTTCCCGTCGGGGAAAGGAAACCTCTCCTCGTACAGGAAGCGAGAGTCCTTGTTCCCTTCCAGAGGCCAGAGGACGCTCTTGAACCCCTCCAACTTGTCGTACGTAACTCCCGCGTAGATAGGAACAGTAGAGGATATCTCCTCCATAATCTGGGAGGGGTGAACGTAGTTCCATCCAGCGCCCATCTGGTTTGCTACCATCTGTATAATCTCCCAGTCGGGTTTAGACTCACCTAACGGTTCCATGACCTTGTATAACCTCTGAATCCTCCTCTCGGTGTTGGTGAAAGTACCTTCCTTCTCTAGGAAGGCTGCTGCTGGCAGGATCACGTGAGCGTATTTAGCTGTCTCGGTGAAGAACATGTCCTGAACTACGAGGAAGTCCAGCTTGCTCAACGCCTCCCTTGTCTTGCTCTGGTCGGAGTCAGCTAAGACCTTGTCCTCACCCATGATGTACACTGCGTGAATCTTCCCCTGGAGAATTGCGTCCACCATGTCCGTACTTGTAAGACCTGGTTCCCTGGGTATTTTCGTTCCCCACGCGTCCTCCAATCTCCTGATCGCCTCATCACTATAAGGCTGATATCCCGGTAGGTAATTGGGGAGGGCACCTACGTCGCCTACTCCCTGAACGTTTGCGTGTCCCCTGAGCGGAAAAGCGCCTGAACAAGGCTTTCCGTAGTTGCCCGTCAACAAGAGGAGGTTCGAGATAGCTGTAGAGGTTTCGCTTCCGTCCTGGTGCTGTGTCACCCCCATAGCCCAAGCTATCGCAAGTGTCCCACTCTCATGTATCATCTTAGCTATCTCCTCAACTACGTCTCCCTTGACTCCGGTGACCTTCTCCACGTACTCAGTGGTATACTTTTCCAAACTCTTCCTATAGACCTCAAAGCCGTTAGTCCTCCTCTCTATAAACTCCTTGTCCTCCCACCCGTGGTCTAGGATAGCCTTAGCAATCCCGTTTATCAACACTACGTCGGTTCCTAAGTTAGGTGTTACGAAGAGGTCGGCCCTCTCTGCCATTTCGTGCTTCCTTACGTCGATTACAACCAGCTTCTTTCCTTCCAGTTTGTGAGCCCTCTTTATCTTCCCAGCGATGACTGGGTGAGCCTCTGCCGTGTTGGTCCCGATGAGGATCACTAGGTTCGCACAAGCTAGGTCGTCTGAGGAGCCGCTGTCAGCTCCGTACCCCACTGTCCTTATCAGACCCGTTGTGGCTGGGGACTGACAATACCTCGCACAGTTATCGACGTTGTTGGTCCCTATCACTGCCCTCGCGAACTTCTGTGCCAAGTAACCTTCCTCGTTTGTGGAAGTACAAGACGCGATTACTCCTACCGAATCGGGTCCGAACTTTTCTTTAACCTCCCGAAGCTTACTCGCGACCAGACGTATAGCTTCCTCCCACGAGGTCTCCCTGAAATGGTCACCCTCTCTCACTAGAGGTTTAGTTAACCTTTCACCACTGTTTACGAAGTTCAGCCCGAACTTCCCTTTGATACAAGTCGCGACACCGTTAGCAGGGGACTCGGGCTTGGGCTCTACCTTCAGGATCTTTCTCCCCTTAGTCCAGACCTCGAACGAACAGCCGGTACCACAGAATGTGCACACGGTCTTGGTCTTCTTTATCAAGGAATTCCTCATCCTCTTATCGATATCACTTATCAACATGAAGGGGGAGAAGTCCTTCTCGCCCGCCTTTGCTGCGTCGATTAGCTTGTCCTTAACCTCCTTGTTTATCCCTGTAAAGTAACCTGCCTCTCCAAGGATGGACTTCTCCATTAGTGCGTTAACCGGACAGACGGTGACGCATGTACCGCAAGAGACGCAGGAGGAATAATCCACGGTTTTACCGTTGCTCCATACAACCCTGGGAGGGTTCAAGTCCCAGTTTATCCTGATTACCTCGTTCACCACTACGTCCTGGCAAGCTTCAACGCACCTCCCGCAGAGTATGCACTGTTTAGGGTCGTACACGTAGAAAGGATTAGAGTCATCTACCTCGTAGGGCTTGGGGACGAAGTGTTGTGAGTAAACCCCCTCCCTTGATACCGCTTCGTGGAGCTCACAGTCAACGTTGTTGTCGCAAAACGTACAGTACAAGTTGTGGTTCTTGAGCACAGTGTCAAAAGCCTTCCTTCTAACTCCCTTGACTTTTTCATTATCAGTGTTCACTACCATTCCTTGCTCCACTTTCGTTTCACATGATCTTACAATCTTTCCGTTTGCCTCAACGAGACATAAATCGCAAGTCCTAATGGGACCTAACCGGGGGTTATAACATACGTGAGGAACGTAAATCCCGTTCCTCTCTAGGACGGTTAAAATCGTGTCTCCCTCTTCTGCTGTAACTTCCCTATTATTTAGTTTAATTCGAAGAGGCATGAAAAATAAGTATCAACTAACTTTTAAAAAGTTTTGTTAGAGTGAAAATTTAGTAGATATTAGATGAAAAATCTAAATTGTATAAAAACTTATTTTAAGTTTTATAGCTTAATTAGATAAATCAAGATAGCTTTTTATACTTTAGAAAATAAGTTTAAACACATGGTAGGTCCTCTTCCACCCTTAGCGGTCGGATTCTTCGGGCTAGGAACAGGATATTATATATACGGTGGTACTGAATTTTTTAGGTTCCCAAAGGACGGAGGCACTGCCCTTAACCATTCGCTGGGACAATGGGGCATATGGATGCCGGGTTTCCTTCAGTTCTTGACTGGGACTTATTTATGGCTCGGGCTTACCGTGTTTAAAGCGTTCCAGTCAAGTCCAGTAACCTACATGGCTGCACTTGCGTTCACTGCGTACGGTGTCCATTGGTTCGCACTCGGAATCAACAAATATATAGGCGGAGATAGCAGGGTCGACGGTTACATGGCTATAGCTTTCCTGTGGATATCCATTATAGGAGCTACCGTGTTCGGCTATGCTAAAGATTACCCTGTAATGGTATTATTCATTTTGCTGGCTTTAGTTTACATTTCCGATATCCCGGCAAGCTTGCTACAATCACCCTCATGGACTAGGGTAAAAGGATTTTGGCATCTGATTACGGGAACATGGCTTATGTACCTTACATTCGCCGCGGCATTAAACTTCGGCTTAGGATTCACTCTCCCACTGTGAAATTTATCACAGAAACACCGTTGTTGCTTTTGAAAATTGAGATTTTTAAAAAAGTCTACTTTTTTCTTTTCCCATTCTTTTTACTGATTATATATATTTCATAATTAATACAAATGAAGCCTCTTCTGTTGTTCATGTTCAGTATAATGTTGTTTTTAAATAAGCAGTCATTATCAAGAGTTCCGTATTTAGGTTGGACTCTGTAAAATCTAGTTCCCTGAACTATTTGTAAAGTGATTTTAGGTCTACCGTAAAGAGGAGCTTACCCCTACAAGACTTCACAAATGAAGGTTCGTCGAATATACATCTAACGTCCAATTAAAGAGACACTCAATGGATTTATCAATGCTAGAAGGAAAATAGAGGTTTTCACCACTTTTAACTGCCATGAGAGCCTCTATATGACCCTGCTACTAGACCTCTAAAATTTGTTTAACTTCAGGTAGATTATAGTTGTTATATTGATAATATATAAGGTAGTGAGAAAGCATAAAAAACACAAGAATTTATTAGGATAAAACTCTTTACAAGACATATTACATTCTGCTTTCATGTAAACAAAGGTATAAACTTGGATTAAATTAGGCGATTTTTTAAGATAAATCGGATGTTTTTCTACCTAATTTAAACAGTTTCCTATATACACATTAGAAAAATATTCGTTTTAGCCACCGTACTGTGAAGCGTGATATATAAAGTGGTTAGATTCCGAATAAAATAATATTAACGATGGAGTATATTATCCATGGGAGTAGAGATGAAAGTGGGAGTGATAGGACTTGGCAGAATGGGCTCTGGCATGTCCAACAACTTGATCAGGAAAGGACACGAAGTTTACGGTTTTGACGTAAACCAAGAGTCGTACAATAGGTGTAAGGCCATACCCATGCAACCGCAGGAGATGGCCAAGAGGGCTGACGTGATCATCCTCTCCCTTCCCACGGGGAACGAAGTCAAGGAAGCACTGAACCTATTGAAGGACTTCAGGGGTACGATAATTGACACGACCACCCTCAGCGTAGACGAGGTGTTGCAGGTCCTGGACCAGGCAAGCATAAATCTGGATTACTTCACGTGTAGGCTGGAGAGGGGCCCGAAGGAAGCCAACGAGGGAACTCTTGCCATTTACTGTGGTGGGGACAGAAAGACATACGAGAAACTGAACCCTCTCCTTAACGACATGGGGGAACACGTGTATCTTGGGAGCCACGTGCAGGCTACAATGCTGAAGTTGTTGGGGAACATAATAGGCACTGTAATCGTGGCGCTCAACGCTGAGGTCTCAACTGTCATGAGGACTTTAGACTTGGATCCAGAGACCGCAGTTAAGGCCCTTTCCATGGGCGGGGCCAACAACGCTCAACTTTTCAGGCTAATATGGCAAGCTAAAGGGCAACATCATGAGTCGTTCTCTCTGGACTTAGCACAACACGTCGTGGAGATGGCAATAAACTCGTGTAAAAGGTACGGAGTCAAATACCTACCTCTCGCGGAGCTGACTAACGGTATGATGCTCACGGCTAAGTCGTTAGGCATAGGGAAAAGGGACGTGTCAGAAATATCGAAGTTGCTTGACATGATCAACTCCTCAAAGTGATCTAGTGAAAATCATGAAATCTCTTCATCTTAGTAAAATATAGTAGTGATAAAAGAACACATAGATAGTCCACTAGGCTTGAACGATAGAGACGCCGAGATACTTATGAAGTCAGTGAGATTTAAAAATTTCATAGGCAAGATTTTTGAAAACATGTAAATATATCTACGTTGTCAGCCTTTCGCTCGATGAAACTTTCAGATGAACTGAATAGAGAAATTAACTTACATCTAGGCCTTTCAATAATATATTGAGTGAATTTCCGCTTATTTCTCTGAACTTCTACTTGAAAGTGGAGCATCGAAACATCTAATGTAATGGAAGTGGAACTAGATAGGTAGATTTATTCATCCATTTTTAAGCACCGTCACTTTTTATCAATACGTCATATAAAATAAGATAAGTTCTATGTCTCAACGCTATCGTTTCGGCTGAACTGCAAAGCCCAGATTTCACACTGACCCATTCCTGGCTGGCCATACCTATAATATCTGAAACGACTATGTTAGCTATGAGGAACATCACTACCTTCTTGTTGAACTTAACCTCCATGGTTTTCTTCCTTATCCGGAACTATTCTATTACCCCATTCATCCCCTAAGAGGTAAAGGATGGAGCTCCACAATAGATTAATCGCTGTTAAACGGAAATTTAGCTCAACCTCCAGAGATTATCATTTAATGTATATTTTAGTTGACTTATGCATTACATGAATACTTCATGTAATCTTTAATTTCCTTAGGTAACGAGCTTCTCGGTTCCCACCAAATTCTAAATTAAGTGTTTAGCTAAGAGAGGGTTTTCGCGTAGCCTCGATAAGACTTGAAATGACCTATAAGTCCCTCAACAAGAGTTAATAGAAGATTAGGCTTGTAACATACGATAAACATGAAAATAAGAGGGATCTTAATCTTTATTCTATTTCTAGCCTCACTTATCCTATTGCCGGGGTTTGGAGCTCAGACCCACGGGCAAGAGTACGAGTACACTTTACCTCAAGGTTACTTCGAATACTTTAAACTAAACCTTAACGGAAGTTACGCACTGATCTACGGAGTTAAGGCTAACTCCTCAGTTACTGTTGACATAATGAACGCAGACCAGTTCATGTGTTTCAATACCACAGGGGTTCAGAGAGAGATCTATCAACAGAACTCATCACAAGTTGTTAATGGGCTTTTGGTCACACCAGGGACGTACTACCTGGTGGTTTACTCTCCCTTTTACCCTTCCGCATTTAACGTGTACCTCAACTGGACCTCGTTACAGTTCGTGAAATCTACAGAGGTAGCCCAGGAGGAAGTAACTATACCGTCTCAGGAATATTTCTTCACCAGGCTACATTTAACTACCATGGGTTCTCCCTTCACCCTTAACTTAGAAGGTTTAAGCAACGAGTCCGTGTCCTACGTCATCTGGAACTCGTCGACCGTCTTCAACTCCAGTGACGTCACGATCACGCTAGGTCAAAACTACTCTTTCGGTTACAACATTCATCTCTCGCCTGGGGTCTACTACCTCAATATAACTAACCCTCACTCGGAGAGTGCATTGGCCTACTTTTACTACAAGATAGACCCAGAGTACGTTAACCCTTACCTAACCAGTTTGAATAGGGACGACTCCTTCACCATGGGACTAGCGTCCTACGGGTATCTAACTCGTCCAACATCTCGACATATTCCCTGAAGTTCAACGAGATTGCAGGTTTCTTCAATTTCTCAGAGATAAAAGCCTTTAACGCGTCAGGATATCTGGATAACGTAAGCGACTATGGGGCATCATTACAGATGAATGCGGTAGTCAGCCTGAATGGGTCGGTGTATTGGCCCCAAGACGTTCTTATATTCATAACTAACGAGTCTGGAGTGTTCCTTCACGACAACGTGTTCAACCTCTCCTCTGACAACGCGACTCTGACCAACCAGTCCATAACCTCACCCTCAGGGTTCGTGCTTGGGACAGGTCACAACGCGTACTACGGGAACTACAACTCCTCTATCTTCCTCAGTTACAGCCTCTCCTTTGCAGGTTACATGATCATGAAAGTGGAGAACTCCTCATCCGGCACTCTGATTAAATTCGGGGTGTTGATCCTGCAGAACGGAACTTACACCCACGAGATGTTCTGGTTCAATAACGTCACGATCCATCAACGCGGTGATCCTTATTTCCTGGTGAACGGTACTGAGTACACTCCCGCTGGGATATACTTTTACATGGGGTCTTACTACGACGCAGAGCTAGTGCTGGCAGGCGAAGCGAATGGAGAGTCTACGAGTTTCACATCCCTCCACGGGAAGTTAGGGCTATTTTACGTGGTGGACAACAAGTTGTATTCATTCCCATCATACTATACCTTCGGGGCTGATACTGGGGAGTCCACCAATGACGTTTATGTTTCCTATGACGGGGCTGTGCAGGTAAATTCAGGTCAATTAGACCTCACCGACTTCGGTCAATTGAACGCTTCTCAATATCCTCCGCTGACTTTCGAGGTTACTAGTCAGAGTTCTCCCCACGCGACCCAGAGCTCCACAGGGAGTTCATCTCAACCTCCCTCACAATCGAGCGTAACTTCTAACGAGCAGTCAACCATGACCCACAATGTGTCAGGGAGTCAGACTTCCAACACTGGGTCAAGTGACATAGACTATTCCTTCTTAGGGGGAATAGTGATAGTTATAGCAATGCTAATAGCGTCGAGAATGAAGAAGAAATGAAAGAAACTTACCAAGGTATGCTCTTGAAGGAAAAAGGGCACTAAGTTCAAAACATGTGTGTTATACATATTAATACTTCAACCTCTTTTTTCTTTTCCTCCCACTTTCATTTCGCTTTCCCCTTTCTCAGCCTTTTTCCGTCCTTCTGATTTAACCTCGGAGCAGTTTCACGGGAATTCATGTGACTTAAATGTTTTCACCTAGTAGTATTATAAAAAAAACAAATTTTATCCATTTTGCAGTGAGGAGGTTCTAGAACCTATAGCTAATTATTTGACCTCTATCACGTCGCTATTAATTTTAGGGTCATGTAAATCTGCAAGGATTTTCTGATAAGAGCTACTCGATGAAAGGAGAATCGTCATTACCTGCATTTAATACTCGTTATGAGATATACAATCATGGAACCGACTTACGTCCTCCTATTCCGCCCGCTTCACGAGAGGGTTAAGTTCCGATGTAAAGAGGTTCTACAAGGCACCCCCCACGAAGTAGTAAGCGAGTGTTTTAATATAGAGAAAGGGGTGACCACTGAGGAAGTGTCAGGGCTTCCGTTCCCCACTGTTTCCGTCAACCCAACTTTAAGCGGGATATATGATGAAATCAAGGGAAGGGACGTCATCGTGATCTTACCAAGGGAATTGGACTCCTCCCTCCTTTTCATCACTTGCTCTTTCTTATCCAAGTCACGTGTCTTCTACGTGGACGGTGAATGGCTCAAGGAATGGGACTTGAACCCCATCTACCTTTCAATGGGGTTGAGGTTTCTAGATGACAGACTGATCCCGGACTCCCTTCCCGAGGTGAAGAGGTCCCTGTGGTACTTCAGGAACGGGATCACCTTCCTCTCCTTAAAGGAAATGGAGAACCTGAGGTCTCTCACAATGGACGACCTCTCGAGGGAGATGCTGAGTACCATCCTACTACCATCAGGCGACGACGTAACTAAGATAGAGGAGATGGTAAGGCTGTACATCAGGGCGGGTTACTACGACAAGGCTATCTCGTTAGGACGCGAGCTACCCGTAATCTACTGCATGAGGGACAGAGGGTACGGAAAACTTCAATTCGACGAAAAGGACAGGAAGAGCGTATACATGACGTGCAGGAGGGCGTTAAGGAAGGTCTTGAGGGAGTTCTACCCGGACTTCTTGGACCTCAGGAACTACCTGATGCATATGGGGCTATCAGCGTCCTTTGACGTAGAAATGAGGGAAGGGTTCATGAGCTTAAGCGAGGAAAGACAGAAGATGATAAGTGAGGAGAACGTGAAGGAAGTAGCTGAAAACGTGTTGAACCTCGCTAAGGAAATACACGAGAGGGCTGAGGAGATTCTCTCGTCTGAGGGAGGAGAGGACTAGAATAGATGTTGATATACTTTACGCTGTAACTTTCCTCACCCCCGTTCTGAAAGACCAAGTTTACAACGTAATAAGTATCGTTCTTCAGTGTAGCCTTGAACGTGGTACATAGTATCACTTTCCCTTGAGAGTCCAGAAGCTTCACGGGAGACGTGTTATAGTACTTAGTCCCGTTAATGTCCAGGTAGGCCCCTTTGACTGTAGGGATCTTACTGAATTGCATGTTGAGGTAAACTCCATGCGTACTGAAGTCAGGCGTAAGTTCACCGGAGATCACCCTTATTATAGGTTCGTCCTTCGGGGGGTGATATAACGATGTAGATATCAAAGCTAGGGTCAAAACTGCAAAGAAGGCTATTGTGAAGCCTATGACTAGCCTTTTGTTCATATACCTAATTTAAGACGAGGCTCTTAAAAAGCATCTGACAAATACTCATAATACCCCCCACTCGATTCCCTGGAAGTTTTACACCTATTAGGTTTACATACTTGGAAATCGAGACTATCACTTCTTTCAATGAGTTCGTAATCTCAATTTATTTCCTCTTTCCTTTAAAGAAAAATAAACTTATCATCCTTACTTCCCCCTAGATGATCTGAATTTAAGGACTGCCACTATAGCCACTACTCCTGACAGGACGGACACCAAGGCAAGCTCAATCTCCATGTTATCTCCGCTATGGATCAACGTAGTAGTATTAGGAAAGCGTGTTGAGTTGATCTTCTCGAAGCCGAATACCTTAGGAAGGGGAAACGGTGTCCCTTCTGGCTTCAATTCTCTCAAGTTCTCCTTCCCAGTGTAACTGTATGCCTCACCTGAACCTAAATAGACTACGTGCATGTTGTCCACCCCCTCCTTAGTATCTGCCCCAAAGGAGTAGTAAGACGGAAACGGGACGTACCTAGTTCCGTTCAGGTAAAGGAGAGCCAACCAACCGTTATAGGACTTGAGCGAAGTCACCTCCCCGTTTCCTCCTCCGCCTATTACGAGCTCTGCGTCGTAAAATAATCCAGATCTGGATACGTTCCCTGGTGTGTAATTCTTACCATTTACCAGGAAATCAAAGATGCCCTTCACACTGTAGTTGGAGAACCAGTAAGTCTTCTCTGAAGTCAAATTCACGAAACCCGATCTCATGACAGACTCGCCGTTGGTTTGACTGACGTTCAGCACAAGATAACCTACAAAAGGAAATGTGAATTCCTTCACGGAAGTAGAGCTCACATATATCAATGAGTTCTCGTCAAGACTTACGTTGAATACGTTCATTGTAAGGTAGTATGTGTCATTAAATGTGTTCATGTAAATTACGTTCTGTATGAAATATTGTTGGTCGCCGTTGCTAACTACTCCGTTTAGTTGAATTGAAGCGGAGTAAGGGTTTGCCAAGTCTTGGGACGAGTTCAACGTCCTAATTTGCGATATGTTTACGTAACCCAAAAGTGACGATGTATTGATTTCATATGTGGTCACGTTTCCTGAGTCGTTCATTACTCCGTACGAGGCTAACCCCATAGGCATATCTTCATTGGCTACGACGAACGGGTTCACGTAACTTGGATCGAACACGTAGTTGAGACAGGCCTCCTCACTGTAGTTGTGAGGGTTGTTTACAACTATACCGTAGCTCCCGGGGGATAGGTGAAGGGTATCATAGGCCCACGTTTTGTTGGCTGATATCAACATAAAGGATGAGTTATAAAGATACGAATTGAAAGTCGAGTTTCCCACTACGTTCACCGTAATCCTGAACGGAGATCCTGAAGAGTAAGGCGTGACCCACTGTATCACGCTCTGATTCGGCCCTACGACAAGCGTCTCTCCTGAGACCTTAGACCATGAATAGTTAAGGCGTGCTTGACTCGCGTTGGACTTGATCTCGTATTCGCCCTGAGGGAGGAGAACTTTCGTGGAAGAGTTAGACGTTATTCTCAGGAAAGCTTGATTTCCAAGGTAAAGAGTAGCATATGAGGGTTCGTCTGAAGTGAAACAAATAGTGACTACCCCTAGAGACTTCACCTCAATCATGTGAACGTATTCTGGCGAGAGGACTGCAGAAAACGAGAGGATCGGCTGAAAGAACATAATCAGGAGTATAGCTAAGGTTGTTAGTTTCTTTAGCACTAGTGAGTGATGTAATAGAGAGATTTAATTTTTTTGAGAACAAATTTCGATGTGGCTATGACCTGATTTTTCTCCTCACTTTAAAGACAAAAATAACGATAACATAGTTAAGATAAAAGAGTGACTCTTCAGATTTGTCTGGATGCGAAATCTCGTAAGATGAAGGTTTGTGGACTGCCTCGACCCCACGAATAGAGCTTCCTGCCTCACTGCTTCACCTTACCAAGGACTGTTAGAGGGCTGAACTCTACGGGTCGTTGAGACTTGGACTTGAATATTCCACGTGTCTTGATAAGTAGAGGACAAACAAGACCTTCACTTACAAGCGTCTCGGTTACTCTTGCTCGGTCTGTGACTGCCGTTGAATATGTACGACTTTTTGCATCCAACTTTCACTACAAAGAGGCTATCCATCCCCTCACTATGGTCTTCCACCACCTTGAGCCACCATTAAGGTAAAATAACGTTTCAAACTGTCTTGAGCCCTTCTATCAGAATAGGCGCACACTCTTCAATTCTCCTCTTATATTTAGACTGCAGGATTCCCTTGTAATCGATGGAATGTATTTTACCTTGATTTAACTCCACCTTGCCGTAGCCGTCAGGGTTCCTGAAGATTATCTCCACTGTCTCTATCACGGAAATCACTACCCTTACCTTTCCTTTCAGCATTATCTCTTCTCTAATCTTGAAGTCCCACTCTAGCTCGTTCACTCTCTTAACTTCTATTGCCTTACCTAAACACTTGATGAAATTTTCAATTAACAATTTAGAACCACCGTAATGTCCTCACATTTAAAGTCCTTGACAAGTAGGGGCTTTAGCTTCTTCTCTAATTCCTGCGCTATGCACTCGAGATATCCCTCATTTTCCTCGTCCACCTTACCTACCCTATACGTAAACTTAAACCTCTCAGCCTCTCTAGGCGGTTTATAACTGGATAGCTGGTTCCTCCAAACATCTACAACTAAGGTCTTGCTTGGGTTTTCGAGGACCACTATGACGTTCTTCCAATACACGTAAGGGGTTCTCAACTTGTTGAAGGTAAACCATTCTATCTTCGGTTTAACTATCACCTTTCAACACGCCTCCTACACTAACTTTTCCTCTAACTTCCTCATCCAGAGCGAAATTCCCATAGCGAACGCGTTAAAACCTATCATCGCAGAAGCCAGACCTATGACGAAAGGCCTGTTCTCAAGATCTAAAGGATCAGGCGCAGGACCATTAAGGAGGAATAGAATTGAGATTACTGCAAGTATAACTGCAGTAGACTTTATCACATTAAGAGCATAGATCCTCCTTATCATTATCTCCATTCCTATAATTACGATAGCATCAAACATTATAGAAAAGATTGGAGTCCCTACGATTAGAAACACTCTAGGATAGTTAAGCGAAACTATCTCTCCCGTCTTCACGAAATAGTATGTCTCCCTGAAGTTCAGGAGTACTATGCCAAGTGCTAAAAACATCGCACCGGAAACAGATGACAAAAGATAAGATCCGACCACTACATACCTCATTTTTTCAATTAACTTTGAAGCGTCCATAAGTTTCTTACATTATTTTCATTATAAGTTTATCTCTTTAAACTCTATATAAACTTTATGTTTTATATACTTCTCATTATTTTAGTTTTTATCTTAGAAAATTTTTATTTAATTTTAATTAGTGTTGAGTATTCTAATTGAATATTTTGAATATGTTATTTTGAGATGGCTCTTTAATGATGAAGTCTAAGTGACGAATTGCCTTGATATCACAGGGCTTAGATCATGTATCAAGGAGAAAAATCAAGTAAATCCGGTCTAGAGGAAAAAGAGAAGGAAATCCTGTAATGTCCTATTTCCTTTTTTCTTCAGTTCTTAGTCTCTTTGTGTTTTAATTTCATCTTATGCGGCTTTGCAAAAGGCATTTAAACGTTATTGCATATTGAAAGTCAATGATTCAAATTCAACACGTAAGTAAAACTTTCGGCCGTTTCAAGGCCCTCGACGATGAGACTTTCGACGTGCCCGACGGACAGATCACAGGCTTCGTGGGGTTGAACGGAGCGGGAAAGACGACCTCCATGAGAATAGCATCAGGGGTCATTTACCCTGACTCCGGAGACGTCCTGGTTGACGGGTACAGTGTGATAAGGGAAAAGAAGAAGGCATCAGAGAGGCTTGCTTGGGTCCCCGAACTCCCCATCTTCGAGCTGGACGTGAAGGCGATAGACTACTTCGTGTACATAGCCGGTTACTACGGTTACTCCACCTCCGAGGCGAGGAAGCTCGGTATGGAGATGCTGGAGAAGGTTGGACTCAAGGGGGTCGAGAGGAGGAAGCTGGAGAATTACTCGCAAGGGATGAAGAGGAGATTCGCGTTAGCTGTATGTCTCATCTCAAACCCCCAGAACTACCTCTTCGACGAAGTGTTAAATGGCCTCGATGCGCAAGGGATAGCATACTTCAGGAACCTCGCTGCTGACCTCAAGAAGGAGGGGAAGGCTGTCCTGTTCTCGTCACACATCCTTAGCGAAGTGGAGAGCCTAGCAGACAGGGTTGTCTTCATCCACAAGGGTAAGATAGTGAAGACCATGACCATGGACGAGATAAGGAAGTTCGCAACTCCCTCCTTGGTATTGAGGGTAGACAAGGTTGACAACAACTTGATCGACGACCTCTCCAAGTTCGGAGAACCTACAGTTAATGGGGACAAGGTCACCGTGAGGAACTTTAACGACGACCCCTCGAGGGTGAACTCCATGATCTCGTCTAGATACAAGGTGTATGAGATGAAGCTTGAGTACTCTTCCCTGGAAGAGGTGTTCTTCAGGATTATAGGTGTTGAAAATGAGGCCGTTCGTGTTTGACTTCAAGAGAAGTTTCCTGAGGATATCCACTCTTCTCTTCTTAGTCGTCTTCGCTGTAGCTGGAGTTGGCATAGCCTATGCTATAGATCACAGCATTGGATCCCAAGTAGATTACAAGTACTCCGTGATAGGCTTCTCTCAGGTCGAAGGAGACCACGTTAACCTCGTCGCAATGGCTATAGGACCTAACGGAGACCCAGCCTCGGGAGTGAAAGTGTCTGCCTACGCTAACGGAGGCGAGGTAGCATCGGGCGTTACTAACTCCTCCGGAGAGGTCTCCCTAGGCTTTACGTCTAAGGCTATGCCATATACCTTGATAGTCTATCAAGAGGACAAACAGAACGTTACAGACACTTTAGCCGGAAATGATACATTTTCTTTTCCATCTCCATATACAAATGAACTTCTCTTTTCCCCTGCTATGAGTAATACTTATTCAGGCCCATCAATTATGATATCTAACTATTTCCCTAATGGGAGCGTTAAGCTTTACGTCTCAACTCTGTACCCAATATCGTTGTGCTATAACGTAACCTCTCACATATCTCCGTCTACGCATGTGGGGAGCGGACCTCTTGAAAACTCCCATTTCATAGCTAATCAAAGCGAGGGTATCAAGTCCTATATAATAAAAGTGAGAGACCACCCTTCAGCTCTCTATTTCGATATCCTAGCTAAACCAATTCATTCATACAATCCCGGTGTCTATTCATATGAGGAAACAACCCAGGAGGTCACGTCCAGATCGGCTATTTCAATAGATGAGCTTGAAGGGTTTGAGAGCTCATTTTCTTTATACGCGGAGTTCTTTCCGATAATCTTCTTGTATCTAGCCTATTCCCTCTTAGCTAAGCCGAAAGGGACGGGAGCTCTGGAGTTCCTCCTCTCAAAGCCAATCACTAGAGAACAAATATTTGTAAATAGGTTCATGGGCGGGGTGATAACAGCGTTCGTCTCATCTGGAGTCTTCATGGTTATAGTCTCCCTTACCCTCCTCGCCCTCACAGGGGCGTTCGTTGGACTTATACCAACCTTGTATATATTTATTGGACTCTCGCTAAGTCTAGTCGCATTCTACTCCTTGATGTTCTTGATAGGAGGTATCGTGAACAGTTCAGGAACGTTCCTGGGTCTATCAATCCTCACTTTCGTATTCTTCCTCTTCATAGAATCAGTGTTGTTCGTCATCTTGGAATTTAACGGAATAAACATAGTCAAGTATGAAGACTACCTCTCGTTTGATTCACCTTTAGCTTTCATGGAACACTACGCTGAAGGCTCTCTTTCCTCATTATTTACCTCCGCATACTATAACGTTTCGCTGGAAGTCGTAGACGTCATCTTGTGGATATTCCTGCCAGTGATGATAGGATATGTTGTATTTACCCAGTTAATACAAAAAAGGAGGCTAACCAGTAATAGACAATGACAACAAACAGCATATCTCTTACCTTATTTTAACATGTATAGATTAAATTGCTTTTTTAAAAAATATTCTACATTAGTTAGATGAAAGGATAGATTTTTCCGATTTTAAAAATTATGAGCTCATAAATACCCTGAGGCATTTATCAGGGTGATTCAGGTCGCCATTCCAAACTGTGATTATGGTAAAAATAGATAAATAAAGGAAATTGTCAAGCGAGAATCCCCACCCAGCCCATATAACAGCGTTCAATTAAATTTATTCTATTTTAATAAATAAACTGAATTCGCAAAGGAGACGCGAATCCCTTTCATCATTTACTCCTCTCTTGCACTAGTCTGAGACGGGAGACCCAAATTTTCCCGCGCTATTCGTTGATCAAGAGATGAAAAGCCTGGACTCAACGTGGAGATAGCGTTAGACGACATCCTCATTTACCTTAATGGTGGGTTTAAAGGGAGCTTAAGACTCCAGTGAGGGAATGGATGTTTTTAACCTTTTGTATAAGTTTAGTATCGGCTCGCAGTTGACATGTCGATGACAGTCATAGACGGGGCAAGCGTCACCGAGAGGTTTTTAAGTGATGGCCGACGTGATACCTCTGTGCTCTGACTAGAAGTCCTATAGCCTTTCACACCGACTATATTCGAGTCGGGGTCGGAACAACCCGTGCAAAGTTCCACCCTCTATCCGTGCTCTAGTTACGGGCAAGGTAGATCCATGAAGCAGGAAGTCACGTCTGTAAGTGAGTTAGTTCACGCCTAGATTAAAAGGAGGATAGATTTTAGAACAATAGTTTAAAGTTTTAAATGTTAAGGTGTTAAATGATGTCAACTAAAGACGTGGACATTTCTATCATGAGCAGCATTGCGAAAATCCATAGGGCTTTCCAGAGGGAGTTGAACAGGAGGCTGGAATGCCTTGGAATAAGCTACTTAGA
This sequence comes from Sulfuracidifex tepidarius, assembly GCF_008326425.1. Taxonomy (NCBI): domain Archaea; kingdom Thermoproteati; phylum Thermoproteota; class Thermoprotei; order Sulfolobales; family Sulfolobaceae; genus Sulfuracidifex; species Sulfuracidifex tepidarius. The sequence goes on from NZ_AP018929.1 coordinate 685,985, forward strand.
TTTCCTGATCCTGAAGGCAACAAAGGAAGGAGAGATGACTATGGCTAAATTGGCTAAAAGGTTTTTCGTCACCCAATCAGCAATAACTGCGGCGGTGGATAGGCTTGAAGAGATAGGATTGGTCTCTAGGGGGAGGTCTGCAGACGATCGGAGGATAATCACGGTGAAAATAACGGAGAAAGGAGTCGAGACTTTCATGAAAGGCATGGACATTTACCAGAGGCTAGCTAGAGAGATTTTATCTGACTTCAGAGGAAAGGAGGAGCTCTTATCGACTCTCTCAGCTGTTCTCGAGAAAATAGATAAGCTGAATACTATAAAATCATGAAAGGAATAACGAAAAGTTTATATAGACAAAATACGATACATTACTAAGGATCATTATGTTCAATACAACATATGAAACTAGCCTCTCCCTGAGAGTCATTGACGACATATTCATAGACGAAATAAGGATGGCTTCTACACTCGGACATTTCATCGTCCTTAGTGCATACGACAGGAAGGCAGATAAGTACGTCCCTTTGGCTGAGGCGAAGGAGAGATCAGGAAAATATATGATAGGCTTTGTAGCCCCTACCAACTCCAAACTCGTGACCATAAGAGGTTACATGGAAGGGCCCTTGATTGAGAAGAACGTGTTATCATACACATTCAAGGTAGGAAAAGAGAAAGGGTATCTAAGAGTCTGCCCTACCACAGATGAAAGAACTACCTTAAATATAACTCTAAGCCTCCCGACCAGACTGGAAGTAAAGCTGGACGACTCTAAACGCGACGTAGACTCTCACATTGTTATGGACCATCTAATACCTTACCTCAAGGAGGTTGAAAACAAGGAGTTCCACCACGCTCCCATCATGTCCTACAAGGTGAAGGGGAAGATGGGCGATCTGATACAGAGAGTGAAATTGATCGGAGGTAAGAAGGCAATTAAGGCAACTGTGGATGGGAAGATAGTGAAGGTATTCCTAAACGAAGGTAAGATAGACTACTGCGTCGTTTACGAGGACGGCCAGATCTACCTGGGAGGCGAAGCTTTCACCAGGATAGACGAGGAAGCTTTTGTAGAAGCTATAATCTACTCAATCCCGATAGAGGAAATGGTCATGACCATGGTTTAACCAACGTTAAATATTTCGCCATCTGAAATATCTCATGCAGTCTAAGTATCTGGGAGCAGTCTTCCTGATGCTTATATTTCTCCTTTCAGCTGTGGTCATTTACTCAATCACCTTCGAGATAAAGGACGTGGTAGAGTTAACCCACGTGCCCTACTCTTCCGCCGAACTGGTGATCTCCCTTTCATGGATAGGGGGAGCGCTCGGAGGTCTGTTCATGGGTATCCTGGCAGACAGGATAGGGAAGAAGAATTCCCTTTTGATCTCTATCCTGGTCTTCTCCTTGCCTGTCCTGATAAACGCTTACTTTATCCAGATAGTAGCGTTCTACGTCCTCTGGTTCATAATAGGCTTCGGGGTCAACGGCGATAACGGGATAAGCTACGTGTATGTGAACGAACTCGCTCCTCCTAACCTAAGGTCGACGTTCGGTAGCATCATGCAGGGCTTGTACTTCCTGGGGGCAATTGTAGGGGCTGTAACTTCTTCTTTCATTTCCTTTCAGGATTACCTGATCTTCATCGGGTTACTCGGATTGATAGGGGTTCCCCTCTGGTTTTTCATACCAGAGTCGAAGTTCAAGGGAAGTAAGCTCAACGTGAAGGAGGTCTTCGGGGAGAATCTGAGGAGGACTACCCTCTTTGGGTCTTTGTTTTCAATTGGAGGGTTCCTTTACTTGGTTCCGCTCATTTCCCTGGGTGACACCCTCCTCCTTTTGCACGGCTTCAGCAAGTCCTTCTCTTCACTCTTCATCACAGTCTCTCTCCTCGTAGGACTATTGGGGTTCGCGATCGCAGGGAGGTTAGCAGACAAGTTCGGAAAGAGGAAGGTCACCCTAGCGTTCTCTGCCTTGGGACTGATCTCGGTGGTCCTATTCGCGGCTTCCCTCAGTGAAAAGTCGCTCTTGCTCATAATCTATCCCCTCATGGTGGTTTCCTCCTCCTTCTTCGCCTATCTTGGAGTATGGCTGAGTGAGCTCTACCCCCTTCCTCTGAAGGGAAGCGGGACTAACGTTAACCTCTTCTTCGGTAGGCTCATAGGGGGAGGCTTCGGAGTGTCACTCGTCGCGTTTCTCCCGTTCAGCTTATCCCTGAACCTATCTATCATACTCGTCCTGTCAATTGTCCTCATCATGATAGGAGGGTCACAGTTAAAGGAGGAAAGGGTACAGAATTAGATACGTGACAATCTTGGAGAGGAAGTTCTATTACCTCCTGCTGATATTGGGCGGAATATCCTTCGGCACAGCGTCGATCTTCATAAAAGAGTCTGGGATGACCCCAGCGTCTATAACGTTCCTCAGATTTCTCGTGGCCGGAGCTATGCTCACCAGGGGGAAGTTGAGACTAGAGCTCCGCGCGAGAGACTACCTAGTACTGGGAGGTCTCCTGGCTTTCCACATGTTCACGTTCATAGAGGGAGTGTATCATACGACTATAATGGACGCCACAGTCCTGGTCTCCACTTCACCTTTCTTCGTGGTAATATTCACAGCTCTGAGAAAGAACGTAGTTCTAAGGGACGTGGAAGCTGTCCTTATAGGTTTCATCGGAGTAGTCCTCATCAACTTTCCCCTAAACGAAGGAAACTTGGTGGGAAACCTGATCTCCCTGATCTCAGCATTGTCGATCGCACTGTACACTTTCAGGCTAAGCTCGGTGAAATATGAGGACCCTCTCTCCCTCACAGCATGGATATACCTTTTCTCCTCATTGCTCTCGTTCCCGTTCTTTCTCCTTCAGGGTTTGGGAAGGGTAGACTTAACCTCAGTTCTTTCCTTGATAGGCCTCATAGCTATACCAACACTGATAGGACATACGTCAATAGTGATTTCGTCGGGAAAGGTGAAGCCTCAGCACATAGAGACCATAGGGTTACTTGAGCCGGTTGTAGCGACAACCCTTTCAATACCCCTCTTCGGGGAAATTCCCTCAGTTCTGCAGTTAGGAGGGTCTGCTCTAGTGATCCTTTCGATTCTTTTCATAATAAAGGGTGGATAATCTCATGTTTCTTCTAAAGGTCAGTTCTCGCTACTCTATAATACTTTTTATCGTTTTAATATAGATAAAATTAATGTTTTCATTTATGCTCGATTAATATGACCCAAATTGCAAACATTTTTCCTAGCTTTCGTTGGAAGTTGAAACCAAGATCAATGATGAGCCCTTAAAGGAAGATACCTATATCATTTTTTTCTTTTTTTTAAATAAGAAATTATCAAACTAGATTTAACTTAAAATGTCTCAGTAAGATGAACAAAAACAATAAATTGTCGTGATACATGGCCTCTGTCTAAATTACCTTGCTTAGGGGTATGGACTTCACTACACCGTTCACTCCGAATATCACGATGGTGTTCTCAGTCAACAAGGGCTCTCCCGGACCAGGCACGACCCCAGTCTTGACCACGTTTATGACCTTGCCCTGGAGGTTTATAACATACAGGAAACCTGTGTGGTTCAACACGAAGAGCAAATTACCGCTTACCGCAGGGTTGTCTATGTCTTCCCCAGTCTTTACTTTCCAGATCACGTTCCCGTTGCTGTAGTTCACAGCATAGAGGTAAGGTACTCCTGGGGATGTCACGAAGGCGTAGCCGTCATATAAAGTAGCAGGAGGGCTCTCCAGGTCTGAAGGCGTGGGCCCTTCTCCCTCGTTCAGGCACCAGACCAGTTGACCGTTGGTAATGTTTATTCCAACCTCCTTATAGTCCAGCGTATTGTTGCTCACTAGGTCCGTGAAACCTGTTATTACTATACCGTTGCAGAATGAAGGTGAAGAGTCGTCTAGCCCTCCCGTGGCGTTGATCTGAGTCTCCCATATGACCTTCCCGTTAGTAACGTTAATGTCATAGAACACGTAAGGGTTAGCACCACCGAACAGGAGTTGCTCTCCCACTAACAGGGGAGAGGACATACTCACGTAAGAAGGTATCTTCGAGGCCCATACTAAGTGTCCCGTTGAGAGATCGAGGGAACACACATAGCCTCCTCCAGTAGCCTCCACTATGTCACCTTCAAAGAAGACCGGTGTGGGCATGGACTCCCCTCTTGTCTTGTGAACCCAGATCACATGGCCTTGTTCATTTAGGGCAACTATCTCGTTAACGCCGGTGCCTCTAAACGACTGGTTCACGAACATGTTGTTCCCCACACCTACTACGATTATCCCGTTTACGACTAGAGGTTGAGTCATCACCATGTTGGGAAAGCTCTCGTTCCAGACGACCTTCCCGTTCTCAGCGTTCACGGCATAAACTCCCCCAACACAAACCATGTTAAGAGTCCCATTGGAGACAGTCCCGCTCGTCGTGAAAAGGATCGTGTGGCTTCCTACAAGCGCTGTGGGTGTAACTATTACAGCACTAGGGAAGCTCAGGTTGAAGGAAGACGCGTAGATCGAAGGCTGATATACGTGATTAGGACCTCCTTCAAACATGTAAACTTCGGTCTGAAACGTCCTCTTACTCAACAATGTGCCCTGATCCGAAACTAACACGAGCAAGAAAATGAAAATCAACATGATTGCACTCAAAACCAGAAAATGTCTTTTTTCCACCATTGAATCATCATCTTTCTGCTTAAAAATCTATCCAGGAATTCAATGAAACTTTTTTAAAAAGGCATACTGTCTCCACGTGGTTTATTTAAAAAGTGAATTATTAACTCACGTTACGTCAAGCTTTATTTTCACCACTTGATCGGGAGTTCCTGGACAATAGATAACCGAATTCCTTGAGGTATAGGTCTTCATTGACAACGCTCCACACGAAATACTTCTTTATCCTATCTCCTACTCGGGATTCCAGCGCTCTCACGACCGGGATCTCCAAAACCAAGGAGAAAGGTATTCCCATGACGAAACCCAACGCTGCTATTAAGTTGATGGGAACTGGAAGGAGGAAGAGAAGTATCAACGGAAAGAATATCTCAGCCAGGAGGAAACCCCGATCTTCTGCGTTCCTCTTCCTTGAAGTGCTCTTCCTCGGTACGAAGGTGACCTTACCCTTGTATTTGAGATCTCTCATGTAAAATAATACATACCTAATTCTGAAGAGGAGTATACCACCAGAGAAAATTGAAAGAAAGAGTAAATAGCTCAGGGGAGAAACGAACAACATGAAAACTACTGTGACTAAAACTAGGGAGACGGAAATGGAGAGATCCCTCTTACTCACCTTGACTAGGTCCTCTTCAGTATAGATAACATGCGACTTCGTGTCCGGGCTCAACTTGTACCATCTCGGGCTCGGAGGTCCTACACTTGTCCATCCTGAAGGGACACCTCGGGTATAGTGGACAACCAACCTTAGGAACCGGGGAGTCTTCATCCTTCAACTTAGGCTCTATCTTGTACCCCGGTTCGGGAACCGGTATCGACGAGATCAACGCTTGAGTGTAAGGGTGCTTTGGGTTCTCCACTATCTGTGAGGTAAGCCCACTCTCTACTATTTTACCTAGATACATGATATATATCCTATCAGACACATAAGCCACAGTGGACAAGTCGTGAGTTATCATGAGAGTGCTCGTTCCCTTAGACTTGAGCTGGTTAAATATCTCCAAGATCCCTGCCCTTATAGACATGTCCAACATGGAGACCGGTTCGTCAGCTACTATGAACTCCGGGTTCATCACTAGAGTCCTAGCTATCGCTACCCTCTGGAGCTGACCTCCTGAGAGCTGGGTCGGGTAGACGTTGGCGAACTGTTCCGGGGGATTCAAGCCTACGAGTTTAAGGGACTCCATTACAGAATCTCTGATCTCCTGTTTGCTTCCCTCATGGTGTATCCTGAGGCCTTCCGCTATTACGTCAAATACCTTCAACCTTATGTCTATAGCGTCGAATGGGTCTTGGTATACGATCTGGTTTTTCCTCCTGAATTCCTTCATTTCCTTTCCTTTGATCTTGGTTACGTCCTTCCCGTTCCATATGACCTGTCCTCGAAACTTCTGAAGGAGGAGGATTGCCCTACCCAGAGTAGTCTTCCCGCTCCCAGACTCACCTGCAAGTCCCACTACCTCTCCTTTGCCTACCTTTATGTTAACTCTCTTCAAGGCTTGGAAATCCCTTCCGTTAACCTTGAACTTCACGCTTAGTGACTTACCTTCAATCACTTCTTATCACCGACTAAATGACACGCTACCACATGACCTCCCTTGAGAGTAACCGGTTCGGGGACTTTATCCTTGCATATCTCCATAGCGAATGGACACCTAGTCCTGAACCTGCAACCCGAGGGAGGGTTCTCCAGGTTAGGGGGTTCTCCTGGGATGGAGTAAAGCTTCCTCTCCTTCCATTTCCTTATGTCTGGGATAGACTTAAGGAGGAGTTTAGTGTAAGGGTGTTCTGGGCTCTTGAAAAGAGTCTCGGCCGTCCCCGTCTCTGCCAGCTGTCCAGCGTACATCACTGTTACAGCGTCAGCCATGGTAGCTAGAAGTGAGAGGTCATGGGTCACGAATATCATGGAGAAACCCATCTCCTTCTTCTTTCTTGTCAAGAGGTCAACTATCGAAGCCTGAGTTACTACGTCCAAGGCTGTGGTAGGCTCGTCTGCTATCACTAGCCTCGGGTTGAGGAGGAGAGCCATGGCAATTATGACCCTCTGTTTCTGACCTCCAGAAAGTTCGTGGGGGTACTTCTCCGCTATTTCGGGGTTAAGCTTCACCGACTCCAGTGCTTGGTAACTCCTTTCAGCGGCCTCGGCCTTGCTCACGTCCTCGTGGGTTAGGATCGTCTCCATCATTTGGTTTTTCACGGTATAAAGGGGATCTAGAGAGTCCATGGAGACTTGAGGGATCCATGAGATCTTCTTCCACCTTATCTCTTCCTTGAACTTCTTCTCGTCCATGGAGAGAATGTCTTTCTCCTCGAAAGTTATCTTCCCTCCCTTCACCTCTCCGTTTATTGGCAGAACCCTGAAGATCGTGGTCACAACGGTTGATTTACCAGAACCAGATTCCCCTGCTAGCCCCATGATTTGACCTTTCTTGACAGACATGGAGAAGTCGTCTACAGCCCTAACGTACCCAGCCTTCGTTCTGAAGTAAGTCTTGAGCTTATCGATAGTGATTTCCTCTTCCATTCCTTGTTCCATCATCACACCTCGCCTCTTGTCTTGTAAGGGCTCAATACATCCCTAAGTGCTGTTCCTATGAAGTAGAACGCTACGGATAAAAGGATTATACCTAGCCCAGGGGGTAGTATCCACCACCACACGAAGCCATTAGAGGCCGTTAATTCATGAGACGCGTAACCCAACATGTTACCCCATGTAGGGAAAGAGGTTATCCCGAGGCCTAGGAAGTCGAGCCCTGACTCTACCAATATCACGGTGGGAACATCATAAGCTATCTGTGCTACTATTATTCCGAGAAGGTTTGGTATGAGGTGTTTTGAGAGGATGTGGAAGCTACCTCCTCCTAAAGCTCTCGACGCCTCAACGAAAGTCCTGCTCTTGAGAGTGAACGTAGCTGACCTTATGATCTTCATTGTAGCCATCCACGAAAGGAATGCAATCAGAGTGAAGATAATGAAGGCCTTATTAACATTCAGGATGAGGTTAGTAGCCACAAGAACAGCCTCCAACACTATCAGCAGGGGAAGTGTAGGTATGGTCAAGAAGAAGTCCGTCACGGAATTTAACACGGTATCTGTCTTCCCTCCTTTGTAACCAGCCAATAACCCCATTATCAGTCCTATCCCAACTATAACCAGTGAAGTGACTACGCTGAGCTCCAGGTCGAACCTAGCTCCTAACACGAACTCTGCGAATACGGATGAACCCCTGAAGTCTGTCCCTAATATGCCGTATAGGTAGCCCTCGTTCTTCAGTTTCGGAGGTGAGATATATGCCTTCACTGGAGTTCCGGATAAGTCCTTCACTGAAACCATGACTTTGTAAGATGAAGGCTCTCCCTTGAATATCAAGGAAGGAATCAGGATTCCTCCCTCCAGCCTAGCCGATCCCGAAAGGGAGTTAATGTAAGGGCTATTCACGAAATTTAGGCCTCCCGACACTATCGAGAAATTGGAGACAGTGTTCTCAGGAAGAGGGCAGGTAGGATATAGGAAGTCAAACGAATAGGCTGTGGGAGTGAAGCTCTCCAGGAAGTACGTCTCGTTACCGTGAATTATGTAAACATTAACCTGAACGTCTGTAGAACTCGATGCCTTAATTAAAGCAGTGAAGTTAAGGGAGAAGGAGGATGGAGCTTCCTTATATGCAGGAGAGTTATATGTGAAAGGATAGCTCACGTTTAGATAAGATCCGTCACCTCCTAGCTCACCTACAACATAGGTTGAATTCTCGGTATAAGTCACGTTACCTTCCTCTTGAATCATAGCCTGGGAAGTAGTGAAATGATAAGCAACAGTCGGAGGAAGACCGCTATATTGAGGGAAAATAGATGCCCATTCGGGTGGGGAGTATGGGTTAGCTACATACTCCTGGTTGAACTCGTAAGGGTTTGTGTAAGGTGTTAGCAAGTTTGCCGTCGCCGAGATGATCACGAAAAACATTAATATTGCAAACGATATTACGAAAGACTTTCTCCTGAATAATGCCTTTAACGTCTTATTCAATCATACTTCACCCTAGGATCTATGAAAGGATAGACTAAATCTAAGAGAAAGAGCACCACTACTATATAAAGGGTTATTATAAAGAAGGCTGCTCCTAGTACGGGTATGTTTAGGCTTTCCGCGGCATCTAGAAGAAGGTAACCTATCCCTTGGAAGTTGAATATCTCCTCCACGAAAACCGACCCGGTTATTATGAAAGCGAAGTCTACTCCCATTCTCGTGAGGGCGGGGATTATCGAGTTCCTCATGACGTGCCTGAAGACTACCCTCGATTCAGGGATTCCTCTAGCCCTGAGATAGGTAACGAAGTGACTACTCATGACCTCCACTGCGCTTGCCTTGGTGAGGATCATTCTGACCCCGTAGGATAGTAGAGTGAGGAGTATTATGGGAAGTGCGGAGAACTTGAGTAGACCCGCGACATATGCGAATCCCTTCAAAGGTTCGCCGTTGGGAGCCGTCAATGCTTCTACAATGTTTGTTGGAAAGATGCCCAAAGTGAAACCTAGGTAATCTAAGACTATTGTGAAGACCCAGAAAGCGGGAATAAAATACGTTATGATAGCGGCATTTGAATTTACTACATCAGAGAGTTTCCCATATCTTAAGGCAGAGAACAGTCCCAGGAAAACCGCAAGCAATGTGCTCAAAATGAGGGACGGCACAAGTATCAGCAGATCTATGGGCAGGTGTGAAATTATGAGTTGAGTTATGCTTTCGTCATATATCAGTGAGTAGCCGAAGTGGAACGTAAGCATTGACCTCACGTAATCCACGTATTGTACATAAAGTGGCCTATCGAAACCGAACTGTCTGTCAAGTCCAGCTATCTCTGAAGCCCTGTTGGCGTTCTTGTAGTCTAACGGGATGTAAAGCTCAGCCGGATTCAGATGGGCTATATAAAGTGTGAATATCCAGAAGAGGAAGAAAAGGAAGTTAACAATAGCAAACACGAGCAAAAATCTCTCTACTAATCTCTTTACTATATATCTTAAAGATAACCTAGACGAAATTCTAGAAAGCAAAGAGGATTTAGGATGTCTTAGTTCATCCTTGTTTAGTTTAGTCTTAGACATCAGTTAAAACTTCTCATAATATTTAAAAAACTTGTCAGTTTATCTTATGTTAAAAGGAAAGTTAAAATCCTATGTTTGGTATGAGTTTTTTAATAATGCATCAAAAGAGGGCTCGAAAAGAATGACATTTTTAAACAGAATTAGTAGAAGAAACAAAAAAATATTGGTTATATTAACATCGTTAATCATTATTTTAGGATTGTATTCATATTTAACAAGCACAAACCGTGAAAACGTTGAGATCGTAAAACTGCCGGAATTCACCAAAATATTTTCCGGAGTTTATCTAGGAGATGACCGGGTCCTTCTGGCTGGAACTGGCCAGAACGGAGGTGAGGTGGGAATACTGTTCCTCAGCAACATGTCCTTCCAGAGCATAGACTTAGGTAGCTACTTCAAGGGTGGGAGTGTCCTAAGTGTTGGATACAATGGGTCCTCTATCATGCTGGGAGGATACTCCTATCACGGTACTCTCGACACTTGTTTGGTTACCCTTCAAGACGGGAAAGTAATGAACCAGAGTTCTCTTGTCAGAAACTTGAGCAGTTACGGAGAGGTTGAAGGAGTGACGTGGTACAAAGGGAGCTGGATAGTGGGAGGTTCAATGTTGATGAAGCTAGAGACAGGAGAAGGTGTATCCCTACCCCTTCTCTTGGAAATGCTGGGGAACGGAACGGTAGACAATCTATGTCCTAAGTTACCTCCCTATTTCACCCCGCAGGAGGGAGGGTTAGTGATAAACGTGAACGGTGTCATCAGTTCCCCTGAAGGTGTGGGAGTGGTAGGAGACAACGTCCAGAACGCTTCGTTCACCGTCTTCGACGGAAGCTCTTTCCAGAACTATTCAGTGAAAGGTTATGATCAGGGCTTTTTCTTCTCAGCTTCTTTCACTCCTTATGGTTGGCTAGTGGGAGGAGCTCTGAGTTTCCCGAGTCACTTCTCTACTTACATGATTGACTTCTCCAACTCGTCGATTACCAACGTCACTTTACCTTATCATGTAGGTCTCGTAGATTCAATCTTGTATAACGGCGAAATATTCGCATCCCTGATAATTCCTTTCTATCCAACATCGGGATCAAGCACTTTGGTGAACGGGACAGTCATTCTCGAGGGGAGTTCTCCTTCATCTTTACACCAAGTCTTCATAAAAGAAGGAGTAATAGTGTATTATCTCCTTCAGGCTAAAGGCGAGACTCTAGGTGTAGGGTATATAGAGAAAGGAGGAGAGGATGAAGGTACCTTATTCATAGTAAAATGATTTCTTGTCCTCCAAAGTGAGAAAAATAGTGGAGTGTTCTCTTAGACCAATTCAATTTTTATGTTTTCTAACTTATCTAACTTCTCTCTTCTCAGTATAATGTTCGAGTGAACATAAAACTTCAGAGGGAAGAGATAAGATAGCCATTCAGGGATTCATTGCAAATTCAGTTTATTTATAGAAATAGAATGAACTTAATTGAGTATTCTAGTATGGACTAAGTGAAGATTCTCGCTTCGCAATTTCCTTTATTCTAGCTGTTTTTGCCATAATTACAATCTGCAATGAGACCCGAATCGACTACAAGGTAGGAGAGTTAAAAAGTGAAGAGAAAGTAAAATATAATTATAATTTTTTAATATTTATCATTCTAAAAATTGTAGAGATATAAATCTTTATATATTACTGTTATAAAAAGCTCAGTTATGCAGAGCAAGTCAAAAGTGTTAAGCGTATTACTAGTAGGAATAATGCTGTTTTCAATGATAATAGATGTAGGAATATCCACTAACGCTGCATATGTCTCAGCTACAGCTAATGAACCGGTTATAAACTGGTACCAAGTGAGCTATACATGTCCGTGGGTTGGTAGCATAGAATACATATTTTCGATAAGTACCCACACAGCCGAGTTCTCAGCTCTCCAAAAGGGACAAATAGACTTCGCTACAATAACCCACCAGTCTGACTTCGAGACTGGACAGAAGGATTCAAACTTGTGGGTTAACACGTCAGTTCAGGAATCATTCGGATTGCTAGCGTTCGCCTTCGGAAACCCGCTTACCGCTAACGTCAACTTCAGGTATGCAATATCTAACCTGCTGAACTATCAAGTAATAACAGACAAAATTAATGACGATGGGCTCTTAGGTATAGGCACTCCCTACTATCTGTTCCCAGGGATACCCTTCTATAAGCCATTCATAAGCGAAAACGCCTCTCTCTGGTATCAGAAATACGAGTCCTACAACCTAAGCATGGCAGTATACCACTTAGAGCAAATACCAAACGTGACTCACGTCAATGGACAATGGTATTATCAAGGGAAGCCCCTTAAGCTCACTTTCACATATCCTTCAGGAGACACTCCCGCAGAGAAGTTAGCCACTTACTTGCAAGACCAAGCTGCAAGCATAAACCTCACTATAGTCCCCGTTCAAACTACTTTCGCTCAGTTGATTGAGGCAGCTACAACTCCTCCATACAATGCATTTAACATCACGACGTTCGGGTGGGTCAACTTAGGACCGTTCGCTGAATCGTGGATGCAGGGAATATACACCAGCCCTTCAAACACTGGAGGATTTTCCAACTCTACGATAGATACCCTTCTAGATAAAGCGTCATTAGCCCCTTCACTGACACAAGCAGAAGTATACGTCAGAGAAGCTGACTTTTACCTACAACAGCAGTTACCATACATCATTACCTCCTGGTCAAATGCTGTAGACGGAATTTACTTGCCGGGTTGGGCTGACTACATATATCTAAACGTCACTTCAGAGTATGCATATTCAATAATTAATGTACATCCAAGGGGAAGCTTCCTAAACGGAACTTTCATATACTCCTCAGTGTCCTCGAGCGCTCCCAGACACATCAACCCGTACGCCAGCGCTTCAGTTTACGCATTCAATGTTCTAGGAGACATATACCCAGGTCTAGTAAGTTATGAGTACGCGAACCAGACAGCTTTGTTACCTCTGCTAGCTAAGTCGTGGAATTTACAGTTGATACCCAAAGAGACCCTTCCGAACGGAGACTTGATAGTTAATGGTTCGGTGTTGACAGTTAACTTGGTGCACAACGCAACATGGGATAACGGAGTCCCGGTCACTGCGTATGATGTGAACTTCACTATATGGTGGTTGGACATCCCCGGCATGATGGGAACCAACACCTTTGACGGTCTACATGTGAACTACACTGCCTTATATAATAATGGAGAGATAAGCACAGACTACTTCGGATCTCAGCCTTACATAGTCTGGACCCAAGTTACTTCACCCTATCAAATAAAGATCTACATGAACGCTTCAAGCTATGCTGATGAGTTTGATGCCCTAGACGGTTACTACGTCTACCCAGCCTTCGTGTTTAACACAACTAACCCTGCGACCGTGTACACTGAGAAGATAGCCGACCTTCAATCAGGAGGTCCATACTACTTCGCTGGTGCCTTTAACAACTATCAGGAGTACCTAGTAAAGGCTAACCTACACTACGCTAGGATCGATCCACTGATCTTCCTACAGAACGTGACCCCAGGGAAAACTTACACCTTCACAGACAACGTAACGGCTTACGTATGGGACAACTCTACATTGAGCAACATGCCTGTTCAAATCAGCAACGCTACAGTATATGTCTACTTGAAGTACCTCGGAGACGGAATGCCGTATGAGAATGTTACTGTGAACGGAAAACCGTTCATGGTAATAGCAAAGAATGACGGAAACGGAATATACACAGCTAACATAAACACGTCCTCTCTCAAGCCCGGAGTCTACGAAATAGTAGCTAAGGCTGTATGGAACGCGGGAGGAGCTAGCAGAGAACTATTCAATTTCGGTTCAATAGCTGTAGGTGCAGTACCTACTACAACGACCACATCGACCACAACCACACCGTCGTCCCTACCTGTAGTCGATATAGGAATAGCTGTAGTTGCCATAGTAATTATAGCTGCAGCTGTAGTATTATTAAGGAGAAGGTAATTCTTTTTTTATTCTTTTAAAAATATCTATTTCAAACACTGCAAAGATATTTTAAACACTAGGTCATTTCATCAAAATTCTCTAACATATCTGCTAAATTCTTTCGTTAAATTCCCAAGTTATGCTTATACCTAAATTAGATGTTATGGGTCCTCTTCATCCTCAGTTTCTCATATAGATTTAAACTTGAATCCAGGAGTGACTTCATCAAACTTTAAATAGCGAAGAAACTTCTTCCAATATTGACGTCTAAGGCCTATTCCGTCCCTTACGAAAAATTAGATCGTTTGCTCTCTTGGATATAGGTTTTGTCTTTTAAGGTTTGACGGAATATAAGAACTACTAGAGAAGGATGAAAGGCTCCTCATGATTAATTAGTTCAAATCTTCATCTGATTTATATTTTAGAAGTAATGACTAAGGGAAAGTCAGGTTAATTTCCTGATTCGTTCTGCAACATCTTCAGGGAAATTGATATCCCATAGCCTCTTCACGTCCCCATTGAGGACAACGTACACCGATCCACACTTGAATTTCCTTGCAATTAAACCTTGGCTTACAAAAACATCACGTATTTCCCTCACGTTTACTTTAAACGTCTTTGTAGGCGTCTTGAAGACAATTTCGTTCTCATGTAATTGATAGGAATATGCCCTTTTCCATGTCATGTAGAGTAGAAGAAATACATACCATCCAGCAAGGAAAATCAAGTAGTTCAAGATGTTAGAAGAGTCAATCTTCATGAAAAGGGAGAAAATTAATACAGCTAAAGTTCCCTTAACTAGGGTTTTTCTCACCGTTGGGCGAAAACAACCAGCACGCAACTTTCCTATCACCGATTTCAAACTCAGGAGGTTCCTTTTCTTTGCACAAATCCGTCGCGAACGGACATCTCGGGCCAAACCTACACCCACGGGGTAAATTTATCAGGGATGGCACCTCTCCCTCCGGTGGTTTCACTTCCTTCTTCTGGATTGATGGTAGGGAGTCAACCAACGACTTGGTGTAAGGATGTGCAGGCTCTTTCAGGACCTTATCGGCGTCGCCTATCTCCATCACTTTCCCAGCGTAAAGTACCATGATCCTGTCCGAGATGAACCTTGCTACTGCAATGTTGTGAGTGATGAAGAGATAAGAGATCCCTGTTTCCTTCTGTAAGTCGACTAACATGTTCAGCACCTGAGCCTGGACTGACACGTCTAAGGCTGAAGTGGGCTCGTCTAACACAAGGAATTTAACCTTCTTTGAGAGTGCCCTCGCAATTGCTACCCTTTGGAGTTGTCCTCCCGATAACTCCCTGGGTAGCTTCTCGCCTACGTAATTGAAGTCCAAACCTACCATGGACAGAACTTCCTTCACTCTCCCTTCATCGTATTTTCCTAAGGGTTCTGAAACTATTTCTTTCACCTTCATCCTGGGGTTCATTGAGGTCAACGGGTTCTGAAAGACCATACTTATGCTCTTCATGAGCTCGCCTCTGTTAGTTGTTACGTCTTTCCCCATGAAAGTCAGTTTCCCATGAGTGGGAGTCTCTATCATGGCCATTATCTTTCCTAGTGTGGTTTTCCCGGAACCGCTCTCGCCTACTACACCCATGACTTCTCCTTCTTTGATACTGAAAGACACGTCCTCCAAAGCCCTGATCTGCGGCACTTTCGTCCTGGACAGTGATTCGATCAGGTTCCTCTTGTAAGCCTGGAACTGTTTGGTTAGGTTCTCTACCTTGTACAGTTCACTCATAAAGGAAACACCTCACATTTCTTTTGTCCTTTGAAGTAAGCCCTGGTACGCTTTCCCTGCACTTGTCCATCACCTTCTCGCACCTCGGGCTGAACCTGCATCCCTTGGGAAGGTCTGTGAAAGAAGGTGGGTTTCCCGGAATCGCCTTCAACTTCCCCTCCCTCTTGTTTATGGATGGTATGCTGGAGATTAGACCTTGAGAATAAGGATGGAGAGGAACCTTTATCACGTCCTCGCTGGGCCCGTCCTCCATCACCTGTCCTCCGTATAGGACGAGGATCCTGCTCGATATAGCGTATGAAAGAGCTATGTCGTGAGTTATGAATATGATTGAAACTCCGATCTCCGTGTTAAGTTGCTTCAGAAGCTTGACGACCTGGGCCTGAACAGTGACGTCTAAAGCAGAGGTAGGCTCGTCGGCTATCAGGATCTTAGGCTTAAGCAACATTGACATAGCTATCACTATCCTCTGAATTTGACCTCCGGAAAGTTGGTGTGGATAACGTTTCATTATGTTCTCTGGGTCGGGTAGTCTCAAGTCCTTCAGTGCACCTAAGGACTCCTTGTAAGCCTCATCATTGTCTATTTTCTTGCCCTCCTTCTGATGTCTAATTAAGGAAGTTTCAATTAGCTGGTGTCCTACAGTCTTCACTGGGTTTAGACTGTTGAGAGGATTTTGGAAGATCATGAACATCGACGTACCCCTCAAGAAGTACATCTGTTTCTCATTAGCTTTCACTACATCAAAGCCGTCCACGAGGATCTTGCCTTTCAACCTCGCGTTATAAGGGAGAAGCCTAACTATGGAATGACCCAAAGTTGACTTCCCAGAACCGCTCTCGCCTACTACTCCTACTATCTCCCCTTTATCTACATCAAGGTTAACTCCGTCGAGAATCTTGACTTCTCCTCCCATGGTCTTGTAAGAAACTTCTAAATCCTCTATGTGAAGTAACGTCATGCTAACCTACCTTGTATTATGTCTTGTAATCTATCTCCCAATAACACGAAACCTAGGACTATCAGGAGGATGGCCACGCTGGGGAAGATAGGCCACCACCAGTAGAGCGGTAACCCGGCCAGTCCGTCTGAAGCCATCTCTCCCAGCTCGGGTATATTGACAGTCACTCCTATGCCAAAGAAAGCCAAAGTCGAGTAAGCTAAAATCACGTTCCCGAAGTCAAGAGCTGAGTAAGCTATTATAGGGTCTATGGTGTTGAGCACCAGATACTTGACGAAGAACTTCACCTTAGAAACATTGTACAGCTTCGCTGCAGTGATGTAGTCCATCTCCTTCACCTTTAGTGTCTGTGCCCTGAACAGCCTAGCGTAGGTTGGCCACCAAACTAAGCTGAGCCCTACGATAACAGCGTCAAAGTTACCCTTAAGGATTTCTGCCACGGCAATTACTAGTATTATGGCAGGGAAAGCCAAAATTGCGTCCGTGAGCCTCATGAGCAGGTCGTCAACTATCCCTCCGACGTAACCTGCTATCACTCCTATTAACATCCCTACCACCACTGCCAGGAGTACAACGATGACTGAAACCAACGCGTCCCTAGGCATAGCGTAAAATATTCTAGAGAGGATGCTCTCCCCTTCAGCGTTAGCTCCCAGCAGATAAGTCCACGAAGAAAGGGATGGGGGGTGAAAAGCATTAGATAGAGAAGGCTTGAGCGGATCACTCGGAAGGAGGATCCATCCCAGATACTCGCGGTGTATGTAGCCTCCTATCAGCTGTAGAGCTCCTTCCAGGATTGACCAACCGAAGAAGAAGAGCACTATTATCAATCCTGAGAAACCTAGCTTATCCCTCCTTATTGCATGAAGGTAGAACCTGACCCCCGAAGTCGGCTCCTCCTTCGCTTCCTCTTTCCTCTTCTTTTCATTCGCTGTCTCCGTCATGACACTCTCACCCTGGGGTCTAGAACACCATAGAGGATGTCTGCAATCAAGTTAGCAACAATTACCAGCACTCCATCAATTAAAGTTATGTCGAGGAGGGCAACGTAGTCTAACTGATATATTCCGGTGGTGAGAAGGTAGTACCCTAACCCGTGATAGTCGAAGATGTCCTCGATAACCACGTCTCCTGCTATGGACTGAGCGAAAAGTAAGGCTACCAGCGTCACTATAGGTAATGATCCGTTCCTCAGCGCCACACCGTAAGTCACTTGTGACTTGGTCTTCCCCTTCATGAAGGCTAACTTGGAGAAGTCAGACTCTAGGCTCTCTATCAGGGAACTCCTGGCCAGCCTCGTTATTACGCCGAAACTTACCAGAGCAATAGATATCACCGGAAGAACCATGTGCCTTATCAGGCTTATCAGATATGTAGTGTCTCCGGCTATTATAGCGTTCAGTATTGGAAAACCCGTGACGTTAGGCGGAGGAGTGAGGAGGGGATTTACCATGCCTGAGGAGGGGAAGAGTCCCAAGTCGTATGCGAAGATCAGGAGTATCACTGTAGCTATGAAAAAGGAAGGAGACGACCATGAGGTGAGGTAAATCCCCTTCACGAGGAGATCCTTCCAGTTCCCCCTGTTGGACGCAGATATAGCTCCCATGACTATCCCTATGATGACGGTTAGAATGGTTGCAGGGATAACCAACTCCAATGTTATAGGAAGGTATTGCATGATAAGCTGAGTTTCTGGAACTCCGTAGACCGGGTCTATTCCCAAGTTCCCGTGCAATACGTTCCATATGTAATCCAATATCTGGACGTAAAGAGGCTTATAGAACCCGTGCTCTCTGGCTATAGCCTCCAGCTCAGAGTAAGGCACGTGAGGGTTTCTTACGTATATTCTGGCCTTAGCTATAGGAGATGGTAAAATAATGTTGATCACGGCGAAGAGCACAACTATCAAAAATATGAGGGAGACTACAGCGTAAGCTACTCTCTTTAAAATAAATGCTAACAGACCGTAACCCATCAGAGTTTTTAAACCCTTCAGATTATTTAAATTTTATCAACTGTTTCATGCTATTGCGTTTGTTATTTTTTAAACCTCATTGTACTTACAACATAGAGAATTGAGAAAATATTGGTAAAACTTAAAAAGTTGTCATAAAGAATCTAAAAGAGCAATAATGAAGAAGCATGGATTTAGTATATCTCCTAAAACAGAACGTGCAATTTCTAAAACATTGGCGATAGTGATAGTTCTTGTAATAATAATAGCTGCCGCTGGAGCTTACTTCTTCCTGGTTCATAAAACATCAACCCCAACGTTGAACACTTCGACTCTAACTGACATAGCACAAGTTGCAGCGCCTGACTCCTTAGACCCTGCGACGGGATTCTATACTCAGGACGGTCCGCTCTTCACAGCAGTTTATCAGGAACTAGTTGAATTCAACGGGTCGGACTATCACAGCGTAGTTCCAGTCCTAGCCCAGAACTTCACTGAAGAGAACGATTATAACTCATTCGTGTTCAACATGAGGCCTTATGCTACGTTCAGCAACGGAATGCCGGTTAACGCCTCTGACGTGTGGTTCTCACTCTACAGGACCATATTGATGGGACAAGGAGTAGGAGTATCTAACTATGTAGGGCTACTGTTCAACTCTACGCAATATTCTATATACGGCATAGCTCTACCTTGGGGAGTATGCGATGCCATACAGAACGTCACTGGTATACACACTGAGGGGAACGTTAACTTGACTGCTAAAATTCTATCTCAGATATTATCCAACTTCAATCCGTCTAACTCTACGATAATGAAGATCATGGAGTACCCTGACCAAGCTGTAGTCGTTCTAGGAAACGACAAGGTAGAGGTGAACTTGCTCCCAGGAGTGCACTACAAGTTCTTCCTCACAGACATGGCAGCCTGGTGGGGAGCGATAGTGTACCCAGGCTACATTGACGCACACGGAGGTGTCCAATACAATCAGCAGAACGATTACGTCAACCTTCACGGTGCGATAGGGTCAGGTCCTTACGTAATTTCCTCTGTTCAAACCGGATTTTCTACGATAACGCTTAAGGCCAATCCGAACTACTGGGGTAACGGACATAACGTTCCTGCACCTGCTCAGCCCGCAAAGATCCCGAATATAGTGATATACTACGGTCTGTCTCATACGGATAGGTTAGAGGAATTCGATAAGAACCAAGCCCAAATATCTTACGTTTCAGTTCCCTCTATAACTCAGATGGAATCTGGTTATTACAATAGCTCAGCCTCGTCTTCAATACTGGACAACTTGGGAGTAACACCCGGCGTCTTTTACATCTCAATGAACGAGCAAGTGTTCCCCACAAATATCACCGACTTTAGACTAGCCTTAGAGCATGCAGTAAATTACACCGCGTTGTTGGATCTATACAGTAGTAATGGGCAAATACTAGCTAAGGAATTTCTAGGTCCTATATCTCCGACTTTCCCAGGATATTACAATCCTAACAACTTACCAATGTATTCCTACAACATAAATGAGGCTATACATTACCTGCAGATGGCCGGTGAACAAGGACACTTCTACGTGACCTTACCGAACGGAACTAAGATAGGAGATACCAGCGGAAGTGCCCTCCCCACTCTGGACATTTACACGCTCTCTCCAGTTCCAGAAATAACGCAGGAGGAGTTGACCCTAGTGAAGACCGAATTGAGCCAAATAGGGATATCGGTTAGCATACAAGCTGTTGCAGCGTCAGTAACGGACAACTGGGACTCTGCATCGTCAACTCCTGCATTAGTCCAACTGGGATGGGTTCCAGACTGGCCAGATCCGGTAGCCCAGCAGTTGATACCTTTAACAGACATCAACGACGGAGGACTATCAGGAGACCTAGCATGGATGAACGTGAGTACCCTAACGCAGATGTACACTACCTTGCCGTTCATAACGAACACGACGGAGCAAGAACACTTAGTCGGAGTGGCTTACAACATAACTTACAATAACGCTCCGTACATATGGTTACCTTATCCAAGTACTTACTACTTCGTTCAGCCTTACATAGGAGGGTTCACGTACAACCCTTACGTTGGGTACTTCTACAACATGATGTACTACAAGTACTCATGATATGACGAAAGTGAAGAAGACCGGGGACAGAAAAGGAGACCATCCATAAATTCATAAATCAGGTTTTTTGTTTTTTCTTGTCTCTTGTAATTTAATATTTTTCAAATCATTTCCCCTTAAACAGTTCCTTGTGTGGAATGACTTGTGATAATCCATCAGATTTAAGAAGATCGTTTCTCGTTCTAGAAGAGTTAGTTGTGCAGGAGGTCTTATAAACTCTGTACTAGAGAAAATTTCTCCACATACTCTTGATGAAAAGGTCGTAGCCAAGGACGACCTCAACATATATCATAGAGATGTGAACTCTAGAGAACTTTCCATGCCTTTTACCTTGAAAACCTCAACTTTTATAATCCTGGATATTTAATTCCTTCATGATTCAAGTATCTTCGTATGAGATAGACCTATCTTTTAAGGATTTGGACTACTCTGGTAAGGTAAAAATAAGCCTGTCCTCTGACGAGGACGTAGTTCTCGACTCAGTTAAGCACGAGATTTATTCGGTGACGTCCTCGGGTAATTCTCTCAAGTTCGTGAGGGAAGGAGACAAGGTGAGGATATACACTGGGAAGTTCTCGGGTACGCTTGAGGTCTCTTTCTCAGGGAAGGTAGACGAGGAAGGAATACAAGGGATATACAAAGCTCCCTACCCTGGTGGTTACATGATCTCAACTCAGTTCGAAGCCAACTACGCCAGGAGGTTCATTCCTTGTATCGACGACCCTTCAAAGAAGGCAACGTTCCTGATCAGGGTCCAAGTCGACAAGGACAAGGACGTGATCTCCAACATGCCGATCAAGGAAGTCGTAGACCAGGGGAACAGGAAGACTGTGATATTCCACGAGACACCCAAGATGTCTACTTACCTCCTTTACCTGGGGATAGGGAAGTTCGAGGAAGTGAAGGAGGACTTTCGCTTCCCCATCTTGTTGGCTACTGTCCCGGGGAAGTCAGTGAGGGGGAAGTTCTCTCTCGACGTGGCGAAGAAGTCGGTGGAGTTCTATGAGAAATACTTCTCCATACCCTACCAGCTCCCTAAGATGCACCTCATTGCAGTTCCTGAGTTCTCCGCTGGCGCGATGGAGAACTGGGGAGCCATAACTTTCAGGGAAATAGCGCTCCTAGCAGACGACAAGACTCCTTTCTCCAGGAAGAGGAGAATAGCTGTCACTGTAGCCCACGAGTTGGCTCACCAGTGGTTCGGCGACTTGGTGACCATGAAGTGGTGGGACGACCTTTGGTTGAACGAGAGCTTCGCTACCTTCATGAGCCACAAGGCAATGGACGCGATAAGGAAGGACTGGGACTTGATCGGATACTTCCTGTCAATTGAGACCAGTGAAGCCATGGAGAGGGACTCCCTCTTTACCCACCCTATTCACGTACCCGTGAAGACTCCAGAGGAGATAGAGGAGATCTTCGACGAGATAAGCTACGGGAAAGGAGCAAGCATACTCAGGATGATAGAGAGTTACGTGGGAGAGGAGAACTTCAGGAAGGGAGTGTCGGAGTACCTGAAGAAGTTCTCGTTCTCTAACGCAGAGGCATCAGACTTATGGACTTCCATCTCTAACGTGTCTGGAGAGGACGTAAACTCCATCATGGAGGAGTGGATAATGAATGAGGGCTACCCCGTCCTCAAGGTGAAGAGGGAAGGAGATGGGAAGATCAGGATATCCCAGGAGAGGTTCTCCCTAGTTGAGACTAAGGACAGGTTATACAAGGTCCCCGTCACTGCTCTCGTAGACGGTAAGGAGAACAGCTTCCTCATGACCGAGAAGGAGAAGGTAATAGAGGGAACTAAAGCGAAACTCAACTTGGACAGAGCCGGGTTCTATCGCGTGTTCTACGACGACGTTGATTCATTCTTTGAGACCGACCCCAACCCCAAGGAGAGGTGGGGCCTAATCAACGACTACTTCGCCTTCCTCATGAAGGGAATGATCGGACAGGACGAGTATCTATCGTTGGTGAGGAGGATGGAGAACGAGGAGAACCACTTACCTGCAGGAGAAGTCGCGTCTCAGATGTTCCTGCTTTACACTATAAACCCTGAGAGGTGGGGCATCGCAAAGCAAGTTTTAACCAAATACGCTGAGAGGTGGAAGACCAGGGAATCAGAGGTGGACAGACAGCTCTACGCTTCCCTTGTGGATTCCCTCTCTTACATGGACGAGAGCTTCGCGTCTACTATCGCCCCCATGTTCGAGAAAATGGACTCAATGATACCTGAAATGAAGGATGCAGTAGCTTTAGCTTACTCCGTCGCAGGGGGTGAGAAGGCACACGAGAGGCTCATGAGCTTGTACAAGGAGTCCAATTTCGACGAGGAGAAGTTGAGGTACTTGAGGGCAATGTTGGCTTCACACAAGCCCTGCTTGGTAGCCAATGCTCTGAACATGGCCCTCTCAGGGGAAGTGAAGAAGCAGGACATACCATTCATGGTGATCTGGGGTTCTATGTTCAACGAGTCTAGAGATGTAACTTGGGAATGGTTCAAGGCCCACATGGAGAGAATATCTCGCTATTATCAAGGCACTCCGAGGATGGGAGTAATCATGGGGAACGTCCTCCCCTTGGTTGGGCTCACTCACGAAGACGCAGTGAAGGTAGCGGAGAACGTGAAGGAAGGGAAGGCCTTCGTGGAAGTAGGAAAACAGAAGCTACAGCTTTACAAGAAACTGTTTTAAACCGCTTTTTTATCGATTACCGCCTCTTAAGAACAGACACCTTTATATGCGCCCCTTAATTTCACACTTTATCGTGTACAACTTGTATCTTATTCTTCTATGTAAATATGAACGGGTAAAGACTTAAAAGTGTTATCAAAAACATAAAATATGAGAGATATGAAATATCTTCTCAAATTACTAATGTGGGCACCCCTAATTGTTCCAATCTCCCTAATCGTAGTTAGAGGAGTGATAATGGGGCAGTAAGAAAAAGGAATTAGTTTTTCTCTTTTTTGTTTCTTTCCATTTTCTCTGATATTTTAGGTTGTTACATACTAAATGCTTTATTCTTATCTTACAAAATAATTTAAGAGAGAGACATTACAAACCTTATACACGTCCTTTGAACCTCTGAAGATTGGGGATTAAAATTGTGAAGATTGAAAGTCTTTGCTTGGGCTGTAAGGCACATAATAAGGTATTGCTTTGGCTTCCATATACCCATTTAGATAAAGGAAATCCTCAGCCGAAGAGGTAAGCCACCATGCTGACTCCGGGCCAAGGGACGTCGTGGAGGAGTTCCCTCCCTGTAGATCGAGAGTATCCCATGACAACAAGCAAAGGCTTCAGGTCTCCTTCTGGCATAGACTTTCTCCACTCCTTGCCCTTTGACAGAGAGATCACATAGTCTACACCTTTAGAAACGGCTTCACTCAGGACGGGGTCTAGAAAAGCTTCATTCCTTGAGGATAGCTGGAATAGATCAAGCCTGTGGGTAGGTGATCCCGTGCCCATGACCAACACCTTACCTTCCACTGCCCTCGAGATAACCCTACCCAGCCTAACGTGGTCCTCCAACGATAAGCCTGATATGGAGATAGGGACTGTAGGTTTACCTTTAGGGAACATATACATGAGGGGTATCCATGCACCGTGGTCTAAACCCCACGACGTATCCTCGACCACGGGTAGTCCCTCCTCTCTGACCTCCTTGAATATCCTGTGAGCTAGGTCAACGTTATTTGACGTAGAGTATCTAAAGCGGTAGAGTTCGTCGGGAAACCCATAAAAGTCGCGGATAGACTCCAGCTTCTCTTGAACCTCAACGTAGAAACGGGAGTAAGTGAAGAAATGAGGGCTTATCACGACCACTGATTCCACGTCTGAGAACTCCTCTCCCATTCTCCTCCAGAAATCCTTCCATCTGGACTCCTCTATCAGTATAGTAGGAGATCCGTGGGAAGTGAAAAAGCCCGTCATTATATATTTTTTTAACTGTGGAAATAAGTATTTTGTAGTATAAAACAAGTTAGTTGGTGAAATAGCGTAAACTAACTTGGTTTATAGAAATCATGGAACTCTCTTTAAACTGCATCACCTAGAGAAAATTTTTTATTAATTAATTTGTCTATTTTCACATCGTGAAATTCTACAATCATGAGGCAAAAGTAGCGCTCTTCGCTTTGACTACTGCGGTCTCCGTCCATTTCCTATTGACTTATCAGTTAGTGATTTACAACGATACGCTGGTGAACTTCCTCCTCAATTTGGGAATTTGGTCTCTCGCCGTTTCGCTTTTGTCCAAGACATACTTGGACGGGGAGGAGCCGGGGAAATACATCGTTTCCTGGTTCTGGGGGTTCTTCCTGAACTTCTTCTTTCTGGGAGGCTCTTTTTACCCGTTCAACCTTGACGACCTGAACCCCTTGGCTTGGTCCTTCCTTTTCTCTCTCCCGGCATCAGCAATTACCTCTCTGTTGAGGTTAACTAACCGTGAAGAGGTAAACGGCCTTCCCTCACTTCAGATGTGGAGCGCTACCGTGATATACGTTGCTTTCTTCCTCTTTTCCAGCCTAATTGACAGACCACTGATGGAGTTCATGATACCTTTCTTCGTTATATCTTACCTCCTCTCTTTCTTTGCGATAGGAGGGACTACGAAGTATAACCTCTCCTTGATAGGGCTGGTCCTCTCCTCTGGTTTGCTCACCTTACTTAGCCTCTTCCACACTGGGCTTCTACTTCCACTCCTGGTATTGTTGACTACATTAGCTTACTATTACCTCACCATGAGGGTCGTCTTGGTCGATACTGATAGGGGTATCATGGGAGGGGTCACCAGCTCTAAAGCGAGTTCCTTCCTCTTCCCCGTCGTGATAGTGGTTGTCTGGGACTTGATCCATCACATGGTACACACTGTCCCAGAGCCCAATGTGTATGACTTCCCCGTGATATTCTTGCCGGGGGTAGTTGGAAACGTGATCGTAGACACACTGAAGGGTAGGAAACTGGACGTTCTGGGTGGTGGAATAGTCTGCGGAGTTGGTATGGCGGACGGACTCTGGATAGACCTACTGTTTCTGCTCATCTATTTCCTCTTCTTCCTGGAGTACGGTCTGCTGGACGGTACTGTGATTTACCTGATAGTAAGCGTTATCGTCAGCTGGATTTCCCTCTAGACTTGATGGAAATTCGTAAAGCTATCTTGTCAATCATGTCAGAGGTTAAGCTATTTTTCCTTAGGGAAAAGATTTTTCACTACGTGATATACTCATGAGTTCAAAACGCTAATGTTTATGGTAAGTTATTAACCAAGGCCAAGCATGTGGGGTAAATGTTTTGTGAGAATACTAGCGTAAATCCGATCAGACCTGATCTAAATGAAAAGGGATCAAAGTCTGAGTCTCTAGCTGACTTCCTCCCCGCCACGGCGAGGGTTCCCCTCATCGGTTCGTGTTTACATATCTCATTTGAGGGGCAGTCGAGAGGGTCAGAGAACCCCTATTTAGGTTCATGATTGCAATAACGTCACGGTCGTTCTCGTAACCGCAAGACGGAAAGCGGAAAAATACCTATGAGAGATCTCCTCCATCCTTTTCCTACTTTTAGGGCATGAAACGGAAGAGTAACTGGGATTCACGAATTCTACGACCGCCACGCTTCCTAGCTTGCCACACTATCCAGTACTGAACACGACGGTACTGCATTAAATACAGTTTATCACGAAACTCTTTAGATAATTTATCAACATTCTTAATTAGGTTCTTGAGGTTCTCCAACTTAATAACGTTGGCACCGAAATCCTCAGCAACCTCAACAACCCACTTTCCCACTTTTCTAGCATCCTCCGTAATCCTCTTAGCCTTTTGATGAAGAGAACGAATCCTGTGAAGAATCCTCTCGTTCTCCCTCCACCTCCTTGGGTACTTCTTCTGCAAATTCTCAGCTGAAGACTTGCAGTGATGAACTTCAAGCCTAGTTGGGATCCTAACATAATGAGTATCATCATTTCCTACGACTACCTCACCCATGTTAACATCAACAGCAACACTTTCCCTTGGTTCATCTCTCTCCAACGGTTTGTCAAAAACGACCTTGAGGAAAGCATTGT
Source organism: Sulfuracidifex tepidarius (assembly GCF_008326425.1). NCBI lineage: Archaea > Thermoproteati > Thermoproteota > Thermoprotei > Sulfolobales > Sulfolobaceae > Sulfuracidifex > Sulfuracidifex tepidarius. Next base: position 712,592 of record NZ_AP018929.1, read on the forward strand.
CTCCTTTAACTATTAGACGTGCTTCTTCATCCTCCAAATCATGTAGTCCTTGAGGTTCCTGGGATAACCCAGTGGTAGTTTTCACCAACACTCGCTATCCTAACAGTCATGTTATCGAAGTCCACGCTATAGCTCGCTCTAGGGTAGCCACACTGTAGGTTTGTACACTCTCGGGAAACGTCCTCTTCTCGGGTTGTTGTACCAACCCTTGTATATCGCGAGAGCATCCCTATAACAGTCCTCAGCAACCTTTGATGGTAGGTCGTATTCCTCTCTTAACTTCGTGTATAACTCCTCGTGGACTTTTCCTAACACTCCCTTCTCTTCCGGGTTCGGAACATTTTCCTTCAACCAAAATAACGAAAAACGTATTGCTTTCACGTAGTTGTTCACGAGGGCTAGGAGGGGTTCAGAGAGAGCGATCTTCATAGAAACAGTAGCTCTGATCGCTTTAACCCTCCCAGCCATTAAAAAAAGAATTTCGAAAAAAGAAGTATTTAAACAAAGGGGACTATCCATCCCCGCCTCAGAGAGGCGAGGCTTTCCGCCCCCTTAACCCCCTTTTTCTGTAAAAGGGCTTGCAATTGTCTTTCCTTTCCTATTTCCTCTTCTCCTTCATCTCTTGACCTCATGATTCCTTCATCACGGAACATGAGGCAAGCCTAGACATCGGTTTCGGAGCTATCTGCTCGGAGATAAGGTAGATCTCGTGTTCCCTCTCCTTGTCTAGGAATTCCACTTGGACTTCCTTCCTCACAGCAACCTCAAAACCTTCAGTGCTCAACACAATTATTTCCCTGTCAAGGGCGGGGGATATCACGATCTCTCCTATCCTCCTCACTACCTCATGTTCGTAAGTTCCGGTCTTATCGACTACCCTGAATAGCTTAGAGAAGAGCGTAGGTGGGATCATGACGATCACCTTGTTAAATCCTCCCTTAGAGACGTACTCGTACGCCTTTACTACGTCGTTCAATATGGAACCTGCCTGATCCCAGTCGGAAGCGGAAATCCTACCGCCGAACTTTAGGGGTGATAGATCGTGAGTCTTCAGCAGGGTAGCTTCTTCCAGGATGGAGAACTTCTTTCCAGCGTTGAAGGCTACTTCCTTCCAGTTCGACGGTGATGAGTCCCTCAACCTAAACTGCAGGGAAAGGTAGGGTACGTGGTAAAGAGAAGATGAGACGGCTTGGGTTATTTCCCCTTCATCCTCGTCTATTTCGGCGACGCTTATAGTATCGCTCTCATACTTCACGTTCTTGACCCTACGCCTCAGCGTACCGCTAAGTCCCTCCATAGCCCACGATATTGGTCCCTCATGTTCCTTCCCTTCTTCCCTCTCCTTCTCGTCACTCCTGATTTCACCCGCTTTTATAGGGAACTCCGCTCCACTTATGATCCTGGAAGCCTCCTCCCAGCCTTTCTTTATCATGGAAAACTCGTCTGGGGAAACCTCGTACAACATGCGCAGGAACTCTCCGAAATGGGTCATCTCTTCTCTAGCTATGTCCTCGTGAGCAGATCTAAGTCTTGGATCCTCTATCAGGTCTCCTTGCTGGAAATAGTAGTTTATTGCATCTATTTCTGCCGCAAGAGCTCCCCTGACTGCCCTTTTCAACTCATCTTTGGTGAACTTGTCCTTCCTCGTCAGAAAGGATGGGTCTGATGAAAACATTTGTTTCAAGTATATACATCTGAAAATTTAACTTTAGATAATGAAAGTGATAAACTACAGCTTCCTCATGACAGACCCAGAGTAATGACCGGATTCATGCGAAGTGAGATTCATGCACACGAAAACGTATGTATATGTATATACATTCTCTCCTTGAAAAGTCGTCTCTTATTTCATTCCCAGACCCTATTTAGTCTAGTTTTTATATCAGAAACGTGATATTTCCTTCATGAAGATTGCCATAATCGGAGGGGGGAACATAGGTTCGTCCCTCGCCCTCGCGCTGCGGGATAAACACGAGGTAAAAGTTACATCAAAGTCGGAGAAAACAGCTTCCCTACTTAGAGAAAAAGGGCTCACCGTCTCTTCAAATAGAAACGCCATATCCTGGGCCGAAGTCGTAATCATAAGCGTGAAACCGTTTCAGTTCCCCGACATATTGAGGGAGAACTCCGATCTGTTCAACGATAAGGTGATAGTCTCAACTATGGCAGGCTTGACGAGGAAATTCTTGATGAAGTCTACAGGCGGGAAGGAGGTGTTCAGGGCAATGCCCAACTTGGGCATAACAATAAGGAGGTCATTGACTGCCCTCGCTGGGTGTGGAGGCCACGCTAAGAGTGTGGAGGAAATATTCTCGGCTGTGGGCAAGACGTTCTGGATCGATGAACGCTCCTTTGACGCTTGGACAGCTTTGGCAGGAAGTGGTCCGGGGATAGTAGCTGAGCTTGTAGATTCCCTCATGTTGGGGGGAGTGAAGTCAGGTCTTCCAGCGTCACTATCCCTCACAGCTGCAATAGAGGTCATGGAAACTACTGTCGAGTTGTTGAAGAACGAGAAGCCTCACACTCTGAGGGACAAGGTTTCCACTCCAGGAGGTACTACAATACAAGCCATCTCGGTGTTGGAAGAGAGGGGAGTGGGAGGAGCTATAATGAGGGCAATTTACGAAGCTTCGATCAGATCAAAGGAGATCTCCAGGGAATTAGAGTGTTCGATCTCAGAGGACACTCCTAGGAAATGACGAGAGACTCCTCTGACGCTAGTTTTAGTCCATGTCTTTAAAAGTTATCCAAATCATTTGTACTCACTTTCAAAAATAATTTTTCTTAAGATCTAGAGGAAACAAAGCGAGCTATCCTTCAGTAGGACTTCTACCTTACACTCGTCAGGTAAAACAGTTCATCGTTTTTCAAGAAATCTCATGCAGGGCTAAATCTACATGTCGAAGTCTGGGAATTATATGACACTTGAAAGATCTGTTAAAGATTGTTAAAAATATGTGATAACTCTATATTTTGAAAAGCCTTTTATTCTCTGATGAAACCTATCATCTATGAAAACATCTTTAATAGCGGGCATTGTAGTTATCGTCATAATAATAGCAGCTGCAGCTGGGTTCATGTTATATCATCCATCCAGCACGTCTTCAACTACTAGCTCACCGAGTACCGTAAGCGTCAGCTCCACCACAAGTTCATCTACATCCATTAGCATTTCGTCTACATCTACTAGTACCATGGTTACTAATACAACTCCAACTCCAGTCCCATCTCAGACCCAGAAGTTCTCTATAGACGGACTGTTCTCTCCATCCAATGCGACACAAGCTACGGGCGTGAGTAACTATCAAGTAGTATCGTACGTAGAAGTACAGAACTTGAACACTCTTATGACCAATTTGATGAAAAGCGGAAGCTCTGGAATGGGTTTCCAACCTTCGACATCCAATTACTTAGCACAATTCAAGTACTTCCTTAACTATTCTTCTCCTATGTACATAGAGGTCTTAGCACATAATTCGTCTTCATATGTAACTGTAATAGCGTTTAACTACAACACCTCAGGAAAAGGAGTATACGTGGCTCAAGCAATATCGACAGTGTTAGGACTTTACCTGAACCACTCCTCCACGGGGAGCTATAACGGGCTCCAGTACGTCTACGGAGTATACGAACATAATGGTTCTACTTCCCTACCGAGGAACATGACAGCTTCATATAACGTCACGATAGGAGTTGCGTACGGTTACACACATAACGGGAGAGCTTTCGCAGTTATAACTTACGGACTTCCAAACGATTCCAGCTCCGCGTTCAATACTCTGAAGATAGTTAGCATGAGGGCCTCAGGTCAAATTCCTTCTCCACCTATGGACCTAGTGAACACTGTGTTCCCAAGGATAGAGTATGGATATATTAACACGTCTTTCCTTGAAGATATGGTAAACAACACATACCTGAACCAAACCTTCTCTAAGGACAACATTCACTTCAACTCCTCGCTACTCACCTCTCTGAAGTACGTAAATGTCACTTCCGTCTCTGAGGGGGTTTACGCACAGTTCACAAGCCCTAAGTCATTCAACATGGTAGCTCTAGTGTTAGAAAATACAACGAATGGGACTGAGCTAACTCACTTGCTGGACGTCATGTCTCAGAACACCGGGAACGCAACAGTTTACTTCAATGGAACTAAGGACGGAGCGAGGATGCTTGTACTGTTCTATCCTCATCTCAACGTAACTGAAGCAACTGCAGTTTATGGGAACTACGAGATAATGGCAGTTTACTACTCCAAGGTAGATCAAGGAGCTTACTTGATTTCCCTACTGGAGGACGAGATATCTCTAATATCCTAACTCAATTTCCTTTTTTACGTATATAACAACTAAATTATAATTATTTTTATTTCTATTATAATAGTATAGTCCAATATTTATGTAAATAAAAAGCAGATACATACTCACACAATTTACAATACTTTCAATCCATGTACTCCACGGTTTGCCTTGTTGGAATGTATAAACTTTTCATCAATTACTTTTACCATTTAAACTACTTCATATGCAACAACTGTTATAAAGGTTGTTTATAGTACTATGTATATAATGATTAACACCGAGAATGGACATGAAATGAGATGTGAAACGATAAGCTCTGGCTTCGAGATTTGCTTTACTTATTCCATCTCTGAAAGGGGCTACAGAGAACAAAAAGACGTTGAAGAGAAAAAAGGGCTTTTATCTTAATGGGGATTCAAAGGGAGAAGACCCAATGAGGGAAGAGTCCTTTTGCAGTGAAAGTTAAATACAAGTATTTGTGTGTCGACGACGATCGCAGGCGGAGTAAGCTTCACCGAGACGCGACTATGCGAGGGTATTGTTTAGGCCTCTACTCATCAGTTCAAGACAAGTGGAATATTCACTCAGGACTAAGTCGGAATGACCTGTAAAGCTCCGCTCTCTGCCAGTCCTTAGCGAGGTACAGCCATAAAGCAGGAACCTATCGTGAGGGGGTGATAGTTCACTATATCTTATCTAACGTGCTACTATTTTCTATTTCTGACGTTATTAGAGTGTAAATTTTCTATAAACTTAGACTTCTGAAACTTCATCCGGAACTCAAGATCTGGCGATTTTCTCCACTATTCCCTTTATAGCCTCCATCTGACCGCAGAGCTTGAACCTAGTGCAGGCGTCCTCCCTGGCGTTAACGCTCATTTCTTGGAAGAGGTCATCCTCCTCCAGAAGCGTTTCGGTCTTCTCCTTCATAGATTCGACGTCATTCTTCCCGACTATAAACCCCGTCTTACCGTCCCTTATTATATTTCTTAGACACCCGGTGTCGAATGCGACCACAGGAGTTCCAGAAGCTAGAGACTCTATGGCTACCATGGAGAAAGGTTCGTCCCATATTGAGGGAATTAAGGTCACTCTCCCTGTTCCAAGGAGAGAAGAGAGCTCGTCTCTTGGGAGGGGTCCAGGGAACTCGACATGGCTCACCTTTTCAAACTCCGGGTAATTTCCCGTGGCTATGAACTTACCTTCTCCTCTCAACTGCTTCGCTATATCGAAAAAGATTGAATATCCCTTCACTGGATTATATCCGCCCAAATAGAGAACTATCTTCTCCTTCTTTGAAGGCTTGAAATGGGAACAATCAACTCCGTTAGGAACTACGTATATCTTGTCTTCCATTACTCCCATGTCTATCATAAGCCTCCTCATCTTCTCAGTCAAGGTGACGACGAAAACATTTTCCCTGTTTAAAATGGAAATCCTTCTCTTCATCTTCTTATGAATTACGTTATTGCTCAAGAGGCCAAACAAGTGCTTATATGCCTTGACCTTACCCTCTCCCCGAAGTGAGGAGATAATGCAGGACTTACAATCCTGACCTGGAAATCCCTCACATACTTCTCCATTGTGCATCCTCGTGTTGTTAGGACATACTGTCCACCATGCGTGGACATATACGATGGCTCTCTTACCAGCCTTTGTGGCAGCACTCACTGAGGATAGATCGTAGTCGTACTGTGTTATGATTACATCTGGCGAATGTTCCCTAATTTTAGACAAGTAAAAAGATTCTGCCAGCTTGAACGAGTCGGATGTGCCTATGGTTCTCCTGTACTCAGATATGAGGAAGTCAAAAATGGGCTTTATCCTTGGCTTATAATACTCCTTGAAGACGGCGAACTTAGGATCTCTAGATAGAGCCTCAATAGTTTGCCTAGCAACTACCGGTTCTCCCCACCCCAAGGTCCCAGCACTATTCCAGCATAGAGAACCCTAATTTTATCTGCTGACAAGATAACCTACTTAACACAGGTCTTTCATGTATTTAAGATAGCATAGATTTAACTTTTACTTAATTTTTTCTCTTATAATAAGTTATCTTTAATTAGTATTTAATTAGATATCATAGATATTATGCATTTGAGCTAAATATTGTAATCATCCTAACTTGATTACAAAGAAATAGATATCCAATATAAAAAGTAATTTTTACTATTTCCTTGGATCATAGATAGAGAGAAATTCTATGTCGTCTTTATGCTCAAACCGTGCTATGATCCCCCTTCCTTGTAAGGTTTGAGATCTTATCTTGTTACCGTCACTGCGAAATTCATGCATCAACTCTCCGTTGAATAAGAGCTCTAATTATTTTCTTTATCTTACTATTTTAAAGATTATTCTACAAGATATTTCATAAAAATTCGCTTTCGCGTCCTCGGGGAGTAGAGACTTTTAGTATTTAGTATATTAAAATGATTTTAAAGGAGATAAAAAGACGTTTAACTCTTCGTTAGGCGATTTAGGTTACCATTGCGAATTGTAATTATGGTAAAAATAGATCAAATAAATGGAGTCGTTAACGCCAATTCTTACCCAGTCCATACGATATCATTAAATTAAATTTATCTCATATAATTTTACCAAAGATTGAAAGCCTCGCCCTTCCAGGGGATGGAAATTTAAATACTTCTTTTCTTTTTAAATTTCCTTAATGGCTAGGAGGGCTAAAGCGATCAGAGCTACTGTTTCAATGAAGATCGTTCTCTCTGAACCCCTCCTAGCCCTCGTGAACAACTATGTGAAGGCAATTCGTTTTTCGTTATTCTGGTTGAAGGAGAACGCGAGAAATCCAGAAGAGAAGGGAGTGTTAGGAAAAGTCCACGAGGAGTTATACGAGAAGTTAAGGAAGGAATACAATCTACCCTCAAAGGTTGCTGAGGACTGTTATAGAGACGCTCTCGCGACGTACAAGGGATGGTACAATAATCCGAAAAGGGGTCGTTTTCCAGGGTATATAAGCCCACTCTATGGTTAACTCCTAAAGAGAGCTATAGCGTGGACTTCGAGAGAATGACTGTTAGGATTGCCAGTGTTGGTGAGTTACCAATTTTGGGTTATCCTAGGAACTTGAAGGAACATTCAGACTGGAGGATGAGAGAGGCTAGTAGTCAAGGGTGATAAGACTTTCATTAAAGTAGTTTTTGAAAGAGAGGAAGAGAAGGTTGAGGCAAAGGGAAGTATTGCCGTAGACATTAATATATGGGTGAGATAGTTGTCGGCAAGGATGGTACCCATCATGTTAGGAGTCTGTCTAATGCGTCCAAAGTTACGGAGAATGTTATCAATTCTTTATCTCCTCTCCCGCTCACCTAAAGAACCTGACTGATGCTCTAGTATCTCTTGGGCCTAGTGGATTGGGTTTCAGAAATTTAACTTCGAACTTTAAGTGCTCAAACCTCTTTAATGACTCACGCCCTGTGGACATAGAGGTTCTAACCCACGACTATTCCTCCTGGATTTCAGTCATTGCTTTCAATTACAATACCTCTGGGGATGGGACACATATAGATAAACTGTTAGAGATACTGGAAACTCACATCTATAACTCGTCAAGCGGGAATTATGATGGGCTTAAATACCTATACGGATCCCTATGAAGGGAATCTCGATGTAGGTTTAGGTTACACGCAAAACGGAAGAGCATTCATAGTCTTAACAGAAGGGCTTCCCAACGATTCTATCACTGCGTTTAACGTTTTGAAGGTAATTGAAATGAACGCTTAGAATAACAAGAGTTCATAATTCCTTCGTCTTGAGAGCTTTACCTTGAAATTCACCGACCTTTCATACTAGCAGCTTTTGAGGCTATTGGAAATACTCAGTTATACAAGGAGGTGAAAATTATTATACTTCGTCAGACCTTAAAAGCCAAGGCAAACATAAGTCGGTTCTTAATTATGGGCTCGAAAGGAATTATTAGGTAATCCCATCTTGCCCTTTATAGTCTGAGAGAGAATAAGGAATATATAGTTTTCCTATTTAGTTTTATATTTAAAAATACTTTTCTTTTAAGAGATTTTTTAAATAAAGATTTCTCTTTAGTTATTTTATGATATAGCTTTACGTGTTCAAGGAAAGCCGAAAAGTATGGAGAGTTCTCAAACCAAGTGGATCAGGTCATGTCTTCATTATGTACCCTTGATACATCACATGGGCTCTAAGGGACTACTGACGTCAAATGTATGAAACTCCTCACACGTACGATAGAAAGCTCTAGAAATGATAGCGAGATTTCAGAACTCGTCAGACCCAGGTAAAATATTTAAATCGTATTAAATATTAAACTGAAAAATCAAACTGTGGCCGTGAAGACTATAAAAACTCGTAAAGGATATGGATCAAGTGCATGAGCTTTACAAAACCCTTTGTGAAAGGTCGATAGAGTACCTTCAGGCGTCCGAGGACGCTCTTAACCACGGTCTCTACAATGCCTCAAGTCTCATGTCTCAAATATCTGCAGAACTGGCAATCAAAGCTACGATAGCTTTCCTGGGTTACTCGTTTCCCGAGACTCACGAGATAAGGAAACTTCTGTCAGTCCTCTCTACGCTCTCAATGAAGGATGAGATATCTGCCTTCGTCAAGGAGAGGAGAGGCGAACTAATTCTGTTGGAGAACGCCAGACAGAGAGGGCAATACTTCTCTTACGGGCTGGGAAAGGAGGACACTGAAATCTGTTTAAATGTGACCAAGGAGATAATTAACTTGATGAAAAAGATCTGGGGTGAGAAGTGGTGTTCGGTGCAGAGAGAATCAGATACCTAGAGCAGAACTGGAGGGAGATCGCCTCTTTAGTCCTGAATCGTGCTAGGAAGTTCGCAGACGTAAAGGAGGTCGTAGTGTACGGCTCTGTGGTGAAGGGGGAGACCATGGGTAGTAGCGACTTGGACATGGCTCTGATCGTCAGGAATCTGGATGTAACTCACCTCAGAGACCTCCTGGTGAAAGTCCACCTTTCTCTCCCTGAGGAGGTATCCGAGATCTTGGACTTAAACATCATCGAAGAAAATGACGAGGACGAGTTATTGAGGTTCGCCGGCAAGTATGTGATAGTGAAGAGTTAAACCTTCCCCTATACAAGGTACTCTCTCGACGAACTGGAACTTTGTATAAGCTCTCTTATCGAAAAGCGATGAAAAGATAGAGTAGGTGTCAAGAACATGACAGACGCTAGGAGTTTTGTTATACTTCGTCAGGTCTTAAAGGACAAGATTTATTTCAGATCTACATGGAACTTGATACCTTAAAGTGGGACGCTGAGAGGAAGTCCTCTTGCCCTTTAAAGTCTGATAAAGTATAACTACCTCAACGAGTTAGACTTTGGAGCAGTTTTCCACTAAACATGTCCCATGTACCAGCTCAGGTTGAAAAGTAAGTTGAAATTGCACATTAATTCCTTTCGAGCTCTAAATCCGTGTACCTATACCTACCTTGACTTTTAGTCTGAGTAATGCAAGTGGGGCTAACTCGTTTTCTAAAGGGATTGGAACGATTGCAAGGCATTGTAGGAGTTTTTTAAAAAAACAACGTATTTGTGCGCATATCTGTATTAAAATGCGATTGTTAACTTAAAGCGAAGTCTGGATCAATAGGGGTCTTAGTGACCTTCTTGCCTAAGAGCTTCTCCAACGCTATCACCACCGCAGCTACTGAACCCGTAGTTCCCGCCTCTCCTACCCCTCTTGCTCCGTCAGGGAGTGATGAAGGAAATTCCACAACCCCTGGGATAACCTTATACGAAGCCTCAACTGCACTAGGAACTCCCTCATCTGCTATTGATCCTATCAAAGGCATCCCGTTCTCGTCGTACTTAGCTTCCTCCCATAGGACTTGAGACACCCCCTGAAGTACTCCGCCTATGATCTGACCTTCAACTTCCTCCTCAATGAATGCCTTACCGACGTCATCGAAGGCATAGTACTCCTTAACTCTAGGGAAATAACCATCTAGACCCACCACTGCAACATGAGCACCAGCAGAGAATATCACGTCTCCCTTGAAGAAGACCTCAACGGAGACTTCGTCCTGAGAGTTCAACGCTTCCTCAATAGTGACCCCTCTTGACTTCAGGCTCTCCAGGACGGACTTGCTAGCCACCGTCACTGCTGACCCTGCGACTGACGCAGTCCTACTGCCGAAACTGCCCACTCCCTCCTTTACGCCTTCAGTGGTCCCAGTGATTACCTCAATTACGTCCTGGCTAACGCCTAACACTTGGGACGCTATTTTCGCGAAGGTAGAGCGATGGGCTTGACCGTGGGGTCCGCTGGGCACTATCACCTTGACCTTACCGTTACCTACGGTGACCCTCGCTGATTCCCCTGGTGGTATACTCACCTGTTCTGCAAACACGATCAACGACTTGCCCCTCTCCTTTATGCTCCTGTAAATTTCCTTCGCCTTGTTGAACACCTCCCTATATCCTCCGTTATCTATCCTCAAACCCGAGGGAGTTACATACTCTCCGTCGATCAGGTTCTTCTCCCTCAGGTCGACGGGATCCATCTTCAGTTCTTTAGCGAGGTCTTCCATCAAGGTCTCGTGAAACAGGGTGGCCTCAGGCCTCCCGGCTCCCCTGTAAGGCCCGGTAGGTGGTAGATTAGTGAAGACTCCACGTGCCCTCACGGAGACGAACTCCATCTTATAAGGCCCCGTCAATAGCCTAGCGATGAAGGTAGGGGTAATGGCGTTGATAGTGTAGTTATACGCGCCCAAGTCTACAATAACCTCTCCCTCAACCCCCAAGGCTCTACCTGTCTTATCTGCGTAAAGCCTCACTTTCCCGTGAACTCCTCTTCCCTGCGTGGGGTTGGTCAAGTGTTCCCTCCTCGTCTCTATCCACTTCACTGGCTTGTTGAGTTTCATCGCAGCCAAGGAAGCTAACACGTACTCGGGGTAACCAGGTACCTTGTTCCCGAAACCTCCTCCGACATTCTTGGGTGCAATGACGTTGATCTTCTCAGGGCTCAGGCCGAGAACTTCATGGATGTCGTTTCTAACCCTGAATGGAGCTTGCAGGGAGCCGTACAAGGTCAGAGACCCTCCCCTGAACAAAGCTATTACGCCTTTAGGCTCCATAGGGTTGGAGATTACTCTCCCCTGCTCTATTTCCCTCTCTACGTAAACATCTGCCTTCTCTTTCAGGCTCAAGTTACCTCCTTCAACTTGAGAGTCAGTGGATACGTTCGTGTGAAGGTTTGGGTGGATTATCTCCTCGTCCTTTAATGACTCACTGATCCTGGTTATCGGGGTCATGGGCTCGTAGTCTACGTTAACTTCATCAGCTAAGTCTTCTATGTCGTACCTCTCCTCTGTCACTAATGCTGCGACGGGTTGACCGAAGAAGTTCACGTCCTCCTCTGGCAGTACTGGCATTCTGGCTATTCTACTCTCAGGGAAAGAGACTGCAGGCATCTCAGCGTGGAACTCCTTTCCTGTCATGAACAGCAACGAGCGGGAAGGGGAAGTCACTCTCTTGATCTTAGCTCTGGCGTAGTTCGATCTTACAACGTACAAGTATACTTCATCGTCGAAGTGTAAATCGTCTATGTAAACGCTCTTCCCAGTTATCACATCGTAACTTTCCTTTAACATGGTTTTAATCTCTCTCTTATAGATTTAAACTTAGCTTGAAGGTTTTCATCATCGACTAAAACGCCCTAACAACGTCTGATAAGATCAATAATGGTTGAGGACTCTATATATATATTCACTGTACTAGATTCGAACCTAAAACGTCAACTATCACCAAAACGTGATATACTTGATCTCATAATTTCTTTACCTTATACTTCGTCAGACCTTAAAAGCCAAGGCATAGGTTCAGTTCTTAATTATGAGCTCGAAAGGAATTATCAGGCAACTTCCACCCTGCCCTTTATAGTCTGGGCGAGAATAATATAAGCAGGCGTGGATTCCAAGTTATCCTAAGTCCAAGTCATGATGAGAAGCCTAAATTACTTGAACTTTATGAAAAATATGAGAGGGGCTTTACTGTTTGTAAGATAAAAAGAGACTTACTTAAGATCCAGAGAGCTTCTTAGCAACTTGAGCTATTCTCTTCCCTTGGAACCTAGCAATCTTCACTTCGTTCTCGTCCAATCCCTTCTTTGAGCCTAAGTGAGAAGAGCCGTAAGGGCTACCTCCGGTAGTCGTGGAGGAGATCTCAGGGATTGCATAGCCTAAGGGCACTATAACCATTCCGAAGTGGAAGGCATAAGTGGACATGGTCAAGATAGTAGTCTCATGTCCACCGTGAATAGTTGAAGACTCTGTGAAGAACGTTACAGGCTTACCGTAAAGCTCTCCCGCGCTCCACAGGGGAGCTGTAGTATCGAGGAAAGTCTTCATCCCTCCCGCCATGTTTCCGTACCTAGTTGGGGATCCGATGGCTAGGCCGTCAGCCCACCTGAGGTCATCGTAACTCACCTCAGGTATGTCATTGGTGTTCTCTACTGGAACGTGGAACTTCTCAATCAGCTCAGGGTACAAGGTCTCCCTTACCTTCCTCAGCCTGGTCTCGGCTCCCTCCTCTCCTGCTCCTTTTGCTATTTCCTTAGCTAACTCGACTATCGACCCATACCCGTAGAACAGGACAAGTATTTTCGTGCTCATAAGTTAGGCACTCTTGTCCATTTTAAAAGTTAATTCGCCTAACTAACTAACAAAAGCAGCATGTTAAGTCGCATTTAAGAGATAGCGTGGCTAGTTTCGATGCAGGAGGGAATGTTCAGGCCTTACCTTTGCCGTCTCTGTACGTCCTTTCCCTCTCTCTATTTATCTCACTCTTCTTTATCTTCTTCATATTCTCATAAATTCTGAAAGAGTTCCATCTAAATGGCTATCACTTTGCACCAGACGTGATGCTCTCGGACTTGAACTGGAGCTCCCTCCTCTGTACGCGGAGACTCTATCTCCTTAAGATAGACAGACTTGACCTTGTGTGATGAGCTGAGGCTCCCTATGTGGGAGGATAAGGCTTGAATCAACTATATAATTGAATTTTGATTTATGAGTATACTCCAATTCCTTTAGATGCTAAGTCGTTTAGTTCGCATTTATAACTGTTTACTTAAAAGAAAGTTTCATGCAGGCCTAATGAGGATTGAAGTAATTCGTAAAGGAACTGAGTACATATTTGGATCAGAATATATAATTAGGCTTTAATAATCCTGGGCTGTAATGACAAGACAGAATGCGAAACGAAAAGAAAATGAAGGCGATATCAACTCTCGTAGTCGTAATCATCGTCATTGCTGTCATAGCTGCGGCGACGGGACTTTTCTTAATCTACGACAGGGTGAGTGCTTAAAATTCTACGAGTTCTACGAGTCACAGCTCTCTCTCGACATCACAGACCGGTTCGCCGATGAGCTCTCAAGCCCCTCCAACAATTAACTCAAACTCCAATTTACCCCTCCTACTTGCACCATCCGAGGTTGACGAGTCTACCGGGGGATCGTTCACCATAAGGGGGAGTAACATATGTTACCAATACCTGAGCGGGAACCAACTCGTAGAGGTAGAGCCTAGCGTCGATTCCTCCACTCTGGAGGGCTCCCTAACATTTCTGACTTAATTTACTATGAGTGTCTATATAATTCAAATTCCCAAAACCAGACCGAAATTACCGTCTCTCTCGAGACATCCAACTCTAACTCTTTCACCATGAGCGTAACCGAATCGAGTTACTCTCACGACGGTAACACTGTATGGGCATGGTCTTATAAGGGGTACAACTATAGTGGAGTTATTTATAGCACTAGTCAAGAGGGTGAGGACAAAGCTACATTGTGTGCAGTTAACGGTTATGATTCCATTCGAATAGCTGTAACAGGAGGGAGCAGTCTGACAATAACTCCCGGCGTTATGATGACCTTATTTGAGGATGTGTTAAACAACGAATAGTTTGAGATTAGATTTATTTTTATCTTTATTTTATAAGTATATTTACATATATATAAAAATAAAAAAAGTGAGTTAGTTTTTTATTTATATATAGAATCTATATGTAAGAAAAGCCTTACAGTCAGGGTTCTCTACCCTCTATTCAAGGGAAGCTCATCGAGCTTGTTGAGGTAGTAGAAAGAGCTATGAGTGAACTCACCCAGCCCTTACGGACGGGGCTTCCTGATTCACGGCTCCACCTTGTCAGTACCGAAGCACCGGTAGAGGGCGGAGCTCCACAGGCCCTAAGGGTCGTTCCAACCCCGATCTTACGAACATCTCACGTGCCCGGAGTACTAATGATTGGAGCAGAAGCGTACCACATCGACCCTCGCTTTAACCAAGGCGTCTCGGTGACGCTTACTCCGTCGATCACTGTCATTAATATAGACGCGAATTTTTTCATATTTAAACTTTATAAAGGGGCTATCCATCCCCTCCCTGACGGAAGGGGTCTTCCGCCCCCTTTCAACCCCCATTAAGATAAAATACGCCAAAGAGCAACCGAGAAGGAGGTTTCGAAGTTGAACTAAGCGTCGCGTAGGAAGAGCACTTCTCTTCTTTGCTATCTCTTCCACGTGAAGATGTAGTGATAACCTCACTGCGGTCTCCAGACTATTTCCTTACTCTCTTGGAACGCTTGAAGTGTTCGCTGTAGCGGTCTATAAGAGAAAGGCGTGAGGAACTCCTTTCAGCCCTCACCACAACCTGAACCTATAACTGGGGACGCCTGAGACTTCTGCCTTCCCCGTGAACGTGTAACCGCTTAACTGCTCTTCCCCCTTCGCTGTGGTTATGAAGACCTCGTCCATTTCCTCCCCGCCGAAGGTAACCGACGTCACTCTCGAGGCTTGGACTTTGACCTCCCCCTTCTTCTCCCCCCTTGGAGACCACCTGCTGACTTTACCTCCTCCCCAGTGGGCTACCCACAGGAAACCCTCCTCATCCACGGTCATTCCGTCAGGGCTGCCCGGCTCGTGGCCGAAGTCCACAGCTACCCTCATGTTGTATATCTCTCCCTTGCTCAGGTCGAAGTCGAAGGCGAAAACTTTCCTCCTCAGCGTGTCTATCAAGTACATAGTCCCGTCGTCTGGATCCCATCCAAGCCCGTTAGATATGGTGAGGTTGTTCAGGACCTTCACGGGGGACTTGACGAACTTGTACAGGGAACCGGTAGGGTCCCTCTCCTTCATGTCCATCGTCCCTGCCCAGTACCTCCCTAACTTGTCGCACTTACCGTCGTTGAACCTATTGTCCTCTTTTTCCTCTACCCTTCCGATCTCCTTCAGGGAACCGTCCCTGAGGTTAAGCAAGGAGAAAGAGTGCCTCACGGTAATTGCGAGCGTCTCGTTGTCTACGACGCACAGAGATGACACTGGACCGGGGAGAGTCATAGACGTCTCAAGACCGGTCTCCAAGTCCCTCCTCATTACCTTCATCCCTAGAATATCGACCCAGAAAAGGGAGTTCATGCCTATGTCGTAAACTGGGCCCTCTCCTAGAGTGAAACGCGTGTTGCTGAAAAGACTAAGCTCCATGATATAGGAAGGGAGACCGCTTTTAAAATTCTCCCGGTTAAGAGGTAGTGTATAGTTAGAAAGGCAGGAAAGAACATGCAAGTACATATATACATACTTCTCTTTTTTAGAAAAAAGGGAAAAAACAGAAAATGGATATATAAATGTGCATGTAGCCAAAAAGGTCGTGAGCCTATCGAAGTATGAAGTCGGATAGATAACAATAGAAATCTGGCACTAATAGGCGGACTCACTGCGTTGTGAGACATTTCAATTTCTTTAGATCAAGTCTTCCTAACCCGAGTTTAATTCTAAATTAAACGTTTAATTAAAAGGATGACCCCCGCTTGAACACTGATAATTAGAGTGACATGGAAAGCAGAAACTTACAGCTAAAGTGTGTATACATAAAAAATAAAGAGGCTATGCATGAATACAAAAAACTCTTCACACAATTCTTTAATTCAACTAAGAAAGCCTTCTATCTCCGAGATTTCATGATTGAGTCACCTCGCTAATGTTTCTGGTAAGTTATTAACCAGGGACTAGAGTCATAGGATATTTTCTGGGAATACTAGCCTAACCGTTCCCTGAAAAGTCTGACGCTATCTCTCTCATGGTTAAGGAGTTCTGGAACATGTTGTAGTTGTTGAAGAACACGACCGCCCTCTGGGGAGAAAGCCCTGCTATCCTGGTGAGGTCTTCCCTCATCTCCTCCTCGTTGTAAGAGTAAGCGTACCACTGCTTACTCCTTCCGTGCATCCTGAGATATACAGTTGACGATGTCTTCACCAGGAAGACCCCCATGGGGGAGTCCACTGAGACTACAGTAACGTGAAGGGATAGCTCCCTCCTGTACCACTCCAGATCCCTGAACTCTATCGCCATCTTCTCGCCCACCTCGTCCTGGAACGTTTCCACTCTCTCCAAGTTCTCTTCGCTGAACTTGAAAGAAGGAGGCATCTGGAAGAGGTAGAAATCCGGGTTTAAAGGGTCTACAACCTCCCTGAACTTCCTCCATGACTCTAGGTCTGTCAGCCTCTTGACGTGTGTTATCAACCTGTTCACTTTCACCGACCACAATAACTTGTACTCCTTCCACTTCTTCACCTGCCCCTCCGAGGGAAAACGATAGAAGGTCGAGTTCACTTCAACTGCGTCGAAGCCTGAGTCGACGTACCACCTCAGGGACTTCTTCGGGTTCCAAGGGTAGAGCCACCCCGAGGTGCCTATGTGAATTTCCATGTGTAGGTGTATGACATGTTTAGGTTAAAAAATGAGGAATTGAGCGGAGTGATGAAACAGAGAATGGAGAGGAGATGAAAGTTGTTAAGACCGCTCTAGTCTCACGTGTCCCTCCGTTTTCCCTCTCTTCATACCTAGCTTGAACGCAACAGACTAGACCTTCAACCATCTCTCAATGATTAGTTTTTAAAATTTTTTAAGTATAAAATGTTGTATGAAGAAAATCTATTTTCTCATCCCCGTGGTAGTCCTGATCGTAGCACTTGTACCTTTAGCTATTCTCTCTTATCACCCTGCCCCGAGCGTGGAGCCGACCAACGGAGTCTTGGGACACGGTTACCTCCAACTGGAGAAGAAGATCGGCGAGAACGTCTCCATGTATTACGTGAACTTGACCATAGACAACCCCGGCAAGCCTGAGGCAGTATGTTACGCTGAAAACAACGGTAACACTATTCCTTTTAATTATATATACATATTCGCGGACGGAAGGTTTTACGGGGACAGCATACCCTCTGGAGTGAACAACTTGACGATAATGATAGACCAAAACGTCACTCTACCTTCATTGGAGTTGCACCTCTCGGACGGCCAGGATTTAGTCATCAACATGAAATAGGACTTTCGCATTACCCTGCTTTTGACTTGACGGGGTCTGAGATAGGGTTATTGTACGATTTCCTGAGGGTTGATGACCAATCCTCTCCCCTTTACGGGAGGCACCTAGAGGAGGTCAGAGTGAACAAGTTCGACTCTAAGAAGTCCCTTGATTTCCTGGAGAAGGGTTTCCAGCAAGTGGACATGGAGGTACAGGAGGAAGTGTTGAAGTACGCTACGGAGAAGCTCGACGGTATAGTGGGGTGGCTCACGGAGTTCGGCCACAGGTGTTTCAAGGTGAAGGAAGTTAAGAGGTCCATAGTGGACGATATTCTAGAGCTAGCGATGAAGACCACGGTTGATGAGTTGAGCCACTTCTCAAAAGAGTACGTGTATGTAATCGAGGCGATCGCTAGGGGATATGAAAGGTGGAGCGAGATAAAGCGTTACATTGAAGAAAAAGAGAAGATGGTAATACACGACGCTGAACTCAGGAGACATTTGAGGACTCTAGAGAAGAGGGGGTAGTCAATAGGAGCGAAAGAGGAAAGTAAGAGTTGACAGATCCAGTGATTAGGAACGTATTCATGTCCTAAGAATGAATGAATTGACCTTTTTCAAAGGAAGAACAATTCGCATAGCAGTTTACGGGAATCCTGAGGCCTAAATGTTTTCATCTTGTAGAGTCATGAAACAAATTTTATCTATTTACAGTGAGGAGATCTTAAAACCTATAGATATTATTTAATCCATATCACGTCACTATTGAATTATTTTTAAGATCACGTAACTCTGCAAGGATTTTCCGATAAAAGCTATTCGCATTAAGTCCTAAATCAAAACTTTAGTTGAAAGAAAGTTTCGAGTGTACCTGATAAGATTCGAAGTAGTCCATAACGCATGTGAAAAACCAATATTTATATATAGAACAATAACCATTTTTCATTTATGAGAAAGGCTCTCCTCCTCTTATTCTTCCTATTTTTCCTGCCTCCTCTAGTTACAGTCATCTACGTTTCCGCCTCGCAAGGGACATACAACTTCGGTTCCGACCCTGCGGTGGGGATTTCCGACAACGGAGTAGTGTGTACTCCTTCAGGCGAGAGGACGTACTCCTTCACCACTCGCGCCGTGAAAGGCGAGTTCACCTTCTATGGGGGTCAGTTCTTCTCAGGCCCTCCGGTAAACTCCCCGTCTTTCTCGGTACAGTTGAACGCGCAGCTCTTCACTGGTCATCAGGTTTACTGGGCCCAGGACGTTGCGCTGGTCAAGTCCTCCGGTTCGGCTTACGTCGTAGTTGCGGTGGACAACCTCTGGAACTTCACCATATACCATGCAGGCCTTCAAGGCGTGACTGGTAAAGGGATTGACAACGGTACTTTCTACGAGTACGCTTACCCCACCCGCTTCGTCACACGGGCCCCCTTCACGGTGACAGCTGAGATGGTAGCCATTACACAGGGAGGTCACCCGGCGGTAGAGATGTTCTTCTCCTTCTCCAACTCAACGTTCTCTACATCTTTCCAATACGATACGGTGGTCATCCCCGTGGGAGGGTATTCGTTCTTCGGCGTGGGACTCCCCTCCATCTACCCCGACGACATTGAATGGGTAGTCGGAGGAGGAGGGGGTGGGTCTTCCCTCTCTGTCAACGCTTGGAGTGCGACTATGACGGCGTGGTACCGCCACGACGGGACCTTCTACGTCTTGACGGGGGGATCACCTATCTCCCACGACACGGGAGAGAGCGCTACTGGGATATCCGAGACGTGGGACAACTCCCAGATGATAGTACAACAGACCTATGGGGGGATTACTTGTTCCCCTCTTTGGACAGCTCAAGCTCATGTAGAGAAGGAGAAGGACACTCTTCAGATTAACGTTCTACCTGATGGCGCTGAATGGTTAGGGAAGCTGGTGGGACCTGAGGACGAGTGCATCTCGCTGACTGACGGAGGAAGCCTAAACACGTCTTCCCTACCTCCTGGGCAGTACACACTGACAGTGAACCTACTGGTGGCTGGACAGGAGGTGTACTCGTACTCCTATCCTTTCTCTGTAGGCAAACCAGCGGAAGTGACGGTCACCTCTCCCTCTGGGTATTTCATAGCTAACGGTGTCGAGTACAAGTCCAACTCCACGTATAACTTCTCCGTGCCGGTCACCATAACCTTCCCTCAGGTGAACGTTTCTACAGACGAGAGGTTAGTGTACTCTTACAGCTTGGTGAATAACGAGAAGGAGGAAGAGGTCAGCATTACTTCAGGCGGGATCTACAACGTGACCGCGGAGTACGTGAAGCAGTACTACGTGAATTTCCCATTCCCTGTAAAGGGTTCTGTGAACGGGGTGAACGGTACGCTCGACACGGGATGGTACAACGCGGGGGACGAGGTGGAGGTTTTCCCTCAGCTGGTGAACCTAGGTGAGGAGGAAGCCAACGTGTCAGGTTCGTCATTCACTGTCGAGTCGGGGGAAGCTACCCTGAATTACTATTACCTTTACTACGTCAACTTGTCCCAGGGGACTTACGTGTTCATTGACGGTAACCTGACGTACTTCAAGTCGGGGTTCCTGAGACAGGGGACATCTTTCAGCGTGGACAGGGTATTTAACGTGAGCATAGGGGAGAGGGAAGTCGTGAGCTCGAACGTCAGTAACGTCACGGTGATCTCGCCCTTGTTCGTGGAGATCAACCTGAAGGTACAGTACCTAGTGAAGGAGACTCTCCCTAACGGGACTTCGCTGGAGTGGGTTAACTCGGGAGAGAACATAACCTTCCCCAAGGTCATAGATGAGGGAGAGGAGAGGTACGTGATCAACGGGACAGACTGGTACGTGGTGAAAGCCCCAGAGAACCTTAGTCCTCCTTACTTGTTGCAGTTCCTGGTTAGAGCTACACTCCCTACCGGGAACGTGACTCAATGGGTAGATAACGGGACGTTGGTGAGGTTCCCAATGATTTACGTGAACTCGTCGGTGAGGTGGTACACTAACTCGTCCGTGGTAGTGAACTCGCCCATGAACGTGACCCCTGCGTACGTGTTGCAGTACTTCGTCACGCTGAAGCTACCTAACGGGACAATAAAGGGGTGGTACGATGACCACTCGACGATCAAGTTCCCAATGATTTACGTGAACTCGTCGGTGAGGTGGTACACTAACTCGTCCGTGGTAGTGAACTCGCCCATGAACGTGACCCCTGCGTACGTGTTGCAGTACTTGTTGAACGAAACCCTCCCTAACGGTACGTTGACAAAGTGGGTGGACAACGGGACGTTGGTGAGGTTCCCAATGATTTACGTGAACTCGTCGGTGAGGTGGTACACTAACTCGTCGGTGTTTGTCAGCTCGCCCATGAACGTGACCCCTGCGTACGTGTTGCAGTACTTCGTCACAGTGACCCTGCCTAACGGGACAATAAAGGGGTGGTACGACAATGGAACCAAGATAGCTTTACCCCACGTGATTAACGTCAAACAAGGGGTCAGATATGTAACGTCGATCCTTTGTGTGACAATTGAGAAGCCTATTAACTCCTCTCCTCAGTACGTGTTGCAGTACTTGTTGAACGAAACCCTCCCTAACGGTACGTTGACAAAGTGGGTGGACAACGGGACGTTGGTGAGGTTCCCAATGATTTACGTGAACTCGTCGGTGAGGTGGTACACTAACTCGTCGGTGTTTGTCAGCTCGCCCATGAACGTGACCCCTGCGTACGTGTTGCAGTACTTCGTCACAGTGACCCTGCCTAACGGAACTGAGACGATGTGGGCGGACTACGGTAAGCCTATTAACATCCCGTCCATCATAAACGATACTGACGTCCTCTACGTCCTATCAAGTGAGCCTATAGCTCTCAACCACTCCATAACCCCGGTATACGAGAAGGAGTTTAAGGTATCAATTCAATACCCCAACGGTACAGTCACTCGTTACATACCCGACCACAACTCGTTGAGGCTAGAGTACAACGCACCGTTCTACGACACCGTGAAGTGGGTAGGAACGTACCAAGTGTCTAACGGAGGGGAAGTGAAGGTGGACTCTCCGATTTACGAGAAGGCAGTAGTGACGTTTAACTATTTACTCTTGATCCCTATAGTCGTGATCTTGGTCTCGTTCTTATTCTTGATGGTAAGAAAAAGGTCAGCTGATCTTAACTGACACGTGAGATAGAGGGGAAAATCTAGGGAAGACGTATATGCTTCTTCAAATCAGCGTTGGCGAGACTATAGAGTTTCTTGTCGGTCGTAAGTAACGTCGTGTTTCTTTCAGACGCCAAATAAAGAAAGGCAGAGTCGTAAAACGGTACCCTTTGATCAACGGCTAAGTTAATTGCTCCATCTATGATGTCTTCAATCCTTACTATACTACACAGAGTCTTGATGAAGTTTAGGGTGTTCCGTAACTGTTTCAATATAACAGCCTTGTCCTCATTGAATATGATTATCCTTTTCCATGCTACGTTCGAAATTTCCGCCAAGGAAAAATCAAGCGTAATAAGCTCTTCGTCTACTCTTTCCACTATCTTTGTAACCCTTTCCGTAAAGTCGTCTCTAAAAAAGAGCGAAGCAATAGCCGAGGAGTCAAGTATCAACTTTCCCTATCCTCTCTTATTAGCTCTGCGTTGTCGATATTCTTCATCTTATCTAACTGCTCCCTACTCTCCTCGAGGTATTTGTTCATTAGCACCTTCCTGGCCCTCTCCTCTATGAATCCGCTTATCTCCTTTTGCCAATCAATGTCTACAGATGCCATCAACTCCTTTAATCTCTTTGGGATTCGTATACTATAAACCGTAGACACAAGAGTTGTTTTACCGCATAGAATTATAAGCTTATTCCCTACGTTCCTGGCGATCCAGCGATACATACGATTTCTATTTGTTTCTGTAAGATAAGACTAGAAAATTAATCGTGAACCGAAGGAAGATATTGAGGAGAGGCAGGAGGTAATATTAAGGGGGAGTATCCTCATGCAGTCATCTTATTCGAGATGTATCTATAAAATTATATGAAGGTATCTCTGATATACTACGCTCCCTAAGGTAGGCTTGGTTCAAGGGGGTATCCTCATGTGAGGACAGACGGGGTTTACACGACGTTAAGCAGGGTTAGGCTGTAGCCTGCGTCCTCCTGCTCCTGTTGACCGCTTCTGTCCCTAGCCAGTCTGGACAAGTGGGACTTGAGTAGGAGTTGTAGCTCTCTGCGGTGTGGGTGTGTCTCTTTCCCACCACGTGTAGGTGAAGCGTGGCTTAAGGAAAACTTAAAACTAAAATATTAAATGTTTAAACTAATGGATAGAGACCTAAACGTTCTATTGATAACTAGAGCCTTGCGTACTTTCGGGATGAGCTACTTGTCCTTCCTTCTCCCAATATACTTGAGGTCGCTCAAGTTCTCCTATGCTGAAATAGGAATTTACGTTTTGCTTACAACTCTCAGCAGCAGCGTATTGGTGATCGTGAGCGGTTTCCTAGGCGACCTATGGAGCAAGAAGTATACCCTCGTCCTCATGTCAGGCCTACCCGTAGTGGCTTACGCCCTCCTCGTGTCTGGCTTACCTTCATTAGTTTTCCTGTCCTCCCTATTCGGCATAACCATGGGTGGTGGCGGAGGTGGAGCAGGGGGAGGCCCAGTGGCTCCTCTGACTTCCTCAATGATAGCTGAGAGGTCCTCAGGCTCCATCAGGACTAAGGTATACTCCTTCATGATGGTCGCTTCCACCATCACTGGAGTTGCCGGGAGCGTCCTCTCATCAGCAGTCATATCCTTCGTCAGGGACTACTTCGTGGTCCTCTTCGCCCTGTCCTTGATATTGGATCTGGTCAGCACAGTACTCGTCCTCCTGATCAGGGAGAAGCGCGAGAAAGCCAAGGAGATGAAGGAGGAAAAGAAGGTGATCCCGAGGAGGTCTTTGACGACAATACTCAAGGTCTCATTCGCCGGAGGAGCAGGTAGCCTGGGGCTCGGGCTGGTCATCCCCTTCATACCGTTATACATGAAACACTTAGGGGCGTCCGACCTGATGGTCTCCGAGGCCTACGATGTGTCCTACGCTGCCATCGCGTTTGTGACCTTCTTCTCTTACAGGATAGAGAGCGCATTAGGGTCGTTGAATGGGATCGTGGTCCTCAGGGGACTTGGGTCGGCCCTCCTGATTGCAATTCCCCTGTTTCCGTCATTCCTTTACGTGGCCCTTATATACGTGGTCAGGACCGCGCTCTACCAAGCTGCCCTTCCGATGAGACAGAACATGACCATGGATCTCTACGATGAGAAGGAGAGGTCCAGGGGAGCTAGCATCTCCGGACTTTTCAGGAGGCTACCGTACGGAGTCGGAAGCAGCCTGGGTTCTCTAGTGATAGCACAAGGGCTATACTTGCTAGACTTCTTCGGGGCAGGGATAGTCTCGCTCCTGGATCCTGTCCTTTACTACTATTTCTTCAAAAAAAGAGAGAAGAAAGAGCAGGAGGAAGCTAAGGCGTCTAGATAGGACCATTATGAAGTCTTCAGTCCAGGAGCCCAAGCTAGGGTTCTAGTCTAATCGTCAGACTAATGTTACCGAGAGCTGTTTCTCTCCACCATAAACAAAGGGTAGGAATCTACTCTAATTGTATATATACCCATTACATTATTTATTTCAGATAGTAAAGAGAAATCAAAAATTTGGCAGTGAAAGGATAACGAAATATGTATTTTAAAACATGTTATTTTCCATGTAAATGCCCTCAATAAAAGGTTGATGATGCGACTTCACTACCGAATTCAGAGTAACTTTCTTAGGGACTTTTTACAAGAAACAAGTTTGTATTAATCCTTAGAAAGTTTGAAAAAATTAAGTCAAGAACATCTTCATGTTTGAGTTGTTATGTTTATTCTTGAAGAATTTAGAAAATATTTAGAGCTCCATATTCAAGACAAAGTCTATCCAAAATTCTCTCATACTTTTACATATTAAACTAAGAATAGCCCGTAACGAAATATCTATATAAATCTATTTCCGAAGAAATCTAAAAAAGCTAGGTTTCCTTTTTTTGATATGGCATATAGATGTTGTGATACAGATTTCAATAGAAAGGAGGACTTCTTCAAGCACGTGAAGTCCAACGACTTACACTTCCTCACCTTTTCAGATAGAGTAGACCTCAACTTGAGCAGGGACTCCGTATCTAAAGTAATAAGCAATCCTAACTTGCTTTTCACCGCTAGCGGTAAAGTGTCGATAGTCAGGAAAGAAGGGGAAGACGTAATCAAGACCGTGATCGTGAGGAACGACGCAGGTGATAGGATAAGCTTCGGGAGAGTTAAGGGACCTCTCTTCGACGGTCAGCTCCTCACTTACTTAGTGAAAGTTAATGGGAACCCAGCCCAATACAGGATCTCATTCAGGTTGATGGGAAGGGGAGACACCACGAACGTGACAATCCTGAACAGAATGGAAGCCAAGGTCGGCTTCCTGGGAAAGGCAATGCCGTGGTTAGTCCCCAAGGTAGTCAAAGGACCTGCTAGCTTTGCGGACAAATTGAATGAGATAATGAAGGCGAGCTTAGCTGAGATGGAGATACTGACCCCAAAGAAAGTCCATGAATGACGCTATTTTTTCTGTTCGATTTCCTGAACTTCATTTTATGTACCTTAAACACTTCAAGACACGTCTTTTTCTCGTTAATAGGAGAAGATTTCTCTCTATGTTTACCGTGAAAGAAAGAGAGGAAAAGTAAAGAGGACGATAATTAAAAATTGGCCTATCATTCGTGAACTCACCCCGCCCTTACGGACGGGGCTTCCTGATTCACGGCTCCACCTTGCCAGTACCGATACCGGTAGAGGGCGGAACTCCACATCTAAGGGTCGCACCGACCCCGATCTACGCAAGATGTTCAGGGAGGCGTTGTAATCACGGTCAGTCACCCAACCGCATCGTGGACAGGAGAACACTCTGTCAAGGTTAGGTCTTCCCTCACGTAACCGCATTTGGCGCAGGTTTTGGACGTGTAGGGTGGGTCCACAAGGAGGAGTGCCTTACCGTGCTTCTCCATCTGGTACTTCAAGACCGTCTTAAGCTCGCGGAAGGCGACGTCGTGGAGCCTGAGCCTCAACTTCCTGGGGGACTTGTCCACGAGCTCCTTGACTTGTATGTCCTCCATCACGAGGGCGTAGTTCCTTGCGAAGTGTTTGCCCAGCCTCATGTAGATGTGTCTTTCCTCAGGTTCCTGAGGTGTTCGTATGCCTCGGCTAACTTGACCTTCGCCTTGAACCAGTTCTTGGATAGGAACTGCTTCCCGGACAGGATTCGGTGTAGGTGCCTCACCTTCCACAAGGCATTCTCGTAAGGCTTCACGTTGGGGGAAGTACTCCCCATCGGACGTCATGATGAGGGTCTCGATGCCCACGTCCAGTGCCATGACCTTGTTAACCTTAGGTAGCTTGGGGAACTCGTAATCTACCGCGAAGGAGATGTAGACCCTCTCGGAGGGGTCAACTTCACGACCACCCTCTTTACCTTATCGAGGGGGAAGTCCCTGTGCACGAGGACCTTGAAGACTCCCACGTGGGAGAGGCTCAGCTTCACCAACTTCTTGGGGTGGCCCTCCCTCGCCTCCCTGCTCTTCCCCCTTATTTCCCTTGAACTCAACACCTTCCATCCGCTCTGATAGACCAGGGAGTACCATCTGTGGGGCTTCCTCTCCTTGGGGAACCTGGATAGTCCCTTGAAGAACCTCTCCCTAGCCTCGTAGAAGCGATCCGCAACGTTCTGAGCATGAGAGTGCATTTGTTGATACTCCCCGTCCTGCTTCCTCAGGTCCAAGGCGAGTTGCCTCAACTGGGTTTGATTCAGACCTTTCCCATCTCTTTGGTAGAAATAGGAGTCTGCCCAACGCAGGGTGTTTTACACCTCACACGCCACCCTCAACTGGGCCTTTAACGCCCTCAACGTTTGCGAATTTGTGTAAGCTCGAAACCTGAATCCTACGTCAGGCATTAGGAGATTTTTGAAGGGCCGATATTTAAATATGAGGGGGCTATCCATCCCCTCCCTGACGGGAGGGGACTTCCGCCCCCTTTGAACCCCCCTATGAAGATAAAAACTTCCGAGAAACTCAGGCTTTATTGAGCAACCTGTACACTCTACCCCTCTTGAGCTCATCCATCTCGTTCAAGATCTCGTCGAACGGAACCAAGGGGTTCAGTTTATCCCTTCCATCCTCTACTATCTTCCTCGCGTCCGGATAAATAGACTCTATCCTCTTCACGGCGTATTCAGGGGAGCCCACCAGGGTGATCCCGAAGTTTATATGTCTCGCCTCGTCCTCAATAATGTGCCTTATTCCAGCCAGGAAAGACTGAAGCGAGTACTTCTCACCCGCCCTCCTGAGGACGTCCAGCCCCGTAGTGGCTAGGATGCCTTCGGTCACCATGTGGAACCTTGTGACTATCCTGCACAAGTCCCCGCTCTTGAAGTCTTCTACCAGCTCGTCGAAGAACTTGATGTAAGACTGGGGGAGCTCTATTTCACTGAGAGGTTCCTCCTTGAAGTAGGACTCGAAGAAGTTGAAGTGGTCTATCTCCTCCTGTACTTGTTGCGGGGAGTACCCCTTTACTCTCTCTGACGCCTTCAAGCTCAGCGGTCTCAGAACTTCCCATCTGCTCATGTACCTCTGGGGGTAAAAATGCGCTGAGAGGTACCTTATTCCGAACCTGACCTCTTGAGGCAACTCGTACCAATTCTTGTCCATATAGAGAAATATGAGTTTTAACTTATAATTCTTTCTTTCAAAAATTATTAAAACTTAATAAACTTGGTTAAAGGTAGAAACAGGGAGAGGGTAGCGAAGGGGGTGTGAGGTACTCCTCTCCCCAAGGCCTAGTCGTGCCTCAACGCAATCGACGGTTCTTGCTTCGACGCTCGGTACGACGGTGCCAACGCTGCTACTAAGCTCAGGACCACAGCTATCCCTATTGCTTCCAGCAGGAAAGTCGACGAGAAGACAGGGGCTACCTGTAGTCCCTTCAGGAAGGAGAAGCCCAACCCGAAGTGTTCAGAGGTCAGAATGGTAGCCATGATAATCCCCGCTGCCAAACCTATGCCTCCCCCTATGAGTCCCATGACGAAGGCCTCCGTCAGGAACATGACCATGACGTCTCTCCTGGTGAAACCCAGAGCCCTCAGCAACCCTATCTCCCTGGTCCTTTCAACCACTGACGTGAACATCGTAGTAGTCACGCCCATGAAGGAGACCACGAAAGACGTTGCCCCTGCAGATATGAGCAGACCGTTCAGTGAAGTCAGGGTATTGCCTATCAGCTTTATGAACTCTTCAGCTACCACTATGTTGAAGGAGTCCCCATACCTCGCCTTTATCGCGTTCACGATCGAGTTCACCTGCGACGTGGAGTAAGATACTAATATGATCCCGTTGAAGTAAGGGGAGAACTGTTCCCCGAACGAGAGGGGGACTACAAGGGATTTATCGACGTCCACGCCGAGGAAGCTCCCGAACTCGTTCAGTACACCGCTGATGAGGAAGGACTTGGTGCTGTTAATGCCGTCGTAGAAAAGCGTAACTTGTACTGGTTTTCCCGCAGTGAAACCGTAGTCTGTCAGGAAGTCGTATCCCGCTACTGCCTCATAGTCCACAGGTGGAGGGTACTTACCCTGCATGAGGGAGAGACCCGGGGCCGCGACCTTGAGCTGGTCTATGTTGACAGAGAATATGGTCACTCCGCTCCTTCCCTGAGGTGTCTGGACGAGCGCTGGGATGGTGTAGAAAGGTATCCCCATCTTGACCCCTGGTATTGAGGACAACTGGTCTGCCACGTACTGTGAGATCGAGGGACCTACACCCGTGGGAGTTATGACTATGTCATAAGGTGAGAGGAACCCTGAGATCTCGGAGAGGATGGTGTTAGAGTACCCCTCGACCATGGAGTTTATTGCAACTATCGCGGCAGGCCCCACAGCTATACCTAGGATGGTCAGGAGAGCCCTTGTCCTCCTCTCCTTCACCGACTTGATCGCGAACGAGATGAACTTGAAGAGCCTCACTTCCTCCTCACCGAGAGGTATATTATAAGGAAGACCAGGACGACTATCACAGCTGCTATTCCTATTCCCAAGAAGTCTACGTGTTTGGAGTCAGCAGTCGACGTGTTGTAAGACACACCCATGGAGATGGAGTAGGACACGTTCTTCTCCTGCATGACGGAGTTCAGGTAAGTAGCAGTGACGTTGAAGTGATAGAACCCCGGCGGGACCGTGAATGACACGCTGAACGGGGTAGGAGTGTCAGGAGACACGTCCCCAATGTAAACTGAAGTGTAGTTCCCCACGCTTACCACGACCCCCTTTGCGGGGTAGTTTCCCTCATCGACCAAGGTACCGCTAATCACGACGGAACCGTTCACCACTGAGGACGAGACTCCCGTCATCGAGAGGGACACATTCCCCGTAGAGAAAAGCTCAACTAGGCTAACTTGGTTGTATGGTAGACCGTGATAAACGTAGGACGTGTCCATTTCCAAGGGTATAGTGGACGTTGATGGTACCTCAGGGATCACGTATTCCACGAAGGAGGAGGTGGTGTTTGGCGGTATCTCTGCGACTGTAACCGACGGAGAAGAGATGTACAGAGGTGACTGGCTAGACAAGGACACATGGACGTCGTACACGGGCGAAGGTAGAGGGTTGGTCAACGACAAAAGCACTGTGTTGTTTGATGAGTAGAAAACCGTCGTAGGAGAAAGGGACACACTAATCGACGGGTCTTGAACAACCACCAGAGGAACTACGTAAGTCTCGTTCAATGTTCTAGAGTACTCTGAGAAGAAAACCTTCAGCAGGGAGGGATATACCCCAGTATTAAGGTTTGGAGGAGCGTACAAGTAGAACACGAAGGAGGAGTTGGAGTGTGGGGATATGGAGAGGGTTGTCTGGTTGAAATAAGCTATCTCCTGCACTCCCTCCACTTCGAGGATTGCGCCCACGTCTTGGACAGGAATGGAACCGTTGTTCACTACATAGACCGTCAGGTTGGAGTACCCTCCTACGGGGATAGGCTTGGTCATTGGCTCAGCGAAAACAGGGGATATCTGACTTATCACTGCGGTGAAGGTACCGTTGGCCTCTCCTCCTTCGTAGCTCATCACATACCTGAACGTGACCGGACCGGCACTGACGTTTCCGATTTGGACTGGGTAGGAAACTTCCCTGACGGAGAAGTTCCCGACCTCAGGGATGTCTACGTAAGGGTAAACAGGGGAAATCCCGTGGGGTGGTATCAAGGTCAGGTTCACGTTCTCCAGTGGTATAGGAAGGGGGTTCTCTACTACTAGGGTCAGGAGTGCAGCTCCCTCTTCAGGGAACGCTAAGGACTGGTTCCCACCCCAGAAGGAGTCCACGACCGAGGGAGTCTGGTTGTTCACTATGTTGAGGGGCTTGAGGAAAGTGAGGTTCTCTATTTCCCCCATGTCGTCCAGTGTAGCCCTGAAGAGGACGGGGTACGTACCCGTGACTGTCTCCGGCGTTACTACTTCGTAACAGAACGTTCTTTCTTCGCCAGGTGAAAGGGGAGTCTCGGTGAAGTTAGTGTAAACCACTTTAAGGTCGGGGATCATGGATAACAGCACTCCGGTTGTAGAGGAGTTCAATTTCACGAAGAAGTGGGTCAGAGACCCGGCGTAAGCTTTTCCCTGCTCAAGCGTCACGTTGAACGGAGACAGGGAGTATATGGAAGTGTTTACCTCACCTTGGTGGGAGTACTGAAATTCCAAGTAGTTCGTGAAGGAGATCGAGTAAGACATGGTGTAAACCCCAGGGGAGGAGAGGGCGGACACGTTGACAGGGACGGTGATCGGTATAGTTTCTCCAGCAGGGATAGCAGACGCTTCCTCACACACGTACTTCTCCCCCGTCAAGGAGAACACTCCCTTAGGTAGAGTCACGTTGACCTTGACGTCCAATATAGGATGCTCTGACGGGTTCTCCACTACTAACGTCAGGGGAGTAACTCCCTCACCAGCCCTTGGGAAGGTAGGCGATGAAGATGTGCCCCAGACCGCCTGAAGGGTAGGATAGATCACGGGTTTCACCGGTATCGTCACGGGAGAGGATTCTACAACGGTCTTCCCACTCGTCAGGTTCACGTAGTAAACCGTCAGGTAACCCTGATAGTACCCGGGGGAAGTAGAAGAGGGAACGCTGAGATCGAACGTGAGGACATAGCTCCCCAACGAGGACTGGGAAGAGGAACCGTACGCTACAGTAGTGCACTGTGAGGAGAGAACCTCTCCTGGCAAATCAAGGACTGCTTGTTGTGGTTGTAGGGTTATGGGTGCGCTTACGATCACGAAGAACGGCACGTCCTTGTACCCTGGATGGGCGTTTATAGGATTGCTTGGTGTTCCCCATCCTGCTGCCCCTACAGCTGCTTGACTCTGTTGAGAGAAAAAGAGAGGGATTACGCCTATCAATATCACGACCAAGAGAAGAAGTAGCTTAGCGTTCTTCATTCTACCACCCTGCCGTCCCTTATCCTTATCGTCCTGTTAGCGTAGGAAGCTACTTCCTGGTCGTGAGTAACTATCACTATTGTGCTCCCCACTTCCCTGTTCACCTTCGAGAAGACCTCCATCACTTCCTCGGAGCTCTTGCTGTCTAGATTTCCTGTCGGTTCGTCAGCTAAGATTATCTTGGGGGACTGCGCGACTGCTCTAGCTATAGCTACCCTCTGCTGCTGTCCTCCCGAGAGTTGAGACGGCTTCTTCCTGTAAAGTTCTCCTATCCCCACCGACTTCAGGGACTCCATGGCGATCTTCTCCATCTCGCTCTCAGGTAGGCCCCTGGGTATGAGAGGGACTTCCACGTTCTCCAGCGCAGTGAGCCTGGGTATCAGGTTGTAGCTCTGAAACACGAAGCCTATGTAGTAATTCCTCACCTTCGAGACCTCGTCATCAGACATTGAAGTCACGTCCTTCCCGTATACCAGGACTCTCCCTGTGGTAGGCTTGTCCAAAGTACCCATGAGGGAGAGGAGAGTAGACTTGCCCGAGCCAGAAGGGCCCATGATTGCTACGAACTCCCTTTCCTCTATTGAGAGGTTAACTTCGTGAAGGGCCTCAGTCCTCACCTGACCCGGATATACCTTAGAAACGTTCTCGAGCTTTATTACTTCCACAACTAAAGATGAGAGCGGGGGATTATAGCTATTTTCAAAATAAAATTTAACTTTCAAAAAGTCGAGAGAGGGAAGCACCAGAGAAGATGAAAGGGACTGATTTACCTTACCATTATGCCACTCTTTCTGCCATGCCCTATTTTCCTCTTCCTCTCATCATTTTTCCACCTCTATGTCTTGCTCAAGAAAGGTACAACCTCAACGCGTTCTATACATTAATTCTGACATTTAAACTCAAGTAAACTAAATAAAGTGTCGACTCACTTTAAACCTCAAATTCATACTGATAACCATGTCAGGCAAATTCGCAGGAAAAGTTGTCCTCGTAACTGGAGCTTCAAAGGGTATAGGAAAAGCGATAGCTAAGGCATTCCACGACGAGGGTGCAAGCATAGCTATAAACTATTCCTCTTCTGAGAAGCAAGCCAAGGAATTGAAGGGCTCGCTTGAGCGGGCTGAGATATTCAGGGCAGACGTATCCAACAGGGAAGAGGTGAAGACCATGGTCGCTGAGGTGGAGAGGAAGCTCGGAAAGGTGGACATCCTGGTTAACAACGCGGGGATATGGTACCTCTTCGGAATAGAGGACTACGACGAGTCTAAGTTCAACAGGATGTGGGAGATAAACGTCAAGGGAGTAATCAACACTACCCTAGAGGTCTTACCTCACATGAAGGAGAAGAAAGGAGGAGCGATAATCAATATTGCGTCGAATGCGTCTCTAGGCACTTCCGCTTTCGGTAACACGTTCTACTCCCTAACTAAGGCTGCTGTGGTTATGCTCACCAGGAGGATGGCGTTCGAGTTCGGAAGGTATAACATCAGGGTAAACGCGATAGCGCCGGGATGGATAGAGACGGACATGACTATAGGCGGAAAGACTAAGGAGGAAATAGATAACTTAGAGAAGTGGTTCAAGGAAAGGACCATGCTATCCATGGTGGGGAAGCCCGAGTACATCGCCAACGTCGCGCTGTTCTTAGCTGAGGCAGAGTACATGACAGGACAAACGGTGGTAGTTGACGGAGGTAGAATAGACTACTTAACGCACGGAATTTGAAGTTGAGGGTCCGGTTTCTTCTCGTTTATCTTCTTTTTCTCTCTTTGTTGACTCTCTTCTCTTTTGATATTTCTGATCAAAAAAGAGAGGAATATACATTTATAGCAGTTTACGGGAGAAGGAAAGGAAGGAAAAAAGGAAGAAGAATAATTAAAAAATGGGAAAAAGATTTACATGAATCTCTTGAGGACGTCCAACGGGTTAGTTATGTTTGCTGTGAGAAGGGTCTCCGAAGGGCTGTGACCGAATGCGAAAGCCACTAGCTGGGAGAAGTAAACTAACGGCATTCTCAAGTCCTCTCCGTACTTCTCAGCTATCTTGTTCATGTTAGTCTCTATAGCTACATGTCCTAGAGGGCAGTCGGTTATCAGGAGTTCAGCTCCGTTCCTCTTAGCTTCCTTCAATATTCTAGCTTCCAAGTGAAGGGCTACTTCCACATCAGAGTATGCGTGGGGGCCTCCACAGCACATGGTCTTAGCTTCGAATGGTACTACCTCTGCTCCTAATGCCTGCAATATCTCGTCCATGAATGAGGGTCTCTCTGGGTCGTCTCTCAGTCCCATGTAGCCCGATAGAGTGTAAGACTTAGGTCTGGTGTATAGACAACCATAGTATGGAGCTACCTTCAACCCGTTCAAGGGCCTCTTAACCCTGCTCTTAACTCCTTCCACACCTACGCTGTTGTAAATGTACTCCACCGCGTGTACCATGAGGAGCTTGCTGTCGTAAGGCTTGTTCCCCATCTTCTCTAGGTAAGTGTTGACTTTCTGTGCTACCTTAGGGTACCTCGTCATGAAGAACTGAGTCCTGGACAGGGAGTAGTGGCACCCAGGGCATGCAGATACTACAGCGTCGGCGTTCATCTCTCTAGCTAGGGAGAGGTTCCTCGCGGGCAAAAGCAGACCAGCCATGGTGTTGACGTTCTTTACCTCAAGCGCTCCACAGCAGTTGTAGTCGCTTATCTTGTCGAGTGGGAGACCTAGGTCTTTAGCTACCAGCTTCAGGGACTCCTCATAGGACTTCCCAAGGCCGTCGAGAGAACAGCCAGGGTAGAACGCAACTTTACCGTATGGAGAGTTCATTGTGGGACCACCTGATACCTGATGTTTGCCTGAAGGTCCTCAGGCTTTATCTCTTCTTTCATGGCATCCTCTAGAACAGTCTTAACCTTATCCCAGTCTTTAACTCTGCTTGGCTTCATTACGTCCTTTATTAACCCTGACTTGAGGAGAGCGCCGCTCATGGATATAAGGTCACGTAAGCTCAAGGTCACGAAACCTGCCTTAGCTGACGCTCCTCCCAGTGTGAGCTCCGATATCCTGCCTCCGTTCTTCATTACGACGTCTAGGAAGAGCTCGTCGAAGACTGTACCAGGGTCTGTCTGTACTAGACCGTGCTTTAGCAAGTAGTTATGAATGGAGTGGACTACCTCCTCTACCAGGACTCCCTTAGGGCATCTGTGAGTGCACTTCTGGCATGAGACACACCTCCAGATGGAGTTCTGCAACTCTATGAGAGACTCTTTGTCTCCCTTCCTGGCTAGGTCGATGAACCTCCTGGGGCTGTAGTTGGGGTCATACTCCCTCATTGTGCACCCTGAAGTGCACGTACCGCACTGCCAGCAAGCGCTTATTGTAGCGCCCTCCAGTGTACCAGCTATTTCGTCCCACACCGAGGGATCGTACCCGGTCTGCGTCCTCTCTATCATGAACGCGTTCCAGGTACCATCTACCTCTACTCCATCTACGACTACTTTCTCTTTTTCAATTAAACCTTTAATTATAGGTTTTTCAAGATTTGGAATTGGCAACTTGTATCACCTTTAAATATGGTTTTAAGCCCATAACCAGGGCTGTGGTGGACAGATGAGATGGGTAAAGCCCCCCGGCCTTCCTGTCCACGGCCAGGAGGGTCGCATAGTCCACATATCGGACGTATGCGTAAACTAAAAAAATTGAAGTTCCGAAATAGTTCGGGACGTCTAGCCCGAAGATGGAAAGGGTGTCCCTCAGCTCTTTCACTGCGGAGAAGAACTCCTGTTCGTTAGAGAGCTTCAAGCCCTCTTTCAACACGTAAGTGATGGAGCCGGTGCCTCTCTCATTGTTCCATATCCACCTAGTCCAGAGAGGATAGTTCTCGGGCTCCATGAAGTGGATCAACTCCCTCGCCATGTCGCGTAAGTCTTCCTCAGCCTCAGGATAGGACAGGGAAGTTATGGCGCTGACTCTCTCGTCGTAGGTCAGAGTGCTGTCCTGAAGCTTGGAGAAAGCTTGAGAGAACTTAGATATACCTACCCTCTCCATGATGGGGTTGAAGTACTTCCTCGCGTAAAACACTGAGTCGAAGACCTTTTTAGCGTCGTCCTGAGTGTTGATCTGGAGCTCCCTCATCTCTTTGGACTTAAGCTCCATCGCCTTGAGAATATTGGAGAGGGCAGCTTTGGGATCCCCCTTAACAGTGTTAAAAGAGTCCCTACCTAGGACTGCCTGATAAATATCCTTAACATAATCTATTTGCAAAAAATTGTTAATGGTGTACCACCTGGGCCACGGCCTTCTTGTTGAAGTCCGATTCCTCCCATATGCCCTTGGTGGCGTACTCGTACGCCTTTATCGCAGCTGCAGTACCTTCAGTGATTGAGTCTGAGATGGTCTTAGGTCCTGTCAATGCTCCTGCTAGGAATATGCCCTTCTTTGTTGACTGTACTGGCATCCTGTCAGGATCCATCGGTTTGATGAAACCGTGGTCTTCCAGCTCAAGGCCGAGAGCCTTCGCCACTTGTTTTGAGCCTAGACCTAGTTCCATACCATTAGCCAAGATTACCATGTCGTATGGTACTGCGAGAGCTCTGTTGAGGTTCATCGTGTCTTCTCCCTTTATGATTACTGTGTCGTTTGGACCCCTCATGAACTCCGATATCCTTCCTCTTATGAAACCTACTCTATAGTCGAGCTGTGACTTCCAGTACAGCTTATCCTCCATTAGACCGTAAGTCCTTATGTCCATGTAGTAGATGTGGACTGTAGCGTCTGGTACCCTTTCCTTGATCTCCATCGCCTGTTTCGTTGAAACTGCACAACATACTCTAGAGCAGTATGTGTTCCCTACAGTAGCGTCCCTAGATCCTACGCAGAGGAGTATGGCTACCCTCTTCGGAGGCTTTCCGTTAGTGGTAACTAGTTTGTTCTCTGAAAGCATCTTCTCAATGTCTGATATCTGGTAGATATTGGGTACCACACCGTAGCCGTACTCGTATTTCCTCCTCGAGTCGAAGTGCTCGAAACCTGAAGCCGCAACTATCGCGCTTACCTTCTCAGTCTTCACTGCTCCCTTCTTGTCCTTAAGGGACACCACGAATCCGTTACCCTCTTGCTTTATACCATCAACTATGGTCTCCATGTAGGTCTTAACGTTCTTGTTTTCCTGCACTGTCTTTATGAGTGGGTCTATAACTTCTCCCGCTGGTCTGAGCTCGGGGAATAGTAAACTGTACTTGAGCTTCTTGGGAGTTCCTCCTAGGTAAGATTCTTTCTCCACCAGGACTACGTTAAGTCCCATGTTTGTAAGTTCTCTAGTAGCCGAGAGCCCTGCTGGGCCCGCTCCAATTACCATTACGGGTTCATTTGCCACTTTTTCACCACCTTTATTTAAGTAAAAATTATTAAAAAACTTTGCTTAAGATGTTACTTATTATCTTGCTTCTTGTACCAGCTTACCCTTTCAGGAAGAGTCAGGTAGAAGTCGATCTTCCTGTGCTTGGGGTAGAGGTACTGTGGTTCTGCCTTCCCTTCTCTCAGGTCTTGTAGGTACTGTATGAACTTCTCCTTGTAGTCGTCAACTGGTACTCCCACCTTCCTCATGAATCCTTCAACGTCGGTCGCGTGCCAGTGTACTTGCCCTACTGTATATGGGTCTGCTCCCATCAGTATAGCTCCGAACTGGGCGTCAGCTAACACCGGAAGGTTGTAGTCGAAACCGTGAGCCTTCCCTGCCCACTGGCTCTTGTCTAGAGTAGTCACACACCCTGTATCGCTGGTTACGAACACATCTGCGTGTCCCTCATTGACTGCAGGCATTACCTTCTTGAACAGCGCGAAAGACCTCGTGAACTCCCTCTCTGTCAGGATGTGCCTGAAGCCGAATCCACAGCAGTCCCACCAAGTGGAATAGTCAACCAGTTTAGCTCCGAAGTTCTGAACTGTCCCTGAAGGTGCAGCGGGCCTCCTTCCCTGCCATACTTCGCCGTCGTAAATCGTGTCCTCAGGAGCTAGCTTATAGATGTGGCAAGGTGTGTGAACTGCTGCCTTAACGTTGCTTACGTCATATTTCCTCTGAGCTGCTGCCTTCTTGCTCATGGCATACATCCACTCTGAATAATGGACTACCTCCTCTGGTATTACTATGTCCATGTCTAGCTTCCTCATGATTGGTCTTAGCTTCTCCCTTACTTCTTTCTCCAAGATTATGGTGTTCCTGACCTCCTTGTAATGACCGAACGAAGTACCGCAGTGGATTAGAGGGAAGTAGTCAGTCTCGTAAGCCCTCCACATGTTCCTTACGTAGACTCCTGCTAGGGCTACCGGGTTTGAAGCTCCAGATGCGTGATAATTCCACCCAGTACATGAGGTCTGGTGCGGTTCGTCTAGGTAGTCTACCTCAAGTTTGTTCATTATCCAGAACACTGAGGTAGGATATCCCGGTATGTGACCACATTGTCCGCAGCTCTTGTGCTGCCATAACTTTGTGGTCGGGATCTTCTTTGTCAGTCCGTTCAAGGACTGGAAGTCCATTGGGTTATTATAAGGCTTTATGTGGTGTACTATGATCTCTCCTTTGTCCTCCAACTTGTACATTTCCTCTTTTATATGGGCTAGACTGTGAGGAGATCCATATCTGTATATAACTCTCTGATATATGTCGTCCCAAGTTAACTGGTCTGACATCGGAAATGCGTCCTTTATTTCTTCATTCATCTTCTTTTCTACATTTTCCTGTGCCAACTTTTCACCATTTATCATCTTCTTCTGAACCTTTAAAAACTTTATTATAATAGATTTTTTAAGAATGAAAGAAGAAGTTTTAATAATTTAGAAAATTAAGCAAAAAATGAAGATTCCCTTATTTACATGTCCAGCCAGCTGTCGGGGAGCTCGTCCTCGTTCAACTCTCCCTTCTCCCACTTCTCCTTGAGGTCCTCTAAGGTCTGTTTCCTTTCCTCGTATATGTCCATTATCATGTCGTACAAGTCCTTGTCTACACCCTTCAGGTACTCTATTACTCCAGACTCAATGAAGATGGTCATCATTTCAACTGCAGTCTGTAGAGAAGCGTGCCATCCTACGTCTGTCCTCTGAAGCAGGTCTACCGGGACTGCTTGCCTATAGACAGTCATGTTCTTTGATTCCTCTACTGCTTGGGGTCCCCAGTCTGGGAATGTGTCGGGCTGAATCATGTCTGGGGTTACTTGGTTTCCAGTCGTGATGACTGTTAGCAGGATCCTCCTGTAAGGAGCCAATATTTCCTTAGCTGACGGAAGGGCAAACTGAACTGAGTATTCCCTCAGGAGCATTATCAGACCGGCTATCTCATTGTTGAATGGACATCTCATTGAGCAGGTGAAGCATTGTACGCAAGCCCAGACTTTCTTGTTTGTGAACTCCCATATCTTGTCTACTGCGTCCCTCATCATGTACTGTATCATTTCCCTGGGACCGAAGTCGTAGAACTTCGCTGCTGGGCATCCTGAGGTACATACACCGCAGTTGAGACATCCTCTGAGATAGTCGTTGAATCTGAAGTCTTCTTTCACTGCGTTCCAAAACTTAACTGCTACCTCCCTTTCCTCGGGTTTGAGGTTGCTTAAAAAGTTTCTCTGTTCCTCGGGTTCAGCTCCCTGAACGTCGTAAGCCATGTCCATGAATCTTGGATCGTCCGGAAGAGGTGGAAGAACTGTTTTTGTTGCCATGATCCTTCATTATAAAAATAAGATTAGTTACTTATAAATTTTGTTAAAAAAAAATTCGGAATCACTTGACCCTCTTAACGAGGATCCTAGTGACTCCTCCTTCTTGGGTTATATCTAAGATCTGATTGCCCGTCCTTCTAGCCCACGCTTCAATGTCAGGTTTCGCTGCTGGGTCTGTCGCTACTACCTCCAGAACTTCACCTACGTTTATCTGCTTTATCGCCTTAGCTGTCTCCAGAACTGGTCCTGGGCAATACAGACCTTTCGCGTCTAGGGTTTTGGCTATTTTTGTTTCTGCCATGTATATCACCTTAGATGAACAGAGTTATACCGCCTTCGGCTCTATCTAGGAAGGTAGCAACGCCTGCAACATCGTCAACGAATGGGGCTAGGTCGTCCCTCTTTATACCGAAGAACTCCATGGTGGTGGAGCATGCAATCACTTTCACTTCTCCTACTTCCTTGGCTTGCTCTAACAGCTGGGTCCACATTGGGAAGTTCATTTCCTTCATCTTCTGCATCATCATTGGACCGAACTGTTCGTAGTTCTTGTCTATTGGCTGCATTCCTTCCATTGACTTCTTGGTAATAGCATTCAACCCCCAGAAAGTGAAGAAGACGTTCACCTCGTATCCTGCCGCGGCTGCCCCTGAAGCCAATATCCCCACTGGCATCAGTTTATCTATTGTTCCTGAAAATACTATGAGAGACAATTTCTTCTTATTCTCGGACACGTTTTATCGCCTATTCTTATTTAACAACTAAACTTATTTAAGCTTTTCCGATTTTGATGATTACTTTTATAAATTTTTTACTTAGAAAAAGTTTAAGAGAAAAAAACTTAAAAAATATCTAATTGACTTATTGAAATCTTTTTCGTTCATGTCTGAGTTAGAACAAAAAATAGAGAGGTATAGATACTTTCATTCCTAAAATACACTAGTTGTATAAAATAGTAAATAAGATTAGTTAAGTATTTAGTTAAAAAAGAAAATCTATGAAAGTAATAACTACTTGAAATCTAGAATGGTGTAAATCATCGAAAAAAAATTTAAGTAAGAATGTTAAGAAGATATATCAGATTAAAAATGGCAGAAGAAGAACAGAAGAAAAAAGTCCTAATAGTCGTGACCCATGGACCAGAAGATCTAGACAGGACATATGCACCGCTTTTCATGTCATCTATCTCAGCATCAATGGAGTACGAGACTAGCGTTTTCTTCATGATAAAGGGACCTAAGCTTCTAGACAAGAAGTGGCAGGAAAGTGAGAGAGCTAAGGGAGACAACCCATTCATAAGGTTCTTCGACATGGCCAAAGACAACGGAGTGAAGATGTACGTCTGTGTGCAGAGCTTGAAGGACATGTGCCACATGAACGAAGGAGACGTAGTTGAAGGAGTAGAACTAGTAGGTGGTTCAACCCTCATAGACCTCACCTTCGACGCTGACAGATCCCTGTTCTTCTGATCTCTCATGTATGAAGTCCTAGTGATCGGCGGCGGGTCTGCTGGATACGTGGCTGGAAGCGTACTAGCTAGAAAGGGTATAAAGACAGCCGTGGTGGAGAAGGAGAAGTTCGGGGGTACATGCGTAAACTCGGGTTGCGTCCCAAGTATTTTTCTTTTTGATTCTTCTTTTATGCTTTCTAGATGGAAAGAAATAGGAGATTATAAGGGAATTAACGTAGACGTTGAGATGAGCGACTGTACGTTCTCTAAGAGGGACGACATAGTTTCCTACTTATCATCTGCAGGAAGGTCATTGGTGGAAAACGCCGGGGCTCAAGTTTACCTCGGCGAGGCGAAAATCAGGGAGAAGGGGAAGGCGGAGGTCAACGGAGAGACAATTGAGTTCAAGAGACTGATCGTGGCGAGCGGCTCCTCTCCTATTTCTTACCCCGGCGTAATCACTGAGGACGAGGCTGTGAACCTGAGATATGTGCCCAGAGACATGATAGTCGTTGGAGGAGGGTATGCGGGAGTAGAGATAGCGCAGATCTTCGCCAGACTGGGTTCCTCGGTGACCCTAGTTACCAGACACAGGATCCTGAGCGGGTTCTCTGAGAAAGCACGGGATTACGTGATCCAGTCGCTGGAGTTCGACGGTGTTCAAGTCAAGGAATTTCACGAGGTGATAAAGATGGAAGGCAACGAGGTCGTGACCAACAAGGGAACTATGAAAGGGGAAGTTGTGGTCTCAGCGATGGGGAGGAGACCCGTATTACCTGAAGGTTTAACGAAGAACTACAACGTGAAGGTTAACGAGAAGGGAATAGCCGTCAGGAGGAACATGATGACTGACGACTGCGACGTCTTCGCTGTCGGGGACGTTATAGACAAGCCTAACAAGACCGCTCACTCAGCCATGTACGAGGCAATAGTAGCTTCACAAACGATCTCCGGAACTCCGATGGAGGTGAGCTACGAGTGCATACCTAAAGTGATATACTCAGACCCTCAGGTCGGGATCGTAGGTGTGCCTGAGAAGGCAACTAAGATAGCAGAGTTCCCATTTAACGCAGTTACCCGTGCTACTATTTCCGGTCTTAGGGATGGTATGGTGAGGATAGGGTTCAATGAGAGGAACGAGATTGTGTACGGAGAGGTAATAGGAAAGAATGCCGAAGAATTGATAAATATACTCACGCTCGCTGTCAAGTATAGGGTGAACATGTTCGACCTTGCAACCACAGTTTTCGTTCATCCTTCCCTTTCAGAAGCAATTTCAAACGCGTCTAAGTCGGTCTTTGACCTCGATGTGGATCGCTTCAAGTGAACTTATTATATCAATTTATTAGACGCGAAGCCCAATTTTATCATGATCAACTTTGGCTTCACTTGAAGACTTCTTGAAAGGAAAAGGAGGAACAATAAGGAAAGAGGGTGAGAAGGAATGGATAGACATGGACGATTATTCGTTCTACGTCGTGGAGAACGCAGTCTACCTTCCTATACCATTGCCTACAGGAGAGGAGAAGCTAGACGATTTAGTTGGCATGGGAATAAAGTACGCTAGGGCCTCAAGGATCTCCCAAGGGATAGGCTCTCCTTTACAGTACGAGATAGTCGGGAAGGAGGTAATAGTGAGCAGAAAGTTTAACTCCAGGGAGGAACTTGAACAAAAGTTAATAAAAGCCCTTGAGAGCATCGAAGGATTGAGGTATTACATTTGAGTTACGATCCTATAGTGGAACAATACCTCAAGGCAATAAAGCCCAACCTGAGCCTGACCCACTGCAAGGCAGGAGACGTGCTCGAACCTCTCAACTCAGTTGCGGAAATAAAGGAAACCGAGGAGTGCGATAAACCTTTCATAAAAGTAAAGAGGAAAGACGAGGACAGGGAGATATTCACTTACATGGGAGTTCCCATGATAAACGAGTTCTGGCCTTTCCTTAACGCTCTCGTCAGGACTTCTAACGGGTTAATCCACTTGGAGGAAAAGGAAAGGGAGATCGCTTCAAACCTCGCGGGAGACGTGAAGCTCTTCGTTACCCCCGATTGTACTAAATGCCCCGTTGCGGCTGAACTTCTGTATCAAGTTGCAATAATGAACGATAAAGTGAAACTTGAAGTAATAGATTCAAGCGTATATGACGAGTTGGCCAAGAAGTTCAGGGTGATGTCTGTACCCAAGGTAGTGGTTAACGACAAGGCAGAGGTACCGGGAGGTTTCCCTCCAGATATCCTGCTCAAGATGATCTTGAAAGCGACTCAAGGTCAATGATCTTCACGCCGAGCTCTTCAGCCCTCTGCTTAACTTTTTCGTCCGTGGTCAGTAGAAATCCGTCAAGTTCCTTCGCGACCAGAGCTGCTTCTAGCTCATAATCCTCTATGCCAGGCACTTTGGGCGGTTTATGAGAGAACGCTCTGACCTTGAACCCGACGTCGAGGAAGGAGTCCACGTCTATCTTATGTTTCAAAGCGAAGGATATACCCATAGTAGTCAGATAGAACACTACGTTCTCTTTTTTCTGTATCTCAGCTAACTCTGGAAGGAGGGAATATGCACTTGGAGCCACTACGATTATCATGACGCAATATTAGAACGCACGGAGTAAAAAACTTCACATTTTTACGATACAACACTCTTCTTCCTTACACATGTTGTGTGGCTTTCGATTATTTTGTTTTTCGTAGTAACTATACCATGAATCATGTTAAGTTCTCCACCTTTCTCAATAGATCCAATAATTTATTTCCAGAGAGATTTATAAATTTCAAAATGAGGAAGCTAAGAGTGAAACCAATTCACCCCATAAAGGTTAAAACATCTAAAAAGACGTGACATCAATTTAATTTAGCGGCTTTTAATCGAGATGTTTTTCCTCTATATTGCTAAGCATTAAGTTCCGAAAGACAAATATAACGCGTGGCTCTCGCATATAGATTTCCAGAGAGATAGAATTAATAGGAACAGGAGACTTATTCCTAATCTAGAGTAGGACATACTACGTTATAAGACATACTTTTTAACAAGTTAATATACTTAATAAATAGGTTAGTTAAAAATGTCATCGTCACAAAAGGTTTCAGATCCTTTAGAAGTGTTATCAAACCAAGAAACCATAGAGAGCTTATCTAAGTTGCTAGAAGGTATGCCATCCCTAGTCAAGTTAACGTCAAAGATAAGCGAGATGGACAAAAAGGGAGAGCTAGACGTATTGATGACTATACTAGACCAGTCTGCCTCAATTCTTGACGCTGTACAGAAGGCTGACTTGATAAACACACTGATAACCTTCTCCATGGACCAGATAGGCAAGGTACAAGCACTGTGGCCACTCCTGGAGAAGATGACCAGTGAAAGGGCACTCTCCCTGCTTCAGTCCATGGACATAGACGGCCTCCTCACCGCAGCAGAGAAGATGACCCCTGTCCTGCAGAAGATGACCAGCGACAAGGCCCTGAAGCTCATGGAGGGAATGAACTGGGACTCACTACTTGACGCTACTGAGAAGCTCATGCCGGTCATGCAGAAGATCACTGATGAGAGGGCACTCAAGGCAATTCAAAGCTTAGA
The DNA here is from genome assembly GCF_008326425.1 of Sulfuracidifex tepidarius. Taxonomy (NCBI): domain Archaea; kingdom Thermoproteati; phylum Thermoproteota; class Thermoprotei; order Sulfolobales; family Sulfolobaceae; genus Sulfuracidifex; species Sulfuracidifex tepidarius. The sequence continues at coordinate 756,440 of NZ_AP018929.1, forward strand.
TTACGACACACTACTAGAGGCTACTGAGAAGCTAACTCCTGCGTTAAACAAGATAGCCGGGCTCATGGTAGACATGCAGAACAAGGGTCAGATGGACACACTCCTCAACGCCATGGAACAGGGAATAGCCCTTCTTGACGCTGTACAGAAGGCTGACTTGATAAACACACTGATAACCTTCTCCATGGACCAGATAGGCAAGGTACAAGCACTGTGGCCACTCCTGGAGAAGATGACCAGTGAAAGGGCACTCTCCCTGCTTCAGTCCATGGACATAGACGGCCTCCTCACCGCAGCAGAGAAGATGACCCCTGTCCTGCAGAAGATGACCAGCGACAAGGCCCTGAAGCTCATGGAGGGAATGAACTGGGACTCACTACTTGACGCTACTGAGAAGCTCATGCCGGTCATGCAGAAGATCACTGATGAGAGGGCAATTAAGCTGATACAGAGTCTAGACGTGGAGTCTCTCCTCTCTACAATGGAGGCAGCTATGCCACTGCTCAAGAAATTCACTGACCCTAACATGGTGAAGATGCTGACTCAAATGGACTGGGACTCAATGATGGGAATGATGGGTAAGCTGGCTGAACTTCAGAAGACGGGAGTCATGGACAAAATGATGTCAATGATGGACACGTTTGCAGACCCACAAGTCATTGACGGGTTAGTCCTAATGTCCTCCAAGTTCGCCACTGCATTGAAGATGTGGATAAACGAACTGCCTTCAGTGAGGCCTGCAGGAAACGGGTTATTGCTTAAAACCGCTGGTATACCCGCAGATGACGACGTAAGATACGCACTAGGAATAATGATGAGCCTAGCGAAGGACATAGGGAAAGTGTTCAGACAAAGCTAATAAATAAGAACATAGCGTTTTTTTCCTCAAGGGTTATTATTGATTCAACTAGTAGGAGGCTATATTTTATTTATTTTCTTTATTTTTTCTCTTTTCTCAAAGATAATCTCTCTAAAGTAAAACTGAAATAAAAAATATGTCTATTAATTAACGTTCCTGAAGTAGTAGGTTCTGATTACCCAACTTTGTATTCCTCCTTATCTTTCATATCTTAGGAAACTAAATGCACTCTTTTAGGAAGAAGTCTTGATGTTGCTGTTCCAGTAGATGACGTTATAGAAAAAAGAAGATACAGTATGAAACTTGATTGAAAAACTCTGACAGCAGATTTTTCGGGAATTCATTATGTTTAATATTTTCGTCTTTTAGCATTATAAAATAAATTTTATCCATTTTACAGTGAGAAGATTTAGAACATAAAGCTATTTGTTTAACTTCTTCCCTAGATAAATTTTTTTACGCTATGTAACTCTGGAAGGATTTTCCGATAAAAAAGCTACACTCTGATTCTAACTCCTTCTCAGCTTATCCATCCTTTTCCTAGCTTCAATAAGAGTCGATGAATCCGTGATCGTCTTCACATTGTCTATCCCTACAGAAGTTAAGCTTAACCTCGATAAGCCGGCTAGAAACGCCAACATCCCCAGATGAGAGCACTCTCCATACCCTCCCCCACCATATCCTATAACTTTGAAAGAAAGTTCTCTTTGCATTTTTTCAATTTTCTTACCTAGCATGTAGAAAGAGTGAGGGGTTAACGAAAGGGAAGCTAGGTTGTCATTCCTCATGCCGTCAACGCCAGCAACGACTACAACATAAGACGGAGAGAAGTCCTTCACCACATCCAAGAAGGAGAGGGATTCCTCGAAGACGTCGTCACCTGACCCCAGAGGGAGACCTATGTTGTAATTCAGGTTCGCTCCTTCACCTTCTCCCCTTTCCTCTATCTTCCCCGTGCCTGGGAAGAAAACACCGTTATATGCAAAGATATTGATCTTCAGCACGGGGTCGCGATAGAGTATTTCCTGCAGTCCGTTTCCGTGATGTGCGTCTACGTCCACTATCGCCACTTTTTCGCCCGAGCGAATGAGCCTCTTCACTGCAATCGCTACGTCGTTAACTGGGCAGAAGCCCATGGCTCTCCCCGGGAGCGCGTGATGAAATCCTCCCAGCGGGACGTAGATCTGGTCTATGTACTTCGACCTAGCTATTGCAGTCAACGATGATCCTACCACAAGTAAGACGTCCTCATATATGCCGGGGTAATGGACTGTGTCACCTGAGTCTAGAAAACCTATGTAAGGTATCTTACTCACTTCCTTCAGTGACTTCACATACTCCTCGGTGTGGACTTCCTTGAGGACTTCCTCCACAGCAGGTTCAGGGGCTATCTCAATGAGGCTCAGGTTCTTCCTGGCGCTCTCTATGAACTTCCTAATCCTCTGCTTGCTCATGTCCCTTATCATGGGATGGGAGAAGGATATCTCGAGGAACCTATCATCCCAAACTAAGCCTAGCAAGTGCACCACCTATGAAGGTCGATAAGTCTACCTCGTCCCCCTCCTTAAAGGGTGACCTAAAGAAGAACCTTACTAGTGGATATCCGTCGTAGGAAAGGACGGACTCCATGAAAGGAGGCCCACACATAGGCTCGTTCCTCAACACCTTAAATGTGATGTCGTAGTCCCACCTCCTGATCGCTCCTTCCTTCCACTCGAAAAGGGAGACGTTACTACCCCTCTTTGAGGCTACCTTCCCTATTTCCGTGCCATACATGGTCACAGAAGTCCCCTTGAGCATGGACGTTCCTATCACTCCGCCGTAACATGAGAAGGGGTAGCTCGCGTTTAACATCCCCCCGCTCTCAATACCCATTCCGTGTAATTTGCCTGCACTAGCGAAGTCTATCACCTTAACGTCAAAGGAATCATTTCTCACGTTCATTACTCTTCCCAGTTTAGAGGTAACTTTCGTCTTAACCTCTGAGATCCTCAATGAAACTCCCTCTAGATGAGCGTGAGGAAAGTCTCCTCCAGTGTATGGGGACGAAATGAAGCTCCCTATCTCGTCCCCTTCCTTGAAGCCCTGACCCGGAGAAAGGAAGGGATCGACGTGTAACATCTTTATCTTTCTCCCCTCTACCTCGATGAAGGATATCACGTCGTAATCATGTTGAGCGTGCCTATTCGGTCTCCCTATCTTCACCTTCTCGCTCCCAAGAAAGATCCCTGAGAAAGGTGCTCTGAACACTTCCATGTCCACGGAAGACACGTCCACAGCTCTCCCGTGAACGTGGGACGAGAAACCGCTAGAAAAAAGGCTTAGAGGAGTACACTTCTTCAGCTTCAGTATCAAGATACTAAACTCACCACAGAAGGTAGCTTAGTGGCTTTCAGAGCTCTGACGGTCTGCTGTAGTGACGGGTACCAAGGTATGTTCTTCATCACTCCTCCAGGCCTCTCGTTGGAGTAAGGTCTGTTACACCCCGGACATCCGCTTGTCATGAACGCTGGGGACAAGTCTTCCGCCTTCAGGTCAGAGGGTAGCATTAAGTCCTTTAGCTTACCTTCCTCGTCAAAGACGAATGCGTCTTCGCCTACCACGTTGTTCTCTATCAACCATCTGGAAAGTTGCATCCTCCTGTACACCGACACTGGGACTGGCTTGACTTTCTCCATGGGAGTCATCTCCTCCGGGTAAAAGGCGAACAGACTTATCTTGGCACCCCTACCGTGAGCGTAAAGCATCAAGTCTACAGCTTCCTTCTCAGTCTCACCCAACCCTATGATCAGGTGTATCCCAGCGTTCATCTTCCCGAACACGTCTACTGCCTCATCTATTGCCTTGATGTACCTGTCCCAGGAGTGCATACTCCTTACTGGCTTCCCCCTAACGTTATCGAAGACCTCTCTGCTCGCTCCGTCTATAGCTACGTCTATCATGTTGGCCCCTGCCTTCCTCATGTCCTCCATGTGCCTCCTGTAGGTGTAAGTTGCAGTCACAAGTTCGGATATCTGAACTTCCACTCCGGCTTCTCTGATCCTCCTTGTTATCTCTATTGCGTCTGGCGAAGCTCTGGGATGTGCTAACTGTCCCACACATATTCTCTGGATCCCGTAGGTTGGATCCCCTTGTCTCTCCCTTATCCTCCTGATGACGTCGTCCAGTGGACGTAAAGGCCACTCTACCCTGATCAGTGTCTTACAATCTGGCCCTTCAGCCACTTCCCTAGCTTGTCCACAGTATTGGCAGTTAGCCTTGCACCCGTCAGGATAGTACTGAAGCAGGTTTATTGTAGTGTTCAGGGCATTTCTCAAGAAAACCCCTGGCGAGTAACCCAGGACCATGTCTGCCCCGAAACTCAACCTAACCCAATCCGGACTGCTCATCTGTATCATGTTCACACCCTTAATATGTCCTGAACAACGTTGCCGCAGCAAGCGCTGCTCAGATGAATTTCCCTCCTCCCGCGGGCGTACTCTATTGTCTCTTCCTCGGGGAAAGCTATGCCGTCTATCCCGTAATCGACGGCGAACTTCTCCACCCTAAGGTAGGAGGAGCCACGAGGCCTGGCACACCCTAACATCACGGGCACGTCGAACTCATCCCTGGCCTTCCTGATCACTGCCTCCATTTCTTGGGGTGAAGGTTGCCTGAAGTCCTGCATCTTTGTCCCTACGAGAGGCATCAAGCCCACAACTATCACAGCGTCAGGGCTGACCTCCTTCAGGAGATCGAGAGCGTGCAGGTCTCCCTCAACGCCTCTCTTGCTGAGTCCCACGATAACGTGGGGCGTCACCTTCATCCCCGCACCCTTTAAGTACTTGAAGGAGTTCAGATAGTCCTCCACAGTGAAGGGCTGACCTAGGACATCCCTGATTGTCTCGTCGTCTCCCACCATGTCCAGGAGGGCTATCCTCACCCCTGCGTCCTTGAACTTCTTGGCTATCTCGTCGCTCTTCACTACTCCGGTGTGAGCTATGATTGTCATCTTGTTTGAGTACTTCCTGGTCAGCTCCGAGTACTTCCACACGGGGACGTCTCCCCTACCGGTGGAACCGCCTGACAGGATCACACCCTCATCCCCCCTCATTACGGCTTCCATGAATTCCCTCTCAAATGAGGACTGGGTGGAGCCGTCAGCCATGCCCTCCAGTACCCTCTTCCCGCAGTGCTTGCAGTTGAACGCACAAGACGTGCCGGTGACGGATATGGGCTTCCATCCCTTGGAGGAGTCCATGTAATCGTTCTCATACCTCTTCAACATGGGAGAGTAAAGGAACAGGGTTCTCATGAGCTCACCTCCAATATCAGGTTGCTTAAGTCCTCAGGCGACAAGCCTATCATCTTCACTCCCTTTCCCCATTCCTTGACTTCCTCCTGCACGGTCTCAACCCTGCTCCACTTCAGTCTGGCTTCAAGGTCATATATAGACCTCCTAGGCTCAACGAAGAAGTCCCCAGTAATGAGAACAGACTCTATCATCCCCTTACCTGCCATCTTAACCTGGACTTTCACGAGGCCTCCGGGGAGCTTTCTCTCCAGATACCTCACGTTGTCGCCTTCAATAGACTTCCTGGTGTTGAATATCCAGTCTTGGGAAGAGTACTTCAGGTTGAGCTTATCTATCTCCTCCGCCTCAGCTTGGGTGTAACCGGAGTCTACTAGCTTTACTCCTAGCACTTCCTCAAACGACTTCCTAGCCTTCTTCACCACCTCTCCCATCTCCACGTTGTACCCTACTTCCCTGTCTATCCAAGTTAATCTGTCCCTGAAGTCCTTGTAGAGCTTGTCCTTCATCTTCTCCGATGAAAGCTTCAGGACCGACACCATGTCGTCCATGTTGAAGTCCACCAGGATAGTCCCCGTCACTCCTATGTATTTACCCTCCGAGAACGCCCCTATCCCCGATATCTTCCTCCCGTTGACCTCTACGTCGTTCTTCGGCCTAAAGGAAGCTTTAATGCCCATGTCTCTCAAGGTCGAGATTACAGCGTCCGCACTTTTCCTCAACGCGTTCTCTGGAGTCTCACCCAACAGCGAGGAGTGGGAATAAACTTCCCATCCGAGCTGCCAAGGACCCATCACTATGGTTCCTCCACCGGTAGGCCTTCTGCCTATCTGCCAATTCCTCTTCTTTACTTCGTCCACGTTGACTTCCTGTTCTACAGCTTGGTGGTATCCCAATAGCACTGCAGGCGGGTCGAAGACGACCATTCTCAGGACTGATCGCTCTCCGTGGGAAACTGAGTCTAGAAGAGCCTCTTCCCCTGCCAGTATGTGGGACTGATCGTTTCTCTCGAAAATGAATCTGAACTCCTCCATCAGGTAAAAGATGTTAATTTAACATAAAAATATTTCTTATAAAATATACTTGAAATGTAGAGTACATAAGACACTAATTTAAGTTTAGACGTCGGAGTAAAGAGCATGGAGACCAAGGAAATACTTCTCAAGTTCAAGAACATAGCAGTAGTGGGTTTCTCGAAGGATCCCACGAAACCGTCTCACAAGGTCCCCATGTTCCTGAGGGATCACGGATACCACGTTATACCCGTGAATCCCACTGTAGATGACATCAACGGAATGAAGTCTTACAAAAGCTTAGACGAGGTTCCAGACAAGGTAGAGGTAGTAGAAGTATTTAGACCTTCAAAGGAAGCCAAGGCAGTGGTGGAGCAAGCAGTGAGGAGAGCTAAGGAGAAGGGTGACGTCAAGGTGGTATGGCTCCAAGAGGGCATAGTCAACGATGACGCGAAAAAGATGGCTGAGGAGAACGGTTTGATCTTCGTGCAGGACAAATGTATGTATAAAGAGTACAGTAAGTATATTGAAGGAAATCAAGATTCTAAAACTTTATAACGATTAAAGTTTTAATACTATAAATTCAAAGTTAAAGTGTGAACTCTCAAATAGAAATCCTGGATACAGCAAGGGAGTCGATAAAGTGTTGTTACAAGATAAGCGACACTGACTTCGATTGCTTGGTCTTATTAGCTAAATTAGGTAGACCCACTTCATCCGAGGAAATGGCTTCGGTAATGAACCTTAGCAAGACTACAGTGGAGAACTCCTTGAAGAAACTCCTTGACTTGGATTTAATAGCACGACAGAAATCCAATGACGAAAGCAGGAGGATAGGAAGACCGAAGTTCATCTACACTGTGAGCGATGAACTCTTGAACAAAATAAAGGAGGACTTGAACAGATGTGCTGAGACCATAAAGAACTCTATATCAGCATCCTCCTAACTTTATGTCCTTCTGACTCCCGTCCTCAACAGAACCGTTTTTCTTAATCGCGATTACGAAAATTCCGTTCTCGTTCTTGTCCTCAAGTATCTCGCATTTGATCAGTTTTGCAGCGTCGAGTATCATGGATCTACACCTAGCGTCTTTGAACATGACTCTTAACTCAAGGTTTTTTTCAGTCATGAGCTTAGTTGCCACCTTCATGAAAGGACCAGGGCATTCCAAGCTCGTTAAGTCCATCTCCTCCATGGGAAACAATAAGCACAAGAAGGTTAAAAACCCTCTTTTCTTTTTATCTTTGTCTTTTAACAATGATCTACATCTTTGGCTTTATTTCAAGGAAACTAAGTTTCTCTAGATCAAACCGGACTTATGAAGGAATGTTATCTAGAGCCTGAAAACCTGCTTAATTTATCGGGACGATTTTAGTACGACCGCATACCTTGCTACATCTTCCAATGGCTGGGCTCTGAGCCTAGCAGGCCTCGAAGTCAGTATATCCTTGTTGTTATAAGCTCAAAGAAAACACAAAGAAAACAGAGTTTATTTTAATTGGCGATCCCATTACAAGACGTGAGAAATCATGAAAGTCGTATGTCCTGTTTGCAATAGGCTGTTTGAGGCTGAATGTACTCCTTATAAGGAAATCGTAAATGAGGTGATGTACTATTTCGATACTGAGATGTGCCTTCTCGGCTTCAGGAAGGAACCGGAGAGGTTTATCACTAAATGTAAAAACGCGGAATAAGGTAGATAGAGAAAAATACACTGCACGAAGAGAGTAGACATAAAAAGAGATATAGAAATAAAATTAAAAAGATGTTACTTTATTAACTCCTTGTTGAAAGACGATGAAAACAGATCGGCACAATACTGGAAGTCTTTTGAGATCTTATTGACTAACCTTTCATAGGAAACCGCAGTGTAGATGAACCTCGGTCTTCCTCCCTTGCTGTTGGGGTCTTTCTCTCTGTCCACAAAGCCAAGGGATGCCAGTTTGTTCACGGATCTGTTTATCGACGCTTTGCTCAAGTGTAACATCGCAGAAAGGTCGTCCTCGGTCCTGCCGGTTCCTTTCATTAATACTCTGAGCACCTGAAAGTCCGTATCCGAGATGTCGTAACAGAAGCTCAGAGCGTCGATTAGGCTTGCCTCTTTTCCCGACGGCAAACGTATTTTTACATTCTCTATTTCCATATGATATAAAAGCTAATAACAAATATATAAATCTTACCTTATTAAAGAAAAAAAGGTAATTCACGATATTACATCCAAAGCCCCCTGTTCATATCGTGCAACTTAGTTGCGAGGGCTATCTGGAAATACCTGAATACCTCTATGACGAACTTAACAGCCTCCTCATCGCTCATGGGGTTTATTTTGTTTAAAAGGTCATTCACAAACCTAGTTAGGTCGTTCATTGTAGTCCTCTCCATTTGGTATTGGCTTAGGTTCAGAATTTCCCTTATCTCGTCCTTTGTGTGGGCTTGTTTCACTTTCTTATACATGGATGAAACACATCCCTCTCCTCCCTTACCGAAAAGTGCGTCCTCTGGATTCCTCAACCATCTCGCATAAGTTGAAGCTATCTTCTTAGCCTCATTTTCAACTGAAGCCATATATAAGAATGGTAGCTTCAGAATTAAAATATGAAGAGTTTACTTCTGCTTTCTGGGGGAATGGACTCTTCCTCCGCCGCTTTCATGCTCAGGAAGAGGAACGAAGTTGATGCAATGTTCTTCAATTACGGGCAGAAGTCGTTCAGACAGCAAAGGAAGGCTGTAAGGAAGGTAACCGAGACGCTTGGAATGAACATGATAGAAGTAGACGTCAGTGGACTGGGAGACGTGTTTTCAAGGGGAGAGTGGATGAAACCTCATGAACCGATAAAGCATAGAAACGTTATTCTTCTTTCCACTGCCATCACTTACGCTTCAGAGAAGGGATATGATGAGGTTGTGCTGGCAACTGTAAATGAGGACTGCGAGTACGAGCCCAACAAACCGTATATTTTGAGGGAATTCAGGTCCTTAGGTGAGGTCATGAAGGTTAACGTATCTACTCCTTTCGTTAAGTTGAGTAAGTCCATGGTGCTCAGGATAGGGGTGAACAATGGAATGGATCCATCCATCACTTATTCGTGTATGTTAGGTCACGAGAAACACTGCGGTAAATGCTCCCAATGTGAGCACAGAAGACTGGCCTTCATTGGGGCTGGAATTAAGGACCCCACCCAGTACATGAGCATGTAGAATACTTACACTCATGATAGACGAGGAGAAAAACAAGAGTAGTATAAAAAGAAGGGATTACTTCCTTCTTTACCTTCCTTCATCATCCTTCCTTTATCTCTGTTATTTCTTTTTATTGGATAATTTTATGTATATTCGAGAAAATATGATCGAATCCGATTACTTCTCCTATACCTTGCCTCAGGCCTTTGGATAATGTCAGATTACTCTGAGGACCTTCAATGCCCTTTCCATGTCGTTCAGTTCATCTATCACGAACGTCGGAGAATACCTATCACATCGCTCCCCTCTGTTTACACATAAGACCCTTACCCTGGAATCATAAAACCTGCTTGAAAGCAAGTCCAGTGGCGAGGAACCTAAAGACACCACGTCTAGCGGATCCCATCCGCTGACTTCAAACAATCTCTTGTAAGGCTCGATTGACGGTTTTGTTTTACCGCTGTTTGAGATCACGAATGAAGGACGCAATCTTGCTATCTCCACTAGTTTCCCTGTATCTTCCTCAGAGAAAGGAGATAGTATTGCCATGTCTCTTTCATATTTCCTCAGCACACCGTAGTCTGGATGTAACTCAGCACTAGGAGGGGAGGGAATTTCCCTGGAGCCGTTCTTGTATATCTCATACAACTTCTCATCTAACTTTATCCTGTAAATCACTCCGTCCAACCAGACAGCTAATTTCAAGGTTACTTAATTTTAAAAATTAAAATTTATAAACTTTGAGAGCGAAAGTCGTCTGTGAAGGTAGGTAATTTCTCGTTCCCGGACGATCTACTTTACGACACAGAGAAACACGTGTGGATCAAGGTAGAAGGAAACGTGGTAACCGTTGGGATAACCGACATTGGGCAGTACATAGCGGGGAAAATATTTCAGGTAACCGTGAAGGAAGTCAACGAAAAGGTGAACCCGAGGTCAAACTTGTTCACCCTCGAGAGCGCAAAGTGGATAGGAAAGTTCAGGCTACCTCTGGACGGTGAGGTCATAGACACGAACAAAGAGGTAGTAGACGACCCGTCAAAGATAAACAAGGATCCTTACTCAGCGTGGATAGTGAAAGTCAAGGTATCGAACCCTGAACAAGTCAAATCCAAATTTAAGGACATAAAGGCTTCATTACCCGACTTTGAGAGGGAGGCATCTAGACTTGTCAGAGAAGCAAGTAGTGCTTAACGCAATAGAGGGATACAAGTTTGACGTGATGCTTGCGGGGATCATGGACGACTCTCTCCTAATTGTGTCAAAGAAAGAGACACCTCACTTCTATGAAGAAAATGGCAAAAAATACACGATAATTCACTATTACCCAGACGATTACATCAACCTCCTCTTACAAGGCAAGGAAGAAGAGGTGTTCAGACCTTTTCACGTTTACTATTTCGTTAAGGTCTACATGAGGAAGGTCCTCGACGTTTTAGCCTCAGTGGAAGTAGCCAGGATGGCGGACGAATACGGCAAAAATCAGCCGTAATGTGCCCTCGTCTTCCTGAGCCAATCGCGGAAGCACTTCCTGGAACAGAAGAGATTCACCCTCCCATTTATCATGATTATCACTTCAGCGTAATCAACTTGAATGCCACAATTAGAACATTCACCAAAAGAAGGAATTGAAAATATTTGCCTTGAACGTTTTGACACTTGAAAAGATTAGCTTTCGAGGTTAAATAGCTACCGTCATTGTCTTCTGTATAGAGTTCTTCAGCGTGGTCAACAGTTTCTCCAGGTCTACGTCGAGTCTATTGTAAAGCCTCTCTCTGTCTACCCAATACATGAAGTTAGGTCTACCTTTCCTCTTGTCCTCGGACTGCACTTTCTCCCTCTCTACAAGTCCCTTGTCTATCAAACTGTTCAGGGACTTGCTTATAGACGCTTTCGTCACGTTCAGTTTAGAAGCTATATCGTCAGTTGTCATTTTGCCTTCAGTCATCAACATGTGAAGGAGTTCCACGTCGCTCTTGGATAGTCCGTACATGAAGGCTATGAACTCGTGTATATCTACTTCTCTTCCGTCTGGGAACTTTATCTTTTCAGCCATTCCTTTTCACTAATACTTTAATAAACTTCCTAGCTTAAATAAAGGATATATACTAAGTTATACTAATGTACACAAATGTATTTCATAAAGGCTTACTTAACCTATATTAACTGTGTTAATGACCTTTAACAGGGTTAATGAGATTATTATATAAAAAATAGAGATAAATATAATAAAGTCACTAAAGAAATGAGGTTGTAGAAAACTTTGAGGAACTTTACTCTCAAATGTGAGGAATCATACTATAAGATAGTCCCTCCTCTAAGGGTAGCCCTTGTTGACAAGCTAGTAGAGAAGGGTATGTCTGTGACTAAAGCTTCTAGGGTAGCTGGGATATCTGTAGTTACATATGAGAAAAATAAAAAGAAATTCGAGAAGGAGGTAGCTCTACTTAAGGGAAATGAGGAGATGAACGAGATGCTTGAGATCACTTCAGCTAAATACATGAACAAGGTAGATGAGGGGCCTTTCTGCGTAATGTGTAGCGTAGCCAGACTCGTTTTGAAACTGGACAAGTGCGAAAAAGTTAATAGATGAATTCGCAGCTTAACATGAATTGAAGAGAGTAGCGATACTCTTTATATGTTCTGCGTCCTTCTTCATGTCCTACTTTTCCAGGCTAGTGTGGAGCATAGTATCAAGCTTCTCTACCCTGAAGCCGACTGAGGTAGAGGACGGAATCATCTTTTCCCTGTTCTTCGTGGGATATGTGATCATACAGATACCATCAGGAACGGTCGTAGACAAGATAGGGTCTAGGAAAGTTCTAGTTGGTGCTCTTTTAGGTCTGGGATTGTCGGCTTTCGGCTCGGCTATGTCACCGTCAATATCTTGGGAATACGTAAATAGCGTGGTTATGGGTCTATCGGCTGGATGGATCTACCCAACTACAATAAAGTTGTTGGCGACAAACTTCGCTGGCAAATCCTTGCACCAATCAATAGCGCTGTACAGCTTAGCATGGCCCCTATCGATAGTAGCCTCAGGTTTCGTGATACCTCCTCTAGCTACACTGGACTGGGAGTTACCTTATTTCCTGCTGGGGGCAATGTCTTTAGCTCTGTCTTTCCTTTCAAGCAAGCTCGTCGGAGATGACGCTGGACACCATGATGGAAAGGGAATCTCCGTTGTGAGAGATAAGAGAGTCATCTCCATTTCAATAGGCGGTTTCATGTTCTTCTTCTCGTACTGGAGTTTGACCCTCTTCCTCTACAAGTTCCTCCTAGCTTCAGGGTACTCTCCGATAATAGCTGGGGTGGTTTACTCTTTCACCGCGATAGCCGGAATACCGTCCACCGTTTTATCAGGTAGAATCCTCGACTTGATAGGGACAAGGAAATCGTTACTGTTGTTCATAGGCGTTTACGGTATCCTTATCCTCTCCATAGACGCGGTATACAGGTTCCTCATCCCCCTCTCCCTGGTATTCATCTCCATGGGCTTCGTGAGGTTCATCATCACTCCATCGCACTCAAGTGCCTTAGCGTTTCTGGGTGGAAAGAACAGCGGAAGTGTATCCGGTTTCGCCAACTTCTTCTGGCAGTTCAGCGGGATTGTGAGTTCCGTAGTTTCACCGCTAATAGTGGAGGCAATGAGCTACACATCCTTATGGTTATTGATAGGGACAATAACATTGTCTTCTCTGTTTTTCTATTCTATGGTAAGAATCAATGACTGAAAAGGAAAAATTTCGAATTGAAGGACACCTAGACTCTAGAGGGAAGTGCCTTGTTCTATCAAGCCATAGAGAAGAAAATGTACACATTTGTGCGAAAACATGCTCATTTGTCATCTTTTAACTTAAAATGAATAAGAGATTGTATTATAAAAATAATGTAGACAAATTTCTATTGCTTCCCCTGGGCTTGTTCGCCATCTCTCTGTTTCGTTTCTTGAGTTTGAGCTTGTTGCTGAGTCTGCTCGCTCTTCGCTTCCTCTTTTCCTCCCTCTTTCTTTTCCTCCTTCTTACCCTCTTCCTTCTTCTCCTTCTTTGGCTTCACAATCCTCTGTTCCCTTATTTCAAAGGTGTACTTTACGCCCGACTGAGAAGAACATTCCTTGCTCCAGACGTTGTCTTTCTTCTCAAAAGATGAGCACTGTATGCCTTCCCTCTCAGCGTAAGTGTTCACGAATTCCCTTGCGTTAGCCAGTTTCCTGAAAGGATGTTCTTCTGCATCGACCAGCTTCCTCTTAGTTCCTCCTTCTGACTTCTCGTGCTTAACAAGCTTAAATTTCACTGGGTTATCTCCTTTATCATCTCTGACAGTTAACTTGACGAAATACTTGACAACTTTCATGAAAGAGCACTAAGCTGATTAAAAATAAAAGTTTGACTAGAGAAAAGTATGTCATGATCACCACAAGTGAGATAGTGAGCGTAGCAGTCACTTTCATATTGGGGTTGCTCATAGGATTTTTGGTAAAGAAACTTTTCGCCGTTGGAATAATACTCATTGCGATAGTAGTCCTTCTAATGGCGATAGGGTATCTTTCGCCGGTCACAGTAGAACATTTCCTTGAGACCGCTGGAACACAAGTCCCTAAAGCTATATCGGAGGCTAAATCGTTCTCAGGATATATACCGTACGACTCAATAGTGTTCATAATAGGTTTCATAATAGGTTTAGTGAAGGGATAAAAGAATTAAGTATGTATGTATGTCAACTTATGTCAACGTTTGAATAGCTTCTTTCTTTCCTTTTTTAATAATAGTAAAAAGATCTCATTTTTTACTCAGATGGATTTAATCAGATCGTCATGAGTTATTTTCCCTTCTATAATCGCTTTTAAGCCAGCAACGACAAAGAGAACTCGTGAACACGAAGAAAATAGGAGATTTAAACTTCGTACAACTACCTGAGGAAACGAGGGACTTACCTTACAGTCTGAGAGTTCTAGCAGAAAACTCGCTCAGGAATGGATTTGACGACTCCGCTGAAAAGATATTGAATAGAAAAGTAGGGGAGGAGATAAGGTTTTTACCAACTAGGATAGTGATGCAGGATTACACTGGAGTTCCTTTGTTGGTAGACTTAGCGGAAATGAGAAGTGAGGCAGAGAGGAGAGGAAGCGATCCTCTCCTTGTAAACCCTAAGGTCAGATCTGACTTGGTTATAGACCACTCGGTACAAGTAGACTACTACGGTACTTCCTATGCACTAGAGATGAACATGAAGAAGGAATTTGAGAGGAACATGGAAAGGTATGGTTTCTTGAAGTGGGCACAGTCCTCCTTCACCAACCTGAGAGTAGTTCCTCCAGGGAACGGGATAATACATCAGGTAAATCTGGAGTTCTTATCCTCTGTTATAGACGTCAAGGACGGGATGGCTTTTCCAGAGGTAGTAATAGGGACAGACTCTCACACCACGATGATAGGGGGAATAGGAGTCCTTGGATGGGGTGTAGGTGGGTTAGAGGCTGAAGGAGTAATGTTGGGGGAACCTTACTATATGAACGTACCGGAGGTAGTAGGAGTTAAGATAGAGGGTAGCACTAGGGAAGGAGTCACCCCTACAGATGTGGTACTATTCCTGACAGAACTCCTCAGGGGGAAAGGGGTTGTAGGGAAGTTCGTGGAGTTCTTCGGGGACCTCTCATCACTTCCCGTGCCTGATAGGGCTACTATCTCAAACATGGCTCCAGAATACGGTGCTACTGTTGGGTATTTCCCGATAGACGGAAACACGCTGTCTTACCTCAGAGGAACTGCGAGGAATGCGGAGGTAGTGGAGAAAGTTTCAAAGGAAATGGGGATATTTTACTCCAACGAGCCGAGGTACGACAGGGTAATCGAGGTTGACCTTGGGGAAATTGAACCCGCTATAGCTGGGCCGAGGAACCCAGAGGAGAGAATCCCGTTGAAGAAAGTGAAGGAAAGCGTGAGCGGGTTATTAGGAGGAGCCAAGGGGAAGACAATAGACGACGGATCAGTAGTAATAGCTGCGATCACGAGTTGTACAAACACGTCTAATCCTTCAGTCATGATAGGTGCGGGGATCTTAGCCAAGAAAGCCGTTTCCTACGGCATGAGGCCTAAGCCTTACGTTAAGACCAGCATGGCGCCGGGTTCGCCAGTAGTTGTAAGTTATCTCTCCGACTCAGGTCTGTTACCTTATCTTGAGTCAATAGGTTTTCACGTGGTCGGTTTCGGATGTACTACGTGTATAGGAAACGCCGGGCCTTTACCTAAGGAGGTTGAGAACGACGTAAAGAACGGAGTTAGTGCATTCGCAGTGCTCAGCGGGAATAGAAACTTCGAAGGGAGAATAAATCCATACCTTAAGGGAGCGTTCCTTGCGTCTCCTGAACTAGTTGTAGCTTACTCCTTAGCTGGCAGGATGACTGTTGACCTAACAAGCGAGCCGATAGGGGTAGATCCCAACGGGAAGCCCGTATACCTGAAAGACATCTGGCCTTCCAATGCAGAAATTGCAGAGGTCTACAAGCTAGCCATGAGGCCAGAGATTTACGAGATGAGGAAAGAGGCAATATTCCACGGGGACGAAAACTGGGAGAAATTACACGTGAAAGGAGGGACAAGTTACAGTTGGGAGGCTTCGTCTTACATAGTAGAGCCACCTTGGTTCTCTGTGAGGCGCGATGTAAGGGATATCAAGAAGGGTAGAATCCTCTTACTTCTAGGAGACAAGGTTACCACGGATCACATATCTCCCGCAGGACCGATCCTGCCTGACTCTCCCGCAGGAAGGCTGCTGTCTTCTATGGGAGTTACAGAGCTTAACACTTACGGTGCGAGAAGGGGGAACCATGAAATCATGATGAGGGGAGGTTTCTCTAACCCTAAGTTGAGGAACTTCCTGGTGGACAGACAAGGAGGTTTCACCAAGCACTTCCCCGATGGAGAAGAGATGAGCGTTTACGACGCCGCAATGAGGTACATGAAGGAAGGAGTTGACACTGTCGTCGTTGCAGGTAAACAGTACGGAACCGGAAGCTCAAGGGATTGGGCTGCAAAGGTGACGTACCTCCTAGGCGTTAAGGCAGTCTTGGCGGAGAGTTTCGAGAGAATACACAGGAGCAACCTTGTCTTTATGGGAGTAGTTCCCATAGAGATACCTAACTGGAAGGACCTAGGTATAAGCGGTAAGGAAGAGGTAACCGTATCCGGCTTAAACCACATCAAGCCAAGGTCAGAAGTGGAAGTTACTTTCTCAGGAGAGAAGGAGATAACAGTGAAAGGCAAGGTCAGAGTTGACAATGAAGCTGAGCTCAACTATCTGAAGGAAGGAGGTATACTGTACTACGTGTTCGACAAGATGATTAAAAAGTGATTTTTTTAACGTCGTTATAAATTACAACTTTCCATTTCTCAAAGCAGAGTAACAAGGGGAAATTTGAAAAAAATTTATATGAACGAAAGGGTAATATATAATCTTGACATGAAGCTCCAAGGTTACAATATAACTTCTATTATGACCCCAGAGACTTACTTCGTGGTCTCGCAGCCGGATCTAGTGGAAGGCCGTGAACTTCCATCATTCGTCAGCATGGACTGCAACATGAATGAGATAAGGAGGATTACTTTCAGCGAGAGAAAGAAATCCTTTTATCCGTTCTATAAGTACTCCGTGGAAGTACACGGAATAGGGAGGATGGAGTCAATGAAGGGACTTGAGAGGATAGAAGTGAAGGTTAACAAGAGGTCCATAGAGATGACAGGTGAGAAAAGAAGAGATAACGCAAAGGTCATTTTCTCAATTCTCGACGTCCCTACCTTGACTTGGAGTGAGAACGATATAACCTCCTTCTTGAGGGAACAGTTCGGGGTCAGGCTGAAGAGAAAAGGTGAGAGAACATACCTTATAGAGAATTTGAATTACGTTAACGATAAGGTAAATGTGAAAGTAATAGATGTAGATTCTTGGCCTTTACCCCTCTCTCAGCTTTCTAGTAACCTCGCTGGAAACCTCCTTTGAGAGCCTTCTAGTCTGTTCTGTGGAACCTAGCCTCTTAGTTGTCTCCAACTCGTTAGATAGCCTCCTCGTTGTCTCTATGAATTCTATCCTCCTGGTCTGCTGGGCGACTTGGTTAAGCTGCGTAAGCGTTCTGGTTGCCTCAACTAACTCCTCTCCTTGTACTTCCTTCGCATATCTATTGAGAAGTTCGTAATAGCGATACTCCGATATGAGATCGTTGTTTACCCCTGAAATGAAGGTTTGCTGATTAGTAGCTGGAGAAACGTTAACTGGGGTTAGGAGCGCTTCGTGCTTCCCGCTAACTGGATCTTCGTACTGGACTTTCACAGTGAGGAAGGTACCGCTGTAGTTAGCAGGCATCTCAGTCTCACCTAGAATTTTAACTACGTTTTCTACAGCGTTTACCTTCACTGGTAATGAGGAATAGTTCAATAGCTTGGTTCCGCTCCCTTCAGTTACTATGTCAACGCTTACGTTCTTTGCGGCTATCTCAGTCACAGCCTTCTTAGGTAGTTTCTCCGCTATCTCGTTAGGCTCACTTATATGATAGAATAGACCATTCGTCTTGTCAGCAAGGGTCTTCAGAAGAACTTCATTGTAATCGTCACCGATGCCGAAAGCGACTATCTGAAGATCCCTCATGAATTGAATTGAAGAGAACACATCCACGTTTGTCTGATCTGTGGGGTTGCCGTCTGTCAGAAGGAGGACGTAGGTAGGCATCTCATGTGCCTTGGCTATCTTGTTTGCGTTCAATAAAGCAGTGTAAAGCGCTGTCTGACCTGAAGCTGTAATGGAAGAAAGGTCTTCCGCAGACTGAGGATCTACTGCTTCCTTTATAACCTTCACGGTATCAGAGAACGTAATGAAAGTTACCTTGTTTCCCTCCGGTATCCTCGAGAGGAGAGCTGACGCTCCTTGTTTGGCGACGTCTATCTTATAGCCAGTCATGGATCCGCTGGTGTCCAGGAGAACTATGTAGTGAAATCCCTTTGCGGTTCCCAATCTTTCAGGTACTAACATTACCTTGAACATATACCTCAATGGGGACGAAAAAGAGAACTTGTGACTTGTTTCTATCCTCATGGAAAGAGTCATGACATCTCACCTAAAATTTTCAATACGTGGAATCTCTTGTTCTCATCCATTATTAACACACCTGCCGATAGGTGATGATACCTGCTTGAAAAAACAGTTATTACTTTGCCATCCATTTCTACTGAGAAAGCATCCTTAACCTCATGAGCCCTTATTATCCCTTTTAAGCTATTGGAATTGAGGAAGTCCTCCACAGCCTTTTTGCCAAAATAGAACGTACCCTCCCCTCTCACGTTAGGTATGAAATCGTCTATGCACTCCCTCGGATCATTCCAAAGCAACTGCATGGCGACCGGGTTTGATGGTTCCACGTCTCCTCTGGGGAGTTCATTTATCTGACTCAAATTCTTCATTTGTGGAGCTATAGACTCGCTGCTTTCGTCCTTTGCTATCCCGCCGTGTACGCAGAAATATCCGTTCACTGACGCCGCGTAAGGCATGTATGAAAACAATCTCTGGAACTCCTCATAAGGGAAGTCCTTGGCTTTCTCGGAGAGTTCGTTGAAGAAACCGTAGTGGTAGTTAGTCAAAGGACTTTCATGGTTACCCCTGAGCACTACCATTTTCCCCTTTGACTCGTGATCCTCCAGCATTTCCCTCAAAATCAGCACTAAGTTCTCTAAGCTCATCTCTCCCCTGTCAACGTAATCACCGAGGAAGACTATTTTCCCCACGCTGTCGTCATGAAGGAAGTTGAGAAGAGTGTAGAGAGCCACGTCGAAGGCTCCGTGGGTATCTCCTACAAAGACTACCTTCTTGTCCGTCTCAATACTTCCTAGATAATTAGTCTGAGACTCGAAAATGGACGTGGACTCCTCCAAGAGTTTATGAAGTAAATCCTGATTTGAAATTATCTCTCTAACTGCATCTAAAGCTTTCTGTGATTCCTCTTCATGTTCCTTCAGGAAGGTTGATGTCTTGACTTCTTCTACCTCGGGCGTCAGGACTTCCTCCATTAATCCTTCACTACTTTTACCACTGTGTTGTTAGCAAGCTTCAGAACTGAGTTTGGCTGTATCTCAACTTTCCCCTTAACTGGTTGGAACATCTTTCCGTCGTATATGTATGTTCCGTTAGTACTGTTGAGGTCCTCTATCTCGAGCTTGCCGTTCTCGTAATAGATAATTGCATGTTTCCTGGATACTTCTGGATCTGGAATTACTATGACGTTCTCTGGACTCCTACCAAGAGATATTGAAGGGAAAACGTCAAATTCCAAGGGTATCTTGGTCTTGTTGAACTGAGGGTTCGGAGTGTTTATGAACTGAATGTAGTACTTTTGAGCTTCCTGTCCTGCCGGTGATGGCTCCTGAGGTGCTGAAACTTGCGCTGGCTCCGGCGAAGCTTCCAGTTGTGCAGGTTGTGTTGGAACTGTAGCAGGTTCGTTCTTCACTTCCTCAGCTTGCATTGAAGCTTCTGGTTGCCCTTGAGGTGCAACGCTTCCTGCTTGTGACGTCACCTGTACTGACGTGCTTCCGTCTTGCGATACTACTTGTTGCGCCTCTGCAGGTTGGGCAGTAGGTTCAGGGGTCGGCATTGACGTTGACTGTGTAGTCAAGGATTCAGGTTTCTTAGCTCCACACTTTGTACAAAAATTAGCGTCATCAAGGTTTTCGTTTCCACAAAATGGACATTTCCATGTCATGTTTGTATAATAGCTTGTAAAATACTTAAAAATTTCTGTCCATAGTATACTCCTAGATAACAATGGTAGTTTCTGTTAAGCTAACCCAGTCATACTCGATAGCTTACACCAATAAGCCGACCGAGTCAGGAGTTGTAATTTATATAATACCCGAATCAGTGACGACTTTGACCAATACCCACTTTGTGATAGCTATCGACAACAGCCCCTCGATGAAGGAGGACAACAAGCTAGACATCTCTATGCAGGCTGCACAGAACCTCTTGGCTAGTCTACCGCCTGGAAACCTGGTTACCATAATTTACTTTGCCAACCATCCCCACGTAGTTTACCAAGGGCCTACAGGCCAGCCTGTTACAATCGAGAGAAAATTTGAGGGTACAACCAGGCTTCATGAAGCACTCAGAGAAATAATCAAGATAACCTCGCAGAACAACACCGCAACTAAGGTAATTTTGCTGACAGATGGACAGCCGGTAGACAAGACAAATGTAAAGGATTATCAAGCTCTTCAGTTCCCCCCTTATGTTCAGTTCATATGCCTCGGTGTAGGTAGGGACTACAACGAAGTTATCCTTAAGACGATAGCGGACAAAACTGGAGGTCTTTTCTTCCACGTGGAGGATCCGAACTCTCTACCAGTTCTCTTTGAAAGCCAGAGAACTACGAACACAGCTGCATATAATGTGGAAGTGGAGACACCAAGGGACTTCACCCCGTTAAATTACAATTCACCTATAAGGCTCCCGGTGGTGGAAAACATGGTAGCTATTTACGGTACTTTACTTGTGCCTCCAGGGGATACTCCGTATACGGCAAAGTTCGTGGTAAGGTATGTAGAGCCTGCTGACGGACAGCAGAAGGAAATCACAAAGTTCTTAACTTTCAATAGAGGAAACGCTGAACAAGTCATGGGATCAGTAAATGGAAGGGTTCAAGCTGAGATAAGGTACTATAGGCTCCTCAGGGAATACGAACAGTCCCTAATGACAGGGAAGGCTGAGAGCACCCGTATAATTCAATCGTTACAGGAAGCCGCGGAGCAGACCAGGAGAGAGGACTTGATAGAATCTACTAGAAAGTTGAGTGGAGATTCCAAGGTAGACTTATCCGAGGTAACTAGGAAAATGAGGTCTCAGTGAAGTGGATCATCTTACTCCCTTTTTCTTATAAAATGAAAAAGGAGAAAGGATTAATTCATGTTTTTATAATCTTTTTTTGCAAAAAACTCTTTTCCTTATTTTTACCCTTCTCTGCTGTATGATTTACCCAACACCCGATCATCAGAGCTCACACAGGACTGTCTTTATTAAGTAAGCGTTTAATTTAGGATTAAAAGCAGATCAGTGAGCTTAAGATCTGAAGATCGAAGTGTCCTAAACGCCTCTGTCGTCTTATGCTTTTATTACCTGCTACGATCATCCAATCCTGACTTGAGCTTAGCCGAATACATGGCGGATTACTTGAAATCTGAGGGAATAGACTCCCTAGGGATTAAGGGTATCAAGAGATACAGTAAATCATTGCTTCACGACATCCTAGTTCACTGTTTAGTAAACGGATTTTCCATTAAGAGGGGAGAGTTCGTCGGCTCTCACCCTGTCCAAGAAATGGGGATAAGCCTTTATTATCTTTCCTCTTCAGGTGAACCTTTGCATTACGCCTTAGAGAAGGATAGTACGTGTAGCATTGATATCAAGCTACCCGAGTTCCCTAAGTTTTTAATTGACATGAACTTGTGGGGCTACTTGACTGAAGAGGAGAGGACAGACCTTGTTAGACAATTAGGTCTATCGATCTCCGTCATCAGGAGATACTACTGGGACGGAAACCTGAGGGTAGTCAATCCCCCTCAAGAATTGTTTCAATTATTGAGTCACATGTTCAAGGGATTCTCGTTCGTACTTGAAACCGAGGAGGGAATCCACGAAGGGATAGTCCTTGACCCTTATGGTGAATATGAGATTGATGAGACAACTATAAGGGAAGCTCAGACTTTCATCATAGGGGGAATAGTAGATAAAGGGAAGAGGTTTGACCGGGCTACGGAATTCCTCACAAGGGTCTCTGGATACTCTCACCTCAAGAGGTACAAGATAGCCCTCAGATCCTCCGTTATAGGCGTACCAGATAG
Organism: Sulfuracidifex tepidarius; assembly: GCF_008326425.1. Lineage (NCBI taxonomy): Archaea > Thermoproteati > Thermoproteota > Thermoprotei > Sulfolobales > Sulfolobaceae > Sulfuracidifex > Sulfuracidifex tepidarius. The sequence continues at coordinate 778,656 of NZ_AP018929.1, forward strand.
GATAAACAAGATTCTCGAGATCCTACTCTTAGTGCGTTCTAGTTACTCTCTAGAGAAAGCTATCCTTGAAACGCAGAACAACTCTGATAAGATATCCAGAGCTAGGTTCGAGATCAATAAGGGAAGGGACATAGGCTGGCTAGGAATAAATCAGAAAATGCTTGAAAAATTGAGCAACAGTGACAAGAAATCCAATAAAAAGGAAGGTTAATTTTCTTATCTTATCGTCTCTAGAATTTTTAGTTCTTTTCTTACGCTACTAATCTCCTTACGCTAAGAGTTCCTACACTGAACCTCGTTCAACTTTTGTAACGAAGCAGGTCTAGGATAAGCAAGACCTAACACAGCAAGTTCATGGCTGTTCTATTCTTGGCGTTTCTCTTTTCTCAGTTCAAATAAGCAAATTTTATTTTAGGTCAAATCAATAGTCGTTCATGACTAAAGTAGCTCTACCTGTGACCGGAGACGAGGTTACCGGACCAGGAGAAGGAGAGAAGGTGAAGATTTTTGACGTTGAAAACGACCTTATCAAGTTAGTAGAGGAGTATCCTAATCCTGCCCTTCATGCAGTAGCAGCTAGGGGAGCTCACATGTTGAAGTCGGCCTTAGACAAGGGAGCTCAGGTCTTCTTGGTCACTGAAATGGGGCCCCCAGGAGTCAGGTTACTCCAGGGAAAGGCCAAGGCTTTCCTAGTCGAAGAAGGTACTAAAGTAGACGACGCAATTAGGCTCTTTAAGGAAGGAAAATTACAGGAGATAGTTGAGCCCACTCATACCGAAAGACACGGTTAAAATATCAAGGCAACTCCCTTTTAACTCAAACCTTTCAAACTTACACCCATGAACATGGGGACATTCTCGCTGAGTAAGGCTGACGTAGCCAGGAAGTGTGTAGCGATCCTTGGAATAAGAGGGTCTGGAAAGTCCAACACTTCGAAGGTAATGATAGAGGAAGCGATAAAGGAAGGTTTACCGGTCACCGTGATTGACCCTGACGCTGAATACGTGGATTTGGTCAATTCCATGGGCGGAGATATTGTAACAGGGAGTGACGATGCATCGCTTAGATCGGAAGTTCATCACAGGAAAGCTATCAGCTCTGTGATAGACATGAGCGAGTGGAACCAAGAGTCCTTCTCTTTCCTTTACAAGTACTTAACAAACATATGGGAAATGTCTAAGGATCGCAGGACGGATAGAATGATCGTTGTAGAGGAAGCCCATGAGTTCATACCCCAAGGGAAAGTATCAGGGATATCTGAAATTATAACTAGGCTAGCCCTCAGAGGAAGGAAAAGAGGCATAGGCATAATCCTCATAAGCCAGAGGTCTGCAAAGGTAAACAAGGACGTTCTGACTCAGAGCGAGATATATATGCTCCACAAAGTAGTACACCCAGCAGACTTGAAGGTCTATAAGGAAATCCTCCCTTGGAAACCAAAGGAAGTAGATTCAGTAGTCCCCTCGCTGGAAGTAGGTGAGGCTTTGTTCTACAAGGAAGGAAAGACGGAGAAGGTCAAAATTAGGCAAAGCACATATAACACGCTTCAGTTCAGCCAGTTCAGAGAAGACGCTACAAACATGATCTGATCACTGAAATTATTGTTGTGTCGTCCTTCCTTTCCTGAAGGCTGGACTGAGACAAATTTCAAACTTCTCTCTTTAAACTTTAGATTGTGTATATAGACTATTTAGAGAATGTTTATAAACATGGATACTTAAACTATGTTTGATGTTGAAGGCAGTCTTCGTAGACCTTGGAGAAACCTTGGTTGGCTTCAGACCGAGAACTTACGAAATCGTTGCTTCCGTGCTGAAAGATTACGGCTATAACATAAGCCCAGTGAAAGTTTATAGGGCTATGATGAGGAGCATGGGAAAGTTCAACTATCCTGACAATGAAGGTAGTAATCCCTTTGATTTGAGTGATTTCTCTTACGAGCTTGGAATAGTATCTAGAGAGGTAATCAAGGAGATAAGCGAGAAAGCCAAGTACGGCGACAGCCATTTCCTTTATGACGACGCTATCCCTTTCCTGGAGGGAGTTAAGTCCCTCGGTCTCAAGACGATCCTCGTATCGAACGCCACACCGAGAGCCAGAACTATAGTGATGGAATACGGATTGGACAGATACCTCGACTACATGATATTCTCATGTGACGTCGGACTCATAAAGCCGAACCCAAGGATATTTTCTCTAGCTATACAAAAGGGAGGTTTCCCCTCAGTCCACATTGGAGATATCTACGAAATGGACGTTTTAGGAGCTAGGAGGGCTTTCGTAAAGCCCATCCTGCTTGACAGGTTTGGACTTTACGCAGAGTTGAAAGAAAGTAAGGTGAGTAACCTCACGGAGGCTCTGAGGGAAATAGAGAGGGAGAATTCGGACTTGGACAAGGCGATACCTACTACTACAACAGCAAGGACTACTTCCCTTCAAAATACCAACACTTGACCCTATTCTCACCTACTCTGAACGTCTTGGGCTTCTCGAGGATGCATTTCCTCCTTAACTTTCTATCGGTTTTTGAAAGCTCACAAGAGTCATGAAATGCACAACCGACTTCGGAGAAAACGACTGGACACCTAACTCGGGCTCTTTCCCCTCTTCTTCCTGTATCCATTACAGAGTCCATTAGAACCTTGCTGTAAGGGTGATAAAACTCCTTATTTCCATCGCTTTCCTCCATTACTTCGCCATTAGCTCCAACGAACACCTTGTCGCAGAACCCCACGTATTTGAAGGAAGACATGAAAACCAGTGAATCCCTTCCTATCTTCCTCAGGATTTTATGTATCTGCTTCATTACGAAGATCTTGAGCGGATCGTCTACCTTTGATAAAAGGTCTCCCACAATGGCTAGCTTCACGTCTCCCAGGAAGAGTGTCGAGACATACACTATTGCTAATTCAGACGTTTCAATTTCGGTGAGCTTTCTCGACGGATCCACTCCAGATATCAGGATTGACTTATTAACTTGATCTGAGGTCCCGCCGACTCTCGTAGCTATCCTCTTGAGGAACTCCTCTACTGTAGTAGGGGGCCTCTCTCTGGTATTTGATGGTATGTACCTTATTGTAGCTCTAGGGATCTCATTTCCGTACTGATCTGTGACCTTGACTTCAGATTGGACTATTCTCTCGTTTCCCTCTCCAAAGAAACAAGAGATACCGTCTAACTTGAGTTGACCGTAGTAGATCATGTGTCTCACCAAGGGTAGAGGTGACATCTGACGAAGGAGCGACCTACATTGGCTCCTTTAGGTATCTCCTCCTTACATCTGAAGGACGAGAAAGGGCAGGATGAACTGAACTTACATCCCCTCCCCGGTAAAGAAGGTCTCAAGTAACCTCCTAAGTAGGCTTGAGTGTAAGGATGTAGAGGAAAGGACAGGACTTCCTCTCCCTCTTCGATTATTTCTCCCTTGTAAAGTACGACTGTGTAGTCCGCTAGTCTGGAGATCACAGCCGGGTCGTTGTCTAACACGACGAAGGAGGAATCTGTCACGGACTCCATGTCCAGAAGGGAATTCAGGATAACATTCACTTGCACATCGTTCAGTCCACATCCAATGTCCTCTACGAATATAACCTCAGGGTTCAGGAAGCTCGCTAGGGCTATCTCTACCTTCTTAGCTTCCATAGGGTTAAGCTGAAAAGTGTATTTGTCTAAGACTGATGTCTCTAAACCCAGCAACTTAACGTACTCCAAGGCTAGTTCCTCAGCGTAGTGCTCGTCCCCTAGACCATGAGACATAACTATCTCCACAAAGTGTGATTTTATATCATATAATTCACTGAAGAGCGTGTATGGATCTGATGGGATTTCGCTCAACTTTATCCACAAGTAATCCTTGAACTCCTCAGAGGTAACCGACAGCACATCTTCACCGTTAATGTAGAAATGTCCTGTAGAGTTGACCAGCCTCATGGAAGCCTTAACCAAGTACTCCTTGTTGCTGTTTCCTTCTCCCAGAATCCCAACGTTACCGTCTATCTGCCTCAGGGAGAAGCACTCCAACTTATCCTTCACAGTTAAACAGTCGTATTCAATCATTTCTCTGAGCACCACTAACCATCAAGTAGAGTCCTATAAGGAATATAGCCCTGAAAATAGAAGGTATAAGGAATATCCACCAAGCATAAAGTATACCGTTCAACCTGCCCGTCACCAGTATCGTGGTAAGGGTAGGGAAGTTTGGATCTCCGACCCCTAGGACTCCCATCAAAGTGTAAACGCTTGCCCCGTCAACCATTCCGTTCAAGAAGCTGATCAAAGTAGTCTTCCTTATTTTCGTCAGGGATAGCTTGAACTTTTCCATGAACGTTTCATAGAATTGAGGAAATGAGTACGTCGAAGGAGTGACCAACTCTCCTATTTGTCTCGCCAAGTTCCCCCAGCCTGTAAAAGAAATTATTAAAATGGAAAATATTATCGGTGTAGCTAGCACGTAACCGCGAGGATGGCCGAAGAAGAGGGCTAAGGAAAGTACAAGCGGACCGCGAGGGATTATAGTTATTGCGTCTGGTATCCTAGCTAACATATGCCTCATCTTACCCTTCATGAGACCTACTAACATTCCGTAAGGCAAACCAACAACTATCTCAATGAAACCTACCGCTATAGCAACTATCAGGGTGTTCAGGAGGGCTAAAGCGTTCTCGTTTATCATGTTGTCCCCGTTTATGTAAGTACCTAAAGGGTAGCTTAATGAAGGGGATGAGAGCGGAGATCCAGAGGGTAAGCTCACCACTGAGAAAAAGAAGGACAACACAAGCGAGACCGAAGTAATGATTGCACCCGCCTTGAATGTCAAGTTCATCTTCTCACCCTCACCCTAGGGTCAAACAAACCGTAAACCAGATCAGAGATCAGGTTAGATACTGCTATTATTACAGTATAGAGTAGAAAAATACCCTCCAAGACAAGGTAGTCCCCGTGAACTACTGCTTCCCAGCTCAGGAACCCTATTCCGGGTACTGCGAAGGTCACTTCGGTGAAGAAGTCTGAGAGAAGGAACTCTGAGAAGATAGATGAAATGGAGTTGAGGAGGACGACCCCTATCCTCCCGAAAACGTGACGGTAAAGCAAGACCTCAGATGAGAGCCCCTTTATTTCGTATTTGACGTTCTCGGTAGACCTGAACTTTGAGACTACGTCATACATTCTGTTAGCAGTTATCCCTATGGTTGGGATAACTAGAGACGTTACCGGAAGCACAAGATACATGAACAAGGGAGACCCTACACCTCCGCTGGGAAACAGAGGTATACCGTAGTGAAACGCGTATATCAATGATAACCCTATGACCCAGGAGGCCAAGGAGCTTCCCACGTATTTCCATTCCCTGAATAATGTGGACGGTGTAGATAAGTTCCTCATCGCTATTGCGCTACCAGCGAAAACAGAGAAAGGCATTGAAATTCCGAGCAAAAGGGAAGTATATCCTAAAGACGTTAAGAGGAGGGAATCGACGCTCACCAGATAGTGCGTGCTTATTCCCCCGTTGAATGTGAAGATCCTGAAGAGCGAATGAAACACATTGTTCCCGTGCAGGACTTCTAAAATCAGTATGACAACCACTGTGATTGTTATCACGAGGACTAGGTTAGTCAACCTCTTCATCACGTAAACGCTCAATGAACCGCTGGGACTTCTGCTCTCAGCTAACTTCCCTATAGCCTTGTACTGAACTAAGTAGAGAAGAGTCTTCAGTCCCAAAAGGGTTCCGAAGAAGACTGCGAACATGGCGTAAACTGAAAGGTAAGCGTAAGGCTGAACGTACCCCTCAATAGAGTAAACATAGAAAGACGTCGAATTCAGCTTTACCGGACCTATCTGAGAAACGTTCTCCTTTTCCCCGTTTACGAAAAGTACTGGATGTGGAAGACCATGTGTCAGTACAGACCAATATCTGTACTGCCAATCTGAAGGGGGAAACGCACAGCTGCCGTATCCGTAGTTTACATCCTTATAAGGTTCGGAAATAATTGAAACATAGGAAAAAAGAATTCCAGAAAAGAGGAAGGCCAAGCTTATGGCCGCTAGAATGTAAGGGTTCATTTGCTTTGAGAGAAATTAAACGGGTAAAGTATAAGTTTATCCATGCATGAATCATCCTCTCTTTTAAAAAATAGAAATAAAAGCTCCTGAGATGGCGCCAACACAAGCTTTCTTTATCTCAACATGTTTTGAACCTGAAACGCGTCGAGAAGAAACTCGTTGAACAGAGGCTTTGTTAACTACTCTAGTCCAGCCTAGGTTAGTAACTTGTTGAAGACCAGTACTCTATGGTTCAACTGGTTCCCCTAAACTGAAATCGGGATAAAACTGGGAAAAACGGTTCCTAAAACTAGCCTTATTCTTCGTGACAAGAGATAAGAAAGAATATATCGAGAAGCATGGATGATGCAAGCGGAAAAGGAGGAAAAGCAGAAAATAAGGGAAAGGATCTGGAGGATTTTGGAAGAGAACAAGTTAGCTTCGTTTCCCAGACCGGTCTACGGCAGGATACCAAACTTTAAGGGGTCTTCTAAGGCTGCAGAGAGGCTCTCGTCACTGGACATCTTCAAGAAGTCTTCGCTAATCAAGGTGAATCCGGATTCCCCTCAAAGCAAAGTTAGAGAGTTAGTCCTTAGCGCTAAGAAGAAGCTCCTAGTTCCTACTCCGAGGCTTAAGGGCGAATTTTACCTTCTGGACGGAAAGGAAACCGATTCCAGGAACTTCACCATAAAGGCAATAGCTTCTCACGGCGAGAGAGTTAGGATAGAGAACATAGACAAAGTGGACTTGATAGTAGTGGGGTCAGTAGCTGTTACGCTAAACGGTGATAGAGTAGGAAAGGGCGAAGGATACAGCGAGCTGGAGTACGCTATCCTCAGGGAGCTCGAGAAGGTAAACGAGAGGACCCCTGTAGTGACAACAGTTCATGAAGTCCAGATAGTTGACATGATACCCAGAGAGCCCTTCGATCTCGCTTTAGACGTTATAGTCACACCTGAGAGAACTATCACTGTCCCTAATGCCAGGAAGCCTGAAGGCCTGCTCCTGGATTACCTAGAAATGGAGAAAGTCGATGAGACCCCATTCCTTAAGGAATATTTAAAGCGTTACCATCCTAATTACTTCCATGGCAAGGTTTCAAGTTGATTATGAACTGAAGTGTGACAGGAACGAGGTTTTGAACAAGTTAAAGGACATCAGATCAATTCCCACGTACTGGAAAGGAACCAGGGAACTACAAGTGATCTCTGATGATGGAAAAGTTGCGTACGCTAAGGTCAGGTTCGCTTTCCCCGCTTCGGGTAAGGTGAGAATAACTAGGCTGGATGACGGGATCAGGATGGACTACCTTGAAGGACCGTTCACAGGATATCAGGAGACCTTGGTAGGGACAGAGAAGATAGTTTCGACCTGGGATGTTAAATTCAACTGGATGTTCAAAATGATGGAGAAAAAGAACGTGGAGCACTTCAAGGAAGGAACTAAACACGCCCTGATGAGATTGCAGGGTATCGAAGTTCAGCCATGACCTATCAGCAGGGTGAGAACTGCAAGTTTTAAAATCTCGTCCTTCTCTAGACCGACCTCTTGAAGGTTTTCGATTGCCTCGGCTATATCATCCTCTAACTCAACGGAAATTTCTTTCACATTTTCCCTTTTTTAACGGAGGCTAAAAAGCTCATCCTAAACGCTTTGGCACCTTATCCTGTGGAAAGCTCCAGTAATGACAGATCACTTGGTCACCTTGGATTCGACCTTCCTCTCATACTCTCTTATAATCCTGTAGGAGAGCGAATTCAGTTCTCCGTTGTTCTTGACGAAAGGTATCACCATGTCCTCTTCATGTATGTAAAATACGTACTCCAGATCTCTTCCGCCCAAGTTTCTCACTATATATTCAAGGTTTTTCTCGTCGTCGTATGAAGAGAAATTATTGATAAGGTCGTCAAGCTGAGGTATGAAGGACTTCATTACCTTTTGACAACTCTCAACTTCCTCCCCATCCATTATATCTCTCCCTCCTATCGTTACGCACGATTTCTCGTTAAAGGAGATCCTTTTTCCTTCCTCGTGAATCTCTATCAGTACCCTGTTACCCTTCTCGTCAAGGTACTCCTTGAAGAAGATCTTCCCAGAGGGCTCTATCCCAGTTATGAGGATTTTCAACTCTTCATCCCTCTAGGAGCAGGTGAATGTGGTACCTTATGCAATCCATGAAACGATCGTGATGGTCTCCGCTCTTTACTGCTATGTAGTCCAACACGGCTTCGTTCTTCAATAGAGCCTCTGCATATGCCTTGGTGAAATCGCTTCCTTCTATGAGGGGAGTTATATCCGTGAATAAATTGACTTTTCTCCTACCTTTGACTTTCTCCTCAATGAATGGGTCGGTCTCCCTTATTAGCTTAGATATCACCTTCTCTACGTCGTCTCTGCTCATTCCTAACTCTTTAGCTATAGCCTTCACGGGACGGTTCTTACATCGCCTTATAGAGACTTCCCTTATTTTGTCCATAAATAGAGTTAACCAAGAGGAAAATTAAGCTCTTGATAAAATCTTCAATATATATGAAAAAGTTAAAAAAGAGGGAATTGAAATCAGGACTTAGCTACCTTCTCGGTGTCGCTCTCTCTCCACGGTTCTGGTTTCTTGACGAACTTTACATCACTCTTTATTCCGGCTAGTCTCTTGGCCACTTCCTCGGCGTAGTTGAAGTCGTAAAGTCTGCTAAACATTATCCTCTGTGCTGCAGGGCTTCCTGCACCGTGGACTGACTCTATCATGAATGCCACTCCGAGGCTAGTGTTCTCAAGGAGCCTAGTCATCCTCAATCTGTCCTCTGCTGAGTAGTCCATCATGCCTTGCATGTACTTTTCGATGTATCCCCTTAGCTTGGGGTTCTTGAGGTCCCACTCACTCGGGGCAGTACCTAACATGCCTCCAGCTATGTCGGTTGTTATCTTTGTTATCTCGGACGGGAACCTCGTCACAAGGTGCTTCGTGACGTTAGCGTGCATGGGGTTGACCCACCAAGCGTCTCCGACCTTCACTGCGTTCAAGCTCGCAGCTATCCCAGCAGCGTACATGGTCTCGGTCAGGAAAACTGCCTCAGTAAGCTTGTCCTGAATGTGAGATGCCTTCTCAACTCCGTTCTGCCTTGCCAAGTTAGATGCCGATCCTATTATAACGTCGGCCAGTCCTGCCTTACATCCTCCGTATCCCTGTCTGTGATAAGCCGAGAATATCTCAACCAAAGTACCGCTGAACTCCCAGTCCCCCAGCATGAAGACTCTGTCCATCGGAACGAAGACGTTGTCGAATATCACTAAACCCTCGTGGTTGTAGAAGTAAGGAAGGCCGTCTATGTCTCCTCCTTCAAAACGTCTAGCGTCGTTCAGTTGTCTTCCCACGACTATTTTAACTCCCTCAGTATCGAGGGGGATTGCGAAAGCTACAGCGTAGTCCTTGTCCTCCTTCGTCATTGCCCTAGTAGGAAGCACTATTATTTCCTCGCTGGCAGCTACTCCTGTTATGTTAGCTTTAGCCCCGGAAACATATATCCCGTCCTTAGTGACTTGGTTTACCTTAACGTAAACGTCTGGATGTGGCTGTTCGTGGGGCTTCAAAGTCCTCACGCCCTTAGCGTCAGTCATTGCTCCTGCTAAAGCTATGTCCTCCTTCTGCACATGAGTTAAGTATTCAACGAACCTCTGATGATAGTCCTTCCTTCCCTTCTCAGCCATGATAGATGTTGTTATGTAAAGTGTGTTTAACGCGTCAAATCCTACACATCTCTGGAAACAAGCCCCTACCTTATGGCTTATTTTCCTGAGCAACTTCACCTTAGCAGCTAAGTCCTCTGGAGATCTATGTATGTGAGTGAACCTGTTGACTTCCTCGTTTAGAAATTGGCTCCACGCTCTCCCTAGGTCCTTGGAGTCCTCGTCCCAAGCTGCGTCATAAGTAGCCTTAAACGCCATCACTGAGGGCTTCAAGAATGGGTTCTTAGTTACGTCGTCTACTTCCTTCCCCATTACGAAAATTTCAGCTTTGCTCCTGTGTGATATAGCCTCCAGATATTGTTCTCCTGTTCTTAAAACCATACCAAGTTAATCTCGGATTTAAAGTTTTTAAGCTTTAGTATAATTTGGCATAATATTTGGAATAATTTCTTTCCAGCTCTGAGTTTCTAGCACGTTTTTTAACACCGAAGAGAAGATATGGACATGAACATTTCCATTAACTCACAGACTCCACCAGTGAGGTTCACCCTTACCTACAAGGACTTAATAGAGAAATACGGGAATTTGGAGGTCCCGGTGGGTCTTTCCTTTCTAAGTAGAGAAGACTATCACGTTTCAGTAGGAGGAGTATCTAAGATGATGATAAATCTCCTGGAGAGGAGCTGCTTCAACAAGAAGAGATGGGTCTCTCTAGGTCCGGGGTACCCACCAGAGGTTATAATGAACGGGGTTGAGCTCAGTTTCGTCAACATGGACCCTAAACCGTTATCGCTTTACACTAAGTTCAAGGAAGGCATATACAATGAGAGCCACGACGTCTCCAAGTACCAAATAGAAGGTGCTGAGTACATAGCTTACGTGGAGTACAACTGGAAGTCAGCTCAAAAGCTCTTGGAGCACTACAACGATACAGACGTCTTCTTCATCAACGATTTCCAACAGTTGGTCGTGGGAGGAATAATAGGCCCATCGGCGCCTGCTGTTCTATGGTACCACATACCTTTCGTGCCTGAAAACTTGTCGCATAGACTGAGGGAGTTCCTGATAAGGTCGTTTGAGGGTTTCGACACGGTGATAATGAGCACGAAGAGGGACATTGAAGGGCTTGTGAGGACAGGAGCTAAGGTAAAAGCAAAACAGATATACCCTTTCATAGACCCTAGGAATTACTCCAGACAAAGCAGGGATACAGAGGAGAGAGTCAGGGAGAAGTTCGGGCTCACTCACGACGATAAGGTAGTCCTTGTAGTGGCTAGGATGGATCCGATGAAGAGCCAGGATCTGGCGATTCAGGCGATATCCAAAGTCGAAGGAGCCAAACTGGTACTAGCGGGGAACGGGAGCTTCACGAGCAAGACGTTGGGAAACAACAAGGCTGGAATATGGGCTAAAAAGTTGAAGGCCATGGCAGATGAACTTAAGGTAAGTGACAGGGTTATATTCACAGGTTACGTTGACGACGATGAACTGAACGCGTTATATCAAATAGCCGATGTGATCCTTCTTCCTTCTAAACTTGAGGGATTCGGACTAGTAGTGGTGGAAGGATGGGTTTTCGAGAAACCCGTGGTGGTAAGCAAAGGTGCAGGGGCGAGCGAACTTGTAATAGACGGAGGAAACGGTTACACTTTCCCATCGGGTAACGTAGATGAGATGGCTGAGAAGATTAAGAGCGCTTTGAAGAACGACAAGTTAGGTTCTCTCGGAAAGGAGACCGCAAAGAAGTGTTACATAGATAACGTGATCCCTGAGCTGACTGAGGTCTTTCAAGAAGCCATAGACGAATATAAGAAAACCTGAGAAGAGATAGACTTTTTTAAAGAACTGTGTATAAAAGTACTACTGTAGTTCATGAACGAGGAAACCGTAAAGTCCCATAAGAAGTATTATGCCTTCCTCTCTAACGGGTTCACAACTGCGTTAGAGTATGAAGGAAGCATAGTCTGGTTCCCTACTCCTAGGATGGACTCTCCTTCAGTTTTCTCACATATAATAGACGACGAGAAGGGAGGATATTTCTCAGTCAAGCCAGAAGAAGAGTTCTCGCACTCACAACGTTATTTAGAGAGGAGCTTAGTTCTGGAGAATTCCTTCTCCACAAAGAAAGGTAAGCTGAAGGTGTTGGACTTCCTCCCTCTGTCCTTGACCGGGATAATCAGAATTTTCGAATCCGACATACCCTTCGACGTTGATATAAGACCAGTGTTCAACTACGGCTTAATAAACCCAGGGATAGACGTGGTTGAGGGAGGGATAGTATTCAAGAACCCGCAGTCTAACGAAGGTATAGAGCTCCTGATACAAGGAAATTACGAGATCGAGGACGGTTACAAGGTATCCCTGAAGCCAGGTAAAGGCTATCTATATCTCCTCCACTCTAAGGACTTAAGGTACGGACTGTTCAGCAGGAAAGGTTTCGTTTACTCCCGCCCTTACGATGCTCTAAACAAGGCTTTGTCGTACTGGAGAGGGCAGATCTCTCACGCGAAAAAGGTGTCAGCACTCCAGGAGCTATATGAAGTTTCCCTGCTCATAATACTGGGGCTGACCTATTTGCCGTCTGGAGGACTCATTGCCTCACCCACCACTTCCCTTCCGGAAATAGTGGGTAGCGACAGAAACTGGGACTATCGCTACGTGTGGATAAGGGATGCATCGTATGGAGCCGAGGCACTCATAAAGGCAGGTCTCTTCACTAAGGCTAGAGGAGTCCTTAGGTTCATGAGCTCTATCGTAGATCCCTCGTCTAAGAGCTTCGACCATCCGCTTTACACTGTAGACGGAACCATGCCCCCAGCTGAGGAGGAATTGAACTGGTTGAAGGGACATAAGCTATCCAAACCGGTGAGGATAGGTAACGCAGCTTACCTGCAAGTGCAGACCGACGTAGAAGGCGCATTCATGGACTCACTCTATCAATACATGCTCGCAACTGGTCAAGTCGAATACGTGGAGGACATGTGGTGGATAGTAGAGGCGATTTCGGAGTGGGTCATGAAGAGCTGGCAGGGTAAGAGTACTGACATATGGGAACAGAGAGGCGTCTTGGAACACTTCGTCCACAGCAAAGTGATGAACTGGGTAGCCTTGGACAGAGCGTGGAGAATAGCGGAGAAGCTCAGATACGACAGGAAGGAATGGAGGATCGAGGCTGAGAAGATAAGGGAGGACGTCCTCAACAACGGCATATCGTCAGGCCATTTAGCAAGATATTACGGGAGCGAGGAAGTTGATGCTTCTCTTCTCACCCTCCCCATTTACGGATTCATTGATGCTAACGACGAACTCTTCAGACGAACCCTAAAGAAGATAATTGATGACTTAATGATAGGAAGAGACCTTTTGCTCAGGTACAAGACTGACTTCATGGGACAAGTGTCCCATCCTTTCACGTTGACCTCCACGTGGCTCGCCAGGGTTTACATTAGGATGGGATTAATAGACGATGCGGAGAGAGTGCTGAACAGCTTAGCTTCTTGTTCCACAGATCTTTACCTCATAGCAGAACATCTAGACGCTTCGTTGTGCGAACCGCGCGGGAACTTCCCACAACTCTTTCCTCACGCGGGGGTTGTCAGCTCTTTAATAGAATTGAATGAAATGAAGTCTACGATGGGAAAACACTAGCTATATACATTTTTCTAGCTTATGTCTTTACGGATACGCGTTTCTATCCTTCGACCTTCACCAAGTTATTTCAAGAAAAGAAATTCAAAGCACTTGATGTTAACTAACAATTAAAACATGGTTTGTCTATTAGTGTTGTGAACAGAGTAAGGCAGTTAACGGATGAAGCCATAGAGGAGATAGAAAAATACAATTCTTGTCAATCGGCTTATTACATCCTAAAGACATTGTCCGAGGGTGCTGAGACCCTATGCAAGGAAAAGGAAGTTAAATATGACTACACTGTTGACAACTTGATCATCATGTCTTTATATACCTACGAGGACGTAACTAAGGCAAGACTGTTTGTGACCTCTTTCATCATTTACGATTTATTAGCTAAAAAATATACAATACAGAACCCTTTATTCTACTTTAGATGGAACAAAAGATACTTCGTGTACAGCCCTAGAATTGAGTCTCATCTGTCCTATCTATCACGGGAAGGCTTCGTCAAGAACAGAAAGAAATATTCCCTCACAGAGTACGGAAAGAAAGAGGGAGAAACTTCATTAGCTACATTGAACAAAGAAACTTTGTCCAAGATACAGGAATCGGTGTCCACGCTGAAAAGGATAGAGACCATGAAGCAGACGAAGGTCTTCCTGAAGAAGTACCTCATGGGTTATAGGGAAGAATAAGACAGGGAAAAATGGTTAGAGAAAAAATAAATAATTAATTAATGATCTTTTACTTGTGTTATGCAATCACGAATTTCTGCCGAGTGTCCATGAGATGAAACTTCTTTTCATGAGAAAAGCTTGTCTTTTACCTAATATTTAAAACCGGTTGGGAGAATAAGATGAAATGGAAAGTTATCTTGATGTTGTATCCTATCTAAATGAGGGAAAAGTGGAAGAAGCCGGTAAAAAACTCATAGAAATAGGAAAGGAGAACGAAGACGAAGATGTAAGAAACGTGATAGCTGAGATAGAAAGGGAAATAATGGAGCTTAGACATGAAAGGGATGACTTTCCCTCCTATTCCCCTTATTCGGATCAGATCGTGAAGGCAACTAGGGCATTAGAGAAATGCAGAGAGGAAAGAATGAAGTACTTGATCTTGCACGGCCTCTATCTCATTACTAAAGGTAATTCTCTGATTTTAGGCATGATAAGGCTAAGCGGTCAAGTAAAGCCGAGAACTTATCTATAGAGACGCGAGTTCCTTTAGTTTCTCCTTTTCTTCACTACTGAAGACTTCTGAAAAATCTTTACTAAATGGAGGTCCTAAGATATTTCATCTATGTTCTAATCCTCTAGACGACATCCAAGTAATTTGATTCAAAACCTCTTGATTTTGCACAATAATAGATCAATGAAGAAGATCTTTACATATATCACTTTATAAGGAACGCATATTCCCACACTTTGGTTGCTTTCCTTTAATAGTAGAAAAAGAATTTTTTACCTAAAAATATTTAACTCATTTCATGGACGATACAGAAGTAAGGACACATACAGCCCTACATGTAGTCAAGGGAGCGGTTAGGAAAGTTTTAGGTGCTAAATGGACTGCGTCTACTTGGGTATCGAAGGGTCACGGAAGGCTCACAGTTCAACTTGATAGGAAGCCCGGGGAAAGTGATATGAAGGAAATCTTCAGGCTAGCTAATGAGAAGATAGTTCAGAACGTACCAGTGAGGGTGGAGACGTTGCCAAGGGAAGAGGCGGAGAGGAAATACGGGGATGAAATATACGACCTATTCCCAGTCCCTGAAGAGGTTAAGGAATTGAAGATAGTAATCATAGATGGATGGAACCTTAACGCATGTAACAAGCCACATACTTCAACGACTGGAGGAATAGGAGAAATAGAGATGGACGACTGGAGGTTCAGGAAAATGAAGAATTTACTTGAGATCTCCTTTAACTTGAAGGACTTGTGATCAGCCCTTGTAAGCTAAGTCATCGATCTTCGACGGCTCCGTCATCACGTTAAAGTCTAACATTTGGGAAATGGTTATCTAGTAGGTATCTATCTCTTCTTAACCTCCCCCTTTTATTTCCTTCTAGCTTTCAGGAAGCGGAAATGCGGGAAGCATAGAAGACCCACTTCGTATGGTAACCTCAAGAAGGAAGCTAATTCTCTTAATAGTTATAAGGTCTAATGAAAGCCAGAAAGGATGGGAAAACATGATAGAAACAAAAATAATGAACTTTTTCTAGGTTACACAAAGAGGTATCTCCATTTCGTCTTTAGAGATCCCCCCGTGATTCCCTTTGTAGTCCATTGAGTCGTCGATCCAATAGTTGAGAGTCGTCCTCCCTTTAGGCACGACGGCGTAGTCGGGAACCCGGTTTCCTCCTGCATACTTGGAGAGCGTTTCCTTACCGAAGATATATGTCTCGTACTTCTTGAATGTCTCAGAGACGTCATGTCTTGAGATAATCATGAGGTTTCTACTGTCTCCGAAAGGGGGAACCTCAATGTTATCCAAGATCTCCTGGTCTCTGGAGATATCTACGTTCTTTTCCACATCTATTTGACCGTGATCTGAAGTCAGGACTACCGTGAAGCCATTTGACTTGCCTATCTCCATCGCCTTCTTCGCTATCTTGGATACCTCCCTCACTGTCTCAGCCGTTTCAGGGGAACTAGGCCCGTAGTGATGAGAAACCGTGTCTACGTAAGGTAAATAGAAGAACGCGAACCGCTTTTCTGGAAGAGACTGCCTCAGGACAGACAGCGAATCATAGGGTGTGAAGTAGTTCCTTACGTGTGCCCCAACCAGGGTTGAAAACAACCTCTTCGATGACCCTGACAGAGGGGTAATAAACACGCTCTCCTCCCCTCTCAGGTACGAAGGCGGCATACTTATCTCGGGGGTCTCCCCGTTCCTGATGGCAGACAACAGATCCACTACCTTCCCTCTCCTCTTGTCGTATACTTTCCATCCAAGTATTCCGTGTTCTCCGGGAGACTTAGCAGTGAGGAGGGTAGTCATGACTGTGACTGTTATCGTGGGGAACACACTCCTTATTTTCTGGCACTCCTGGAGTCCGGTCTCGTGGAAGACATTCCACCCTAGCCCGTCGGTAAGTATGAGGAGAATCTTGTCGCCGTTCACTATCTTCGTTTCACCTCCGTGGAGTGAGTTCTTTATGTCCCTAGCTACGTCCACTAGAGACGTGCTGTTGAGAGATCTTTCAAATTCATCTATCTCTTCATCTTTTATTTTCTCTTTATTTAAATTATTATTATTGTCCTGATATTGACTCATTTCTTTCACCTTCTTTAGAGATCACCTCTAGGCTCTCCCTTGCAGGCTCCTTCAAGGTGAGTGTGATAACTGAGGCTATCAAGCTCATGATTGCTGTGAATAACATAGTTATAGGAATACCCAGAGTGAAGAGATCCGCGTAAAGGAAAGCTGAAAGGATCGCTCCGGTCCTGCCTGCTAGCACGGTGAACATCTGAGATAATCCCCTGATCTTGGTGGGAAACAACTCGACACCCCAGAATCCTACGACGGTCCCAGGACCAACTTGACTGAAGAAGTTCTCCATACCCAACAGTCCCATAGCAACTGCTACCATGGTAAGGTCTATTGACTTGAAACCGTTGCTGAAGAGTATCCCCAACGTCAGGGCTGAGACTCCCATAACTGCGAAACCCAAGCTCTGATTTATCCTCCTTCCCGTCCTGTCTACTAGAGACATCGCGAGCAAAGCTCCTGGAATTGTGAAGAGCGAATACATAAGTGCAGAGAACTCCGGTGGTGTGAAGCCTAACTTCTCTCCTATTTCCGTGGGGGAGAAGAACCCGAGACCGTAAGCTACCATGTCGAAGAGGAACCATGTCAACGAGGAAAGGATTATCATCTTCATCGACCTCTTCAGATGAACTACTGCAGACACCTCGTCCTTAGCCGCTACATCTACTCCGTAGAACTTCTTCATAGCTTGTTTGTCTGACTTAAGGAAAGCCAGGAACCTGGGGGTCTCTGGAAGGTTTCTCCTAGCTAACACGACAGATAGAGCAGGAACTGCTCCTAAACCCATGACTACCCTCCACAGCAGGTCTGGAGGGATGTATGAACTCAGGATCACTGAAACTATCGCGAGAGATAGAGCACCTAGGTCCCAACTTAACCCACCGCTGAAAGTTAAAAGCTTCCCCCTGTCCCCTCTATTAGCATACTCTGCCACAATCAGGGGGGACAGGACGTAATCAGCCCCCACACCTATTCCAAGGATGAACCTCGATAATATGAGCGTGGGGATGTTAGGGGATATGGCTTCCATGATCGCACCAAGACCCATCAAGAAGACATCTACTCCGTAGAACCTCTTCCTTCCCTTGTTAACTATGGGACCGAAGATCAAGGCCCCGACGAAGTTCCCCACAATAACACTTGACAGTATCAGTGACGATGCAGCGGAAAGAGCACTTATATGAAAGGTTTCGGCTATGGCAAACAGCAGGATTGAGGCACTTGAAAGATCCCAGCCGTCGGTGAATTGACCCATTCCTCCTACTACTGCGGTTTTCCAGTGAAACCGGTTCAACTTCTTCCCATCAAGGGGATCTAGAGGAGACCTCATTAGGTTGAGATCTTTGTAGATATAATAAAGCTTGATGTATAGAAAACATATATACTAATAAAGAGATGTGTGATATATATAGAATAAATAGGGGAAAGGAGAGTTTCCTCATGCAATCTTTGCAGAGAAGTGTTTCTGTACTAAAGGGGTCTCTCCAGAGGTTTATTTTCGTAGAAACTTAGAGAGAACATGACATGAAAGAAATCTCGTTGGAAGACTACTCCGCTATGTGGAGGAAAAGCTTGGAAAACCCAGATGAGTTCTGGTTGCCGATATCAAGGGAGCTCAACTGGTCCGTGCCACCATCAAGGGCTTTGTCTTACGTCTCTCCCTCGTCCTATGCGTGGCTCCCTGGAGGTAAGATCAACATAGCACACAACTGTTTAAAGTGGTCCCCTGAGAGGGCTGCAATAACGTGGTACGGTGAGGAAGGCGAGCCTAGAAAGATAACATACGGCAAGTTAAGGGAGATGACCCTCAGAATGGTACAAGCACTGAAGGAACTGAAGCCGGGCGATAGAGTCATGATTTACATGCCCATGATACCCGAGGCCGCAGCCACGATGCTTGCCTCCTCCTGGTTGGGCTTGGTTCACTCGGTGGTTTTCTCAGGTTTCGGGGCTGGTGCCCTTAAATCTAGGATAGAGGACGCTAAGCCTTCAGTTCTCGTCACTTCGCCTTATACGATAAGGAGAGGGAAAAAGATACCGCTAGAGACAGTTGCAAGAGAGGCCACTAAGGACTCCGAAGTCAAGGTAATCACGGTGGATAGGGATAACATCCCGTTTGAAGTAGCAAAGTCAGAACCTCACGACACGCGTTCGGAAGACCCTCTTTTCATACTCTACACTTCAGGAACTACAGGCAAACCTAAGGGAGTGGTGCACTCGGCCGGGTCTTACACAGTGTGGGCTTACGCCCACGTGAAGTGGCTCTTCGATTTAAGTCAAGGGCCTTTCCTCTCCACCTCCGACATAGGTTGGATTAACGGTCACTCTTACAGCCTATACGGAACACTCCTTAACGGAGGAAACGTGGTGTGGTACGAAGGTGCCCCTGACTACCCCAGTTACGAAAGACTCTGGGAAATCATGGAGGAGGAGAAAGTGAAGTATTTGTGGACTGCGCCCACGCTGGTCAGGCTTCTCATGAAGAACGGAGAGATCAGGGGTAGGTACGACATTTCCTTAAAGATAGCGGTGACTGCGGGAGAGCTGTTAGGAAGCGACGCGTACGACTGGCTGGTGAGGAACACGAAGGCTGAGAAGGTCTTTGAAGTATGGGGGCAGACTGAGAACAGCGGTTACATAGCATCACCAGGGGGAGAAGGTCTGGGATTGCTTCCGATTAAGAAGGGTTCGGTGGGTTTACCTTTACCTTCCATAGATATAGAGATAGTGAATGAAGAGGGGAAGAAGCTGCCCCCTGGAGAACCAGGTTACGTGATAGTGAAGAGCCCTTCACCCGCGTTCATGACGACCCTTTGGGGGGACAGGGAGAGATATCTGGGCTATTACTCTAAGTTCGGATATTACAACACTGGCGACTTCGGGTACATGGACGAAGAAGGTTACTTATATATCTTGGGCAGATCTGACGATGTAATAAAGGTCGCAGGCCATAGGATAGGCGTGGCTGAGGTTGAAGAGAGTTGTCACATAGATGAGGTAGCAGAGGTAGCTGCTGTAGACGTACCAGATGAGGTGAAGGGAAGCAGAATAGTCGTCTTCGCAGTACCTAAGGAGGGGGTTGACCCTAAGGTAATAAAGGATAAATTGAGAGACAAGCTAAGAGAAACAATGGGACCAATAGCGGACGTCAAAGACGTCGTAGTGGTGAACAAGCTACCTCACACACGTACCGGGAAGGTCCTCAGGAGGTTGCTAAGAAATGTTTACACTGGAAAACCTATAGGTGACGTGAGCACTCTGGAGGACGAGGAGACAGTTAAGGAGATCATGAGGGCTATAGGTGAGAGCAAATGATAGTCGACATGGAAGATGCCGTATCCAAGGTGAAGGAGAACGACTTGATCACGATAAGCGGGATGTCATTTCACAGGAACCCTATGGCCTTCATCTACTCCCTCGTGAAGAGGAACGTTAAGATATCCTTCGTTGATAGAGAGCCCGGTTTCGGGTTGGAGGTACTGCTTAAGAACCACATATTGAAGAGCGTAAGGGCGCCGATGGCTACCTTGGAGTGGCTCGGGATACCCCCTTACTTCAGGAAGGCGGTGGAGAAAGGTGAAGTAGACTATTTAGAGGACACGTGCGGGGCTTTCATAGCAGGAATAAGGGCAGGGTCTCACGGTATTCCCTTCATGCCCGTGAAAGGTGTGCTCGGTTCAGATCTAGTTAAGTTACATGAGGAAAGGGGCTCTTGGAGGAGGTTCGTCGATCCATTCACTAACCAAGAGGTTCTCCTGGTTAAGGCGATAGAGCCTGACGTTGCAATCATCCACGTCCATAGAGCTGACGAAGACGGAAACGCGGAGATTCTAGGTCCTTTATACGAGGACGTTTACAAGGCCAAAGCGTCCAAGACCGTGATAGTCACTGCAGAGGAGATAGTCCCAAGATCGTACTTCTACGGCAAAAGACCAACGATAAACGGTGAGTTCGTGAGTTACGTAGTCCGTGCACCCCGTGGAGCAGAGCCAACTAGCATGTTCGCGCTTTATGACGTAGACTGGAACAGGGTAATAGAAGAACTTCAACCCATCTAGACAAGCAACATTTTTATCTTGACGGGGTAAAGGAGGCGGAAGACCCATGTGGGGGGACGTGGCCTTTATAGTGAAAGTTGAATATAAAGAAACCGTATATATTTGAATGATAATCAACGACAGAGTAAGTGTCCTGAGACTCTCCTAAGTGAGGGTCTCATGTACGCCCTGCTCCAAACAATGCCGTGGGACATCAACAGCATTTAAGATCAGGATCTAGACGACCCTAGTCTTTCCAGTAAGTTACGAACCAGGGATCAGAGGTGTTTAGGTTAAATATTTCCTGGAAATACTACCGTAGTGTGGAGTTTTGCCCTCTTCCAGTCGTTGGTAAGGTAGGGCTATGATTCCACGCCCGTGAGGTTTGATAGTTCACATCCTCTGACACCCAGATCTGGAAACTTTAGAACCTTTTTAAGGGGTTTATATAGTTATTGATAGAATAAAGTTTAAAAACCCAATTTAACAAATCTTTTATGAACGAGAACTCTGTTACATTGTCATCAAGCGGCACTGACATATTCATGATTATAGTCTCCAAGGAATATTTCATAGATGGTGAAGTAGAGCCATCGATTTGCATGAAAGACCACTTAGTTTTCATCAACCGCTTTCCTTTTGCAATAAGGACAACTAAAGGAGTGATAGAATCCATACAAGTGAAATGCAGAGAGCTCAAGCAGCTTCTAATGTCCCTCTTCTAACATTGTCTGAAAACCTACTCCCTCTCCAGCTAGACATAATAGAAATTAAGGTTCAAAACCAACTGTAAATCAGAACAATTTATATCTGGATTAAGAAATTTTTGAATTTACAAGTTTATCTATCTTAAAAAGAATAACTAGCTCATTAAAAATAGATTTTATTCGTAAACATGGTGCACACAGTGGCTACATTTTTCTGCTCTTTTCGTTCAATTTAGAGGTAGAACGCTTAGCTCTGTACCACTTTCATGCAAAAGACCAATAACTCTGTTACCCTTTCACGTCTGAAGCCTAAGCGAATATGGATCTAACTGAGATATGAAGTTCTCCTCGTCTTCGCTCAATGAAATAACCTTGGGCTGATCACTTCTCAATGGAAACGAGGTGTTGTTCTTGATCTCGTCTATTGAAGTGAAATCATAAACCGAGGTAATTTCCCATTCATCCTCTCCTCTCAAGAAGCGAATGACGCCGAGGTCTGTAACCACGAAAACGTCGTTGTTGGAATATCTGGCGGTTCCAGTAATGAAGTCTACTTTCTCTACTAAAGACCTCTTGCTGTGTTTTAAGTTCCACAGTATAACTTTCTTCACCAATGGCATAACATAAGCCGTGGCTGCTCCTCCAGTCAGCCTAACCTTAGGTTGTCTGTAGTCTCCTATTACAGATAAGTTAACGTTAGTGTCCTTGTCTATCTGAACTGGCCCTAAGAATATCACGTCGAGAAGGCCCTTCTGTATCATATCAAATGAATCAGCTGTTATCATGACGGGAGAGGATTTAACCATGAACGGGTCTCCAGTTGACGCCGTAACTGACTCTAGACTAGGATTATCGGCTTCAGCTACGCCTAAGATCTTCAGGTTTTTGTGATAAAAGTCTCTAGCCATGAGTGATCCTAACAAGGCTGGTAGAGAATTAAGCCCTACGTAAACTCTATTCCCGTCGTGAAGGAGGGAGGAAATTGCCTTTATAGCGTAGTCAACTCTGGGTTTGTTTTGCATTATCATGTCTATCACTTCTATCTTTAAAATAGAATGTAGTCAAAAGGGAAGATGTTTCTAAATTTTTAGTATAAAATAGAATTTCATGATTATTAAACTTATTTATACCCAATTTATTATAAATATCATGGCTTTTAAAGCAACATCACAGTAATTACCATATATATAGTACAACACTCGCTCTAGGCAACATCATAATAAGGGGAGTTAAATGGGGGTATTATGTTTACTTAATAGAGAATGACTCTAGTGGTAAGAGGAGGGACCATTACGTAGGTCCTTTAAACCAAGTGGTGAAAAATTACTTGGGGGTCGTAGGGGGTACCCCTCAAAGTGGACCGGCCGGGATTTGAACCCGGGACCTCTCGGGTGCGAACCGAAGCTGAAGGGGGACACCCCCTTCGACCCCCAATTTCAAATGAACAAGAAATTGGGGAATTTGCCCCCAAGGACGTGAATACAAGGAGTGGCAAACACGTGGTGATTGATAAAGCTGAGATAGAGAAATTTAGAGATGATCTCATTAGACAGGGAATAAAAGAGAAGACCGTAACTTCTTGGCTCTACTACCTGAAGAGGGCTGAGGGGAAGAGGCTACGTGATGCTGAGGACGTTAGGAGGCTTTGGGCTAACTCGTCTCAAAGGATGTGGAAGGAGTCGCTATCACGCTTCTTCTCTTGGTATGAGAGGAAGTACGACGCTGAGGATTTGATAGCGAAGCTGAGGAAAGGTTTGCCTGAGAAAATACACCGTGGCGTTGATACTTACGTACCTTCAGACGCTGAGGTGTTGAAGTTGAGGGACGCTTTACCCAGTGATTACACACATGTGTACAACGTGTTGGTATGTACAGGTCTCAGGATGACCGAGGTAATTTACTTGTTAAATAATAAGGATAAGCTGAGGGTTGTGGACTTGGGCGACTTCGTTAGGGTACACTTAGACTTGATGAGGAAGTCAAAGAACGCTATGGTATGCTATTTACCTAAGCACGTGTTTCAGTCCTTGAAGCCTTTGAAGGTCCATGAGGACACTGTAAAGAGCGCGTTCTGTGAGTCCGGTCTCTGTGAGAAATATTTGAGGAAGTGGTTCAACCAAAAGGTGAGGAGTGCGGTGAAGGACCGTGATTTAGCTGAGTTCCTTGAAGGAAGGATATCGGGTCTGTCTGTGGGCGCGGTGCATTACACCGACTTGATAGGGCTTTCAGATAAGGAATACCCGCACGTGTTTGATGTAGTGAATGGTTTCTTGAAAAGCTAGACCCGTCCCAAGTACCTTACACGCGACAAGTCTGAACTCTGATAGTCTATAGTGGATATAGCACGCTTCAGGAAGTCTAAGGCGTCTACTTGGGGTTCCGTGGACTGTATAGCTAGTCCCATAACCTATATTACCGCGTGTTGTCCCTATATAACTAAATGTCGCACGAAAACACACACTCACAAATAGATGAGTATGTGAAGAGTAACGAAGACCTTCAGAAAGCTATAGAGTTACTGAAGAGGGACAGGAAAGTAACGCGTGTTTCCCTTCAGTTCGAGTTCAACCTCACGACTTGGAAGGCGAGGAAGTTATACGAGGAGCTGAGGTTCCTATGCGAGAAAGGGCTAGCGTTCCACATAGACGAGACTAAGGAACTAATCTGTCAGGCTTACCACGGTCGCGTGGAGCTGATCACGTTACATAGGGGGATGGAACACTTGGACTTCGACGAGGACTTAGTGAAGGACGAAGAGGAATTAGACGAAGAGGAAGAAGAGGAAGAATAGGTGAAAGAGTTCTTAGACAGAGCTTATGTGGTGTGTGTCCAGCCTGAAGTTAGGAACCCAAAGAAAAAAGACACTGACCTAACCCCCGTTATCCCGCGTGAAATCACGTGCTTTTTACCTTCCTATTCCGTGTAAAAGTCGTTTTGTTTTCAAAACAAAACAAGCTCTAATAACGTGTTATTCCGTGTTATTCTTCATGGCGTTTTGTTTTTGCTTAGTGTAATCTAATATCAACATTCTAATGTATGCGCTCAGACTTAGACCCTTCTCTTCGGCTTCCTTCTCTAGGTTATCCGCTATATCCTTAGGTAGATACACTACAATACGAGAAGTATCTTTTCCTACTACCATGTGATAAAACATTACACAGTATCATAAAAGTTTATATAGTGTGCTACTGTAGTTACACTTAGTGTATATAATGGCACAAGTCCAATTCAAGGAAAATTCGGTTAAGGTAAACGGGTCTATTTTTCACCTTACGCCTTCAGCCTTTGAAACGGTGAAGGCGTGGTATGAGGCAAATAAGGACGAACCTGAGGAAGCCGTAGTTGAAGAACTAGAGTACTTAACTGAGGCGTTCAGTATGATAAAGCCTGATAACAAGGATAAGGCACAACGTTACCTCAAGGTATTGGAAGACGCCTATGTTATGACCGACTACAAGGTCAAGGAGTTGTTCGACAGGGTTTACGAGGTGAAACAAACGTGAAAGTAACTATACCTTATTACGAGATAGAGGAAAACGCGTGGTGTGAGAAGGAAGGACGCGAATACTACCCTTACTCCACGGACATGGAGTATGAGGTAGACGTTAAGGAATGCGAGTTCGACCGTAAGGACTTGGAAGAGATCGTAGACAGACACCTAGGCACGGTCATAGAGTTGCTATTGAAGGGCCACAGAGAAGAGGTAGAAACTATTTTAAGAGAAGTGATTCACCAGTGATTCACTTTTTACTCATACATGATTCACAGATGAGTAATGTTTACCGTACGGATTTTCTCTATCTATCTATCTGTCTATCTATCTCATCTCTCTCTATCTCTCTCTCTATCTCTCTCTACTCTATCTATACATGATATTACGTATTGCTTCCCTTACTCACATAAGACTTAAAAGTGTTCAACACAAATAGGAAGGAGTGGTGATCAAAATGTCTAATAAGACAATGGCTTACGTGAGGCTGAAGGAACAAGATAAGGAACTCATAATAAAGATAGCAGAGTATTACGGCGTTTCCTATTCCGACGCGGTGAAAATAGCGGTGAAACACCTATCGAAAGAACTAGGTATCTCTTCATAAGTTAATCCGTTTTTTCTCTTCGTCATGAAATCAGGAAAAAGAGGCGTACCTAAACTATGTCAATATTAGAATCCGGGTCTAAAAACTTTCCTCAGGGTTGCGTAGAGGTAAAGGTTATAGACCCTGATCTTTCTTTCACGGTCTGTATCGAAAGTACAGGACTTAGACTAGCACATAACGGCAAAGAAGTCCTTATGTCATACCACGACTTTGAGAACCCCGCGTTCTTAAGGCTAACCCTTTATGAAGAATTCGGTTATGATCCTAAAGACCCCATAAACGGTAAGATAGCGTTCTTCTTACAGAATAGCAAGGACCTAAACCAACTCATAAGGGACTCTCAAAAGAAGGAACAATATGAAGTATGTATAGAGTTCGTAAACGACATTTGCAACGACACCTATA
Source organism: Sulfuracidifex tepidarius (assembly GCF_008326425.1). NCBI lineage: Archaea > Thermoproteati > Thermoproteota > Thermoprotei > Sulfolobales > Sulfolobaceae > Sulfuracidifex > Sulfuracidifex tepidarius. Next base: position 804,532 of record NZ_AP018929.1, read on the forward strand.
TCTTAGCTAACGAAAACGGCGTATTCCTAGAGAAGAAGGTCTTCAATAAGTTCAACAGGGACTACGAAAAAGTGATTAAGGAAATTTCCTCTATAAAAGTAAAGAAGATAGAGAACGTGAAATTCAACGGTATATTTAACGTGGACTTCGATAGTAAGTTCGTGAAGATTACTACTGATGAACGGATAATAACGGGTGAGGTAGATGAGGTAGCAACGCTAACCAAGACTAAGTATGGATTGGAACAACCCGAGAAGTTCAAGTTCTTGTTGAACTCTAACTATGAAACAGTTGAGGGCTATTACGCGGTAGGTCCTTGGTTTGACGGCGAGAGACTTAGCATTGCGACGGAGTCTTTGTACAACCCACCTTGGAAGAAGATGGACAAGTACAGGTTACCTCAGGAAGTCCCAGCAGATAAGAAAGTAGAAGTCCTCAACAGGATAATAGGTACTGTAAACTCCTTCAAGGATAAAGGGCTAGTTACATGGATTCTATCCTTTGGGCTTGTGAGCAATTTCGCACACTACCTAAGACAGAAGACGGGTTATTTCCCTCACGCTATAACTGTAGGAAGACAGAAGACGGGTAAGACAACGCTAACCATACTCAACCAATACTTATATTGGGGGTCAAATAGCTTACCCCCAATAAAACCCAAGAGTGAAGCGCAGTTAAGGTATTCGCTATCACAGTCTACCTTAGTAACTCCTATAGAGGAATGGACTGAACTATCTAGCGAGAGCGACCCCGTAAGGGAAATGCTCAACCTCCTTCACAGTTCAGCTCAACGTTTCGTTTTGAAGAAAATAACTACGTCTAACCCTGATATAAACGGGACGTTTCTGTCACTGTCCTCAGTCTTGGCAGATACTAACTTCACCCAAGAGGTTGATATTGCGAGTGTTGATAAGATTCTCTTCATTAAACTAGATCGTGATGAGGGTATAGACCTAAAAGAGGCGACACAGAACAACGCGTTGCTCAAGAACGAGTTGAAGGGAGACTATCACATACATGAAGTTTTGCACGCCATAGGCCTTGAACTAATGAACATGGTATCAGAGAAGCTAAAGGGGTTTGATTTCAATAAGGAAAGGTCTAACTTATTGGACGCCTTGATATCCTTAGGGTACAATACATGGGTCGAGGTGTTCAGGAAGTACGGCGTGAAGATGACCCCTTCAATAGAGTGCGGTTTTAACGAGTTTCCTCTACCTACGTTATCCCTAGTAGAGAGCATTACCGAAGAGGACTTGGACCTCTTGTTTGAGGAGTTCGTAAATACCAAGGTGAGAGAGTTGAATCAAGTACCTACTTCTGATAATGACATTTTGAAGTACGGCTTCTTCTATAATCAAAACGTTGATAATCAAAACGTTGTAACCTTCACTTATAGTTTCCTCTCAGAGTTCAGGGTTTGGCTAACCAAGGTAAAAGGTGTAAAGGAAAGGCCTATATCTAGACTCATTTCGGACATAAACGCTAAGAAATCTACAATACGATTACATGGTGAGTTAAAGAACGTGTATAAGAAGAACACAATTTCGCCCATATTAGAGCCTTATGAAAGTTAGAATATTTTTGTAGTATAATCAAACTTTTCGAAATTGTACTACACCTTACTACACATTCAATTGACTTTGAGATTCTTGTAGATTAAAAATTGAATTGAAATTGTAGTAAGGGTAGTAAGTGTAGTAAGGGCTATACAATATAGTACATTATAGTATGAAAAGCATATACTCTTGTGTAAAAGATTTTGCCTTACTACACCTTACTACACTTACTACATTATTCAATTATATGAAGGATTACCATAATCATATCTATTAATTGAAATTGTAGTAAGGTGTAGTACAATTTCCCTTACTACACGTTACTTGTACTGCTTTATAGTGAAATTCTCTACCCGTGTACTTTTATTTGAGCGTCCCCTTCGCCACAGGGAAAGCCGTTTCCTTTTAGGGCGAATTGAAAGATAGTCGTGATAGACTTTGTTTACTGAACGTGGTACTAACTCAGTTTGTCTAAACGCTGAGGAATCCTTGCCACAGCATTTCAATACAACACGTTTTTATGGCAATAGCCCCGTGCTTTAAAGCTTATATGACGTGAAAGGGGCATAGTCTAGGTATGGGTTATAGAGTTTTCTCAGCCGGGCAATACAAGATACGTCAAAGAGGGAATAAGTATTACGTTTACAAGCTAGAGAATGATAATAGGGGTAACGTAAGGGAGCGTTACGTCGCTCCTTTAGACAAGGTAGTGGAGTTTTACCTTAGCAGTGGGGGTGTGGGGGTTACCCCCACCATGGACCGGCCGGGATTTGAACCCGGGACCTCTCGGGTGCGAACCGAGCACTCTTCCAGACTGAGCTACCGGCCCATATATGTCTTTGCCTAGAGGAGGGAACCATTCCTTTAGCTTTGATTTACCGCACGCTTTTGATCTTCTTACTTTACTAATGTTCCCTTCCTCTATCAAGTAATTTTATCTCTTTTAGCTATAGTATAAATACTTATCTATTGTTAGGTCTTGCTCTTCTCTTTCAACTCGTATTCAACTTCGACTCAATGGTACTTGAACCATTCGCTTTTCCTTATCAACCTATCTACCATGTTGAGCGGTTTTCCTCTCCTGGCGTGTTCGTGGCTGTCACCGGGGTACCTTACAAGCCTAGCATCCACACCGTTCATCTTCAATGCTATGAAGAACTGTTCAGCTTGCTCTATAGGACACCTCATGTCTTCTTCCCCGTGGATTAACATTAGGGGGGTCTTAACTTTCTTCACGTGATAGATAGGCGACATCTCCAACAGCTTACCTATAGATTCTCTTTCCCAAGGGTCTGATATTCCGGATTCTATAGCGTTAAACCAGAAACCTATATCGCTAGTACCGCACATGCTAACCAAGTTTGAAATGCTCCTCTCAGCTATCCCGCTTGAAAAGAAGTCTGTCTTGGTCAAAGCCATGTTCGTGAAATAACCTCCATATGAACCTCCGGTCAGGTGGAACTTTCCCTTAAGTCCAAGGCTAGATACGAAACTCATCAATTCGCTGAAATCTATGTCACACCATTTTCCCACTACAGCACGAGCGAAGTCCTCCCCGTACCCCTGGCTTCCGGAGGGATTAGTGTAAATCACGTTGAACCCCTCCTGGAACAGATAGTTAAATTCTATGTAGTACATGTAACCATAGGCTGTATGAGGGCCTCCGTGGACGAAAACTACGTTAGGAGCTTTCTCATCTCTCTTCATTACCCACCCTTCAATTCCTTTAGTGAAAGAGTCAGGAATTACCCCTTCCACGCTCTCGTTAGGATCGTAACCTCCCATGAGGGACGGTTTCCTCGGGTCGGAGTAGACGTACTCCACTCCGTCCTTCACATCGAAGTCCAACACAACTCCCTTAACGTCAGTGACCTTCTCACCGTCTTCGACTGAGTACACGTTTACCGTAGGGCCGTCCTGTCCTAGGGAATAAACCTTTCCCCCGTCTACTACCAACTTGTCTCCATATTTAACGAAAAGGTCGTTGACCACCGAGTTTCCGCAGTACTTCCCGCAAGTTAAAACTCTCCCATCCTCAAATATCACGTCCTTTCTAGCCCACGGAGACAGACCCTTTCTGTGCCCTAGGTATGCGAAACCGCTCTTAGTGAGGGCTACAGCTGTGACAGCTCCCTCTCCCTTAGTTAGTTTCGTGAAAGATGAGGACCCCACATCTACCTCAAATACGTCCTGGAATGAAACATCGTCGTTGGACATCGTAGCTGAGGCCACCACCCTTCTCCCGTCTGTGTCGAAGTCGTTCACGTCATAGTTACCACCCATTATCGTCCTAGTCTCCTTCCCGTCAAAGTAGTAAAGGGAAGTCCTAGATCTCAAAAGGCCCCTACTGTCGAACTTATACTTGAGTGAGGAGGCCTCGAAGGGAGTACTGTTTCCCTTTCTCTCCTCTCCCAAAAAGAGGAATCCCTTACCGTAAGGAAGATACTTCTTTATTTTGTCGAAAGAGAAAACAGGCTCTGGCTCTCCTAAGGTAGACCTCATCAGGGTATCCTTGTCTCCACCCTTAACGTAATGAAGAACTCCGTCCTTCACTAGGGGCTGTGACTCTTTACCTCCCCACGTCACTCTTTTCACGTCCTTCCCCTTAAAGTAGATGGAGGACGAGTAGCTATTGGAGGTGAAGTCGATCCAATTCAGCTGAAAGAAAGTCCCATCCTCGCTCTTAACCGGGTTTGAGATAAGTTTTATTGAGTAGAATACCTTTGGATCCATGTCTTTAGGTTGTGAGCTAGAAAGTTAAAGTTGATAGCCCTATGATGACCGATGGGCGGATGGAAAGGTGATATGAACCACTGCAGCACTGAGGGCTCTTCAACTTAAAAGAGGGGCGATTCACATCTCTTTGCGAATTCAGTGTATTTATCGAATAGAGTGAATTTAATTAAACGCTCCTGTATTGACTGTGGGTAAGGATTCATGCTTTGCAATCTCCTTTATTTGATTTATTTTTGTCATAATTACAATTCGCATTGGAAACCTGAATCTCCCCAAATAGCGGTGTTATATAATATGCTAGAATTGCTGTGAAAATAATAGATTAAAAAATATCCATCCATAGAAAAATTAGAATGAGTTTAAAAATACTCCACAGCTTATGGAGGGAAAAAGTAGGTATATTATTATTACCCAGACCCTTTCTCTGTCTTGTCCTCGGCTTCACTCTCTTCTTGTTTCGCTTCCTGTTTCACTCCCTCCTTCCTCGAGGAAGGTATCGTGGCTAAGAGCTCTGAGTACGCTACTTCTCCGTGTATCTCGTAGTCTCCCACCGCCATAGTATCTGTGGTGACCCTCAGAGGTATGAACAGACCTATCAGCTTGAGCAGACCGTAAGTTATGGCGAAGTCGTACACGAAGACCACTCCTGCAGCGAACGCTTGTATGCCCAGTTGATAGAAGTCACCGTATAGAGCTCCCTTCAGACCTGGGTCTATGTAAGTTGTTACGTTAGGATCAGCGAACACTCCAGTCAGCAGACCTCCCAATATCCCCGCAATTCCATGAGTAGAGAAGACTCCCAGCGTGTCGTCAGCCTTCAGCTTGGGCTCAAACTTGTACAAGGATATCCACGGGACCGTTCCAGAGGCTATACCTATCAGGATTGCCTCCCAGCCGTTTATGTAACCTGCAGCGGGAGTGATTGCGACCAGTCCGGTAACTGCACCGCTCACTGCACCCACGAGGGTTGGCTTCTTGAAGAACGCCATGTCCATTCCTATCCAAGCTATCGCGCTCGCGGCTGTCGCTATGTTAGTATTGAGGACTGCTATAGCTGCGTCTATCGTAGCTCCTCCTGGGTCACCCCCGTTGAAACCGTCCCAGCCTAACCAAACCAGCCCTGCTCCCGCTAGGACTAAGGGAAGACTGTGAGCCTCTAACTTTCTCTCCGAAGCGAGCCTGGGTCCTACAGCGAAAGCTGCAGCTAAAGCACCGACACCCGCGTCTACGTGTATAACGTAACCTCCGCTGAAGTCAACTGCACCTAGTTGGTTCAACCATCCTCCTGCAAAGAGCCAGTATGCGACTGGGCTGTACACTAGCAAGGACCAGAACGGAACGAATATCATCCATGCCTTGAAGTTCATCCTCTCTAGAACTCCTCCTGCTAAGAGGACTGGGGTAATTGCAGCGAAAACGAACTGGAAGAATATGTATGTCGCAGTAGGAATGTCTAAATTAGACGCGGAAGGACCGTACGTTGTTTGGGAAGCCTCGTATAGCCCTCCCCATGCTGGGGTCGGGGTACCCAGTATTCCATAGGAACCTATTTTGAGTCCTGCAGGCCCGAATCCGAAGTTGTATCCAGCTATCATCCATATTATTAGAACTGCGGCGAAGGCATAGAACACCATCATGGCGGAGTTCACAGCGTACTTCTTCTTGGACATCCCAGCGTAAAGAAGAGCTACACCGGGGACGCTTTGAAGACCAACTAACGTTGCAGCGGTGAGCATCCAGGAGTTGGAACCTAAGCTAAGCCAAGAGGGTACCGCAGCGGAAGGGTAATCAGCAGTAGAGTTCTTAAGCGCCGCTATGCTCTGATTCAGGGACTGTATAGACGCAGTGACATTAGAGGTTGCACCGTGAGATATTAGTGACATCATCAATATTCCGAATATCCCTAAAGAGAGCACCAAAATACCTTTACCAAAGAGGAACCTCGTCCGAGTTTCTCCTTCTTTTTCATCCATCTTTTTCTCGGAAGAGAAGATATCCAAATACTTCTTAAGCATTATCACGATTTTTCACTAAAAGTTTCTTCTTATTTAGGGATTTTTTTAAATAGTTTTTAGAATCTACGTTAAGAGTTAAGGAGACTATTTTAAAATTTTTTAGATTATATGCATTGAAATGTAAAGTTTGCTTAAACATTACTTTTATATTCTTTAATACAGATAATATTAAAGGTATATGCAGTAAAAAGAGAATCTTCAGGAAAATCTTAAAAACGAGATAGTTACAAGAGTTGTTATGGGCCCGTAGCTTAGCATGGTGGAGCGCCCGGCTGATATCCATGTCAGTCACCGGGAGGTCGGGGGTCCAAATCCCCCCGGGCCCATTTTTGGATTAAGCTTATTAAAAACACGTCGTTATTGTGCTTGTATGCAGTCGACAAAGAGAGTAACTAGGTTCGAGTGGCTCACAAAGCTCATCGACGTTCCAGTTCTGATGGGGATAGCACTTGTCTCCATCCTAATAAGGGGAATAAGCGCAAATTGGCCTCTAGCAATAAACGGCTTTGACTCTTGGTACCTATTCTACAACGCGTTATTGATAGCTCACGCTGGAGGGAACTGGTACGCAGTTCCTCCAGACGTTCACGCTTGGTTCCCGTGGGGCTATTTCGTGGAGCTGGGAGACACTATAGGTTTGCCTTTCATAATTTCACTGATCTCATTACCTTTCATGGGAGCGTTCGGGGCTAATGCAGTTTACACTGTGACCATATTCAGCGACATCGCATTAGCGGGGATAGGAGTAGTCGCAGCATTTCTTGCAATAGAATCTATTACTGAGAGCAGGTTAGCTGGTTATGCTTCTGCCATAGTAGTAGCTGTATCTCCTGCACTGACTTACAAGAACGTACTTGGTGGGTTACCGAAGGACTCTTGGGGAGCGGTCTTGATATTGTTTACCATTTACCTTTTCAACCAAGCAATAAAGAAGGAGAAAGCCCTCTACGGTATACCCGCAGGTGTCCTCCTATTCCTTGCAGAAATAGTGTGGGGAGGTAACACATACATCGACCTCAGCCTGATAATAGCAGCTTTCCTCGTTATATTGCTGAATAGAAACAGCGAGCTAGTAGCTAAGACATACGGACTCATGGCAATAACCACGGGATTCCTCACGTCTTTCGCTCCCAACGAAATAGGTTTCCTATCAGGTTTCGCACACGGTCTTTCGATGATCTTCATTGGGATCGTGTTATATGCAGACCTCTACCTCAAGAATCACCTGCCTAAGGAGCTCACTGATTCGAAGAACATTTTGATATCTGCCGCTGTAATTTTCGTCTTCGTCATTGGAATATCCTCGATAGTTCTCCTTAAACCTTCATTATCGACTACGATAATTCCTTCAAGGTACTACGCAATAATCAATCCGTTCTTCCAGATAACTGTCCCTATAGACAAGACAGTAGCAGAGTACATACCTCAGTCCATAACTAGCATGATAGAGGACTTCGGGATATCTCTCTTCCTTTCCATAGTAGGAATATACTATGCGATAAAGAAGGGTAACTTGAGCGGGATTTGGCTACTAGTCCTGGGCGTTGCTGCGATATTCGGAACTTCAGAGCAGCCTTACCTCTTTAACTACACTGCCTACCTCGTAGCTGCACTAGCAGGAATAGGAATATATTACATAGTCTCTTCCCTGCGTCAATCCTCTAGGCTTGCTCCCATCCTAGTTCTGTCGCTATTCGCTATATCGTTAGTCGCTGATGCAGGCATGGCTGCAATCGGTAGCAACGCACCACAAGCTATAGACAACTCAGCCACAGGTTTCCTCACCACTAACTACGCGTGGGTTAACGCAATAGACTGGCTGAGAGATTGTACTCCTCCTCATACTTTCATAATGAGCTGGTGGGACTATGGGTATTGGTTGGAAACGCTGACGAATAAGACAGTAATAGACGAGAACAACACACTGAACGGGACACAGATAAAACTCATGGCAAAGATGTTCTTAAACAACGAAAGCTATGCAGCGTACGTGTTAGAACACTACTACCACGTCTATCCGTATGGGAATCCAAACTACACGATCCCGGCCTTCATAGTAACTTACGACGCAGTAACGGAACAGACGTCTGCTAACGGACAGATAACATGGTACCTTGGATATCCTTCAGGTTTCGGTCCGTTCTTCGGCTACACCACAAGTTTAGGAGACATAGCAAAGGCAATGGGTGCAATGACCATAATCGCTGGGTATAACGAATCCGCTTACACTAACACAACCGAATTGATAAGCTTGATAAACTCTACTGAAGCAACTTACGGTTCATCAGATCCTACGTTAGCGAGCAATTTGATAAGCCAGATAGAGAACGCCCAGCCTTTCGCGTGGACTCCTAAGGCATACAATTCGCTGATAGTCCAGATGTTCATAGAGGGCACTGAAAGCCTAGGTGGGGAGACTATAGCTCCGTTCACAACTACAGTTACACCGACCAGCAATGGCTTTTCAGTGAGCGGGCAGCCATTACCACCTGTCCATCTCAACTACTTCCAGCCTGCTTACATATCTCTCTATCCAGTTGGTAGCGGAGGCGTTGCAAACGACGGAGGAACGTACACAGTTTACATCATGGTGTTAGTGTATCAGTTCGTACAGCCTGGCTATGTCATCCCAGAACACGTGAGTGAGAACATTTAAATGCAAGAAAATTTTATTAAAGTTAATATTTTTAATATTTATATATTTCTTAGATTAAATTTAACTTTAAGTGGACTATTTTAAAAATTAAATAATATATTTATACACTATATAGCACAAGATATATTTTTAAAAAAATATACTATTTATCGAAGAGAATAGGAAATCATGGGTATAGAGATATGTTTGTCTCTTTTTCAACTTCTCAGCAATCAAGCTTCCTTCCGAGTTTGCTTTCCAGCCTATACTTTACATACTTATCTACTGGCGAAAAACGTGGTGGATGAGGGACAAAGGTCGAACCCCCACATTTAGGACATATCTCTTTCATCGTGTATATTTCATCTACAGGACACTTCCTCAGCTTCCATTTCACTTCTTTACTACCTCTATTTCTACTTCTCCTCTAGAATCCAGAAGACTTTCAAGGATTTCCTGCAGAAGCTTAGATGTTTCCTTAGGTTCCGTGCCTATGACCTCGAGCCTATACCTAGGTGCGCCTATAGTGTATAGCTTAACTGTGAAACCGTGCTTGTCCTTCAGTACTGTATTTATGGCATCCGCTAACACTTGTCTCATTTTCTCAACTCCTTCACCAGACATAGTCCTTATACTTAGAATCTCACTTTCCTTTACTCTCCTGTCCTCCACATGCTTAGAGGCTTCCTCCAGTAAAGGTTTTACCCATTCCTCCGAGACGCCGGCCTTTAACAAGAGATCCGGGCCCTCCTTCGTAGCTTTCTCTATGACTCCCATCGGGTCACCGTATTGAGATTCCAGCTTCCACTCCACTTCTTCCCACGCTGCTTTTTCGTCCTTACCCACCTTGCTCGCCACCATCTCGAGTATCTTGTCGAGCTTCTGAAGTTTCTTCCATTCCATGTTCTTTTTCCTTCTTTCATCATCAGTGACCTTCTTGAGAGATACGTCAACTGACCCTTTCTTCCTATCGAGCCTTATTACTTTCACTACTACCTTTCTTCCTTCTTTGACTATATCACGGACGTTCTTTACCCATTTGGTACTTATTTCGCTCCACGGTAGAAACGCGTTTACGCCGGGGTACTCGTCCAAAGAAATATAGCTACCGTAATCAAAAACATTTTTCACTGTTCCGATCAAAATTTCTCCTTCAGAGGGGAAGGTCGATTTGCGATGTATCATTCTACCCTAGTACCTTTAGAATGTCCCCATTTATTTTTGCTTTTCCTCCCCTCGGGAAGACTAGCTGAGCTCCGCACGACAAGCATCTCACTGGGAAGGTTGAATTAGAGAAGACTGTCTGTTCGTACCCGCATTGACTGCACTTGACTCTGATGTACTTGCTGTTGGGTTCTGGTATGAGTATTCTGAACTTGTTCATCACTTGGCCACCTCTGTGAGCTCCACCTTCTTAAGGCGCATTCCTGATTTCTGTATAACGTAACCGCACTTGGAGCACTTCAGAACCAAGGAAGCTTTCTTCGTGGTCTTTGCGAACCTCTTCTGTTCGGGCTTTCTTGTGCTTCCATAACCTTCATTCTTCCTATCATATCTCCTTTGGCCCTCGGCTAGCGACCTCCTCTTTCCGTTTTTATATAGAGATACAGAGTGAGGAGTGTGAGTCTTGCATTTGGGACAATAAACGTTAAGACTCTTAGGAACCTTCATTACTACCGTTGTTAAATAAGGAGCAGGGAGTTATATAATTTGTGATGGAAAGAAGGACTGCGTCGTTGAAGCCTAGGAATACCAAGTCTCCTGGAACTAGCCTTTTACCGTGAAAGATCATCTCCTGTTTCACCGAACAGAGAACCTTGCCGTTCTTGGTCACATACTCAGAGGACACAAAGGAGACGTAAACTTCTTCCATCTTCCTGATGGCCTCAAGCAATTCCTTGTCGAAGCCACGAGGGCTTTCTCCTTCCAGGAGCTTTGAGACCCTCAGTTCAAAGATAGATCTAGCAATCTCCTTCATTACATTTAACTGTTCCCTGTTGAGGGGATCTGAGACCGGGTAAAGTATCTTCTTTACTCTGAGCTCGTCCTTGGTCACTTCGCTCATTGATACGTCTAGGAGATCTGGGTGTTCCATTTCCTTCCTGAGAATTTCATCCAACATGAGCAAGAATCTCCCCGAGCCCTTTTAAGTGAAGAAGAACTCCCAACGAGGTCGGTATTACCGTGATCTTTCCTTTCTCGACAGAGACCTCAACGTCGAATAACTTGGTGTTTATGGTCAGGAATGGAAGGAATGAGACTGCACCCTTGAAGGGAGAAAGTTCGCTGACTCTGGGCGTGAATGAACGCGGATCAGCTTTCTTCACCAACAGACCTGATTTCCCGTGTAGCGAGTTAGGAATCCTGATGAGCCTCTTCACGTCAATCGTGACCTGCCTATCGAGGACGACTCCCCTCTCTCCGCGGGCCTTCCTTCCTACCCATCCCGGATCCTCCGGAGATCCCTTATAATCAGGTACGTCGTCCCCGCTTACATAGTCAACTATTTCCTTCCTTTCATCGGATCCTAACAAGGCACATTCCCCCACGCAGTCCACCTGAACGTGGAAACCCCTGTTCCCAGAGAAATAAACTTTAGGTTCCATGCCGAAGTCGTGTTTCAAGATGTCCTCCAGCACGTAAGCGTGTTTGGCTCCCTCTCTGATACACTCCTCCCCCATTTCTTGATAGATCGAGGTATCCGTACCGTCTTTTTCACAACTCTGTGAATTAGTTAAAGAACCGCAGACAGGACAGAACTTAACCTCGTGGACTTCACAGAGGTGGTCCGCATCTATGTCGAAAAGTAAATCAGCTCCCATCCAGCCCTTCTTCTCGACATCCTTGGCGTCGGGAAGTTGATACTTCGCAGACGAGTAGAAGAGGTGTGCGGGGACTTTAGTCTTAAGGAAGTTGAGCAACTCCCCCTCAGAGTGAAAGGACAGATGCCTGATGTAACCTTCAGCGGACAAAGGTTGGACTGCGAATTCCCTTAATTCCATGTCGAAGGGGAGCTCAAGGTTACCTGGGTTTGAGTAGTACTCCTTGAAAAGGCCTTCAACTACCTTGTTATTCTGCCCTTGGTGCGACATAGAAGTCCCCGTATGCACCGTTAGGCATTTCATAATGAAGCCTCACAGGGATCTGAGTCCCGAAGCTGACCTCCACAGTGTCTGCGGCCTTCCTCAGTGATGTGGTCCCCATTACGTAGTCCATGCTGTAACTCGACCTAGCGTCAACTCCGTCAGCCTCTATGAGAGACCCGCTTTCAGTTGAAAGCTCTGCCTTAGCGTCAGACATGTCACCTTCTACCTGCATTATGAACTTTCCGGAACTCGACTCAAGAATGAGGACACTGCCTATCTCCGAAAGCACGTCTAATGAGCTAACTAAGTTTGAAGTCATCATCTTCGCCCTGAAGGAGAACTGAAACCCCATTGATGGTTCCCTTCCTTCCTCTAACGAAAGTAAGGGAAGGGAGAACCTCCTCTCGACGTTACCTTTATAGTTGATTATTATAGTGTTTTGATTCGTCTCCAGTTCGAGAAGGTCATCCTTTCCGCCCCTTTTCAACACGTCAGAGAGATCTCCTAGCTTGACTCCTATCAGCTCCTTCTCCTCACTCACAGAGTACTCCTCGAAATATCCCGCAGGTAAATTGATGGATAGAAATGCTACCTTTGCAGTGTCGACTCCAAAGATTTTAAGCCCATCTTGTGTGGCAACCATGTTTACTTCAGGGATGAAGTTCTCCACTGCTGCAATGATATCAGAAAATGCTAATGCATCAGCTACTTTAGCTTTCATGGTGATATGTAAAATGATGGAATTAAAAAAATCTTCACAACGTAGGGTTTCCCTCCTCGGTAAGGAAGTCCTCTCCTCCTGCGAAGATACGTTGGATCTCTGCATAAAAATTATCTATTCCCAAGTTAGAAGTAGAGGAGACTGGTGTAGGCGGTGCCGACAGACTCTCCACCAAGGACTTTACCAGCTCATATGAGTATTCGTCTATAGTACCTAGGCTATCAACCAGTTCCTCCCCGTTACTCCAGGTCAATATCTCCTGAAGCTCTTTCTCCGTTAGAAGGTCTACCTTGCTCAGCAAGTTAACCGTAGGCATGTCCATCCTGAATTTGACTGAACTCGAGAGTAACAGCATGGAAACGTAGCTCCTAGCTTCCTTTGCTATGAAAGAATCTATTAGGAAAGCCATGGCCTTCTTGTTGTCTCCTGCTATGAGTGAGGACAACATCCTACCGGTCTCACGGTAAGCGAAGAGCTCTATTTGACCAGGGGTGTCCACTAACACGTAATTTGACTCTATCTGGTCCACATCTTCCTTGATTTCCGACGCCTTGGTGAGTATTAGGTCGGAAGCGGCTATGAGAGATGAGTTTGGTCCTAGCCCAAACTTCTCCATCACTTCATACGCATCAACGTAATCCCTCACGTCTAATGAAGGCGTGTAAGGAAGGCTTTCAACAGCCGGATCCAAGTTAATTATAGCGGAGTCCATCTGCATATCGTTGAGGTAGTCATTGAAGGTCTTCACAAGGGTGGTCTTACCTGACCCAGCTGTCCCCACGAAGAAGACAAAATACATGGAATGAGTTAAGGGGTTTTAATCTTAAAAGCTTCCCTTGAGAGAAGTCCATATGATTATAGTAGGAGGGCCGGCATCCAACGGCATAGATGATGGAATAGCTAAGTCGCTTTCCTTACCATTAGTCAAGGTCCAGAGCAAGATATTTCCGGACGGGGAGTCATACGTTAGAATCCCGGAGACAGTTAAAGACAACGAGGTGGTAGTTGTACAGTCAACCTTCCCTGAACAGGACAAAAGGCTCATGGAGCTCTTCTTCATAAGTGAGACGCTGAGGGACATGGGAGCTACGAAGGTACACGCAGTAGTTCCTTATCTAGCTTACTCTAGACAGGATAGGAGGTTCATGGAAGGGGAGGCTATAAGCGTGAAGACAGTGTTAAGGATGATATCGCAAGCCGGAGCAGACACCTTGTTAACTGTTGAACCTCATCATGAAGAGGAGATGAAGTACTTCTCAGGCCAAGTGAAGACGGTTAGCCCTTACGAGGAGATAGCAATAGAAATAAGGAAGCACGTTAGTGAGCCTTACGTTTTAGCCCCTGATAGGAGCGCACTTGGTAGGGCTGAGAGAATAGCCAAAATCGTGGAAGGGAATTTCTCCTTTATAGAAAAAATGAGGGACAAGGAAACGGGAAAGACAACGATAAAGGAAGCCCCTAACGTCAACCTCAAGGGAAAGGACGTGATACTCATAGACGACGTCATAAGCACTGGAGGTACAATGGTTCAGGCAGCAGAGTACGCTTACGAAAGGGGGGCCAACAGCGTGATTGCCTCCGCATGTCACGTGCTTCTTGTGGGAGACGCCAAATCTAAGATGAAGAGAGCTGGGATCAAAAAGATATTCGGAACTAACACTGTAAAGAACGACGAAGAAGTAATAACTGTAGACATATCTAAGACAATTGCGTTAAGCTTATGAAGTACGCCGTGCTCAACTGGAGAGACCCTTTCCTATCCTTAGCTGAACTCAGAGCTTTAACTGACACCAAGTACGACCAAATTCACATGATGTCAGGCGTAGCAATAGGAGAATGGAGTCAGGATACGCTTTCATCAAGATCTGCATTAATTAAGAGAAATGGGGACTTGATCATGGTGACTAACGACCCTAAAGAGGTGAACGAGACGCTCAAAGGGGGATGCTTTTCCATAGACATAGACGTAGCCCTCGGGGAAATGAGGGAAGAGTTCACTCCCATTTACAACGAGGCAATAAAGGGGATTAAGCTCTCGAGGACGTGTGAAAAGCTGGACATGATGTTCAGCGACGGCAACATGATACTAGGTAAGAGGAAGGACTCAATAGACAACCGAACTTTAGATGCCCACAACAAGAAACCTTTCACTCAGTCTGGGACAATGACGGCTAGGACGTCAAGGCTCCTGGTTAACCTCTCAGCCCCTAGGAGGACTTTCCTGGACCCTTTCTGCGGACTCGGTTCCCTCCTTATCGAAGCTTCGTGGCTGGGGTATAGATGCTACGGACTCGACTTCGACCTCTACATGACGTGGAAGAGCAAGGAGAACTTGAAAAGTTTTTCCTTAGAGTGTCAACTCGTCCAAGGTTCGGCTTCCTCACTTCCTTTCAGACAAGTTGACGGTATAGCTACCGATCCTCCTTACGGGAGGTCGACCAAGTTCACGGGAGAGCTGAAGTCCCTATATGAGGAATTCTTTTATTCTACGGCTGAAATTCTGAAGGGAAAGCTGGTGTTTTCAACTGACGCTAAAATGGACTTCGACGACGACTTGAAGTCAGCAGGATTTTCCATAGATGAAATACATTTCATGTACATGCATAAGTCTTTGTCAAGGAAAATTTACGTGGTGAGGAGATGATAAAGGTATATTTCTTGGGGACAGGAGGAGGAGCCCCAAGCAAGGAAAGGAACCTCCCTGCCTTCCTGGTGAAAAGGGAAGGATTCTCAGCTCTATTGGACTGTGGTGAAGGGACTCAGTACACGTTCATGAAGTACGGCTTCAGTTCCGTGTCTCTAGACCTTGTGGGGATAACCCACATGCACGGAGACCACGTCTTAGGTCTGGTCGGGTTAATAGAAAGTATGGGGATGTTGAATAGGGAAAAGCCTCTCTACATCTTGGGACCTTCCCACCTGAGGGATTTCCTTTACTCTGCGTTTGAGTCCACACACTTCAGACCTAGGTTCGAGCTTAGATTCCTGGACGAGTTCGAAAATAAAGACCTTACGATAAAGAAATTTAAGACATGTCACACCGTGCCCTCCCAAGGTTACGTCATCCAGGAGAAAGACAGGGTAAACCTGGACATGGAAAAGCTCAGTGAAATGGGGATCAAAGACTGGACACTGTTGAGAAAGCTAAAGGAGGGAAATGACGTCACAGTGAACGGAACGTTGATAAGACACGAGGATTTCCTGATAACCAGGAAAGGAAGTAAGATAGTCTACACGGGTGACACTAGGCCTTGTCAGTCTACTGTAGAAGCCTCAAGGGACGCTGACCTACTGATCCATGAATCGACGTTCTTGGACGAACCCTCGGCTTTGACGTACGGCCACTCCAACGTGAGCGAGGCCGCTTCAATAGCGACAGATAGCAATGTGAAACTCTTGGCTTTAACTCACATAAGTGCTAGGTATATCGACACAAGGTCATTACTAGACACTGCTAAGAGGAGCTTCCCTAGAGTTGTCTTACCTGACGATTTATCATTCATCAACGTCTGAAACGAACAGAGTCTAAGGACGCCTAAGTGTAGTCTAAAAAGCCTCACTCCGCCCGTTGAAGGGACTAGCTCGTCGTTAGATTACGCTACGAGAAAGGTCTGATCTTAAACTAAAACCCGAACCTAAAAGATTCACGTGGTCAAGGCATTGGGTTTTCCCATAAAGGTCTTCCGTGACTTGTTTTGGGAGCCAACCAATCGATCACGTCCTTAGCCTTGTCGCTCTTTATGAAGAACTTTATCGGTCCCAGAGGAGATTCCTCTTCACTGTCGACGAAAGTCAGTACCCTCGCTGCAGCAGCTTGCTTATGAATCATGAAAGTTATGGTGTTTCCTTCCAACCCTCGAAGTAGGTACTTCCTTGAGGCGTCGAGGATCTTCTCTTCCCTTAGAGCCCTGTGAACTTTCATGAGGCTTTTGAGCGATGAAGACTCGAAAGTCAGCACAAGTGAGAGGTCTAAAGAGTCTTCCTTTACTTTCTCATAGATCAAGAAATTCGACACAGCATTGATAACTCTCTCCTTCAACTCTGAAGGCTTTACCTCGGCTACTACGGTTACCTTATCCAAACTTCAGCACCCTCTTAATGAAATCTTCGCATTCCCTCTTAAATTCAGCAATGGAAGAGGAGTTAGTAATTATGTAATCTGACATTGCTATCACTCCACCAAGACCGAAATCGAGTTCCTCCTTGTCCCTGAGCTTCACCAAGGAAATATCCTTTGAATCGTCGGGTCTCATCCTATTCATTATCCTCTCATACCTGATAGACGGAGGAGAGTGGACTGAAACAAGAAAGATCTCATTTCCCTGGAGTAAGTTCCTGAACTCCTCAACTTCGTCGAGACTCCTCACACCGTCAAACACGACCAAAGGGGAAGGTGATCCCATGGACTCAACGCTGAGCCTAGCTACTACCCCGTTTCCGTAAATGGTCCTGAGCCTCTTAGCGTAATCCATTAACCTCTCTCCAGGCTTTCCGTCTTCACTGAACCTCTTCTTAACTACGTCACTCATGACTATTACCTTAGCTCCCTTATCTTTCAGCAGGTTAGAAAAGAGGCTCTTCCCAGAGCCGGGCATTCCAGCTATTAAAAGGACTTTAATCTTAGACCACGCATATCTACAGTAAAGTGGGTTATAAACTATGAGACTATTTATTGCAGTCGATATTCCAATTAATCAGAAAATTATAGACTTGATAGAACAAATAAATCAAAGTGGAGCCGACGTGAAGAGCGTCGAGCTTGAGAACCTCCACTTGACTCTTCTCTTTATAGGAGAAAAGAGAGAGAATGAATTAGAGGGAATAGAACAGTCCATGAACAAGGTAAGGTTCAACGAGATTAACGCTTTGGCACAGGGAATAGGGTTCTTTCCTAACGAGGAGAGACCTAGAGTGATGTGGATAGGAATAAGGGATCAAGGAGAGTTCAGGAAAGTGAGAGAACAGTTGGTTAAGGAACTGAGGATGAGGAAAATTTACTTTGAAGATAGAAACGAGTTCTCGCCCCACTTGACCTTGTGCAGAATAAGGTCAGGAAGAGGAGTCGACAAGCTGAGGGAAATAGGAAAATCTAAAAAGGATGAAGTCTTCGAGGACTTCAAGGTAAAAGAAGTGAAGCTTTTCAAGAGTACGCTCACGCCCAAGGGACCCATCTATGAGCAACTATACTCTATCAGATCTGAAGGATGAAGTCCTCAGGAGGATAAAACCGAGCAAGGAAGACGAAGCGAAGATCAAGTCTCACCTTTCCCCTATTCTGGAGAGAATCAAGGACATGGAATTCCAGATACAAGGTTCATTCGCTAAGGGTACGTGGCTACGTGGCTCCAGCGATGTAGACGTCTTCATTTTCTTCGATAAGGACATGAAGGGCAGAATGGAGGAGATCGTGAAAGGTCTGGAATCCAGGATGAGAGGTTACGACACCGAGATGGCTTATGCAGAGCACCCGTACCTGATAGTGAGAGACGGGTTCATTGAGGTAGACCTAGTCCCTGCTATCAAGGTAGAGAAAGGAAGTTCAATAGTCACTGCCGTTGACAGAACTCCTTTTCACACCCGCTTTGTGAACTCCAATCTCACGGAGGAACAGAAAGATGACGTCAGAGTTCTAAAACAGTTCATGAAGGGAATAGGGGTCTACGGTGCTGAGATTAAGGTGATGGGGTTTTCAGGCTACATATGCGAGTTGCTTGTAATAAAATATGGGTCATTTGAGGAAGTCCTCAGACAAGCATCGTTGTGGAAGTCACAAGTTAAAATAGAGATAGTGAAGGGAGAGAAAGGGTTCGACGACCCTTTAGTCATAATAGACCCTGTGGATCCGAAGAGGAACGCCGCAGCAGCTGTCTCCATGAAGAGCTTGGGGACTTTCTCCTTAGCGTCTAGGACTTTCCTGAAGAAGCCCTCACTGGAGTATTTCTTTCCAGACGAAGTCGAGGGAAAGCCTCTAGGAGATGTCCTGATGGTGGAGATCGACGTGAAGGAGAAGGTCTCCAGTGACATACTGTGGGGCCAAGTTTCCAAGAGCGTCGACAGAATAAAGAAAGACCTATCGACTAACGGGTTCAGGGTGATCGACGTTCAGGCGTGGGAGGAAGGCCAGAAAGTGGTCGTGGGAGTGCAACTCCAAGAGAGGATCATAGGAGAGTTTTACGCTCAACCCGGACCGTTCTTCTATATGAACGGGGTAGAAGACTTCGTGAAGGAGAACGAGAACGTCTGGATCGGGGAGGAAGGTAGACTTTACGCAATAAAGAGAAGGAAGTTCACGTCACCGGAAGACGTAATTGCCAGATCTATCACAATAAAGGTTAAACATGAGGTCAGCATGAGATGGGAGAAGGAAGGAAAGAGAGGGAAAGCAGGAGCATTCATGAGGAAAACCCCCCCTTGGTTGAAGTGAAGGAATTCATATTTCCCCAGTTCTCAAAGGAAATAGAAACTGAATTGAA
Organism: Sulfuracidifex tepidarius; assembly: GCF_008326425.1. NCBI lineage: Archaea > Thermoproteati > Thermoproteota > Thermoprotei > Sulfolobales > Sulfolobaceae > Sulfuracidifex > Sulfuracidifex tepidarius. Next base: position 823,757 of record NZ_AP018929.1, read on the forward strand.
AGAAGCTGGCATAACTCACCTTCTCTCATTGGGTAAAGTTAAAATAAACAATGTATTGGCTCTGGGAAAAGGTAAAACGGGAATAGTGGCTCTCATGCCCGACTACAAAGTTGTCAAAATAAGGAGGACCGACTCACCAAAAAAATCTATGGAGATGGAATGTAAATACCAAATGAGTGCCTATCCAGTCTCTCCTGAGGTGTTTCTCTGCGGCAGGAATTTCATCCTGATGGAGCTAGCCGATGGAAGAGAACTCCCCATGAATCCATCCCCTCGGGAGATGAAGTTGGCCTTGATCTCCGCTAGGGAGTTGGAGAAACTTAAAGTGCAACACAAGGAGTTAGTCAGACCTTGGAAGAACGTCATAGTAAACGAAAACAAAGCCTTCATTCTAGATTACGACTCTGCTACTTTCAAACCTACACCTAACAACGTAACGAAGATCCTCTCATCAATCCCTAAACTGAGGGAGCTGGGAATAAAATACTCAAAAGGAGAAATAGATTTTGAGAAACTATTAGATTTAATAGATTTTTACCTTTAGCTGTTTCTTCGGTCTAATGGCTATGTCTTCCATAGACGGAACTTGAAACTCGTGTCCGCAATGATGACACTTACCTCCAAAGATAGCCTTTATTTCTGAAGGTGTCCTAACACCGTAGAAGTCTTGTCCAACTCGCTCAAATCTATATAATTCTGCTCCACAATTTTTACAGACATACCTCACAGGAATACTTTTTCACCGAGTAATAACTTTAGAGAGTTTATTAATATCTACTATACCTATCTTACCGCTCCCATATACGTTGAGAGGGAGAGTTAACCGAAAGTATTCCAAATAGATTTTACGGAGGTATTATACAGTAAAGCTTTTTAACTTTTATTAACTTATCTCATTAATTTTTTATAAATAGTATATTTAAGAGATTAAGAAGAGGAAAAAGTAATATCAAGTTATTGTAGCTGCAACAGCTATATAAATAGCATAATATAAATTAATTAAATTATGTATTATTCCCATAATTTTTACAATATATGAATTTAATAGGAACTACAAGTCTAGAGTCTTAGTCTGCAAAACGGCGAGATCGTGGCTAGGTCTAGCTTATACATACCGCTTCACGAGAAATAGGGGAATACGGGGTTATATATGCGAGCAGCTGAGAAAAGAAAAACGTTACCTTTTCCTGAAGTATATCGAAACTCCTAACAGAGCTATTCCCGTTACTAAAAACGAAGGCCACAGTGAGGCGTATTGAGATAGAGGATAACAACTAGGTCCACACGTTTGAACCATTATAATTAGTGTAGTGTTTACTACGTGCGTAAAAGGATCTTGGCCGGGGTGAACAATCAACGGAGTAGGGGGTGGCTGCGCTGTGAAATTAGGAGTTTTAGTTACGGGTATAACTTCTTTCTCGACTTCTTGATGAATTTGGTAGGTCGGGACGAAATAGAGGTAAACCCCAATACTGATCATAGGTATAGAAACTAGCAATAGCACTTCTATGCTCTTTTTCATCTCATGGAAATAAGTATACACTTATTTAAAAACCTTTTGAATGTAAAAAATGAATTATTTTTATTTATAAATCCTCTGTCCTTTTTAGTTCAAAAGTTGTTAAATAAGTGTAAATATTAATATAAATAGTAGCATAAATCTTAGTAGAATTTTTCAACTATTCGTATTTTGACGGCAAAATTAACATGTTGTCAAGCCTTATAAACACGTTTTGGCAACCATAATATCAGACGTGAAAATGACGGAAAAACAACGCCGTTATAAGTTCGGGGATTCCATCTTGAGGGAAAGGAAAGGTAGGTATTACGTTTACAAGCTAGAGTATGAAAACGGTAACTCAAAGGAACGTTACGTCGGTCCTTTAACTGACGTTGTTGAAACTTATGAGAAATTAAAAGAAATTGGGGGTGTGGGGGTACCCCCACTATGGGGCCGCCGGGATTTGAACCCGGGACCACCAGCGTTCTGGTGGTTAGGGAGTTATCCCCAGGCTGGCATCCTACCAAGCTAGACTACGGCCCCGACTTCTAACTTTTAATCGTCTACATAAAAAAAGTTTATCTGCTTTGAACTAACTGTCCTTACTCTCCGCTTCCTTCCTTAAAATTTGCTGAACTATCCATAATGCCGAGATGGTTAGTACTATTATTGATATGCTATCAACCACAGGTAGCTGAGGGTCTTTAATTGATATATACGCTGTCCTATTAATAACCTTCCCGTGAGGAGTCACCGTAGGATGGGAATGGTAAGAGACTACAGCAGTGAAAGGAGTTGAAGAACCTACAGGGTTTACCGCTACCACGCTAAGGTTGTAATTTATATCAGGAGATATAGGCATGGAAAACTCCGTCTTGTTCCCTGTATAAGTCAAATTTCCGTCTAGATACACTTTATAATATTGTACGTCCGGAGTCTTAGGTATGTAGACCGTCAGGTTTCCATTAGCAACTTCAACCAACGGGAACGGCATTGAAGGGGGTAGGAAATAGTTCACGTTAAGGGTAGATTCCGTGACTCCTGCAGGGTTCCTAGCTATGACTAGTACCTTATACACACCGAAAGGTATCTTGATGAGTGTCCCTGTCAAATTAGAGAAGTTACCGGAATAAACTAAGCTCGTCCTTGAGAAAACTTTCACAGTATAGTTAGAGTAGAGGTTGCTTCCCCACCTTATCAAGAGACCCTTGGATGTGGACTGAGAGTAGAGACTGATCACGGGCTTCCCTACAGCTACGAAATCAAGAACAGATGGAGAGCTATTACCAAGCGAGTTAAAAGCTATCAACTTAACTCTGTAAGCGCTCCCGTTCTGAAGGCCAGTGAAATTGAAGTAGTTCGAGCCATATGGTAACTTGAAGGATTCCCTAAACGTGGAGTTCTCTAGATAGACATAGAAACCCTTCACTGGAGACCCTCCGTCAAACTGTGGGGATGAGAAGTTTATAGACACGTTAAGGTCTCCTAACTTCACTGAAACCACATTTGGAGGATTTGGAACAGCTAGAGGAGTAAAGGTATCTGTAGGAGACCAAGAGCTGTTTCCAGCTTGGTTGTAAGCCATCACACTCACGTCGTAGGTTTGACCGTCAACGAGACCAGTTAGATTATAACTCGTCACGTTTCCCACCTTTATCACGGATTGGATTCCATCATGAGTTACCCTCAAGTAGTAACCAGAGGAGAAGTTAACAGGAGACCATTGAATTAACGCTGTCTCGTTACTGGCTATGACATTAGGTTGTGACGGAACTAACGGAGGAACGTTAATCTTCAGGACGTCTACCACGGATGAAACTTCGCTTGTGTCCCCGTTGTATCCTCCTACAACGTAAAGCTCATTGCCTATCTGGACATATGAAGATTGAAAGAGCGGAGGATTCTCATAATTGTAAGATTGATACCACGACCCGTTTACCATGTAGTACACTCTTCCTTCATCCAGTCCAACTGTGGTGAACATTATTCCTCCAGCTACGAACAAGACACCGTTGAGATATGCGACTTGGGGATAACCCAACTGCATTGGAAAAGGAGTCAAGGAATACCAAGTGTTAGAAGATGGATCATACATTGAAACTTGGTTGGTGTAAGACGCAGAGTAACCTCCTAAGTAACCTCCGACTACTATCAAGTCTGTACCGTTGAAGACGTAACCTCCATCTCCCATTGGATACGGGGCTTCTCCTATCACGTTCCATGAACCAGAAGACGGGTTGAATACCCTCACAGCTGAAGACGGAGGGGTTGCAAAGTATATGGAGGACGTAGTTACGGATCCACCTACAACGTAAATTTCACCGTTGTACACGAATATGTAGGAGCCGTAAGCTGGGTTAGGTTCAGGCTGTCCAACAGAAGACCAAGAAGTACCGTTGAAGACGTAAACTACATCGTTTATCTTTCCCGAGGGGAGAACCCCACCTATTACGTATATTTTACCTTGATAAACTACTGCAGAAGGAAAGCATAAGTTGACCGGTATTGGGGGCAAAGGCTGCCAAGTGCCACCTTGATACTCAATGACGTTGCTTCCTAAGTTGGTATTTTCTCCAATTAAAACCAAAGAATTATCGTATGACACGCTCGTATCTCCAAATATAGGTTGGGGAAGAGAGATCTGGGACACTTGAACTCCGCTAATCGATGCTGATGCTATTGGAGATAGAAATGATATGAGAGACAGAACAAAGACGAGGGCAATGGAAGCATGTCGCCACTTCATAATACAGAGTGCAAGAAATCACATAAAAGTATATCGCGAAATATTCTGATTTGCAATGTTTTTAGGCTAAAAATATCTCCTTATTATTCTATAAGTAAAATCTTGCATTATTAAAGATAATTTAAGAAAATATGGGTCAACCCTCAGCTTCGAAGGGACGTAGATCTCCCTCTTGCCCGTCGTTATACCTTTCCATATAGCCTTAGCTACCGCTTCAGGTTCAACGGCGAACTTATCGAAACCGTTCTGGGCCATGGAAGAGAAGGAAGGGTGAGAGGTGAAATTGGTCTTGACAGGACCGGGGTAAACTCCAGATACCTTAATTCCAAGCTTGGACACTGTTGCCCAGAGGGAATTAGTGAAGCTCGACAGACCCGCCTTAGTGGCTGAGTAGACTGCTAGAGTAGTTGTGGAAACATAAGCTGCCTCGGAAACGACGTTCACTATAGAGCCTTCCTTTTGCTTGAGCATGTAAGGTAAAACTAGCTTAGTGATCACAATAGGAGCTAAGAAGTTAGTCTTGATCATGTACTCTTCTTCCTGTAATGGGGTGTCAGTGAACTTACCGTAAACACCGAAACCCGCATTGTTGACAAGTACGTCTATCCTTCCAAACCTAGATACAGTGTCCTCCACGACCTTAGCTACTGTCTCCCTGTCTATGACGTCCACTGACAGCTTCACGTCTCCAATATCGGGGGTTGACCTTGAGATAGCTATCACGGTGAAACCTTTATCTTTAAGCATACAAACCGTACTCCTGCCTATACCCTTAGACGCTCCAGTTACTATTGCAATAGGCACATTAACTACTCTCTTTTCGGCAATAAGAAGGTTTGTCTCATTAGTCTAACAAGCGAACTGAGTTTCCCTTTGCGTGAGGGACTCTCGTGAAGGCCAGATGCCTTATTCAAGCGGATTTCGAAGTTAAATTAGACCTCTCCGCTGTAGCAAGTAGTTAACTATCCTGATAACAGAAATGAGTATCATTGAGAAGACAATCAAGGTTGCTGCTGCGGTCACTGAAGCGTTGAAGTATGTCTGAAATTCGTTGTAGATGTAAATCGAAGACGTACAGTCTCCGTTGAATACCCAACCTGTCACATAAGGAGCTATTATGACCACTGACCCGAACTCACTTATTGCCCTTGCAACTGAAGTAAGCCCACCAGATAACATGCCTCCCAAAGACCTGCGAAGGACTACCCTAGAGAAAACGTAGAATTCTGAGTACCCGAAGCTCATTGCGTAGATTTCAGGATCGTCTGGTAGGGACTTGAAGAAGTTCTCCATCGACCTTATGTAGATAGGGGAAGTTACTATCATGAGGGCCAGGAAGACCCCCAGATAAGAGTAGTAAAAGACTATCCCGTGGTAATAGAGGAACTTCCCGAGGGGAGTTATCGGACTGTCTATGAAGACTAACGCGACTCCAACCAATGGATGAGGTATGGAGGCGGGGATGTCAACTATCGCTTCAACTATAGGATTGGAATGTCTCGCTAGAAAGTATGCTAGGGGAGTGAAGATACCTACGACGGTCACCACGCTTACTCCAGCTGAGAAGAACGTAAACTCTATTGAAGAGACCAAGAGCTTGTTCAATACCTCCTTAGAGACGAGGAAGGGACCGTAACCGTAGTAAAGTAAGTAAACTATAGGAAGAAGGAGGAGGATTGCGGAAAAAATTGAGATTAACTTAAGCGTATTCACCTTAGGCCGCACTGAAGTTCCCTCCATATGTTAGCTCTCCATTATTTAACATGTTCAGTATTTGTGAGGGAACGTCCGACTTCGACTGGTAGTAAAGGACGGGATGGGTTATCGGGGTTACGCTGAACTGGGAGAGCTCGTTCACGTTCTTGACCAAGAATTCTATGAAGTTTATTGACTGGTTCACGTTAGATGCTCCTTCAGGAATCGTGATATAGAGGTAGACAGGTCCTCCCGGTATGGTGTAATGTTCCCCGCTCTCAGTTATCACGTAAGAGAACGAGTGGTACCACGATAGCTCGTTAGGATAGTAGCCGAAGTTAAGCCAGTGAGGAAGCTTGAGGTACATGAAATGTTGGGACACTGCATAAGACACGTAAGAGAAGACGAAGTCCAAGGTTCCAGCCTTCAAGTCTGGCACGAAGTTAGCCGTAGAAGGTGCAGTTTTGACTTCATGTGATACGTTATATGCTAGGTTACAGTAATAGTACTGATTGTGATCAGGGGAATACAACTTTCCTGCCATTTGAAGTATCAGGTCACCGTACAGACCCTCTGGGTCACTGCTAGGGATCGATATCCCCATGGAGAAATGTGTAGACAACAAGGTAAAGAAATTGTTCCAGTAAGTCGTCTCGTTGGTTTTCATTGCCATAGTATAGTTGGAGTATAACTGACCCCAGTACGGGTTCATTGTAGTTGCGTTAGTGTAAACTAGTGACATGTGGTCTGAGATGAATGCTATAGCCCAACCCGGATCCCTTGTATCTTCCAACTGTACTGCTTGGATGAATGCAACTGGCACGAAGAGGTTAGTTGGGACGGGTGTCTCTTTCGCTATCTCTCCTGCAAGCCCGAACGAACCACCCGGCACTACTTTAACCGTAACTCCAGTGCTTTTCTGGTATTGAGATGCCAGGTAGTTGAAGATCGCTTTGTATGCACCAGCAACGTAAATAGTTAAAACCGTTGAAGTAGTCGGAACTGAAGAAGTTGTTGAAGGTGAGGAACTTGTTGTTGAAGACGTAGTGGAACTGTGCTTGGTTGTGAGATAAATTCCTATTCCTGCTATCGCTACTAAAATTATTACTACTATAACCACAGCTTGTATTTTTGATAAAGCCCTCTCCTTGTTTGACTTTCTTCTGAGTGTCATACTATGTTTCTAGAGAAATATTTCCCTATAAACTTTTTCCAAGTTAGTCTACTTAATATATTTAATTTAATTAAAGTATAATTTAGACAATAACTTATTTAGAAGAACAAGAAAGTCTTTTTTTCTCTAGCTAAGATATCTTAGAAAATTTTATTTGATAAGACAGTCTCTACTAAGAATAGGAATTCCTTAGAAACTGAATTAAAGGAAGAATAGGCCTACAAGTTCCTCAAGATGTCCTCAGAAAGAGCATCGAAAATAACGTATAGAGACTGAAGGATCTTAACTGTAACATCGAATCTCCTGCTTCCTAGAGTCCAACGGATTCACTTATTTTTACTTTCATTTCCACTTTCTCCTACATTTTTTATTTCATTCATTATTTCCTCTTCATAATTCTCCAATTTTTTACTCTCTTCCTCCAGTCTTCCTAACCTGATCTGGTTTTCTTTACTTATGGACAATTTACCATCTGGGCTTACATTTACCTTTAAATCTATAGATAATCCACCGTGCATCAACACGTTCCTGTATTTCAGGACTTCGCTGTGATACGAGTTGAAGTAAGACGTCACCAAATTATCGCATTTCTCATATTTGTTATCTTCAGCGTCAAATGTTCCGCCTCCTCTCAATTTCATGCAGAAGGCTACCGGTAGTTCTCTAGCTAGGGAGAATGCCTTATCGTACATCGATGCGTCTATGTAAAGTTTCAGCAATTTCATAAGTGAAGTGATGTCGTCTTCCATGTTTGATGTTATTCTCTCCACTTTGAACGTGGAGTAGAAGTTCGATAGGACTATCTCTCTGACGTCAAGCGTCTGGTGTTTGTACCATTCGCTGAAGAAAGACCTCAACTTATCGACGTCTTGTTTTATACTTTCAATGTTTTCGTTTACATCCTCAATGTCACGCATGGCGTTGACCGAAAATCCGTTCCTTATGTCGCGAAGAAGGTTAATCACCTTCCCAGGATCTGCTCCCTTTATATTCTTTATAACATAGACTTCATCCCCATTGAACGTGTTGGGGTTCAATCCTCTCAGGCTGGAACTATAGTCTTTGAAGTACCTTTCATCTAATTTCTCTATGGAGGAAGATATCATGAGGGAGTCCTTAGTAGCCTTCACCACTTCGGTGAGGTCTAACACTCTCACTTCCTGTGTACCAGGGTTCCCTATGACTGGAGCAGAGAAGAAGCTGGAGTTAAAGAGAGAACCTACGCTTAAAGTGATGGACACTAAGACGTTTGTGCCGTGAGTTAGGTCGACGAGGAACTCGTCGCAATCGTCAGACTCCAATTCTTTGAAAACTGAGTATATAACGTTAAACACGAAGGTTGGATTACCCTCCCTCTTATAGGGTTTTTTAACGACTCCACCGCCGTTTTTGCCGTCTTCATTAACCACTACCTCACCGTTACGGCTTAACGTAGCAGAACCAACGCCTATGTTAGGGATATATCTAACTTCCATCTTTTGTATGAATTCTTCCAGTCCTTTCTGTTTGTCTTCACTTAATTGGCTCTGTAATTTTGAGGCCCTTTTTCTCAATAAGTCTCTATAAGCTTTTACCAGGTTATCAACATTCACACTATTTCCTTCTTCAACTATTAAGCTGTCAGGCAAAAGGGCGACAACTCTATCCGGATTAAGCACCTGAGAGAGGGCATGTGCGGCAATGAAAGTAAATTCCTCTCTCCCGTTTATGATATATCTTACAGGATTATAATTATTTACATCTCCTGCAATGTATAATAAACATTTCATATAATCTATACATGTTTACTGTACTAAAAAATACTGTAGCCAATTTTTCCTAACCCTCATGTTTCTTAACTATTCTCTATTTTTAGTTCTCCTAGATTTTACGTAATAAAACAGTTACCAAATTAAGACGAAGCTTGGAATTTCACTATGTGATAAACTTGTAAAAAAAGTTTGGTAAAAACATGGGACGCAAACGAAAGGAACTTGGTAGGAATACAGTGAACTCACCCCGCCCTTACGGACGGGGCTTCCTGATTCACGGCTCTACCTTGCCAGTACCGATACCGGTAGAGGGCGGAGCTCCACATCTAAGGGTCGCACCGACCCCGATCTACGCAAGATGTTCAGGGAGGCGTTGTAATCACGGTCAGTCACCCAACTGCATCGTGGACAGGAGAACACTCTGTCAAGGTTAGGTCTTCCCTCACGTAACCGCATTTGGCGCAGGTTTTGGACGTGTAGGGTGGGTCCACAAGGAGGAGTGCCTTACCGTGCTTCTCCATCTGGTACTTCAAGGTGTTCTTCAGCTCGCGGAAGGCGACGTCGTGGAGCCTGAGCCTCAACTTCCTGGGGGACTTGTCCACGAGCTCCTTGACTTGTATGTCCTCCATCACGACGTCGTAGTTCCTCGCGAAGTGTTTGCCCAGCCTCATGTAGATGTGTCTTTCCTCAGGTTCCTGAGGTGTTCGTATGCCTCGGCTAACTTGACCTTCGCCTTGAACCAGTTCTTGGAGAGGAACTGCTTCCCGGACAGGATTCGGTGTAGGTGCCTCACCTTCCACAAGGCATTCTCGTAAGGCTTCACGTTGGGGAAGTACTCCCCATGGGACGTGGTCAAGAGCTTCTCCACCCCCACGTCCAGTGCCGTGATCTTGTTGACTTTAGGTAGCTTGGGGAACTCGTAATCGACCAAGAAGGAGATGTAGACCCTCTCCGAGGGGTCAACTTCACGACCACTCTCTTTACCTTATCGAGGGGGAAGTCCCTGTGCACGAGGACCTTGAAGACTCCCAGGTGGGAGAGGCTCAGCTTCATCAACTCCTTGGGGTGGCCGTCGCTTCTTTACTATTCTTCCTGATTATCTTCACGCTCAGACTTTCCACCCGCTCTGATAGACCAGGGAAGAGTACTTGTGGGGCTTCTCCTTGGGGAAACGCGCTAATCCATTGAAGAACCTCTCCCTAGCCTCGTAGAAACGATCCGCAACGTTCTGAGCATGAGAGTGCATTTGTTGATACTCCCCGTCCTGCTTCCTCAGGTCCAAGGCGAGTTGCCTCAACTGGGTTTGATTCAGACCTTTCCCATCTCTTTGGTAGAAATAGGAATCTGCCCAACGCAGGGTGTTTTACACCTCACACGCCATCCTCAACTGGGCCTTTAACGCCCTCAACGTTTGAGAATTTGTGTAAGCTCGAAACCTGAATCCTACGTCAGGCATTAGGAGATTTTTGAAGAGCCTATATTTAAATATGAGGGCTATCCATCCCCTCCCTGACGGAAGGGGACTTCCGCCCCCTTTGAACCCCCTATGAAGATAAAAACATCAATTTATTAAACAATTTATCACTCCTTTTAGCAAAACTCATTTTAGACTTCGTCTCCCCCGGTAAGGTATTGCTCAACCATGTTATAGATCTCTAACCATGAATAACCTTTAGATGAGAGCCTGAACTCTCCGTTCACGTTGAGGACTAAACCTTGTCTGCACATTTCGTCCAGTATCTTTTTGCCTCTGTCCACGGGTAAGTTAGATGAGGTACATATCTCAGTTATTTTCCTTCTGCCGTTCTTTATAGATATGAGTATGTCCATGACTATGTCATGTCTGCATCTGTTCAAATGGATCCCTCATGGATCTCCTTTTTTAAGTTCTCTAAGATAGTCGAGGTAGTTGTCGAAGGCAATTTTGTTCACTCATAATTTGTGAGTTTGTCTTTTTAAGATAACATAACATCATGTTTAACTATGGAAGAGTCATCTCTTAAAGAAAGCGATAATAAAAAGAGGTTATCCATAAGCGGAGGCTTCTCTCTGGACGGAAACTTGAGAGACTACTCCATCCTAGAGATAAAGGGGAGTGCTGAAATAGCTGGTAACGTTTCAGCACAGACCTTTGAGGTTTCCGGTAGCATAAAGTGTCAGGACTTAGAGTTTGATCAAGGTGAGGTATCTGGCAGTGTTAAGGCAAACGAGTTGACGGGAAACAAACTGGAAATAAACGGTTCTCTGAAGGCTGGAAAGGTCAATGTTAAGGAAATAGAAATAAACGGAGAACTGAAGGCTTCAGAGGTAAACGCTGAAAAGGTTATAGTGGGCAAGAAGTCAAGGGTCATTGGAACTGTAATCTGCACAACACTTGAATTGAAGAAGGAAGCTGAGGTAGATTCAGTGATAGCTAAAGACGTAGATATGGGTGTAAGCTCCTCGGTAGATAGCTTGGAATGCTATACTTGTAAGATAGGACCTAAAGCTGAAGTTGAGTTCCTCAAGTACGTCGTCTCAGCTCAGATAGATCCAGAGGCGAAAGTGAGACATTCAGCCAAAGTAGATAGGATTTCAAAGGACTTTGATCAGAGTAAATAGATTTAATCAAGAAATTATTATAATTACAAATTGATATTGATAAAAAGTCAGATAGCTATATTTTTACATGTCGGTTTCTCAATTAGCAAAGGAGTCTCAAGGCATTTCCTTAACCTACCTTAGATCCACGCTGGACAGACATCGGTCTTAATAATTGAGTCTGTATTTCCTTGCACACGTCATAACCTTGCAGAATATGAAACACCAGGTTCTATAAGGGACCACTTTTTAGAGATTCCAATTCCTTATAGTTTTTGATAAGTAAGAGTTTTTAACTCTACATTTATATTTTTCGACGAATTATTTCATTTTCTTTTATCTAAAAATTAAAAAATCCTCTACATGGTTAATCCGTTAAACTTTTATACTGAAATTTCTCAACTACGTTGGGGATGGCGTCCCCCCGGGTTAGCCCGAACCGCCCTAGAGGCTGATGACGCCTACTTCTTCAGGTGATTAAAATGCTTCAAGTGCTTGAAGAAACGGCGGTTCAGATCGTGGGGGTGCTGATACTCTCTCCTCTAGTTGTGGGAATTTATGAGAAAAGTAAAGCCAGAGTGGAAGGAAGGGTAGGACCTAGAGTCCTGCAACCTTTCTACGACTTGAGTAAGCTTTTCAGGAGGAAAGAGTTAGTGATTCCTGAAAACGCTTCCACTCTCTTCTTGTACGCTCCTTACATAGCCATGGGGATTTACCTGACGATCTCCTTCGTCATCCCGGTAGTCTACCCAGAGCCTATTTACCTCACTCCTACAGTGGACTTCCTCGGCGGTGCGATACTTTTCTCACTCGCTGGTTTCATAAAGAGCGTGGGAGCTTTAGACACCGGAAGTAACTTCTCAGCCTTAGGTGTCTCGAGGGGTCTGTCCTTTTCGTATCTGTCAGAGGCAACCCTGATAACTGTTTTCTTTGGAGTAGCGCTGATAACCGGGACTAACAATCCTTACGTCACCCTGTCCTACCTGGTCTCAAACCCCGAAGCTTACCTTTCCATAGACCACATACTGATTACAGTGGCTTTCTTCATGTTATGGCTCTTCGAGACCGGAAAATTGCCAGTCGAGAGCTCTGGGTTGTCAGAGATGGGAATGATAGACGGTGGAATAACCTACGAATACTCAGGCAAGCTTCTGGGCCTCATGGAGTTCTCGTCAATGATCAAACAGTACCTCTTGGGATCAGTCTTCCTTAACGTCTTCGCCTTCCCCTGGTTCATGCAAACAGGCGTCTTAGGTAGCATAGAGGACGTGGGAATCATGCTCGGTAAATGGCTAATCCTGATAGCTGTAACTGTGGTGATAAACACTTCCCTCGCAAAGCTAAGGCTCTACAAGGTACAGGACTTTCTGGCGGTAGCCTTCGTACTCTCGGTCATATCGTTGATCATAACAATCGTGGGTGGTCTCTAGTGATAATAGAAGATCAAATACTCTCTTTGGCAGGCCTCCTCGTGATCATAACTTCGTTCTTCCTAGTAGGTCAAGCGTACTACAAGCCCATTGTGAGGGCTCAAGGTGCGCAGTCGTTCATAATAGGCACAATCGCGATAGCCCTTTACGTTTTCTCCGGCAAAGTAGACTACCTCATCCTGGGGATAGCAGTGATCTCTCTGAGGAGCTTGGCGATCTCCTTCGCGCTAGAGAGGGCAATAAAGGGGAGGTTTGGGTTCAGGGAAAACATGAGGGGAGTAGCGTCCCTCCTCATAACCGATTTGATAGCTGTAGCAGTGATCTTCGTGATAGTCCTCTCGTTCGAGAAGAGTGTCTTCCACGAGGTCAACGACGACGTAATCTTCGGTGCGATACTCCTGCTTCAGGGGCTATTGTTGAGCGTCCTGAGGAAGGGGACTATACCTCAGATAATAGGTTACGTTGAAGAGGAGAACGGGATTGTACTGTTTGGCACTTTCCTGGTTTCACTCCCCCTCCTCATAGAGGCAAGTGCTCTCCTCGACGTCCTGGGGCTCATAGTGCTCACTTACATTATAATTAGGGAGAAGCCGGAACACGACAACAAGATCGATGAACTGGTGGGGTGACAAAGAGATGGTACATTTCCTGATTTACTCGCTCTTCTTGATACCTTTACTGGGTGGAGCGTTATCACTGAAATGGAAGTTCTCTTCGGTGATCTCCTCGTTAGTTAACGTGGTAGTCGCGACCCTGATTTTCTTCTATCCTCCCACAGTGGGGACTTTCTTCGTTGATGATGTCTCTAAGGTATTCGTGATCATGAACGCTTCGATAACTTTCATCGTCATGCTCTACTCTACGGGTTACATAAAGGACGGGATAGTGAGGGAAGGCTGGTATTACTTCCTCTTTATGGTATACTCTGACGCAATCTACGGTGTAGTTACCCTGAACAACCTCGGGTTAATCTGGGCCGCTTTGGAGGCGTCCACTGCACTCACCGTAATACTAGTAGCCTATGAGAAGGACAACGTAACAATGGAAGCTACTTGGAGGTACCTCGTGATAGTTTCCATGGGTGTGTCTATAGCTTTCGTATCCATAATTCTCTTCTATTACGACCTTCATACACTCACCTTGACCTCCATGATAGGCAGGGGGGAGGTCTCTCCAACTATAGTCGCTGCATCACTTCTTGGCCTCCTCGGCTTCGGCACAAAGGCGGGGATCTTCCCCGGGTACACATGGTTACCTGACGCGCATACTGAGGCTCCTGCGACTGTGAGCTCTTCTTTCTCTGCTGTCCTTGTTCCTTCAGCTGCAGTGATAGTGTATAGGATATGGGAGATAGCACCCTTCATGGAGAACTACTTCTTAGCTCTCAGTGGTTTCTCTGTCCTCACTGCGTCCCTCGTGATGGCGAGGCAGAGGTATTTCAAAAGGCTTTTCGCTTACTCCACGCTCGAGAACGTGAACATAGGGTTGATAGGTCTAATAGTTGGACAGCCACTTGGGGCTCTCATACTCTTCTTCACCCACGCCTTCGGAAAGACTGCAGCTTTCCTCTCCTCAGGGGTCTACATGGAGAGGTTAGGGACTAAGAGAATAGACGACGTCGAGAGAGTTGGCTTATCTTCCCCGACGAGCACGTCTCTCTTCCTGTCATCTCTAGCGGTCACCGGCACACCTCCCTTCGGTACTTTCGTAGGAGAGCTTTTGATATTCACCACGTTATTCCACGTTTCAATACCGTTGCTCGCGGTGCTCCTGATCTCGGCTGGAATAGCATTCGTGTCGGTGAACTACCACGTCACAAGGATGGTCAAGTCCAAGGAAGAGAAAGCCTACTCCGGTCTTTTAGGATACATAGCCTTGGCTTCAGCGATTGTGTCGCTATTAGCTGGGGTAATAGCTATAGGTGTTTTGCAATGAGGTTCATAGGTAAGCTTGGGACGACGTGTATCTACGATAGCACCCACACAGAGGAATGCCCTGACTTCGATTTCCACGCCGGGAGTTCAGGAGGATACGGTGAGTTCGCGTTCGTTTACGGGCCGTCCGCTGGAGGTTTGGTTGAAAGCGTCCAATTCAGGATAAGAACTTCAGGAGAGCAGATACTTGAAATATATGCTAACCCCTACTTCAAGACGAGACGCTTCAAGCTGTCGGGCAAAGTTGAAGACGTGACCTTAGAAGTTGAGAGAGTCAACGCTATGTTCTCGGCGTCCCACACCCTGTCTTTCCTCCTCGGCGTGGAGAAATCCATGGACGTCAGCCCTGACTACGAAACCCAGTTGGGAAGAATAGTGGAGCTGGAGCTCGAGAGGGTTAGAAATCACCTTTACGTACTTCACAAGCTGGTGGAAACGGGAGCACTCGGGGTAGCGTCGTACCAGCTCCAAGCAATGCAGGAAACCACCAACAGGGTGATAGGAGAGGCATGTGGACACAGGTACTTCTTCGGCGTTAACTCCTTGAACCACGTGGAGTGCGACTTCCAGAGAGTTGACCTGCGCTATCTAGAGGGTTTCAAGTCCTTCTTTAACGACCTCCTTGAGAACAGGATCCTGATAGACCGTTTCCAGAACAACGGGAGGATAGACCAGGACTGGCTCATAGGACCCGCCGCGAGAGCGTCAGGGAGGAAATATGACGCCAGATACGACTCCGATTCCCTACCTTACAAGGACCTCGGCTTCACTCCATTGACAGAGAGAAGTCCTGACACTTTCGGTAGGTTCCTGGTCAGAGGAGAGGAGGTCATGCAGTCCGTAGACTTAATTCAGGAGGCTGTGAAGAGGTGGAGGAGAAACGAGAGGAAAGAGATAAAGATGAGGGACTCTGGAGAGGCAGAATCCAGAGTCGAGTCTCCCTCAGGGGACATGGTTTACAGGGTAAGGATAGATGACGCTAAGGTGGACGTCTCTTTCTTGCCTCCTTCAAAAGCCAACCTCATTTTCTTACTGAAGTCAGTCATAGGTACTATATTCACCGACTTTCCCTTCAACTGGGAGAGCTTCGGGATTTGGATATCCGAAATAGGGGTTGAGAAGAGATGAACTGGTTCTTGAGAGGATTGAGGAAAGGAATCCAGACCGAGAGGGAGCCTAGGGGAACTCCCCCTTGGGCCTCTTCCTTGGAGATCAACAAGGAATTCAGGGACTGCCCCACTAAGGCGATCCAGGAGAGTTGGGACGCTGGAAGGTGCATTTTCTGTAGGAGGTGCTTCCCAAACCTTTCACCCACGGGAGACCATAGGATGGGAAAAGTGAACAGGACTGAGCCGAAGTTCTCGAGGTCGTTTTACCTTTACCCGCTTGACGTGGGGACTTGTGGAGGATGTAACGCGGAGCTGAAGCTCATAGCGTCTCCACAGTACGATATGACCAGATTTGGTATATTCTTCACCAACACTCCGAGGCACGCTGACGGGGTCGTGGTCATGGGAGTCCTCACGGAGGGAATGAGGGAAGTGTTGAGGGAGACCCTCGACGCAGTGCCATCTCCCAAGGTTGTGGTTCTAATGGGGACTTGCGCGATCAGCGGTGGGGTGATAGGGGATGGGGTAGGACTTGATGCCGACGTGATAATCCCGGGGTGCCCTCCCTCTCCTAACACCATACTTGACGCTTTGATCAGAGTTAAGGGTGGGAAAGGATGGTGATCCTGAGTCTGCAAACTGAGATCTCCGTGATCGAGGTACTGCTCTTCATAATATCTTTCCTGATATCTATGGTTAACAGGAGGCTGGGCTATCTCTCTATCTCTTTGTCCTCAGCGGTTGTAATAGGACTAACCCTCACTCAGGGCTACTCTCCCCTGAACTTACTGAAGATACTCGCTTCCTTCTCATGGTTGCTCCTCTCGTTGACTTCAAGGGACTCAATGTCTCCCATGGTATCGCTCTCAATTGCGGGGATGATGGCGTTCATGGACTCCACCAACTTCTTCATTATGATATCTGGGTGGGAAGTAATGGCGATCTCCCTCTTTTACGCAATCAAGAGTGTGAGGGGATCCGTGGTGTTCCTAGCCTTCGGGGAACTAAGCACAGTCCTCCTCATAGCAGGAGCTTCCATAGCAGGCGAAATAAGCAAGGTAGGAGTATTGTCTGGTACACTGCTCATCTCGGGCTTCCTGGTCAAAACAGGGATAACCCCGTTTTATGGCGTAGACTGGTTCCCTCTCCAGGAGGGTAAGTTGCCTCACTCTGCGTCTGCTCTGATAAGCGCCACAATGACTTTGATGGGTATCTACGGGTCGCTTGAGGTGTTCCAAGTCATGAGGTTTGAGCCATTAGCTTACGTCCTCATAGTCCTGGGCGGGTTCACTGCTTTCCTCAGTTCCCTATACGGATACGTGTCTGACGACGGTAGGGCCTCCCTGGCGTTCAGCTCTATAGAGAACAGCGGAGCCATGGTCACTGCTCTTGGGATCTACGCTCTGGGAGGGATAACTCAGGGGGTGGCGTTGGCTTCATTGCTCATGATAGCGGTCTCAAACTCGATAGGAAAGACCGGGGCTTTCCTTAATTCGGTGTCCTCTATAACCTTGTCCAAACCCTTCACGAAGAACGCGAAGAGCTACGCAGGAATGGTGATGATAGCCACATCCCTCTCAGGTCTGTTACCTACTGCCGGGGGAATAGGATCCTGGGGGATCCTGGAAAGCTTGTTCATACAGTCCTACCTATCCGGCAGTCTGGGAGTTATATCCCTGGTTGGAGGAATTTTCATAGCCCTAGCCGAGGGTTTCGCTACAGCGTTGATCTTGAAGTATGCGTCCTTCAGGCACTTCTTCAGGAGAGGGAGTGAGCATGATGAAGACTGGATCCCCAGGCTGGTCTCAGGACTTTCAGTGCTAGCCTTGGGAATCCTGATCTCTTACTTGGTGTTCCCCAAAAAGGGAGGTCTCCTCGGAGTGATCTCGGGAACGTTAATACTGACATACTCTACCAAACCTTTCGGAGGGATATCTCCACTCTACATTGCGCTAGTTGCGGGAATTGGTACCCTAGTGACGATGGCTGTGGTAGGTAGGCCCAAAGGGAGGAGAGTGAAGGTTTGGAACAACGGGGTCGACAAAGAGGAGGACTACACTCCTTTCGCAATGGCTAACAATGAAAGGGTAATGTTGAAGGTCATCCTTGGGACTGAGAGGTTCAGCAGGGACGCTTTCCTGTCATTCTTTGCCCTCATTTCTAAGAAGTACAGGGCGTTTAGTGATGCTCTAGCTAAGTTGATCTTCAACGGAAAACTCAGCGTGTACGTCGCATACTTGTTGATAGCATTTATACTTATCTTGATCTTAGCGTCCCTCTACGGATGAGACGTGAATTGTCAGAATCTGCTTCTCCATCCTGCAGAGGTTTTTGATCTTCGCAAAATGACTCTACTCACCCATAATACTTGCCTATCTAAAGTCAATATTTAGAATCGATAATATTTTAAATAAATTTTCATTATTTAGATCAAAGAATATGATTTATTGTAAAGATACAAAATAAAGAGTTAAAGTATGTCTCTGACTTCTCCCCGTCCTTACCGGTAGATCCAAAATCACTACCATGAAAATAAATCTGTATCGTTATTAAGTGCCTGGAGATTGCATAGAAAAATTTTGAAGCCCAGTAAAACTCTGGGAACAAGAGGATGAGGAGGAGGCGGAACTCCTCCCTCCTCAATATGCCATTGAACATGTACAGGAAGTAGAAGACCATGGCTAACACAGAGGTGAACCCGCGTCAGGACGAAGATGAATAGTATCTCAAGTCAAAGACAATCTCATTCAATTTAAGAGACGATAAAGAAATAGTTGAGCTAAAACAAGACTTTCTGAATAAGGTCAAAAAATTTATAAATAAAGAATATAACATGAAAATCGTTGTAACTGTATCAATATGTGTTTTAATTATCGACATGATTAAGGTACTGTTACCAGAAGAAATACAGGTAATCGTATCGATAATACTTCTCACTTCAGCATTAATAATATGTGCAAGTGCGTTATTGTCTTTCAAGTCAAAATCAAAAAGTATGAAGGAAGTTTAATCTCCAGCGTATTTCAGCGGAGTAAGTCTCGTTGAGACACCAAGGCCAGATCTATAGTGCCTGCAATGATATTTGAGAATGCAGGTTTGGAATGGAGACACTACGTCATGAGCTTTATCCTAGGGGGGTTTAAGGGGGCGTAAGACCCTAGTCAGGGTAGGGACGGATAGCCCCCTTTGTAACAAAGGATAAATACGACAAGTACCACGTATACGTTAATGACAGTCACAGACTGGGCAAGCGTAACCGAGATGCCTTGGTTAAAGCGAGGGTCTATGTGGTACGCCTCTGCTCCAATCAGTAGTACTCTCGACACGTGGGATGTTCGCAAGATCAGGGTCAGGACGACCCGTAGAGCCTGTGGAGCTCCGCCCTCTACCTTCTAGGCAAGGTGGAGCCGTGAACCAGGAAGCCCCACCCGTAAGGGCCGGGTAGTTCACAGGACAAGACATCTTCCATGACGGAAATGGAAGACCCCAGCAAGATGATCTTTGTCTTACTGCCCTTCAAGGTCTCGTCCACTATTTTTTGGAAAATAAAGAGAACGCTCGGGTCTTCCTTGATCATGTAAGGGAACTCGTCTATAGCAACTACACTGTCCCTGAGGTAATGAAAGACTGACTCCCAATCCTCTTTCGCGTACTTTAAGTCATGGAATTTACCCTCAGCTATTTCCTTGAATTTCCTGAGGTTATTCTTCTCCGTCCCTAGGTAGTAAATGAAGTCACCTTCCAAGGCGTTCAAGACTAGGAAGGTCTTCCCTATTCTCCTCCTTCCATAGATTACGATCAGCTCCACGTTATCAGAAGCGAGCCTCTTTTTAACTTTGCGGGGGTTAAGGGGGCGAAAGTCCCCTTCCGTTAGGGAGGGGATGGATAGCCCCCTTATAGAAATGTTTTTACAGTTATCAAAAAATAAGTGCAACTATGCGGTACAGATTGGACAGAGGATCGCACTCGGTTTACGCTCTTTACTATCACTATGTCCAAGTGGTGAAGTACCGCAGGAAGGTGTTCGATAACGAAGAGATTATAAACTTCCTAAAGGAACAAATTCAGGAAATAAGCAAAACATTCGAGGTTGAGGTCATAGACATAGGAGTAGATAAGGATCATTTCCACATGTTATTCAAAGCAAAACCAACCTTGAACATACCTAGATACGTGAACGCCATCAAGACAATCACGTCTAGGGAAATACAGAGGAAATTTCCACAAGTGAAGGAAAAACTGTGGAAAGGACACCTCTGGTCGCCATCGTATTTCCTAGCAACAAGCGGACAGGTAACACTAGAGGTGCTAAGAAAATATGTGGAGAGCCAAGGAAAAGAGTAACACAATTCAACTCTCGTTCAAGTACAGGATTTACCCGACAAGAGAAGCAGAGGAGAAACTCCTCCGCGTCATGGAGATTGAAGCTAAAGTGTACAACGCGTTGTTAGATGCAGTAAATAATGCAAGAAAAGAGAGGAAAAAGATAACACCTAAGGACACTCAGGCAATGTTGAAGGATCTGAAAATAGAAGGGAAGGAACTAGTTTATTCTAAAGTCCCTCAAATGGTGAACAACCAATTATGGTACAACATTAACGCTCTTCACGAACTGAAGAAGAAAGGAAAGAAAGCGGGAAAATTGAGGTATAAGAAAATCATGAAGACTATCAATTACAACCAGTCAGGTTTCAAAGTTCAAGGAGACAGACTCGTTCTATCTAAGATAGGCGAGGTCAAAGTCCTCTTCCACAGACCGCTAGAAGGTGAGGTAACGGGGGTTATAATAAAGAGGGGTGCCACTGGTTGGTATGCCATCTTTCAAGTCGAGGTTGAAAAGAAGCCTTTAGAAAAAACTGGGAAAGTGGTCGGGATAGACCTAGGAGTTGAGAAACTCGTAACTACTTCAGACGGCATAGTGATAGAGAACCCCAGGGTCTTTGATAAGGTAGAGGGGAAGATAAAGATCTTGCAAAGGTCACTAACAAGGAAGAAGAGAGGATCAAGAAACTACGAGAAGACCAGAAAGAAATTAGTTAAGCTACATGAGCATGTGAAGAATTTGATGAGTGATTATATTCATAAGGTGACTTCGTGGCTTGTTGAACAATACGACGAGATATATATGGAAGGTCTTGATGTGAAGGAAATGGTTGAGAATAACGAAAGTAAGACTTTGAGGAAACATATTCTTCATTCCAACTTCTCCAAATTCATGAGCTACCTCTCCTACAAGGCTGAAAGAGCTGGTAGGAGGGTAGTGAAAGTAAACCCAGCGTACACTTCGAGGACGTGTGCTCGATGCGGATATGTAAAGAAAGACCTAACATTAGACGACCGTATATTCGTTTGCCCTAAATGTGGTTGGGTTGCAGATAGGGATTATAATGCTTCTCTAAATATTTTCCATGCGGGGTCGGGACTGCCCTTAAAGCCTGTGGACAGGAAACCTCTGCTATACATACCCTTCTCTGAGGGTGTGTATAGTAAGTTTCCTGGAAGAAGCAGGAAATCCCCATCGCGAGGTGGGGATGCCCCGTCCGTTAGGGCGGGGTAGTTCACTAGCTTTGAGTTCGTGCTCTCTGTCAACCATATTCATAAATATGATATTTTAAAATATGATATTTTAAAATTAGGTCACGGAGAAATGTCTTCTGTTTGAACGGATGAAATATAGTTGACCAGAAGTCTAGCTTCCCCCTAATTTCTATCCCGCATAGAAAGGGAAGTTCACAGGAGTACTCTGATGCTTGCCTTTCTTGTTCTCGTCATCCAGGTTGATTGAACGACTTAGCCTCGGTTAGCACTTTATGGTTTTCCTCCTCCTTCTGAGCAGTTTTTGATGCATCCTGCCTCATGGTAAATATTTTTTATGAGGCGGTTTAACCTCTTTGCGCCGAGGTCCAGACCAGTGGAGTACTTGAAGCGCTGTACCAAGAGGAGGGAGAGCGCCTTTAGGGTCAAGAAGCCCGTGTCCCTGGCCCAGGTCAGGGAGAACCCCCTCTCTAGTCCCAGGTAGCAGTTTACGGGAATTCCTGGAGCCCAATTTTTTTCGTTTTGCAGTGTGATAAAATAAATTTTATCCATTTTACAGTGAGGAGGTTTTCGAACCTATAGCTAGTTATCTAATCTCTATCCTATCGTTATTGAATTATTTTTTAAGGTCACCTAACTTTGCAAGGATTTTCCGATAAAAGCTATCCTCCTTCAATTCTTCAACAGTTTATCAAAATTCAATGAGAAAAATCAGCATACCCTTTTTAATGCTCCCCCACAAACATATACTTACGAAGATTGTTGAAGATAAGGACGGTGAAAGGTTCCTGGAGCTAGAGAGTAAGGAGGACCTAAAGAAGTTCAGGGAGATGGTCATCGAGGCTTATTACGAGCTCAACCCCGACCGTAAACGTCCTTGTGAGACCCAATCTCCAAAATAAATACTATACAGTTTTTTGAATCTATGCTGTAAATTATTCTTATATCGCCCGTAACTTCTATTGAAAACATAGGGTTTCCGTACCTATCCTTTCCTAACTTCTCTATGGCATATTTGAAAGGGTTTTCTTGTAATAAATCTAGCTTATCAAATATTAACATTAATAGCTCTAAGTTAGAGAACTTCTTGGCCACAAACTTAGCTAGATCCTTCTCACTCTCGACATCTCATCCTAAACCTTACTTTCCAATTCTCGCAGACCACAATAAAAGAAATAGAAAAATAATTTAAAAACTTTTCCCTTTTCGCTTAATATCTCTTCAGGAATAATAGTTGTGAAAAGTGAAGTAGCGTTCGTGTCTCGGTCCTTTCATGGGGATTTTACTCCCCAGTAAAATGGAGGTCTTTTTCACTTCTTCCTCCCACCACTCCTTCTCTTCCTATTCTTGCTCACCTTTAGCGCTCTGTACTCCTCTATCCTGTGATTGCCTCTCTCACGTCTGTCACTCCCCTCAACATCTCAGCTATACCTGCTCACGAGAGCTGAGGAGGTTCACGAAAGGTCTCCTCCCGAGCTGAGGGGTCTCCTTTAGTGAGCTCCAGCTTACCCTATTCACCCTGTCCTACATGAGTGGAATTAATTCTACATGTTCCTTTAACCTAACAATAATTAATCTATTTACACGCATCGTCATGAAATATAAGCTTTCTCCCTTGAACGACACTTGACTAGTCCAATTTTGGCTTAATGTTGTCGTTTATCTCAGTAAAAAGAGATCCCCATACCGACTTCCCGTTCTGGCCTACTTTATTTTCCTTTAGCTAGAAGAAACCTTTACTGATTCTTTTTCTCTTCATATAACCTCTTAGCATACTCTAAGACTTCTTCGGCAATCCTGATTGTCTGTTCAGCGTCATAAGCTGAGTAGAGCATTTCTGGAGGAGGTACCAGTTTCCTCATCTCCGTACATTGACAGTTCCCTTTCTTTCCTCAAGGACCTTGAGTAAGATGCGAAAACATCTATCCTATCCTTGAACCACTGCGGAAACTTCTCCGCGTTATTTCTCAGTATAGGGCCTACATCGTGAAATTTGGGTGGTTCTATGTTAACTAGCCTGAGACAAGCCTTGAGAGAAAGTTCTACAGCTTCTTGGCAAAGTCTCACCGCTATGTTATACTTCCTTCTCTCATGTTCTGTTTTAGCTAAACTTAGCCTTTCTTCTGCTTGCGAGAGATACGAAAACGCCAGGGAGTCAAAGTTCAATGGTTTCACCAAATTTCGAGCTTTTCTTTAGCACCCAGTACCACTTCTTACCCATCTTGATCCTTTCCGCCCCTAATTCGATTAGCCTATGCTCTAATCTTTGCAATACTTTAGTGAAAAATTGATCCTTGTCGTAGAGTATTGTCGCATCATATACCATGTCTAGATAAAGTGGGGAAATCTTCTCTGCCTCCTCTGGAGTTTTGAGAACGGGGGAGAGAGAGATACGTAATAACCCTCTCTCCAGTACTTATCTAAGTTAAGTTTATCCTCAACTCTGGTCTCAAACATCCTGATTCTCTTAAAAATGCTATCTGTAGGTAAATTATTCATGATTATCAATAAATCTACGTCGCTATCGTTTCTATTGTCTCCCCTAGACACGCTTCCATAAAGCACGATTGAGATAAGGTCGTCCTTAAATTCTTCCTTCATTATTTCAACGATTGTATTGAGTAAGGTAGCATAAGGCTCTTTGATCACATGACATATAAATCCTGAAAATCTAATAAGCGTGTTGCCTTAAGTTGATTGGCATGGGTTTTCTGCGACCCTTTTCGTCTCCACGGAGATTGGCAGTTTAAGACCCATATCTCTGGGACAGTTATGTTGACGTCCCACTTTGGCTATCAAAAGGTTTAATTCTTCTACTGGGAATACGTGAGTACTTATAAATCCTGAAAGACACAATGTAAGCATGGAGTGGAAAATAACTCAAAGAGAACCTAAGAAAGCTAAAGATGTCTCGTGCACAATAGACGAGTTAGCTTCGCTCAAGGAAATAAGGGATAAACTAGGAACTAAATCTAAACAGTTTGTGATGGATGTCCTTATAAAACATCTTAAAGAGAACAAACTAACATTTGATGATCTGGCGAAAAAGTATTCCGAACTCGGCAGAGGTGAACTGGAGAGCCTTATAAATCTCCTTAAAGAGAAATCATAGGTCATGGAGCGATCCCATCCCTTTATTAGCTCTCTTTCTTTTCTTCATTTTACTTCCTATCCTTTTCATTTCTCTTGATTTAATTTAAGCAATAACATACTTAAATATTAAAAACTGAATTAGTCTTATAGTTTTTGAAGATTTATCGTCTCTTCTTCAAAAGAAAAATCGAGAGAATTGCGATCGTAACCAATACTACTACAATAAAAGTCTTGGAGGGAAAACTATTGATCTCAGATATGCGAGATGAAGTAGTCCCGTTTAAAACGTTGGAGAAAGACGAGGTACCAGAACTTGATGGATGAACCTGAATTCCTGATGAGGTCGGTGAACTCGAGGTAGAGTTATTCGTGGAAATAGTTGAGTTTTGGGAGGCACTGGAGAACTTCATTACGTAATCCAGTACACTGGAATTTATGTAGCCTTTGTCGTATAGCATCATGTATCCAGTGTAATTATTATGAATTGTAGCGACGTATCCATAATGGATTGGATATTGTAACGGGATCGGGTAGGTCCAGTTTGAAGGCGACAACAGAACTGGAGGTCTTTCCATGGAGAAGTTGAAAGCCCTCAGGATCCCTTGGACGTCTGAATTGGCAACTATCTTGTTAAGGTAAGGCAGGTGCCAGTTATAGTCTATGAAGCCTAGCAGAGTGTAACCAGACATGGTAGAATTGTCTATCCAACCTTCCCTGGAGTAAGGCGAAATGATGAGGAGAGGAACTCTTTCTCCTAAGACGGAGTAATTGTATATACCGAGAGATTGAAGAAACTGATCTTCTCCTTCACCGTAAGTGTAAATTATGGGTGGAGGAACTTGATCATAGAAACCTCCTCCCTCATCAAAGGTGATGAAAATAGCTGTGGAATTCCAGTAAGGGCTCTCCATAATTGCATTTATATATTTCACCAAGTTCTCCTGACCTAATGTTAAATTAAAAGGAGGATGAAGGTCCAATGCGGAGTGAGAGTCATATCCCTTACCTCCGGTGAACATGAGCCATGAGACTGATGGCAATTGACCGTCCTTTAGGTCTGTCAGGAAGACGCTCGTGTTGAAGTAATGGGACGAATAGTCTACGTTACCGTTGAACGCCGAGAGGGGGAAAGGAGGTATTATTCCGCCCGTGTATCCGTAATCGAAGTAGGCCCAGCTCACTCCATCGTTTGAAAGTTGATACATTATAGTGTCGCAAAATGGTATAACTCCACTCACGAAACCGTCTCCAGTAACGTTGGTAGAGAAACCCGTGAGATAAGCTAATCTATTTGGCTGAGTGGACTCGAGCACGGGTGAGAAGTAGTCGTCAGCTAAAACGTATTCCTCAGCGTAGTCCCAAAGGAGCGGAACTTGTGCATTGGTAACGTATGCCATAGACTGGATTCCTGATCCTTCCACGAAACCGTTCATCAAACCGAAGTTCCAATCCTTGTGGTATGGTTTGAACCCTTCAACAGGGTCAGTCAATATGATAGAACCATGATAGGGTTTCACATATCCTCCGTTCCCGTTCGGGACTGATGTGCTTAAGTTCAGACCTACTGGTCTCATTAGAGAACAAGTAATGTTATCCTTTATAAGAGGATTTCCGAAAGGATAGGTACCAAATAGATTATCGAAGGAATGATTCTCGAGGATTATGATAACTACGTGTTTGATTGGAGTGGCAGTAGAAGGAGACTCAGACCTTGCAGGGACTAAGGCGAAAACCATCATTGCAATCAAGGCTATAGTAAATAGGAGGACTAACTTTCTCATAATAGATTCTAGCCTTTGTAAAAATAAACCGTTATCGGATTAGCTGTATAAGCAATCTATAATATGATGTGCAATGATTCACTGGATGTCCGCTGTATGTTTAGGATAGCTGTAGTTACGTTATGTCTTATGGTCATGTCCACATGGTTTCTGCTTCATGACTTCGGCTTTTGTTATCCATAAGGCCAGTGCCATTTCCTGAACTAAAGTCAGAAGCTCGATGTCATATGAGTTCCAATTTCTTGAACTCACTCTTTCACTAAAAGAGTTTCTTTAACTTACAGGAATAACACCATTCTACAAAATTATTAATAGAAAGGAGATACATAATGTATTTAAACCAATTACGTATGAAAGACAGATCCTATAATTTCTCCCACCCATCCTTGGTTCTCTTCAGACCTATTATTCTCCTCATTACACTACTCCTAACTTTATCGTAAATATTGAAAGGATCACAATCTGACTTCCTCCCCGCCCTAAAGGGCGAGGCTTTCAATCTTTTGTAAATATCGTTGGACGCTTTAACTTTGCGGGGGTTAAGGGGGCGAAAGTCCCCTTCCGTCAGGGAGGGGATGGATAGCCCCCTTATAGAAACGGTTTTATATTTGTATGTCAAAATTTCCTTAGACCTTGGCTGTAAGAGCTGGGTCAGTACCCTCGGGACTGGGGGAACTTACGCTTGTGGAGAGGAACCCTCCGTAACCCCTCTTCCACACGGTGCATCAGAGAACGGTTCCGTTCGATGGAACCTCCGCTGTGGGTGAAGGGGGATCGAGGTTCCTCTGAGAAGCAGGAAATCTCCATCGTGAGGTGGGGATGCCCCGTCCGTAAGGGCGGGGTGAGTTCACGAAGTATCTATATGAAGCTCTTCCACCATCAAGCCTTGGTAAAGCAACGAGACCACATTCTTGGCGAGAATCGCCACCATGTAGCCCGTATTAGGGACAAGATGTAGGTCAAAAGAAAGAAGCATCTCCAGGGGAGGTCATCAGTGAGCCTACTTGACTTCATATCTATGCACGAACTTGTTGAAACTACAACGCGGACTCAATGTAACAATGTCCTGCGCTTAGTTGAATATATAGCGTGTATATACTAAATAAGAAAAATATATATACTAGCATCAAATAATGGAATTAATAGAAATCTAATAGTGTAACTTTCATTTGAAGGCGGGTGACAGAATTTGGAAGATGCCATAATTCAATTGACTGGAGGGCTAGATTCCACGGTTTTAGCACATCACCTGAAGGATAAGTACCGAATTCACGGAGTCTTCATAAACTACGGTTACGCACCTCAAGTCAAGGAGTTTGAACTGGTCAAAGAGTTGGCCCAGAGCCTCGCCATTGAACTCAAAGTGGTGGACTTCTCGTCTTACATAAAGTCCTTTGACCTGTTACCTATATCCTCTAGCAATTACATGTTGAAGCATCAATTCCTGATCGAGATCCTCGCTTCCCTGTCTGCTTACCCTGACTTGAATAAGGTATTCGTGGGTTGGCTCAAAGGAGAGTGGAATAAGAAGAAAGAGATGTTAGACCAAGTTCAGGCAACCCTGGACTTCAAGGTAATCGCTCCTTTCTCCGACCTAACTAAAGGAGAAGTGATAAGGCTGGGTCAGAGACTGGGAGTAGACTTCACAAAAACGTGGAGTTGTATAGTGTCGGGAAAGGTTCACTGCGGTTTCTGCATGCCGTGTAGGTCTAGAAAGAGGGCGTTCAAGGAGTCTAGCCTTGATGACCCGACACATTACTACTACAACGAGAGTCCAGACGAGATCGACGAGTTCATCAGTAAATCCAATGTGGAGGAGACATACGGCAGGTTCATCAAGCCTTTCCTCGAGTACACTAAAGAGTACTCAAAGGAGTTCGTGGATAACTACATCAATCTTATGAGGAAAGGTAATGGATGAATGGAGCAGAAATCATACGTCATGATGTACAGGTCTATCTTCTCACTCTTCATAGGCTTCATGAGTTTCGCTTACGTTGCCCTGATGGATGCTTCAGGGCTAGAGAGCTTCCAGATAGGGCTCATATTGACGCTGAGCCTAGTGACGACATTGGCCTCTTACGTGTTTCTAGTGGTGTTTCCAGTTCCTAGGAACGTAACTCTCTCAGCTCTGATGGAGGTTACGATAGGTCTTCTCCTCATGTTCTCCAGGAACATTTACGGCTTCGTGACGATAGCCGTCCTCATGGGAGTCTCCAACTCCTTCTTCTCCTCCGTGATAATAATTCAGAAGGACTTCGTAAGGAAGGACTACTCCGTCATGATGACGCTCACGTCGATCTTCAGCATAGTTGGGGTAGGCTCGTTTTACCTCAGTTCGGTAGTTGGAGTGAACAAGTTGTTGGCACTGATGACCTCGGCTTTGATCCTTAACGTGGTAGTGTCCTCTAGGCTGAAGTACAAAGAGCCCAGGGAGAGCATGAGGGATCTTTTCAACAGCATGAAGACTGTAGGGAAGACCTTGTTCTCCGTGAGCTTCTTCTCCGTGTTGAGGAAGGTCCTGACGGGAAGTTACATTCCGTTGATCCTCTTGTCTTCATTCCCAGATTATTCTCCTCAGGAGATAAGTCTCTACTTAGCGCTTTCTAGGATACCGTTAATTTCCTTCTTGTACTTTGGGCATAGGACTAACAATAAAGCCTTCCTGGTCTTGTCCGTCGTGGAGTTACTCCTGTTCTTGGCACTCTCATCATTCTACAAGTTCTCACTGTACTTGTTCCTGGCTTTGATCCTCCTGATTAACGCTGGGGGTTACTTGAGGGCTCCAGTCACAGAGGAAACAGTGGTGAAGATGATGAATTTCAGTACGAAGCTGTCCGCTTTCTTCAACCTAATCGACATGATGTTCTCTTCCCTTGCGTCAACCTTGTTTGCATTCTTGATAGAACTGGACTTGTATTACGTGATCTTCCTTTTGACTGGCTTTTCCTCTTTTCTATCGAGCCTCATGATTTACAGAATCATGACAAGAGAAAGTAAGTCGTAGTAGTACTCAGCTTAACCCTGTTTACCTAGATGACAAGACTTTCAACTCCTTGTAAGCAGTTTCACGTCCTCATCGTCCAGCTTAAAGTCCAAAGATGAGGCTATTTCATCTACGTGTTCCACACTAGAAGCCTTAGGTATAGGAATGGACCTTCTAGCGATGTAGTTCAAAACTATCTGAGCTGGGGTTCTCCCGTATTTCTGAGCTAACTTCTTCACCCTCTCGTCTGAAAGGGATCTTCCCTGGCCTAATGGGGAGTAGGCTATTACCTTAATTCCGTTGCGTTCACAGTAAGGCATCAGGTCCTTCTCAGGGTCCAAGTGATTGAGGTTGTATTCCACTTGGTTTGCCTCAATTTCGTGGAATTTCCTTGCCTCTTCCATCAATTCAACTGAAAAATTACTCACCCCAACACATCTCACCGTCCCTTCTTCAACGAGTTTCTCCATGGCCTTCATTGTCTCCTCGATTTTGACCTCCTGATTAGGCCAGTGTATCAAGTAAAGATCTATGTATTCACTATCCAGCCTCCTCAGACTATTCCTTGCAGATTCTATGACATCTTGAAACTTCAAGTGTGAAGGCCAGACCTTAGTTATCACAATGATTTTCTCTCTATCTAGACCCTTTATTGCCCTTCCTACCAATTCCTCCGCATGCCCCCCGCCGTACATTTCGGCAGTATCTATCACGTTGATCCCTTTTCCTAAGGCATGTCTTATTACTGAAACGTAATGACCATCATTGGAATAGTCTGGAGTCCAATATCCTCCACCCATCTTCCATGTACCTAAACCTACCGGACTAGCTTCCTTTTTGCATAACTTCATTGCTTTATAATTGTACTTTTTCTATTTATATTTTTAATGATAACATGAGAAAGGTAGAAAACGGAAGGTGATGAAACGATATACCCAAACATATATCTTGATATAGAAGATACTTCATTGTCGTCAAATCCCTCATACCTAAGGTAGACTAACATAGTGTGATTCTTTCTCAAATCCTATTTAGATCAAATCGAGCTTTAGAAGGACGTTCTTAGAGTTAAGAAATTTCGGAAAAAAAACTAATATTTAAATATAAGGGGGCTATCCATCCCCTCCCTGACGGGAGGGGTCTTCCGCCCCCTCAACCCCCGTTAAGTTAAATGCACTGAAAGGTTCCATTTATGTCCTGATAACTGAAGCAGTCCACAAAACACTCTCATGAGAACTTCATAGGCAGATAAGAAAGATACCTGTTTATCCATATATAATTTAAAAAAATAATTAATCCTAATATGATATAAATATTATTGCAATGCTATCAAGACGCAACTCATAATCGCCCAATACCGCAGCGTGAGAAACGACCCTAACTTTATTAACTGTAGTATGACCAGTAACTGTAGTGGCTACAGTTGCTTTTCGACCTTCACCCGAAGGAGAGGAGGGAAGAGCTATTCGGGAGGGAAAGAGAGATAGAATATTCTGTGAATCAATTGTTATCAAAGAATTGGATTTTAATAGGAGGACAGAGGGAGATGGGCAAAACCAGTCTGATGAAGGTCGTAATCAACGAGTTAAGGAAAGAGCACGGTTTCAAGGGAATCTACATTAACCTCAGAGGAGTTAGAAACCTGAACTCGTTGCTAGAAATGATGTTGTCTGAGATCAGTAACACTAAGATAGAGCTGAACGTGAGAATCAACTTCATGATCGGGTCAGCGGGCGTCAAGGTTAAGAAGGGGGCTAAAGTAGTTAATAGCCTCATTGAACTGCTCAACTCAATTGAAGATAACTTCGTCATAGGACTCGATGAGGTCCAGGAGTTATCTCAAGCCAGTAAGTACTTTTTAGACGTATTAGGCAACGTCTTCACCTCCAACGAGAAAGTCAGGTTCATATTCACTGGGTCTTACATAGGAGTTACCAGATCACTCATCGACCCGCCTTCATTATCCCCACTTCACGGGAGGCCTCCGGTAGTCCTGAACTTAAGGCGCTTCAGAGAAGAGGAGTCTGCGAGCTTCCTCAAACGCGGAATGGAGGAGTTGAACCTCGACTTCAACAGGGAAGATCAAGTCGTGAAGAGGTTGGACGGAGTGGTAGGCTGGTTAACTCTTTTCGGCAACCTCCACGCGGTTAGAGGAATGAGTTTTGAAGATGCGTTGAATTCAACTGTGGCAGAGGGAAGCAAGATCATGGTTGATGAGTTCAAACACTTTCTTGAAAACAAGGGTAACAAAGCCTTGTATGTGAAACTGATGGAGATAGTCAAGGTAGTGAGCAGATGGAGCGAAATCAAAAGGGGCATAGAAATAAGCCTGGGCAACATAGACGACAAGGAACTAACCTTAGCTCTCGACTCGCTCGTGAACAACAACTTCATGGAGAAAGGGGATAAAGGAGAATACAAGATAGTCGACCCTTTGTTGAGGGAAATAGATTTCGGCAGAATATGGCTACCTACCTAGACCACGTCCTAGCTTACTAGCTTAGTTGAAAACCGAAACGTGCCATAGTTCTTCTCCTCTGACTTCCTCCCCGCCACGGCGAGGGTTCCCCTCATCGGTTCGTGTTTACATCTCTCATTTGAGGGGCAGTCGAGAGGGTCAGAGAACCCCTATTTAGGTTCATGATTGCAATAACGTCACGGTCGTTCTCGTAACCGCAAGACGGAAAGCGGAAAAATACCTATGAGAGATCTCCTCCATCCTTTTCCTACTTTTAGGGCATGAAACGGAAGAGTAACTGGGATTCACGAATTCTACGACCGCCACGCTTCCTAGCTTGCCACACTATCCAGTACTGAACACGACGGTACTGCATTAAATACAGTTTATCACGAAACTCTTTAGATAATTTATCAACATTCTTAATTAGGTTCTTGAGGTTCTCCAACTTAATAACGTTGGCACCGAAATCCTCAGCAACCTCAACAACCCACTTTCCCACTTTTCTAGCATCCTCCGTAATCCTCTTAGCCTTTTGATGAAGAGAACGAATCCTGTGAAGAATCCTCTCGTTCTCCCTCCACCTCCTTGGGTACTTCTTCTGCAAATTCTCAGCTGAAGACTTGCAGTGATGAACTTCAAGCCTAGTTGGGATCCTAACATAATGAGTATCATCATTTCCTACGACTACCTCACCCATGTTAACATCAACAGCAACACTTTCCCTTGGTTCATCTCTCTCCAACGGTTTGTCAAAAACGACCTTGAGGAAAGCATTGTCTCCTTTAACTATTAGACGTGCTTCTTCATCCTCCAAATCATGTAGTCCTTGAGGTTCCTGGGATAACCCAGTGGTAGTTTTCACCAACACTCGCTATCCTAACAGTCATGTTATCGAAGTCCACGCTATAGCTCGCTCTAGGGTAGCCACACTGTAGGTTTGTACACTCTCGGGAAACGTCCTCTTCTCGGGTTGTTGTACCAACCCTTGTATATCGCGAGAGCATCCCTATAACAGTCCTCAGCAACCTTTGATGGTAGGTCGTATTCCTCTCTTAACTTCGTGTATAACTCCTCGTGGACTTTTCCTAACACTCCCTTCTCTTCCGGGTTCGGAACATTTTCCTTCAACCAAAATAACGAAAAACGTATTGCTTTCACGTAGTTGTTCACGAGGGCTAGGAGGGGTTCAGAGAGAGCGATCTTCATAGAAACAGTAGCTCTGATCGCTTTAACCCTCCCAGCCATTAAAAAAAGAATTTCGAAAAAAGAAGTATTTAAACAAAGGGGACTATCCATCCCCGCCTCAGAGAGGCGAGGCTTTCCGCCCCCTTAACCCCCTTTTTCTGTAATTGAAATTAAGACTCAAGGCGTCTAAAGCCATCAATTCCCATGGTATTAAAACAAAATTTTCTACCAGCAGTTTCATACACAAAGAGGGAAAAAATCTTCTTCATGTTCAAACGTGAGCTGAAGGAGAAAGCTCTACCTCCTCTGACCTTCTTCTCTGACCTCCTCCTGTTTCTTCGGCATTGCCAAGTTTGACGAAGGTGCCATGAAGCCTTCTATAGCGTTTCCCACTGCGAGAACTGATTGAAGCAGGTCTCTATAGTATTTTTCGCCAATAGAATCTGAAAATACTGCCCTCTCTAGATACGACAGTGAAGCCATTACGTTCTCGTCTGCGAAGCTCCTCATGTCCTCCCTTAGGATATTGAACTCAGTTTCTGCATATCCCTTGACGTCATCAACGGAGAGAGACGTCTTCACCAAGTCCTCCTCTCCCCTCATTGAGAGGAACAGCCCTATCCTGGCTATGTTCTCCAACCTTTCGAGGTACCTTCCAGCCCAGAAGATCTTGTACCCAGTGGACTTACTCTGCGTCAACTTTCACCTCTAACCTGCTCAATCTCCCCTTTCCTGAACTGATGAATGAACCCTTAATGGGGGGCGTGTCGTTGTAGTCCCTTCCCACGGCGAACTTGACATACCCAATGTCGTAAAGGATCCCCCTGGTAGGGTCTATCGGAACCCATCCCGCAGGAGAGAGGAACTCCACCCAAGCATGGGTCACCTTAGGGTTTTTATCCACTAATCCCATGACGTATCTGGCTGGCACGCCTGAAGCCCTGAGGATACCTATGGTAACGTGGGCGAAGTCCTGGCAAACCCCCTTACCTATTTTGAAGCTCTTCGACGCCTCAGTGTCTATGTAAGTGGATCCCGGCTCATACTCCATCCTTTCCCTAACTAAAGATACGACGTTCCTGATTAGCTCGTCTAACGTGTGTGATGATCTCCTAACCTTAGTTCCAATCTCGGAGAAGAAATCCACGTCTATCAGGTCACTCGAGAAGAGGTACCTCTCTTCGCCTATCCTACAAGGGAGGACGCAGTCAACCATGGGGACTCTCCTAACCTCTACCTTACTCTGACTACTAATGACTAACGATGTGTGCTGTTCCGTGACTTTTATCCTGTAATTTATGTTCCCGAATGAGTCGGTGAACCTGACCTTATGGCCCTCTGGCTCTGTCCCCACTTCCTCGTGGATTAACCTCTGGTTCCCTGAAGGATACGGCACGATCTTCACTATGTTGTCGTTAAGCAAAACCACACTTTCGTACTCATAAACAGCCTTGTACGTGACGCTCAGCAAAGTCTTCTCTTCCTGCATCTTAGCTCTCATCTGATCCATACAGGCTTCACCAGTCCTCCGGAGCTGTTGTTTGTGACCCTGCTCCCCACCGGGGCGACTCTTGACAGAACTGAGTCGGCTGTACCCTCTGTGAACGTGAAGAACCTGAGGTCTGCGTAAGTCTCATAAAACCGGTCATCTATGACTGAAAGAACTGTATCGAAGTCTAATAGTTCTTGCGCTATGAACTCGGTGGGGTTCTTCCTCAGCTCCTTCAAGACGACCGCCCTCTTGTTCACGTCTAACTCAGACATTATGAAAGTGCCGGTGCCACCGTACCCTTCTCTCCTCTTCAGGACTAGCTTCTCTATGACGTCTTCATTTATCTCCTCTACTGGGAAGGAGAAGGGTTGCCTCAACTTCGGCTTTATACCGTAATCCTCCATTATCTTGGGCATGAAACAGAATGTCATCTTATCGTCCGCTATCCCAGTACCGGGGGAGTTGACTATGTTCACGTCTCCCCTCAAGTAAGCCTTCATTAACCCAGGTGTTAACACGTCCAAATCCTCTATCCTCCTATATATTACGTCAACTTTCACGTCGCCCTCCAGCGTTTTTGCCAACACCTCACCTCCTTCATAACGTAAATCTGATGGTTCGACCATCAACAAGTTCAGCCTGTCAGAATAGAACTTATGCTCGAAATACGCTGAGTTATACGTACCGTCAGTCAAAATCGCTATCACGGGGTCCCTGGTGTCAGAAGCCCTAATCAAGGTACGCATCATGGTTAACATCGCTTGCTTAGACTTCATCCCGAGCTTCAGCACTGACTCCACTATCTCTTGAGATCTCTTAGCGTAACTCATACCCGAGGGTACCCTTACGTTGTCCTCCAGGATTAAGGGCTCCCCCTTGACCTTCACTATGTCCTCTCCCATGATGTATACGTAAATCCCATGAGGGGGATCGAAGCCGAACATCTCGGGTCTGAAGTAAGGCGACTTGACCACCAGCTCCTCGTTAAGTCTGGACGGCTTATCATGGTAGATGTCGTAAAGCAGGCGATTCAGGGCATCCATCCTCTTGCTCAGTTCCACCCCTATTTCGTTGAACTCCCCGGAGTTCAGAACCCTTGGTATTGGGTCTATCTTAACAGGTCTGAAGAAGTACCCCGTGTAGAAAGTGAAACCCGATAATGAAGCTAATCTGTTCACCAAACTTGCTACTTCTGTCGGGTTTACCGTATTCAATTTTTCAATTATTTCTTTATATCTTGAATCATTATACTCAAAGAACTCATCATTTTCTGACAACTTTATATCAAACATCGAATCCTATCTGCCTTATCCAATAGTTAAGCCTTTCTTCAGTTTGCATAAAAACTTTTCATATTACGGTGTTCTGTTTCATCAATACCGTGATCTAAATAGAAAGTTTATACTTAACAAGGGTTATTGAAAGGAAATATTTTATAGGAATATAGCCATTTTATCTATATCTAAAGGAAAATATAGATAAAAGAGGAGAATTTTTAAACCGTTAATAAAGAAAATCTATTGAAAAATATTGAACTAAACTACAACGCTTGATCACTTTATGTATGACAAAGTGAAGAACAAGCCTCACCCTTTAGGGCGGGGAGGAGGTCAGTTGGAGCTTTGCTCCCGTAATGATCTTTTCTACTCTATTTTCGTTTTACTTCCTCGCTCAATTTATACATAATCCTTACGGTATGACACTAACTTCTATTATCTTAGTAGTTTCGTATATTATAAAATTTTCTTAAATAATGAGCCTGCAATAAAGTCATTACGAAAGAATGTTAATTGCGTTATGTAAAGAGGACGGGATAACGGTTAGGGAATTAATAAATAGGTCAAAAATCAGTTCTTCAGCTTACCGTTCTCCTCTAGATTTCCTAATAAACATAAGATTAGCCAAGATCGAGAAAGGCGGAGAGAAAAGAGATGATAGTTAGACTAACTAATAACGGTAGAGAAGTTTGCAAAAAGCTCCAAGAACTTTATGATATATTAAAAAATATGAAACATACAATAGAAATTTACTCTGGGCTATCATTACCTATAGATGAGTTGGAGAAACTTGTTGATAAATACCTTATTATAGAGGTACACCGCCAAGAATAATGGCGATAGCAAACGATGACGAGGAAGCTAGGAACAAATTTTTAGACTTATCCGATAAAACTGACTTTAATAGGGAGTCTGATTTCCCTAAGGCTATAATATTTCTAACAAGAGATATGTTGAAACACTATTTATGATTCAATTCATCAACTTCCTTCTTTATTTCCTCCGGTAACATGTTGTAAACTTTCCTCATCTCCTCCCAATTTAAGAGGTGGTACCATTTAGCCTTCTTAGCTTTAACTTTGCGGGGGTTAAGGGGGCGAAAGTCCCCTTCCGTTAGGGAGGGGATGGATAGCCCCCTTATAGAAACGGTTTTATATTTGTATGTCAAAATTTCCTTAGACCTTGGCTGTAAGAGCTGGGTCAGTACCCTCGGGACTGGGGGAACTTACGCTTGTGGAGAGGAACCCTCCGTAACCCCTCTTCCACACGGTGCATCAGAGAACGGTTCCGTTCGATGGAACCTCCGCTGTGGGTGAAGGGGGATCGAGGTTCCTCTGAGAAGCAGGAAATCTCCATCGTGAGGTGGGGATGCCCCGTCCGTAAGGGCGGGGTGAGTTCACTTAACAAATAGTCCCCGTCATTCAATTCCAACTCCTTAGCCTTCTCCATGGGGACGGTTACCCTATAAGTAATATACTCTTTCCCGTTTTTCTTGCTCTTAGTTACGGAGACTTTACTTACGAAAACTATTTCCTTTTCCAATCGTTTAGTTTCCATGATTATCACTTTCTACCAAAAACTCATAAATCTTGTTATGAATAAAATGATTCTGGCAGAATGTGGCTAAATGCAGTATCGAGACACTTAATGCAATACTAGTAGCAGTTTACGACGCTACCAACGGTTCATTATCGGCTCACATCCCTTTAGAAGCAGTATTGAGGAGGTTCCCAGGAATAAGGAAGAAACAGTAACGCTACTCATTTTTCAGTACTATTATTCCTGAAGAGATATTAAACGAAAAGAGGAAAGTTTTTAAATACATTTTCTATTTCATTTACTATGGGTTGTGAGAACTGGAAGATAAGGTTCCTAATGAAAAAAGGCCAGAAGCTACGAAGAGTTCACGGACTACGCTTTAGATAACTTCAGCGACAAACTGTTAATGCTCGTTCTAGAGAAATTGGAACTATTACAAGAAAATCCTTTCAGGTATGCTAGAGAGAAGCTAGGAAAGGATATTTACGGAAATAATATGTTCTCAATAGAGGTTACGGGAGATATAAGGGTGCTTTATAGCGTTGACTCAAAAAACTGTATCGTATTTATTTGGGAGGTTGGGTCTCATAAGAAGGCTTACGGGCGTTAGCCTTTTCCCTAGCTCTCTTTAATAAGTCCTCCTTAAACTTCTTAAAGTCCTCCTCATTCTCAATTTCCAGGAACCTATTACCGTACTCATCTTCAACAATTCTCATATGTATAAATCTCTCACAGAGGTTATTAAAGGTGCAGTCTAGAATAAACTCCACAGTTTACTGAAACAAATCCTAAACCGTAACGCCATTACTACTTCTTATTCACACTTCTTAGCCTTGAAATAATGCTTATATACCATTTCTTTAATCTGGGCAATTTTTTGACTTTGCATTCTTTGATAAGCATTTTTTGGTGTATGACCTTTTACCATTTCATATAGTATAGGTACACTAGGTTAAAAATTTTCAATATCGATTATAGATATAAAGTTATATAACTAGGCGTTATCGCTCTGTCATTAATCCTGCCAGAATCTCTGATTTTTTACAGAGAAGGGCAAGCTCTTATGGAAAGTAAGGATATATAACAATAGCATCATTAATCCTACTGGAAGGGATAAAGAAAACTAATCTTCTAATGTACTGTTGAGACCTAACAATATTTTTAATCCTGCTTAAGGAGAATTTAGATTATTATGCAGAAGGTAGAACTTTATGATAAATTAAAGATATATATTGCAAAGATATATATTGCTAGGAGATGGTGCTGCACAGTGAAATACCCCGCCCTCACGGACGGGCATCCCCACCTCGCGATGGGGATTTCCTGCTTCTCAGAGCAACCTCGATCCCCCTTGACCCGTAGCGGAGGTTCCACCAAGGAACCGTTCTGTAATGCCTCGTGTGGAGGGATTACGGAGATTTTGCTCTCCACAGGCTTAAGTCCCCCAGTCGCGATGGTACGACCCAGCTCTTATAGCCGAGGTCTAGGAATATTATTGTTTTTTAGTATAAAACGTTTTTATAAGGGCTATCCATTCCCTCCCTGATGGAAGGAAACTTTCGCCCCCTTAACCCCCGTAAAGTTAAAGGAAATTGAAGAGGCTTTAAGAATTGATGAAGGGACAGCTTTCATACTTTCTTACGAAATCTTCACGGTAAGGTAAGTATTTATCCATAAAACCAAGTTGCCGTTTTCTCATGTAAAAAGCTGATGTAAGCCCTCTTCGTTTCGCTCTTTTTCATGATTTTAATAATTCTGTGTTCTAGTCCAATCTGACCTACTCTTAAGTTTAAAACCTCACCGACACGCAAACCTGTCTCGGAAAGAAGTAAGAATAGAACCTTAGCTCCTAAGTCATTGATGCTGTTGAAAATTTTCTTCAAAATATCTAATGATGAAGAAGGAGGTTTGTAGTTGAACTTCCCTTTATTTGAAGGAATCATAAAACTCTTTGCTACCCCGGAATTTTTCGGCTTTATTATTTCCTTAATGAATAGTTTAAGGGTCGTTGCATAATGCCCTTGCTTTATTTAGATTATCGCTTTGCAGGTCCAGCATATATTCCTTAATTCTTTCAGGAGTAAGCTCATAGTTCAAATCAGATAATATTCTCCTTATATTTTGAATATGCTCATCTGCGGTCCTTTTTGCCCTATTTTCTCTTACATATCTCTCAAATAATTCGATGCCATCTTTAGTGACGATATAACTATTAGATGATGACTTAAGATAATCCCCTAAGCACTGCCATATTAAATTAATGAAAAAATTACGGAAACCCTCGTCCTTAACTGCTTTAACTACTACGCTTAAAGCAATGGTCGGGTCAACTTCGACGGTCCTTAAGCCGTAAATAATATCTGAGAGCTCCTCAATAGTAAGAAGTTCTGCAGCTTTCTCAACTACCTCATCTGGGATCCTCCGGATCTTCCCATTGATGTAGGTTAAGCGTACTTCTGTTTACCTATTTTATTTGAAATGTAAGATAGCCCCTCCTTTTCTACCGCTTTTTTAGTATCTTTAACTTCTTATCGTCGTCTAACTTTGAAACGTCGATTTTTTTAGCATAAAATGTATAACCCCCTTTGTATATTCTACGTAGTTGCAAATTTAACGCTCACAGTTGCATGAACGTAAAATTTCTCTTAAAGATCGTTAAAATAGGGCTCGAGCCGGGACTTGAACCCTGGACCACTGGGTCCATAAGCTCCGGCCTCGCAAGAGCAGCTGAACCTTATCCAGTTACCATTAATCAGTATCTCTGTATGATGATACTGTCCAGGCCTGCTGTTACTTTCTACGTCACCGCTTATCTTAATAACTCCATATTCATCAACATCCACAAGTATAATCCTTACCCTCTTATCTGTAGATACATATACATATTTAGTATTAGCAGTGATGCTAATGCTCATTCTTCCACCTCTAACGTAACGTACTTTAGCTTTTTCTTCAATTCTGTGAGCTCATCGTTCGGAACCCCCATACATTCTAACTAATGAGGAATCTAATCTACGTTTCTTCATCAAAGAACTTAGGGCAGAGGGATTCATTGAGGATGAGTACATTGGTAATAGACATATAATTAAGCTTACAAAAGACGGAGAGAACTACGAAATTGCTGCAAAGTTGATAGAAGATGAGAGCTATCTAGACGACTTGGACTTATTCTTGCGGTAGAGAATAGTTAGAACAAACTCCTAACTTTATCAACTTTTTTCTCATTTTTATAATAAAAATCCTAAGTAACATAAACTACCCAGTTTAATAAGAAAAATTGAATAACTTTAGTGGGCTAAGAACAGAACTACTAGCAAAATATCCAGCCTGCGACCAATGTATAGCCTAAGAATTTCCTAGCTACTTCGATAAAAGTTAGCAATATAAATAGCAGTTAGTGGCACTAACCATGCTATTATGTTCGCGTAAGTGTTAGCCAGTTCTGGATCTTGTTTCAATAATGTACTTTGTAATACATTCTGTATTAAGCTAACTAGCCAATTGTATCCGTCAGCTACATAATTCAGAATCTCCTGGAAGAGATTTGAAGAAGGAGCTGGGATCTTCTGAGCGTAGCTTTGGATCTGCGTTGAGTTCAGAAGAGAAGAGTTTGTAGTAGTTGCTGCAGCTGCTGTACTTACACTAAAATTATTATAATGTATAATACTTTCAATCCCTTTGGGATTTATTAGTGGATGAAGAAACATTTCTTTGTACAAACGTCTTCTTAAGTCTTTCAGTAATTCCATAGTTACTCTATATAATAAATTAGTTATTAGTTAAATGTTTAAAAAGGATATAAGAAGATGTAAACAAAAGTAAAAATGAGATTACTGAAAGATAATATATATCTTGTACACTATTACCTAAGATTATTATAATAGAGGCAATGGTGGAAGTTAAATTTGCTGCCATAGAATTAATTATAAATATTGATGCAGTTAAGTTAGGAAATACCTTTTTAATATAATTTGACGTTAAGATCGAAGACGTGACAGCAATAGTTCCTAGAGTAAAACCTGTTAACGAAAAGAGTTTATCGCTAGGGGTCATGACGATTAAGAGCATAGATGTAATAAATGAATTAAATATTAATAAAAACAAAGCTAAACTAAACCTATTCTTTAATGTCAGAAATAATATAGATATGGTGAAGATGGATATACCATTCAAAAGCTCCATCAGCGCGTAAACCGAAGGATTAGTTGACGAGGAAGATATAACTATAGGTACGACCAAGTTGGAACCTATTGTAACTAAGATAATAGGTAAAATTTTATTATTTACATAGAATTTGAATTTATTATTTTTAATATTATTAGATATAAAATACTTTTTAAATCTTAAATTAGAATAAAACACAAATGCCGTAAAAATTAGAAACATAATAAAATAAAACCAATTATAAGTATTTAACGTAATTATTATGTACAAGGTAATATCAGCTATTAGTGTTCCAGCCATACTCGCAATGTTTGCAATCGATATAGCCCTACTCACATTATTTACATTTTTAATTCTAACATAAGACACTAAGGATCTCAATAAAATCTCAGTACTTATGAACAGAATAATTGATAACTGTATTATCAAAAAATTTTTAGTTATTAATAATAATATAGGAATATATGGTAAAAATAATATATATTTTAAAAGTTTTATAATTTTATTTTCATTCAAAAAGTTAAAAAATATTAAAATTATATCAACTACAGAAAATGTTGCTATACTTATTAACACTCCTTCTACAGAATTAGTCACGTGATATACAAATAAAAATACAAAGCCTAAAAAAAGACTTCTAATAAACCTAACATAAAAAGTCATAAACGATGTATCAAATATTACCCGTTTTTCATAGTTCATGCATTTTTCACTAAACCTTAGAGATATTTATATTCGTCAAAGATGTTGTATGTATTTATATTGATTTTTAGCTCTTTCAATATTCTGTCAATTATCAGCCTTAATATATCCCCTTTCCCAGCATCCTTTTTCACCTCATTATAAATGTGTAGTATTTTATCATCTTCTAAGTTTATGTTAAGGTTGTATTTAAAATATACCTTAGCAATTTTTACTATATAGTTATCTAGAGATATATCATTTATGTCTGTTGCTGAATTCAAATAGTTTAACAATTTTACATTCAAATAACTACTGCTTAAATTCTGTTTACCTTCTTGATAAAATTTTACTAATGCTGGCATTACACCGCCGTTATTTCCTAAATATAGCAATAAAATGTAATAGTTATCATAATATTTTCTGAATAAAATTTTTTTAACTTCGTCAATATTTAAGAATTGGTTAATCTTTATTTCATTTTGTATAGAATTGATTCTAATTTGTCTATCTACACCTAATGGATAAAGATCTATTATTAAATCATTAGTACCTAGGTGTTCACTATTTAATACTCTTAGACTTAGAGAGTTGCTATTCAGATCAACAACACCTTCAACTTTAGAATTATATTTACCAGCTAACTCTATTTTTGCTAGAAAATTATTCTTTGGCATATCCCCTCCTACAGCATATACAATATCACCATTTATTTCAGGTATGGAATACGGTGCATAACCAATTATTAAGCTATCTTCGATATCTAAGGATTTTAGGTTGACCTTCAATAAATAAGGTATACTATATATAATTACGCTATTTGCATCAACGAATATCGGCTTACCTGTTGGTTTACCCGGTAAAGGTAACACGTTTTTGAAAGTTTTACTGCTTAGGTCAATGATGTACAATTTTCCGCTATAGGTGGCTAGTATTAAATAGTCGTTATTTGGATCATAAGCAGGTGGAGTAATATGTAAGTTTTTTTCCTCCTCGATCTGTACTATGCCATCTATGTTATTTTCATTAAATAAAAATATATTGCTCCCACAAGTTGCTATATATTCCAATTTAGTAGGTATAATTTCAACATTATTATACGCTACTAACGGGGCGCTACATAGTTTAAAATATTGCTCTTTATTGTTTTTTAAGTCAAATACAAGAAGAAGATACGTACTATTGTACACATCATATGCATATGATAGCAGAACATTATCTACGTATTTACATCTGGATAATAACAATATTCCATCTCTAAGTTTTATCGTATTTTTTAATTTAAATTTAGAATTATCATTAATTTCTATTATATTAATATATGGTCCTATAGGTGCAATTAGTGTCTGATCATCCAACAAACATGGTGTAGATTTATTTCTCCATAAGATTTCTTCCTTAGACAATTGAAATGTGTCTAATACGGTTCCATTATTCTTATCTACTAAGGATATTTTGTTATATGAATGAGGAATAATTAGTTTTTCTTTAACTTCAACTAAATCATTATATGTCCCACCAGCTACTTGGAATTCTAACTTCCAAATTAAAGTGAAATTATCTTCTGAAAAGTTATATACATATTCCTTGTAATTAAATCTATCAATTTTTATTAAAAAAATCTTATCTTTATGTTGCAAATCCAAATGAGGAATTGTCCCTATTCCATGTAATTTGTGGACATTCCTTATGATCATCTTAAATACCTACGCTATTACTAAATCGAGTGAAGCATCCATTATGGCATAAGATAACTCATTCATGTTAATTTTTAAGTATTGCTTATTGAATATATCGTAAAGTATAAAACTTTGGTTATCATAGCCTACAACTATATATGGTTTTCCATTTCTATCAAGAGTTCCTACATGGCTCTCACTAAATTCTCTAGATAGATTTCTCGGATATAGCCTTATAATTGCGAATTTATTACTAGCAACTAACCTCTTTAAAGCCTCATAGAACCTCTGTTCTACTGGGTCGTAATGTATAACTACATCAAAATCTTCTATTTCTTTATTTAATTCAGTTTTCATCGGTTGTAGTTCGGCTATTTTTGGTCAAGTTAGCGTCTTGGACCTTTATAATTTTACTTATCAAAAGGTGAGTATATCCAACTATATTGTTAGTTTAATATTTATCATATAAATTAAAGAAAATGCTTTCAATTTAATGTAGGGTTT
Source organism: Sulfuracidifex tepidarius (assembly GCF_008326425.1). Taxonomy (NCBI): domain Archaea; kingdom Thermoproteati; phylum Thermoproteota; class Thermoprotei; order Sulfolobales; family Sulfolobaceae; genus Sulfuracidifex; species Sulfuracidifex tepidarius. Next base: position 868,054 of record NZ_AP018929.1, read on the forward strand.
TATAAAAATCTTGCATTAATAAATAATAAGACATCAGCAAGATAAGACTATCCAGACTTTTTTAACTAAATCTGAAACAAACGTAATTGTTGGGCACACTGAAGAAGGGGGCATAGTTTAAATTATGATTTATGGGTTTTCTCAGCCGTGTAATATAAGATTCGTCAAAGAGGGAAGAAGTATTATGTTTACAAGATAGAGAAGGACTCAAAGGGTAACGTAAAGGAAATTTACATAGGTTCCTTAGATAAGATAATCGAAACTTACCTTAAATTGAAAGCAGGGGTACTGGGGGATTCGTCCCCCTAAAGGGCTCGAGCCGGGACTTGAACCCGGGACCTTCGGGTCCACAGGTGTTCCTCCTAGTCTTTAGGCTAAAATTGTCGCTATTCTCTTTAGAAATCGTTCTATTTTTCATAAAAACCAGTTAAATCGAAGTTCGCGCGAATAAAATAATAATTTTTTTAAATAGATTACTAAAATAACGATATGGGAAAAATTTTTATTAAGTTTTTGAGGATAATCTTCATGGAGCTCCTAAAGGTAAAGGAAAAGTTCCAAGAAGCAATAGAATTGTTGGGCAATGCGATTCAGGAAAACAACCTCAAAATAGTATCTAGAATTAATGCCCAGGAGAACCTAGCTAAGGCTAACCTGAAGATAAAAGGAAACTACATTTTCGAGGTATTCAGGCCCGACCTGGCTTACAAATTATTTAACTTAGATATAAGGGCAGGGATAGTCCCTCCCCTTAGGATTTACGTCTTTGAAAAGGGTGATGAGACGTTCGTGGAGTACTGGAAGCCAAGTGAAATACTAAACAAGTGGGGGGCGGAGGAGATAGGAAGGGAACTGGACGAAACGTTCTACAAGATCATGAAAAGGCTCAGCGTGATTGAAAGGGAAAGTCTCTCCCTCTGAGAGGATGAGGTTAATTACCATCGCGTTGCACTTCTCCTCTTTTCTAAAATTGTTCGCTCCCGAGAATGGATTATTTAAGTGAACTACTCCTGCCCTCACTGAGGTCTTCCGCTCATAGCCCCAGATAAACAAGGATACGTCACGGATGAACCTTCCCTTGAATAACGTGTTCACGTGCACGTTAGCTGTGAACACTCTTGGTAAACCCGTCTGGGAGGACGCGAAATCGTTATAACACCTCAATCTATTTGTCCCTATGTACGAGAAAATAGTGGAATATCTTCTTTCCTCTTCCTATCAAATAGCGTTCACCGGGGCGGGGATGAGCACGGGCTCAGGTATATCAGACTTCAGGGGACCTAACGGACTCTGGAAGAGATATTCCCCTGAAATTGCTTCTGCGGACTTCCTGAGGAAAGATCCCAAGTCTTTCTGGGAATTTTATTCAGTTAGAATGAGGGGGCTTTTCGAGGCATCGGCAAATCCCTCACATAAAGCCCTGGCAGAAATGGAGAGAATGGGACTCTTGAAATGGGTCATTACACAGAACATAGACGGCCTACATCAACAGGGAGGCTCCCGTAACGTTATCGAGATACACGGTACCATGAGAAGGTCTTATTGTTCTACGTGTTTTGAGCCTTACGAATCAAGCGAAGTCCTGAAAATGATAGACCAAGGACAAAACCCACCTCTGTGCAAGTGCGGAGGCGTGATCAGACCTGACGTTGTACTCTTCGGCGAACCCGTAAAGGAAATAGAGAGAGCTTTAAAGATAGCTTCTAGGGCTGACCTAGTCATGGCCATCGGGACTTCGCTTACAGTATACCCTGCTAACCTGGTTCCGAGGACGGTAAAGGAAAACGGCGGGAGGTTGATCATAGTGAACATGGAGGAAACTCCTTTGGACGAAGTGGCAGATGAGGTTGTCAGAGGCCAGGTAGAGAAGGTCTTACCGGAGATAGTTGAAGAGATAAAGTCTGAGTTGGGTAAAGTTAGATGAGGGTCGAGACAATTAGAAAAGGTGAAAAGTTAAAAGACAATTAAACCACCGAAGATCTGTGCAGAGATCTAAGAAGCTGAGCTTCTTTCAAGCATTGTCGATAGGCTTAGGAAATATAATAGGGGCAGGTATATTCATAATGGCTGGGGCTAGCATAAGCTCCGCAGGGCCTTCCGCCATAATAGCATTCGTGGTAACGGCAGTTTACGCTTCTCTTGTAGGTTTAAATAACGCTGAGCTGTCGTCCGACTTCCCCTCGGTAGAAGGAGGGGTGTACAGCTTCACCAACCTGACCATGGGGGAGACCATGGGGTTCCTTGTGGGCTGGTTCAGGCTTATAGCATACTCCATTAGCGGGGCTGCTACAGCGTTGGGGTTCTCAGGTTACTTGGTCTCGTTGGGCTTACCTACAGTTCTGTACTTCCCTTTTGCCGTAATCTTGATACTCGTTCTAGCTTTAGTGGATTATCACGGCTTAAGGCTTGCGGCGATAATCGAGAGCCTCCTTGTAGTGATTAACATAGTCGGTCTGATAGCATTCATTGCGTCCTCTACACTGATTTCGGGCTTCAGGGAGGAAAACTTCGCTCCGTTCTTACCTCACGGCGTTCTTGGTCTTCTCGTAGCCTCAAACATAGCCTTCTTTGCATACTCTGGGTTCAACACTATAGCTACGCTGACTCCCAGCGTTGAAAACGGGGAGAGGACGGTACCGAAGGCGATAATTGCCTCGCTCATGATAAGTTCCTCCTTATACATGCTCGTCACTTTCTCCATGATAGACTCTCTGTACTGGACTAAGTTCGGCACTGCTTCAGACCCTCTGTCGTTGGTACTGGAGAGCATCAGGACACCCTTACCTTTGCTTTACTTCATAGACGCAACTGCGCTCATAGCAGCTACAACTGTAACTCTGTCCATCATAATAGCTGCCGAAAGGACCATGGACCAGATGGTCATGGACTCCATGCTACCGCGTTTCCTGAAAGGAAAGAAGGAAACCTTAATCGTAATAGTTTCGGTCATGCTTGCTTCACTTAGCCTGGGAAATGTGGAAAGCATAGCGCTTGCATCTAACTTCGGTATAGTTTTCTCCTATGCTCTTTCAGGTATTCAAGTCGCAATAGCTAGAAAAAGAGGAATTAAAGGTAAGTTCAGATCCCCGTTATTTCCGTTCATACAGATAGCGTCTGTGATACTATCCTTAGTATTCATGGTATCCCTGGGGAGCGATGCGCTCATAATAGGAACGATAACTCTCATCATTGGCTTGGTATTATTTACTTTCCATAAGGAGTTCATTAAGCACGAGGGTCACAGCGTATGAAATCAACTCACTTTAATGCATCTCCCTTCATATTCTCTCCATCCTCTAAAGGCCTATGTTTCCCTTTGGGTGCAGGGGTAAAGGAGAGTTACTTTATTACTAAATTCGGAAAAAATATTATAACTTTTCCTAAGAAGTTATAAATACAATTTAGCCTCCCTTCAACGTCGTCTCAAACTTCAAATCGTCTTCAGGCCTGACCCCGTGAGTACCAGGACAGCCATGTCCTTGTCCTTCCTCTTTTTATACCCCGCTAACGTCGTAGCTGAGCTGTACTCCACTAATAGTCCCTTTCTAGCCAGATCCTTCCATGCGTCAACTATCTCGTCATCAGAGACGGTAACACATTCGCCTTCCTTGATCGCCTCCAACATTTCCCGTAGGAGGGTTGGGTTGGTAGAGACTAAAGCGTCTGCTATGGAAGTCACGTTTTCAGGCGGGTCGTAGTCCTCGTGATTAACCACGGAACAGAGAGGGCTCACTTGTTTGGACTGTACCGCGACTATTTTGGGCATATCGCGGATGACTCCTTCCCTTAACATATGCTTGAAACCCTCGTGAACTCCCAAGAGTAGTGTCCCAGCCGAAACGGGTAAGTAAACTTCGCTCGGAGACTCCCACCCCAAATCCCTAACTATCTCGTAGGCCAGAGACCTTATCCCGTCTCGGAAGTGTGGCTCCAAGACGTGAGAAGCGTGATATAACCCCGACCTCTCCGCCGCAAGTTCCACGTCCTCCCTACTTCCATTGACTTTCACAACCGAGGCACCGTAAGCCACAATTTGTTTCACCTTGTTCCCCTTAGCAGACGAAGGGACGAAGACTGACACCTTCATCCCCGCAGCTGCACCGTAAGCTGCTACCGATGCACCCGCGTTACCTGAAGAGTCCTCGGAGATCTCCCTAATCCCCGTCTGCTTTAGGTATGATATCATAGTCACAGATCCTCTATCCTTATATGACCCCGTGGGGTTCAGGAAGTCAAGCTTATAGTAAAGATCTCCCTTCAGCATTGGCGTGTTCCATTCTCCCAAGCTTACCCACTCCTTAACGTAAGGAAAGTTTTCCCTGAGGTTCCTCGAGAACGGAAAGTCCACCTCCAACTTGAAAGGACCTCCGCACCTAGTGCACTTAAGCTCCAGTCCTCCCCTTTCTTTTCCGCACCTAGTGCAGATCTGTTTCATGCATTTCATTTTCTATATGGAAATAACAAGTTGTTTTCCCCTCTCTTCGCCTCTAGGTAAGCCGTCCGAGGTCTAATTTAACTGTTAAGGAAGGAGAAAAGGGAAAGAGGGAGAAGAGGAGGACACTGAGAGAGACGATTAACGAGAAAACTCATGAAAAGTTAGGCTTTCCCTTTTGCTCTAATCATGAAGCTCTGGGTAGGAAACTCTTCGTGTTTAAGGTCACCAATAGTCCTACCAGACCTATCATTTTCACCACGTCTCCTACTATTGCAACAGGTCCCAGTCCGAAGAGATAGAGAGGTAACCCTGTAGTGAACACTACAGCTCCCCAGAAGAAGAGGGATGAGTACGCGGGCTTGATCTTCCTTGCAGTTAGGAATATCGGCACTCCCGCCAATGGTTCGAAGAAGTAACCAAGAAGTATTAGTTCTACACCCAGGAACTTACCTAGAGACAGGAAGACTAGACCTATTCCAGCGATAATAACTGCTAGAGTTCCCAATACGTCAAGCATCCTCTGTTTCTCCAGCTTCACATTGTGATAGCTCAGAACTGATGGTATAGCCATTGCCCATATTACCCATAGTATAACTACTGAGGGAAGAGAGAAAATGAAGTTCAGCCCCTTCAAGTCAAGTAGAACCAGCTCTGCCAATATCACCAAGGAAGCTACAAGACTCACCACATTACCTTGAAACAAATATTTAATGTTCATGGTATAAAAGTAATTTCAAGAATCAAAACATTATATTAAGTAACTTTTTATAACACGGCTACTTATCACGTCTTTCTCTTGAAAGAAAGAGGTTCTAGAGTTTCGTCGTTTTTACCTAATATTATCGATACCCCATCCTCGTCTTCGATGATTATAATCCTCATTATAGTTGAAACTAAGTATTCCTTTCCCCTCGAAGCGTCATCTTCGTATTCCCTGCAGTCCCATAGGGAGTCACACCCAAGGTCCAGCTTCTCCCTGATTTCATCCACGGGATACCCATGCTTCTTGTAATGCGATACTATCCACTTCATTATCTTCACAGATGTGTCTCCGTCGCTTTCCTTTCCGCATATGTTGCATCTCATGATATTTTTATTCGTCTATTATTCTCTAAAACGATTATCCGATACCTTTGTCCCACTCTTTATTAAGACTTGAACGACAATCCTCCACACATAGTCTTCGTTTATCTAACTTGTTAAGTATACCTTGCATGTCTGCATTAACTTGTTTTAACATAAAATAGATAATAGCTGTTTAAATGAATTTTTCTTTTTAAATTCTTTCAGAAATTCTCTCGCCTTTCCAAGAAGCTCTTACACTAGTTGCGCGTACATTATCGTTCAATATAAGCCAGATCGTGTTTCCCCCTTACTCTCCTTAGAGAGCATGTAACCTAACCTTAAATAGAAAACTCGTCTCAACGGAAGAAGAAATTTATATCCTTTATATTATACTAAATACAGGTTAAATTTAAATATACTGGATAGCCTATCCATATCCGGTAGTAAGAGCAATGATTAGAACTCATACCTTTACAACTAATATTAAGAGAAATCAAATAATAATATCAATAGATGGGAGATCCTATTACCGAGGTGTGTTGATTGGCTGAGCTCAAGAGGAAGGTGTTCCACATCCTCGATCTGGTGCCACTCTCTACCTCGAGCGTAGCGCCGGCTTTCAGCATTTCCGCAGCATACGGCGTGATGACAGAAATCATGGGAGTTCACGCGACGATGTCAGTCCTTGTCGCTTTCCCGTTCTTCCTGATGGCCTCCTTGCTCTTGAGGAAGTTGAACAAGATATCCCCTAACGCGGGAGCGTCTTACCACTGGGGAGCAAAGCTGGTAGGGAAAAGGTATGGTTTGTTCCAGTTCTGGATAGTCTCCCTAGCTTACTTCCTTTCTCTTCCTCCAATTGTGATACCTGCGGGAGAGTACACGCTTGACCTCCTTTACAGGATAGGGATCATTAGTTACTCGTTCGAAAGCAGCGTGTTATGGGACTCAATCGTGGGTATAGCATGGGTGATAGTGTCAGCGATACCGCTCATCTTAGGTGCGAAACCCACAGCCAAACTGACAGAGGCGTTCTTGGCAGTGGAGCTGGCAGTGTTGGTGAGCTTCATCGCGATAGGGATCTACTCCATCCCTAGGTCAATAAACCCTTTCTCGCCCTCGATGCTCTTTGACGGGAGCTTCCTCTTCAGCCCCAGGGGATTCTTGGGCTTAGCGGCAACCTTAGTAATAGTAGCCACTATTCTTGATGGATGGGAGATAGACAGTTACGCTTCAGAGGAGTCACAGAAACCTACCCAGTGGCCTGGGCTCTCGGGGATAGCAGGGCTAGCAATAGTCTTCTCCATTTACATGGTCACGATGCCTCTCATGTCGATGGAGACTCCCACCTCAGCACTCAGCGTCTCGGTAGATCCCCTCGCCACTTGGGCTTCGCAAGTCATCCCAAGATACGTGTGGGTGATGGACATAGCCGTGATCTCTTCTACTGCTAGTTCTCTGTGGTTAACAGCTTACATACTTAGCAGGGTATGGTACTCTGCTGGTAGAGAAGGTATACTACCCTCAAAGTTCTCTTCTGTCACGGGAAACGGTAGCCCTTGGGTGGCTGTAGTGTCAATTACGCTCTTAGAAGTGGTAGTGCAGATATTACAGCTTTCTTCCCCCAGCCTGCAGTCCTTCTTCGGGCTCGTCCTGACTGCAGCTGGAGCTTTCCTTTCCCTGGAGTTCAGCATGGATGCTTTAACCATTACTTACCTGGTCGTGAAGGGGTCAATCCCGCAGAGGTACGGAGCGGTCTCTTTACCTACCGCACTCTTCATGTCGTCTGTGGTCTTCCTCGGTATCCTAGATGCAGGTCAAGCTTTCGGAATCAACTCATCGCAATATGCCCTAGTTCTATTATCACTTATCCTCCCAGGTCTCCTTTTCCTGTTAAGAAATAGAAAGATGAAACTAGTAGAGGTGAAACTAGATGATTTGGAACGAGATGTACGAAAAGATCCAACTTAAAGGTTTAAATTCACACATTTCGTAATCTCCTTTTCGTATCTCTATCACTTTATGCTAAATCTAATTTAAAAACCTTTTTCAATAGAACTATATAAACCAGATATATCATCATTTATCTATATTTTCTAAGTTGAATACGCTTAAATTCAGCTCAGCTATTTTAGTCCCATGAAACTAGGCGACGTATTCAAACCCCTAGACGACAAGAAGTTCAGCATGTTCCACGTGAAGAGCTTGTTCACCACTGGAATGGGAGTATTTTCAGACGGATACCTCCTATCTTCAATAAGCCTTGTTTTACTCTTTGTGCTCACAGACTTCGGTATTTCTAAGAGCAGCCCGTCTTATGACTTCTGGTTGGGTGCGTTATCTGGTACCGTCTTCATAGGTGCAGCGTTAGGTGCAATCCTCTTCGGAGTACTAGCAAACAAGGGCAGGAAGACGTTTTACGGTGTTGACGTCATGCTCATGACAGTCGGGGCCGCGCTTCAGGCGTTCGCTACATCCCCCGCAGAGCTCGCGGCGATAAGGTTCCTGGTCGGTATAGGCACTGGTGCTGACTACGTTTTGTCACCCCTCATAATGGCTGAACACTCCAACGCTAAGGACAGAGGAAAGCTGATAGCTATAGGGTTCGGTCTGATGTGGAGCCTCGGTGCAGTTACAGCTTCCCTTGAGTTCCTCGGGCTTGAGGCACTCTCTGTACCCCATAGCCTGATGTGGAGGATAATCCTAGGTGCTGGTGCCATCCCAGCAGCTTCAGTGATCTACCTCAGGAGGAAGGTCCCAGAGACAAGCAGGTTCCTGCTCAGAATAAAAGGCGACGTTAACAAGTTCGAGACTGTAGTGAAGCAGATAACGGGAGAGAACGTCAAGGCGGACTCCAACTTGGCAGACAGAAACGGTATACTGACTTACTTCGGCAAATTCGGTAAGATATTCCTTATGGCGTGTGTCTTATGGTTCCTCTTCGACTTGACTGGCTACGCTAACGGACTCTTCGGTCCAACCTTAATAGCCAGGTCTATAGGAATTTACAACCCAGCGGTGTTCTCGTTGATATATCCCTTGTCTTCGGTTTCCCCGGCAAGTTTGTCGGAATATCCACAATTGACAAGATAGGTAGGAAGCCACTCCAAGCTATAGGTGCTGCAGGAGAAGGACTGTTCCTCCTGCTCTTCGCCTTGCTCTTGACCAGCATGTCGTCGTTGGGGCTGTTAGTGCTCTACGGACTTCATGAGCTCTTAGGAAGCATAGGACCCGGAATAATAAGTACTGCTGGCATGCTCGGTGTAGAACTTGCTCCTACTAAAGCTAGGAGCATGGTACAAGCGTTCACTGTGGCTTCCGGTAGAAGCGGAGCTGCAATAGCTTCATTCGTATTCCCTACGCTATTCCTTTCCGTAAGCAAGGAAATAGCCTTAACGTTCTTTGCAGTCCTGATGTTCGTGGCAGCCGCGATAACTCTGTTGGTGCCTGAGACTAAAGGCAAACCCTTGGAGGAATCTAGCAAGGAGGAAAACGTCGCCACCTAATGGAAGAGAGTCCTTTTTTGTTTTTCTTTATTCCATATATATATATTTTGTTTTATTTCATCTTTTTATGTTTAAATCTTTGTAGAATCAGGACGATGTCCTCGTCTGATTCCTAAGCTCCCGCTTCTGAAGGAAAAAGAAGTTCTTTCTTTCACTTTTCGCGTGGAGATATAGCTCGTGATGAGGTTTCCTGACAGCGAAGAATGATGTCGATGAAGACGATATCCGTTTTAAGGATTACGTCAATTCATAGAATGTTGAGTCCTTACAACGTACCAAATCTTATTTAATCGTTCATCTAAAAGAGAGTTTCACGTTCTCCTGATACGTGTTAAGACGTCCCACGAAACAGGATTTCGGTCATTAAAGGGAAAACAAGCTTTAAGTATCAGGGGTGATATTTGCTATTCTCCACAGAGCCTAAGGACTCAGTGAGGGACCTTTTCGATAGAGAAAAGGAGCGTGAAGAGCTCTTAAATAAAACGAATGGTTTCTCACTCTTTATCCATCATACTTTAATGACAGTGAATACTGTTTCACTTTAGTTCAATTGAAGAACGTCCATCTTTGACTTAGACGGAGATTTTCCCTCCCTCTTCTCCTCTTGGTAATTCTTAGCTATGTCCTTCGTCTCATTTACAGGAATTCGGCAATGAACCACGCAAGGAAGAAGTCTTTTACCGAAGTCGTGAACGTCGGGAAATGAGGTCTCCGAGATCCAAGGTGACAAATGAGGCGAAACAGATGAATGGATGAAAATGAGGAAAAAGGAAAGGAAGGAAAAAAGACTCTTATGTACTTAACCTCTACGTCTGAGCCTGAACTTGTACCGGTACTTGAACCGGCAATACGAAGTTCCCTGACGTTAGATAACCGACATTGGTATATAACTCGAAATTCATAGTTTCAAATAGTGGTTCGAACTCAGAAGCATCTAAGATACTTATGTTGTCTTTCTGATACAATTGTGGATTTCCAAATAGCTGAATCTGAAGAGGAATAGAGACTTTTATTGTTTGGTTAATGAAACCTCCCGGCGGGACTTCTATCGTTGAGGGGAAGTCTACTCTGGCGTAACCTACAAAGCATCCTTGTTCGGTCCCCGACGGCACACCGCTACTGGCAGGTAAGTGGAACACGAATTTCTCGTCCAGCGAAATATAGGCATAGTAAATATCAAGTGTAGAATTAGACGGGTTAGCCACAGCGAAGTTAAACTCTATCCTGATAGGAGTCTCTAGGAAAGACAGAGGGCCGATGGAAGTTACGTTTACCCCTTCAGGTTGAGCAAATGTATCTACTGTAACGGAGTTAAAGCAATCTACCTGCACGTTGGTAAGTTTTGCATCTATGTTTCCCTGAAACTCGGCAAACCCTGAGTCGTCATAGGAAGATTGAGATTGAATTTGGAAATTTCCATCGAAAGTACCTTTACCATACACGTGATAGTTGAAGCCCAGTACACAGTCAGATATCGTTATCTTTCCTTCCATTAGACCATTTAAATTCGCGGTAAAGTAGTTATCAAAGAGCCCATAACATACTTCGTACCCATCCTGAAATACAACCTCTCCAGAACCAGTTATGGTAGCAGTGGATGTAAGGTTGAGAGACTTAATTTTTTGGCTAATGGTAAGTTTGGTTCCATTGCTGAAGACGACTTGTCCCTTGAAATCATGGAAGGACGCCTCTGCCCCGCTTACTACTAGATTTGAGACAGTACCGTCAATTGTTACATTCCCCGGAGACCCGCCTGAAGGAACCAAGGTGATCGAGCCTTGATAAGACGCATCGCCAGAGAGGACGTTGCAATCAGGAAGAGCCCAGTAGCCCGAGAGATCTCCCTCAAAGTTAAACGGATTAGGTGGAGCGAAAATGTTAGAAGAAAGTTCTGCGCATAGAGGACCTTCATAATAGCCGTCGAAATTGAACTCCCCGCTTTTACCGCCTATAACTACACCGCTTAACGTCAGGGCATTTCCGTACTTTTCTACCAGCTTTGACAGAGGTTGAGAATTCTGGCTAGGATTGAAGAAACAGTAAGGTAAACCTACTGCCTGAGGGTTGCTCACCACATCTACGCTGTTAGGGTCTAGATATACTATACCCCCTGTCTTCTTAGTTAGAACTTGAGAAATGTAGTTATATGGAGTCACAGGTATCATGTTCCCGTAATTGCTCACTATAGCTATCTTCTGTAGGGCGGGTAACTGTACCTCTACTGCAGGGTGTCCGGCAAAGGACGCGTTAACAGTACTTGGAGAGACCTCGAGGTTCAGTCCCTTCTTTATCACGTTCCATGAATTTCCCTCAAATCCCAGTATGTCCTTTATCTTTAGGATCACGTTAGGGGTGACGTTCTGGAGGAGTAGTATGTAAAGCGTTCCGCTACCTAGATAGACCAATCCATAGTAGATGGGTTGGTTCGATGCTTCCAGGTCTACAGTGGAAAGTTGCTGGCTACTCTGTATCACCACAATCTCGTTGTTCTGTGCTGAAGCTAGGGAAGACACCACTTGAGCGTTCTGCGACGCCATACTCTGCGCTGAAGGTACAGAGAAGAGCAGGAAGCTGAAAGGAATGAGCACGGCCATCATTATGATCAGCACTATTATCATGCCTATGACAGTACTGAGGGCCCTCCTCTTTCTCTTGGTCAATTTAGCATGGAGAAACTTCATCCTCTCACCCTAGTATCGTATACCCTATCCTGGCCATCTCTCCGTTTATGTTGACCAGGAACCACACCATCACTGTAGATCCTTGGTTGAAGTTTATGAATTGAACCGCATTAGGAGAAGTAGTATATATCATCATACTCCCGTCATAAAGCACACCGTCTCCAGTGTTGTATACTTTCACGTTCTCCATTTTACCTGGTGTGCCGTTTATGTCAACCCAACCGTTGAAGGTCGGTGCAGCGGGAGTTATGAGATTTTGAGAAGAGGAATAGAAAGAGGAAAGGGAGAACGCCACGACGTATAATGGCCCGTTGTAACCCTTGAGGAATGGATAAATGACCACGTAGTTCTCATCACCTTCTTGATTCACCAACTGCTTCACTTGTAACGAAGTAGACAGGACTTGTGCCTCTTTAGAATCATTCACCTGAGCAGATTGTACAGTGAAGTACCCACCTAGGAATGAAAAAACTACTAAACCGATTATAATCGTAGCTGCAATCAAAATCAGTGAAGTGACACTCTCATTCATTATCTATCAATATAACTGGATTATAACTTCTATAAAACCCTTTCTTATGAAAATTCTCAGAAATTTTATTAAGAAGTACATTTTAGTTAGCTAAAGTATTTTTGTTTGGATATTCTTTTCCCTTGGCTAAAATGAAAGAACTTCGATAGTAGCTTGACTATCTTACGAGCTTATAAAAGGATACAAGGGGATTAAGTTTAAATGTTAAAAAAACCTATTTAACTTTAGAGTCGTCGGTTCACTCCTCAAGTCACAGCCGTTTAAGCTGCGAAGACTTGAAGGAGTGACTGGAGCAAGCTCTCTAACAATCCGAGGATTGTATTCAAGAGCTGCTCCACTAACTGTAGTACGAGGCTTAGGCTGCTTGATTCTGCCATATGCTTCGCCTAATTTTTAAAGAGTTAAACATTATAGATAAAAGTTTCTATTAATCCAGTGGTTTTATCTCGTTTTCTATTTTTTGATGAAAAAATCTAGAATCTAATCTGTTTTCCAATTTTTGAATAAATAAATTGCTTATCTCAGTTAGGCCTAAGCGAAAACCTGATGTTTCGCCATGAAGCGTAATACATTAGCCTGGGACAGGAACGTTTGAAGGATACATTAGCTGAATTACTACCAGAGGCTTTTGGAGAGGCGTTAAGATCAGTGAGCAAACTGAGTACTTGATTCATCTACTTCACGTTTCATAACACCTTTTTATCCCCCTCCTTTCCCTAGGGAAAGTAAAGTCTAAAAGATAAAGTGAAAAATTGATCATTTCTACATTTTTATTTAAAAAAAACAATTAGAGCTTTAAAATATTTAAAAAATCTTGAAATTACTTTCCAGAACTTTATTCATTACTTGTTTGCTCATCTTTAAGGTCTGCAAGAATTAACAATACATCCATACCGAAAAACCTTGTCTTCGCTATTGAAGGGGAGTCTGCTGAAAGAACCTTTCCGTCAGAGGTCTCTATCGTTAGCTTCTTAGCGTCTATTCCCTCGGCATTCACACCTTTGTCAGCAAGAAGGCTTGCAAGGTCTATCTTCATGCTCATGTTGTTCACAGTTTTTTAGAAACGTTTCAAGTATAAAAATAACCATGAAAAATCGAACGCTGCTGCCTGAAACTCAAGCCTACACCCTGAAATCAAGTTAACGGGATTTCCAGTTCATCATGGGATTAAATACAAATGAAGAGCAAAAAACGTTAAAACTAAAAGATAACACTGCTTTGACTTAAAAAGATACAGGATGCGGGAAGAGGTAACGACGTTAAAACGACTTCAGCTTTAGCCATAGAACTTGTTATACAAAAGTTTTCTTAAAGTGGTAAAGGATTAAAACAAGGTTGTTCATTATGCAATAGGTTTTTCACACATCCGTGAGCTGTCTCTTCCTGTAGATCACCAGACACAATACGATGCCCAACAACATATAGGCCAAGAATATGGCTATGCTCTCTGGCACGGTCGGGTTATATGTAACCGAGTCACCGGTTGGTGACAACACCCTGACCACATGAGGTGGATAAACCCTTTGTGCTAAGTCTGTAATGGACTGAAGTGCGTAGGTCACAAGGAAGAAGGGCTCCTTATTTAGGTCGCCCATGATGGATTGGACCAGGGGGAAACCTATCAGCAACACGAAGATAGAGATAGTGATTGACACCGTGGGGCTTTTCACCGAGGCACTGAAGAGGGACACGAAGGACACAAGGGAGATTATTCCAACAATCGATATACCTACGATTTCCCACCAAGTGGGTATGATGGAGTGATAGAGTATGAACGTGGAGGCGAAGGACCCTGCTAGGTAAGCTAAAACCACCAAGACAACAGCTAAGATTGAGGACAGGAACTTCACAGCGAATATCTTCTCCCTGTTGAACGGCTGAGTGAGGATGAAGAGCCCCTCCTTTGAGAAGTCCCTTGATACTAAGTCCCCCGCGAACATCGACGCTATCAAAATGAAGAGGATCTCTGAGTAACCCAGATTAGCTTCAGTGAAGAGGAAAGCTGAGGCTGGCTTCGTGACCACGTGAAAGTCAACGAGGAACGTGTTGATGAACGAGATCAGCACGGCTAAGGGAAGCATTATTTGGAACCTTTTCGTCCTTACATAGAAAAGAGTGTTGTAGTAGAAGATGTCTTTAACTCCTGCCACCGAAGACACCTAGCACTCTCACGAAGGCGTTCTCAAGACTCGAGCTACTGTCGTAAAAGCTCCTTACGTCATACGTCTCGACCAGCTTCCTCAGTATCTTCTTCCTGGTCTCCGAGTCGCCGTCGTAGAATATCTCGAAACGTCTGTCCCCGTCCTCCTGTACCCTGGTTACCATTCCGGCCAGCAGCTCCTTGAGGATACCTGGGTTTATTTGGTACTCGAACTCCACCTTTACCGAAGTAGGCCTGAAGATCCTCTCAAGGTTAGTTACGGAACCCTTGTAGATTATCTTCCCCTTGTTCATGATGAAGACGTAATCACACATGTCTATCACCTCTGACAAAATGTGGGAAGAATAGAGAATGGTCTTGTTCTGCTTGATTTCACGTATGACACTCTTTACCTTGTATATCTCAATTGGGTCCAGGCCATCAGTGGGCTCGTCGAGTATGAGGATCTGCGGATCCTGTGCTATCACAGCCGCTAGGAAAGTCCTCCTCTTCTGTCCCTTGGAGAGTTTACCGCACTTCGAGTTAAGGTTTGGTAAATCAAGTCTGGCGTTCAGTGACTCAACGTCAGCCTCTCTCCCCCTGAGCTTCGCTGCGAACTGGATGAACTCCCTCACCGTCATGAAGTCAGGAGGCTCTGGTACGCTCACCAGAGAGCCCATCTCCTTCAAAGCTTCCTCCTTGTTCCTGAATATGTCCTTCCCGTTCATCAATATCCTCCCCGAGTCAGGGTATATCAGGGTAGTAAGTATCCTGAACAAGGTAGTCTTCCCAGCCCCGTTAGGGCCTAGGATAGCGTAACATCCGGGCTTGTCTATTTCAAAGGAGACACTCTCCAAAGCGGTGAATTTACCGAAATTCTTGGAAAGCCCTTCAACTTGTACAGAAGGTGACATAACAAAGTGTAATAAACTTTAGCTATTAAAAATCTTGTCGTATAGGGTTTAAGCTAACTCCTAGATGCCCATGTCTCTCCTCATGAATTCAGGGTCTTCATGTAGTTTCAAGATATCTCAGGTTTAAAATATTTTATCAAGAGCTGTCATGCCTACTCTGTTACGTAGAGGTGTGAGATTCAATCACCTTCTCCTGAAAGCCAGGAACGAGAGGACTGCCATTATAGCTACCCCTACAACGAGCAACGATATAGGTAAGACGTAGCTAGTGGTCTTCTCCTTGGTGCTGGGCGTACGGACTGAGCCGTTCTCTAGCTGTTTCACTAAGCTACTTGGTATAGTTGAATTAGTTGAATTATAGGCTGTGGAGTTCTGAGTCCTTGAGTTTGTCGACGTTGACGTCTGAGTTGAGGTAGGCTTTACATGGTCACTAGGGAAATGCCAGTTCTTCACAGTGCTGAAGATCGTAGCTGAACCGAATGAAGTCGACGCTACTATCAGGAGCTGTAGTATCACCCCGTTAGTCTCATTGACCCAGATAGTCATGTTAGCAGTACCTATGGATTCGCTCTTCACCAAGTTCACCTTGTAAGCCTGAAAGTCCCCCTTTGGAGAGCTGAAGGTACAAGTAGATACAGTGGCTTGACTCCCGTTAACTGTGAAAGTACCGGCCTTGAGTGACGAGAGTTCCTTCTGCGACATCATGGGGAAGCCTGAGCCCAGCCCTATGGAGGTCGAGTAAGAACCGTTGTACATTTCCATCAGGAAGTACTCGGTCAGGTTCATGTTGTTCTTGCTCGCTACTGAATAGATGCTACCATACCCCTGGGTGCGAAAATATACTTCACCGTTAGAATCCCCTGTAACGTACTGAATCACGGTACCGTTGCCCTGCTCCTTTATGATTGAGAGAGCCTCTAAACAGACGGAAGTGTAATAACTTATCGCAGATCCCGCTTGGATTGAGTCTTGGGTGGATGAACCGGCTGAGACTACAGTACTCGATAGCATAAATACCACCACAAATAGGGCAATAAACCCTTTCCTCGGATTCATCTTTCTTCATCACAAGTTTTGGCAACCCACTTATAAATCGTGCTCTTCGGTATGAGAAGTTCCTTTGAGACCTCCCTCACTGACTTACCCTGTTTGACCAAGGAAACCGCTCTGTTCCTTACAGAATCTGGGTACTTGCTGAAAGTAGCGTTCTCGACCCAATACCTATGACAGTCCTTGCAGTAGTATACCCGTTTCCCACTCTTTAATTTCCCGTACTTAATGACGTTAGTGGACCCACAACACCTACATTTCATCTAAACATCAGATAGATTTTCCTGAAACAGGATTATAAAAGATTTTAGTTCAACTGTTATATAGTCAAAAAAGACCTTTAATCCTTTTTAATTAATATAGATTTTTTAACATTTAATTTCTATTATAAGGTAGTAAAGTATCTGTGAAAGAGCTTTTCGTATCCTATAATTTCAGGGTTTCTCTCCTTGTACTAGAGGAAATAGGCTTACCTATTTTCGTGGCAGAGTGTACAGAAGATTTTATATATATATAAAAAAAATCTCCTCTTTTCTTTTCCTTTTCTCCTGTTCTTTGCTTTACTCCAATTCCTATGAGGTAGTGATGGATACTGACTCCCTCCCCGCCCTAAAGGGCGAGGCTTTCAATCTTTTGTAATAACATGAGAGACAGAAGACTTTGGTAGTACATAAAAGGTGTAGATGGACATTGACAGTTAGTATTGCAAATTATATATAGATCTATACATCTTTTTTCCTTGGCTCAATTTACATGGAACCCGTCTAGATTCCTCCACTTAAATCAAGTCCTTCTCGCTGGTTGGTCTTATATCTCTTCCCTGTGATAAAGGTCAGTCTACATTTAGTCCTTTTGTAGGTTATTTGCATACCATAGAAAATCTGTCTAGAGGTTTCTACAGCAAGTAGACTTTTTAAATCATAAATCCGCCTAAAACAGAATGAAGTCAGGAGTTTCTCTGAGTTCAACCTGCGTCCTGATAACTCTTCAAACTTCACGCAAATTATGTTACACCCAACCGAGGAAAGTCACTACGTGCACTACAGCACTAACATAGAGTTCGATTCAGCTTGCGTAGTGGTTTGGCTTTCCTCTACAACGTGTAAGTTCCTTATATAAGATCGTAAATTAATGAAAGTTACCTTCTAGGCTATTATGATAATATAATTTATCAGGGGAACATAAGATTCTTAAACATTTGACCAGGGTGTTCTTACTATTTTGAACGAAATGTCTATTTCCTTACCAAAAAAAGTGAAAAGAGACGGACTTCACCTAGAAAACAACTCAGATCGACCTCTATATAAGCCTTTTGTTTAATAGATTACAAAATAAAGAGATTAAATGAAAGAAATTAGAAAATAAAATACAAAATAGCCTTTTCTTTATATTCCATTATATCCTTTGACGAGAAAAGATTATGACGGAACAGAACAAGCAATAGGTCCAACTGGACGCTGTCTGCATGCCAGTTTTGACAACACAGAAAATTTTCAATATATGGAATTAAAAAAAATCCTTGTTTTTATATTTTACAATAGAGCTAGGTGCAGCCCTATTATTAGGCCCTTCAAAAGATCTAATACTAGAGTCAAGATCTGCTGCAACAGCTGCACCAAACCTCCTAACAGACCTCCTAATAGACCCATAGTTTTTACCTAAATCAAAATCAGCGTTCATTATATATAAACTTTTCGTTTATAATAGAGCTAACCAAAAAAATGAAAATGTACTATAAAGATAAGAAATAGCTAAGAGGGAAAAAAAGGTTTTGCCTTGCTACCCCATCAGACGACCTCCTTATGCGCCCGAGAAGACGGTCAGGAGGGTCTTGATGAGGGTCTCCAGGAGCCCCAATATCAGGTTTAGGAGCTGTTCCAGGAGTTGCAGTACTGGACCTAGGGCTGAAGACTCTGCCATGCTTAACCCTGACCCTCTCTTCTACCTCATGCTAAAAATATGTTTTGTATTAGATTAGCTTAATACTTTCATATCAGTTTTTTGAGATAGAATTATATAGAATTAGTTAGCATGATAAATCACTCGAGTACTTGAAAATCGCTGTCGAGACAGTTTGTATACTACTATATACTATTAAATATAGATAAAAAAGAGATAAATCTTTTTAGTTCATTACATTATAAATAAACAAAATATTTACACTAAGCTTAAATAGTTGCTTTCGATTAAAGACTTGAAACATTATGAGAAAGAAAACTACAAAGTTTCTGAAAGTGATGGAGGTTGTCATTGTTTCCACGGGCCTCATAGCGGGCATCTTCTTGGTTTCCCTCCTTCAAGTCTCTGTGGTCGACGGTAACTTGGAACAAGGAGCTTTCATGTCGTCTTCTCCCCTCCTGACAATGCCGAGCACGGCGAACCTTAGCTACGACTGGGCAGTGGGTGGTTACACGAACGTGATAGGGAAGTCAGATTACGGTGCATTATGGGACAACGGCTTCTCCGCAGTGAAGCTTGGAAACTACACTGTGTCTTACATGGTTAACGTACCAGTGAACGTTTCAGGTTATCTCAACGTGAGCCTACTCAGCCCGTTCTTCAACTTCTTCGTCCCACCACCTACCCCCGTAACGGTGAACTGGATGTGGATACAAGACGGTGTGATATACATGGACAACGGCTCTGTAATGCCTGACATCAACATTTGGTTCGTCCCCAACGCTCCCATTTATGACGGTGTGATCTACTTAATTTATGGAGGAATGGAACTGAGCCATAATGGTCCATATAACGAGACAGTGTTTTACAGCAACGGACAGTGGGTCATAGAAATAAACGGACATAAGATAGCTACGGTAGGAGATAAAGGCGTGCAAATGAAGATACACGGAGAGGAACTGATAGCAACTGACGTCTTCGGAATAACGTGGCCTTACTCTCTCGTCAGTGGCTTCTCAGTGAAGATAGACAGTTTCTCCACTGAAACCAACGATGTGCTCCCATCAGCAGGTGTGGAAGTGCACAGCGCCTCCGCCTCTCAATTTACAAACGATAACCCCGACTTCGTTGCGACCTTCAAGTTCTACGTGAATAATGACTTAGAACACTTATACTACGCTAATTCGTCAAGCTTATCAGCTGACTACGGTTACATGGCAGGAGCTAGCGCACCACCTCAAACAGTTTACGGCAGCTCTCTCGGGTACATTAACCTCATCGGAACGAAGGCAGGGATCTCCAGTGTATCGTCTAACGCCTTAGCTTATCTGACCCAGATGCCCGGCACAGAATTCTGAGGGACGTTCATGAAAAGCTTAGCAGAGAAGTTAAAGGAGAAGGGCTACAACGCTGAAGAGATCAAGGTAAGGAAAGTACAGATAGACAGAGAAGATGAAACGTTCGAGATGAAACCTCTTTACTCTTTAGAAATAGAAATACAAGGAAGGAAGGTGTTGGCCCTAGTAGGGAGACTAAAAAAGCATTGAATGAACTTGTTGTGCGACCTCACGGTCAGGACAAGCTCGACTAAAGTACTCTTCTTTTTCACAGAGAGTAGTTATAATCAAGGAATCGGGGAGCTACTTTAAAATTATTTATTATAAGTCACTATTCTTTAAAAAGTTTTAAAGATGATAGACTGCCTTTAATTTTAGCTATTTCAGTGTTTAATATAAGTCCAAGACTTGTCTTGAGTATTTTTTATTAAAAGTTTTCAATAGTTAGTACCACAGCATAGAAGGAAAACGTTAAGTCAATAGGGAAAGTTTTATATGTTAATAATAAAATATTAGAAAAGGGGAGAAATTATGAATAAATGGTTGATAATTTTAATAATAGGAATAATAATCCTTGTAATAGGAGTAGGGCTCGTATTCTACGGTTCTAGTACACTAGCTGGACAGATAGTCTCGGCTGAGAATCACCTCAAAAGTGAGAGTTATATGACCCTACCCCCCACGAGTAAGATCACAATCCCGGTGGCTCGTGGTGAAATTAAGCAACTTCTCTATGAATCGAGTGAACCAGTGAGCGTTAACACGACTGTAGTTAACGATAACGGAATATACATCGGGGAACTGGTTGGAACCACATCTAGCACGACTTACACCATCGTTAACAACAACACTGTTCCGGTAAGCCTAAGGTATGATACTATTACAATAAGTGGTGCCCCTGTTGACGCTGCAGCTGCTGGCGTCCTCCTAGCAATCGTGGGAGTTATCGTAGCCATAGTTGGGGGTATAGTAAGCCTAGTAAGGTTCCTGAGGAACAGAAGCAGACCGATGGGCTGAAACCTCAGCAATTTACACTTCATCGGACTTTAAAGAGCAAGGATACTTCCTCTTAGAGCCTAGCTTTAAGGTCTCTCAAGTCCCGTTTAGACCTGAAATAAATCTTGTCTTTTAAGGTCTGACGAAATATAGTGTGAAACCAGAAGTTAAAACCTCATGTTTTTTAATCCTCTTCTGGATTTACCCCTTAGTTGCTCATTCACAAGATATCATCGCTGTCTAGAGATTAATAGCTCTCTTCATGGTAGCGTCGTAAGGCACGGAGAGGAAATCCATTAAGATCTCCTGCCTATTGACGACTTGTAGCGAACACCCAGTTTTTCTATATATCAGACAATTCACGTCTCCTTTATGAATTCAGTTTATTTATCGAAATCAAATGAATTTAATTGAGAATTCTTGTACGAACTGGGTTAGTGTTACGAAATGATTTTTATCCATTTTACAGGGGAGGAGACTTTAGAATCTAAACCTTGTCTTTTAAAATCTGACGAAGTGTAAGCATGAACCCTAACGGATAAAAACATTTAGACAGCAGGAATTCCGTAAACTACTAACCTTTATTTGATCTACTACAAATTACAAAAGATTGAAAGCCTTGTCCTTCCAGGGGATGGAAATTTAAATAGTTCTTTTCTTTTTAAATTTCCTTAATGGCTGGGAGGGTTAAAGCGATCAGAGCTACTGTTTCTATGAAGATCGCTCTCTCTGAACCCCTCCTAGCCCTCGTGAACGACTACGTGAAAGCAATACGTTTTTCGTTATTTTGGTTGAAGGAAAATGTCCCGAACCCAGAAGAGAAGGGAGTGTTAGGAAAAGTCCACGAGGAGTTATACACGAAGTTAAGAGAGGAATACGACCTACCATCAAAGGTTGCTGAGGACTGTTATAGGGATGCTCTCGCGATATACAAGGGTTGGTACAACAACCCGAGAAGAGGACGTTCCCGAGAGTGTACAAACCTACAGTGTGGCTACCCTAGAGCGAGCTATAGCGTGGACTTCGATAACATGACTGTTAGGATAGCGAGTGTTGGTGAAAACTACCACTGGGTTATCCCAGGAACCTCAAGGACTACATGAGTTGGAGGATGAAGAAGCACGTCTAATAGTTAAAGGAGACAATGCTTTCCTCAAGGTCGTTTTTGACAAACCGTTGGAGAGAGATGAACCAAGGGAAAGTGTTGCTGTTGATGTTAACATGGGTGAGGTAGTAGTCGGAAGAGATGACACTCACTACGTTAGGATCCCAACTAGGCTTGAAGTTCATCACTGCAAGTCTTTAGCTGAGAGGTTACAGAAGTATTACCCAAAGAGGTGGAGGGAGAATAAGAGGATCCTCCACAGGACTCACTCCTTCCACCTAAAGGCTGAGAGAATGGAGGATGCTAGGAAAGTGGGGAAGTGGGTAGTTGAAATAGCAAGGATGATGGGTGCCAACGTCATAAAGTTAGAGAGTCTCAGGAACCTCATCAAGAACGTGGATAAATTATCTAAGGAGTTTAGGGATAAGTTATATCTAATGCAGTACCGTCGTGTTCAGTACTGGATAGTGTGGCAAGCTAAGGAGCGTGGCGGTCGTAGAATTCGTGAACCCCAGTTACTCTTCCGTTTCATGCCCTAAAAGTAGGAAAAGGATGGAGGAGATCTCTCATAGGTATTTTTCCGCTTTCCGTCTTGCGGTTACGAGAACGACCGTGACGTTATTGCGATCATGAACCTCAACAGGAGGGGTTCTCTGACCCTCTCGACTGCCCCTCAAATGAGATATGTAAACACGAACCGATGAGGGGAACCCTCGCCGTGGCGGGGAGGAAGTCAGACTGACAAAAATCCCTTTGTATTAAAAGTAGGTTTTACATCAACTTTGATAAAAATTGAAGCATTCCACAAAACATCTAGGAAAGTTAAAAAGAGGTGAGGGAGAGGAAAAGAGCCTTCAAAGGGGAAGTTGCAGAGACAGCTAAATCCTTTGTCATTGCTGTTTAATCTCCCCCTTTCTCTCGGGTACCTTGTCTTCCTCAGCTATCACCACCTTGCCTCTCATGGCCGACACTATAGCAGCTACGAACGACATGGCCGCGCCAACGTAGAACGCTACCCGCAAAGCCTGCATGAACGCTGGTGCTATCGCATCAGGGAACCAATCCCTCGCCTCTATAGTTGAGAGTACGCTGTGAGGTATTGTAGAGACTACAGAAGGTGGTAACGTGGAGATTATCTCCCTCACTGGGTTGTATCCAAGGAAGGCGGAGAACAAGGCCCCGGTCACGGGGATGTGGTACGCCACAGGCGCAAGCTGCGGTGCCCCAGCGTCAGTGAGTGACGCAGCTAACGTGTGAGGCAAAACCCCAGAGAGGGTGATGATCACTATGGTGAAGAACATTGCTATACTGGCAGTCTGTCCGGTGTTCTGAAGCGTTGCCCTCATCCCCGACGCTGAGCCCCTAACTTCCTTGGGGACGCTATTCATGATTGAGGCAGTGTTGGGGGAAGCGAACATCCCGTTTCCTATACCCATGAAGAAAATTATGGCTGCAAACTCTGGATAGCTGAAGTCGTAGGATAGGGTGGAGAGAGCAAGGAAACCTGAGCCCACTATCACCATGCCCAGCGTCGAGAGGAGCCTTGCCCCGTACCTGTCGGAGAGCCACCCGCTTATCGGACCCATGGACACGAACCCTATCATAAGGGGTATCATGTATATCCCAGCCCACAGTGGAGTCTCACTGTAACTATAACCGTGAAGGGGGAGCCATATCCCCTGGAGAAAGATAACTAACATTATCATGAGACCACCGTAGGCAAAGGAACGCAACATGCTAGCGAAGTTGCCCGCCGAGAACATCCTGATCTTGAACAGACTAAGCCTAAATATGGGGTACTTGACCTTGGTCTCCACAAATACGAAACCAGCTAGGAGTGCGAGCCCTGAGCCCATGGACGCAAGAACCCACGGGTTACTCCAGCCGGTTTGAGATCCACCGTACGGCATCAGACCGTAAGTAACAGCAATGAGGACAAGAACAAGCCCTAAGGCGAAGGTGAGGTTCCCCGGTACGTCAATTCCCTGTCTCTGTGGCTGGCTCAGCTCCTTAAGTTTGGTGTAGCTCCATACCGTTCCGAAGATACCCACCGGTACGCTGACGAGGAACACTAACCTCCAGTCTATTGTTGATAGAATACCGCCAAGGATCAGCCCCACAAGAGATCCCGCGAGTGCGGCTATCTGGTTTATCCCTAATGCTTTTCCCCTTTCCTTGATCGGAAAGGCGTCCGTCAGTATGGCAGCGCTGTTGGCGAAGAGGAAAGCCCCACCTATCCCTTGTATAATCCTGAAAATAATGAGCTCTAAAGCACCCGTATCTCCCTTCCCCGGAGTCAGGGAGAGTAGTATGGACCCTATAGTGAAGATAAGGAAACCTAAATTATAAAGCCTTACCCTACCGTACATGTCGGATAACCTGCCGAACGAGACTAGAAGGGTAGCTGTAACCACATTATAACCCATGAGGATCCACAGAAGGTATTGGAAAGACACCAGGGGATTTATGTCTATCCCCCTGAAGATCGCGGGTAGGGAAATGATAGTGATGGTACCATTGATCGTCGCCATTAGGATCCCCACGGTAGTATTGCTCAAAGCGATCCACTTATACTGCATGATTATAGTTAAGTATTTAATATTTTTATACTTAACTTTCTGCGAAAGATAGAAGAATTATCACTACTTGCTTAAAATTATTAATTTAAACTATAAATCTTACTTTTATAATTTTATAAGTAAAATCTAATCGAATAATTATCTTTGTATAATAATTATCTTTGTATAATGCTCCCGGATAGTAGAGGAGAAGGGGTATTAACACTTTTCATTTTAGAAGAGTCTTTATTAAAAAGTTATTAACGTTTTGCTCTTTAGGTCTTCTGATCCAGCCCCAGATCCTTGATTTCTTCTTGTGATGACCGCTTAAAATCTTTAATGAAAATTTTTTAGTTAAAATGAAAAATTAATGAACCTTTATTATGAAATAGTCCCATATGATCTTCTATATTTTTGTATATATTTAGTATGATAGTGCTATTATAGCAAGGAGTTTTAGATCCCTATAAAAGTACTGGAAGAGAAAGAGACTGACTCCCCGCCCTAAAGGGCAAGGCTTTCAATCTTTTGTAAAGAGAGACAGGAAATTAATGGGAAAGTAATAGTGCGAGGAGAGGGCTTCGCTTTATCGTGCTTGGAGCAGAGACAGAATGAACAGTTTAGGTAATTTTGAGGTCGACTTTCATAAGATTCATGTAAAAAGGTTCCTTCGTTCTTTTCCTGTAAACTGTATGTCTGACCTAAGGGGTAATGGAGGGCAGGGTAGAGTGTGGCTGACTTTTACAGAGAGTCATCTTTCTGTTTCAGTCTCCTCAACGAGCAGATACTCCAACACCTATTACAGTGTACAATAGAGTTGTGTGTGACAACGGCCATGAATTCATTACGGGTTAAGATACTATCGGGAGAGACGATCCACACATGGTCTACTTTTGATATTATGAGACTAAGGCCGCAGGATACATGAGGAATGCATGTCCCCTTCATGACATCAATCTAAGGTAAGGGTGAAGATCCAAGGTACGGGCCTCTTGAAGTTCAGGTTCACCACTACGTTATCGTCGCTACCTTGGCCTACAAGAACGTGCGGGTCTATTACGTAGCCTGGGTGCCCGTCCACCATACCCCAGTCCCACATCATCCCTCCAGCAGAAGGTGAGAGTATCACAGTGATGTAAGGTTTATTAGACGACTCGTTGTAGGTGACTTGACCGTTCACCGCATAGGCGAAAGCCAGGAAGGGGTACTGATCCGGGAAGGGTATGACGGAAATGTTGTAGGGGGAGTAGTACACCAGCGAGAAGTTATAGTCCTTGAACACCGTCCCGTTGGAGAACCTCTGGTATGTACCAGGCTGAACTACTACTATGAGGTTAGAGTCCACGGTAACTCCACCCTTGGTCCCGTTTATCTCGTAAGTAACCCCGTTCACGGGGGTTAACCCGAAGGCGGGCTTCACGGGGTAGCTAACTGTCTTGGGAGGTTCCCCGAAGGGCTTTGTAGACGTGACGAACTTGTACAGACCAGGAGAGGCGTTTGAGAACATGATGCCGTCACCGTACATCCATGATACTTGTCCCGCTGTGGAGACCCCGGTGAAGTTACCGTCAAAGGAGGAGTAATTGACCTTCACTGTGGACCACGTATTCGGAGCGAATACTAACACGAAAGGTAGGATCTTCCCCGTGAAGTAACCTTCGGTGGAGTTGTCCACTTCGAGCGCGAAACCTGGTCCACTGGTGAGCATGAGGGTGACTTCGTAGGAGGTAAGGGTCATGTTGCCCACGTGAGCGTAAGTCCCTGGCGGTACCACCAAGATCATTGGACCGAGCCACATGACCGTACCTTGAAGGTCATGGATGTACTTCACCGATTCCGCATCAACAGACATAGAGGGTTCGTGGGTAGAAAAATGATAAGCGAAGAGCCCTCCTGCCAAGCTTAGAAGGAAAAGAGAAACTATTACGAGGGGAATCTTTTTGTTCATGTAGAGTAGAACAAAACTGGAGAATTTAAACTTTCTTCAATTTAGAGAGATATATCACGATGCACTTTTTCACTCTGCCCACAATTGACTACACTATTAATAGATGAGTTTTTACACAGCTCAGCAAAGAGACCATACCTTTACATGGGTATGTAGCACAACTTCCTCTGCTTCTCTGTTCTTGTGATCCAGTTGCGCCAAGCGGTGAATCCGTGTACACATAGACTCACTAGGGTTAAACTATGTGTGTTCTACAGATGGAGGTGTCCAAGTACCTTACAATGGAGTAGAACCTTTTCTGAATAACAAACTTCAGGTGTAGTTTACGAAGAAACCTAGAAGAGGAGTTTCAACCTTTCTCGTGTAATTCAAGAAGCTAACGTTGATTTGCCCATTGCTATTGTAAAAGGACATGCTCGGGCTCGAAAACGGGAAGTACTCTTCCGCTTGGTAGTAGCTATTTCGTCAAGTTTGGGCTAGCTGGGCTCGTCGAAGGTCTGACATCTACAACGTTTACACGTACCGTTATCAAATTATAGCTCTTAGCAGTGTGCAATATTACAACGCAAATGACCAGTTAGTCATGTCTGTTAATGGCACTGGGCATGTCTACTTGAGCTATGAGACTCCACTGTTAAGCACGTTTGACTTTAATTGTTTTACAACTTATTATAATAATATATAACAATATTAATCCATTATTTATATAAGGAAAGAAAAAGTTCAACTGCCAGGGAAACGGTTTGGAAAGGAAGGTTCCTCAGTGTGTGAGCTTCTGTAGTAAAGGAACGCGGCTATTATGCTAGGTATAATCAGTATGTAGAAGTAAAAGTTGAACACTCCCAATGGGAAGGAGAGTGCGCTCACTCCCCAAAGCCAGGATCTCGTCTTAAACGCCAAGGCTAGGTAGATCCCAGAGAGGAACAGGGACGAAATGAGTGAGACTAGTAGAGCGGGATAGAACAGGAAAATGACACGGGTAACAACAAACCCTAAAGTAAGGTAAACCACGTTCTTGTCCCAAAGGGAGAGGAAGAGAACCAAGAGGATCGCAGTGAAAATGAGACGTGCCACGTCCAAGTTCCCTGGGTCGTAAACCATGAAGGAAGGAGTATAAAACGAGGAAGTGGTAAGGAAAGACGAGACATCGAGATAAGCGAAGATGGACAGGAAGTAAGCCACGTAAAGGATAGAGAATAACCTCAGGTTCACCTCACTCACCGTAGTAGCTGGTGTAGTTCATCACGAATCCGAAACTGGGAACGTGTTTAACAGTCGAGTAATTCTCGTAGCTCAAGTAGACATGCCCAGTGCCATTAACAGACATGACTAACTGGTCATTTGCGTTGTAATATTGCACATTGTTGGGAAGTTGAATTGATATAGCGTCTATAATAGCTGTAGATATTAGACCCTCGACGAGCCCAGCTAGCCCAAAGGTACTTAATGAAATAGCTATGGTCGTAGCTGCAGCCAAAATATCGGTTGGTATTTCGTATGGGTTATTGACGTGGACGTACGTAGATGTCGTATAAGTTGCCCACGTATTTCCTGATCTAGCGAAGATTCTTGAGCTTTCGTAGTTTATGTCACCGTCCTTCCACCTCACCTCCCCGTAATGGGAGAAAGATACGTGGGTACCCTCTACTTGGTACAGCATAGTTGGGGTACCGTTTCCCTCGATGAACGACTTGTCTGTACCTTCAGGTGTGTGATATTCCACGCACGTGAAGGATGTGGTCTCCTCCACTGCTCCTCCTACGTCACGGTATGATGGATTAGCGTAAAGTACCTCCGTCACTGTCACGTTAGCTTCTGGTACGTTCAGGAAGGAGCCTGCTTGATGTGCCTTTGAAGAGACGACCGGGCACGCTATTGTAGAGACGCAGTATTGCACCACGGCCACAGTAGCGTTGTAGTAAGTGTACATAGTAGGTGAGAATAACTTATGCAGGAAAGAATAGTAATAACTAGAGAACCCAAACCAGTTCACGTTAGCGCTGTAAGACGTACCTATGTACGGGCCTCCATAGTTTGAGGAGTTGCTCACGGCCTCCCATCCTACTTTACCAGTCAAAGCTGAAGATAAGTATATTGAACTGTAGTCGTCGCGGTGAGCTACGTTGTTGGAGATGGTCAGCCAGCTCATGGGGACTTCCAAGTCGTGAATTACGATACCCTTATAGCTCGGGCGGTAATCTGACGGAGGGTACCCATCAGCGTAACACGGAGCACTTCCGTTGAATGGAGTGACGTTAATCACGTAGTTGTCCAGTTTGCCTGAACCTCCTCCGCATCCCGGGCAATAAATACGTGGCGTCGCGTCAACCTTCTTGTCCAACTCGTCCTCCAATGAGTGGAGGTAAGAGTAGTCCACGTGCACTTCCCTCGGTACAACGTTGATCGTGCTCACCACTTGGATGGGGTAGCCGTGGAAAACCCACCGAGGGTTGTAATCCACCTCCTCAGCCGAGTAGTACATGTGACCTGACTTCACGTACGACGCTATCACGAGGAGCGAAGTGTTACCTTCCTTGCCCTCCCAAGCTTTAATGTATGGCGAAACCTCACTGAAAGGGATAGTGAGCTCGTCAGTCCTCCTGGTCTCCAGCTCCACCACCTTGTTGGGCAAGTTGACGAAGACGCTTACTATGGTGGGTTCCTGGGTTCCTGACACATATGTCTTCACTAGGAATGAAGGGTCTCCCATCCTGTTGAGGAAGTACTCTACCTCACCGTTGTCGGTGTGGTAGAAACCAACTAGGATTGGAGAGAACAGGAAGTACACTACGCCGAGGAATGAAGCTGCGACTGTCATGGCAAGGAGGACGTAAGAGAGGCCCTTCTTCCCCCATAACATACCTTTGTGGCTCATAATTTACCTCGCCCGCATGGAGCTTTCATTATATTTGTAGCTATGTAAATAAAAAATTTCCGTTCTGTTAACGCCTTTACTTTCATACATTTTCCTGTCTTCCAACATTTTCGCGTCTCCATGATATTACCAGCATTAACATTAGAGCTATTGGTTATATATTTTGTGATATTAGGTTTAGAAAGTTTTCATTCTACGTATTTAACCTTTTCCTTAGACTTTGAAAAGCAAGGAAACTATCGCCAATACGTTAGGCGTAGATAATCGCTGATGAGAGATCGTTGTGCACTCGCTCTGTCTTTCAAAATTCAAGGAAGTGTAACCTTAAGCAAAAATTTTTCAAGTAGTATCAAGTCTATATTTAATATATTTTAGTTTCTAGTAATTAACTGAAAGCAACGTAGCTTCCTGTGTTAGCGCCCCGTCTCTAAATCATAATTCTCAAAATATTGAGTCAATACAGATTTTTCTCCACTGTATCACGTGGACTGAGACTAGAACCTTTGAGTCCCCCTGTGCGTACGTCAGGCTTTTCCTCTGACAACTCATCAGTGAATTAACCTACACTATACTTCATCAGGTGTTAAAGGGCAAGAAACATTCTGCGTCGACGTTCAAGGCTCACAGCGCTACCTCACGCTTGGTGTTAGACCATTAGCTCCTTTGAACATTGAAGTAACTCTTTACGGCGAACGTTGAGGTCTCAAGATAGTACAGATCTGAAATATAGATCTTGTCTTTTAAGGTCTGATTGAGTATAAACTGAGATCCGAAATCGTTTTACCACCACGATTGCTAGTAAATAATGAACCACACGCGTCAAACATCTAAAAAATAACGGTTTTAGTTAAATTTTTACTAACGGTTTTATTAATGCGCTTGACGTTTCAAAATCCGTGTTGTCCACATCTCCCCGAGTGTACGTCTCCCCCACCTACTCTACGGAGTTCCGCGTCTCTTTCCCGCACGAGAGGGAGTTAAGGGCTTTCGATAAGGAATCCCGTAAATCATTTCCTCCAACGTTAAAGGTCAGGAGACCCCTTGATGAAATTAATTATTAAAAAACAATCTTCACTTTTCAACTTGATATGTGATTTCTATACCTTACTGTTTCTGGCCCTGAGCTTGGTCTTTCTTCTGAGTCTTGTTCTTCTTGCCCGCCATTTTGGCTCTAAATACATGATACTCTCAGGACAGTTAAAACACTTTTTAGGCAAGAACGGTTATATCTCTAACATTAATAGAGAAGGGAGAACCGCATAAATATCTAAATTGCATGGCTCAGATTAACTTGTCTTTTCATTACAACCGCCTCACTAGTGTAAATAATTTAATATTTCTTAGACGTAGAATGAAAGAAAGTAACGTGCATCCGACGTGCGAACCTTAGTTCTTTATAAGGGGAAAGAAAGTTAGGTCTCGAATCATACCCTCGATACCCCCGTAGCTCGCCCATTATGCTACGCTTCACGAGAAGAACACCCAGATAATGCGTCCTGAGACTCTGTCCTACCTAGTGTGCAATGGTACAGAGAATGGTATCCCGCATTTGCCCGCTTCATCTGTGACGTTTGCTCCTACCTACCCAAGGATCGCAAGATCGTGATTCGAAACGAAGACTCCACCGCGATAGTCTTAACCGTGATGTTTCGAGAGGAATCCTCTCATCCTGTCCCTTCTCCTCCCTTTCTCCTGAGGGGAGTTCCAGAAGTTACACATAAGACCAAAAACGGCAAGTAAATGCAAGAATTTTTGTAATAAAGAGACTGGATCGGATCAGAATATCCCTACTCTGTTCCCACATATTTCCTCTCCAAGTAATCCACCAACCTCGTCGGGTTATAGTCCTCGCCGAAGGACCTCTTGAGTAGTTCCTTGGGCGGGTAGGTGGCGCCGAACTTATGTACCTTCTCCCTTAACCAGTCCTTAACTACTTCCAGCTTACCTCCCCTGATCACGTCGTCTTCAAAGTCCATGTGGTGGTAAATCACGGCAGCCACGATGTTTCCTACAGTATATGAAGGGAAGTATCCGAAGGACCCGTGGCTCCAATGGATGTCCTGTAGGACTCCGTCAGAGTAGCTCTTAGGCCTCACTCCCAAGTACTCCTCTAACATGTCGTCGAAGAACTCCGGCAGCTCGCTGACACCCAATGACCCGTCTATTAGCTTCTTCTCGGCGAAGTACCTAACTGCTATGTGGAAGTTGTAGGTGAGCTCGTCCGCGTCTACCCTTATGGGTTGCGGCCTCACGGCGTTCAGATATCTGTAGACCTCCTCCACGCTTTTCCCCTTCACTAGGGGCTTCAGCCTTGGGTAGATTAGTCCCACGAAGCCCTTGCTCCTGCCTATGTTGTTCTCCCATAACCTGGACTGGGACTCGTGAACACCGAAGGAAGGTGCCTGAGCGAGAGGCGTGAACTCCAAAGACTCGTCCATCTGGAGCTCATAAATTGCGTGACCGGACTCGTGGATCAGGGAGTAGAGGGCCCTCTTGAAGTCGAAACCCTCGTACCTCACGGTTATCCTAACGTCGTGCCTGTTTATTCCAGTGGTGAAGGGGTGTGGGGACGAATCTATCCTGAACTTACCTCTCGGCATCCTCAATACGTCGTAGGCTATCTCGTTCACTACCCCCTCCATGATTTCCCTAGGATACGGCTCGTCCTCCAGCCCGCTAGGAGAGTTAAACCTCCCCTCTGCCTCCACTTTTTGAAGCACCCTCTTGAGGTCAGGGAGAAGAGAACCGAAAATGCCGTCCGCCTCATTAACGGTCAAACCCTCTTCGTAAAGGTCGAGGAGGGAGCTGTAAGGGTGGTCATTGTAGCCTAGAAGTTGCGCCACCTTTACCTTGAGTTCCACCATCCTATCCAAGTAGGGCTTGAAGGAAGAGAAGTCGTTCTTTACCCTAGCGTCCCTCCAGACCACTGCGGACTCTGCTGAGAGCTTGTTGATCTCCGCATCTACTTCCTCTGGAACGGAATCTATATACCTTATCTCCCTCCAGAGTACCCTCTTAATTCCCGCCTCCATGTCGTCCCTTGGCTCGAGGTGCTCCACGTCCGCCTTGATTTCCAGTAGCTTCTTCCTCCTCATGGAGTTGAGGGTCGCCATTTCTTCAGCCCTATAAGATATGCCCTCTGGTGGCATGTAGGTCTCAATGTCCCAACCCATTAACCTCATGGCGTGGCTTATCGCCCAGACCTCCTTGAACTTGGTGAGAAAGGAATTAGAAATCATGTTATCATATAGCCTAGTTGGTTTATTAACTCTTCTGGCTTGAAAGCGTCTTCTTCAACAGGCGTGCTCTACGTCTTTGGGGCTAGGTGACGCAATCGCGATCGGGCTTTACATGCCTATTCGATGTCCAGTCTGCAGGTAGGACCTACGGAGCGCTTACTTGCCCGGCGCCGTCCGACTTCTGGTGTGCTCGGAGCGCTGGGCTTTGGTCTCGTTCACTGTTCCGACATCAGAACGGGTATAAAGACAGCTAAAGCGATGGCCCTTTACCTTTGCCTGAGCATAAGATGGGGTAAACGGGCCTTATGAGACGTGGAACCCCGGGTATAGAAGGTCAAGGTCTCTCGAATTTCGCCTTTTCCATGAATTGCACCAGAAGTCGGGCACTACACAGGAAGGGTTGAGGTCTCTTGAGTTTCATCCCCCTTTTCAAGAGCGTCAATAACATTACCGAGGGAGAAGTCATCCCTCGGGCATCCGTGACCTTATCGCTTCCCGTCATGGACGACCATGGTATGTAGGTCTATCGAATCCCACGCCTTTACCACCCATCCCCTGGGTGGAGACAAGAGGTTCTATCCACCTTGCCCATACACGTAGCTAAAGCAGACTTAAAGGCGCGGAGCTAATCGTTCTCATACACCGCGAGTAGAGATAGCTCCTTAGACAAGTGAATTAACTCAAATCGGAGAGGCAGTGCACAGTGAACAGGAAATGCCTCGGGATATGGAACAGTTTGCGGAGATCAGCCACATGTCGCAACGAAAAAAGTCAAACACACTTTATGTCGATAAGACTAACATGGGTGACTTCATTTCAGGGCTTGTTGATCCAAGTCTAGTGAAATGCCTTGAAACTCCGAGGGAGAGTTTCCTTCCCACGTTAACTGATTTTCCTCGACTCCGTTGTCATTGCTGAGATGAGAGCATGTGGGACATGAGCGTTTGGAATCTAAATTACGTGTTTTAGCCTCCAGATAGTTCTGTCCTTCAAGTTCCTCATCTCCTCAAAACGGCGTCTGTTGGACACGTGCGTGTGATGACCTCTATATCAAGAAGTGACGCGGTGTGTTTATTATTTTAAATTTTAAAAACATGTGTCTCTAATTCAAGGAAAAATCATTAAATCACTATTTAAATGCATTACGAGAATAATCAAGGTAAGTCCCCACTTCTCTTTCTCTAGATGTAAAGGAACTTCCCCTATTGCAGTTAAGGACTTCTTTCCTCAATGCCACGCTGGATGTCTTACAGTGCAGAGGTGTGGAGAGATAAATACACGGTAAAACATGCGAAAGTCAACGGGAAGTAACGCTCGTATAAGTAGCTCAAGATGAGAACTTAAAAGGAAACCTAAATCTCCCCGTCGCGGTTTTCCCTCTCACATCCTTTTCATCTACCTACGGTTTCGAGTAACAAGTTCTCGCTCTGCATCACTGTGGCCAAGTTGCAGTTACGTTCCAGTTGGTCACGAAACTGGGTACTGACTCCTCTTTGGCTAGTTCCTTTACCTCGTTGTAGAAAGCGTCATGAGGATGAACCGCGTAGCCGAATGCCAGTACGCTCACGTTGTAGCTCTCCACGTACGCTGTGAGGTTCTTCACTTGGGTGAAGTTATTGAAGGAAATGTTATTTGGCGAAACCACTTGTGTCCCGTAATCCTCAAAGAGAACGAAGTTAATGAAACTTGAGATGTTATGTAACACGTAGAACCCCCTGTTAACCCCTATAGTGGCGTTGGGGTACTCCTCTCTAACCCAGTGTATCACACTGATCATACCCTGCTCAGTCCCCGGGTACTGTTCAGCGACGTCGACGTCGTCGAACATGACCCCTTGAAAGCCCATTGACATGACGTATTTCACTTGACATTCAATGTACTCCTCCCAGGCAGGCGACGATACGTTGACCACGGACTGGTTCCACTGAGTATCGTACCCTATTGTTACGTTGGACGAAAGGGAACACGGCCCCAAAGACATGTTGGCGAACTCTCCGAGGTCTAAGTAAGCTATTTTCTCTCCGTGAATTTGGGATAAGACGGTGGAGTTGACCTGAGTGGGGTCGATGATAACTAAGGAGAAGTTGTTAAGCCAACCTATGACGCTTTGATTCACCGTGCCGTAGTATACTGCAAATGCCTCAATTCGGTTTGTGTGCTTCGTCCCCGTGACATGCTTAGTCCCCGTGACGCCGGAGTTATTCTCAAAAATTACAAACCAGGAGAAGAGAAGCATCACAACAAGGCTCAATATAACAAGTTTTGCTTTAGCTGACATAGACTGTCCTAGAAAAACAGTAATTTAAGCTTTACTTAAGCTTGGTGTATTTTTTTAAAAAAAGGGACTGCAATAGTCGACGCATAATACACGTAAAATGAGCCGATCAATTAAGTAATCTGGAAAAGAAAATTTTTTAAACAGTTTTCTTTTATACTGTATAGGGTTCTTAAAAAAAGAGCAATGTCAAAGTGTCCTTTACCTTATTGTGACAAGGAATTCAAGTCCAAGAGAGACCTTAATACACTTAAAGAAGTCTGTGAAAGAATGTCCGGTATGCTGTAAGAAGGCAACTTATGATGGACTAATCAAACATCTAAGGATGTCTAAAGACGAGGATCACAGGGGGCTCTCGTTTAAACTCTCCGAAACAAACCCGAAGATTAATCTAGGACGCAAGGAAATTAAAGATGTTAAACCTTAGATAAGGAAATGAGCAATAACGGTTAACGGGTTTAGTCGATCACGCTATTGTTTTGATGCAGAGAATATAAAGTCTTAAATATCCTTTATGGTCAACCGCGATGTAGCTTCCTCTGGATCAGTAACGGTAACTCTGTCATGACAGGTCTAAGACCTTTCTTGAAAACGAATCTATATATTAAAATAATTAGAATATCTAAATAAATATACATAAATAGAGCTGGCAGTGCTAAACAAAAATATCCCGGTTAAAAAACAAGCGATCCTGCGTCTAGAAATCACTACGTCCCTTTATACAAAAATCTACTAAGAAAGCTCCTGTATCAAAATTTGTATAAATTACTAAAAATTTAGTAATTTTTTTATAATAGATTAAATTGTAGATGCGAATCCTTATAGTATAAAAATTTCATTTAATTCTATTTATTTTGCTTTATTTACAACAAAAACGATCATGAATGTCCATGAGACCTTCTTAAAATAATTATAAACTGCAACAATTTTCTCATAAATACTAAATATTTAGAGACATAGTTTGACTCCACGGTAACCTACTTAGAGGTTCCTAAAAAGAGATTATTGAACGTCATAATTAGGTCACTCTTAAAACGACCTTCTAAACCGCATTTCCAAGTATTTTCAAGTAAATACTTCTTGTAAAACTTATAGATTACATGAATTTAATTAATATTAAGTATACTTACATTTAATTTATGTTTACAATCTTGTTATTCAACTATCAAAGGTTTAAATATCTGTTGTTAATAGACTAGTGGAGGAATTCAGCGATTTAAACCCTTGGTGGTATAGCAGAGATTGGAGGGATTCACTTATCCGATGGGAGAGCCAAAAGATTAAGTGGAGACTTAGCTGGATAGATGAAGTCTCAATGAAACCTTTCAGCTTGAACTTCGTGTACGGTGCCAAGCTGGTAAGACTACTGGGCTGAAGATACTTGTGAAGGGACTATTGGAGAAGGGGAAGGACTCCACCTCAATATTTTACTTAGACTTCGACTATATAGCCTCTTTACAGGAAGGGAGATAATGGCGGAGTACGTTAAGGAGAAAAGGAGGAGAGGAGTCAAGAGTGCGGTCCTGATCCTTGACGAGGTAACTCCCCTAGAGGACTGGTGGAAGATCATCAAATATTACATAGACAAGGGAGAACTCTCTACAGACGTAATAATCGTTAGCGGTTCTTCTTCCTTAGGAATCACCAAGTCGGTCGAAAGGTTCCCAGGGAGGAAGGGTTACGGTAAGGAAATTTCGGTGCTACCCCTGTCTTTCCCTCAGTTCGTAGAAGTTCACGGATACAAGAGAGAAGAAGTCCTGAGCGATTCGGCCCTATCCTCGGCACTCTTCGAGGAATACACCAAGAAGGGGGGTTTCCCTAAGTCGATAAACTGCCACAGCGACGCGGAGGAAGCGTTGATAGACGGGATAACCTCAGAAGTATATAAGGGTGGTAAGGACCTAAAGAAAGTACAAGAGGTCTTGAGGTCTATTATGACTAAAATCCCATCAGCCCTCTCTTTTAATTCAGTAGCAAACGACGTAGGGATTTCCCACGTCACCGTGGAGGAATACATTGAGTTCCTTAAGGACTTGTTCATGATCCAATCGCATATTACAAGGTGGGAAACGAGGTAGTGTATAGGAAAGAAAAGAAAGTGTTCTTCAGAGACCCCTTCATTTACCGTACTTTGGCCAAGTGGCTCCACAGGCAGTTGAGAGACGACGCGATATTAGAACACGTTGTCCAAGAGCACTTGTTCAGAAAGTACGGTGAGGTGTTCTACTTCAAGAACGACTTTGAAATCGACATCGTTGTAGGAGGTCTGAAAATCGAGGTAAAAGCAGAGAGGTCTCATAGGGGCTATCCCAAAGACGTTACCTTGTTATCTAAGGGTGAAATACCGATGTTCTTATTGCGTGGAATGTAGCACCCATACGGAGTTGAAAGCTATACTCTCGTGTGATAAGCGTACAAGTCATGGGACACCCAAGGGGGTCGCGGGCTGCCCATCAAGCATAGGCTCCGCTTCGACCTTAGCTGTGCCCTCAACGTCTTAAGGCATCAACGTCTTAATGTCATAACAGCTCGCGATGAGGAGGCCTCTCCCCTTCCCGATCCTTCATAACGGAGTAGCACCCGTAAAAAGGTGTACTCAAGGCCTCGGGAAACCCTCAGGGCGTGGAGTAGGTCAGCCTTAGAACCTTGGAGATCACGGGCCCACGATCCTATAGACTCCCTTCCCTTGCTAAGGTGGTCCTACCCGGACGCCTGTAAACACATCGTTACGTCCCTTTCCCAGGATTATCCCTATCTAGCTCGTTGTGGAAATATCGGGTCTAACTCATTAAGTCGTAATGAAAACTCTTTTTCTATGACGAGTCCTCTTTCATTCATCTTTTTCACCCCAAAATTTTTCTTGTTTTGGCCAAGCTTTTTTAAAAACTTCCATAATACGATAGAACTTATTAAAGATATCCTTTACGCGTTAGTTGAATACCAAAACTACTTTTAAAACTTTCGAGTCTGGTACGTGCTTAGTGTATCTCTTTAAATTATTTCCGATAA
Organism: Sulfuracidifex tepidarius; assembly: GCF_008326425.1. NCBI lineage: Archaea > Thermoproteati > Thermoproteota > Thermoprotei > Sulfolobales > Sulfolobaceae > Sulfuracidifex > Sulfuracidifex tepidarius. The sequence continues at coordinate 905,615 of NZ_AP018929.1, forward strand.
ATAATGAAACATGAATAATGCAACATAAGAGAAGTTCTTCGATAATTCTGTCTGCCTTGGCTAGGTCCTGATTCCGGGCTTTGCTTACCACCAAGTTGGCGTTGCGGCCGCCCAAGCGTAAAACCCGAGTGGAAGCGTTCTTGACGGGGTAAAGGACTTCCCTCTCAGGGACTCACAGAAGATCCCGGAGAAAGGGGGCTCAGTGAGCCACCTCGCCCTGATCCTTTCTCTCAGCTGTCGTAAACGTACTGAACTCGCGGGTCACACGTCGAGGTTCACCTCGACGGGGGAGCAACCTGGGTCAGCATCCGGACTCTCGTTTTGTATCGTTGGAATCGTACGCCTTGTCGACGTCAACTGGTCACGTGTTTGCCCTCGTGTTGGAGTTCTTACCCCCCCCCCGCATTAGCTAATGGCTCCACCCCGTTAGTGGTGACCTTCACCACCCTACCCGAGGCGTTCACGCTGGGCATCGCCATGAAGGACGTGATAGAGCTGTACTCGGACATGAAGGGGCTTGACAGAGTGGCCTCCACCACCTTGGACTAGCCCCTCTCCATCATTACCTCAGCCCGGATCTTTAGAAATCAATGCACGCTGAGAGGAGTCAAGATCTAGAATTTAAGTGTTCACAACACACCTCCCGGTTCTGTCGCAGGGTCTACAACATGCGGGTTCCCCGCCCGCAGGCGCAGTGGCCCCGAGTCCAGAGGGCCCTGCTTGATCGAGCAGGTCCTACAGGTCAGTACGTGATAGAACGTCTGTCAACATCGGAGTAAACGCAGTCAGTCGCTTCGTCCAACCAGGTCTCGTAGTCCTCATCTACCGTGCTCTCGACACACTCCTGTATCCTCCCTACGAGGAACATTTCACCGCTCTTCTCCACCAGGGATCTGATGGCCTCCACCACCTTGTGGTAGTTCTCCACGTAGGGTTTGGCGTCTGTCATCATCTGCTCACGGTCGTTCCAGTCCAAGTGGTCCACTATGGCTGATGCCAGTGTCTGGCTTATGTGGTACGTGCTTTGGAGGGAGATGATGACTTCCCTCGCGTTCCCTAGCGCCCTCACGCTCTCGTTGAAGACGTCTTGGACCCCCAGGGCGGAGGCGAGTTGCTCGAAGGCTTGGTCGGTGTAAGCGGTAGGGAGAGGTACCAACACCAGGGAGACCACGGGCCCGGCTAACTGCGTCGCGCTCGCCACGAGCCCCACTATCCCGGGCTCCTTGCAACCGGAGAGGCAGGAGTACGCTGTGAATACCGGGGCGCCTATGAGGGCATCGCTGAACCCTTTCACAGTGCTCAGGCTATTGCAGATCGAGTCATCCTGTGTAATGAAGAGGTTGCAAAGCTTCTCCTGAAGCTGGCTGTCAAGCACGGCGACCGCCATCATACCGTTTATCACCGCGTTAGGGTTCTTCTGCTGGAACGGCGTCCCGACTGTCCTGGCGACTATGAAAGGGACGGGCGGTTGATCTGAGGTTAACTTCAAACTCTCCTTCAAGGCGGTTGCGCTCAATTTATCGCCTGATATGCCTACAAGAATACCTGGAACTTTTAAAGCATGGAATGGAAGACTGGTGTAGTAAGGTAGGTAGTTAGGCATGACCCCTCCCGCGTCCCTGCTGTTCTCAGCTGCTGTCTCGAACCAACCTATGACGGGAGTGCTGCAACCCTCGGGCGGGTTAGGCTGTTGCCAAGGCGCGCTCGTCAACTTCCTCCTCTTCAACCTTACCACAATGATGTTCGCTTTCCTCATCAGCGTGGGGATACTGCTGTCGCTTATGAAGAAGCACGCTCCCCCTTGCAGGGCGAAGAAGTCCTTCCCGGCTCCCCAGTAAGGGGAAGCCCCTCCCACGTAGTAGTAGTTACCCTCGGCGCTCTCGATGATCACGCCGTGCCTGAAGAGCTGGAATATGTTGCTGACAGGCTCTACTTTACCGTTTATATTGGCGTTTTTTATCGCCCTGTTTACGATACCTAACGCGGGGTAGTACGTGTAACCGCTGTCCTTCATCCCCTGCACTGTGCACCCCAAGGTGTTCGTGATGTTCTCTATGTCCTGGCTTATCTCCGACCCCACTGCAGACGCTGCCCCCACCGCGTCCGACAAAGCCTGCCCTACCTCAGACGCTGCGTCCGATATCGCTTTTTCTATTCCTTGCGCTATTTCAGATAGAATAGACGATATTGACACGTTTCATCATTTTAAGTTTTGAGGTAAAAACATAAAAATATTGTGGTTATGAATGCTACGACCATCAAAGACGTTTTGTCTTTGAGTTACGATCTCTTCAATCCGGATGTTAAGATAGCCGACATTTGTCCTAATTGAATGTTTATTTAAAAAACACGGTTCCACTCCGGCGCCGATAATTGGATCGATCCACGGGGTAGTGCTCGGAATGGAACGCGTCGGGCCTGTATACCTTGTTCTTTCCTACCTCCACCATCATCTACCTCCACCATCATCTACCTCCACCAGGAGTCATTGGTGCTATCTACGCATTCCAAGGCGTCATATTCCCAACAGTCGTAGTCCTCGTAGAAGGTAATCTCGGCGCACCTCTCTATCCTGTCAGCACGGGACGGGTCTCCTTCTCTCTCCACGTGGGCCCTGAGCGTCTCCACCAACTTGTGGTAGTTCTCCACGTAGGGTTTGGCGTCTGTCATCATCTGCTCCTCACTGTCCCATTCCACGTAGTCCATCACGGCTGAGGCAAAGGTATAGCTCACGTTATACTTATCATGGAGGGAAAGGATGACACCGTTGACCTTCTCCAGCGCCCTCACGCTCTCGTTGAAGACGTCTTGGACCCCCAGGGCGGAGGCGAGTTGCTCGAAGGCTTGGTCGGTGTAAGCGGTAGGGAGAGGTACCAACACCAGGGAGACCACGGGCCCGGCTAACTGCGTCGCGCTCGCCACGAGCCCCACTATCCCGGGCTCCTTGCAACCGGAGAGGCAGGAGTACGCTGTGAATACCGGGGCGCCTATGAGGGCATCGCTGAACCCTTTCACAGTGCTCAGGCTATTGCAGATCGAGTCATCCTGTGTAATGAAGAGGTTGCAAAGCTTCTCCTGAAGCTGGCTGTCAAGCACGGCGACCGCCATCATACCGTTTATCACCGCGTTAGGGTTCTTCTGCTGGAACGGCGTCCCGACTGTCCTGGCGACTATGAAAGGGACGGGCGGTTGATCTGAGGTTAACTTCAAACTCTCCTTCAAGGCGGTTGCGCTCAATTTATCGTCTGATACGTCTACAAGAACACCTGGAACTTCTAAAGCATAGAATGGAAGACCAGTGAAGTAAGGTAGGTAGTTAGGCATGACCCCTCCCGCGTCCCTGCTGTTCTCAGCTGCTGTCTCGAACCAACCTATGACGGGAGTGCTGCAACCCTCGGGCGGGTTAGGCTGTTGCCAATGCTCCTCAATTCCACGACCGAGATGACCCCTCTTCAGCCTGACCACAACTATGTTTGCTTTCCTCATCGACTTGACCACGTTCTCGCCCTTCACAAGGAAGCATGCTCCTCCTTGCACGGCGAGGAAGTCCTTCCCATCCCAGTAAGGGGAAGCCCCTCCCACGTAGTAGTAGTTACCCTCGGCGCTCTCGATGATCACGCCGTGCCTGAAGAGCTGGAATATGTCAGTAGGGCGTTTGTCCTCCTTGTACAGAGCATCGGCTATCCCCAACGCGGGGTAATGCGGACAGCCCTTTTCTCCCTTCACGGTACACTCTAACGTGTTCGCGACGTTCTCTACGTCTTGTTCTGTCCTCGACGAAACCCCAGTCCCTACATTCTTGGCCCTCCCCGCATTCGATATTGCGTTTTCTATTCCTTGCGCTATTTCAGATAGGATAGACCGTGTAGACACGACCAATCAATATTGTTATACAAGCAAAACATAAAAAATATATATGCACTGTGTTAGCCGTGAACAACCCGCTTTAAATACGACGATTTAGGCTCTCTCTCGATGTCCTCCACGATCTGCACGTCTATTGAGACCGGCTCTCTTTTCCCCTTCACCTCGTGTTACCGCAATCTCTCCTCTACCTTCATTCTCATGGAGGAAGCATTCCTTTTCCCTCTCATAATGAGAGACAGAAAAGAAGATAGAGAGATCAGTAAGGCCGGGAAAGTCTTCTCGTATTGCGAGAGAAAAGCGAAGTAATTACACGTCGGGTGCGTCCTTCAAAAATACACGTATGGACATGCTTTTTCCATGTCCCTCACTTTACACACTCCTCCTCTTGTTCCATAACAAAGGTTTGTATTTAGAATCTACCATACTTCGCTAGCTCCTCAATTACTCTCCCCTCACCTTGCGCGCTTCTCTCTAAAGCGTAGACCAGTCCAGACGTTCGTTTTAAATTATCCACTGGATCATTCCTAGACCTTATCCATAGCAGGAATATAGGAGTAACTTATTCTACGCATAATCTCTATGAGGCATTAGAACTAGCTGAAAACGTAATTATCATAAACCATGGTAGAGTAGTATTTAAAGGCTCTCTTGAGGATTTAAGACATTTTATCGGAAGAATAAAAGTTGGTTTAAAGGTACGTGGAAATCCCGTCACTATCTTAAACTCTATGGGTTATGATACTTATCAAGACAGTGGATTATGGATAGCTGAAGTCAAGTCAGAAGACGAAATTGGAAATATTGTTAAAGAACTTACAAAACATAATATTATTATACTTGAGGTTAAGGAAATTGGTAATCCACTTGAAGATGTATTAGAGCAGTTAAGTGATAAATCATGACGAGCGGTATTGTTAGAGCTTATGTAACTAGGCTTAAGATAAATATAAGAAATATGATCATATTATCTCTAGCATACGGAATTGGAATAATATCGTCAACAGTCATAGTAGGCGTTTTGTTTCCAGAAATCTACACTCCTACTACACGTCAAGCTCTCGAAGCTTTAGCTATTAGAATGCTTAATATCCATAACCATGTCCTCCCTAAGGATGCTTTAGGAGTTGTGGCCGCAGCTATTTTTACGCCTTTTTTAGCCGCTATTATAGCTGCCTTTGTAGCCTCGGGCACCATATCTGGTACATTTAGTGAGGATCGTAATGAGGGAGTATTTGAAGTTCTACTCTCATCGCCAGTGTCACATAGAGATATTATTATTTCACTTTTAATTTACACATTATTAGCATCCTTAATTGTTGAGGGATTAGTTATAACAATCACATCTGGAATATCACTATTATCACTATATCTTATGGGATACCTTAATAGCTTTGGCATTTACTATTTAGAGCTCGTTACAATACTTATACCTTCACTTACTTTTCCAGCAGTCCTTATTAGCTTATTACTCATAACTATATCCCCTTCTCTAGGTCGTGTTAGGACTGGACTTACTCCAGGCAGAACTTATTATCAACGATTTCACTTCTTCCAGTACTAATACCATTTATAGTATTAAATATTGAGCCCCAGATAGATCCTATGGAGTTAGCTTCCTATACTTCAATATTTTCAGCAATTTTAACGCTAATTTTATTAATACTTTTACCTCGTGTATTGAAAGACGAAACACTCTTACGGTGAAGTTATATGGTTCAAATATGTATTAAAGGAGAGAATTTAATCATAAAGCTTAGAGGCTTTGAGAAAATTGCAGCATTAAAGGGAAGTCTAAAGATTCCGTTTAATTGCATAGAGAGAGTAGCTTACGTTAAAGAATTAGATGATACCGAGAAAGAACAAATATATCCAAAGATGAGGCTAGGCGGTCTATCTATTGGAGAAATTATATATGGCAGATTCACTACTGGCTTAGGTCTAGCTTTCTTCGCTACTAAGAAACTGGAAAGGTCTATTGTAATATATATATAAAATGTTCTTTTCCTTATAAAATTATTGTCATAGAGGTATCGGATTCAGAAACTTTAAGTGAATTAGAGAAAAAGTTAAAAAATAGAAATTTTAATGATTAGAATTCCATTAGAAATTTTAACAATTTATATTCAAATAGAATCGTAGATGTTGCGTTTAGTCTAGTATATTAGCAAATAGCATAGCAACCTACATTTAAAAATTCATCTATTCCGGCATTATTACGTAATCTTATGAAAGTTAATCTTCTTTGCAAGATTCGATAATCCTTCACTTTCATTTGTTTCTAAGAATTTAATAAACATTTAGTTCTCTTTAGTTAATGTCTATAACACTTTTATGTAACTCTTTGACGATGACGAATATTTGCACTGTTAAAGGATGGATAAGATTTCTGTATGGTTATATCCAATTGGTGATAATACTGGACTGCATTTGAAATTCAAAACAAATAGAGTACTTCCTTTGAAGAAATCCTTGGAAAATGAAGTTAAAGCAGAAGTAGAATTACTAAAAAGTTTGTTAGATGCTTTGAGGAGGTTCTGATGAAGCTTAGAACTCATTTTGTGTTTTCTGTTGGTTTGTTGGTTTTGGTTAGTTCTTTTGTTTTTAGTAGTTTTTATTTTTCTTTGTTAGTGTCATCTTTTATAAGTGTTTTGGGTAATAGTGTTATTGATAAACTGGGGCATAGGGAGGTTTTAACTAGGCGTGGGCAAGTTCCCGTTAGGACTCCCCTAACCCATACTTTGCCCAGGAGTGTTTTTTGGGTTTTATCTTCATAGGGGGTTCAAAGGGGGCGGAAGACCCCTTCCGTCAGGGAGGGATGGATAGCCCTCATATTTAAATATCGGCCCTTCAAAAATCTCCTAATGCCTGACGTAGGATTCAGGTTTCGAGCTTACACAAATTCTCAAACGTTGAGGGCGTTAAAGGCCCAGTTGAGGATGGCGTGTGAGGTGTAAAACACCCTGCGTTGGGCAGACTCCTATTTCTACCAAAGAGATGGGAAAGGTCTGAATCAAACCCAGTTGAGGCAACTCGCCTTGGACCTGAGGAAGCAGGACGGGGAGTATCAACAAATGCACTCTCATACTCAGAACGTTGCGGATCGCTTCTACGAGGCTAGGGAGGGGTTCTTCAATGGATTAGCGCGTTTCCCCAAGGAGAAGCCCCACAAGTACTCTTCCCTGGTCTATCAGAGCGGATGGAAAGTCTGAGCGTGAAGATAATCAGGAAGAATAGTAAAGAAGCGAGGGCCACCCCAAGGAGTTGATGAAGTTGAGCCTCTCCCACTTGGGAGTCTTCAAGGTCCTCGTGCACAGGGACTTCCCCCTCGATAAGGTAAAGAGGGTAATCGTGAAGTTGACCCCTCCGAGAGGGTCTACATCTCCTTCGTGGTCGATTACGAGTTCCCCAAGCTACCTAAGGTTAACAAGATCACGGTACTAGACGTGGGCATCAAGACCCTCATCATGACTTCCGATGGGGAGTACTTCCCCAACCTGAAGCCTTACGAGAAGGCGTTATGGAAGGTGAGGCACCTACACCGAATCCTGTCCAGGAAGCAGTTCCTCTCCAAGAACTGGTTCAAAGCAAAGATCAAGTTAGCCAAGGCATACGAGCACCTCAAGAACCTGAGGAAAGATCTCTACATGAGGTTAGGTAAACACTTCGCAAGGAACTACGACGTCCTCGTTATGGAGGACATACAAGTCAAGAAGCTCGTGGACAAGTCCCCCAGGAAGTTGAGGCTCCACGACGTCTCCTTCCGCGAGCTGAAGAACACCTTGAAGTACCAGATGGAGAAGCACGGTAAGGCACTCCTCCTTGTGGACCCACCCTACACGTCCAAAACCTGCGCCAAATGCGGTTACGTGAGGGAAGACCTAACCCTCCGATAGGATCTTTTCCTGTCCACGATGCGGTTGGGTGACTGACCGCGATTACAACGCCTCCCTGAACATCTTACGTAGATCGGGGTCGGTGCGACCCTTAGATGTGGAGTTCCGCCCTCTACCGGTATCGGTACTGGCAAGGTGGAGCCGTGAATCAGGAAGCCCCGTCCGTAAGGGCGGGGTGAGTTCACTATATGGTGTATTATTTAATGCTCAAATTTTGGCAACATTGATTGGGGAGAATTTTAGTTGGCCCATCACACATGCTTCTTGATGTATTCACAGAAAGGGGAACTCGTAAAGACTTTATCCGAAAATCCCTGCAAAACTACGCGACCTTAAAAACTTTTAAAAAATTAACCCAAAAGATTACGTATGAATAAAAACCTAAGCAACGATGAGTACTACGAAGCCTTAACCAACGCAATCTACATAGCAACAGCGTCACTAAACCTAAGAAAAGACACGGCAACAAAACTCGTACTAGGAGGAATAAGCGGAGGAGCACACTAGAAATAGCACAAGAAACAAACATGAACTACGAGACACAATACTAAAAAACCTGGACAAGATAGCAAAAAACGACCTGGTAGACGCACTAAAAAAGATAGTAGGAAACCACCCGGTACTCGTCATAATAGACGACACGGACGACCATAAAACCTACGCAAGAGCTTGGTCTTCAAGTATTCCTTAGTTTTGAACCTAGGAGCTAAGAGGCTCTCTAGGTTGATAAAAAAAGTTTATCAAGGAAGTGGAGAAATCAAAAATTTGTTTAAACGTAAGGGAAACCCGTAAACTGCTATACGTAGTTGGGCATCATGGAGACGGTGCCGTGGTTTGTCTGTGTCCACTGCAGGAAGTCCCCCAAAGCCCCGTTGCAGGAAGAAGGAGGGTTTATCTGGATCCAGCTGCTGGACTTTGCCACTCTGTCGAGCGTTGTTACGATCACGTTAGAGTCGGCCTGCTCCAGTAGGTTCGTCAGGGGGTTTATCTTCCCGCCTTTGTCCTTTTCCCTTGGCAGAAAGAACTGTGCACCTCCCTGGAACACGTCCAAGCTCGACGAGGCGATCCAGTCCGGAGACTTCCCTCCCACGTAGTAGTAGAGGTACTTCGCGTCGTCCCCCTCTCCTACCTGCTCCCTCACGATCATGCCGTGCCTCACGATGCCGTAAAGTGTCTTAGCACCCCTGGATACCCTGTTGGTCACAGCCAAGGCAGGGTAGTACGTGTAGGGCTGAGCCTTCTTCACCTCGTCTTGCAGGCAGTTAGATGTCGTCTGTTGCGTTATCAGTTGAGTTATCGTGTTTATGTCGGCGGGTATTGACGCCATGCTCGACGCTGCTGCAGACACTGCCGAGCTTATCCCTTCAGCCACATCGCCCAGCATCTCGGATAACCAACTCACGATAGACGACATGTCATATATCTTTTCCCCCTCTCTACTTTTAAATATTCTCACAATAGTGAATATTATGGCCTAATGGACCGCAGGACTCCCCGACCCCTCCTGCACTACCCGAGTGAGGCCAACTTCCTTGACATCTACCCGATTAGCAGTTTACGGGAATTCCTGCGAGACGAATGTTTTCATCTAGTAGTTGTTATAAAAAAACAAATTTTATCCATTTTATAGTGAGAAGATCTTGAAACCTATAGCTATTATTTAACCTCTATCACGCACTATTAAATTATTTTTAAGGTCACGTAACTTTGCAAGGGTTTTCCGATAAAAGTTACCGATCTACCAATCGACTGCGTTGCTGGGAGGAAACGCACCCACATAAAGTGTTTTCTGCCCACGGTGAGTATGAAGAGGTACGTAAAACTCTTCCATTAGCGTACCACGCGACAATAACGTGAAGAGATAACTAAACACCTATAACCACAATATTTTTATGTTTTTACCTCAAAACTTAAAATTGATGAAACGTGTCAATATCGTCTATTCTATCTGAAATAGCGCAAGGAATAGAAAAAGCGATATCGGACGCAGCGTCTGAGGTAGGGCAGGCTTTGTCGGACGCGGTGGGGGCAGCGTCTGCAGTGGGGTCGGAGATAAGCCAGGACATAGAGAACATCACGAACACCTTGGGGTGCACAGTGCAGGGGATGAAGGACAGCGGTTACACGTACTACCCCGCGTTGGGGGTAGCGAACACGGCGATATTGTATGAGTACATAAACGGTGAACAAGGGCCAAAGGTAAGCAACATATTCCAGCTCTTCAGGCACGGCGTGATCATCGAGAGCGCCGAGGGTAACTACTACTACGTGGGAGGGGCTTCCCCTTACTGGGATGGGAAGGACTTCCTCGCCGTGCAAGGAGGAGCATGCTTCCTTGTGAAGGGCGAGAACGTGGTCAAGTCGATGAGGAAAGCAAACATAGTTGTGGTCAGGCTGAAGAGGGGTCATCTCGGTCGTGGAATTGAGGAGCATTGGCAACAGCCTAACCCGCCCGAGGGTTGCAGCACTCCCGTCATAGGTTGGTTCGAGACAGCAGCTGAGAACAGCAGGGACGCGGGAGGGGTCATGCCTAACTACCTACCTTACTTCACTGGTCTTCCATTCTATGCTTTAGAAGTTCCAGGTGTTCTTGTAGACGTATCAGACGATAAATTGAGCGCAACCGCCTTGAAGGAGAGTTTGAAGTTAACCTCAGATCAACCGCCCGTCCCTTTCATAGTCGCCAGGACAGTCGGGACGCCGTTCCAGCAGAAGAACCCTAACGCGGTGATAAACGGTATGATGGCGGTCGCCGTGCTTGACAGCCAGCTTCAGGAGAAGCTTTGCAACCTCTTCATTACACAGGATGACTCGATCTGCAATAGCCTGAGCACTGTGAAAGGGTTCAGCGATGCCCTCATAGGCGCCCCGGTATTCACAGCGTACTCCTGCCTCTCCGGTTGCAAGGAGCCCGGGATAGTGGGGCTCGTGGCGAGCGCGACGCAGTTAGCCGGGCCCGTGGTCTCCCTGGTGTTGGTACCTCTCCCTACCGCTTACACCGACCAAGCCTTCGAGCAACTCGCCTCCGCCCTGGGGGTCCAAGACGTCTTCAACGAGAGCGTGAGGGCGCTGGAGAAGGTCAACGGTGTCATCCTTTCCCTCCATGATAAGTATAACGTGAGCTATACCTTTGCCTCAGCCGTGATGGACTACGTGGAATGGGACAGTGAGGAGCAGATGATGACAGACGCCAAACCCTACGTGGAGAACTACCACAAGTTGGTGGAGACGCTCAGGGCCCACGTGGAGAGAGAAGGAGACCCGTCCCGTGCTGACAGGATAGAGAGGTGCGCCGAGATTACCTTCTACGAGGACTACGACTGTTGGGAATATGACGCCTTGGAATGCGTAGATAGCACCAATGACTCCTGGTGGAGGTAGATGATGGTGGAGGTAGATGACTGGTGGAGGTAGGAAAGAACAAGGTATACAGGCCCGACGCGTTCCATTCCGAGCAAGGTCGGCTGTCTTAACATCCGGATTGGAGAGATCATAACTCAAAGACAAAACGTCTTTGATTGTTGTAGGCTATGATTATAACCTCTATAAGAGCAGGCGTCTCTTTCACAGGAGCTTTAGACTATGCGTCTTCGTCTTACTAACGGGGGAATTTCTTTCACTAACAACAAGAGATTTAAGGTCATTGAAATGAGAGAGCCTCCAGATGGCTATGATTATAACTTGTACACCCAGTCAAAGGAGGTACCTCATAGATTAAACCCGTGTCATTCACCATGAGTATGATGAAAACTCCTCCTGTATCTCCTGCTTGTTCATGAGCTCTTGGAAGGCATTGTCGTCTTGGGTGAGGCCGACGGCTTGGTTAATGAAAACTCCTTCTTAGCCGCATTGTCACGTGAAAATAATTTGAAGCGATCCAGTGAGTATCCATTTACTTAGTTATGCCTAAAGGTCAAGGTAATACAGTGGCTATGGCGATGTTGCCTGAACTTACGATTTCCGCTGTTCCACAGAGTTAGGCACGTTATGCATTCCTCCATGGTTTGCCCTTGACCTTCAGGGTCTGACTAAGTATAAACGAGTCTGGGACAAATTAGTCTAATGATTCCAAACCTATATAGCGTTTCAGGATTTGTGAACTCACCCCGCCCTTACGGACGGGGCATCCCCACCTCACGATGGAGATTTCCTGCTTCTCAGAGGAACCTCGATCCCCCTTCACCCACAGCGGAGGTTCCATCTAACGGAACCGTTCTCTGATGCCCCGTGTGGAAGAGGGGTTACGGAGGGTTCCTCTCCACAAGCGTAAGTTCCCCCAGTCCCGAGGGTACTGACCCAGCTCTTACAGCTGAGGTCTGAGAGATGGCGCGATTTTTAGTATAAAACCGTTTCTATAAGGGGGCTATCCATCCCCTCCCTGACGGAAGGGGACTTCCGCCCCCTCAACCCCCACAAGGTTAAAACGCTTTAGACCACAGTAGGTCGTGGATCACGACGCTCGCTAAGACCTTCAAGTGATCCTCTCTTCCCCGACCTTGGTTATGATCCGTCTCCTCTTGACGGATGAGGTCGGGGACTCTGCATTCTCGCGCTTGAAGCGCCTTTTATCCCGGTGGGTTCTCATGAACCCAAGATCATCTCCCTCCGCCTCTTCCCCTGACCGTGGCGTTAGACTTAGGTACCAAGTAGACCGTGGGGAGAAGCTGTCCAGCGTGGACTTGTCGTAGCACTTGACCTAAAGGAGTCCGCCCTCACGTCACGACCCCTCAGGACCTCGAGGGCCATCCCATGAGCCTCTCGCTCTTGAGCGAATAGCCGTGCTACAATCAAGTTAATGCCCGGGTCGGAGATGAAGAAGGAGTACATGAAGTCCTTCCCTTCACCTCTTCCCCTGTCTCCCTTTCACTCCTGTGATGCTTGGTCGCGGAATAGCTTGTCGCGTCCGTGACCGCGTCCACCTTAAGCCCTTCTACGGTCTTTGAGAGCAGGTTGTAGAGGAAAAGGACGTCTGGGTCGGAGTACAGTCCCTCCACGGTCTTGTAGCTTATGTCTCCTCCTTCGTCAAGTATTGACACGCCTCTGCGGTCTCCTGTTGGATGAGCCTAACTATTCCTTGATTATCGGTGTGATACCTTCTCTCGTGGGGTCAACTTGTCTCTTCTCACTTGTTTTCCCTGACTTCATGAATTTTTATGCTCCATCTACGTCTGCCTCAACTCTCGACCGAACCTCCTTAACCTATCTAACCTCTCCTCCTCAGTGTTCTCACTCTCACTGATCCTACTTTCCTTGTAAATCTAGATCAAGTCCTCTATTGGCTCCTTGAAGTAGTCAAAGCCCCTCTGAGTTAACTTCCTATTCACGTGTTCATAATACAAAATAAGGGGTGTCTAAATTTTTGTCCCAGACTCAGTATAACCACAATATTTTTATGTTTTTACCTCAAAACTTAAAATTGATGAAACGTGTCAATATCGTCTATTCTATCTGAAATAGCGCAAGGAATAGAAAACGCAATATCGAATGCGGGGAGGGCCAAGAATGTAGGGACTGGGGTTTCGTCGAGGACAGAACAAGACGTAGAGAACGTCGCGAACACGTTAGAGTGTACCGTGAAGGGAGAAAAGGGCTGTCCGCATTACCCCGCGTTGGGGATAGCCGATGCTCTGTACAAGGAGGACAAACGCCCTACTGACATATTCCAGCTCTTCAGGCACGGCGTGATCATCGAGAGCGCCGAGGGTAACTACTACTACGTGGGAGGGGCTTCCCCTTACTGGGATGGGAAGGACTTCCTCGCCGTGCAAGGAGGAGCATGCTTCCTTGTGAAGGGCGAGAACGTGGTCAAGTCGATGAGGAAAGCAAACATAGTTGTGGTCAGGCTGAAGAGGGGTCATCTCGGTCGTGGAATTGAGGAGCATTGGCAACAGCCTAACCCGCCCGAGGGTTGCAGCACTCCCGTCATAGGTTGGTTCGAGACAGCAGCTGAGAACAGCAGGGACGCGGGAGGGGTCATGCCTAACTACCTACCTTACTACACCAGTCTTCCATTCCATGCTTTAAAAGTTCCAGGTATTCTTGTAGGCATATCAGGCGATAAATTGAGCGCAACCGCCTTGAAGGAGAGTTTGAAGTTAACCTCAGATCAACCGCCCGTCCCTTTCATAGTCGCCAGGACAGTCGGGACGCCGTTCCAGCAGAAGAACCCTAACGCGGTGATAAACGGTATGATGGCGGTCGCCGTGCTTGACAGCCAGCTTCAGGAGAAGCTTTGCAACCTCTTCATTACACAGGATGACTCGATCTGCAATAGCCTGAGCACTGTGAAAGGGTTCAGCGATGCCCTCATAGGCGCCCCGGTATTCACAGCGTACTCCTGCCTCTCCGGTTGCAAGGAGCCCGGGATAGTGGGGCTCGTGGCGAGCGCGACGCAGTTAGCCGGGCCCGTGGTCTCCCTGGTGTTGGTACCTCTCCCTACCGCTTACACCGACCAAGCCTTCGAGCAACTCGCCTCCGCCCTGGGGGTCCAAGACGTCTTCAACGAGAGCGTGAGGGCGCTGGAGAAGGTCAACGGTGTCATCCTTTCCCTCCATGATAAGTATAACGTGAGCTATACCTTTGCCTCAGCCGTGATGGACTACGTGGAATGGGACAGTGAGGAGCAGATGATGACAGACGCCAAACCCTACGTGGAGAACTACCACAAGTTGGTGGAGACGCTCAGGGCCCACGTGGAGAGAGAAGGAGACCCGTCCCGTGCTGACAGGATAGAGAGGTGCGCCGAGATTACCTTCTACGAGGACTACGACTGTTGGGAATATGACGCCTTGGAATGCGTAGATAGCACCAATGACTCCTGGTGGAGGTAGATGATGGTGGAGGTAGATGACTGGTGGAGGTAGGAAAGAACAAGGTATACAGGCCCGACGCGTTCCATTCCGAGCACTACCCCGTGGATCGATCCAATTATCGGCGCCGGAGTGGAACCGTGTTTTTTAAATAAACATTCAATTAGGACAAATGTCGGCTATCTTAACATCCGGATTGAAGAGATCATAACTCAAAGGAGATATTAAGAGATCATAACTCAAAGACAAAACGTCTTTGATGGTCGTAGCATTCATAACCACAATATTTTTATGTTTTTACCTCAAAACTTAAAATGATGAAACGTGTCAATATCGTCTATTCTATCTGAAATAGCGCAAGGAATAGAAAAAGCGATATCGGACGCAGCGTCTGAGGTAGGGCAGGCTTTGTCGGACGCGGTGGGGGCAGCGTCTGCAGTGGGGTCGGAGATAAGCCAGGACATAGAGAACATCACGAACACCTTGGGGTGCACAGTGCAGGGGATGAAGGACAGCGGTTACACGTACTACCCCGCGTTAGGTATCGTAAACAGGGCGATAAAAAACGCCAATATAAACGGTAAAGTAGAGCCTGTCAGCAACATATTCCAGCTCTTCAGGCACGGCGTGATCATCGAGAGCGCCGAGGGTAACTACTACTACGTGGGAGGGGCTTCCCCTTACTGGGGAGCCGGGAAGGACTTCTTCGCCCTGCAAGGGGGAGCGTGCTTCTTCATAAGCGACAGCAGTATCCCCACGCTGATGAGGAAAGCGAACATCATTGTGGTAAGGTTGAAGAGGAGGAAGTTGACGAGCGCGCCTTGGCAACAGCCTAACCCGCCCGAGGGTTGCAGCACTCCCGTCATAGGTTGGTTCGAGACAGCAGCTGAGAACAGCAGGGACGCGGGAGGGGTCATGCCTAACTACCTACCTTACTACACCAGTCTTCCATTCCATGCTTTAAAAGTTCCAGGTATTCTTGTAGGCATATCAGGCGATAAATTGAGCGCAACCGCCTTGAAGGAGAGTTTGAAGTTAACCTCAGATCAACCGCCCGTCCCTTTCATAGTCGCCAGGACAGTCGGGACGCCGTTCCAGCAGAAGAACCCTAACGCGGTGATAAACGGTATGATGGCGGTCGCCGTGCTTGACAGCCAGCTTCAGGAGAAGCTTTGCAACCTCTTCATTACACAGGATGACTCGATCTGCAATAGCCTGAGCACTGTGAAAGGGTTCAGCGATGCCCTCATAGGCGCCCCGGTATTCACAGCGTACTCCTGCCTCTCCGGTTGCAAGGAGCCCGGGATAGTGGGGCTCGTGGCGAGCGCGACGCAGTTAGCCGGGCCCGTGGTCTCCCTGGTGTTGGTACCTCTCCCTACCGCTTACACCGACCAAGCCTTCGAGCAACTCGCCTCCGCCCTGGGGGTCCAAGACGTCTTCAACGAGAGCGTGAGGGCGCTAGGGAACGCGAGGGAAGTCATCATCTCCCTCCAAAGCACGTACCACATAAGCCAGACACTGGCATCAGCCATAGTGGACCACTTGGACTGGAACGACCGTGAGCAGATGATGACAGACGCCAAACCCTACGTGGAGGAGGCTATCAAGATAGAGGACGGGATAAAGGAGGCCCTGAAGGAAGCTAAGGAGGAGTACCTTGAGGAGTACGTAGACGAGTGCGTGGCGTACCACGTCAACGAGGACTACGACGAGTGGTACAACGACTCGCTGGACTGCGTGTACTCCCACTCCAGGAAGTTCGGGATAGCACCGTGAAGTCCCGCGATATATGTCGTGATGCTCCCGACGAAGGGGACAGTCAGGATAATCCGTGTTAGGGGAGTCTCCAATAGTATCCCCAGACTTCCGGGCAAGACACTAGAGTATAGTCTACTTTTTTTAAAAAAATAAAAATCTATGGTGAACTATTAATTGAAAGTTTTATGTGCTACCCTAATAAGGACTGAACCATCCGTGCTTTATGGGTCTCTTCACCTTCTTAGGTGTTTAAGTCCGGTTTTCGCGTAGTCTCCTAAACGTTAGTAAGGGAGTCACAGAGCCTTGATAAGATCCTGATAAAACGAAGTAATTCATGGCACATGATGGCCATCTTCTTTTCCTCCTGACTACTTGTAGGAGAAGTCACACGTGAACACTAATTAAATCGCTTATAGATATACTTAAGTTTCTGCGAAAGATGGAAGAATTATCATCATTTGCTTAAAATTAAAGTGAGACTCTCTGTAATGGTGTGTGTATATATATATTTTCTTCCCCTTCCCATTTTCGCTTGTTACGTGTTCTTTTTTCCTGCTCTCTTTCTTTTTCCTTACTCACTCCGCCTCATGCACCTCACGATGGGATGTGGACAAAAGACAGTGCACTCATGAGAGATTGAACAAGTAAGAAAAGGGAAAAAGCATACATGGAATGAAAAGTGAGGGCCTTGGCTAGTTGCAGAATTTACCGGATAGCCTAAGATCGCTGACTAGGGATAGCCCGATTAGTAGACGCGGGCTCATCCCTCGGTTTCCCTCGGGACTTACACCCCGTCCCTATCAACCCCCTCTTCTAGGGGAAGGCCCGCCGACACCCTTGCGGGCGCCGACAAAGCGGCTCTTTTCGGGGAGGGCTTCACACTTAGATGCTTTCAGTGTTTATCCCTCAGAGCGTGGCTGCCCGGCACTGCCCTGTCGGACAACCGGTAGACTAGAGGCTCCGGAACTCTGTTCCTCTCGTACTAGGAGTTCCTTTCCCTCAGCCGCTTCGCACCCCCAACCCTTAGAGTCCGACCTGTCTCGCGACGGTCTAAACCCAGCTCACGTTCCCCTTTAACGGGCGGGCAGCCCTACCCTTGGAGGCAGCTGCACCTCCAGGGTGGGAAGAGCCGACATCGATGTAGCAAACCGCGGGGTCGATGGGAGCTCTCGCCCGCGACGACCCTGTTATCCCCGAGGTAATTTTTCTGACATGCCCAGCCCCCACGTGTGGGGGCATGAGCGTTCGCTAGGCCGCGCTTTCGCGCCGAGATCCCGTGCGTTGAAGGATCTCGTCAGGCCAGCTTTTGCCCTTGCACTCTACGGTGGCGTTCTGTACCACCTGAGCTGACCTTTGGGCTCCCGTGTTATCTTTTCGCGGGAGTGCCGCCCCAGCCGAACTGTCCACCTGACACTGTTCCCTCCCTTGAGGGAAGGTTAGTCCTCCGAACGTTCGAGGGTAGTGTTTCACTTTCGGCTCCACCACCCCCGAAAGGGTGGCTTCGACGCCTCCTACCTACGCTACGCGGGAACGTCCGGAAGACAGTGCCAGGCTACAGTGAAACTCTACGGGGTCTTCTCTCGGTGTTGGGGGTTGCAGGACTGTGAACCTACTCTGGGCGTTCATGGGGCCAGAGGCTGGGACAGTGGGGATCTCGTTGATCCATTCATGCGCGCCGGAACTTGCCCGGCAAGGCATTTGGCTACCTTGAGAGGGTCAGAGTTACCCCCGGCCTTCAGCGGGGCTTCGCCCGGTTGGACCCAGGTTTAACCTGCCGCCAGTGGCCAGGATTTAGCTTCCGTTCACACCCTTTCGGGCTTGCGGAAACCTATGTTTTTATTAAACAGTCAGATCCCCCTTGTTACTGCGACCTACCTTAGCACGGTCAGTACTAAGGTAGGCACCCCTTATCCCGAAGTTACGGGGCTAATTTGCCGAGTTCCCTAGCCTCCGTTACCCCCCAGACGCCTTAGGCTTCTCACCTAGGGGCACCAGTGTCGGTTCTGGGTACGGACACGCCGGATCGATCCCTCTCCCTTTTCATTGGAGCTGGGGATCAGAGGAATCCGACATACGTCAGACCCATCATGCTTTCACCCCTTTCTCACCATTACGGCTCTCCGGGGGCTTATGCATTTGGCGCTGGGTTACCAGCGTCCTCCTACCCTAACCCGTCGGGAGAAGGGCTTGCGTTACCGCGCCTACCGGCGTGGCACAGGAATATTAACCTGTTTCCCTTTCGACAACTACCAGTTAGGCGTTGCCTTAGGACCGGCTCACTCACGGCTGAAGACCATTGCCGTGAAACCCTTGCCCTTCCGGCGGAGGGGATTCTCACCCCTCTTCGCTATTACTGCCGCCGGGATCTGCACCTCCGGCAGGTCCAGTGGACCTCACGGCCCACCTTCTGCCCTACCGGAGCGCCTCCCTACCAAGTGAGTCCTGAGGACCCACCGGCCGGGTCTCGGCGGCCGGCTTAGCCCCGACACGTCTGCAGGACCCTCAGCCTCGGCGGGTGAGCTGTTACGCACTCCTTAGAGGATGGCTGCTGCTGGGCCCACCTTCCCGCTGTCTGTGGCTGAGGATGCCTTTGGTGCACTTAGCCGGCACTTGGGGGCCTTAACCCGGCTCTGGGCTGTTTCCCTCTTGCCACCCAACCTTACGCCGTGTGGCCCACTCCCTCCTTCTAAGGCGACCGTAGGTTCGGAGTTTGACTGGGAACCCAGACCTTTCGGACTAAGTTCCCAATCAGTAACTCTACCCCGCGATCTACCTCCGGAGAGGCTGCGCTAAGACGCATTTCGGGAGGAACTAGATATCACCGGGCTAGATTGGCCTTTTGCCCCTAGACCAGACTCAAGGGAACGAATTGCACGTCAGAACCCCTATTCGGTCCTCCACCGAGGTTTCCCCCGGCTTCGACCTGATCTGGTCTAGATCGCCCGGTTTCTAGTTTCCTGCCAGTGACTTCAGGCCCTGTCGGACCCAGCTCCTCGCTTGCGCTTCGAGCTCTCGGTTTCCCTATGCCTCCGAGGTTGACCCTCTTAGGCTCGCCACTAGCAGGACCTCCCCGGCCCGTGTTTCAAGACGAAAGGTAGGACACCGGTCGTCCTCCTCGTACAAGGGACTCGCGTCCCCTTCCTTTGGAGGATCTCACTCCTTGAGTGCCCTACCCTGTGTAACCAGTCGGTTTCAGGCGCTTTTCACCTCCCTTCCGGGATGCTTTTCAGCTTTCCTTCACAGTACTTAGTTCGCTATCGGTCTCAGGACGTATTTAGCCTTGGAGGCACGTGTCCCCCATCTTCGCACCCTCAAACCAGAGGATGCTACTCTGCCCTCGAGTCATCCCACAACGCAGTAGCCTACGGGACTATCACCCTCTATGGTGCCTCATTCCAGAGGACTTCGACCCTACGTTGCCAGGGATATAACCCGGGGCTAACACCACATCTCCTACGGCTTGTCGCCGGGATTTGGTTTGGGCTATCTCCCTTTCGGTCGCCCCTACTGAGGAGATCTCGATTTGATTTCTCCTCCTTCCCCTACTAAGATGCTTCCGTTGGGGGAGTTCCCGTACTTGACCCTCGCAGATCAAGTACGCGATGGGGATTCCCATTCGGGGACCCCGGGATCTTAGGCTGCGTGCGCCTCCCCCGGGCATTTCGCTGCTTGCCGCGCCCTTCTTCGGCGCCTGAGCCGAGCCATCCACCGACTGGCGTTGGCCCCTAGTGCCAGCGACCCTAGGCTATCTTTCGGCCTCTGCAACTAGCCTCATCGGACACGCGAACAGACTCATTGCTCATCCGTTCACGGGCCCTAAGCTCTTCACTCCTCTCCGGCCCTCGTGAGAGGAGTTGCATGAAAAGGGGAAGTTGGACTTAGGTGGATCTTCCGCCCCCTCCTGTAATTGTAAGGGGAGCTTATGTGAGGTGATCCAGCCGCAGGTTCCCCTACGGCTACCTTGTTACGACTTCTCCCCCCTCACGTAAGAGGAGTTCGAATCCCCACTTTCGCAAGGATCCTCACGCCTCTTACGCTCGGGTGGAGCGACGGGCGGTGTGTGCAAGGAGCAGGGACGTATTCACCGCACGTTGTTGACGTGCGGTTACTAGGGATTCCTCGTTCACGAGGGCTAGTTTCAGCCCTCGATCCCAACTGAGGCAGGGTTTGAGGGATTGCCTCCTCCTTTCGGACTTGGATCCCGCTGTCCCTGCCATTGTAACCCGCGTGCGGCCCGGGAGTTTCGGGGCATGCTGACCTGCCGTGGCCTCTACCTTCCTCCAGTTTAACACTGGCAGTCCTCTTAGTGTGGTCCAAGCCCGGAGGCCCAGATACCAACTAAGAGTAGAGGTCTCGCTCGTTGCCTGACTTAACAGGACATTTCACAACACGAGCTGGCGACGGCCATGCACCTCCTCTCCGCGAGTCTGGCAAGGTCGTTAGCCTGGCCGTCATTCTGCGGTCTCCCCCGGTAAGATTCCAGGCGTTGACTCCAATTGAGCCGCAGGTTCCACCCCTTGTGGTGCTCCCCCGCCAATTCCTTTAAGTTTCAGCCTTGCGGCCGTATTCCCCAGGCGGCGGGCTTAAAGGCTTCCCTGCGGCACCACGTGGGCTCTAAGCTCACGTGACACCTAGCCCGCATCGTTTACAGCTGGGACTACAGGGGTATCTAATCCCTTTTGCTACCCCAGCTTTCGCCCCTCACCGTCGGGCGCGTTCTAGCCGGGCGCCTCCGCCACTGGTGGTCCTCCCAGGATCTACGGATTTCGCCCCTACTCTAGGAGTACCCCCGACCTCTCCCGCCCCCTAGCTCTATAGTATCACTACCCTTCCCCGGGTTGAGCCCGGGTCTTTAAGCAGTGACTTATAGAGCCGGCTACGGGCGCTTTAGGCCCAATAAGAGTCCCGATCACTCGCGGAGCTGGTATTACCGCGGCGGCTGACACCAGTCTTGCCCTCCGCTTATTCCTACGCCTTTTTAGAGCGTAGAAAAGCCTCAAAGAGGCACTCGGGGTAGCGCTTTCACACTTGCGTGCATTGAAGACGTTGCGCGCCTGGTGCGCCCCGTAGGACCTGGGCCATTGTCTCAGTGCCCATCTGGGGGCTCCCCCTCCCAGGGCCCCTACCCGTTATCGGCTTGGAGGGCCTTTAACCCCCCAACAACCTGATGGGCCGCAGTCCCATCCTAAGGTGCCCTTGCGGACTTTCGTCGAGGAACCGTTCCAGGACTCCTCAACTATGGGGGATTATCCCCAGTTTCCCGGGGTTATCCCCCTCCTTAGGTTAGGTTGACCACGTGTTACTCAGCCGTCCGCCACACCCCTTGCGGGATGTTCGACTCCCATGGCTTAGCCCTACCCCGATAGCGATCGGGTCCGGCAGGATCAACCGGAATCAGGGGACGGAAGATCTTTCACCGTCCAACTTCCCCTGTCAGAAGCAAGGTTTCCCGACCTTAAAGCTCGGGGTTCTTGCTTCTCCATGTGTCTCCAACCCCCGGGAGGTTTTCTCCCGGAGGGGTTTTCGACATTATACATATAGGTTGTGAACTACATATAAAACTTACGACTAGGTGTCCCTATATAACCCCGTGAACTGGGGACGTCACTTACGCGGGTCAGTTTTATTAAAGATATGTCAACACCTGAGAAGAAGAACTTTTTCTTGAAACTATTCAGAAAGATCGGGGTTAAAGTAAAAAGGAATTTTTATTAACGGTGTCAATTAAGAAAATGATTGGAGAAAGGTGTCTTTAAATAAAAAATATTTAACAAACTTTATATCTTTCTTAGTAGAGAAAAAAAGGGAGGGGGAGTGGGTTGCGAGAGGAGTCGATGCTGGAGGAAGGGAGAAGTGTAGGGTAGTGAAAAGAGAGCTTTGTCCTGCCCATCCACGGTTGCACGGCTCAATTACACGCGGGCGAGGAGCTTCAACTCCCAAATACGCTGCGTCCTTGTTTCCCTGCCTTCTGGTCAGGAACTTGAGGAGAGAATAAACTGGGCATGAGGTTGTGAGGCAAAGGGTATTTCGCGAGTCAATAGGGTTGTGAAGTCTCCGGTCTCTTCTCTTTCAGCTTGTGTAACCCTTTCAACATCCTCACATACATCTTCTCGTATTTGTCCACGTCTAGCACCACGGCCCTCCAGCAAGGGAAACCCTTGTCTGTAGTAACTATATATCCTCGGATCAACTCTGCGTAAAGCATTATCTGGTGGTCGTATCTGTAAGGGGTCACGAAGGGCCTGAAGCCAAGGTAAATCACCCTCCTTCTGGACCAGCGATAGAAACCTTTCAAAGGGAGGTCGAAGACGAGCGGGACCCCCTCGTGGGTGTTGCGAGCTAGGTCCGGCGTGTTACGAGACACACAGAAGGAGCGGGAATCAGAGGAGTTGAAGCTCATTGGGGGTCCTTGAATTCCTTGTCTCTCCTAAATCTTAAATTTTCATGATTTTTCCCTTGCATCGTTTTCCCCGGCTTGGGCCCGACGGACGCGTACCGAGCGTGGGGTGTTCCACTTGTAGGACGCAAGATACGTCCACGTGGTTTCAGCCAGCTTACAGTCTCGCAGAGAGGTGAAACCTTTTAACGCGCATAAGATAACATGTAATACATATGTATGAAGAGTTGTTCAACCAGCAAGGCGTTTCGTGTAACGCTTACGTGCAGAACCTCTCATCAAACGCGGTCGTCCCGAGCATCAAACAATACGATGACGGCATTTCAGTAGACTTTGGGGGTTCCCCTTATTACGTGGAATACCACGAGGGTAACGTTCAAGTTTGGAGAGACGAGGAAGGTAGGATAGTCTCCATCGACGTAGTTTACGAGGACGACGATGAATGATATCTCTCTCAGATTATGAATTAATTTCTATTAAACCCGGGACTTTAACCATTAAAATAGATAATGAAGAGCTGAAAGTGAGAGTTTTCTCTATACCGATTCACGTGATCAAGAATGGTGAAAATTACAGCGTGCAAGTAAACGTAACAATTTCCGTAGATACTAAAGCCCAGATTCGGCGAGCAATGCACCCCGCAAAACATAGTGTCACACAGAGGTGTGGTACCTAAAGACATCAATGTCATTGGGAGACCTGAATTAGAAATAAATGTAGAGGGCAAGCAAATCAGCGTTTACTTGGAGGTCACTAACTTAGTAGTTTACCCAGATTTAAGAGATTTAGGCGGAAGTCCTTGTGCGGTAATATCTTGGATTCAGTTTCAAACTGTGAAATAACCCAACACGCTATGGACAGAATTAAGAAACATTCTCAGCTCTTAAGGAATAGAGGAATAGATGAGAGAGTTGTGTACAATGCCATAAGGTGCGTTTGTAACAAACCGAACAAGACAGAGAAGAACAAAGTAAGAAGAGGTATATTTGTTTCAATCTACCTCAAGAGTTTTACCTTATCGTAGTATTCACCCCCGTTCCTTTAGTCAGGATAATTACTGTAATTCTAACTAGCAAAAACCGTGACGTATTGAAGAAGTGCGGTACTTCACATAATTTACCAGGTTGAAAAAACATGAGTGTATCTCTCCTTACATACTCATCCCATAGTATGCACTGAAGTGATTATCACTATTCTGAATACTCGTTTAGAGTGCCTTTTGATTTCAAAATTTTGATTTCAAAATATGGGAATTATAACTCCCACGTGGGGGAAAGAAAACGAGAGAGGGCTAAAAAAGGTAAATGGAGGGGAGAGAACAAAAGCAGAGATCGGCTCCGCCTTCACGGAGGGAGGAGAGGGCTTGGCTCCTTCTCTATCCTGACGGGGTCAAGTGAAGCCCATGCTGTGCAGTATTGCGATAAGCTCTTCTCCTTTATGGACTTTCTTGAACCTCAGTAGCTCCATCCCGTTCTGGAGGAATATCACGTCCTGCACTACGTGATTTCCTCCCACCTTACTGCTTATGAACTGCTGATTGACCGTAGACACCAGTAGGTTGGGCGTGTTGAGGGGGACCTCCTTAGTTGCCTTGCCGAACCTCAAGAGCATTGCCCTCTCGTTGGTCACAAGGTATTGGGACGCAGACCTCGTGAGGGAATACATGACGAGGGCAAGCGCTATCAAGAAAATACCTAAACCGTAGAAAAAACCTGAAAATAGGAAGAGCACTCCTATCACGGTGAGCGCTATGGTGACGTTCCTCCTGTAAACGCTCATCGGGAACTCCCTCCAAACGACCTGTTCACCCGGGTTGAGTTTCATGCCAATCCCTAATATATATAGCAGATTATTAAATATTTCTCTAGAACAGATTATTAAGCATTACTAACCGTAATCTTTATAAAACTCTAAGTTGCCTTTCTGCTTAATAGAAAAACAATTTTTTAAAGGAGACAGGGAATTATCTCGTCAGAGCGGATGAAGGGTAGACACCAGTAGTTTGGGTGTGTGAAGGCGTCCTTCGTGGCCTTGCCGAACCTCAAGAGCGTTGCCCTCTCGTTGGTCACAAGGTATTGGGACGCGAACGTGAGGGAATGACGAGGGCAAGCGCTGGAATAACTCTCAGGGCTCCGCGTCTGTTCTAGTTCGCGTCGGTGGGCCTTATCTCCGCCAACGATTTCTCGCCAACGTATTTCCGTCCTAGTTCAAAGCCTGAAGGCGTTAAATTGCATTATGAAGGGAAGGAGGACGGTAACCGAGTCTTTAGACAAGGAGCGACAGCGACAGAGTATGAGTGGTATTCAAAACTCTTCAGCGGTCAATATGGGTGTCTCACAGTAGGCATGAGATATAAGGTAAACTGGCTCCTAAAGTTTAGGGTTTTTAAGGTGAATTACATGGAAAGGCGTAGGGTTTTGTTAAGGAAGCTATCATGTGGAACCAAGGGTAAATAGAGGACAGGGGTATAGCAATGCCAAACAATTACACTGGCCTTCCTTTACAGGAAGTGGAGGGGAAAAATGGGTCCATAGAATGTGGCATGTAAAGCGATAGTTTCACGACTGTGCGGGTTGCCAGCCGAAGGCGTCGATGAAAGCGTGGCGTGAAATGAAGCTTGTGTGGAGTTTTTTTTGTTTTTGTTTTTAATATCGGGGATCCTTCTAGGTATGCGGGCGATGTGCACACCTTCACGAATTACTCCAAGATCCTCAGGAGTAGAACTTGCGGGATAGGCGGTTTATGCCGGGGAGTTGGTTTATGTCGTTAACGGGTTTTCAACCTTTATAAACAAATTTAACAAAGGGAAGAGTTATGGGTGGGAGGAAGCTACCTTTTTTGAAATGGCTCGGTTTAGCATTACTGTTTATAGGTTTGCCTACAGCAATAGCCGTTGTACTGTCTTTTTCGATCCCCTTACTATTACACAGTGTAACACTAGCTAATACCGTTAGCACGATAGCCCCTGTATTAGTGTTTCTAGTCTCAGTAACGTATTTTAGGAAATACCTCCAGAGTCGCAACCTCGTTACTCCCTTTATGAGGAAGGTATCCGTTACGATCTCGCCTGATAGCGGACAACCAATCGACGAGAAATATATTAAGAGATTCGAGCTAATCTCAAGTT
This sequence comes from Sulfuracidifex tepidarius, assembly GCF_008326425.1. Lineage (NCBI taxonomy): Archaea > Thermoproteati > Thermoproteota > Thermoprotei > Sulfolobales > Sulfolobaceae > Sulfuracidifex > Sulfuracidifex tepidarius. Next base: position 931,466 of record NZ_AP018929.1, read on the forward strand.
TGCTAAAGGGGAGGGATACATCAAGCAGTTAGCCATACTCGGCATGATGTACCTGCAGAACGCTGTGGCTTACGACGACAAGGATCTTTATTTGAGGGCTGAGGAGTGTCTGGCAAGGGCTGAGGAGGTAATGCAGGGGAAGAGCGTGGGTTTTGAGGCTAAAATTTCGGTAGGTAACCTGAGGAGTAAGATTGAGACGTATAAGTATCGTTTCGTGGAAAGGTAAAAGCTTAAACTTATCGATGTTATTCAGATGTTATTAATTTAAGCCCTTACTTTTTAGTAGTTCATCATCGAGGAAACTATTGAAATTATCAACAAATTTAGAAGGTACCGCGACTTGAACCCCCGGTCGACCGGGTGTTTAAGACGTTAAATTGAAACTATCAATTTAACGCGATTTATCAAAGGCGTAACAGTGTATACGTTATATTTTATTGTTATAACGAATATCTGATTTTCACATCTACTGCGCATAACATGTTGAACCGTTAAACTCCCCAGTTTAACCAACCATTAACGTAATGACCTCAACGACTGGATAGCAAGATACAACACTAATTCTAGGGAAGAGTTTTCCTTTAAATAGTCCCAATAATCAAATTGCTCGGTCGTCCATTTGGCTATTTTATACGTTAATGCAGCGGACCCCAAAGCAGGCAGTACAGCCCAGGAGCGCGAAAATAATCTGAAAGAACGGACCTAGACTGGACCAAGTTTGTTCAGCCACACTAAATATTGGCGAAGAGTAAAGGGCGTTTAAAGAGGTAGAGAATCCGTACAAAACATAATAAGTGATAACGTTTCTTAGGATCCCTAAAGGTATTAACTTACTTCCTCCCCGCCACGGCGAGGGTTCCCCTCATCGGTTCGTGTTTACATCCCTCATTTGAGGGGCAGTCGAGAGGGTCAGAGACCCCTATTTAGGTTTACGATCGCAATAACGTCACGATCATTCTCATAACCGCAACTAGGACAGCGAAAATACCTATGGGCGACTTCCTCCATCCTTTTCCCGCACTTAGGGCAAGTCACGGAAGAATAACTAGGATTCACAAATTCAACGATTATGCAACTCTTCCTAGCCTGCCACTCAATCCAATATTGAACGCGACGATATTGCATTAAGTAGAGTTTGTCGTGAAACCCCATCGATAGTTTGTCTACGTTCTTAATTAGGTTCTTGAGGTTCTCAAGCTTAATTACGTTAGCACCAATCATACTTGCGGTTTAGACGACGCACTTCCCCACCTTCTTGGCGAAGTCTTCCTAATTCTCTTGGCTTTTAGGTGAAAAGAGCGGGTCCTCCATAATATCCTCTTATTCTCCCTCTCCACCTTCTTTGATTCTTCTGCAAATTCTCAGCTAAAGACTTCCAATGGTGGACTTCCTCAAGCCTTGTTGGGATCCTAACGTAGTGAGTGTCATCTCTTCCGACTACTATCTCACCCGTGTTAATGTCAACAGCAACACTAGACTTTGGCTCGATAATCTCCTCGTGCTTCTCCAATACCACCTTAAGGAAAGCCTTGTCGCCCTTGACTACTAGCCTAGCCTCCCTCGTCCTCCAGCTCAAGTACTCCTTCAAGTTCCTGGGGTAACCTAAGATCGGGAGTTCACCGACACCAGCAATCCTAACAGCCATTGTTTCGAAGTCCACGCTATAGCTCGCTTTAGGTGTTAACAAACAGTAGGTTTGTGAACTCTAGGGAAACGACCCCTCCTCGGGTTATTATACCAACCCTTGTACGTCGAGAGGGCGTCACGATAACAGTCCTCAGCTATCTTTGACGGTAGCTTGTATTCCTCCCTTACTTCTCGTACAATCCCTCGTGGACTTTCGAGAACACTCCCTTCTCTTCTGGATTTGGAACGTTCTCTTTCAACCAGAATAGGGTGAAACGTAGTGCTTTCACGTAGTTGTTCACGAGGGCTAGGAGGGGTTCTGATAGGGCGATCTTCATAGAAACGGTAGCTCTGATCGCTTTACCCCCTGGCCATTGAGGGAATTTACGAAAAAGAAGTATTTAAATTTCCATCCCCTAGAAGGGGCGAGGCTTTCAGCCCTTTGTAAAACGTCGAAAAGAGCAAGCACAACCTTTAGAATAATATTTAGCATATCGAACATATCAAACCTTCCATGTCCGTGGTTAATCAATCCCTAGCTCCCTTAATATCGAGATCTTCAACGATTTCCTGTATTTCTTACCTCCATGCGGAGCCATCCCCTAGTTATCTTCACCCAGATGCTAACTCTGACAGATAAGATAACGGATCATGTGAAAGGTCGCGAAGAAATAACGGGGAGGTTATGTCTTTATATTTCAATATCAATCTAGCGACTAAGCGTTAGAAGTGCTTATATTTAAACATTTTTTTGGGTAAACACAAATTAAGACTAAAAACTATAAAAATAATGGTGATAGTTTTTAGTGTAAACTATAAATGCTGTACAAGATTTCCAATGATATATTTAGACATTGTTAAGAGTTAAAAAAAGGAGGGTTTTTATAAGAGGATTTTTATAGTGAGTTATAGAATAGGTGAAAAAGAAATGGACGGAGTTCCAACAAATTGGGTCTCTCCAAAATGGATGGAGCTTGGAAAGCAAAGCAAGGAGAAATTTGCTAACTGCATTATTATTATAATACCTAAGTGAAAATGGGGGGTTTGGTATAATAAGTAATAATTTTTTTCATATTATTTTGATATTGTCAGAATGTACTGGAGAATTTTTACAAGTAATTTAGGAGAGCTAAGATGTCCTCTTACTGGTGAGGATAATTATGATTGATATTTACATGAACTTTGGAGGAAATTTGGAAATAGGGATACATAATGTAGATAAAAAGGAAATATATGTGGCTACAATTCCTCTGATTTCATATTTTTTTAATTTATTGGATGATAACTATAGAGGCGATCCTAAAGAAATTTATTATAATTATAATTCTACAAAAAATACTACATTAGAGTTAATAAGAAAATATATAAGCCAAAATTTTAACATAGATGATCAAATAGACAATATAATTGTTTCTGGTTCAGCTACCTTGTTTTTGCAGAAGCCCTCAGATATAAGTCTTGCCATAATAAGGAAAATATTCGGAAATAACCATAATAAGATTTACTATTTTACACTATTAAATACATTTATTGATATTACTAATAATAATTTCAAAAATATAGATAACACTGTATATTTACTTTCGCATAAATCAGGAATCCTACCCCTTATTGAGCTATTAGGCTTGGGAGAGAATAGTCTAATTTTTGAAATGGGTACCCAGTCTACTGGAATTTTCTTCTCTAATTTATCTAGTGATTTCTCTTTATCTAATTTAGACTTTCTGAACTTAGGTCTATTTACAGATATCTCATTTTTCTATAACAATTATCATATTCCAATATCCTTTTCAAAAATTTTTCAAAGCGAATTATTATTAATTACAATGTATCTATTCTTATCTATAAAATCTAAAAAATTTGAGGAAGCCTCAGTTAAGACCATGGAGTTTTTAAAGATCTTTTCCAAGTTTTACTATACATATTTTACTGATTATTTAATAAATGAAAATAAGGTTGATAATGAAAAAATTTTACAAGATATAAGTAATATATTACAGACTGATTCCTATCAATTTAATACTTTAAATGAGAATAATGTGTATATGATAGTATATAATTTCTATTATAATATTAAGAAGAAATTTATGTCGCGAATTATTAATTTTCTTAATAAGCGTGAACTCACTTTTCCCCTTAAGGTAATTGTAGACGGTGTGGGTGAATATATCCTTAGAGACCTATTAGAGGACCTTTCAGAAATTGATCAAATGGAATTAATTCAACTTTCTAATATTACTAATAGAGAAGTTTCAGTGTATTCACCTATAGTAGGACCTCTATTAAAAATAAGAAATATGGAATTTAACCATAAGGTGAGAGTGATTTGAATATACCTAATGAGATAAAAATTATAGTATCTATGCTCACTCTTCTTAATTTAGTAGATATGTTTATAGGATACTATTTCGTAATAGACACCTATTTAATTTATAAGAATTTAATAATTTCAGCTTTAGTATGGACGTTGATAAATGCACCGAATATCTTCTCATTGCCTTTACCTTTAATTTTCAGGAAGATAAAGAGTGTAAAGATTAATGTAATAATATTTCCTGTACTGGCATTCCTCGTAGTGTTTGCTTTAAGTCTTGACTTGACACCGTTAGAAGAGATCCTTCTAATAGTCTTATTCGATTTCCTGGTTTTACTGGTGACCAGGCCATTAGGATATTACGCTAAAACTTTATTAAACAAATACGGTGAGTTCATAGATTATGATTCCGTTCTAGATATCTCCCTGTTAGGAGCTTCTATCATAGCGTTGATAATAGCTGGGCTGTTCAATACCTACTTGCCCCGCGCTTACCTACCGGTTATGGGGTTACCTTTACTGATAATAGCCTTTTTATCCATGATATTAAATGATGTCGAGATAACCCTCTCTTCTACTAATTCCTTTAAGGTATGGGTAAACTACATAAAGAGTAACCATGTATTCAGATTCTTAGAAACACATATATATCCGGTTATCGGTCTGGCTAATGCATTAACTATATTGTTTCTTAAGCTCGTATACGTAAACAAGGAGACGTTCTCAGAATACATCACTATAGTTTTAGTAGCGAGTATAGTAGCTGGAGCGTTTGGTGCCATTATTGCCCTAAGGTGGAAGACAAAGACCTTGAGAAGACTGTTGATCTTATCAATCCCTGCCATGTTAATTGAATACGTCTTTCCCTTCATTGCAGGTAGGATAATACCTATTACAGTCCTGACTTTCTTACAGTCAATTGTCGTGTCTTATATTTTCATCCACTTTAATTCTATTTATAAATATATTGTAAGTAAAGACGCTTATGTAAATATCTTGATCGCACAAGGAGTTTTAATGCAACTCTCGATGTTTATAGCGACCATTTCAGTCTCGACAATAGCTACTCTCGTGGGTCTTACATATACTTATATAGGTACTGCGTCGGTGGTAATACTAATAGTGGCACTTACAATATTCTCCAACACTACAAAGGATATTATAAGGGAAAAAGATTAGCGTAAGGTTATGACGGATATGACTTAAAGATCATAAAGTGAAAGCAAGTATGTGGAGAGTCAATAATGTCTCGCGAGATAGAAGTACCTTTTGTCAAAACGTTTTATTTAAATTACAGAGAGTTTATATACACTATCTTCTTACATATAATTTTGTCTTCGTACTTTAACTAATTTTCATTAACATAACTACGGTATTTAATTACCCTTATCCTCTTTGACTCTCCTATTCATTTCCTGAGTATCTCTAAGTCTATTAATATCTCTACAATTGGTTTAAGGAATTCTTCTAATACACTAAATTTTAAAAAGGAATTGGAACTATTCTTTCAAACTATTGCCTAGTTAGGTTAGAATAAAAATAAGTGAAGAATATTGCCAAGATGTTCTATTATAGTTAACTTTTTTTTAAAAGTTCTCAATTCTCATATGCCTCAGAGTTTAAAGCCTAAGAGCATTAAATTATTGTATTATAAAGAGAAGAAAGATGATAAGAGAATTTTTAGACAAGTAGTGACATTAATAGAATATGAAGGACAACCGTCAAAGATAATCCAATGGAGTCAGTTAATAGAAGGCGATCCTTTCGGTGAGCACGAGATAACTTATAGGATAAACTACGGGTCTGAAAGCGTACTTAGAAGTTTTAAAGTGAAGTATTTAGGAAGGGAAGGGGATAAGCATAGGGTTTTGATTAAGGAAGGCGTATCTGGTTGTGGAACTAAGACTAAAAAGATAGAGAATAAGGAGGTGTTGATACCAGACAAACTATACCAACCTTACCCTTTGCAACAAAAAAGTGAAGAAGGGAAAGATCCGAATCCGATAGAATGTGAAATATGCCAAGTACTAGTTCCAATATTATGTAATTTACTTGCAACTAAGGTAGCTAGCGCGATTGCATGTGACGAAGTATGTGAAGTGGATGTCTGTATAATATTCATTGAGGATCCGATTATATATGCTATATGTTCAGTATCTTGCGATATAATATGCAATGAGGTTTTGCAGATTATTCTACGAATTGGTATCCAAACAGCTTGTACGGTAGGTGGTGAATACGTATGTGAAAAAGGTGGATTTTGTTGCTAATTTTGTTTAAAAAAATAAAGGTAAAGATAATAAATATTTAGATGATTGTTATGGTGAGCAAGATGAAAAAGCGTGAAAATAAGGTTATCTTTGGTCCTACTAAACAGATATCAAATTTAAAATACGTCTTACTTATCCTATTATTTTCAGCATTGCCATCAGCTATAGTGCTTATTTTGGCTTATGACATTATTTATATCTTTTTACATAGCTTTATATTATCCGTTTCATTAAGCGCTATAATATCTTCCACATTAGGTGCGACATTGTCCACTTACCTTGACAGATATCTTATGAGGCGTGGGATAAGACCTCCTGGAATAAGGAAAAAAGAGGCTAGGACTAAGTATATAATCTCTCCAGAGAGCGGACAACCCATTGATGAAAAAGTGATTAAGAGATATGAGAAAGCGTTAGCGTTTTCAGATAAGGAGTCGGAAAATTATGTGGCGGAGTTAGCCATGCTAGGCATGATGTATCTGCAGAACGCTGTAGCTTATGATAACAAAGATCTCTACTTGAGGGCTAAGGAGTGTCTGGCAAGGGCTGAGGAGGCTGTGCAAGAAAAGAGAGTGAGCTTTGAAACTAAAATGTTGGTTGATAACCTGAGGAGTAGGATAGAGACTTACAAGTACCGTTTCGGAGAAAGATAACAAGCTAAATTATTATCATCCTTGTATAAGTAATGATAAAGTAAAAGCAAAGAAGTTGTTCTACTAAAAATTAGTTTAGTTCTTGCTCAAATGTATTATAGACTTTTTAATATTAAGAAACGTTTATATCCCTTATTTATTAAAACTTTTTAGAATAAACGAGAGTTTTAAAAAAAGCTGATTACACGTAATATATACTGAGGCGATAAACGATAGAGTTTGAAGATCTTACACAGAAATTTGATATTATAGAGGATGTCGCAAAAAAGAGAAAGCAATATATAGATAGATTAAATAAAAGTAATAAGGTAGAATTTGAAATTAGAGATGATATACAGATAGGAAACTACTCTTTCGCATTTGTGAAAGCTAAAGACGGGAAAGTAGGATATGAAGTCATAATTAAGGAAAAGGATAAGGGGTATCATTTCGGCAGAAGAAAATAAGGGTCGCATTGTAGTATTAAATATTTTGGAGAATATTGAAAGAGAAGGAGATAAGAAAGTATTTACTGCTGAATCTTATTTATTAAGAGAAAATAAGGTAATTAAAGTAGTATCTGGAAGATATGAAATAAAAGGAAACGCACTTTCAAACGTTTTGAGTAATTATGAACCAGAAAAAATAGAGATAAAAAAGGTGAAATAAGATGTGCATAAAGAATGATCCACCGGATCCAGATGCTTCTTATGTTTGTTTTTATGAGTGTTTAGTATATGACTGTGCGGGTAATAATGACATAGAAGTTTTAGACGGAGTTAACATGCACTGATTACTGTATAGGTTTAGCTAATGTTTATACAACATTGTCAAGGTATGTTTTTGAGTACTCTAATACTGTTTTGAAATATATAAATAGATAGAGTTGATTCTATAAATGCAGCTGTAATTAAAAGAGTACAACCTATTATCAGAGGTTTGGTATAATTATTCCTAGTTTTGAATTTTTGACCAGCATAAGCTATGAAACTAAAGCCAAGAAATTCAATCGGACCATGAGGTAAGATACCTATAAGACCTACTATTAATCCAAATTTAAATACTATCTCGCCTACATATAGGGCAATAGTGAAACCGATAATCTTCTGTATAATTTTATTTCCTACTAAGAAAATTATTAATGCAAAAGTAAAATTTACTGTTATTATGTGAAAAAGCAGTGTATAATCTGGTACTGGAAGTTCATGCACTATTGCGGGTTTCTTAAAACCTATTAAGTAATCTATTGGTAAACTGACAGTAAACCAATCCAGAATGTTAAATAAATGTATAGTATTTCTCTATTCATTCTATAGTACACCAAGATAATATCTTAAGAGAAAAAGCGCGAGTAGAGAAACGCTTAATATTCCATATATAATGAACGTAATTAAAAATACCTTTAGACTAGTTTTTACATCGATAAGGAAGGATTTAATTACCAAAAATATCAGAGTAAGTATGGATAAAAATAATATAGCATCAAGATAAAAATAACTATGAGCAATAACTTCTATTGAGCTTAGAATTGCATACATTCCAGATATAAGAAAGGAGAAGTTCGCTATACCTTTCTTTGTTCCCTTATAATATCCCTTTACTATAGGTAAGAAAATTAATCCTAAAAGTAGGTCTACCACTAAAGATCCGGAAAAGTAAAGAGGAAACAAAAATACTAAAGATTTCAACGAAACTATTTGTAATGATAGTACCACGGAGTTAAAAATGGACAATAAAATAGGTATCTCCCAATATCCTAATGAGGAGAGCGGGTCCCCAGTCTTTAACGCATATCTCGTTGAAGTATGAGTAATACGACTCGATAAAGGTAATTCTGTGGTAGAATTAAAATCTTTGCCAAAACTTTCTCTTACGGACGTTAAGAATTCCTCATAGGCCTTCTTGCCAACTGTATTGAACGCAAATGCATCTGCCTTTGATTCTTCAATTCTAATTAATGATATAGACAAAAAATAGCTAATAATCGTAATTAAAACTAACTTCGCTACTAAAGGTAAGCTTATAGTTATATTAGATAAGTTAGGAAACATGGCAATTATTAGGAAATGTATTGTAGAGAGTGTGATAGAGAGATTTAGTGTCTGTAGAATTAAATTTATTAATGCATGGTGTTCTTTAGCATGGCAGAGTTCATGTGCCTTTATAGATTGACTTGAATTTTCCATTATAATTATTAATGTTTTAGAAAAACCATGCCTAGAAATAGTAGGTATTTCAAATGTTACGCCACCTACTTTAAATGGAACGTTTACCAACTTTACATCTTTAGGTTTTATATACTTAAAAGGAGGCATCCTAGACACTATTAAAGCGACCGCTAAGAGAGAAATAAGAAAAGACAAGATAGTGTAAATTACGAAACCTACGGGAGTGTAAAGGGAGGGAATTCTGTAAGCGGAAGTTAACATAAAAATGGTAAATAAAATGGATGCTTCAATAAAGAATATTTTAAGATGAATTAATACTGAATTATAAATAGAATCACTATTTATTTGATTAGTATTAACTATATTAGTCCGATTAGATAACTGACGATTATATAAAAGTAAAGCTTTAACAAAGAATATTAACATTATGAGGGGAGCAAATATGGTAATTATAGCAAATGATAAGGTTAAGTATGTAAAAATATCAAAAAGATGGACATTTTCCTTTCCTATAGTATCTCTTATTACTAAGGATGCAATATCAAGTAAAATTAATATAATTAAAGAAAGAAAATAATGTTTCTTCTTATTATTAGTTATTATAAAAAAATTTCTTTTCATTACAATCACTCAGACTAAACCTACACCAGTACCCGCTAGAGCTAATCCCGCACCAAATAATATATCACTCACAGCTACACTCGTACCTGCTACAGATATGGTATATCCTGCAGTAGCGGCATACCCGGCCACTGGTCCGGCCAGCCCTATTCCGATACCGCCTAGTGCTGAACCTCCTGCCGTGTATAACAATGAGCCCATTATTATACCTGCTATCATTATTTGGAACGGAAATACTGCTAGCATTGCTAATACGAACACTGATAAAATGGCTACTTGGGTTTCATTACTTAATTTGTGCATATAACCTTTTGACTTTATTATCATCTTTATTCCCCTATTATATTTTGGCTTAAACGGCTTTTTTTAACTCTCGATCATGTTAAAAAGTCTTACTAAATAAGAAGTAATCATTTATTTTCCATTTAAAATTAATACTTATAATAGTGTGGCATATGAACAGTTTTTGGAAGAGCTCACTAAACTAAAAAAGTTAAAAATCAATTTAAGTATATTATTTACAGTAAAATATTTAAATGCCCTATGACAGTATTGTTAGACAATGAGGCAATAGGATATTTAGATAAGGATGGAAGCCTAGTCATAGAAGAGGGAAAAATTCAATAAATGAGCTAAATACATTAATTCTGGAATTAAATGTCCTAGATTAGCAGAACTCGGGGAAAATTAATGGAATTTAGAGTTTTTCAGAATAGGTATGTTAGACTTTATCTTATTCAACACGCTATACAACCATATTTTACTCTTTCTTTCATTTTTCCAGCATACATATTTTTAATAAGTAAGAACGTTATTTTAATTGGTGTTCTTTTTAGTATTGCATTCGTACTAGGACATCTTGCAGTAATTGCTGGTTTTTTAACAGATTATATTGTAAATACTAGAATATATTACTTTATCCTTTCGATTCTAAGTGGATCAACGCTTGTTAGTCTTTCTTTATTTACTCCAATTCTATAAGTTTTATCTTTGTAATTTTCCTAATCCTAGGTGTAATACATACATTTAAGGAGACTAATCATAAGAAAGTGTTAAGACACATTGTAAACTCGTATAAAGATTTCAGAAATATTTGGGTTTTAACTCATAGTATTAGAACATTAACGGATTAGTCTACTCTACTTTTCACTTTCCATAGTAGGTTTAAAAGGCGTATTACTAATTTTAGGGTTTTACATGCTTTTGATTCACACTCCCATAATTTTCCTTATTAATCATCCAAAAGGTACTGAGAATGCTAAGATAATCTTTAAGATAACGTTATCTTTATTAAAAGGTAAAAGAGGTGCTCAATTTTATTTAATAGATATTTTTCAGTAATTTCTTCAGGGGAATAGTTCCAGTATTTATAGGTGCATTGTCTTTATCCTCTTCTTTCTTGGTTAATTACACAATTTACTTCGCAGCATTTATCCTTTATGATACCATTTATCTAATAATTATTAATAGAAATTTTAAAAGGGATAGTAATATATATATACGGTTTTACTTTTTAGAGGTCTCATTCCTTCTTTTATTCTATTTACTATAGTCCTCTTTCCTCCTTCATTATATATAATTCCATTGATTATCTATTCCATAATTCTAATATTATTTTATAACCTATTTCTTCAAAAATTCAGTTTAACTTATCTAAGGAAATTTACGCTACTTACTTAGGCCTTAACGCAACTTTTGGCAGCTTATTCTATACAGTAGGAAATTTAATACTATAATATGTAGAAATGACCTTAGGTATAAAAAGTGTTATTGAAGTGGCATCTGCAATATCAGCTTTTTACTCTATAGCTATATCATATATTTTTAGAGATATATTTGAAACTAATAAGAAATAATGTTTTTGCTAAGGAAATATCATAGTGTCGCCATTTGTATATAAATTTATTAAATGGCTTTTCTTTATAAAGAGTATTCATATTAAATAAGATATTATCAATCGTCAAAACTTATAGAAATATAAATAGCTTAATGACAACACTATGAAGTAATCCAAGAATTACTGTAACCGTAAATGGTATAATACTAAGAGCTAAAGAACAATAGAAATTTAGCTTATAACAGATATTTTCAGTACTCAAATAAAATATGTAAACAATTACGATATTATTTGACTAGTTAATAAAGCTAAACTAAACAGTTTAAGAAGACTGGATAAGGAAAAAGTAAAAAAGGAATAGTATAACAGTTACCAATCCTATAATGTTGTAGTTATTCCTTACAATTATTCGCACTAACCTCCCTAGCTATTATATAGGGTGTATTGGTGAAGAACCAGTGCCGCCACGGGGATTTGAACCCAGCACAAACGGATGTTTAAAACGTTTCCATAAATCGTTAAAAAGAAACGTAAGGTATTTCACGAGAGAAGGGAGAACTGATTTACATAAAATAATGAATATTGATATAGCAATCAGTAGATGAGACAACGTTTCCTATTTATGTTAACTCTCAATTTCATGTTATTATGCAAATAGTGTAACAATCTGAGCTATAAGAATATAAGAAGATACGATGCAAATTCCTTGACTTAGAAGTATTTTCTACGAAATAATTCAAACAGTCTGCTTAGCCATTAAACTGGCTATTCCAAGAGCAGGATCATTCCAAAGAATATATAAATGATCTGAAAGGTGGAACCAATGTCGTACAGCACTAGATTAGCAAGACTATTACTTAATATCGAGGAAGAGTAGAACACACTTTCAGATATGGACACGCTATATAAAATATAATATTTGATAATATTTCTCAAAATCTCTATCATAAAACTAGCTAAAATATCAAATGGAACTAGTAGTAACTTCATATCAGAGTCTTCCATGCTACTCCACCCCAATTCCTTAAGTAAGGCTCGTAGAGAACATTTTCTATATTTTTCTTACCTCCATGGGGAGCCAGCCTCTAGTTATCTTCCACCAGATGCTAACTCAGTTAAATTTTTCAAGAGTGAGTTTCTAGAAATTTAGTATATCTTTCTAATTCTTCTAAAGTTAATGAGCCTTTTGCCGGAACTGCTAGTATTTTCTGCTTTTTTGTGATACCCTTCATACGTTAAAAAACGTTAAATCTTCCTTAGCAGGTTTACTTAATTCATAATAATATCGTAGTTAGTTAAAAGTTGAGTTATGAAACTCTTTCCAGTAGGTTTACTAAAATAGCAATATTGTTCCCATTGTCGCGAGAGCGAGCCCTCACAAAGAAAAAATCGGGATCCGGGCAGTAACTGCTTAGAATTTCTATTCAGTAAACTGGAGAGTTTATTCTAGACTACACCTTTAATAACCTCTGGGAAAATTTATACATATGAATACTGGTAAGGACGGAGAATATTATTATGCTGAGTTAAGCAAAGACGAAGTAATTAAGCTTAAGGGGATTGTGGAAAAGAAAGCTAAGGAGAGAACCAACGTCCGTAAACCTTCTTATGAGACCCAACTTCCCAAATAAATATGATACAATTTTTTGAATCTATATTGTAAAGTATTCTTATGTCTCCAGTAACTTCTATTGAAAAAGTAGGATTACCATGCTTATCCTTTCCTAACTTTTCCTGGAATATTTGAAGGGATTATCTAGTAATAATAGCACCTTATCTAAGATAAGCATAACTAACTTATCACTTGCAAAATTATCTAGAAGATAATCAGCTAATTCATCAAGATTATTTATCCTCTTACTAAACATTATCCTTAATTTCCATTCGATGCAAACCACAATAAAAGTAATAGAAAATGTATTTAAAAACTTTTCTCTTTACGTATATTATTTTGTTATAAATAATAGTTGTGAAAAATAAAGTAGAGTCACTGTTTCTCTTGTCGTCCTGGGACTTTACTCCCCAGTTTACCTCTCAAGGGTTTCTTGTTAACTTAGGACTATGCAGTACATGCAGGAAAGGAGGTTCGCGAAGTAGCAGAAAGCTAGATAACCTGCTATGACCGTGAAAGAGTTACAAAAAGAATGAAAGCCTCGACTCTCTGAGGCAGGTATGGATAGCCCCCTTATATTTAAATGCTCCTTTTTCCAAAGGCTCCTTAATGTCTATGAGGGGTAAGGCGATCAGAGCAACTGTTTCGATGAAAATCCCCCTCTGAACCCCTCCTAGCTCTTTTGAATAGCTACGTGAAAACACTGCGTTTCACCCTGTTTTGGTTAAAGGAGAACGTGAAAAATCTAGGAGAGAAGAGAGCACTATGAAGAGTCCACGAGGAGTTATACAAGAGGCTAAGAGAGGGATATGATCTACCGTCAGTTGCTGAGGACTGCTATCGTGACGCTCTCGCGACGTACAAGGGTTGGCATAGTAACCTTAAGAAAGGTCGTTTCCATAGGGTGTACAAGCCCACTTTGGTTGACACCTAAAGAGAAGTGGGCTAAGGCGAACCTCCTCCACTTATCATCACTCTTCACGTATATTCCCACCTATGTGAAGATGTCCAGGGGCATATGGAAGGGATCTCTCGATGGAGAGTAGGAGAAACTAAGGGAAGTCACCGAGGAGAGAACCGAGAGCGAAGAAAGGTATAGAAGAACATTCCCCACACCACTGACCTCGGGAAAGTGTGGGTCTGTGGCGTCGTGGTGGGTATGATCCATCGTCTAGTGCGTACTTCCCTGTGACCAAGCTCATCGATGATGAGGTTCCCCGCTACGGAGAGGACACCTGCCAACATAAGGTAGGGAAGTGATATATATATACATCTTCTTTGCATCATTTCCTTGCGTGCAGTGTTCTCCCTCTTCGCGTTTTCGAAACGTGGGAGTAAAAGCTAAAGTTTGTAGCTTGACCTCAGGAAGGAGAAAAGGAAGAGAGTGACGAAGATAGCGCTCAGCACGGAGTCCACCAGGTACACGTACGGGAAGTCCACGTGTATCAAGCCTATGGATTCGCCTAAGTAACCCGCTACGGGAGAGACGGAGGAGAACACGTAAGACATCAGGTCGGAGTGCAGTCTCAACGACTGGTACGTCAGTAACGCTACCTGCGACGATATTGACGTCATGAACGAGAAAAGGAAGGAGAGAGTGAGAGCAAGTCGTGAGAGCATGAACAAAAGCGAGACGCAAGAGAAGAGTACCACGGTGAATACTGTGTCCAGGTAGAGGTTCCACTCGCCGGTGACCAAGGGGAAGACCAAGTCCACCGCTGAGAAGAGGAGGTCCCACGCGAGGACTGAGACCACCTTGGCTACCCCTATTCCCTTCCACGTCTTGAGCATGGAGAGCTCGAACACCGTGACGTCGTCCTCCCTGTAAACGTGCGACACACCTCCTACCACTACCAAGGGAACCGTGAATATCCCTATAAGGAAGGACTCTATCTCCTTGACCCCAAGTACGTAGCCGAAGAACTGAAAACCGACACACAAGAAGAGGAGGAAAGCTGTGGACAAGGGGAAAAGCCCCTTGAAGTACCACTTAACTGCACGTGTATAGCTTCCTGACTCCCGCTCTCTTGAACCCAACTATCTCACCCTTCTTCACCAGTGACGAGAGTAAGTCCTCGTCTCCCTTGACAAGGGCGACGTTTCCGAAGTCGCACAACGCGTCCAACCTCAGCTTTCCCCTATAATAGACCTCGTATATGTCTCCCCTGTAGAGTTCCTCCACGGTCCCGTACCACTTCAGCCTTCCGTCCTGGAGTACCACTATCACGTCTCCCATCCACTCCGCCTCCTCTGGGACGTGGGTGGTGACGATCGTGTCCGAGTCGAGAGAGAGCATGGCCTTCCTGAGCTTGCTCTCCACGTTGACGTCCAGATGAGAGAAGGGTTCGTCGAAGACCTTTACCTCGGACTCGGAGCACATCACGGAAACCGCTTGGACCAACTGTGTCTGACCGCTGGAGAGACCAGACAGATAGAGGGGGTAAATCTCCCTGGGAATAAGGGAGGTATCGCAGCCGTACTCCTTCTCCAGGAAGGAGACCAGGTCCTTCACCTTCATGTTGAACAAGAAGCGTGGCTTCTCGAACTGGAAGCTTATCATTTTCACCGCCTTCTCCCTCTCCCTGTAAGGGACTACTCCATTGACCTTGAGCTCTCCCTTCGTGGGCTTCAGGATGGAGGAGAGAATTGAGAGGAAAGTGGTCTTGCCCGAGCCGTTAGGTCCCAGGAGGGCTATCCTCTTACCTTCCACCTGAAAGGTCACGTTGAGGACCTCCCTGTCGAAGACCTTAACCAGCGAGTCTGCTTGTACCTTCATCACGATCGCCCTTCACCTGAGATACCTCCAGTACACCCATATAGCTGCAGCTACCACGAAGAAGAGTATAGAGTACCTCAACATGGGGACTGCGGTGGAGTAGACGAGCCCTCCCCAGTCCTCAACAGGACGAATGTTGGAGGAGTATAACTTCAAGGTGAAAGTCACCAAGGCATGTTGGTTAGATTTGGGGAGGGCCTCCTCGAGGGCACCGCGGTAGAGGAGCGCCACCTCACTTTCCGTTGAGCTGGTCACCTTGACCTCCGTTGAAACCGGGTCTAGGGAGACCGTGCTTTGTAACTTGTATGTCTCGGCCATACCGTTGTTCAGGAGGACAGAGTGGAGGGGAAAACCGGGGAGGGTAGAGGACAAGCAGTACGCCTCACCTAGGAAAGGAGATGACACCTGAGATTCCGTGGTTCCAGCGTGCAGGATGTAAGTTCCGTTATTGTACACGAAGGAGAAAGCCTCATTGCCTTGGTGGTACGTACTCAGGACTAGGGCTATCAGCGGAGACTCCTTGGTCAGCACCGTGACCTTATGGAAGCGAGAGACAGACGAGTTCCCCGAGGAGTTGTATGCGTAGCACACTGTGTGAACGGTGAAGTTCTCCCCGTTGTATGTTATGTTGATCTCAGCGCTGATAGACTGCGTGGAGAGGGAGGGGATCACGTACTCCGTGCCGTTCAGGACGTACGTCACGGTTGAACCCTTCTCCAGTCCTGGGTTGAGGGAATAGTACAGCGAGTAATAGCTCAGCGAAGGTATGAATAGGATGAACGCACCTAAGGCTACCAAAGACACAACGAGAGCTATGACGATCCCGCTCTTAGTTCCCTGCCTCACCTTACCTCACCGCCCTCCTACCGAGGTAGCTCCAGAGCACTACGGCAATAGCGAAGAATATTATAGACATGCTGAACATCAACTCGAAGCTATAGAGCATAACCTTAGACCAGTCCTCCTGGGGTCTCATGTTACCTGATACCAGACTTATGATAAGGGAGCTCTCAGAGTCCGTCAAGTTCAGGTGTGTCTTCCCTGAGACGAGGCAGATAGGGTATATGCTCTTAAGCACTGCGGATGTCATGGAGTTGGTGGTGTTAGCCAAAGTCATGTTGAGCTCAGAGTCGTTCACCTCGAACGAACCTGCAGGGACGCTCCTGGTGTAACCTATATCGGAAATTTTAGGTGCGTAAAGCAGACACGTACTGTAGGAGACCGCTAAGTCGCCCTCCATGGGGACGTCTACCACTTGAGGGCCGACGGGGCACAGCTCCTGGTTGTTCTCCACCACGTAAGGTGGATATCCGAAGTACCTTGAGAAGTCTCCGTCATATTTACCCTTCATCACGGGAAACGTGATGCCCTTCACGTGACCTAGGTTGACGAAGTGCAGGGTCAGTGAATAAGCCGGGATTGAATAGTGGACGTGCCTAAGCGTGAAGCTTACTGTTGTCCTGTGGAGGGAGTAGTTGAAGAGGAAAGCCTCTATGACCGGGGAGTCCTCAGGAAGGCATAGGGTCTTGCTGAACCTAGCTGAGTTATCTGACCCTACTTGGTACTCCCCGGTCTCCGTCAATCTGAAGATCCCTTTACCCTCATAGGTGAGCGTGACGTTAGAAAGGATGTGCCCGGTTATAGAGAAATATGAAGAGTTTTCCACTATGAACTGGGTGGGGGAATCCCTCGTGGTAAACGTGAAAGTGACCCCCTTCTCCAAGGAAGGTCTCAAGGAATTGTAATACAGATAGTAAGACGTAAACGGCACGAACAGGATAACCACTCCCACTATTACGAGTAAGGAGACAATTATAATCAAACTTCTTCTCTTTATGAACATTTCTTTCACCTTCTCTCTCTTTATCAGTCAAAAACGGAAAAAATACATATATTGATTTTTTGCCTTGTTGAATAACAAGTTAGTCTAGATCCATCGTGAAAGCTAGTGTTTATCGGCAACTGATAGACGTTAGTATATCTGTATCCAGGTAGAGTGCATTGTCCATGATTCACATACACTGTAGTTGAGTTATCTTTGAAGTCAACAAAGTTATATAGGTTTACAGCTCCAGTCGGTAGAAGCATTTGAAGCCATGGAGGTAAAAGGATTGCTGCTGGAGAAGGGCTATATGCCATGAGAGTCCATTCCTGTAGCTCGACAGCGTCTTTTCCGTTAACAGTTGTTATATATACTATATGACTATGAAAATCACTAACATAAACATTTTCAAACATTGTACCTGCTGCGTTAGGATGTGGAAAGTTAATACAGGTAAATCCTACTATATGGTTTAGCTCACAATAATGAAATTGTACTGTCAAGCACGCTTTTCCTAGATGCCCAAAGAGTGGAGCCCTAATATTCCCTTGGTTCGTAACACTATTAACCTCAGCCTCATTGACGCTTGCCAAACTTATCGTTGGAAACATGGCCAACACGACGAACACAAAAAAGTCTAAGGGCAACAGCCCTTACTAATAACGTTTTAACTTTCATTATTTTTTCACCTTATTATAGCCTTGTAATATACTTACTTTTATATCTGACTCTACAGATCTACTTTTCACTGTACGCTTTATTCAAGGAATTTACTGATTTACAATAGACCAAAATTACTATTTTTTCGCTAAATGGAAAGATCCGTGGAGTAAGAAGAGAGCTCGCTATCCTGGTTTCCCTTGCCGGCTGTATTTTACGGAAGTGAGAGCTTGCTTTCTATCTATACCTAGATTGAAAGAAAGTTGAGTGTGAGCCACTGACAGATTTACGTGAGGGGTATATCACGTATGTGTTAGTACTGCAACCTATGATTCATACTAAAACCTGATTTTAGAGTATTACATCCTCATAGGTCAATCGCATTCATGTATTTACACCAACGAGGTGGAAGAGGAGAACAGCGAAACCTTTCTGAAAGCTCCCAGCTCACATCGGATCTATTATGAATACGAAAGGTACCCTGGGGACGGGGAATTAAAAAAGAGTGGTTGAGTGTCTCGCAGTGGGGCTGGGGGGATTTGAACCCCCGACCTCAAGGGCCCAAGCCTTGCGTCCTGGTCCAAGCTAGACTACAGCCCCAACGGATGTATATCTAAAAAACCAAATATTATAATCTTTCCCCGGACACGCGGGGAGAAAAAATGCGAGGAAGGACGTAAGGGAACCCGAGGAGACATCTAAGGAAACCGAAGCAAGGGTTGCAATAAATCTTATCAATAGAAAGATTTGAAGGGAAATCGCCTTCATCCTCCACGGGGAACCGAGGGAAAGAGACAACCAATAAGAAGGAGGTGATTTTTAAAGGGGAAAATGGAAGCGGGGAGACTCACGTAGCTAAAAACGAGACCTAAGGGAAAAAATGAGAGAAAAGGAGGAGAGAAAGGTCCGCCTCTAGTCTCAGAACTCTGACTTCTGTAGCTTCAAGCCGAGGGAGTCCGCTATCTTAACGTCGGCGTTGAGGTCTTCCTTTGAAGGGGCTTGGAGCATGTAACCTCCTATCATATCGTTTTCGTACTTTGAGGAGCTCTTGAGCAGATAGTAGACTGCCTTCCTTTCGGGCCACTTTATCTTCCCTACATCGATCAACTCAGTTGTCACCTTTGCGTTAGGTAGTATTTCCTTCAGTAGCTTCTCTCCCAACATTGCATTAACCTTGTCTAGATCGTTCACGTCTTTACCCTTGAACTGAGATACTAACTTCTCCTCCACCTCCTTGTCCACGGTCTTCTCCCCAGTGAGGACGCCTTTCACCAGCTTCATGGCAGCGCAGTCAGTGTGTGGCATGAAGATCACCTCTTCTGGAGACAGCTTCCTCAGCGTCTCCTTCACTGCGTTAACGTTGGCTCCGGCGTTCCTTATTACCATCACTCCTTCTCCCATTTTCTTCATTACTTCTTCCGTTAGCCTGTAGTCCATACAGGATAAAACTACTTTCATATGGTAGTAATGTTTATATGGGTTTAAATTCTTTAAGTATCCTATTCTTTAAGTATCCTAGGAAGTTAAAGACACGGGAGAGGAAGTTATAGTTTTGTTTTGAAATCTTAATCATATCTACTTTTTAACTTCCCCATATGAAATGTGACCGTGGACTTCGATAACTTATCGGGGAAATTCAGGTCTTTCTTCCTCTCCTCGGGAGGGTTTTTCCTGGATGGTTACGATCTGTCGGTTATATCCTTCGCCCTGTTCTTCCTGGGCAAGGAGATGTCGTTGAACCCTTACCAAGAAGGTCTGGTGTCTTCAGCGTCGTTGATGGGGATGGGGATAGGTGCTGTCCTTTTCGGTGCTCTCTCCGACAAGCTCGGGAGGAAGAGGCTCATGGGTGTAGATCTGTTCTTCTTCTCGGTCTTCGCTGTCCTATCAGCGCTCTCCAACAACTTCCTCCAGCTTTTCGCTTCACGTTTCCTCTTGGGAGTGGGAATCGGCGGGGACTATCCTATAAGCAGTACTGTAGTGTCGGAGTTTTCTCCCACCAGATCCAGGGGGAGGTACCTCACAGGGTCGGTTTCCATGTATTGGCTCGGGACATTGTTCTCGGCTTTCATGAACTTAGTGTTCATCCACACTGGAGACTACTTCTGGAGGTACTCCTTCGCAGTGGGAGGCCTGATTGCTGTACCTATAATCGCTGGAAGGATAAAGCTCGCCGAGTCACCCAGATGGCTCATATCCAAGGGAATGGTAAAGGACAGTGTGACCCAAGGGGAGGAGAACAAGGGTGTAACGTGGAGGGATCTGTTGAGGGGGAAGATAGGGGTGACATTGGTGTCCCTCTCTGCTATATGGTTCCTTTTCGACGTAGCGTCCTACGGCATAGGGCTTTACTACCCTTCCCTGCTTAGGGAGTTCGCCTTCCCGTCGGAGTACGAAACACTTTACGGAACTATGCTAATATCCTTGGGAGCGCTTGCGGGGTACTTGGTAGCTGAGAGCGTTGTAGACTCGTTAGGCAGGAGGTTCACCTTGATTGTGGGACTGCTATCCATGTCTGTCCTACTGCTGATGGGTGGTGTTACGTCAGTGACTGGTGCTTCCCTCGTACCTTACTTCATGTTCTTCGTTGCCATGGAGCAGTGGGCTGGTGCAGTGACTTTGTTTTACCCCACAGAGGTATTCCCAACTTCTGTCAGGTCTACCGCTCAGGGGATTACGACCGCTTTCAGCAGGGTAGGTGCAGTTCTAGGGGTCTTCCTCTTCCCGTCTATGGTTAAGGGACTAGAGCTATCACATTCCCTAATGCTCTTCGGTTTAACCTCAGCTCTCGCCTTGGTGATAAGCGTGATAGTCGTGAAGGAGACTAAATCCAAGAGACTTGAAGACATAGCGTTAAGCCAGAAGAGTTAAATTTCGTCTGGTTCTCAGAGATCAGGTTTTTTTTTGTTTTATAACTCTTTTTATAACTCTTTTTGCGGTAGAGTAATGAAGGACTTCCGTGCGGTCAAAAGCCGATTTTATTAGAGGAAGCTTCCTCAGACCTCAACGAGGAAAGAAACGTTTTCGGCTGATAATGTAAAAATAACGACCGAACCGTTGATAAGGTCTATGTATGTGACAACACGATTTTTAATCCAAGGGAGAAAGAGTGAGTACATATCCCGATAGAACTCTTGTCATCGCTAATTGACAATGAGTTCTATCATGCGATGGAGGGGAAAAGGGGTTGTGTACCTCTGCTTGCGATAGAATAGCAATTACTACGTCTTGAGAATTTGTGAACTTTACAACGTCACCAGAGATCCAACCCTACTTTGTCCAGAGATGTGAGCCAACTTATGAACTTCTTAGCGTTCTCACCCATGAATATGGAACCGTGCTGAGGGGCCACGACCTCGATCTCCAGATTTGAGATCCTCCTCTGCCAGAGGTCTATTGCCTTCCTTGACGCTATGTACCTCCTGTGGAAGGGTTCCATGTACTTCCTGTGCTCATCGAAGTTCTCCACTATTAGATACCATGTGCCCTCAGGGTAAACTGCAGCCCCCATGTCTCCGGAGAAGTAGATCTTCAAGGTAGGGTCGTAGTAGTGGAAGTTACCCGGCGAGTGCATGAAGTGAGCAGGAATAGCCTTCACCTTGGACTTGCCCACGTTTATCTCCATTCCCTCGTCTGGTATATCTACTATCCTGTCTTTGACCGAAACTCCGAGGTGTGGGATGAACCTTTCCCAGAGTGCCGACACGTAAAATGAAGCGTTGGGGAACATGTCCAGAAGCAGGTTGAGTGAACCTATAACGTCAGGGTCTTGGTGGCTGTACATGACCTTGGTCACCTTTTCCGGTTCAACGAAGTTCTGGACGTTGTTGAAGACCCTCTCGAACACGAAATATCCTCCTGGGTCTATCAATGCAGCCTCGTCCCCGTCAATTACAAGGTATTGGTTAGTTAGTATCCCTTTTTCACTCTCGCTCTCGTCCAGCCCTAACCAGACGAACTTGTGGTTTGCGTCCTCTCCTATCACGTACGGTTTATGAACTTGAAGCATTATATAGAAAATAACCTGAAGAAAATAATAAGGTGTTGCTTTTACTCGGCTTGAAAAGTAAATTAACGGAGTTAAAACGGTCTTGGTTCAGGACATCAGCTAGATTGCCAACATCCCCATTATGAAAATCATATACACGATTGAAAGTGAGGCTATGGTCTGCCCTAACTTGATGAGCTTTCTCATGCCCTTGAGGTAAAAGACTGAGAGGACGATAAGGGTTATTGAAAGTATGAACGTGTTCACGTCTATGGAATCGATGATGAGGACTTGAGTTGCAGGAAGACTGGTATGAAGGAGTGTGAGGAAAGTGGGTCTACCCTGTTCGTTATACATTATCGCACCTGATGCGAAGGTCACGAACATGGAGGACAGAGCAAGAGGCATAACTGCGTCCCTCATGGACTCGAAGTCTACCTTCAGGAGAGACGTAGAGATCACGAGGCCAGCGAAGAAGACCCCGGTCATCACGTGGACGTAGTTGAGGTAGATCAAGTCCCCTGTTAGGAGAGAAACGTATAGCCCGAAGACCGGGAGGAGTGAAATGAGGTTTATCCTTCTGAACATTTCGATAAATGAGGTGAGCCTGATTTAAGGTTTAAAAGAGCAGTAGCTTTTTATAGACCTCTGACTTCAGCCCTCTAGGGAATAGGGGACGCTCACGTTGGACACAACCATGACAGCCCACATCCCCATCTCTGCATGGCCCGGGAAACCGCAGGCTAACCAGTAGACCCCAGGTGAGGAGTCCCACAGCGTGTATGCGGCCTCTCCCGGTTGCACGAAGGAGCTGTCGTAAGTCGATGGGGAACCTCCTACTGTAGCTAGGATTTCACCGTCATGTGCTATGTAAACTGAGTTGGGGACGGGAGTAGTGTTTCTCACCACGTTTAAGTTGTGCGGTAACTCGCTTCCGTCGTAAAGGGATATGTTCACAGTCCAACCTTCAGGTATGTAGACCTTCAACATGCCGTTCACAGTCCCGTTTATGTTCACACCACCGTTAACGTTTGGGTTGACACATAGATGCAGGAAGACCTCGTGTCCCTTATGCGGTAAGATCTTGGCTCCATCAGGGAGGTGAGTGGTTGTCACGTTTGTAGTCGACGTGGTACTGGTGACACTCTCTTGAGATTGGCTCGTCTGTTTCGAGGTCTCGAGGTAAAAGAACGAAGCTGTCAAGACCAGGAGTAAGGTAACCAATGGTACAACGTAATTCCTGTTCATAAATTTTTTTGAAATAGATTCACTTTAAAGTGATATCACCGACAACCATATTATAGATTCCTGGGTCTCATTAGTGTTCACCTTACCTCACGAAGGACCGTGAAGCGTGAGCGGAAAGTAACTTGCAAAGCTGAAAAGAACGCTCATTTTATCATGAGTCCGCTTTGAATTTGAACGAAAACCGGGCGCCCATGGTCCTGGGTCTAATACGAGAATTTAGCGTGACATGAACACGACTTGGATTTCAAGTCTTTACATGAATCAAGATCTGTCTGTAGTCTTCTTCAAATTGGTCTGTTTGGTCTGATTGAAGTAAAAAAGCGTGTTCCTCCTGCAGCCTAGGCGGTCTTGATAGATACATGTACATGTTAACAATAGTGATGCAGAACGGGGCCATGATTAGAACTTGAGATCAGGGTAAGTGATATTATTATATGTGTATGTATATATATACGCCATTTCATAAGAAATAAGAGATGCAGTGTTTATGCTACAGTTTGAGAAAGGACTTAGAAAGCTGAAAACTTCAGTTACGTGCAGGTCGTCTTCTTATACCTAAGTAACCTTGGTATAAGTTCCAGGCAGAGATGGAAAACTCGAAGACAGTATCGACTAAGATGATGTATGAGAGAAGTGGAGGGGAACCCAGGTAAAAGTACGGGAAACCACCAACGTGGCCAAGGAAAGCTTGTACACCAGTAGCCTAAACGTTGAGGAGGCTATCTTCTTGATGAAGAAGTTACCCTCGTAAGCGTTTCCTACCCTAGAGAGCGCCGTCCCGGTGGTGAGGAAGTCGTCGAAGTGGGCGAAGTAGAAAGCGAAGATCTCGACCCACAATTACCTCCTGTACACCAGGATTACCCCTATCAGGATAGAGATTCCCACGCCTATCAACGCAAGGTTGATGTCGTGTGCAGTAATCGTGAATTGAAAGGAATGGGCATAGCGGAGGTGGACGTGAGCGAATGAGTGGCGTTCTGCGGTTCAGTTGCGTTCTCACCTATGATTATTGAACCGTTCTGTCTGCCCACCCACGGAAAAACCGAAAAGTTTACCGTCTCAGGAAGCAATTGGCTCATAAGGAAAAAATTAAACTCTTTATTTATTGTTTTTCGTAAGTCGGGTCAAGATTGTATGAATGGAGGCGAGTCGGTATATGACAGGTTAATGGTACCGGTAGCATTTGAGAATCATTACTCCCATAGCGTCGACGTTGATACTACCTTTATCAGATAGGAACTGAAAGACAACGTACGCGTATTAGTTGTCGTAATAACCCTAAAAATATAGAATTTGGTTTCTTTACATATAGCGTTTATCTCCATATTCCACTTGGTTAGAAACCACCTAGGACTATTTGACGTCTCTTTTCAACTATTCGTATTTTGATGGCAAAAATTAACGTGTTGCCAAGCCTTATAAACGCGTTTCGGCGATCGTAATACTAGACGTGAAAATGACGAGAGGAAAGACGCGTTATAAATACGGGGATTATATTTTACGTGATGAGGAAAGGTCGGCATTACGTTTACAAGGTAGAGCATGAGGAAGGTAACGTAAGGGAAACTTACGTAGGACCTTTAACCGATGTAGTTGAATCGTATATCAAATTGAAATCAGGGTAGTAGGGGGTACCCCCTACAAGGGGGTGTGGGGGTATCCCACAGTGCGGCCGCCGGGATTTGAACCCGGGACCTCCGGCGTGGCAGGCCGGCGTCCTAATCCATGCTAGACTACGACCGCACATCATTTAAGACTACCCTGAGGTAAAAAAGTTTTTTACAAGGTCACCTCCTGAATGACCTGAGGAGAATTATGTTCAGCAAATAGAAACCAACTGCTATCACTGTGAGGACTATGCCTAGGATCACGAAGTCGCCGGCGTAGTTTGACGGGCCTTCGCCGAAGAAGATAGGGAAAGGCCCTATCAGGACTACTCCTCCGAACCCGGCGGTCGGACTTGTTATGCTCCCCGCTATCACCAGAGCGAACCCCAGGAGGATGATCAGGAAGCCCAACAAGATTAACCTCATAAGTGTAGAATCTGCTTTACCACTAATAAGTCTGAACGTGAGATTTCATGTACTTCGGGAACATAACTTCGGTGCTCTCATCTGACCCTCAGAGAGCCGGGAAGATAGCTGAAAGGCTTGGAAAGCTACACGAGAACGCGAAGGTCAACATCTATTACAGGAGAAACGGAGACTACATAAGGTCAGTGTTGGTGGGTACCCAGTACCCTGAGAAGGTCATCTGTCTGGCTGAGGCTGTGAGCATGTCCTCAACGGTAATATTGAACGTCCCGGACTCCCCTAAGTGGACTGACGGTGAGTTGGGGCTTCTGGCCGACTCTAGCGGGGCTAAGGTAATTATCACGAGTTCATTACCGGAGGACAAGGTCAGGAAGGTATTCAAGGGAATAGGGATAGAGAACGCTGAAATAGTTCAGGAAGTGAACGACATACCCGAAGGGGAAGAGAGGGACAGGGGTTTCGTTTACGTAGACAAGGCGTTCAACGTGAAGGGGGTCGGAACCGTGGTCACGGGGTTCTCGTTCACTCAGGTAGAGTTGCACGAAAAGCTCACAGCAGTCCCCGTGAATAAAGAGGTCGAGGTAAAGACGATCCAAGTTCTGGACGAAGACCAGAAAGGAGTTAAAGGAGGAGTGAGGATAGGTTTCTCCCTCAGGAACGCTAAAGAAGAGGACATGAAGGACGCATACTCCCTAGTGAAGAACGCTCCCCTTTTGAAGGAGTTTGAAGCCGAGGTCGTGACATATCCCTGGGCTCAGGTCCAGGAAGGGAACTATCACGTGGTAGGCGGGGGAGTTGCCGTGACGTCTACCCTTAAAGTCGGCGGGGGAACGGCACAGGTGAGCCTAAGCTCTCCACTCCCTAAGGTGGAAAGGTACCTTCTCCTGAACGTTAACGTGAAACAGGGGAAGCCAAGAGTCTTGGGTTACTTGAAGCCCAAATCTTGAGTTCGTTTCTCAAGTTTCTCTCTATCTTATCAGCTATTTCACTTCCACTTCTTCTCCCTTCGGGACTACCTCCTCTAAAGACGATGAGTCCACAACTATCACCATCAGCATGGCTTCGTCGGTGTGTTTGTAGACTTCGTCGTAGATCTCGTTCATGAGTCTGTTCCTGTCCCTACAGGAGGAATGTACCCCGACAACTAAGTAGAAGAAACCGTCTTTGTCCACGAAAAGCCTCGTTTTCCCTCCTTTCCTTCTAGCAACTTCGACGCCATTCTTCACGTATTCCGGGATCAAGTTCCTCTCAATATAAAACGATTCCTAGGTTAAAACTTTTCTCAAATTGCTATTTAATCTTATTTTTTTAAAGGATAATTAAATAAAAGCTTAAAAAAGAGATATACTTAAAAATGATATTCTTATTTTTTTGTTTAGGTAAGAATGTTTAGCTCTAAAATCTTGGTTTTATTTTTAGGGATCATAATGGTTCTCTCGGCCGTCTCGGCCTTAGAGATCATTGAGGCAATGCCTACATCGACTCAAGCGACCATGACACAAGGAGAGTACATGACATGCTACAACCAGTTCAACGGAACTTACTTCCCATACAAGGTGATGGTGACTTACTTCCCAGGGAACTACAGCGGGGGAATGGGGTTCCCGTCAAAATGGACTGTCACCAATGACGGTCAGGAGCATAACGCAGTCGTACCTACCACGAGCACAGCTCTCATGCAGGGAGTGAGCTGGGAGCTTCCCTTGAATAACTACGTCGGTGGAGTTGCGATACCTCTCACGACGCCCGATACCAGGTTACCTTGGGCCCAACAACTTGGAGTTAAGGGAGCACTGGTGATGCAGACCCAGATGGCCGGAGAGCCCTTAGGAGTGACATTGGCTGACAACTTGCTCTTCGCAACTGAGGACAGCATGATGGGTAGCATATCTGCTATAAACCCAGTCACGGGGCAAATAGTGTGGACTGCGACGGGTCTTGCTGGACAAGCCATGAACAACGCAATAGTCTACAAGGGACTTGTCATAGTGTCTGTAGGAGGAGTATGTTTCACCTTCTCTCAGTTCGTGCACTACGAGACCCACCACTACAACGAGATAATGAGGGCTAGGAACGGTGCTATATACGCTTTCAATGCAACGGACGGCAGGTTAGTCTGGATGATATTCACCAAGGGCGAGGCAATGCCTGCTCCAGCTGTTTACCACGGCGTCTTAGCTTACACTACAGGCGGAGGGTGCTTCGCAGCAGTTAACGCTACCACAGGTCAAATGCTATGGAAGGACAGCTTCCCAGGATACATGGGGAACATGGCCAGCGTGAACTATTACGTGATGCCTAACGGGACTCCGCTCTTCATAGCCGGGTTCACCTACACCGTTGCTCCTTACGGATTCCTCCTCGCAGTGAACGGGCTTAACGGGAGGTTAGCGTGGAACGCGACAATGCCGTCTCCCTACGTAGGGGCTAACACCGGGCTCGGGGACGTACCTCCAGCAGTAGATCAGCAAGCGGGGCTGGTGATAGACAACGACATAGCTAACTTCAATGCAAGCAGTAACACAGTCGACACAGTGACGTTCGCACTCAATGCAAGCACTGGTAAACCGGTGTGGGCTACGAACTTGGGAACTGGAATAATACCGCCAGCCTTCAAGGGAGGTATGCCGACCATACATGGGAACTTCATCTATGACGGATCACCTTCTCTAGGTATAGTAGCGAAGCTTTACGTGAACAACGGTAGCATAGTCTGGGAGACAAGGTTACCAGATCTCAAGATACCTCCGCAGTTACCGGGCGGACCTAGGGGAAGCCCAACATATTACCACGGACTGTTGTGGGTCGCAGCTGGAAGTAGAGTATACGTCCTGAGCCCAACTACTGGAGACGTGCTTTCCATGTATTACGTCGGAGGAAGGATGGGAATAGTCAACCCAGTGATAACCGGAGGGACTATGTATCTCTCTAACAGTTACGGATGGGTCGTGGCTATACCTTTAAGTCAGATATTCCCAGATTGGGAGAGCTATTAAATCCTGAAATAAAAGAGAGGAAAGGAATATTCTAACAAAAAAGTTTTTTCTTCGTTCTGTCTTTCAATTATTCCCTTCCCATAAGAAGGGAGTGAAACGTCTTCATCTTTTCCTTTCAACTCGGGCTTTATTTCAATTCATTAACTAGTAATCTAAGACTTTCTTATATACTAGAACCAATGATTTTTTTAATTCCTATATTTATTTATATTAGAAATTATCTATTTTCTAAGAAAATTCTTTAATAAAACGATTAGAATATAATTAAGTAAAGAATATTCCAGCTGATATCCGAACTTCCGTCGTAGCCTCAGAACCTACTCTGGCGTAGTTAAGTACCCAGGAGCCGGTTTGAAACGTAATACAAAATATTTGAAAAGACATGGGCAAGTAAAAATCAGTTTATACAGTTCAAACTATTGAATAGCGTACGTAAACTTATATAAAATGAATGAGTAGAATATCCTCATGTCCGGAGATAAGGGTTTAAAGAAAGAGATTGGTCTGAAGTCCCTCACTATAATAGGAATATCTTCAGCTGTAGCTACTGCCATATTCTTCAGCCCTCTCGAGATGTCGGAAGTCGCTGGACCAGGGAGCATGTTCTCGTGGTTACTGGGGATATTCTTCTACATCATGATATCTGTGACTTACATAGAGTTGTCCCAGAACTATCCCGAAGCGGGAGGACCTTCAAGGTTCTCCATCTACAGCCACGGGGCCGTGACGAACCTCATAAACGCCATGGCTGATCTAGTCTGGTACATTTTCATTCCGCCAATTGAGGCTTTCGCCACAATAGAAGGTCTTTCTTTCATTTTCCCCTCACTCCTTGTCAATGGGGTTCCAACGCTTGAGGGAGCTCTGGTTGGAGTCCTCATCATGTTGGGTTACATACCTTTCAACTACTACGGAGTAAAGACGTTCGCCAAGGTCACGTCCGGGTTCGGCACCATCAAGTACGTGATTTACCTACTCCCGGCTTTCCTTCTCCTCCTGGTCTATTACAACCCAGCTAACTTGACTTCATATCACGTCCTTCCTTTCGGAGTAGGAGGAATATTCGCCGCCATGCCTTACGCCATGTTCGCATTCGGAGGGGCAAGGGTGATCCCGGACTTAGCTGAGGAGGTCAAGAACAAGACCTACCTTATTTACGCACTCATCATAACCGTAGTAAGCGAAGGAATAATCTACTTGTTCTTTAACTTCACCTTCTTAACCGACTTGAACTGGGCTAAGCTAGGCCTCACCCCAGGAGACTGGGCAGGGCTTGCAAACGTCCAAGGGAACCCTTTCATTGACCTAGCTTCCTCGCACAACGCTGAACTCGCACTGATACTCCTCCTGATAGGAGGAATCGTAGGTCCTTTCCTAACCGGGTACGTCTACATGGGTACTGGGGCTAGAGTCCTCTTCGCCAGCGCAAGGTCTGGGTTCGTCAATAGCAAAATGATGGAGTTACACGAGAAATATGCTATACCTTACTGGGCATTGATAGTTTTCGCTGTCGTGGGATCTGTAATAGCTTTCCTTTTCGCTCCAGTTCCCTCCATATACGGGCTGATAGACGACGCAACCGTAGCCGGTTACATAGGTTTCGCCACCAACCCAGTCGCTTTGATGGTGCTCAGAAAGCAAGGGGCTACCAGTTACAGGGTAACCGCCGGGTCCGTGATAGCGCCGATAGCTTTCATAGCTTCAGGGCTCATAGTCTTCTGGAGCGGATGGCCTGCAGTGCCTTACTCGGTAGTGATACTGGCTGCAGTGAGCGGTGTCCTAGGCTTAATAGGGAAAGTGAAGGAGGGATTCCTCGAGTCCCTGTGGTACATGGGTTACATAGCTTTCCTGACCTTCATGACTTTCATAGGCTCTGACGGTGCCATGAGTCTAGTGTCGTTTGACATGTCGACCGTGATAGTAGCGTTGGTATCGCTTGTAGTCTTCTATCCTCTCGGCATAGTCCAGGGGCTCAAACAGAGGAACTTCGAAGTCCACACAGAAGCTTTAGGCAGCAAAGAGGAGAACGAGTGAAAAAATAAGCCAAGCCTTTTCTTCTGCTTAAAAAAATTCTTTTTTCTCTTCTTTCTCTAGCCCGAAACTATCCTCTTTAAGCCTTGATACCAAATTGAGAATCAAATTGAGAGTTATTATAGAAGTTCTCTGTGAGGACTTCGCAAGAATAAGCTTAGGGTGGAATGTCTTGAATCTAGCTAACTACCGCGGTGTTCATGTTAGCGTCTATAGGACTTCGCTCTCTATAAGCTCCAGTGCTTCCCATTGAGAGAAGAAATTTTTGCCTATTTCTCTCATTCGGGAGTCTAAGTTATCCTCCAACTTAGCGAAATGATTTTTTAATCCTTATACAGTTATTATTTTCTATTAACTCTTTTTCAAAAAACTTTTCACTGCATCACTTTAGCTTGTTCTTCAAATGGTTGAACTCCGTCTGAGAAAGCAATTCCTTCATAACCTGAAAAGCTACCTCTCTGTATGGGCTAACGTCTAATTCCCTTCTCTCATCTAGACACAACTCGGCTCTGAGCTGTTCGTCCCTAAGTCTCCCGAGTTCCTTAGCGACACCCTTTAGCCTGGCATCTCTAAGCCCCAAGCTCTCGAGTAAGAAAAGACACTCCCTCACTTTCTTCCTCAATGGATGCAATTCCCTCTCCTGTGGTATGAGGGACATGAGGTGGAAAACCCTCTCAGCTATGATCAGCCTAGACCCGGGGGTTCTTGGGAGAATACATTTCTCAACTTCCATTTTCCTAGCTTTATAATGAGGCAGAGGAACGCATGAAGCTACTGTGGCATCTCTCAACTTCCCAAGCGATTTCATTTCCTTTTTCACCTTTTTCACACACTCTCCAGAGGACAGGACCCTCGCGACCACTAGGTACTTCCTGAGCTCTACCCTCCTCTTGTGCACGCCTTTAGCTCTGATTGCCTTGAGGAGATGGAAGTTGGCGTACTTCTCTGGTCTCAACGTTTCAGGAACCCCTCCACGTATGAGGTTATCTCCTTGTTAGTCTGATCGAAAGTCTTGTTAGTCCTGAACGCCATTCCTCCGGAACTTTCAGTCAACATAGTCAAGTTGGATTGGAACTTATTGACGTACCTCAGGAAGGAATGGAAGAGGTCCTCGTTTATGCACAAGTCTACGGCTGAAGTTAAAGGATCCAGAAACCCCCTCTTCTTTATTATCCTCCTCACTATGACCTTTGGGGGAGAGATGAGGGAGATGGAAATGTCAGGCTTAGGAAGGATGGAGAGCACACCGTCAACCCATTCACGGTCTAGTTTTCGCGTCAGAGCCCAAGACTTCAACGTGTTAGTGTAACCGTCTGCTATGACTATGAAACCCGACTTGATGGAAGGTTTGATCGCGTTTTCTGCTTGGTCAGCCAGATCGGTAGCGTAGGCGAGGAAAAGAGTGAAACGCTGGAAAACTATGTTCCTCTTCACCTCGCTGAGTGGTTCGCTCATCAGTTGCGACGTCTGAAGCCCTATGATCGAGACGACGTACCCCATGTCCTCTAGCCACTTCTTGAGGGCCTCGACGTGGAGGGTCCTCCCTGAACCCTCAACCCCGTCAACTGAGATTAAGAGTCCTCTTTCCAAAGCAGATCCCCTATTCTCTCCCTGATTTTGGTCTGGACTTCCCTCGGAGACATGGTCCCGTCTATCGTGATGAAGTCCTCTTCCTTGGAGATCCTGTCGTAAGCTTCGGTGACCATGCTCTGGTACTTGACGAAGCTTTCCTCCGGGGTCAGATGAGGGAACATGCCGTCTCCAGCCTCCGAAGGCTTTATGAAGCGCCTGTTTTCCTTTATTCTGGAAAGCGCTACCTCCACGGGAACCCTGATGTAGAACGTCAAGTTCGGCTTCACGGCGAAAGAGTAAACGTTCTTGACCCAGTTGAGGTCGTTCCCCCTAGCCGTGTCCCTTGCGTAAGCTGTGAAGATGTATCTGTCGGAGACGACCACGAACCCAGCCTTTATCATGGGTAAGATGTACTTCTCATAACGGTCGGCGAAGTCGGTAGCATGTATGAGGCTGAACGTAGAAGGGGTAAGCATGTTCTTCTTCTTGGCTTCCTTTATGACCTTGTGAACCCACTCGGAGGAGTTCCACTCCGTGAAGAAAGTATCGAGCTTGTGGCTCAACCAGTCCCTGAGGAGAATGGCTTGGCTTGTCTTGCCCGAGCCGTCTATTCCTTCCAAGGCTATGATAACTCCTTTCCTTCTCTTTAATTCCATGGATTGAATTCCCTCACTTTGGTTCTTACCTTCATGGCTTTCTCATAAAGGTCTTTCTTCTTTATCTGTTCCCTCACAAGCTTATAGAACTTCTTCTTCACCTTACCTTTACTAGCTACACTGCAGAGTGTTAACATGAGCCTTATTTCTTCCCTCGAGAAACCGGGTAACGTCGTTGACCTGAGGATGTCCATGCATGAACTATACTTGCTTATGAACCCAGCTACCTGCATGTTCATGACCAGGAAAGCGACGTAGTCCTCTACACTGTCTTCAGAGATCGTGAAGAGCGACGGGTCCAACCCAAGAGAATAAGAGAAGAAAGATAACCACATCCTCCTCAGTTGTGTCAGACTCTTGACTTCTTCGCCCATGAGGAGACCTTCCCTCAAGCCGAAGGCTGATATCGTGACTCCTGATGCCTTCACTGACGAGAGTATCTCATCCACTATCAGTGCACCGGTGTTGATCGTCACAGCCCTTCCCTCGTCTATCCCGGGAAGACCTGCCCTTTCCTTGACTCCCATAGAGTTCAGGAGCCTGGAGTACCTCGAGATTACCTTAGACGATATGTGATACCCGTGAACTGACTTTATCATTCTACCCTTGGTTTTAATGTCAAGCTTGGCGATCGCCCTCAAGTTACCTCCCGAGCCGAACACCTTAATTCCTTCCTTCAAGTTCATTGAGGATATAGCGGATCTGATTTCCTTCCTTATTGCCTCCTCGGGCTTCCCAGAGAGCTTCAGGGCCCCCAAGGGGAATTGCTTCACATCAGCTATCTTTCTGTCTTTCACTAAGGTTAGCTCCAGGGAACCTCCTCCCAAGTCGAAGACGAGTCCTTCCACCACTGGGAGGGTGTTCATTACACCTATAGTGGAGAATTTTCCTTCCTCCTCTCCCGTTATTATCCTGATCTCGTGCCCAAGGGAAGAAGATAGCCTCTCGGCTACCTCTTTCCCGTTTGACGCGAACCTGAACGCGCTCGTTCCCACAGCTGTGACGTTTTTTATCGACTTGCTCTCGATGACTCTGGAGAACCCCTGCAAGGCCCTAGAAGCTTCCTCAATCTTCCCTTCAGGGACGGGGTCACCTTCCTTCAGACCTTCACCCAGCCTGACGAAACTCTTCACAGACCCTACGTTCCTGAACGTGCCGTTGGGGAAAACCTGAAAGATCGAAAGCCTGAACGAGTTGAAGCCGGCATCTATTACGGCAGAGAGCATGGTAATCATTACCTAGAGTAGCTTTAACGTCTTCTGATCTAAAAGCAACTCTAACGTTCCTACTCCCTTCTCCTTCTCCACCTCAACTAGTGCGATTCCTCCTTTCTTTAGAGATACCTCTCCACCTGTCAAAGCCTTGATCACGTTCTCTAGGAGAGGGTTGTGACCTACTACCATGACGTTTCCGTCCAGCTGAACTAACGCTTGCATCACGGTAGTAGGATCGCTCGACGGGAGAAGGAAGTCCTCGGTTTCGATCTGCATCTCCAATTCCATCTCGTCAAGGATCACATCTGCGGACTGGTATGCCCTGATGAAAGGACTGGAAATTACCCTTTCCGGGAGGAAGTTCACCTCAGACAAGAAGCTTCCTACCCTCCTCATTTGCTTTATTCCCTTCTTTACAAGCTTCCTATCTTTGTCCTGAACTTCCTGGTTTGGCTCCTCTGCCTCTCCATGCCTTACCAATAAAAGTTTCATTGTAACACGGGTTAATATCATCGAAAAATAATTAAAAGTGTTAGCTATATATTCTATTTATTTATCAGGAAAGCCTATAGACATACAGTGAAACCTGCAGACTATCCGTGACTCCTTATTAGACCTAGATGTACCACGATCTGGGAGAAGACGTATTATTTTGATTGCGCAAAATGGTAGATAGGTTCTATCAGCAGAGCAGAACTTCCTACCCTTAACAGTTCATTGCTCTTTAAGCCTCTTGGATTTACCCAAGCATTGATGATTTATTAAAAGTATAAAATTCTGACAATTACTTTTTAAATGCTGAAACATGGCAACTTCAATCCTTCTTTCAGTTATTATTGTAATATTATTACTAGTAATTTTGTATTATTCTAAAAGGATCTCAGAGTTAAACAAAAGAATAAATGAAACGCAAGTGAGAGCACAGCAACAAGCCCAACAGCTGGCCCAACAGTACTTTAACACATGGATACAGCAGAACTTACAACAAGCTAGGTTACAGATGGAGCAATCTATCAGACGGGAATATGAGGCACAACTAGAGGAATGGAAACAACAGAACGAGAAAAACATAAGGAAAGACGCTGTACTGAGATCCGTAAACACACTCTTGGGAAGAATAAGCGAAGAGTTCGCTCCTCTGTTCCTCACCGAAAAGTATCAAGTTAACCCGAAGGACTTCAGGCATTTGGGAACACCGGTCGACTTCATAGCGTTCAAGGGACTTTCCGACGACGCCGATCCGGAGATTATCTTTATAGAGATAAAGAGCGGAAAGAGTAGTACGTTAAGTGAAAGGGAGAGGAGAGTAAGAGAAGCGATAAGGAAATCTAAGGTGAGATACGAAGTAGTCAACCTCAACGATTTAGTGGGAGAAGTTCAGAGGAAAGTTACAGACGAGGTCAGGAAATCCGAAGAACAAAGTAGGTAAGGAAATGGAAGACGGAGTTCACCTTTTTAGATTCTCTTTTGTCGGTTCGTCCAACACACATCCTAAATTCAATTTATTTAAAGAAATGTAACAAAACTAATTGAATTGGATCGACAAGATAGGTTCGCTCTAGACAATTTAATTTATTACATCCGTCTTGTTCATGAAATACAACCCTCAATGGGGTTCTGTAGTGGAACTTCTATTTTTCTTAATGTGCAGTAGATTATATTGATACCTTAGCTATTATTTAGCGTAAACACGATTTGAGATTAACACTACGCTTTTCAATCGACTACTCGATTAATATAGGAATTCACTTTTCTAGGACAGTACACTTCAATATCCGTAAGGTTCAAGATAATAAATTGTTGTTAGATGGTCCAAGTTCTATTATCTCTCTACTAGGGTCATATCTTTCTCTTAATTCTCTCTAACCTTACATCTTCCTCGAAATTCTTTAGGAAATCTTTGATCCACATATTGATTATCACGGAAGATGTTCTCTCCATCCATCCTTCGTATTTTAACGAAAGAGAAACTTTGTTTAGTCCAAGAGAAAAGACTAGCTTACCTAGTCCCAGACTTCTCCCGTACCTCAAAGAGAAGACATATGAAATCTCGTTCATAGACGAGTACACGTTTCCGTTGATTTCGTGCCAAAGTCCCATGTAATTAGCCCTCCCGTGATAGGAGGACCCATCTACTTGCAGATCCTTTATCGATTTAAACATTCTGGGTAGAACGAAACGTGGATCTGACAACAGAATACTCAATGCGTCAGCTGTGTGAGAAGTATTAATCTCCGTATAATATTTCATAACTACTACAATAGTATTTCTTGATAAAAAGTTTATCTAAAGCTCTAATATGAAAACTTCTCAAAGTCAGCCTTAATGCCGTTGAAACCCACGACTTTGAGAGGGAATTCGGTTAATAAGTCCTATCTTGTTGCGAAATTGAAAGCTGTAACTACATCACGTGAGATATATAAAAGGATGATTCAGGCTTCCTATAAAACAAAATCTAACTGTTGTTTAAGCGTTTCAAGAGTAAGGTGTGAACTACGCAATCTATTGAAATACTGAGGAATCATATCACCTTGTTTGAACTTTTATAATGATATTCTAATTTAGAATGAATATAAAAACTCGCGTAAATTGGTACCTTGAAATGCACAATTTCTACGTCGGTTCTAAATTCTATATCAAAGAGATTAAGGGCCGGTATTATGTTTATATCATAGAGAATAGCACTGGTGGTAAACAGAGGCACCATTACGTAGGGTCTTTAGAGATGGTAATTCAGACTTACCTCGAAGTGGCCAAGGTGTGGGGGAAACCCACAGAGACTTCAGTAGCCGGGCCCGGATTCGAACCGGGGTCCCAGGGGCCAGAGCCCTAGATCCTTGGCCGCTAGACTACCCGGCTAATTAGAGATATCGTGCTTGGTATTTAAAACTCTTACGCTTAAATCACGGAAGCTACGGAGATATAAAATATTGATGAAAAAACAGAGACTGAAAGGACGTTAAAATATTAGGACTAGGTGCTCGTGAACTCTACTATTACGAATGTAACATTTACACCTCTCACGATGAATTATTCTCATAGGATTTCTATCCCCTACCTACAACTGATCTCGGAAGAAAATGTTCTGTGATATAAGTTTTCTCCACAATCTGTTCACCGGTAGAGCCTACACGCTCACAACTGTCAGCCTTGGGCAAGGAACATCAACGTTTGCCTTATGAAGGCTTTCACTAGGGATATCAATCTCCTCACGGATGGAGGGTTTCCTCACCCATAACAGCGCCAAGGTAAAAAAGTCCTTAATCAAGGATTTAAAGGTAGTTTACTAACTATTATGGGGTATGATCGATTGTTTTTCGATATATTCAGGAAATCTAGCAACAATGAAGGATCAGGATACGTAACTGACGACTTCGGAGAGTGGATGTTGATATCACATAACAAAGAGCTACTTCTTGCTACCAACTTAGTCTCTAAAGCGATAAGGAAGGCTGGGGTGAAGGACTTTGATCTTTACTTAGGTTACTTTTCTACAGACGAGAGAATAAAGAGCTTGGTCGGCATCAAGGGGATGGCAGTTACTAAGGACAACAAGAAAAACATAGACGTGAGGACATCAATGAGGAGTATCGCAGGAGACGATGTTATAGTAATAGAAGACCAACCCCACTCCGTATCTAACATTTGTAACTCCACTTTCATCTTCTTCAACTTCTTACTCTTAATAAAGAAGGGGAAGGAGTACAAACACCCGGTAAAGCTCCTCCTACCTCCCATGGGGATAAACCCTTCCGAGATACCCCTTTCATTGACTTCCCTATTCAAGACTTTATTGGAGAGAAATCTCAACGCTGTATGTTCACTGAACGAGGTTGACGCTAGTGACGGGAGCAGGCTGAAGCTCATGGCTACTTGTAGAACGGAGTCTTCTTTTGACACGGAGAAAGTAAAGAACGCATTATCCTACTTCGCGCCTGAGAAACCTAAGCTCTTCACCAAGAGAGTCGGCACAAGGGACATGGAGGTAAATTTGTATATTCAACAGTTAAACGTAAAATTTTTCATTCCTCTGCTTTGGAACAACTTTTTAGAGCAACTAAGATGCTAATCTTTGAAAAAGATCAAAAAGAATTGACTTACAAAGTAAGATCTCTAAAGCTTCATTGCGTATCGAAATCGAGCTTAATTAGAACGCTATCTTTATTGGATCGAGCTTTTTAAAAAAATACACTATAATCACAGTGACTGTCTATTGCGTTATACCCTCATTTTTATAAATTTGAAAATGCATAGATTATTGGGGAATTGCCCTGATAAAAATAGGAGATTTAGATATTAAAACTTTGGATGATATGGAACTTTCTGGTAGGAAAGTTCTCTTACGTGTTGACCTTAACTCTCCCATAGATAAAGACGGACGTATACTGGACAGCTCAAGGTTGAAAGCGCATGCTCCTACTATCAAAGAATTAGTTGAACGAAGGAACTCGGTAGTCCTAATATCACATCAAGGCAGGCCTGGAGACAGAGACTTCGTGGAGCTTCAAGAGCATGCCCAGATCCTTTCGAAATACCTAGACATGAATGTGGAGTTCGTAGACGACGTAATGGGGCCTTACGCCAGGGAGAAAATAAAGAACATGAAAGAGGGTGAGATAATCCTCCTCAATAACGTGAGGATGGTATCGGAGGAACTCATAGAGGCTCCACCGCAACAACACGCGAAGACGTTCCTCGTTAGGAAACTGTCTCCCCTTTTCGACGGTTACGTGAACGACGCGTTCGCTACTGCACATAGGAGCCAGCCAAGCTTAGTTGGATTTCCTCTCGTAATCCCGTCAGCAGCAGGGAGGGTCATGGAGAAGGAAATCTCTGCGCTCTCAAAGATATTCACGCCCGAGGAGTCACCTAAAGTGTTCGTCCTAGGAGGAGGCAAGGTCCTGGACACCCTCAGAATAATAGAGAACTTAACCAAGAAGAGAATAGCTGATAGGATATTAACAGGAGGGTTGATAGCCGAGCTGTTCGCCACAGCTAAGGGAATATCTCTAGGAAAGGAAAACATGGAAGTCTTAGAGAAGCTCGGAATACTGAGCCTAATACCCAGAGCCAGGAAGTTACTCATGAGCGGGTCGCCTGTTGAGATACCTGTAGACTTCAAGGTAGAAAGGGAAGGCAAAACAGAGGAAAGCCCGGTCCACAAGGTTAACGGAGTAATAAAAGACATAGGTACCAACACAGCCGACATATACTCTTCCTTCATTAAGGACTCAAAGGTCACTGTCCTGAGGGGACCCATGGGGATAATAGAGGACGAAAGGTTCAGGGACGGCAGCAAGAGCGTCATGAAGGCTGCGCTGGAGAACTCAGGTTACGTTATAGTAGGAGGAGGTCACATGGTGAGCGTCCTTGAAGGGAAAGTCGAGGACACCTCTAAGCTTCATATCTCGACCGGAGGGGGCGCATTGCTTTTATTCCTCTCAGGAGAGAGACTTCCCGCTTTAGAGGCATTGAGCCTCAGCAAGGTGTGAAATTTGATAAAAGTATCGATAAACGGTTACGGAACTATAGGAAAGAGGGTAGCCGACGCTGTCCTCAAACAGCCTGACATGGAGTTAGTGGGAGTAGCTAAGACCTCTCCCAACTACGAGGCAATGGTAGCATTCAAGAGAAACATGAGGATCTACGTACCTGAGGAAAACAAGGAGAAGTTCATAAGCGCTGGGATCGAGCCGGCCGGGAACATAAGCGACATGATAGAGGAGTCTGACGTGATTGTAGATGCTACCCCTAACGGCGTCGGAGCGGAATACAAGAAGATATACGTTGAGAAAGGTAAGCCAGCTCTTTTTCAAGGGGGAGAGAAAAGCAACGTTGGGGAAATTTCCTTCTCAGCGTTATGCAACTACGATGAAGCGATAGGGAAGAAATACGTTAGGGTAGTTTCATGTAATACGACAGCTATGTTGAGGACTATATGCACGACATCGAAGGTCTCACCCGTGAAAAAGGTGAGGGGTACGGTGATAAGGAGGGCCGCTGATCCCAAAGAGTACAAGAAAGGACCTATAAATGCACTCGTCCCAGACCCTGCTTCGGTTCCCAGCCATCACGCTAAAGACGTCAACACTGTGTTGAAGGACCTCGACATAGTAACTATGGCAGTGATATCACCAACTAACTTGATGCACGTTCACCTGCTTGACATGGAAACGGAGAGGGAAGTCAGGAGGGAAGAGATATTGGAACAGTTGCTCTCCACCCCGAGGATAGTAGTAGTTCCAGGAAAGGCAGGAATAAACTCTACAGCTGAGCTGGTTGAACTGGCGAGAGATCTGGGAAGGGAGAGGAACGACATGCCTGAGGTGATGGTTTTCGAGGACTCAGTACAGACCAAGGGAAAGGAGGTCTTCCTCATGTACGCAGTGCATCAGGAGTCTATAGTTGTACCCGAGAACGTTGACGCGGTGAGAGCTGTGTCCGGTATGAGCAAATCCATAGATTTAACTAACGCGTCCCTCGGAATAAGGAAAGGGTACATAATCTGAGGTGAAAAAAGTGAGCGATAAATTACCC
The DNA here is from genome assembly GCF_008326425.1 of Sulfuracidifex tepidarius. Lineage (NCBI taxonomy): Archaea > Thermoproteati > Thermoproteota > Thermoprotei > Sulfolobales > Sulfolobaceae > Sulfuracidifex > Sulfuracidifex tepidarius. Next base: position 972,076 of record NZ_AP018929.1, read on the forward strand.
CCTACCTACTCTGTAAGCTTCCTCCTGAGGAAAATACTGATCCCAGTCGACGGATCTGAGAACAGTATGAGGGCCGTTGACATAGGGGTGGACTTCGGGATGAGGTATGGGTCTAGGATTTACCTAGTTTACATTTGTCAGGAATGCAGAAGCACTCAATCCATAAAGGAAATGTTAGAAAAGAGAATAGGTGGAAGGACGGACTACGAGTTCAAGGAAGTTAAGACGAACTACAAGGAGTCTAGCGTGGCAAACGAAATCCTCAAATTGATAGCTGAGGAGAACTTCGACGCCGTGATAATGGGTGCTAGAGGTACATCAATAAATAGCGACATAAACATAGGATCTACAGCTACGTCCGTAGCGCTTAATGCTCCCATCACCGTGATAGTTGTTAGGTAAATATCTAGTAAGCTAAATTTTTTTGAATTAAGATATAGAATCAATTTTTTGTTCAGAAAGGAATTATCTTACCTCCTTTTATCGGTTGTGAATTCATGATTCCCGAGGAGTACATGTGCACATGGAAGACTAGGAGTCAAGGCAACTAGCCCCACTTTATTGCTCAACATATATTTAAGCTTCTCCTTTTTCGCTACTCCCTTCTACTATGTTCAGCAAGGGCAGAAAGAAGAGGAAAAATATCAAGCGTATTGTAACAAATAGATAGTCAGGAAAAACAACACACATATCTTTGCATTTGACTGTTCTTTAAGCACGTCTATATTATCATCGGGATTACCTTAGACGAGAACTTCTGTTCCCATTCCCCGTCTTGGAAGGTATACTTCACGCTAAGGTAGCCCTTCCTCATCTCCATGACTTCCCTTTTAATCTGGCTTGGCTCTTTACCATCTATGAGCACCTTCTTGAAGAGCGAAGCTATCTCCTCCATCTCTCCCTCCTTCATTCCGAACCTGGTCATCTCCTGAACGCCTATCCTAAGTCCGCTCGGATTCGAGACCGCCTCTGGACCGTCATAGGGTAGGAGGTTCTTGTTCACTATAATGTTTGCCTCTTCCAACGTTTTAGCTGCCTTCGCTCCTCCACCTTGAGGTCTCACGTCAACTGCTACTTGATGGCTCTTCGTGTAGCCCAGGTGTTCTCCCACGACCTTGAAGCCCAGTGAAGCTAGGCTCTCAGCTAGCTTCTTGGCGTTCCTCACTATTTGGGATGCGTATTCCTCGCCGAACTCCCTCATTTCCAGTGCTGTGACTGCAGTAGCGGGCAACCTATGTAAATGGTGGTTACTCACAAACCAGGGGAAGATCGTCCTCGACACAGGTTTGTAGTAATCCTCGTTGTTAGAGAAGATCGCTCCACCCTGAGGACCGGGGAACGTCTTGTGTGTCGACACGTTAAGAAAGTCAGCTCCATCGTCTAAGGGGTTGCTCCAAGCCTTTCCCGCTATTAGACCATAGACGTGGGCTGCATCGTAAACTAGTTTCGCCCCTACTGCGTGAATGTGAGGGGATAGCTCCTTGGCTGGGTGAGGGAAGAGGTAAAGGCTTCCTCCCATAACTACGAACTTAGGCTTCACTTCCTCTATCATCTTGATTGACTTATCGACGTCGACGTTTATGTTCTCCTTATCGAATGGAAGCTCTATGTGTTCTATTCCGAGGGCTCCCAGAGTCCCGAAACGTGTGTGACTAACATGTGCTCCCGCTTGGACTGGGGCAATTAAAGCCTTGTCTCCAGGGTTAGCCAGAACCCTGAACACAGCAGCGTTTGCCACAGTACCGCTTATTGGCCTCATATCGCAGAACTTGGAAGAAGTTACTTGGTTCATGAGGTCCATGGTTAGGGTTTCAATTTCGTCCACATACTTCGTACCTTGATAGAACCTCTTGTAAGGTTTACCCTCGGCGTATCTAGACATGTAATCGCTCATGTAGACCGATTCAGCTACGGGGCTCATGACGTTCTCTGACGCTATCAAGTTCAAAGTTTCCTTTCTCCTCCAAGTGTTCTGCTCCTTTGTGATTTCAAGAATTTTTTCCAATTCTTTAGGTATGGTCATAATTACAAAGTAAGCGATGTAACATAAAAACTTTTAGAAATTCAGATTTATGTAAATTTCAGGTAACCAAAACGCGGGTTAAGATTTGGCATTCCTACCAAGTTTCATGTGTGCCTTACCTAACTCTTTGTTGGCCAGAGCTGAGAGGAGGTTCAACTCTCCAGCAAGGACAGCTGAAGCAATTATCTCCGCGAGCTTCTTGGAAGACCCTTCCTCCTCCCCTTTTATCCCCATGATAGAGAGGGCTTCCCTCTGTGTTGGAAGTCTCGTCCCGCCTCCCACGGTGCCGACTTCGAGGGAGGTCAACGTCACGGAGATGTAAAGACCCTCATCCCTGACCTCAGTCCACGTGTACCCGGAGCTACTCTCTACTACTTGAGCTACGTCCTGACCGGTCGCCACGAATATAGCAGCGACCACGTTGGCGAAGTGGGCGTTGAACTGCGACACTGAGCCTGCTCTCGCGCTTCCTAGCCAGTTCTTCCTGAGGTTCACCTCGTTGATCAGCGAGACGTCACTTTTCAGTTCCCTCTTAACCACGTCGTTAGGCACAAGAACGTCCGCTATTACCGTCTTACCTCTACCCATCAACGAGTTGACCACGGTGTTCTTCTTATCGCTACACATGTTCCCGCTCACGGCGACGCACTTAGCGCCCGGAAAGTTCTCCTCTATGAAAGAGCAAGCCCTCTCAGAAGCTATGGTAACCATGTTCATGCCCATTGCGTTTCCTGTCTGGAAGGAGAACCTGAGCCAAACGTTGTTTCCCACAACATAAGGTGAGCATCCTACGTATTTCAGGTGGGAAGACGTGGACTCGGTGATTTCCTTGATTTTATCCTGAACCGAGGAGAACCATGAGAGGAAATCTGACACATGTGTCACCGACCTAAGCTTTATCACCGGAGCCCTTGTCATCTCGTCCTTTATGACCCTAACGTTAGCTCCGCCTGACACTGTGATGGCCTTCATCCCCCTGTTCACGCTCGCTATCAGAGCGCCTTCCGTGGTAGCCATGGGGACCAGGAAGTCTCCCTTGGCGAACTCACCGTTCACCCTCAAAGGGCCCGCTATCCCCATCGGTATTTGGGCCGCACCTATTACGTTCTCAGCGTTCCTGTTCTTGATCTCGGCGTAGTCTATGACAGTAGATCCTATGTTAGGAAGACCGACTCCAGTTATCCTCTCTACTGCGAGCCTCCTAGCTACCATGGCTGCGTTGGCTTCAAGGTACTTGTCTGCCTCGTGGAGAGGTATCTCCCCCTTCACCATCTTGTCAACGGTTTCCTCAAGGCCCATCGGAAATTACCTTGAACTTCAGGCCGTACTCTATTAGCCCATTCGAGGAGTCCACGGTCAATTTCCTGAGCACTGCAGTCACTCTAGATCCTTCCTTGGGTTCCTCATCCACGTCTGTCAACGGGGCAACTATCTCAGGACCTTCGTCCAGCTTTATCAGGCCGATGAACTGTGGCATCGACCTCTCATACCCAGCCCTCTGCTGGAAGTTCTTGGTAGAGAGGATCAAGGTACCGTTCCCACTCAGGTTGATGGAGGAAACCTCAGGAGATCCGCACTTGCTGCAGAATGTAGATGGAGGAACGTCTATGTTACCGCATTTATTACACTTAGACCCGGTTAACTTATACAAGGACTGTTTTGCTCTCCAAACTTGTGGAGGGGAAACTCTCATCATGATCACCTCTTGAAATGAATGAGAAAGCTGGTCCTCAAGACGTCATCAGTGCTCAACACTATGCCTTCCTCTACTTCCTTTGCCTTCCTTCCAGGGAACTCGTCCGCGAGTTGCATGTAGATCTCCGCAGTCTGGTACACCCCAGTTGCTCCTCCTGGATATCCCCTGGCCTTGAGCCCACCGCTGTAATTGACGTTCAATTGATCAAGAGATTTAATTGACTTCCCCCTCTCCGCAAGCCCCATGGCTTCTAGCTCTATCGCTGCAGAGACGCTGAATGTATCAGAGATCTCCATCACGGTCCTCTCTGGCTTAACGTTTACCCTCTTTATTGGGAACTCCAAGGAGGAGATAGAGGGCTCTCCCGATGAGAAGTCGACGCTCTCTATTTCTACTGGAACTTCTGACAACTTTGAGTAGTCCTGAGAGGATATGAGGACTGCTGACGCTCCGTCTGCGCGTGGTGCTATGTCAAAGAGCCTCATCGGAGTTGATACCTCCTGCGATTTGGCTATGACCTCTTTGTCTACAGGAAAGCGTAGGTAAGCGTAAGGGTTCTCGACGGCGTTCGAATGCATCCTGATCGCCCAGTCGTAGAAGTAATCTTCACTCACGTCGTACTTCTTCATGTAACTCTTCATCATCAGTGCACCGTAAGGAGAAGTGGAGATACCTTCGTGGTATGATACCTCTTCCAATGTAGAGGAAGTCGCGTCATTGACGAACTTGGAAGGAAAGTCGGAGAACTTGTCTACACCAATAACGAGTACGTTCTTAGCCACGCCTGACTTCACGAGTGCGTAAGCTGTAAATATTGAAGCCCCACCGCTAGCGTCGCCTTGCTCCACCGTCATTGACACCTTTCCGGATAGACCTGCCCTCCTTGAGATCTTGTAACCTAGCATGGACTGTGATCCCAATTTCTGCCCGTAGGCGTTAGAAACTACCACAGCGTCTATTTCAGGGATCTCCTCCACGGTCTTCCTAATTCCCATCAAGGCCGAGTTAGCCAAATCGAAGAGCGACATGTCGTAATGTCTATTGACGGGAACCATGGAGGCTCCTGTAATGTATACCCTGCTCATAGTTCATACGCCTTTATCTTGTTAGTGAACCTGGCGTAAGTAGCGTAGTCAACTACCTTCTTGTTCACGATGTACTGCTCGGTGGTTGGAGCTAATTTCTGTTTCTCTCCTATAGCGTCGGTCACCATCATACTGAAGGCGTCGCTTCCTGCCCCGCTTCCGAAAGGAGCTACGAGTATCCTTTCCCCTGGTTTAGCGACGTCCAGTACCTTCGTCAGACCCAACAAAGCCGAAGCGTTGTATGGGTTACCTATGAACGGGGAGACCAGACCTTGTTTAACCTTCTCCATGGGAACCCCTAGCTTCTTAGCTACCTGAACCGGAAACTTACCGTTCGGCTGATGGAAAACGAAGTAATTGAAGTCTGAGATAGAGAGACCCGTCTCCTCGAAAAGCTTCTTCACAGCGCTGATTATGTGAGCGAAGTAAGCTGGCTCTCCGGTGAACCCCTCTCCGTGGAGTGGGTAGGGCATTCCGTCCCTCCTCCAGAAATCGGGGGTGTCAGTGGTGTAAGAGGTGGAATGTTCTATGACCACTGGGACATCTCCGCTACCCAGAACAAAGGATGAGCCTGCAGAGGCTGAGCTCAGCTCCAGTATATCTCCGGGGTTTGACTGGGCGGTGTCTGCTCCAACTACGAGAGCGTAGGAATCAGGATGGCTTTCCACAAACGTGGAGGCCAGCCTGAGTCCTACTGAAGCTGCCCTACAGGCGAACTCCATGTCCGCTGAAGCTGAGAAATAGGAAAGGCCTAAGGAGTCTATCAAGAGAGCCGACGTTGGCTTCACAGCGTAGACCTTAGACTCCGAACCGAAGAGAACCAACTTCACCTTTGAAGGATCTATTCCTGCCCTCGCCAACGCATTCCTTGAAGACTCCCATGCTATGGTAGTTGAGTCCTCGTCTGGACCTGGAAGTGACTTCTCTTGAAGCCCAAGACCTCTCACTACTCCTTCTTCCATTCCCCAAAGCTTCGCTATGTCGCTGACCTTAACCCTAAATCTGGGAACGTAAGCGCCCCAGCCTATAATTCCGGACTTCATCGAAACTTTCTTCATCTGCTAAACTTTTTAAGATTTGTGCAACTGTCTATATCACCTATAGACAACTGTCTATGTGATGAAAAATAGATAGTGATCGATGATCTGACTCAGCTCACTCTGATTGGCGAATAAGAATAATAAAATGTACTCTTTATCCTTTAGTCGTGAAGTTCAGAATAACGTACGTAATACTGGCTTTAGTCGTCGTGATTGCAATAGTTGGAGTCCTGTTCTACGTGGAGGACACGTCGTTCCACATTAACGTGAGCCCCGAGTACGTGGAAGAAACATTCTCTCCAATAGGGTACAAGTACGTGATCAAGCTGGACGCGTCTAACGATGGACCTCTACCCATGTCTACAGTAGCGTACATACAAGTGGGATATCTTAACGAGACCACCCACAAGCTCACTTTCGAAAACTATACAGTCCCAATTCACCTGAATTCGGGACAGAAGTTCCAAAAGACCATCATAGTATACCTCAACATAAGTGATGTGATTGCGAACGTCAATGGGAAACCGACCTATGAGCCAGACTATTCAATGCCTCAGATAGAGGTAGCTAGAATAGAGGCTACCGGGACTTACGGTTGGAGCTACAGCCATAATATAGGATTGGGTAGCCACTCACCATTGTTAATGGTAACCCAACAATCACCTCCGGATCCCGCGATCTACAGTGACGCCGCCATTACCCCTAGCAACCAAGCCACCTTCGGCGAGAAAATGACTTACGTTTTTAATAACACAGGAGAGATCTACTATCCCAACACGTCCAGCTATTTCACTTTCATGACTTTGACATTTCAAAAATACAACAATAACCCACACATAGGGTACATCACGTTGCCTCCGGGCTACTATAACGTGACGTTTCACCTCTACAATCAAAACATTTCAAAGTACTTCGATTTCGGTCACGTTTTGATAAATCCTAGCACACAGTTCAGCTTTCCCTATCCCATTACAGGGGTTTACAACGTCACCGTGACAGTGCAAGGAAACGGGGTTCAATACACTTGGGAATTTCTAGACATGAAGTATAAGCTATAAAAGTCATTTGATTTTTCCTTACATTTATTTAATATAGCAAAATGAGCTGTTAGCTCATGGAAAAAGCAACATTAGGTGGAGGATGTTTCTGGTGCACTGAAGCCGTGTTCTCCAAGGTGAAGGGAGTAATAGACGTGAGGCCAGGTTACGCTGGGGGCACTTTCCCCAACCCCACCTATGAGGACGTATGCAGCGACACAACTGGTCACGCGGAGGTAGTACAAATAACGTTCAACCCGTCTGTGATAAGTTTCAGGGATCTCCTAGAAATATTCTTCGAAATTCACGACCCTACGACGCCAAATAGACAAGGTAACGACGTAGGATCCCAGTACAGATCTATCATCCTTTATCACAGCGAGGAACAGAGGAAGATAGCCCAGGAAGTGATAGAGGAGGTTCAGAAGAGGTTGGGAAAGAAAGTGGTCACTGAGCTTAAGCCATTTGACGTTTTCTATGAGGCTGAGGACTACCATCACAGATACTTTGAAAGGCACCCCAATCAGCCTTACTGCAGGATAGTGATGAGCCCTAAAGTGAAGAAATTCATGTACCACTTCCCTGATAGGGTAAGGATGGAGGAAGCTAAATAATGAGAACGGGACCTTCAAGCCGTTTTTATAAATTTCAAGAGACATAAAACTGAGTTACGCTCTTGGTTAGACGAGGCATCGGATACTCCTCGGTGTACCAGTCACTTTTTTCCTTAATTTATAAGAAAAATTAATAGTAACTCTATCAGAGTAGGACTACGTAAATATAAGATAAAAACTTTATAACCAAACGTGTAGGAAATAGTAACAGTGCCGCCGTAGCTCAGCCCGGCTAGAGCGCCGGACTCATACGATCCAGAGGGGATATCCGGTTGTCCGGGGTTCAAATCCCCGTGGCGGCACCTTAACTAAATTTGCTAAAAATTTCAATAGTTTTCTAGATAAGAATAACTACCAAAGGAGTAAGAATTTGACAACAATAATTAATACAATCGTGTATGTTTAAGTTTTTATCTTTCCCCGAAACGATACTTATAAGTCTCGATCTTACTCTTCAAATTATCAACCAACATTTTAGTCTCAAAGCTTACACTCTTTCTTTGCATAGCCTCCTCAGCCCTTGACAAGTACTCCTTAGCCCTCAAATACAAGTCTTTATTATCATAAGCTATAGCATTCTGCAGATACATCATGCCAATCATGGCTAACTGTTTAATATACTCCTCACCTTTAGCAAACTTAAGCTTAGCCTCAAAACTCTTAATATATTTCTCGTCAATAGATTGTCCGCTGTCCGGTAAGATTGTAATGGATACCCTCTTCATAAAGGGGGTAATAAGACCACGACTTTCTAAGTACCTCTTAAAGTAAGTAGCCGAAACTACAAATACTAATATAGGAATAATAGTACTAAGAGTGTTGGCAAGTGTCATATCATGTAGTATATAGTAAGGAATAGAAAACGATAACACCACAGCCACTACAGTAGGTAAACCTATAAATAGTAATGCTAGACCGAGCCATTTAAAAAAGGATAACCTCTTTTCTTCCATAACCTATCCCCTGGTTAGTATTATTTATGATACTTAAAAAATTTCTAACAACATAGACCAGCTTTCTGACATAGATATTCTCCACCTAGCCCGCAAGCAGTTGCTACACCTAATGAGATAATTAATTGGAGTAATTCGTCACAAGAAGGTATACATATCACTACACATATACCGTAGATAACAGGATCCTCAATAAATATTAGACAAACCTCACCACAAGCTTCATCGCATGCTACACTTTCAGCAACGCCTTCGGCTAGCAATCCGCATAGTACAGAAACTATTGCTTTACATATTTCACATTCTATCGGATTCGGATCTTTCCCTTCTTCACTTTTTTGTTGTAAAGGGTAAGGTTGGTATAGTTTATCTGGTACTAGTAATTCCTTATTCTCTATCCTCTTAGTCTTAGTTCCGCAACCAGACACTCCTTCCTTAATCAAAACCCTATGCTTATCCCCTTCCCTTCCTAAATACTTCACCTTAAAACTTCTAAGTATACTTTCGGAACCGTAGTTTATCCTATAAGTTGTCTCGTGCTCACCGAAAGGGTCACCTTCTACCAACTGACTCCATTGGATTATCTTTGACGGTTGCCCTTCATACTCTATTAATGTCACTCCTTGTCTAAAAATTCTCTTATCATCTTTCTTCTCTTCATAATGCAATAATTTAATGCTCTTAGGCTTTAAACTCTGAGGCATGGAAGAATTGAGAACTTTAAAAAAAAGTTAACTATAATAGAACATCTTGGCAATATTCATCACTTATTTTTATTCTAACCTAACTAGGTTATAGTTTGAAAGGGTGTGCAATTATCTTTTGAAACTAGATGCAACAGAAGTCCTTAAATCAGCATAGAGATGCTAACAGCCTTAACAGATACCGAAGATATGAATAAGAGGATCAAAGAGGATAAAGCTATGTTCAAATCCGTAGTTTCATCAAAAAAATATAATTAGTGTTGAGTATAAAGACAAAATCTCCACGTAAGAAGATAATGCATAGAACTCTTTGTACATTTAAAGAAAATTTGTAAATATTTAGTTAAAGATCGTTAGCCTTAATAATTAGTCTAACGTTTGTGTCGAAGCATATCATTATTCTTGAGAAGAAATCTTCCCTACCTAAAATTAGGCTGGGATATATACCCTCACCTAAATTTACGAAATCTAAAGATGCAACTGGTATCTGTAATGTCTCATTAAGTTCCACGAAATGAAATTTTATGTTATACCTTTCTTTTGTAGTGAGCAGATTAGAAATTATAACTTTATCGACTAAACGGTTTTTTAACGAGGATTCATCAAAACACTTTAAGAACGTATCATTTCTAATGACAGAAAACCTACTTCCAGTATCTAGAAGGGCATAAACTAAATACTCACTACCTAGTTTTGGACACTCCATTTCCACTTTAAGTAAAGGTAAATACGTATCATTAACCTTGACAAAAGGTACTTCTATCTCGCGAGACATTATTAACTCTCTACATATTTGATGGAGACTAAAATATCGTAAGTCCCTTTCTTATAACCCTTCTTCTCCATGATCTTATCAATCTCCTCTTCAGAATCAGCCTCAGCAACAATTCTTCTATTATAATCTATTGCGTAATATTTCCTCATAACCTTGATGGGAGTAGTCATATTCTCAATTTAAATATAAACTTGCAGGGCTATAACTTTGTCTGCTATGCTCTATTAACGAATTTTTGAACTAGAAATGTTAGTGTGCTTGGTTGTTTAGTATTTAAAAGCTTAGAATGCCTCTTCACTCAGAAAAAGAGGAGAAAAATAAGTGTTAGGAGACAATAATAACAATATCAGCTGCAAAAGTTAATGCATATTGGTTATTTGGTCTAAAAAGCTCGAATATGACAAAAATCTATTTTTAACATCATTTTCAAAAATCGAAATGAAATAATATTCACGTTATAGATAAAATATTATGGCAAGAAGTTCAAGATTTATACACTAGAATAGAGGAGAATGACAAAGTAACTGAGGTGTTTAAGGGTTTAACATCTCATACGATGTAGATTCTTTCATCTAATACTTAATCTAAATTATATTATTAGAATGAAAATTAACCCTTTAACACAAAGGTGTTAAATCAAGCCTATTAATTTAACGTTTTTTACATCCGGTTGTCCGGGGTTCAAATCCCCGTGGCGGCACCTTAACTAAATTTGCTAAAAATTTCAATAGTTTTCTCTATGATGAACTACTAAAAAGTAAGAGCTAAATTAATAATATCTGAATAACATCAATAAGTTTAAGTCTTTATCTTTCTCCGAAGCGGTACTTGTAAGTCTCAATTTTACTCCTCAGGTTATCAACGAGTGCTTTAGCCTCAAAACCCACGCTCTTTCCCTGCATTACCTCCTCAGCCCTTGACAAGTACTCCTTAGCCCTCAAATAAAGATCCTTGTCGTCTTAAGCTACAGCGTTCTGCAGATACATCATGCCTAGCATGGCTAACTCCGCCACATAATTTTCCGACTCCTTATCTGAAAACGCTAACGCTTTCTCATATCTCTTAATCACTTTTTCATCAATGGGTTGTCCGCTCTCTGGAGAGATTATATACTTAGTCCTAGCCTCTTTTTTCCTTATTCCAGGAGGTCTTATCCCACGCCTCATAAGATATCTGTCAAGGTAAGTGGACAATGTCGCACCTAATGTAGAGGATATTATAGCGCTTAAGGAAACGGATAATATTAAGCTATGTAAAAAGATATAAATAATGTCATAAGCCAAAATAAGCACTATAGCTGATGGCAATGCTGAAAATAATAGGATAAGTAAGACGTATTTTAAAGTTGATATCTGTTTAGTAGGACCAAAGATAACCTTATTTGTTTCGTGTTTTTCCTTACTTACTTACCATAATAACTACTATCTAACTAAATATTTATTACCTTTAAACCTTTTTTAATTAACAATAAAATCTACCTCTTTCGCATACGTATTCACCATTTGGTATTGCTAGCACTCTATGACAATGATAAAGTAACATTAAGGAAATTGATAGAACGTACAAAGAGCTCAACTGCTCCAGTAAATAATACTGTTAAAAGGAGTGGGGATTGGTTGAAGAGATTGAGGAGACTAGAGGCTTTCCTAAGAGGAGATATATCAAATTAACAGAAAAAGGTAAAAAGGTAGTGAAAAGCTTAAAGAATTATACATTTTGATAGAAGCAAGCACTCAAGGTTGAAAATCTCATGAAAAGTAAGCTAATACAAATCCTAGAAGGGTTATTAAACGAGTTCGAAGAGTGAAGAAGAGGAGAAAGCGATGAAGAACTAACTACACTAAAAATCCACGATACTATAATTAAACGCGATACTAATACTGAACCAGGGATAATTAACGTGGACGTTATAGGCATTGCAATTTATTCCGCAATAGAAGACCTAATTAATTATCACGATATTAGTAGAAGTTTAGCAGTATTGACATACCATTTGATAACTTCTCACCCTTTCGTTGATGCTAATAAGAGGACTACTTTCGTACTGTTATTAAACATATTATACGAATTATATGATAAAGAAGTCCCACAAGACTTAGAAGAGGAATTAATAAAGACCTTAGTTGAGGTAGCCGATAACCCACCAAAAGAAGATGAATACACAATAAATAAAATAAGGAAAATTATACAGAAGATTATTGAAGATTAAGTCGTTTATTCTTATTTTCCTCTTCTTGTTCTATGTATTTTCTTACATAAAGGACTTTACCATGTATTTTTAATACACCAGTTCTGTCAAACTCAGCCAATGCATCTAAATATTCCTTGTAAGCGTTGATGATATAGCCAACCCTGTCTCGCATTCTTTCCAAGATCTTTTTCTGCTCATCAGTTACCTTATTGGCTACTACCATTCTGAATTCCCTATTAAATATAATGTTATACTACTTGCAATATATTTCTGCCATACATGCCACGTACATATATCATATTAAGATCTTTGTGGCATGTAATATCATATAAAAAGACCTATAAATACATTATATGGATTATAACAAAGACTAAAAAGGAATAATATAATTGAAATTATGAAGTCAGGCTAATGATAACTGATCTTTCTAATGAACTCAACGTTTCTGTCAAAACGTATCATTACTTTTACAAAGAAGCAATTCTTGCCTAAAATTAGGTTTGAGAAATTCTTGAGGTATTATGTTAATAGATGGAAAGTATTTAAAGTAGGGGTAGAGAGTATAAATTAGTGGAATAAATGGCTAAAGCTGAGGAAGGAGAAATAATCTTAGAGACTGAGGAGGAGGTTAATAACTTAATTGAAGCTATAAAGAAGGAGAAAGTTGATGAAGAATTAATAAGAAAAGCATTGTTATTTAGCAAGAAAAGTCCTATACCTGACCTCTAACACGTTTTTATATAACGAGTAAAAGTAATTTGCACCTCCGTTCTTATCCTCATAAATTAGCTGAAAACCCAGTTTTTCGTAAAACTCCTTAGCAGTCTTTGTATAAACTAAAATTCCGATACAACTATTCCTGATACAATAGCCTAAAGAATAGGGAATTATGAAACTCCTAACGAAAAAACTCCCTACTCCTTTGCCCTGATATATTTTATTTATACCTAACTGTCCTAAAAGGATCACGGGTAGTTTCTTGAAACTTATATCAAACTCATGAGGTAAACCTTTTTTGTTAAACTCCTTCTTCATTGCCTCTCTTATCTTACCCAGAAAACCTTCGGCAAATGCGTAAGAATAGCTTGAAAATGAGACGAAGCCCGCTAAATCGTTATTACAAATCAGTAGGAAAGTGTGATTTATTCCGGTTAAATAATGTCCTACTGCAAACCTCTTTATGAAGTCGTTTTGCTCCTCTTCTCCGCAATCAAAACTACCTAACCTATTTAGGAAAGATAAGTGGATTGTGTAAATATAGCAATTGCCTAAAGGAGTCGAAATAGTATCGTAAGGCTGAATATTTGTACTCAACTCCTTATCGTATAAGATAGCTAATCTAACAAATTAAAAAATCAAATGCTTACTCGTTTATAATTTCTCGTTTTCTACTACTGTTAAAATGTCATATTGGCTCCTCTTATACCCTTCTTTTTCATTATCTCTCCAACTTCCTCCCACGAATTACTCCCAGCTATAATATTCCTATTCTCGTCAATTGCCAAATACATCCTAATAATCTTAATAGTATCAGACATACGCTCCCAAAGTAAATGCAAACATCTAAAATTATAGCTCTGCTTGTCTTATATTACTTCAGATTTTAAATTAGAAGTTTTGACTCATTATCTATACACCTAAGTATCTTATGTTCGTACCCTCGTATTAACATCTTCTTTTTAAAATATATTTTATAGAAATAAATTTTCATAATTAGATATTATAGAAATTAATAAGGGAATTAATATTTTTCCTTTTAGTTAATGTTTCCGAAATGTTAATTTACTTAATAGATAACTCAAACTAGATGTCTAGTGAATTAGAGAAGTTATTCCTTACAGACCCTATTAGATTTGCGTTTGAGATTTACGACTTAAGGTTTGATAAAGAGTATACGGAATTTAAGACGGTTAGGGAAGGTTATTTAATGATATACATAAAATTTTATCCACCAAGAATAATTCTTCATGCGAATGAAGAGGACACTGCAAGAGAATTACTTTCAATACTGAGGGAGGAGGAGAGTAAATTTATCCTGTTCACAGAACCCAAATGGGTAAAACTGTTAAACTTTCCAAATGCGAAAATTTATCCGGAAATTTTAATGACTTGTAACAAGCCTAATGTATTTAGAAATGAAAACGTGAGAAGACTAAGTATTGAGGATAAGGAAGAGATTTTAACTCTTTATGAGCAAGGTCTGGGCAGTGTATTACTCCAATTATTAAGTGAGAACAAAACCACTGCATATGGACTGTTTTTAGATAACCACCTAGTTTCAGCAGCGTATACATTGATTGAGTCAGAGAACTTTGCTATAATAGGAGGAGTCTTTACTAAGAAGGAATTTAGGAATATGGGCTTAGCTACTTCAGTCGTATCAACGTTAACTGAAGACCTTACTAAAAGAGGTAAAGTAGCCTCATTATATGTAAGAGAAGATAATAGTCCTGCAATCCATGTCTACAAGAAAATAGGGTTTAAAGAATATTGGAAGAGGTTATGGGTATCTGTAAATGTAGACGAGAAACCATTATAGTAGCTGTGTTTAGAGGTATGAAATTATCGGAAGGTAACTAAAATGATGAAGTTATAATTAGCCTAGGAATTATAGCATATGAAAAGAGAAGGAAAAGATTTAGAGAAAATCACTAATGCCCTTGAAGTTCTAAAAACAAGATAAAACTACAAAAGTTCTTATATTTAAGATATATCGGGTTTAGGTAATAATAACTTTACAATGCTTTTTATTAAGACTAGGGAATAATCATTATCGGTTAATCAACACTATCGCTTATATCTATCAATAATATGCATCAACTCGTCTCTACTAATTATACCTCTATAATACATATCTATAGCATCTACAATATCATATGGCAAATATCTCCTTGACCTGTCTCTTATTGCAAAATATACTTGGGATAAAGAAACCCCAGCTTAGGACTAAAATTCCTCCTATAACGTAGCCGTAAATTTGCGAAATACTCGAAACACCAGTAATTGTAAGTTTGCCCTCTATAATTGAAAAGTAAAGTGCTATGCCTATAGCTATTGCTAGCATGGAAAGGAGGTAGTATAATGAGCACTAAAATCGCCCTAATTAACGGTTCTTTAATAAATTCATATGCCATTTTAATCAAGATGATTATTTAAGATACGACATATAAAGTTCGTAGATAGTTCAATTTTCTGAACCATAATGCTAAAAGGTTATCCTTAAATTGAATAACTAAATCATTTTACTAATTATTTGTTGGTGTCCTATTTCCTTCACTTATCTTTCTCCTTTTTATCTAGGATCTTTCTTGTGATCTAAGAACCTTCCACAAAGCAAATAGATAACACGATATAAAAATACTTGTTCCTCTCTTTTTATATTAAGTCATCATTAGATTTTATAAAAATGTTAGAAAACTATCTCTAATTTCTCTTATTTCACTAAGCCATGATAAGAATTTTCGCTAAGGGGCCCTTATGCCGTTTTCCCTCTTCAATTCCACACTTCCATGACTTCGTCTGGGCTCGACAGAAATATCTCCAGCTTAGCGTCTGGGTATCTAGTCCCCTGAGATATGGTTACTTCAATCGACTCTCAAAGGGTGACCTCATAGCCCTTGACCTCCACTACACTGTTTCTCCCATGTTCTTGCTTTTTCATATTTGTCATTAAAAATCCTCTAACTAGTTCAGTTCAGAAAAGTTTAAAGCTTAACTATTTACTATTGAATAGGTCATCATGGTTCAATATAAGTGGGTCGCACTCTCAAACACAACAATCGGAGTCCTAATGTCTTCGATAAATGGGACAATAATCCTGATTTCCCTCCCTGCAATCTTCAGGGAATAAATATCAATCCCGTAGAGCCTTCTTCTTTTCAATATTTGTTCTGGATCCTCATGGGGTACAACGTCATAACAGCTGCTTTCCTTGTCACTTTTGGTAGACTCTCAGATATTTTCGGAAGAGTAAGGCTATATAACCTGGGTTTCGCCGTGTTCACCTTGGGGTCGATTCTGCTTTTCATAACGCCCAGCACAGGGGATCTAGGAGCTTTAGAACTGATAATTTTCAGGCTCATTCAGGGTATAGGTGCAGCGTTCCTATTCGCCAACAGTGCAGCAATAATAACAGATGCGTTTCCGGTGACTGAGAGGGGTAGAGCGCTGGGTATAAACCAAGTTGCTGGGTTAGCAGGGTCTCTGGTTGGTCTAATCCTAGGAGGGATTTTAGCCACCATAGATTGGAGGTTCATCTTCTTGGTGAGCGTCCCAGTGGGAATTTTAGGTACAGTGTGGAGCTACTTCAAGCTCAAGGAGACCGGAGGGACTGCTAAAGGAGAAGGAATAGATTGGCTAGGGAACATGATCTTCGCAGGAGGGCTGATAATCCTGCTTCTGGGCGTCACATACGGTCTAATGCCTTATGGGTCGTCACAAATGGGTTGGACAGACCCCTACGTGATAACTTCGCTGGCTGTCGGTGCTGGACTCCTGGTAGCTTTCCCATTCGTGGAGAGAAGAACTAAGTACCCCATGTTCAGGTTAGATCTGTTCAAGATAAGGGCTTTCCTGATGGGCGGGGTCTCTCAATTGCTGTTCGCCTTCGCGTTCGGAGGAATAATGATAATCCTGATAATCCTGCTCCAGGGGATATGGTTACCTTTGCACGGCTACAGTTACTCTTCCACTCCGTTCTGGGCAGGAGTCTACATGATCCCAATGATGATAGGGTTCGTGGTGATGGGCCCTATAAGCGGCGCCCTCTCTGACAAATATGGGGCAAGGACTTTAGCTACGGTTGGGTTGGGAATCGTTGGGGCTGCGTTCGTAGCACTCAGCACATTATCATACAACTTCAGTTACCCAGAGTTCGCTGCCATCATCTTCATCATGGGGTTGGGAAGTGGGATGTTCGGAGCTCCGAACACTACCGCCATAATGAACAGCGTTCCTAGGAGGCAGAGGGGTTCAGCGTCAGGAATGAGAACCACGCTTCAGAATTCCGCTCAAACCGCTAGTCTGGCTCTATTCTTCACCATAATAATAGGAGTGCTGGCAGCTACATTACCTACAGCTCTCTCAAACGCCGTGACAGACGCAGGAGCTCCACAACTAGCTCCTATAATGTCTAAGATACCAGTAACAAGTGCTTTGTTCTCAGCGTTCTTAGGTTACAACCCAGTGGGGGCCATACTTTCGGCGTTACCTCACCAACTGACGGCTTCCTTAAGCCCATCCGCAGTTGCGACGTTAACGAGTAAACAGTGGTTCCCAGAGACAATTGCTCCTTCCTTCATGGGGGCACTAAGGGTCTCGTTCTATATAGGTGCAGTGATGGCTTTCTTAGGTGCAATAGTTTCCGCATTGAGAGGAGAAAGAACGATAGCCGAGGAAGAAACTAAAGTGAGCTCAACAGTCAAAAAGGTGTAAGGAGTGAGGGAGATAGAACCTAAAGGGTTGGAAATACTAAGAATAATCTCAATAATATATAAGGAAATTAATAGAGAGGCCTCCAGGAGAATGGGACAGGACCTCTCACCCTTAGATTTAGGAATAATAAAGACTCTAAGTATATCTCCGTACACACCGGCTAAAATTGCGAACGTCTTAGGCGTTTCTAGATCCGCCATGACCTACGCTATAGACAGATTGGAAGAAATGGGTTTAGTCATGAGGACTAGGAGCGAAGAGGACAGGAGAGTTATACAACTAGAATTAACGGAAAAGGGTAAAAAGACTTTGATGAGGGCTCAAAAAATATATAATGACATCACCAGAGAAAAACTTAACATATTAAGCGAAAAGGAAGTTAACTCTTTAATGGATATACTCCAGAAGTTAATATCAAAGTAAAAGATTTTTATAAAATTTTCATTCATCCGTTTCTAAGATTATTCAATAAATTAGCTATATCTTAATAAATGATATGACAATTATTTCCTTTTTAATAAATAAACTGATAATTAATTTATTGAAAAAGGCAGACCTTGTACCGACATGAACTCTAAGACCATGAACTAAGGCGAAAAGCGTCAAAGCTATCCCAATCAACAACAAGACCGTTCCAGGCTTCATGAGATTACATCCCTAATTATTATAGTTAATACTAAAAGGAAAAATACTAACAATGTCTTCTTAATCCCTCTTTTTCCCAATTCCTTTACCTGAGAGGCTGCCTTGAGTTTGTCTCCTGGCATCATGAACCTGATAGTTGGCTCTATCAACGGCAGTATGAACAATGGATAAACGGCTACTGAGGCTACATCTAGTAATAGAGACGCTAACCACGAAACCCTAAGCTGGTTCGCAATGACCCGTCTAAAAGGTAGTTTGTATTCAACATAGATAGCCTCACCTAGAGTATATGTTGCCCAAACTAGATAAGCCCCAATGTCAATCTCATTTGCACCTCCGAAGACTTGTACCAACGGTAAATATAGCAGGGATATGCCTAACGTTCCAGATAACTGTGGTAGTATCCTTGACTTAGCATAAGATAAGAGTATCGACAGAAGGAACGCAGCAGCTGGGATAAAAATTAATGGAGTAAAGAAATATAGATAAGGTACTGTATTTAATACAAATAAACCCAGATCCTTGACTCCTATCCTCCCAGATAGCACGTTAGGCAGAACCTTATCTATGGTAAATCCGTGCATGACCATCACGGGCAGGAACACGATGGAAACTAATGTTGGACGTGAGACGACTGCAAGAGCATAGGTTAACAAAAGCATGAAGTAAGCTGCGTCATTTCTCCTCCTGGACTCCATAAACCCAAGATCAGCACAATTATTTTTAATACACTACCCTTACTCTTTAGGCTCTTAGTGCTTGGATTAAGAAAACTACGTAGAAAGGTACCGAGAGTCCTAGAGATGCTACTAGATAAATCCAATTTTAATCGTCTTAAACCCAACACTTTATTGCTAAGAGTGAATTGCACTCTCTATTTGTCTTTGATAAGAAAGATGTTTTTAATTTCAAAATGAAAATGAGATTGATGGGAATTGGATCCAGAAAAGCTCTGGAAGAGCTCTGAGGACGTCTTTCAGTCAATTATAACGCACAAATTCCTCAAGGAGATGAGAGATGGTACACTTCCAGAGGAGAAATTTAGATATTATATTATACAAGATTACCAATATCTGAAAGAGTTCTCTAAGGTGTTGTCCATACTCGCAGCTAAGGCGGACGAAGATAGTTACTCATCAGTTTTCGCAGAACATGTAAATCACGTTAAAAGAAACGAAGAGAAGCTTCACGAATATTATTTCTCCGAGTGGGGAAAGATCTCTGCAGAGCCTTCCCCAACAAACGTTATGTATACGTCTTACCTTTCCACGATAGCTTACTCTAGGCCTTTCCATGAGGGGGTTGCAGTAGTCCTTCCATGTTACTGGATATACTTGAGAGTTAGCGAACATCTGACAAGCTCGTCTAATCCGCTTTATGATAGGTGGATAAAGAACTATTCCGGCAAGGATTACGAAGCAGGAGTTAAGCAGGTACTGCAAATAGTGAGCAACTTAAAGACTAGCGAAGATGAGGAGAGAAGAATGATGAAGCACTTCAGAACTGGTTCCATTTTTGAGTTCATGTTCTGGGACTCAGCGTATAAGATGGAGAAATTCATGTTTAAATTAGATGTATAAACAGGAGTGTCTGGTCTTGCCCTATACGTGTACAATATTAGCTAAGCTACTGCACAAATTAGTTCCACCTAATGATATCATTTTGATAAATACGTATCTACGTTGTATTTATTTACATAATTTGTAATTAAATATAATTTTGATTCATATATAAGAAACTATTATAAATTATAGTCGACAAGAGCGGACTCTAATTGCAAAATAGGCTCCCTTTTAAGAAGAGGATAAGAAATAAAAGGAAAACCCTTTTAAAAAATAAAATTATTATAATATTCAGTTTTTTTATTTATTTATCTTTATTTCCCTACAGTAGTTCCCCCTGAAGAGACTATCTCGTCTTCTGATGCTTCCTCTAACGACTTGTCCTTTGGTTCTCTCACGAAGGCAACCGTAAGTAAGGCTCCTATAATGCTCAGTCCTGCAAGTAACAGTAGGATATCCTTTACTCCTATAGACACGAGCAACCCTGGGAACAAGTATGTAGCGATTGCTGCTCCAACTTTGCCAGAGGCAGCAGAGATACCGTGCCCTGTAGTCCTATATCTCACTGGGTAAACCTCAGCCGGGATAACGAAGGTGGTAGTGTTAGGGCCAAAGTCTATGAAGAAGTAAGATAGGGCATAAAGGGAGAAAGCTGCAAGCGTTGGGATGACAAATCCAGTCACCTTAGTTCCGCTCGTCACCATCAGAAAAGATACCACAGCGTAAAGCACTGCCATCATTAAGAATCCCTGAGTTTGGATCAACTTTCTTCCGAGCTTGTCCATCAAAGCCACTGCAGTAAAGTATCCAAAGAAACCTACCAAGAACGGAATTCCTCCGTCAAATATTTCCTTAGCCAGATCGGCCTGGAAGTCACCCAAAGCGAGAACCTGACCAGCCGCAAGCTTGGGGAATGTGCTACCCAAAACTGAACTCACTATAGGCCCAGAGTAGACTCCGGTACCGTAGAACGCCATATCTAACATGGTCCAAGTTATTGCTGTGCCTATCAGGAGTTTCCCGTACTTCGATAGAAAATCAGAGAAAGATATCTTCTTTGACGTCACCGCTGATGAAGTATCTATGCTGGTCCCTAGAACAGATGCTGCCTTCTTTGCAGTCTCTACGTCTCCTTTAGCTAGAAGAGAGTACCTCGGAGTCTCAGGGACCTTTCTCCTCAGGTAGATTACGGTCGCTGCCGGAATAGCTCCAATTATTGCCGTTACCCTCCAAGAAAGGTCAGGAGGTAAATATAAGGCTGATATAGTTCCCACTGCTACTGCAGCAACTGAACCTAAACCTTGATTGGCGAAAACTAAAGCTATCAGCTTACCGCGGTCCTTTATGTTCGCGTATTCGCTCATGATGGTGGCTGATATCGGATAGTCCCCTCCTATACCTATCCCCATTATCGACCTAAACAGTATGAGTAGAGGAAGGCTAGGAGCTAGACCGCTCAGGAAAGCTCCAAGGGCTAGGAGAGAAGCTTCAACGCCATACACTGTCTTTCTTCCTATTCTGTCACCAAGGAAGCCAAACAGGAGTTGTCCAAGAATAGCGGTTATTATTGCTGATGAACCCAAGAGACCTGTCCAAAATGCTGAGTCTGGCCCATTAAGGTATGAAGTGAAGCCTGGTATATTGAGACCAGCGTATTTATGGGCATTACTCAAAGTATCTATTATTGCGCCTATGATGAACAAATCATACGCGTCAGTGAAGAAGCCCATCCCAGATGTGTACCATATCTTTATATGGTTCAACGAGAGTTTACTTGAATCCACGTTCTTGAAAGGACTCTTTTCCATAGATCTTTCTGAGCTACTTAGAACTGTCATGATATATACTTTACCTACATAATCTATTTTTACCTATAGCAGGTATATAGAGCTATATAGTAGCCCTATAAAAGGCGAGTAAACTTTAAGACTTATGAAGAGTAATTTGTCCTGCCGCTGTAGCTCAGCCTGGTCAGAGCGCCGGCCTTGTAAGCCCTTCTAGAGAGCCGGATGTCGCGGGTCCGAATCCCGCCAGCGGCTTCTCCTTCAAGTATAGAAGCAAGGCTTCCCTCATAACTTCGCTTCTTGACATCCTCTTGTTAGCAGCGTAAAGGTCTAGCAAGCTCAAGAGCTTTTCATCCATTTTTATTGTTACGACCCTCATAAGATAGAAATTGAAGGGTATTATATTATAAAACGACTTCACATAACGTCAAATAGAGAGAGTTAACCGAAAGTAAAAAGAAGTAATAAATTTCAATAACCTAGATGAGTTAGTATAGACTCGATCTTGTCCTTTATTAGGTCAGTAGTTTCGTCCTCTATGAAACCCCTTATTATCATCCCCTCAGCCTCTTTCTGAGTCAACCCCCTGCTCTTTAAGTAGAAGATCATGTCCTCATTTATCTTTGAAACTGCTGCGGAGTGCTTAGCCATGATGACACGTCCGGTCTTCACTTCGAGCATCGGTACCACAGAGGCATGAGAACTGGGTGACAGAATCATTGCTCTACCCGTTATTGAAGTTGAGCTGTCAACTGCTTCCTCCTTTATTTCAGCTTGTCCCCTAACTGCAATTTCAGAGTCGTCCGCGGCTATCCCCTTTAGCTTACCGTCGCTCATGCTCTTAGGGCCTACGTGAGAAACGTCTGTAATCACGTCAATTCTGTCCCTTTCAGTCCCTAGAGCTAGAGCTGAGAACTCACTTTTAGCTGATGTTTGAAGGTCAGTCTTGAAATAAACGTGACTCATCTTGCTTTCCGTACTGAATATAGTAGTCCTTAAATTACCCTTAACGTTCGCCTTCATCGAGATGAAGTTTGGACTGCCTCCCCCGAGAAGGAGAGAAGAAATAGACACGGAACTATCCTCTTCACATTCTATCGATATTAAGGAAAGGGGAAGAGTAGAATCCCCATTAGCCTCAAGCAAGTAAGTTACGTCTATTGATGATCCTTTAGCTGACTTTATCATTAAGTGAAGAGGAGACAGTCCTGACCTAGGTCTATGCCTTATTATATAAGATCCAGAGGTGTCTATTCTCACTACTTTCGCAGTAGCTAACCCTAGTGACACCAGCTTACCGTCGTCCTTCCTGAAAAGGGATCCCTTCAGCGAGTCAGTTATAGATACTGAAGGAGGATGAGATAAGATCTCGTCGTCGACAATTATTTCCGATCCAGAAACATCTTTCGGTACGCTGAGTTTCTTTATGTTCATCTTGTCGTATATCGACCACTCAGTATACGTCTTCACCGTAGGAGAGTCGTGAACTGTTTGATAAGGCAAAGAGTAGAAGGAGGAAATATACTCCTCTCTCTCTGAGGAATTCTCGAACTTGTTTAGAGATTCTTTTAGAGTATCTGGGTCTATAAGAGCCAAGTTTAAGCCACTGCTCCCAATTTATCTAGCTCCAGTTTAATAACCTTGTTCAGCATCGTGGCATACTCGAACGGTAGCTCCTTCATGATCTCGTCTACGAAACCTAGGACTAGCATTGATGTAGCCTCCTTTTCGTCTATCCCTCTAGACATCAGGTAGAACAACTGTTCCTCGTTCATCCTGAACGTGTGCGCTTCATGTCCTACGTCGCTCTCCTCCTCAAAGACCTGGTTGTGTGGGAATGTGTAAGCCTTGGTTTTGTCGTCTAACATTAATGAGTCGCATTTCACGAACGCTTTGGAGCCTAGAGCTCCTTTGTTTACCCTGATAAGTCCTCTGTAGATGTTCACTCCGCCGTTGAAACCTATGTTCTTGTTAATTACCTTACTTTTAGTGTTCGGGGCAGCGTGAATCATTTTAGAACCGCTGTCTTTCCATTCGCCTTCACCGCTCGCCATAGTCACGACCAAGCTGGTTGAGGAAGCCCCACTACCCCTCAGTATGGTGGATGGATAAACGAAGCTGTACTTGGAACCCAATGAGCCTTCAACCCATTCCACTACTGAGTTCTCGTTTGCCCATGCTCTCTTGTTGTTGAAGTTTATCACGTTCTTGCTCCAGTTCTGAATCGTGGTGAACTTTATCCTGGCGTTCTTTGCAGCGAAAAGCTCAACCATTCCGTCGTGGAACGAATATTTCTTCATTTGAGGAGCACTACAACCCTCTATGAAGTGAACCGAAGAGTTCTCGTCAGCTACCAGGAGTGTGTGCTCGAACTGTCCTTCCATCTCTGATCCTATTACGAAGAAGCCTTCCACGGGTGTACTTATGTGAACGTTCTTGGGAACGTACATGAAAACTCCACCGCTCCACAATGCACCGTGAAGAGCGGCGAACTTGTGATCCGACGCAGGGAAGATCTTCATGAAGTAATCTTTCATTAAGTCCGGGTACTTCTGAACTGCTTCCTCTGGAGGTAGCATCACTACTCCTTTCTTGGAAAGCTCATTCTTTACGTTAGCGTAAATTGGCTCGGACTCGAAAACTGCTACCAGTCCTCCAAGGAATTCCTTTTCGCTCTGGGGTATCCCAAGAGCGTCGTAGTACTTCTTTATCTCTTGCGGTACTTCGTCCCAGTTTCCTACCTTCTCAGCGTCTGGCTTAACGTATATGTCTAAGGCTGATACGTCCAATGAAGAAAGTACTTCGGGTAACCAATTTGGGGTTGGGATCCTCTCGAAGAGTTCCAAGCTCTTAAGCCTGAACTTGGTCATCCATTCAGGTTCCTTCTTAGCTCTCGATATCGCTTCCACTGTACTCGCTGTTAGCCCTGACTGAACCATCCTCCTGTGAAACTCTGACTCTGAAACCTTATTGTACTTGGCTTCCATCGAAGCATTTATGAGCTCGTTTATGTCCAAAGATATTTTGTCCTCTGTCATTCTACATCTACTTTAACTATGTTAAAGAAGAAATAAAAACCTTTGGTACATCAGTTTTTGCCTTCCTTTATCACGGATTCATAACCGAACTCGTCTATCTTCTTAGCCAGTTCCATGGTTCCAGAAGCTGCGATTTTACCCCTGTATAGGACATGAACTTGGTCTGCGTTTATGTGGTCCAATATCCTTCTGTAGTGAGTTATGATGAGATACCCGGTAGAGTTCTGATCTCTAAGTTGAGATATAGCCTTTGATATTATTGAAAGACCGTCTACATCGACGCCTGAGTCTGGTTCGTCCAGAATGGCGAACTTGGGCTTCAACAAGAGCATTTGAAGTACCTCAACCCTCTTCTTCTCTCCTCCGCTGAATCCCTCATGGACACCCCTATTCAAAAGGGTCTCCTGAATCCCCACTTCTTTGCTTATAGATCTTACCTCTTGTATTATCTGAGGTACTGATGCTGAGGTACCCTTGACCTTATTGTACTCAGCTACAAGGAGAGTCGATAGCCTTACCCCTGGGACTTCTACGGGGTTCTGAAAAGCAAGAAAGAGACCCTTCTTTGCTTTCTCGAAAGTATCGAGATTAGTTATGTCTTCACCGTCTACCGTTATCTTCCCCTTAGTTATCTTATACTTAGGATGTCCAAGAAGAGCTAGTGAGAGAGTTGTCTTTCCTGAGCCGTTAGGTCCCATCAAGGCGTGAATTTCCCCGCTTTTGATCTCGAGACTTATTCCCTTTAGTATTTCCTTGCCTTCAACCTCAACGTGCAAGTCCTCTATTTTTAATGTTGACATAATGTATAGACTTTTCCTTTCATCCCGTTAAATTTCTTTCCATCCAAGGTAAATCTTCCAGGAAGATAGTGCAGGAGCTGTTAGCCAACGCTCCTTCCATCATGGAGAGGATTTCAGTCACGTAGAAGTTGAGGAGTTGTGGAGAGTTCTTGAAGGAGTCGTTCATCACGTTCTTTATCTGATAAATTATTGTTGTACCGTTAGATATCCTTTTCACGCTTGGGAAGAGTATGCTCATGACTATTTCGTCCAGAAGATCGTTCATGTTACCGAGGATCTGCTTCAAGGGTTCTGCTATGTTTGGTTCTAATTTAATTGTTTTAACGTAATCGCCAAGCTTGTCCAGGATCGAATCTATGTTCAGTAGAATTGAGGCGTTAACTATAACGAAAGAGTTCTTCGTGAAGTCTGACTCGGCGTAAAGCTTATTCCCGACAGTTCTCCTCAATAGCATGAGGTATATTTTCCTCAAGTCCTCTTGATTGGCGTAAACTTCCTTGACCTCTTGATTTGACAACAGAGAGATGAGGTTATCTATCTTTTTCGACATGATGTTAAGTATCCTCCTCAGGAGACTTTCCATACCTATTTTCTCTATGTCTAGGAGACACTCTAACTTCACCCTGTTTTCACTGCTCTCCGTGAGCTCTGCTCCAACTAGCTGTTTCGAAAACTCGGAAACCTCCTCAACGTCCTTAGGGTTGAAGGGCTTTTTGCTCTCGAAAACTATTTCATCGTAACCGAGGGAGTATAAGCAAGTTAAAACCTTAGTCATTGGCTGTTTCAGCGTATCGATGTCCAAAACTATGCTCTTCCTTCCAGCGTTGAACTTTATTTTCTCAGCCACTAGCTTTAGAGTGCCGTCGTCCAAGACTTCCATAATTATCTTGTCTCCAGGGTTTATCTTCCATTTGTTTATCCATTTCTTTGGTAAAGTAATGAAAAGCGACGATGATCCGAGTTTCTGTACTTTCCTAGTTTCCATATCTTTAGCGTTCCTATCTTCGGTCAAAGCAACCATATAACTATTAATAAACAGTGTTTATAAAAACATTATAGACTCTTAGTAAGACTTAGATACGGGGATTTTTACGTCGATTTACGTGCCATCCTTATCCTCAATACCCACTTGACCCTCTCGACCTTGATAGAGTCGGAGTCGGCGTCCTCCGGTAGATTTATCTCAGCTTGGTAAACGTTCCCCATTTTGTCCTTACATTTGAACTTCATGAGGTTTCCTTCGACTTTCATGTAAATAGAAGTAGGATCAACATAGGGTACGTCGACAATGCAGTCGTAGTGGTCTTCGCAAGCGTACATGTCGAGGAGAGGAGAGGAGAAAAACTCCCTCTCCAAGTTCTCCATTTCCTTCTGGAAATTAGCTATTTCTCTCCTAATAATGGAATTCATCATATCGTTGAGATCCTTGTAAACCGGCATCTGGATCACGCGTACGTGGAAGGTTTGACCGAGGTATAACCTGGCATCTCTTTCCTGGTCTGCTCCATGAGTCCCTTTATCTTAGCCCTGACTTCCTCAGCTTCCTTGAGTAGAGCTGAGGTATCTATCTGAATTCCTGTGTACTTACTCACAACGTCCAAAGCTACTGCGGCAGCTTCTGGGTCTGGTAGGTCAAGAAAAGACTCGACTACTACTACGAGGTTCCTTATGCCTCTCCTGGCAGTTTCCAGAAGAATAGGAGCATAAGGACCTGCTATGTACCCTTCCTCGAACCTTTTCATCAGTCCTGTTCTGTTTATCTCTTCACCTAAGGACTCGTCGTTGGCTATCCAGAATGGAGAGGGTTTCTCAAGGTCCAGTCTGTTCTGAACCGGCAGGCCCGTTATAGAAATGATGAGGGCAGGAGAGAACTTGGAGAGATATTCAACAAGAGCTGAAGCTAAGGCCTGTACCGATCCTGAAGGTATGGCCGCCCAAGAGTGAACTAGGATGAAATTGTCCCTATGATATAAGGAAATAGGGGACTTGGCTATGCCAGATGAGATGTGTGAAATAGGAGGTAGATGAGATTCAGAATATACCTGAGCGAATTCCTTGAAGTTGCCGTTACTTATTAGAAACTCAGTTGAGATTCCCCCAACAAGACCCGCATCTGGAAGACCTAAGATCACATAAGTCGGTTTAGCTACTTCTGGAATGTATTTCTCTCTAAACTCTATTCCGTGCAAATCATTCACCTTTTTGTATTTTCTCAACATATTTCTCTGCGTCCATTAATTTTACCTTTTCGTTAACGTCTTTGCATCTTAGCTTGAATATCCAACCTTTCCCGTAAGGGTCAAGGTTCATCAGCTCAGGAGATGAGGTGAGGTCTTCGTTAACTTGACATATCTTACCTGAAAGAGGAGTATAGATATCTACAGCAGCTTTCACTGATTCCACTACGCCTATAGGATCTCCGGCAGAAAAGTCCCTCCCTACTTCGGGTAATTCTATTCCCACGATGTCACGAAGCTTCTTCTGTGCGTAGTCTGTAATCCCTACTGTAGCCACATCACCTTCTAATTTAACCCACTCGTCTGTTTCAGTGTAAAGTAAATCCGAAAGAACCGTGTACTTACCTACCTTTATTTCTGCCATTAAATAAATGGGAAGTCGTCCATTTTTATTTCATACGTTTTCCCCCTTATTTCTACAGTCGTCGAGTAGCCAAGAAAGAAGTGTTGAGGTGAAATGTAACCCATACCAATAACTCTGTTAAGGAAAGGAGAGAAGGTTGAGCTTGTTACGTAACCTACTTTGCTCCCTAAGGACGTGACTTCCATACCCCTTCTCGGTATAACTCTCATGCCTTTCTTCATCTTGAAGCCGAACCTGATTTTTGAGACGCCGTTCCTCAGCTGTTCAACTATAGCGTCCTTCCCGACGAATCCCTTAGATAAGGAAAATACCCAGTACCTAGCTTCAACTGGGGTCACGCTCTCATCTATGTCCTCACCGTAGAGGAGATATCCCATCTCTTGCCTTATGCTATCCCTAGTGACCAGACCTGCAGGCTTTACACCGTTTTGAGCCAATTTGGTGAAAATCGCACCTGCAATCTCTGGTTCGGCCCAGACTTCTATTCCGTCCTCTCCCGTCCAGCCTGACCTACTGAGCAAGAAGACTTTCATTCCCATGTAACTGACATTTAACTTGAACGTCATGTGAGGTATCTCGTCTACATTGAAGATTTCCTTTACCTTCTTACCTTGAATTGCGATCATAGCTAAACTGAAGGTAAGGTCTTCTACGTCTAAAGACGAGTTGGACTTTATCCATTTGATTACCTTTTCCCTATTAGTTGCGTTCGTGACCAAGAGGAAATCAGAATCGCTAATCTTGTATGTCATAACGTCATCGATGAAACCTCCTCTATCGTTGAGGAAGGCTGTAGGTCCTATCATTTGTCCGGGGCTTCCATTCAGTTCCTTTGCTATCAATTCCTCTAGTTCCTCTGCTCTTCCCTTCACTCTCAGTCTTCCCATGTGTGATAGGTCAAAAACAGCTACTGAGTTCCTGACAGCTAAATGCTCCTCTTGGTAGCTAGAGTACGTCATTGGCATGTTCCATCCTGCAAATTCGCCGAAGTTGGCTCCTGACTTTTCTTCAACTTCAAACAAAGGAGAAACAAACATTAATTAAATAGAGCCCGTTGGTGAGTATTTAGATTAACTCATGACCCATCCATGGTTACCTAACCTATCCTCGAAGGAGGATATATTGAAGAGAATGGGAAAGACCGAGGAAGACCTCTTCAGCGACGTACCTAAGGAATTGATGATCAAGGGGGACCTCAACTTACCTACCAGAAGGTCGGAATATGAGGTGAAATTGAGATTGAAGGAACTAAAAGAGAAGAACGTTCAGCTTAAATATCCACCTTTCCTTGGTGGAGGGGTCTGCCCTCATTACGTACCGGAGGCGGTGAAGTTCATTATAAGCAGGTCTGAGTTCTACACCTCTTATACGCCTTATCAACCTGAAATATCACAAGGGATACTGCAGGCGCTTTACGAGTACCAGAGCCTCATGGCTGAGATACTGGACATGGAGGTGGTAAATTCCTCCATGTATGACTGGGGATCATCATTGGCTGAAGCGGTGTTGATGGCTTTTAGAATTAATGGAAGAAAGAAAGTTATAATACCAGAGTTGATTAATCCATTCCACGAGGAAGTGCTAAGGACTTGGACTGAACCTAGAGGAATAACACTGGTTAAAGTGAAACCCAACGAAGATGGATCATTGAATCTAGACGACCTATCTAGAAAACTCAACGAAGAGGTTTCAGCAATATACGTGGAGCAACCTAACTTCTACGGCATCATAGAAGACAACTTAGAAGCAGTGGTAGAGCTTGCTAGGAGGATGAAAGTTGTAACCATAATGGGAGTAAACCCTTTATCGCTTTCGTTGGTGAAACCCCCAGGAGAATACGGAGTTGACATAGCTGTTGGAGAAGGTCAAGAGCTTGGAATCCCATTAAACTATGGCGGTCCGTACATGGGAATAATGGCTGTCAGATGGGACGCTAAACTGGTGAGACAGATGCCGGGCAGGATAGTTGGGAAAACTAAGGACGAGAACGGAAAGCAGGGTTACACGCTGATCTTACAAACTAGGGAACAGTTTGCACGCAGGGAGAAAGCTACCTCAAACATAACAACAAATGAATCGTTAATGGCAATAGCTAACGCAGTTTACATCTCCCTACTAGGAAAGAATGGATTCAAGGAATTGGGAGAGGAAATCTACAGGAGAAGCCATTACGCTATGAGAAAGATGGTTAAGGAACTTGGATTATCCAGAACATTTCAAGGAGACTTCTTTGAAGAGTTTGAGGTAAATCTCAAAAATTACGACAAGGTACATGAGGCTCTTTTGAAACGTGGAATACATGGAGGGCTGAAGCTGAGCGACACTTCCTCCCTTCTATGCGTGACAGAGGCACACCCCAAGAAAGCAATAGACGAAATGGTAGATGTGATGAAAGAGGTGATTTAAATGTGGAGACAAGCTGTATGGGACGAACCTCTAATATTTGAGATCAATAGAACCAAGTCTAGGAGGCAAGGCATTCTAATCCCTAAGGAGGAAATAGAAGAGGACGTCTCAATTCCTGATTCGGTGAGGAGAAAGGAAATAGACCTTCCTGAACTAACTGAAAACGAAGTTGTAAGGCACTTCGTTAGACTATCTCAGATGAACTATGGAGTGGACACAGGGATGATGCCACTCGGGTCATGTACCATGAAGTACAACCCTAAGTCGGAAGAGCTAGCCCAAGACATCACGGGGGACTATCATCCCCTGCAGGACGTGAATACCGTACAGGGAACCCTTGAGATGATATATGAGACCCAGGAATGGCTGAAGGAAGTAACTGGGATGGACGAATGCTCCCTTCAGGTACCCGCTGGGTCTGCTGGTGAACTAGCTGGAGTGATCATGATAAGAAAGTATCACCTAGAAAAGGAGAGTCATAAAGACGAGATGCTTGTGGCAGACACAGCCCATGGGACTAACCCGGCTAGTGCATCAATGGTAGGATATAAAGTAGTCTACATAAAGTCAAACGAAGAAGGATTAGTAGACGTTGACCTTCTGAGGTCTACCGCAAGCGAGAGGACTGCAGGATTCATGCTCACTAACCCTAACACCTTAGGTCTTTTCGAGGAAAACATAGGAGAGATATCTAAGGTAATTCACGAGAACGGCGGTTTGCTTTACTACGATGGTGCAAATCTGAATGGAATTTTGGGGATTGTAAGACCGGGGGACATGGGCTTCGATATAGTACATCTGAACTTGCATAAGACATTCGGTGTACCCCACGGCGGAGGTGGACCTGGGGCTGGGGCTTTATGCGCAAAAGGAGAAATGACTAGATATTTGCCCTACCCGATAGTCGAGAAAGCGGAAGGAAAGTTCATCATGAATAAGCCTGAAAGGAGCATAGGAAAGATATCGTCCTTCAATGGGAACATAGGAAATGTGGCTAGAGCTTACGTTTATATCATGGGATTAGGAAGAGAGGGAATCTCTGAAATAGCTAGGCTGAGCACTTTAGCGACCAACTACCTGATAGACAGACTTAAGGATACCAAGCTGGAACTTAAATCCCCGAACAGACCTAGAAAACATGAAGTAGTCTTCAGTGCTAAGAAGATCTTTGATGAGACTGGAATTTCCGCGCTAGACATAGCAAAGGGACTGTTAGATCAAGGATTTTACGCTCCTACTATTTATTTCCCTCCAATCGTAGAGGAAGCATTGATGATTGAACCAACGGAGACCGAATCCATTGAGACTTTAGACATGTTCGCTAACGCTCTACTGAAAACAATCGAGGATGCTTACAGTAACCCAGATAGTTTGAGAAGATCTCCTTCAAATACTGCTGTAGGCAGACTCGACCAGACCAAAGCCAATCATCCTTCCACCGTAACACCTTCCTATAAGGTTGAGAAACTCAGGCTATTACTGAAAAACGATCTAATATTAAAGTAGGCAAGATCTTTTACTTTTCTATAGAATTTATTAATTTTGGGTTATATAAATAACTTTTTGCCCTTTAGAGCCAGATATGGCTTTGTTACTCCCATGAGTTATGCCAACTGACTGCTCAAGTCATTTTAGTTTCTATTGATTCAATTAGAAACCAATAGAACCTATCGAGGAATCAAACCAAAAATCATAATTCATAACTATTAAAAAGAGACTCTTAAATTAAATCGGAGAAAATAACCGAAATATACCCTAGATATGGGATCGATATCACATATCCGTCAACTTCAACTACTTTACCTATCACATCATTCTTTGGAATCCCTCCTAAAGGCTCCAGCCCGATTCTATTATCAGGTAAAGGATTAGTTATGTTATCTACACCTTGGGTAACGTAAGAATCTTGCCCCACTTGTACAACCCTATGAATGACGTAAAACCCTAAAGGTGACCTATATATTACAACGTTGTGGTAACTTGCATCATGAGTTGATTTATAAAAAGTAAGGGATCCGTTCTGTAGCACGGGGTACATGGAAACTCCTTGAACACTTGCCGTCTCTACCGCACTAGAGAAGAGAAGGACGTAAATTCCTATTATTATTAAAATTCCTATCAAATCACTCTTCTTCATCTTCATCTATATCACTAAGATCCAACTCTATAACTTCACCCTCTTCTTTCTTTTCCTCAGCCTCCTCCTCTTCTCCGATCTTTTTGACTCCCTTCTTCCCTTCTATCTCTACAGAAGATCCTCCTGCCTTTATTTTAGAAACCACGCCCCTCCAATGGTGCCCACACTTGGGGCAATCAAATGTTCCCATAACTGTGATAGTTATTCTACCTTTTGCGTCTGGAAGTGGAGAAACCAACTGCCACGTCTTTGTTGGTTTAACTTCTGTTTCACCACAGTTAGGACAAGTTGTAGAGTCCTTCTGTTTTTTCCTTGCCATTAAATCCTTAGAATCGTTGTGGCTAATAAAACTGTATTATGTTATGAGAAACAAGAGTAGAAGATAAAGGAAAGTCGCTAAGAAAGGTATTCCATAATAAATTATAGAATACAGTTTATATTTGAATAAAACGATATAACTAATTAACTGTATAATTATCATAAAAACTGCATAAATATTATATATAAAGAAATATGAAACTATAAAAGGGGAAGTAAGCCAGGTAAATAGAAAAGCCTTCTCATTACTGAGCTTGTTATTAAGGAAGACATGGTAGGGATAGCTGGCGAGTGTGTAAAACAGGAAGAGGAACAATGGAACTGCTAAGGAATGTTGTATAATATAAAATCCCCCTTGTGTAGTAGAAGAGCGAGGGTTTTAAAATGAGCGAGAAATTCATCATCGATAAGATCAGAGCAATAGAGATCATAGACTCAAGAGGAAATCCTACAGTAAGGACGTTCGTGAGGACAAAGGGTGGAGTGGAATCGTTCGGAGATGCACCTTCAGGAGCGTCTAAAGGTTCTAGAGAAGCTCTGGAAATAAGGGACAGTAAGAGCATGTCGGTGAAAGACGCCGTAAATAACGTGAACTACGCTATAAATGATGCACTGAGAGGGTTTGACGTTAGAGATCAGAGAACCCTAGATGAGACCATGATTTCCTTGGATTCCACCGAAAATAAGTCTAAGATCGGTGCTAACGCTATGATCTCTACATCCATAGGCATGGTTAAGACTGCTTCTATGGCTCTAGGCTTCGAGACAGTGAAGTATATTGCTGGACCTAGACCTCTGACCATTCCTACTCCGCTTCTTAATATAATAAATGGAGGTGTCCACGCTGGCAACTCCCTAAAAGTACAGGAGTTCATCATAATCCCCGCGGGCTTCAACACATTCAAGGAAGCCTTGTTCGCATCAATAGATGTTTATAGATACTTGAAAGGGTTGATCACAGAGAAGTACGGCAAGATATATACCGCGGTCGGAGACGAAGGCGGTTTCGCTCCGCCTTTAAGCCAAACAAGGGAAGCGTTGGATCTGATCCTGTCAGCGATTGATAACTTAGGATATAGTGGAAAGGTTTTCATGGGAATGGACGCAGCGTCCTCAGAGTTCTTCAAGGATGGGAAGTACGAGATAGATGGTAAGGTAATGTCAGAAGAGGAAATGGTAGATTATTATTATGATCTAAAGAAACAATACCCAATAAAATACATAGAGGACCCGTTTGATGAGAACTCCTTTGACACTTTCGCTGAGTTGCAAAAGAAGTTGCCAGAAGTGATAATTACAGGAGACGATCTCTATGTAACAAATACGAAATACCTCAAGAAGGGAATAGAGAGAGGTTCTACCAGCGGAGTGATAGTGAAGTTAAATCAAATAGGAACGTTTAGCGAAACTTTCGACTTCGTTGAGATGGCTAAAAAGAACAGAATAAGGACAGTCGTAAGTCACAGGAGCGGTGAAACTGAAGACAACTTCATTGCAGACATGGCCGTAGGCCTTCAATCCGATTTCATAAAGACTGGGGCTCCAGCCAGAGGAGAAAGGACGAGTAAATACAACAGGTTACTAGAGATAGAGTCTTCCTACAATACGAAATACAAAGGAACTGATGCCTTCTAACGACTCAAGGTAGGAAAACGCCTAACGCAAGGATGAACACTGCTACGCCGATCAGGAAAACCAAGAATTGCTTAGTTGTCATCTGAGGAACTGCTCTGATGAGCTTGAACATACCGTATATAGACATTCCTGCTATCAGCGCTATAATCAAGGCTATCCCTATTGATATTAGAACGTAAGATATAGGCTCGGAATTCACGTTCTGAAGAAGGTGCTGAAATTGAGAAGTTACGTTATGTAGGGCTGACAAACTCATTTCTATCCGAATTGTGTTGTTCTTAAGCTTAGTTTTTTAAGACAAACAGCAAATTGACTCCCATAAGATGATGAAGGTTAAAAGCGCGTATCTGTGAAGACAAAATACCGGCTGAAGAGCCCCAATCCTTTTAAAGCGAAATACTTAACCTCTAGCTTTTGAGGAGTAATACCTATGTCAATCTCTTCCGAAGTGTTAACAAAAGCAATAGGTCACAAGATAAAGGACATATATGGAAGGGACTTTGGTTTCATTATTCATGTTTACACTGAAATAGACGGTAGCGTAACCGGCATTGAAATATCACAGGGAACCAAGTTCTCGACGATTGAGCCTGGAATGCTCAAGGTAGATGGTGATACTATAGTGATCTTACCAGACTGGAAAGCAGAAGCGTTGAGACTTCTAAACCTTATCGAGAAAATTAGGAAAAGACAGAAGGCATTGGAGGAACTTTTCAATAAGCAGGAAATTCCAAAGAGCTCTTATGACGACATGAAGAGGAAACTCGACTCTGAGCTTCTCAAACTGAGGGAAGACCAATCCAAATTGAGGGCTAAACTCAAGAGCAGGTTGAACGAAATAGAAGATCAACTAGCTCAACTGGACAAAGCTACGATATCCCTAAAGATGAGTTACATAGCGTCTGAGATCCCAGAAGGTTCATATAAGAGCTCAATCGAGGTGCTGAGGCAAGCTAAAGACAGCTATACAGCTGAAAGGGACGACATTAAAAAGACTTTAGACAGGTTAGACTCTGCAGATAAGGAAAGTATGGACATAAAACCACCTACTTCGATCACGTCTCCACCTTCAACTCAGTCATCCTCTCCTGAGCCTCCGAAGTCGGAAATACCATTGCCAATACCAGTAAAGGTAATAAATACTCTTTAACCAACCTAGTGGTTTAGGATGGTTAACAAGTTATTATCTTCTTTATTTGGCATTTCTCTCTTTCATAGTGATAAGAAGGAAAAGGAAAGACTTGGAGAACAGCTAACCGCTATATCTTTGAGGTTAAAGGATCAACAAAACCGTCTTGAAGAGACAATCAGGAGATTGAAGGAGAAGGACAAGGATCTCTTCTCAAAAGTGATCAGGGCGCAAGAGGAGGGAGAAGAAGCTAGAGCTAAAATCTACGCCCAAGAAATCGCTGAAATCAGAAAGTTCATTAAAATTATATACACTGCGACCTTGGCGTTAGAGAAGGTCAGAATAAAACTTGATACAGTGCAAGAATTACAGGGAGCCTCCATAGTGCTCTTCCCAGTGGCTAAGCTCTTAGGTGATTTGAAGGATCAGGTCAGGAACGTTGTACCAGACGTTGCTATGGCATTAGATTCCATCGTAAGCAACGTTAATGGAATAGCGATACAGACAGGTTCAGTAGATGGAACCTCACTTGTTCCTTCAATAGTAGATGAGCAAGCGCAACAAATACTCAAAGAAGCCCAGTCCTCTGCTGAAGCTAAGATGAAAGAGATCCTGCCTGATCTCCCTCATCCTCCGATATCTCAGACCCCAGTCAGGAGGAAGGTAACGGTTGACGACGTAATGAGTTACATCAAGTCCAGGGGAGGATTCTTTGACGTCCAAGACTTCGCGTCACTGTACGGATTGGGTAGACAAGAGGTCATGGAGCTACTGAGGGAAATGAACTCCAGAGGCTTGATCTCTCTAGAAGCGTGAGGTGAGACATATGAGTACAGCTCAAGTGATGCTTGAAGATAAGGCAAGGACGTACGCAATAAATGCAGTAAACGCTGATAGGCAGGGAAAAACACAAGATGCTATAATGTATTATAAGAAAGCAATAGAAGTACTTAATCAACTCATAAATCTCTATCCAGACTCTGTGGTTAGGACAGCCTATGAGCAGATGATAAACGAGTATAAGAACAGGATAGCAATGCTCACTAACATGGTTCCTACTGAGGAAGGACCTAAGCAAACATCTACCTCAGCTGAGGACTTGATAGTCACTGAGAAACCTAAAGTGAAGTTTAGCGATGTAATCGGTCTTAACGATGTGAAGGAGGCCCTCAAGGAGGCTGTAATTTATCCCTCACAAAGGCCTGACTTGTTCCCTCTGGGTTGGCCAAGGGGAATTCTCCTTTACGGTCCTCCCGGTTGCGGAAAAACCATGATAGCTGCGGCCATAGCTAACGAGATAGATTCCACTTTCATGGTAATGGACGCAGCTTCAATAATGTCGAAATGGCTTGGCGAAGCGGAGAAAAACGTAGCTAACGTTTTCAAGTTAGCAAGAGAGAAGTCCAAAGAGACTGGTAAACCTACGATAATATTTATTGATGAGCTAGACGCTCTCCTTGGGATATACTCCACTGAGGTTGGAGGTGAAGCCAGAGTAAGGAACCAGTTCCTTAAGGAAATGGACGGGCTCCTGGATAAGTCTGATAACTTCAAAGTCTATGTAATGGGAGCTACTAACAAACCATGGAGATTAGACGAACCTTTCCTCAGGAGATTCCAGAAGAGGATATACGTAAAGTTGCCAGACCTTGAACAGAGGAAGTTCCTGTTCAAGTACTATACTAGCAAAATAAAAATGGACAGCTCTGCAAGCATAGATAAGTTAGCTGAAATGAGCGAGGGCTATACTGCAAGCGATATTAGAGATCTAGTTCAATCCGCACACATAAAGGTAGTAAAGGAGATGTTTAAGAAAGGAGAAAATGAGCCAAGACCTATTACACTAGAGGACTTTAAGGAGGTTATTAACATAAGAAAACCCAGTGTGAACCAGGAGATGATAAAGGCGTACGAAGCGTGGACTGAAAAGTTCAAGGCTCTATAATCAGATACCTCGAGGGAAGCTTCACCTTTCAGCTTGCATGTCTTACATCATCTTAATCTTTTTCCTTTCATAGATGAAAAAGAAAAAGACGTTCACGTTTTAATCTATAAGCTAAAAACCTCCTTTTCATTAGGTGCACATTAACTTACTTTTACATTACGTAAAGATACCACTATTGTTTTCCCGTTAGGTAACTTTCTCCTTATGGTTATAGGCAACACGTCCCTCTTTAGCTCCCTTTCGGCAATTGATATAGAGTCGTTTGGCTCATCTGCCGAAAGATCTATCAGAGGCATAGCACCCATGGAGAGCTGGAGCGCCCTTGCACTTATTATCCTTGCTATTTCGTACTTTGTGAGCCTGCTTTTCCATAGCTCCTCGAATGCCTCATTGAAATCGAAAGTCAAAAGAACCACTTTTAATCCCATATAACTTCAGTTTTTAACGCTTCTGGTAGCTTAGTTTCCTCAGGCGGAGGATAGTAGACATCCTTCTTTAACACGTCTTGGACTGTGAAGACCAACCTACTGAGGGCTCTATCATCTACAACGCCCAGAATTCCCACCCTAGTTATCTTATCTTTCATTTCTCCCATACCTCTGCTGATCTCTATCCCTCTTTTCTTTAACTCAGATACCATGTACGAAACTGGAACTGGAGGAGTTGAAGCTACTACTGTATTGGAGAAGTTATCGTCCTCGCCTAAGTTCTCCATCCCTATTTTCTTGAAGATGTCCCTTAAGTATCTAGCAGAAGCGTCATGTCTCTTCCACCTCCTCTCCTTTCCTTCAATCTCCATCAGTTGGGAAGCCCTATAAGAAGCATAGAAAACTCCTACCGCTGGAGTGAAGGGAGTTTCCCTCTTATCCTGGAACTTGAGATGAGTTGCTACATCAACGTAGTGAGGAATATCTTCTCCCTTGAGCTCACCTATTCCTTCATCCGAGAGTGCGACGAAGCCTAGACCAGGAACTGAAGCAAGAGCTTTTTGGCTCCCAGTGGCCACGGCGTCTATTTTCCATTCTTTAACGTAAAGCTCATATGCGGCGAAACCTGAGACCGAATCTACCAAAAGCTTTCTTCCACTTCCCTTCACTAACTTCGCAACTTCACGTAGATTCCTCAGAGCAACACCAGTGCTGGTCTCGTTATGAACTAAAGCTACGGTTTCCGCGTCCTTGTGTTTATCAAGGAGATCTTCTATTTCTCCCAAGGAAGGGGTAGTCCCAGGGGATTTAGTTACGGACACCACGTTAGTTCCCCTCCTTTTCAGCGATTCCTCGAGTCTGTGCCCGAACTCACCGTAGGGTATGGTAATCACTTTCTCTCCTTTCCTTGTCATGGAAAACACCATTGACTCTACTGCGAGCGTACCTGAGCCGGAGAGGAGCGCTACCCTTTCAGCGCTGAAGAGTCTCTTTAACGAGGACTCTAAACCTTCAACTACTCTTCTGAATTCGTCCGATCTGTGGTTCACAACTCTGGAAGCCTCAAAGCTTACGCTCAGAGGAACGTTCACTGGGCCAGGTATAAGCATCATAGTTGTACACCTAGCTCTTTGATCGCCTCTATGAGGTTCTTTGTTGTAGTTACTGCTACCCTGTACTGAGCCTCCTTAGTTTGAGCACCTATGTGAGGAGTGATCAGAACTCTCTCATGTTTAGCCAACTTCACCTCCCAATCCTCCTTCGGAGGCTCGTGCCAAAACACGTCCGTAGCTAGAGTGAGCTTCTTCTCGTCTATATATTTCAATAAAGCTTTCCCGTCTATAGCTACAGCTCTACTCGTGTTCACAAGTATGGTTCCCTCTTTCATGGACTTGAATTGCTCCTCCGTAACTATCGGTTTAGCGTCCTTACCTACTGTCACATGGAATGAGATCACATCTGACTGTTTCACCAGTTCATCTATGGTTTTCACTGGAGTGACTCCCATTTTCTCAGACCTCTCTCTTATGTCAACTACATCATATGCGACTACTTTCATGTCAAGAGCTTGGCACACCCTAGCCACTTTCGTACCTATCCTTCCTAGACCTACTATTCCTATCGTCTTTCCTGCCAGTTCTATCCCTGGAAGCTTTTTGAAAGACCCAGACCTCACCATGTTTATTCCTTGGTATATTGGTCTAGCACCGAGTATCATCAGACCTATTGTGAGCTCTACTGCAGAGTCGGTAGAAGCACCTGGAGCGTAAACTATCTTTATATTCCTCTTTTCCGCTTCATCTACATCTATATTATCTAAACCTATTCCAGCCCTCGCTATTATCTTCAGGTTCTTTCCTCTTTCAATTATCTCCTTGTCTACTTTGGTTCTGCTCCTCACTACGATTACGTCGTACTTGTCTATTGTATTGACTAAAGTATTTCTCTCTATTTCTGGCTGATAATCTACTTTTATTCCTTTCTCTTGAAGCATCTGCAACATTACCTTATCCATCGGGTCTGTAATTAAAACCCTTAGATTATCCTTATTTATAGAACCTACTCTCTCCATGCTCTCCATCCTTATCACCTAGAAGGAGTTAGTATTTCCTTTATGATGAACATGAAAGTGAAGAAACAGACATCGAATCTCCATCTACTAAAATTTGAATCGATTCTTGAACTCTCCTCTCTTCGACTTGCTCCATTTTTATCGTTATACCATTACGGATCTAGTTAATATACTTTTATTTTACTTTAGTACTGTTTCCGTCTCTTCAAACCATATAAACAGATCTAATATTCCTAAATCTATACCTAAAGCGTTCGAAATAGAGCGAAGAACCGATTCCATCTGTAAATACCTATACTTAGTCATGGTCTTAAAGTTAAACGACAACCCCTGAGTCTTTAGAAAGGACAGGATATGTCTATCTATTATTGCAAGGTCGAAGTAGCCCACATTTCTAAGGAAGTGACTAGCTTCCTTATAGCCGAAACCAATGAAGTTCTTTACTATGTATTCTCTAGCCTTTCCTTGATCCTCGTCTGCTATCGGCTTCACCATGTCCCTTATGTGAGGTAATAGATGTCTGTTTTTCGTTATGAACCTAGCCTTCAGGTTTGGAAACCTATATCCACACCTCTTTAAGGAGAGGGCAACCTCATTTTCTTCCCCTTTCCACAGCGAATCCCAGGAGCACATTAACGAAAGGTAAGCTGAGACAAAGGATGAATTAGCTGTAAGCTGACATAATAGTAACTCTCTAGCCCAAACGTCATTTCCGGCCTTGTTATTCAACTTAAACTCTTCTGCTCTTTCTAGTACTCTTGCTCTTAGACTTGCGTTTTGAAGCAGACTTCTTAACACGTTTAACCCTCTTCACTTCTGTCTTTGAGGGCTGCTCAAGCCTAGTTGACTTAGGCTCCCTTATCTCCGACATTGTAATTATTTTAGTGCCCTCCGTTGTCTCTAAATAAATAAATGGAAACTCTGCTCCCACCTTTATACCGTAAACTAACGTTCCCTCCAGGTTGAAGAACAACATGGAAGCTACAGAGTCCGAAACAGAAGAGGGTACACCTATCTTGTTAACCAGGACAGGTTTAGGTAAGACGTAATCTGCATCTATCTTACCTGCATGAACTGATATCTCACCTTCATCCTTAACTAAAATTACCTCATTATCTTGTAATTGCTCAGGGACTTCCTCTACTTCTCTTTCCCCTTTTTTGATTAGAGTAATTACCACTAAACTGCCAGTGATGGGTTTAGGCTCTACCTTATACTCTTCCACCATTACCATAAATTCGTCTAAATACTAACGTTTTTTCTACTTAAAAATCCTCGTTAGTTGAGATCAGGTATAACAGAGGCATAATCATTTAAACTTAACACTTCATATAATTTGATCTTGTATGAGTCTGAGGAATAAGGGAAGTAACGCTTATGGCCATGTAGGATGGTTAACCGTAAAGTGCATAATATGCAACAGGTCCCTGCTCATAGGTACCGATGTGGTATACAAGTGCCCTAAATGTGAGAAGAAATATAAGGCTTACTTCTGCGAAGCAGACAAGAGAGGTCTCAAGGGAAAGTGTCCTTATTGTGGAAGTGAGCTAGTGCCAATGTTATGATGAACAAGTTTTTTGTAAATAACCAGTTAGTCATTACTTTCGATAATTCTAGAATTTTTGTAATGGATGTTAGCTTAGTTGTGGATAAGATACCTGAAGGAGAGAAAGTAGAGAACCTTGTTTATGTTGAAAAGGAGATAGAATTAAGAGATCTAACAATAAAGAAGTTAGTATATTGTAAAACAAAAATAGGATCTTATCTTTGTAATGTAATTGGAGAAATTAAGGAAAATGTGAAAATTGAACCCAATGAAATTTACTTAGAGGTTACAAACGAACTCTCTAAATTCATATGAAACCCCATTTTCTTTAACCTCTCGTTTATTTCCGAAATGACTGAAACAGCAAAGGACGCATCCTCGGCGTCTACCCTAAGGACAGTCTTTACGTCTTTTAGATTAGACACATTCATGTAAACTATTAGCATCGTGTTGCTATTAGGTGCACAGAGATAAGAAGCACCTACCTTTATGGTCTCGCATATCCCTTGAAAAAGGGAGTCCACCGAAGACATGAAATCCCTCATTTTCACAATGTCGTATTCTTCCATCACCTGAAACTCCAAAGAGAACATTTACCTCATCACCTCAAATTTACCTTCTTTACTGGAACCTTAAGATAGTCTAACACCTTCTTCACAGGATCAACGGACTTGGAGTCCCCTTCGACCCTCTTAAGCTTCAACTTCCTGTAATTCATAACGAGAACGACCTTGTTGTCTTTTAATTCTACTATTCTTCCTCTAACTTGACCTTTAATGTTCTTCTTTAAGGTTAAGTAAACCACAGTGCCCTTAGGAACTTCAACTATCTTCGATTCTCCTACCTTATAGGTAGATGGCAAATTTCTTCCAGAGGAAGTGGAAAGGTCTACAATCAGGTTGTTTTCCACTTGAAAAAGGAAACTTCTTATTGCGTGTTTACCGCTCTTGCTTTTTGAGTTGTCTAAAATGACCTCCAACAGCTCAGAACTCGCCACTTCGCATCAACCTCAACGACTCAGAGATTCCTTGTAAGTCAATTTTATCCTCTAAATAGGCATCTATAAGTACATCGTTTTTCATTAACGTCTTCATCATAACCTTCCTCATTGAGGGCTTAGCTGACATGTAAGCATTGAGGAGAATACTCTGTATCTTTATTCTACCCTCAATCACCTTCAGTTCGCGATCTAAGGAAGTTGAGACGTCTTTCCCGCGGATCAAAGCTTGGAACGCCCTCTCTGCTGAAATGGCAGAAGGCCTAATCCCCTCTCCACTTAAAGGGAAAACTAAACCTCTTGCTTCGCCTATTCTGTTTCCTTTCTCCTTAGGTCTTTCTACGGAAATCGGAGCGCCTCTTATATCAAGAAGCTTATAACCTTCAAAGTGATCTTTCAAATAATCCAGAAGGAGCTCTCTCGAATTTTTGTATTCTAAAAATCCAGCTCCTATATTGTACTCTCCTTCCTTGCTGGGGAAAATCCAGTAGAAACCTGTGTACTTACTCGAGAACTCGAAAACTGCAGTGTCGTCGAATTTCTCCGTCCTTATTATAGCCCTAGTAGTGTAAACCACTTTCCTGTCCATAGGATAAGGTCCGCGGCTATCTACCACGACGTCATACCTCTCTGGCTTAGGAGGTTCAATCGTAATTTTATGAGGAATTTTATCTCGCATTGAATTTATCCATTTCCACTTATCAATTACTAACCACTTCGGGTTACGATAACTTACGTCGTAAATTTTCTCGCCGTCGACAAGAAACGCGAACCTCTTTATCTCGTAGTCCACGTCCCATCCTTTAGGTGGATCGTAAACGTTTGGAACTATGTCTCCACAAGGTTTCACATAACTTCCCTTTATGTCGAATATCTCAACTTCGTTCCCCGAATTGTTTAGAAGGTAAGCTAGTAGAGAACCCGCTACTCCGCCTCCTCTTATAGCAACTTTCATATCTACAACTCAACGGAGAGGAATAAATTAAATGCTTAAATATCCTGCAACATGATGGAGATACATCAATTGAGGTGACACTTTCTGATAAGTCAAGAAGAAATAATTAAAAAGATGGAGGAATGGCCCAAGCACTACTCACCTAAAGAAATTGAAGAGAAATGGCAGAAAATATGGCTTAGTGAGGAAATGTGGAAGGAAGTCTTCAGGTTCAAAGAGGAAGAGAAAGGGAAGGAATCATTCGTGATAGATACGCCTCCGCCTTTCACCAGCGGAGAGCTTCACATGGGTCATGCATATTGGGTAAGCATAGCTGATTGCATAGCGAGGTTCAGGAGGATTCAAGGTTACAACGTCCTTCTTCCTCAGGGTTGGGACACTCAGGGATTACCCACTGAACTGAAAGTGCAATATAAGTTAAGGATACCGAAGGAGAACAGAGAGCTGTTCCTAAAGAAGTGCGTTGAATGGACTGAGGAAATGATAACTAAAATGAAGGGCGCCATGATAAGACTAGGGTACAGACCTGAATGGGAAAGGTTTGAATACAAAACTTACGAGACAACCTACAGGAAGGCAGTCCAAAGGAGCTTGTTAGACATGTTCAAAGCGGGGAAAATTGAAGTTAGAGATGGACCGGTATATTGGTGCCCGAAATGCGAGACAGCACTAGCCCTAAGCGAGGTGGGTTACATTGAAAGGGAAGGT
This sequence comes from Sulfuracidifex tepidarius, assembly GCF_008326425.1. Taxonomy (NCBI): domain Archaea; kingdom Thermoproteati; phylum Thermoproteota; class Thermoprotei; order Sulfolobales; family Sulfolobaceae; genus Sulfuracidifex; species Sulfuracidifex tepidarius. The sequence goes on from NZ_AP018929.1 coordinate 1,016,332, forward strand.
ATAATAGCCCATGTCAATTTCCCCTTGAAGGACGGTGGTTATATTACAATAGCGACCACAAGGCCTGAGCTTATAGGAGCTACTCAGGCAGTAGCAGTGAACCCCGAGGACGAAAGATATAAGACCCTGATAGGGAAAACAGCGATCATCCCATTGTTCAATAAGGAAGTGAAAATAATAGCAGAGGAGAGCGTAGAGAAAGACTTCGGAACTGGAGCAGAGATGATAAGCACCTACGGAGACCCTCAAGACATAAAGGTGAAGTTGAAACATAACCTGCCCTCAGTTGAAATGATAGATGAAAGAGGAAGAATGAAGGGAACCGGAATAGTCGACGGGCTGAAAGTTGAGGAAGCCAGGAAAAAGATAGTTCAACTACTAAAAGAGAAGGGCTTTCTGGTGAAGGTTGAGAACATAAAACATAACGTAATAGCACACACCGAGAGAAGCGACTGTATGTCTCCTATAGAATTCTTAACTAAGAAACAGATATATATCAAGGTATTAGATGATAAACAAAAATTATTAGAAAAATATAGATCAATGAAGTTCATGCCCCAGAGAATGTCTTACTATCTCGAGACATGGATAACGAGTTTGGAATGGGACTGGGACATAAGTAGACAGAGACTTTACGGTACTCCAATACCTTTCTGGTACTGTAAAAATAACCACTTAGTGCCGGCAAAGGAGGAGGACTTACCGATAGACCCTAACAACTCTCCTCCGCCTACAGATAGATGTCCAATATGCGGAGAGCAGCTTTACCCAGTGAAGGACGTGGCTGACGTTTGGATAGACTCAAGCATAAGCGCCCTCTACGTTTCAGGTTACTTTACCGATAAGGAAAGGTTCTCCAGGTCGTTCCCCGTTTCGATAAGGCTTCAAGGAACTGACATCATAAGAACTTGGCTTTTCTATACGTTTTTCAGAACTCTTTCCCTAACAGGTAACGTTCCTTTCAGGGAAGTGTTAGTCAACGGCCAAGTCCTCGGACCAGACGGTACCAGAATGAGCAAGAGCAAAGGGAATACAGTATCTCCCCTCGACAAGATAGACGAAATGGGGGCAGATGCCATAAGGCTGACTTTGTTGGATGCATCAATAGGAGATGATTTCCCATTCAAATGGGAAAAGGTGAAAGCTAAGAAAACTATGCTACAGAAGTTATGGAACGCAAGCAGGCTTCTCTATCCCTTCCTGAAAGAAAACAAGGTAGATTTAGATAAGGTGAGACCCGAGAACTTAATCGACAAGTGGATATTACAGGAACATAAGAAGTTCGTCCTGAGCTCAATAGCAGCTTACGACAGATATGACTTCTACGTCGTAATTCAGCAATTCTACGACTACTTCTGGGAGATCATAGCTGACGAGTATCTGGAGATGATAAAGCATAGGCTTTTTGAAAACGATCAGGTTGTCCTAGCTATAATAAGTAAGATCTTGAAGGACTTGATAGTAATCTTACATCCCATAGCACCTCACATAACTGAGGAGATCTACTCTAGGCTATACGGTGACAAGAAGAGCGTCTTGTTAGAGTCTCTCCCTGACGTGAGCTTCATCCCTGACGACAACGAAGCGTTGGAGAAGGGCAAGATAATAAAGAGGTTCTCCTCCATGGTGAGGACTTCTAAAGTTGCTAACAAGCTAGCTATGCCGACTCCCGTAGATGTCAAGTTCTACGGTGATGAAAAGTCAGTGTCAGTGTTAAGAGAAGTTGAGGAGGACTTGAAGAAGACACTAAAAATAGAGAAAATAGAGTATTTTAACAATAATGAGGAGAAAGTTGAGATCTCAGTCCATGGGAGTTAAGCTCATCCCTCGCTTTGTAATCTCTCATCAACGAACTCTGCTATTTTCTTAACTCCTTCTTTTATGTCTTGTTCTTTAACTGCGAAACTTAACCTGACGTGGTCTTTCCCTACGTCTTTGGGGAAAACCTCTCCCGGTATAGTGATGACTCCCTTGGACTTGATCAACTCTACTGAAAAGTCCTTTATTTCCATGCCCATGGCCCTAAGTAGATCTCCCATGTAAGGGAACATATAGAAAGCACCTTGAGGTTTTATGACCTTGATCTTCTTAACCTTCTGAAGCTCGCTATACATAACGTCACGTCTCTTCCTGAAGAGCTCTATCATGTCTTTTACTTCATCAAAAGAGTCAAATGACGCTATGGCTCCCTTTTGGGCGAAGCTGGTGGCACATGTATAAATGTTCCCCGCTAACACTCCCATCTTTTTGATTATGTCCTCCCTTGCAGCAACGTAACCTAGCCTCCACCCTGTCATAGAGAAGGTCTTGCTGAAGCCGTTAATGTAAATTACGTAGTCCTTCCAATCTGGGTCTTCGAGCGCACTCTTCATCTTTCCTTCATACACGAAGTTATCGTAAATCTCGTCCGACATTAGGATTATTTTCCTTTCTTTCGATATTTCCATAATCCTTTCAATTTCGTGGGGATCGAAAAGCGAACCGGTGGGATTGTGAGGGTTATTGATCACTATCATCTTAGTCCTCGGCGTTATGAGTTCTTCAAGGGATTTCAGGTCGTGAGAGAAACCGTTCTCTCTCATGTTGAGCCTCAGAAAGACAGGCTTGGCGCCCAGAAGCCTGATGACCTCGGCGTACGAATAGAAAGAAGGATCGTCCACTATTACCTCGTCACCAGGGTTCACGAAGAGGATGAAACCTAGAAATAAAGCCGTTTTCGCTCCTGGTGTCACAATCACGTTGTCCTTCTTCACGTCACCGTATCGATTTAAGTATTGGGCTATCTTCTCCCTCAACTCGTCTATCCCAAGGGCCGGAGTGTACCCAGTGAAGCCGTCTTGAAGGGCTGTTATGGCGCTATCTCTTATCCTCTTGAAGGTAACCAAGTCGGGTTGCCCTATGCCGAAGTTAATAGTCTTAATTCCTTTTTCCTTACTTACTTTCCTCGCTATTTCCTGATAAACTAGGGTAGACTCACCTGCTAGTTCCTGCACATTGGATGCGAAATTAAAGGACACAGGAAAGGTTTATTTTACTTCATATAAATTCTTTGATTTTCTCTGGCTCTCTCATCAAGAAAGAACCTATCAGAAAGGCGTCAGCACCAGCTTTCTTAAGCTCGAGAATTTGATCCCTGCTTTGGATCCCGCTCTCAGCTACCTTTATCACGTCCTTAGGAGCAGAGGCAATGAGTTCCCTCTGCTTGTCGTGGTCGATCTCGAGCGTGACCAGATTCCTAGAGTTAAAGCCAATTAACTTAGCTCCGCACCTTAGAGCTATATCAAGGTCGTCTTTGTCGTGAACTTCTACAAGAGCTTCCATTTTGAAACTTCTGACGTATTCTATTAAACCTTCCAACTCCCTTTCTGTGAGTACTCTTACTATCAAGAGCACGAAGTCCGCACCAAGGTTGTAACCGCTGTCCACTTGACTCTCAGAGACCACGAAGTCCTTCATGAGGATCGGTATGTCTACCACGTCTGCAATAGACCTCAGTAAGTCGTAAGATCCCTTGAAGAACTTCTCCTCTGTAAGGACACTGATCCCTACAGCGTAGTTTCTCATGAACTTAGCGTAAGCTACCGGGTCGCCTTCTGCGGAAAACCCTGAAGGAGAATTTCTCTTGAACTCGGCTATTATAGAGTTTATGTTGTTCCTTTGGAATTCCATTATCCTTTCAATAATATTGTATATTGGTCTCCTCCTTTCTGTTGAAATATACCCCCTTTTCATCGAGTTCTCTACGACGTCCTTGAGCCATCCTTGCAGATACCTAGGCATCACATTACCCTATTAAGAAAATTAAAAAATATTTTGCGCCCCACTTCTGTCCCTACGCTTTCAGGATGGAACTGAACTCCAAAGATGTTAAATTTAGAGTGATGAACTGCCATTATCTCACCGTCCTCTGAAATGGCGTCTACTATCAAAGGTTCCTTTACGTCGTCAATTACCAAGCTATGGTATCTGGTACCATTGAAGGTGTTAGGTATGCCAGCAAAGATTGGAACGTCATTCCCTAAGAGCCTTATCTCACTCACCTTACCATGGTAGACCTTTCTGGCTTTCCTTATTTTAGCGCCATAAACGTAGCCTATTGTCTGATGACCTAGACAGACACCTAATATCGGGGTTCCTTCCTCCCCCATGTCTTTAATTACATCTGATACTATACCTATGTCTTCCTTTTTCTCCGGGGTACCAGGGCCGGGGGATATGATGATCTTATCTGGGGATATTCTTCTCACCCCTGAGAGCGTTATTTCATCGTTCCTAACAACTATCGGAGTGGAGCCTAACTCTCCTACAGCTTGGGCTATGTTGTAGACGAAACTATCGTAGTTGTCTATGATCAGTACTAGATCACTCATTTGAACTCACCTATTATCTTCTTCAAAGCCATCATCTTGTACTCCGTTTCCTTGTACTCAGACTCGGGCTGTGAGTCGTAAACTATCCCAGCCCCTGCTTGTATCCTTAACAAATCACGGTTGAAGAATGCTGTCCTTATGTTGATTGCGAACTCGGCACTCCCGTCTGCAGAGAAGAAACCTACTGCACCTGCGTAAGGTCCCCTACGATACTCCTCTAGCGACGAGATCATCTCCATGGCTATCGGCTTAGGAGCTCCGCTCACGGTACCTGCAGGAAACATAGCCTTCAGCACATCGCTGGCTTGAAACCTCTTGCTAGCAGTTCCCACTACCTTTGACACTATGTGCTGGACATGACTGTATTTCTCTACATACATTAGCTCTGGAACCTTCACTGTCCCAGACACTGAGACCTTCCCCACATCGTTCCTGGCTAGGTCTACCAGCATAAGGTGCTCTGCTCTCTCTTTCTCTGAAGATAGAAGTTCCTTTTCCAAAGCGAAGTCCTTGTCTGGGTCTTCTCCTCTAGGTCTGGTCCCAGCTATAGGATAGGTCTCTATTATCCCGTTCTGTAGCCTGAAGAGGAGCTCTGGGCTTGAACCTACCAAACCTCTATCGCCGAATTTCAGGTAGAACATATAGGGTGATGGATTGACTTCCCTTAACTTAGCGTAAAAGTTAAGCAGGCTTCCTTGGAAGGTGTACCTATAGAACCTTGAAAGCACAACCTGGAATGCGTAGCCGTTTCTGATTTGTTCCAGAATTTGCTTGACCCCAGCCTCGTAATCCTTTTGCTTCAAGGACTCGTCGAGGTCTTTTACCTTGAAATCCTTGGTCATGTTACCAGCAGGAGGTAGGTCTCCCTCCACGTAAACCTTACCTGATTCATGGTCATAGACAACTAGATTTTCAGGCATGAAGAACTCTGCATAAGGCCACTTTTCGCTCTCAGGCAAAGAGTCTATCCTCGTTCTCTCCCAGAACTTTACCGCGTCGTAACTCACGTAACCTAGCAAGCCTCCCTTAAAGAGACCTGGAATATTCCTGGTCTTTGCGCTGTTTAAGATAGAGCGGATTTCCTTAGCTGGATCTCCTTCTATTGAGTATTTCCTCCCTCCCCAAGCAACAACGCTGTACCTAGCTTTATACTGAGGACCGCTAACGCTCTCCAGTAAGCCTATTAGCTCTTCCTCTTTCTCTAGCTTGGAAAACAGAGATATTGGAGAAGGAAAGTCTGAAATTCTATACTCCATTTCTCACGGCCTCTTTAATTTTCATTACTTTATCATGGTCTTTCTTTCCAGGATAAGACTCTACACCGCTTGATACATCTATCCATCCTGGGTTCAGGCGGACGAAGTCCATCACGTTGAGGGGCGTTATTCCTCCCGCTACCCCGGCTTCGGGGAAAACATCTAGAATCTCTTTGGCTACCTTAAACGAAGTCTTCTCTCCCTTTCTCGGGGAGTCAACCAAAATGTTCTTAACGCCTGCTGAAGCCAGATCTTTGAGATATTCCTTACCTTCTTCTGACGCTGGAACGTAGAAAATGAAGTTGGAAATGTTCAAGGTAGTAAGGGAAGAGATCTCCTCTAAAGAGAGGACTCTGTGAACCTGAAGCATGTCTTCCGCTTGCAGAGAGAGACTCCCTCTTACGGTTACTCCTACCACTGGTTTATCCACCTTTGACTTCACTATCCTGTTGAACTCCCTCTTGGCGAAGCGAGGACTCGACGGCTCGTTCACTATTCCTATCATATCTATGCCTATTTGGCTGAGGAAGACTGCGTCGTCCAGAGTCGCAACACCGCATATCTTCACTTTCATTGTAATCTACCTAACATGTCATTGAGTTTTGAAGGGTTCCCGTGACTTTGTATGATAACTTTAAGCCTAGAAGGCAACTCCTCCAATAGAGACTGAGCCATTTCGTATCCGTCCTTCATGTCTTTCACCTTGTCAAGCAGAAACAGCTCAACTGCTATGTTAGCTTTGAGGAAAGCTGAGACTTCGTTGTCTTTCCCAAAAGACGCTCTCAGTATCTTCATGGCGGACTCCTCAGCTGAAGATGCGGTCACATGCTTGAGTTCTATGGGCTTTATACCAAGCTCTTCTGGAGTTATTTCATAGTCGGTCACTTTCCCTTCTTTCAAGACCTTCATGAAAGTTTTACCTGAGACGCTCACTTCATCTATGCCAGGCTCTCCATGAACGAGAATGAGCCTTTCGTAACCCAGAAGTTTCGCTGCGTCAATAAGAACGTCCATATATTCCCTTGAAAACACGCCTATTACTTGCCTTCTGACTGAAGCTGGATTCGTGAAAGGCCCCAACACATTGAACAGAGTCCTGATTCCCAGACTCTTCCTGACTACAGCTACGTTCCTCATCGCTGGGTGGTAAACCTGGGCAAATAGGAACACGAAATTTACCTTGCTCACTATTTCGCTCACTTCCCCTGGCTTCACATTTATGTCGTAACCGAAAGCCTCAAGTACGTCAGCGCTTCCACTGCTACTACTTACAGCTCTGTTCCCGTGTTTGAAGACAGGGACTAAAGTGCTCATCGCCACCGCTGACGCTGTGCTCACGTTTACTGTATTCATCCCATCTCCTCCAGTTCCAGCTGTGTCCAAACCCTCTGGTTTTCCTTCTACTTTGACCATAAATGACCTCATAGATCTGGCGAATCCAGCTATTTCCTCAGCTTTCTCTCCCTTCATCCTCAAAGCAACTAACAGCCCGGCCATCAACGATTCGGTTAACTCACCCTTCATGAACTTGTTACCTAAAGAGAAAGCTTCCTCTTCGCTCAAGTCCTTCCTTTCCACTAACCTCTTGAGTTCAGAACTCATCAAGAACCGACCTTAATTTTATAACCAGATCTATAGCTTGTTTCACACCTCCGTTATCAATAGCTTGTATGAAAGCAGTGCCTATTGCTGCACCGTCCGCACCGGCCTTCAAAGCTTTCCTGAGGTCGTTCTCGTCAGAAAGGCCGAACCCCACTACTAACTTGTTGTCCACTAGATTTCTCACTCTAGTTACCAGAGACGACACAGTTATAGGTAAGGGTATTCCAGTCGTAGGCCTTACACCGTAATAAAGGAAGAGATCTGACTGTCTGGAGACCTGCAATATCATCTTATCAGGCACAGAAGGTGCGGTGAATATTACGTTATTTAATCCCTTCTCTCTAACTCTGGTTGAATATGTCTGATAGTCATCAACGAAATCGATCAGCAGGTCTGGAAAGAGAACCCCGTCTAGACCAGCTCTCTTCAACTTGCATAGAAAATCGTCTAACTCCTGCACCCAATCTTCCAAGTAAGTGAGGGCTATAGCTTTAGTTCCACCTATCACCTTCCTTGTCTCAGGAAGGAAACTCCACAAGTCGAATTTACCTGCGACTTTCTCATAACTCTTCCTGATCACGGGTCCGTCATACTTGGCATACTTAGGTGGAATCCCTATCTCAAGTATATCAGCTCCGTTCTTTACTGCTTCCTCCATGAACTCAAGGTATCTCTCGTTGTCTGGATATCCAAGTGTCATGTATACTACTAACATCTTATCTTTGCTCGTTGCTCGTCACCCTCTTCATCATTGAGTCGTAGTTTGGAAGATCTAGAAGCCCGTGACCGCTCAGGTTAAACACTATCACCTCCTTCCTATTAGCTCTCTTTGCCTCCAACGCCTCTTCAATTACAGCTCTTATAGCGTGAGATGACTCTGGAGCGGGGACTATACCTTGTGTCCTCATGAACATTTGTGCAGCCTCAAATATCTGATTCTCGTTATATTCTCTCCAACCCACTATTCCTTCTTTCATTAGCAAGCTAAGAGAAGGCGCTGCTCCGTGGTATCTCAGTCCTCCTGCATATATAGGCGGAGGGACGTAACTGTTTCCCATGGTAATCATCTTCACTAACGGGAGTAGCCCCGCGCTATCAGGGAAGTCATATTTGTATTCTCCAGTACTAAACTTAGGAATTTCAGCCGAAGCTACTGCTATGTATTTCTTACCCCTACCGTTTCCTATGAACGGAAAAGAGAAACCACCGAAGTTGCTTCCTCCTCCTACGCATCCTATAAGTACATCAGGTTCTTCTCCCAGCTCGTCCAACTGAGCTATGGTCTCCTGTCCTATCACACTCTGGTGTAAAATGACCACGTCAAGGACGCTTCCTACTAGGTATTTGAGGTGATGGTCGAGGGCATATTCGATTGCTTCACTCATAGCTATACCTAAAGACCCAGGGTGATTAGGGTTCTCTTTTCTTACTTTCTTTCCGAACTCTGTCAGATCCGTGGGACTCGGGTATACTTCTCCTCCGTAAAGTTGCATGATGCTCTTCCTCATTGGCTTCTGTTCGTAGCTGACTTTCACCATGAATACTGTAGACTTCATACCATACATCGTTGCAGACAACGCGGTCGCTGTACCCCACTGGCCAGCTCCAGTCTCAGTAACAACGTGTTCTATTCCTTCTTCTCTTGCAAAGTAAGCTTGTGGAAGAGCAGTGTTTATCTTGTGTGACCCTGTTGGCGTAGCGCCCTCATACTTGAAGTATATCTTAGCTGGTGTGCCCAGATATTCCTCGAGCCTCCTTGCCCTAAGTAAAGGAGTAGGCCTTCCTATGGCTAAGTACCTTTCTCTAACCTCCTCGGGAATCTTTATGTATCTCTCTATCGTCAATTGTTGTCTCAGAACTTCCTTTGGGAGAATTGTTCTTAATAGATCTATCCTAGAGAACTCAGCCCCTAGGGGATCCCTAGGAGGAGGCAAAGGTTTAGGAAGATCTGGTATTATATTATACCAATACTTTGGAAGAATTTCTTCTGCGTTATTTACCATTGGTGTATCATATACACCTACCACTACCATTAAAAACGTCAGCTTTTATAAAGTTTAATATATCTTGAAATCGTTGAACTCTCCTTTATAGTCACAGAAGGAATGTTCAACCCTTTCCACAACCGAGGCTGGAGGGCCGTCTCTAAGATATTCAAGAAGCCTCGAAAGTGATTCCTCATGTCCTTCTGCTATCACCTCTACCGTACCGTCGGGAAGGTTCTTAGCATACCCTTTAAGCCCAAGCCTCATCGCATTGACCTTAACGAAGTTCCTGAAACCTACTTTTTGTACCTTACCATAAACTCTGGCGTTTAGCCTCTTTAACACGAAATCACCTCAGAGTCGCTCCACTTCTTCACTTATCCGTTCTAAGGTCTCATCACTTAAATATATTTTATACAGCTCACATTAAAGTGTGATGATAAAGGTAGCTATAGCTGGACTAGGAAATTGCGCTTCAATGCTAATTCAGGGTATAGAATTCTATAAGAAGATGGGAAAAGATTACACTAAAGGGCTCATAACTCCAGTTATTGGAGGTTATAGAATAACTGATATTCAAGTGGTTGCTGCTTTTGACGTATCTAAGGATAAGATAGGTAAGGATATATCTGAGGCTATATTTCAAAAGCCTAACATTACTCCTAAGATAACTGACGTTGAGATGAAAGGAGTGAAGGTACTACCTGGACCTGTTGAGGACGGAGTAGCACCTCACATGAGGGAAGTCTTCGATCCTTCAACTGACGGTAAATTTGAGGAAGTTGCAGACACGCTGAAGGAAACCAAGGCCGATATATTAGTAAATATGCTTCCAGTAGGTAGTGAGAAAGCCTCTAGGCTTTACGCTAGAGCATCACTCGAAGCTAATGTGGGTTTCGTGAACGCCATCCCAGTCTTCATAGCCAGTGATCCCACTGGGGAATTTCCGAGATTGTTTGCACAGAAGGGGATCCCAATAGCTGGTGACGACGTGAAAAGCCAAGTGGGAGCAACTATATTTCATAGATCTATAACATCCCTTTTCATGATGAGGGGAGTGTCAGTAGATGAAACGTATCAGCTCAACGTGGGAGGAAACACAGACTTCTTGAACATGAAGACTGAAGAAAGGTTACATTCTAAGAGAATAAGCAAAACTAAGGCTGTAACAAGCACGCTAGAAAACGAGGACATAGAAAAGGAAGGCAAGATAAGGATCGGTCCTAGCGACTATATACCTTTCCTGGGTAATACGAAGGTTGCGTACATCTACGTGAAAGGACAAGGATTCGCCGGAATGCCGATCAAAGTCGAGGCTTCATTGGAAGTAGACGATAAATCTAACTGTGCTGCAGTCTTGGTCGACGTTATAAGGGCAGTCAAGCTTGCTAAAGATAGAGGGATAGGAGGCCCTCTAAATGACGTTTCAGCTTTTTACTTCAAACACCCTCCAGTTCAGGCAAAGAATGATGAAGAAGCACGTGATAAATTCAAAAGATTCATTGAAATGTGAAATATGCTGGGAGAACGACTCAAAACATTGTTGCAAAATATGCGGAAGGAAAGTCTGCGAAGAGGACTTCAACAAGGAAAGAGGAATCTGCAAGGTATGCGAGATGAGCATATGTCAGCTATGCCAGAGGAACTTGGCAATAGGTTACTGTGAGTGTTGTGGAAGATTGGTCTGCATAGAATGTACTGCTTATCACGATAAATCTAGAAGAATTTGTAAAGAATGTTTTCAAAAAATACAAAAACCTACCTAGTAGCAATCAAACTTAAAATCTTAAGATAAAGATTTTTATTAAAAAGAGAGTTTTGCTCAATACCTCATTTTCCTTTTAGCGCCGCTGGACTCCTCCAAGATGATTTTGTGCTCTACTGAAGCTATGTACCTTCTAGTCCTCACAACGGTGTCTGGGTTGACGCTGACGCTGTCAATCCCTGCCCTCACTAGCTGTTCTGCAACTTCAGGGTAATTACTTGGAGCCTGACCGCATATGGACACGGTAGCTCCGTTTCTATGTGCGGTTTTTATCAGCCTGCGTATTGACGCCATCACTGCTGGGTCTCTCTCGTCGTAGTATCCCATGCTAGCAAGCAAGTCCGAGTCCCTGTCTACACCTAATGTAAGCTGAGTCAAATCATTGCTCCCAACGCTGAAGCCGTCCACCATCTTCGAGAACTCATCCGCAAGTACAACAACTGAGGGTACCTCAGCCATTATCCAGACTTTGAAGTCCGAACTTCTCCTCAATCCCTCCTCTTCCATGATCGAGATTGCTCTCCTAAGTTCCCATGTCGTCCTCACGAAGGGGAACATCACCCAGACGTTCTTTAACCCCATCTCTTCTCTAGCTTTGAGTATAGCCCTAACCTCAAGCCTGAAGGCTGGCTCGTATACTTTGCTTACGTATCTAGACACTCCTCTCCATCCAATCATCGGGTTCCTCTCCTCGGGCTCAAACTCCTCACCACCTTGAAGTTTTCTGTACTCGTTGGTCTTGAAGTCAGAGAACCTTACTACAACTGGTCTCGGATATATGGCTTGAGCAACCTTGGCTACTCCCTCGGATAGTTTATCTATGAATAGATTTGATTGTCCAGTCTTAATCAGATAAAGTGGATGATATTTAACCCATTCGCTAACTATGAACTCTATCCTCATCAGACCAATTCCGTCAAATGGAAGGTCTTGGTATTTGTCTATCAGAGTGGGCTCTCCTAAATTCATGTATATCTTGGTAGCAGTAACCGGGTACAAGCTCATGAGCAACTCTTTGCTCAAACCAGTAGTGCTAGCTGTTGTAGCAGGTTTCTCTTCTTCTTTTGGAAGAAGTCTACCGTCGTACACTATTCCGCGTATAGCGTCTACAGTTATCTCCTGTCCGTCCTTGATAACCTTTGTGGCGTCCTTGCTTCCAACTATCGCTGGAACGCCTAACTCCCTCGAAACTATGGAAGCATGACTTGTCATTCCACCTTCATCGGTCACTATAGCTCCTGCTATCTTCATAATCGGAACCCAATCAGGATCAGTCATTCTGGTCACGAGAATCTGACCTTTCTGGAAGTCCTTAGCGTCAGATAGATCGAATATGACTCTGGCTATTCCTGACGCTATACCAGGGCTTGCTGGGAGACCCTTCACTATGACTTTCCCTGTCTGCAGGTTCTTTTCCTCTGTCTCTGCCTTCTTTTCAACCTTCCTAGATGACCAGTACGTCTCAGGTCTAGCTTGAACTATGAATACACTTTCAGGGAAAACGAAATCTGAATCTATTGCCCATTCTATGTCCATTGGTCTCTTGTAGTGATCTTCAATCTTCAGACCTAACTTAGCAAGTTCTATGGCTTCCTCCTCAGAGAAGGAGATCGTCTCAGCCTCGGTTCCCTCTATCTTAATTTCTTTGTTTGTGTTTGTGGATTTATCATAAACTATCTTCAATGTCTTGTTAGACACTTTCCTTTCCTTCACCTTGAGGGTTGCCTTATCTATCACATATTCGTCAGGAGTTACCTTCCCTCCTACGATTGCCTCTCCTAAACCCCAGCTTCCTTCAATTACTACTACGTCACTCTCGCCAGTTGCAGGGTGAAGCGTGAACATAACTCCAGAAGTTCTCGAATTAACCATCTTTTGAACTACTACTGCCATTGATACACTCAAAGTGTCAATTGACTTTGACTTCCTGTATTCTATTGCACGTGCTGTGTATAGGCTAGCCCAGACTTTCTTTACGTTCTCTAAAAGATGCTCCCTGTCAACGTTAAGGTAGGTGTCCTGCTGGCCTGCAAAGCTAGCCTCAGCTATATCCTCAGCTGTTGCAGAAGATCTCACAGCTACGAGGATGTCCTTACCGACCTTTCTCCTCAGCTCGTCGAAGGATGACATGATAGACTGCTCTAAGTCCTCGGGTATTTTGGATTCCATGATGAGAGACTTTATCCTGTCGCTAGCCTCAAAGGAGTCCTTTGATGATGATAGAACATCAGCTATCTTGTTCTTCAAGTTGTTATGCTCAATAAAATAATCGAACGATTTAGAGGTTATTACGAACCCTGGAGGAACTCGTATGCCAAAGCTTACAAGCTCCCCTAAATTAGCGCCCTTGCCCCCGACGAGCTCTATCATCTCCTTCCTTATATTAATAAGGTCGAGAACAAGAGCCTCTTTAAGAGACTCGACCAATCAATTATCCCCATTATATAATAAAGGAGGACGTTATAAAAAACTTTTTACAGTTATATACTATCGTAAAAAGGGTAGGGAAGAAATATTATTTATTAGAAAGTTACAGATTTACTTTCACTTTTGTTCAGTGCCGTTGGAGGCTTTCTGTGTAGAAGTTACGAAGCCTGGAAGTTCTGGGAAGTTCTCCTTCATTCTCTGCTCTGCTACTACGGCTGCTTCGTTCAGTATCTTCCTTGCCTCCGGCGATGCTGTAGTGAAGTCTACTCCTCCTCCGGTGAAGTCTCCAGCCTCGAATACTGCCTCCTGTAGGCCTTCCTCTAACTCTGATAGTTCCATGCTTATCTCCGGCATTACCCCTCTCATTGAGTTCCTGAGCTCGTTTACCACACCTATCACGGGAACTAGGTTGGTGAACACGTCTCCCAGCTCCGTTACTGTCTCAAGCCTTAACTGAACTTGTTCTAGGGCAATTTGAGTCGTGAGTAGTTGTTTGCTTATCTTCCTTATCTCTGCTATCTCGTTTGCATACATAGCTGCCCTCATGTTATCCTTGCTCATTTGAGCATCTACTACTTTCTCGAAAAGGACTCTGTCCCTCTCCTGCATTCTGGAAACGTGAACTTCGAGTCTGCTTATCATAGTCTTAAGTCTGTAGTTAGCCATCACCAGTCTATACCTCAAAGGCTCCTTAGGCTTGAATGCACCCTTTATCTTCTCAGCTACGCTAGGCTCCTGCTTCCCTCCACCCCAATTCTTTATGAAATCATTCACCTTTGTGCTTGCCATCTTATCTTCATACTTGATTAGGAAAACAGTTAAAGGAAGGAATCTTATAATACGATGATCCGAAGTGAGATAATGATGCGTTACTTTTCCGTTGTAAATAATGGCAAAACTCTTTTAATAAAAAACGTATCCGAAAGGGTTTTGACGCTTTTAGCGGTGACTGTAAAGTATGGAGTTACCGTAGACACAGTTGACGGAATGGGAATAAGGAACATAGGCGATGACCTTAGAATAAATAAAACCTTAGGTCAGGGAGAAACGGTCGAAGTTCCCTTGAAGCTACCAGATCCAGTTTTGTTAGTCGTTATATTCAAAGATGGCGAAGTGTTCAGGAGGGAAGATATCTCGATTTGAGTTTAGAAATTATTTCCTCCGCCTTCTTTTGCACGTCAGGATCAGAGGTTACTTCTTCAGGCCACTCTCTTCCTGTCTCCTCCTTGAATTTCCTTGTAGCATCTATCCCTATCTTGCTGCCGAGAGGAGGAGAGGGCGTACTGAAGTCTAGGGAGTCCGTGAGAACGTTGTTAACTATCATCACGTCTCTCTGTGGGTCTACTCTAGTTGATAGGGCAAATAGCACCTCGTTCAGGTCATGTACATCTACGTCAGAATCAACCACGATCACGAACTTAAGAAGGCTTAGTTGTCCCAATCCCCAAATCGCCATCATTGCACGTTTAGCCTGACCAGGATAGTATTTTTTCACAGAGAAAATCCCCACTCCTGTAAATACGCCGTATTCTGGGAGGTTCATGTCCACTAGCTCAGGAATGACCATCTTTGCAAATGGCAAGAATATCCTCTCTACTCCCTTCCCTATCCAAGCGTCCTCAAGAGGCGGTTTCCCCACCGAAGTCACGTGAAAATAAGGGTCTTCCCTAGAGTAGCTCTTAGTCAGATGAAAAACAGGGAACAAGTCCTTTGGAGTGTAGTATCCGAGATGATCACCGAATGGACCTTCATCCATAAGTTCGTCTGTGTTCACATAGCCCTCAAACACGGTCTCCGCTGATGATGGAACCATGATCCCGTTATCGAGTTCCGTAACCCCTACTCCTTCTCCTCTCATAATGCCTGCGAACAAATACTTATCCAGACCAGCGGGGACTGGAGAAGCTGCCGTAAATGCTACAGCTGGGTCGACCCCGTTAACTATAGCTACGGGTACCTTGGTGATTCCCTTCTCTTTATACCTCATGGCAGTCATAGAACCTCTCTTAAATGCTTGCCAATGTATTATTGCTCTCTCATCATCTATAATCTGAATTCTATACACACTTACATTATGAACTCCAGTATCTGGATCTTTTGTTATGGTCAAAGAGAAAGTAAAGAACCTTCCAGCGTCTTTAGGCCACGTCTTTATTGCAGGGACAGAAGTGAGCTTCAGATCCGATTTCGCGAAAGATGGCTTCTTAGCTCTCGGAGTGAACTTCCCCAGCTTTAAAACATCACGGAGAGACTTAACCTTGTCCAGCAACGTCACTGGCATGTCTGAGAAGCCTTCAAGGAAACTTTTGGAAATGGACTCCAAATCTCTGGTTTGAAGCACATCATAGACCCCCTCCAACGAGTAAAATACATTTGACACTACCTTCCATTTAGGAAATTCTTTAACTCTACTAAAGATCAAAGGATATAGATGAGAGTATGTTGCCTTTCTGCTTATTTCAGCTATCTCTAGATCGGTACTAACTTCGGAATCTACCTCTATGAGTTTGCCGTTTTTCCTCATGTAGTTTAAGTACTCACGTAAATCGGAGAACGCCATTACGCAATAAAAGTTTTTTATGTTTAAAAAATAGTCTTAAGGACGTTGGTGAATCGCGGTTGGAAACAAACTAGACGGAGTAATGAAATGTTTAGAATGTGGTTATGAAAAGGAAATAGACCAAAATGCTATATTATGTCCTAAATGTGGGGGACTAATGGAAATTATAGTGGAGCCACCCTCCAATTTCTCTTTCTCAGAATTGAGGGGGCGTGGGGTTTGGAGATACAAGAAGCTAATAGCAGGAGAGTACAAGAGGCTTATATCTATAAATGAGGGAGGGACTCCTCTAATTAGGTCTTGTAATATTAACAAGAACTTGTACATGAAGTACGAGGGGGTGAATCCCACGGGCAGCTTTAAGGACAGAGGAATGACTGTAGCCGTCAGTTCTGCCGTCTCAAATGGCTATAAGACTGTCATCGCTGCTTCCACAGGAAACACTGCTGCTGCAGCTGCTGCCTATGCTGCAAGAGCAGGTATTAAGAGCTTCATAGTTTTACCTAAAGGAAAGGTAGCATTAGGAAAATTAGCTCAGTCAATACTTTACGGAACAACTATTATGGAAGTTGAGGGCAGCTTTGACGTTGCGATGGGGGCTGTAATGAAGCTCTACAAGGACCTTGGAATAGTCTACCCGTTGAACTCGTTTAACCCTTGGAGGCTTGAAGGACAGAAGACTATAGCTTTCGAGATCACTGAGGATATTGGAGTTCCAGACGCAGTTATAGTACCTGTCGGAAACGCGGGGAACATCTATGCGATATGGAAGGGTTTCACGGAACTAGTGAAAGCCGGAGTAACAGATAAAATCCCCAGGATGATAGGTGTCCAGGCCGAAGGGGCATCTCCAATAGCAAGGGCATTCATAGAAGGGAGTCAGTCTCCCGTCTTCACTGACAGCCCTGAGACAGTAGCTACTGCAATAAGGATAGGGAAACCGGTAAACTGGAGGAAGGCAATGAAGGCTGTAAGGGAATCTAATGGAACGATGTTAGTCGTCTCTGATAACGAGATACTTAAGGCACAACGTGATCTGGCAAGGAAGGAAGGAGTAGGCGCAGAACCTGCTTCCGCAGCGTCACTGGCGGGATATTACAAGGCTTTAGATAGGAAAATTATATCGCCTGATGAGAAGGTAGCAATCATACTCACGGGCCATTCCCTCAAGGATCCAGATTCAATGGGAAAAGCAGAGACCAAGAGAATTCTTATCAATCCCTCGTTTATTGAAAAAATCATTCTAGAGGAGGTGAACGACCATAATAGTAGTTAAAATTGGAGGTTCGATCCAGAAGGACGAGAAGGACTACGATCTAATAGTTAAAAAGATTGAAAGTTATAGTAAGCAAGATAGACTAGTTGTGGTGACCTCAGCTATTAAGGGCGTCACAAACGACCTAATTCAGATATCTAGCTCCATCGATAAGGCAGTAGAGATAGTAAGCGATATCTACGACAGACACATTAAGTTACTGGGGAAAGTTACAGACGGCAAGGAGTTCGAGAAGGCCTTCAGAGATATTTCAAAGTTGGCTGATGAGCTCTTTAGGGTTGCGTGGTCTATAAGGGTTCTGGGAGAGGTGACGCCTAGAACCAGGGATTATATACTTTCCTTTGGTGAAAGGATGGCCGTGATAGCTCTTTCCGCCGTTCTCAGGGCTAACGGAATAGATGCCTCTGGGATAGTCGATCCTCCCTTCATAACCGACTCAAATTTCGGTGACGCTAACATAATCCCAGACGCTTCAGAGGCTAGAATGAAGAACTTGATATCAGACGTGAAATCTAATGTCGTGGTCTTTCCAGGCTTCATAGGGACAACTAAGGATGGAAAGACCACCACACTTGGTAGAGGAGGAAGTGATTACTCCGCCACTTCCATAGCTAAAGTCCTAGGAATTAACAAGGTTAAATTAGTAACAGAAGTCCCTGGGATAATGACAGGAGACCCGAGGAAGTTCAACAACGCTAAGAGCATTCCCCGCCTTTCCCTGGAGGAAGCTATAGAACTCGCACAGCTCGGAGCCAAGAGGCTACACCCCAGAACCTTCGACCCCATGTTCCATTCTGACATAACAGTTGAGGTGGAATCGCTTTACGAGAGCGGTTCTACAGTTATAAACGGTGAATGCACTAACGAGGACGCGGTTAAGGGGATAGCAATGCTGGATCAATTGAAGATGGTCTCTGTAGAGAGTACTAAGATTGTAGGAAAAGTAGGTTCAGCCTCAGCTATAATGACAGAGGCCAGAGATGTAGGTGTGAACATAATTGCGATCTCCCAACCAGCATCTGAGACCACAATAAACTTGGTTGTAGATGAGAAGTCAGTCCCAAGCCTCATAGACAGATTGTCACAACTGAAGGGAAATCTCATAAAGAACGTTAGATTAGAGGACGTTTCAGCCATAAGCGTGGTAGGATGCGGAATGAGGAAAACCGAGATATCATCTAAGTTATTAGGAATAGCGTCCTCATATGACCCTATAATGATATCGAGAGGGCTCTCAAGGGTAAGCACTACTTTTATAGTCAACAGCGGAAATGCTGAAGTACTAGGTAGAGAACTTCATAACGAGGTGTTGAAATGGACAAAATAAAGGTGTCACTCCTGGGATCTACGGGAATGGTAGGACAGAAAATGGTGAGAATCCTCTCCTCTCACCCTTTCATAGAGCTCACTAAGGTTAGTGCATCCCCGTCAAAGGTAGGCAAGAAATATGAGGAATCTGTTAGATGGATTGAACAAGGAGATATTCCCGACCAAGTCAAGGAAATGAGAATGGTCTCCACCAGTCCAGAGGATCACAAAGACGTGGACGTAGTTCTATCTGCCCTTCCGAACGACCTTGCAGAAGATGTAGAATTGAAGCTTGTGAAGGAAGGAATAACCGTGATATCTAACGCTTCCCCGTTTAGGATGGACCCAGACGTTCCACTCATAAACCCAGAAGTGAACTGGGAACATCTGCAGATACTCAAGCACCAAAGGGAGAGGAAAGGCTGGAAAGGAGTTATGGTTAAGAATCCTAACTGCACCGCTTCCATCATGACAATGCCACTTAAACCGATCTTCTCTTCAGTTTCTTCGAAAAGGACGTTCATCACTACGCTCCAGGCGGTAAGCGGAGCAGGCTATTCAGGTCTGCCTTTCATGGCAATAGAGAATAACGTTATACCTTACATTAAGGGAGAGGAGGACAAGATACCCAAGGAGATAAACAAGATGTTGGGGAAAATAGAGGATGGTAAAATAAAGAATGCCAACAACGTGATTTACGTCACGTCTACTAGGGTTCCAGTCAAAGTAGGACACATGGGCGTCATAAACGTGGAGCTTCAGGAGAAGGTAGACCCTGAGTCCGTGAAAAGGTCAATAAGAGAATTCAAGTCCCTTCCTCAACTGAGGGGTTTACCCACTGCGCCGAAGTTTCCAATAGTGCTCAGGGATGAGGAGGACAGACCTCAGCCAGCTAGAGATTTAAGTGAGGGAATGTCGACAAGCGTCGGTAGAATTAAGGTGGAAGACGATATACTTAGGTTCGTAGTCTTAGGAGACAACCTGGTAAGGGGTGCAGCAGGGATAACTGTGCTTACCTTAGAAGTCATGAAGGAACTAGGATATATATAAAAAACGTGCTGAGAATTAAACTTCATGACCATTTTCATAGATTTTCATACGCATACTTTCTTCAGTGACGGGAAAGCGTCCCCTAAGGAAATGTTCGAAACTGCTAAGAAGAAAGGAATTTTCATATCAATTACGGATCACGATACCTCCAAGGGTATAAAGGAGGTCAACGAGCTCCCCGTTATTCCCGGACAGGAGGTCACAACCCAGTTTGGACACGTTGTGATCCTATGTAACTTTCCTCCATCCCCTCCAAGTGACATAAAAGGACTCGTGGACTATGCTAAGGAGAACAGCTGTGTCGTGTTTCCATCACATCCCTTCGATATCTTTAGGGCTGGGATAGGAGATCATGTATTTGATTACAAGTTTGATGCAATAGAGACCTTCAACTCAAAGGCCAACAGAGTAGCTAACGGGAAGGCGAAAGAGGCCGCTCTCAAACTTGATCTCCCAGGGTTAGCCGATAGCGACTCCCATGTGCCGTCCGCAATAGGTTCAGCTTATAACGCAATAGAACTAAGCGAGTTTAACGTTGACGATATACTAGATTCCGTAAGGAAAAAGAAGTCGAAACCAGTGGAGGTGGGTCTATCGGGAAAGGCTAAATTGGACATTGTAGTATGGCATATACAGAGGAAGCTGAAGAAATGAGGAAGATACCAGCTGAACTATGCGTCAAATGTAAAGGGTCTAAGTACCTTTGCGGACTATCCTATTGTCCAATCATCGAGAGATTTAGGTCTTTCATAAACGTGGTTCAAGGAATCAACGTCAACGACAAGAGTGTGAACGGTTCCTCTCCTCCCAGCGTAGTAGTAGGGGAGAGAGGTTACCCCAAGGTCAAAGTCATGTACAACGTACCTCCTAACGTGTACGGAGACGAAGCCAGGAAATACGAGGATCCCCTTGGGTGGTGGGGGAAAGCTACTTTGTCAGACATTATAGGATACAGATCTGGGTTGCTCTCAGCTGTGAAGGATCAGCGAATAGAAGACCCGTGGAGTCTATACGAAAAAGAAATTTCAGTTTCCAGCGTTTCCCAAAAGCCTGTAAGATATGACGTCCTACTTTCATCAACACCAGATGCCAAGCTTAAGTTCGACGGTGTGATAATGCCTAGAGGTCCGTCAGCACCACTGCAAAACATCAAGGTTAACGATAACGCATCTTTGAGCAGGACTTTAGAGAAGCTAATTTTCGATGACTTGAAGGCATCTGAAGCTGTAGTTCAAGCTTACTCTCAAGGGGAGGACATCTATAAGTTGATCTCTGCAATGTCCATGGGCTTGTTAGGAGTGAAGAAGAACAGGAAGCTTGTTCCCACGAGATGGGCTATAACATCTGTAGACAGTATAATCGGAACTTTTCTACTCGGGAAGGTGAAGGAGAGTACTAGGACTATAGATTCGGTCTCAGTCTACTATTCTTCCTACTTAGGGAACTATTTCCATATAATTCTCTATCCGGGAAACTACCGTTCCTCATGGATAGAGATATGGTATCCACTCAGCTTATGGTCTAGCGAGACCACTGTGGTAGAGTTAAGCGAAAACTTCTGGGGCAAATACGAATACATGGATGGTGGGTATATGGCAGCCAGATTAGCTGTAATGGAGAAGTTACAAAAGGAAGACATACAAGCAGGTATCGTAATAATTAGGGAAATAACTAGCGAATACTACGCTCCAGTGGGAAATTGGCACATTAGAGAAACGGTGAGGAAAGCCATGGAAAACAAGATTTCAACATTTGACAACGTAAGTGAGGCCTTCTCTTTCGTTCAAGATAGACTAAAGGATAAGAAAGTAAACTTGTTCGCCACAAGGTCTGTTTCAGATTTAGTTAAACAGAAGAAAATAGAGGATTTCTTCAAGTAGAGAGGACAAAGAAAGCAATAGCCACCGTGAATCACGCTTCCATCCTTCTTTTTTCTTAACTCACAAAAATAAACTGAAAACTGCCATGGCAGTGTAAAGCCTATTCTCAGCCTGATCCCATACCGCACTCCTCTTGCCGTCTATGACCTCCGCATCTACTTCCTCACCTCTAACTGCAGGAAGGCAATGCATGAAAATTGAGTCCTCCGTAGTATATTTCATCAAGTCAGATGTAACCCTATAGTTACCCAACTGTTTCTTCTTCGTTTCCGCTATGCTCTCTTCCCCCATGCTTATCCATACGTCAGTATAGACTACCGATGTTCCCCTGACTGCCTCATAAGGGTCTTCCATGAAATCCATAGAGGCACCGGTCTCGTCACATCTCTCCTCTATTCTCTCCATCAAGGAAGGATCGGGTCTCATAGACGACGGGGAGGCAACGTTCAAGTCGTAACCCAAGGAACAGGAGATTGAAGCCAGACTCATCAGAACGTTGTCCCTTCCATCACCAACGAAAGATATCTTCACTTTCCTATCTCCGAACTTCTCCTTGATCGTCATCATATCAGTTAAACCTTGAAGGGGATGTGAAAAGTTGCTGAGCAAGTTTACTACAGGTAGACCAGAACTTCTCGCTAACCTCTCTAAAGTCTCATGCTTGAGCACCCTTGCACCTATTCCGTTCACCATCCTCCCCATCACCGCCCCTGTATCTTCCACTGTTTCCCCTCTAGAGAGTTGTAATACGTTCTTATCAAACACCATCGGGAAACCACCGAGCTTATATACAGCTACCTCAGAGCTTATCCTTGTTCTGGTGCTCGGTTTCTCAAAGATCAATGCAACGCTCTTTCCTTCTAAGATTTTCTGTACAGAGTTAGTGTATACCCATCTCTTCATCATGAATGAGGTATCCAAAATTAATTCTATGTCTTTCCTCTGAAAGTCTAGCAGACAAAAGAAGTTCTTACCCTTTAGCATGTCTTATAAACTATATTTGATCTTTTTAAATATGGACGTCCCATCGATAATCACTGAGATCACTTCGACTAGGCAGGGAAATGCGCCCAAATACGATGAAGGGCATGTGGCTCTGGCTCTTATCACAATAAAGGAGAACCAACCTATAGGGAGGATCTCCCTCATGAAGAAGGTGGGTCTCAAGGAAGCAAGCATGAAAACGTTGATCAGAAGAATGAAAGAGCTGGGTCTGGTAGAAACGGATAAGATAGGTGGGACGGTTCTCACAGAGAAAGGGGAGTCCATTCTCGACCAGATATTGAAGAGGGTAGCCGTGAAACAGGTGACGCTCAAAAGTATAGGTTGGGACTCATACGGGATCCTCTTAAGAGGTGGCGAGTCTCTCTTACGTCAACATGGCGTCCTCGAGCTGAGAGACGAAGTTATAAAACAGGGAGCTGAGAGAGTGCTGATAGCAGTATTCGAAAACGGAAAGATAGAAATTCCCCCTAAAACAGACGATATGGCGATGGGAAATCTTCTACAGGAAATATCTGAAGCTTTCAAGGAGGCTAAAGAGGGAGATATGGCGATCTTCATAACCCCTCAGGATTTAAGACTAGCGTTAAAAGTATCAGTAAAAATACTGGAGAACGTAAATGTCGCTTAAGGTAGGATTCCTTGTTAATCCTTACGCCGGATCGGGGAGCAGAACGGGAGAGAAGGGAAGTGACTCCAAACGGACTATGAACCCAGAGGTACCTGAGAGGATCTCAAGGTTCTTCAGACACGCTCCACGTTCTCCCTTATATTTTACCCCCCGGTTAAACATGGGGGAAAACTACATTAAGGGATTAGGCTTCAATTTCAACCTTCTAGACGTAGGGCGTGAGGAGACTTCGGCTGAGGACACTAGGAAAGCTGTGAGGATGATGGTAGAGCTAGGAGTATCTATCATAACCTTCGCCGGAGGAGATGGGACAGCGAGGGATATATGTTCCGAGTTGAGTGAAATTGGAGTCGACCTACCTATTTTAGGAATTCCGACTGGGGTAAAGATGCATAGCGGAGTTTTCGCTCAGACCCCTGAAGCCTCAGGGAGACTACTGTCACTTTTCGTTGAAGGGAGAGCTAAGGAAGATATCACTGACGTCTTAGACGTAGATGAAGAGGCCTACAAGGAAGGTATATACAAGGTGAAGTCTTATTTCAAGGCCCTAACTATTAGGGCAGACACACTTTCAGTCCCTCCAAAAAGCGAAGTCCCGATCGAGGACGTGGAGGGTATAGCTGAATTTGTTACAGAGAACATAAGGGAAGACGCTTACTACGTGTTCGGAACCGGGCTAACAGTGAAGAAGATAGAAAAGAGGCTCGGATATAACGACGTAAATTACTTAGGAGTAGACCTGTTCTTAGGTAAAGAACTCCTAAAGAAAAACGTGTCTTACTTCGATCTGTTAAGCATGGTGAACGACCGTAGGGTTTTCATAATAGTCACACCTATAGGAGGGCAAGGTTTCATCTTCGGTAGGGGAAATCAAGAAATAGGACCTGAAATCGTCAGGAGGGCTGGAAAGGAAGGTATAATCATAGTGTCTTCACGTGCGAAGCTTGACAATATCCCTTGTTTGAGAGTGGACTCGGGAGATCCTCAAGTGGATGAGCTCTTCACTTCGTTTAGAGTACTAATAGGTTATAACGAGTTCTTCAGCATGAAAGTATGTAAAAGTATAACCTCCCTTGAATAGCATGGAAATACTGAGCTTCTCAAGTTCCTATATATTATAAAGAACAAAAACGTATGAAAATGGATGGTCGATAGTGATAATGACATTGCGGAGATAGCTAATCAGATTCTGAGCAACGAGAAGGAACTAAAGGGTTCTCCGAGATCGAAAATAGTAGAAGCTATCTCAGTTCTTCTTCTAGCCAGACCGTTAAGAGCCTCTGAGATAGCAGTTAATCTAGGATTTGAGACTAAATATGTAAGTAGTTATTTAAGTTATTGGCGAAGGAAAGGTTTAGTATATCAAGAAGGCGGAAAATGGCATCTTACTACTTCTGGTGAGATGTTTGCAAAAGAAGTTATTACTAATTATAATAACTCTAGATTTAAGGAGATGGTAGTCTTCGCAAAACAGATACTCACTAACGAAGAGGTTAACCCGACAATGAACAACAAAAATGCTCAAAAAACAGACAAAACCGAAAAGGAAGTTTTGTCGTTTATTGAAGACAAAACCAGTATGAAAAACAAAAAACAACAAAACAGGAGTCTAATGGACTGTCTGAACGAATTAACGAGTAAGCTCAACGAAGAGGAAAACGAATTAATCAAATTCTTATTAGATAAATATAAACAATGGGGTTCAACTTACCTATACATGGATCAGATACAGGAGGAGCTCAAAGCTGACAGTGGATGGCTATTCAGAGTGTTGAAAGGCCTCCAGACCAAGAGATTAGTGTACCTATATCAGGATCCTAAGTTGGGTTTAAGAATAGGGTTCACTCAGTCCTTTAAGAAGAAGATAGAGGAATGCTGAAAGAATCCCTTCTTTTTGTCACTTGTTCTTGTATGCAGGTATACCTATATCATAATAATCTACTACAACTTTTGCTTCACTTTCTTGTCTACAAGTTCTAAGTGATCTTCCAATTTATTATCATTATACAAACTCTTGTTATAATAGTCCAGTCTTAAAGAAAAGAGAGTAGTAGTAGTAATGTATATAATAGCTCCTTGCCTACTAACAGTTAAAGGTGGATTGTTTGTCTTCTAATAAGCCAGTAAAAATGTCAGAAGAAGAAATAAACAACGCACTAGCGAAGGCCGAGAAGGAAGCTGAGAAGAAGGATCATAAAAAACAGTGGGTTGAGAGAATGATAAAGAGTGCAAAGACATACTACAAGCTCTGTCCTTATTATGACAGGAAGACCTCAGAATGTTTCATAAATTTAGGCACTAAATGTACTAGAGACGGAAGATATGAGGTATGCCCAGTTTTCATGGGTTTCTTAGACACTAAGTATCAAGAGATAACATCCAAGAAGAGATTATTACCCATGGACTTCCTAGACCTAGCACAGAACGTATAAGCAAGGTTGAGGTTTTGCCTAGGCGAAAGAAAGAAAAACCTGAGAAGGAGGAAACGAAAACACCTGAGAAAGAAGAGAAAAAGAAGAAAAAGCCAAAGAAGGAAGTTTACACGGATCCGTACGAACTTCTCGATGAATACCTAGATGAAGTGATAACTGCTATAGGAATAGCGTATTTGGGATTTCAGAGGGACGAATTTAAAGAAATTATAAAAGACGTCTTCGCGGGTGCAGTAGGACAGGTGAAGAGTAAGCCCAAGTCCAAAACCATTATAAATAGGCTCAACTCGGCTAGGGACTCAGTGATGGAGGCTATAGCTTATAACATACTGAAAATAAAGGATCTGTCTTCTCTCACAGACGATCAATTAGAGTTCCTAGTCTCCAATGTGAAAAAGGGAATAACATCTCTTGGACCTCGTCTATACGAGGAATCTAAGAAGAGAAACAGGGGAGATTTGATAGAAATCTTAAGGGTAAATTGGAACATGTATGGGATTCTGTCTCCTTTCACATGTCCTAAATGCGGGTTTAACGCTGTGATGCCGGACTTTTCCTGCAGAATTTGCGGGGCCGACGTCTCTATGAAGGAGGTAAAGAAACAGTTAGACGTGAAAGAGCTTCTTAGGGGCTACTCTTCAATA
Source organism: Sulfuracidifex tepidarius (assembly GCF_008326425.1). NCBI lineage: Archaea > Thermoproteati > Thermoproteota > Thermoprotei > Sulfolobales > Sulfolobaceae > Sulfuracidifex > Sulfuracidifex tepidarius. The sequence goes on from NZ_AP018929.1 coordinate 1,042,520, forward strand.
GACATGCAGGGCTTCAAGGAAATATTGAGCAGTGGTTATTTTTACTATAAAGACGGAGTTGTATATCCTCCTTCCTCCTCTCTACAAGGCATGTTCTTTGAAATCATCCTTTCTAAAGACGAGAAGTCGTCAATTGCGAACATCTCTGACATGCCTCACCATCCCTAATGTATGCTCCACAGAAACTGCAATGTTTTTCTCCTTGGAGTATCTTACCAGAATTCCAATACGCATGAAACAGTTCATAGTTTTCCCCCAGATTGCCCTCTTCCCATTTCAGTATTGAATCAAAGAGAGGGTCACCGGTGACCAATTCATGTGTAAAGTATCCAGAGAGTTCCTTTTGGGAAGTGGAGAAGAAAGGCATAACGAAAGTTACCCCATTGATTTCGTGTTTGTAATTTAAAAGCCAGACATAGTCCTTCTCTTTCGTGGAAACCGCATAAATTATGTAAGCCATCAAGAAATCTGCAGTAAATGGAAGAACAACTTTCCTGATGTTATGGGATGGATTCATGGATAGCCTCAACACTTTCCATAGCTTTTCAACTATGCCGTTTTGGTCATTAGTAGTGACTTCCAAGACTTCACCCTCCAATTTGCAAGAATAACAAGCCTTCATGAGCAGAGCCTTCAGTAGATCTCCTTCTGTTTTTAAGAAATCCGGTATGGTAATGAGGACTCTTTCCTTATAACTGAACGTTTTTTTTGATATCGCGTCTCTTCTTATTCTTTTCAGTATCTCGTTTCTGGCGCAGACTTCGCATACTTTCCTTCCTCCTACTACAGTGATCGCTTCGCGTTTCTTGCAATGCTCACACTCCATAATGTGAAATGTGGTAGAAGATACAAAAACCTATTTTAGATCAAGTAGAGTTTGTCCCTTGCGTATCGGAAATGGTGCCAACACTCAGGCTGAGCTATTTAGCTCATGGAGACTCTGGAAGAGCATAAAAGAGCAAAATTAGGGTTCCACGAACCTCAAATGAAGTGATCTATACTTCATTAATAGAGTTTACCTAATAGACCTTATCTACATGCTCTTCAGAAAGCTAACTTTATATATAACCGATACTAATGAACTCAAGGATTAGGTGAGTTAAGATGTCCGCAGGAGCACCAGTAGTACTTCTAAAAGAAGGAACAAACAGGCAAACAGGAAAAGACGCGCTGAAAAGCAACATTCTTGCAGCTAGAACTTTAGCGGAAATGTTGAAGTCAAGTTTGGGTCCAAGAGGCCTTGATAAGATGCTTATTGACAGCTTTGGAGACGTTACTATAACGAATGACGGAGCTACTATTGTAAAAGATATGGAAATACAGCACCCAGCAGCTAAACTTCTCGTTGAAGCAGCTAAAGCACAGGATTCAGAAGTAGGTGACGGAACAACAAGCGCTGTAGTTGTCTCAGGTCTTTTGCTAGAGAAGGCTGAAAACCTATTAGATCAGAACATACATCCAACCATAATTATAGACGGCTACAAGAAGGCCATGAACAAGGCTATTGAAGTAATGTCCCAGTTAGGAGTTAAGGTAGACGTGAAGGACCTTTCATCAAAGACCAGTAGAGAAACCCTAAAGAAGATAGTTTACACGACGATGTCAAGTAAGTTCGTATCTGCAAGCTCTGAGGAGATGGAGAAAGTAATGAACATGGTAATAGACGCAGTGACCACAGTTGCAGAGCCATTACCTTCAGGAGGATTTAACGTGTCGATTGACCTAATAAAGATAGACAAGAAGAAGGGAGGAGACGTAAACGACAGCATGTTAGTTAGAGGGTTAGTGTTAGACAAGGAAGTAGTTCATCCAGGCATGCCGAGGAGAGTGGAGAAGGCAAAGATAGCAGTGTTGGACGCCTCGCTGGAGGTAGAGAAACCAGAGATCTCAGCTAAAATAAGCATAACGAGTCCAGACCAAATAAGGTCTTTCCTCGACGAAGAAGCTAAGTACCTGAAGAACATGGTTGACAAGTTAGCCTCCCTAGGAGCAAACGTGGTCATATGCCAGAAAGGAATAGACGACATAGCACAGCACTTCCTAGCAAAGAAGGGAATCCTCGCCGTAAGGAGGGTGAAGAGGAGCGATATAGAGAAGCTTGAGAAAGCATTAGGAGCTAAGATAATAAGCAGTATAAATGACGCGACTCCGGAAGACCTAGGGTACGCCGAGCTCGTGGAGGAAAGGAGGATAGGGAACGACAAGATGGTTTTCATAGAGGGAGCTAAGAATCCTAGAGCAGTAAACATAGTGTTGAGGGGATCTAACGACATGGCACTAGACGAGGCCGAGAGGAGCCTTAACGACGCACTCCACGCGCTCAGAAACATCCTAATGGAGCCAGTGATCTTGCCTGGAGGAGGAGCTATAGAGTTAGAACTGTCTATGAAACTGAGAGACTTCGCTAGGTCTGTAGGTGGAAAAGAACAACTAGCCATAGAGGCTTTTGCAGACGCTTTAGAGGAAGTACCAATGATATTGTCAGAAACTGCAGGAATGGAGCCGATAAACACCTTGATGGAGCTCAGGGCCAAGCATGCTAAGGGACTAGTAAATGCAGGAATAGACGTAATGAAAGGCAAGATAGCTGATGATATGATAGCAATCAACGTAATAGAACCTCTGAGAGTTACATCTCAAGTAATAAAGAGTGCAACAGAGGCTGCTACAGCAGTTCTAAAGATAGATGACTTAATAGCTGCTTCACCAATGAAAGGTGGAAGCGGAGGCAAAGGCGGAGAAGGAGGCATGCCAGGAGGAATGGGAGGAGGCATGCCCGGCGGTGGAATGGAGTAAAATAATTTTTTAATTATTTTTCCTTTTATTTGCTTCTATATTTTCTTTCGCTGTTGGTCTCTTTTTGTTACTTAATTTCTCTATTTTGTTGCGTTTTCCTAGAAAATGTTTCTAGAGAAAAGTTCTGCTTCTTACTGTCTTACTTTCCTCTATGTCCGAATATCCGTCCAGCTCCTCAATTATTTTGTTTGCTGTTGATTTCATCTCCTCATCCTGATAGCTGTCCCGGATGAGTTGAACCAGCTTCTTAGAAAGATCCACGCCGAGTATCATGACCAACTCTATAAACTCAGGACTTTGCAGGTAGTCTATGAGTTTCTTAGGGTTTCCTCCATAGGAGGAGAACTTATACTTGGTCTCGGCCTCGGCGAGGAGCTTCCTGGCTTCATCTAATCTTTTAGCGTCCAAATTTGTAGGGGAAATAATCTTATTTGCCACATGCCTTAGGAAGTCAGGATACTCCAAATTAATTTCGCCTATTAAATTAAGACCTAGACGCTATATATAAGGATGTATATGAAGCAAGTGTTTTCTTCGAACGTGGTATCATATGTTGAATCTAGACTTAATCTAACTATCTGAGGATTACCTCAAATGGAATTCTTTATTTTTGAAAAACTCTAAGAGGGCTATTTTATTCAATTACAAAAGAAAGCAATATCGTCAATTAAATGTTGCAAAAATTCTAGAATTATTCTTTTCCAAAATGTTTAAAAGCAAGGGAAGAGAATGTTTTAACACATAGTGGTTCTTATGAGTGAAGGTAGGAAAAGAGGGAGAAAGGCTCCTCAGAACAACGATGTGGAGGAAAAGCTAAAGGTCGTTTACTCAGATAAGGACGTAGTTGTAATGACCGCACCTAACGAAGAAGAGTTAAAACAAATATTGCTGGATCTCCTTAATGAAAAGTCGATGAACTTAAAGGAACTTCACAGCAAGCTCTCGGGGATAGCAAGTGAAGATAAGATAAGGAGGGCCTTAAACGATTTAGTCGAAAAAGGGAAACTTACTCTGTTAGATGATGGAAAGTACGCTAAAATGGGCACAGAATAATTGAGAGAAAAAGTAAAGTCACATGTATTTAATATGACAAAATATAATGAAAACTTGTGGATAAATAATTTCTTGATTTGAAGGCAATCAGGTTATAACTCTGAAGGGACATTTGTCCCAATAATTTTTGCATAGCGTGGTCTGAGATTTGGTCAAAGTTCTTCCCATACTCTTGCAGGAAGCTATGAATCCTTCTTCGAGTTTAGTTAGGACGTACTTGTCGCAAGGGCTATCTACAGCCTCTATCAGCAGGTTAGCTTCCTTGTAAAAAGTTATTTCTTGAGATACTTCTTCAGCTTCATAGTTCTCTAGCCCTTTCTTCTCTTCACCTTTTACGTAGTATCTACACGACGTATAGTTGCCCAAACACCTGGAAGAGTTCGTCACAGAGTCAGTAGGGGTTTCTAGCAAAGGTGAATGGCAATACCCAGCGTTGAAGAATTGGCATTTACGTTTCTGCAACATCTCTCACTACTACATGAAGCCCTAGGAGCCCTTCATTTCCTTCCCATAAGGGGAGATGAACTCTGTTCACTATAACGTCAGAACCATCTTTTATCTTGTTCACTACGTCCTCTATATCTTTCTGACTCACCTTATTATTTCCAGAGAAGTCCTCCACTATTAGGAGTTCAACTATCTTCTTCATGATTTAGAATTCCCCTTGGTAAATATTAAAAGGTCAATCCCTATAGTTGCTCTGTGAATCCAATAGGCGACGCTAAAATAGAGCTAGCTAAGATGGTCAGTCCAGTGTTGGGCGTAGATGAGAGCTCGCTTTTAAAATATATTACCTATCCACCTAGAAAAGACCAAGGAGACCTCTCTATAGCCCTACCTCAAGTCACGAAGGAATATAAGGACAAGGTAGATCTTCTGAACGGGCTGAAGGGTAACCTCATTAGAGAGGTCAAAGTAACTGGAATATACCTCAACGCTTTTTTGAGTGAGGAGAACCTTTTCAAGTTTCTGTTTACGATTCCAGACGATTACGGAATAGAGAAGACCGAGAAACCTCTTAATTTCGTTGTAGAGCACACGAGTGCAAATCCGATACACCCACTTCACATAGGTCACCTCAGGAATTCAATTCTAGGAGACGTGATAGCCAGAATGTTAAGGGCAAGAGGACACAAAGTGAATGTGAGGTTTTACGTGAACGATACAGGGAGACAAGTCGCAATTCTAATTTACGGTTTAAAGAGATTGGGTTACCCTGAGCCACCTTCAGGGATGAAGAAGGATTATTGGTTGGGTCAGATTTACGCTATGACAAACGTGATCATGGAGATCCATTCGTTGAAGAAGGAGATAGAGAATTTGCCCGAAGACTCTAAGGAGAGGAAAGAGAAACAGTCAAAGATGGATGACTTGGTGGGATCCGCTAACGCTTTACGAGAAAGGATGCCTGAAGTTTTCGATAAGCTTGCGGACTCAATGATGGGAGGAGATCACGACTCTGAAGTTGCAAAGATAATTGAGCTATACGAAGGAGGGAATGAGGAAATGAAGAGGATCGTGAGGAAATACGTTGGATACGCTTTGGAAGGATTCGAGGAAAGCTTGAGCAGGTTACATATATCATTTGACGTCTTCGACTTTGAAAGTGATCTACTTTGGTCTGGGGAGGTGAAAAAGGTCATAAATTCGCTTCTTTCATCCCCTGCTAGGTTCGAGCATAAAGGTGCAGTTGCGCTTAACTTAGAGGAATATGTCGATTCTGCGTCGAGGAAAGACTTGTCAATACCTGAAGGGTTGGAGATTCCTCCATTAGTCCTAATGAGGTCTGATGGAACTACTCTTTACACGACGAGAGACATAGCATATACTCTCCGGAAGTTCAGGGAGTTCAACGCAAGCAAGGTAATTAATGTAATAGCTGAACAACAGATGGTCCCTCAGATACAGCTCCGTGCATCGCTATATCTAGCTGGGTATAAGAAGGAAGCTGAAAACCTGGTTCATTTCTCTTATGGTATGGTGAACCTTCAGGGGATGAAGATGAGCGGTAGAATGGGGAAGTACATCTCTTTGGATGATATTTACAACATGATAGAGGAAATAACGAAGTCGAAGGTTAATGAGAAAAGGGGGGTCATTGAAAATATCGGCGAGATAGTCAACTCTGCTATAAGGTATCCCATTCTTTCTGTTGCTCCTAACAAACCGGTCTCTTTTAACGTTAACAACGTGGTTAACTTCGATCAGAACAGCGGACCTTATTTGCAGTACACTTACGCTAGAGCTTTCAACGTGCTTTCTAAGAGGGAATCGGATCTGGACAGTTCCGTGAGTCATGAGGACATAAAAGCTGAGAAAAGGGATATACTACTTTTGATCGCCAAATTCCCTGAGGTTCTCTCTAAGGCTTGTGATGAATTAGCTCCGGAGGACCTTGTGGCGTTCTTGAGACAAGTCGCAGATACGTTTAACTCTTGGTACGATAAAGAGAGAATACTTCAAGAGCAAGACAAAGCGAAGAGGATGACAAGGCTTTATATTGTGAAAGGGGTAGAAACTATACTGAGGAACGGTCTTGAAGTTCTTGGGATCGTTCCCCTCAAGAGGATGTAAGGACCCATAGCTCAGCTTGGATAGAGCGTCGGCCTGCGGAGCCGAAGGTCAGGGGTTCAAATCCCCTTGGGTCCGCTATATTAGGGGGATACCCCCAAAACCCCACTGCTATTCTCTTTCACTTTCTCGTATGTATCATCAACGTCAGTTAAAGGGCCTACGTAGCGCTCCTTTACGTTACCGCCTTCATTCTCTAGCTTGTAAACGTAATACCTACCTTTCCCTCAAGATATAATCCCCGAACTTATAATGGCTTTGTTTTTCCGTCATTTCAGGCGTAATGCGGTTGTTAAAACGTGTTTATAAGCCTTGACAGCATATTAGTTTTACAGTTTAGATACTATATACTTAGTTTTCCTGTTCCATTTAGTGAAACTAACAGGAAACTTCATACAACAAACCTATTATGTTTTTCCCATTCTTATAGTAAATAAATAACCTTACTTTAGTCTTTCTTAAGAAAAACTTTTGCTTCTTTAAATGGAGCATGTTGCATTCCGTCTATAAGTTTGGACGTAATTCTCAGCTTCCCCGGTAGACAGATTTCTTACCTTTAGCAGGCTCATGCGACGTAATACCTTCTTTCTATTAGCTATAATAACGAAGTAATACCAGGAAAAAGGGGGAAAGGAGAGATAAGTTTCAGCTCATAACATATATGGACTAACATGGAAGCTGTGTCTATATTATCGTTGAAGAATCTGAAAGTATCCAAGAGGAATCAAAGAATTGAAGAGTTTTCTCCAGTGAAAGTCCTTTCAAAACTCCCTTTACCTCAGGACGTTACAGATTCCATAATTCAGGACATTTCTAAGAACGCGAAGGACAACCTAATAGATACCAAGACAATTTCAGACATAGTAGAAAGGAACCTGATAGAGAACTCTCTAAAGTTTCCTTCATTTTTAGACTACGCCAGGAGATATGTGCTGGCTAGGATATACAACCATGTTTTCGGGAAAGGAGGATGGAAGGACTTCGACGAGAGAGACCTCCTCCTGTCATATAACGCATTGAAAGTGCTTGAAGCTAGATACCTGCTCAAGAACCCTGACACGTTGAGGTATGTAGAGACCCCACAGATGATGTTTAGGAGGGTCGCCAATTTCCTAGCTAAGGTAGATCTATCTTATGGTAAAACAGAGGAAGAAGTTAGGAAAGTGGCTGATAGGTTCTATGAGGTCATGAGCTCATTGAAGTTCCTTCCAAACACTCCGACCCTAATGAACAGCGGGACTAGACTAGGAGTTCTATCCGCGTGCTTCGTTCTGCCAGTGAGGGACTCAATGACTACGCCTGAAGGTGAGGGAATATACGATACATTAAGGGCCATGGCTTTAGTACATCAGCAGGGTGGAGGAACTGGGTTCGACTTCTCTGAGCTGAGACCAAAGGGAGACACTGTGGCATCTACTGCAGGCGTAGCGTCTGGTCCTATATCATTTATGAAGATCTTTGACGTATCCACGGACGTGGTAAAGCAGGGAGGGAAAAGGAGAGGTGCCAACATGGGGATAATGCATGTCTGGCATCCAGACGTGAGAGATTTCATAAAGTCAAAGACAGGGCAGTTAAAAGACGCTCAACTTCAGAACTTCAACATATCCGTTGGAATGTATGACTATTTCATGAGAGCCGTGGAGAGGGAGGAAGACGTCCCGCTCATCAATCCTAGGAAAACCAAGGTTCCCGGAAAAGGATGGGACTACTATATAGTGAAGGCCAGAGGCTACATGGACGAGGAGTACGTTCAGGAGTTCATACTTAACGAATTGGAGGAGAAAGGAGGGTCAGTGTGGCTAGACGAGAGTGCCTTCGTTACAGTAGATGAAGCTATGGTGATAGCTGAGAGGGAAGGTGCAGTCACGGGTAGGGTTAACGCTAGGGCTGTATTTGACGAGATAGTGAGGGGAGCGTGGGACAGCGGAGACCCGGGAATAGTATTCATAGACGAGATAAACAGGAGACACCCAATCTATTACGTGTCTAAAATCCAAGCTACTAATCCTTGCGCGGAGGAACCATTGCTCTCGTGGGAGTCGTGTAACTTGGGTTCTATCAACCTAGAGAAGTTCGTAATAGAAGGCGACAAACCCACCATAGACTGGGATTCTTTAGCGGAGACAATAACTTACGCAGTGAGGATGCTTGACAACGTCATAGATGCCAACCGTTATCCTTTAAAGCAAATAGAGGACGCGACCAAGAAGACCAGGAAGGTGGGCCTAGGAGTGATGGGGTTCTCGCGTCTTCTGGTGAGACTCGGTATCCCTTACGATAGCCCCGATGCACTTTACGTGTCTTATAATTTAGCGAAGTTCGTGTATTATCACGCCTTTAAGGCATCCATAGAACTAGCATCAGAGAAGGGTTCCTTCCCAGCTTATAACCCGCAGTTATACCGTGACATTTTCGATACTGCGAAACCTTTTGCAGACATGTTGGAGATCTTGTCAATAAAGCCTCAAGTTTCACCTTCAGTAAGGAAAATGATGGAGAGGGCAGAGAAACTGGACTTCTCCGAGCTGAAGGCATTGAGGGTCAAGAACGGTCTAAGGAACTCTACCGTCATGTCAATAGCTCCAACCGGGACTATCTCCATCATAGCAGGCACGTCGTCGGGAATAGAGCCTCTCTTTGCCCTTGCGTTCATAAGGAATGTTGCAGTAGGGAAGTTCATGGAGGTCGACCCGCTCTTCTTGGAGTATCTTAGGAAATATGAGTTAGACGATCCAGAGGTGGTAAGTAAGATAGCTGAAACTGGCAGTGTATCTGAGAACGTTTTCATGCCTAGGACAATAAGGAACATATTTAGGACAGCACATGAGGTAGGCCCGGAGTATCACCTCCTTCACCAAGCATGTTGGCAGCAGTGGAATGACTCGGGTGTATCCAAGACCATAAACATGAGGTCGGAGGAGACTCCAGAGACGGTATCGAAAGTTTACTTGAGTGCATGGAAGTTAGGAATAAAGGGGATCACTGTATACAGAGACAGATCTAAGTCGCAACAAGTCATATACTTCGGTATAAAGAAGGAGAAGGAGGAATTAGAGAAGAAGAAAGAGATGGGCCTTAGGCTGGATAAGAAATCCATGGTAGAAGCATCGGAGACCTACGCTGGAGGTTGCAAGACTTGCGAGCTGTAAGCTTAACTCTATAAAAGTAAAAATCTTTTTTACTTACCACGTCTTAATTACTATTGACTGTTCATGTCTTTACGTTTACCTTGTGAGTTTTCGGTAAAAGAAATACTACCAGCTATAAGATCGTTAATGGCAGAGAAGCTGATAAAGGACTACAATGTATCGGAGTATAGAGCTGCAGCCTTGCTAGGAGTAACTCCTGCTGCTATATCTAACTACATAAAGAGCAAGAGAGGAGGTTCAATGAGGCATATATTGGAATCGGATCCGGAATTTATGAGCCTAATTAACGACGTAAGTAGTTCCTTGTCCTCCTCAGGGAAAAGGGATATATCTTCCATGTACTGCATTTTATGTTCGAGTAGCAAGAGGGTCTTAAGTAGAAACGGTTATACGCTTAGCTCATGCGCTTATGAAATAGAGAAAGAGGATCAGTGAATTATCTTCTTCCTAAGGAGTATCTCAGGTAGAGGTTTGGCCTTGACCCTAACTGGAGTTATGCCCCACCTTCTTAAAGGTATGTTTAGTCTGTCGTAGTCTACGTTGAGGCTCTCTACGCAATTTCCATTCAAATCTGAGATACACGCTTCGGTTATTCTTCCAGAGATGAAGAACGTAGACATTACTGGTCTGTTAGAGAAGTTCTCCAATATGATGAAGATAGACTCATCCTCATATTTGATAAGCAAAGGTATTACGCATGAAGGTTGTATCCTATAAAGGGAGATTGGGTACTTATACCTGCAGTCCAGATTAAGCAAGTTATTCCTCAAGTCCCAAAGCCTCATGACTGGCTTTGCCTGTGCCCATTCGTCACTTTCTATTTTAGTTAAGTTGCTTCCCTCTACTTTTATGACACCGTCGTCTAGGTTAAACCTAGCTGGTGTGGAACTCACTATCGTGATTGATCTAGTGACAGAGAAAGAGGCGAAGTGTGTGACCCCTTCGAATTTTCTACCTTCTATTTCTTGGACGAAGAACGGATTCAAATAATGGATCACGGGATTAAGCATCCCGCTTTCTATCTGCATGCTGGTTCTATCAGGGATTTCGTATTCAATTCTCTTGTCTCTGAGCTCCCCTGGGGCCATCCCTCCTCTCTCCCAAGGGGAAGGATTGAACGTAGACTCACCTTCTTCACATCTAACAAGGTACATTACAATTTCTCTCAAAGATTCAACATCTATTTTGGGGAGTTCCCATGTGATTACTCTCTTCTTCAAAGGAGTCCTTATCTCAGGCTTGCCTGTTCCTGAGCTTATGGAACTTCCGTCTGGTCCATATAGTGTGAAGTTTTCCCCTCCTTCAACCTTAATAGATAGAAGGTTGATCAGTTGGGGTAACTGCTCCAGATCTAAACTAGGGTCTTCTATCTTTGGACCTAAAAAACGTTCTAGCCCGTTGAAAATTTCCATGGAAACCTACCAATCCGACAAATGCCTTCTCTTCATCCCTCTGGACCGGGGGTAATTCTTCATCACTGTAACTTCTCAATCTCCTTTCTTATTAATTCTGCTACTACTTTACCGTCAGCCTTTCCCCTTACTTTTGACATGACTGTTGACATCAAGATGGTGAAAGCCTTATCCTTCTTTTCGACCAGCTCCTTTCTATTCCTTTCGACTTCTTGTCTAATTAGGGATATCAATTGGTCAGTTGAAATTGAAGTATATTTAGATATTACGTCCTGTAGGTTCTTATTTGAAGTAGTGAACTCTATCAATATATCTGCTACTGAGTCCTTGCTTATCCTACCTTCCGACACGTGTTTAACTATAGTTTCAATTACACCTTCATCTACCAAGTTCATGTCTCCTCCTTTGCTTTTCACGTATTTCAGGGTGTTCTCAAGAAGGGTGGCAACGAAAACTGGATTGGCGTTATATTTCTCGGTGAGGTATTCGAAGAGGTCTATTCTAGGGCTCTTCAACATCTGGTTCGCAAGTTCATTGTTCAGCCCTATCTCGATGAAGTGTTTCAGCTTCACTTCTGGAGGTTGAGGTACGTAAAGCTTAGCTTGTTCCATTAAGTCCTCTACCTTCATCGGAGGAATGTCAGTCTCAGGGTACATTCTGGCTGACCCAGGCTGTGGTCTTAAGAACCTTGTCGTTCCGTCTTCCTCAGCTCCCCTGGTTTCCTTTGGCACTCCGATAAGGGCTTGGTTTAACCTGTCCTTTATAGTCTGGACTGCAATATTGAGCTTCTCTTTCTCACCGACTAGGATGACGAAACCATCCCCTTCTTTAACGTCTAGGACTCTCTTCACCTCACTTACTTCGTCAAGCGTGATTCCGTAGTTTGGTAACTCATCTGAATGGAACAGACCTCCGAGCCCAGCTAAGACTCTTACGTAGTCTGCGACTTCGGTTCCGAACCTCCTCCCCGGCATTACATCTCTCCCCATGATCCCCGACATTCTGGGTAGCCTCATGCCTATGACCTTTCCGCGGGACATGCCGTTCCTGACTATCTTGCTTGAAGTGTTAAGGAAGACGTTTGTGAGATCAACTTGTTGTATCTCCTTTATCATGTCTTCAGTAACTCCTCTTGATTTGAGCTCCTGCCTAATATCAAGGAGTGTCTTCTGTCTCCTTACCTCATTTTCTATTATCGTAGAAATCAACTCAAGCCTCTGTACTCCCTTTATTTCGACCTTCGTGCCCCCCATTATGGAAACGTTAAGGTCTTGCCTGATCGTTCCGAGTCCTCTTTTAACCTTTCCCGTCATTCTGAGCAGTTGTCCTATTTCGAGAGCTACCCTCTCTGCCTGTTCAGGACTTTTTATATCTGGAGCTGTAGATATCTCTATTAAAGGAAAGCCAAGTCTATCCAAGTTGTAAACTGTTTCGTTTTTCCCCTCTTCTACCTTCCTTGCAGCGTCCTCTTCAACCGCAATGGTCTGAATTCCTACTTTGCCTTCTTTATCCTCTATGAAACCACCCAAGGATACAATCGCAGTCCTCTGGAACCCTGATGTGTTAGAACCATCTATGACAATTTTCCTCATCACGTATATCTCGTCTACTGGAGTTGCGTGGAGAGATATTGCCATCCCAAGCGCTATTTTTACAGCCTCTGGATCCATTTCATGAGGTGGTTCTTCATCGCATTCCACCAGACACGAAGACGCGTCTGGAACATGGTAAAGGTACGTCTTCCCCTTTCTCCATTCGAAGAGCGCTGCAACGTCAACGTCTCCCATCTCGCTCGTAACTGGTCTGAGCTTTCTCGTTAAAGTTACCTTGTATTCATCGCTCATGATTGAGGGACAACTGCAAAATAACTTCCTGTGGGTCTCCAGCTGTTGATGAATTTCCAAGCCTATCTTAATACCTAGATCACTCATAATACCACCTTGGGAATAGCTGTTCGTTATGCCTATCATTGAACTCTCCAACCATGTTAGTTAACATTAACTTCTTCACCCCTTCAACGTCATCAGCGTGGGCTAATGACCACATCAGCTTAACCAATGCAGTCTCAGGGAGCATGTCTCCCAGTGGTACCACCCCAGCTTCAAGTAGCTTTCTGCCCGTAGTATAAACGTTCATGTTAACCCTGCCAAACAAGCACTGTGATGTCATTCCCACGAAAATCCCGTCTTTAGTGAACTCCCTAAAGACGGTCTCGAATTCCTCTGATGTGTGCCCTAATCCTGTTCCCGCCAAGACTATTCCCCTTGTCTTATCCTTTATCGCTTCCAGTATTAACGGATTCATTCCAGGGTAATAGTAAAGTAAGAAAACCCTGGGGTCAAACTTGCTGTCCATTCTGTTCTCTTTACCTCTTGGAACGAAGTCCTTCCTCAGCATTTTGACTGTATTTTCGGTCCACATTACTTTAGCTAAAGGAACGTCGTTTATACTTTGGAAAGCGTCCCTTCTGCTAGTATGCATCTTCCTTACCTTTACTCCTCTATGGGCTATTGTGTATGTATCAGAGCTCTCCCCGTGCATTAAGACTGCAACTTCTGCGAAAGGTGACTCTTTGGCCAAGATGACTGACGAGTAAAGGTTTATGCTAGAATCACTGCTGGGTCTGTCACTGCTTCTCTGTGATCCTACTAAAACCACTGGTCCCGTCATCTCAGAGAAAGAGAAAGCGATGGCGCTAGCAGTATAGCTCATTGTATCAGTACCGTGAGCTATTACAACTCCTCTAGCTCCCTTGTCTAATGACTCTTTGACTTTCTCTGCTATCTTGGTCCAGTAATCAGGCTTCATGTTCTCGCTTAGTATTGTGAAAAGTATCTCAGCATCTATGTCTGCAATGTCCTTTATCTGCGGCAAGTATTCTAAGATCTCATCGGTAGACAAAGCAGGCCTAACTGCACCTGTCTCATATTCTACCTTAGAGACTATCGTTCCTCCAGTGCTTATTATTTTGACCTCTCCTTTACTCCCAGTGCTCTGAGGTTTTCTGGTATCTTCGGCCTTTCTCTTCGATAGAAGAGACAAATCAGCTCCAGTAGCCTTGAGCCCAACGTTGTAACCGTTGTCCATCTTTACTACTATGATGTCCTCATCTCTAGAGAAACTCGGGAAGAGGATCCCTTCTACTTCAAGGCTATCCTTCTTTATTCTTATCCTATCCCCTATTTCTATCCCTTTAGAGGCTAGGAATGAAGCCAGTTTTCCTCTGTAACCTTCTAACACGGTGATAAATAAATAAAAAGAGAGTTAAATCTTTGGTTCAGAAAAGCCAGTTACCTCCTTTTCTTGTTTGAGTTAGAGGGCTGTTGCCCATTAGCCCTTTTAGTGAACTCCATTTTGTTTCTCATTCTAGGAGACTCCTTATGCTTTTCTTTCGCTTCTACTTTAGGAGTTTGGCTCCTTACCTTTCCGGCCTTAGTTAACGAACCATGAGATGGCATTTAACTTAACACCACTTTTATCTAATCAAAAATTTAAACTTAAAAGTTTTCTAGAGCATAGACCTTTATGAAAGTTTACTTAGTAGAACATGCCATAGGCTCGTTTGCCTTTGACGAGAATGGACAGCTTAAGGACTTCGTGGTTAATTCCAAGGATATAGGAAAGATCATTTCAATTCTCAATGACAACGAGAAGGGAATTCCCTTCCCCTCTTCAGTAGAGCTCCTGAAAAAGCTCAACCCTTCCGAGGTAATAGTTGAAAACGAAGCAGAAATTCCTCAACTTCAAGGAATGGGATATAGAACGACGTTTAAGCCTCATCACCTTGGAGCCAAAGAGTTCAGGGAATCCATGGTAAAATATGCGTTAGAGTCCAAGTTCGCAGAGAAGGAGGAGGAGGTCTACTCTTTCCTTTATCAGCTTTCAATGGAGTACACCAGGAGCAAACTAAGGGGTGCGTCGCAGAGGAGAGATTTGTTAGCGATTCAAGCGATCAGGGCTATAGACGATATTGACAAGACAATTAATCTGTTTTCAGAGAGGCTGAGGGAATGGTACAGCTTACATTTCCCTGAGTTAGATAGGTTAATAGAAGATCATCTTCAATATTCTAAGATCATCTCCACTTTAGGGTACAGAGACAACATAACCCTAGAAGGGCTAAAGGAAATAGGACTTAATGAATCTAAGGCTTCAAAGGTATACGAAGCAGCAAAGAAGAGCATAGGAGCTGATATATCTGATGATGATTTGAAGGCAATAAAGATGCTTTCGGACAACATTCTAGAAAAGTACAAGATTAGGGATAACTTGGCTAACTACCTTGAGGAAGTTATGGGAGAGGTAGCTCCTAACATCAACGCGTTGGTTGGAGCAACGTTAGGAGCAAGGCTTCTGAGCATAGCCGGCAGTCTTCAGGAGCTAGCTAAGATGCCCGCAAGTACAATCCAAGTTTTAGGCGCAGAAAAAGCCTTATTCAGAGCTTTGCGTAGCGGAAGTAGACCACCTAAACACGGTGTGATATTTCAGTACCAAAGCATTCATATGTCTCCCAGATGGCAGAGAGGAAAGATAGCAAGAGCGTTAGCTGCGAAGCTCGCCATAGCATCGAGGATAGACGCGTTCAGCGGTAGATACGTTGGAAATCAGCTTGTTGAGTCCCTAAACAAGAGAATAGAGGAAATAAAAACGAAATATGCTCAACCTCCAGCCAGACCAGCAAAGGAACAGGACGTGGAAAGGGCACAAAGGGGAGAGATGAGAGAGAAGAGAGGAGGAGAGAAAGGAAGATGGAAGAAAGGCAGAAAGGACGAAAAATACAGAGGAGGAAATAAGGGTAAATGGAAGAGAAATAAAAAGGGCGGAAAGAACAAAGAGAAATAAAAAGGGCGGAAAGAACAAAGTAAAAGTATGGAAAAAGATAGGTGGTTACATTGTCAGAAGTGTTTGAAGTGAAAGAAACTAAAATGGAAAATGTTTTCCAGTGTCTGTTTAATGATGGCTCAGAGAGGCTCTGCACAAAGAATATGGCAGTAGGTTCTAACGTTTACGGGGAGAGGTTGGTCAAGTATCAAGGTGTTGAATACAGGGAATGGAACGCTTTTCGCAGTAAGCTAGCAGGGGCAATTATGAAAGGTCTGAAGGAGAACCCTGTAAAGAAGGGCATAAAAGTGCTTTATCTAGGGGCAGCATCAGGGACTACCCCTAGTCATATTTCAGATATAATTGAAGAGAAAGGTAAGGTATACAGCGTTGAGTTCTCCCCCAGAGTAGTAAGGGAGTTGATACTCGTTGCCCAGAAGAGACCTAACATGTTCCCGATACTTGCTGACGCAAGGTTTCCGCAGAACTACAGAAGTCTCGTAGAGGACGCTGATGTGTTATACGTTGACATAGCCCAACCGAATCAGACTGATATAGCGGTATATAATGCCGAGTTCTTCCTGAAGCACAAAGGATATATGCTTCTAGCCATAAAAGCGAGAAGCATTGACGTGACTAAGGATCCCAAGGAAATATACAAAACAGAATTGGAGAAGATTGAAAAGGCAGGATTTGTTGCAGAGCAGGTAATAAACCTAGATCCTTACGATAAAGATCATTCTATGTTTATAGCCAAGTATGAGAGATAGCCTTGATAGACAAAATTTTTGATCTGGGCTTTAAAGACATCTTCAATTCCCTTCCTAAGGAGTTTGTAACTATAACAGATGCAGTAAAGGGGAAGAACACAATTCTATTGGGTAACGGTATACCTCACACTATGAAGGAAAGCGAAGTAACTGCTTTATCGTCTAAAATACCGGTTTACATGTGGTCCATGGTAAAAATACCGTTTTTGGTTGTTAAAACTACTAATGTAGGTGAATACTTAGTTTCTGGTTCAGAGTGGCAGAAAAAGGCAATTTCAATATTAGTAGGAAGAGAAACAGATTTTTTGTCAACAGTAGATGTTGAAGAACTTATAAGGGGGTATAAATCTATAATATTTATAAGTTTAACTAACTCATTAATCCATTTAGATGAAGAATAGAGGAGATCAGCCTTGACGTTTGACCTTCAAGATATATTAGAACTATTAGCTAGCAGAGACTATAAGTTTAGCGTTATAACTTACCCAGACACAAACAGAAGGTCGATAGACATAGTAGTGGAAGGTAGAAATAGAAAGTTCTTACTGAGAGTCCCTTCAGAGAGGGCTGGGAAGGATGAACTTAAGGATCTGAAGAAGATAGCTTCAGCTACAGACTCCACAGCCATGATCGTAACCGAGGACGCTGAGGACGACATAGTAAATAGAATAGATAGAGTTTACGGCGTCTCCCCGTATGCCTTAGAGAGGGCATTAGAAGGAGAAAAATTGTATATCTATAAGACTAGAGGAGGAATTTTCATTAAAATTAAACACGACTTATTGAAGGAAAAAAGGGAGGAAATGGGTATAAGCATAGGAGAGCTAGCTAAGTCTCTAGGAGTGTCGAGACAAGCTATTTACGATTATGAAAAAGGAGATTCAGATGTGACAGTTGAAGTGGCTGAGAAAATGCTAGAAATTTTCGGTGATGACATAATAGGGAATGTTTTCGATGAGATTTGCCATCACGAACTGCAAGATGACGACGTTAGTACTCATGATAATACGAAAGCTAAGATATCAATATCTTTGAGGAAGAAAGGATTTAACGTAATAAACCTGAAACTCGCACCTGCTGACGTTATAGCGACAACCGACAAGAAAAGGTTGATCATATCAATAGAACCTAAGGATAGCAACAAAGCATTCAAGAAATTTTATGACGCAAAGAAACTGACACTCCACGTAAATGGGGAGCTAGTAGTACTGACTAAAACTAGCAAGGTTTTAGCTGAAAGCAGGCTAGAAGGATTCAAAACTACCTCCAATGTAGAGCTAGACGATGTCATTGATGAAGAAGATTGAAATAAAGGAAGGTAAGGCTGTGCTTCACATACCTGATCCGAAAGAGTACACAGTTGACGGTAAGTTCGACCCCGCATGGTCTCCAGTATTTTATAATCCTAGGATGAAACTGAATCGAGACATAAGCGTCGCTGTAGCTAAGGTATTTTCTCCCAAGACCGTGATTGACGCTTTCTCAGCTTCAGGTGTGAGGGGAATAAGATATGCTCTCGAGTCAGGCGTAGGACATATCATATTTAATGATGTAGATAAAAACGCAGTCGATCTCATAAAGGAAAACATTGAGCTGAACTCCATACCTTCGTATGAAATCTACAACATGGAAGCTAATGCTCTCTTAGATGTTAAGAGAGGGGTGTTTATAGATATAGACCCTTTTGGTTCTCCATCTCCTTTCATCCAAGCATCCATGAGGTCTACTGGCAGACGTGGCTTGATAGGTTTCACGGCTACGGATCTCTCTCCTCTGGAGGGTAGTTCTCCCAAGGCATGTATGAGGAAATATGGAGCAACAAACAAAAGGAAGCTGAGCTTCTCCAAGGAGGTTGGAATAAGGATACTTATAGGCAGAATAGCTAAGGACGCTGCAGTAGAGGAGAAAGGGATTTTCCCCGTTCTTAGTTTCTATCACGGTCACTTTTTCAGAGTCTTCGTGAGGGTAGAGGAAGGAGCCACAAAGGCAGACAATTCTCTTGAGAAGATGGGTTTTGTTGCAGAGTGTGAGAGGTGCGGTTACCATAAATTCTCCTCAGACCCGTGCGATCTAAGGAGGTGTGACTACTGCGGTTGCGAAATGAACGTGGCTGGTCCACTTTGGTTAGGCCAACTTCAAGATAAAAGCTTGCTCCAGCAACTTCATCTTGAAGGCGAGGCAGAGAAAATAGTATCTAAGATGAGAGCTGAAGCTACAGCCCCACCTTTCTATTACTCATTAGATAAACTCTCGTCTAGATTGAGGTTGAGTGCCGTTCCATCAACTAGCGATATAGTTGAGTGTACGTCTGGATTTTATACACATTTCGACCCTAAAGGTATCAAAACAGACCTGAGCTTTGAAAAAGTAATAGAATGTATTAAAAAATTTGTAAGGTAATGAATTAATACCAAATGACTAGCTTAAGCTCCCCCTATATTGGTAAGCATCCAACCGGATAACTTACCACATGTAGAAGGGGAGATATGTGTTCCATCTCCACATTTGGAAAGAAGGCCACATCTCATACAAGGTATCTCGTTTACGGTCTCTAGCTTAACGTATAATTTCACTTCACTGTTTCTCAAAGGAAATAACTTGATTACGTTTTTCCCATTCTCCTTAATTGCCTTCTTAGCAATCACTTTTCTTTCTATTAACTTTTTAACTATGACTGCTACATCCCTAGCTGGTATACCTACAGCTCTGGCAAGTTCCTGCTGAGAAATTCCCTTTTCTCCAGTCTCCTTTATCTTCATCCTTACAAGCTCCTCATAATTTGAGAAATCTGAGCCCATCTTAATCACTTATGCCCAAAACTAATATTTGTCAATTCTGGCTTATTTACTTTTGGTTAAATGTGAGAAGTTTTTTATCACCTTTTTATATCTTCACTTCAATGTCAAAGTTCCCTATGATATCTTTATATCTGTTTCTGATTGTAACTTCGGTTATTTTCAATGCATCAGCTATCTCCTTTTGAGTTCTCTTCTTGTCCATCAATGTACTCATGAGATAAACTGCTGCAGCGCTTAGAGCCAAGTATCCTTTTCCGCTCGTCATTCCTTCATCATACATCTTTTCAACTAATTGTGACGCCTTAGTTGCAACTGGCTGAGGAAGATTAAGCGAACTATTTATTTTAGGTATGTACTCATTTGGTTTTATTTTAGGTCTAAGTTCAGGAGACGTCTGTTTGATATTTTGGATCTTCTTGAGAGCCTTCCAGAATTCATTTCTATCCACTGAAAACTTAGCTTTGAACTCTTGAAGATGTTGAGGAATCTTATTTATTTCACACGAATAATAAAGAGCAGCGATGACGAGTACGTTTTTATCTATTCTATTGGTCGCTTTCTCTTTCACAAGTTTCCTTATTATAGTAGCTGCGGTGCTCCTAACGTAATCTGGAAGCCCCATTTTGGCGCTTTGTTGGTTCAATATGGAAAGCAACGTTACGAGTTTCTTGTCACCGTTTGAAACTCTGGTCTTATCTTGAGTCCTTTTCAACGATAATGACTTTCGTTTGTCTTTATATGAGACACCAATGGTAGTTGTTAGCCCTTGGTCATGTATGTTATTTGATAGCGGAGACCCAGTCCTTTCCTTGCTCATTCTGTCCTTCTGATTGTAAGCCCTCCACTCCGGTCCTACGTCCACTATTCTCTCTTCTGGAACGTAACCGCAGTTTACACAGACTACCTGATTCCTGACTGTATCATATATTACTGAGTCTTCTCCGCATACAGGACACTTCATCTTCTCCTCCCCCTCAAAGGTAATTCGATATACAGCCTATCGCCTTGGTTAATCTCATTGACCTGGAGCACTAATGCGTAAGGCTCGCTTACATTTCCTATTACATCTAAAATTTTACCTATCCTATCCCCTTTGTCATTTACTAATGCTTTCCCTATAATATTGAGCCTGGTATAATCATAGCTATTCTTTAATTTTACAATAGATTTGTTCCTTTCTAACTTATTATACAAACCATTTGTTTCAATAAGCTTTTCACGTGTCACATTTACTCTTGTGCTGTAAGTACGTTTATATATATACAAAATAATACCAACGTTATTTAGGTCGGTGTAAGAAATGAGTTTACGTTAGAGTTCCGATAGTTTCATAGAATATGGGAAGAATTATTAGTAAGTGTTCTTTTTAAATGATAGTTGTGGAATTCCCCTATCAATCAAGAGAACGGTCTAACTAGTTATATAAAAACATCATGTATCACATTTTAGAGAAATAGCTATTTATACAAAGAAGGATAATTATGCCCTATAACATGTCTTCACTTCCGAAGGCCGAAGAGGACGAAATTTCCCTCAAGAGATCTCAGCTAAGGGATGAGATAACAAAGCTAAAAGAAGAAAGAGTTAAGTTAGTGAAACAATTTGATTCGTTAAGAGACAGGAGAACCGAACTTATAGAAAAAGTAAAACAACTAAGGACACAGATAGAAACAGTCAGAGGGGAGTTCAAGGTAAAATTAGATCAACTTAACAAGTTGAAAGAAAAGAAAGATTCTGTTTTTAAAGAAATTCAGGGTATGAGAAAACAGCTGGATGAGGCCAAGAAATCCTCTACCCAGCAACAGCCTGGTCTCAGACCAGAAGTCCTGAGAAGAAGAATTAAGGAATTAGAGTGGAGAGTTGAGACTTCCTCTCTTCCTTTAGATGAGGAAAAAAGAATAATTCAGAAGATAGCAGAGCTTGAGAAGAAATTAGCAGAAGTAAAGAAAACGGTTAAAGTTAGAGAGAAAGGTACAGTAAGCAGGGCAGAATACTTAGCAAAAAAGGTAGAGTTGTCCGCTGTCAAGGAAGACATTTCAAAGGTTGTGGCAGAACTAAACGAGAAAAAGAGAATCCTGTCCTCTTTGAAAGAGGAGCGTGATAAGATCTCGAAGGAAATTGACGACATAAACAAAAAGATGGACGAAGTATCTAACTCAATAAAACAACTTAATCAGCAAATAACTGAAAAATATAACGAACTAGACTCATACAATGCTAAGAGTAGACGCATGGCAGAGCAGTCTAGACAAGAGAACATTACTAGAATGGGAGAAAACGAGAAGGAGATCTTAGAGAAGAAGAGGAAGGATGTAGAGGAGAAGTTAAAGCAAAAGAAGAGACTTACGTTCGAAGAACTTTATATACTTTACGGGGATGTAGATAGGAACAATGGCAAAGATAATAGTAATATACATTGACATAGATGACGATTTAGGAGAGATAGGTATAGAAACTCCTGTAATAGGAGAGAATGCAGTAAAAAGTGCCATAGAAACTGCCTCGGAGTACATGGTCTACGACTCTGATTTCAATTCCATGGTTGCAGCTTATAACACGTATAAGCGATTGAAGAAACAGGGGGAAGACGTAGAAATAGTTTTTATAGCGGGTTCTAAGAAGAGCGAGTTAGAGGCACAACTGGCTTTCTCTACCAAAATAGACGATGTTATAGAGAAGATTCGTCCAACAGAAGCCATAGTAGTGTATGATAGCCCAGAGGACGCCAAAGCCATCCCGATAGTACAGTCGAGGTTAAAGGTCTCAGCTATTCAACAAGTAATAGTAGAGCAACACAGAGGGGTAGAAGAGACCTATATGTTGATAGGCAGATACCTGAAAAGAGCTTTTTCTGAAGAAAAATTTTCAAGAATATTCCTCGGCGTCCCAGGTCTGATTTTCGTATTAGTTGGAATTTTCTCCCTACTTAACCTATCGTATTATATAGGTCCAGTAATTTTGGCTACTATAGGCGTAGCAATGATCATAAGAGGCCTCAGGATAGATGAGGAAATAGAGAAATGGTGGGAGAACTCAGTCATCATGGTCATAACTTCGGTCATTTCTATAATATCTGCGATAATAGGAGTGGTGAGCTTAGATCTAGAGATACAAAGCGTGAAGATTTCTACATTTAGTCAAGGTTTAGACTTAGTTTTGGGTACTTTGCTACCTTACTTCACTTTCGCTATAGTAGTTCTCTTTAGCGGAAAAGCCATATCAAAGGCGATCTCCAGAGACATAAGAGTCTGGCACGACCTCATCAAAGTAGTCTCAACTATATTTATGTATTATATTATCTTTGATTTCCTAGACGAAATAGGAAGGAATCAGTTCCTTGGAACCGAGACATTATTTACTCTTGTAGTATCTTCAGCAGTCATAATTTCATCTTACATAGCACTTAGTTTCGTAGAAAGATATAAAATCACTAAAACATGAGAGAAATAAAATTTGAATTTCTATTTAAGCAGTTTCTCTTTCACTTCAAGAGGTAAGTCGTCAACTTTAACTATTGTTGCGTTCCTAGGAGGCTTCTCTTTCCTTGAATTAAGGAGTATGTACTTCTCAGGTGAGTTATAGTCCTTGGATTTAAACGATCTAGCTTTCACATAAAATTTAGTTTCTTTTTCATTAGTACCTTTTTTTACTTCTATATAGATAATTTTATCGTGCTTGAGCATAGCAACCAAACTTATGATCGAAGAAGTCTCTTTAATTTTTATGTATTTGCTAATAGACGCAGGCGGAACATCAACAAAGGCTTTTCTACATGATGGAGGAGGCATCATATCACAGTACAGAGGCCCTCCAGGGAGTGTTGCAACTGTAGGACTGGAGAGATCAGTCGAATCGATAGAGGAAGTTATAAGACATTATGGGGGCAGAAGGTTCGATGCAATTGCGATAGCCCTAGCTGGTACTGACGTACAGGAAAACCTACGTAAGGCCAGAACGGTTCTAAGAAGCAGGCTGAGAAAGTATGCACCCAAAATCAACGTGGAACATGACGCCCACGTGGTACTTCTTTCAAATGCGGACATGGGATGTTCCGCGATCTTAGGTACAGGGAGCATAGTTTACTGCTTTGATGGGAAAAGGAGAGTAATAAGAGGCGATAGAGGGTGGTTAGTCGGAGACCCATGCTCAGGTTTCTATTTCGGAAGGGAGTATTTAAGGGCAATCCTATATCAGTTTCAGGGAATGAAGAGGAGAAGTTGTATGTTATTGAACTCAGGCTTTAGAAATGAGGACGAACTTGTTAAGTTCCTTTATGAAAACTCGTGCAATCAGGACAAGATAGCTGCATTCTCAAGTAAATTGTTTTCGTGCATAGATAAAGACGAACAGGCCAAGTATATTCTTTACAAGGGACTAAATCAAGAATGGGAAGCTATTAAGTCCGCCTTAAAGTCTTCTGGGCAGAATTCTCTATACTATTTCGGAGGACTTCTAGCATCAGCTACCTTTGAGAGTAGTTTCGTAGATTTTATTACAAAGAAAGCCAGAGAATACAGAATAGATGTAAAAATTAAGAAAAGTAATGAAATAATCGATGGCCTTTTAAGGTTGTTACAATTCTAACTCTTCTTCCTCTTCTACTGCACTTATGCATTCAAGCTCGTTAAGTTTCTCGAATATCCTTTTCACCGCCTTGTAAACTTCGTCCTCTCTCTTCGCCCCGGTTATTACCATTTTACCACTGCTGAATATCAAGAGAACGACTTTTGGTTCGTCCATTCTAAATATTAAACCAGGGAACTGTTCAGGCTCGTACATATTATTTTCAAGGAGAAATGCAGCCTTATCTAAGTTGACATGCACATGAAGGTTAGCAGACGCTACGATGTTCTGTATCTGTATTTTAGGTTTTCCAATTATCCTTATGCTATACCTTCTCAGGGTTCTAATTATTCGCTTAACAGCCTTAATCAATTCGTCTGTGCTCTTAGCACCAGTTACCACCATTTTCCCCGACTTGAAAATTAAGGACGTTACCTTGGGTTGTTCCAGCCTGAATATTAAACCAGGGAACTGATCTGGATCATATTCTATGTTGGGAATGCTCCTCTCCATTGCGTATAGATCTAAGTTTTGATCTAAGGTGACAGTGGCAACTATGTTCTCTATGTTAATTACGGCTTTGTACTGGACGTTTGAATCTGCTATTATAACCACCTTTTTATATATTGAGCATAGACCTTTATAAACCCCTATTTAAATAAGGATCTTCCTTAAAAGCTTCAATTCGGGGAACTCCATTATACCCTCTCCTTCGATTATAACGTAAGGCCTCGCATTCTCGAGCGAACCGTGATTCCTTATAAGCGGGCTCATGTAGCCAGAATGAAGTATGGTGACATCGTTTCCGGCTTGGTAAGTTCCAACTGAAGGTAAAACTATTATGTTCGAAGAGGAGTCTTTTACTGGAACTTTAAGGAAAACTTGGAACCTCTTTACATAGCCTATTTTGTCCCTAACCGATAACCTTGGGTGTTCGTGGCCTAGGATGTAAGTCATTCCGTCACTCTTCTCAACGTTCTTGTGACCATGAGTGATAACTACGTCGTTGAGTTTCATATCCTCTAAAAGTTCCACGTTGTCGAACTTCTCCGTGACTAAAGAGATGAAATTATCGTGATTTCCTTTCACCACTTTGACCTCTATGCCGTCGTCTCTAGTCCTTTTGAAGATCTCCGAGAGTTCTTCATTCTCCTGTCTCGTAAGTTTTTCGAAGCTATGTTTGAAGTCTCCGTTGATTATGATCTTCTTTACCTTGAAAGTGTTTATGCTCTTCTCGTATATTGAGAGGAACCTCTTTTTCTGCACTTTCGGTATATATATTCCCTTTCTTGCCATATCTTGTTCGTAACCTATATGAACGTCAGACATCACTACTGCGTCGATTTCTTTAAGATACACCACTGGCAGATCACTCTCTATGAACAAGGACTTGGCAATCTCTATCATCTAGGACAACCTTTAGACGAGGTAGTCGTAACAATAGATATGGGAGAACTTTACTTTATAGGTATGGGTCTTTCTAGGTCGTTAATGACTAACAAGGCGCTGGACATTATAAGGAAAGCTGATGTGATAATATACGATACTTACACATCGTTTTCTTGTGATATATCACCCGACTACGTGAGGTCTCTTACGTCAGGTAAGGTAATTGAGGCGAATAGGGACCTTCTAGAGAACAGAAGCGCAGAAGTCATAAGTCTAGCTAAGGAAAAAGCAGTGGTTGTAGCTACGGTTGGTGACCCAATGATAGCTACGACACATGTTTCAATGGCTATTGAAGCCAGAAAAGCGGGAGTAAAGGTGTCTGTAGTTCCGGGTGTCTCAGTTCATTGTTACCTCATCTCAAAGTCAATGTTATCTTCGTATAAGTTTGGTAAATCAGTGACGATAGTCTATCCCAGCTACGGTATAATGGATACTGCGCCTTACTCTGTAATAAAATCCAATAGATCTCTAGATATACATACAATTTTATATTTAGATATAAGAGAGGGTAAATTTATGACTCCCAACGAAGCTGTGTCGTTGCTCTTACAAATGGAGGACATGAGAAAAGAGAACGTGATAAAGGAAGACGATGTGATAGTAGTGGGATCCAGATTAGGATGTGAAGACGAGGCTGTAGTGAGCCTGAGCTTAAGCGAGGCTAAAAAATACGATTTCGGCAAACCCCCACACATACTCATATTTCCTTCTAACTTACATTATATGGAGGCTGATGCTTTGAAATGGATGACAACGAAATAAGGTCCCGCGCTTTGAAGTATATCAGCGGGATGAAGGAAAGACTATCAAAAATAGGCGACACGGGGTCCTTTAATAAAGTGATCGAGTTAGCTAGGCAGTACACTGAAGATGCAGAGTATTATCTAGAAAAGGGAGACTTGGCTACCTCACTTGTAGACGTAGTATATGCTGAAGGTTTATTGGACTCTATAAATTTCTTGACAGGAAAGGATGAATCCGAGGTCTCTAAGAAAGTTTTCGTAGGTGGAACCTTCGACATATTACACCCGGGTCACGTAGAGTTCCTTAAGGAAGCTTCGAAATACGGTCGTGTTTTTGTGTCGGTTGCCAGGGACGATAATTCAGAGAAGGTGAAAGGAAGAAAGCCAATTAATGATGAGAACACACGTCTGGCCGTCATAAAAGGTATACGTTACGTCCATGATGCTTTCCTCGGTGACAGCAAGGATTTCCTTAAGAGCGTTGAGAGGGTAAACCCTGATATAATCTTCCTGGGTCCAGACCAAAGAGTGAACGAGGAGGAGCTAAAGAAGTCTCTTAAGGAGAGAGGAATAAATGTGGAGGTGATCAGGCTAAAAGAGAGAGTCAACAAATGGACTCACTCGAGTTCTAGCCAGATAATCAAGGAAATAGTTTCTAGATATTGTGACGATCCAAATAAAACTGAGGGAAAAGGAGGAAGTTAATATTCACGGATAGTTTTTACAAAAGAAAAGAAGAAAAGATCTAAGTGATTCGGTGAAGGTAAAGCTTCGCATCTTGTCATGTCATTACTATCACTTCTACGTCGTCTCCGTCCTTTAAATTAAGCTTCTCTCTTAAAGAGAACGGAGAAATCAGCTCGATGACGCTCTTAGGGTGCACTGTCCTAAGCGGTATTACTATTGCCGCAGGACCTATACCATTTACAGTAGCAGGGAACATCTTGACTGCCCCGAGAACTCTGTCCTCGAATTTGTGCTCAGGTATCAATATGCCGCTGTTTGCATCTAGTATTATCCTATTTTCCACGGAGCTCTTATCATAAAGATTAAGGTTTAATGTTCCAGGGTACGGCACGAAGCCCATTCTCCTTGAGATTTCCTCCTCATAATACTTTATTGACAAGAAAATCTTTCCTTCTCCGAGCCCAGATACTACTTTACCCTTAAACCTGAGTTCCCTCTTAGTCTCTATTGCTTCTTTGATCATCTCTAAACACCGTAGAAGTAACGTTTCCCCCTCATTGGTGAGGCTTATGATCGCACCGTTCTTAGTCTCTGATTTGTTGATCAACCTCATTTCTTCTAATTCGTTAAGCTTTCTCGATACCGATTGTTGTGATATGTCGAGTAACTTAGATAACTCTAGCTGCGTTATACATTCCTTATCCTTTGAGAAAGAAATAATCTTAGCTAGCGTACAAGCTATATCAATTTCTTTAGAGTTCATTCCTCAGTACAACCTTTTTCAGCTTCTTTATATTCTCCGTTGATATCATCTTCTGTGTCCTTTGTAGACCAGTCCCATTTTTGGTTCCATGCATTGCCTATCTGAATTGGTCTATCTAACTGACTTAGAAGTACTATTCTGCTAGGTGCGTGTTCTGAAAGTATGTGATATCCAGTAGCTTTCTCAAGTTTTTTGGAGAACTCCCTTATCTCTTGGTGTCTGGGCATCGCATCGCGGGAAAGCCTATACGTAGAAGGACCTACATGCATGTAAGCTTTTGCCTCTATGTAAGTAGGCCTAGAGATATCGATCAACTTGGAAAACTGCTCTATGTCTTTATCTGACATATTCATACCCTTGATTAAAGTTAACCTCAGAACCGTTGGGCTGCTGAAACTGGGTAACATCTGTAAGGTTCTCATAACTAGATTCCATGAGTTAGGAACTACGGCTCTGTTTATGATCTTGTGTTTCATTTCGTTTGGGGCTTGAAGAGATACGAAAAGTTGAGTTGGCTCCTCTTCAAGGGATGCGAGCACGTCTGGCCTCACTCCACTAGTTACTAGAAACGTAGTCATGCCCCTCCTGTGATATTCCTTTATCAAGTCTCCAAGTTTTTCATACAAGGTAGGTTCGCCGGTTAGGCTTATTGCAACATGTTTAGGACTAGATGCATCCTTCACTCTTTCTGGTCTAACTCCTTCTCTTCCGTAATATCCTGACACAGCTCTTCTATGCTCTTCTATGCTCCTCTCAGCGATGAACTCTGGATCGTCGAAACCTTGCATTTTGGTGTCGTCCCAGTCTAACCCTATATCCTCTGGTTCTAATCTCCAACAATGTACACACCTAAACCAACACCATGCAGCAACGGGAGTCATTTGTACGCATCTGTGACTCTCAATCCCGTAGAATTTACCCTTATAGCATGACCTACCTGTTACTAAATATTCGTGAGTCCAGTGACACTTCTTGTATGCACTATGACCTCCGATTATGTGATATTTTTCCTTTTCTAATTCTTTGAAGATTTTACTCATAACATCTATTTTGAGCTCTCCTTGTTCCAAGAGTATCAATGAAAGTTCTCAGCTTGCGGTAAAAAACCTGCTCATGCTATCAAGTCATGAAGACCTGTCAACTGTTCTATGAATCTGGAAATGCCTAGGAGGAAAGTGTCGCTAAGGTATCTTCCCATGATTTGCATACCTACTGGCAAGCGTGAGGCGAAACCAACTGGTAACGATATTGCGGGTATTGCGGTTAAATTGGCTAAAACAGTGTTTAGGTCTATGGCGTACATCTTTACAGGATCATCTATTACTTCCCCTATTTTTGGAGGAAGCACTGGCATTGTGGGAGAGATTAACACGTCGTATTTAGAGAACAGAGAATCCATGTTCTTCTTTATTAGGTTCCTCGCTTTCAATGCCCTAATATAGTATTGATCATAATACCCGGCACTCAATATGAAACTACCTAGAAGTATTCTCCTTTTCACCTCCAAGCCGAAGCCTTCACCTCGGTTCTTAGAGAAGGTCTCTTTCCAATTTCCCTCGTTGTATTTTGAAAAACCGTATCTGACCCCGTCAAATCTAGCTAGGTTTGAGCTGGCCTCAGACATAGCTATGACATAATAGGACGGCAAAGCTAATTCAACGTTCTTCAACTCGGTCTCCTCTACCACTGCTCCCTCGTCACTCATCTTGTTTGTGATGTTCCTGAATATGGAAACAATCTCCTTATCTGAAGACTCCATTATGTTACTTATCACTCCTACTCTTAGTCCCTTTAACGGAATAACAGTGGGTTTGTCCTCTGCGGAATAGCTTATGGTTGTAGCATCCCTGGGATCTTCTCCTGCTATTATGGAAAAAAGCATAGAGAGGTATTCTGAGTTCCCAGCTATCGGACCTATTTGTTCTAAGCTATTAGCATAAGCTACCAGACCGAATCTACTGACAGTACCATAAGAAGGCTTGAGCCCATACGCTCCATTAAATGACGCTGGAGCCCTTATGGATCCTCCCGTATCGCTCCCTAGGGCCAGGCTAACATATCCCGCTGCTATCGAAGCTGCGCTTCCGCCAGAAGACCCGCCTGGAGTTCTTTCCAGATCCCATGGGTTTCTCGTAGGGCCGAAGTAACTAGTTTCTGTAGTTGAGCCCATGGCGAACTCGTCCATGTTAGTTTTCCCAATTATGACTGCACCTTCCTTCAAGACCTTGTTTATCACAGTAGCGTTATATGGAGGTACATAGTCCTCAAGCATCTTCGAAGCGCAAGTAGTCCTTATTCCTGCGGTGGATATGTTGTCCTTAACAGCAAGGAGAACTCCTGCTAACTTCCCCCCTTGGTTTCTCCTTTCTTTTACCTCTTGAAGTACTTCTTCTTCTTTCCTCAATGTGATGAATGCCTTTATGCCGCTGTCCTTCTTTTTGATCAAATCAAAAGTCTTGCTTACATATTCGTCTGGATCTATTTCTCCTTTTAGGAATTTGGAGGTAAGGCTCACGTTATTCACCGTAAGTTCTAGGACCTACTATGTATCCGTTTTCCTTTCTCTTAACGTTCTTGAGCGCCTCATCTCTATCTAGCCCTTTAGAAGGCTCGTCTTTTCTCAGCTTCCCCGTAGGAAGGGGATGGAAGAGGGGTTCTATGTTGTCCAAGTCAGCTTCATTAATTTTGTCAAAGAACTCAAGTATTTGCTTTACGTCCTTTTTCACTCTCTCTTTCTCTTCCTCGTTTAAAGTGATCAGCGCAAGTCTCTCTAGTTTTCCTATTAGATCGTCATTTACCTCGATTTTCATGAGACACACTTGACATCATCCAATTAATATATTCTTCTAGTCCATTTTCGATATCGAAGGAGAGAACTTCAGGTACTTGGTAGGGATGTATTCGCTTCACTTCATCTATGATCATTTCCTCCATGTCTTTTATAGTTTTAATTAGGAGCAAAAGTTCAGAATCCTTCTGTAACTTTCCTTGCCAGAAGTAAAACGATGTTATTTTAGGGATTACGTTAACGCAAGCTGCGAACTTTCTCTCTACTAGGTGTCTAGCTATTTTCTCAGCATCTTCTTCAGAAGACACAGTTGAAATGAGTAGTATACCTTTGCTCATAGGTACACATAAAAAGAAGAGGAATATAAGGAGTCCTAGTGCTGTTGCGGGAAATCATAGAGAAATGTGATCTCCCTGGACTCAGGGAATCTTTATTCTTAGGCATTGCGGAGGCGCAAGAGCTAGGAAAGGAGTTCATAGGGGTGACCTTAAGCGATGGTAAAGGTCTGATCTTTAAGGTAAACCCATTTGATGAAACAGTTTACTCCCTTTTTCTTATGTCTACAGACAATATAGACGGTCTTCCAAGGATAGGTGTATTCAAAAATAAAGAGGATATTACCTATTTTATATACGAAATTAATAATTACGGCGATTTCTTTAAGACATTATCTGAGTCTGTTTCAGCAGTTTACGTTGAAGTGATAGGAGGTGATCTTGAAGACTTTCTGTATAGAGCAGAAGGTGGATAAGGCAACTTTCAATGACCTAGTTAAATTCTCCAGATTTTTAGGCAAGTCTGGGTCTTGTTACCAATTCGCTATAGATTCTGAGAGAGCCATTCAAAATAGAGTCAAGCCAGACGATATATTTTCCTTGCTGGATGAACTGGGAATTCCATTGATGGAACAGGATAGGTCAAAAATATTAGAAAGTATTTATCCATACGATGCTGAATTTTTAATACATGGTGATAAATTATTATTAAAACCTCACGTTTATTTAGCGGATATATTTAAGGGTAGAGTTTCATCTCGTGCTATCTTTTACGATAGGTACTCGAAGGTTTTTGTAGTTAAACCTTCCATGTACTTTGCGATCAAGAGGCTTCTGGAAGAGAACGGATTAGTTGTGAAGGAGATAGATTTACCACATAACATAAAAGTCGATTTCACGGGACAACTTAGGGCCTATCAAGTCGAAGCAATAGATACTTGGAAGAACAAGGGAATGAGAGGGGTAATCTCACTGCCTACGGGGAGCGGAAAGACCGTGATAGGAGTAGCAGCGGTAGCAGAAGCTAAAGTACCAACCCTAGTAGTCTCCTTCACGAAAGAGCAACTCTTGCAATGGAAAGATGCTATGCTTAACTTCTCTACAGTAAGGGACGTTGGACTATTTTACTCCAAGGAAAAGAGGATAGAGGATGTAACAATAACTACATACCAGACTGCTTTCCGTCATATCAAGGAGATTTGGAACAAATTCGGTCTGCTGATAATAGATGAAGCACACCATTTACCTGCAGATAAGTTTAGAATCATAGCGGAGAACTGCCTGACTCAATACAAGCTCGGTCTGTCAGCAACCCCCTATAGGGAGGATGGAAGGCACGAATTTCTCTTTTCTATGATGGGAGGGGTCGTCTATTCCAAGGAAGCCTCAGAACTCATAGCCAAAGGGTACCTTGCACCGTATGAGTTAATTCAGGTTAAGGTAGACCTGATGCCTTTAGAAAAGAAGAAGTACTTTGAATTGCTAAAGAGGTTCAGAACTTTCTCTAAGGGAAGGTCAGTGATGGATCTTATAAAGAACGTAAAGAAGGGAGACCCTAACGCTGTGAATGCCATGAAGATATACTCTGAGCTAAAGAAAGTAGTGAACTTATCCGAAAATAAATTGAAGAAGGTTCAGGAAATAATAGAAGAGAACCGCGATAAGAAGATCCTGGTTTTCACCCAATACGTGGATCAGGCCGAGAGGATAGCCCGAAACTGTAACGCTTCACTTCTAACAGGTAAAACACCTCATAAAGAGAGAGAAGATACTATAAAGAACTTCAAGTCTTCTCCATCAGGGGTTCTCGTTTTGACTACGGTAGGCGACGAGGGATTAGACATACCCGACGCTAATGTCGGAATAATAGTTGCAGGAACTAGCTCTAGGAGGCAATTCATCCAACGCCTAGGTAGGTTACTTAGGTCCAGCGAAGGGAAGAAGGCATTACTTTACGAGGTAATCGTGAAAGGAACCTCTGAGGAATATCAGTCGAGGAAAAGGAAGAGTGTTGACATCTTAGATTCTCTAGACGATTAAGGTAAAGGGATATAGTAAAATAAAGAATAGCCGAAAGCCCTAATCAATATGTCGTCAGCGAAAATTTCCACGCTTTTAGTTAATCTGTTAATCCCCGCAATAAGATGGCCCTCACTCAGAAGGATTTCTATTAAGTCATCATGCTTATCTTCATTTATCGTGACCTCCTTTCCATCCATGAGACTTTTCAAGGTGTAGGCAGAGTGCACGTTAGGTGATTTAACCTCAACGTTAAGTTTGATTTTCCTTTGATTTTCACTATGTCTTAGATTGACCTTTAGTCTCTCCGAGACCTCTATCCCATCGACCCAAGCTAGTGTGTCTATTCTTTCGTCACAGTTCTTTCCTATCACTGTTAAAGGTGGGACTGTAATGTTCCTTCCTTCACTTTTGATCACTGAGGGTAAGGTGACAATTATGTCACCTGTTCTTAACTCATTATAATGCCCGACCCTACATATCGATAAGTTGTTATCTACATAAGGCATTTATATCATCTTATATGACTATCAATAAATGTTTGAACCTTGTAAGGTCTGATAAGTGATGTGAAACCAGGCTGATGAAAATGAGATGGTTAAAGAAAAGGGAAATAGTGGCTTACTACTTACTCTTCTCTAGGTTTAGACTTCAAGATTTCTCCTTTATTGAAGCTATGACAATTCTCTATCCTTACTTCTCAAAAAAAGTGAGTAGGAATATCATACTATACCTTAGAAAGATAGGACTTATTCAACCCACTAGGGGATCACTGTATAGGCTTGTCGACTTCGGTGAGTTCGTTTTGTTAGATGTAGGTTATGATTATTTAAAGAGGAGGTCTACTCTTCGTCGTAGAACTCAATAGTTATTTTTACCTTAACTTCTTGCTTGCTCATTGGAGGAAGGTTATTTCCGAAGTCTACGGCTAGGTTTATTGGATTTCCCATAGAATCTGAGAACCTGACGTCAGCAATGTAATGTGGCTGGGGCTTTTCACTTAAGCTCTTCATTAGGTCGTTGTAGAGCTTTGAAAGAGCCATCTGAAGTGCTATTGGGCTGGAAAAGTCCTCAGGTTTAAGGGAAAGTGCCTGAAGGTTTCCCATTACTTGTCCTACCTTAGCTTTACCATCAAATTCTACCTTAAAAGTAGGTTGACTCATACTCATCTAAAAATATCAATCGTTACAACCATATTAAGTGTAGTGGTCTTCTAAAGAAAACGCCGTCTAAAAAACTAGCTGAGCTTATTGTTGTTATGCCTTTTTCCTTATTCCTATTTCTATGGTAGATACCCTAGATTGCCTGCCGTCTTGGCTCGTAACAACTTGGCTGCCTATCTTGATCTCTCTGACCTCTATTTTGTCTGGGAGGAATCTGTTCCTTACTATCTCTACTGTATCAACAGCCTTGCTGATAGCTCTTCCTCTTGCCTTTATTACGATCTCGCTAACACCCTGGTTTAAAAGAGTCAGGGCTGCCAAGACGTAGTTCATTACGGGTTTCTTACCTATTAATACTACATTACTTGGAGTTGGAGCTGCGCTACTCATTTGTGTTTCACCTATTCGCCTTTAGAAAGAGGTTAGGTCTAATTAAAAAAGTTATCCTGATTTCCGTATCATCTGGTCGGACATCTTAAAAGGGTTGATCTAAGAGAGCAATAATTTTGAAATGCTGAAAGTAGTGTATACTGCCGCTTGTCCAAACTGTAACGGTAATCTTGAAGCTGAAAGGGCTCTCCTTTCAATGCCCTGCTCTAAATGCCTTAAAGAGGAAGGAATAGGTCTATCCTCAGTTCCCCATTCTGAGAGAGTCAAAACGATTTACAATCTTCTAGTCTCTAGTAACTCACTTAAGAATTATTGGAATATATACTATAAGATAGAAAATTATGAGGAAATTATAAATTACTTTAAGAAGATTGTAAAATCTGATCCATGGTCTTTACAGAAGCTCTGGTTAAGACGTCTCATTGATGGAGAGAACTTCACTATGTCAGCGCCTACCGGTTTAGGTAAATCTACTACAATATCATTGTATTCTGCCTATTTAGGCAAGAACGTGGTTTACATAGTTCCTACCAAATCCCTTGTAGATCAGACATGCAAAAAGATAAGAGAATTCGGGGGAGATGTAAGCTGTGGCACTCTAGATGAGAGCAAGATCAGCGTGATAACAACTAACTACTTGAGTAAGCATAAGGACGAATTGGGTGGAATAAAAGCAGATCTAGTTGCAGTTGATGACGCTGACGCCATAATAAAGAGCGGTAAGACAACGGATTTCCTGGTTAGGCTTCTAGGTATACCAGAGCTAGCCTATGAGAACGCCCTTAAGTTGGTGAGGCTCAGAAAATACCTTGTTAATGTATCGGGAACTCCAGATGAGGAATTCCTAAAGAAGAGAATAAGGGAACTCGAGACCAGCCTTATTTCATTTAGAGGAGTTTACTCGCAGTTGGTGGTCTCAAGCGCTACCCTCAGACCAAAGGGGATAAAACAGCAGGCTGTGAAATTCCTTACAGGTTTTGAACCTTCCAGCGTTCAGATGTACTCTAGGAACATAATAGACGCAAAGGGAGATTTGGATATTTCTCTAGTACGCAAATTAGGAACTGGCGGACTTGTCCTAGTCTCAAGGGACTACGGTAAGAAAATGATAAGTGAGTTGAAAGAAAGGATAGAAGAGTATGGGCTTAGAGCGGACGTGGCGGTGAGCGGAAGGAAGTTCATGGAAAAGTTGAGCAGAGGAGAGACTGACGTAATTATAGGTTCAGCTTCATATTACGGGGTCGCCGTTAGAGGAATAGATGAGCCGACTAAGATAAAATACGTACTATTCTACGGTGTGCCGAAGATAAAGATATCTCTTGAAAACGCGCTTCTAAATCCTTTCACACTCTTGAAAGTGATGAAGGCAGTTGGAATCAATGACCATGAATTTGAAAGGAAAGTGATGAGTATTTCTGTATCGGAGGCTCAAGCAATAAAGATCTCGCTTCTGAAGAAGCAGGAAGTACAAGGAGATAAATTAAAGACATTAGTAGACGCTATCTTGAAGTATAAGGACGAAGTGGTCTCAAAACTAAGGTCGAGTGCGTCATCTAAAATTGTGACCTCAGGGCTAGTAATAGTGAGTGAGAAGAAAGGGTTCTTCATCGAGTTTCCAGATGTTACCACATATCTCCAAGGTTCAGGAAGGTCTAGTAGGCTGTACAATGGTGGCCTTACACTAGGTCTTTCTGTGGTTCTAAGTGACGATAATGATTTGCTGGACATACTGGAGAAAAGGCTTAAGAGCATGGTAGGAGAGTTCCGGTTCCAAGAGGTCTCTTCTCTTAACATGGAAGAGACGATAGCAAAGCTAGATTCCTGCAGGAGGCCAGATGGTGAAACGAAGAAACTAGATGTAGTTACAAGTTTAATGATAGTCGAATCTCCTACTAAAGCTAAGACCATCGCTAGGATGTTTGGACGCCCCTCTATGAGAATAATAGGGGGAGTACCTGTCTATGAGACGATACTAGTTGATGGAAACAAGGTAAATTTACTCGACATAATGGCAACTAGGGGCCACATTACTGACCTCACTTTGGACAGCGTCGGATATTACGGAGTCGAAGTTAAAGATAACCAGGATACAGAGGCGTTCTTCTCAAAGATTAGACGTTGCTATAACTGCAAAAGGACGTTCTCAGGGGATTCAGAGACATGTCCTTATTGCGGATCAACTGACATATCAAGCACGGAGAGCACGATCGAAGCTATGCGAAAGCTAGCTATGGAAGTAGATCAAATATTGATAGCTACAGATCCAGATATAGAAGGTGAAAAGATAGCGTTCGATGTGGCTTCCTTCGTATCTCCCTTCAACTCTAATATACATAGGATAAAATATCACGAAGTTACAAAGAACGGCATTCTTAGTGCTATAAGAAACCCTTCTACTATCGACGTAAACACAGTAAAGGCACAAGTCTCAAGACGAATAGAAGATAGATGGATCGGTTTCGAGCTTAGTACCATACTGAAGGCTAAATTCAACGGGTTCAATTACGGTGCTGGAAGGGTGCAAACTCCGGTTCTCGGATGGATAGTGAATACCACAAAGGACTATAAGGCAAACATGGGCTATCTGGTTTACGCTAACATAGATAACAAGTACATAATGAGGCGATTCTATAAGGAGAAAAACAAGGCTAAAGAGTTCGTGAAAGCCAACGAGACGATCAACGTCTTAAAGGACAGGGAGGAGACTATAGTCATCTCTCCTTTCCCTCCTTTCACGACGGAAACATTGCTAGTAGAGGCAAATCAAAGGTTCAAGTTACCGGCATCGGTCGTGATGAAGATAGCACAGGATCTATTTGAAGCTGGTCTCATAACCTACCACAGGACTGAAAGTATCCACGTTTCGCCCAGCGGGATAGAGGTAGCGAAAGCATATCTCAAGAAAGCTGGGTTGGAAAATGAGTTCTCAGGCAGATCGTGGGGTCAGGAGGGTACACATGAGGCTATAAGACCTACAAGGCCCATATCGATGGATGAGTTGAAACAAGAGGTAGAGGACAACCCTTATGCATACTTCATAAAGTTCACTAAATTCCACTTCCTGCTTTATGACCTCATTTTTAGACGCTTCATGGCTAGTCAGATGCGCAACGCAATAGGAAAGAAGTGCGATTTCAGGTTAGTTCATTCTGAAGGCGAGGAAAAGGTAACCTTGACCACCTCAGTAGAAGGAGGCTTCAGCAAGGTATACGACCTTAGGACGGTAGACCTCACAGAAGGGGAAAAGAAGCCAGTTTACGAAATTAAGCGCGGTTCTTACTCTAGGTTACTGTCTCAAGCTGACTTGATCCTAATGATGAAGGAGAAAGGAATAGGAAGACCTAGTACCTATTCAAAGACATTGGATTCGGTCCTCAGGCATGGATATGTAGTTTCCAGCAAGAAAAGGTATCTCCTAGTGGCGACAAAGAAGGGGATAAACGTGTTTGAGTTCCTTGATTCTAAGTTCAAGGACTTAGTATCAGAGAAGAGGACTTCTGACCTTTTAACTAGAATAGATTTGATCTCGAACGGACAACTTGATCCTTCAACTGTTGTTCTAGACATATACAAGGAAATAAAGGATTCAGTAAACCTTCTTAACTCTTAACAATATGAAAGATAACCTTTTTTTATCTCTGCTCTCGCTACCTATCGATACAGAGCCTAGTTCTACTCCATTCCCTAGTTTATCCTTTATCATGTTGAAGACATCTACTGCTTTCCCGATGTCTCTACCAACTCCCTTTATGTCTACTTCCTGTGCACCTTGGTTTAAAAGAGTTATAACTTCTAGCGCGTAATCTTCTACATTTTTCATGCTTACCAAGACTTCGTTCGGTTTCTTGTCCATTATAGTTCTAGAATGAGATTAAAGCATAATTTAAAAAGCTTACTCAGAAACACGAGCCTATTTCATCTTTCAATTAATAGCGCATTCATCACTAGGAGAATTTAACGCTTTGTATGTAAGTTGTCGCGTTCAGAAGTATATAAGGTATCACGTTCCTGCTTATGCCGTAAAACTTCAATGGAGTAGAATACGCCATGTCGTTCATGTCCATTACCTTTAGCTCTCCTATATCTTCAAATGGTATCCTTCTCCTTATTTCGTCGGGGTTCTCTATAACATCTCTAGGTTTAAAGATCAGCTCCACCTGAGAATCCCTCTCCGCTGACTTAAGGGTAGCTATGAAGGTCTCATCTACGTTAGAAGGGGTGAAAGACGTGAAATAGTCATCGGAATTCACCACGCTCTGGAAGTCCTCGATTAAGACCCACCTCACTTCCTTGTTGTCAACGTCGATGAATGAAGACACTTTGTATTTATCCTTCATTTTCCTCAACTGCTTAAGCTTGTTTTCAAGGCTCTTCAGTGGTATTCCGAGAACTTCTGAAAGTTCTGAAGCCGTGTAAGCCCCTCCCTTCAAAGCTTCATAGATGCTCTCTACTATGTCGACTAACCAAGGTCTTATAGAGACGTGGGAGAGGACTGCGTCACCTAAAGGAGTCTCTCCATTGTAGAATACGATAGTTGTTTTTTCATCCCTTATTTTATGGATAAAGTTTAGTGTACCCTTTATAGAGAAATATTTCCTCACTGTCTGTCTGAGGGCTTCAGCGACTATGAATTTGTCGTTATTAGGATCTATTTTCCTTCCGAGCTTTCCGAAAGACGGTTGGATCTCTTTCATTGTTGCAATAAATAGAGAGGATCTGAGGATCGATTTCTTGATTAGGCTCACTAGCTTCTCATCGTCCATTCCCTTCAACTCTTCAAGTAAATTAATTGGCGCTCCCTTTATAGAGAAACCGTATATTGACGCTCTGGAGTAAGTGCTCAGGGTATACCTCTTTGTGGTCAAGTAAAGCATCATGTGGGATATGGTGTTGGCTATTTTCTCGTCTATGATGGTAGAATATACCCATTCATCGTCCCTTTTCTCTACCACTACTGTGGAATCACTAGGGAATGGAAGATCTCTATCGCGGTAAAACTGTAACATTTCCTTTATGGTACTGTATGCATCGTGATCCAGGATTTCCTTCTCTTTCTCTATTTCACCTCTCTTCAGTATCATGGATTCTCCCTTAGCGACTAAGTAAGACTTAGAAATGTTCTCTCCGCGCCATATGGGTATCTCCCCCTTTCTGCTGTTCTCTGGAATTACGTCTAGGCTCATTTTGTTGATGTTTATTCTGGTAACTTTCCAAAGTCTCCCGCTTATCCTTATGATGTCGTTTACCCTTATGTGTTTGTAAACGTAAACTGCATCTATCTCTCCTATCACTTTTCCTTCAAATCTAAGAGAGAAAGTATCGTTATTGTTTATCAGTGAGAAGAACTCCGAGAAATCCTTACACCATATGCTCTTAAACTCCCTATTGAAACGCCATACCCTGAAGAAGTTAGGTCCTAGTCTTATCTTCTCTCCTTCCTTTTTGATAAGCCCGTTGTTTTCTAAACATTTAACCATTTGAAGGAAAGTGCTAAACCTTACCTTGGAGAAAGCGTTGGCACCTTTCACTATTGAGTAGAACTCTTCAGCAGTTGTTTCCTGATTTTGTAGAAGATGACCCAACAACTCTCTTGCAACAACGTCAAGCGAATCGTCTACCAGGGGTCTCTCTATTTTACCGTGTTTCGCCATTTCGTATAAGGCGAGGGACTCTAAAATATCATAGTCCAACATGGATATTATCTCTCCCTTAGGCGTTCCAGCCACGGAATGGCCGCTCCTTCCTAACCTTTGAAGAAAGGAAGAAACTGACGGGGGAGGTCTGAACATTATTACTTTCTTTATTTCACCTATATGGATCCCGAGTTCAAGGGTCTTAGTACAGATCACTGCACTGCTCTCGTTTCTTCTTAATTTTTCCTCTACCATGTCCTTTATATCCCTTGAGATAGATGAGTGATGCACAAACACGTTTTTCTGACCTAACTTTTCAAGCTCCTCGTGTAACCTTTCCGTAGAAAATCTTGAGTTAGTGAAGACAAGTGACGGAGGTTCTATTGAGCTCACTAAAGAACTTGCTGCGTCTTCCCATGATCCATTTGATATTTTCCTAATTTTTATTTCAAAGTCTCTTTTTCCTTCAAGTTTTATTATTGCTCTCTCTCTATTTGACGAACCGAAAAGGAAATCCGATACGACCTTCTCGCTACTTACAGTTGCGGAAAGCCCTATTCTCTGGAAGTCGTATCCTGAAAATCTCTTAAGCCTCTCCAGAAGTAGGGCAAGTTGTGAACCCCTTTTAGAATTTATCAACTCGTGGACTTCGTCTACAATGACCCACTTAACGTTCTTGTAGAAATCTCTGAACTTGGTCGCCCAGTCCATATCTATTTCTAGTCCCTCCGGTGTAGTTACGAGGATGTGAGGGGCGTGCTTGAGCCTCAAGTTCTTCTCTTTTTGAGGCACTTCTCCATGTTTCCTGTTGACCAGAAAGCCAAGTTTTGACGCCCACCAGTCTATTCTGAGTGAAATATCATTGATCAATGCCTTCAAAGGAGTTATGTAAATGACTGCTACCGGCTTGACTTCATTCTTTATCATTTGGTTTAAGAGGGGTAGAATAGCTGCCTCAGTCTTTCCGTAACCTGTGGGTGCTATTATCAAAGTATTCTTTCCCGTTGAGATACTCGAAAATGACATCTCCTGTATTTTTGTGAGAGTGGGCCAATTCTTCTGCCTTAGAAGAATCTGTATTCTGCTATCTAAATCTTGATGCATCAGTAATCACGTGAAATTAATAGCAACATTTACCGTTATTTTTAAAATTATAAAATCAACGTTGCACGACATGGCAAATTATTTCGAGTGTAATACGTGTGGTCGTCCCTTTAAAGAAGGTCAGGGTATTATCTTAACCTTGGCAGGAAAGAAGCTTTTCTTTCACAGTAAAGGATGTGCCTACAAGTTCTTCAAGGAGGTCTTAGAGCTTAGCGATAAGGATTGTATAGATGACGGAGTGGAGGAGGTTCTAAAGAAATATGAAGAGGTTATTGAAACGAAGAGGAAGAAAGCTGAGAAAAAGATATAAAAATATTACAATATTACGATTAGTATTAACACCTAAATAATTCCATAGATTATACTTTTCACTAAATTATATCAAAACGGCATAGAATAGGAAATAACGTATCAGAAAAAGGTCTTTTCCAATCACAATTCATTGTCCGCCACAGTCCTCATCTACTATACCTTTATTAGTTGAACGGCTTTAATAAACTATGGATCGCGATGCAGGTCAACGTATCTAGAGTTAACGCTTACGAGTGGACGATAGACAAAAGCTTTCAGAAATGCATGAAAGTACCCGTGACAGTGTTTGCAGACGATGTTTTGATCGATAAGATGAAACAAGACCTAACTTTGAAGCAGGCTTCTAATGTTGCTTGCCTGCAGGGCGTTCAAGAGTCAGTTTTCGTGTTGCCTGATGGTCACCAAGGATATGGATTTCCCATAGGAGGTATCGCAGCTACCTCCGTGGATGAGGAAGGAGTAATTAGCCCAGGAGGAATTGGATACGACATTAACTGCGGAGTTAGGTTATTGAGAACTAATCTTGAGTACAAAGATGTAAAAAATAAAATAGTTGATCTAGTAGAAGAAATTTACAATAACGTTCCTAGCGGTGTTGGAAGTGAAGGTAAAGTAAAGCTAACAGATCAGAAACTCAATGAAGTGATGGACGAGGGCGTTAGATGGGCCGTGGACAACGGCTATGGATGGAATGTTGACATGGATCACATCGAACAACACGGGAGCTGGGATCTGGCGGATTCCTCTAAAGTCAGCAACGTAGCTAAGAAAAGAGGTCACTCACAGTTAGGAACTTTAGGGGCAGGGAATCACTTCCTTGAAGTGCAAGTGGTAGACAGAGTTTACGACGAGAGGATAGCTAAGTCAATAGGTCTTCATGAGGGTCAAGTGACCGTGATGATTCACACTGGGTCTAGGGGTTTGGGTCATCAGGTAGCTAGCGATTATCTGCAAATTATGGAGAGGGCTGTTAAAAAATATGGAATAGATCTACCAGATAGAGAGCTAGCAGCTGTTCCGTTTAACAGTAGAGAAGCTCAAGATTACTTTAGTGCAATGGTAGCCGCAGCTAACTTCGCGTGGTCGAACAGACAGTTAATAACACATTGGGTTAGACAGAGCTTCGCGAATGTCTACAAGACGGAAGCAGAGAAACTCGACTTGAAGATTATCTACGACGTTGCCCATAATATAGCTAAGATAGAGGAGTACGACATTCAGGGCAAGAGGAAGAAGGTAATAGTTCATAGGAAGGGCGCTACGAGGGCATTTCCTCCTGGTAGTCCAGAGATCCCTCAAGATCATAGAGAAACGGGTCAGATAGTCCTCATACCAGGTAGTATGGGCACAGCTAGTTACGTGATGGCAGGGATACCAGAAGGAAGAAGAACGTGGTTTACTGCCCCACATGGAGCAGGCAGATGGATGTCGAGGGAGGCTGCAGTGAGGACATATCCCACCAACTCTGTCACTGGGATGCTTGAAGAGAAGGGCATAGTAATAAGGGCAGCAACCAAGAGAGTAGTAGCTGAAGAAGCTCCAGGCGCGTATAAGGACGTTGACAGAGTAGCTAAGGTAGCTAATGAAGCTAAGATAGCTAGGTTAGTAGCTAGACTGAGACCTATAGGGGTGACAAAAGGATGATCGATAGAAGGGAACTTTTACTTAACCCAGTCGAGGACATATCCCTAGACGACCTAAGGTCGATGAAAGATTCATTGAGGATTTACGAGAAGATTTACGGCTTCTCCGCAGAGGCAGTCTACAAGGCGTCTAAGGTCCTGCAAGACATGACCAGGAACGCAGATTTGAAGTTCTTGTCTTTTACAGCCAACTTGGTTTCTACCGGGTTAAGGGGACTATTCGCAGACATGATAAGGAAGGGGTTCTTTGACGTGGTCATTACAACCGGAGGGACGATAGATCACGACATAGCTAGAAGCATGGGAGGCAAATATTACAAGGGTTCGTTCGATCTTAATGATTCTGATCTAAAGGAAATGAACATACACAGGTTAGGGAACATTCTCGTTCCCTTCGAATCATACGGTAAAGTAGTGGAGGACACAGTGAGGAAGTTAACTCCAGAAATTTTAAATGAGAAAAAGGAATGGAGCGGATACGAGCTTTTATGGGAATTTGGGAGGAGAATAAACGATAACAACTCGATACTTAAGGCTGCATATGAACGCAAAGTCCCAATCATAGTACCGGGCATTCTAGACGGAAGCTTCGGGACTAACATTTTCATACAGTACCAACTAGCTGGGCTTAGATTGAACCTCTTTGAGGACGAGAGGGAAGTTAAAGACAGGATTTTCTCATGCAAAGAGAGCGGTGCCCTCATGATTGGAGGGGGGATAAGCAAACATCACACCATATGGTGGAACCAATTCAAGGACGGTCTCGATTACGCCATTTACCTTACCACAGCTCAAGAATATGACGGCAGTCTAAGCGGAGCTAAGCCTAGAGAGGCAGTCTCATGGAACAAGATAAAACCAGACGCAGAACAAGTAGTAGTGTACGGTGACGCGACGATAATTCTTCCTATAATTGCCTCATCTTTAATAAACTAGAAATGCAATATTAAAGGTGAAAATAGTTGTCAGCTAAAGAGAAGTTCAGCAGCATTTCTCCCGCCGAGTTCTTCAAGAGAAACCCAGAGCTTGCAGGTTTCTCAAACCCAGCAAGGGCAATATACCAGACTGTTAGAGAGCTTGTAGAGAACTCACTTGATGCTACAGATGTTCACGAGCTTCTTCCTTCCATAAAGATAGTTATAGATAACGTTGATGCTGAGAAATCAATTTACAAGATAAACATAGAAGATAACGGAATAGGGATTCCACCCCATGTGGTTCCAGACGCTTTCGGAAGGGTGCTTTACAGTTCTAAGTATGTGATTAGACAGACCAGAGGGATGTATGGGCTGGGTGTCAAGGCTGCAGTACTGTACAGCCAGATGTATCAGGAGAGGCCAGTAGAAATTATTACTTCTCCCGTGAACTCTAAGAGAATTTATTCCTTTAAGCTCAAGATAGACGTAAACAGAAACGAGCCAGTGATACTGGAACGTACTTCTACCGACAATCAGCATGGATGGCATGGGACGTCTGTTTCGATATATTTACTCGGAGATTGGATGCGTT
The DNA here is from genome assembly GCF_008326425.1 of Sulfuracidifex tepidarius. NCBI lineage: Archaea > Thermoproteati > Thermoproteota > Thermoprotei > Sulfolobales > Sulfolobaceae > Sulfuracidifex > Sulfuracidifex tepidarius. The sequence goes on from NZ_AP018929.1 coordinate 1,086,934, forward strand.
CCAAGAGTAGGGTATACGACTACGTCAAGAAAACCTACATAATTACTCCTTACGCTGAGTTCGTTCTCAAGGATCCAGAGGGTAACGTGTTTTACTATCAGAGGTTGACTACAAAGATACCCAAGCCTCCTCAGGAAGTTAAGCCTCATCCTTACGGTGTAGATATAGAGTTAATAAAGAACATGATAGCATCTAAGAAGCAAAATCAAGAAATAAGGGACTTTCTAATGAAGAACTTCCAGAGTATAGGTGATACCACTGCTTCAAAACTTCTAGAAATGGCTAAGATAGACCCGCAGACAAAGATCTCCAAACTTACTGATGAGGACATTTCTAGGCTTGTAGAAGCCATGAAGAAGTTCGATGGCTTTAGGGCTCCATCTTCTGATCCTTTGTCCATCATAGGCGAGGATCTAATACAGCTCGGTTTGAAGCAAATTTTCAATCCCGAATTCGTTTCAGCAGTGAGCAGGAGACCTAAGGCGTATCAAGGACACCCTTTCATAGTCGAAGTCGGAGTAGCTTACGGTGGAAGCATACCAGAAGGAGAAGAACCCACTGTTCTGAGGTATGCTAACAAGATTCCTTTAATATATGACGAAAAGAGCGACGTTATTTGGAAGGTAGTCAGTGAAACCGAGTGGAGACGCTATGGGATTGAAGGGGACAAGATGCAACTTGTAGTTATGGTTCATCTCTGCAGTACCAAGGTGCCTTATAAGAGTGCAGGCAAGGAAAGCATAGCAGAGGTCGAGGAAATAGAAAGGGAAATAAAGAACGGAATCATGGAGGTCTCGAGGCAACTCAAGACTTACCTTTCTGAGAAGAAGAAAGAGGAAGAAGCTAAGAAGAAATTCTTGATGTACATCAAATACGTACCTGAAGTCTCCAGATCCCTCTCTAAGTTCATATCCGACAAGGATCAAAGGGAGTACCAGAAGGAAATTGAAGACCAGCTCTTCGCATTAGTAGCAAAGAAGATAGATTTAAGGGGAATAGATGAATATAGAAAAATATATAAGGTTGAGGAATTATGAGTGAAATTTCTTCCAAAGTAGACAAGGAAGCGAGACAGAAAGCCGCGTCCGTCATTAGAAATAGGTTCCTCCAGCTCATAGACCAGATAAAGAAGGGTGAGCCTCCTATCATGGAGATACCGCAGAGGAACATAAACAATACTCACTACGACGAAGTCAGGAAACTTCTCCTGCTAGGTGATAAGAAGCTTAAGAGAAGCTTTCTTGACCTTAATGAAGCTAAAAGGTTCATGCAGACTTCCTTAATGGGAAGTATAATTTATGAAGCTCTAATCAATGATGAGTATCCCACCATACGTGATCTTTTCTACAGAGGCAAGCATACCTTGGTTCTGAGAGGTCCTGATAACAGGACTGTGGAGGAGAACACGTGGGATGAACAGAAGGAATCTGATAGCGTCATAGTGGACATCGAGGTTTTCACTTCACTTTTGAGAGAGGAAATGCTAATCCTCAGTAAAGAAAAAGGGAAGGTAGTAGGTGACATGAGAATAAGGAGTGGAAACGACGTTATAGACCTGAGCAAGATGGGTCATGGCGCTTACTCCATAGAGCCTACCCCAGACCTGATTGATTTCGTAGACATAAATGCCGACTTCGTCCTTGTCGTGGAGAAAGATGCTGTATTTCAGCAACTTCACAGAGCTGGGTTCTGGAGGCAGTATAGATCCATCCTAGTCACAAGTGCAGGACAGCCGGACAGAGCCACTAGGAGGTTCGTTAGGAGACTGAACGAGGAACATAAACTACCCGTCTATATACTTACAGATGCGGATCCATACGGATGGTACATTTACAGCGTTTTCAGAATAGGCTCAATAGCACTTTCATATGAAAGTGAGAGGCTAGCCACTCCCAACGCCCGCTTCTTAGGAGTCTCAATGGCAGACATATTCGGTACGGATAAAAAGAAGGCATATCTATCCGAGTCTGATAGAAGGAGCTTCATTATAAAGGCTAAGGACTATGACAAGAAGAGAGCCGAGGAAATAAAGAACTATCCTTGGTTCCAAACTAAGGGATGGAAGGAAGAAATAGACATTTTCATGAAGAAGCAGGCTAAACTTGAGATAGAAGCTATGGCCAGCAAGGGGCTTAAGTTCCTTGCATTCACATATCTGCCTGACAAAATACAAAAGCAGGACTATATAGCATGATCAGCCGAGACAGGTAATATCATCGCTCAAGCTTCTTTTTTCTCCTCACTTACATCTAAGTAACCTAGTATGTCATTAAAAGTGTTTTTCCCGCAATATGGACAATACTGGTAAAGGACTTTCTGAGATGCTATATCGAAAGAAATGTTTAACGTTCTCTCCCTTCCACAGGATTGGCACCTAACTTTCCACGGCATATGTTAAAAAACCTGAGTTTCATATTAAATCTTGCTGTGAAGACGTCTAACTCCTGAAAAATGATGATGGGCCAAAGCTCGGAGCGAAAGAATTTAAAATAAACAAATTATTTAACACAGTGGGATTTAGATGAGCATAACTTACACTACTGTAGGTGAATTAAAAGTCGGTAGTTACGTTGTTATAGATAATGAACCTTGTAGGGTAGTAGATATAACTAAAGCTAAAACGGGGAAACACGGAAGTGCGAAAGCTAACGTAGTAGCTACATCAATTTTTTCTGGGGCGAAAAAGACGTTAATGGCGCCAGTGGACGCGCAAGTCGAAGTCCCCATGATAGACAAGAGAGTAGGCCAAGTGATAGCCGACATGGGAGATAAACTTCAGCTAATGGATATGGAAAGCTTTGAGACTTTCGACATAGAGAAACCCACAGAGGAAGACATAGCTGGTAAGATAAAGTCCGGTGTAGAGGTAGAATATTGGTTAATAATGGGCAGGAGAAAGATAGTTAGGGTAAAGTAATGCTAGATAACATAAAGGACGCTGTAAAGAAGTTTTTAGGTAATTCTTCTTACGATAAAGCAGTAGAGGAGTTCATAAAGGATCTTCAGAAGGCACTCATTACATCTGATGTAAAGGTCAGCCTAGTTCTTTCCCTTTCCAACAGAATAAAGGAAAGGCTAGCAAAGGAGAAGCCTCCATCTGTAATGGAAAGAAAGGAGTGGTTCATTTCTATAGTTTATGAAGAATTGAGCAAATTCTTTGGTGGGGACAAAGCACCAAACGTGTTGCCGAGTAAGCTACCTTATACGATAATGATGGTAGGAGTCCAGGGTAGCGGAAAGACTACTAGTACAGCCAAGCTCGCATATTTCTACAAGAAAAAGGGCTACAAGGTAGGTTTAGTCGCTGCAGATACGTATAGACCTGCAGCATATGACCAGCTTGTACAACTTGGTAAACAGATCCAAGTTCCAGTGATAGGTGATCCTTCCTCTAAGGACGCGGTCTCTATTTCATTGAAGGGAAAAGAGGAGTTCCTTTCACAGAAGTTTGAAGTAATTATCATAGACACTGCAGGTAGACACGGTTATGGGGAAGAGAGTAGCCTGTTAGAGGAAATGCAATCAATATATAACGCTGTGAAACCTGACGATGTGATATTAGTTATAGACGCTTCAATAGGTCAGAAGGCATACGACCTTGCGTCAAAATTCCACAGCGCTGCTCCCATAGGCTCAATACTCATAACTAAGATGGACGGAACTGCAAAAGGGGGAGGTGCACTCTCTGCAGTTGCAGCCACAGGGGCTCAGATCAAATTCATAGGAACAGGAGAGAGGGTAACTGAACTAGAGGTATTCGATCCCAGACGTTTCGCTTCTAGATTGCTCGGAATGGGAGATATAAATACTATCATAGAGAAAATGAAGGAGGTCGATAATTACGAAGACCTACAGAAGAAAATGGAAGACGTAATAGAAGGAAAAGGTAAGCTCACTCTGAGGGATATCTATAAGCAGTTCATAGCTCTCAGGAAGATGGGCCCTCTTTCCAAGATCTTACAGCACATACCCGGTCTAGGAGTTAATTTACCTTCTCCTTCGGAGGATCAGGTGAAACTAGGCGAGGACAAGATCAAGAAGTTCATGGCGGCTATGAACTCCATGACCTATAAGGAGCTTGACAACCCTTCCTTAATAGATCGTTCCAGGATAAGGAGAATCGCGGAAGGTGCAGGAATTACAGCAGAGGAGGTCAGGGAATTAATGAAACAGTACGAAGCTACAAATAAAATGCTCAAGACCTTGAAGAAGAGGAAGAAAGACCTTGAAAGAATGTTCGGGAACATGGAGTGAGGTAGAGAAGAAATCTCTAGACCTGCTAAGGAAATATCCCCTATGCGATTCATGCCTCGGGAGGTGCTTTGCAAGGCTATCCTACGGGCTTTCTAACAAAGAGAGAGGGAAATCGATTAAGATATCCCTGATGCTTTCCTTGGATAGAGCAGTGAAAGAGCATGAAATTGAAGAGCTATCGGATCTAAAGGAATTGATTTTCAACATGGGAAAGGTTGCTGAGCCCTGGTTCAAGTTGTATTTTCCAAAGGAAGAATTTCAGAGCAGGGCTTGCTTTATCTGCAATGATGAAATTGAATCATTGAAGGACGATTTTGAGAGAAAGTCGTACGAAATACTGCAGGAGGACGGAATAAAGAGCTACGTTTTAGGCGTGAAACTGTCGGATAGCGTGAAAAGCATCGAGGATGAACTCGTTATAAACGAGTCTTTGAAATATTATGAAAGTATCAAGCATGAGATAAAGAGGGAAGTTGGGAAGAGACTAGCTGAAAAGGGTTTTCCACCAGATATGGACAATTCTCAGTGGGAAGTTGTCTACGACTTGGGCACCAGATCAGTCTTCAAGCTCAGAAACATCAAGAAACAGCTAAATTTCTTCAATAGACTTTCACGAGGCGTCCCAATTTCTAACTGGAATTCGTCTTACCCTGACTCCCTCTCTATCGAGATGGAAAGGAAAGGAAGGAAGATATATTATGCCGTTTCGGAACGTCCTGATATAAGGATATTGACGGACTACCCATTGGTCACTGATGAGGGACCTGACGTAAATGTCGAGGGTTATTACGTGAAATCTTCGTCAAAGATAACCAGAAGGGATCTATCATTAATAGTCTCTATGAAACCTAAAAGGAGATACAGGGTAATGGTGTATTCTAACAACCCAAAGGAAGGATGGGTTAAAGTTTACGACAAACTATATGATGTCTTTGTAGACGCTAACTCTCCTGAGGAGGTTAGAGAAGCTCTAGAGGACGAACAGATCCTCTTTATTGACTTAGTCTCATACAAGGGGAGGCTTAGCAAGGTTGCTGATTTATACATGAGGAAAGAGAATATGTAGTATGAAAATAGGGCTAATCGGTCTAGGTGTAATGGGGTATAGAATAGGTGCGAACCTAGCAAAAGAAGGCAAATTGGACGGAGTTTATAATAGATCTGAAGAAAAGAGTATAAAATTCGAAAAAGAGTTTGGAGTGAAAGCGTTCAAGTCAATAGACGAGATAGTTGAGAGCAGTGACGTTATAATAACAATGTTAAGTGATGATAACGCTGTAAGCACCACGATAGAGAAAGTGATCCCGCGTTCTAAAGGGAAGACAATCGTAGACATGTCAACAATATCTCCTAAGTTAAGTATTGCTTTGTCTAGAAAAATTCAGGAAAATGGCGGGTTCATGTTAGATGCCCCGGTTATAGGAACGTCAATAATGGTAGAGCAGAAGAAGCTCGTTGTAATGGTTGGGGGAATTAAGGAGAAGTTTGACGATATTAAGCCTATTCTTGAATCTACGGCGTCTACAGTAATTTACATGGGGAAGAACGGGTCTGGACTCTACGCAAAGCTCGTAAACAACCTTCTCCTGGGTGCTTACGTTGTAGCTATAGGAGAAGCATTTAATTTCGGGGTCACAGCCGGACTTGAAAAACAACAAGTGGAGGAGGTTCTTACTAAACTAAGTAGCGCTAGGTCTCCAACAACGGACCTGAAGGTCCCAAAACTCGTATCTCAGGACTATTCAACCCAATTCGCAACGAAACACATGAGGAAGGACCTTGAGATAATTCAAGGTGAGGCAACATCGAAATCAATAATTACGCCGATGTCGTCTTTGGCTTTACAGTTTTACAGAATTGCGGAGTCGCTTGGGTTATCAGAGGACGATTTCTGTTCAGTATATGAAGTCTTCAGGAGATTTTCAAAGAAAGCCTGACGCGATTTTTTAATCCTTATTTTTGTTTTTCTTCTTAATGAGAATAGATATATCAGGCAAAAGGGTGCTTGTTACTGCCTCAAGCAGCGGGATAGGGAAAGGTGTAGCAAGAGCTTTCCTCAAAGAGGGATGCAAAGTGATAATTTCCTCAAGGAATAAGGAGAATTTGGATAAGACTGTCTCAGAGCTGAAGAGTTCGATTTTTCCCTCAGTTTGGGGAGTGCAGATGGATCTAACTGATTACCACTCAATCGAAGCTGGACTGAGACAAATTATAGACCTGATGGGAGGTATAGACGTGTTGATCTTCAACTTCGGGAATCCTACTAACGAACCCTCTTACTTTGATGAGACAACTATGGAAGACTGGGAATATTCAGTCCGCATGTACTTAGAAGGTCCAATTCAGATTTTAAAGAGACTTCTTCCTTTCATGAGACGTCAACGTTATGGAAGGATATTTTTCCTCTCTTCATGGACTGTGAAGAGCCCGCAATCACACTTCACTTTAGCTGATGTATCAAGATCTCCAGTGATACAACTATCGAAGATCCTTTCGAAGGATGAAGGAAGGAATGGGATCACAGTTAACACAGTCCTCATGGGAAGCTTTCCAACACCAGGGGCAGAAAGAAGTCTCAAGAGGATAGCTGAGCGCAAGAACGAAAGTTATGATGAGTTATGGAAAAGGGAAGTTCTCTCTCCTATTGCAGTAGGCAGGATAGGTGACCCGGAGAAAGACTTGGGAAGTCTCCTCGTTTTCCTTTCGAGTGAATACGGAGGGTATGTGACCGGTTCATCTATTCTGATTGATGGTGGATCTTCTCCTTATGTGCTATAGGAATCCTTCAATATTACCCTTGAAGGACTAAAGCGATCTGACATTACGTAAAGTATAGAAACGTTTATAAAAGTGTCTGAAGAATCTCTATCAGTGATTTGTAGATGGCATCTAGTAAGAAAGTGAAAGTAAGGACACCGGGAGGGAAGGAAGCAGAGCTTATACCTGAGAAGACGTGGACCTTGGCTCCAAAGGGAAGGAAAGGAGTGAAGATAGGGTTATTTAAGGATCCAGAATCAGGCAAGTATTTCAGGCATAAGCTACCAGACGACTACCCTGTTTAAACTTTAATATAACCTATTTTTGATTTTAATGATGGAGTTTAGACCATCTATTGTTATAAAAATAAGCGGAAAGTTTTTTGACGAGAATGACGCTTCAGCTAACATTTCATTCCTCAGACAAGTTGTATCATCCCTAGCTGGATCATATAGAATAGGTATAGTTAGCGGGGGTGGAGGTAACGCAAGGAAATACATAAAGTTAGGAAGGGAACTGAAGTTAAATGAGTCCTATCTCGATCTTCTTGGGATATGGGCTTCTAGGCTCAACGCGAACCTTATAGCCTTTGCTTTGGGGGATTTAGCTTATCCTGCGGTGCCTGATAGTCTAGAAGACTTCGTCGAGAAATGGAGCTCAGGTAAGGTCGTAGTTACAGGAGGTTTTCAACCCGGGCAGTCTACTGCTGCTGTAGCAGCGCTAGTAGCTGAGGCAATTAGCGCAAGTAAGCTTGTTGTAGCTACGAACGTAGATGGAGTATACGACAAAGATCCTCGGGATCACGCTGATGCAGTGATGTTGAAAGAACTTACACTTTCCAGATTGAGGGAGATTCTAGAGAGCAGTCAGTCAGTTAAGGCTGGAACATATGAGCTTCTAGATCCCATGTCAATGAAGATAATTCAGAGGTCAAAGATTCAGGTAATAGTCATGAATTACAAGAACATCTCTGCATTAACAAGCTTAATCAAAGAGAATAAAGCCATAGGATCTATTGTAATTCCAGAGTGATGTAAATGTCAGTCTTAGATGAGCAGGAGTTTGTGACGCTTAGGAAATACAAGGGTAAGGTAGACGTTTCCAGGATCACTTCAATACTCGACTCAATAGAGGAGGAACTCAAGAAGACAGACAACGTAAGGACAGCGATCATCTATGTCTTTGCAAATAACGTAGATGAGATCAAGTCGAACAAGGAGCTATACGAGGTTATATTCAGGGCACTTGAGAAATTTAGCCCTAAACTAGGATTTGAGAATGTAGCTGAATTGATAAAAAGTTCCGTTTTGTAGTACGAGGTTAGAACTATCTTTTACGTTATCGTTTAAAATCCTCGTCAATGAGTAGTACTTATCATGAAAGTAGGCATACTAGATTCTACTTTAAGAGAAGGAGAGCAGACTCCAGGAGTAGTTTTCACGGTAGATCAGAGAGTAGAGATAGCGAAGACGATGTCTGAAGTAGGAGTCTCGATGATAGAAGCTGGTCACCCGGCAGTTTCTCCTGATATCTATGAAGGGATAAAGAGAATAATGAGGTTAAGAAAGGACGGCGAAATAAGGTCTGAGATAGTAGGGCATAGCAGAGCAGTAAAGAGAGACGTAGAAGTGGCTGCTGAGCTGGAAGTGGATAGAATAGCCATATTTTACGGAGTTAGTGAGATCCACCTTAAGGCGAAGCATCACGCTACAAGGGAAGAAGCGCTCTCCACAATTTCAGAAGTGATAAGTTACGCTAAGAGCCACGGTGTAAACGTCAGGTTCACCGCTGAAGACGCTACAAGGACAGACTTCGATTATCTAGTTCAAGTGGCCAGAACGGCGAGGGACGCCGGTGCGGATAGGATAGGCATAGCAGATACAGTAGGCATACTTTATCCTTCCAAGACTAGAGAGCTGTTCAGTAACTTGGTAGCCCAGGTACCGAACGTGGAATTTGACATCCATGCCCATAATGATGTGGGACTTGCGGTCGCTAATTCCCTCGCGGCAGTGGAGGGCGGGGCTACAATTATTCACGCTACGGTTAATGGATTAGGAGAGAGAGTTGGGATAACACCATTGCAGCAAGTAGCAGCAGCTGTAAAGTACCATTTCGGGATAGATGTGATAAAACTCGATAGGTTACAACAAGTGTCTACTTTGGTGGAGAAGTACAGCGGAATACCTATGCCTCCGAACTACCCCGTTACAGGGGACTACGCATTCATGCATAAGGCAGGAATCCATGTTGCAGGTATACTTAACGACCCGAGAACCTATGAGTTCATGCCTCCGGAGACCTTCGGTAGGTCTAGGGATTATGTAATCGACAAGTACACTGGAAAACACGCTTTGAAGGACAGGTTTGAGAAGCTAGGAGTAAATCTTTCAGAACAAGAGATAGACCAAGTTCTCGCAAAGATTAAGGCTAATCAGAACACTAAATTCTTTAGGGACGTAGATCTTCTAGAGATAGCCGAAGAAGTTACTGGGAGAGTTCTGAAGCCTAGGCCACCAGAGAAGATTGAGTCGTTGGTTTGGGTCTTATGTGAATCTAACGTCTATACTACAGCTGTAACAAGGAGGCTTTCTGTACTCCAAGGCGTAAAGGAGGTAATGGAGATATCTGGAGATTACGACATTTTGATGAAAGTTGAAGCTAATGATACAGTAGAACTAAATCAAATTATAGAGAACGTAAGATCCGTAAAAGGAGTCAAATCTACCTTGACGTCTTTAGTTCTAAAGAAGATGTGAATATTATGTAATAAAAAAGCATAGAAAGAGGAAAAAAGATAAAAATAAACTATTGATGATATTTTTGCCTTTTATCTTGATAGTTCTTTGATTATTCTTGCAAGTTGATTTATATGTTTTCTTATAGAAAGATGTAGTATTTTTAATATTTTAGCCCAGAATAATATATCAACGTAAAAATGGATTTTTACATAAGTCTATAAGGTGCGGGAGCGGGGATTCGGACCCCGGATGGCCTTCGCCAGCGGATCTCTCAATGGGTCTTGAGTCCGCCCCCTTAACCGCTCGGGCACTCCCGCTGACCTAAATGATTTATTGATATATTACATAAAAAGCTTGTTCTCTATTTTATCAAGTTAAACCTCTTTCTATAAAGAAAACGTTTTAAACGATAAAAAATCACCTTTCGTTATGGCAAAAATCTTCGTTATTTTAACTGCTGGAAAAGACGATATGAATAGGGTAAATATGGGAATAAATTTTGCTATGGGCGCAAAGAAGAATGCAGGTGCTGACGTATCTTTGATGTTTCTCGGAAGAGGAGTGGAGATCTTAATGAAGGACGCAATGTACTTTCAACAAATGTCAAAGCAGATAGAGGGTCTGAAGTCAGCAGGAGTTGAATTGTCTTACTGTACTGTATCAGTCAAAAACTTGGGACTCAGTGAGCAGATGCTTTACACTGACGGAATTAAGGGAGTAATGGGAGGAGTAGAAACAGTGAAGAAGGTATCAGAAGGCTATACTCCTATAACCTTCTGAGCGTCTATTTTAAGTATTTTTTAGTTTGTGTTTCTTTTATGGATCCTCTCATAGAGAAAGGAATTTATTATCTTGAAGCTGCAAGGCTTTTAGTATCTCAGAAACTATACGAGCAAGCATCAATTATGGTATTTTATGGTATACCTTATCTTATAAAAGGGATAGTTAGAGATAAGACAAAGTCATACATTTACACTAGGGATGTAAATTCTATGCTTAACTTCATTGGCAGAAGGGCAGAGTATAGTCAGATAATAAAAAGTTTCCTTTCTAGAAACAAAGAAAAAATGGAAGAACTTCTTCTCCTAAAGAGGTATCTCAATTATGATGTTATAGACGGAATAACAAAGGAGAAAGCAGAGATGTTCCTAACCTTGTACGAGGATGCCGTAAATTTATGTAAGGATCTGGGATCATGTAATTAGAACCTAAATAAAAATTATTGTGATAATAAAAAATAAATTGAAATAAATAAGAGAGAAAATAGATTTAACTTAGCGGAGCTCTTCCTAAAGGAGCTTTAACTCCAAGAGAAGGAGCTACAATTTGTACTAACCCAGTATACCAAGCGACTATTGCAGTCAGTATGCCAATTATTCCGCCCGCATGAGTTAATGTTATTGAGTTATCTATTGCACCAGCCCCTAAAAGGAAGAAAGTTATCCATAGAAGCAGAAAAGTTAAGAATAAGGATAAGTTAGATTTGAAAGTTGCGATCCACATCACAAAAGTGAATATACCGAAGCCTATTAGAACGGCTCCTATTCCAGAAGCTGGGGTTGGACCAGAAAGTCCAGACGCTGTGAAGAAGAACCATTCCCAAAACGCACCGTAGGTGAAGAAAGCTACGTAGCCGAAGTTATTACCTTCTTTCAGTTCCAGAATTCCGGCAATTATTTGAGCTAAACCTCCATAAAATATAGCTAATCCAAATACGCTTGAAGGACTTCCGTGGAGGATATCCGCATTATACAAGCTTAATATTAGTGTAGTTAGGGCGAACCCAGACAACCCTAGAGGGCCAGGATTAGGTTTGTTTTGACTCATGATAGTTCCTTCATAAGAAACTTTAAAAAGTTTATAATTGAGTGTAAATAGCTTAATTTTAAAAATAAATAATACTCTCGCTCTTTTCCGTTATGTTTTCTTGCTGAAGTGTTCTATCGAACATGCAAAAGAAATAAAAATAGACACATCTAAAGAGTAATTAGTCCTAGCGTGGACCCGTAGCTCAGCTAGGACAGAGCGCCGGCCTCCTAAGTCGAGGGTCGGGGGTTCAAATCCCCCCGGGTCCGCCACCTTATGTTTTCAGATTTGAAGTGGCATGTGTTTTTATACAGTGAAGGCTAAAGTACGAACCATCCATCACATTAGTTCCTGTTTCATTCTTTTTGCCGACAAATAGAAGCTCTTAAGTTTGTTCGACCTAGAAGATCTAATATGAGATAGACAATGTCTAAACCGGAACTGACGGAGAGACGTATCGTATTGACATCACTTTAAGGCTTCCAGATGGGAATTACTAAGCTGGTAGTTGCTATGAGCAGAATATTGCACGGAACTCCTCCTGAAGTTCATCTTTATCGCGAGACCTTCCTCTCAGCTCACGCCAAGATAATTATATGTGGAATTTAATTGAGTTAATGTCTATCACGTGCTTTGCTAGATTCGTGCTTTCAGAAAGTAGATTGATAATCCTTTTCGCTTTCATCAAAATGAGGAAATCGTTTGAAGCCACTAAGCTGTCAGAATTTATCAAAAATGAATCAACAGTCTTAGATAGGACAGTTCTAGCTCCTACGACTTGCATGTGTTTGGCTATCTCTCCGCTTTTGCTGACCTGTGCATCCAGCACGAAAGTACATTCTTTGTTCATTGAGAAACAAAGTTCGTTTAAAATAGTTAATGCGGAGATGATTAGGTTCTTCTCTTTCTTGAATTTACCCATTCCTACGTCTCTTATATAACCGTCGTCGCAAGTATACGCTTCACCGAACGAAAGAGAAATCACAGAAAAAGCTAAGTTAAATCCATCTACCAATACCTTCTTGAATGAATCGTTTTTGCTCTCTTCTTCTCTCTTCTTTATCCTGGCGATCTCTTGGTCACTATGGACACATCTATATAGGATTAGCCTTTCCTCCTCAGAGAGTAGGTATCTCGAAGTTAAGACGTATAAGGATACTTGTCTGCTGTAACCTCTATTTAGGAGGAACTTGTAATCTTGGATCGCTTCATTTAAGCGACTTTCTGATGATGTCAACTACGCTTCCGCTCTCTTTGATAGAGAAGCTTGCAAAGGTTCCCTTACCTCCTCCCTTAGCGCCGGCTTTTCTCAGTTCATTTATAACATTTTGTAGATCTATATCAGCAGAGCTAGCTATTTCCACCCTATTCCCCAGAATTGCTAACGCTATACTCTTCTTCCCAGAAGTGAAGTACTTCATGATATCCTTGGTTATCTCCTGGTCTATGGGGGTGAAAACATACAGATAGACGTCACCTATTTTCTCTGGTTCCGTTCTCTCTACTATTTCCTTTATGTACATTCTCCTGTATTCTTGAAGCGCAGTCTCAAGCTTGGCTCTCTCCTCTATCAAACGTGACATTCTCCCCTCTAACTGCTCTGGTGCTGTGTCTACCATTTTTGCAACCCTATTTAGTGAATCCTCAAGCCTATTTGCATATTCTGAAACTCTGTCTCCGGCGACGTATTCTAGCCTTATTACACCATCTTGGATCTTTTCAGCTTTAACGATTTTCACACCTCCTATCTCTGAGGTGTTTCTGACATGAGTCCCTCCACATCCCTCCACGTCCCATCCTTTAATTTCCAGTAACCTAACAGTTGGGGTGTTCGGAACTCCACCTTCGTATATAGAGTCACCGTATTTAGTCTCGGCTTCGGTTCTGCTCAAGTGTATTGCCTTAACCTCCCTGTGGTCATTTATTATGTGGTTAGACATAGCCTCTATTTCCCTTACTTGGTCTGCCGTGAGCATCTTGTGGTGAGTTATGTCAAGCCTACCTTTCTCAGGAGTTTTCTCAGCTCCGGCTTGCCATACATGTTCTCCCAGTAATTTCTTAGCTGACGCTAGAATCACATGGGTCACCGTGTGGTGTCTCATTGTTCTAAACCTGGACTCCCAATCTATTGTACCCTTGACTGAGGTTCCCTCCTGTATTTTGACCTCTCTATCCAAAATGTGGACTATTACGTCTCCAACTTTCTGGGTGTCAATGACATGCACTTCACCTTCAGGTAGGTATAACGTACCTCTATCTCCTATCTGTCCTCCTCCTTCTGGGTAGAAAGTAGTTCTGTCTAAGACTACATATTTTCCGTTAATTACCTTGACTACTCTTCCCTCAAATTCCCTTTGGTACTGGTCCTGATAGTACAGCTTCTCTGTAGCTTGTAATCCCCTTACCTCTTTCACGACTTCGGTGGGAAGCTTGGCTTTCTCTTTTCCTTTTATCGGTGCAGACTGATGCCTCCTGGCTACGAGTGCATAGAAGTTATCTGGGATCTGGATTTCAACGCCTCTCTTTTTCAACTCCTCGGAAAGCATATCTGGAGGAACCCCGTTGGAGTCGTAGATCTGAATCAAATCTTCTGTGGACACGCCTTTCTTGGACAAGCTTGATGCTATTGAGGGAACCTTAGAGTAAAGTTCCTCAAACTTGTTCTGTTCGTTTTCTACTACGTCAAGGATATAGTCCTTGTTCTTGATGAGTTGCGGGAAGTCCTCTCCCCAGAAGTTTATTTGCTCCCGAACTAGCTCGTAGAACCTGATGTCGGATCTCAGTAACTTAGCTACTCTCATAGCTCTCCTCATAACTAGCCTACCTAGATAACCTTCTCCTGAGTTAGACGGTACTAAACCATCTCCTAACATCAATGCGACGGTTTTGGAGTGATCAAGGAGTTGGAATACCCTAGCAGCTCTAGTGAGCTCCTCGTCTACTACTTTGACGTCTTCTCCTATTTCTTTTGCTACAGCTTCCCTATGTTTCTTTATTGTTTCAGGGTTATCAGGATCTATCTTTCCTGCAAGTCTTGAAGCCTCCTTGAACATGGTTTCATCTACGTAATCGACTCCTATTCTCTTGAAGAACTTGTAAACTAGGTCTCCATAAATTGCATGGAAAGCCGTTGGGGTCTTCTGAGTTACCCATGCCAGTCTCTCAACTCCGTATCCAGTGTCGACTATTCTGAGGGATAAGGGAGAATATTTACCGTTTTCTTCTTTCTTATATTGCATGAATACCAAGGTTGCAAGTTCTAATCCTCCCACTGTTACTTCCAAACACGGTCCTGCGTTACCTCCTCCTTCCCACCAAGATTCCTTAAAGTTCAGTTCCTCCTCAGGTATCCCCATTTCCTCTGTAAAGAACCTGGTTGCCAACTCTACAGTTTTCTCCTTCCAATAGATTTCTTTATCGGGATAATTGAAAGCGTGATGTGCAGCCATTTCAAACGTGGTCAAATGCCTTCCGAACGTTACTCCTACGTTGTCTATATCTTCCAACCTTATCGCTGGCTGACTCACTACTAGAGGGTTAGCAGGAGGAGGAACTAGCCCGCTTGTGACGTGAGGTTGAAAATCCACTATGCTCGCTATGGTTAGATATAAGTCCTCTCTCCATCTGGCCAGGACTGGCTTCGGCTTGATTGGTGTATGGCCATTTCTTTGAAAGAATGATATAAACTTCTCCCTTGCTTCTCGTACAGACAGGGGTTTACTCTTTATAGGTATATCAAAGAAATAATAGTCCGTACAAGGAATGTCTGAGCATACTTCCTTTGTCTTATCCTTACTCCAGAATGGAGTCTTACACGACTTACAAGTTCTTCTAAGATAATCTCTTTCTTTGAAAAAATTGAGAGAATACTCGCTTTCACTGATTTGCATTAGAAAAGAAAAGAACGGAGATGGTTAAAGAATTTTTGGCTTCACTTTATCCGAAGAGGGAAGCCAGACCTCCAGCGATTTCCTCCTCGCTTGGTCCCTTCTTCTCCTCTTCTTCCTTCTTCTCCTCTTTCTTCTCCTCTGCTGGTGCTTGTGCAGGAGCTGCTACAGCTGCAACTTGCATCGTAGAAGCATTCTTCAGGACTTCCTCTATATTCACTTCTTTCAATGCTGCAGCTACTGCCTTGACCCTTACATCATCAACTTGTATTCCTGCGGCTGTTAGTACTGCCTTTAGGTTATCTTCTGATATTTCTTTCTTTGAAGCGTGGAGAAGCAAACTAGCGTATATGTATTCCATACCTATTTCACTCTTATGAAGTTGTTACATGTGATATTTAAGCTTACCCAAACAAGGAGGAAATGCTACCTCCTATTTCCTCCTCGCTTGGTCCCTTCTTCTCCTCTTCTTCCTTCTTCTCCTCTTTCTTCTCCTCTGCTGGTGCTTGTGCAGGAGCCTTTGGAACGTTTATTCCCAGATCAACTTTCCCTTCTAGTGCTGAAGCTAATGCATATGCCTTTGCCATAGCTCTGGAGAATACTTGTTCTGCAGTCTCTGACGTTACATAGCCGCTCTCTGCCGCTAAAGCCATTGCGTTCCTGTAAGCTTTTCCTAATGTCAGTTTCAATACTTCTGGAACTGGGTATGCTATCTCCACAGCTACTGCCATTGATTCCTGGTAGGCTTTGGCTATGTTGTTAGTATATTCATTTAGGTCTATCTTCATCTCCTCTGCAGGTATTAGTAACCCTTCATAGTAAGCGCTCTTTAGGCTTAACTTGATGTAGACTGGCATTATGCCTAATTTCTGGAGTATCGGAATTGCGTCATCGGGTATCTTGGAACCCGGCTTAGCTATTACAGTATCTTCAGCTACGAATATTTTCCCTTCTTGCACTCTCGTCTTTATCTTGAGCTTTCCGAAGGTGCTTAACACAGGACCCGCTGCAAATCCTGTATCTCCTGCTGGTATCATAACTTCCTCTTCTGCTATGTCTCCGGCTTTAGCGAACCTCTTTAACTTAAATTTATCGAAGAATATAGAGAAAGTAAATGGATTGTCATTAGTCAAAATGAAAATATTTGGTCCAGTAAGGTATTTCTCTAACTTGCTTACGTCTATACCAGCGTTCTTAGCTGCGATTCCAAATAAGGAATTCTTGGTAACCCTTACTGTTGCTTTTCCTCTCAACTGTTTCCTTATTTCGTGAAGTTTGTCTGCAGGGAACCCCTCTAAGCTGGCTATAATTATGGTCTTGTTTCTCTTTAGTTCTTCAGTGAGTTCCTCTACTTCATCTATCTTCCACTTTGCTATTTTCTTTTCTTGTACTTCCATTGCCATTTGTCATCACCTTGTGCTTACTTTAATTGGCTTACCCATGGTGGTCTTTATATAAATATTTCCTACTTTCGATAAGGCGTTGGAGACTTTAGTTTCTATCACACTTAACACAGCCAAAGAGTTCTCTGCTAAGTCGTCGGGTTTCTGATCTTCCAATCCTATGAGGGCTTGCGCGTGAGGTTGATCCTTAGTTTTCAGCAAAGTGGATCTCTTGTATCTGTTTACGTACTCAGTTACGTCAGCTGCACCAGGTAGGGGAGTAGGAAACTTCCCTCTTGGACCTAGAGCCGGTCCAAGTATACGCCCGGCTAATGCCATGGAATCAGGAGCAATCAGGAACCAATCGTTTTGCGTTGCTATTTTCTTAATTGCCCTCTTATTTCCTTGGAGCTTCTGTAGTTCGTCCTTAGGCAAAAGTAGGTTAGGTTCTGCTTTCTTTGTATATTCTGTTTGCTCGAAAGTGGGAACAACTAAAACCTTCCTTTCTTTTGACGGTGGTTTAGGTAAACTTACTACTTCTCTTAGTTTTATGTCTCCTCTCTTCATGTCAACGTCTCTGAAAGTAACTATCATATCAACGCTCTGTTTAAATTCTCTTTTAGTTTTGTTTTCCTCTTCCAAAGCTTTGCCTATAGCTTCTGCCAGTTTCTCTTTCGCGACTATCATTGAGTTTCACCATTCCACTTTTCTTCATACTTATTTAACACTTCATCAAACTTTCCTTCATCAACTTCCTTTACCATCTCCTTTGGATCTCTTCCGTCAACTGTGATCCCTATTTCGTGGGCTGAACCCAACAAGCTCTTCACGGCACTCTTGACGCTCTTGCATGTCATGGATGGCTTCTTCATTAACGCAACCTTCGCTATACTCTCAATGCTCACGTTACCTATCTTCTTATGGGCTGTGTCTCCGGAAGGTTCATTAGCACCCGCTTCCTTCAACAGTAAAGCGGTAGTTGTAGGAATTCCTACAGATACTGTATATTTCTTTGTATTAGTATCAACTTCTACGCTGACTGGGACGCTCATTCCTTTAAACTGGGCTGTTGCCTCATTAATTTTCTTTACTACTTCTCCAACGTTAAGCTTAAGTTGAGATAGAGCTGGAGCCAACGGTGGGGCTGGCTTCGCATTTCCTCCTTCTACCATAATCTTTATGGTTTTAGTGGGCACATTTTTCACCTCTTTAAAACTTTAACTTGATCTATGGGCACGGTTACTGTCAAAGGAAAAGCAGATTCTAGAATATTTAACACTACCTCTCCTTTCTCCTCCTCTACCCTTACAACTTGTGCCTGCATTCCTCTGAACGGTCCGGAATTAATCTCTACCATCTGATCCTTTTCTAGTTTAACCTTTACCAAATTAGAGGAAATCATCTTAGCTACATCGTTCTTATTTAAAAGGCCCTGCGCTAATCCCTTTACGTTCCTGATTCCATTTATCAACAATTTCACTATATGAGGACCTCCAGCCTCAATAACGATGTATCCTTTTAGAGAGTGTGGCACCAAAATAGAATATATTTCAGACAAGTTGTTGGTCTTTATTCTCTCTTCTAACATGAGGGCCACGTTGATTTCCTGGCCTCCAGTGACCTTGACTGCATAGTAGTTTCTCATCTTGGGCCTTTCCATTGACTCACCCTACAACGTAGGCCATTATTGCTTGTATAGCGAAAGCTAACAACCCAACAACCAATATAATTAAACCTGTAATTCTCAGGTTGAACTTGTAAGTTTCTTTATCAGGTTTCTTTGCTACTGTAATTATTCTGTTCCAATCTTCCCTTCTATGCTGAAACCATGCTACGACAAAGTTGCTGCTACCCTTGCCTTTTGAGCCTGCGTTCTGTTTGCTTTTTGGCGTAGATTTACTTGACATATAGTAAAGGATACTGAATTATAGAATATTAGTTTAACTACTGAATAGCCTATCGATGAACCACTGAGCTGAGAAAGGCTCTAAGTTCTCGTATTCCTGACCTACACCCAGGAATATAACAGGTTTCTTTAGCTCGTAAGCTAAGGAAAGGACAACTCCTCCTTTAGCGTCAGCGTCCACTTTCGTAAGTATCACAGCATCGAAACCAATAGCGTTCTCAAAATACTTAGCTTGTTCAAGCGTGTCGTTCCCTCCCAACGAGTCCAAAACCAATATCTTAAAATTAGGCTTAGCTATCTTCATAACTCTTCTCAGTTCATTGGTTAGGTCTGCATCAGTATTCATTCTTCCTGCTGTGTCGACAAGGACTACGTCTATGTTTCTACTCTTAGCTGATTGGATCGCATCGAAAGCCACTGCAGCAGGGTCGCCACCATATTTTCCCTTAACCATAGGTACTTCGAGTTTCTGTGCGTGTATCGCAAGTTGTTCTTGGGCGGCGGCCCTGAAAGTGTCAGAGGCTGATACTATGCACGTTAATCCGTTCTTCTTCAGCATGTAAATGAACTTCGCTATTGTTGTGGTTTTTCCTACACCATTGACACCGAAGAAAACTATAACGAAAGGCCTTTGAGACTCTTTTATTATTTTTATTATATCTATATTTTCATTTTTTGTTAAAATTTCTTCTATAGATTTTTTTAGTGTATCCATAACTGTTTGCTCCAGATCTTCACTTCGCCTTATTTTCTTCCCGACTATAGCTTTCTTTATATCATCAAGCAATTTCTCGGTTACCTCGTATGTTACGTCGCTTTCTAATAGCTGATACCGGAGCTCCTCTATTAGGTCCTCTACGTCCTTTTCTTTTATCTCTTTATATCTAAAGATATCGAAAAATCCCGTCCTTTTCTTTTCGTCCTTTCTTTCGGTTCCAGTTATGCTGGTCTCTTTCTCGACTTCGTTATCTCCCGCTTTAACTTCTGTGGAATTCTGCGTTGAAGGGTTGGGCTGTTCCGTTGTTTGCGGGACCTCCTTGCTTACCTCCTTGGGAAGATCTTTCTGCTCGTTTCTTGATACATTATCTAATTCAATATGGCTTTCTTCTTCAATTGAGGTTTTTTCCTCAACTTTTGGAGCTTCCTTTTCTCGAGGTGATTGGGAAACTGCTTGATTTTGGGGTGTCTCCTGAGGTTTTTCAGGTTCTTCCTTGAACTTTCCTACAAAATTAGAAAAAGCTTTTTTTAATTTATCGAAACAGGAGAATCACCTTGGCTGTTCTGCCTGCGCCCTTTCAAGAATCTCGGCTATCTGATAGTAGGCAGTAGCAGCCTTATCCCTTTCCGCTATCATACCTTGAAGAGCTTTATTGACCTCGTCCTTCCTACTGTCAAGGAACTTCTTTGCGTGATCTGGAGAAACTTCTGCATAGTATCCTAGACCTATATTCAAAGTTACCTTTGAGTTGTCCTTAACTTCACCTTTAATCAGTAGGAAGCCTTTCCTGTCCACCGTAATCAATTGATCCCCTTTTTCATTGATGTTATCTAAAAACTGCTTCGCCGATTCTATAGACGCAAGTGAATCTGTTAGGTCAGCTATAGATTTTTGTAGCATATCAATGTATCTTTTTAGATAATCTGCTTGTGCTAACAAGTCCTCCAAGGAGACTTGCATCTCTCTATTCTGATCTGCCATTATTAGTCACCTTTTTAGATTACTATATGATCTAATTGCATAAGATCCTTTATTCTCTTATCATTTATAGAATTTGGATCTACTTCCTTTATCTCTTCTATTTTAATGTTCTTCCTCTTTATCTTGTTCTTACTGCCAAAGTTTGAATATATTATTTCCTTTGCTTGATTCTCGCTTAATGCTCTCACATACTTAACGAACTTTTGCCTTACTGGATAATGAGATTCTCCAAATAGAGCTATGCCCTTTACCAGAAATGTTTTTATTTCTGACATTTCAATCACCAAATGCTTTTTGTATTCTTAAAATCTCTGGTCCAGTTGTACTCGAACCTATAAGTATTCCTTTATTGTTTAACACTAAACCGCTTTTTATGAAAGTATTTCCAAAATTTATTGTACCTATATCAAAATTCACCTTAAAAACCCTTTCAAGTCTTTTTATATCATCTTCTGTTGCATCTATATGAACTAGCCCTCCCTTATCGTTTACTGCACCTACCGCGCCGACGCTCACTATGTTGGCTATTGAACCTTTCTCTACATCATCAATGCCAGTTATTTTCTTGAGGAACTTCACTTCAGTATCTGTAAAGTCTGGGTATACAATAGCACCCTTGTTATTAATTAAAATCGTATTTCCGAAAGCGGTTACCCTAGAATCGAAAACCTCGACCCTGCAGTCTTTCAACTCTTTCTTCAAGAAGGACACCTCTTCGTCCGTTGATGTCTTGGGAAGCAGAATAACGTTGTCATTTCCAGCTATGAAAACACCCAACAAGAAAGTTCCAGATATCTGAGTTTCTATCACTTCAGTTTCTAGGTTTTCGTTTATGGCCTCAATCAGTTTCTTGTCGGTACCACGTGGAACTAGAGAATATTTGTTATTTGTAAAAATATAAATTCCTATATTATCTGACCCAAATATGCTTGTTCTCTGCAGATTCATTCACTCTTGATTACGGGTCTTACTAGAAATGTTTTTTCTCCAATTTTAGTTACTGCTATCGTGACTCTGTTCTGTATTTTTTCCCTTCCATTTATAGAGACTACTTGGTTCAGTATCGGATCGAGAACTACCCTCTCAGCGTTAAAATGCCTAGCTACAGTATCTCTTATTATATGCATTGCCCTTCTGCTCCTGACGTTCCTTTTTCCCATTACTGCTCTTCTAAGGTTTATTACCATCTCGAAATTATCCTTCTCCTTCATTTATTACACCTTTAGGTCGTTTCTTCTCCAGTCTCTTCTCATTAAGTTGTACTTATATTTTCCGTTAGTTCTCAATATGACCCATACTGGTACGCTCTCATTGTTCTTCATTGCCTTTCCTAGTCTGAGCTTTTTGCCCAAATTTTTATGCGTGCTCATTCCATCCCCTCTCTCTGATTTGTATCTTAAAATCTCTTCTGTTTTGTTCTGTGAGTTGGCTCAGTATTGCCTTTAGGTCGTCGTCAGTTATGGGAACTCTTATTCTACCGCTTTGTGCCAACATGATGAGCTGGTCACTCAAGGAATTTGCGAAATCAGGCTTCACTAGTTTTATGTTGGATAGCCTCTGTCTAGCTTCTGGAGTTAGGATAGCCCGTAGTGCAGCCTCTCTTTGTGACTCAATTTCACTTTGTTTCCTCTTTTCTGATTCTGCTCTCCTCTGTTCCTCCGCTGCTCTTTTACTTAGGAGCTCATTCAGCTCTTCGTCGTCGTAATCAGACGTACATGTCACCCCTCCATATATACTTTAAGGGATGGGTTAGACTCTGCCAGTTCCTTAAATGCGTCCAATGAGATTCTATCCATTAATGACCTTCCTTTAGAAGACAACATCCTTCCCCTCTTAGTCTTGATAACCAAACCAGCTTTCTCTAACTGTTGCATGATCAACCTGGTAGAGTGCCCGGGAGCCTTGGAGAAATGAGGAGGTCTATTTCCCTTAGATTTAGGACCGCCGTAGACTACTTTGCTTTTACCTACACCTAGGAAAGTATCAATGTACATTCTTCTCATTACAGATGCAGTCCTTACGTACCACCATTCTTCCGGATTGTCAGGTATCCTCTCCTTGAAGCTCGCGGTCTTAGTTATCATGCTCCATTCTGGAGGGTTTACTATGTTGTTCTCCTTCAAGTAAGTTGAGAGTTTTTCTATCAATTTTTCAGGAGGTACCATATTTGCAGTAATCATTCTAAATCGATCTAAGTTACCATGTAAGGTTTAAAAATTATCCTATTACTTACTTTCAGGTAAATATGAAGCTTTACATTGCGGGAGAAGAGGAGATTAAGAATGGGGATATCACAGATGTCTACTTTGATAGGACGTTCAGAGCTTTGACCTATCTTGGTTTAAAAGACATCAGAGTGAGAATGGAATTTCACTGTTACGGACTTCCAAATGGATATTCTTGGGGAGTGTTTTCGGGTCTCGAGGAAGCCCTGAAGCTATTAGAAGGTAGGAACGTTACAGTTTATGCGATGGATGAAGGTACAATCTTCAGGGAAATAGAACCGGTTATGATTATTGAGGGAAATTACTTAGACTTTGGTAAATTAGAGACTGCCCTACTTGGCGTTCTAAGGCATGAGAGCAGCATAGCAACTAAAGCAGCTAGAATAAAGTCTATGGCAATCGACAAGCAGATGACTTTCTTCGGCTTAAGGGCTCTACATCCAGCCATTGCTCCAATGGCAGACAGAGCAGCTTATATAGGAGGAATGGATGGAGTGTCAGGACTCATGAGCGAACGCTACATAGGAATCAGACCTTCTGGAACCATGCCCCACGCACTCATGCTGTCAGTGGGGGACAACGTTACTGCATGGAAGGCCTTTGACGAATCCGTTGAACCTGATGTTCCCAGGGTAGTTCTAGTAGATACTTTCGATGACGAAAGGAACGAGGCATTGAAGGCAGCCCTCACATTAAAAGAGAGACTTTACGGTATACGGTTAGATACTCCCTCCAGCAGAAGGGGTAACTTCAAGAAGATCATCAAGGAGATAAGATGGACCTTAGACATAAATGGTTTTACCAAGGTAAAGATAATCGCTAGTGGAGGTCTGGATGAGAAGGACGTGATGGAGCTTCGCGACGTCGTCGATGGTTTCGGGATAGGTACTTCCGTAGCCTTTCCACCAAGCATCGACTTCAGTGCTGACATAGTAGAGAAGTACGAAGGAGGAAAATGGACACCCTTCACGAAAAGGGGGAAGTGGCCTGGGGCTAAGCAGGTGTTCAGATGTGGAAATGAAGATAAAATAGTCCTTCTAGATCAAGCTGTAGATGGATGTGAACCTCTACTGAAGCCTTACATGAAGGATGGAAAGCTAGTTCGCGAGCTCCCATCTCCGATGCAGATAAGGGAGAAGGTGATATCACAGCTCAAAGTTATGAACCCTGATGGGAATAATTAACCTCTCAATTGGATTTCTTTCAAATTCTCTATGCTCCTATTAAATGCTATTTCCACTATAGGTTCCATCCTCCTTATAGAATTATAGAGCCTTAGATTGAGAGATCTTACTGTAGATACCAAGATGGGTGACTTTATTTCTATGATTTTATCCTCCAGTTCCGAGGCTTCAGCGATGAGCACTCTCCTTAGCGTCCTTAGTTCTTCCATTACCTCATTTATTAACATGACGTCTTCCTTAGAGAGCACCTTGACTGTATGATCTATTACTACAGCGGTCTGCTCTATGAAAATGTTTAATTTATTCCAAAAGTTCTTAAGGACTTCCATGTCCTCCGGGTGTAAAGCTAAGAGATCGCTTGCAGCTTCGCTTATCTCATCCGCAGCCTCTTCTATTGATTTGATCAGTATCCTGTTTCCTATTATCTGAATCCTTTTCACTCCTATCATGTAAGCTAGGCTTCTGTTTATCTGGGCTAACAGGAGCTGTCTCAGGGCTAGGTAGTAGAGCCTGTCTATTTCCTTCTCTAGCTCTATCACTTCTTGCAGGAACGTCCTGCTCGATTCCTTTATGCCTAAGTCTAGGTAGTGAAGCATCTGTTTTATGGAATTTGAGAGCCTGGCTATCAAGCTACTAATGCTGTATTTTGTCGGGTCTAGAAAGGACTGTATCTGAATACTATCTACTGTCTGCGTTATTATTTCTAGCCCAATAAGATTCCTTGATGCTTCCTTTATCTTCCTCATCGTCTCTTCTCCAATTATACCATCCTTTGATGAAATGTCTATTTTATCTATACCTAGGATATAAAGAGAGTATACAGCTCTGCTCACAACCTCAGGCTGAACTTGACCAGAAAGGGTTATTTTCACTTCCCTGCTGTTGGACTCGGACTTGAGATTAGGAGGGTAAACCTTTAAGCTCCCGTCCTCGTCTACTTCCAAATAGACGCTTTCCCCTGCAGACAAGCTGACTTCTTTTACCCAGTCGGCAGGTAAAGATACCATTAGCGTAGATTTGCCAAACTTCTGAACTCTTCTGACTTCCATATAAGTCCACTCTATTATGTATAGTAAAATACAAGGTATATAAAAGTAGTTTAAACTTAGCCTATATTACTTTAACTTCAGGAATATCACCAAACTCCTTAACATGTACTTTTTCGCCGTTGCTTGGTACTATTCTCATACCTATTGGTCTCATTTTAGTGAGTCTTATTGAGTATAATGCTTTAATCAGGTCAAGGAAAGTCTTCCTATCTCTACGTAGGGATATCATGTCAATTCCAGCTGCACATACAAACGTCAATTCCAGCAACTCCTTCAACGTCAATTTTCCCTCTTCTGCCCTTTCCCTCAGCAGGTTATCTTCAGCAACTGGTAACATAAGTTCAGAAAAGCCTAAAGGCTTCACCTTTGACAGAATAGCAGATTCAGTTATTTCACGGTTTATTTCATGTACTGCCCATATGTTTGATATATTGAACATAGTATCGCTTCTCTTCTCTATTATCTCTCCTACACTTTTCTCCATCCAAGGCGAGAGAGATAGGTCAGTTCCCAAGTATTTCACTTTAAGTTCTTTCTCCAGTTCCCTTCCAATTTCATCAGCTGCTGAGAACACCTTCACTATGTTCCCTGACATAGCCTCATCAGTATATAGAAGAGCCAGACCGAAGGAGCTTGTAGCTACGTCGGCAGTGGAGATTGGAAAATAGGGAGAAACGAGAAACCAATCGTTAAAGAGGATTCCAAATCTGGTTGCTTGTTCTGGTTCTAGACTTAAGACAAGATTTAACGTCGCTTCTATGTCTTTCTCCTCTCTAAGCAAGACGTTTACATAGAAATTATCAGAAACTGAAAGGATGTCCTTCACTTCTTTCAATCTGGAATCGTTTGCAGTTAGACTTGCAACACTGTAAATCACGTCTTTCATGGAAGGAATCTCGGAAACTTTATCTAACGTCATATCCTTAGGCGTAGGAGGGAACGAGATTCTCTTGGTCCATATATCCTCCCTTTCAATGCCGGCTAATGTGGTCTCAGCTTTCTCTACTTCTGATAACTCTTTTGCGAAGAAAGTGAATGCCCTTATTTTCATTTCTGAAATCTATCTTTTAATCTGATGACGAGCTTTAATTACCTATGGCAGGTAAGCTTACAATTCTACAAGCAGAGAACAGCATGGATAAGTTTTACCATGCACTTGTTATGGCAACTGAAGCTAGGACTTTAGGATGGGAAGTAGACGTTTTCGTTACATCCCAAGCCGTAGTTTTATTAGCAGAAGGAGAAAAAGGGAAGAAAGCTAGAACTAGACTAAGCATTGGAGGACTGGCTAGATTTTTCGTGAAGAGGCAAATGAAGAAGTTGGGGATAACTGACATAGACACCTTACTTAAAAGGGCTATGAGCGTAGGAGTCCAGTTTTTCGTTGATGAGGCTGGATTGAGAATTGCTAAGATTAGTAAGGAGGATTTGATGGAGAATGTAAAGTTATCCGGCGGTATATCTTTTTTACTCTCAGCTAAGGAATCTGATGTGGTGGTAACTCTTTGAAAGTAATAAAAGCAGACGGCGTTTGTCCGATGGTCGTGATGGATGTGTTCAAGGAATGGAACTCGTTATCAGAAGGACAACAAGAAGAAATCCTGATATCTACAGATTGGGAAGCAGCGGCTCTGGAACTTGAGAAATGGTGCAAAGAGACTGGAAACGAATATGAAGGCTATAACAAGGAGGGTGACAGATTCAATGTTAAAATAAGGTTAGTTAAGAAGCAACTCATATGAAAAAGCTATAAATATAATGGTCTATGTTAATTGTTTTAAGTCGAGGTAGGTCCGTATTGTGTCAAGAGATCTTCATGTATTTGAGGATTCGATCGATCTTTTAGAGGGTATGTGGCCAACCCCTCTCTTAAGGTTAAAAATAGGTAAGAATGTTTGGGGAAAATTGGAGTTTTATAACCCCTTTAGTCATAGCATAAAGGATAGAACTGCATATTTCCTTTTTAAAGAAGCAGTGAAAAAGGAGGCTAAATCACTAGTTGAAGCTACCTCTGGAAACACTGGAATAGCGCTGGCATCGATGGCTGCATCTCATGGAATAGCGTTCACTATGTTCGTTCCATCAACTGCATCAAGGGTATATCCCTTTCTAGCACAACTCTTGGGGGCAGAAGTCTTTTCGGCTGGAGATAAAACAGTAGACTTGATACCTTTAGTCAAGCAATATGCTGCTATAGCTAATGCATTAAATTTGGATCAGTTTAATAACCCTGTCAACGTTCTTGCACATTATAATACAACTGCTAGAGAAATAGATGAACAGTTATCGTCACAGGGGTTAAGACCGGAGAGAGTCATAGCTACTATGGGAACTGGAGGACATTTGGCTGGAATCTCGAAATACTTCAAGGAAAAATACGGAGACCATATAGAGGTTATAGGAGTTCAGCCTGCTGAGGGCTCTAGAATTCCTGGGTTAAAGAGACAAGACTTTTCAAATAACTCCCTCTTGAGCATGGCTAAGATAGATAAGGTCCTTGATATAACGCTAGAGGAGGCGGTGAAAGGTGTGAAGCTGATAGCCCGCTCTACAGGAATCTTGATAGGGATAAGCGCAGGTGCGACTGTATCCGCCTTCGAGAAGGTAAACGATGAGAAAGCCACTGTCCTCATATTTCCTGATGACGCGTTCAAGTACATAGAAACACTGGAACAAATTTTAAAAACAGAAGATAACAACAGATAGTTCGTGTCGGAGCTAATTGTAATTTTAAACAAGAAAGGGGATATTCTAGATTTTTATCCTAAAGTCTCTAATATTTCTGATCTTTTGGATAAGAAGCCTGAAGAAGTGTATGACGACGGCGAGTTAATAAGGATGAGAATATTAACTGACATCAATGAAGAGCATAAAGATAGCGCCGTCGCTGTACACACAGTCTAGGATTGAGTATAGAGATGGAAGGAAGATAGTCTCAAAGTGTTATTCTTCAGTCTTCGGTATAAAATGGTTTCTTATTTCTAGGATGTTCTATACTTTTCCTTATGCCTCCCAGCCATTGGAGAGAATGGGAAGAGAGATCGAGTTCTTCACTTTTAGATGGAAGGACATTGGAGTACCTAAGATTATTGACATGGATTACGATCGTGTATGCTTATTTAGAGAATTTATAGATGGTAAGGAAGTTGATAAGGATAGGAAAAGCTTCGAATTAATTGGTAATGCTTTAAGGAAAATACATGAAGCCGGTTTCGTCATGGGAGATACTAAGTTATCAAATTTCATGATAAAGGAAGACAAGGTATTTGTAATAGACGCTGAACAGGCAATAAGGAGCTCATCAAAGGACTATATAGCATGGGATATTCTGGTCTTCTTCCTCTTCTCTAGTTTCGCCTTCGTCAACGAGGTCAAAGATTACAGGGACTGTATAAGGTCTTTCGTCACAGGATACGGAATCGATGGCGAAATAGCCATGAAAATTACTGATATAAAAAACGTACCTTTGTTGGCTCTGTTTTCTCCACTCCATTTAATTGAAATCAAGAAGATTAGCGCAGAGTTTCTATGATTACCTTCTCGTTATCTTTTCTGGTTCTAACTTCTTGGTCGAGTACTCTGGCGCCGCAAGCAGGGCATTTATAAAAATATTTTATAGTCTTACTGGAGTCACCTAGCTCAGCTTCTACTAAGAACTCCATTTTCACTCTGCACCTTGGGCAATCAACTTCGTCCATAGCGTGATTTTTAACTAGCGAGAATATAAGAATATATATGCTTGACAGGTTCGGAAGGCCGGTTGAAGACCTAAGGATAACATTAACTCATACTTGCAACTTCAAGTGTTTCTTTTGTCACATGGAAGGCGAAGGCGACGCAGTATCCGGAGTATCTAGACGTGGGATATTTAGGGTAAC
This sequence comes from Sulfuracidifex tepidarius, assembly GCF_008326425.1. Classification (NCBI taxonomy): domain Archaea; kingdom Thermoproteati; phylum Thermoproteota; class Thermoprotei; order Sulfolobales; family Sulfolobaceae; genus Sulfuracidifex; species Sulfuracidifex tepidarius. Next base: position 1,115,702 of record NZ_AP018929.1, read on the forward strand.
GGAGATTTCAAGGGATTATGGAGTCAGGTCGGTTAAACTTACGGGTGGAGAACCCACGCTCAGGAAGGATTTGTTCCAGATCATCTCAGACATATCTTCCTTAGGGTTGGAAGTTTCCATGACTACTAATGGCTTTCTCTTATCTTCAATAGCGGGAAAACTGAAGGAAGCAGGATTATCTAGGGTTAACGTGAGCCTCCACGGGTCTGATCCTACGTCATTTAAGGCTGTGACCGGTGTAGACGCCTTTCAGAGGGTAATCGATGGAATCAAGGCAGCGTTGGAATATCATCTCAGACCATTGAAAGTGAACATAGTAGTGACAAGGAAGAACTTGAGCGATATAGAAAATCTGCTTTCCATGGTTGAGAGAATAGGAGTTGATGAAGTTCACTTGATAGAGATGCATCCAGTGGGTCATGGAAGGGAGGCATTTGAGAACCATATATTCCTAAAGGATCTGGAAGAAAAACTAGAGAAGGTATCCGTCAGGAAGGAGCTTAGATCCAAACACATGAGGCCTAGATACGTCATGAGCTCAGGTATGGTGATCGAGGTTGTAAAGCCTTACGCCAATCCCCTGTTCTGTGCTGGATGCAACAGGATAAGACTGACTGCAGACGGAAAACTAAAGACTTGTTTATACAGGGACGAAAGGGTTATAGATATTTCCTCTGTCCTAGACGAGATTGACGATGTAGCCTATCCGTTGATAAGGTCTGCATTTGAAATTGCGATAGCTATTAGAGAGCCCAACTTCAAATATAAGTTATGAATAGACTCGGGAAACTCCAGAAGCTCCAGGAAGAGAACGGACTAGATTGCGTCATGGTTGCAGCAGAACCAAATCTGTACTATTACTCTAACTTTGAAGGTGCAGGAGTACTCACTTTGAAGGACGGCAGATTTACCTTAATAGTTCCAGAGCTGGAGAAGAACCGTGCCCTAGAAGTAAAAGGAGTTGATGTGGTTAGCTATTTTCCATTCAAGATAGCGGAGGACACATTCGAAGGATCTCTAACTACAGCATTAAAGAACGTTTTAGGGAATTGCGGTAAACTAGGCGTGGATTTGGGATGGGTGAACACTCCTTCTTATCTTCAATTTAAGACCTTGGTAGACAACATTTCTGATATCTCTGACGTCATCCTGAATCAGAGGTCAATAAAGGACGAGGAGGAGATAGCGATGATAAAAGAGGCAGGTAAAATCACCTCGTCTGCGATGAAGGTTGGTATGGACAAAGTTCTATCTGGGAAAGTTAACGAGAAACAGGTCGCAGGTTACATAGACTTAACAATGAAGGAAGAAGGTGCGGAGGATTACGCTTTTCCTTCCATAGTAGCCTTCTCTGAGAACTCAGCTAAGCCTCATCATATTCCTTCAGATAAGGTATTTGAGATGGGAAAGCCAGCAGTGGTAGACATAGGAGCTAAATTCGGCGGCTATTGCTTCGATAGCACTAGGACATTCATCCCTTCACCTCTGGAAGAAGTGAAGAAAATCTACGAGATAGTTCTACAGGCTCAGTTGGAGGCAATCGATCTAGTGAGAGACGGAGTCAAGGCATCGGAAATAGACACGGCAGCGAGAAAGGTGATAGAGAAGGCTGGCTTCGGGAAGTATTTCGTCCATTCCACTGGCCACGGCGTAGGTATAGAAGTGCATGAGAAGCCTTACGTTTCATTCACGTCGAAGGATACGCTAAAAGAGAACATGGTGATAACGGCTGAGCCCGGAATTTACATTCACGGTAAGTTCGGGGTCAGAATTGAAGACACGCTGATAGTAAGGAAAGGGAAGCCTGAAGTGTTGGAAACCACTTATAAACTACTGTAATCTATAGAGGCATTAAAAATAGTAGTTAGATGTTCTGTAAAAAAGTATTAATTTTAAGGAAGTACATAGTAGGTTACGGTCACAATGGAAAAGATAGAATACAAAGAGAAAGCCATAGAAGAGATATCAGTTCGTGTCAAAGAAATCCTAGAGTTATTAGGAGAGGATGTAAACAGGGAGGGACTGAGAGAAACCCCTACAAGGGTAGCGAAGGCACTTTACGAGATGACCTCAGGATTGAGGACAGAACCACCCGAGATAAAGGTATTCAAGTTGTCGGAAACCGGAGACGTGGAATACGAGGAAGATCAGCTAATTGTAGCTAAAGATGTAGGCTTCTCATCTTTATGTGAGCATCATTTACTTCCATTCATAGGTAAAGTACACATAGCGTATGTTGTTGGTAAAGGAGGAAAGGTAGCAGGATTCAGTAAGCTAATAAGGATAACCAATTATTACGCTTCCAGACCCCAGATTCAGGAAAGACTGGTATCGCAAATAGCCGATGCATTGATGAACAGCGACGTGGAACCTAAAGGAGTTCTAGTAATAGGGAGTGGAGTACACATGTGTTCCTTTGTTAGAGGCGTAAAGGACAGGGAAGCCAACTTGGTCTCCATCGCTACTAGGGGAGTTTTAAAGACAAATAGGTCATTGAGAAACCAAGCTATGAGGTTGATAGAATCCTCCACTAAGCAAAACTTATTATAAGTTATTTACAAACATATTTTATACACGACATGTCAAGTAAGAAGCTTATTTTGTCAATACTTAGAGAGAATGGAGGCTACCTTCCGCAGTCCAGACTCAAGGAGATCACCGGTTTATCTAAAAGTAGGTTGTCGGAAATCCTTTCTGAGCTAGAGAAGGAAGGTGAGATTTCAAGAGAAAAGATAATTGGAAGGAACCTCTCCGTCTCTCTGAGGAATTCGCTTAGAATAGGCATAATAAATGCTGCAGAGTACCCTTTCATTATTCCTTTTTATAAGAAGGTGAAAGAGAAAGGTTATAACCCGAAGCTGGAAGTCTATAGTGATGGTGTTTCTCTAACTAAAGACTTAGTTCTAGGTAAGCTCGAAGTTGTCATGTCACCTCTCGTGACTCAGATTTTCTTCAATAGGATATTTGGTAACATAACAATTCTATCTGGCGGAGCTAAAGGAGGAGGGGGTATTGTGGGCGAAAACTGTGGCAAGGTAGGCTCCACGTTTATTTCTAGCATGGAAGCTTGGACATTGGAGTACTGTAAAGAGGCCGACATAGTTCACATGAGAAGTCCTACTGAGCTCATTGAGAAGCTCGATAGGAAAGAAGTTGATGCAGTAGCTATCTGGGAGCCTTATCTTACTTTGCTAAAGAGTAGAGGAATAAAGGTAAATTACTTTGAGCATGAACATTGCTGTACATTAGCAATAAGGAAAGATGTCACTAAGGCTGAGGAAATTAAGAGGATTTATGAAGAGTCCTTCTCAGAGTTCCTCAGTTCAAAGGAGAGATGGATAAGTGATTACTCTAATTTCCTTAATTTCGACCATAACGTGCTAAGTGACGCAGTCAAAACATATGAGTTCGATAGTTATCTTGATCCTAAGGAGATGCAGAAAAACAGAAAAATATCAATCAGTTTAAAAAATTAATCTATAGAAGAAAAATGAAATAATTAAATAAAATTCTTAAAAATCTTCTTATTTCAGGAGTCCAAGTAGTAGTAAAGCTCCATCGGATGTGGGTACATTTGCATGGTCTTAGCTTCCTGCCTCTTAAGGTCTATGTATGTATCGATTATGGAATTACTGAAGACTGGCTTCAAGAACTCCTTGTCGCTTTCTAGCTCGTCGAGAGCCTCGTCTAAACTTCTGGGAAGCTCCCTTATTCCTTTCTCCCTCCTCTTTTCAGGTGTCAGGTGGTAAATGTTCTCGTCTACAGGATTGCCTGGGTCAATCTTTCTATTTACTCCATCCATTGCAGCCATAAGAACTGCAGAGAACAGAAGATATGGATTACATGAAGGATCAGGAGCTCTGTATTCGATTCTTTTAGCTTTCTCGATGCCTCTAAAATACGACGGTACTCTAATTATTGCACTTCTATTACCTTTGCTCCATGCAGTGTAGACTGGTGCCTCAAAACCTGGGACTAGTCTCCTGTAACTGTTTACAGATGGAGACGCTATTGCTGACAAAGCTCTAGCGTGATGAAGGATGCCTCCTATCACGTATCTGCCAATCTGGCTTATCTCAGCATATTCGTCGTTAGGATCGAACATCAAGTTTTTACCTTCATTACTCCACAAACTGAAATGAGTGTGCATTCCCGTCCCGTTGTCTCCGTAAATTGGCTTGGGCATGAATGTGGCTGTTAAGCCGTGTTTAGCTGCTATGTTCTTAGTAACGTACTTTAACGTTTGTACTTTGTCAGCTGTGTCGGTTAAAGTAGAGAACCTGAAATCTATTTCTCCTTGACCTGCAGTGGCTACCTCGTGGTGTGTTGCCTCAATTGTGAATCCGAAGTATTTAACTAGGGTATCTACAATTTCCACCCTCACATCCATTAGTTTGTCTACAGGAGGAGCGGGATAGTACCCTTCCTTATATCTGATCATGAACGAACCGCTGTTATCCCAAGGGGACTCCCTTGCATGGACTTTGTACCCTGTGCCAGACTGAGGTGTAGCTACGTCTAAATCTACCTTATCGAAAAGGAAGAACTCTAATTCAGGGCCGAAGAATGATTTGTATCCACGGTCTTGCTGAAACTTCTCTGCAGTGTTAGCAACTCCTCTTGGATCTCTCTCAAACCTTCCCTTTCCTCCACCCCAATATACGTCAGTGAGTATTCTCATGACCCCAGGGGACCAAGGAATTAGGGACGCGGTTTCAGCCAACGGCATTAATACCATGTCGCTCTCGAAGATCTCTGTGAAACCTCTTATACTGCTACCATCGAGCTTTCCAAATCCGCTCTTGAAGCTTTCAAGCTCAACATCTGTGGACGGTATAGTTATGTGATGTAACCTACCCGGTAGGTCTGTGAACTGGAGATCTACCCATCCTAAGTTGTTCTCTTTTATTAACTTGAGCACATCCTCTGCTGACTTTGGCATGCACGCCATTATTGATGAAGAGTATAAAAACTTTCATTATTATTTGAGTAAAAACTATTCAATTTCTTATGCATGAAAACACCGTGAATGTTAGAAAATGATGAAATATATTTTAAGTCTAGTATTCTCTTTCCAATCTACCGTTTCTCATGATATAGTGGTGCTCAGCATGGTTAACGTCTTTTATATCTTGTGTGATATAGATTAATTGTATAGAATTCTTTTTACATAAAGAAATGAAACTTTGCATGAACGACTCTCTATCATTTATGTTAGAGAAGGCCTCGTCCGCAATTATGACGTCAGGTCTCCCTATTAACGCTGTGGCAAGGGAAACTCTCTCTCTGTTGCCTAGACTTAGTTCGCTGAGCTTCTTCTCAGTTACGGGTAACTTCAGCTCCTGAATTACCGTCTCTAAATCTAGAATGTTACCTCTTTTCAGTCCTGCTTTATATCCCCATTTCAAGTGCTTAAAAGGAGTGAAATTCGGAACGAAAGAGGAAGGAGTAACTAGAACCACTCCTCTCTCTCCCGGTTTCTTGTGGGTCACGTCTCTTCCATTTATTCTAACGTAACCTTCGTCCTGTTTAAGTGATCCGCTTACTATTCTAGCGAGCGTAGATTTCCCGCTTCCGTTTTCGCCCGTTATAGCGATGTTCCCCTCTTCTTTGAGGTTAACATCGAGGAAGAAGTCTTTCAGCCTCTTCTTAACGGAACACTCCATCATTGCAGATATTTAGTTATAGCTTTCTCTAAAGTTTCCTCGTCTATAGCTCCTACGAGAGTGTCCTCAAGCCCTCCATTGACAAATATTAAGGTAGTAGGTATGTTCATGATATTATACTTGTCTGCGGTCTTATTGTTCTCGTCCACATTTACTCTGCCGAAGAAAGCTTTCTCCTTGTACTTGGACGCTACTTTCTTGAACACTGGCTCATAAAGGTGGCACGGGGCACACCACGTTGCCCAAAAATCCAGGACAACTACCCTGTTGTTCTTAAGTACTTCATCAATGTTCTCATCTTCAACTTGTTGCAGTTCAGATGGGACTTCCTTTATGGAATTAGCTAAACTCGAAAGCCTTTCAGAGACCTCCTTTACCAGCTTGTCTACTTCCGACATCTTCTCATCCTTCTATGTAAATTCTCTTCAGCCTCTTATAAAACGCTACCTTAGAGTTCACGTAGTTCATAAGGTCTTCCTCCTTCACGTTTCCCTTTACCTTCACGTAGGCTACAGGTTGCTGACCAAGGTTCCCTGCGTCCTCTCCCTTTACCTCCACCGATATCACGTCTGGGTGAGTCAGGAGGATCTCTTCTAGATCGCGAGGGAATATAGGATATCCTTTATACTTCAGCATCCTCTTCTTAACGCCTCTGAAATAGAGGAGACCTTTGTTGTCCATAGATACTAAGTCACCGCTCTTCAGCCATCCTTCGTGGAACACTTTCTCCGTTTCTTCTTGGTCATTATATCCTAACATGAGCCAAGGGGCTTTGATCAGGAGTTCTCCAGTTTCGTTTTTCCCTACTTCCTTGTTTTTATTGTCCACTATCTTTATTTCCGCGTTAGGTAAAGGCTTTCCTAAGGAGATGACCCCTGAAAGTTCCTTAGGTTGGAAAGTGATCACTAAACCCTCTGTGAAGCCGTATTGCTGTACTATGTCCTTGCCGTATTTTTGTTTGAACTGCTCTACCGTCTTAGGGAACAGCGGTGCCGCGGTACTGACGCATAGTTCTAAACTACTTAAGTTAGAATCTGAAGAATTGAAAGAGTCGTAAATCATTGGTACTGTAGCCAAGTAATTTAAACTGTATTTCGATATTGCCGAGGAAGCTTCAGCAGTAGAGAACTTTTTCATGACGTACATTTTTCCGCCCGCCTCTAACGTAACTCCGAAAACGCTATTTCCGAGCACGTGGGCTATAGGGACTGTAAGTATCGACTTAACTTCAGTTAGTGAAATAGCTTTAAGCAGAGATATGGCATTGAGCCTGACCCTTTGAGCGCTGTGTTTCACCTGCATTGTCTTTCCGGCTATTCCGGCATAATAGTAAATCAGGCCAGTCTCGTCTTCTGTGTAAGAGTAAGGTGTATTAACTTTGTTCCCTGTGTCCACATCCGTGATAGCCTTATACCCTTTCAGGTATTCTTTTTCGCGTTGAAGTATTTCCTCATCAGTGAACACAATATCAGGCTTAGAGTCGTCTAAAATGAACTTCAGATCCTCCGCTGAAGTCAGAGGATCTATAGCAACGATTTTAGCCCCAGCCCAAAATGAGGCTAGGTAAAAGAGCACAGACTTCAATGAATTGTTCATGATATGTGCTACCGTATCTCCTGGTGAGAGGATTGACGCTATACTTGATACTCTCTCTTTTACCTGTTCAAAGGTCATGGAGGTTTCCGAATCTATTAAAAACGTAGAAGAAGGTTTTTCCTTATACCATTTTTCTAGGGCTTCTCCATAGCTCAAGACTATCAGGATACCCTTTAATCCTACCCTATTATTTTTTGGTAATGATCGAAGTTCAGGGGCTTTCCAGGATCCATATTACGCTCATCAATATGGATAGAAGGTTGAACAGGATAGACGGAGGCGTAGGTATAGCGTTGAAGGAACCGAGGGTAGTTGTCTCTACTGGGAACTGTATGGAATTTCCCTTAGATCTGGATTTCAAAACTCCAGGGATATGCGTGAAGGAAGATTACCCAGAGCACGTTGGATTAGGTCATACCACTCAGTTCAGACTTTCACTTGCTAAACTAGCCTCTGAGTATAACCACCTACCTTACTCCGTTAAAGAATTAGCCTCCAAAGTCAAAAGAGGAACCACGTCTGGCGTTGGTATCTACGCATTTCATTACGGGGGGCTAGTGTTGGACGGAGGGCACTCTCTGAAAGTCAAGAAGGACATCCTCCCCTCCGATTTCGCCGATTCTCCACCCCCAGCTTTGCTGGCCAGGATGGATTTCCCTTGGAAAATATACATTAATATTCCCAGAGGCAAGAAAGTGTTCGGTAGGGAAGAGCTGGATTTCTTCAAGTCTGCCAAGCCTGAGAACATAGACGAGCTTTCCAGGGTAGTATTGATGGGACTTTTACCCTCAGTCGCAGAGAGGGATCTCGAAGGCGCGTTAGACTCTATCAGGAGGATACAGACGCTAGGTTTTAAGAAGCTCGAAGTGAGTCTGCAATCTGAAGAAGTGAAGACACTAATGAGGAACATGGAGATAGCAGGATTCCCTGGCGGGTTATCCTCATTCGGACCCTTAGTCTACACTTTCCTTTCTTCCAGAAGGGAAGGCGAGGAACTAGTGTCTAGATTCGGCGGTTCGGTAGTTGAGCCCAACAACGAAGGGGCGAAAGTCAGATGGATTACGACGAATTCGTGATTGAGGAGCTGAGGAAAGTATATGGAAACTACGTGGATTCATTTTTGAGAGAAATAACGAGACCTAACCCGAGGCTTTACGTTAGGGTCAACACTATCAAGGCCGATCCAGGGGAAGTAGCTGACAGGATAGGTTTCAAGAGGGACGAAGACTTCCCAGAAGCCCTCTTCACACCAATAAAAGGCCCGTTTAAGGTAGAGACGTATGATGATGTAGTGATTGTGGACAAAAAGACTGCTGAGAGTGTAATGGTAGGTGCAGACGTCTTTAGACCTGGGGTCAAGAAGGTTAAGGCAAGAGTAGGAAAAAGGGTTACTGTAATAAGCGAGCGCGGAGATGTGGTAGGAGAAGGTGAATTCATAAACTCACCAGACCTCGTAGTTAAGGTAGATAACTCTCTCTATTCCTCTGTCAAACTCTCAGAACTGCCAGAGTTAGCTAAGGGAGAAATTTACGTCCAAGGCAAGTCTTCCATGTTTGTAGCTAGGTTATTGGATCCGAGACCTGGGGAAACGATAGTTGACATGAATGCTGCGCCGGGAGGAAAACTTACGCATGTAGCGCAACTTCAGCCCAAAGCCAAGGTTCTAGGTTTCGATCATACAGCGAGGAAGGTAGATAAAATGAGGTCTTTGTTGGCGAAAATGAACGCTGTGGCTCAAGTATTCGAGGGAGACTCCAGATACCTTTATGAGGATTTCAACCTCAGGGACGTTGACAGGGTCATCATAGACCCACCTTGCTCTGCGATGGGGCTGAGACCCAAACTTTACGATAAAAAGACGAGAAAGGATATCCTCACGTTCTCAGAGTATCAAAAGCAATTTCTAAATTCAGCATACAAGATACTTAAAAAAGGAGGAACATTGATCTACTCTACATGCACTGTTACCGAGATGGAGAATGAGGCAGTGGTTGAAGACGGACGCTTCGAGGTCGAGAAGGAGGTGAGGTTCCATCCAATGCAGGGGATGACAGGCTTTTTTATAGCTAAACTGATAAAAAAATGACATGCCTCTAGAAAGTTTCATGGGAAAGTTTCCCAGGGTAAGTGAGAACTCCTTCATACACTCAACTGCATATGTGATCGGAGACGTAGAAATAGGGGACATGTCCAGCGTTTGGCACTACTCAGTGATAAGAGGCGACAACGATTCCATACAAATAGGTAACGGTTCAAACATACAGGAGAACTCCTCAGTACACACAGATCCCGGATACAAAGTTAGAGTAGGGGACAAGGTAACTATAGGTCATAATGCAGTAGTTCACGGAGCTACTGTGGGGTCGAATGTGATAATCGGAATGGGGTCAATATTGCTCAACGGATGCAGAATAGGGGATTTCTCTATAATCGGTGCCGGTGCAGTTGTACCAGAAGGGAAGGAAATTCCCGACTATAGCCTAGCCCTAGGAGTGCCGGCAAGGGTAGTGAGGAAGCTTCAAGAAGAAGAAATAAAAGTTATAGAGGAGAATGCAACAGAATATATAAATCATGTGAAGAGGTTATCATCAAATGGGCAGAGACATTAAAGCAGTAAAGTGGTTCTTTGATACTCAAGTACTTAAGGATCCCTTCAATCCGGGTTACGCTACTTTCAAAGTAACTTCGAAGTGCAACCTGAGATGTACTTTTTGTAACCCCTCATATTACAGCGGTGAGTTAGGCGAAGCACCTACAGAGAGGGTCAAGAAGATGATAGATAACATGAGGGACTCCTCCGTGATAGTCCTCTCATTTGAGGGAGGAGAACCCACATCAAGACCAGACATACTAGATCTCTTGAACTACGCTCACGACGGTTCATTCTACATCATGTTGACCTCAAACGGCTATAGACTGAGGGATGAAAACTTCCTTGCTAAGGTCGCCGACAAGATAGATTTCTTGCACTACTCTATAGACGAGTATCATTGGAACGTGAAGAACTTAGATGACCTTTGCAGGTTCAGGAAGTACGGAATTAAGGTCAACGTCCAGACAGTTGTTACCAGATTCAACTTGGATAAGCTAGAGGAGAAGGTCAGAAAAGTGAGGGAATGTGGGTACAAGATACTCGCAATGCCTGCAGTAGACTACCCCGACTCAAAAGTTAAGTTAGCTCCAGACCCAGAGAAGTTCTACAAGGTAATGTATGAGCTCAAGAGCAAGTATGGCTCTACCTTGAACAACTCGTGGGGCTTCATCAATGCGTTAGTGGGGAAAACACCGTCCAGAGTTACTAGTTATGCTATAACTGTATACCCCAACGGTGATATACCTTACCCTGACGATATAAACGGAGAAGTCGTGGGCAACGTAGCAGAGAACAGACTGAAGGACATAATGAAGTCGGAAAAAGTTAGATCTCTGCAAAAGAAAATGCTAGAGAACCAAGCCAGGTTCGAGTACCTTCATCTCCAGACAGCTTCTTTCAATAGCTTAAGGGACCTCATATCATACGCGACTGAGATGGCTAAGTGGCGCTTTACTGGAAGGGCTTAACCGAAGGCTTTTTTGTAGATTTCCTGTGCGTCGTCGTTAACCAGATGCATATATATCTGAGTTGTCTTAATGTCGTGATGCCCCAGTATCTTCTGTAATACGGGAAGAGGTATCCCTTTCTTTATTGCCATGGTAGCAAATGTATGACGTAATATGTGTGGTCTTAAATCCTCTATCCCGCATCTCTTTCCTGCCCTTCTGATCAGTTTGTAAAGAGCTTGGTAACTTATGTCGAATAGTCTACTCTGTGGGTCCTTTCCGCGGACGTAGGATCTAAGCTGGGTCGCAGTTTCTTCAGTGAAGAAGACCACCCTCTCCTCACCGTTCTTAGTATTTCTGAGTCTTAAGAGGTTGTGATCTAGGTCCACATCTACAACTCTGAGGGATAGGAGCTCATTAGAACGTATTCCTGTATCGAGTAATAATCTAACAGCTAGTCTACCTTTTCTTCCTCTAACTGCGTTAAGTAATGCGAGAGCTTGTTTTTCATTCAATGCCTTGTATTCTCTTCTTCTTATGCGAGGTAGAGGTCCCTTGACGTCTTTTCCTACCCATTTCAAATACCTTTTTACCGCTATAGCGTAAGACCTAACAGTAACGGTTTTAGCCCTTTTCTCCTCTATCTCATCCACCTTACTTTTTTTCCCCTTCCTTGACATTAGTGACATCATCCAACGATTGAAGTCCGATGTTGAGACCTCTCGTGGATCCTTATTTACAAAGTTCAGGAAATCCTTAATTGCGGCGGAATAGAGTTTAACTGTTCCCTTTCCTGCCCCAGCTAATACGAGCGAATTAACGAATGATTCGAGACTGACATCATCTGCAGCAGATCCTATATCGAGCTTCATAAAAATGGACTTCTTAAGGATGAGTTAAAAAGGAAAAGGTAGAGAGAAAGGAGAGAGAGGAGAGGGAAAAAATTATATCATGACAAAATATAACTGTTACTCTCAGTTTTCTTTCTCCTCCACTCTCTTCTTAGATGCACCAGCTAGATATACGTATACATTCACCTTAAAATTCCCCTTTAGATTATTCAACATAGTCTCATCCCTTTTCTCCGAGCTTCCGTCATTGATATAAACTTCCTTAAACTCCCCATTTATCATAAGAACCCTAAAAGACATCCCTTCTCCAAGTCCTGAGATGTACACTACTGGGTATTTAGACACCTCACTGTACATATTCTCTAGGAAAACAGCGAGGTTGGGTTCTGCATCTATATTTTCTGTCTTTTCTAATTTTGATTTCAATAATATCTTTGACACATCGGAAATTTTGCCAAGATCGAGATTACCGAAGTCCAATCCAGTTTCCATAGGTCTTTCTTCCTTCACTTGTTCACCTACTGTCTTAGCAACCTCATTTCCGATTGTTGGTAGTGCCTTAGAGACTATCCATTCCTTCTCTCCTACATACTTAAGCATTACTTTAATGTTGCATTCCTTAGGAGTCTGATTTAGAGAAAACATTAGCTCTAGAAGAGAGCTTTTCGCCTTCAGTTTATATTCTATGAAGTCCTTTCCAATTAGTCCTATTTCAGTAGAGAACGTTTCTTTATAACTGAATATCCCCATTCTGTTAAACCTTAAAGTTACATCATCTCCCTTCAGACCCACCAGATAAGGTAAATTGCTTACCACATTAGTCTTATCCATGAGCCATTTCTCGACGGTTTTGCATGACGTTTCTGTTGAGACCTCTTGTGAGTATAATTTTGTCATGCTATGTTCTATAATAAATCATGATTTTAAGTATGTCTATTATGTTGAAATTTTTAATATATTGTTCTTCCTTAACGATGTTAAAGAAGAAACTTATTAAAAAGCTAAAAAAAGTAAGATATAGTAAAATCAAGAAGGAAATGTAAAAATAAGAATGCGTGTGTCAACGAAGAGTCCATCATAACTTAAAAGCTCTTTAAATAAATCCCTGCTCTTTAAGATAGAATCATGAACGTTTTAGTTCTCTCAAAGGATGATCTGTTGAAAGTGGCTGATAGCTCCACGCTAGTTGAGTCAGCGAAAGAGGCTTTCTCTTCTTTCTCGACTGGCAAAATAACCCAGCCTGAAAGGCAAGTTTTCACTGTTAATGGCAATTGGTGGGGTTCAATGATAGGATTCAACCAGCACTCGTTCGGGACGAAGATAGTTAACGTAATTAACGAAAATAAGGAAAAAGGAAAGGCTTCAGTCAATGGGATAGCAGTCCTTTTTTCCTCTGAAAGTGGCGAAGCGGAATGCATAGCAGAAGGCTCAACTCTTACCGCTTTGAGAACGGCAGCAGCCAGCGTCCTTTCTACGTGGATTGCGTTAGGCAGAAGATATTTCAACTCTCTAGGGGTTATAGGAGCTGGAGAAGAGGCTTACTACCATGTGAGAGTAGCCAGAGACTTCTTTTCAATTGGTGACATAATGATAACCGCCAGATCTTCTCATGTAAAAGTGGCGAAAGAATTAGGTTTAATTTCAACGGACTTAAAGACACTCCTTTCTTCCTCCGAGGTTATATACTCTACTACCTCTTCACGTGAACCAGTGGTTTTAGGGAGGTTCTTGAAGCCTGAATTCCACGTTTCCAGTATAGGGGCTCATACTCCAGATTCTAGGGAACTTGATGATGAAGTCATATCTAAAGCCAGAACTGTCATTGTAGATTCCAAGGAAGCCACCTCGAAGGAGAGCGGAGATATAATAGTTCCGGGCAGGTTAGGGTTACTCAATGATAAGCTGATCGAAATAGGAGAAGTCATATCAAAGGGCATAAAGGTTGAAAGGCCATCTGTCTTCAAGACAGTAGGGATTGCCTCTCAGGATCTTATGGCGATGAGTTACCTCTGTAAGAAGGCTGAGAAAGAGGGAATAGGGAAAGAAGTTAGCATTTAATTATTTCAGTTACTTACCTTTCCAAATCACGTCAGGGTTATTCGTTTCTTTGTTTACCCACAGTGCAAGCACGAAAAGTAGAGATGACAAACGGTTCAAGTAAACTATGTGAACTTCCTTTACCATCAAGTTTTCCTCTCTAATTAGGCTCACCACGCTTCTCTCTGCCCTTCTGCAAACGCTTCTAGCCATATGAAGAAAGGAAGCAGCTTCATGTCCTCCAGGCAGGACGAAATTCTTGAGGGGAGGGAGGTTCGCAGACGTCTTCTCTATAGACGTTTCAAGGAATTTCACCTTATCGTAACCGAAGTTCATGTCAAATCCTGCTATCTCAGATGAGAGCGAGAAGATGTCTGACTGTATCTGAGTTATTAAATCATAGAGCGGGGGATACAGAGACATGACTATACCGAGTATGGAATTCAATTCATCTAGATTACCTAGGGCTTCGACTATTCTATCGTTCTTCCATACTTCACCCATCGAAGGCACTTTCGTCTTTCCTTTATCGCCGGTTCCAGTGTACCACATTATACTGAAGTATTTCTATCCGCTGATTAAAAGCCTCATTATTTCTCTTTCATAAAGCACGTTTGTGAGCTTCCCTTCTTTATCTACTACTGCTATCAACGGTTTCTCGGTCTCTCTGAATTTCTTCAAGACGTTAGAGACTTTCACTTCCTGATTTACTGTCTCTATTTCGTCGAGGTATACGTCGCATATTTTAAGTCTATCGTAATCGTTAGGGTCTATTGCTATCACTGTGTTCATTGACATGTATCCCATAGGTCTTAAATTCTGATCCACAACCACGACTCCCCTGACTCTCTTCTCGGTCAGGATCAACACGGCATCTTTCAGAGGGCTTTCACATGTAACGTAAACCAGTTCTTTAGCTAGGTCGGAAACGCTTTGAGATAACTTCACCTTTCTGTTCTCTTCTGTTTTCTTTCCCCCTCTAACGTTAATTCTCTTAAAGAGTATTGGTATCACTATTGTGGAAAAGGTTATGGCTAATACAGTCTGTGAGTATTCCTTTCCATTTATGTAACCCGCTGAAAGTGCAGTAATCAGAAGTGAAGTATCGACGCCTCCTTTCACTGCAGTCCCTAACGCGTTGAAGGTTGAGTTCAGATTAACCAGCCTTGACGTTATTCCTCCAACTATTACCTTAGACGACATAGTAATGGCAGACAATAACAAACCAACTACTAATATATCTGCTGTAATTTTAACAAAGTACAATCCTATACTTACGAAAAATAACGGTTCGAAGAAACCGTATGTGAAGGCGTGAAGCTTCTCCTTCAGTTCTGGCCTATCGCTGAGGTAATCCCTGAGAAGGAACCCTAGGAAAAGAGCTGCTATAGCTGAGTTAAACCTGTAAGTATCGGCCAAGAACCCTATCACGAGAATGGTGGAGATCAGGGTTGCGAACTCTATCTCCCTTACTTTGAAGACAGACTCCAGTCTTTCCAGCCCCATTGAAATATATCTTCCTATTAAAATTATAGCTACAACAATCGCAATCACTTCAACCGTGGAGATAACGATATGGCTTATGTCTTGAAGAATTGCAAACATCACAACTGCAATTATTTCGTCTATTATGACTTGGTAAAACAGATAGTTTCCTTGTAACCTCTTGCTCATCCCTACATCGATCAGAAGTCTAGTTAGAGGTCCAGCACTGCTCATAGCTAAGGGGACAGATATTAGAAGGATGTTGTCGAAACCTCCTAATGCGTACAGACTCAAGACTATTATTAAGAAAGGGAAGGAAAGTTGCAGTATAGCGGAAAGGAAGAACTTCTTCTCAATTTTAGTCTTGATTTCGAACTCTTCAGCCCCAGCTAAAAAAAGGAGGAAGACTATACCCAGAGATGTGATGAAAGAAATGATACTGTTTACATGAACTATCCCTAGTCCACCTTCTCCCATCACTATTCCAGTGACTATAGAGCCTACGAAGGGGACTAGTCCTATCCTCCTGAATCCCTCTTCTAGTGCTTTCGCTATGAAGAGCAGTATTCCTATGAAGAGTAAAGAAGTGACTTCAATAGACATTTGCGTAGAGATGGCTTTTGGGTCAAATATCTTTACTTATCATGTAAAATGGTTTACTTATAGCAGTTAGGAATTTCTTGATATTAAATGAAATAATTTATAAATATTATAAATATTTTATTATATGCTTTTAAAAATAATTCGTAAGAATAATCCAAGATCCTTCAAGCCTATGTTCGTTCTAGAGAATAGTAGTGCTTATATTTTTTAGACAATATAAACAAACCATGAAAGCTGTAGTAGTAACTGGACACAAACAAGGGTATAAAGTTCAGGACGTCAGCGACCCTAAACCAGAGAAAGGGGAATTGGTAGTGAAAGTAGATAGGGCTGCACTTTGTTACAGGGACACACTCCAGCTAAAGGGTTTCTATCCCAGGATGAAATACCCAGTAATCTTAGGTCATGAGGTAGTAGGTACTGTGGAACAAGTTGGCGAAGACGTGACCCAATTTAAAGAAGGAGATAAGGTAATATCCCTGCTTTACGCTCCTGATGGAGAATGTGAGTATTGTAGAGCTGGAGAGGAGGCTTATTGCCATCATAGGCTCGGGTACTCAGAAGAACTAGACGGGTTCTTCGCAGAGAAGGCAAAGCTGAAAGTCACGAGCGTGATCAAGGTTCCTTCAGGTGCATCTGACGAAGGGGCAGTTTTAGTCCCTTGTGTCACAGGTATGGTGTATAGAGGTCTCACAAGGGCAAAACTGAAGAAAGGAGAAACTATCCTAGTCACAGGAGCCAGCGGAGGGGTAGGCATACACGCTATACAAGTCGCGAAGGCTATGGGAGCCAAAGTGATAGGTGTGACCACTTCGCAGGAAAAGGCTGATGCTGTAGGCAAATTCGCAGATCATGTCATAGTAGGTAAAGAATTTTCTTCTGAAGCAAAAAAGATTTCCGATATAAATGTAATTGTAGATACGGTAGGTACGCCTACTCTGGAGGAAGACCTCAAGTCCCTTTGGATGGGTGGAAGGATAGTTCAGATCGGCAACGTTGATCCGTCAGCTCCTTTCAATTTGAAGCTAGGTTACGTAATACTGAAGGATATAGAAATCATAGGGCATGCGTCGGCAACTAAGAAGGACGCTGAGGGGGCCCTGAAACTTACAGCTGAGGGTAAGATAAATCCAGTGATAGCAGGCACTCTTCCTTTGGAAGAAGTAGATAAGGGGTATGAGCTACTTAAGGATAAATCCAAAGTGGGCAAAGTCTTGTTGAAGCCTTGACGTTAAATTAGATATAACTTAAAGGATATAACTTAAACGTAGATAGTATTACTAAAACCAGTGTTTTTTCACTTATTTATTCAGTAATTCATTTTTTAAAGAAAGGAGAAAGTATTTGGTTGGGTTTCAGCAATCTCGAGATCTAGTCATTAAGAGATCTGAATGTTTTTAAAAGGTTTATCGACTAAATTAAGTACATGGAGAAAGAGATCGATGACCCTCTATCTATAAAAATGCCCCCTCCACTCTTCTGCATGACCGAAGATGACGTTAGAAGAATTAAACTCGAAATACAATGCATTCATAACATTTCATGAGATCCCCCCTGAAAAGGAAGGGTCACTGTCAGGCCTCACGTTTGGAGTTAAGGACATTTTCCTTACAAAGGGAGTAAGAACTACAGCTGGATCTAGGGTATTAAAGGACTACGTGCCTAAAGAGAACGCTTATGTTGTGGATCAAATTTTAAAGAACGGTGGTAAGATAATTGGAAAGACCAACACACACGAGTTCGCCCTTGGAGCGACTAACACGTCTTCTATAGCAGGCCCGGCTAGGAATCCCCATGACCCAACTAGGATAAGTGGAGGTTCGAGTGGAGGTTCAGCTGTAGCTGTAGCTCTAGACATGGTGGACGTAGGAATTGGATCCGATACTGGAGGGTCAACGCGAATACCTGCGTCTCTGTGTGGTGTCATAGGTTTCAAGCCTACCACTGGCCTGATACCATTAGACGGTGTCATTCCTTTCAGTTGGTCCATGGATACGGTAGGCATACTGTCTAAGGCATTTGACAAGATATTGTTAACTTTCAATTCATTATTACCTTACGATAAGAGGAAAGTCTTAGTTTCTCAAATGCCCTCCAAACTTAAAATAGGAGTTTACCTCTTCGGGGACGACCAAGGCTCCTCATCACTCTCTAGAGTGTTAGATAAGATCTCTTCTGAATTCGAAGTGAAACAAGTCAATCTCAATATGCTTACATACTTCGGAGGTCAAGTCAGACAGACCATAGCCGTAGCTGAGGCTTCCTCGTATCATAAGGAGTGGATAAATTCGTACGCAGGCCTCTACTTTGATGATACGAAGAACATTCTCCTTTCAGGATTTAAGATATCTGCTGTAGACTATGTAGATGCCATGAGAGCTAGGAGGGCATTACTAGAGGAGTACCTAAGGGCCTTTAGGGACGTAGACGTGATAATATCCCCTACAACCAAGATAGTTGCACCCAAAATAGATGAGGTCAAAGGAAGGGAATCTCAGTTCAGGTACCAACTCATTTCAAACACAGAACTATTCAGCGTAGTTGGAGCACCATCAATTTCGATACCGTTAGGATCAGGACCAGAAGGACTTCCTTTAGGGCTTATGGTTAGCGGTGAGCCGTTTGAGGATGGGAAATTACTCAGGATAGCGTCCTTTCTTAATGAGCAATTTGGTTCTAAGCAAGTTTCTTAAGCTTTCAAGATAATCATGACTAGGTGCATCTATAACTTGAGCGAAGTTAACTTGAAAGACAAGATATTAAAGGGAACTACAACAGTAGGACTGAAAGTTAGAGACGGAGTTGTACTAGCTGCTGACAGAAGGGCTAGCGCTGGAGTCTATGTAGCTCATAAATTTGTGAGGAAAGTGCTTTACGTTACTGATACCATAGGAGTTACTACAGCAGGGAGTGTTGCAGATATACAATTTGTATATAATATTTTAAAGAATATATATAACTATAATAGGATAAGCGGTAGCGGTCCAATAACGGTGAAAGGACTAGCCATGTACCTAGGTACCATGCTTTCAAGAAATAAATACTTCCCTTACGTAGTGCAGATCCTTTTAGGCGGATATGACAGTAACGGCTCATCTCTATATAATTTAGATTACATAGGCGATGTCACAGAGGAACGTTACACCGCTACAGGTTCAGGATCCCCAGTAGCTGTAGGTGTATTAGAGGATGGCTATAGGGAAGACCTATCCTTAGATGAGGCTGCAGACCTAGCTAGAAGAGCAGTTTTCTCCGCAATAAAGAGAGATTCCTTCACTGGTACTGGAGTTATAGTTACAAAGCTAAGCAAATCAGGTCATGAAGAGAGGGAGTTCTACATCAAGAAAGGGATAACAGAGGGGCAGTAGCGTTTTTATAACGAGTTTTTATATATATCTTATATGATAGTAAAATCGGTTTTCAAAGAAGGGGAATTTATTCCATCGAAGTACACGTGTGATGGTGAAGATATCTCTCCGAAGCTTTCATGGGATAAGGTCGAGAACGCTAAGTCTTATGCCCTCATCATGGAGGATCCGGACGCTCCTTCAGGGATTTTCATCCACTGGATAGCCTATAACATGAAGTCGAATTCCTTAGACGAAGGTGTACCTAGAAGGGAGAAGATCGGTGAGATGATACAAGGGGAAAACGATTTCGGAAACGTGGGCTATGGTGGGCCATGCCCACCGAGGTCTCACGACGCTCATAGGTACTTCATCAGAGTTTATGCCCTAGATTCCGATGTAGGCAGGAAGATGACGTTAGAGGAGCTCAGAGAATTCATCGGAGCTCATAAGATAGATGAAGGATATATAATGGGGAAATACAAGAGAGCAAAATGAATATATAGAGAGATAAGATCACAAGTTGTCAAGACTCTGAAATAATCTCTCATTAGATGTGCGTGACGGCCTAAATCTGCTTTTTCTTTCCAGATTTCTTTAATGTCTGGTGATAAATGGCCAGATCTATCGGCCGATTCAGGTCTACATTGCAGATTGTAATTATGGCAAGAAAACAGATCGAATAAGGGAAATTGTTAAGCCTGAATCCTTACTAACCCATACGTTCTTTCGATTAAATTCATTCTATTTCGATAAATAAACTGAATTCGCAAAGGAGACGTGAATCTCCCGATCTGTCGATAAAGATAGCTTTGTTTCACCTCAAGAGGAGAAGTTGGAAATTATGATAGAGCCTTGATCCTGTCGAACGTTTCAGGCGTGGTGTATAGAGTCTTGAATCTATGGGCCCTCTAAAAAGTGAAGAAGATCAGGCAATCAATTTGTCCGGTTTTATGGATCTACCTAACACGAACGTGAGGACTATCGCGAGGATCAATGTGGAGACCCCTACATAAAGCATGGCTTGGCTTATGGCACTGCTTCTCACTGCAACTCCTAGGTAAATATATGAGAAGAGGATTACATATCCGATGTATGTGCCTAGGGGAGATCTAGAGGAACCCACATTAGCCTGAAAATACGAAATATACAGCGATATAGGTACTACTATCCATGAGATTCCGATAGCATTGATTAGAATGATCAAGGTGTAATACAAGTTATTTAGCAGGAGTCCCAGTAGAGCTGATACTACTATTGTAGTTGGAATTGATATTAGGAGGAAGCTGTAGATGTAACTAACGTAAAGTTTCGCTGGAGAGAGGCCTTGCGAAACCAAGAACTCTAAAAGCCCTGACTGTCTGTCGTCATTGAAGAGCGATATCACTAGAGACGAGAACGTTATCCCGAAGAACGAGGGAGATAGAACCAATGAGCTCAAGAGGAAGTACGCATCCTCTCTGATCCTGAATATCTCGTAGAGGTTCAGCAGGAGCATCACAGCGGACGCCGCGATTAGATACACTGTGGTGGTCTTGCTTCTCCTTACAGTTCTCTTGAGGAAAGTTAAAGGTATCATGAGATCACCTGAGCAGGTCCTCGAGAGGGTTACTCATTTCCTTTATCTCGTATATCTTGATATTCTTGTTCATAATTTTCTGGATGATCGGATTTACTTCTTCTGGGTCCTTTAATTTTATCACGAAATAATCTCCTCTCTTAGTACAGTCTACTATGCCGGAGATGTCCTCTGAAGCCCTTATTCCTATCTCGTAATCCGATGTCCTCAACTCGCTTATAGGGAGGAAGGTTGAGATCTTTCCTTCGTTAAGAACGATTACGAACCTACCCAGTTCTCTAGCTTCATATAAGTTGTGTGATGTATAGAGTATCACTTTGTCCTTGGAGAGTTGCGTTATCCTCTGCCTGAGCTTAGACGCGACCTCAGGATCCAAGTTCTCAGTAGGTTCGTCCATGAGGATGACGTTGTAGTCCAGCATCATAGACTTGGCTATGCTTACCCTCTTCTTTTGACCTTGAGAGAGCTGAGATATCTTCTTGTCCAACAAGGGTTGAAGCTCCAAGTCTTGGATTACCTTATCCTGATCGCCGCCTATCATTTCCTTGAAGAACGATAATGCTTCCCTCACAGTCATCTCTTGAGGTAGTCCTAGTGAATGGGAAAGGTAGCCTACCCTCTTTCCCTCAACTGAGACCGAACCTCTCCACGGGGAAAGGATTCACGCTATTACCCTAAGGGTCGTGGTCTTTCCAGCCCCGTTCTTTCCCAGGAGTACATATATCCCTGGCTCGTTTAAAGACATACTTACCCCGTGAAGAACTTCTTTGTTGCCGTAACCGGCGTAAACGTCTTTTAGGGAGATCACAATATCACCTCCTTCTCGGAAGGAAGATCAGCGAGACTACGAAGGTGAGAACTCCTACCATTATCATGAAAGGATAGCCGGAGAAACCTAAGATTTCCATAACCCCACTAAGTACAAGAAGAGCCACGCCTACCTTCTTGTTAGGCTTTACCTTAACTACGTAAATTATCAGAGGCACGGCTAAGAACACAGCTAAGGGCAGAACGAAAAAAGTGATCTCTTGGCTCAAGGTAGGCATTACGTTACACCTAGCAGAAAATTTCGCATGCGGATATCGCTGCTGCTTCGCCTGCGCATACATATCCGCACTCTAGGTTATCAGTTACTATTTCATAGGGGT
Organism: Sulfuracidifex tepidarius; assembly: GCF_008326425.1. NCBI lineage: Archaea > Thermoproteati > Thermoproteota > Thermoprotei > Sulfolobales > Sulfolobaceae > Sulfuracidifex > Sulfuracidifex tepidarius. The sequence goes on from NZ_AP018929.1 coordinate 1,137,554, forward strand.
TTCCGTCGCACTCTATGTCGATGCAACCGATATATGCTTCAGCGTCTAAATAAGGCATTTAGCTCACCCTCTCCACATGTACAAAACTGAACCCCTCGGTTCTTATTTTTTCTGCAAGTTCTTCTCCCTCAAATTTATTCTTAGATAGTTTGTATCTGCCATCAACTATTTTTACTAGCTTAGTCCCGTCCTCAAGCATTTTCATTACCTTCATGTTAGTTTCTATGGAATCAGCTCTCCTTTCGGTTTTCCAGAATTTCTCTAGTATCATGGTCAATTTTTCTCCAAATTTAGTCACAACTACAACGAAGTGAGTTCCATTACCTGCGTCTATAGTTACTTCATAACCCTCTGCTTTTTCGCTAATTACATGACCTATCTCAAATTCATCCATCTTTACTGAACCATAGTCTATTATTTTGAAGTTATTGGGTCTATATAAAATATTTCCTTTTATCTTTTCAAAAATATCTCCATTTTGAGTTATATCTTCGGTTTTTATTTCCATCTTATCACCTAATAGATAGGTAGACTTCTGCGTTTTTTTTTTTGCTGGTAATACTGAGCATGTCAAATCTGAAGAGGAGTATCACTTTTACTAAATAGAGGACTTTAACTGAATAGTCTTCATGTTAACAACAATTTCTGAAAGGAAAACTTCTAATCTCGTTTATAGGTAGAATTATATAGACAAATAGTGCGTTTTAACTGAAATCTCTTTCATGACCTTTTTGATTCTCCTTGTGATCTTTAAGGCAGGATACATTAATAGGCATATCAATTAAAACAATAACACATGAGTACTCTTGAAGATGCTTTATGGACCGAGAAGTACAGACCTAGAACTCTAAGCGAAGTAGTTAACCAGAAGGAGATAGTGGAGAGGTTGAAGAGGTTTATCTCAGAGAAGAACATGCCGCACCTCCTTTTCGCGGGGTCACCAGGCACGGGAAAGACAACCATAGCTCTTGCCCTAGTCCGTGGCATGTTCGGGGAGAACTTTAGGGATTATTTCTTAGAGCTCAACGCTAGTGACGAGAGGGGAATAGACGTGATACGTAATAAAGTGAAAGAGTTCGCTAGAGCCTTGCCTGGCAAGGAAGTTCCTTTCAAAGTGATACTCCTTGATGAAGCGGACAACATGACCTCAGATGCACAGCAAGCCCTCAGGAGGACGATGGAACTTTTCACCTCTACCACTAGGTTCATACTGGCTTGTAATTACCTGAGCAAGATAATCGAGCCTATCCAATCGAGGACGGCGTTATTTAGGTTCTATCCGTTGAAAAAGGAGGATGTAGTTGCCCGGCTGATGTATATTGCAAACAAGGAAAAGGTATCTTACGACGAGGAAGCATTGAACGCAATATATGACGTCACCATGGGAGACATGAGGAAATCGATAAACCTGCTTCAGGCGTCATCTGCCTACGGCAAGGTCACGGTCGAATCGGTCTACAAGGTACTTGGTCTAGCTAAACCTAAGGAAATAGAGGAAATGATGAACTATGCGATCCAAGGTGATTTCACTAACGCCAGAAGCAAGTTAAGGGAACTTCTGATCACTTACGGCCTCTCGGGAGAGGATATAGTGAAACAAATGCACCGCGAGATAGTGGGAGGTAATTCCCTGAAGATACCTGAGGAGCTGAAGGTAGTCATCGCAGACTATTTGGGAGAGGCAGAGTTTAGAATAATAGAAGGAGCTGATGATGATATTCAGCTAAGTGCAGTTTTAGCTAAACTTTCCATATTGGGAAGCAAATATGTGGGAGAGAGTGTGCATAAGTGAGCAACCTTCAATGGTTCATAAAGTATAGACCTAAGTCACTGTCAGAAGTGGAAAACCAGGAGGAGGCCAAGGAAGAGCTGAAGTCTTGGATAGAGAGCTGGATTCAAGGGAAGCCTAAATACAAGGCGGTTCTGCTTAACGGCCCTCCTGGAGTAGGGAAGACTACCATTGCTGAGGCATTAGCGAGGGATTACAACATGGAACTCTTGGAGATGAATGCGAGCGATTCCAGGAGGCTTAACGACATTAGAGAAATAGCCGAGAGGGCTTCCACCTCAAGTAGCTTGTTCGGAAAGGGAGGAAGGTTAATTCTCCTGGACGAAGTTGACGGGATAAACAGTAGGCAAGACGCTGGGGCGATACCAGGAATATTAGATGTTATAGAAAGATCTAGGTTCCCGATAATTCTGACCGCAAACAATGCGTGGGATCCGTCGTTAAGGGAACTTAGGACAGCTACAAAGATGATAGACTTACAGAGGTTAGGCAAGATACCTTTGAAGAAAATATTGGAAAGGATATGCAAGGCGGAAAAGGTGATTTGTGATCCTAAAGGGATAGGTGCAATAGCGGATCTCAGTGAAGGTGACGCTAGGTACGCCATCAACATGTTGCAAAGCGTAGCGGAGGTTTATAGGAAAGTCACGGAGGATCTAGTCAAAGACCTAGTCAGGAAAAAGGACAGGACTTTAGATCCATTCGAAACGTTAAGGGGAATATTTTGGGCCAAATACTTCTGGCAGGCTAGGGTGGCCGCAACTACTTCAGAGGTAGACTACGAATTGTTGCTGAGATGGCTTTCTGAGAACGTCCCAATTCAGTTCGACGACATGGGGGACGTTTTCAGGGGGTTCGATGCTCTCAGTAGGGCGTCAGTTTTCCTGAAGAGGTCTAAGCTAGGTGACTGGGACCTCCTCAGTTACGTGTTTGACCTCATGGGGCCAGGTGTAGCTTTCGCAGAGTACTCTAAGTTGGGTGGACAATGGAAAGCTAAATGGAAGAAATACCAGTTCCCTACATACGTACAGCAGATGTCTAAAAGTAAGGACAGTAGGGACGCGCTGAAGACAGCTTCAGAGAAGATAGCGAAGGCCACTCATTGCTCATCCGATAAGGTCATAACGGACTACGTCCCTTTCATGAAATTCATGAAGGTTGAGGGCTTCTCTCCTGAGGAAATCAAAGTCATGGGAAACTTGGAAGGACGGGAAACGGATGAGCACGAAGAAGGGAAGGAAAGGACAACGAGAGCCAGGAGAACTAGGAAGAGGACTTAACCTTTTTTACTACTTCTATGTCCTCGATTTTAGTCTCCGGATACTGACCCTCAGGATCCTTTTCGTATTTCTTTACCATATCCCATACCGTGAGCAAGGCTACTGACACACCGGTTAGGGCTTCCATCTCGACTCCGGTCTTGTAGTGTGCTAAGACTTCACAAGTAACCTCCACGAAATCGTCTCCTATATTCAACTCCACATCAACATGTTCTAAAGGTATAGGATGACACATAGGTATCAAGTCCGCTGTCCTCTTCACCGCCAATATACCTGCTGTCTTCGAGACGTTTACAACGTCTCCCTTCTCAACTTGATTGTTCCTTATAAGCTCAATTGTGCTCCTCCTAAGTCTTATTCTTCCCTTAGCTATAGCTTCCCTTCTCACTTCCTTCTTTTGCGATATATCGACCATCTTAGTTTCTGCCATGTTTAGACACTTGACTTCTATTTTTTAAAAACTTTCTAATTAAAATCACTCAAAGATATCCTTAACTTCCTCTATCAAGTCCTTTAGAATTATGACCTTCGGGTTGGAATAGTTGAGCCTTATCACCTTTGCCCTGCTTTCTCCGGATATTACTTCGACGATTCCTTTCTTCTCTAGGAAATCGATCTCGCTCCTCAGCACGTCGTATCTCATTGAGCATTTCTTCGACAGTTTAGTGATGTTTGTGTCCCCTTCTTCAAATAAGGTCAGTATCACTTTCCATCTCGATGTGGTCATCGTGATGACATTCTCCCCCTTATTTGAGAGTTGACGAAGTCCTCGAACTTTGAGTCTAGAGGTAAAGTGAAAGAGATCAACGTAGTCCTCCCCCGCATACCCTTTCCGCTCTGTCTTGTGTTGAGGACTCCGTACTGCCTGAGCCTCCTTATATTCTCATATATCTGTGTGTGCTTCCTGGGCTCCTCTCCAAAGTCGATACAAAGCTTTTGGTATTCGTTCTCCAAAGTACCCATCTGCACTTCCTCGTTTCTGTTTCTCTTCACGAGCTGAATCAACGCCTTGATGATCAGGAGCTGGTGCAGATCAGCGTCTACCAAGTTATCCAAGATCTGTGGAACTTCTGGGTTCACGCTCCCATTTGCCTCTTTTGCATGTTCTACAGTTACCATGAACGCACCTTGTTTTTCAGCTATCTCCCCCGCTACTACTAGGGTCTCTATCGCGGCTCTAGCGTTTCCGCTTCCTCCCTTATCTTGCCCGTAGATGTCGGAAATGAACCTTAATGCATCGTCTAATATCGCGCCTTTAACGAAAGCCTCCTCAGTCCTTGCTTTCAGTATGTCGAAGAGCTCGTTCGAAGAATAAGGAGAAAACTCTATTACACGCTGTACTATATGATCTTTTATTGACTTATCTAACCTATAAAGTGAATACGGGTCATTTACGATAAAAATATAACTAATTCTTTTTGTAGTAGCAGATATTTCGTCGTAGATCCTAGCTAGGAAATAGATCTCCTCCTGCGGTGCGGTATCTATGAATTGGTTGAACTCGTCCAAGGTGAGTATCAAATGCATGTTTCTCTTCTCGAGGTAATCATGAATTATCTTGAAAATTTCTTGAGAGGACAGCCCTCTAGTGGGAACCGGTAACCTCAGTCTGTTCGCTATTTCCAAGCTTATCAGGTAAAGCGTCCTCTGCTTATGGCAATTCACGTGAACGATTTCTACCTTAGAGCCCCTTTCGTTAGCAATCTTTTTGAACTCGTTCTCGAAAGCTGACGTCGTGGCAGTCTTCCCGGTACCAGTCTTCCCCATCACGACAGTCCTTATTGACCTAATGTAGCCGTCGTTGAGGATGTCCTTGAAGACTATTCCCAGTTCCTTTATTTTATCCTCCCTATGAGGGAGGAAACTGGGCACGTAGTCGAGCTCTAATTTCTTTCTACATGAGAAAATTGAAGACTGAGAGCTGATCACGTCGTTCAGGATATCCTTAGTTGTAGGTCTGCTATTTTCCCCATTGCTGTTCAGCAAAAGTTTCACCCTTATGTTGATAAGGATTGTTTTTTCAGATATTTAACTTAAGAGTGGAAGCCGAAAGTTTTTCTTGACCCTTTTTAAGCACAGAGAGCCCGATGAAATTTCTCATCACGTTTATGAACAACACCGAGTCTGGATCGGTGTAGTTCACAGTCCCCTTTCCTCTCATCCCCATACCTATGCCGATTTCCAGTTCTCTACAGTTTATCTCCCCTCCTCTTTTATAACACTCAACATAGAACTTCTGTATCTTTTTATTTTCCAGCGTGATGATACCTTCTTTTATAGCCTCTTTAGCGTCAGCCCCAGTTGTTGTCATTAAGGGGAATATCTTGAATGCAGAAGAAGGGGGAGCAGAACGCAGAAGCCCGTATAAAGTAAGCGGGTCCAACTTAGAATACACTGAGATCACGTTTCTAACTTCCTCTTCAACTCTCGCATTCTCGTCATAAGGGATTACCCTGTTTAAAACCTCCGCTGCGCACTTCCTTCCCTTGTTGTTACCCGTCGTGAGTATAACTTTCGGATAAGAGTTCACAGTTATTATCTTTCAGCTACCTAGCTTAATATAATGATGCTGACGAAGATCAAGGCTATAAGGAGTTCTTTGCTCTCGGATTCGAGGAAAGTGATGGTGCTTGAAGAATGGGGACCAAGGCAGACAATTCACGGAGAGATCCATCTGAACAAGGGGAGTGAGGCAGAGCTTCCGGACTGGTTGGCTAAGAGGCTACAGAAGGATGGAATAGTGAAGATAATTGATTATTTAACCTTAGACGACCTCGGGAGGATATTATTTCAGGAGAAGCAGAAACCCAACGTCCCAGCTTCTCTTACGAAGACTGACGAGAGAATATATCAGAAAGTGAAAGAACTGGTCTATTCCCTGAAGGAGAAGAACGACATCGAGTCACTTGAGCAAGTAAGAAAGGTAACATCGATGGCGACGGAGATCTCTATGGTGAGAATTAGAAAGGTAGTCCAGTTGAGCCTCCTTGGTATAAACGACGAGAAAGTTATGGAGAAGATGACAGAGGAAGAGCTTTTAATATTTCGCTCTATAAGAGAAATACTATGCTCTATTAGCGGTGAAATATATGGAAAAACAGATTGACATAGGAGATTCGTTCATAGACTTCATAACGTCGTTCACAGACAGGAGGGGGGAAAGGAAATACGTTGAAAAGATAAATAAAATGATAGGTTACAGGAACAAGAGCATCGAAGTAGACTTCAACGATGTCCTGTCATATAGCGAAGACCTAGCAAATGTCATGATTGTAGACGCGAAACACGCAATTCCGTTAGCCGAGAGGAAGCTCTTCGACCACATAGCAGAAATTGACCCCGACTACCAACTTGAAGTAAATAAGGTGCATGTAAGGCTGGTTAATGTACCTAGGTCTATTCAGCTCAGGAAGATACGTAGTGATGACATCAACAAGCTGATTAGCGTTGAGGGGATACTGGTCAGAGCGACGCCAGTGAAAGAAAGGGTCGTTAGAATATGGCTTCAACACATACCTCCAGGATGTGGAGAGGAGTTCGAGTGGCCCGCTGACGGGGAAGAGTTGCAAGAGACCATTGAAATGCCCGCGATGTGTCCTAAGTGTGGCAAACCGGGTCAGTTTAAGTGGATCAAAGAGAAATCCGAAATAGTTGACTGGCAAAAAGTAGTAATTCAGGAAAAACCCGAGGAAATACCTGCAGGTCAATTGCCCAGGCAGTTAGAGGCAATCCTAGAGGACGACCTGGTGGACTCAGCGAGGCCAGGTGATAGGATAAAAATGGTAGGTGTGTTAGAAATAAAAGAAGACTCCCCCATTAAGAGGGGTATTAGGTCGGTTTTCGACTTTCATATGAAGGTAAACAGCGTTGAGATCTCACAGAAAGTTTTAGACGAAGTAATGATTTCGAAGGAGGACGAGGAGAAAATCAAGGATCTAGCGAAAGATCCGTGGATAAAGGAGAGAATAATTTCGTCCATATCCCCATCAATCTACGGGCATTATGAGATAAAGGAAGCCGTAGCATTAGCGTTGTTTGGAGGAGTCCCTAAGGTAATGCAGGACGGAACTAGGATAAGGGGAGACATACACCTTCTGATAATAGGCGACCCGGGTACCGCAAAGTCACAGACGTTACAGTTCGCAGCGAGGGTAGCCCCAAGGTCAGTATACACCACGGGGAAGGGGTCAACCGCAGCAGGTCTCACTGCAGCAGTGGTGAGGGAGAAGAACACCGGAGACTATTACCTTGAGGCGGGAGCCCTAGTTCTAGCTGACGGAGGGATAGCGGTCATAGACGAAATAGACAAGATGAGGGACGAGGACAGGGTAGCAATCCATGAGGCTATGGAACAACAGACTGTCTCAATAGCTAAGGCAGGCATAGTGGCCAAGTTAAATGCTAGGGCTACTATCATAGCTGCAGGCAACCCGAAGCTGGGGCGTTACATCTCGGAGAGGTCTATCTCCGATAATATAAACCTTCAACCCACTATACTTTCAAGGTTCGACTTGATATTCATTTTGATAGACAAGCCAAGCGATAACGATAAGCTACTCGCGGACTACATACTTAACGTACATAGAGGACAGGGGTTAGAGGGCTTCATAGATATAGACATGTTGAAAAAATATATAGCTTATGCAAGGAAGTACGTAACCCCTGTAGTCTCGGACGAAGCTAAGGAACTAATCCAAAGCTTCTTCGTGGAAATGAGAAAGAAGAGTAGCGAGAGTCCTGACTCTCCTATCCTGATAACACCGAGACAGCTGGAAGCCCTGATAAGGATGAGCGAAGCCTACGCTAAGATGTCGCTCAGAAACGTAGTCACCCGTGACGACGCAGAGAGGGCGATAAACATCATGAGAATATTCCTTGAGAACGTAGGTTTGGACGTGGAGTCGGGGAAGATGGACATAGACACGATTATGACCGGGAAACCGAAGAGTGCTAGGGACAAGATGACCGCAGTTTTGGAGATAATAAACGACATATCGTCCATGGAGGAATGCGCTAAGTTAAGCAAAATAGAGAGGGAAGCAGAAAAGCGTTCTTTAGATAGAGACAGCGTTCATAAGGTGGTCCAAGACATGAAGAAGAGCGGGCTAATTTATGAAAGCAAACCGGACTGTTACAAGACGGTGTAACGGTTCATAAGGGAAATCTCTCTATGAGCTAAGACCACTCTGCACGCTTCTCCATCTTGACCGGTTGGTTTTTCCTTGAAACTTGTCGGAAACATGGTAAAAGCCATTCAGCAATAAGTTTAGTATTTATGCTCATATCTCCTTGTTACATATCTAGAGTTTTTTATAGCTAGATGTACCTTTTTAAAGAAAATTTATTAAGTAGTACTCAGTAAGTTTTCTGGAGGAAACATGTCAACAGAAGAGATCGTAAAGGTATCAAGAAATTATCAAATTACTATACCAGCAAGGATAAGGCAAAGGGTGGAAGTGAAGGAAGGAGATCTAGTGAAGATAGTATACGACGAGAGCACCAACCAATTAAAGTTGAACATACTTAAGGTATCATAATTTTTTATAAAATTTTCTTCTTTGTGTTAAATTTGAGTTTTTCTTCCTCTCTCCTTTTGAGTCCAGGGTTCCTTTAAATAGTATAAGAAACGGCAATAATCATGTGAGCATGAGGAAGCTTGTGAAAAAAGGAGCTCAACTAGGTAGAAGTCTTAAGACTCAAACTCATTACCCAAGTAACATGAATGAATTTAATTGAAAGCTATGTATGGAATAGAAGGACTCACGCTTAACAATTTCCTTTATCTGATCCACTTTTGCCATAATTACAATTTGCAATGGTAACCTGAATTGCCCTTATAAAACCTATTGAGCCTGAAGAAACAAGAAGAGGAGACAAAAATACGTATAATATACATATACAGAGAGATAGTTGCAATCCCTGCTTTCAATCACGGGTTGAGATTAAGTCCTCTTATAGATCGATATTGGAGTCCACATTACCCATGCAGGGACTTGTTTTATCAGCTCATACGCCTCCTCCCAGCTAGTTAGTCCAAGTCTTCTGGTCATCTCTTCGAGGGTTATCTGTGTCCTTACGTATTCATTCAATACTGTGACTGCTTCCTCGTTTATCTCAACTTCTCTGCCGGAAGAAAGTTTGACCTTGAAAGATTCCATTTCTATCACCAGTTCTCTTTCAGGTGTGGAATATAGAATTAACCATCTGTACACCATATATGCTCCATACCATGATAGTGAGGATTATCATAGCGGTTATTATGGCGAATGAAGCGAGGTCGTTCTGTTTCCTTTCCATGAGCAGGATACTAGTAAGAATAATGATTATCACTATTACACCAACTGTTAGGTACTGTGCAGAGGAGAACGCCCCGCTTGATAATGGCGATATGTAATATGGAAACGCGATGACTCCCATTATTCCGACCAGGAGTAAAAGCACGAGGACGATCGTAGTGTAACTTGAGATAACTTGGCTGTAAAACTTGCTCTGTTCCCTTGGAGGCTTTGGCATTGATACTATTACCACGGAACAGTTTTAATTTTTAATCGATATGCTTCGTAGTTCGTCGCCATGTGCATGAGGAAAGCTATAAACGCGACGAAGGCGAACTGGAAAAGCGTCGGCACTTCCCCCAGGATTACTAGGGCTAGAGTGGAACCCAAGACGAAGTCCAGCTGGTCCAAGCCCCAAGCCCTTCCCCCACGTGGTATGTTGAGCCTCCTCTTTATGAAAGCACCAGTCATGTCCCCTACCATAGCGAAGACGGACTCCACAAAGCCTATCCATATCCAGTGCGGCCCAAGGAACCTGGATATGATTATCCCAACGTCAGTCCCGAAGGTGATTGAGAGCAGCAACCCTTCGAACGACTTTCCGTCCCCAAAAACCCTTCTCCCATCTGTGAAGTTCCTGTGGAAGTCTATTGGAGTGCCGTTCCTAACGAAAGTCGCCCCTCCGTTAGCTGCAAATGCAGGGAGGTACATGACCAAACCTATCAGGAGGCTTATAAGCATCCTATCACTTTATCTCGATATATCTTGAACCTGCATTCCCTTAAATTTCCTATCAAACTGGTCCCTGTAATGAGAATGACGTCGTCCGAGACCCTTCTCATGAATTTTTCTCCGCTTACTTGATTTCCCCATGTCATTTCCCACGAAAGGAGGACTTTTACACCTGACAACGATACGGAAGTGAGTAACGTCATTAGCTTCATGAAGTCCATGTAATCTCTTTCCCTCCTGTATGACCTATTTACGGGGTCTATAACTAACAACCTCATGCCAGAGACCCCTTGTACTGCAGCCTTCGCTATTTCGAAAGTCGAGGAGACCTCAACGAACTTCGTTTTAGAGCTTAACACGGGTTTCCTCATGTAATCGTTACCTTCTGAAATGAAAAGCGAAGGACAGACCTCGTTAGTCACCTGAAGCGACAGTGACGTCTTCCCAGCCCCAGCTTTTCCGTATATAGAGACCAGGTTTCCCTTGGAGAAGATGAACTCTGATATCTTCAATACTGTTCGACTTTTTACTGAAAGTATTTAAAACGTTATTCCCTTAATTAATCTGTGGTAGATGGAATCACCATAAACGTAAGAGACCCTAAGCTATATCATGCCCTCCTTATGGAACTCAAATCAAAGGGGTATAGAGTGGTCAACGACGGAAACATAGTCCTAACTGACGGGGACGATAAGGGGTTTGAAGCTACCGTGAAGGTCAGGTCTGAAGACGACATTCTTCCGGCTATCGGGAAGGTCGCAGTGCTCAGCAGGAGAAAGGAGAAGTTCAACGAGCTCCTAATAGGGGTCGATACCAATCCCCCTTACAACACGGTTGCAATAGTCGGAGACGGAGAACTAATAGATTACTACGTCAGGATCGACATTGAGTCCCTATGCACGCTGTTCGCCAAGGTGATATCGGCGTACCCGCACAAGAGATATTTAATAGGAATAGGTACCGGGAACGTGTTCGGTCATGAAGTCCTCAGCTTCACGAGAGAGTTCTTCCCCGACGCTAAGAAAGTGAACGAGTTCAAGTCTAGTTCAAGGAACCACTTCAACAACATAAAGGACGCTGATTTAAGGGCAGCTTTCGCGATAGCTATCAGGGCTTCCAGGGAATGAGGAAGTCGAGTCTCGTGTGTCCATTTACTCTTAGCTAACCGAAAACCATATTACGTCTGTTTCCCACATTTAACAGATTGTTCCTAGTCTCTATAGAGGGAATAGACGGGTCGGGGAAGACCACGTTAGCTTTGAAGCTAGTGGAGAGGTTACAGAAGACCGGGAGGAGGTCTCTTTACACTAAAGAGCCTTTCACTCCAGAGCTAACCGGGATGATTGAAAGGCTCGGGTGGAACGACCCCGTAGCATTGACGTTGCTCTTCTCTGCAGATAGGAGGATACACGTGAAGTGGATGGAGGAACAGAACGCAGAGGTCGTGATCACAGATAGGTACGTACACTCCACCATAGCGTATCAAAGCGCGATGGGTATAGAGAAAGAGTGGATAGCTCTGGTCAACTCTAAATTTCCTCAACCACAACTGACGGTTCTCTTGGACGTTGACCCTAACGTAGCAGTGTCGAGAATAAAGAAGGGGGACATCTTCGATTTCCCGGAAAAAAGAAGGTTGCTTGAAAAGGTCAGGGAGAAATACCTTGAGTTAGCTAGAGGGGACACGTTCCTGGTAGTCGACGCTAACAGGCCAATCGAGGAAATCCAGGAGAGGGTCTTCACTTACCTCCTTGAGAGGTTACCTTAACTCTCCTTATTCTCTCTATTGCATCAAGGTATCTAATTACCTGCATGAGGGAGTCCTGATCCATCGGGTCTTCCTTTACCTTGCTTGAAAGGTAGTACAAATTATTCACGAGGATGTCTTCCACCTTGTCCATGGTCACGTTCTTCTTTATTGCCTCTTCCTCTTCATCGCTCTTCACCAAGTAAATTTTGCCGTGAGTAGGACACAAAACGTCCCCGTTCTTCAGCCTGAAGAGCGGCATCCCGCACTGGGGGCAAGCGTCGCTCAGCATGGTAGCGCCTTGTCTTAAAAGATCTGCCGCTTTCTTAACATTCTGTTCTGTGCTGGACATAAATAAACCTAAAACTCAGTAGATAAAAAATAGTATGGTGAAAACATGGCATCCCCCTACGATAACGAGGCTAAGCTAAAGCAAGCTGTGATCCTTCTTCAAAAGATAGTGAACGACACAAGCGTTCCGAGGAATATAAGAAGAGCTGCAACAGACGCAATAAGGAACCTACAGGACAACGGAATAAGTCACGCCGTTAGAGCTGCAAACGCTATAGGAATACTAGAGGACATAAGTCAAGACCCTAACATGCCCATGCACGCTAGAATTTCCATATGGAACGTTGTATCCGTGCTAGAAACGATAAGAGATTAATCTTTAAATACAGTGAGGAGAAGTATTTTTGGAGAGCGGGGGTGCCCGAGTTAGGCCAAAGGGGACAGGCTTAGGCCCTGTTGGAGCAGTCCTGCGTGGGTCCAAATCCCACCCCCCGCATCTTTTTAATTTCCTTGAGGTTTTCGCTTCTGTCCAAGGCATTAACTTTAAAGCATAGACGTTACAAGATGATAGTGGTTGCCGCGGTAGTATAGACCGGTCATGCAAGTTCGTCCTGCGCTGAAAGTATGCGGGCCTTTCGAGCCCGTGACCCGGGTTCAAATCCCGGCCGCGGCACTAATTCTTCCTAAGGAACTTAATTAACTTTTCAACTCAACAAATCTTTATCTCGAAGAAGACTTAGGAGTACATTCTCTGAATACTTCTTCAAGACTCTCTGTACACTGTTGAAGCTCTTCCTAGGTGATTCAGGTTTTCCATATAGGTTAACAGTCGAGTACAATACCTACTTGACTAATAAAGGCATTTTGAAGGTCAGATATAAAAGATCAGAATTGCCCGCAACATGTTTGTACATGTATATAGACTATATGAGTTATATACAAAAAGGATTTAAGTCTTCTTATTTTTATTTTTAGATAAATATCACAGGAAGAGGAATTAACTCAAGCTTTAATTAAATTGGGCATGTCGAGAGATGAAGTAGCTGGGATATATGGGGTGATAGCAGCCCTCGCGTTGCAGATAGCTGAGATAGTCTAGAACGCTTTGTGCATAGAGCAGAAATGGGGGTTATTTAGCAGGAAGTCTTATGCTACTTACGTACCCGCAGTCCTGGTTTCCTACACAATAAACAAGGCCACTTACAACCAGCTAGCCACAGGGGACGTCCAGCAGAGCAACTCGTCCCTGTTGAAGAAGCCGGCTAAACAGGGGATCGTGGTGTTTAGCTGAATAATGTTTTAAGATAGTTTATTATAATTGACCACATAATATTCACATAATAATTTAGTTTATATTTGCTATATGATAGTAATAGAACTAGGCGCATTATAAATTCATTTTTTCCGTGTAAACACTTTTGTTTCCTCACACGGTAACGTGAATTCCGTTTTTGGAGTGATTAATCAGGTTTGTGACTAGAGGAACCAGCCTAAGCACGAAAGATCGGTATTTTTAAAGAGTACTTACTTCTTATCCTCATGAGGTTGATTCTGGGAAATTTGCTTTTGACGATTTCCCAGTGGTATTCCTTCTTCCTAGTTTCCCAGCTTTCCCTCTTCATCTTCCCTGTTTTTTGCGGTGTGGCAATATTCGCCTTAGGTTTCGTAGGAAGGATAGCAGGAAGTATGATATTCGGTTACATTGGAGATAAGGTCAACAGGAAGGTAGCTTTGTTTCTGACCACAGCAATACTAGTGGTTTCCTCTTTATTAATAATTCTAGTATACAACTATTACTCTATCATAGCCTTCAGGTTCCTTCAAGGTCTAAGCTTGGGAGGTGAATGGGGAGGAGCTAGCACGGTCATAGCCGAGGCATACGGCGAATCTAAGTTCAGAGGACTTGCAACTAGCATGATTCAATTAGCTGTTCCGATCTCAGTAATCTTGTCTTCCTTTTCAATATTCCTTCTCTCAACCTCGTCATCGGGAGAGTGGAGGTTTTCTTTGATATTCCCCATAATTATCTCTTTGTTTTCCATTTCGCTCGTCAGGGATATGAAAAGCGTTGATATGGAAAATAACTCTGGCATCCCTATCCTTAATGCTATAAGGAATGACTGGAGTAACGTGTTAAAAGCTATAGGAATAAAAATAAGTGAAAGCGCAAATTTTTACATCTTTACTTCCTTTGTCTTTTCACAGTCCATCTCTGCTGGTGCAGTCTCCATGGTTGTCATAATAGCCGTATCATTACAACTAATTCTAATGCCCATGTTCGGGTATTTGAGCGATGTAATAGGCAGACGAATGGTAGTCCTCATCGGAGCAGGGATCATGCTCTTTGGATCCATTCTATTTCCTTCTAACTTCGTGCTGGGAGAAATGTTGCTTTCAGTTTCTGACGCGTCTCTATATGCGCCACAGTCGTCGATATTCACTGAATTATTTGATAAGAAATACCGCTTTACAGTGTCCAATTTCTCTTATCAGGTGGCAAGCATAATAGGTGGGACAGTTGCCCCGGCGGTTTTGAGGGTTACAAATTACGGAGTATCAGTAGTAGCTTTGCCTTACATCGCTGTCACATTACTGAGCCTTACTTTAGTGGCAGAAACTAAGGGTAAGAGAATGCAGTGAAACCGTGAGAGACTAATTTTCATGTTGCTGTGCATACGCTGAATACAATAGATAGAAAGAGACATACACTCGCCACGGAGCATGAGAATTTACCTGCCTAAAGTTGTATTACTCTGTTACACAGAGGAATTATGTCATCGTCATTAGTAGTGATTATGACTCCCCTTCCTTCTTCTAATACGCCCTGTAGGATTGACCTGAACTCCAACAACGAGAAGCCGTCCAGTCCTGACGCTGGTTCGTCCAGAGCTATTACCCTCGACTTTGACGAGATGGCTGACCCTATGAGGACCTTCATTTTCTCCCCGTGGCTTAGGGAATAAGGGCTCCTATCAGCCTCCTTCCATAGCCCCAATCTTTTCATTACCTCTGGGTCCTTCATCTCTTCTCTTACTGTTTGATTAAAAAATTGTAGATCAGGGTTTTGAAAGATTACATACACGTCCTTCTTTCCTATTAGTCCTTTGAGAGTCGTGGTCTTCCCTGAACCGTTCTTTCCCTTTATACATAACGATTCGCCCTTGTGTAGAAACTCGTTAGACCCTTTGACCCTGAACTGTGTCAGCACCTCCTGTGAAGGTTTGGTCTCTAATGGATCTATCTCAAACCCCCTCAATCCTTCTCTCCTCAGGAAGTTGTTTTCGAGGAAAGCTCCCTTATCCTTTTCCACGAGGTTTCCGTCCTTTATTAGGTAACTTCTATCAATAAGCGATAAGGTCTGCTTTACTCTGTGTTCTGAAAGCAAAGTTCCTCTTGGGATGACCTTCACTAACGTCGATATCCCCTCTTCGTCTAAATTAGCGAAAGGTTCGTCAATCAGGAGGTACTCAGGGTGGGTAGACAGTGCTGACGAAAGGACGAACCTCTTCTTGTACCCGTCCGAGAGCCTCTTGAAAGGGACAGAGAAGAAATCTCCCATTAATTTCCTCGCTATCTCTCGATCTGAATCCACGAAGTTGGAAAGTATCTCTATCTCATCCTCACAAGTCTCTCCTAGGACTTGTGAGTTAGGGTTCTGGGACACATATCCAATCCTTGTATAGTCGGGCTTAGCGCAGAAGTCCTCTCCATTTAGGTTGACCTTACCCTCCATTAGACATAAAGCGGTCATCATCACTGTTGTCTTACCAGCTCCATTCCTTCCGAACAAGCCTACAACCTCGTCTTTCTGGAGCTCAATCCTTCCCTTCAGAAATGAAGGCTCAACGACAAGCAAATAGTTCCGACCCCGTAGACCAGCAGTATAATATCGTTTCTCCTGGGTCTTATTTCGAATTTTCCTTTATATTTACCGTTCAGCTTCAATGTCATTGTAAGGTAGAGGTCTTCAGCTGTCTTGACTATGAACACGATTATGGGTAATAGGATTTTGTCTATTCTGTATATTTTAACTCTTCTAGCTTTGGCGTAGTTCACTATGTCCTTCACGACCTCGTAAAAATAGGGGTAATACGCCATCGCAACTATCACCGGGACTGCCTTCCCCTTTGTTAGGCTTATCAAAGACTTGATGTCGATCAACTGTGAGGAGATGAGGTAAAGGTTGACTAGCGTGATTACCCTTAAGGTGAATGACACTAAGTAAACCTTACCTAGATAGAAAAGGATCACTGATGACAAGACAGCTATTATTACCTCTATGACGGAAACCCTTTTCCTGTTCCAGATCAAGGTGCTCGCGAAGGCGATCAAAGGTTGAAAAAGGGATGAAATATAAATTAGCAAGGCGAGAGAGATCACGTATGGAAAGGAGGCTTTCAACGACGGTTCACTTTGTTTTCCTGTGCCTTCTTTCTCTCTTCTTTTATTACCCCACTCCTTATTACGTAATTACCTACCTTAAACGAGATCGCTCCCATCGCAGCGCTTTCAATTGCCATGATAACTGAGAAGACCACCCAATCCAACAACCCTGGCATTGGAACCGGGACCTTTACCATGAAGTAAGCTAGGTAAGTGCTCAGTATGCCTTCTCCTGTTCCTGCTATTGTAGTGTAAGTAATAACCGCGCTCAGGCTCCTATAACCAATTTTTCTTGTTACGATTTCCACTATTATACCTACGGCGAGGAGGGAAACTGAGAGGAAGGGAAGGAAAGCTATTGTGTAAAGCAACGCACTGATTAAAGCTATGAGTATAGGACCGTATTTCTCATTTATTATTTGTATTCCAATAGCAAGAATTATTAAAGGTAAAGTCAGGTTAGCTATCGGGTCTGCAAACGCGTTTATTGCATATCCGTTGAAGGTAGTAGCAATCGCAGCTGCGGCAGCGAAGGAAGCCACAGAGAATACAGAAGCATATAGAACTTTTTTCCTCGTCTCCATAATACGGAGATTTATTTTCAACAGTTTAAAAATTATCTTTAATGATCCTTCCTTTGTGTTACTTTCTAGATATTAACATTATTAAACCTATATAAGCTAAGTAACCGAAGATGCCTAAGATTATGAGGAAATTTAATACCTTTATGAAATATTTAGCTACGTCCACATCTCCAACTGTGAGATGGAAGTTCAAGAAAATGATTCCGAACGATAAGAACACAATAAATACGGAAATTACAAGGAGCGAGACGCCAATTAATTTAATTTTCACGTTTCCTATATCCATGAATTAAGTCCCTCGTTGCTAACCTAACCGCATCGCTTGACGTTAACCTCGGTCTCCACCCGAGAGAAGTAATCTTCATGCAATCTAATAGCATGAACCTTACGTCTCCCTTCCATCCCCTACCTTCTAGCTCATCCTTGTACACGTGAGCTGGCTTTAACTTCATTTCCTCTTCTATTATTTGAGCTATCTCATTTACGGTTATCCAGTCCTCGTTGCCCACGTTGAATTCGTCATACTTACCTTTGTAATAACTTTCGAGGAAAATGAGGGAATCGACAGCGTCTTCTATGTAGATATAGCTTTTCCTTTGCTTACCGTTTCCAAGTATCTCAAGCTTTGAAGGATCCCTCCTTAGCTTCTCGATGAAGTCCTTTACAACACCGTGAGATACCCTTCCTCCAGTGACGTTAGCGTACCTCACCGAGATACCTCTTATTCCATAGTTGTTGGAGTAAAACCTTAACATGTCTTCTCCCATGACCTTGAAGAGGCCGTAGTTGGAAATTGGTTTTATAGGAGCCCATTCAGGAGTTGGTATTCTAGACTCACCGTACACCGTGGAAGACGAAGCGAATATCACAGTTTTTACGTCATTTTTCCTAGCTATTTCCAGTAGGTTGAATGTAGCCTTCACGTCTCTGTCGAAGTGTTCTATGGAATCCATCATGGAAGTTCTTACGTCTGGGTTCGCAGCTAGGTGATAGATTACGTCAACCCCATCAAGCTTCAGGTCGTTCCCTCCTCTTAGGTCAAATCTCTTAAGTTCTGCCTTGGGATGAACATATGTTCCTGATGACAAGTCATCTATTATCATCACGTCATATCCTTCGTCAATTAATGTATCAGTTAAATGCCCGCCTATGTACCCTGCTCCTCCGGTTATGGCGATCATGTGCTTACTGTGTTATGATCATTTTAAAATTATTATCGGAATCTCATCAAATCTAGGTGGATTTTACATTTTTTAAAAGGAAGAAGGAGAAGGCGTTCTCTTCTCCGTACCAAAGCTGCTGGAACCCGTGAGAAGTTAGCTCTCTCTTCATTTTGCCCCTGAAAATGAAGTTGTCAACTACCACGAATTTACCGTCTTGAGTCAGAACCCTTCTGGTTTCCTCTAAAAGCAAGTCTCTCCTCTCCTTCGGGACGTTGAAGAGGAACATAACTGAATACACAGCATCGAAATGGTTGTCCTTATATGGTAAGCCTTGATCTTGTTTCATTTCTCCTATTTCGAGTTCCACCTTATCTATACTTGCGTTCCTCTTCGCCGTATCCACGCTCATTTCCTTCCATTCATCAATTACGAAAATCTTTGACGAAATCAACTTAGCTATTAGGGTAGCTATTAAACAATTTCCACACCCTATGTCAAGTATGTCTCTGGAGCCCTGAAGTAGAGGAGAGATCCTCCTCGCAAGGTAGATCATGTCATCGTGTGAAATTCCCATCCTCATGAGCGTTGGATATCTCTTCTCCATCTCAGGTATCTCTATTCCAAGCCTCTTCAGCTCGGGATGCGTCTCCTTAAAGAATTCGCTCGACATAAATTTTAGTTATAAAATATAATTTTTAAAATTTTTGTTAAAACATGTAAAAGAACCAGCGGGCCCGGGGGGATTTGAACCCCCGACCTGAGGCTCCGAAGGCCCCCGCTCTACCCTAGCTGAGCCACGGGCCCTCTTAAAGCTTATAGAGTATTTCTTATAAAGATATATATTGTTACAGATGTCCAGACAACTTACTTTATTTGACGTAATTACATCACAGGAAGAGAGCAAGAAGGAGAAACAAGACAAGAATAATGGCAAAAACGAGAATCGAAACGCTAAAGAAGTTAAAGAGAGATCACAAGTCTCA
The DNA here is from genome assembly GCF_008326425.1 of Sulfuracidifex tepidarius. Classification (NCBI taxonomy): domain Archaea; kingdom Thermoproteati; phylum Thermoproteota; class Thermoprotei; order Sulfolobales; family Sulfolobaceae; genus Sulfuracidifex; species Sulfuracidifex tepidarius. Next base: position 1,156,781 of record NZ_AP018929.1, read on the forward strand.
GCTCCTAGGAGAAAAACCAAAAGCTGGATGAGTGAAGCTCAGGAGGGCAAGGTATATTTCCTTCTGCAGGTGGACTATGACGGTGAGAAAGGTAAGGCAGTCTGTAGGCTTTACGATAAAGAGACTCAAAAGATCTATTACCTTTACGACAATACTCACCACAAATCCTATTTCTTAGTAGACCTCGACCCAGACAAGGTAAACAAGATCACCAAGATAACGAAGGATCCTTCTTTCGACCATATGGAGAGAGTAGTTAAAATAGATCCATACACGCAGGGTAAGATAACGTTGACGAAGATAGTAGTCAAAGACCCTTTAGCAGTAAAGAGGATGAGGGACCATGTACCTAAGGCATATGAGGCCCATATAAAGTATTTCAATAACTACATTTATGATTTAGGTCTCATACCAGGGATGCCTTACGTTGTGAAGAACATGAGCTTGAGGGAGGCTAAACCCTCTCTTTCTGACGAAGAGGTTCAAGAAGTGGAGAAAGCTTTCAGCGACTCTGACCAGATGACTAAAGATACCTCAAAGGAATGGATGCCCATTTTCGAGTCAGAGGTCCCAGATCTGAAGAGGGTTGCCATAGACATTGAAGTGTTTACGCCTATAGAAGGAAGGGTTCCTGACCCTGAGGAGGCGGAATTCCCTATAATAAGCATAGCCCTAGCTGGAAACGACGGGAAAAAGATAGTGCTAGCGCTAAACAGAGAAGACGTATCACTCGGGGACGAATCAGTTCCAGACGGAGTAGAGGTCAGGACTTTCAATACGGAATTTGATCTACTTAATGAGTTCTTCAATCTAGTGGTAGATTACCCAGTCCTTTTGACATTTAATGGGGACGACTTCGATGTACCTTACATATTCTTCAGGGCATTGAAGCTAGGGTATTTCCCTGAGGAAGTCCCCTTTGAGATAAACCCTGACGACACGAAATACTTGGCGGGAATTCATATCGATTTATACAGATTTTATTTTAATAAGGCTGTAAAGACTTACGCTTTCGACGGAAAATATAACGAGTATAGCTTAGACGCGGTAGCGTCTTCGATGCTCGGCCTGAGTAAGGTCAAGCTGGACAAGTCAATTTCTGCTCTCGACGTAAGGAAGTTAATAGAATACAACTACAGAGACTCAGAAATAACACTTAAGCTAACTACCTTTAATAATAACATAACAATGAAACTTATTATCCTCCTTGCTAGGATGTCGAGGATGGGGATAGAGGAACTTACAAGGACGGAGGTATCTACGTGGATAAAGAACCTTTACTACTGGGAGCATAGGAGAAGGAATTGGTTGATTCCATTAAAGGAGGACATTAAAGAGAGGTCGTCCGCCATAAAGACGGCTTCGGTGATCAAGGGTAAGGGATATAAGGGAGCAGTTGTAATAGATCCGCCTGCAGGAGTATTCTTCAACGTGGTCGTCTTAGACTTCGCTTCCCTGTATCCATCGATAATAAGAACTTGGAACATAAGCTACGAGACAGTAGACTTGAACCAATGTAGGAATATTAAAGAAGTAAAAGACGAGACAGGTAACGTTCTTCACACCATCTGTTTCGATAGACCCGGGATAACAGCAGTAATCACCGGGTTATTGAGGGACTTTAGAGTCAAAATTTACAAGAAGAAGGCTAAACAGGCGAAAGACGTTGAGCAAAAGACTTTCTACGATGTAGTTCAGCGCGCAATGAAAGTGTTCATTAATGCTACGTATGGGGTCTTCGGGGCTGAAACCTTCCCACTTTATGCTCCCGCAGTAGCTGAGAGTGTCACAGCACTGGGGAGATACGTAATTACGAGTACAGTATCTCACGCTAGGTCATTGGGAGTCAGGGTTCTTTACGGAGATACTGACTCACTGTTTCTCTACAATCCTACGAAGGAGATAGTAGATGGTATGATAAAGTGGGTAAAAGACACCTTCGGGCTCGACATAGAGATAGACAAGTCTTACAAATTCGTAGCTTTCTCCGGTCTCAAGAAGAACTACTTCGGCGTTTACCCAGACGGTAAAGTAGACATAAAAGGTATGTTAGTGAAAAAGAGGAATACCCCCGAATTCCTTAAGAAATCTTTTGCTGAAGTAAAAGATATCCTTGTGAAGGTTAATACACCAGAGGAAATGAAGGGTGTGAAGCAAGAAGTTACTGATAAAGTGAGGAGCATTTACACAGGTCTGAAGAATAAAGACTACAATCTGGACGAGTTAGCATTTAAAATAATGTTGTCAAGAAGCGTAGAGCATTACAAGAAGACCACCCCACAACACGTTAAGGCCGCAGAGCAATTAAAGGAAGCAGGGGTCCAAGTTCTACCGAGGGACATAATCATGTTCGTCAAGGTCAAAACTAAGGACGGAGTCAAGGCCGTACAACTCGCTAAGTTGAACGAGATAGATTCTGATAAGTACCTTGATGCGGTGAGGTCCACGTTCGAGCAAATACTTAAGGCTTTAGGAGTAAGCTGGGACGAAATAGCTTCTGGCCTTTCGATAGATAGCTTCTTTAGCGGATTTTAGGCTCGAATCGATTCTAGAATAAGATAAGTGTTTTTTAAAAATTTTTGGCAAGTCCTATCTTGATTTTTATTTAGTTTGGTAAAAATGCATTTTTTCCTATGTAGCCTCAGAGTTCCTCGTCTTCTTCCTCTTCGATCTCAGCCTCCTGTTCCTTCTCTTCTTTCTCAGGAGAAGTGAGTTTCACCGCATCCTCCATTAGCTCCTGTTTGGTCTTGTCGTCAAGGAAGTACGAAACCACATAAACTTTTCTATCTATAGAGTCATTGTCCATCCATAAATTATCGAAACTTATAACATAAGATGGTATTTTCACTATTGCGAATTTCTCTTGCTTGCTCATTGAGAACTTCTTCAGTACATCATACATTTTCGGATTGAGAGGAAGCGGAATTCTTACTTCATGAAAGTCTTTTATGATAATGAAGTCTGAGGACTCTTCGTTCCACTCTGAAAGTGCCTTATTCGCTGTGTCTTTCACTACCTGACCTATTTCTCCTTCTACGGTTTCGTCAGAAGTTATTTTACCGTCTTCGCTTTTCAACACCAATATTTTCATTTAATCACCGCTACCCTTTGTTTTCCCCGATAATATAAAGGTAAACTGTGTGGTTCATATTTCCGTCCTCAACCTTTATCACTTCCTTCGGTATCCATTCCCTCATCTCGAACTCGTGAGATACTATCCTGGTTCCTGGCTTCAGATCTCTCTCGAGCTTCGGCTTGAGCATTTCATTTACGTTTGGCAATAAGAACATTGTTAGCACGGAAGCCTCAGAAAGAGGAGCCTCAAAGAAGCTTCCCTTCACTATGGAAACTCTTCCCACAACTCCGTTTTTCTCTATGTTAGAATTAGTCTCCTTTATCCTCTCATCATTTATTTCTATACATACTGCCTTCTTAGCGTTGAATTCTTTCACAGCAGTTATAACTATTCTTCCATCCCCGCATCCCATATCGTAAACTATGTCGTCTTCTTTAGTCTTAGCTAACTCTAACATCGCTTTAACTACTTTCTCTGGTGTAGGCACGTAAGGTACAGTGCTCAAAACTATCACTTATGCTATTGCGTCTATGAGTTTTTAACTTTACTAAGAGCCTCTAATTTGGCCTTCTCCTTGTCTGGCTTAAGTGAGTCGTTGAAAGGTATTGACGTTAGAATGGGCTTTATAGACCCGTCCTCTTGAAGGAAAAGTTGAGGTAACCAAGGCATTCCGAACTCGTCTTTTTCTCCGTAATCAGTTACGAAGGCGTAGTCCTCCTTCCTAACTTCGCTCTCTATTCCTACCTCCTTTGAGACCTCGTCAGTTATCTCTAAAAATAATTTATGCATGGGGTGAGATTCCGTTGTTACTAAAATCAACTTTTTAGCCATTTATGGAGGAGTTGATGAAGTAACTTAAATCAGTAGTGGTTAGCTTGATCACAAAGCTAAGGAAGCAGTCAAAGAAAATCCTCACACCGGTCGCGAAGTCTATCGCTAAAAGTAATGTGTCGGCAAACTCTATAACAGTCACGGGTTTAGCTCTATCAGGAGTTTACGCCTTATTGCTCTTTCTGACGAGAAACCCTCTCTTAGGTATCTTGATTATAGCGATCTCCTCTTTCATGGACGCGTTAGACGGAGAAGTTGCGAGGGTGAAAGGTGAGACCTCGAATTTCGGAGCTTTCCTTGACTCTAGCTTCGATAGAATAGAAGATATCTTCTTCATTTCCCCTCTCATCTTCCTCGGCTTTAATCCCTTCTTAGTGTCTACCTTAGTAGGTTTCTCTCTCACTATCTCTTATTTGCGATCTAAAGCGGAGCTCGTAGGTATTAAAATGGAAGGTAAAGGAATAATTGAAAGAGGGGAGAGAATAATCTTCATTGTGGTTATACTGCTGGCTTTCTTTCTCGACCATTTCGCCGGGTTAATGGTCTTCTACATCCTTTACTTTCTTTCTATCGTCACCGTGGTTCAAAGGTTCTACGCTGTGGCCACTTCTAAAGACAAGTTGTAGAGGGTTCTTCACTCCACAGTCCGCTACGCATAGTCCTTTCTCTTTCATTTTCTCACAGGAGTAAACTATGACTTTCGAACCGTTGATTTCCTCTCCCATATCAATCATGTATGCTTTGAGAACTCGTGTCTCCTCTTCAGTTAGGCTTTCCTTCTCCTTTTTTTCTCTTAACTTCTTGATACACGGCGGAGTGTTAGTTGATCTTCCCCTTACCATGTCTTCAAGGGTCTTCGGGACCGAGACCTTCAACGGTCTTAGTGTCTCTTGTAACTTTGTCTTCAGTATTCTTTTCAAGATGACTGAGAGATAATGTTTGTTGAAATATACGTTTCCGTGTGTCAAGATTTGCTTTGATAGTTTAGCCTCAGTACCCTTTGAGGCCCTGATGTAAGTCACGAAGTCGGAACAAAGCTCTAGGGATATCGTTACCTTATCGTTCAGGTAACTGATCTTCTCACAACGTTTAGCGTTGAAACCAAGTATGTGGGAGAGTTCGAGTAAGTCTTCCTCGTTTTCCTTTTCCATGAGCCTTGAGAACATTTCAACTTCGGCGTTCACGTATTTCGAGGCTATTTCGTCATCCTTTATTGCCGCTAGAGCTAGGAGCGTAGTGTAAAACATTAGGACTGGGTTCCTTACGTTGAGATAGGGTTTTGCCTTCCCGTGTTCTACAGTTTCCTTAATCCTTCTCTTGACTTGTTCCAATAGCTCGCTATCACTCGCTAACACGTCAGATAATCTAACAGATGAGCCGTAGGTTCTTCTGAGTTCAGCATCAGGACTTTTAATGAAAGGATATTTATATTCGTCAAGCATCGCTGTTGCCTCAATTTATTTTTTAACCTTGTAACTAGTTAAGCTCTAAATGAAAATCTTTGTGGCTTCAGCTTGGCCTTACGTGAACGCTGTACCTCACTTAGGCAATATGATAGGGTCGGTCCTATCAGCTGATGTATTCGCAAGATATGCTAGGTTGAAGTACGGTAAGGACAACGTAGTTTTCGTAAGTGGTAGCGATGAACACGGAACGCCGATTGAGGTCGAGGCACTAAAGAGGAAGGTCAGCCCTAAGGAACTGACAGACCAAGCACATGAGTATGATAAGAAGCTCTTCATCGACGTCTGGGAGATAAGCTATGATAATTACACCCGAACTGAGTCAGAGGTTCACAAGAAGTTTGTGAGGGACTTCCTTCTGTCAATTCAGAGATATGTCAAGACCCAGGAAGAAGTTCTCCCTTATTGTGAAAACGACAAGATATTCCTCCCCGATAGGTTCGTAAAGGGGAAATGTCCTTACTGCGGTTTTGAGGACGCTAGGGGGGATCAATGCGACAACTGCGGTAGGTTGCTCACGCCTTCCTCGTTAATTGATCCTAAGTGTTCCATCTGCGGTTCTAAGCCAGTTTTGAAGAACACTACACATTGGTTCTTTGATTTAAGCCAATTCAATGACAAGATAGCCGATTGGATAAAATCATCTAAGACTATGCCCGACTCAGTTAAGGCTGTAGCACTGAGCTGGGTAAGTGAGGGGTTGAAACCCAGGGCGATCACGAGAGATAACTCGTGGGGAATACCAGCACCTTTTGATGGAGCAGAGAAGAAAACAATATACGTGTGGTTTGAAGCCCTTCTGGGATACATTTCTGCTACAATAGAGGTCAATCCAGAATCATGGGAGAACTTTTGGGCTCACGACGATGTTACAAGCTATTACTTCATTGGAAAGGACAATATCCCCTTCCACGCTGTTATCTTCCCAGCCATGTTGATGGCTTCAGGGAAGTATCATCTGCCTGACGTAATAGGCGCGACTGAGTACCTTCTCTATGAAGGTCAGAAGTTCAGCAAGAGCAGGAAAATAGGAATATGGGTAGACGAAGCCCAATCGATCATGGACATAGAGTACTGGAGATACGTTTTAATCAGGCTTAGACCAGAGGAAAGGGATACTAACTTCACTTGGAGGGAAGTGGTGAGGATAGTGAACACGGAACTCAATGACGACATTGGAAACTTGTCGAATAGGACTCTGACGATGATAAAGCGCTATTTCAATGGAGAAATACCAAGGGTTCACTACGATTTGCTCGATGAGAGGGATAAGTCGCTAATATCGCTCATGAATGAAGCACCATTGAAGATGGGAGAACAATTCGAGAAAGGTAAGCTCAAGGCCGGAACTGATGAGCTTCTACGTTTGGCTAGAGAGAACAACGCATATATCAACTCGAAAGCACCGTGGGAGTTGGCTAAGACTGACGTGAAGAGACTTTCCAACGTTTTAGCAATATCAGCTGGAGTATCGTATACATTATCTCTCATGTTGTACCCATTGATGCCTAAACATAGCGAGAGATTGATGGAGATGCTGAACGTTAAAGTCAATTCCTGGGAACCGGTTAATCTGGACTCTCTAGCTGGTAATAGGATAGGTAAAGTTGAACCGCTCTTCTCCAAGTTACCTGCTGACATAGAAAGCAAGATATCTGAAATTCTTAAAGAAACTAGAGATAAAGTTGAAAAAAATAGACCTATTTTACTCAAGTGAAACATAAGCTACTGCAGGCTCGAACTTCTTACCTTTTCCTTCATAGAACTTGCTGAACATTTCGTAAAAGTGAAGCCTCATATCCTGAATGAAGACTACTAAGCCCTCGAGACCTATTGCTAGGAGGTTCCCAATCAGTATCAGGATTATACCGAGAGGATTGATCAACACGCTTATTGTAGAAGTCGTAGCTCCCACGAATGGCTCGCTGGCGAAGTATGCCATGAACGAGAAAGCATCTAGGATATAGTAGTGTGCCAGAGCGAATACCAAAACTCTTACGAAGGATATAGTATTGGAGAGAAGGAGCAACCCACCTTCGAAGCCACCGTCTATGAACCCGAATATGAGAGACCCTCCTGTGGAAGCGTTCTCATACCTCTTTAATAAGATTGCTTTAGAAGCCCAGTTGAATAGTAGCGTGAACGCTGTGTACCAGATTATCAAATATCCTGCTAAGTTAGACGAGATGGGCTTCAGGAGTAATGCATTAAGTACTTCTCCCAATATGGATTCGTCAGCGTCGAAGAACCCTGTAGTACTTGGTAATTTAGGCAAACCCCACATGAATATGACTAAAGGAACAATATATATTAGGAATGTTGGAAGTTTCTCGAAGAGTAAGAAGTCCTTGTCCTTTTTCCTTATTGCGTTAACTAAGCCTAAAAGTCCGCTTGCGAAGAGGAGGATAGCCCCTATCATTATTGAAAATATTATAGCGTAGTCTATGCTAACGTTAGTTGCAAACTCACCGAAGGGAAGTAAGAAACTTATAGCCTTGTCGACCGAAGGAGGTACTGGCCACACGCTGTAAAGAGGACCTACGGAATACTTAGAAGAGGCAAATATCTCTCTAAGACCTCCTACAGGCAGAGGTCCGAAGAAGTCCCTAGCGAACAGTCCTGTAATCATTGCGACTACGCTAGAATATATTAAGACCAGCGAGAGTTTAGGTATGTTGTCACTCCCTTTCCTTTTCCCATATTTGTAGAACCAGATAGAGAACAAGAATACTACTATAGCGTCTCCGAGATCTGGGAACATCAGTCCGAAGAGAATAGGGAAAGTTATTACCAAGAAAACTGTGGGTGAGATCTCCCAGTATGAAGGAGTACCGTATATTTCCACGACTGACTCTAGAGCACTTATGCTCTTCGGCATTCTGATGTAGACTGGAGGTTCTTCCTTCTCTCCAAACCTCTTGGGTCTCTCACTGCTCACATGAGCGTCGTCCTTTAGTTGTTCCGCGTATTTCTTGAAATCCTTCTCCGGAACATATCCTTCCAGCTGAACGAAGAACTCTGAGACCTTAACCTTTGACATTATTGTAAGGGCGCTGATCACTGTAAGTAACTTTCCATATATTGTAGTGAACTCCTTCTGGTCTTCCTTGGCGGACTTGGAAAGTTCTTCTCTACTTTTAGAAATTAATTCAGTTATTTTGTCGACCTTCCTTTTGGTTTCTATGTATATAGTAGCAGGAGCCTTTCCCTCTTCTAGCTCTAACCTCTGTATTCCGATCTGCTTAGCTTTCTCAATTATCCCGTCCTTTTTCGATCCTATAACGAGGATAGCCTCCTCTTTTTCATTTAATGGGTAAGACCAGAAGTATACGTTCTTAGTCTCTGACCTGAGTTTATCTGCTTTTTCCTTACTTCCTATGGCTATCAGAATATCGAAGAAGTTCATGTTATAAGCGTTCGAAAGAGGTACGTCAATATCCTTGAATGGTTCTATTTGCTTCATCTGCTCCGCAAGCAGGTCCCTCTCAGCCCTCAGCTTATTGATCTCCTCTAACAAGTCTTTGTACCTCTCTTCCAGTTTCGATGCCAATACTGATACTTCGTCTGACGCCTCTAACCAGTCTTTCACTTTCATTGAACCAGATGGCTGTACCGTTATCTTGCTTATGTCCATGATCGACTTTATCTTGTTCAGTTGTTCCTGTAGCACCCCGAGCTTTCTCCTAGCATCCTCTAACCTGCCTTCTCCTATAGGATTCCTAGGCTCCTCTGGTTGAAACGACCCTATTTTGACTATCTTTTTCACTACGCTGTTGAGCCTTTTCTTATCTGCTATTATTTCAACTCTTAACATGTTCTCTGGAAAGAGCACAGTCTAGTTCACAACATTCTTAATTACAGATACCTTATAAGTATTTAACCTCTGTAACAAAAGTACCTCCGATGGGGAAAGTAGTTCTAGTAGGCGATAAATACACGGTAAACCTCTTCAAGATGATGGGAGCTGAAGGAACTATAGTAGAAGACCCTTTAGCTTTACCTCAAATTATAAACGAAGTCAAGAAGAGGCAAGACGTAGATCTGGTTCTAATAACCAAAGACATATATAATCCGGTAAGGGAGAGCGTTGACAGCATAATTCTCAATCAAAAGAAACCTTTAATAACAATCATTCCTTCACCTTTTAGCGAGGCTGAGGCATTGGACGTAAAGAGAATGATAATGGCAGCCTTAGGTTTCGGGTGATAGTAATGGAAATAGAGGAACTATTTAATAGAGTGGTGAAGGAGGAACTTGAGGGTGACACGCTAAACGAGATAGAGAAGGCATTTGAAGAGGCTAAAAAGATAGTTGAGGACAACTATAGGAAAATCGAAGCAGAATATCTAGGCAAAGTCGATAGCTATGTGAAAAAGAGTATTGAAGAGATAGAAGGAGAGAGAGCCAAGTTAGAAGTCGAGAACAAGAGAGCTATTCTTTCTGAGAAGGAATTCTGGATAAACAGGGTTTATGAGGAAGCCATGAAGAGGATAGAGAAGGTAGTTGGGTCTCAACAGTACAAGGAATCACTTTCAAACATCCTTAAGAGAGAGGCTACCCAGAAGAGCATAGTATATTGCTCAAAGAGGGACGTTCAGACAGTCAAGTCTGCCTTGAAGGGTTTGAAGTTGAATGCCGAAGTCTCAGAAGCAGACATGATAGGCGGTCTGAAGATCATGAATAAGGAAACGGGGGAAGTGAAAGATTATTCATTAAAGCTTTTCTTAGATCAGGTATTTGATAATATGAGAGGAAAACTCTCGGATATCCTGTTCGGTGATTTATAAATGGAAAATGGTAGAATAATAAGGGTAAATGGGCCTCTGGTTGTCGCAGACAACATGAGGTCAGCCTTAATGTACGAGGTAGTCCAGATAGGAGAAGGAAGGCTAGTGGGAGAAATAACCAGAATCGAAGGGGACAGAGCCTTCATACAAGTATATGAAGACACGTCAGGTGTGAAACCAGGAGAGGCAGTATACCGTACTGGGTCTCCACTTTCCGTAGACCTCGCTCCGGGTCTTATGGGTAGACTATTCGACGGACTAGAGAGGCCATTAGATACCATAGCGTTAACTTCTAACTCCCCATTCGTGAGCAAGGGAATAAAGGTAAGTCCTCTGGACGAAAATAGAAAATGGCATTTCATTCCCTCAGTGAAGAAAGGTGACAAAGTAGAGGAGGGAGATATAATAGGCGTCGTACCTGAGACCGGGTTAGTGGAACATAAAGTGATGGTTCCACCCGGTATTCATGGGACAGTGAAGGAGGTCGTCCAAGAAGGAGACTATACGATCAAGGAGAATGTCCTCATCTTAGACATGGAAGGAGATGAGAAGCCGATTTCCATGTTACAACGCTGGCCTGTAAGAATTCCAAGGCCTTATAAGGAGAAGCTGGAACCTACAGAGCCACTTTTGACAGGAGTGAGGGTCCTAGATACGATATTTCCCTTGGCTAAAGGAGGGACAGCTGCAATTCCTGGGCCTTTCGGAAGCGGAAAGACGGTCACACTGCAGAGTTTAGCTAAATGGAGTGCTGCCAAGATAGTGATCTACGTAGGTTGTGGTGAAAGAGGGAACGAAATGACAGACGAACTTAGGGCTTTCCCCAAGCTGAAGGATCCGTGGACTGGAAAACCCCTACTTGAAAGGTCAATACTTATAGCCAACACGAGTAACATGCCTGTAGCTGCTAGGGAAGCGAGTATCTATGTTGGTGCAACCATAGCAGAGTACTTCAGGGATCAAGGTTATGACGTCTTGCTGGTTGCAGACTCCACCACCAGATGGGCTGAAGCTCTGAGGGATCTTGGAGGGAGAATGGAGGAAATGCCAGCAGAGGAAGGATTTCCGAGCTATCTTCCTTCAAGGCTAGCAGAATACTACGAAAGGGGAGGGAGAGTAAAGACCCTAGGAAAGCCCGAGAGAATAGGGTCTTTATCCTTGGCTTCAGCAGTCTCTCCACCTGGAGGAGACTTCACTGAGCCAGTTACAAGCAACACGTTAAGGTTCGTTAAGGTCTTCTGGCCTTTAGACGTGTCTTTAGCACATGCAAGGCATTTCCCCGCCATAAACTGGCTTCAAGGTTTCTCGGCTTACGTAGACCTAGTGGCTAAATGGTGGAACACCAACATTGATCCGAAATGGAAGGAAATGAGGGAGATCATAGTTAATGATTTGATAAGAGAGGACCAACTGAAGCAGATAGTCAGGCTCGTAGGTCCCGACTCTTTGGCAGAGAAGGATAAGTTGACCCTTGAGAGTGCTAAGTTCATAAAGGAGGCGTTTTTGAAGCAAAACGCCTTTGACGACATTGATGCCTTCTCATCTCCTCAGAAGATGGCTAAGATAATGAACGCCCTCGTTCTCTTCCACGAAAGAGGCTTAAAGCTGACAGAGAAGGGATTCTCGGTGAAGGATATAGTGGAAAAAGCAACACCAGTGATGACCGAGATAATAAAGTCCAAAGCAATAATTAAGAATAACGAACTTCAGAAGTACGACGAGCTCATAGCAAAGCTTAACTCGGTCTTTGACTCTATGGAGAAAGGTGGTTCTTCATGATGAACGTGAGAGAGTATTCGAAAATATCCACGATAAAAGGAACTCTGATGGCGGTAGAGGGAGTGTCAGATGCATCCTATAACGAACTTGTTGAGATAGAGACTTCCTCAGGTAAGAAAAGAGGAATAGTTGTGGACTCTCAGCTAGGTGTATCAATAGTTCAGGTATTCGAGGGGACTACCGGAATTTCCCCAACCGGTACTAAGGTCAGGATGCTTGGAAGGGGTCTCGAGGTAAAGATATCAGAAGAAATGTTAGGGAGGATATTCAATCCTCTAGGCGACCCTTTAGATAACGGTCCAGAGATAATCAAAGGAGAGCGCAGGGACATAAACGGCGAACCAATAAACCCAGCAATGAGGGAATACCCAGAGGAGTTCATTCAAACTGGAATATCGGCAATTGATGGACTTAACCCTCTAGTGAGAGGACAGAAGCTTCCAATTTTCAGCGGAAGTGGAATGCCCTCAAATCTCCTCGCAGCTCAGATAGCCAAACAAGCCACAGTTAGGGGAGAAGAAGGGAGTTTCGCTGTCGTGTTTTCAGCTATAGGTGCCAGATACGACGACGCAGTTTTCTTCAGGAAATTCTTCGAAGAGACCGGTGCAATAAACAGAGTTGCAATGGTGGTTAGCCTAGCTAACGAACCTCCAGTCATGAAAATACTTGCACCTAGAACAGCGTTAACGCTGGCAGAGTATCTAGCGTTTGAGAAGGATATGCACGTTCTAGCAATTCTCATTGATATGACGAACTACTGCGAAGCTCTCAGAGAAATAAGCGCTTCGAAGGAGGAAGTTCCAGGAAGGGGTGGGTACCCAGGTTACATGTACAGTGATCTAGCTACGATATATGAGAGAGCAGGGAAAGTTAAGGGTAAGAAAGGGTCTATAACGCAGATGCCGATCCTCACAATGCCAAACGACGACATGACTCATCCAATACCTGACCTCACTGGTTACATCACTGAGGGCCAAATAACCTTTGACAGATCTCTTTACAACAAGGGTATATATCCTCCCATAAATGTACTACTCAGTTTATCCAGGTTAGGAAAGGACGGAATAGGAGAAGGGAAAACTAGGGAAGATCATCCTAACGTGATGAACCAGCTCTTTGCAGCGTACGCTAGGGCAGTGGATACAAGAGGGTTGGCAGCAATCATAGGTGAGGACTCCCTCACTGAAATGGACAAGAAGTATCTCCTCTTCGGCGAGATGTTCGAAAGGAAGCTTATAAATCAAGGGTTGAACGAAAACAGGAGCATAGAGACCACGCTGGACATAGGATGGGATTTACTTTCTGTATTCCCCGAAAGCGAGCTGACCAACATCAAGGCAGAATACATCAAGAAGTACTATCCTCCATATCGTGGTAAGAAATGAGCCAGAGAGTTCTCCCAACTAAGATAAATTTAGTACAGTTGAAGAATCAAGTCAAGGTAGTAAGGAACATAAAGAGGCTGCTTGAGAACAAGAGGGAAGTCCTCTTACTTTACCTCAGAAACTACGCTGCCGAATACGAGAAACTCTACAATGAGGTGAACGAGACCCTTAGCGTGGTTTATACGAGTTATCTCAAGGCTGTCAGCGCTGAGGGGTTGGGAAACATAGAGACAATTGCGGAATCTCAATCTCAATCACTTTCAGTGTCATCGTCTACCAAAGTAATATTTGGAGTTAAAATTCCTATTATTCAACTAAATTCAGACACGATACCTCCTAAACCTTTCAGCGAAGTCGAGACTTCACCCTACCTTTCTGAGTCCTATGATAGAATGAAGGATGCTCTGGTGAAAGTCATGGAATTAGTAGAGCTCGAGTCTACTATAAGAGCTTTAGTTGCGGAACTTAAGAAAACTCAGAGGTTAATCAACTCTATAGATACGTCGATTTTACCTTTCTACACTAGGTCAATAAAATACATAAAGCAAGTGTTAGACGATAGGGCTAGAGAGGACTTTATAAGATTAAAGGTAATTAGAAAGATCTTGCAGAGGAAGAAGACATATGCAGGCATATGAGAACCTTAAGAAAAGCCTCTCGGTTTCACTAGAACAAAAGAAGAATGAAATAATACAGAATCTAACCAAGCAACACGATGAAATTTTGTCCAAGAGGAAGAGAGAGCTAGAAGAGCTAGGCAGAAAGGTTTTAAAGGAATTGTCATGATATATCGGTGGGATTGAATATGAAGAGAACAACCCTTCTAGCTTTGTTACTTCCTATACTAGTTTCAGGTGTAATAGCAGGAGCGCAGACTGCTGGTAGCTCGGGTGTAGGATTTGCAGGGCTTAACGTCGGAGCAGGTCTTTCAATAGGTCTAGCTGCAATAGGAGCAGGAGTAGCAGTAGGCATGGCTGCCGCAGCTGGAATAGGCGTTTTGACTGAAAGGAGAGACATGTTCGGTACCGTTCTAATCTTCGTTGCAATAGGTGAAGGAATAGCAGTATATGGTATCTTGTTCGCAGTCCTCATGATATTCGTGGGCAAGTAAAAAGTCAAGAAGATTTTTTATTTTGTATTAATTCGTTTTCTATCGTGAAGGTAACTAGAGAAAAGTGGTCTAAAAATTTCAGTGAATGGTTTGACAGGGTTTTAGCAGAAGGGGAATTTTACGATTATGGAAGATACCCTGTCAAAGGAGTGGGAGTATGGATGCCGTATGGTTTCAGGTTAAGACAAAATGTAGTATCCTTGATTAGAAGGATGCTCGATTCAACGGGTCATGAGGAGATCCTTCTGCCATTGCTCATACCTCAGGAATTGCTCAGCAGAGAAACACAACACATAAAGGGTTTCGAGTCTGAAGTCTTCTGGGTCACCAAGGGAGGTTCTCAGGAGTTGGACGTCAAAGTCTCGTTGAGACCTACAAGTGAAGTCGCCATAACGTACATGGAGTCCCTTTGGCTTAATAGCTACAAACAGCTTCCTAAGAAATACTATCAGATAGTGAGCGTGTTCAGGTATGAGACCAAGGCTACAAGACCTATGATAAGGTTAAGGGAAATAACTACCTTTAAGGAAGCCCACACAGTTCATGAAACATATGAGGACGCACAGAAACAAGTGGAAGAAGCTATATCCATTTACAGCAAGTTCTTTGATGAGTTAGGTATACCATACCTGCTTTCCGAGAGGCCAGAGTGGGATAGGTTTGCAGGGGCTTTGCACACATACGCCTTCGACACTTTGATGCCCGACGGGAAAGTGATACAGATAGGTACAGCCCATCATCTAGGACAGAACTTCACTAAAGCGTTAGACTTCAAAGTTCAAAGGCGTGACGGTTCCCTTTGTCATCCTCACCAAACCAGTTATGGAATATCTGACAGGGTAGTAGCTGTAATCATATCCATGAATGGGGATGACCACGGTCCGATAATCTCGCCAAAGGTAGCCCCGATAAAAGTTGTGGTAGTCCCGATCCCTTCAAAGGACGACGAAGAGGTAACAAAGCGGGTCTTTGAGTACTCCAAGAAAGTAGGGGATATGCTGAGAGAATCTGGAATTGAAAGCGTTGTAGATCTGGACCCTGAAAAAACTCCTGGAGAGAAATATTACGTATGGGAATTGAAGGGAGTTCCGTTGAGGGCTGAAGTGGGCCCTAAGGAATTGGAAAAGAACTCAATATTTCTGAAAAGAAGAGATACCTTTCAAGGAAAATCAGTTCCTTTAGAGGATGTAATCGAAGCTGTAACGGAGACCTTGAATTCCATGTTCTTGGATCTCAGGAAGAACGCGGAGTCCTTCCTATTGAACAATGTGAAGTACGAGAAAGATCCAGACAAGGCTAAGTCCCTTCTAAGCTCTGGAGGAATAATAGAGATACCTTGGTGCGGAGATAATACGTGTGGAATGAAACTAGAGGAGATCACTGATGCTAGAGTACTAGGATATCCATTGCAGGACAGAAAAGTGAACGACCCATGTGCTATCTGTGGAAAGCCTGCTAAAACAGTACTTAGAGTGGCAAAAACTTATTAGACATTATATAAGCTATTGAAATAGGGTTATAAACTTGCCAAAGAAGAGGGAAAACAGAGGTCGCAGGAAAGGCGACAAAGGCCACGTAGGCTATATTTTCTGTGATAACTGTGGTGCTAGAGTACCTGAGGATAAGGCGATATGTACGACTAGAATGTACAGTCCAGTTGAACCTGCTTTAGCTCAGGAGCTGGAGAAGAAAGGGGCTATAATAACAAGGTACCCTATAACTAAGTGCTACTGTGTTAACTGTGCAGTGCATTTCGGGATAGTCAAGATAAGAGCTGAAAACGAGCGTAAAAGCACTCGACCTAGGTTTTAAAGAAGACCTAATTGCTCTATTTCTATGAAGCTTTAAGGGAAGATTTTAGAAAGGTTTGGTTTACATTCCTGATTGAAGGTTGAAATAGTCTGAATTTTATAAAAGTATTTTTATTTGATTGATATAAATTATTTAAGGCAATATACGGGAACAAGATTTAATAAAAGCTTAAAATTTTTGCTCATACTTGATCATTATGAGACTGTACGAACTCTCGTTCTCAGAAGTGGAAGACTACTTCTATAAGCTTGCTGAGGTCAGAGATTCTCTTAAGGATCAGGGGTTACTAACAGAAATGCCAGAACTGAAATCTAACTTGAAGATTGCAGAAGGCACAACCATGGTGAAACATGCATTCCCTATATTTCAAAAGGGAGGAGTCGTCATGGATGTCACAAATGTAAAGCAGGCTGAAATAGCGGAAGAAGGAGGCGCAGTTTCCGTCATGGTTCTGGACAAACTCCCTTATGATGTAAGGAAGATGGGAGGGGTAGCTAGGATGGCCGATCCAAAGATAATAGAGGAAGTGATGTCTTCTATAACAATACCAGTTATGGCGAAAGTCAGAATAGGTCACTTTTACGAAGCTAAGGTATTGGAGGCTCTAGACGTGGACATGATAGACGAAAGCGAGGTATTGACTCCTGCAGACGAAACCCATCACATAAACAAGTGGCTCTTCAAAGTTCCATTTGTTAACGGAGCTAGGAGTTTAGCGGAGGCGTTGAGGAGAATATCTGAAGGAGCATCAATGATAAGGACTAAGGGAGAACCAGGCACAGGAAACGTGAGTGAAGCAGTAAGACATATGAAGCTCATAAACAGTGAGCTGAGGTCACTTGTGTCCATGTCCGAAGAAGATAGGAACATGAAGGCAAGGGAATATCAAGTTTCATACCAACTTTTAGAGTTAGTAGCTAAACTTGGTAGGCTTCCCATAGTGAACTTCGCAGCAGGAGGGATAGCAACTCCAGCAGACGCAGCGCTTATGATGTGGCTTGGATCTGACGGTTTGTTTGTAGGCTCAGGTATATTCAAGAGTGAAGACCCCGAAGTCAGAGCTAGGGCCATAGTCATGGCAGCCTCAGCATGGGAATACCCGGAAGTGGTATTGGAAGCTCAAAAAATGATAAGTGAGCAGAAGACCATGATGGGTATAGACATCAAGTCCTTACCCCCAGAACAGCTTTTGCAGGTGAGGGATACATGAGGATAGGAATAATAGCATATCAAGGTAGCTTTGAGGAGCATGCCCTCCAAACTAAGAGAGCTATGGGTACAGGAGACATAGTACCCGTAAAGACTTCAAAGGATATGAGACAACTTGACGGCATAATAATCCCTGGAGGAGAGAGCACCACGATAGGCATGTTAGCGTCTAAGCTGGGAATAATCGATGAACTTAGAGAACAAATATCCTCAGGCCTTCCGGTACTCGGAACTTGTGCTGGAGCTATATTTCTAGCTAAAGAAGCTTCAGACTCCAAGGTGAAGAAACAGCAGGATTTGCTTAAAGTAATGGATATTACGGTAGTTAGGAACTACTACGGCAGACAAAGGGAGAGCTTCGAGGCTGAGGTAGATCTCTCAGAGATAGGAGAAGAGAAAGCAAGAGTAGTCTTCATAAGGTCCCCTGCGATCACTAAGGTATGGGGAAACAGCAAGTCCCTATCTAAACTCAACGGTGTCACGATCATGGCACAGGAAGGAGGGATTCTAGCTACTACGTTCCATCCAGAACTTTCCAATACCTTGGCTGTACACAAGTACTTCCTTTCCTTAGTGAAAAAGTAAGTTTTTTTATTCAAATCGTCCTAATATTTCATCAAACGGGGAATCACGTTTTGAAAGATTTGATGCTAGACAAGAGTTCTCTCCTGAATGGCGTGTCGAGATACCTCGAAAAGAATGTGATATACGGAAACATCCTGATCCATAAATCTCTGGTCAGAGAGCTAGAGGAAGAGAGCCGAGACGGAATGGTGAGCGGAGACATAGCACTTGAGGAGATAAACAAAGTGAAGGAAATGTCCGAGAGGCTCCTCATAGGTTTCGACATAGTAGGAGATGGAACAAAGGAGTCTGACGTTGCATTAAGGGAATTTTGCCAATCTAAAGGCTGTACAGTGGTCACTTCCGACGACCTCCAGAGGAAAATGTGCGACTTAATGAAGGTTCAATGCATTCTTCTTCAACCACTTCCTGAAGATAGGATATCCATTGAAACTTACTTCGATGAAAACACTATGAGCGTTCACCTTAAAGAAGACTCCAAGCCTAAAGCTAAGAGGGGGAAACCAGGAGAATGGGAATTCGTGGAGCTTTCCAGCGACCCTCTCACGAAAGCGGACATGAAAAGGATTGTTTCAGATGTCGTAAATAGCGTTCGTTTCGTTAAAGGATCTTTTATAGAAATAGAAAGAAAGGGCTCTATGATTATTCAGTTGGGTAACTATAGGATAGTTGTAACTCGCCCACCTTTGAGCGATGGGTGGGAAATGACTATCACCAGACCCGTAGCCAGGAGGTCCATGGACGACTACTCCCTGGATCAGAGGCTTCTCGATAAGTTCCGCGACCACGCTGAAGGAATAGTGATAGCCGGGTCCCCTGGGATGGGAAAGACGACTTTCGCCCAAGCCTTGGCGGAGTACTACATGAGGCTCGGGAAGATAGTGAAGACCATAGAAAGCCCCAGGGACATGCACTTACCCCCTGACATAACTCAGTACTCGAAGAACTACGCTGAAATAGGTGAGCTTCACGACATACTTCTGTTGAGCAGACCAGACTACACAGTTTACGACGAAATGAGGAACGATGAGGACTTCAAACTCTATACTGACCTGAGGCTAGCTGGAATAGGAATGATAGGAGTAGTTCACGCTACTTCTCCTATAGACGCAATTCATAGGTTCGTTAGTAGGGTTGATCTCGGAACTATACCTAACATTTTAGATACTGTCGTATTCATTAGAAATGGGACAGTAGAGAAGGTTTATTCGTTAGAGATGATTGTTAAGGTTCCCTCTGGCTTGAGGGAAGCAGACCTAGCAAGACCAGTAGTGGAGATAAAGGATTTCCTGAGCGACAAGGCTGAATACGAAATGTATGTGTTTGGAGAACAAACAATGATAGTTCCAGTTAAATCCGCGTCAGGAAAGGGAGGAGACTCTATGGAGAGTAGACTTAACAGGATAGTGGAAAACATAATTCCCGACGCATCTGTAAAATATGAGGAAGGGGAATATGTTGTTAACATACCTAAAGAACAAATAGGAAAGTTCAACAGGAAATTGACATCCAGACTGAGAAAGCTGGAGAAGAAACACAATATTAAGATAAGGATAAGGCTATCAGAATGATCTATTAGATGTAAACAATAACTAAGTATATCTAAAAAGTGAAATTTATAAATTCAGACACTAATTCTGTATAAAATATAAATTATTAAAAACTCTTTTTCACACTTGAGGAAGATAAAAGGAAGAGGAATGACATTCCCTTGTAGTATTAAATGTTGTAGTACTAAATGTTGTAGGTATGAAAAACCTTAAACCAGTTTTTCTTCTAATGCCATCATCCATTATTTCCATCAGCAAAGAACGTATCTAGCGAAATTCCCAGCTTGTTATCTACGAACTTCAGGAGATCCTCAAAGGAGAGACCCTCCTTATCTACAGTAGGCTCATCTGCGACGTAGTTGCCTCCTTTAGTTGATCTAAGTTTCGAGAAGTCTAAGAACTTAAACGTGGATGGAGTCTTTATTCCCAGGAAAAGATAACCTCCACTTTTATCCGCAAATTCTTTAGCTCCTTCAGCCTGTTCCTTACTGACGTATATCTTGCCTTCTTTGGATCGGCTCTTTAATTCAATGAGGACAATAATCCCTTTCTTCATAGCTATTATATCAGGTATGGGATCCTTTCTCTTACTCCCGCTTGCTGGAGCTCTAGTTACTGCAAACCCCTTGTCTCTAAGTTTCTTGAAAAGAAATAGTTCTACCGAAGTCCCTTTCCTTTTTCTGGGGTTCACAACCTAAAAAGGTGTAATGTATATATTTATATATTGTTATTGATTATTTTTTAGGTTTTCCTCTCTCTATTAGATCTCTCAGCTCATTTGCTACCTTCTGTTCTAGGCTATTGTCTACCTCTTTTAGTCCATTCACTACTGTAGGCATTCCCCTGTTATACTCCTCAACCCATTCGGAAGCAAACTGGCCGTCCCTTACCCTTTCCGCGGCTTCTCTTATTCTCTTTCTCACATCCTCGTTTATCACTTTCTTCCCTACTGTCATTCCACCGTATTTAGCAGTGTCAGATACTGCCCTAAGCATTCCGCTGAGTCCCTTAGAGTGTATTATGTCGACTATCATTTTTACCTCATTTATTGTCTCGAAGTATGCGACCTCTGGTTGATATCCCATCTCAACGAGGGTTTCGAAAGACGCTCTCATTAGTTCCATTATTCCTCCCACTAGGATAGTCTGTTCTCCAACTAAGTCAGTTTCAGTTTCTTCTTTAAAGGAACTCTCCAGTGCTCCTGATCTAGTAGCGCCTATTCCCTTAGCAACTGCAAGTGCTTTCTCCATGGCTTTCCCCGAAACGTTCTGGTACGCTGCGACTAAAACTGGAACTCCTCCACCCGCAACATAGTAGTCCCTTACTGTGTCTCCAGGTCCCTTAGGGGCGACCATGTAAACGTCAGAATCTGCGGGAGGTTCAATCATTCTGAAGTGTATGTTGAACCCGTGGGCGAATACTAGGTCAGCTCCCTTCTTCATGTTAGGCTTCACTTTCTCTAGCCAGATCGTCCTTTGAATCATATCGGGAACTAGGAATATTATAACCTCTGCATTCCTGACAGCCTCGTCAGTCTTGACGGGGGTGAACCCGTCTTTTGTAGCTTTTTCCCATGACTTCCCTTGCCTTTCGAGCCCCACTGTTACGTCTAAGCCTGAATCCCTTAGGTTCAAGGCCCAAGCTCTTCCTTGGTTTCCGTAACCTAAGACTGCTATTTTCTTGCCTTTCAAAGCGTCTAGAGACGCATCTTTATCAGTGTAGATTTTTGCTATATTTATCACCCCAACTGTATCCGACTACTTTAGAAAAAACTGGTACATAAATTATGAGGTTCTCTCCATCGTTCCATTCCTCCTCACTTCCTCTCCTTATGGTACCGTCATGAGACGCTATGTAAGGCTCGACCTTGGCATCTTCTAGAACCTCAACTTTCTCTACCTCTACAGTTTTGCTTAAGTTAGCTACAGCTATCTCGAAGTTGTTGGTATAGGGAATTCCCATGTAAATTTCATAAAGACCTTCGTCATTTATTTTCTTGCCGTAGATCCAGTCTATGTCTACTAACAATTTCCTTAGGTTTGACGCTATCCTCTCTAAGTAACTAGCGTCGTGGTAATAGCCTAGGATTCTAACTACTTTTTCTTGGGTCAGTTACGATCACCTGCTTAAGTCTTCCTCCTGGTGGTAAGGTTGGTAATGCCAGCTCCTGTTTGTCTATAGGCACTCTTATTAGTGCTGGATGGTTTTCCTTTATTGCGCTCTTTATTGACTTCTCTATCTCCTCATAGGTCGTTGCGTTATATCCTAGAGCTCCGAATGACTCTGCGAACTTCACTAGATCTGGAGACGGGCCATAGTCTACACCTACTACACGTTTATTGAAGAATAAATCTTGTACTTGCCTCACTAGACCTAAGGATCTGTTGTCGAACACTATTGAAATGACTGGTATATGCTCGTCTACCGCAGTGGCGAAGTTCGTTCCTGTCATCATCATTGAACCGTCTCCGTCTAGGTCTACTACTACCTTGTCAGGTCTGGCTAATTTAGCCCCTATTGCGGCAGGTAAACCGAATCCCATAGTTCCCATTCCAGTGGAGCTTAGGAACGTCCTAGGCTCGAGCACTTCCCAGAACACTTCTGCCCACATTTGATGTTGCCCAACTCCAGTGGTAACTATTGCATCACGTGGTAGGCTCTGTCTTATAGTCTTCAATACCTTCCAAGGCCTTAGCTTAGTATTGTCGTCATTGAAGTAAAACTGTGAGTAGTACTCTTTCAGCTCTTTCACTCTCTTCATCCACGCTGAATGGTCGTTCTTCTTTCCCAACTTGAGTACCGCGTTATAGATTTCCCTCAGTAGGATTTTCGCATCTCCGTATAAGGACACATCCATCTTTATTGTTCTTTCAGAATCTGTTGGATCGATATTTATCATGATGAATTTCTTGCGAGTCTCTACCATTTCATCGTAGGAAGTGAAAGTCCTGTCGCTCAGTCTAGCTCCTATCACGAACATTAAATCAGATTCTAAGGCAGCCATTGAAGCTTCCGCTCTGCCGTAGTAGCCCATTGCACCTAAGTAGAGCGGATGGTCATGCGGTATGGCTGACTTTCCTGGTAAGGTTGAGACTATAGGTGCTATCAATGTCTCAGCTAAGTCCAATACTTCCTTCGTCGCGTTAGACCATACTACTCCTGTACCTGTCATTATTACCGGTCTTTCGGCGTTTATCAACATCTCAGCTGCTCTCTTGATCGAGATTGGATCTATAATTGTTCTGAAAGGTCTATATCCCTTGATTGTGGGCTTCTCAGGCCATTTGATCTCGTCTGACTTCTCGTAGAATATATCACGTGGTATGTCTACAACTACAGGTCCAGGTCTTCCAGTACTTGCAACATAGAAGGCATTCTTTATTGCTGCAGGAATTTCATCAAATTTTCTAACTTGATAGGCATACTTTACTACATCCTCGGTCGAACCTACAGCGTCTGCCTCCTGGAAGGACATTTTGCCTATGGTAGATCTAGGCACTTGCCCAGTTATCGCAACTACCGGAGAGCTATCCCAGTACGCAGTTATCAGTCCAGTCACTAGATTCGTGGCTCCTGGACCAGATGTAGCTGTACATACCCCCGGTATTCCAGAAGCCCTTGCATATCCGTCAGCTGCATGCGCTGCTGCTTGTTCATGTCTCATCAATACGTGCCTTAACTCGCCATTCATTAGGTCCTCAACGAAAGCATCGTAGAGTTGCATATTAGATAGGCCAGGTATTCCGAAAATGACCTTTGTTCCTTCTCTTTTTAAAGCATCTATAGTTAATCTAGCTCCTGTTGGCATTCCCTTTCACCTCTTTTATATAGTTCTTTTCCAATTGACCCCACGAAGGGGTTTCCTTTAGAAGGAGTTTTGAATTTAGTATCCGACTTGGAGGATACGGCCACCCATCATCCTTTTTCACTGGAAGTAAGTGAAGAGTAATCAGTTTTAAGCATTACTATATCTTCGGATTAAGATATATGATATTATTTTAAAAATCATTCAATCCTCTTGCTCTAAAATTTTAAACATGTCCATATGATCTTGAATATCGTGCCACATTTCCATGCATTGTATTCCAGGTAAGTAAAGCCATACGTTTCCGAAATGAATCCTTCTATCATCAACGAAGACGACTTCTTCTCTCCTTACGTTAAGACCTCTTCTCCTAAGTTCTATGAGGATATCACCTAACATTATGAACTTGTATGGAAAAGGTCTGGAAATGATTACGTCGAAGAAGTCTTGAAGCTCTAATGTTCTGAGAACTTGGGATGTCTTCTCAGGTAAGTTCCACGTAGCCATACCTGTTATGAAGCCTCTCCTTTTAAGCTCCTGAAGCGAAGATCTAACATGAGGGAACAACTTTAGTTTGTTTCCTGTAGAATCTTCTACTTCGTCAGTAGAAATTCTCTTCAGAGGTTCGACGAACTCAGAAATGTTATAGTGGTCCCAAAGTGTTTTATCAGCGTCGAAGACTACTACTTTAGCCATCAGGTCATTCTGGGGGAAGAGTATAATAAGTTATTTTTCCGTTATGATAGTCCTTAATTACCGTCTTAGCAGCAAGGTCTACGTCAGGTTCCTTGTCGCTCCTGTCTATCCATCCTCTATGTTTTGCTAAGTCTTGAAGGAACTGCATAGGGGAAATATAATTGACCTTGTATGTGGTTTCGAGTAGCGCTGGGGATATTTGAAATGCTTTCTCAAGAATCGAGACAGCAGGAGGAATAGGATTATCTAGGTTATCTGGATTAGTTCCTCTTATCGCTTTTTCAAACGGATTTCCGTGTGGGGGAATCACTCCAGGAGTATCAATTGCATATATCTTAGAGTCTATCTTAACTAACTGTATTCCCTTGGTGAAACCAGTTGACATGGGTTGTGTGGAAACAGAGGCAGCTTTCTTCCCCTTGAGTACGTTGATGATAGACGACTTACCGGTCTTTGGATACCCAACGAAGGCGACCTTTCCTTCCCCTTTTAGGGATTCCTTTATTGTATCCCTGAGTATCCTAGTTCCCTGTCTCATCCTTGTGGAGACGTATATGGTGGGAAAGTCCTTCGAGAGGTAGTCCTTCCATCTGTCTGCTACCTCTCTCGGAATGAGGTCTATCTTATTAAGTACGAGTATCACTTGTTTCCCGTTCTTTATGGCATATCCTTCTATCTCCCTAGATCTAGTTAAGTCGGGTTCCCTAGAATCAAGGACCTCAACTATGGCATCTACTCTCCTTATTGAAGCGAGGACTTTGCTCAACATTCATTTTATTTTGTCTATTCCAGACTTTAATATATGCCGAAAGGAGACTTACCACTATTTGACAAGGGCTGTTTTAACGGTTCGATCGAAGTTCAATCTTTTACTAAAGGGATCAGTTTAAGGGATTCAAACAGGAGCGTGTCTTATACGTTTGAGCTTGAAAAAGAACCCTTAAAGCTTTACATGATAGCTTCAGCTGAGAGGAGCTTCACGGTGATGCCGAAGCTTCGAATATGGCTCAATGACTTTTCTCTAAGCAAGGAATTCAAACCAAACGTTGAGATAACCGACGGCAATAGTGTTTTCTCCACGATAATTTACGATATTTCACCTTTTGGGAAGAAGGGTAGGAATGAGCTGAACTTTGTAAGATCCTCTAACGATTCCATGAACATAATTAACGTTACTGTTGTCTCCTTCTACAAAGACGACGATCTGAAAACGGACTACAAGCTTAACGCAGGGACAGTCATGCTAGGAAACAGGGAGACTATGGAGCTGGAGAATATAGGTAAGGGGATTTTGGTTTTAGGAGGAAAGAAAGGTTCAGCTAAGGTGTTCACGGCTAAGGACGTCCTCACCTCAAGTTACTTTATGGAGTCTGACGAGCTTGAGATAACCACGGAGGGCAAATTGAAGGTAGCTAATGAGGAAGGTAACTCTACGCTGGTGTTCTTTTATGGCACTTTTTCAGTTGCTTCGCCTGAAATTAGGATAAGCCCTCAAGTGACCCACAAGGACGGTTCCATTTTTTTGAGCGTTAGAAACGAAAGTGATGTCCAATTAGACAAAATGGTCATGAATCTAACTGTAAATGGCGTTACTAAATTCTTCAAGGTTTACTCGTCGGTGAAACCAAACGAGGAGTTGAGGGAGAAAGTGGACAAGGCGGGGGAGAAGTTACTCAATGTAAATTTGAGGGTAGTAGGAGTAAAATCTGGAATGAGAATTGTAATAGATAAGCCTCTGGAATAGGGATACTACCAAATAGAAACGCAAGTATCCCAGTGAGCATAGATATCTTTAGATATCCTCTGGCTTTAGAGGCAGAGCTTATAGAAGGTTTTTGCATGATAGAGATTATCACTGATGGAATGAAAGCCAGGACAAGTATAGCGAGATAAATGAAGTTGAACCCGAAGAAAATTGGTAAAGGTGAGATAACAAGGACTAATACAAGAAAGGTCTTACTTATCGTCCATGCTTTTTCGACCCCTGAAGTTACAGCTAGTGTCCTAACGTTATTGGCCTTGTCTCCTTCGTAGTCTTCTATCCCTTTTACAAACTCCCTTACAAGTGTGAGGAAGAAAGAGTAGAACGAGGGGAGGACGACTCTAATAAACCACTCTCCTTCCATGAAGGCCGCTCCACCGTAGAATATTGAAAGTCCGTTAGTTAACGCGACGGTCAAGTTTCCGGGTACTCCTGTCTTCTTTAGGTCCTTCGCGTAGAAATACAGCATTATAGAGGTAAATAATGCCAAAGCCAAAGGCAGAGGGCCTAACATTATGGAAAATGCGTCTCCCAACACGAACATGCCCAGTGCAAGGACCATAGCAGTCCTTTCACTTATTTTACCTGAAGGTAGAGGCCTATCAGGCTTGTTTATCCTATCTATTTCTATATCGAAGTAGTCATTTATAACGTAGCCTCCTGCGGCAACTAGACCAACTACGGCCATGGAAACGACGACCTTGAAAGGGTCTATGTTCCAAAAAGATGACACCAGATACCCCATGAGATCTCCTAACATAGCTCCTATGACGTTGTGTATCCTCACAAGTCTAAGTAATGCCTTAAGATCCACGAAAACGTTAAATCACGCAGACCTTAAAAGTTTGTTATGTTGACAGAGAAGGAAATTGAGGTTGCTAAGAAATACTTTTCTACCTATATTTCCGTTGGAGAAATAATTGCTGTAAAGGAACTCAGAACCCAAGGCATCAGGAACCCAGAAGAGGTCATCTCGAAACTCATTCAGGAAGGTTTCATAGAGAAAGGGGAAGGCTGTTATAACCTAGTGAGGAATAGAGGGAAGAAGTGAATGAAAGTCGAACTCTTCGTATGCTCTTATTGTCCTCCCGTTGAAGAACCTTAAACTGAGGAGGGCTAACTTCCATGTCTTCTCGAGGACGGAAGTTAGCCTGAACTGTTTTTCTATTTCTCCCGAGAGTTTCTTATATTCAGTTTCATATTCTTCTCTATCTCCTTCTATTATATAACGTACCAGAGGGTCAGCTAGCATAGAAATTCCGAATATGCCCCCTCCCGTAAATGTTTTAATGTTCCCAGTCACATCTCCTAAAGATTTTCCGCTCAACTTTTTGGGTTTAGGTCTTGGAATAGCGCCTCCGTGTATTTCGGTTACCCTTCCATCAACCTTAGGGAGAAACGCTCTAGGATCTCCATATGAGATAGCTCCTACTAGAGACCCGTAAGGTAATGGTACTATCCATGAGAAGCCTGCGGTGTTCCTCTCATCTAGGTAAACCCTTATGTCTTCGCCTAAATCTTTGTCAACTAGTAATTCTATTGCCTTGATCCACTTCGCACTACCTTTCCAACCAGAGCAATCTACCACCTCACCTTCATAGGACTGCCCGTCTGCATTAACTCCTCTTTGTGTTATTGTAGCGTTTCTCCTCTCTATTTTCAGGTTCCTTGAAACTTCACTCTCAAATTTAGCTCTATTGAACCTGACAACGTTAGTAGAAATGAAAACTTCATTCTTCTTATAATTTATAATGATGTTTTTGAATTCTCTATCTATGAATTCATTGCTAACTCCAAGTTTGGAGAAAGTTGACTGGCTTATTACTCCAGTACACTTTTTACCAGAGAATCTTCTTCTATCAAAAACTATTGTGGAAAAACCTTGATTTTGAAGCTTGGATGCAAGTAGGACTCCTGCTATTCCTCCTCCTATTATTAAAACTCCGATGATCTATCAGCCTCTTTTATCTCATATCTCTCACTTTTTAGTTCTTCCGCAATATAATAGAAGGCTTTCTTCGGATCTGTGTGAGCTCCACATGAATAAACATCCACTGTAGCGAACTTGTATTCAGGCCAAGTATGGATTGTGATGTGGCTTTCCAGTATTATCGCAACTACGCTTACTCCCTCTCCTATCTTCCATGATTTTATGTCTAACAGAGTCATATTGCCCTCTTTTGATGCTTGTCTTACGATCTCCTGTAGTTTTTGAGTATCCTTTAAAACGTCTTCATCGCATTCGTAAAGGCTCCCATATACTTGCTTCCCTACCACCTTAGGAACATATTTTACCTCTGCCCCCATCATATTCTCTCACCCCCCGATGCTATCTTATAGCGTACCCCCCTTCCTATTTAAAGTTAATTGATGATTTTCTTTTTTAACGTGACATTTCAGATAATGTTTGCTTAAAAGATGTCGCTTGTTTAAAGGTAATAACTTAATGATCTTTTTACTTAAGAGCTAGTAATCTATCTACTTTGATATTAATCCTGTATAATATATAATCTACTTTATTTCTATAAATACAGTTAAAATCTTATCTTACTAGGCGTGAGCCTACAGTTGTGGAAAACTTTTAACGTAGACAGCGAAATATATTATCATCTGATGTGAGTTGGCTATAAAACGACTTGTTCTGGATGTTCTGAAACCCATTAAAGGGATATCAATCGTTGAATTGGCAGAAAAGATAGTTGAACATCGTGGTATAGATGGAGTAAACATAAGCGTAACTGACATGGACGTAGAGACCATGGGTCTCATGATAGTGGTTGAGGGTGAAAACATAGATTTCGATAACGTAAAGAACACCCTTGAAGAGGAAGGCTGTGCAATTCACAGTATAGATGAAGTTGTAAGCGGATCGAAAATGGTTGAGGGCAGGAGAGGAAGGGATGAAATGTGAAGTGTGTGGTAAGGAAGAGGCAGTTATATTTCAGGCGCACACTGGCAGGTCTCTATGTAAAGAATGCTTCTTTAACGATATAAAAAAGAGAGTCGCCGAGGAAGCTAAGAAACAAGGCATAACCGAAGCAAGGAAAGTATTGCTGGCAGTTTCAGGAGGCAAAGACAGCCTAGTGTTGGTGGACACTCTCTCCTCCCTTATTTCGCCGTCTAAGATAGTCGCGTTCAATATAGTCGAGGGTATCTCTGGTTACAACAGAAAGGAACAAGCGGATAAATTAGCAAGCTATATGAAAGGTCTGGGCGTTGAACTGATATCCACCTCGTTCAAGAAGGACGTAGGGTTTACACTAGACGAGATGGTGAACTCTTCCAACGCTAAAGGACTGAATGTTTCCCCTTGTACTTTCTGTGGAGGTTTCAGGAGGAAGCTCATAAACAATGCCGGTAAGCTTGCAGGCGCAGACCTCGTGGCAACTGGACATAACCTTGACGATGAGGTACAGACAATCATGATAAACCTAATAAGAGGAGACCTAACCAGGCTGGTGAGGATAGGAGATAGCCCAATGAAGGTGAGCGAAAATTTCGTTACTAGGGTTAAGCCATTGAGGAAAATATATGAGTGGGAGACGACTATGTACGCCTATTTGAAAGGTTACTCCTTCCAGGAGGTGGAGTGTCCTCACATAATTACTAGGCCAACGCTGAGGGCCAAGGTGAGAGAGCTCATGTATTCCCTTGAGGAGCAAAGACCGGGCACTCTACTCAACATCATAGATGAGTTCGATAAAGTGTCCGAGAGTATTAGGTCTTCCTCAAAGTTTGAGGAACTACCTAGATGCGAAATATGCGGAGACCCCACAAGTTATGGTAGGAAAATTTGCAAGAACTGTGAACTCTTAATACGATCTGGGTTACTCCCCCAATATCAGAAGTACCTTCCAATGTCGTGAATCCTCTCTTGCACGTTATCTCTCTTGTTAGATGCTGTAGCCATTGAGAAAAGCATTGATGAAGCCCTGTTGAGGTAGACTATTATCCACTTGTTGAAAGGTTCTAGCTCCTTTGAGTACTTGACTGCATTCCTCTCAACTCTCCTGCAGACAGCCCTAGCCACGTGAATTGAAGCCCCACTTTCACTTCCTCCGGGTATAACGAAGAGCCTTACCGGTCCGGTTTCCTTTCTATACTCTATTGTCCTTTCCTCTATCCATTTCACGAAGTCTTGGTTTACTTTATTTGACCCTGTTGACGCGTCCTCACCTATTATGAAGATCTCATCCTGCATTCTGCCTATATCGTTCCTCATGTCGTCCCATTTAGTCCTTAAGTAAGCCAACCCCAAGAAAGAGTTAAGCTCGTCTAGATCTCCCAAGAAGTTAACTAAAGGAGAGTCTTTCCCTACTCTCTTTCTTATTACGTCTGTCTCTCCCGAGTCTCCCTTTTTAGTGAACATTATATGAATAGGAAATATAATGTTTATAATTTATTTGCATTACTTCACTATGGTGACGAGTAATCTCATCAAGCGAGTTTATAAGCTTCCTGAATTCGATAGCTCCTAAATGGCAGGAGGAGTGGGATAAGCAACGAGTTTACCAAGGTAACCCTGATCCGTCTAAACCTAAGTTCTACTCTACTGCTGCGTTTCCCTATCCCAATAGCCCTATGCATATAGGTCACGGAAGATCCTACGTCACTGCTGACGTGTATTCGCGTTTCAAGAGGATGGCCGGTTACAACGTGCTATTTCCCATGGCTTTTCACTTCACCGGTACGCCGATCATAGCCATGGCAGATGACGTTGCGAAGGGTGATAAGGAGCTAATCTCCATATTTAAGGAAATATACGAAATCCCAGACAGCGTAATACCGAAGCTTTCGGAACCTCTGTTTATGGCTACATACTTTAAGGAAGACATAAAGAAGGCAATGAAGGAACTCGGGCTAGGCATCGATTGGAGAAGAGAATTCACTACCATTGATCCAGAATTCTCTACTTTCGTGTTATGGCAATTCCAAAAATTGCATGATAAAGGGTATATCGTAAGGGATACTCATCCCGTCGGTTGGTGTCCAGTTCATAACATCCCCGTGGGCATGCATGATACGAAAGGAGACATGGAGCCGGAAATAGGGGAGTATGTTCTGATATACTTTAACTCAGGCGACTTAGTCCTCCCGGCCGCCACATTGAGACCCGAAACTGTTTTCGGTGTTGTAGCAATCTGGATAAACCCTAACGAGAAGTATAAGGTAATTGAGGCATACGGGAAGAAAATGTTGGTGTCAGAAAGGGCTGCGCTGAAATTCTCCTTCCAAACCGATAACGTGAAAGAGATAGACGAGATCAAGGGCTCAGAACTGAAAGGAAGAGAAGCTGTGAACCCTGTGACTGGTTCAAAGGTTCCCATACTCGGAGCTGACTTCGTTGATCCTATGATGGGGACAGGAGTGGTCATGAGCGTTCCAGCGCATGCACCCTTTGACTACTTCTACGTCAAAAAAGTAAAACCAGATTTAAAGATTATTCCAGTTGTTAAATTAGATGGATACTCGGAAATACCAGCAAGTGACCTGGTTGAGAAGAACAACCCGTCTGGGAAAGAGGACCTACAGAAGCTTACTGAACAGTTATACAGGCAGGAATACAACAAAGGAAAGGTCAGGGATGACGTCCTCAATCTAGCTAAAGCAGAATACGTCGAGAGCCTAAAGCCCATAGTAGGGATGAGTGTACCCGAAGCGAGGAAGCTAGTGACGGACTTCATAATATCTTCAGGTCTTGGTAGAAAAATATACGAGATAATGAACAGACCGGTCTACTGTAGGTGCGGAAATGAGGTTGTAGTGAAGATATTAAAGGATCAATGGTTCCTAGACTACGGAAACGAGGAGTGGAAGTCCTTAGCCAGGAAACTTCTCTATTCAATGAGGGTAATTCCAGAAGAGGCGAGAAAAGAGTTCGAGTATGCTTTAGGCTGGCTAGAGAAGAGGGCATGCGCAAGGACGCGTGGATTGGGGACTCCTTTACCTTGGGACAAGAAGTGGATAATCGAGAGTCTGAGCGATTCTACCATTTACATGGCGTTCTATACCGTAGCTCACAAAATAAGGGAGTATAAGATCCTTCCGTCTCAGATGAAGACCGAATTCTGGGACTATGTGATGCTAGGGATAGGAGACTTGGACGAAATATCATCCATCACCGGGATAAATAAGGACGTAATAGAGGAACTAAGGAAGGAGTTCAACTATTGGTATCCACTAGATTTCAGGCACAGTGGAAGAGACTTGGTTCCGAACCACTTGAGCTTCTTCATATTCAATCATGCAGGGATATTTCCAGAGGAGAAGTGGCCCAGGGGCGTTGCTGTGAACGGTCTTTTACTCTATGAAGGGAAGAAGATGAGTAAGAGCCTTAGAAACATAGTCCCGCTTAGAAAGAGCATAAGAATGTACAGCGCCGACCTAGTTAGGGCTGTTCTCTCTGCAACGGCAGATATGGGAAGCGACGTCAACTTCTCTGAAAGCCTAGTGAAGAGCATAGGTGACTCTTACAGATATTTCCTCCAACTGGCGGAACAGTTGAGCTCTTTCACATCAGATCAGCACGGATTTCCAGAGAGGTGGATCTCATCCGTGTTCAACTCCATGGAAAGAGACGTGACTAAGTACATGGAGGAGATGAATTTCAGAGACGCGTTCAATGAGGCGGTCTTCGTGTTGAATTCACAACTTCAGGAGTACTTCGAATTAGTTAAGAGCGAAGGAAGGTCTCCAAACGGCGAGCTTATGAGGCACATCGTCTCTGACTGGGTGAAAATCATAGCTCCCTTCTCGCCCCACTTCGCCGAGGAGATGTGGCATAAGCTGGGAAACAAATCTCTAGTTGTAACCGAACCCTGGGTGAAACCAGATCTCAAATTAATTGACGAGGTAGCTGAAATGGAACATGAATATCTGGAGAGGCTAGTCTACGACGTGAAATCCATTCTCTCTATCTATAAGGGGAAGCCTAACAAGGCAACTATACTGGTCTCGAACGAAGGTCAGTTCAGGATGTTGAGGGAAGCGATTATGTCTATAGAGAGAGGAGAAGGAATGAAAGGCTTCATGGGCAGTGTTAAGCCATCCAAGGCTGAGATGAAGTATGCCCAAAAGGTTTTCAACTACGCTATGACCATGGATGAGAAGTTGAAGAAGTTCATCAAGCTTCAATTCAATGAGATCGATATAGCTAAGGAGATATCTCCTTACCTAAAGGCTAAGCTGGGAATAGAAGTGGAGATAAGGTCTTACGATAAGGAAGACTTGGAGAAGTTCAAGAAGGAACCTTTACCCATGAAGCCTGCCATTATTATCGATTGAGACTCGGTTCCCCTCTATCCTGATCATGCCCATTTTCTTCATCCTAAAAAGGACCTGTCTAATCTCGTCCCTACTTGTCTTAGCTCTGGGCGACAGCACGTCACAGATTTCTTTTATAGTGGAAGTGCCGAACTCGCCTAAAAAAGATAGGACTTCATTCTCGATGGAGCTAAGCTCTGCGTCAACTATATTTCCGTTTAAAATCCTGAATCTAAATCCTTCTTCGCTAGAAGCGAAATACAAGTTCTGTCCTATTTTATCCACGCTGATCTCCGTCACATTCTTGAATTTCAACCTTCTATCGAAAGTGGTGAGTATGAAAAATCTGTTAGGGACTAAAGCCTTGTCCTCAATCTCGTAAGCTAGGACTGTAGAGGTTTCGTCGCACTGGATGGGGAATTCTAGGTCTACGTTTTTGCTCAAATTATCCCCGTTGACGATGCAAACTTTTTCACCTTTATCGTGAAGTGCTTTTCCCACGTTCACAACGACTGCGGTGTTAACTAGCTTATAGTACGAATATATCACGCTAGCCCTTTGTCCCAGGATGAAGTCTATGAACTTCATGTATAAAATAAATGAGGGAAAAAGACAAAAATCATTCTACCTGTCTTGGGTTTCTCGTAAGTGCATGCTAGTAACATTTTTAAGCAAAGAGAAAGAATAGGGGACGGGTTTGTTATTGCACCAACCGAGATAAAAGATAAAATAAAACCTTGGCTTCTACAAGCTAAGGAATACGACTTCACGGATATAAAGGAAGGAATACGACTTCACCTAAATGAATCTCCCTATAGACCTCCAGATGTAGTGCTTGAGGAAGCGTCAAAGGCAATGGTGAACTGTAATAGATATCAACATCCTGAATTGGTACAGAATTTCAGGGAGTTAGTTTCTGAGTATAACCACGTAGACTTCAACATGGTCTATCCCTCCCCTGGAGCCGACGGATCCCTCAGGTCTATTTTCTACAATTTCCTTTCCCCTGGATCAAAAATTGTCATCAACAACCCATCTTACAGCATGTACAAGGTCTATTCATCTGTGATGGGGCTTAAAGTGACAAACATAGCCTTGAGACCGGAAGGAGAATGGTGGGTCGAGGGAGAAGAGCTAACTAAGGAGAGCACTGACGCCGAAATGGTGATAATCGATAATCCCAATAATCCCACCGGGTCGCCCTTACTTGACAAATCAAAGGTTAAGGAACTAGCTGAAACCACAAAGGGTTTCGTACTGATAGATGAAGCATACTTTGAGTTCTACGGAAGTACCGTATCTGACCTAGTGAATGAGTATCCCAACCTTATGATAGTGAGGACTCTCAGCAAGGCTTTCTCCATGGCGTCTTTCAGGGTCGGATACACGATTGCGCATGAGGACGTGGTCAAGGCTCTTCTCAAGAGCTCCACACCATTCGATATAGCGCTTCCTTCCATAGTTGCCGGGATAAAGGCCATGGAAAACAGATGGTACGTTAATGATGTCGTCAAACAAGTGAAAGAAAACAGAGAGGTTCTCCTCAAAGGCTTGAGGAACCTAGGGTTGAGGGTATACAATTCAGTGACCAACTTCCTTTTGGTCGACACTGATAAGGACTTATGGACTCCTCTATGGAACCATGGTATAGCCATAAGGAGGCTAGGGAAGTACTACAGGATCAGCGTTGGGACTAGAGAAGAAGTAAACCTCCTATTGAAAGTGCTAGGTGATTTCCTTGAGAATAGCAATACCAAATAAGGGTAGACTTAAGGAGCCTTCTTTGCAGTTTCTCATCGATGTAGGGATCAGACCTCTTGCGAGTGACGATAGAGCGTTAATGATACCGACAAGCTGGGAGAACACCGAGCTGGTCATGATAAGGACAGAGGACATACCAAGTATAGTCGAAGCGGGGGCAGCAGATCTAGGAATAACGGGAGTTGATTACATAAAGGAGGCAGGGGCAAACGTTGAGGAACTCATCAGGTTGGACTTTGGTAAGTCTAGGATAGTTTTGGCCGTTCCTTCCTCCTGGGACGTGAATGACATTGAAGATCTGAGAGGAAGAGAGATAAGGATAGCCACGAAGTACTACAACATCACCAGGTCTTATCTAGAGGAGAAAGGGCTTCACGCTAAGATAGTCAAGATAAGCGGTGCAGCTGAGGTAATGCCACTCTTGGGTGCAGCTGACTGTATAGTGGATGTGACAAGTACAGGTACCACTTTGAGGCTTCACGGCCTGAAGCCTATCGACGTCGTGATGGAGTCCTATGCGTCTGTCATAGGTAACGAGAGGTGGATGAAAGGCTCAGAGTCGGAGAGAGTGAACTTGCTTCTAACTATCATGAAGGGAACTCTCAGCGGGAAAGGGAAGAAGATGATCTTCATGAACGTGGAGGACAGTAAACTGGACTCCGTTATAAGATCGCTTCCTGCGATGCTCGCTCCATCTATATCGAAATTAGGAGGAACTAATGCATGGGAAGTGATGACGGTAGCAGAGGAGAAGGATATACCAGAGATAGTATCCAAGGTAAAGAATAACGGTGCCAGGGATATAGTTATCCTAGATATAGAGAAGGTGATAAAGTGAATGAAGGTAATTCCCAGTATAGACATTAGCGAAGGCAAGGCTGTGAAAAGGATCAGAGGTAAGTCAGGTTCTGGAATTGAAGTAGGAGACCCGTTTGAGGTCGCAGAGCAGATTTTCAGCATGGGTTACGATTCAGTTCACGTTGTAGACCTTGACGGCGCTGAGGGGAAGGGTAGGAATCTCTCGGTCATTAAGAGAATATGTGAGATAGGATTCTCCTCAATTCAAGTGGGAGGAGGAATACGTGACATAGAGTCTGCCTCGTCCATTATAAAAGCAGGTGCGTCTTCGATAGTCATGTCGACTCTCCCGTTTCAAGACGAAAACAAATTTCTGGAGATCAAGAGGAACATAGGAGACGAGAAGATCCTCGTTTCACTGGACTACAACTCTGAAGGGAACATCATGGTCAGGGGGTGGTCGACAGCCGTAAACGTTTCCTTGGTCGAAGCAATAGAGAGGTCCAATCGATGGAACCTGAGGGGGGTAATTTTCACCTACGTGGAAAACGAAGGCACTAAGAAGGGGATCGACGTGAACTTAGGGAGATATACCCACCTAGTTAAGGGTATTAAGGAGTATGCAGGAGGTATTTCCACAATGGAAGATCTGAAAACCTTGAAGGGTGCAAGAATTGATTACGCAATAGTAGGCATGGCATTTTACACTAACTCTCTTAAGGGTGTAATAGATGTCTAGATCTGTTCATAAGGAAAGGGAGACCAAGGAGACTCGCATATCAGTTTACCTGGATCTAGACGTGAAGGGTGATGTTCAGGTGACCACACCAGTTCCTTTTTTCAATCATATGCTATATTCCATGCTGTTTTATATGAACTCTAGCGCCAAAATAGACGCTGAGGATAAACAAAGCTTTGACGATCACCACGTGGTAGAGGACGTAGCTATAGTTCTCGGTGATTCAATTGCAGAGATACTCGGAGACAGGAAAGGGATAAGGAGGTTTTCCAGTGTTATACTCCCCATGGACGAAACTTTAGTTCTGGTATCTCTTGATATTTCGGGTAGGGGGGCTTCGTATGTTAGGCTCAAGTTGAGAAGGGATTCCGTTGGAGGACTTTCGATGGAGAACGTCCCGCATTTTCTAGACACACTTTCGAAGCACGCAGGCTTTACCTTGCACGTAGAGCAAATGAGAGGGAAGAACTCCCATCATATAGTAGAGGCAGTGTTCAAGGGGTTAGGTATGTCAATTTATGAAGCTACTAGAGTTGTCTCAAACGAGGTTAGGAGCACTAAGGGGTCTTTATGAAAAGGATAATAGCATGTCTTGACGTAAAGAACGGAAGAGTAGTTAAGGGTGTGAACTTCCTTAACTTAAGAGATAAAGGAGACCCGGTGGAGCTGGCATCTAAATACGAAGAAGAGGGGGCTGATGAGATAGTGTTCCTAGATATATCAGCTACGATTGAAGAGAGGAAGACGCTTTTCAACGTCGTGAAGGATACTGCAAGCGTTTTATCAATACCTCTCACAGTTGGAGGAGGAATACGTTCATATGAGGATTTCAGACATGCGTTGTCATCAGGAGCTGACAAGGTGAGCATAAATACTGCAGCAATAGAAAACCCAGCTCTTATCACTAGAGCGTCTCAGGACTTCGGAGCTCAGGCAGTAGTAGTGGCTATAGACGCTAAGAGAGTAGGGAACAGTTGGAGAGTGTTTACTAAGTCTGGATCATATGACACTAAACTGGACGCTATCAGTTGGGCAACGGAAGTTGTCGACCTTGGTGCGGGAGAAATTCTTCTCACCAGCATTGACAGAGACGGAACTAGAAAGGGGTATGATATAGAACTTACGAGGGAGATATCCTCGAGAGTGAGGATCCCTGTCATAGCAAGCGGGGGCGCAGGGAAACCAGAACATTTCCTTGATGTCTTCAACTCAGGTTTGGCAGACGCTGCATTAGCTGCGGGAATCTTCCATGACGGGACAGTGAAAATAGAGGAGCTTAAAATCTACCTGAAAGAGAAAGGTGTCGAGGTAAGACTTTGATACATGATAAATTGCCTGAAGTAAGGCCGAACAGTTTAGAACCTTTCCTTGATAAGGTCAAGGAAATAATAAACGACGTAGTAAGAGACGGAGACCAAGGCCTGATAGACTTAACCGCAAAATTTGACAACGTGAGGCTTTCTTCTGTGAAAGCCTCTGACGAGGAAATCAAGGAGTCCTCTGAGTCTCTTCCTGAGGAAGTTAAGAGTTCCATTGACATGATATGGGATCAGTTAAAGAACTTCCACGAATCTGCAAAGCCACCTAACTTCGGTGGAGGAAGAAACGGAATTTCGTTCGGAATAATGTGGAAGCCTATAGACAGGGTAGGGATTTACGTCCCTGGCGGTCTGAAATCTTATCCATCAACGTTAATGATGGCTGGGATTCCAGCTAAAGTTGCGGGAGTGAAGGAGGTTCATGTATCAACACCGACTAAGGGTAA
This sequence comes from Sulfuracidifex tepidarius, assembly GCF_008326425.1. Taxonomy (NCBI): domain Archaea; kingdom Thermoproteati; phylum Thermoproteota; class Thermoprotei; order Sulfolobales; family Sulfolobaceae; genus Sulfuracidifex; species Sulfuracidifex tepidarius. Next base: position 1,194,958 of record NZ_AP018929.1, read on the forward strand.
GTTAGATCCAGCGATAGCCTATGTAGGTAGGAAGCTAGGAGTTAAAGCATTCTATAAGATAGGAGGGGCACAAGCGATAGCTGCGATGGCGTATGGGACGTCCAGTGTGGCGAAAGTTGACAAGATTGTGGGCCCTGGTAACGTATTCGTTCAGGCAGCGAAGTTCCTGGTGAGCAACATGGTAGGAATAGACGGGATTGAAGGACCTACTGAATTAGTCGTCTTAGCTGACGATAGCGCTGATCCTTCCTTGATAGCTAAGGACCTAGTTGCCCAAGGTGAGCATGGTCCTTTGAGCTTTCTGGTGCTGATTTCGTGGAGCGAGGCTTTACTGAATAAAGTGAGGGAGGCTCTCATTTCACTCGGGCAAGATAAATCCAAGGAGAACTTCTACCTCGTGTTAGTACGCAGTCCAAACGAAGGAATAGATCAGGTTAACCAGATTGGGCCTGAACATTTGTCTTTGTATGTATCCAAGCCCAGGGAAATTCTTTCCTCCGTAAGGAACGTAGGTGCAGTAAGTTTAGGTAGGACGCCCCCAGCTATAATAGACTACGCTGCTGGTCCTAATCACATCTTGCCAACTAACGGCTGGGCAAAGTTCAGGGGAGGTGTAACTGTATATGACTTCCTCAAGCCAGTGATGTATGCAGAAGCAGACTCTCCATCTACGGAATTAATAAAGGCGTCAATCACTCTCGCCAATTATGAGGGTTTCCGCGTTCATGGGGAGAGCATAGGCGATAGATATGAATGAAAACGAGATAGACCAACTCTTCGCTACTATAAAGAAGAGACTTAAGGATATGCCAGAAGGTAGTTACACTGTAGAGCTGTCTAGGAAAGGGTTAGGTTATGTAGCCAGGAAAGTAGGAGAGGAGGCAGTAGAGACAGTTGTGGCTTCACTTTATGAGAGTAACGAAAGACTGGTGAGCGAGTCTTGTGATCTCATATATCACCTCTTGGTATTACTTGCAGTTAAAGGGGTGGAACTAGAAGATGTATATGAGGAACTGAGGAGGAGAAGGAAATGAAGGCTTTAGTCCTAAATTACGGGGTTGGAAACCTATTCAGTATATCTTCAGCGCTTAAACGGAACGGATTCGAGGTAAAAATAGGCGATCTGGAAAGAGGATACGACTTGATAGTGATGCCAGGAGTGGGTTCATTCTCCGCTGTCTCCTCGTTTCTTAGCTCTAGACTAGACGTCCTCCGAGACCTAAAGGGGAGCAATGCCTTTCTAGGTGTATGCCTGGGTTTCCAAGTCCTATTCGACTACGGAACTGAGGGAGGTCAATCTAAAGGTATCGGTTGGTTTAAAGGGAAGGTGGACCTTCTACACGTCAACGAGAAGTTACCTCACGTAGGCTGGGAGAGGCTACACGTGAAGGGATGCAACGATTTACTTCAGGAAATGGACCAGGGATATGTGTATTACGTCCACAGTTACGTAGCTTATCCTGAGAGGGATCCAGACGCTTTTTCCAATTACGGAGGGACGAGCTTTCCAGCTGTAATGTGCGAGGGAAACGTCGTTGGTACGCAGTTCCATCCAGAGAAAAGCGATAAAACAGGCAGGATATTTTTCGATAACTTGTCTAGGTGGTTGAAACGTTAACGATGAACGAAGAGGAGGCTAAGGCTTTAGCTTCAAAGATGAACTTCAGACACGAGGAGAACACGATAATAGCTGTCCTTCAGCACTTTCAGACTAAGGACGTATTGATGGTAGGAAACATGAACTATGAAGCGCTTTTCCTTACCCTCACCACGGGAAAGGCACACTTCTATTCCCTATCCAGGAGGAAACTCTGGCTCAAGGGGGAGACCAGTGGTAACTTCCAGATAGTTGAAGGTATGAAGGTTGACTGCGACGAAGATGCCGTAATCCTGCTGGTCAGACCTTTAGGGCCTACATGCCACACGGGAAACAGTTCCTGTTTTTATAGAGACCATCTAGATATCCGCAACGGTTAAAATCTATCTTTTACACTGTTAATGTATGTCTCAACAACAGAAGATCGATAAGGAAGAGTGGAAAAAGAAGATAATGGAAGGGTTAACTCAAGTTTATGACCCAGAGATCCCCGTTGACATAGTAAGTCTAGGACTTGTCTACGAGTTGAAAATAGGAGACGATGGGTCAGTTTACATAAAGATTGGCTTGACTGCCCCAGGTTGTCCCGTAATAGACGATCTGGTTTACACAATAGAGCAAGTGATAAAGGAAAGCGTTCCTGCAACCTCAGTAGACATAGACGTTGATCTGGATACTCAATGGACTCCCATGAGGATGAGCCCAGAGGGTAGAGAGAAGTTCAAGAAGCTTTACGGCTACGATATAGTAGAAATGTGGGTACAAACATACGGTTTACCTGAACAGAAAGAGGAACAGAAGGCATAAAAATCAGCCATTTTTCTACTACATTGTGTCTTGGAGCATTCTAGAGCTCTTGAGGAATAATCCTGATGAGCTAAAGGAGAACCTGAAGCGAAGATATATAGATGTCTCGATAGTTGACAGAGCGGTAGAGCTTGACAAGAAATGGAGGCAGATATTGCAGGAAGTCGAGAAATTACGTCATGAGCATAACGTGATCAGTTCTCAGATTCCTAAGGCCAAACCTGAGGAAAGGAAAGCCAAGATAGATGAAGCCAAGAAACTTCTGTCTGTTCTAGAAGGTAAGGAAAAGGAACTGAACGAAGTGGCAGAACAACGCGACTCCCTTTTATCCAGTCTGCCTAATCTGATTCAAGGGGATGTCCCTGAAGGACCGGACGATACTTACAGTAAGCCAGTGAAGTTCTGGGGGAAGTTCAGAGTTTACAAGGAAGACGTCAACGGTTTCTTGGAGAAGGTCAAGGGAGTTGAATATGAAGTACTGGACTGGAAACCTAAAGGGCACGCGGAGATGCTAGAGAACGTCTTAAAGCTGGGAGATACAATGACAGCGTCAAGAGTAGCAGGGTCCAGATTCTATTACTTGTTCGACGATCTTGTGTGGTTAGACATGGCCCTTCTCATGTATGCGATAGACTTCATGACTTCCAGGGGATATACCTTGGTTCTTCCGCCCTACATGTTGAAAGGTGAAGTAATTTACTCCATAATAGATATGGATACGTTCAAGGACGCAATATACAAGCTCGAGAACGATGACCTTTACCTGATTTCCACAGCTGAGCACCCTCTGGGGGCCCTGCACTTCAGGGACGAAATAAGGAAGGAAGACCTACCGATAAAGCTCATCGGTGTCAGCCCCGCCTTCAGAAGGGAAGCCGGTGCAGCAAACAAGGATATGAAAGGTATATTCAGGGTTCACCAATTCCACAAAGTAGAGCAGTTTATCTTTGCGGCTCCGGAACAGTCCCATCAGTTACATCTGGAATTGCTTTCCAATGCGGAACAGATACTACAGGGGCTAGAGATACCTTATAGGGTGATAAACATAGCTTCAGGTGATCTCGGAGCATGTGCTACTAAGAAGTACGATATAGAAGCATGGATGCCTGCCCAGGGTACTTTTAGGGAAATGGTGAGCTGTAGCAACTGCACTGACTGGCAATCGTTTAGAATGAAGATAAGATATGTCGAGAAAAACAATAGGGGGTACGTTCATACCTTAAATAGCACTGCCATAGCCAGTACAAGGACAATCACAGCGATCCTTGAGAACAATCAACTGGAAGACGGCAGAGTGAAGATCCCTAAGGTTCTCAGGAAATATTTGGATGTATTCACTATGGCTCCAAAGGAATTTATAGAACCACGGAAGAAGGTAATTTAACACGAGAAGAGATTTTATAAAATACTAAAAATGATAAATAATATCTCTATATATTTTATTGCTTCATGTTAGTTTCTATCCACTTCTCTACTTGCTTCATCTTTCTCTTTGACGAGGCCAGGAAGATCTTTAGACCTGCTCTAACTGGAGCGTATAATGGTCCTTTCAAGTAGAACGAATTAAGTATGTCTTGCGCCCAGTAGATATCGTGCCAGAAAACTTTCTTATAGAGCTCTATGTGCGCAGGGGAAAGCTTGGCTTGCTCTCTCCAATCACGGAACCAGTTCTTGTTCTTGAACATTCCCATTGGTACGAAGAACATTGGAACTAGGATGCTTCTGTACTGTCTCAAGCTGTCCACAAGCTCTACCGTTCTAATTACGTCTTCCTCCTTCTCCTCTGGAAGGCCTACTATCATAGTTCCTGCTGGGACTATATGTTTCTCGTGCATTATGCTGAACGCTTCCTGGACTATCTCGGGATACTCCTCAGGTTTGAAAGGAGCCGACTTAGCTGGCATTATCTCTTTTGCAAGCCTTGTTGATCCAGTCTCTATTCCTACTTCGACTCCTATATAGTCCTGGTTGTCGTCGTAAATTATCTCTCCCAGTTTTGTTATTAGACCGTACTTTTCCTCAGAGTACTTTATTGCAGCTAGACTGGCATGGCTCCAGGCTATAATCTTGTAGTATTTTTTCACTAACTTATGTAACCTTATTAAAGGCTCTGGTCTGGGGAATATTCCGGTAGCTCCATAGAATAGGATATCATCGCTATGTATGACTCCGTGTTTAACTCCGTTCTTGACGTTGACTTGAAGTTCCTTCTCTATTTTCTCCAGCGAGTAATATCGTGTCGGTCTCAGAGTGACAGAACAGAACCTGCAAGACCTAGCGCATCCTCTCATTACTTCTATCATTCCGTTTACGCTTGCTCCTTTGATCTCCGGTATGTCATCCACATCAGGTACGTCTTCCCCGCTTACGTATGCATATTTCGGTAAAGGTTCACCGTCTAAGATCTTTTGGGCTAGCTTCACTACTATCTTCTCTCCCTCACCGTCAACAAAAGAGTCGACTCCCAAGCTTTCAATAGCCTCGGGCGTCCATAGCCATTGCCACGTAGAAGGTCCTCCGACTAAGATCTTCATTCCTTTGGATTTAGCCTCCTTTATCTCAGGCTTATTCATTAAGGCTAAGAAACTTCTCCTATTGATTGGTTCCTTCTGAGTTATTGCCCACCATGTGGACGATGGCGGGCCATATCCGAAGTAATCATGGTGTGAAAACATTAACGCTTTAGCGTAACTCAAGTGTTTGTTCAAGTGATCTGGATCAATTATAGCAGCACTGAACCCTTCATCTATTAGCTTAGCTTCGACTTTCCTCATTCCGTAAGGTGCCTGCCAAGGTCTTCCGAGTTCATCAACCTTCATCTTAGGGCAGGCGATGTATTTCCAAGCGAATTCCGGGACTCCAACTGAGGGTCCAGTACCTAAAAAACCTAGGAATTCCTTCCCATGGTGGTTTGTCATCAAACATCTGTCCGTTGTAAGGATGAAGTCGAAATGCTCCATGAGAATCACTCTATCCTTAGAGTTAATAATTTAAAAAGGTTACTATAAATAAGCTAATACTTTATTCAATATTGGCTTTAAATTCGCATCAGCTTCTTTGGGTTTAATTTCCTTAGCGTCGTCCTCCTTAAGCGTCCAAGTGTTGTCGTCATTTAGCTTCACCTCTTTCAGGGAACTCAGGACGAAGATTTTCTCTCCTCTCTCGTTTTTAACTTCCTCAATCAAGAGTTCCTTTCCATTCTTAATTACTTTGTATTTTCCCGTAGTTTCTGTCACTTTCACTTAAACCACCTTATTAACTTCGTAAAACATAGTTAAAGGTTTAACTATAAAAGATATATCTTTAGCTCAACACATTAAGTAATAAATAGTTTCCATTATTATATGTAGAGAAAATAATGTAAATTAATTAAATTTCAGATAAATCTCTTCAAAAATTTTTGCTGAAGTAAGTTTTCATTCTATGCTATTCTAAGATAAAGGAGAACACTTGATGAGGCTATTCTCCTCCTTCGTCTTCTTCTCCTTCTTCGAATTCTTCCCTTAAAAGTTCTAGTCCTACTTCCTTGTAATACTCTTCTCTTTCCTGCTCTAGGTCATCGCTAAGATTTCTAGAACTACTTTCGCTCACTAGCGACGTTGTTTTAACGTTTTTCTTCTCAGAATTGGCCTTGACGCTGTATTCCTTCTTTTCCTTGTCGCTGACTTCCTTCTCAAATCCGCATTTGTTACACTTCAATATTTCTTTCCCATCCTTCTTTATTGGCATCATCACTCCGCCACATTTGGGACAGAATTTCATTCTATTTCACCAATAAGACTAACTTATGCTTCCTTAGAATATAAAAACCTTTTCCTAGAAAATCCTTATCCTAGGGTCTTCCTTGACTATGTTTAAGACTACGCTCGTGTGCGTTCTTTCTATCCTAGAGTTCTTCAAAAGCTGTTTAAGGAAGTCGTCTAACTCCTCCACATCTCTGAACTTAGCTATAATTATAACGTCGTACTCTCCAACTACATCGTAAACTGCTACCACGTTGTCTGCGTTGGCTATCTCTCTTTCAAACTCTACTAGATGCTTGCCGTCTACCTTAGCCATGATTATCCCAGTCAATATGAAGCCTAACTTGGAGTAATCAAGCAACGCTGCAAACCCCTTCACGATTCCTTCTTGGACTAATCTGGTCATTCTGTTGTGCAAAGTGGCGGGGGATATGTTCATTTCCTCAGCTAATCTCCTGAGGCTAGCCCTCGCGTCTCTTAGGAGTTCTATTAACAATCTTTTATCCACTGTGTCCAGATCTATTCTGTTTTTATTTTCTGCCATGACTGAACTAACTATTACTCGTTAAAAAATTTTCATCTAATCTATGTATTCTCATATCAACTTTATCTGAGATACCCCGTTTATTATTAGCTGAACGCCAAAAGCTGCAATGATTATTGCAACGAATCTTCCAGCAGCTACAGTCCCAGTGTTGCCCATTACCTTCACTATTAGAGGACCTAGAGAGAGGACTACGAACACGAGCGCAGATGCAATTAAACTGCTTATTATCACATTGAAAATCCCGTTAGTTACACCTAAAGTCACAAGGGCACTCATTGCCCCTGGGCCTACAAGGAGTGGGGTTGCTATAGGTGTTACTACGGCCTCTTCTATTCTCGTTGACATGAATTTCAATTGCTGGAATCCTCCAAGCGTATCTACGCCTAGATAGATCAAAATGAGACCTCCTCCTATCTCAAGTGATGCTACCGATAATCCCAAGTAATATAGCATGGGCCTGCCAAGAACGGAGAACACTACCATTAACCCAGTCACAGCTACGCTTATTTTCTTCACCAGGAGGTTCCAAGGTATTTTCGTCTGTGAGTTCCTGTTGAACTCTTCATGTAGAGAAAGTAAATAAGGCAAAATGGAAAGTGGATCCATTATTGCAAACAATTTCACGGCTAGCACAAGCGGTAGTTCGAAGTTCATTTCAGTAGGGTTAGCAAATCTTTCAGATTTTTAATTTTGTCGTTTTCGTTGTTCGATGATACTAGAAGAACAACCTTTGATAGTACTAAATAAATACGTGATATCTCCTTCTTGATTTCATTTATATCTGACTCATTTTGTGAAACTCTATTTTGGAGACTCTGGATTGAAGTTATCAGTTCAGCGACTATGTGTTCTACGTCATCATGGTCGTCGTGCTGATGTTCAAGTTCTCTGCTGAGTTCCTCTAGATCGTCTTCATTTTTAGGTAGCTTAGGAATTCTGAGATCCATCATCTTCCTCCTCAGTGTCTAGATTAGAAGAAGACACTTGCTCGTTTGATATTATATAATTCCCAACTCCTAACCTAAGGTAGTGTTTTATCACTGTGGATATTTTCCCAGCGGCGCGTATAGGTATGCATTCAGTTGACACTTTTTCATTGGTATCTGTTATTCCAACCACCTTAGCTAGTTTCTTCTCGTCATCACAGAACTCTACGTTCACTGACTTCAACCTACCCATAAATACTAGGGATTCCAGATCCCTTCCCTTCATAATTATCTCATTATCATCTGTCATTTTTTCACTGCTCTTCCTATTACATCAGGGAATCTTAAACCCTTTTCTGAAAGGAAATCATTAACTCCTTTTCTGATCTCTGTCAACACTGAGAGACCTTCGTCCAGAATTGCGGTTCCGACACCTATGATTTTAGCTCCAACCGAAGCTAATTCCAGAGCGTCTTCCCAGTCGAAAACTCCTCCAATGCCTATTATTTCAGGTTCGTACTCTCTATAGACGTCATGAATTATCCTAACTGCTAGGGGATGTATACACTTGCCTGAGATTCCTCCGGTGGTATAAGATAAATACGGAGAGAACGAATTCAAGTCTATTTTCATACCCTTCAAGGTATTTATCAGGGTTAAACCATCGGCTCCTCCCTCCAAAGCCTTACCCGCTAGTTGCAGCGTTTCGTCCCACGGTCCAAGCTTTATGAAGACGGGCTTGTCGTTGATAATGTCTTTTACAGCTCCCGCTACCTCCTTTGTGTACCTTGCCATGGACTCCCCGAACCCCTTCCTGTTAGGGCTGCTGAGGTTCACCTCTATTATCGTTCCATACTGCTTTGCAATTTCCGCTACCTTGACTATTTCATCTATTGATGAACCTCCTATACTGACTATGAGCTGACATGGCTTACCAATGTTCTCAAGTGATCTAACTCCTGGGTTACCCAACCCTATGGCGTTCATGTAACAGCTGTCGTGGAATTTCAGGACAGTGGGAGGTCTATGAGGTTCAACGCCGTTCAGGGTTAGCGTCTTCAACGTAAGAGATGCCGGTTTGATTTCATTGCATACCTTAGATATGTACTCAGGGACGTCAGGCACTATCCCGGAGGCTACGGTGAGGAAATCGTTCATTTCAACGTTGGCTATTCTTATCAAATACGTTCACCCCCTTCACGGGAAGAACCTCGCCGTCCATGTAAGCTATCTTACCCCTCACCACTGTCATGTAGACTCTCGCATCAAGCGGATAATTATCAAGAGGGGTCTCTCCGGCTTTAGTGAACATGGTGGAATACCTCCAGTTTTCCTTCCTTATTACTGTGAAATTAGCAGGGTATCCTTTCTCTATTTCCCCGTATTTTATTCCAAGAATTTTAGAAGGATTTCTAGAGATGAGATCTACAACTCTATCGAGGTCTAGAATTCCCTTGAACGCGAGAGAGTAAGCGAAAGGTACAGTGAAAGAGATACCCGCTATTCCAGGGGGACATAATTCATATGGGAGTGATTTCTCCCATTTGGAATGTGGCGCGTGGTCGCTCACCATCGCGTCTATTTGAGGTATAGAGCTGAGGAGTTTGCTTCTCTCCGTTATGTCCCTTATGGGAGGATTCACCTTGGTCAGACAGTCTCTCTCTCCTGGGACTAACAAGTGGTGAGGTGTAACGTCTACAGTGAACCCCATCGCCTTAGATATCCTCACGGTTTCAGAGTTAGTAGCATGAGTAATGTGAACCCTTTTTCCGTTGATCATGTATAGAGACGCCAGCTCCATCCAAGTGCCCCTCATGTTCCTGAAAAGATATAAAGGAACTTCAGGATGTAAGACTTTCAACTTCTCTGACTTAAGGATTAACTTAGTTTCCTCCTTTTCCAGATCCTCCGGAAAGATCTTGTATCCTGCGATAGGCATAGTCTCAACGTCCTCTCGGGGAACACCAGAGTATATTCCGTAGTTACATCTAGAATAATATTCAAATTCGCTGAGCTTTTCTTTTATTGTGTTCCTATCATTTACGTAAGGCGACGTGTTAGGCATGTCCATTATGAGAGTCAACCCACCATAGGTGGCCTCTTTTGTGGCTGAAGTAACGTCCTCTTTGTATGAGAGCCTCATTCCCCTGACGTGCACGTGCATGTCTACAGCTCCTGGGAAGACTATTGTACCCTCTGGGATCTCCACGTCTGGGACGCAGTTAGCCCTTATCTGCTTTATTGTTGTGTCGAACTCAATGCAAGCCTCCCTTATTTCGTCCAGGTAAAGCTTCCCTTTAAGCCACAAGTTTTTCACCTTTCAGGAAAGGTCCATCAACACAAGGGAGAGATCCTCTGTAGTTACATACTCCACAGACCCCAACAGCGCAGTTCATTTTCACCCACCTGATGTATACGAAGGATTTCCTTAACACGTTAGGTGGAATCATGGTTAACTCTTCCTTTGGAAGCGAGAAAAGAATCATTGTATCGTCATCTACGTGTTCGGGAATCTTGTGGACGAGGGAAGATTCTAGCCCCATCTTCGAAGCTACCTTTAAAGGATAGTGCAGGTCATGTTCTAACGTGCCCCTTGAGACTCCGATCACGCTGGTGTAGCCTTTAAATGAGAGCGGAGATCCTAAAGGTCCTTTCAAATACAGCCAGTTATACATTACGTTACCTTTCTCCATGAAGATCGAAAGTTCCCCTTCATCATAATCATAAACCCCGACCGGTATTTCTTTCCCGTCTAGCAGGACTGTCATGAATTGTCCTGGCTTAGGCGAGAGTGGAAACTTCACCTTCAATATTTCTCCATGAGTTATCCTCTCTCTCTTCGTGATCCTGTACATCAAAGCACCTGCTTCATTACTTGGATTTCATCTATTATGGTCTCACAGTAACTGCATTTTAGAAGTAAAGGTGTCTCCGACACGGTGAAGAAGTGGGTATGTGCCTCAGGGTCGTTGTTAGTTATACATGAAGGGTTAGGACATTTGAGAAGCCCCTCTATGACTGAGGGAATCTTCATCTTCATCTTCCTTGTAACGTCGTAGTCCTTGATGATGTTTATAGTAGCGTTAGGGGCTATCAACGTAATCAGGTTGGATTCCTTCTCATCTACTGTCCTCCCTGAAATTTTCACTATGTCCTTTCTACCCATCTTTTTGCTCTCTACGTTCATTACAAGGGCTACTCTATACCCCTCACTTCCGTTTATTCCTAAGACCCTGAGAACGGCTAAAGCCCTTCCAGCAGGGATATGGTCTATTACAGTCCCATTGTTAATTTTAGTTACAAGGAGTTCTTTGTCGCTCATTCTGAACCACCCAAGAGGTACCTAATGATGGCCATTCTAACCTGAACCCCAAGTGAAGCTTGATAAAAATACTTAGCTTGAGGCGTCTTATCTACCTTCCTGTCTATCTCGTTCACTCTGGGTAGAGGATGAAGGATGATCGAGTCACTCTTCATCATTTCAACCGCCTTGAGGTCAACCTTGTAGCTCTCCTTTACCTTCTCGAACTCTACCTCGTCGGCGAACCTCTCCTTCTGTATCCTGGTCACGTAAAGTACGTCTGTATCTCCTAACACGTCTTGTAGGGAACTGGTCTCTATTACAGGGTAATTCAGAGTGCTCTTGACTTCTTCCCTCAGTTTAAGCTGTTGAGGTGAAACCAGGAACACTTTCCCTGGTCTAAACTTAGTCATTAACCTGAGAAGACTATTCACTGCTCTTCCGTATTTTAGATCTCCAAGCACACAGAAGTTCAACCCGTCTACATGACCCTTGATTTTGCTTACAGTGTACAAGTCTATGATTGACTGTGTGGGATGTTCGTGTTTCCCATCTCCTGCATTAATTATAGGTACATGACTTACCTCGGATGCGAACTTTGCTGTACCGTCAAATTTGTGCCTTATCACTATCATATCAGAGTATCCTTCAAGCATCCTTATGGTGTCTGCTACTGTCTCTCCTTTCTCTGTTGATGTTCCCTCTGAGGACGAGAAGCCTATAGTGCTGGCTCCCAATCTCTCTACTGCAGACTCGAAACTGTTCTTTGTCCTAGTGCTGGGTTCAAAGAAGGCTAGAGCGACTACCTTTCCTGAAAGTTCTTTAGATACTCTTCCTCTCTTTTCGTATTCATCTGCGACCTCGAAAATGTGCTCTACTTCCCTTCTATCTAAGTCTAACGACGAAATAATATGTTTAGGCAAGAATGCCCTTAGCATCTACTGACGCAGGATATTTAAATTCTTTTACAGACAAAGCTCCAATGGACTTCGCTAACTTTTTGCTCGAGAAAAAGCTTCTTCTCCTAGGTAACTTTGTCCTCAATTCAGGCAAGGTAAGCCCTTACTATCTAGATATGAGGTCGCTTCCAAGTTACGTTTACTTCAATGACATAGTGAACAAAGCTGTGGACGTTTTATCTACTATGGATTTCGACATGACTGTGGGTGTGGCAACCGGGGGAGTCCCGTTAGCGTCTTTCATAGCTTGTAGGATGGGTAAGCTAACAGGTTATGTTAGACCCGAGAAGAAAGGCCACGGGACGAACAGACTGGTGGAAGGGATAGTAGAGGGGAAACAAGTGTTGGTTGTGGACGACGTTTCTACAACTGGAGGGTCTCTTGTCTCTGCAGTGAACAAGGTAAGGGAGAACGGAGGTAAGGTAGACAAAGCGCTAGTTATCGTGGATAGGGAGGAAGGAGCTAAGGAGAAATTAAAAGAAGCAGGTGTTTCGTTGGTCAGCTTATTCACGATTCAGGATATCTTAGAGTCTCTACTTAGTTCATCGAAACTCAAGGAAGGAGAAAGGAAGGCAATACAGGAGTACCTTCAAGGAAATCTGAGGTGATCGACATGGAGAAAGCCAAAATAATACTAGCTCTGGACTCACTCGTAGACAAGGGAACTCTAAGGGAAGCTTGTAGCTACGTCCACGGAATAAAGATAGGACTACCTTTGACACTCGACATTGGGGTAAGCGGAGTCAAGGATCTCGTTAAAGGGATAGATGTTGATGAAGTGATAGTGGACTTCAAGCTTGCCGACATAGGTGATATCATGGTGAAAATAGCGTCAAAACTAGACTTTGCAGACTCCTTCATATCGCATTCCTTCGTGGGGAGAAACGGAGCTTTGGATGAACTGAAGGGTTTCTTGGACAGTAAAGGGAAGAAGCTCTACTTAGTGGGCGCTATGTCACATCCAGGCTGGGATGATTCTCTCAACTCCTACACTGTTTCAGTTATCCGGGAAGTTAACCCTTACGGTATAGTAACTCCTGCAACTAGGGGCGATGTAATTTCAAAATTCAGACATGAATTTGCTGACAAGGTGATAATATCCCCTGGATTGGGCACTCAGGGCGCTAAGTACGGGGAGGCAATATGTCACGGAGCCTCCTTTGAAATAATAGGCAGAAGCATTTTCTCCTCGTCACCGTTAAAGGCTTTAAATAAGATCGTAGAAAAACAGAGGGAAGAGGTGTTGCGTTGTAAAGGAGCAGAAAATAGGGAGTGACCAATACACCAAAGAAATTTCCAGGCTGTACGACCTGGTAACTGAAGCGGAAGACATACATGAGGAGTTCGACGTAGTCCCAACTACAGACTTCGCTTACCTTTTTGTACCTCAAGACTCCATGGTGACTTCTGAAAACGTGAAAGTGGGCAACGGAAACGTGACATATTTCAGGCTATATTCAGAGATAATGGAGTACTATCTTAAATTTCTCAAGGAAGAGATGATCAGCTACGCTTCGAGGACACTCAGCAACGACGTTGAGTTCTTGAGCATAGTCCTAGAGAGTGGAGACTACGTCATATTTGAGGGTGACGAAAAGAAGGTGAACATGCCGATGCCCCGTGGGATAGCTTCAGTCCATACTCATCCTGGAATATGCTTGTTTTCCCATAAGGACATAGAAACTGCAGATTCGCTCTTCATAAAAGGATACGTCGTAATCGCAGTTATGAACAACCAGTGCGTGAGCTCCTTCGTCAGAGAAGGAGTTTATACAGAGGAGGATAGAAACGTCTTGAAGGAGCTGAGAGACAAAGTGAAGAAAGCCAGAAGCTTGAATGATTTGACCTCTGCGTATAACGACTTAAGTTTCCCTAACTTTCTGAGGTTCTACTCGCTTCAATTGTTTTAGAGATGAGGTCTATTGTTGCCTCTGCTATATCTATAGAATACCTCATGACTCTCCTAAACGAATCTAAGATCATTATTCCTGACGAGGTAGCCTTGACGTCCCTCTCCTCAGCTAAAAGCAGATCGGCTGTCCTTATCACCTTCTCGAAAGTCCTCATGTTGCTCCCTATTACCTCATGGGACATCTCTTTCCTTTGGTTCAGGAACCCGCTTATGCTCTTTTCATAGAACTCCATGCTCATTTTACCCACTTCGAGCACGTCGCTTCTGTGTTGCAGTTTTTCTGTGTAAGGAATGTTCTCAGCTATTCTGCTGGCGTGGTCTGCAACTCTCTCTATGGACTTCACTATTGAGTATAAGTCTACCACTTGGGTCAGGTTATACCCCTCTTCGGTCAAAATGTTCAGGGAAGAGACTGAAAGGGTCAGTTGCCTAGCAACGTAAAAGAAGAAACGATCAACTTCATCGTCCCTTCCCAGGATCTCCTTTGCTATCTCCAGATCCTGAGACTCGATTGACACTAAAGCGTCCTTCAACATGTTGTGAGATATGGCATACGCCCTGCTTATAGCCTTGGTAATGGGAAGATCCTTTTCGTTTATTAGGAACTGAACCGTCAGGCTGGACACGTCTTCCTCTATTACCTCTGCACCAAGTAGCCTCTTCCTCACCACGTCCTTTATATATGCCCTGTCCTCTCCTTTCATTTTTTTGCACGTTATGGTAACCTGAGAGTATCCAGCCATATAGTAAGCTATGAACTCCCTTGCTATCGCCTCAACTATCATGTTCTCGCACAGGAGAATTTTCCTCTTGTCAGTATCTTTCTTTTCCCCGTTTTTCGGTATGACAACGAGCTTGAGGTCAGAGTCTTCCATTATCTGAACTTCGTCTCCAGCCTTCAACGAGAGTGCCTTTACCCACTCCTTAGGCAATGAAACTATATACGTTGAGCCTCCTGTAAGTTGAATTTTTCTTGTGATGTAGTTTACCATATTTTCATGAATACTATATAGCTTTTAGCTTAAAAGCTTCTCTTCTCTGGATTCAGAGATCTTTTCAGCCTCTTCAAGAACTTTTTTGCCCTCCTCTGTCGACCTTATTTTCATTTCTTGGGGTACTTCAACGGAGGCATAAAATCCTGAGTATATGTCCTCAAGCATGACTGAAAGCTCTGGAATCCCGCCCATCTGCTTCTTAAGTTCCTTCAGGGCCTCAATCACGGCTGGAGCTTCATTAACTATATAGCCTATATAGACTATAGTCTCTATTTTTATTTCAGCCATTTCAAGAAGAATGTCAAGCGTATCGAGAAATTGTACTACTCTTTGAAGCTGGTCAACTTCCTTCATGTATTCAGCCGAAATGGAAGTAAACCTTCCGAAGTTTCTTTCAGCCATCTGGTTGTATTTGAGTATTCTATCCTTCATTCTGTTCTTATATATCCTCACCCTGTTTCTGGCTATCTTTATGTCAGTCAAAACGTCAGCTAGGGTTACTTTCCTCTTGCCGAACACGAGAATATGATTGAGTTGGAAAGTTTAAAAGGGATAGGATTCTAGCGAAGAACAAGTTAAGTCGTTCTTCTTCCTTTTTCCTCTCCCCTCTTTCTTATTTCTTATTTGTTTTTCCCTAGGTCATCAATAAGTCTTACTTACCTTTCTCAAGATCTTCTAGTATATCCTCATGGGATAAGAAGAACTGAGTCAGCCTATAGAGAGCCCCGTACTTCTCATCTTCTTTGCGTATTACCCCGTTTGAGGCTAGGACTTCCAAATGGTGAATTACAGTCTTATAGTCCATACCTAGAGAGGAGGCTATTCTATTAGCGTTCATTGGAGACTCCATAAGCAAACGGACTATTTTCAGTCTGGTGAGTCCTCCACGGCTGGTGAAAAACAAGAACTTAAAGAGCTTCCTTACCTCCTTCTTTTCTCTATCACTCAAATCATAGAAAGGTTCTAGGAAATGCTTATGTGATTTTTCGTTCTAATACATCTCGCCAGAAACTGCTCTTTGTACAGCCTCGCTTACGACCTCGGTTATTGTCGGGTGAGAGAAAGTTACGGGGTACAAGTCGTTTACTGTTGCTGAGAGTTCCATCGCCATGCTTACTGTATTTATGACCTCAGTAGCACCTTCGCCGACCATGTAAGCACCGTGGATCCTCCCGTCCTTTCCTATCACTAGTTTGAAGAAACCTTGAGGCTCGTTTACAGTTAGCGCTCTGGGTATGCTCTCCATTTTCACTGTTATTTCCCTTACCTCTATCCCTTCGTTCTTCAAGTCGTCGATGCTCTTACCTACGCTTCCTATCTCAAGGTCTGCGAAAATTGAGAGTGGCATGTACTTTGGCATCTTCGACTGTTTTCCTCCTATGTTGTCTCCAGCTACCAACCCTTGTCTCCAAGCCTTAGTTGCCGAAAGAGCTCCTCCAGTTACGTCGCCTACTGCGTATACCTTGTTATTGGACGTCTCTGCTTTGTCATTGACCACTATGTAACCTCTCTTGTCAACGTTCACCTTGAGGGAGTTAAGGTCTATTCCTTCAGTCACTCCCTTTCTCCCTATAGTTATAACTGCTAGGTCTCCGTCTATGTCCTCCGATGAGGAAGGTGTTTCAACGTGGAACCTGACCTTTTCGTCGGCACTGGATATCTTTGACTTGGCTTGAAGGATTATTCTTATGCCTTTCTCCTCCAGTCTGGACTTCACGGCGTCAGCTACGTCCTTATCCATGCCGGGAACTGGTAGGAGTCTCGGCATGAGCTCCAGTATTGTGACTTCCTTTCCCATGGATCTGAACAAGGTTGCTAGCTCGACCCCGGCTACTCCCCCACCGACTATTACAACCTTCGGCGGAACGGACTGAAGGTTCATGGCACTCCATGGATCCAATACATTCTTTCCATTCAGCGGAAAATCTGGTATGGAAATTGGAACTGATCCTGTAGATATCACCATTTTGTCTGTAGTGATCACTTTCTCACCGACCTTTACCTCTCCCTCCTGCTTGACTTCAGCTCTTCCCGGTATCACCGTAACTCCATATTTATCCAGAGTGTGCTTTAGGTTTCCCCTAAGCTTCTCGATTACCTCGTTCTTGTGCTGGTTCAAAGCCTCGTAATTTAGAGACAACTCTCCGTTGCTTCCCTTTCCTATCCATTTAGCCTTGTCGGCTTTAGAGAGAAGTTTGACTGCGTCTATTAAGGTCTTAGAGGGAATACACGCTCTGTTTATACACTCTCCTCCCAGCTGATCTTTCTCTACTATTGCGACCTTCTTACCAGACTCAGCAGCCCTTATTGCAGCCGCCAGTCCTCCAACACCTCCGCCTATGACAGTTACGTCAAAGTCCATAACTAAGATTTCTCTCTAGATAGTATAAAGGCTTTCAGCTTTGTAGCTACTTCAGCCAGATCTGGGTCTACCACAATCGGAGGACAATTAAGGGAGAAGTACTCAAGCTCGGTGTATACTCGGTACCTCCTGTGAATGTCATCTAAAGAGTAATTCAAGTTAAGGAAGTCCTTTACGAAGTTAACTCCATCGCACTTGTTGAAAATTATTGAGAGTAGACCCAAGTCTATTATCCTTTTCCTTCCTTTCATCTGAAGGATAACGTTGGTGCCAAGTTTTATTTCCACTCCTTTAAGTTCGTCAGGGTTCAGATTTTCGATAGTGATCACGTCCTCTTCTTCAAGCTTGAATCTCTCCAGAATTTCTGCTAAAGACACTGTCATGGGAAGTTGTAGGGAATTTAAAAACTTTTTACTCGAGCTATCAAAGTTAGGCTATGGACGAGTGGAGCTCGCTTAGGCAGAAAGCATGGGAGAGGATTTTTAGAGACAAGGAAATAGGATACCTTGACCCTGATATCTTCCCCCTCCTCGAAGCTTTTAGAAAGAGAGAAAACGCGTTCACGCAGAGCAGCTGTAGTGGAAGAATTACCATAATAGATTCCGTCTTTCCATGGTCAAGGAAACATTCGAGCGTGATCTATAAGAACCACCTCGGAACTACAGTAGACGAGTTCAAAGAAATTCTTGCACAGAACCAAGCATGGAGACTTTGGCTTGTCGTACAAGGTCCGATAGTCCATGTTTACACTAGAGACGAGAACGAAGCATGGGAGATATTGAGAATAGCCAGATCGGTTGGGTACAAACACTCAGCGATACTCACTGAAAACTATAAGGGAACTTTGGTAGAGCTTAGAACTGGGATAAAGATGGTTCATCTATTGAGAGAGAATCAGAGCGACGTGATAAACGATGAAGACCTCGAAAGGATAGTGAGGGTTTCTTTGGACGTACTGAAAGAAGGTAAAAGGAAAATGGATGAACTCAGGCAAGCTATCTTATCTGACGGAGATGATTCTGTGAAGCTGAGGAAGGACTCTGAAGGGAAGCCCGAGGTCCATGACATCGGAGGAAAGTTGCCTTAAGGACTCTATGTAATCTTCTCTCCTTCCGTCTGGCTGGACTATCACTTTACCTGGGTCTATCCCGTGTTCTTCTACGAAATCCTTGACCTCCTTCAGATCCTCTTTGTTAAGTATGACGAACTTGAAGTAAGTTGCCCAGTCCATTTCCCCGTAATTTATCCTATGACCGCTGTTCCTTAGCTTAGGAGATACAGAGAACACATCTACCGTCTTTCTCAGTTCATCGCTGGGTTTGATGGTGCCGTTAGTCTCGACGGCTATCCTCTGACCTTCAGCTTTAAGTCTGCTCGCAAGGGGGATCAGGTTCTGAAGAAGAGGCTCTCCGCCAGTTATAGTAGTCATCCTAATTTCGTTCCTTATGTGGGAGACGATCTCGTCTACCCCCATCTTGATTCCTTTCTCCCAGGAGTACGTGGTATCGCACCAAAGGCACCTCAAGTTACACCTGGCTAACCTTATGAAGTTCGATGGTGTGCCTATGATTTCGCCTTCCCCTTGTATTGAAGTAAATATCTCAATTATCCAATAGTCCACGATCCAGTGATGTACCTAGCATTTTTAAGATTTCTTTTTTAAGTTCCTCTAGACCTATATCCTTGTCAGCACTTATCTCGAGGGCGTTCTCAACCCTAGCCCGAACTTCATTGTAATACGTATCGTCTTTTTCATCGATCTTGTTTATCACTGGTATGGTTCTCTTCTCACTCAGTTCCTTAACTTCCTTAAACAAGGAATATTGGTCTTCTATACCATAATATGACAACGGAGAGACATCAAAAACGAATACAACTATCCCCTTTAGGTTCTTCAATGCGTTTACGCTCCTCAGTTCTATTTGATTCCTTTCCGTGTTAGGTCTATCCAGTATCCCCGGCGTGTCTATGAACTGTATCAACCTCTCCCCCATCCTCATATGTCCCACGTGGATATCCTTGGTGGTGAAAGGATAGTTAGCTATCTCAGGCTTTGCTCTGGTTAGCTTGGATATCAGAGTGGACTTCCCTACGTTAGGTGCCCCTGCTACGATCACTGTAGGAAGGCTAGGGTCCACAGCCATCATCCTCTTTAACTGCACTGTTACCTTAATCAAGAAGGAAGTGCACTCCCTATTTTTCCTGAGGATAGACGAAGTCCTGCCGAAAGTCCTCCTCATTATGGCGTTAGCTTCCTTCTCGTCCTTGGTTTTTATAGTGTTTATCCCTTCTCTCAGGGACTTCATGGCGAGGTCTGCAGTTCTGCTCGTGTTAAAGAGGCATATCTTAACCCTGTCTATGTCAGCAAGTATCTCGACGCTCTCCTTGTAGAAAGGGTGAAGCTTCTCCACTCTTGGAAACTTCGACACGAAGTCCTTGTATTTCTCTACTTGGTTCATGTAAGTTAATAGCCTGTTGATCTCTCTCTCCTTCACCGTCTTGCCTTGGATCTTCGGAAGTCTGTTCAAGACCAAGTTTATTACGTCATCTACTTCGGGAGGTACCGGAACCCTCTCGAACGGCGTCCTCAACATACTGAAGTTCCAGGGGGTATATCCCCATCATCAACTGTGAGTAACCTAGGTCTAATTCCCTTCTCTTCGTCTTCTTTACATCCCGCCGCAAGTATCATTCCTTGGCTCTCGAAACCCCTGATTACTCTAGGTTTCAAATTAGCTATGAGAATTATCTTCTTTCCTACCATTTCTTCTGCCGTGTAGAGTTCCGCAATGCCTGAAATAACTTGCCTAGTTTCAGTTCCAATGTCTATCATTAACCTCAGGAGCCTAGTTCCTTCGATTCTCTCTGCAGTCTTCACCACACCCACAACGAGCTTGAGTTTCGCGAAGTCGTCTATGGTTATCTGCTCAGACATACACAACCCTTCAACTAGAGATACATAAAGCGATATTTACTTGACTAAGTAAATGAAAACGTCACTACTAGTGAATCTTTTTAACTCGGCTAAGTTAAAGCGAGTATGGGGGAAAAGTTAGGGGAAGGTAAAACAAAGGAAGTTTTTTACTTGGACGAAGATCACGTTCTCCTCAAGTTCAAGGACTCTGTAACTGCAGGTGATGGCTTAAAGAAGGACGAAATAGAGGGAAAGGGAGTCCTCAACGCTCAGACCTCGGCTCTGTTCTTTAGGGTCCTCGAGAGTGCTGGGATTCCAACTCATTATGTCAGTATGAAGGACGAAAGGACAATGATAGCGAAGAAACTTTCCATGATACCGGTTGAGGTAGTAGCCAGGAACATAGCGACAGGTAGTATTGTAAAGAGGTTGCCGATAAAGGAGGGCGAGATCTTCGACCCGCCTATAGTGGAGTTCTTCTTGAAGGACGACTCGAGACATGATCCCCTTTTGAATTATTCTCATATGGAGTATTTTAAGTTGATGAGCAGGAGGGAGGCTGAAGAGGCAGAGGACATGATAAAGAGGGCAATAAAGGTTCTTTCTGATTATATAAACAAGAGAGGGTTGATTCTGTACGATCTGAAACTAGAATTTGGAAGGTTGAAAGGGAATTTAGTCGTGGGAGACGAAATATCGCTTGATAGTATGAGGGTGAGGAACCCTAAGGGAGAAATATATGACAAGGACATCTACAGGAGAGGAGAGCCTCTCGACAAAGTGAAGTCGAAGTACTCAGAGTTCCTAGGGTTGATGTCACATTGATCTGTAACGTGGAGCTTATAATTAAGACTAAGACGGAGGTCAGGGATCCCGAGGGAGAGAGCATAAAGATGTATGCCGTAAATAAGGTGGACAGTAACGTAGCAGATGTCAGGGCCGGAAAGTACCTCCTTTTCAAGTTAGAGGCTGACACATGCGAGAACGCTTTAAACAGGGTAAAGGAGATAGCAGAGAAGGCCAGGCTTTACAATCCAATTATTCAAGAAATTCAAGTGAGACTATCATGACCAAGAAAGTCGCAGTTCTAAAGTTTCCTGGCACTACATGTGAGGGCGATGTAGAGAAGGCTTTGAGAGAGGCTGGAGGAAACCCTCAGGTTGTAAGGCATGATAGCTTCGATCCAGACAAGTTTGACGCAGTTGTCCTTCCGGGCGGGTTCAGCTACGGAGATTACTTGGTAGCGGGAGCAATAGCTGCAAGCGGAGATTCCATGAGGAAAGTGAAGGAGATGGCAGAAGAGGGAAAGATAGTGCTCGGTATATGCAACGGATTTCAAATATTGGTATGGAGCGGACTCCTGAAGGGAGCACTCCTGGAGAACTTAAACAGAAGGTTTGTAAGCAAGTGGGTCTACGTGAAAGTCGTTAACGATTCCACTGCAATAACTAAGGGATTGAAGGGGAAAGTCCTCAGACTTCCAATAGCACATGCAGAGGGAAGGTACTACCATAAAGACGTAAGCGAAGTGAGCCCGGTTTTAGTTTACTCCTCTCAAGAAGGAAAGGTGAGTGACGAATATAACCCGAATGGATCGTTACAGAACATAGCCTCAGTCTCTAATGAAGCGGGAAACGTGATCGGCATGATGCCACATCCAGAGAGGGCCTCATTTAAGAACATATCTCCTTTCGGAGAGCCAGACGGTCTCTATCTTCTTAGGGGTGTTGTGAATTGACTCTCTTTGAGGAAGAGAAGAAAATAGCCAGGGAAAAGCTGGACCGTGAACCGTCTGAGGCAGAGTGGAAAGTTTTGGACGCGGTTTGGTCAGAACATTGCTCTTACAAGTCCTCAAAGTTCTTCCTCCACAGTTTGCCGAGCACTGGAGAAAACGTGGTGATGAGTGTAGAGGACTGGCAGGACGCTGGAGCAGTAGACATAGGGGGAGGATACGCTCTAGTCCTCAAGGTGGAGAGCCACAACCATCCTTCGGCGATAGACCCTTTCAACGGTGCCGCGACGGGAGTGGGAGGGATAATCAGAGACATAATAAGCAAGGGAGCTAAACCCATAGCTCTTCTGGACATGATCAGGGTGGGAGAGCTCAATAAGGAAAGGAACAGGTGGTTGCTCAAGAACATAATCAGGGGAATAGGGTTCTACGGTAACAGCGTTGGGGTCCCCGTAGTCGGAGGAGAGATAGGCTTCGACGAAACCTATAACGATAATCCTCTTGTAGACGTCGCTTGCGTGGGCATAGTTAAGAAAGACAGGATTGTTCCAAGCGTCGTGAAGCGACCTGGTTTGAAGCTAGTCCTCACCGGGTTGACCGGTATTGACGGTTTGGGAGGAGCGTCCTTCGCGTCAAGGAGGTTAAGCGGAGAGGATGAAATAGGTGCAGTTCAAATAGCTGATCCTTTCGCCGGGAAAATTACCATCGATTCGACCCTCGAGATATCAGGTAAAGCGGAGGCCATAAAGGACCTAGGAGGGGGAGGTCTTGCTGTTGCAGTAACTGAGATGGCTAACGGTCTTGGAGCTAGGGTTTATCTGGACAGAGTTCCTCTCAGGGTGAAAGAAATGAGCCCTGAGGACATCATGATATCAGAAACTCAGGAGAGGATGCTCTTCGCAGTTAAGCCCGAACTTGTAGACGAGATATGTGAGCCATTCACACGTGATAAGTACCCATGTACGGTTATAGGAGAGACCACAGGGGACGGAGTAATAAGGTTCATATACGAAGGCAAGGAAGTTGTGTCTTTGAAGAGTGAACTCCTGTTATCGCCTTCTAGATTCGTATGGGACTTCTCGTCCAGCTATAGGACATTTAACATGGAATTCCCTGCTCTTACACAGGAAGCGATAAAGAAAGTCATTTCTCATCCTGACCTTGTAAGCAAGGAGTGGGCTTTCTCCCAATTCGATTATGAGGTAGGCACATCCACAATCATTAAGCCGGGGGAAGCGGACGGCGCGGTAGTTTCTCTCCCTAACGGGAAATATCTCGCCGTCAAGGCTGACGCCAACCCGGACTTGTGTCAACATGACCCTTACGAATGCGGTAAAATGATATTTGCGGAGTCCTATCGGAATCTGGCTACCATCGGAGGGAAGGGTATAGTTGCCGTGGATCACTTACAGTTCGGAGATCCCAGGAAGCCTGAAGTTTATGGAGCTTTCATAGACTCCATCAGGGGGATATCCGAGGCATCTAGAGTGTTCAACGTACCGATAGTTGGAGGAAAGGTATCTTTCTATAATGAGAATAAGGAAGGTAAACCGATAAAGCATACGCCTATGATCGTGATGGCTGGAATCCTAGAACACGAACCGATCAGACCTAAGGTTAAAGCAGGAATGAGCATAGTTCATTTGGGGATAGCTAGGGGAGAAATGGGAGGCACTTTGGCATCTAAGGTTTTAGGTATAGATGGCGTACCTCAGAAAGCTAGACTTCATGAGGACTTACTAGCTTCAGAGATAGTGATGAACGGCAAAGAGCCCTTCATAAAGGACGTTTCTAGAGGAGGGCTGATGGCTTCGTTGTTTCCCGTGATAGTTAAAGGCCTTGGAATTAAGGTCAACCTCGATTCAATACGTTCTGACGTTAAAAGCGACTTCGTTAAGGTCTTCTCCGAGGGAAGCGGTAGATTCATTGTAATTACTAACAACCCGAGGGAGATCATCGAAAAGGGAAGGGAGAAGGGAATCATAGCCCAGGAAATAGGTCTCGTGACCGATGAGTCTTTCACCTTGGACATAGGGAAGAAGGTGGACCTAATGAAGGAAGTTAGAAACTACGAGAATTACTTGGAGGAGATGCTGAATGTTCCTTAAAGAGCATTGTGGAGTAATAGGGGTAAGCTCTCCTTTTCCCGTCCCGCTGAAGCTGACTTATGACGGACTTAAGTTGCTTCAACACAGGGGAGAGGAGTCCGCAGGGATCTCTTACGTAGACTCAGGAAACCTGAAGCTCAATCGTGGTCTTGGCCTTGTAGAGGAAGCAATAGATCGTTCTCTTACGTACTTTAGCTCAACTTCATCCGTAGGTCACGTAAGGTACTCCACGTCCGGAGTTCCAGATGTAAGCGAAGCACAGCCTCTCAGTGACGGCAGAATCGTCGTTGCGTTCAATGGAACTATTACGAACTTCTTCAAGTTCGGGAAATATCCAAACGATACTACCTTCATCTTGGATTTCCTCTCCAAGGATTTAAAGGAGGATAGTTCCATGGTAGACGCAATCAAACACTTCATTGACGTTGCAGACGGAGCTTACTCTCTTCTCGTGATGAACTCTGACGGCGAAATATATGCTGTGAGGGACCCGCATGGTTACAGACCTCTCGTAGTGGGAACTGTGGGCGGTTCTTTGATAATATCATCGGAGGATTCAGCGGTCAAGCAGTTAGGGGGTAAGAAGATAAAGGACGTGGAGCCAGGGGAAGTGCTAGGTATCAAGGACGGGGGAATCTTTTACGACGAGGTGGTGAAGTCAAAGCCAAAGACTATCTGTTCTTTTGAGTTCATATATTTCTCTCGTGCAGACACTACGATTGACGGGAATCCGGTTTACCTGAGCAGGGTAAGGCTGGGAGAGATCTTAGCTAGGAGACATGGAGCTGAAGGTGACGTGGTAGTTCCGGTGCCGGACTCTTCACGTCCCATAGCCATAGGTTTCTCCAGAGAGAGCAAGATTCCTCTGGAGGAGGCACTAGTGAGGACAATCTCCTCCAAGAGGTCTTTCATAATGCCGACTCAGCAGGCTAGGTTGGACGCCCTAAAGGAGAAGTTCGGAATAGTCGAAAGCGCAATTCGTGGGAAATCCATAATTCTAATAGACGATTCTATAGTGAGGGGTAACACGATGAAGAGGCTCATATCGAGGCTGAGGGACGCCGGTGCTAAGGAGATCCACGTCAGGGTCGGTTCCCCTATGATAAAGTTCCCGTGTTACATGGGGATAGATTTCCCGAGTGTCAATGAGTTGATAGCGAGGTCGAAGAATGAAGAGGAGATCTCCAAGGAGATTGGTGCAGATTCTGTTCAGTTCTTAACTGTAGACGAAATGATATCAGCAGTGGGGATCTCCACCTTGTGTCATGCTTGCTTCACGGGGAGATATCCCCTTGAAGATAATTATAATTTTTCTTCGTTAGATAAAATTTTTGGTAAGGTGTAAAAATGGCAGGATTAATAGGTATACTTGCATTTGATAAGATTTGGAATATAAATAAATTTTTATATTATGGATTAATAGGAGTTCAGCACAGGGGATATACGAGGTCTGGAGTATCGCTCCTAAGCGAGGGCGGTCTGATCAGGACAGCCAGATCTAGTGTAGCTCCAGAGGATCTGGAATTCGGAGAACTCGAAGGATGGGCTGGTATAGGATACGCTGGGACGTCGAATTACCCCATTCAAAGTGAGGGCATCTCTCTAGCTATAGACGGAGTGATCAAAGACCAAGAGGTATTCGTCAAGGAACTGGAAAAGGATCCGGTAGAAGCTGTGAAGAGGAACAAGCCCACATTCACTTTCGTTGCGATCACCAAGGACGGAAGGATAATAGCTTACAGGGACTACCTAGGTCTCAAGCCACTTTCAATAGGAGGTTTCGGCTTCGATATGGCTATAGTATCCTCAGAGATGACCAGTATGAACGTAATAGGAGGAGAATTGAGGAGAGAGATAGAGCCCGGTGAAATGGTGATTATAGACAGGCTAAATGTGGAAAGTATGAAGCTCTTTTCGCCAGAGAAAAACTATTGCTCAATAGAGTACATCTATCAAGCCAGAATAGACAGCTTCGTTGACGAAAAGGAGATATATTCGCTTAGATTACGCATAGGAGAGAAGCTAGCTGAGGAATATCCTATAGAAGCAGACTGTGTAGTAGGAGTCCCCGACACCGCGTTACCGTTCGCTTTAGGTTACTCAAGGAAGAGTGGAATTCCTATGGATTTGGGTTTCACCAGAACTGGAAGTCCGATAAGAACTATGTTAGCCTCGGACGATTTCACTAAGGTCGTCGGGATCCAGCTGAAACTCAATCCGATAAAAACGGCATTCTTCAACAAGAGAGTAGTCCTGATTGACGATTCCATGGTAACAGGAACTACTTTGAAGAACACAGTGTTTAACTTGAGGAGGTTAGGTGCTAAAGAGGTACATATTCTCATAGGCAGTCCGAAGCTCACGTCTAAATGTCCTTACGGTGTTGCCGTACCCGAGGAAAAAGAGCTCATAGCTGCTAACCTGCCTGACGACGAGATAGCAAAGGTAATAGGGGCAGATTCTATACATTGGCTGTCTTTAAACGGTCTGTACTCAGCCATAGGTCACCGTGACTTATGCGTGGGTTGTATGACAGGTAAGTATCCTACAAGGTGAAAGAAATGAAGATATTAGTAGTTGGAGACGGAGCGAGAGAGAACGCTTTAGCTAAATCTCTCTCGTCACATAAGGTCTTCGCGTTATCCTCATACATTAACCCAGGAATAAAAGAGGTAGTGGATTCAACCCAAGGAGAGTACTTCCTCGGTGAGATTACTCCTGAGGAGGTCAGGAAAATAATATCTAGAATTAACCCAGACATGGGGGTGATAGGTCCTGAGGATCCTTTGTTCAGAGGTGTTTCTGACGAATTCAGAAAGGAAGGTATTCCAGTGTTTGGGGCTAGCAAGAAGAACGCTAGGATAGAGGAATCCAAAGTCTGGGCTAGGTGGCTGATGTGGAAATACGAGATCCCAGGTAGGCTGAGGTATAAGGCATTCTCTACGATGGAGGAAGCCGCGAAGTTCATAAGCGAGTATGGAGGTTCCTTAGCTGTCAAGCCAGCAGGGCAAGCGGGAGGAAAGGGTGTAAAGGTAATAGCTGACATACAAGCTTACTTGTCGAGGGACAAAAGACAAGCTATGGCTAAGAGCGTTAACGAGATAGGTTCCTATTACAACAAAGAGGGAGAACCCAAGATCATAGTAGAGGAGAAAGTGGATGGACCCGAATACACGCTCCACGCCCTCTCAGACGGTAGCACAATTCTTCCTCTTCCTTTGGCACAGGATTACAAGAACGCATATCAGGACGGGATAGGTCCAGAAACCGGGGGTATGGGGTCGATTTCCGGTCCAGGCTTCCTCCTTCCATTCATAAATCAGGAGGAATATGACGGAACTTTTGACATAGTACGGAAGACAGTCTCGGCGGTGGAGAAGGAGACGGGAGAGAGTTATACTGGGGCTATAGCAGGGCAGATGATGCTGACCGGTCTTTGGGGTCCTACTGTTATAGAGTACTATTCACGTTTCGGAGACCCAGAAGCCTCAGCTATAATTCCGAGAATACAGGACTTTGGCGATTTGATCGAGAGAACGGCAACCGGGCATCTGAGCAATGCCAAGTTGAGGGTAGATGAAAGGCCTTCCCTTGTGTGGGCTGTATCTCCTTTAGGATATCCCTTAGACAGGAAGCTAGCCTCAGGCCACAAGGTGTCGATTGACGTACCGAAAATCAGGGAGATCGGCTGCGACGTATTTTTCGGCTCTATAGCACTTGAGGAAAACTCGCTCGTCACTAAAGGCTCAAGGGCCTTAGAGTTAGTATGTCTGGGCGACTTCGAGGAGTCTAGGAGGAAGTTGATGAAGTCATTGTCTTTCATTGAGTCAGACGTTAAGTTAATTTATCGCAATGACATAGGCTCAACGATTCTAGAACAAGAGGAGAAAGCTGAGATCGTAAGGTATACTTACACCTCGAGGAAGAAGAGGGGAACTTTAGGGGTATCCGCTGACTGGTCTCCCAACGGTGGTCTTTGGTGAGCGAGTACAAGAAGTCTGGAGTGGATTTAGACTCAGTAAAGGACATCCATAAAACCATAGCCGACATGCTGAGCAAAACTTACAGGAATACCGTGATAGGTGCAGGACATTATGCTGGGGTCATAGACTTGGACGGAAAGAAGATAGCGCTCCACGTTGACGGAGTTGGAACTAAGACCTTGTTAGCTCTCAAGACTGGGATAATTGAACCTACTGGGATAGACTGCGTAGCGATGAACGTGAACGACATAGCCTGCGTAGGAGCTAGACCGGTCGCGTTACTAGACTACTTAGCCATGGAGAAGGAAGACAAGACCACGATAACAGAGGTTTTGAAGGGGATAATAAAGGGAAGTGAAGAGGCTCATGTGGAAGTGGTAGGGGGAGAAACGGCGATAATGCCATCCGTAGTTAACGGATTCGACGTTTCCTGCTCTGTCATGGGTAAGGTAGAAAGGCTTATAACGGGCTCAGATATAGTTCCCGGAGACATTGTGATCGGCCTGCCTAGCAACGGAATCCACTCAAACGGGTTCTCATTGGTTAGAAGGTTAATAGACCAGGGAAAGATAAGCCTCAAGGACTATGCTGAAGAGATAATGAAACCCACCGCAATATACTCTGACGCAGTCTTGGAAGTCCTCCCAAAGATTCACGGTGCAGCCCACATAACTGGTGGCGCATTCACCAAGTTGCATAGGGTAACTAATCACGGAATCGAGATCCAAATGCCAGACCCTCCGGAAATCTTTAAAGTTATAGAAAATTCTGGAGTACCTCACGATGAGATGTATAAAGTTTTCAATATGGGAGTGGGTATGGTTATATTTGTTTCAGAAGAATATGGGGAAGATGTTAAAAGGGAGCTTGCAAAGAAGAATTTTAATGCAATAGAACTCGGAAGGGTCACAAACTCACATTCCGAGGTCAGAATAACTACGCATAAGGGCAGTGTTCTCCATTTATAGAATAATCATACTTCTTTTTAAACTCTAACTCGTATAGTCCACTCTAGTGACTAAGTATGAAACAGACTGATGTAAAGTCTTTAATAAATTATATAGCCCTAAAAATATTGGGAGGAAGCGACTACGTGCTTGATGCACTTGAGGAGTATCTCGTCAAAGGCGAAGGTCCAGCTTCAGTTGCATATAAGTATAATATTTCAAAACACCAGCTTCGTGGCTACGCACAGAGGATCATAGAGAAGAGCGGAAGCGAAGGCAAAGCCAAGAAGATTGTCCCGATTCTCAAGGACATTTCTATTAACGTTAAACCGGTAGTCAGAAGAAGTGAGGACGGAATGTATAAATGCTCACTGTGTAATATGACTATGTCAAGAGAGGACACAGAGGAACATGTTAGGAAGTACCATAAGGAAGCTCTAACAGTAGCAATAAAGGAGATGCAGACACGTTTAGAGCAAGTAAAGCAGGAGCTACAGAAAGCAAAAGAAGAGAAGACCGTAATATTTACTTCAGCAAGTTAATTTCATGTTCCGTTTTCAACGTAGCCTTTCTCCTTAAGTTAAAACCTTTTCGTTTGATATACTTTTTATTTGGGTATTACATTTTTATAATGAGAATTATGAGAAAGGTCGTCAGTGTTAGATTAAAGGAGGACGTCGTGAATGAAATAGATGTTTACTGTAAGAAGCTGAACAAGAGTAGTAGAACTGAATTTATTAAAGAAGCATTAGACTTTTTTGTTCAAAAGAAAACTAAAGGAAACCTTTAACATTCTCTTTATAAGGAAGAACGTAGTTTTTATTATCTATACCATTTTTAAGTTCATTAACATCGTTCTTTAGGGATGAAAATAGTCCTAGCATACTCGGGCGGGTTAGACACTACAGTTGCAATATCTTGGCTGAAGGAAACCTTCAAGGCTGAAGTTATAACAGTCACAGTGGACGTAGGTCAGCCCGACGATTTCAAGAAAATAGAGGAGAGGTCATATCAAGCTGGATCTTTCAAACACTTCACGATAGACGCGAAGGACGAATTCGCAAACAATTACGTGAAATATTCCATTATGCTCAACGGTCTATATGAGGGAGTTTATCCACTAGCTACTGCCTTAGCAAGGCCCTTGATAGCCAACAAGGTGGTAGAGGTAGCAAAGAAGGAAGGTGCGGAAGGAGTAGCACACGGTTCAACGTCTAAAGGAAACGATCAAGTGAGGTTCGACCTCTCCGTCAAAGCGCTGTACCCAGACGCTAAGATAGTAGCACCCGCTAGGGTGTGGAACATGACAAGGGACGACGAGGTCAAGTACGCAAAAGAGAAAGGAATCCCAATAAAAAGTGAGAGCAGCAAGTACAGTATTGACGAGAATTTATGGGGGAGGAGCATAGAGGGAGACGTGATTTCTGATTCCTCCACAGAAGTTCCAGAGGACGCGTTCGAGTGGACAAAGAAGACAGTTGAGGAACCAGTTACCTTAACTGTAGGTTTCGAAAAGGGAGTGCCAGTTGCAGTTGACGGTGAGAAGCTGAGTTTAACTAAGCTAATTCAGGTAGTAAACTCTGTGGCAGGAAGCCGTGGATTTGGTAGAGTAGACCACATAGAGAATAGGGTTGTCGGATTTAAATCGAGGGAAGTGTATGAAGCCCCTGCTGCACTGCTTCTAACGTCAGCACACACGGATCTCGAGAAGACAGTTTTGACCCCTCACGAGCTCAGGTTCAAGAGGATAATGGACTCTACGTGGTCTGATCTGGTGTATCAAGGTCTTTGGTACGAACCTCTAAGGGAGGAGATACAGCATACAGCGGAGGAAATGAACAAGTGGGTCTCCGGAGAAGTGAAAGTGAAGGTAGAAGGCTCCGGGGCCAGGGTAATAGGTAGGTCTTCTCCTTACTCTCCTTACTCTGAGAAGGTAGCGAGCTACAATAAGGGGTGGTATCCCTCAGACGAGATGGCGAGGGGCTTCATAGAGATATGGGGAATGCATTCCCTACTAGCAAACAAATCGAGGTCTGAATGAGATGTTGTACAGATCTTGGGGGTCTTCATCAGACGAAGCCTCGGATTACACTAATTCCATACACGAGGACGCAGAAATCACAGAGCAGGTCAAACTCACGATGAAAGCTCACGTGATATCGTTGTTCCTCTCTGGAACAGTAGACAAACCCGTGACGAGAGACTTGATTAAGGCAATAAACTCCTTCAAGGAAGTGAAGCAGGGATATGAAGACGTTCATGAAGCCTTAGAAGACCACCTAATAAAGGAAGTAGGTGAGCCAGGAGGGTGGGTAGGACTAGCTAGGAGCAGGAACGACCACGTCGCCACAGCGTTGAGGCTGAAGACTAGGGATTTGTTAGACGAGCTCCTGAACTCGCTTTTAACTTTAAGGGAGGCCCTCCTGAGTAAGGCTGAGGAGAACAAAGAAGTAATTTTCCCGGTATACACGCATTTTCAGCTCGCCCAACCATCAACTCTCTCCCATTACCTCCTTTACATAGAGGAGGAATTATCATCAAGATGGAGGAACATATTTTCAGAACTTTCACAACTTAATAGATCCCCTTTGGGCTCAGGCGCAATAGTAGGAACTAATCTCAAGGTGGACAGACAGAAGGAGGCTACGATGCTCGGCTTCGACGACATAGTATATAACACAATCTCAGCCACAGCGTCTAGGTCTGACATAATTTCCGTGGTCTTAGAGGTAGCCAACTTGATGGTATCTATGAGCAGGATCGCGGAGGACATGGTTTTGCTCTCCTCCAACATGATAGACGTGGTACAGCTTCCAGATTCACATGTGAGCACCAGCTCACTCATGCCACACAAGAGGAACGCCGTGACTATGGAGACCCTTAGGGCTAAAGCAGGTCTAATCATAGGCGAAGTTACCTCCATTTTGTCTATCTATAAAGGAACTCCCTCTGGTTACGACCTAGATTTGCAGGAGATGAACTTGCATTACTGGAACGTCTTGGAGGAAGCCATTAGAGCGGTGAAGATTCTCAAGTCTGCGATTTCAGGCATGGTTGTAAAGAGGGAAGTGATGGACGTCAAGTCTCTATCCACAGATGAAGCAGAGTTAACGTCAATTCAAAACAAGGTACCATACAGGAAAGCCTACTTCGACGTAGCATCGAGGATAAAACAAGGTAGCTATCAGTCAAACTTAAAACCTCAGGACTCTATTAGAATGAAGGCAGTCATAGGTTCTCCTAATCCAGATTTAATAACAGAAGAGATAAAAACAAAGAGAAAATTTCTCTCTCAAGATCGAGAGAAGTTAACTTCCTTTTCCTTGAAGGTAAGGAACGGGATGAACTTGATGAAGGTGATAGAGGATGACTTATTGCAAGAGTGAACCAGGGTACATCTATCTAGAGGACGGCACTCTGTTAGAGGGTTGTGGCTTCGGATCAAAAGGAGTGAGTGCAGGGGAGGTAGTTTTCAGCACTGCCATGAACGGATATCCAGAGAGCTTAACTGACCCGTCGTACAGGGGACAAATACTAGTTCTCACCCATCCATTGGTGGGGAACTATGGTGTCCCCAGGAAGCAAGCTATTGAGGGTATCTATGAGAACTTCGAGTCCGATTCAATTCAGGTAGAAGGTCTGGTTGTGACTGAGGTCACGGAACCTTATAAATGGAACTCTGAAAGGTCTCTGCACAAGTGGTTAGAGGACGAAGGGGTGCCTGGAGTATCTGATGTCGATACCAGGGCTATAGTGAGCAGGGTGAGGAGGAAAGGTTCCATGATGGGAGTTATCTCCTCAGGCATT
Source organism: Sulfuracidifex tepidarius (assembly GCF_008326425.1). Lineage (NCBI taxonomy): Archaea > Thermoproteati > Thermoproteota > Thermoprotei > Sulfolobales > Sulfolobaceae > Sulfuracidifex > Sulfuracidifex tepidarius. The sequence continues at coordinate 1,227,598 of NZ_AP018929.1, forward strand.
AACATGGAAAACCCCAGGGACTACTTGAAGCAGAGATATGACGAGACAGACTTCTCAGCGCTTACATCTCCTAAGACCCCAGTTGTTCACAAAGGAAAGGGAGACAAGGGAATAATCGTCATGATTGACTGCGGGACTAAGCACGGAATAATTAAGGGCTTATACGATCAAGGCTTTACGATAGTGAGGGTTCCGTGTTGGTTCTCGGTTAAGGAGGTTATGGATTACAATCCCAAAGCGATAGTTTTCGGAAATGGCCCAGGAAATCCAAATATCTATCAGAAACAAGTAAAGAACTTTCGGGAGATATTGGAATACAAGTTACCTACTCTGGGTATCTGTTTGGGTCACCAGTTGCTCTCAATATCTATGGGAGGAAAGGTGACTAAAATGAAGTTCGGTCATAGGGCAATAAACAAAGCTGTAGTTGATGTAACCACTGGAGAGGCTTACATCACTACTCATAACCACGGGTATGCTATAGTATCCAAGGAGGACGTCCCGTCAGAAATGAAAGTGTGGTTCTACAACCCGGACGACGGGACAATAGAGGGGCTATATCACGATAAGTTACCTATAATTACGACTCAGTTTCATCCCGAGGCCAGACCAGGCCCTTGGGACGCGACTTGGGTTTTCAAGAAGTTTGCAAAAATGGTGGAGTCAAATGGTTGAGTTTCCCAAAAAGGTAATGGTAATAGGCTCAGGTCCGATAAAGATAGCGGAAGCTGCGGAGTTCGACTACTCCGCAAGTCAGGCTTTGAAGGCTTTCAGGGAGGAAGGGATATCTCAGGTATTGGTGAACTCTAACGTAGCCACAGTGCAGACCAGCAGGCAGTTCGCCGATAGGTTATACATGATCCCCGTATCATGGTGGTCTGTAGCGAAGGTAATAGAGAAGGAGAGACCTGACGCCATAGCTATAGGATTTGGAGGGCAGACAGCACTAAACGTCGGAATAGATCTATTCAAGAAGGGCATACTCAAGAAGTACGGAATTAAGGTACTCGGGACACCTATAGAGGGCATAGAGAAGGCCCTCAGTAGGGAGAAGTTCAGGGAGACCATGATAGAGAGGAACCTTCCAGTCCCTCCTAGCATGAGCGCCACCAGCGTCGAAGAGGCCCTGAGGAAGGCAAAGATCTTAGGTTACCCAGTCATGGTAAGGGTAAGCTTCAATCTAGGAGGGAGAGGATCAACTGTAGCGTGGAATGAGAGGGAACTTGAGGAGAATATAGTGAGGGCACTTTCACAGAGTTACATAGGTGAAGTGTTGATAGAGAAGTACCTCCATTTCTGGAAGGAGCTGGAGTACGAGGTAATGAGGGACAGCAAGGGCAACTCGGCTGTGGTAGCCTGCATAGAGAACCTCGACCCCATGGGCGTTCACACCGGAGAGTCCACAGTTATCTCACCTTGTCAGACATTGGATAACAAAGAGTTTCAAGACATGAGGACATTATCCATGGAGGTTGCTAAGTCAATAGACTTAGTAGGGGAATGTAACGTTCAGTTCGCACTTAACCCATCTTCGTATGATTTCTTCATTATAGAAACTAATCCTAGGATGTCTAGGTCCAGTGCTCTCGCCAGCAAAGCTACGGGGTATCCACTGGCGTATGTCTCAGCAAAACTATCGCTAGGGTACTCGATTTATGAGATACTCAACAAGGTGTCAGGCAGGACTACAGCGTTCTTTGAGCCGAGTCTGGACTACCTAGTAATGAAGATACCTAGGTGGGATATGAACAAGTTCGAGCACGTGGAGAACTCCTTGGCAACTGAGATGAAGAGCATAGGAGAGGTAATGAGCATAGGCAGGACCTTTGAGGAGACCTTCCAGAAGGCGGTGAGAATGTTAGATATAGGAGAGCCAGGACTGGTTGGAGGCAAGATATATTTCTCTAGCCTCAGCAAGGAGGAAGCCCTCTCATACATGAGGGAGAAGAGGCCATATTGGTTCCTTTACGCCATGAAGGCGTTCAAAGAAGGCGCTACCATAGATGAGGTATACGACTCTTACGGAGTGGACAGGTTCTTCCTGATCAAGCTAAAGGCTTTGGTAGACACATTTGAGAAGTTCAGGAACAAGGAACTGACTCCTGACGAAGTGAAGTACTTGAAGTCCCTTGGTTTCTCTGACGAACAAATAACCTCCATGTCTAAGGTCAGGGAAAAGGAAAGGATCCTCCCTTGGGTAAAGAGGATAGATACATTGGCAGGGGAATGGGACGCGGTCACGAACTACCTTTATACCACGTATAAGGGGGTTGAAGACGACGTCAAACATGAGGAAGGTAGGAAGTTGTTGATAGTTGGAGCTGGAGGTTTCAGGATAGGAGTATCAGTGGAATTCGACTGGAGCGTTGTATCAGCTCTGAACGAGAGCAGGAAGTACTTCGACGACGTAGCTGTCCTCAATTACAACCCGGAGACTGTATCCACAGACTGGGACATCGCGGGTAACCTCTACTTCGACGAAATCTCTGTGGAGAGGGTTAAAGACATAGTACGAAAGGGCAAGTTCACCGAGGTATGCTTGTTCTCAGGAGGGCAAATAGGTAATTCCATAGCTAAGAGGTTGGAGGAGGAAGGGATAAAGATATACGGTTCCTCTGGGTCTGCTGTAGACTCAGCGGAGGACAGGGAGAAGTTCTCCTCCCTCTTGGACAAACTTGGCATTCCTCAGCCCAGATGGATCTCCGCTAGGAACCTCAATGAGGTCAAGAAGTTCGTTGAGGACGTGGAGTTCCCAGTTTTAGTCAGACCAAGTTACGTCCTCAGCGGCTCTTCAATGGCTATAGCTTATAATGAAGCTGAGTTAGACTCCATACTTCAAAGGGCTAACAAGATATCGGAGAGGTATCCCTTGGTGATATCGAAGTACCTCACTGATGCAATCGAGGCCGAAATAGATGGTGCTACTGACGGCAGGAAGGTCATTGGCGGAGTCCTGGAACACGTCGAGGAAGCTGGAGTCCACAGCGGTGACGCGACCATATCCATACCTAACAGAAAGCTCACCCATGACCTCTCGTTGAAGATGAAGAAATACGCTGTTTCAATAGTTAACGAGTTGAACGTGAAAGGGCCTTTCAACCTACAGATGGTAGTTAAGGACAACGTCCCGTACGTGATAGAGATGAACATGAGGGCAAGCAGATCCATGCCATTCACGAGTAAGGCTAAGGGTTTCAACATAATCAGCAAGGCTATAGAGGCGATAGAGAGAGGACTAGACCAGGACGAGGAGTTTTACGAGCCTCCATCCTCGAGTTGGGCAGTTAAGTCGCCTCAATTCTCGTGGGCCCAGCTGAAGGGAGCTTACCCGTTCCTGGGTCCTGAGATGAGGAGCACGGGGGAAGTCGCGTCCTTCGGAGTGGACTTCCACGACGCTTTGCTCAAGAGCTGGCTTTCGTCTCCACCCAACTCGATACCTGAGCCTGGAGCTAAGGCTTTAGTTTACGGAGATAGGAACATTGATCACTTGGAAGAAACAGCAAAGAATTTAAGTCAATACGGAATACAAGTACTGACCCTAGAAGGTCTAAACATAAAAGAGGGAGAGGTAGTTGCCCTTAAAACCGCTCAAGATCTTCTCCTGAAAAGGGAGGTAGGACTAGTAGCAACAGACGGTTTCTTGGAAAGCAAGGACTATGCAGTGAGAAGGCTTGCTGTAGATTTAAACGTTCCAGTGATTCTAAACGGTAGGTTAGCCTCAGAACTATCTAAGTCTTTCAATAAGAAGCAAGACCTCACTTTTTTGGAAATCGGCGAATATGGTGGTGGTATATGAAAGTAGCCCTGGTTGTAGATATAATAAGACAAGAGGAAAAAATGTTAATAAATGCGTTAAACTCAAAGAAAGTAAACTATGATGTTATAAATGCATCGATGGAGCCCCTGCCTTTCAATAAGGCTTTAGGTAGATACGATGTGGCGATAATAAGGACTATAAGCATGTATCGTGGGCTGTACGCTAGTGCTGTATTAGAGTCTGCTAGTGTCCACACGATTAACTCCATGGACTCTATAACCATCTGTGGAGACAAGATACTGACTTACTCTAAGCTGTTCAAGGAAAACGTGCCAATACCCGATTCTCTGGTCTCTATGTCTCCTGACTCAACAATGAAAGCATACGAGGAGATGAGCTTCCCTATTATAGACAAGCCCCCAATAGGGAGCTGGGGGAGGATGGTATCTCTAATCAGGGACATAATGGAGGGGAAAACGATTATAGAACACAGAGAGATGCTAGGAAACTCGGCGTTAAAGGTACACATAGTCCAGGAGTATATACAGTACAAAGGAAGGGATATAAGGTGCATAACAATAGGGGAAGAGTTAGTTGGCTGTTATGCAAGGAACATTCCACCGAACGATTGGAGGGCTAACGTGGCGCTAGGTGGGATGCCTTCCAAACTGGAGGTGGATGAAGAACTGAAGAAACTGGTAATAAAAGCTACGAAGACTGTCAAGGGAGAGTTCATATCAATTGACATACTGGAACATCCAAAGAAGGGCTACGTGATAAACGAGCTTAACGATTCACCAGAATTTAAGGGATTCCTCTTGGCTACCGGTATAAACGTTGCGGAGAGGCTAGTGGATTACGTCATTAGTAGATATTCTTAATGAAGCCAAGAAGATATCATGGTAAGTCTCTTCAAGTATTCTCCTCAAGGAGTCCACTTTTTGCCTTAGTCCTGGAACAACTGACTTTGGGTACTCTAACCCCCATAGGGTCTGATAGATTTCCTCCATCATGGAGTAAGTTTCTTCAGCCTTCTTGTTTTCCCCCTTCTTTAATAGTTCCAACACCCTTCTCCTCATCTCCCCGACCGAGTCAGCAATTCCGGTTATGTAATAAGTATCTGGTATTCCTAGGTCAGAGGCTAGCTTCAACTTCTCATCGAAGTACATAGAGACCACTACAGACGCCTCGGCTAGTTCTTGGAAAGCCGTGCCAACGTCCCCATAAAGTAGTTCCGGGAAATTGCTTACCACCTGAAGCACTTCCTTAGACTTCTTAATAGCTTCGTCGTACTTCTTCAGGGCTTTCTCCTTTTCACCTCTGTGCGATAAGGAGACAGTCTCACCACAGCTCCTTATTAACTCCCTCGACATCTGGAGTAACTTCTCTCTATTCTCAAATCTATCCATTAATTTTCCGTTAACAGACGAGATGTACTCCTTGAGCTCTTCCGAGATCATGTCTTATCAAAAGTAGACCTAGCATAAAAGTGTACTTTAACTAGACTGGCACTATCTCCTTCCAAAGCTCACTCTGGAAAAGAATTACACATTAGAGAAAAAGTAACATTAAGATACATTTCTGTGAAATATTGTGAAAACAAATCACTTCTTTATAGATAACAGTCTTTTTCCTTTCCCTGTAACACATTACGCTGCAATATATTTCTAATATTTTTCTTCTTTTCTATTCTAAATTAAAAAACCGAAACTTACTTATACTACTTATATAGTTCTTATATCATGCGAGACATCAAGAAGGTTTCTGTAATCGGAGCCGGCGTAATAGGTGCAGGTTGGGCAACCCTCATTGCAACTAAGGGGTACTCTGTTTCCCTGTACTCCGAGAAGAAGGAAACGTTAGATAAAGCAATGGCCAAGGTCAAGGGATATCTAGAGGTCATGAAGAACGTTAAAATGGTCAATGAAGAGCTTGAGGCTTACATGACGAAGATAAAAACGACTACCAGTCTGGACGAAGCTGTAGAAGGCACTGACTACGTCTTGGAGGCTATAATTGAAGACTATGACGCAAAGAAAAAGCTCTTCGGATATCTGGACGACAAGTTAGATAGAGACGTCATCCTAGCGAGCTGTACTTCAGGGTTGCTTATGACTGAGATGCAGAAGGCTATGAAGAAGCATCCAGAAAGAGGAGTGATAGACCATCCTTGGAACCCTCCACATCTTCTTCCTTTAGTGGAAATAGTTCCGGGGGAAAAGACCTCTCAGGAGACCTTAGATATATCAAAAGACTTCATGGAGAAATTAGATAGGATAGTTGTAGTCCTGAAAAAGGAAGTCCCAGGATTCCTGGGGAACAGGCTAGCCTTCGCTCTTTTCAGGGAGGCGGTGTATCTCGTCGATGAAGGAATAGCTACAGTGGAGGATATAGACAAAGTGATGACTGCAGCGATAGGACTTAGATGGGCTTTCATGGGCCCATTCCTGACCTATCACCTGGGTGGAGGGGAAGGAGGACTCGAGTATTTCTTTAATAGGGGATTCGGATACGGAGCCAATGAGTGGATGCATGACCTTGCCAAGTACGACAAGTTCCCTTACACTGGTGTAGTAAGAGCAGTATCTCAAATGAAGGACTATGAGTTCCTCAAGGGTAAGACTTTCCCAGAAATATCTAAATGGCGTGATGAGAAACTAATAAACGTCTTCAAGTTAGTTTGGGGAGATAAGTTCAACATTAAGTAACATGTTTTATTTAAAACCTTTTCTCCTCACATTTTAAAGAGTCTCCTTTCATGGAAAGCTTCTGAGTGAACGGAACACAGCCTAGATACTAATAATTAGAACCTAACCTTTTTACTATAAAAATAAGAGATATTATAAAAAACCTTTTTCCTTTCTTTCTTATCTTTTACCTCTCATTCCTGTTCTCTAAATTCCAGTATACCCAGGCTCTCCAATAGGCCTGAATCGGTTACGTCGAATAGGACTGCGTCTTCGTCTCCCGTGTTAGTGTGAGAGTGAACTGCGTTCGCAGGAACTACGAATACGTCTCCTTCGTTCCAGTCGTATCTCTTCCCGTCTATCTCGCTGTAGCCCTTTCCTTTGACGACTAGATATATTGAGGCCATGTTATGGGAATGTGGCCTAGTTGTTCTCCCAGGTTTCACTAGCTGAAATCCGGGCATCATGGTAGGCGTGAGTCCTCTATTTCTGCCAGTAGACTTAGAGAAGAACATTATCTTCGCAACTCCTTCCTCTATGTCGTTGTTTTCGGCTATGGTTTGGAGTATGGGCAAGACCTTGGTGAAGCTTATTACTTTAGGCTTCACTTCTTCAGGTGGTGCTGTATACTCCATGAATGTGACTACTTTTAGGTCTTCGGATACCTCCTCTACTTCACTTACGAGGGAATTAACCCTCTCTTTTAGTTCCTCTTGTCTATCCTTCCTTTCAACTAGCTTTGACATGCTAATACTTAAATTGTATAAGTAATATAAAAAGGTGTTAGACTAATGAATGAAAAATGCTTTATATTTTTGGAAGGAAGGAAGTGCGTAGAGATCTGCGGAAGGGTAATATGCGATGAGGAAACCGTTAAGAATTACGTAGACCTTTGCGAACGGTGTAACAAGGGGGAGAAAAAAGCATGTTTTCTGCTTCACGAAAGATACGGATGCATGGACATCTCAGGTTGGTGGATATAGACGGGAAGTCAGGAAATCACGTAAATTATTGCTACAGCTATTACTCCGGCTAAAATCATGACTACACTAGTCCTAATTTTTTGTTTGATTTCATTCCCGTATAGTAGCCCCATCGAGAACAGCAAAATGAGGGAAACGAGCATAGTGTAAGTTATCTCATGTGTGTACGAGAAAACCTCGAAAGGGAGTAGTCCTAGAAATGGGGAAACCCCGTGGGATATTCCAGATACTACAGCTGAAATTTTACCACTGTAATCGTATACGGTCCCCTTCAAGCTTCTCATCAGCTGTCTCTCCAGCTCCTCCAGTTCCTCCTTCTTCTGGCTCAGCTCTACCACAAACGCGTTCCAAAGGGAGGAGATTGACGTGCCCACTAGCCCGCTTATTATTACAGTTCTCATATCAGCAGTAGAAATGTTATAGAAAACTGACCCCATGATAATGCTTATGGAAAGAAGCAAACCATCAAAAGAGCCCAAAACGAGGTAGTTCCTAGCGCTTCCAATATCGTGCATTAAAGCGTACTTTATAGCGTTAAGGATCTTTTGATTATACACAATTAAACTCTAAGATCATTATGCTTGAACTTATATATTAGTTTATGGGAAAAGGCTAGAGATGAATAAAAGGATATTGCTTGGCTTGTTGGTGCTGGTTCTAGTCTTAACTGCAGTAGGAGTTTTCGCTGCCTCTTCTTACAAGACTACAGTTTCCACTTCGCCTATTTCTACAACCGCTAATGGAGACTACATACTCAAAGTGAAAGTTCTAATGAACTATGGTCCTTTTGGAGGAGTATCTCCTCTAGGTGACGCAGATGTTTGGCTCTACTATTATAACGGCTCGGCTTACGTCTATCATGAGATGAATTTCACAGCTTCTAATGGGGTCGCTACATTCGTCTTACCTAAGGGAGACTACAAGATATTAATTACAGATCTTCACTATACCTACACTTTCTCGCTCTCCGGGAGTGAGGAGATTACAGTAAGTTATGCTTACTTATACAGATGAAGACTTAGGAGTACAACTGAAAAATGATGAAGTGGTCCTCGACGGATTTTTAATTTTCTTTCACGTAGTGGTTAATATGAGCGTTAAGATAGACGTAGTCAGACTGGACATACCTGATAACACGAATGTAATAGTTGGGCAATCTCATTTTATAAAGACTGTAGAAGACCTATACGAAACCCTAGTGTCATCAAGTCCTTCCATAAAGTTCGGTATCGGTTTCTGTGAAGCTAGCGGTAAGAGGTTGATAAGGAGGGACGGAAACGATGAGAAGTTGGTCATGGCTGCCGTAGAAGCTTGCAAGAGAGTTGCCGCTGGCCACGTTTTCGTAATTTACATCTCGAACTCTTACCCGATAAACGTGCTTAACAGGATAAAGGACGTAGAAGAGGTAGTGAGGATATTCGCGGCTACTGCGAACCCGTTACAAGTGATAGTAGCAGAGACAGATCAAGGTAGGGGAGTGATAGGAGTTGTAGACGGAATGACACCTTTAGGCGTGGAGACCGAGGAAGACGTCAAAGAGAGGTACAACATACTACGTAAGTTTGGTTATAAGAAATAAAAAAAGATATATTATAAAAAGTATACATTTGCGTAAGTCAAGATAAATGAAATTTTATCTATACTAAGATATATTTAGATCCGTCCCTTCAATGTTACTTGCTCCAATTATTTTTCTTATAGTCTGAAATCAATTTCTTGAACGCCTCCTCTCTCTTGTATCCAGGTACTTTCGTCAGAAGCGAGAGGGCTTTCTCCATTAGATCGTCTGAGACCTTGAGCTCCCCCTTATAGAACTTTATCATTGATGCACAGACCAGGATTAACGCTTGGTAGTAATTTCTCATGTCTAAGTCTCTTTCTCCTCTCCATAGGCTTTCTATGGCCTCATGCGCCTCCCAGAACCTCCCATCCCAGAAACATGAAAAATCTTCAAAGCGGTTAGACTTGAACAGGGGATCTCCTAGCGTTGTTATTACACCACTGTAGTCCCCTAAGATATCCACTTCCATATACTTAGGCCCTTTCCTTATATCTATTATATTGCTCCTTAATCTCAGTAGTTCTTTTAAGTCTTTTGTAAAAAGAGTTTTATTGTAAAAAAGGATTGTCCTTAGCTCTTCTTTTTTCACATTTTCCATTTAGTAATTCATCCTCACTGACATATTAGCTTCTCTCTGTGGTGTTATTGTAACCTCAACTATCAGCTCTCCGCATCTCCTCTTTAGAACCATCTTGTCATCGCCTAGATAGGTAACTCTAAGGTGTCCACAGTTATTCATGTTACCTAACTTCTTTGAATAGTAAGGATTCCTTATGCTCCTCGACGCTTTCTTGAAAACGTGGTTAAACAACTCATTAGGATCATATGAAGAAATATCCACAGGGACCTTGACGTCTATTTCAATGTAATTCTCGGTCACTCTAGTCTCTATCCCCTTGTATTTAATTGACATGATAATGGGAACAACCAAGGGAGCAAGGATAACTGCAGCAACTATGTATAGGGAGTAATACATATTACCTAGGATGAGGTAAGAAGCCACTCCAGTAGTGAACGCAGTAAGTGGGATGCAAGTTAAAAGGTATTGATAAACTGAAAATACATCTCTTAACTTGGTGAAGAGATGTCCGGACGCTATGCTACTTCCTACAAAAGGTACTACCGACTCTGAGATTGAAGTTAGTAATAATTGCTTGTCCAGACCCATAAGCTATATTATCACTCCGAGCTTTAAAGCATTAATACTAAGTTTTCTCTTCATATGACCAGGGAAAAAATGGAGACAGTTTCCATGAAGAAGGAGGCACCACTAGGTTGGATATACCTGAACAGACCAGAAAAGCTAAACGTAATAAATGAGAAAATGATAGACGAACTGAGGCAGTTAGTTGAACAGATGGAGAAAGATAACGAAGTCAGAGTAATAATTATCACCGGAAACGGAAAGGCTTTCTGTGCTGGTGCTGATATATCACATTTCAAGACCTTGAACCCTGAGGGAGCGTGGCTATTTGCGAAGAAAGGAAGGGAGCTCATGGACTATATTGAGAACGTCAGGAAACCCGTAATTGCAATGATAAATGGTTACGCTCTAGGAGGTGGATTAGAAATAGCTATGGCTTGCGATATTAGGATAGCTTCGGACGACTCTCAGGTAGGTCTACCAGAGATAACCCTCGGGATTTACCCTGGGTTCGGTGGCACTCAAAGGCTTCCTAGATTGGTTGGGAAAGGCAAGGCTTTAGAGATGATGTTCACAGGTGACAGGATACCATCCATGGAGGCTCAGAGGATAGGGCTAATAGAGAGAGTAGTACCTAAGGAAAAGCTTGAAGAGGAGACTAGGAACCTAGCAATGAAAATAGCGTCTCAATCTCAGACATCATTGGCTGAAATAAAGTTGTTAGTAAACAAGGGAACTGACTCCTCTTTGGACGCAGGGCTGAACATGGAAAGCCTCGGATGGAGTTTGGCTTTCACTACAGAGGAAGCCAAGACAAGGATAGACCAATTCCTGAATAAAGGGAAAAACAAAGGTTAAATGTAGACCTCCTCAAACCTATCATGAAAGGCGTTTTTTGAAAGCTTACCTTCAATAGGGATCTTCTCTCCGCAACTTTTACATCTCATGTGCTCAGTTAGGTTCCACTCTAAGATCCTGAAGCCGTACCTTCTTATTACTACCTTTCCACAGGAGGGACAGTAGGTACTCTCGAAGGGATGTCCCGGCACGTTACCAATGTAAACGAAACGAAAGCCTAATTCTCTGGCAAGATTGTAGTGCGATTCAAGAATTTTCACGTCAGTAGGAGGAACGTTGATTAACTTGTAATCAGGATGGAACCTGAGGAAATGTATGGGCACGTCAGGCCCTAAGACATCCATGATCTTTGTCAAAAGGACCTTTCCGTATTCTAGGGAATCCCCTATCTGGGGTATTATCAAGTCAGTCAATTCTACATGTATTCCTCTCCTCTTTAGCTCCGCTATAGTCTGAATAATGAGTTCCGGGCCTGATGCCCCAGTGTACCTTTTCATGAACTTCGGTTCTCCGTTTCCCTTAAAGTCCACGGTTACGGCATCCAAGAAATCTTTGGAGTAATCCACGGCTTCTTCAGTCCAGTATCCGTTAGATACCATAGTGTTGAACATGCCCTCTCTTCGTGCTATCATACCTATATCGTGAGCATATTCCATGAATATGGTAGGCTCATTATAAGTATAGGTCATCCCTTCGACTTGGTATGCCTTAGCTAAGAGGATAACGTCCTCCGGAGGTAACTCCGAACCTTCGCTCTTTCTCCTCTGGCTTATGTCGAAGTTTTGGCAATACGCACACATCCAATTACATCCGAAAGTTGAAAGCGAGAAGACCTTCGAACCTGGGTTGAAATGGACAAGCGGTTTCTTCTCTATAGGGTCTATGTGGGCAGCAGCTACCTTGCCGTACACATCGAGGTTGAGCTCTCCGTTTTTTACAGTTCTAACTCCACAGAATCCCGTCTGACCTTCACGTAAAGCGCACTTCCTCGCACATGCAGTGCAGATTACCCTATCATCAGATTTTCTAAATAAGAATGCTCTTTTGCTCATACTTTAATTAAGATATCGCGTTCCTCCGTATTAAGGATTAGTGTATGTACGTGTTCTACTTCTTTAAAGGGACTAGTGAAGATGTCAAGGTGTGAATTTCCTGCTTTCACTTCTAAAGTAATTTTTTTCTTGAATTATTCAGGATAATTCTTGATTCCGAAACGAGAATTCGTTTGCACCCTTATATGTTCTTCTCATCTAAATTAACTTAGAAATAATTAGAGCGATTAGAATTATTGCTAGATAAGGTGCGGATATCTTAAACGAAGTCCATGCTTCCTGTGCTGTAGGATTCTTTATGAGCCTTACGCTGTAAACCATTAGAAGTGCAGAGAAGACTATGGCTACACCTAGATAGATGAGGTTGGAGTATAGGTAGAGGAGTAGGGCAACTGGTATCATGAGCGCGTTGGATATTGCTATTGCTATAGCGGCTTTCTTCTCGTCGGTCACTACTGGTAACATGGGTACTCCTGCTCTGGCGTAATCATCTTTGAATCTGAGGGCTAGAGACCAGAAGTGGCCTGGAGTCCACATGAATATCAGGAAACCAAGAATGAACGACGCTATATCGAATTTGCCAGAGAGAGCTGCATAACCTGCCCACGCTGCTGCGCTTCCTGCGAAGCCTCCTATCACTATGTTAGCGGGATGCCTTGGTTTAAGCCAAATCGTGTAAACGAAAACGTAAATGAACGCCCCAAGGAAAACGAAGAATGCAGTCAAGGGGTTTGCTATTAGACCTACGACTGTACCTAAGGCAACAAGTGATGCGCCTACGGTAATTGCCTCGTTCCTCGTAACGTAACCTAATACAGTGGGTCTTTTAGACGTTCTTTTCATCTTGCTATCCTTTTCTATCTCCCATCCTCCGTTCACTATCATAGCTCCTCCTGAGGCTAAAGTTCCGCCTATCAGGACTGCAACTAGGGCGATCCAATTGATCGTAGTTCTAAACGCTAAAAAATATCCTCCTAGAGCAGCTAGGTCAAGAAGCCATATGATCCTGGGCTTGCTCAGATTAACATAGAACAAAAGTCTATTCCCAAGCGATACTGCCATAGATTAATTGACGACTCCTAAGAATAAAAATTAGCCTATAAATCACAATTAACTTTTAGAACATACTTTTTATATTCATGTAAAAATGTAAACAAGATTAACTATTTTGTTCCATTTATAATAAAAAGATCCGATATCGCAGCGTAAGCTGCAGTTTCCGGTCCGGCGCCGGGTCCTCTGATGGAAACTCTCTGGACTTCGTTTGTTACTTCCAGGGAGTTCTCTACACCGTCTATTGAGAATAATGGGTCATTAGCCTCTATTTCCATAGGTCTCACAGATATTTCTTTTTCGTCGGCGTAGGCTATGAGCTTTATCTTTGAACCTCTCCTTTTTGCTTCCTCTATGTCATCAAGCTTGAGGTCCTCTATTCCCTTTATCTGAAAGTCGCCTATTTTCACCTTCTTGTTGAGCATCAAGTTAGCAAGTATTGTAAGTTTAGCCCCAGCATCAAATCCGTTCAGGTCTACAGTGGGATCCTCTTCCGCGTAGCCAAGCCTTTTCGCTTCACTTAAAGCCTCAGAGAAGTCCCTTCCTTCGTACATCTCGGTCAAAATGAAGTTTGTAGTCCCATTCAGTATTCCCCTGACTTTCTTCACCTTGGCGAGCGGTAAAACCTTATAAAGGTTTATCGACGGAGTTCCGCTCATAACAGTCCCTTGAAACCCTATTTTTCTTCCATGCTTCTTAGCGTTCTCCATGATCTCAAAATATCTAATTGCCAAGGGAGCCTTATTGGTAGTTACCACGTCAGCCCCAACCTCGAATGCGTGAAAGTAAGCTGAAAGGGAAGGCTGTCCGTCCTTATAGTTCGCCGACGCCATGTCGATTAAAACGTCCGGTTTCACCTTGTCTATAGCGTCCGTGACGCTTACGTCTGCATCCTTTCTGAACTCCGGCGAATCTCCCATCATCAACCCTCTTCTAGTCACTACACCGACTATCTCCGCGTCCAACTCCTCTTTCCATTTATGCAAAAAATTCCTGAAGGTCTTCCCTACGTTGCCGTAGCCTATGAGTAAAAGCTTCCTCATTGTAACACCACGGTATCCATGGCTCTTTTTCCAAATAGAAACTTTTCTATGTAGGAGGTCACTTCATCTACCGCGTTCTTGACTTCCTGTGGAGGAACTCCTTTCACTCCAGCCCCTACTATTAATGCTTCTGAAGTGTCATCCCTTACGCTCGTGACCCTGGAGTCCCTATGGGGAAATATGTGAACGACTTTTCCCGTGAAGTCCTTCATCACCGGTGTCCCGTCTGGCAAAGGTTTTCCCTCTTCCTCTCCCTTTCCTATCCCGAAGAAGACGTCACCCTTAGACGTTGTAAGCGCCAGAGGAAACTCTATGAAGCGCATGTCATATATTCCGATCGGAATGAGAGTTCTAGCGCTCACCACATTTCCTACGTCAACTAGGTCGTTGATTCTGGGGAACGGAAGTCCCCTCAGGACTCTTCTCCTCAAAGCCTCGCCACTAGGTCTGGTCTTAGTCGGATCTATGCCTATTTTCCAGTAGAAATCCCTGTAACATCTCACTACCGGGTTTTCCTTAAGTGAGTCTGGATCTCCCGATATACCTTTTAGCTCAAGGTTAACGTCCAGGCTCCCCTTGGAGTTCCTTATCCCCTTTGCAGAGGAGTACGTCACGAACCCCCCTATTTTCCTGAAACTCTCATCTATTCTAATTTCAGGCGTCTTGCTCAATGTAAGAGAAAGTAGGTTTCACCTTTTTTATACCTTTAATCCTGTTCAGTTCTTTCACGAGACGTACTATCTCAGACCTCTTTCCCCTCACGAAGATCGCTTCCATGCATTCCTTGTGCGATACATGAACGTGAGAGTTAGACATTATCACTTCTGCGTATTCGTGTTGAACTCTAGTGAAATCGGTTTCTGCCACTTCGAAGTCATATACCACGCTTATTACGCCGTAAACTAGCTCGTCTGATTCTTTGTTCTCGTCAAGGAAGTTCTTCAAAGCCAGCTGTATTATCTTAGACCTATCTCCAGACTTTTTCTCGTCCATGAACTGTTCCAGCTCATTTAGCAATTCTCGTGGAATTGAAATACTTATCTTCTCGGACATCAGCGACCTCCTTTTTGAACCCTATTTCCTGCTTTGAAAATTAACATTTTATGATTCCACGGGACGAAAACGCCGATTTGTTCACATGTCGAAAGGCTAACTTGCAACGTCGTGACGTCCCCGGTCAATTTGGAACCGTTGGACCGAGATTTCTTTTGGTTCATGTTGTCAAAAAAGTTGATTATATGAGGATTTTTCAACATCATAAAAGAGATCTTTTTAAAGCATACTTTAAGCCTTTCCGAGGAAGTTTATGTTTTTATAGGAAAAAATATAGTGCATATGTAATTAAAGGAATAAAATAAATAAGTTCAGACATAAGACCAGTTAGTGAAACCGAAATTTCGAGGTGGTCGGGTTTACTAGCCTTTAAAACTCCGTATTCATCTCGGGAAATATGTGGGAGTTTCTAAAAAAGGCACAAGAGATAGGGGCCTCCTTCGCTGACATAAGGTTCAAGAAGAACAGAAACCTGCTTCTTGTATCCACAGAGGAGAGAGATCAGGTCAGATCTAACGGGGTAGATCAAGGTTATAGCTTGAGAGTTCTTTATAATAAGAACTGGGGCTACTTGTCGTCCCCTTCACTCTCTACAGAAGATGTGAAGAGAGCTATATCGAGCAGTTTCGGTGATGAAAGGACAAATATAGTATACCTCCCTAGTAAGAAGGACACTGTGGAGCTGAAACCCAAGAACTACGTTGAGAGGTCTGTGGAAGAGAAAATGAAGGTGTTGAAGTCATTAAGAGAACAAGTCACCTCATCAATGAAAGTTAGCAATGTCTCAGTATCTTACAACGAGTCCTGGATCGAGAACTGGTACCTTAGCTCTGAGGGAAGAGATATCAAAGTTAAATACTTCATGTCTGGATTATCCATCTCTGCTGGAGCCCATGAGGCAGATAGAAGGGCGTCGGCTTACGTTTCAAAGTTCTCTGTGACGTCTTCAGTATTGGAGGAGGACTTGAACTCTCTCGTCTCGACCCTGAAGAGAAGGCTCGAGAACCAACTTAAGGGTGTAGTCCCAGACGGAGGAGAGCACACGGTAGTGCTCGCACCAGACGTAGTAGGAGTCTTCTCTCACGAGGCGGTAGGACACCTAGCGGAAGCTGACCTAGCCACTTCAGGGGTTCTCTTCAAGAATAGGGGGAAAAGGATTGCGCCTGAGAACGTTAACGTCGTAGACTCCCCCGTGGTTAGCCTAGAAGGGGGAATAGGCTACGTCCCTTACGATGATGAAGGAGTAGAAGGTAGGAAGGTTGAAATAATAAAGGGTGGAATAGTGAGGGAAATGTTGACGGATCGCTATTACTCAGCTTATTTGGGTCAAAGGCCTACAGGAAACGCGAGGGCAGAAGACTACAGAAGCCCAGTACTCATCAGGATGAGGAACACCTTCATAGAACCGGGAGAGATGTCTAAGGACGAGATCCTACAGGAGGTTAAGGAAGGGTATTTCTTGGTATCGACCTTGGGGGGCGAAACGTCTCCGGAGGGAACTTTCCAGTTCGGCATTCAGGAGGGCTACAGGGTAGAGAACGGAGAGTTGAAAGAGCCTTTGAGGAACACCGGGATATCAGGTTACACGATGGAGACCCTTTCAAGAATAAGGAGGATTTCCAAGAACTTCGAGATGTGGCCTGGGTTCTGCGGTAAAGGTGGACAGTCAGTTCCAGTCGGTACTGGAGGTCCTTATGTACTAGTAGAGAAAATGAAGGTGGGAGGAAATGCTTGACGAGTATTCTATTCTAAGCAGGGCTAAATCCATCGGAGTCTCAGCAGAGGTACTCTCTTTGGAATCTAAGGGATACTCAGTGTATGTAGAGAAAGGTCAAAAGTCTGGGTCACAAGTGATCGATAGAGGCTACGCGATCAGGGTTGTGAAGGACGGTAGAGTTGGGATGGCTTATTCTACAGTACTAGATGAGAAAGTGTTAGATTATGCCCTAGATACGATGAAGGTCTCCAACCAAGATAAGGACTACTTGCTCCCTCCCGGAAGGAAAGTGGACTACCTATCAGGGGTTTACTATTCAGAGGTAGAGGAACCCTTTGACAAGGTAAAGGAATATGCTTCGTATTTCGAGGGAATAGACAACCTGAAGATCAACTACATTCAAACTCGCTCTGAGTCATTCATGGTTAAGGTAGTGAGCACAGAGGGAGTGGACGTCCAGGAGAGGAGGACCTTCGTATCGCTTGGGGTAGCAGCCAATACTGTCTCAGGGAGCGAAGTGAGTCCTGAAGTTTTTGAGTCTAGAGAATCTAGACGTTTCGATATAGACCTTGACGAAGTTAAGGAAACCCTCAAAGAGAAAACCGAGATAACCTCAAACAGAACTAAGACAGAGGTGAAGGGTCTAGACGTAACCTTTACGACTTCGGCACAGGAAGAGCTCATATTTCCCCTCATTAACTTCTCGTTTTCTGGAGAGAACTTCTACAGGAAGAGAAGTATCTTCTATCCAGGGGAAGATATAAACCCTAAGCTCAGGATAACTGATTCACCCAGGAGAGAGGACGGAGTATTCTCTAGGTCGTTTGACGCTGAAGGCATGCCAACCCAAGAGAACGTTTTGGTGGAGTCGTCAGCGAAGACTTTCCTGACTAACTACTATTGGTCGAGGAAAGCTTCACTCCCTCATACATCTTCTGCCTCAAGGAATTTCACCTCCCTGCCTTCAATTTCGGTGACCAACTTGGTGATCGAGTTTAAGGAAAAGAGCAAGGACGTAAGGGAAGGTACAGTGGTAGTAGATAAAGTTCAAGGAGTTCATACAAGCAACCCAGAGACCGGAGAGTTCAGTGTGGTGGGATCGGTAGCCTGGCTTGATGACGGTAAAAAGAGAGTAGGGCTAAGAGAGATAGTCCTAACAGGAAACATAAAGACGCTATTGAAGAACGTAGTTTCACAGTCTAGCCCTAGAAGGTGCGGTTCTCTAATTTCAGGCGACTTAAGAGTTTCTGGCATTTCTCTGATAATTTAGCCTTTATAAACAAGCCATTTATTTTTTAATTCTCTTCTTTCAAAGTTATAGATGGGTAATATTCATGTTCAAATCCATAGTAGTTGCGTATGATGGGTCGGAGCACGCGAACAGAGCGTTAGAAATAGGAATAGATCTTGCACAAAAATACAATGCAAAGCTCGATGTAATAGAGGTAATAGACACCGCGATGTTGACTGGTATGGGCTTAGCTCCAGTACCTGCAGAGGTTGTAGACCAGATTTACACTAAGGCTAAGAGGGAGGTTGAAATGGCCAAGAACAAGGCAGTACAAGCAGGGTTATCGAACGTGAGTGGTGAGACACTTGAAGGAGACCCAGCGTCTTCACTGTTGGAATATGCGGGGAAAAACGGTGCAGATCTAATAATAACCGGAAGCAGAGGTCTTTCCACCTTGAAGAGAATAGTTTTAGGTAGCGTGTCTAGCAGGATAGTGCAGGAATCTAAGATACCAGTGTTAGTAGTGAAGTGAGAAAGTCGTAGCATCCCACCTCTTTGGTCGGTCTCAAGAAATTTACCACATTTCACTTTCTTGAGATTTTTCTTCACGTTTATCTTTGACTTAGTTTGCAAGCTCCACTCTCTCCACGTCTTGTACCTCAAATATACCGCACTCAGTCACTAGTCTCCCCATGTAGTCTACGAAAAGTGCCTTACAAGTGAACTCATCTTCCTTAGTTATCAGCCTTACTTTCCTCTCCTTGATTGAAAGCCTCTCATTCACCTGATTTACTGCCTCATTATCGTCCTTTTCAAGCCAAAAGTTCATTTTCTCTACGATCTCTTTCACGTCCTTCGTGAAGCTTTTCCCCGTCTCTATGAGGTAAGAAGTTGCGTTGACGTCTGGAGGAAACTCCCTTACATCAGTGTCTATTCCGAAACCTATAAAGAGATCCCCTCTATCGGAGTTGCCGTATACCGACGCTTCTATCAGGACACCAGCTATCTTCTTGTCATTGACTACCACGTCGTTAGGCCACCTTATTTTAGGGTTCAGCTCGCTTAACAGATCCGCGATAGCAAGAGAGACTTTGAGGGTCGTATGTGGTACTTTCTCTATCGGGAAGTCTCTCTTTACGTAAGTTACCCAGAGCCCTCCTCTAGGGGAGAACCAGCTCCTTCCCATCCTTCCTCTCGCTCTGGTTTGCTCTTCTGCAACTACCAAGATCTCCCCTTCAACGATTCCCGCGATCGCTTCAGCGAAGTCTTGGGTGGACGTGACTTTCTTGAGATGTATCTCAGAGAGCATATTGTTCCGCCTCCTTCAAGTTGCGGATAGAGGAAAATCCACAAGCTTTCCTAGCTCTGTTCATTATCGCCATGCCTATGCCTTTTTCAGGGAAGGACTGTATGACTCCCATTTCAACGTCTAAGGTGTCGAGCTTCCTGAAAGCACTGAACAGATTTCTAGCAATTTCATACAAGTTCTCCTCGGACCCCAGGACTATTCGAGGTATCTGCGGGGGAACTTTAACTTCAACCTCTTTGGAACACAAGACTGCAATCTTCCTCTTGCTAGAAATCATCTTCACTGCGTCCAGAAAGATGGAGTTGTCCTCCACCATCACCATCTTTTTAGATGGAGCATAATGTTTGTACTTCATCCCGGGAGCTAGGGCTTTATCGAACTCTCCAATGCCTTTCAGTTGAGGGGGAACGTAAATCTCACCTAACAGCTTCTCCAGTTCCTCCAAAGTGAAGGGGCCTGGTCTGAGTAAGGCCGGCGGTGATACTGTCATGTTAATTATTGTGGATTCAACTCCGAAGAATGTCTCTCCTCCGTCGACTATCATGGGTATTCTACCGTCCATGTCTTGTTTCACGTGCTCTGCTGTGGTAGGACTTGGTTTGGTCGCGGTGTTAGCGCTCGGAGCCGCTATTGGCACCCCGCTCTCCCTTATCAACATGAGTGCTACGGGATGAGCAGGCATTCTAACAGCTACGGTGTCCAAACCTCCTGTTGTCTCCTTAGGTATAGAGTCGGTCTTCTTCAAGATAAACGTCAACGGTCCCGGCCACACTATCTGCGTAATCTCCATTACCTTATCTGGGATCTCCTTTGCCACATCCAGAAGCTGTTCGTGGTCTGCTATGTGAACAATTAACGGATTATCCATGGGTCTGTTCTTAGCCTGAAATACCTTCCTTGCGGCCTCGGCGTTATAAGCGTCCCCTCCTAGCCCGTAGACTGTCTCCGTAGGAAAGGCAACTATCTCGCCTTTCTTTACCAGATCAGCAGCCTTCCTGATCTTTTCAGCTTCAGGATTGACTGGGTCGACCTTGATGACTTCCGTCATGAATGGATTTAAGTGTAAAGAAATTAAAATGGTTTCTAATGATGACGAACTTCCGAGTGCCTTTCATGGCATGAATAGGCTCTTGGCTGAACTATGAACGGTGATTTGTGAGGTGATCGCTGAAATGTGTGATGTGAAGATGTTATAATAATTAAAACATTTTAAATCAAAGCATTTATATCGGGAGCTATAAATTATAATGGAACTATGGCACAAGAAATATTATTAAGCGGAGACCTAAACGAGTCCGCTAGGAAAGCTGCGAAATGGCTAATTAACAGGAAACCTATACGTTCTTTGAGGGACTGGGGGATATCATTCTCTCTGTGGCCCCCTCATTTGACTACCTCGTGTTGCGGGACCGAGTTCGGATCATTTGCAGCAGCTAGGTATGACGCTGAGAGGTTCGGGATGTTACCTTTCTCCTCAGCTAGGCAGTCAAACATCCTCGTGATAGAGGGAACCATGACGAGGAAGATGGCCAGAGCAGCTAAGGTAGTCTATGATCAGATGCCAGAGCCTAAGTTCGTTATGGCTATAGGCGCTTGCAGTTTGGAAGGAGGGATATTCTGGAACTCGTATAACACTGTACTTCCTTCTGATATAGGAATTCCTGTGGACATATACGTTCCGGGATGTCCAATAAGACCCGAGGCAATAGCTAAAGGTCTGGTCATGTTGCAGAAGAAGATAAGGACTCAGGGAGCATACAGAACGTAAATGTTGTTCACATTAGTCCCAGTTGGACCCGTATTCAAAACATTTCCGTTTTTTTCAAGTATTTCATAAGACGAGTGCTCCCTCAGGGCTTTCTCTATGTCCTGGACTTTCAGCCCGTGGCCTGAAGTTATATAACATCCCGCATATTCTGAGTTACCGTCTATCCCGTCCGTTGCTAGAGCCAGGAACTCGAATTCACCCTTCGCGTACCTCGCTAGAGAGAGACACACCTCTCCGTTGCGACCTCCCTTACCTGAATTTCCCGTTACCTTAACCTCGGGCTCTCCTCCTGCAACTACGGTGAAAGGCGGT
This sequence comes from Sulfuracidifex tepidarius, assembly GCF_008326425.1. NCBI lineage: Archaea > Thermoproteati > Thermoproteota > Thermoprotei > Sulfolobales > Sulfolobaceae > Sulfuracidifex > Sulfuracidifex tepidarius. Next base: position 1,249,126 of record NZ_AP018929.1, read on the forward strand.
TTCAGTGGTTCTCCTCGCTTCCTGCTATTGTTTAAGATGGATGACAAGGTGTAGCCGAAATCTCTGGCTTCCCCCCTCACGCAAGAGGAAAGGGAGATTCCGTTCAATTTCCATTTAACGTTTTCCACTACCTTATCGACGTCGAGGACCACCCACGCTTTGGAGTTGGGGATCTCTTTTGGAGTCTCAGTTAACGCTTTAATGAACTTATCTTCCTTTATGTCAATGCTCTTCATGATCTCTAACGCTTCTGTTAACGTACTTTGATCTGGGATTGTAGGTCCGCTTCCCACAGAGCTTATGTCCCCGCCGACAACGTCGCTTACGACCAGAGTGAAGACTGCTTTAGAGGATTCAAGGGCCAACCTCCCTCCTTTTATTGAGGAAACGTGTTTTCTCACCACGTTTATTTCGTCTATAGAGAGACCTGAAGTGACGAGAATTTCGTTCAATTTCCTGAAATCCTGGGGAGATAGCCTATCAGACCATTCCATAAGCGATGATGCCCCTCCAGATAGGAGGAAAAGTATGGAAGTGTAACCTCCCTTTCTTACCGCGTCGAGCACTGTCTCTCCTGCCCTGAAGCTCTCCTCATTAGGGAAAGGATGGCCAGACCTAATTACTACGTCGGCTTCAGCGTCTCCGGCGTTAGTTACTACTATGGACTTCCACGGCTTCACCTTTTCTGTCATTGCATTGTACATTTTCACAGATGCCTTGCCCACAGCTATTACGAGTGGCCTTTCCAGAAGAATTTCTGGAATTTGTTTCAATCCTTTAAGGGTGGGTTCCCTCGGGTCTGCCTCTCTTAATATTAAATCAACAGTTTCTCTAACCTTCATCGGTTTCGCCTAGTAGAGTTCCTTTCGAAGAGCCTTCACTTTTGTAACCACGCATTCCCCCTTTTTTCCTACTTTTTCGCTTTCTTTTGATCCTCTTCTGACTTGTAGTCCTTATATAGTTGAGAAGCTATTCTCCTTCCTTCCTTGGTCAGATCGTAATATATTCCCTTAGGTTTGTGTCCGAGCTCCTTTGCTTTTACCTTGAGCCAAGGTTTCACAGAAGACGTTACCGCTTTCTTCAACGCACCCTTGTAAGGGACCAAATAGCCTTCGTCCTTAAGCTTCCTACAAGCTACCTCTATGTCATCCGCACTATACTTGGGCGCCCACCCACTCTCCCCGAGTAGCCTCCTGGCCATGTACCATGGGTTATCGGGGCCATATTTGTATATGTGCATGAGAATCTTTGTTGAGAGCTCGTCTAGTTCATCTGTCACTTACCATCACCTCTTTGGCCATGGGAATAGAGAGCACATACTCCTTATCCGTCACCCTGATGTGTACCTTGTCTTCATCCCTGTCGATTACTTCTATTTCCTTTCCAGGGAACAAAGACGCTCTTTCAGCTTCCCTTAATATCCACTCCTCCTCCCTAACTATCATGATTACCTTGTATTTACCCTTTCCCGCTTCGCTTAACAGTATACCAAGGTCTACCTTTCTCCCGGGGATAGGGTGTCCGTGAGGGCAAGTTGACGGCTTGTCTAGCTTTGAATCTATCACCTCTAAAACATCGTCAGGCCATATATGTTCGAGTTTGTGAGCTATCTCGTGAGACCTGATCCAGTCTAAACCGAGCATATCCGTCAATAGCCTTTCGCTCAGCCTATGAGACCTAATAAGTCTCTCGGCGATTCTCCTCCCTTCAGGGGTGAGCTTCAATCCGTTTTTTCTCTCTATTAAACTCATCTTCTCTAGCCTGCTTATAGCCTTGCTTATGGTCCCGGGGGAAACATGAAATGCATCTATGAGATCAGTTACCTTCGCTTTTCCCTTTATTTCCTCTAATTCGTATATCTCCTTGATGTAGTTCTCTAGAGGCTCTGAAAGCTCTTCCATGCTTCTCATATTGAAATTCTAGTTTTTATGCTCTCCACGAGGTTCGAGTTCTCTTCGTCCTTAACGAAGACCTCTATCCTGGCTGTGAATTTCCCCTTCATTCCTTCTCTCCTTAAAAACTCCTTAAGCCTGTCTATTGCCTCATCTACAGCACCTGAAATGTGTCTGTGATCGCCTGTAAGTGTAACCTCTTCTGGTACATCAAGTGTATCTATTTTACCTATTGCAAAGAACTTCTGTGTAGTGTAAGAAGAGCTCATGGCTCTTGTTCCAATCTGTTTCCCAACTCTTAAATCTAAGGTTTTTAGTGAGTACTTGACAAATATATTTATAGTTTTTTATTAGATGTTATATTCATGTACAAGGTTTCTTTTAAGGTACAGGGATCGCCTGGGAACCTGCTCAAAGAGCTGAAGAATTCAGGCTTCATTCCCGTTTACTTCAGGAATAACAACGGGATAGAAAACTACGTTGCCTTGATCAGGAGCGATGATCTAAATGAGGTTAGGGAAGCCATACTCGACTTCGCACTTCTTGCTAAGCGTAGAGGTAAGTTTGGCGGGCGTGATTTCGCTACTATATTTAAAGTGGACGATAAATTAATGGGTAAAGCATTCGGCACGACTATAGGAGGCCTTCTGGGGCTGAAATTTGCGGGCATTCCCGGACTCCTCCTGGGAGCGCTGGGAGGGTTGCTCGCAGGTGAGATAATGGACGTTCAACTAGGAGAGAAAGTGGTAGGTGTGGAACAATGGCCGGTGTCATTAACAGGATAAAGAAGAGAGGACTCAGCATATCCTCCGGAGTTCTGCTTGTAGCTTTATCAGCTCTGCTAATGTGGAGACTAGGTCCGTCTGGATTTACAGACTTCTCGTTCTTCTTCTACGGCTTGGACCCTGTGTACTTCTATCTGCTGGGCCTAGTTTTAGGCGGTGAAAGGGTAGTCTTCGGGTTGACTGGTAGTGAAAGGTTGTTCAAGTTAATAGCTGGAGATGGAATGATGTACTACTACTCTTTGATGATTTTGGTCCTCATACTAGGCGTGGCTGGGATATATGTAATGGCTTTCTCCTTCGTTACTTTCTCATCGCTAACTTTCAGGATCCTTGATATAGTAGACGGAATAGCTTTCATAGTTACAGCAATGACGATTTGGATGAAGTAACTCCATTCCATTACCTGAGACCTAAAAAGAGGATCTCTCATTTTCCCTAAGTGTTGAGCAGTGAAGCGGAAACATGATATACCTTCATCAACCGAAAGGTTATTTATCGAGTCTATGAGCGACTTATTTTCTCTTTCCTTCCGGCCTCTCTTCTAATTGTTATACAGTAACTTAAATTAAGTTGATACAGGGGTAGAGCGATCCCAGAACCAGACCTTATCTCTTCTCTCCTTTTATCATGACCCAAGGTCCCATATTCTTCATCTCCTTCACTTCTATTCCGTTATCGGAGAAGTAGGAAGCATACACGTCTTTAGACCTCAAGTCGAGCTTCCACCACTTTGACAGGGTTCTCCCAAAGAAGTTGCTGTTAGCTAAAACCGTAACTGCTACATTTCCACCCTTCTTGGTTATCCTCGATATCTCCTTTATGGCGACAGACGGATTAGGTATCATGTGGAGGACAAAGGAGGACGCGACACCGTCAGCAACTTCGCTTAAAATAGGTAACCCCAACGCATTCCCTTTAACTGCGATGACGTTCTTTCTCTTGGTAACTAGCATTTTCAGAAACTTTGAAGAGAGGTCCACTCCGACGCATGTGCCGCACTTTACGAAGTCGAAGAGCCTACCAGGTCCCGTGCCTACATCCACAACTACGTCTCCAGAAACGTGATCTGCTATTTCCCTCATGATCGAGCTGTAAGTCCTATGCGACGTTATGAACATACCTATTGGAGCCCAAACGTTCTCATAAAGCGGAGCTACCTTCTCTAAGACGTCATCTACCTTAACGTCCTTCAATACGAAGTCGTAATAGCCATCAACCTTGTAAAACTTGTGTTCCTTTTCACACGTTAATCTGTTCTCATCTATTGGGGTCCCATCAATGGGACAAGCTAAGATTCTCACACTTACATTATTACATATGCTTTGAAATAACTTTTATCAAGTCTCTTAAAGTAAACAATTTAACTTGATCTTCCCTAACTACGACAGCTCCAACGTTTCTCGACAGCATTATTTTCACTGCTTCTCTGAGCTTCATGTCCCCCGACACCGAAACGAGGGACGGCTGGATGAAAGAAGATGTCTCAGCGTTTAGCCCTATTTCGCCGTAGGAGAACACTACGTCTCTGGCGGAAAGGACTCCCATAGGTTCCTTCTCACCTATTACTAGGTGTCTGACTCCCTTCTTCACCATTATTTCAATAGCTGTGAAAAGTCTGGTATAAGGAGGGATAACTATTCCTTCATTAGATATGGACGATACTACTTCGTCAACTAAGTCCCAATCGAAGCTCTTTACCACGTCCTTTTCCGTGACTATCTTCTTGTCGACCAGGACGAAGTCAGAGTTCTCCTTCACCATTCTGGAGACTATCCTTTTGAGGTCGAAGTCCTCTTCCGCTATAGGCTTCTTTTTCCTTGCCTCTATCAACTTGATATCTACAGTTCCCTCCAATATGTGGTGCAAAGCCTCATCTACGGTGAACACTCCGTAAGTTTCCTGGTTGTCCCTAACTACTATCCTCCTGATGTTGTTCCTCTTCATAAAGAATATCGCATCTGATACGAAAGCCGAAGATGAAAGCGAGATCTGTTCTTCACCTAGCATTTCAACTTTACCTCTTTAACTCCCAATTTCTTCATTAAATTATACATTAGCCATAAGTTAGAGTTCTCCCTTACCTCCCGTGTATCTCCGTCTACCACTATTCTCTTTATCGTGTAACACTCCTCTATCTTCGAACTTATCACGGAGGACAAATTTTCAACTTCCTCAGGCGAGGTTATAATGAACTTCTCACCTATTTCTTCCTGGTTGAAACCCTCTATGAGGACTGCATCGCTGGGCAATAGATCCAAGAAATCCAACGGATTCTCCTCAATGAGGATTGAGGTAACGTTATCTCCACCGTAAAAGAGGACCACATGAGCCCCTGCCTTTCTGAACCTCCACGTGTCCTTTCCTTCAGGGTCTACAACGTGATGGGACTTCTTGATCACTGCTATCTTTATTTTTTCATTGTTTCTCTTGACCTTGTTTAACACCGACTCTATCACCGAGGTCTTACCCGTGTCCTTGAGCCCAGCGATCTGGAAGATACAATTCATAGGGTAATATAGAACTAAATTTTAAATGATTAACAACATTATCTTAATATATGGCATTAATATCACTAGAGGAAGCCAGAAGGTTGATCAATGATTACTCGTTTAACTTGAGATGTAAAGCGAAGGAGATGGACGTCTTAAGGGCTGGAGGTAGGGCTTTAGCTAGGGACTTGATCGCGACCAAGAACGTACCTGATAAGAGGTTGTCGGCGATGGACGGATATGCAGTCAGGTACGAAGACCTGAAGCTCGGTAGACTGAGGATCTCAGGAAAGGTCTTTCCAGACTCGGTTCAACCCTCCCTAATGCCCGGGGAGGCTTATTACGTTGCTACTGGAGCTCCAATCCCTTCAGGAGCGGACACAGTGGTAAGGGTAGAGAACTCCAGAACGACTGAGGACGGTTACGTGGAGTTCAAAGGAGAGGTAATGAGAGGGAAGGACATCAGAGAGGTAGGCGAGGACGCGAAGGAGGGAGACGTCATATTGAGGAGAGGGGAGATCTTGACTGCTAACAAGATCGGACTTGTCCTCACACAAGGAGTGAAGAGCATAGACGTAATGGATTTACAGTTCTCTATCTTCGCCAACGGTGACGAACTCGCACCTTTCTACAGCGATGAGGGGAACAGAGACATCATCTCCCCTATGGTAATGGAGTTCCTCCGCCCGTTCGGTAGCTCTAAGTATTTAGGTGTAGCCAGAGACAACATTGAAGACGTCAGGTCTAACATCTTGAAGGGTGTGGAGGAATCTGACGTCGTGATCTCCATTGGTGGATCGTCCGTGGGAGAGAAGGACTTCGTCAAGAGAGTGATAAGGGAGGAAGGAGACCTTCTCTTCGAGGGGATATCCACAAACGTGATTAAGAGAGGAGCTATGGGTGCAATAAAAGGGAAGCCTGTCCTGGTTCTTCCGGGTCAGGTAGTTTCTGCTTTCCTTGTCCTCCACGAGCTCGTTTTCTCTCTCCTCTCAAGGTTCGGCGTTCAGAGGAGGAAGCTGAAGGTAAAGTTGGGCGAGGAACTCTTGGTGACCCATAACATGGACTCTACTTTTCTTTTCCAAATAGACGGTTGTTACGCCAAACCCATGAGGTGGGGAGTCGGGCTATACAGTGAGCTAGCCAAGGCTAACTCATACGGTTATCTGAAGAGGCTTTCTCATTACAGAAAGGGAGAGGAGATTGAGCTCTATCTCCTTTGATGTAATGGTTTTAGCCGGAGGTATGTCCAGGAGGTTCGGGTGTGATAAGTGTTCCTTCAGGATCAACGGAAAGACCATGCTCGATAGACTTGTGTCAGAGCTAGACCCTTTGATAGTAACCAGACATAAGCGGGGTTACAAGAGGGAGGTAGTGGAGGAAGGTGAATATGGAGGACCGTTAAAAGGAGTTAAGGAAGGAGTCAAACATGTAAGAGGTGAGAAGGTTTTCATAACTGGGTGCGACTATCCGTTCCTTACTTTCAGGGTAGTCAGTTCTATGTGCGAAAAGAACTATAAGGTCGTTTCATTTTATGATGGTAAGGTACAACCCCTTCTCTCATGTTACTCCGTTTCGTATTTGAGAGACGCAATTCGAAAGGCATCGAGGTTGAGCGATCTGGTGACCCTTTCCGACGAAATATACTACGTGGGCTATTACGAGATGAAAATGTACGACCCGTTGTTGGCTTCGATCCAGGATTATGATTCCATAACGACACACACGAAATTAAGGTTCAGTAACAGCCTAGTGGTGATCAAGTAATGTATTTTTTCCCTGCAAGTCCTCCTTAACGGGACGTCTCCTTTACTACGTCGTTCAGAATACACATTTTCAGTTTGTGGAACTTCATCCCTAGGGTTTCAATGGTATAGAAAAGAGCGTGTTCGTAAAATCATGTATTTTCAATATGTTCTTGTTCCAAATAGGAATAACAAGACAGCTTAGTTTAATAGGAACTAAAGATATCTCTTCTTTCTCAATGAAAATATGCTCTCTCTTTTCAGGGGGAAAGGACAGCACTTATGCTTTACATTGGGCAGTCCTTAAAGGTTTCGAAGTGACCAGCCTGATCACTTTCCTCCCTGAGCTAGAAGATTCATGGATGTTTCAATATCAGAACGTCAAATTCACTGAGTTCCAAGCAAGGTCGATGGGTTTCCCCGTAAAGACGTTTGAGACTTCCGGGGAAAAGGAAGAGGAGATCGAGGACCTCAGGAGGGCTTTGCTTTTCTGCAACAATGAGGGAAACCAGGGAGTTGTTACCGGAGCCCTACTTTCGGACTATCAGAGGATGAACATAAACATGGTTGCAGGTGAGCTAGGAATGAAGGTTTTCTCTCCACTCTGGAGGAAGGACCAAGAGCACTACATGAGGTCTCTACTTAATGAAGGTTTCAAGTTCATAATAACTCATTCAGCCTCAATGGGGTTTCCTCACCATTTGGTGGGGAAAGCGGTCGACGAACGAGACATAGAGGAAATCATCCTTGCGTCGAGGAAATACGGCTTCAACCCAGCCTTTGAAGGTGGCGAAGCAGAGACTTTCGTGGTAGACGCTCCTCTTTTCAGGCATGAGCTAGAGGTAAAAGGAAACGTTATCTGCGTTAGTGACTCATGCACTTACTCCATAAAAGAGGTGATATCGGAGTGAAGGACTTCACGGTCATCAACTGTTCCCTCGTGGTCGTCTCTCCTTGGGAGGTCAAGAGCAGAGTCAAGGTTCACGTGAAGGACGGTGTAATAGATGATGTAGGAGACTACCAGTCTGGAGACGTGCTGGACTGTGAAGGCGGAGTCCTCATGTCGGGACTAGTTAACTCTCACACTCACACGCCGATGAGCCTCCTCCGTGGCTATAAGGACGACCTTGACTTACACGACTGGTTGAGGGCAATGTGGGAAAAGGAAGACGACATGTCAAAGGAAGTGATGAACGTCGGTAGTGAGATATCCATGATAGAGATGATATCTTCAGGCACTACCTCATTTGTGGACATGTACTTCAACCCTGAAGGTGTCAGAGACTTATCGGAGAAATATAAGGTCAGGGCCTTCGCCGGAGAGACCTTCATGGACACAAGGGAAAGCCCGGAGGCCGTGGCGAGAAGACAGAGGTCCCTCTCCTCTTCACGTTACTTTAGGCCTATAGTCAATGTCCATTCCCTCTACACCGCCTCTTTGGAGAGCGTCAGAAAGGCTTACGAAATATCAGAGGAACAGGGGACTTGGATACACATGCACATCTCAGAGACGAGGGAAGAGGTCTTTCAGATCAAGAAAAGGACAGGGAAGTTCCCGATCCAATTGCTCCACGACGAAGGGTTGATAGATAGGATCCAAGCAGTGCACGTGGGTTGGGTTACCAACCAGGAATTAAAGTACTTGAGTAACGCTACGCACTGTCCCACTTCTAACATGAAATTGGCAACTGCTGGTGCATTTCCCTTCAAGGAAATGTATAACGCTGGAGCTAACATCACCCTCGGTACGGACGGGGCCGCGAGCAACAACTCACTTGACATGTTTAGGGAAATGAAGACTGCAGTGTTGGTTCAGAGGCACTCATACTGGGACTTATGGGTCAAGGCTTCTCACGTATTGCAGGCATCGACCCTTGACGGGTATAAGCTCATCGGTGTAAATGGAGGTGAGATAAGGAAAGGAATGGTAGCAGACATGATAATTTTAGACCCTAGAAGACTCAGACCTTTGAGTGAGGATAGGGTACTCTCGAACGTGGTGTACAATACCACAGGAGATTCAGTGAGAAAGGTCTTAGTGGACGGTAACTTAATTTACGATGAGGAAGTGAAGGAGAGGTTCATGGGTAGGCTAGACGAACTTTACAGTTCAATTAAGAGTTTTTGACCCTGACCAGAAAGTGCTTTCAGCTCGCTTCAACTTTCCTAGACGATAAGTCCATAAGTTCACGCTAAATTCTAAATCATTTAGCTAAAAGAGAGTCTCAGAGGGTTCTGATACGAATTGAAGGAATCCAGAAAGAAACCAGAAGAGTAAGGTCTGAATCGCAGAGAAGATGCTTCTCTCTTCCCTTCCCGTCTTAGACTCCGCCTTTCACCTTTCTCTCCCCCCTTTCCGTCACTCCTTCATTCAACAGGGAAAGTTTAATGGGAAGTGACATTTCAAGAAGCTCAAAATTCTCCTTCACTTTCCTCTGAGAGTCCTGAGAACGTTCCACAAAAACCCGTACGGTAACGATATAGCTAACGCTAACCCAGGTAGAAGGTTGTAACCCCACTTCCTTAGATCACCGTAATACTTGATCCCGAAACCTATGATAGGGAAGAACATTAAGGAGATCGGTGGAAAAAGGACGGATGAGGCTCCGATTACGTAATAAGACCCATAGTACAAGTAGCCCGTGAGAAAGGTGAAGTCCGTAAGTCCATCGAACACCATCATCATGTCGTACTTAGTCCTCCATAAGTTTCTCCTAGCTTCCCTCAAGGAAGTCCTGAAGTCCTTCCTGAGGTGGGACGAGTTCAGGTGAAGGCACCTCTCCTCCACAGGGCCTACTGTCATCCCTTTCTTCTTGAGCTTTGAGTAAAGCCATATGTCCTCATCTCTCGCATACTTCTCATCGAACATGCCTATTTCCCTTATCTTCTCCACGTTCAACGCGGCGCATCCCAAGTTAGGGTTCTCCTCCCCTACAGCCCGGGGCCTCTTCAGTTCCTCTTCACTGTATGCGTAGTGCATCCACGAATAGGCATAGCCATCTTCATTCACCTTCTTTACTAAGGACTCTGCAGACGGGATTACTACGTCGCTGTCCATGGTGATCACAACGTTTTCGGTAGCCAGAGAAAGCAGCTTGTTCCTCAGCTTAGCCATGTTCACTGTCTCGAGCTTCCTGTCCTTAACATGCCTCACGTTGAAACGGTCTATGAGCTCTCCCAGATCTTCCCTCTCACTGTTGTCGTAAACTGTCACCTTATCTGAAATCGCAGTGGCGGAGGCCAAAGTTCGTTGAACCCACTCCTTCTTGTCTCCAGGTCCCACTGGAATTAAAACCTCGGGCATCAAAATGAGTTAGTGCAATCAATAAAAAACGTTGAAGTGGGAGTGGTAGCTCACGGCCTGGGGGTCAGAGAAGTCTACAGTGGAGAAGGAAAGGTGTACCTCACGTCGTTCCAAATGCTCGAAGAGAAAGGGGTCTCTTACGTCCCCATCTCTTTCGGGAAGCCTAAGAAGAGAGAGTCGATCCACTTCTTACCCTTCTCCCTTCCTAAGTTCGACAAGTATCAGAGAATCCTCGTGAAGATCCCAGCGTCCAGAGTTAAACCAAAGGTCTTCCTCAACTTGTCTGGAGTACCGATTCCTCTATCTCGAATAGCCCCTCACGTGATCTATGCAGGAGCCCCTGCAATTTCATCGCTCCCCTCAAAGTACATAGGAATCTGGAGGGCATACCTGATCCCTTTCTACCTTTATCTCCCCAAGCTGAAGAGAGAGGCTTCTAGATGTGAGATAATAGCTAACTCGAAACTTTCAGCTAAAGCCATAAGCGAAGTTTACGGTGTACGTGAGCCTGACGTGATATATCCCCCTGTTGATGTGGAGAAGTTCGGGGAAGTTTACGCCAAAAAGGACAGGGAGGACATGTTCGTGACTATAGGCAGAATAGAAAGAGGTAAGATGCTGGAGAATGCCGTACAGCTCTCAGCTAAAACGGGAGTGAAGGGTGTAATTGTGGGATCGTTGATAGAAAGGGACTACTTGAGGAGGTTAACCAAGCTGAGGGACGAGATAGGTGCCAAAGTCGAGATATACCACGACTTACCCCAAGACCAAATGATAGAATTGATGAGCACGGCAAAGGTGTATTTCCACCCTACTCTGGGGGAACACTTCGGCATACCTGTAGTGGAGGCTATGTCTGCAGGCTTAATCCCCTTGGTCCCAGTGAACAGCGGGGCATATGAAGTAGTACCCAAGGAGTTAGGATACAACTCGGTGGAGGAAGCGTCATCTAAACTCAAGGACTTGTTGAACCTTGACATGAGGGAAAAAATGCATGAGATAGCTGCAGGGTTTTCCTCCTCAGCTTTTAAGGCTAGACTATGGGAGCACGTGTCTAAATACTTGTGAAAAGGAAGAAGATATAAAGATAGAGAGGAAAAATCAAGAAAGAAAATCAGGAATAGAGAGGAAAAGAAAGAGATGGGTAGGAGGGATAAGCACATCTCCCCTCATCACCCTCTTCTCCTTTCCCTCTCTTTCAAGTCGGGATAACCTCACCTACTTGCTGGGGTAGACCACGGTGAACTTCTCCTTTAAGTATTCCCCGTATTCCTTGACTTCGTCAGCGCAACTCGAGATTTCCTTGAACTCTCCCTCGCTGAGTTCCCTATACTCGAACGTCGGTATGCCGACTTTCTCTTCAAAGAGACGCTTAGCGTACTCCTTGGCTTTGCCCTGCATCTTCTTCATTGCCTCAAGGTACTCCATCTTAGAGAGGTCTTTCATTTCCTCCTCTGTGATCATCTTTTCCATCAGGAGGGCCTTCAAGAGGCGGACGAACTCAAACCTAGGGGGTTGGAGCCCAAGCTTCGAAGGACTCACCTTTCCCCTGAGGTATATCTTCCCACCTACCATTCCTGTCCCTACGAAGTTCCCGACCCTGGCGTCCTTAGACTTCAGGTCTAACACTACTGTCACCCCACCTGCCATGTATTCTCCCAGGTAGTCGTCAACCATACCCCCTATGATGAGGTAAGGCTTCTTGTTCTGATATTCCCTCATCTGTATCCCTACCCTGTTCCCTGCGTTTCCCTTGACCACTATCACACCTCCTTGGAAAGTCTGCCCAATTACGTCCCTAGCGTCGCCGTCCACTACCACCTTCCCTCCGTGCATTGTATCGCAACAGTCGTCTTGTACATTACCGTGGACGTGGAAAGTGTTACCTTCGTTAAGGTTAGCCATGGAGTTCCCTACAACCCCGTAGAGATGGACCTCTAATCCCTTGATCCCCTTGAAGGGGAGGGTATTGCCTATGAACCTCTGTCCGTTGACTCCCTTGATAGTCAACTTCCCCTTCCATGACAGCTCTTCAAGCCTAGAGTTAAGCTCCTCCGAAGAGAGGTTTATGGCGTCGATATCGAAGAAGTCTGTCTCGAACGTTGGAGGAGGAGAGAACGACATCACCTCATCGTCCTCCCTACCTCTAGAGATGACGCCTCTCTTGAGCGACGCTAAGAAGTACGACCCCGGCTTTAAAGTCCATATCTTAGCGTTGGGGGAAACTTCCCTGATTTCGCTCTCTTCACTAGCCACATAAAAGGCGTCGTCGTCTTCCCCGATTATCGCAGGTCTAAACTTGGAACGGTCGGCTATCCCGACCAAGTATAGGTCATCCATGGAGTCGTACCCTATCACGGCCGTGAATGGCCCGTCTAGCCTGGCGTTACGGTACAAGTAGTCCTTTACAGAAGGTAAAGCTGAGGACCGTCTAGAGGGGTTCAGGACTATCTTCACTGCCTCCTCTAACGGGATTCCTTCCTCTAACAACTCCTGGAAGAGGAACGCTATGACCTCACTGTCGGTCCCCACGAAGCTTTCCCACCCCCTGTTCTGGAGGAACTCCACGTTAGCACCAAAGGAGCTAACGTCGCCGTTGTGTACTATAGCGATATTGAAAGTCGAGAATGGATGGGACCAGTAGGGATAGAAACCTGGGGAATTAGTGGGCTGTCTAGTATGAGCTAGCCACATGTCTCCCTCCATCAACTCCACGTTGTACTTCCTAGCCACGTCCGCTGGATACCCTACGTCCTTGAAGACTGAGACAGACGTGCCCACGCTGTATATCCTTCCCTTACCTCTGCTGTCGTCCCAGAGCACTTCATTTATGTTCCTTACCGCCTTCTTCAGCCTGTTCACGTCCCCGAGGGTCATTATACTGCAGTTACAGAAGCTACCTCTCTCGTAGGACGCGTTCATGGACGTAACTTGGAGCCCGTGTTCGTTAAGCATCCTCATTATCCTCGAGGGGTCACCTTCCAGGAAGGCCTTCAGTGAGTATACGTTTCCCTCGCCCAAGTTAAACGTCGCGAACCCTGCCCCCTTATCGCTACCCCTGTGCCTGACCTTCTCTATTGCCTTCACTACAGTGGAGCCGGGGATCTTCTTCTTGCCGTCTTTCCTTATTACTCCAAACACTCCGCACCCAGAAGGTATCATCAGAGACCACCCGCGGGTTTAACCCTGAGTATTTCCCTTACCCTCCTGTTCAAGTTCACAGACCTCAACAGCTCCCTGTTTCCGGTCAGGGAAGACTGGACGCTGTAAACTCCCGACGCACCGGCAAGGAGGGCTATCTCCTTCTTCATCCCTGCTATCAAGTTGAAAGCCCTCTCCTTCAAGTCCCCTTCACTTCCCTGACCTATAGCCCTCTCGAGGAGGGAGTATGAAACTATGGTGGAGTCTGCACCTAGGAGGACCATTTTGAACACGTCCGCTGAGTCTCTGATCTTCGTTGATTTAGCCAGTATGTCGTAATAGTACCTTACGCCGTTGTCCTTCAAGCGTGTGTCGAGTTCAGATACGACTACCTCCAGATCGTCTTTCCCTTCGTCTTCGTCTATGATAAAGCCGGGAACGTCAAGTCCGATCACACTGTCTATCACGTTCAAGGAGGAGGGTACAATTAGGTAGTGTCCTTCTTTCAGGGAAGCGCTCCAACTTGCAATACCCCTCCCGTCGGCTGAGAATGATACCTCTTCGTACCCACGGGCCGTGTCCTCGGAGAAGACAGCTGAGCTCAGGGCCATTGAAGCCCAGAGGAAGGCTTCCCTATACTTCTCCGGAGCGTTGTTTACGTCGTATATGACCGGAAGCGATAGGTATACCTTCCCGTGGTCCAAGTAAAAGGACGTATCGATGTCCTCCCTGTAAGGGTCTATTGGAGGTCTAGTGACCTGAGCACCGTCAGACCTCAACCAGTCGGTTATCCTTCCCGGCTTCTCAACGTCTGGAGGCGCAGTGCTTCCCATGCTAGTTATCACGGGCTCTCCCTTGTTCATAAGCTCGTGAAGGTATACCTCTATTCTCCTGTTCCAAAGCTCCCCCTGTTTCACTGTGGCTTCCTCAACCCTCCCGTCTATTCCCAAGATCTCAAGGGTCTCCTCGCTGAGCCCATTCCCGTATAGGAGATCCCTTCTCCCTCTCAATTCCCTCACGTTCCTCAACCCCAGGTTATCCAAGATGTTCCTCAGCTCAGACCCGAACCCGTTTATGAAGTTCGTGAGAGTCTTCACTCCGAACTCTATGTCCATCTCCCTGGTACCGTCTATCTTGTTTGTGAGTGCGGTCGGACATGAACCTATGTGACACTTGTGAACCATGACACACCCCATCGCGATCAGGGCCCCAGTTCCTACACTAACTATGTCAGCACCTAGAGCTATCAACTTCGCAGCGTCGGTAGCTGAGGTCACCCTCCCGGCTGCTATCACGGTGAAGTTTTCCCTCAACCCTTCTTTCCTTAATACATTGTCCGCCGAAGCGACTGCCATCTCTATGGGTATACCCACGTTGTCCCTGATCACCTGAGGAGTTGCGCCCGTCCCAGCCCCATGTCCGTCTATGATCACGCCATCGGCGTTCATCCTCGCTATTCCAGCAACTACGTAGGGTATGTAGTTAGTCGCAGCCACCTTAACGAAGACCGGCTTTCTGGTCATCTCCTTCAAAGCTTGTATCCTCTGTCCTAAGTCCTCGATGGAGTATATGTCGTGGTGAGGGGCGGGAGAGATAGCGTCCATTCCCTCGGGTATCCTCCTGGCTAAGGAGATGGGTCTAGTGACTTTCTTACCGGGTAAGTGTCCTCCAATACCTGGTTTCGCTCCCTGTCCTATCTTTATGACCACACCCAACCCCTTACTCAGGACACTAGAGTCCACTCCGAACCTAGCTGAGGCCCACTGTACGAAGATTCTCTTGTACTTAGACACTTCCTCGTGGAGGCCTCCCTCTCCCGTCCCTGCAAGGGTCTTGGTCATGTCCGCTACTTTGGCAATTGTTATGTTCGGATTTCCGCTTAACGCTCCGTAAGACATGTCTCCCAAATACAAGGGCATAGACATATCCACGTTAGAAAAAGAGAAAGATAGGGAGGAGGTAGGAGAGTCGGTCAGCTCAGGGTTTTTACCTAATTTGAATTCCACTTTGTCTATGATCCTGTTCCCTCCCCTTTCGAAGATGGAATGGGGCTTTCCTGTCAATGCAAGTTTTCTGATGTGTTCTATCCTTTCGTTGGTCCATAACTCACTGTCAGTCTGACGTGGGATCGGAAGGTATTTATTGATTATCATCAAATGAGGTCGCAAGAAAGGTATGTCAATATTCTTATATAACTGTTAATGATAAAATTTAACGATCTTTTAGGTACTAGATTAAGTAGTTACACGTATTAACTTATCATGATAAGTGTACGTATTATCGTAGGTGAATGCTAATTTACTAAACTTTTAATCAAAATCGAGATTAGGATAATAAATATCTCATAATTTAAAGAATCTAATATAAAGATTAAAGAAGAAATGTCTATCTTTTAAAATTTTTTTAAGGTAAAGACGACGTAAAAAGTATGGGAGCCAGAGAAACCTAGAGGTAGGAGAAAGGAAAAGGAAGAGCTTTGAAGCGCCGCTCTTATCTTACTTTAGATGGACTTGAGTCATTCTTCCACAACATTCTACAGTCACTTCGTCTCCTTTCTTCACTTCCACTGGTCCCACGAAGACGCCTGAGGAGACATATCCGTTCACAACTCCTACTCTTTCAGTGAGCCATTTCAGCATCTCTATGGGTCCGCCTAACAGAAACATTGGGGAGTCTTCTCCCACTTTTTCTCCGTTTAGATACATCGAAGCCTTCAGAGGCAGTTCAACCTCATGTCCGATGAATAGGTTTCCGGCCGCAGAGTCGTCTGCCAAGAGCTGATTTGCATTCAAGTTCCAAGTATTAAACCTGGTAGACGGCAACTCTACTCCTATGAAGATTCCCTTTACGCATTCCGGTATATTCACGGGATTACAACCCTGAGCTAGAATTACGACTTCAAGCTCTGCGAAGTTCTTAGGAAAGGAGAGTAAGACTTCTCTCTCTTTAGTTATCATCTTCTTTGTGAGTATACCATACATTGGTTGGTCACCTCCGAACCTCTCTAGGTGTTCTTTCCTCACTAATGATATCTTGTACCCGCCTAGACCTTCGTCAGATACTAGTAGAGAAGAGAACCTGAGAAATATGTTCATTGCCTCTTCCTTACTTACCTCAAAAGGTTCTATTGCCTCCTTTCGCTTATATGCGTTATAAAGAAGTTCAGCTTTCTCCATGAATAAGAATTGTAGAGGGAAGAAATAAAAGCGATTAGAAAAAGTGCGGCCACCGGGATTTGAACCCGGGACCTCCGGCTTGGAAGGCCGGCGTCCTAATCCATGCTAGACTATGACCGCACTTATACGTGTGTTATAGGGTTAAAAAAAGTTTACCTTTACCTTATCTTTCTTAAGACGAGGACTACTGCTATTATTGCAACTATTAAACCGATTATTCCTGCTGCTAATGCCACGTATACTAGAGTTGAAGCTGAGCTTACTGTTGATTTGAGCGATGTTACTGAGCTGTTTACACTAGATAGTTCACTCTTAAGAGAAGATATGTTAGAGTTTAATGAGCTTATTTCTTTCTCTAGCTGCGGAATGCTGGTTGAATTTATGTTAGTTACTGTCTTATTTAGAGATATTAACGTAGAATTAAGCGAGGATATCTCAGTAGACAACTGGTCTATCTTTGACTCTAGCCCTTGTACTGTAGCGTTCAGACTGGACATTTCTTTCTCTAGGTAAGAGGTAGTATTTTCTAGACTGTTCACTTCCTTCTGAAGCTGGGTTATTGTTGCATTGTAGTTGTAGATTGCAGACGCATAGATTACATATGGTAATGATGCTGACATTCCACTATATGAAGCAGAGGCAGATATCTCCATGTTAAGAGTTGTCTGGCTTGTCGACAGAGGAGGAGTGAACGTTATGTTAACTAGTCCGTTAGAGCCTACTGTAGCAGTGTATTGCTCGATGCTTCCGTTAGGATAAGTTACCATTTCAGTTATCTTAGCTCCAGAAGCAGGAACTCCATCATCTATTGCATTATACTCTATTGTAAGTGGTACACCTTGGTATACATTAATTATTCTATCGTTAGCCGGGGCTACACTTTGTCCGTTCTGGAATATTCCCTGAACAGTAAATGAGAACCCTACATTGGGTAATACTAAGGTAACTGGGAATGTAGTGTTAGAGTTTACTGTTACAGTAGTGTTTTGCGTTACGTAACCAGTAGCACTAGCTTTCACTATATATGTAACCGGAGTTCCAAAGTAAGGTACAGTTAGATCTACAGTTCCGGTCGACGAGGTAATTCCACTGTTAACCTGCTGGTCGTTAGTTGAGTTCAATACAACTACTGAAGCTCCAGATATAGGGAGGTTGCTTTCATTCTCTACAGTTACGGATATTGTAGCTTGTTGATAATGTGGTGGAACTATGGTTATGTTGAACTCTACTGATGCGTCTCCATATGTAGGATCATTTAGGATTATCAGATACTTTCCTGGCGGATTATCTCCAGTCATTATTGATCCAGTGAATCCTCCAGTGGAGTTGGTGAACTCAGGTATGGAATTGTATAATTTGGCAACCAGTGTTCCATTTACCTCAATGAAACGATCTATCGTTACAGTGAACTGAGAGCTCTTATATGGAGAGGTGAAGCTCAGTACGACTGACTGACCGTACTGATAGATTTGGTTGTTCTGAGCCGGGCTATATATAGTATATCCATCTCCTGTTATCATAGACATAGCTGTAAATGATGAGAAAACGAAAGATATCGCAACTATTGCCATTATTAAACCAATTTTATTCATCTTCATGATTATCACGTACAAATAATTTTAAGGTTAACTTTGAAAAAAAGTTTAACTTTACACATATGTTACATTAGCGAACTCTAGGGTTGTTGGGAACTCTGACATTATTGGTCCGCCGGGGTACGAGTATGCTTGTACGTATACTGTGTACACATGTCCTGGTTCAAGGCCGGTTATTCCTCCTAAGTTAAGTGATACTGGTAGAGACACACCTGGGGCGAAGAATGGATCGTAGGTGTATCCTGTTGCAACTCCTAATACGGCAGTAGTCGAGTTTGCTGCATATCCTTCATGAACCTCTCCCTGCATGTATACGAAGAATGGATACTTTATCACTGGAGTTACATTCAGGTTTAGTACCAAGCTTCCAGATGTTATTTGCACTGACTGGTTATACATGTATGTCTCAGACGCTGCTGTAGTGTATAGAGTTGGGTTATGTGGTACGTATATTCCGTATGGGGCTATCCTCAATGGCTCCTGGTTTACTGGAAGTAAGTACGCTGTTGCGCTGAATTGATCTCCTAGACTATCTTTCACATTTACGGTTATAGTGGAGTTGACAGTCTCATTTAGTACTGTACCGTTCTGTAGAACTACCTTAGGAGCTACGAAGTCTTGTACAGGAAGTCCTAAGCTCAGTGTTATTCCGTTAGACTCTACCATTAGAGTTGGATATGGTGCACTTGTTGTTCCAGGAGTGAATTCGAAGTTCACTGGTGATCCTATGTAGTATGGAGAGGATATATTTTCTCTAGCTAGTAGTGGTAATGCGTCTCCAGTTACTTTGCTGGTGTATATCATTCCATGGGTCATGTTATATACAGTGACATTTGTCTCATCGGTAGTTGTGTTGTATGTTATTACTGCAGTGTAGTTAAGTGTTGAGTGTATCGTAACGGATGTGGCATTGAGATAGGTTATGCTGGATGGACTTGTGGCTGCTTCACTTGGGTCTGCTATCTGTATCTCTGGTTGTGTGACTACGTATAGTGGAAGTCTTCCTACTACTACTTGAGTTGGGCTTATTGCCTTAATTGTGGTTATTATGAAGTCTACAGTTCCGTTTCTTATCGGGGCTATTGCCGTTGAGTTGAGGAGTAGTTTGGTAGTGTTATGTATTGTCTGTCCAGATATGTTATCCTTGTAGTATACTGTTACGTAGCTTCCGTTAAGTTCTTGAGCTGTCACGTGAAGTACTCTCTCAAGTCCAGGTATGCTTATCGAGGTAGTGAATATTCCACTGCAGGAGGAGTCCTCAGACAACTCTAGGTTGGGTATTATAGAGCTTACGTTGTTATGAGTTAGGGTTATGTTCTCTGTGGTTCCGTTGCTTAACATTACAGCTATTCCAGTTAGGTTACCTACGAATATTCCGTTCATTGCGCCAGGATAGTATAGATACATTCCTGGGAATGTGGACACGGTAGCTATCTTAAGTATAGATCCTAGAGGGCCTGCATAGAATCCGTCTAAGAGGCTGATGTTATAGTAGTTTTGAGGTATGTATGCAGTCTTTGGAGTGTGGAGTGCGGGTAGAGATGAGGTATTGAACGTTATAGTGTAGTTCAATTCATATCCCCTAGTGTTATTGAAGTACCAGTACACGGCGAAGTCAGAGTCTACGTATGTTATTTCCATCTTTGTTGCAGATAGATCCTGAGGTGGCACATACAGAGTTAATCCGTCTACGTACTGGATTCCTGCGAATGACGTTGTCTGCTCAACTACTTGAGGAGTTGTTCCTGAGGTAAGCATTATATTCAGCTTCAGAGTGTAGAATGGAGTGGTATTAGTATATGCCTCTACTGTGTAATACTTATCACTGGTTGTGTTTAGCACTGGAACTGCATGGAGGGCAGGTTCAGGAAGCGTATATATGTTAGATAACGACTGGACTAGGTTAGCACCGTTGAATAAGTACACATGGAATCCTGTGCTTGCACCGATTGGAGGTACGTTTGTATCCCACTGTCCGTTGACTGATGGAGCGTTAACTGAGTTTGCTGTGAAACCGGTGTATAATGGGTCGTCTGGAGCCTTAACAGTTATGTTCTCTACTCCAAGGCAGTATGGAGATAAGGAGCTTACTACTGGTGAGGATGGATATGTCACGAACTGTGGAGTTAGAACTTCTGCTCTGTATGGATAGACATTGCTGAACGGAACGTTAAGCTGATCATATCCTCCTACTGTCACTACTGTATAGTTGTCCCATATTCCAAATTCTACTAGGGCTATGTATCCTACTCCAGGAACTCCTATTGCTATTGGAAGTGGATAATTACCAGTTGAGTGATATCCTACACCATCTAAACCTAATGCACTGTATCCTGTTCCAGTTATTATTCCTCTTTCTTCAGACTCAGTGGAGAATGTCATCACGTACGCTGGTTTTGCGGATGGAGAGTATGTCAGCATTGCTGATGCGTTAATTGTTACATTTACCTTGTTAATCAGGTATGGGTAATCAGGAGTTATGTTGAATGCTATATAGTCTGCAGGTGCATTAGCACTAACATGTGAGAAGTATATAGTAATGTTGAACAGGTTTTCTGTTCCACTGGCGTAGCCAGAGGACTGCAATGTAGCATTATCGTTTACAGTTAATGTAGTAGTAATGTTATTTACTGTAGGTGGAGTTGCATTGAAGTCGTCCGTTGGGTAGGAAGCGAATGTGGGACTTGGAGTTCCAGCAGATATTGAAACATTTCCTAAAATTGGGTTATAGGAATATACTGAATCTACGTTTTCATACGCAATTGCCTTAAATAATCCGGTTAGAGCTAGAGTAGATCCGTAGAAGTTGTTTATAGCTGGTCCATATATTTCTTGACCGGCTGAGTTATATACCATTACGTCCTTTGTGTTATTTACTATTCCATTGACCTTGAAGTATACTGTAATTGGGTACTGTGGAGAGTATGTTAGGTTGAGGAATAATTTTTCGCTAGTTAAGCCAGCATCATAGGCGCTTGGATCACTTACTATTATGGACCCGTTCTGTCTTCCTGCAAATTCGTCGTAGTTGCTAGTTGGGAAGAATCCGTTCTCTTGTAATCCATTTTCCAATGATACTATCATGTTATTAGGAGATCCAACACCAAAGGTGTAGTTTGAACCGGAGTAGTCAACTACTAGCACATCTCCAATTTGTATTGTTGCAGGATCAAAAATCTCTGGAAGTGCTATCTCGTTTACAGAGCTGACTTTTGCACCTGTGTCATTTAGCACGTAGTTTCCTACGTTAGGTATAGCTCCTACAAACTCCTTTACTGACTCAGTTGTTCCGGTTGACGGTGTTGCGTTTATCACAAACAGCATCGAGCTTAGGCTGGGTGAGTAGTAAGTCAAGTTTTGGTATCCAACTATGCTTGATAATGTTACTTCGCTCTCTAGATTTCCGTTAGGATAGTAGAGGTAGAATGTTAACGCACTAGGATTGAACATAGAAGTATTCATTATGAAGAGGTTAACTAAACCTCCTGGCATTTTTCCATTGTAGTAGGGAATAACGTTAGATGCCGGTAAGGTGTATATCTCGGATGGGTTGTCGCTTCCGAACTTAATTGGGTATGATAGCGCTGCTGCTGTGGTTAGAGGGAGTATTCCCACTAACACAGATCCTAAGAAAATACCTAGTATGGCTAGTCCTACTATTTTGTTCATTTGAATTCCCTGCCTTCTCAATCAAGCTAGCACTATATATACTTTAGTATATTTCTGTATACAATGGAATCGATATAAAATTGAATGAGTCTTAAGGAGACTTTTCTACAGTTCTCCATAATACAAGGTAGGAAAAGAATTAGATTAAGTCTGAGAATAATCCATTTGAAGGTTAAGATCTTGAAAGAGGTAAAGAATCCTAAAGTAATACTTCAGGACAGGAAGGTCTTGGGCACACTGCTTTTTTCATTAGTCCTAGGATTGATCCTGGCGTCTTTTTCCATCGGTGCTACATCTTCTACTTCGTCCAACCTACAGTTAGCTCCCTTGTCAATAGGAGGAGTTGACGGTTCAAACGTTGTTCCAACGTCGGGAAGTTCCGCTCAATTTAACGTATTGGTGATAAATCAGGGAAATGACGTGGGAAGCGGTGAAATTGAGGTCAATGGAATGCAGAGTGCTTCAGTTTCAGTTCCTCCACTCTCGTTCAAGGAAGTCACACTTACGCTTCCTGTGGGAGAAGACGTCGTATCACTGGACGGTCAGAGCTTTTCAGTCGATGTAGTACACGTAAGTCAAGCGATTCAAGGTACGGTTTACGTGAATGGGAGTAATGGAATCGAGTTAGTGAGCGCTAAGCCGGGGGAGTATCTTTCCTTTAACGTTACTTTGACTTACAACGTCCCCTCAGGTTTAATGGGGAACCTAACTTTCGTCCAATCCTCAGGTAACTTAGTCACAAACGCATTTGTCAACGGCGTTGAAGAGACTACTTCCTTCCCAAGTTCCTCACAGAGTTATGAGGCAAGCGAAACTCAATTCGTCGCAATACCTGATTACCTATCTCAGGGAATATACTACTTCTATGGAGCTTTCCTCTTGAATTACAATGGCACTTTAACAGGTTATGTGCCATACTTTGTTGTAGTCAACGTTAGTTATGGACTCACAGGCACGCTCGAAACCCCCTCGTTCTCATCTGCCGGACCTAACGGGTCATATGTATGTGTGCAGAACGTGAGCAATGGATACTTACTGCTCTTAAAGGATGTAGCGAACCAGCAAGATATCGTGAAGGTCATAGAAGGAACTAGCTCTGGAAATGTAAGTTACACGTTCGAGAATCAAACTTACTACTATACATACAATCTTCAACCAGACGGAGCTTCCGGAATAGTGTACGGAAACTCGAAAGGCTTAGAGTTCTATATGACTTCGTCTTTCATGGAGGTATATGTCCCTGGTAGTCAGGTTCACGGAATGTGGGTCTATGTCCAAGGACCTAACTTCCCTAACGGTATAACCTTGACTGTAGTGTCTCCTAACGTTGTACCAACTTCCTCCACAGCTACATCATCTACAACGTCCACAACATCAGCTACTACGACCTCCAGCACCTCTTCCACAACCACAACGTCATCTACAACAACTTCCTCCACAGCTACATCATCTACAACGTCCACAACATCAGCTACTACGACCTCCAGCACCTCTTCCACAACCGCAACTTCGCCTGTAACAACCCTGAAATCTCAAACTCCAACCTCTACAACTTCTTCAAGTGGGTTGAATATCACTCTATTAGTAGTAATAGTTATTGTAATTATTGTTGTAGCTATAGCGGCAGTATTCTTGCTAAGAAGGTAACCCTCCTAAAGTAATAGGAGAATAATTTTTTCCTATATGTCTATTTTTCTTTAATTAAAATTTCTATCAAGCAGTAAATGAATCAAGATTACATTATCTGGACTACTGCAAAACGATAATATTATTATGCTAGTGTATAGAAATATCCCTTAATGCACGTTAGTTGTACTGCGTGATAATAAAGTTCTCTTATAGTATAATTTAATTAGAAAAACCTTCACAGTTCAATTTATCCCAATACTGAGGAATCCTTATCACGTACTTTCATAACCACGTCTGATATGATAATTATCAAGGCTTTTAAAACGACGTGCTGATAACAAGGTAATGGGTAATAAATAAGACTTTCACATTTGGTGATATAAGAATAAGGGAAGTCAAGGGGAAGTATTACGTTTACACTATAGAGAATGACTTAAGTGGTAAGAGGAGGGACAATTACATAGCACCTTTAGACCAGGTCGTAAAGGACTATTATGATATCAGGTGCCGCGGCCGGGATTTGAACCCGGGTCAGGGGCTCGACAGGCTAGATAGTGTTTCAGTAAAACGGGGTTTAGAAACGTTTTCTGTTGCACGTTGAAGTAGAAATAGAATCATCTTGTAAAAGAAAAGTAGAATAAAATAGTAGCAGAATTCGTAAGACGTTTCAAAGCGTTTACCCCCCGGTTAACGCAAAATTTCGTCTCTGTACTTTAAACAGTATTCCCGGAACTTTTTACCACCGTATTTTTGCCACTTACGGTAAATTAATCCCCTCTTGTACAGTCTGGTCAGATAAACGAGCAGTTCTTCTTTTGGGATACCAGTCTTTTCCTCTAAACGCTCTAAAGTAGCACAGCCGTGAGATAAAATTATCAATATTTTCTCAGTATTCTGGAGTTTTTGCACAATATTTTAACGTGTAAAATCCCCTTAATAAACCTTAAGTAGGATTAACATACTTGTTAATATCCTAACAGCGCTGTAAAAAACAACTTTCTAATCCCACCCACTCAGGATTAACATATTTGTTAATGTTATTTACATTCACGCGAGAGCTTGCCCAAACAAACAAAAAATCGAGGATCCAGGCAGGATTAAAGTTATTAGTTATAAAGTACAAAGAAGTATAAGGCGGGGTCAGTTCGCAACAAGCTCATCATGGGTCAGCCCGTCGTCCCTCATCATTTGACCCCGCCATGTACCATATTGTACTTTCAGATATTTAAACCTTGTGGTACATTGTGGTACATTAAAGTTTTTATATTAAAGTACAGTAAAGTATACTGAGGTAAAATGCCTAGACCCGGTTACAAGTCAGTTTACTTCCCTGACGACGAGTTATGGAAGAAGATAGTAGATGAAGCTGAAAAGAGGAAAGTGAGCGTTTATGAAGTGTTGAAAGAGGCTTTCGAGTGTTATATGAAGGAAAAGGAAGGAAATAAAATGAGTTCGGAAGAGATAGTTAAGGAACTTCAGGAGTTGAAGAGAAGAGTTGAAGAGTTAGAAAAGAAGGTTAAATAGAATTTTTATTCAGTAAACTAGGAAGTTTATTCAATTTTTCTCACGCTATTTTTCCCTTTGGGATCCCAGATATGCGCTTATACTATTTACTTAACAATTTTTCAAAATTCAATGAGAAGAAAGCTTAATAGTTAGGAAAGTAAGAATAAGTTAGGGATGAGGGGGTCAGGTCAGAGCAACGGCGGCCTATCATAGGTCAACTCGTGTCGTGCTCATCATCCCCTCATCCCCGATTTCTATTTGTGAAAAAACACATTTAAAAACTTTTCTGTTTTTATTTTAGTACGATTACTATCTCATTAGAAATAATATTTGTAATAGTGATAATAGTAATAGTAATGATAACTATGCAGTTCCATTGCTGCAAATAGCATTAATACTCCTAATAATATCGCTAAACCGTTGGCAAGCGGGTTATCATAAGAGAAGTGAGCTAAGGCAATCCTCCTCCACCTTCCTTTTAACTTATGGTAAATTCCTCTCTCTGTAAATACGTCTAAAAGCATATGAGAAGGGCCAACTAACAACCCGTCAAGAATAACAGAAAGAACGAAAAGAACAGAAGGAAAAACTAAATAAAGAAAAACACCTATAGGGAGAGAAAGCAAAAGACCCCACAGAATAGACCTATAAACAGTATGAGTCCTAGGTATTAACGTCCTGGCAAGTGTTGTAGTTGACGACGCATGGTTGCTCTACAAGGGTGTTAGGGCTAAGGCGGACTACTTCTTCCTTCAAAGGAGGATAGCGCAAGCCCAGTCCCTTGTTGACAAAACTAAAGATCTGGGTGAGGACGAGGCACGCGCTGAATTAACAAGAGAGAAGAGGAGGTTGTTCAAGAAACTAACAAGACGTCTCTTGCATCTGTACAGAAACCTAGCGTTCCACTTGGTAAGGACTCTCCATGAGCTAGGAGTTTCAGCCATATACTTGGGTTATCCCTTCAATATAGCACAAGATAAGGGTAATAAGTTCACAGTCAATCTGTGGTCTTACCGTGAACTGATGGATGCTATCGAGTTGAAGGCTCAAGAGTACGGGATGAGAGTGTTTGAAGTTGTTGAATATAATACTTCGAAATACTGTGCATACCATGGCGTGGAGGTAAAAAGGTATCCGAGGGGAGTCGTTAATTGTTCACTTGGTCACAGATTGCACAGCGACTTGAACGGTGCTTTAAACATTCTTAAGAAAGCGATAGACAAAGTAGTGTTGACGGCTAAAAAACCGTTGTCTTTCCTAGTATTTCATAACGGAGTAGCACCCGTAAAGGGGTGTAACCCTTGAGACCTCAGGGAACCCTCGCCCTTTAGGGCGGGGAGGAGGTCAGATACTTGATCATATATACTAATGTCAGCTCCACACGCTTCGCAATAACTTAAACCTTCTGTTAATTTTGCTCCACACATGGGACATGTTTGCATATAATACATTAAATCTACATATATTTATACTTTTAGTTCACATTATCTGTTTTAATCACTGAATCTGTATCTCAAAGATTAAATAATGAGTATTTATATCTTTTCAATTAGCATATTGAGGATGTTATTAACTTTATAATTTTTTATATAAATTCACTAGAAAATTTTAGTAATATAGACTGTCTTAAAATTTTTTAAAACTATCCTACTAAAAACTATGTACAGACGAGTTATTTACGCTGTTAAATTGGCATATTCATAAAAAGTATTTAGAAGAATGAGAGTATTAATGGAACAAATAACATTGTGAAAACTTAATACTTATTTCGATAATAAAACATGAAGTTTTTGTTCTAAAATCCTAATGTTCCGTTTCAAAGTATTTCCAACTTTAAACAAATTTAAAAATCTTCATTCTACTCATTTTTTATGAGATTTTCTTTAGGTTTAAGCTGGACTGCAACATTCCTTCAATTAGCTTTAAGGTTAAGTTGGGGAGTTGTTGCAGTAACTTTCGCTTATATTCTTCATATGACTTCGGTGGAAATAGGAACAGTACTCTTCCTTTTTTATGTAGGTTACGTGAGTAGTTCAATATTATGGGGTATTTTTATTGATAGAGTAGGACCAAAAAATTCAATATTTATTTCAGCGTTGCTTTCAGGAATTTTTATACCATTTTTCATATTTGTAAAAAGTATTTACGAGCTTTATTTATTATACTTTATTGAAGGTCTTTTAACAGCAGGACTTTTTCCATCATCAGTAAAAATTGTTTCCTCACTGGAAAGACCATTAACTCCTTATTTAGCGCTCCTGGAGAGTTCAGCTCCAATAGTTTTACTTCTCTTAGCTATTTTTTCTGGAATTATCTTGATTTATTGGAAATTTTTTTATATTAGTATATTTATAGGATTAATATTGACGTCTCTTTTATCATTCTTTCTTAATGTTAAAGTTAGTAAACCAAAGAGTGCTAGAAAAGTTATACTAAATAAAAGGGTAGGTAAGGTCTCAATTATAAGAGCTGGAGAATTATGGGGTACATGGGGGACGTCATCGTGGCTATTCCCCTTTTTAGTTCTTTACGATAGTGTACCTGAAAGACTTTCTGAAATTTTATTCGTATTATATGCAGTAGGTCAAGTATTTTCTATAATACTTTCTGGGAGACTTTCGAGGATTATCGAGGATATTAAATTAGTTAAAACCTCATTAATTCTCTTTATTATTTCAATAATTATTGTATCATTTATAAAGAATCCATATTTTCTCATGCCAATTAGTGTTATTCTAGGAATATCTTCCTTTATGTATAGACCTCCTACAGATTCAATAGTAGTAAAAATAATGGGTAAAGAAAATGCAGGAACTTCTATGGGATTCGCTAATGCAGTATCTCAGATAGGATCCATGATAGCGCCTTTATTTGTGGGTATAGTAATATCCATAGGGAGTCCTATGCTTGCAATAGATAGCTTAATAATTGGTCCTTTATTATCTCTTTTAATAATTTTCATATAAAAATAATTTTAAGTTTTTAGAATAAAAAAGATTATAACTTATCATTATCCTTACTATTTGTTATGTCTTTTAGTGCGTAACTTGGTATTCCTTCATTTCCAGTATATCTTCTCTGTATTTCTTCTAATGGCATTTGTTTAGTTTCTAACGAGAGGAAATAGTATATTGCTGCAGCAATTATTGCGACAATTATATCGTAAAGCAGAGAATTAGCTACTCCCAGAAATGCGTATAGTGACAGTGCAGGTAAAGCTAAACCGAATTCGAATAATTTCTCCCAACCTACTGACAATCCCCTTAATTTGGTAGGAAATACTTCTCCTGCTGGAACGTATTGTAAAGTACCTACGAATCCTACATTTATAAGGAAGAACAAAGAGAACATTGCTACTACTAAAGGAATCGATAGGATACCCATTAAATAGGCTACGTAAAGTACAGCTAAAGGAATTGCGGAAAGACCGAAACCTAACGTTCCCAAGATTTTTCTTCCTAATTTGTCTGCAGCAAACACTGTAATTAGAACTCCAAAGGTACCTAGAATATCAATACTTAACGTACCTAATAAAGACTCAAATGACGAAGCTCCTAAATCCGAAAGAACCTTACTGGAATACACTGAAACAAGGTTAACTGTCAAAGCATATGCAGCACCTATCCAAAAGATAAAGGCCACTTGTCTAGCATAGGTTCTGCTAAAGAATGCTTTCAAATTTTGTTTGAATGAAGGTTTTTCCTCTTGAATAGCGTCAAAATTAACCTCAGGCTCTAAGCCGCACTTCTCTAATCTCTTTACTGCCTCCTCAACTTTCTTCTTATTGCCTACTTCTGCGGCCCATCTTATACTTTCTGGCATTTTTCTCCTTAATAATAGAAGTATTATTGGAGGTGCTGCTGCAATGATAAAGTCAATTCTCCATGCAGTTAAAACGCCAACTACTGCTGTTAATCCTAGACCTATACCGACAGTAGCTATAGTACCCAACATGAAGAATACCTTCTCCATTGACAGTAGTCTTCCTCTAGTTCCTGCTGGAGCGTATTCTGAGACTAAAGGTACAGCAGCTGCATAGTCTATTCCTATAAAAGCTCCCAAGAAGAACCTGAATACGAAGAAAGATATACCATCAAAAGACGCTGCGCTCAATAAAGCGAATATAGCCATACCAAGAGTATCGTAAATGAACAATTCCTTTCTACCGAATTTATCTGAAAGCAAACCGCCTAGTACTGCTCCTCCTGCAACTCCTACCCAATATCCTGCTACAACTATTGCAGTCATTACTGCGCTTAAATGGAATAAAATTGAGACAGCTAATAAAGAAACTGAGGCACCGAATTCATTGAATGCGTCTGTGAAAGGTCCTAAAGCAGCCAAAACTGTTAGCCTTTTGTGGAAAGATCTGACTTTCGTATTATCTAATATTTCGTAATTTACCTTGTCGCTCATTAAAGTTCACGGGTTAAGAAATAAGATTTTATCCTTTATATTCGTTCATGAAACAGATTTTAAATGATAAACACTCATAATGTTTAAAATCTTGAACTTATACAAATGAATAAAACCTTTTTATATATAATTTGTATACGATTGTTAATATTTTATAAAATGTTCTATAGAATTAAAAAAGACTTTAACTTTATTTATAGATAATATCAGAATTTACACCTTTTAAGTATATTCTTTCACTATTTTTAGTCTGAAACTGATATTTTTCTAATAAGATTTAAAAATCATCAAGTCAAGTTGGTAACAATGATTATATTTTCCGATTACGATAGAACTCTGGCAATGAAGGAAGACGGATTTGAAATAAGGGAAGAAGTAGCTGACAGAGTAAACGCCTTTGTCAGAAACGGGGGAAAATTCTTTGTAGTAACAGGAAGAGAAAAGAAAAATACTGGAGGGATAAGGAGAAAAACAATTTATGAGCTTTCTGGCAAATTGTCTCCAACTGGCTGGATTTTGGAAAATGGGGGAATAATAGTCCTTGATAGAGAAATAAATCTGGTTGAAAGAGAATGGATAGATTACATGGATGAGATATCTGAGGAGCTATATAAGGAAAAAATAGAATTTTCTAAAGGAGAAACTATAATATTTGCAGATAATAGCTATGATAAGAAGGCATTATTAGAAAAGATAGTGAAAAAAGGGAAAATAGAGTGGAACACAAAAGACGCAATGATTCTCTCATCTAAAATAAATAAAGGAGTTGGAATCGATGAAGTATTTAGGATTTTAGGTAAGGACGTTAGTATAGGAATAGGAGATGCACAAAACGATATATCATTATTTAGAAAAGTCGATATTAAAGTGGCAGTAAATAACGCTCTTCCTTGCATAAAAGAAATTGCAGATATAGTTCTCAATAATTCTGCGGGTTACGGTGTAATTGAATTACTTGACTTAATAGAAGAAAATAAAGTAAAGATTGAAGATAAAATCGTAAAATAATAATACTATAAACATGAGAATAATATATGAATTTACTACAGAATAATATAAATGACCTATAATATAAATCAGTGGTATAAAAATTTAGGATAAGGAAAATAATAAATTGTTATTTGAACTAGTGTTTACACTAGTGCTTTCGGAAAGTTTATAGCTTTAGACTAAGGAGATGCCACTAAATCATAGTGTAAGAACTTTTCCAAAATAAGGCATAAGTACTATAGTCTTTAGTTGTTTTCAATTTCTAAATATGCTTTAATAATATTATATGTAAGCTGTAAATCGCCTGATATATCCGGCAGTATTTCTGCTCCGAGCCTTATACTATTTAAATAATTAGATAAAGATGGAAGCTTAATCATAGAAGAGGAAAAGATTAATAGGTGGCTAAATATATTAATTCTAAAATTGGATATCCTAGGTTAGCTGAATTTGGGGAAATGTAATGGGATTTAATATTTTTAAGAATAGGGACGTTAAACTTTATCTCATTCAACACTCCATACAACCGTATTTAGCTCTTTCTTTCATTTTACCGGCTTATGTTTTTCTATTTAGCAAGAACATTATTTTAGTGGGTGTTCTTCTGAGTATTGCGTACTTGTTAGAACATCTGACAGTAATTTCTGGTTTTTTAACGGATTACATGGTAAATACTCGGCTATATGATTTTATTCTTTCAGTTTTAAGTGGATTAATATTTCTTATCTCTTCATTAGTTTATTCAAACTCAGTGAGTTTTATTTTTTTATTGTACGCCGTCCTAGGTTGAACGAGATATTCCTTAAGTATTCTGATAAATTAAAGAGAAATCAATCAGTAATTGGTAAGCGTCAAAGAGAAGTTTTAGCTAGCAGATTAGAGCAGTATGCGAAAGACAACATCTACTACTTGCAGCCTTACGTTCTTTCAGATGATAAGAAGAGAATTAAACAGCTAGCGAAAGAGCTCCAACAATTTATTCTAACTAAAAGTAGAAAATTGAGGTTGGAAATAAGGAAAACTAAGGGCTGGGAAGATAATATCCCCAGGGTTCCAAGGTTTCATTCATTAAAACTCAAGAGATGGCTCTGGATTGACGAGGACAAAATAAGTAAAGTTGCGGTAATTCCTAATCCATCTGTTATCCCAGTGAACTTCGTAGTTGGAGGAGTGCTCCCAGAACTTCCCCCTAACAGAAATGGGTTTGAAATAGGAAAAACGGTACCTTCTAGCAAACCATATATGTTAGAGTTAGAGGACCTTTACCGGCACGGCTATATTATCGGAGGGACTGGAGCTGGGAAGACCACAACCATAATCTCTCTGATAACATCAATAAGGAAGGCATACAATAATGCAATAATAATGATATTCGACCCTCACGGCGATATGGCAGAAGAAGTAGCCTCCTATTTCGCCGATAACGAGAATTTAATATACTTCCACCCAGTTGAGGCTCCTCTCTCAATCAATCCCCTAGCTTTGCCCAATTTGCCTAATAAAGAACAAGCGTTGTTGTTAGGTTTCAGCAACGTTATGGAGATATTCGAGAAATTATTCGGCCTTAAGGACACTGCAGTGTATGTTAAGTACATCATTCAGGTTTCAATGCAATTGCTCTACTCAAAAACTCCAGAACCCACGTTTAGGGACCTTTACAGGATCATCTACAAGCTGAGAACAGGGGAAATAGATTTGCCGGTAGACGACCCTACGTGGGAAAGTAAGCTAGAAATGTTCCAGAACATGCAGGAGCAAAGTTTCTTATCCGCAATCTCTAGGTTGGAAATGCTAGGGACAAATCCATTATTACTTAAGATATTCAGTAAGACAAAGATAGACGATAATGAGTTATTCAAGCCTGGAAATATTATAGTAATAAACGCATCGAAAGCAGCTGTAGGAAATGACGCTTCATTTCTAATATTAGCTGGATGGATCTTTAAGACGTGGTATTATGCGTTGGCTAGAGCTGCATTGAATATGGAAAGGATCCCAATCATAGCATTTATGGACGAGTTCCAAAATATCGCTTCCCTTAGCGTGATAGACGATATCTTAAGTGAAGCTAGAAAATATGCAATGCATATCATAATGGCGCACCAGCATACTGGACAGTTAGATATGTCACTAATTAAATCAATAATGAGTAATACGGGAGTTAAGATGTTAATGAAGGAACAAGGTGATGACGCCAAAGCATTTGCAAAGATATTCCCAGATTTCGGCTCCGAACTAGAAAAGACGCTGCCAGGTTTAGGAGTAGGCGAAGCAGTAGTAATTATTACACCGAGGAAAGAAGGGGATAAGGTAGTTCCAGTAAGGGTTAAGATAAACTACGTCCCCACTAAAAAGGATCCGGAGAAGCTGAAGAAGGTAATAGAGAGAATGCAGAAATACGCGACTGGAGAAGTGCCGAAGAATGAAGACATAGAGAGTATAGTAAATCCAATTATGAAATACATAGAGAAACCTCAAGTACTGGAACAGCTTGTCCTCTACCACATCTTCAAGAACGGGAAGAAGATGTATTTAGTAGACTTACTAAAGGAATTAGGCCTGGATAGGGATAAGGTAAATGACGTTGTAAATAAGTTAGAGAAGTTGGGTTATATTGATGTTGAAAAGGAGGGCAATAAGAAAGTGTTATACTATGGTAAAGGGTTATTCGGAAATGTGAAGGCGGCCGCTCCTTCGCAAGAAGGACGCAAACTAGCTATGAAAGTGATGTTACGCTATATGAAGCAGGGATATTACGTAGCTCCAGCTAAGCAGTCACAAGAGTTAAGCTCTAGGCCAGATTTAGTAGCAATCCCTATCGATAAAAGTTCACTAAGGCCACTTTATGACAGGGCTATCGCTATTGAGATAGAGAGCTGCAATGAATTGAGTGTACACCCAGAGCAGGTAGTGCGTAACTGGCGCAAAGAAAGTGTGAAAGATTTCACCGAAGTACACAGCTGGACCTATGCTGAGTGTTTCGATAAACTGCAGCAGTTATATAACCAACTTTCTGACGAAGAGAAGAAGAAAGTAAAGATATTCGCATTAAAAGTTAGAGAGAAGACAGTACAGAAAGTAGAAGAAAAAACTGAAGAGACACAGAAGGAATCACAGTCAACTGGGGAGTTTACGTCAAAAGGACCAGAGCAGAGCGAAACTAAAGCTGTAACTAGTGCTACTAATAACAATAATATCAAAGGACCAGAGACGTTAACCGGGGGGTTAACAGCGAATGAGAATAAGCAGCAAACTATAACTCAGACTAATGCTGCAACAGATAATACTATAGCATCTAACGCCCAGAGCAATGACGGTAAACTGGGGAGTTTACAAGGAGATGGAGCGATAGTTCTATCGCTCCAGGGTAGGATAATTAGGATAAATAAAACTAAAAGTACGATAGAAATCGATGGAGAAGAATATAAAGTTCCGTCTTTTGAACTAAGGGCTATAATAAATAGAAAAGATAGTATAATAGCAGTTAGCAAGAAGGAAAAGAAAATTATAGTAGCTTACGATAACGGAGTTACCTCGGAAATAGGCATTATTTCTTAAACATCTCTACATGATTGGGCAGGATAAAATAAGTAGGCCTCTTTTTGTCTGGGTCTTTAACTTTGATAACTTTCTTTTCCCTGACTAATTTGGTTAATGCAAAACTGAATACTGCTACTGCAGCTTCCTTCTGTTCCTCGTAAAATTTTGCTAACTTCTCATCATAGCCGAAAACTAGATCTTGTAGTTTGGATCTCCTTATAGGCTTCCTGTAAGTAGTTACATACTCATCAATAAGCTTAGGAATTAATCTCTTTATCTTAATATGAATAGGTTCCTCTTCATCCTCAACAGTTAAGTATAATACGTTTTCATCTTTCTTCTCACGCTTAGATTTCCTTTCATTTTTCTTAATATTCTCTGATACACTTTGATCAGAATTGCCATTTACTGTAGAAGACTGAGAACTATTACTATTTATCATTTTCCTTTCATTTTCATTGCTAATTACTACTTTATTTTCATTTGTATTAGGAGGAGTTGAAGAGTATTGATCTGCAGACATTTTCCTTCATCAATATGCTTATTTAAAAAGCAAAATCATTGTTTCTCTATATATAGTAAGCTATATTATTAATTTGTAATGTTTCTGTATTCATAGTAAATAATATCTTTTAGAAACAATATGTATGACAAAACATTACTACTTCTCTATATAGAGTAATAACTATGAATAAGCTATAATAAGTATGCATACATAATAGGCGTAAAATAAGCGTGATATAAGTGTAAAATAGGCGTTGTATAAGCGAATAATAGGCGTTTAAGCGTACGCATTTCATCTCTATACCCCCAAATCCCCCCTTTTTCTCTAACTCTCTTTCTAAATTTCTATACCCCCTAATTTCGGGCCCAAGGCCCGCCTACTCTTTTGCTTTTAACTACAAACTCTTTTCTTACTCTTTCTAACTCTGCTTTGCTTTTTCTGCTTCCACTTTTTGCTTTACAAATCTTTTCTTACTCTATCTGCTAACTGCTTATCTGCTTTTACTCTTTCTTCTAACTATTATTCTCTGCTGCTTACTCTTTTCTAACTAACAATTATGCTTCTAAGCATCTTTTATTACCTCTAACCTCTTTCTCTCTTTACTATCTAACAATTCTCTCTCTTCACTGCTTCTTTCTAACAAACTACTACTCTCTAACTAACATTTTTGCTTTGCAAATCTTACTATACTCTCTTCTTCTCTCTAACTCACTTTTTGCTTTTATTATACCCTCAAACTATGTTTCTTTTGCAGCTCTTCTAACTGCTAACTGCTTATTATTCTACTTACTCTCTCTTTTCTGCAGCTTTGCTTACTATTATCTCTGCTTTGCTTCTTTCTTTAAGCAGCTCCAAGATCCTTTTTACCTTACTAACTATTTTTACTATAACTACACTTTCCCTCCTCTAACTTACAATTCTCTTTATAAATAGTTCTAAACTTAACTTACAAATTTACAACTGCGCATAAACTAATTCCCTCTCTGCCCTTAGCCCTTAACTTAATTCTCTTTTTCAAGAATTTACATAGAACATTATTTTATAAAAATCTATAAGGGCTAACGCCCTTAACCCAACCTAATCCCTAAATTACATTATATCTAGCTCCGGAGTTTTCTAAATACTAAACCTATTAACTCTGTTCTGCTTTTAGGGCCTACTCAGGGTCCTATAGCCTTAGCTGCTATTTACCAGGCCTAAAAACCTAAGCTGCTTACAAGATCCTATATCCTCTGCTTAACCTAACTACCAGATCCATTATCTAACCTAACTACTAATTCTGGACCTCTGACATTGCTGCAACTTATTCTGACTCCTTAAACCTAAAAACAACTGCTTAACCTCAAAACTAAAGGGGGGCCTGGTGAAGGAACAAAAAAGGGCCCAAGGTAGTGATGAAGTGCATAATTCTCTTTGTAAAGTAGTTCTCTATGAAGATAATAATATATTGTTATTTTGCATTTAGTGTGCAAAAAAGTAGAAAAATAGTTTATCTCTTTTAGTGTGAAATAAAAGATAGTTAGTTTATCTTAAAGTATTGAAAATAATGAAATAAAAGGACTGTTATATTATTTGTATTGTGATAATAAAAGGATAGAGAAATAAACAGAAAAGTTTTTAAATCTGTTTTTACAGAAGTAGAAATCGGGGCGGGAGTGATGAAGGTTCCAGGGCTGACCCATGATGAAAGGCTTGGAGCCTGAACCCGTCCCTCAATATTACCTTTCTCTTAAGGCTAAATAAGCTTTTCTTCACTGAATTTTGAAAATTGTATAAACTCCCCAGTTTACTGAGAGAAATTCAACACTAGTAATAACTACTACTAAGAGTTTTGAGAAGTGAAAAGAAAGCGTGGAAAGTTTTAGGCCCAGGGTGAAAAGAAGTAAACAAGGCCTTCTCATCCGCACTAAAATTTTTCTAAAAAATACAAAAAATTCAATTAGTCTCAAAAAAGTGTAAGTTAGTCTGTGTAAAAATGTGTAAAATTGAAAGAAGTGTAAAAGTGTTTGTTTTTGTTTTTTATTTTTTGCAAATTTGTAGTAGTAGTATATATTAGCAAGTCTTTACAAAGAGAAATTAGAATTTATTTCAATAAACGGGGAGTTTATTCAGAAAATTAGTTGCACTTTAGAAAGATTTTTTGAAATTAAACTGGGGAGTTTACGTTACTTTGAAAATTTATTACAAAACTGAGAAAATAGGTTGATAGTATAAGCTTATTGTTATTCTCTCACTCAAGAAGTGATTTGTCCAGCCTAATCTTTAAGATTTGGCCATTTCTTAGTCTATACGCAAAGATTATTTTATGTAACGTGAAATCCTTTAAGATCTCTTCTACCCTGGACAATGTGATATGTTTATTATTTACTTTTGCCTTATGATATATCTGTTCTGCTATAGTCTCATCTGGTGAATTTTCAATATAGCCTTTAGTTTCATAAAGTACTCTCAGAACCTCTACTTCATCTTCATCTAGCTTTCTTCCCAACAATCTTTCGGCCTTCTCCTTAACTTTCTCAAAACTACCCTGGAGCTGCAATATTTTCTTAGCAGTCTCTGACAACGAATAAACGTTAATGTTGTTTAGCTTCTTTACTGTTATCCAGCCCTTTATTATGTATCTCTTTACCCTGGGATAAATCTCCTTACTCTCTGTCTCAATAGCTGCAGCCAAGTCTTTTGCAAGCTTAGGACCAGCTAATAATTCCTTAAATATTGTTATAATGTTCTTAGATTTAAAGGGAAGAAGCGTAGTCATTGTCTCACCTCCTTAAACTCCCCAGTTTACTCGAGAAATCGTAGAGTGAGAGCTGCCTACCCTGGGGCTTAGATATTATCCTTAGCAGTTCTGTTAACATCTTTTGCAGCTTTTTGGGATCCTTTCTATCTTCGTTACGACCAAATAAGTACCCTGTAACGTCTAATCCGTTAAAATTATTAACTAAAGCTTCTTTCAGCTCCCTTTTACTGCTGACACCGAGATACCATTTATCTCCTTTTATAACAGTAAGGAATTCTGAAAGACTATAATCTCTATACTTCTCATCAGAAGCATATCCATAAAATACCCCGAAACCCTGGCTCTCTAACTCTTCTCCTATTTCGATATCGTTTAGAGAATGTACCGGAACTACGAATACTATGTTACGCAATAGATCCAGCTTAACTATCTTTGCAGCAACTTTCGGCTTAATATAATCAGGCCATAAGGCTATCCTAACATAATTATGTAATTTCACTAACTTCTTTAAATAAGGGATATAGCCGAGCTTGCTACTTAACAATAATTTCTTGTCATCATAGAATCCGGGGTATGGGAAGATAATTTCTCCTACATATTCACTATAATATCCTGTAATGAAATCTGCAAGAGGCCCTCTACCTATACCGATTATCATCAGCCTCACCTCATTAAACTCCCCAGTTTACCACTCTCTCTTGAGAGAAATTCCATCTGAAGAAGAATGAAGTAAAGAATTAGTATAATGAAAATAATGAAAAAGAAGAGGGATCTCATTGTTGAACCCTGATCTCCACTAAGGCTTCCAATAATTTTCTTCCTTTTTCTGTTATGTTTACTATTTTTCTTACGGATCCATGAAGACCTTCAGTGTACGTTACTTCTATTAATCCCAATTGCTGCATCTGTGGGAGAACAGTAAAATAGAGAGCGCTAGGGCTGATCCCAGTTAGTGTTTGTAATTCTGACAGTGATAACGGTTTTCCATATATGTTCTCTAATACCTTTGTTACGTGTTCGCATCTTAATGGATTAGAACGCTCTTTCATTTACTTTCTACTTTAGAAATTGCGATTTCTAACTTATAAGTCTTATGTCTTAACTAATAATTTATAAGGTACACAAAAAAATATCTTAATTATGGCTTACAAATTAGAAGACAAGAGAACTATGCCTCGAGACTTATCGAATCCTCTCAGATGTGAACATCTATACAGAATTCTTACTACATTAGAAGAACCAGTAACTATTTCAGAATTATGGGAAAAGGCCAAAATAAGCCCTGGAATATATTACAATACAATAGAAAAGAATTTATTGCAATTAGATCTAATAAAATATGAAGAAAAAGGGAGAAGTACAGTAGTTATTCTTACGGATAAAGGAAGAAAATTACTAGAAGTTCTGAAGGATATAGGTTTTTCTAAGATCTCAGAAATACGTTAATCCTTTTTCTGCTCTTCAGAAACATAGAATCTTAAATCCAATTCTTTTTCTATCTTTTCTAATTCATCTTCTAGTAAGTTATACGATCTCTCATCAAGCTTAGTGACTAACCTTTCTCTTAATTTCAATATGACATATTTTGCTCCAAGATAGTAGTCACGATCCATATTATATCTGTTATTTTAAAAAAAGAGAGAGTTAGATGAAACAGATCTATGCTGAATTCTATATATATTCTATTTTCTATGTTAGATGTTAGAAAACAAAAAGCTTAAATATTACTTTCTAACTTAGAAGTTAATAGGTAATAGAAAAATGAGCTTAACCGAAATGGTTTCAAAGGCAAACTCCCCAGTTGAAGGGAAGGAAAAAGATTTAGTTTTTTTAATTTCCATGTTAGATAAGGAAGATAAGATAGAGTTTGTAAGGACTTTTGAAAGTGATTTCTGGTCCCTAGTCGAGAACAAGATGTTAACAAAAACTGCAGTGTATAAGTTCCTTAGTGGCTATGCTCCATCTGATGAAAGAATACTAAGGATTGTGGAGGCTGACGGAGAAGCTAGGAAGTGGCTTATAGAAAGAGTGAAAGAGAAGGCAAAGAAGGCACTACAAATCATTAGCGAAATGGAGGCTGAGGAGGAATGACGACTGCTAAAGTATATTATAAACTGGAAGTGTTAGCACCCTGTGAAGAGCTTGCAAAAGAGATTAACGGAGCATTGGAAGGACAAATCTTCGATTATGAAACTATGCAACTGAAAAAATTGGAAATTGAAGAACTATGCCCAGAATGTATCGTAATTGTTAAAAAGGTAGGTGGGGAGGAATGAGGATCCCTGGCAGGAAAATTGAGGAGTTCTGTTACACTGATAAATATTATAATGAATATGCAGCGTTTTGCTATGATGCGAGAGTGGATGTCAATGATGTCGAGTTCAGTGATAAAGATTTAGAAGAAATTGTGGATCAGTATGAGGAAGAAATTATAGAAATTTTGAGAGATAAAGGCTACAGAATTTCGGAAAGTAAAAGCAAGAAGATTACCTTACAAAATTATAAAAAATTGGAGGATTGGTTGAAATGACTGAGCAAACTACTTCTACTTTGCAACAATACTTAGAGAAAGCTTATGCTCTAGCCTATAAGGCACAGAGATTAATATCAGTAGACAGAGCTGCTTACAGAATTTTTAAAGAAATTAAGGAATTGATAGGAAGCTTAGAAGAATACATTATTAATAATATTGAATACGACAGCGTTGAGGTAGGCAATAAACTGAAGTATTACGAAAAGCAGTTAGCTCTTATTGAGGAGAAGAAGGATAGTTTACTACTTAGGTTCTTCAGGCAGATGAGTGAACACCCCAGTTTACCGCAAAATCTAGATGAAGAGAAGTACATTATCAACTGGATGGCTTCTAAGGGTTATGAATTCTGCAGCTATGACAAACAAGAAGCATTGCAGAAGTTAGATGAAGTTAAGGAAGGGGGAGTAATAGAGGAAGAGGATCCGCTTACTGGACTAGATATTTGGTGTTTGAAGGTGAGAAAATGATAGATGAAAGGACCCTGGAGCTAATTTCAAACTGTTGGGTTAAGTTCAGGCATGTAATGCATGTTAGCCAATTATGTGAAGACTGCAAACATGTCATGTGTGTATTTTTACTAAAAATAGCAGAGGACGATAAGGAGTTTGCAGACGATTTAGATCTGAAAGAAGACGTAGAGTACTGCGAAAGACTGGAAAAAGTTACGGTTCCAGGTGTTATTTAATGAGAAGAGCCTTAAGGATAGTTCATTTTGACAAAGATCATAAAGCTAAATATCTAGAGCTTAGCTTTGACAGTGCTGCTATTAACGATAAGGGATACGCGGATGACGGATCGTTACTAATATCTATCTCTCAGGGAGAGCAGAGGATTGCATTTCAACTAAGCGTATCAGAAGCTGCATTGCTAAAAGAGAGATTAGATTACATTCTAGCACTCTTAGCTAAGCAATACATAGAAATTGATGAAAAAGCAGCAAAGGAAAGACAGCAAAAACAAGTCAAAAAGGATCAGAAAAAGGAAGAGTACTTAGATGAAGAGGTTGAGGAGGAAGAAGGATGAGGGTAATAACATTCAAAGTTGATGAAGAACTATTGCAAAAACTCGACTTATACTGCATTAATAATAATCTAGATAGGAGTGAAGCGATTAGGGATGCTATAAAACTTTACTTAAGCTGTGTGCATCATAAGGGCAGAGTTTACAGACTAAATTCTATCGGAGAGAATTATCAGAATAGGGAAATTAGGGTGCAGGAGCTATGAAGAAGAGCACACTACTAATGCTGCTTCAAAATATTTATGAAGATGTTGATTACTGCAGCTGTTTCGCTGCAAAGAAAAAACTAGAGTGGTTAATCAAGAAACTTCAGGAGGAGGATATTGAGAATGACAGTTAATCAGATAATAGAAGAAAACAGAGAGCTGCAGTTACAACTATCTAAAGCAATAAACACTATTACAAAGCTCGAAAACAGAATTGCAGCGCTGCAAAAGAAGATAGAAGCCTTGCAGAAAGAGAATGAAAAACTAAAAGATGAAAACAAAAAGCTTCAGAAGCAAAATAATATCTTAATGAGAGCTATAGAGATTGCACTGCAAATTCATAACGCTGAAGCACAATACAAACATCTCAGCTTAGTTCTGCAGAAAATCAAAGAAACTGGGGAGTTTAAGGGGTGATTTCTTGTGGAATTGCAACAATTATTAATTCCGAAAGTGACTGTTTCTAAAATGAGGAAGAAGAACGGCTACATATATTACGTCTATATCCCACAGTCCTATACGGAATATATACAATATAAAAAGTGGAATATAATTGCAGTACTAAACGGTAAGGAAATTCCTCTAGGTCCGAGGAGTCCATTTAAACACGGAAATAATCTAATCGTTACTCTTCCGCTAGCCTACAAGGATTTATGGGAGTCATATTTAGGTAAAGAAATAGACCTAATCTTTTTGAGGATCTAAAAGTTTAGGTACATATTTATCATATATCTGCTGCAGTTCTATGTCGGATATGACAAAGTAATGGTTCTGTAAGATCTTAAACTGCTCCGGGGGAGCTCTCCCTTGGAGCAAATTGATGATCATAGGGCTTACTCCCTTCTTCAACATGTAAGAAGCCCAGAAACTCCTTATATCATAAAGTCTGAACTCTTTGCCGAGTACTTTCTTCATTGCTTCTTTGATTGATACTTTCAAATCTGGGAGTTGGAACGGAAATAATTTCTGTTTCCACTTTTCAATATCATTGACTATCTGCTTTATCGAATTTTCATATTTCCTCACAAATTCTTCTCTATAAGGTAAGTATATGTTCTTCAGATATTCCGCAGTCTTTTCATGTATAAACGATATATAAGCCCTTTTAGTTTCGTTTTCCTTCATCAGTTTAATTACCCTGTGCTCCAGATCCAACTGGTCCAGCATTATGTTATAGGCTTCCCCTACCCTTAAGCCCGTTTCACATAATACCAAGAAATATGTCTTGGCGCCTAAGTGGTTTATTTCTTTAAATATCTTTTTTAACGTCTCCAGATCAAGGTTCTCTGGCTTATGCTTATACTTTCCTCTGGGGACTTTGAATGACGTGTAAAGTAATTGTGCAAGACTGATATTCTTCTCCCTCACTACCGTCTTAATGAGGAGCTTTAAGGAGTTGGCCATATGTCTAGCAATGTTAGGGGTTTCAGCTTCACTTAGTAGTTCTCTAATTCCGTCAGGTGATAATTCATAGCCCAGTTCCGACAGAGCCCGGTTCAAGTATCTCATTCGCTGCTTCCTAGTGCTCAGTGCTTTTTCGTTGAGTATAATCTCAAACTTCTTTACATCATCTTCACTAACGATGTAAGTGTTAGTAGTAGTTTTTAGATAATCTCCCAGATACTGATAAAGCAGTGTTAGGAAGAAGTTTCTGAAGCCCTCATCTTTTAGCGCTTTCACTATTACGCTCATTGCAGTGGTAGGATCGACATCTACAGTCTTCAAACCGTAAAGTGCATCGCTCAGTTCCTCTAAACTGAGCATCTCTGCAGTGATGCTTATTATTTCATCTGGGACCTTCTTTACTTTGCCTGCAACATATCTGTATAAAGTACTTCTGTCAATTCCTAGCTTTTGTGCGACATAACTTAACCCGTATTTTTCTATAGCTTTCTTCAATATTCGGATTTTTTGCTCACTATCGAGTTTATTTACGTCAATCTTTACCATAATCTCACATTCTATTATTAAATGGTGAGGGTGTTGCAAAAATATCCTTCGCTGTTGCAAATCCCTTATATCTATAGAGAACGTAACTCTCTTTCAATTTAAAGTAAAATTAACGCCGCAGCCGGGATTTGAACCCGGGTCAAGGGCTCGACAGGCCCGCAATCAGGGGGTACCCCCTACAGACGATTATGAGATCGTGGGGTGGGTGTGGTTAACGCCACTTGGAGAGCTGAAGAGCCATAACGTAGACGTAAATCTAGAAGAGTCCGCTAGCGATGGAAGTACCCCTAACATCCCCAAGTCTTTCATATATAATAATAAGAAGTACCCACAAGGCGTTTACTACCTAATCCGCAAAAAAGGACGTGAAGCGTTGATTAGCGAAAGCGCCTTGAAGTTGCTTTCTTAGCAAGGAGGTATTCCAACACCCCCGTTTCTAACGTTTTCTTTTCACTTCGTGTACTTTTATTTGAGCGTCCCCTTCGCCACAGGGAAAGCCGTTATTTTTGAGAGCGAATTGAAAGATAGTCGTGATAGACTTTGTTTACTGAACGTGTTACTAACTCAGTTTGTCTTAGCAGTGAGGAATCCTTTCCACATCATTTCAATACAACACGTTTTTATGGCAATAGCCCCGTGCTTTAAAGCTTACATGACGTGAAAGGGGCATAGTCTAGATTATGGGTTATAGAGTTTTCTCAGCTGGGCAATACAAGATACGTCAAAGAGGGAACAAGTATTATGTTTACAAGCTAGAGAATGATGATAGGGGTAACGTAAGGGAGCGTTACGTCGCTCCTTTAGACAAGGTATTTGAGACTTACTTGGAGGTAGTAGGGGGTACCCCCTACAAGGAAGTGTGGAGGTACCCCTCAAAGTGGACCGGCCGGGATTTGAACCCGGGACCTCTCGGGTGCAAACCGAGCACTCTTCCAGGCTGAGCTACCGGCCCTCAGTATTAGACTGTGAATTACCGTTAAAAAATCTTCCTTAGTCTTTCTTCCTTCACTTTCTGAGCTTCAAGTTGCTGAACATCATAGCGACTAG
The DNA here is from genome assembly GCF_008326425.1 of Sulfuracidifex tepidarius. Lineage (NCBI taxonomy): Archaea > Thermoproteati > Thermoproteota > Thermoprotei > Sulfolobales > Sulfolobaceae > Sulfuracidifex > Sulfuracidifex tepidarius. The sequence continues at coordinate 1,293,001 of NZ_AP018929.1, forward strand.
GAAGGACGAGCTCTTAACGCTCTCTATCGTCGGATAAAGTTCCCATTCCAGTTCCCCGTGAGCAAGAAGGTTCCTGATGTTTATCGCTAGCCTTATTGCTAGGTCGGCCTTCTCGTCCCTTATGAACTTGCTAGCCCACGAAATCAAGCTTCCCTGGGAGAAGGGGAAGGTCTCTCCGTTCACCTTCACCTTATACACGCTCCAGTTCTTCTTTCTCAGGTAGAGCTTTATTCTCCTGTAAGTCGGGTGCTTCACCTTCACCTTGTGTTCCTTGTACTTTATGGTTGTGCTCTCCCCAAGCCATGAAGTGTAGAGGCTCCTCAACCCCATTTCTAGGATTAGGTAAGTCTCCAACGTAGTCACGTGTCTGAGACACGGGAAGTCGAGGAGTTTGATGGAGGCTTTCTGGATCTCAACTACCTTCTCGGGCAAGTCCCAGATGAGCTCACCTTCACCGTAGACGAAGTAAGGTATGTTAGCCAGGAAGACCCCTACAACACTACTCTTCTTGTTCTTCACTTCTACCTTGCTGTCGCCTATCACTGCGAACCTCTTGTCACCTTCCTTCTCTACCTTGAAGTCAAAGTCCTCCAACACCTCCTCTAGGAGGTCCTCGTCGCTCTTCTTCCAGTATTGAAAGAAGTCCTTTACCGTTGCCATGAGCTTTTTCTTGTACACTGAGGAATGTTTTAAAGAAGTCTTCTCTTATCTTTTTCTATGCCAGGAGGAAGAGGAAGGATAGGCGTCGTTATACCCGCAGGGAACGCGGGGATGGAATACGACTTTTGGAAGATGGCTCCAGAAGGCGTCACAGTCCACTTCACGAGGATGAAACCTACAAAGGGTTGCGAACCTACGGACGAAAGGGAATTCGAGAGCGAGTTGAAGGAGGTCTTCTCTCTGCTGAACGACGTATCTGAGGTCATAGTCTACGGTAGGACTTACGGAACTCACAAACACGCCCACGTCATAAAGAGGGCCTCAAACAAACCTTTAGTATTACCAGAGGAGGAGGCTGTTTCCGTGTTGAGAGAGCTAAACGTGAAAAGGCTTTTCGTAGCTACTCCTTACATACAGAAGAGGACGTTAGAGGAGGCTTCATTCTTTAAGGAGAACGGGTTCGACATCACGGGATACGACGGGCTCAACAAGGTCAGGGGAGTTGACATTTCCAACACAGCTGTATTTACGATATACAGGCTAGTGAAGAGGAACATGGAAGCCGTGAAGAAGTCTGATGCTATTTACATTGCGTGTACAGCACTGGCGACTTACGAGGCTTCGAAGTACCTACACGAAGACCTTGGCATCCCTGTGGTGAGTGAAAACGCTGTCGCTATGTTGGGAGCATTGAATAAGATTGGGGTTAGTTTCTCTCCTCCAGGGTTCAGAGTTTGCACCCAACGATCACAGTTCACTAAGTCTGGAAGATCATCATCTGAGGAGAGTTAACTCGGCTGAGGAAAAACTTTTCTCATGACTTTTAGAAGTTCTGGATCTTCATGAGAATATGTATGTGGAATCACCTGTGTAAAAGCTCAGGAAACATGTAGGTAAGGTGAACATTCAGAGAACCTCCCATCCATTCTCTCTCCTACGGACGAATATAGCTTTTGTACATATCTTCACGTATTATTTCTCCATTGATTCAACCAACCGTGAAGACGAAGCTTCACCCTTTCCTTTAACAGCAAGTAAAACGGAATTAAGAAAAACACTATTGAGACAGGGAGACTGACGTAGAAGAAATAGAAATACCTCTGAAAGCTGACCTCTCCTTCACCCCTGCTTAGGTGGACTTCGACTAATCCGTTGTAACTCTTAGCATTCAAAAAGAAGGAACGACCAAGGAGCAATATCACGTTACCGGTATAGTTTCCGTCTTTAACTTGAACTTGTCCTTGATTTACGACCAGCTTTCCGCCTGCTCCTGTTCCGTTAGGGAAGAGGATCAAACCCTGATATACTTTACTCTCGTAAAGGTAAGCTGTTGGGTTACCCGGGAAGATCTTGATCAAAGTGAGGTTGCTGTCGTTGAGTGGAAGGAAAGTCACCACGTATTTCACCCCATTAGTTGCATTGTTCACCTCTTCTGCTACTTGATAGTTAAAGCATACCACGTTGACAACGTCAGGCCATGAGAAGAAAGCGATTCTATAAGGGAAAGTCTGAATGTTGGTTTCAACTATCGTATAGCACGGATCATGAGAGGAGAGGTAGCTGTAAACTTGATAAAACTGAGGAATCACCTGATACGTTGGAGAGAAGTTCAGCTCCTGATAAGTCGAGCTCAAAGGAGAATATGAAGGCAGAAACACACCTACTATCAATACCAGAAACAACACCCAAGTGAACCTGAAGAAGGGGAATGAAAGGAGGAGTAGGGAGAATGAGAGAAGGAACACCTTCTGAGGGAAAGTGGTTATTGTCAGGACTAACGAACCCACCAATGGTATATCAAGGGGGTAATGCATCAAGTAAACGAAGAGGAACATGACTAGAGCTGACACGAAGGTTAATGCTAGAGGTTCCCTTTTCCCTTCCTTGGAAAGTCTAGAAGCCCAGGTCACTAGAACCATGGAAAGGAAGATCGAGAATATCATGACGCTGTAAATGAAGATGTCGTAAGTTATCTTGTAGGCTATTGGCTTATATGCGGTAACGTCGACTAAGTAGATGAACAGTTCCTCGGGCAACTCCGAAGCGAAGGATATGACAACGGAGAGGAACATCAGTAGTACGGCTCTGGTTTTCCCCTCCATCAAGGATAAGACCATGAGGGGGAGTTCAAAGATGAACGAGAAGAGGAACCCCTCGAAGTAGACCAAGTTGGAAAGGACTGTGAAAAGCGAAAGGAAAGCTAAGTTCTTCGTGCTCTGATCCTTCATCAGTCTGTATGATCCCAGGAAGACCATAGGCATGAAGGACATGGAAAACAGGATTCCCGGCGAGTCCCCCAAGTAAAGCATGGAAGAGTAAGCCGGGTTCAGGGCATAGAAGAATGGAAGAACGTAAATCACGAAGTCCTTGTAGGCTATCTCCCTCTTCCTCCTAGGATTATATGGGTATAACTCCTTCACTGCGAAGTGGAACGAGATCACGCTCAGGACGAAAGGTGCAATGGTCTCTATCTTCTCCGCGTTGAGGGTACCAAAGAGTGACACGAGGTAAAAGAACACTGTGGATATGGAAATGTCCCCAAAGGTCCCGTAATCAGCCAGGGAGAAGAAAGGGGGGAACGAAGGTTTCAGAGGTGGAGGCTCGCTATCTAACATAGAGAAAGGTCCAGATACTATGAGGTTCCTGAACATCAGCAGGAAGAACCCGATCACAACCGCGACGTACAGTAACTCCTTCCTTCTCGTGCTCATGAGTTCACCTCTTCATCATGAAAAGGATCAAAGCCATGAAGACTATCAGTGGGTACATCACGTAGGAAGAGAAGACGTAAGCTTTACCTGTACTTCCGAGTGAGAGGAAGATAAGGACGCCGGAGACCAGGAGAAGGGCTAGGTCGATGGCCCATCTGAATTTCATGCTACCATCTATGAATGTAAAGTAAATATCTCTTATCACAGCAGAAGGAAAGACATGACAAGTGCTATCACTATTATCGATCCTGCGAATATGGTGTTCTGCAAGCTTCTAGACTTGTATTCTCCCCTCTGCAAGTCCTTCTCTACCGCTACGTAAGAGTAAATCCCGTAGGTTATCGTCAATGCCCCCATGAAGATGAGGACTTCACCGTAAACAACTGAGGAAGATATAGAGACGTCCTTGGTCTCTTTTATCAAGTCTAGGAAGATCGCGAACTTAGCTATCACGAAACCGAACCCTATTAACGCTATCCCGGTCCTGACCCAGGCCAGGAAGGTCCTCTCATTGGCTAGGTGGTCTGTTGCTGATACCATGAATGTAGATTTTCGGTACTGATAAAAATATAGCTAAGGTGCCCTGGACCCCACTACTTCCTCGTCGTCGAACTTCAGGGAGAAACCCAGCTTCCTCCCTATTGCTATCATGGGGTAATTATTGGGTAACGTATAAAATATCACTCTGGGTAAACCTTTCTCCTTCGCCAAAGAGATCAAGGAAGATACTATCCTGGTCCCTATCCCGAGCCTCCTGTGCTCTCTCCTCACTACCAAACTGAACTCGCCGTTATCGTAGAGGGATCCTTCTCCCACGACCTTTCCGTCCCTACACGCCAAAATTGTGATGTGGTCTTCCTGGGTCAGGATTCGCCTCACTTCCTCTTCGCTAACCTTGTGGTAAACGAAGAACCTCATGTAAAGGTCTTCGTCTGTAAGTGATGAATAGAGATCCATGAGATGTGTTAAATCGTCCATGGAAGCACGTCTAATCTCTAACATGTTTGTTATTATGTTTAAAAGCAAATATTCTTACGGTTCCAAAAGAGAGATTACGTCTAACTAGGAAAGAACTTACGAAACGTTTAGAACTTGGGAGGCTTTATAAGTACATAAAAAAGTTACTAAAAAGAAAAATTAATATAACAGACTTAAATGCGTGAAATCTAATTGCTAACATATTATAAAGTGTTGAGATATGGGAAAGATAATCATACCATGTGAGAGGGCCACGAAGGACGTAATACCGGCCATAAAGGTGATGTTGATAAAACGCTTAAGCGAGGGCGGTATGACGCAGTCTGAGATAGCGAAGGTCTTCGACATAACTACTGCAGATGTGAATTACTATCTTCATGGAAAGAGGGGAAACACGCCTATAACTAAAAAGTTGGAGGAGAACCCTGATTTCAACGGGGTTGTAAGCGAATATGCGTCTAGGATCCTCAATAAGAGAGATGAGAACTATAACCTTTGCATGCTCTGTAGTTATGCTAGGACTAAGATATTGAAAGAAACTCAGCTCTGTCCTTACGAGTGGTAGCTTAAACTGAGTTATTATTTTAATTATATATATAGACGAGAAGTATTTTAATTTAAAAATTTTGTTTTATACCTCCTCTGGGTATTAGAAGTAAATTCTTCTTTTTGTATCTTCAATTTCTTTCAATAAAACTTGGAATTGAAGGTCGGACTTTTTCCTTACCTTCACGAGTGGTTCATCACAACATTTTTCCTCCTTCTTTCTAATCGTAATTATGGTAGGAATTTTCGTATCCGACGTAAGAACTAAAATCGTAGTTACTTTAGGTCCGTCCTCCATAGATAAGGCCAGAGAGCTGTCTAGGTATGCCAACGTCTTTAGGTTCAACTTCGCTCACGGTGATGAAGATTCCCACGCAGAGTATTTTCAGAAGGTGAGGGAAACCAAGGTCCCAATCCTTGTGGACTTGCCCGGCCCGAAGTTGAGGATAGGAGACCTGAAATCGAGAGTAGTTCTGAAGAAAGGAGATAAGGTAACCTTCTCACAGATCGATGGTATACCAGTAGAAGATCCCTTGTTTTATGAAGCTGTTCAGGAAGGACATGACGTTCTCCTGGCTGACGGAACAATAAAGGTGAGGATACTTACTGTGGAGAAGGATAGAGTAGAGGGAGAGGTAATCGAGGGCGGTGTCCTAACATCGAGGAAAGGAATAAACATACCCGAAGCGAGATTGAAGGCCGGATTAACCGAGAACGACATCAAGCTCATGAAGGAAGCTATAGATCTGGGCTCAGATTTCATAGGGCTTTCTTTTGTGCTAGGTCCCGAAGACGTTAAGAGAGCTAAGGAGATTGTAGGGGAGAAGTCGTGGATAGTATCCAAGATAGAGAAGAAAGAGGCAGTGTCAAGGATAACTGAAATCGTCAGTTTCACCGACGCTGTAATGGTAGCCCGAGGTGATCTGGGGGTTGAAATAGGTCTTGAGAACTTACCTATAGTCCAAAGGAAGATAGTCAGGATCTCAAGGAATGCGGGAAAGCCCGTGATCCTAGCAACGCAGGTGTTGGAGTCCATGGTTAACAGCCCTGTCCCCACTAGGGCTGAAGTGATAGACGTGGCGAACTCGATAGTTGAGGGGGTAGACGCGATCATGCTTAGCGATGAGACTGCGGCGGGCAATTTCCCTTTGGAGAGCGTTAAATATCTGCACGATACAATAATGGCAGTTGAGCCTCATGTGAGGGCTAAGAGACCCAAGGGGGATAACGAGGACGACGCTATCGCCATCGCAGGGGTTAAGGCAGCCTACCTGTCTTCAGCTGAAGCCATAGCGGTGCACAGCAGGAGCGGAGCCTCAGTCGTGAGGGTTTCCAGAATGAGACCAAGACAGAGGATATTAGGTCTTTGCCCGGACGAGAAGATGGCCAGGAAGTTGGCGCTGTGTTGGGGGGTTTCTCCTTTCGTAGTCAAGAAGGTTGACAACTTGAACGAAATAGTGAAAATCGTGGAGGAGACAACTTTGAAACTGGGCCTCAAGGGAAAAGTGGTAATCCTGGGAGGCGACCCGACACAGGAGGAAGGTAAAACCAATTTCCTAATGATTAGGGGGTAGGAAACGTGAGAGGTATCCGTAATCCCTCTCTTCGCCTCTGGCTAGCTTCGACGCGAACATCCCCATGGCTGGGGCGTAACTCCACCCTAACCTACAAGCCCCGGTCGCCACAACTAAGTTGTCCCTTCTACCAAGTATGGGGAACCCGTCTGGAGAACAAGGCCTGAGACCCCACTTGACGTCTACTACCTTCTCGAACTTGACTAGATTTGACGCTGACCTAATTATCTCGTCCCTCCTGTCGTGGTCGGAGAAGTCAGCGTCGAAACCACCGGTGACCTTAACGTAGTCTAGAGGAGACACGGCTATTCCGCTCTCAACGTGAACGAATGCCGAGTTCAGGACTGGCTTTCCCTCAACTCTGAAACCGACCCCACGAAAAGCGGTGAGGGGAACGTCGACGAAGTCCCTTACGTGGGCACCTGAGGTCAGGACTATCACGTCAAAGTCGTTTAGCTCATTTAGGTCCTTCACTTCCCTCTTGATCACCTTCACGTGTGCTATTTCCTTCTTCATCCTCTCAACGAACTTCTCTGTGGACAGCCTAGACAGCTCGGGGAAGAATATCCCGCCAGCGAAGCCGTCCACCTCCACCTCCTCGAACTTGTTCCTGAACGGGGATCTTCTCTCCTCCTCGACCCCCTTCTCCATACCAGTTTTATCAGAATACACCTCCAGGAGGCCATCCTCGAAGTAGAGGAAGTCGTTCTTCTCTTCTGCCATTCTCTTGTACTCCTTGAGTGAGAACGAAGCCATTTCCCTCATGGTCTCCCAAGCTTCCTCTGGGGGAGTCTTCTCCATCTCCTTGAGCAGGGTGATCAACCATCTCCTGTCCACTTCTCTCATCACTGTTACCCCTTTGTTCCTGAACCTCAGCATCTTCTTCATCATGTTGAGTGAGTTTATCCTATCGAACCTGAAAGGCTCTATCAAGCCTGCGGCGTGGACGGAGCCGTGACCTAGTTCCTCCTTTTCGAAGATAGTGACGTCCTCTTCCCTCAGGTAATAGGAAGCGAACAGACCTACTATTCCTCCTCCTACGATAGCGACTTTCAAGAGAGTTCTTGCATTATCCTCTTAGCTTCAATTTTAACTTTACTATCTTCCTTCGTTAGCTCCGTGAGGTATTGCGTCATGTCCCTCAACTCGTCTCTCTTGAAGAACCCTGTGGAGAGAGCAACTTTCCAAGCTATGATCCTCACCGAAGCCTTCTCGCTCTTGAGCAGGGAGACGTACCTCTCCTTGTCCCTTTCAGTGAATATACCTTCCTTCATCAGTTCCTGGAACAGCCTCCATGCCTTCTTCCTGATCGTGGGATACCTGCTCTTCAATAACCTCCAGAAGGAGTCCCTCACGCTGTAAACGAAGACCCAGTCTATTAATCCCAGTTCCACCAACTCATGTACTCTCTTCCAAGCAGACCACTTTATGGTGTCAGACCTAGCCTTCATAGTTCTTTCAACTCCTTTCACGTTCAGGGAAACGTAGACGTCGATGTGGTTCCAAGCGTCTTCCCTCACTCCCTCCAAGGGGTTCCAGAGCAAAGACCTGAGGTACAGTCTGTTCCTGATTAGAGGTAGGACATTGCCTTCTTTCATTTCCTCTACTATCTTCCACCCCTCTTTTCTTTTCCTCCCGTCCGGGCTCCTGAGGAGGGACAACACTTCCCTAACGTTCACGTCATCCACCCGTCGCAACTAGGAAGACTGTCAACGTCTCGTTTGACCTCACCCTCTCGTCCTCTGGGACGGGGGTGTTACCTCTGAGTACTACTGAGCCTTGGGGAGTGTAGCCTATCTTCTTCAGCAAGTCCCTTATGGTAGACCCCTCATCTACTTCTACTTCCACCACTTTGGATTCCTTTATCAGGTTGACAGTTACTTTCATAATGAGAGAGTGAGGAGTTCTAACCTAAAAGTTTACAGTCCTACCTTTCCTCATGAGTTCCTTCATCCTCTCCACTGCTAACTGAAGTTCTTTCTCGTCCTCTGAGTAAGCTGAGACCGAGTTAGTATAGAAACAAGGCTTCTCTGAGTCCAACCTGAGCCTCCCGCAAATTCTGGTCTTCGTCAGGTTACCTTTCTCCAGTTCATCAATGGAGAAATTCCTATAGGTAGAGATGACTCCCTTCTCCAAGACCATGTTCCCGACGAACCTGCCCTTTATAACGTCAGCTATCGTGATGTAAGAGGACAGCTTCACGTTGTCAGCCCTCCTCATTATTGGTATCATGAGAGGGATAGCGGAGATGTTACCTTTCTCTAGCTCCACACTAATGTCTTCATCTACACATTCGCCTTCAACCCTAGGCTCGAATCCCATTCCTTTCAAGACTTCTTCCCACGTGACCTCACCAGACTCTATGGACGACTCTTCAAACAAGGCTACGGTATGTCCCTCGATGGAAACTCCAGTGTTGTAAAGCTCCTTATCGTAGTCAAGGTCGTCTATTTCGCCTGAAATTAGCTTGTGGAAAAGCGAATTGAGGCTCTGGTTCACCTCACCTTCGCTCCTTATAACTCTGAACGACCCGAAACCGTAAGCAGGAACGTACATCATGAGGTATCCGTTAAGGTACACCGTGTGGTTTCCTACCTTTCCTTCGTAAAGTGCAGAGAAGAGGGACTTGAGGGATTCCGTGTCAAGCCCGGGCTCAACTGTAACCTCGAAACCTTTCCCCTTCACTATCTTTCTATCTCCTTCCTTTAGAACAAAGAGAGGAGGATTCTCCTTGTAAGTCTGACCTCCCTGCAGGATTCCTTGAGAACAGATTTTCATGTTTAAAAAGAAGATGTAGCCCTATATTTAGCCATGTTAAGGGACTTCTTGTAGCAGTCCAGCACAGAGTTCGTCACGGACCCCCACGTGAACTTCTCCTCTACCCTCTTGGACGCGTTGTCCCTCACCCTGTTCCACATGTTGACTTCGCTGGTCTTGAACGTCCTGAGTTTCGACAGGAGTCCAGAGTCGTTCTTCTCTCCCGCCTCAGCCAAGAGGAGGGAGTCTATGATCGCGTTAGAAAGGTCTCCTATGCTCTCCGGGGACACTAACATTCCAGTCCCATTGTTCTGGTCTCCTCTGAGGTCGATCACGCTTTCCCTCAGACCTCCTACAGCGTAAGCTATGACTGGAGTGCCCACAGCCATGGACTCTATCGCGTTTATTCCGAAGGGCTCCCACCTGGAGGGTACGGCGAAGACAGAGGAAACGTAATGGAAAGTCTTATACAGCTCATAGTCGAACCTGCCAAGGACCAGCCTCACGTTGTCCCTCAACTCAGAAGCCCTATCTATGAGGTCTTGTAGAAGAGCGTAGTCCCCTATTGGGATACCTAACGCTATCATCCTTGCATCGTGTACCTCGTTAACTACTTCATACATTGCCCTCAAAAGTAGGTCTATTCCCTTCTGGAAAGACAGCCTGCCCGTGAAAAGGATGAGGGGACCCTCTCCCATGTCCTCAAACGTCCAGTCATCCCTTATACCGAGGGATCTCCTGGCGTTCCACAACATGTTCCCCGTGGTGTAGTCCTCCGGTATCGCCTTGAGGGTATGCAGTGACGAGAGTATCTTCTTCCTCCCCTCTCTCCTGTCCCTAGTTGAGAGGAACTTCTCCGCTAGGGAGGAGGCTTCCTTCACACTCCAGTCAGTCCCGTTGTACTCCACACAGCTCTTGTTCTCTATCCAGTTGCCCACGAAGTTGTAAACGTCGTATGTGAGGTAGCTATAGCTAACGGTCGAGACCACGTCAGCCTCGTAACAGCCGAATTTCTCTATGGAGCTATGTGACAACGCGTCCCAGACGTAAGAGTACTTCATGAGGGAGTGGCGCGACACCATCCACACGTAGTGGTAGCTGTCCTCGAGTCCGCTCCACTCAGCCGACGGGAAGTGCCAGGGAGCAGACACCTTGTTGAGTAGATGTATTGTGAATATCATCGGTATAACCACCCTCCTGTCCTCCAAGGTCTGCTTCACCTTTACTGCCGGAACTACGGAGTGCCAGTCGTTAGCATGTATCAGGTCGGGCAGTTTGTCGGGCATGAAGTGGAACGTCAGCCTCTCCATCCCTTTAGTGAAGAGGGAGGACTTCTCCATGGCGTTCTCGTAGATGTTCCACGAGTCAAGGATCTTCCCTGTGTCGTAGTCTAACCCCTTCACCATGATAACCTTGAACCCGTCTAACTTACCTTCTTCGAAACCTATCCTGTAGTGGTAATACTTACCGTCTGTCCCGCGCCTATCTCCCTCAGCTGTGATCCCCATGTCGTTGAGGGAAAGCATTGATCTGTAGTTCCCGTTCAAGTGCCTCCCATGGGAAGGCATCATCACCGTCACGTCATATCCTCTCGTCGCAAGTTCCTTCCCCAGATAGTAAACTACGTTCCCCATCCCTCCTACTCCTGCTACCTTGAAAAGCTCAAATGAGAGGAACCATACTCTTTTCACGTCGTCTGGAATCCATATCGACTCTATTCTCTTAAGCATCTTGAAGCCACCTCTTTAGGTTCTCTTCATGGGACTTAAACTTTGGCTCCCTCTTCACGATCTCCATGAATTCCTTCCTGTTCCACGCTACGGACGACCTCTTGTCCTTTGACGTGAAGAAGTAAGGTTCGTTCTTAACGTCGAGTGCGTGGAGCTCCTCGTCTAGGAAGACGTTGATCGCGAAGAACTCGTTTATGAACGCGTCTATCGGAGATCCGAAAGCGTTGAAGTATGAGTGTACCTCAGCAGGACCTCCCTCGCCAAGGAACATGTAGTAATAGTTGTCACTGGTGGTGAAGTACTTCCATACCTTCAGCCTCTCTTTCCCTATCTCCTTGGAAGGCATTTCAGATCTCCTCACCATGTCGTCATAAGCCCACTGCATTATGTTCCCCAACCAACTGCTCTCGTCCTTCTTTATGTCAGCCCAGGAAGTGGTACCCTGAAACTTGAACGAGTCGTAAGCGTCCCTCGACACCTCCCTCGGTAAGGTCATGGACACTCCTTCCCTAGAGAGGGATGAGGGCAACCACCTCAGGAAGTCGAGAATTCCCGTGGACTGGTCGTGGTGCTCCCCGAAGGTTTCGTAATCAACGAAGACCAAACCGTTCTGACCCGGAGTCCACTTGACCCACGATGCGAACTTGTCCGCCGTGAGAGGGTATTGGTCCCAAGCCTTATTTGAGAACCTGAAGGCTATGTCGTCGCTCAGTCTGTAGTTCCTGAACAGTATCGACATCCCGCTGTTCTCGTGTTTGTAAATGTAGTTAGGGTTTCTTCCCTTCAGTTCCCTCTCAACTCCCTCTGTTAGGATTGCGTTGAAGCCCATCTTACTAGCCTCTTGGACTACCCTGTTGTTCGTGAGAAGCTCGGTGTTCTCAAAAGTTACTGGTGTCTGTTTGAAGTAAGATTTAATCAATTCCCTATGTTCCTTCACCTGCTCCCTCCATTCGCTCAAGTCTTCCCACATAGACGTCACCGAGTGATAGTAAGTCTGGGAAAGGAACTCGACCTTATGTGTGTAAGAAAGTTGTTGAAAGAGCTCTATGACCTCTTTTCCCCACTTCTCAGCCTGCTCCATGAAAGTCCCGCTGATTGAAAAGAAGAACTTCACTTCCCTTCCTTCCTCTTCCCCTCTCTCTATCTCTTCAAGTATCACTGTAGTCGCAGGCAAGTAACATCGCTTTTTCACCTTCTCGAAAATCTCTCTATTCACCTTCATGTCTATGAACCTTTCCTCTAGGTAACCTCTGTAGATAGGGTTCCAAAACATGTCCTTCCTTATCCTAAAAGGTTGATGTACCTCAAAGCCTACAGTTAATTTGTTCATAACTGTTTATATGTGGTTATCTATTATTAATAATCATGAACTGGAACCTTTCTGATGTAAAAGTAGTAGTCCCGATAGGCGGTGAGGCGACCAGACTCAGACCACTCACCATAGAGACGTCTAAGGCAACCGTCAGGCTGCTCAACAGACCATTAATAGAGTTCCCAATAGCTGAGCTCGCGTCCCAGGGGTTGAAGGAGTTCATATTCGGGGTGAAAGGTTACATTAACTACAAGTCACTCTTCGACACATTTAAGGAAGGAGTGGGTTTCTCAGCCAGACACAGGATAAAACCCAGGGTTCACTTCAAGTATCAGCCACGTGTGGACAGCGTTGGAAACGCCGACTCAGTGAGGATAAACATGGAGTACTATAGAATAGAGGAGCCAGTCCTCGTAATACAAGGAGACAACATCTTCAGGATGGACGTGAGGAAAGCCCTCGAATACCACGACGAGAGGGAAGCCATGATGACTATAGTGTTGAAGAAGAGCGATGACGTGAGGGAGTTCGGGGTCGCAGACCTTGATAAGGACATGCTCATAAAGAGGTTCGTTGAGAAACCCAAGAGACCAGAAGACGCACCGTCGAACTTGATAAACACGGGGATTTACATCCTTTCACCGGAGATAAGGAAGGTGTTCAGGTCCAACGAAATGACGGAGATGTTGAAACAGGGTAAGATGGACTTCGGCAACGACGTGATACCCTTCCTCATAAAGAAGGGATACCCCGTTTACGGTTACGTCACCGACGACTTGTGGTTCGACGTCGGGACGCCCGACAGATACTTGGACGCAATGTTGACCCTCCTGAAGGAATTACCTGATAGAGAAATAGAAGGGATAAGGATAGATAAAGAGAAGAGGATTTTCGTACAAGGAACCAGCCCCGACTCTATCAGGAGGAGAAACGTGATCAGGAACAAGTACAGGAAGGGTAAGATCTCCATAGAGGGGAACGTACTCATAGGTAGGCATTGCCAGATTAACGAAGGGACTCACATCGAGAACTCCTCAATAGACAATTTCACCATCCTGGGAAGGGGAGTGAAGGTCATAGGCTCCTCAGTCATGGACAGAGTGTTCATAGGTGACGGGGCAGTAATAGAGAACTCCGTCATAGGGAGACACGTGGAGATAAGGTCAACTCAAGGCAAGCCGGTGAAAGTGGTGAACAGCGTTATCGGCGACGATGTCGTGATCATGGGAGGAGTTGAACTAACCGGTTCAAAGGTTTACCCGCATAAGATCATCAATGAAGGTAGCAAGATGAACGACACAGTGCTGACGTGAAACCATGAGAGTTGCGAGCCTGGGAAACGGGAACTTATTGGTCAACGTCGACGAGAAGGGAAGGATCGTAGACCTTTATTACCCTTATGTGGGGATGGAAAACCAGACCTCCGGGGAGCCGATAAGGTACGCAGCCTTCAGCGACGGTGTGACCAGCGTAGACGATGAGTGGAAAGTCGAGGTGGGGTATCTCGATTCCACTAACATGGTGGAGGTGAGACAGAGTTCAGACAGACTTAACGTTTCAATGCTGACCTATTACTTCCTAGACAACGAAGAGAACACCCTCTATTCCCTAATAAAAGTGTTCAACAACTCCCCCAAGAGGAGGGACATAAAGCTCTTCTTCATCAATAACTTCAACTTGTACGCTTCCTCCTTCGGCGACACTGGATTTTACGATCCGATAACCCAGTCTGTGATACACTATAAGGCGAAAAGGTACATTGGAGTAAAGTTGTTCTCTACCTCCTCGTTCACGGAGGAATACCAGATCTCAAAGGGAGACCTTATGTATGACGTCTACGACGGTAAGCTCGACGGAGGTACTATAGCTAATGGAGACGTGAACTCAGCTGTAGCTGTGAACCTCACAATAGATTCTAACACTTTCTCAAAGGCTTACTTCACGATCTCCTTCTCCAGGGAGCTTGAAGACCTCAGGAGGATGTTGAGAAAGGTTAACTTCGCTCAGGTGGAGACTTCGTTCACCCTCAGTTACATGTTCTGGAAGAACTGGCTCTCCAGGAGCTCGTTCAAATTTACAGAGGATAAGTTCAGGAAACTTTATAACGTCAGCTTGCTTGCGGTGAGGAACCACATGGACGGCAGGGGGAGCCTCATAGCTTCGTCTGACTACTCCTTCGTTAAGGTATATGCTGACTCCTACCAGTACTGTTGGCCGCGTGACTGTGCCTACGCGTCTTACGCTCTCGAGGTAGCCGGTTACAGAGAGCTGGTGAACAGACACCTCCACTTTATGGAGTGCTTGACCAGCAACGAAGGGTTCTTTTACCATAAGTATAACCCTGACGGAAGCTTGGCTAGCTCGTGGCATCCTTGGGTCATGGAGGGAAGACCCATCTATCCGATACAGGAGGACGAGACTGCATTACCTATCTGGCTCATGGGGGCCCACTTCGAAGCCGTAGGGGACGTAGACGAGATAGAGAAACCGTATAAGAGGTTCGTGAAGAGGTCAATGAGGTTCCTCATGGACTACATGGAGGAAGGGTTACCTAAACCGTCTTTCGACCTTTGGGAGGAGAGGTACGGAATCCACATGTTCACCGTGGCAACTGTGTACGGTGCGCTCCAGAAGGGAGCTCTCTTGGCCAAGGCTATGGGGGACGAGGTGTTAGCCGAGGACTCAATAGAGGTAGCTACGTCCTTAAAGGAAGTCGCAATGAAGAGGTTAGTGAGCAACGGGAGGTTCATAAGGAGGATAGACGAGCACGGGGAGAAGGACATGGTAGTCGACGCGAGCATGTACGCTCCGTACTTCTTCGGCATGGTCAAGCCAGACGACCCTATAATGGTGAAGACAATACAGGAGATCGAAGGTAAGCTCAAGGTGAACGGTGGTATAATTAGGTATGAGAACGACTTCTACCAAAGGAGAAAGAAAGATCCCAACCCGTGGGTAATTACCACGCTCTGGGTCGCTGAGTATTACGCTGACCTCGGGAAGGTCGAGAAAGCTATGGAGTACATAAACTGGGTCTCGTCTAAGGCAATCCCTTCGGGTCTCCTCCCCGAACAGGTGGACCCTGAGACGGGTGAGCCTACGTCAGTTACTCCCTTGGTTTGGTCTCACGCTGAGTACATAATAGCTATTAACAAGGCTATGAAGATTTAATAGAACAAAATGATCCTCCCAGACGACTGTGAAGACAAGGAATGGGTCATTCCGACCAGGACGGGAGGCTATTCCTCCTCCACTGTCTGTGGGGTCAACTCCAGGACGTACCACGGCTTCCTAGTTGTACCGCAGAACCCTCCTCACTTCAGGTTTCTAGTCCTGTCTAAGTTCGAGGACTTCTTGAGGCTAGGAAAGGAGGAAGTGCCCCTGAACACTAATCACTACATGGGAGGATTCTATCCGGACGGTTACAAGTTCATTACCAGATTTGAGAGGGGAAGGAACTACGTCAGGTGGTACTACGAGTATGGTACGGTTGACATTGAGAAGACCTTGGTCGTGAACCAGCTATACAACGCAGTGGACGTCATTTACAAGTCAACCAGGGGCACCTTCAAGGTATGTCCCCTCCTGACGTACAGGAGCCATCACCTGACGTGGAAGAACAGACAAGGTTTCTTCATGATGGAAACTCAGGACAACAAGATAAACGTCCTCTTTGAGAACAAGAAAATCCTGACCATGGAGGTAGAAGGGGACAACAGGATAGAGCCCACAGGGTATTGGTACTACAACTTCATGTATAAGCTAGACAAGGAAAACGGCTCGAACTATCAGGAGGACCTTTACAACCCTTTCTGTGTTTACTCTACCTCAAACCAGCTGGTCATCCACGCTTACAGCGGCGAGAAGCCGAATTCCCCACCATCTTTTAAGGTAATGCACAGAGACCCCGTGAGGTTGTTGGGGGAATCTTCTTTGGATTTCCTAGTAAAGGGAGACAAAGGATGGGCTTTGATAGCCGGCTATCACTGGTTCGATGAGTGGGGAAGGGACACTTTCGTATCCATGGAGGGAGCACTCCTAATGAACGGGGGGGCCAGGGAAGCTTCGGACATAATAAAGAGGTATTTCCTTGATGAGGAGAAAGGAATGTTGCCAAACAACTACATAGACTACAACGGAGAACCGATATACCGAGGAGTAGACGTCTCCCTGTGGGGGATCAACGCGGTCTACAGGTACTATACCTATACTCATGACAAGGATCTGGTGAAACAAGTGTTTGAAAACATGCAGGACGTGATCGAATGGTACACCAAGGGAAACGGAATAGTATACAACAAGGAAGGACTGATCTTCCATCGAGGTGCCCCGAGGACTTGGATGGACGCCCAGTATGACGGAGTTGTAGTGACCCCGAGAGAAGGCGCTGCGGTAGAAGTGAATGCTCTATGGTACAACGCGTTGATGGAGATGAACTTCCTCTCAAAGGTTTTAGGGGAAGGAGATGATAGATTCGTTGAGGGCGCTGAGAGGACTAAGAAGTCGTTCCTGTCCTCGTTTTTAGGGGAGAACTACCTTCATGACATGATAGACTGGGACGGTAGACCTGACAGATCGCTTAGACCCAACCAGATACTTGCAGTTTCATTACCTTTCCCTCTAGTCGAGGGGGAAAAAGCTAGAAAGGTAGTGAGGGCAGTGGAAGATTCTCTCTTCAGACCTTACGGGCTGAGTTCCCTCTCTAGAAGTTCACCGGATTACAAGCCAGTATACAAGGGAGATCGGGCCTCTAGGGACAACGCTTACCACAACGGTCCTATATGGCCTTGGTTGCTAGGGAGCTTCATAGATGCAAAAATAAGGATGGAGGACAACCAGATCATGTTGAAATTGCTCATTGACCAACTCAGACCACTCCTTTCCTTAGCGGAGAGAAACGGAGGTTATCTACCAGAGATCTTCGATGATGTACCACCTTACAAGCCTAGAGGATGCATAGCACAAGCGTGGAGCAACGCAGAGGTGTATAGGGGTATAACTAAGTTGATCAACCTTTAGTGCTCTAATTCTCTTCAAGCTTGACAACTCTAGGAGGAATTAATACTATATACTATAAATCTTGTTGCAAATATCTAGATTTTTCTCTTCAATTCTTGATATCTTAGTTTCTCTCTCCTCTCTGAGTTATAGGCAGAGACTTGGTTCACGTCCCTTTGTTTCTGCCCGTTAGATACCGAGAAAGGATAAAGAGTAAGTTGTTAACTTACTTTTTTCTATCAATAAAAGTAAATAATTTTCTTAATTTCTTTCATACATTAATAAAAAAGTATAAGTTTACACATAGGGTATTAGTAAACTAAAGTAAGTTTAAATATATAAAACAATATAAGATATATCATGGCTCAACCTAAGGAAAGGGATGTAATAATAGAGAAATTGGACTCTCATTCAACAACTTCGATTTACTGGTCCCTGACCATCCTTGCCACAATAGGCGGGTTCCTGTTCGGATATGACACGTCTAACATAGGTTCAGCTCTAGACCTAATGAAGAGCGTGTTTCCAGGTCTATCGTCACCTTTGGTAGAGGGGTACTTAGTTGCCGGAGCTTCTCTCGGTGCAGCTGTAGGTGCCATCATAGCAGGCCCCGTGACAGATAAGTTCGGAAGGAAGTCAATGTTGATAGCTGACGCTGCAATCTATGCAATAGGTGCCATAGTTTCAGCGTTCACGGTGAACGTGCCTATGATCCTTGTAGCTAGGACCTTCATAGGGTTAGCAATCGGAGCTGACTCCGGAATAGCTACAGCTTACATTGCTGAGTATGCTCCCAAATCGAGGAGAGGTTCTCTTTCCATTTTACAACAATGGATGATAACGATAGGGATACTGTCAGCTTACCTCGTCGGCCTTGCGACTCTTTACATCCTGCCTTCTTATGCGTTCTCCCTGGACTGGAGGATAATGCTCGGGGTCGCCGCTATCCCAGCGCTGATAGGCTTAGCTTTCAGGTTCAGAATGCCCGAGTCGCCGAGGTGGCTGATAGAGAATGGTAAGTTCTCGAAGCTCAAGAGCGACTTGTCTAAGTTGGGAATAGAGGTAAGTGAAGACGACTTGAAAGGGATAAAGCTCCCTAAGAAGGGGAAGATAACTCCTGGAATAAAGAGAGCCCTTCTGATAGCTGGGCTTTTCATGGTATTTCAACAGATAACCGGCATAAACATCCCGTTCTACTACGGACCTACTATCCTGTCCAAGTACTTCTCTGCTTCAGGCGAGGTTTCTACAATAGAGGTTGGAATAATGGCAACGACAGTACTTGCAATAATTAACGTAGCTGCTACTTACATAGGTTTCAAATACATCGATTCTTACGGAAGGAAATCCATTGCTAGACTCGGATACGCGGGAATGGCAGTCTTCATGATCCTCGGAATTGCCTCGTTCATCTTGACCTCTGGCATAATTAAGACAGTTGGACTAATGGTTGCGTTCTCAGGTTTCATAATCTTCTTCGCCTTCGGTGTAGGAGGTACGGGGTGGCTAATTCAGGGAGAGTACTTCCCAACTGAGGTCAGAGGGAGAATGGCAGCGACTGTAGCCTTCATAGATTGGATAGCAAACTTCGCTATAACCGAGATATTCCCTGTCATGGACTCGAGCGTGGGACTTGGAGTGAGCATGGGTATATTTGCACTGTTGTCGATAGTCGCCGTAGTCTTCGTCATGACGTCAGTACCTGAAACTAAGGGTTTGTCGGTGGAGGAGATAGCTGAGATGTTTGAGAAGAAAGCCAGTAGCTAGAGAGGAGAGAAATTATTGCCTTCTCTCTAACCTTTAACCTTTTCTTTCTTGGATTTTGTAATCTTAACCTTTTTGAATACCTAGTCAGGCCTTAAAGGTCAAGCTAAACCTTACAGCTAAATTTGAGTTCATAATCATGTAGAGTGAACCCACGGCAATGTTGCTCCATTAAAGTCTGATAAAATATAATTTCAGTTTCCCCAAATTCGTCTTATCCTCTCACGTCACCAAACACGTAGTTTTCATATCAGGGGAGTCATAGAACTAACATCAGCCATATCTTATACTCTTCGTTAGATTTATATATAGAAGAGGAAAATGATAATTTGAGTTGCCGTGGTAGTCTAGTGGCCTAGGATGGGGGCCTGTCGAGCCCCTGACCCGGGTTCAAATCCCGGCCGCGGCGCCTTTCTTTCCTTAAATGGAAGATAGTTTGGTTATTATGATCATTAGATTATATCTACACCTAATTAAATCATCATTTTAAAAAAAAACAAAAACACACATGGCTAACTCTCTTCTTCCCCCTGAACGAATTATTGATGAGTTTTTATGGTTACGTATCGAAAAGCTTAATGGTAATTTTTCCCCAATACGAATCATGGATATTAACATAGATATTAACATAAGTACGGAGGTTTACTATGACGAAGTTGAGGAGCTCTTAGACAAGGGTGATCTTGTTCAGACCCGTGAGAAGTACTACAAAGCGGCTGAGGATTTAATCAAGCTTTTAGCTATCCAGAATAATTTAAAAAATATTATAGGAACTGTTGAAAAGAGGGAAGATAGGAGAGCGAAGATTTGTTTAAAGCGTCCAAGTTACTGAGGTCTAATGACGCTAAGATACTCAAGTTTTGGGCAATTGCATGAGTTCTTCACGTTGATAGGTTCCATGAGATGGGCTTAAGTGAGAAGGAAGTGAACTAAAGGAGGACGTAAAAAGGCTGATTTCTATCGTAGATATCTGATGAAATTTTTTTAATATTTATAGTAATTCAAGAAGCCGTTCGAATCGTCATCCCTTAGAGAATTATAACCGGTCTACCTACTTTACCGCATGACGTCTGAACTGGAGAGGAAAATAGCTTACTGGAGGTGTCAAAACAAACCCGTGATTTTCATAGCGAAGACCTTGAAAATACCTTGCGACGACGTGAGGAAGGTATTGTTCTCGTGGAAAAAGAGGACTCAAGGATATCTTGATTCACTTGAAGCTAAAACCGTCCTCTTGAACCCTGACATCAGGGGTTTACTCCATTCAACTGACCTTACTTCTGATTACGCGGTGAAGTTGTTATCTAACGAGAACGTGGTAAATTACATGGTGCTCAACAGGAACGAGAAACACAACAGATACATGGACTGTTTGAGGTACCACATACTACTGGTGCAGGGCTAAGGCCTTCTTCTCACCTTCTCCCACCCGTTTACGTTAACCATATTCCCATCCCTAGCTACCACTCTCCCATCTCTGATCACATACCTAGGGGGTTCCATGAACCTGAGGACGTCCTCAACGTTGTCAACTCCCATGACCAGCAGGTTAGCTGGTTTCCCTTCTTCCAAACCGTACTGGAGCCTCCATGCCCTTGCTGCATTGTAAGTTATCAGGTTCAAGCTACGCTTTATCTCCTCGATGCTCATTTGATCCATGTGAACAGCCATGAAGAGGGGCTGGAGCATGTTCCCATTCCCTAGTGGATACCAAGGGTCTATCATGCAGTCCTGTCCTAATGCTACGTTGACTCCCATGGAAGTCATGAGCCTTATAGGCGCTACGCCTCTCCTCTTGGGATAACCGTCCATCCTTCCCTGCAACATCACGTTTATGAGGGGATTCGGAACTACGGTCACTCCGGCCTTAGCTACCATTGACAGGAGCTTCCTGGTGTAGTTCTGATCCCAGCTGTGCATTGCAGTGACATGACCAGCAGTTACCCTCCCCTCCCAACCGTTAGTCAAGGTGTTCTTCACTACGACTTCAAGGAACCTCGAGTTCGGGTCGTCGGTCTCGTCCACGTGGCCGTCCACGTCCTTGCCCATTTCCCTCGCTAAGGAGAACGCGAACTCCACCGAGCGTACTCCGTCCTCTCTGGTGAGCTCTGCATGAGGTATCATCCCGACGTTGTCTACGCCCTCTTCCATGGCCCTTCTTAGGTATTCGTCGTTTCCCCTGTCTGTGAATATTCCGTCCTGTGGGAAAGCCGTGAGCTGGAGGTCAACAACCCCTCTGAACTTGTCCCTTACCCTCTTCAGGCCCCTCACCAACTTGAACGACTTCTCAGTTACGTCCACGTGAGACCTGACCCATAATGTGCCGTAAGCTAGCATCAGCTTCAGCGCTACACTAGCCCTCTCCTCAACTTCCTGTTCGCTTAGTTTCCCCTTGATTTCCCTCCACCTCTCTATTCCTTCCCAGAGTGTACCGCTCATGTTCTCGTTGCCTGAAAACACGCTGTCCAAGTGGAAATGCATGTTAAAGAAGGGAGGAATCACAAGACCTCCTTCAGCGTCAATACTTTCATTGTCCCCCTCACAACTCTCCTTTAGACAAGTTATCCTTCCATCCTCTATTCCCACCTCTACCTTTCTACCGTCCAAGAGCCTGGCGTTTTTTACCTTCATGATGGAAAGCACGATTTCGCGAAAAAATCTTTTATAGATGGACAGGCTATCCAACCTCCATGGACTACAGAGTTGTTGCGGGGATAGCGTTGCTCGTGGTAGGGATAGGGTTCACTCTCGGTGCTTTCGAACTTTCCTCTTCCCATGTCGAGATAGGAAGCAAGTCTCAGGGGAGCTATTATCCCTTGACTGTGGTGGACGGGCTGGGTCAGACCATCACGGTGAGCTCGTATCCTTCTAGAATAGTGAGCGTTGCTCCCAGCGACACCCAAATCCTGGTCTCCCTTGGATTGGGTAAGAACATAGTCGGAGTAGACTTCTACTCCGCTGAGCTTTTAGAAGAACTGAACGAGAGCTCTCAGATCCAGAACGCCCACGTCATAACTGGGGTTTATCCACTGAATGTGACGGGAATAGTGGTCTTAAACCCTTCCATCGTGGTAGCTGACGCGGGACTTGAGGGATCGTATTATAACCAAATGAAGGACGCTAACCTGACTGTCTTCTACACGCACGGAGATCTGGACGTGAACTTCCATGAGATAGAGAACGACGTCATGATGACTGCCACGGTGTTCGACAGAGTGAATGAAGGAAATCAACTGGTATCGTGGATGAACCAAAAGATAGGGGAATTCTCTTCCTCGAGTGACATTGGAAGCGTTGCCTATGTACTTTGGATCTGCCCTGATTTCTCTTTCTATACAGTAGGAGGAAACACGTTCATATCCAACGTTATGGCTCACGCAGGAGGGACTAACGTGTTCTCCTCTCAGAGCGGTTATCCTCTAGATCATGTGTCCCAGTTGATAGAGAGCGACCCTGACGTGGTAGTTTTCACAGAAATGTACAACGTAAGCTACACCGAGAGCTTAATTCACGAAATGGAGCAGGAATATCCCGCCCTACATAATGTGACGGCGTTCAAGGAAGGTAGAATTTACATCTTGGATCAAGGACTTCCTGTCTCGATCATGAACGAACCTGCACCGCTCTCAGTGTACGGCATATCGATCGTTCACGAGATAATGGAAGACAAAGCCCCCCATGTGATAAACCAGTCTTGGGTCGAGGATGATCTGAATGTATCATTACCGATATTTTGAGGTGGTAGTCCTCCTCTCCTTGTTGGACGTAGTTTCGTTCTTCCTTTCACTTGTGTTCGGCGCAGTCTACATACCTCCTTCTCTCTTTTCCTCTCATCCGTACTCCTTCATTGTCTACTCCATAAGGTTCCCCACGGCGATCTCTACAGCGTCAATAGGGGCTGACTTGTCCCTCACCGGGCTTATACTCCAAATGATCCTGAGGAACCCGGTCATGGACCCTTACGTTACCGGCACGGCTTCAGGAGCGGGTTTCGGAGCCGTCTTGACTTACGCCCTCTTAGCTTTCAATTTTCCCCTATTTCTGGTCCAAGGGATTTCGCCTTTCCTTGCCTTCATCTTCTCCATGGTAGCTACAGCTATGACGCTGGTAATAGGAAGGAAAGGAGATACGTACTCCCTTGTAATTGGGGGAGTGGTAGTCTCGTATTTCTTCTCTGCGCTGATCATATTATCTGAGTCAGTCATTTCAAGGATCACACCAGAGGTTCCTCCCCTGCTCTTCTTTCTCTTCGGCGAAATAGACGACGTGAGCTGGACCGAGACCGCCATTCTCTTCAATGTTACCTTGGCGCTCGGGTACCTTTGCTACATCATCGGTAGAAAAATAGATGTCCTGTCTCTGAGCGACGAAATATCTTTTAGCAAGAGTATAAACCCCGGAAGATACAGACTCCTGATCATAGTCCTTGTGAGTGCTGTGGTCAGCGTCGACGTGTCAGTAGGAGGAATAATAGGTTTCCTGGGAATAATAAGCCCGCACATAATGAGGGGTGTTCTAGGAGGGAGATCCACGGTGAGCATGGTGGTTCCAGTCTCATTGCTGGGCAGTTCTGTTCTCTTGCTCTCTAACGTGATATCCAGAGGTGCCCTAGGGTTCACACTTCCCTTGACTGCGGTCACTTCCCTCATTGCTGTACCCGTGATAACCTCAATCTTGAGGCGACACCCGAATGTTGATTAAAGGACTGTCAACTCAAATCCACGGAAAAGTTATCCTGAGTGATGTTACAGTGAACTTCATGAAAGGGCTCAACGTGATTCTCGGACCCAACGGGTCTGGCAAGACGACGCTTTTACGTACCATCATAGGAATGATAGATCCAGTCATGGGAGAGATCACCCTCGACGAAGGAGAGATCGGCTATTCCCCGGCTGAGTTTTTCCCTGCTCCAATGAGGGTCATCGACGTCATGAGGTCGGGAACCAGTGTGAGAGATTCAATTTATCTATCTTACCTTCAGGAGTTAGGTATGGACGAGTACAGAGAGAGGGAGTTCTCCACTCTCAGCTCTGGAGAGAAGAGGATGGTCCTCGTTGCTAAAGCTCTAGCTGAGGGAAACTCAGTCCTGATGGATGAGCCTCTCTCGAACTTGGACGCTAGGAACTACGTTAGGCTAGTGAAAGCTATGAGGAAGTTCTCCAAGACCAAGACTATTATAGTTACCTCCCATGACGTTGAACTCGCGACTGTAGCAGACCATGTAGTCCTCATGAAGAATGGGATGGTCTTCAAGGAGGGTGACCCGTCATCTGCTTTGACTGAGGAAACTCTGTCGACGCTGTACGACGTGAAAATGAGGAGAGTCAAGGTAGGTGAAAGAATAATATTCGTCAAGGATATCTCTAATATATGAAAATATCAGCTCCTTTCGCAGGACCAATATCCTTTCCTTTACTCGTCGCTAGAGACAGGGGATTGCTCAGGGGGTACGAACTATCTAACTCTTGTCAAGACAACAAGCTCGGTGAGGTAGTGCTAGACTCAATCACCAACATCTGGAGGATCGAAGACGAATACGAAGTGAGGTCAGGCGTATTCATAAAGATGTACTCGATGATAGGAAGGAAGGAGTCCAACGTGGTTTATACTGTGAGGAAGGGTACGTTAGCTGACTACAACGCTAGGCTTTACGCCTTACAACACGGGAAGGAAGTAGTGAACTTAACGCCTAATGAGGTAGTTAAAAAGGCTGAGGAGGGCTTCATGGGGATAGTAGGAAACGAGGTGAAAGTAGGAGAATCCCTGGAGGAAGAGTTCATGAGAGAAGGAATTTTAGCTCCGTCCTGTTTGATGGCGTTCAAGACAGACGACCCAGACGTGTTGAGGATTTACGATGACGGAATAAGGATAATAAACGAAGAACCTATTCTAGCCTCTTCGATAATATCAAGGGAGTCTGGTTATTATGACGAGGAGACAATGAGGAGGATAATCTCGCTTTATCACCATAGAAGAACCGAGGACAGGAATGAGCTGATGAAAGCTATCTCGATCTACTCCAAAGTTGAGCAGAACGTGAGCAAAATAAAGGTGGGTAACACATAAGATTTCCATAGAAATGCGGTAGAGAAAAGGTAGGAGAGGACAAAAAGAGGTAGAAATCATTTTTGCATAAATTGTGAAAATATATGTAAGAAATTTTTTATCTTGATTGATTTTATTTCACAGGTTGATAACATAAGTGAGGTATGAGTTCCCTGCCAGGAGAGCTTGACAAAAATAACTATATAACTTTTTTCCTTTCAGGGTCTTATCATTCTTCTCTTCTCTGAGTGTTCTCTAACTTTCTCATCTCTTTCTGGATCTTGTTTCTCTGCCTGCTCTCTATGAAGTAGGCTCCAGAGATTCCAACTACATATAGACTTGAAAGTATTATACCTATGATAGTCTCAACTACTCCTCCAGTAGTACCAGGAGATATTATCCACGCGATTATGAAAGAACCCAGTATTCCCCATCTCCAGTTCTTCTTCCACGTAGAAGCCTTGACTGCACCTATATAGGTCAGAACGTCCATTACTAGAGGAAACTCGAATGCTATACCTGTCACGAAAAGCATTGTCATGATTATGTTCACGAATGCTCTAAGTCCTAACGTAGGGGCTACCGCACCTCCGAACTGATTAACGTAAAGGATTATGAACTTCAGCATGAACGGAATTATAACTAAATACGCGAATGAAGCTCCTGCGCCGAAGAGCAGGAATGCAGGCAAGAGGAACCATTTTATCACTTTCTTCTCTCTTTCGTATAGACCAGGGGAAACGAAAGCCCAGATTTCCCTCACTATTATGGGCATTGCAAAGAATGTGGCCAAGAAAAGGGATATGTAAATCGACGAAAATATGGGATCGAAGGGATTTATTACAAGTAACTTTATGCTTTTAGGAAGTTCGTCGTAAATGAAGAGCCTCGTCATCTGTACGGAGAGGCTATCGAAAATGTCAGGATAAAGGACGGGAAACGTGTATCCGTTCCAAGTTACCTCCCTTATCCCGAAGGCGAAAAATATAGAGAAAGCAACAACTAAAGAGACTGCTATTCTCCTTATGCGATACATTAATTCCCTAAGGTGGTCTAAAAGGGGAGTTTCCTTCTGCTTTTCCTCAGGCTTTGTTGTCGCCATTCTTTAACCTCTCGAGCTCGTTCTGAAGCTCTCTTATTTTCTTCTCCAGCTCCTCAACGCTGGAGGGCTGGGGGTCATCTTGCAAGGACTCATCTATTTCCCTCTTTAACTCATCCGAGAATTGCCTCTGCACGTTCTTCATCTCGTTTATGGTCTTCCCGACGTCTTTAGCTACCTTATGGGGGTTCTTTAACCCTCCTAACAGAAGTATCCCTACTATTACCACTACCAACATATCATCTAGGTTTCCTAGCAAACATCTCACCCCAATTTTTATTTCAAGAAAATATAAAATTTGCTTTTAAATCATATTATTTGTATTCATTTTCTGCGATTCTCACTGTTTCTGGTTCTTCTTCAGCTGATCTAACTGGTCTTGTAATTGCTTTATTTGCTTCTCTAAATCTTCCTTAGAAGGATCAGTCTGTACGTTGTAACCGTTTTGCTTTGCTTGCTTAGCTATCTCTTCTGCTTCTATCTCGGATTCCAACTTACCCTTCTTGAATTCCCCTGCAGCTTTACCTAGAGACCTGAAGAACTCGGGGATCTTGGTAGAGCCGAACAGAACAAGAGCTGCCACTACTGCTATTATGAGAAGATTTGTTGGTGCAAATGCATCGAACATAATCACACCTTTAAATAAGGGTACTCGCGAAACTTAATAAGTTTTCACTCATTAGTTATGAAAAACTAGAGTAAATGATGTTAAAATAAAATTATCAACTAATAAAGTTTATTTAAATACCTTTCGAAACATGAAGTAATTGACAAAGTGAGGATATTTCAGTGAACTTGAGCCCTTTTAAGGATGAAGGGTCTACGGGGACTTCTCCTTTTAAGAGGTAGGAAGTGGAAAGCCCTGCAGCGTTGTAAGCTAAAATATCATAGCTAGTGTCGCCTACTCCTATGCTTAGATCAGGGCTCACACCTAGACTCTTCAGGGCCTTGATAACTGGTTCTGGATGAGGCTTCCCTTTCTCCACATCGTCATTAGTGACCAAGAAGTGTGGGGAAATACTTAT
This sequence comes from Sulfuracidifex tepidarius, assembly GCF_008326425.1. Classification (NCBI taxonomy): domain Archaea; kingdom Thermoproteati; phylum Thermoproteota; class Thermoprotei; order Sulfolobales; family Sulfolobaceae; genus Sulfuracidifex; species Sulfuracidifex tepidarius. The sequence continues at coordinate 1,320,200 of NZ_AP018929.1, forward strand.
GATGTCAAGTACTTTCTCTGCCGATACTCTCTTGGAAGAAGTCACCACTGAAACCTTTGTGCCTGAACGCTTAAAGCCCTCCACGACTTCTCTTGCGCACTCCGTCGGTTTAGCTTCTTCCTTAACCAAGGTGTTATATACATCTGTCTTAATGGAAGCGAGGGTCTCCGCTTTATCTTCTCCTACTAGTATCTTAGCTATATCAAGAGTTTTCCTTCCCAGTAAAACAGTTATGTCAAAAGAAGGTTTTTCACCCATTTCCTTCAATGCGATCTCCCATGCTTTCTTGTGAAGCATCGCTGTGTTGGCTAATGTTCCATCTAAGTCGAAGATCACTGCTTCGATCATTCTAGGTGATATAAAACTCCTATATTTAAAAATGCGTAGGTCCAGCAGGACGTAATAGAAACGTATTGCGTAAAATTGCATCTCGATTTCCCCATGAAGTTTTCCACGAAGATCCACTCATAGATTAGACGACCAAGGCGAAGTATTTTGTAATTCACTCGAAAATCAAGGAAACTAAGTCTCTCTGCTTATCTTGATATCATCCCGCCTGATGAAATAGTAAGTTAAAACTCAATTTTATAAAATGTAAGTATATACTAAACACCATGTTCGATGACTTCGACAGCAGGGGAATTGGAAGGTTTCAAGTGAAGAGCGTCTTAGTTAGCGGAGCTGGAGTTCTAGCTGACGGATATAACCTCTATTCAGTGTCGATAACCGCTTTCCTTATTCAGAGGTACCTCGACCTTTCCTCTGTGGAGCTGGGCGCGGTCATAGCGGGGACCTACTATGGTGCAGTAGTGGGAGCTTTACTACTAGGCTTCCTCTCCGACAAAATAGGGAGGAAAGCATTGTATGGAATAGACGTCACCATAATGACCGTGGGTGAAATCCTGCAGTTCTTCGTAGGCAACTTTCAAGAGCTATTCCTGACCAGACTTCTCATAGGGCTCGGTGTGGGAGCGGACTACGTGTTATCTCCGATAATAGTGTCGGAGAACTCCAACTCCAAGGACAGGGGGAAGCTGATGGTAATTACCTTCGCCTTCATGTGGGGAATAGGAGCTGTCCTATCAGCTTTCTCTTATCAAGTACTTTCAGACGTGGGGTTGACTAGTTCCCTTGTGTGGAGATTAGTTCTGTCCTTAGGAGCGATACCCACAGCTGCGGTCATCCTCTCTAGGAGGAAAATTACGGAGACGCTCAGGTTTGCATCTAGAGTGAAGCCTGACGAGAAAGAGTTAAACAAGATCATGAAGGAAACGAAGGTGAAGGTTGAGCCCATCCCGGACGAGAGGAGCTCTTCGTTCTGGTTCAAGAAGAGCTTCCTACTGATATTCCTTTCCTCCATGCTTTGGCTCCTCTACGATATGTATTCCTCAACTTTCAGCTTATACGGGCCGATAACTATAGCGTCCAACCTCGGCTTGTCTCCAATAGATTTCGTCTATGCTGCGCAGTTCCTTGCAGGCATACCGGGACAGATCCTTTGCATATTTTTAATAGATAAGATAGGCAGGACTAGAATGATAACTATAGGATACGCCGGAGTAGCATTGTGGCTGGGAATGTATTCTTTGCTGTTGTCCCGTCCCTCAATTTTCGGGTTAGGCGCCGTGGGGAAGAGCTTAACGGGAGAAGCTGCACTCCTGGGCTTCTCGTTCTACCTTTTGAACTATCTGTTCTCAGCTATGGGACCTGCATCAATAATAGGATCTGCGATGCTGACTCCGGAACTCGTCCCCACGAAAATAAGAGGGAGGGCCCAATCTATCTCGGTCTCTGTGGACAGACTAGCGTCTGCCCTGAGCATAACCAGCTTTCCCTTGTTGCTCTCAAGCTTCGGGTTGGGAGCGCTTGTTGGGGTATACTCTCTTATAGCCTTAGGGTCTTCCCTTGTGGCACTGAAGTTGATACCCGAAGCTAAGGGAAGGTCGTTAGAGGAGGTCAGTGGAGAGGACGAAACTATTAAGAGCAGAGAGAAGCATCTCTCATAATGTATTTCAAAGTAACCCCTGCTCACAGATACGTCAAGGTCGAAGCTAACGGAAGGGAGGGAGAGGTCACTTTTCCCACTTGGCTACCCGGTTCTTACGTAATCAGGGAAATGGAGAGAAACATTGTCTTCATAGATGGTATAAGAATTTCAAAAAATAAGTTTTGGGTTAGAGAAAATTTCAGTTATAAAGTTTACACCATGAGCTGGGACCAAAGGGAAGCAATCTCGACTGGAAATTACATGTTCTTGAATGGACCTGCTGTGTTTCCTTTCCAGAGCTTTGACGAGAGATATTGTATTGAACTTAACTTGCCCGAGGGATGGAAGGCCAACACTACCTTGAGGAAAGAAGGGGAGAGGACTCTCTGTGCTCGGGATTATCATGAGTTGGCCGACTCCAGCATCCAAGCTTCTCCTGACTTGAAGGAATACAAGATAGACGAATTACATAAGATATCTACGGTTGACGTCTTAGACGAGGAGTTCCTGAACAAGTTGAGGCTGGTTGTGAGCAAGGAAGACGAAGTATTCAGTGCCGTGGACCCATTACTCTCTTCAAGGGAATATATATTCTACTTTAGGTTCTCCAGCAACCCTAGAGGTGGAATAGAGCATTCAAATTCATCCGCGATAACCTCTTCATGGAACAGCGAGCTAACGTCTTTGGTGGAGGTCTTCGCACACGAGTACTTCCACAGGTTGAACGTGAAGTACTTGAAGCCCAAGGATTTGAAGCTCAACTATGAGATGGAGACTTATACCGAACTTCTCTGGTTCGCTGAGGGAGTGACGGACTACATGGCTTATAAGTTGTCTTGGAAGTCGGGAGGGATAAAGTTACAGGACTTCCTCAAGAGGATCGCTGAGTCCCTCCAGAAGCTTACTTTCCGTGGAGGAATGATGAGTCTGGCCGAGTCCTCAATGACAGCATGGATAAAGTACTACAGGAGGGACGAAAACTACCTCAACTCCGCCGTGTCTTATTACGACGGAGGGCTGATCCTCGGCTTGATATTGGACCTCTCCTTGTTCAGGAAAGGGTTAAGAATAGAGGACCAATTCAGAAAGATACCTAGAGAGTACACACTATACGACCTGCAAGAGGCCTTCTCTGAGGCTGAAGTAGACTTGGAAGTCAGCAGACTCCCCTCCAGAGAGATGCTGAAGTTAGTGAGGAATTTCATTGATGTGGATACCCCTGACAGGGACAGACCTTATCTTGGGATCTCATTGGACGGAGACGTAGTGTCCTTCGTGGAGGACGACTCTCCAGCAGACCAAGCCGGGGTCTGCCCCAGGGACAAAGTGTTGAGTGTTAACGGCAGACCTGCCGAAGCTATCTTGAAGGAGATAGAGAAAGGAAAGCAAGTTCACCTTCTCTTATCAAGGGACGGCAGGCTACAGGAAATTGGGGTTGTGGTTGGCAAAAGCCCAGGACACGGGATAAGGATTTCGGGCAAGGACGTGTCCACAAAGTGGGCGGGAGAAGAGTTCAAGTTCGAGGTTCCCTCAAGGGTGATCTAATGAAAGTTTCTGACAACCATAGAATAAGGAAGCTATCCAGATTGATGTCAGGAGTCACTATAGTCTCCATAATGACACAACCACACAGATGCCCCCACGGTAAATGCGTTTTCTGTCCGGGAGGAGTTGACGTGGGATCGCCCCAGAGCTATTACGGGAGAGAACCGACGCTTATGAGGGCAATTGAGAACGATTATCACCCCTTCCTTCAGGTCAGCTCTAGACTATCGCAGTACGTTTATTTAGGTCACGTCCCGAGCAAGATAGAGCTAGTGATCATGGGAGGGACTTTCCTCTCCACCGACATAGACTACCAGGAGTGGTTCGTGTCTCAGGCACTCGAAGCCATGAACAGATTTCCCTCCAAGGATAAGCCGGGGTTCGTTTACTTGGAGGAAGCCCAGGAGAGAAACGAGACGTCCCAGGTCAGATGCGTGGGGATCACGGTGGAGACCAAGCCTGACTGGGGGAAAGAACCTCAGGCTGACATGGCACTCCGTTTGGGAGCTACAAAGGTAGAGCTAGGAGTTCAAACTATTTACGACGATTTACTGAAGAGAAGCAACAGGGGGCACACAGTCAAGGACTCAATAGAGTCCACCAAAATACTCAAGGACTCTGGGTTTAAGGTGGTGTATCACGTGATGTTGGGTCTTCCAGGATCTGACCCTGACAGGGACCTAGAGTCTTTCAAGACCATGATGGAAGATGAGGACTTCATGCCTGACATGCTGAAGATATACCCTACCCTAGTTGTGGAGAGTGCGCCTCTAGTTGAAACGTGGAAAAAGGGAAATTACAAGCCTTATGACACAGAAACCCTCATCGACTTGATCTCGGAAATGTATAGATATATACCTCCTTGGGTCAGAGTAATGAGAGTACAGAGGGACATACCAGCTAACATAATACTGGACGGCAACAGGAAGGGAAACCTGAGGGAGCTGGTGGAGAGTGAAGCTGAGAGAAAAGGCATAAAGATATCTGAAATAAGATATAGGGAAGCCGGAATCTCCTGGATACACGGAAGAGGATATCCGGAAGAGCCTAAGCTCGTTACTAGAAGGTATCAAGCTAGCGGAGGAACTGATGTATTCATTTCAATGGAAGACCAGAGGGGAATTCTGATAGGATACCTCAGGTTGAGGATACCTCACTCTTCGCACAGGAGGGAGATAGACGATCACACGTCAATAGTCAGGGAATTACACGTTTACGGAGCTGAGGTTCCAATCAACGGAGGACCCCTCGTGGGGGAAGTCTCCTTTCAACATAAGGGATTCGGGTCCCTCCTCCTGAAAGAGGCTGAGAAAACCTCCCTCGAGTACGACAGGACAAAGGTAGCTGTCCTTTCCGGTATAGGCGCTAGGGAGTACTACAGGAAACAAGGATATTCCCGTGAAGGACCTTACATGGTGAGGAGAATATCCTGATCACGAGAACTAGTGGTCTCAATGACGAAAACGAAATTCCTTTATATAAAATTCAGAATCTCAGAAGAGTTATTTCACATTAATCTTAAATATAGAACTCACAAAAGAGATTTGGGTTATCCTAAATGGGAATAGATCCGAACTACAGGACTCTTCCTGTGGCTAAGGAGGAGCAGGGTGTCAAGATCTATGGGACCTATGAGCCTCCGACTAAACTCGGCATATGGGGAACAATAGTAGGCGTTGACTTCGATCTTTGCATTGCAGACGGCTCATGTATAAATGCCTGCCCAGTTAACGTGTTCCAGTGGTTAGACACACCCGGCCATCCAGCATCAGAGAAGAAGGCGTTCCCTGTAAACGAACAAGCCTGCATATTCTGTATGGCATGTGTAAACGTATGTCCAGTGGCGGCAATTGATGTTAAGCCCCCATGATAGCTGGGAGATCAAGAGAAAGCTAATGCTGGCCTACGACAAGATAAAATATAGAAGAAAACCTTTTTATAGGATTCTAGATTTTTCGCCTTCTCCCCCGCTTCTAGACGTGGGCTGTGGAGGGGGACAGAACTGCTCAATTCTCACTGGTTACAAGGTATGCCTCGACATTTCATTGAACCAACTTAAGGAGGCCAAGAACAAGGGCTGTGAGGAGTTAGTAAACGCGGACATGGAGTTCCTACCTTTCAGAGACAGTTATTTCATGACGTTACTTTTCATAGCTTCATTACATCATCTGGAGGATCCGTCCCTGGCTTTAGCTGAGGCTAAAAGGGTCCTATGTAAGGAAGGAAAAGTGATAGCTACAGTGTGGGGGTCGACCTTGAATACTAACTTCGTAAAGTCGTCCTCTGCAGGGGACAGATACTTCAGGCTTTATGGCCGTGGGGAATTGAGAAAAGAGATGGAGAATGCAGGCTTCCTCACGGTTCATGATGAGGACTTCTTCAGGCTCTCAGACATGAACGAACTCTATGTGGGAAAAGCATAGAGGAGACTTTTGAAAGATAAGCTATCAGAACTATAAGCCGTTTTTAATTTAAGAAGGAGAGACTCTAAGTTACTTAATGAGATGTTTAGTTCTTCACGGTAAAAATTCTTCTCCCGAGAAGATCAAATGGCTCACTGACCCAATATCTAAGTTTGCTGAGGTAGAATCCCCTTTCGTGGACATGGAGGTAAGCGAAATAGTTGAAAAGTTCAGGCATGAAAATTACGAATGTTTTGCGGGACATTCAAGAGGCGGAACTGCAGCTCTCATTTTAGGGTCTATAAGGCCATCCGTGGTCATAGCTGTCTCTTCGCCTACTGACAGGAAACTGCAGTTAGATCACTTATCTAAGTTCCCAGACGATACACCTCAGTCTTCCCTATACAAGGACCTTTCTAAGGTTAGAGACCTAGACTCTTCCTCTCCCATCAATTACGTTGAAGGGCTAAAGAACAGCAGTATCCTCCTCATATACGGGGACTCAGATCAAATAGTCCCCAGGAGACACGGAGAAGTCTTGTGCGAGAAGCTAGCTAACTGCAGGTTAGAGATAGTGAAGGGGATGAAACACTCCCCCATGGGACAACAGATAGGCCAAATAAACAGAATCATATCGGAGTTCCTTAAGTATTACGTAAATTCCCGCAGAATCACTTAATTTGGGCAAAACAGATTAAATCCAGTGGCTAATTTAAGGTATTCTAAAGGTTTGCTGATATCGGATACTTATGCACCCAACCTGAAGTGGAATGAGAGGGGAAAGATCTACATAGGTTACGGAAAGGACTACTTCGACGTGATGAGGTACTTCAACGACTCCGAAATAGAAGTAAAGGACACGGTCCTAGACCTGCTTCCTTTCCCTCAGGTGAAAGAAATAGATAACTTGAGGGATTATCAGAGGGATGCGGTGGAGAAGTGGTACGCATCTAAAAGGGGCGTAGTAGTTCTCCCCACTGGTGCAGGGAAAACTTTGATAGGCCTCAAGGCAATAGAGAAGTGTAGGGTCGCTTCCATAGTTGTTGTACCTACAGTGGACTTGCTTTATCAGTGGGCTAAGAGCGTAGAGGAGAAAATGGGTGTTAAGCCCGGGATAGTGGGAAACGGAGAGAATCAAGTGAGGGGAATAACTGTAATAACTTATGATTCCTTGTACACGAAAGCCGAGGAGTTAGGAAATAAATTCGGACTCATGGTCTTCGACGAGGTCCATCACTTACCCTCAGAGGGATATTCCCAAGCAGCTATGCTCTTTGCCTCACCTTACCGTTTGGGACTTACAGCGACGCCTGAGAGGGAGGATGGAAGGCATAGACTCCTCCCATCCCTGGTAGGTCCTGTGGTGTTCAGGCTCACAGTGGACAAGCTAAAGGGAAAGTACGTCTCCGACTTCGAAGTGAAGAGGATCTACGTTGAGCTAAAGGAAGACGAGGAGGAGAGATATGCGGAACTCAGGGGGAAGATGAGCTTGTACCTCAAGAGAAAGAAGTTGAGGTTGTCAAGCCTCAAGGAATTCAAGAGACTCGTCTTCCTGGCTTCCAGAGAGAAGGAAGGAAGGGAAGCTCTCCTAGCGTGGCAGGAAGCCCTGAGAATAGCGGTGAACTCTAGGAGCAAGATTGATAAATTGAGGGAAATATTGGGGCAGACTGAAGACGGGGACAAGGTCATAGTCTTCACTAGAGACACTTTCATGGCTTACGACATCTCCAAGGAGTTCCTGATACCAGCAGTGACATATAAGACTCCTAAGGAAGAAAGGGAGGAGATATTGAGGAAGTTCAAGGACGGAGAGTACAAGGTAATAGTGACCAGCAGCGTCCTGGACGAGGGTGTAGACGTACCAGACGCAAACGTAGCCGTCCTGATGGCAGGTTACGGGACGAGGAGACAGTTCCTTCAAAGGCTGGGCAGGGTATTGAGAAAGAAGGAAGGAAAGAACGCAGTCCTTATAGAGCTAGTAACGAAGAACACGTCAGATCACGGTCTCAGTTCAAGGAGGAGGAAGAATGTTCCAGTCTGAACTGGCAAGGTTCAAGGTGAAGGGAAACCAAGTAATTCCCTCTTTCGCACAGCCTGAAGACGACGTAGTACCTTTAGTAATTGACCTTTTCAAGGAAGGGAGGAAGTTATCCGAGATAAACGAGGACGTTAAGACTCTCTCCAAGGTATACGATTACAAATTAGTCAAGGGATTGTCCACGGTCATGAGTAGGCTGTGTGAATTCACCGGAGGGAACGGATACCCACTGGAGCTGAGGAGGTTCCTCTTCTCGAAGGGGCCGGTTCTGGATCGCGATAGAAAGGAGGAGATTCTCAGGGAAGCTTCACGGAAGTTCAAGGTTGAAGACCCACTAGAGTATCTTTACTCCGACATGAAGGACGAGATGAAAGTTTCGCATGCCCCTAGAGTCTCGCCAGAAGAGATCGTCAGTATGTATAACCTGAGCCTGCTCCAGACTATTCTCTTCAAAGCCTTCAGGATGAAGGTGTACATGTCCTCAAGGTGGAAGGAGGTCATAAGGCTTTCCAAGTCCCTGGGGTTAATGTACTACGCCTACGTTGAGCCCCCCAGCGTGGAGTTCATAGGTCCTATGACACTCCTGAAGCTGACCGAGAGATATGGAAGGAACCTAGCTCTCCTGATCCCCGAAATAGTGAAGGCAGGAGACTGGAAAATTGAGGCTGAAGTAGTCCTAGGCAAGAAGAGGAGGATTTTCAACCTGAAGGTGGAGAGCTCCCCCTTGATAAAGTATGTGAAGGAGGGCGTGAGAGATGAAGGGAAAAAAGAGACATTCGACAGCACGGTGGAAGAGTCCTTCTACAGGGAGTTCAGAGCTGTAGCGAAGGACTGGGAGATAGTAAGGGAACCCGGTTTCCTGGTCGTGGACGACGGTAGCGGAAGGGTCATGATACCTGACTTCCTGGCGAAGAAGGGTAACTTCTCGGTATACATAGAGGTAGTAGGGTTCTGGACCAAGGAATACCTAGAGGAGAAGATCTACAAGCTTAGGAACGTGAAGGAGAAGGTCCTAGTCCTCATCGACGAAGACCTCTCAACTGAGAGAATAGACTCGGACGACGTGATTAAGTTCAGGAAGAAGATAGACGTCACAAAAGTGTACCAATGGCTTAACAGGAAGATGCCGAAGCCCAGCCTCACAGAGCTGAAGTTAGACGGCGACTACATAAGGTTAATGGACATGGCGAGGAAATCTGGAGTGCAAATCAAGGACGTCAGGAGCGTAGTCGAGAAGATGGAAGATTACGTAGTGTTGAAGACCTTCGCAGTCAAAAAGAGAATCCTAGAGGGCATGTCAAATGAGGACTTCAGCGGAAAGGACGTAAGTTACGTGAAGGCTAAATACGGGGATTTCGCTGAGGAAGCGCTGGAGTTCCTGGGCTACAAGATCAGGTATAAAGACCTGTTTAATGCTGTGATATCGAGATGACGTCAAAAGTCAGAGATTTAAACTAGTTTAAACTTCTTGTATTGCATGAAGGCAGCTGTTCTCTTCAAATACAAGGAGCCGCTAAAGGTTGTGGATAACGTTGAATTAGATCCTCCAAAAGAGGGTGAAGTGAGGATAAAGGTTGAAGCTACGGGAATGTGCCACTCAGACGTTAACGTTTTCGTCGGTGCGACCCCTGTACCACCACCTGTAATAGCTGGACATGAGATAGCGGGTGTGGTCGAAGAAGTCGGACCTGGAGTAACCAGGGTTAAGCCTGGAGATAGAGTAGTATCGGCTTTCGTACATCCGTGCGGGAAATGCAGGAACTGTATAAGCGGGCACGAGAACGTGTGTGAGGTCTTCTCAGCTACTAGACTGAAAGGGCTCATGATGGACGGTACTTCAAGGCTTCACTTTAAGGACGGGTCTCCTCTGAGGTTCTTTCTGGGTGGAGGTTTCGCGGAGTACGCTGAGGTAAGCGAGAACGCTCTTACTGTTGTTCCTCAGGAAATAGACTTGAAGAAGGCCGCTGTTCTCGGCTGTGCGGGGCTCACAGGTTACGGGGCAGTGAACTCCCTGAAGCTAGAACCAGGGGAAAGCGTGGCGGTGATAGGAGCTGGAGGTGTAGGTCTTTCCGTGATACAGTTGCTGAAGGCTTCTGGCGCGGGAAGGATAATAGCGGTAGGGACGAAGAAGTGGAAGCTTGACAAAGCCATGGAGATGGGTGCTACCGACGTTGTTAACTCCAAAGAGACCGATGCAGTGAGGGCGTTAAAAGAGATGACCAACGGCGGTCCTGACGCTGTAGTTGAAGTGGCCGGAGTTCCAGACACGATAAAGATGGCTATGGACTCCGTGAGGCTGGGAGGTAGGATAGTACTGGTAGGACTGCCTCCGGCAACTGCTGAAATACCTCTCAGGGTAGCAACGATTGTAAGGAACGGAATACAGATCATAGGAAACTACGGAGGAAGGCCTAGAATAGATATGCCTAGGCTCATGGATTTGGTGAAAATGGGGAAATATGACCCTAACAAGTTAGTGACGGGGACGTACCATCTGGAGGAAATAAATGAGGCAGTTCACTCTCTAGAACAAGGCGAAGCGTTGAGGAGCATTATACTCCCCTCCTGATCTGCTTTAAGTAATATTCCAATTTCTTCAGATATTAAGTCTCCATCGTGCTAAACTCTAAATTAAATGTTTAGCTAAAAGAGAGTTGTACATGTAACATGGTATAAATTTGAAAAATTACTACAACGTCCTCCTGACCCCAATATTTAAATTTTTTAAACATATATCATATCGATCAAGAAATGAGCTCGCCTCTTCAGGAGTACGAGAGAATACACAAGGAACTTCAAGATGAGGGCTTCATAAGACATGATTATCCCATAGATCCGACAACCGTGTTATGGAACCAGAAAGTAATGACAATGAAGAGACAAGACCTTGATAAAATAAAGACGTTTAGGCTAAAGAGAATAGTGAAATGGGCATGGGAGAACTCTGAGTTTTACAGGAACTTCTGGAAGACAAAGGGTTTCGATCCAGAGCAGGTCAAGGATTGGAAGGATATAGTCAAAATACCCATATTGAGAAAAGATGACCTCAGAAACGACCTATCCAAGAACCCTCCCTTCGGGTCCATCATGGTCCCAGAGTTAGCTAGAAGGATAAGGTTTGTCGGTGCTACGTCTGGATCAACTGGAATGCCTACGTTTCAGGGATGGGGAGGACTTGAACTGGATTACTTCGAGGAAGCTCAGGCCAGATATCTTTGGACTTTCGCCAGCGTCAAACCCACGACGGTTTACGCGAATTACCTCAACATGTCCGGGTTCTACAGCTGGGGCCCTCCGTTAGTCGAGACTGCCATGTGGAGGTGCGGAGCCACAGCTATAGCAGGAGGAGGAGAGACTTATTTCAGCTGGAAGTCCAGACACAACCTAATCTTCAAGTTGTGGAAAGTAGACGTAATGGCAACAACTCCTTGGTTACAAAGGCTAATAGGTGAGGAAGCTAGACTGGAAGGCTGGGAAACTCCTTTCAAGGTACTTCTATTGCATGGCGGTGCAGCAGCTGAGAACACCAAGAAGAAGCTATTTCAAGTTCACCCCAACGCTAAACTAGCTGTAAGCGTTTGGGGTACTACAGATGGACATATGGCCGTTGAAGTTCCAGGCTCTGAAGGCCAGTTAGTAGTATGGGAAGACATGGAGATGTTCGATATTGTTGACCCCAAGACTGATGAACCTGCCGCTGAAGGGGAAAGAGGGGAATTAATATCAACGCTCCTCAATCACTTCACCATGCCGCTTATAAGGTACAGTCTAGGAGATTACGTTAAGAACGAGTTCATTACAGACCCAGACCCTAAGTTCGGCATAACGCACATGAGGTTCGTAGAGCCCATCCCGGGCAGAGTAGAGTGGATGTTCAAAGTACAAGGGAAGTTACTCCTTCCAATATATGTGGAAGACGCTGTAAACGAAATACCAGACACGACGGGTATGTTCAACATATTCATTTATGATAACAACATGGACAAGTTGAAGATAAGGATAGAGAGCAGGAAAACTGTGACGGACGACTACGATAGGGAAGCTAGGAAGGTACTAGGGGAAAGGATAGGGATAGACCCGGAGAACGTGGAGATAGAGTGGGTCAAGCCGGGCGAGACTATCTGGACAGGGTACAAACTACAAGTGTTTGTAGACAAGAGAAAGAAGTAGTCATAACCTTACTAGGACAAGATAAGAAGAGCGTCTAAATTGACTTAAGGAAAGCGAAGAAGATTATTTTTACGTCTTCTTTATCTGTCACATTTTCATTTTTTATAACTAGATATTTGACACGCTCAGTGTATTTCTTGCTTTCCCTTCCCTTTCTTTTTTGTAAAAAAGTCCTCTATCTCTTTTTCCCCGTCCTTTTCTCTACTCGTTTCATTCAGTCCTCTTGGAAACTGTAACTCCTCCTTCATGAAACCTCGAGTTGATGAGGTACGCTCCAAAAGACCTAAGGAGCATTCCTGACGCCGGATCCGAAGTCATAATCACTGAACCGCCTGCACCTCCCCCGCTTATTTTCGCACCTTTTATACCAAGATATCTGGCCCTAGAAACTGCTTCGTCTATTTCCGGTACTGTGACTCCGAGCGAAAACAAGAGCCCGTGGTTGACGTACATGAGTCTACCAACCTCAGTTTCCTTGTTCTCTTCCATGTACTCCTTGGCCTCCATCACAATGGAACCTATGGAATCTATTATCTTCGAGAAGACTTCGACGCTTTGGTCTTTGAACTCCTTCACTTTCTTCAACATCTCTGCGGTAGTCATAGACCTCCTAAAGTAACCTGAAACGAAAGAGATATCACTGTGAATCCTTTCTTCCTTGTTCCCGTTGAAGAGAATTATTCCTCCCAAACTTTCAACGTAAGTGTCCATCCTGCTCCCTATCCCCTGGACTCTCAGTTCCACCTCGTGGCTCTTCCTCGCTATCTCCATGGGCGTGAGGTCTTGCCCGAGGAAAGAGGAGTAAGCGGAAATAGTGCCGACTATTACGGCTGCGCTGGTCCCTAGCCCCACCGACGGCTCCACGGGAGATTCTATCTCTATTTTCACGGGAACGTCACCTACAGCACTTAAGGACTCACTTACGTAGTTCAGGAGCCTCGACACCTGCTCGTTCTCGACCCTCATATCGTCCAAGTTGACCTTGACGCCCTTCAGGTTCAAAGAAGGGGAGACCACCACGAACTTCTCCGAGGGCGACACCCTGACCTTGAGGAACTCCGATATTGTAGCTGCTATTGCAGGTTTACCGTATACTACAGCATGTTCTCCAAACAACGTTAGCTTGAGGGGGACTCTGGCTTCAACTATCACAAGTAATCAAGCTTCGGTCTACGTGATAAAAGTATTGGCATATTTCTTTTCAATTTCACAGGGTCTGACGTTAAGACCATGGAAGCTATTTCCTCAACTGTGAGGCTCTTCTGCTCCGTCTCTTCCCTTATTTTCACTGTGAGGGAAAGAGTCTTGGCTTCCCTCTCTCCTAAAACACCTACCAGTGGAATCCACTCCTTTCCTGCCCTCCTTATCTTGTTTCCCAATCCATCGTTTAGGTCATCTATGTCGACCCTGATATCGCGGGACTCCAATTCTTCGGCTATTTTGATCGCATCCTCCAGGAATTCCCTCCCCACCGGCAATATTCTAACTTGTATTGGGCTCATCCACATCGGGAGAGTAGGATATACCTTTCCCTTGAAGCTCTGTGTCAGAAAATAATACGTTAGATAATTCACATTTACTCTTGTCACTCCCCCTCCCCTGGACACTAAGGGAAGGGTGTTTGAAGAGTCCTTGAAAGATTGGGGAATTTCAACGTTGAACTCACCGCCGTAGTTCACCGTGATGGTCGGAGATTCGTTCAGGCACGGGATTAACTTACCTCTTTGCTGGGAGTAAGTGACGGAGAATTCCCCTTGTACGGGGGAGCCGTTTCCTTCAGTTTCTACCGTCATTTCCCTGGCGTTGTTCTTTAACCAACTTATCACTGCGCGACGCATGAAAGTAGCGTGAGGCGAGGTGGGGAAGCCGAACTTCTCGCAGTATTTGACTTCCTCCGATTTCCTGATTTCCTCGAGGTCCTCGCTCCTGATCCTCCTGGAGAGTTCGCTTAAAGGGTGACCATAACACGAGACCGTGAATGATTTGTACCACCCGAAGGGGGCTCTAATTACCTTCATTTCCTTGGTGATCATGTTCTCCATTTCCTTTAACATGGACACGGCTACCCCTGGTTTCGCAAGTCTGTCAGACAAGTGAGCGTAGGGATAGAGAACTATCAAGTCTGGGTGTACTTTCCTTGCGTCTTCAACTATCTGAGTTACGGCTTTTCCAACTACTTTCTCGTCGTCCCCTTCTTCTACTGCTGTGAACACTACAAGGACGTTCTCACCTTTAAAGTCGTGTAGAGGGTTTTCCTCGGCTGACTCTATAGCTTTTTCCCTGGTCGAGAAAGAAAAAAAGGAGGAGTGTATCATCAATATTATCATAGCTTTATCTCCTGTCCGTTCTCCGGCGTGACCACGTCTACGCCTACCTCCTCCTTTACAGTAGCTGCGAATTGTTCCGCGCTGTCACTAGAGGCGTGAACGATGACCAACTTCTGCAGGTGGCTTGCGCTCTTCACCAGCTTCATCAGGTCTCCTTTACCGGAGTGACTTGAAAAGTCGAATAGCTCAAACCTTGCCTTCAACATGGGAGAGAACTCGTCGAACTTACCTATCTCCAAGAGTTTCCTGCCTGGGGTACTTGGGGCTTGATAGCTCACCAGGAACACTGCGTTCTTAGGATCTTCTGCAAGTTTCTTGTAGTAATACACTGCGGGCCCTCCTTTGAGCATTCCAGCGCTTGCAACTATGACCCCCTTGTCCTTCCACACCTTCTTCCTCTCGTTAAATCCATTAACGTAGTGGAAGCTGTCGTAAGCCTTCTTCAATAGATCGGGCTTATGGAGGTATTCCTTGTGGTTTAACATGACCTCGGTGATTTCCCTTGACATACCGTCGTAGTACACGGGATAGGGAAAATTGGACGAAGCGAAAAGCGAGAGTAGCTCCTGGCTCCTGTTCAGACTGAAAGCTGGGACTAGGACAGTTCCCCCTCCCTCTATGACCTCCTTTACTTTGTCCAGAAATTCCTTCTCCACAACTTCCCTGCTAGGATGATTGAACCTACCATACGTAGCCTCCATTATGAGCACGTCTGTGTCCTTGAGGTCCTCAGGATTAGCCGGGTTCATGAGCTTGGTCTCAGCGGTGTTTATGTCGCCAGTATAAGTTATCTTAAACTTTTCGCTCAATATGTGGATTTGAGCGCTCCCCGGTATGTGACCCGCGTTGGTGAATTTCACCTTGTACCCTTCTATCTCCTCTTCCTTGTCGAACTCCACAGTGTTGAAGTTCTCTACTGCCTTCTTTACCTCAACCCACTCGAAAGGTATCTTAGGACCTGATAGCTTAACGAAGTCCCTGAGTATGAGCTCGCTTATGGCCTTCGTCATGGGAGTACCGTATATCCGCTTCTTTAACGTAGAGATTTGATATATCGGTAGAGCTCCCACGTGGTCCAGATGGCCGTGCGAAACCAAAAAACCCTTAACTTTCCCGGGCAGCTCCTGTAACGGAAAGTTGGGGTTATCATTGTTATCGAAGTTAACCCCGTAATCCATCACAAGGCTGCCGTCGTTGTTGCCGATCTCGATGGCAGATCTTCCGACTTCTCTGCCTCCTCCGAGTATCTTTAGATAGTAGTCCATTTGTTTAATACCTCAGCACCGCAAACTATTAAGTTTGCCATAAGTGAATGTAAATTGATGAAGATTAGAAATAACGACCTAAAAAAGCTCGAGAAGATGGGCATAAAACCCAACATGGTGAACGCTACCCGCGTCATAATTGAAACAGCTGAAGGCGAAAGGATAGTGATAGAAGGATGTCAGGTAACCAAGATGGTAGCTCAAGGGAACTCGTTCTACACTATTATAGGAGGAGAGGAAAGGAAAGAGGAAATTAAAGAGGGAGAGAACAAAGGAGAAGTGTCAATAAGTGAAGACGACGTCAAATTCCTCATGGAACAAACCGGTAAAGGCGAGAACGAGGTCAGGGACGCCCTCGTCAAGAGCGGAGGAGATATAGCTAAGGCTCTGGCTTCCTTGACAGGAGAGACCTCATAGAGCTTATGATCTCATCCTCGTTTTTCTTCATCGAAATTATCACGTTTATTCCCTCCTGTTCGCTCAAGTAAAGCGCCAGAGGATCTATCCTAACGGGTCTATGGAAAACAACTACCTTCGGCTTCACAGGGGCTACCTTAAGCGCGATCATAGGAGACCTGCCACCTGCGACCTTGGTGAAGATGAGGACTCTGTTGAGAGATAGCGAAAGGAATTGATAGAAATCGGCACCGCTCAGCATGGATATAGCCTTTATGCTGTTGGCTACCATGTATCCGTAAACGCTTGTCTGGTTCACGAAGGAGTTCATCATCACGCCGTCCACTGCCATTACTATCTCGTCAATTGGTAGGGGAGAAACGAAGTCAGCCATGTCCATGATGTAAGGGTAATTGAGGTTGAACATCTTCACAAGCTCGCTCACTATCTTGAAGCCGTTCTTGGCGTCGTTCCTGATCAGGGCATCTACGTATCTCTTTATGAACCCGCTTCCAGGCTGTCTCCTGCCCCTCTCGTAGTCTGCTATCACGGTCTGTTTCACCCCCAGCTCCTTGGCTAGTTCCTGCTGAGATAACTTGAACGTCTCCCTCCACTTCCTCAACGACACGAAAACGTCGTTGCTCCAGACTATGTCCCCTGCTATTCTCTTTCCTACCATGTCTAGGATGTACTTGTCGTAAATGTTCTCCATCTTCTCCGATGAAGTTTTATAAAACCGGCTAAAAATTAAAGATAGGGGCCCGTGGTCCAGCTTGGCTAGGATGCGACGTTCGGGTCGTCGAGGTCCCGGGTTCAAGTCCCGGCGGGCCCATTGATCGTTTCAATCCCGCTTCTAGATAAAATTATAACACCAGGCTTACAGTCAGAGGAGGAAAAGAGGAAGGTAAAGGAAAAGAAAGGTATTTTTTAGTACACGTGCTAATACATGCAAAAATATAGGTACATAACACTGTGTGTCGTATTACAGATTCATGAGGAGTAAAACGGCTTAAGTATTGTCCCATGTGCAACTGTTTCAGCAGGAGGTACTATAGAACCGAACTTGTTAGACCTTCCTCTGATCATCTTTCCGGTGAATGTGCTCTCGGTTATGGCTCCTGCACCTACCTTAGCTTTAGAACCTACAACAGAGTAAGTGAGGTAAGACTTGGACCCTATCTCAGCATATGGCTCAACTAGTGTATGAGATATCTCGCTATACGCACCTATAACCGCATTTCTCTCTATAGAGGAATACGCTCTAACGAGAGAGAAGTTTCCTACATAAGCTCCTTTACCTATATATGCAGGGCCCTTTATCACCGCATATTCCTCCACCGTAGCACCTTCCTCTACTACCACGTTCTTTCCTATTACGGCAGAGGTAGAAATGTTAGCCTCGTCTGAGATGAATGACCCCTTTCTTTCATCTAACACATTTTGCACTGCTGCCAGCAGATCCTCGGGGAAGCCTATGTCAACCCAGGAACCGGACCAGACGAAATAGGATGAATCTAACGACGATAAGTAGTTCTCGAAGCTCTCTACCGGCTCCGTTGGCAAGACGTAAGCCCCAGCTAAGGCTAAGGTAGATCCCGATTTGACCACTTTCAGCTTCCCCTCTCTCAACTCGACTAAACCGTAGGTGTTCAGACCCTCGCTCACAGGGGTCAGAGATATGGAAGGCTTACCATTGGTGTAAAACAGAGAGATCAAGGAAGAGTAAAGTTGTTTTGACGTGACTATGTCACCGAAAGCCAGCACGTAGTAGTTATCGGATACTCTACTTACACCCGTCCTGATTGCTCCCTCTATTCCTGCCTCTTTCTGATACACGACCTCATAACCAGCGTTCAGATCACCTATCTCTTTATCCAGATCCTTACCCTTGTCGCTCGTAACTATCACGAAGTCGGTTACCCCGGCGTCCATTAAGCCGTCTAAAACGTACCTGATCACCGGCTTTCCCGCTATCGAGATGAGCTCCTTCTGTTGCTCCTTCGTGAGAGGGAGAAGGCCTTCTCCTTTCCCTCCGGCTAAAACTACCGCTTTCATTCTACCGTCACCGTCTTAGCTAGGTTTCTGGGTCTGTCCGGGTCGAGCCCTTTACCGACCGAAACGTAATAGGCCAAGAGCTGAATCGGAGGTGCTAACGCAAATGGCTCCAACCCCTTCTCTAACCTCACCTCAACCTCATCTTTAGATATCCCTTTAGACGTCCCGACATAAAATATTCTAGCTCCCCTAGATTTCATCTCCTCAATGTTGACCTTAAGCTCATCTATCCCCGGGTCAAGGAAAACCACGGGGAAACCTTCGGACACTAACGCTATAGGTCCGTGTTTGCTCTCTCCTGCGGGGTATGACTCGGCGTGAACATATGCTACCTCCTTTATCTTCAAGGCACCTTCTAGAGCCATCGGAAGGCCGACACCCTTGGAGAGGTAATACATGGAGGGGGCAGAGATCAAAGTGGAGCTCCACTTCTTCATCTGCCCTTCAGTCCCTTCTAACGAGGCTTCCAGAACTTCGTGCGCGTGAGACAAGTAGTCTAACTTTTCCCCCAGGATCTTTGACTTGAGCAAAAGGAGCGAAGCTACCTGTGACACGAAAGTTTTGGTTGCTGCTACCCCCAGCTCCGGTCCTGCTCTCATGTACAGCTTCACGTCGCTCTCCCTCGAGATAGTGCTCTCTATCACGTTAGTGATCGAAATAATGGTAGAGCCTTCATTCTTGAACTCCTTTATGGCCATCTTCACGTCCAAGGTTTCACCGCTCTGACTTAGGGCGAGGATCACGTCGCCCGCCCTCGTCCTGTATGAGGGGTACTCCGACGCTATCATTGGTATCACGGTGAACCCTGACATGTTCAACTCCCTACCGAATATGAGGCCGGCGTGGTAACTCGTACCGGCAGCTACCACGAATATCCTGTTAGCTTGCGACATGACCTTTACCGCTTTATCAACAGAGTCGTCAGCCATCATGGTGGAGAGTGTCTCTTTCACTGCTAGAGGGGAGTCGTGGATCTCCTTCAACATGAAGTGAGAGTATCCTCCTTTCGAGGCGGAGGCCAAGGTGAAGTTGAGCTTGTGAACTCTCTCGTTCACGTCTACTATCTTCCCGTCCTTTTCTATGTAAACCGAGGAAGGAGTGATGAACCCGATCTCCCCGTCCTGAATCGTAACTACTGTATTAGTAAGGGGTAAGAAGGGGGCATACTCGCTCGCTATGAAGTTCTTGTCCTCTCCGAGTCCTATCACTAAAGGGTTGTCAAGACGTGCGAAGAATATCCTCTTCTCCCCTTCCATTATCATCAGGATCGCATAGCTTCCCCTCAGGGAAGACACTGCAGCTTTGAAGGCTTCGAAGCTTTCCATGTCCCTCTTCATGAACTCCTCAACTAAGTGGGGTATTACTTCTGTGTCTGTGTCGCTTCTGAACTTGTGGCCTAAAGATTCTAGTTCCTCTCTCAGTTCCTTGTAGTTGTTAAGGGTTCCGTTGTGGACTACAGCTATTCTCCCAGAGCAGTCCACGTGAGGGTGAGCGTTTTGATCGTTCGGGGCACCATGTGTCGCCCATCTAGTGTGCCCCAGGAAAATGTAACCAGACATTTCATTTATCTTCTTTGTCTTTACAACCTCTACGACCTTCCCCTTGGCTTTCCTAACGTCTATCCCTTCATCGTCTAAGGAAGCTACGCCGACGCTGTCGTACCCTCTGTATTCAAGCCTGCTCAACGACGATACCAGTACATCCGTCAAAGACTTGTCCTTTTTGTTAGAAGCAATTCCTATAATCCCGCACATTAGAAAAACGTGTAATTTCTTTAGTATTTGACCTTTTTCATCACTGATGTGTTGTAGAGTAGGGCTATTCAGGGATCCATTGCGAATTTAGTTCATTTATTGAAATAGAATAAATTTAATTGGGCGCTATTGCATGGACTGGGTAAGGATTTACACTAAACATTTTTCTTTTTTGATTTGTTCTTGCTATAATTACAATATACGATGTAGACCTGAATCGCCCAAATTTACGTTACCCCTTTAACCCATATTGGCTATACGAAGTAAAAATTGAAAGAAAATAACAGCAAGGTAACAAGGATACCTACAAGTGCGGCCACCGGGATTCGAACCCGG
Source organism: Sulfuracidifex tepidarius (assembly GCF_008326425.1). Classification (NCBI taxonomy): domain Archaea; kingdom Thermoproteati; phylum Thermoproteota; class Thermoprotei; order Sulfolobales; family Sulfolobaceae; genus Sulfuracidifex; species Sulfuracidifex tepidarius. Next base: position 1,340,475 of record NZ_AP018929.1, read on the forward strand.
GATCTCTGGCTTGGGAGGCCAGCGTCCTAATCCAGGCTGGACTATGACCGCATGTTACCATTTCAAAATGAGGTAATAACTTTTTTGCTCTGAAGGTCAGCATTTCCAGCGCATTTCACCGATCAATCGACCCTCTTCTCATCAGCTTAGAAATAGTAAGAAGTGTTCATCTTATATCTTCCGTTCAGACGGGAATAATCATCTTCACTTATCTGCCTACATCGAGGTCATCATAAGGAGCCGGACGCCGGGAACGGGATTCGAACCCGTGCAGGGGTTTCCCCTAATGGCTCTCAAGGCCACCCCCTTAACCACTCGGGCATCCCGGCTTGCCCACTATCTTTTCTCAAGTCTTTTTTATTAAGATTATCGAGTAACCTTTAACTCGTTTTACCACAGTTATATTACCGAAGAACTGGGAAAACTCCTTTTTTACGTTCTCCTCTCCTCTATATACTACCAACTGCACGTGACCTTCGTCCTTCAGCTTCTCGTGGGCACACTTGGCGAACTTCCTTAAGAAATCCACCCCTTTCGAGAGAGGGGGGTTTGAAAATATTGCATCGAACTTCAGGTCAGTGGCTGACAGTACGTCGCTCTTTATCACCTCCACCCTATCGTTAACCCCGTTTATCTCCACGTTCTTCTTGGCTAACTTCACTGCGTTAGGATCAACATCCATCATCACTACCCTCAAGGACGGGTTAGAGAGCGCTACATATATGCCTATGGGGCCGTAACCACACCCGACGTCAGCCACAAGGCCCTCTTTGGGTATGACCAAGTTCTCGAGGAGAGACCTGGTACCCGTGTCCACCTTACGCTTTGAGAAGACCCCAGCGCTGGAATGGAAAGAAAGAGGTATACCGTTGATCACGTCAAGCACTACTTCTATTGCCTTCACCCCACTTTCTAGGATAAACGTCTCTATCGATGAAAACCCTATCAGTGGTTGCCACTTCTCCCTTGTCGACTTTGGCGAGCCTCCTGTAGTCTACTAATGCCTTTCCGACCGATACCAGTTCTCCCTTAGTGGTTATTACACATACCAGGTCGTCTTTCTTGAACTCCTGAAAACCCACAACTCCTGGAGCTGTCAACTTAGCGCCGTAAGCTATTGCGTTAACTGCGTTGTCGTCAACCATTATTTTGGGGATCCCGCAAGTAGCTATCTCCATTGGCATGACCATTCCCCTAAGGTAGGTCTCGTCCTTGCAGTTCTTCCACATATACACTGCCTCGGACACTTCGTGCATGGTGACCAAGTTCCTCTCGTCGAATATCCCCGTCCTGGTCCTTCTCAACTCCCTCATGTGGGCTCCGTAACCGCTCATTAACCCCACATCGTGACATATCTTCCTCATGTAAGTCCCGTGTTCTGACACTATCCTCATGAGCACCATCTTCCCTTCGATCTCCTGGACTTCTATTTCAAATATCTTCCTTGTCCTTAACCTTCTGCTCACCGAAGACCTCACTGGGGGCCTCTGGTATATCTTCCCTTTGAACTTCGAAATCACCGACTTGAGTTTCTCCTGATCGAAGTCTGAGTGTACCTGCATGACGCACTCGTACTCCTTCGTTGATTCAGACACGTAGTGCATTATCTTGGTAGCGTTCTCTAAACCTACGGGTAGAACGCCGGTGACTTTGGGATAACCCCGCTCATCGCTCTAGGGTCCCTCCGTGGCCTACCCTATCAAGAGAAAGCATCCCCTTGAGCCAAAAAGCCACCTCGTGGCTTGTAGGGCCGGGTGGCTTATCCACGTTGATTATCCCGTTCCTTATAAGTAGGTTCATTTCCCTCTTGTCTGGGTATGAACCGTGACTTTCATCTATCTGAGGCTCAACCTTGAACGTCCAAGGGTTATTATAAGAACAAAAAGAGTCAATTGACTGGATGAAGTTATAAGGCTTCATCCTAAATCACAGTCATCTTCGGCTTTATTGTCTCCTTCATGAAGTCAAGTAAAGAAGCCTGCTGAAGCGCGTTCTTGACCTCGTCGTCACTGGCTCCCTTCTTTATTTCTACTTTCTTATCTGTTGCGTCTATGTGAAGTATGTTGCTCCTCTTCCTCTTCACTCCGTTCACGTCCTTAGGCCCGGTAATCAGGACGAAGTTCTCGTCTATGATGTCGACTATGACAACCTTTTTCCCTGCATCTCTTCCCCTGGTTTTAACGCAGATTCTACCTACTTCTATCACTGCCATGATTTGATCTACCCATCTCATCTGATTTCTGGGTAATTTTAAGCTTACTGCCAGAACTTCCTGTTCTTGAGGAACTTCCTCTCCTCGTCTATCAGGGAGAGGAAGAAACTTTCCTCGCCGTCCGAGATCCTGCTGAGTACCCTGCCCATGTTAGACGGACCTACTCCTGGAGTGGCGAGGGCTATGAATGCGTTCTTCCCGTAGGTGGAGAAGAGGGAAGCCACTCTCCTGACGTTATCCAGTGACTTCTCCTCGGGTTTGGACAACTTTTGCCCCTTGATAGCCTTTCTGACTGCTTTCAGGGAGTCCTCATCTGACACTTCGCTCGCGCCCAGGAAGACGGAACCACACTTCGGACACTTATCGGGTGCATGTTTCACTTTTCTCACCTCGCTCCACCCGCATACTATACACATGATCCTGAACTCCTTGTTCATGAGCCTCTCCTTCATGACCTCCATCATGAACGGGGAGCTCTCGTCCCAAGCTTGGAAGGCTAAAAGTCTGTTCAGGAACTGCGAAGCCAGGGGTGACGGTGAGGGGACTTCCAAGACCGTCCACTTCATGGACTTGAGCAGGGGGATCACGGACTCGTCGTAGTTCTTCACCTTCAGTTCCCTCAAAGCTTCCCTTCCTACTATGGTATCAGTATAAGCCTTGAGGATGGTACTGGAGACGTCGACCTCAGACTTAGGGTCTACAACTCCGAACCTCTTAACCTCCACGAGGAGTTTCCACTTGAACTGAGGACTTTCCTTGATCCCGGCGTCCAAGACTCGGAGGAGTTCCTCCTCTGAGAGACTCAGGATCTCCTCCTTGACTTTCTCGATGTCATGATACCCTATTGGCACCATGGAGGACAGAGCAACGTGATACGAGTCCGCCCTGAAAGATGACTTGGCCATCTTTATCCCGTTAAGTAAAGTGGAGAAAATTGCGCCTAAGGTGTTGTTTCCCCTGCTCCCCAAGGGGGAGTGTATCACGATCACGTCGTGGTTAATTATCTCGACCACAAAGGTGTCCTTGTCGACTCTGGGATATCCCCTCTCAGAGTGCTGAGAGATGACGTCTAGCAAGCTGGGGGTCAAAACCAAAGGTTCCTCTGAACTACCTGGTAACTTACCTGTTTCTCGCTCTGCTTCGAAGAGTCTGTTTATCTCGTCGAAGACCCACATCGCAGTCTCCCTCTCGACCGGGATGGATTCCCCGAACCAGCTCGGAAGGACTCCTTTCTTCAGCTGTCCCCTCTCTACCAACAATTTGTCCTGCTCTATGCTGACTACCTTCCAAAGCCTTCCCCCTAAGACGAAGATGCTCTCGTCCTCCAAGGTAGACACGAAGTCCTCGTTCAGGGTTCCCAATCTCATTCCAGTGAGGGAGTCCACCACGGGGAAGCTCCTTATCGAGTCGGGTATCATGTTAGTGCCGTAGTAATACCTCCATATTCTCCATGACACTCCGAGCTTGCCTTCCTTCCTTTTAACTACCCTTGCGCTTTCGAGTAGGTCTACTACTTCCTCCAAGTCTTCCCTCTTCATGTCCTTAAAGTAAAAGGACCCCCTCAGTATCCCCTCGATTTCGTCCAGGTCGTTGTAACCCTCTAGTACCATTCCCGCCACTTGATGTGCCATGACGTCAAAGGGATATCTCTCTATCAAGGGCTTCTCCACGTACCCGCTCTTCGCCAGCCTCACTATCGCGTTGCACTCTATGACGTCATATATATCGTTCCCGGGCATCACGACCCCCCTGGACGTCCCCGTCAGGTTGTGGTTACTCCTCCCTATCCTCTGGATGAGCCTGAGGCTCTCCCTGGGGGACATGTACTGGACTACCATCTTCACAGAACCTATGTCTATTCCGAGCTCCAGACTGGAGGTAGCTATTACAGCGTCTAAGTTGGAGTTCCTGAAGTCCCTCTCCACTGAGACCCTGAGCTCCCTGGAGAGCGACCCGTGGTGGGCGACTACCTTCATCTTGTAAACGTTAGACAGAGAGTTAGAAAGGAACTCGGTCATCTCCCTCGTGTTGGTGAAAACTAGGAGGGGTCGGTTCTCGTCAGCTAGCTCCTTTATTCTCCTGAGCCGAGAGGCTACCTCAGGGGACAGTGAGTGCCTCTTAGCCACTTCGACGTCCTCTTCCTTTACCTCAGGGATCTCTATCCTGACGTCAATGGTTTTAGTGAAATCGACCTTGGCGACCTCCACGTTACCGTCATGGTCTAGATACCTCTTAGCCACTTCCATGTCCCCTACAGTAGCAGATATTCCAATTAATTGTATTTTATTCCTTGAAACTTTCTTGAACCTCTGTAACGTGACTGAGAGATCTATTCCTCTCTTCTCATCTAACATTTCCTGTAACTCGTCTATTATTACCCACCTGACCTTGTTCACCATTTCCCTTATCTTCTTGTTCAAGAGAAAATACTGCATGGATTCGGGTGTCGTTATCAATATGTCTGGAGGGTCGTTCACCAGGTCCTTCCTTTGCTTGTCGGTGGTGTCACCGTGCTTCACCCCGACCTTCACTCCCAGAGTAGAGCCTATTTTCTTCAGCCTCTCCTCAACGTCTCTGTTCAGCGACCTTAACGGAGTGACGTAAATACATGATATCTTTTGAGGTCTGTTGACGAAGATCGAGTAAAATACTGGGAGTACTGCTGCTTCAGTTTTCCCGGACCCGGTAGGTGCTGTTATTACCACGTTCTTTCCTTTCTCGATGAGGGGGATGGCGACCTTCTGGATCGGAGTCAGCTCGCTATACCCTAAGGTCTTCAGCCTCGATGCGAAGTCCTGAGCTTCCCTGAGCATAGATTAAAACACAATTAACTGGAATATTAACTTCTGGAAAACGACAACACGTCAAAGTTAATTTGATGACAAGGTTTTTATTAGCGTCTTTCTATAAAATCACAAAAATGTTCGAGGATAGGAACGTAGTATTCGTTGTATTGCTGACCTTGGAGGCATTAATCCTCAGCGAGGTAACTTCCTACTACAAGGGAGTTGAAGGCATAGCGATTTACCTCTTCTTCTTTTATTTCGTGCTTTTCGCAGACGCGTTCTCGTCGGTAATCGTTTTCTACTCTCCTTTAACTTCCTTGATATATCTCTTGGGAGTTTCGACCTTGTTCTCAGTCTTCGGCATAGACGTGTTGAGTCCCTTTAACATTACAACATACGTCTTCGGTCTATCATCTGCGTCGTTCATACTCTTCTTAATAAGAAGGTCGTTCTCAGACATGTTGATATCTTCCATAAGTAAGGCTGGAAAGCCCAGGATTTCAAAGAAATCTCTTTTCTTAGTACCTTTTCTAGTTATAGGAGTCACGATATCCTTTACGGGCACGAGGGACATACTACTCTTATCTGGATTCGTTGCGGACTTCATGATTTTAACACTAAGTCAGGACACTAGGCAATACCCCTTACTCTTGATGAGCTGGCTTTCGTTCCCCCTCATTCTCTTTTCCGTGAGGGAGACATCAAGCGACGGGATCGTGTTAGGTAAAGTGAACAAGATATTAGTACGTTCTTCCTCAGGTATCAGGTTTAGAGGTAATACTTACAGCTGGGTCAAAGCAGGGAACCTAGAGTTCAGGGTCGACGTGAAGGAGAAGAAGAACTTCAACCTCGTGATAGCCGGAGCCAGCGGTTCGGGTAAGTCGTTCCTCGTCAAACACGTGATAAGACAACTGGGAGTTTCCTTCACCGTGTTTGACCTTCACGGGGAATACCCTTCAGATGGTGTTAAAAAGATCGACATGTCGAAGACAGCAGTGAATCCGTTGTCCCTCAATAACACGTCCCCCAGAAAGAGGTCCCTTGAAGTCGCTTACATGATAAGGTCTATCTTTAACTTGGGAAACCTGCAGACAATAGACATGTTCAACCTGATTTCCGAGACCTACATGGAGAACGGAATAGATGAGGAGGATCCCCGAACTTGGTCTCAGAAACCCCCAACGTTCAGGGACGTGTTGATCTACTTGGAAAGGAAGAAGAGGCTTTCCATGTCTTCTCAAGACATAAATAGGCTCTCCTCCCTGGAGCCTTACCTAGTCTTCCTCTCGACTGAGATATTCTCCCGCGATGCGATCGACATTGAGGAGGTCTTCGATAACAACGTGATTTTGGACTTCTCGCTAGTTTCAGCTAATGAAATAAAATACATCATGATAGAGACATTACTCAGAAACCTCAGAGATTACATGTTAAGGAAAGGACAGTCCCCTCTCTGGAAGATGTTCGTACTGGACGAAGCACCCTTCGTCCTCTCCAAGGAGACGGGTAAGGAGACCGTGGAGAGGATCTTCGCTGAAGGAAGGAAGTTCGGCATAGGAATGATAGTGGTCTCACAGTCCATAGAGTACGTGAAGAAACTCATGAACAACTCAGCTTCGTTCTTCATTTTCCAGCTCTCTGAGCCTAACGAGGTGGACTATATAGTAAGGTTTTTAGCCGGTGACTCGGATGCATATTCATTGATACATGACACAGCTTTATCGTTGCAGAAAGGAGAGTTTATAACGAGAAGCGACAGAGGAGATATTTTTTTAGTCAGGAGTATAGTTCAGTAATTTAGATTGTTATGTCAGAGGGAGAAGTTGACGAGAGGAGGGACGTTCACGAGGACTCTGAACCGGAAGAGCGAGAGCATGAAGACGATGACCTTCCTTTTCTCTCGATTCAAGATATCGAGATATTAATGAGAAACACTGACATCTGGGATAAACTCCTTCAAGGGAAAATAGACATAGAAGAAGCGAAGAGGGAGTTTGAAGTCAACGGAAGAGTTTTCGATGGAATAGAAGATAGAAAGAAGGCTAAAAAGCAGGCTTCCAGGAAAGCTAAATCAAAGAAGAAGGAAAAGAAGAAGAGCGAGGATGAGGAAGAGAAAGTGGAGGAGGTAGAGGAAGTGGAAGAAAAGGAGGAGAGCGAGGATGAGGTCGGAGAGGAATGACATTCTCTTTCACTTACCCTAGTGCAAAGGACTTCAATGACCTAATAGTAGCTCTCTCTAAAGCAACAGACTCCATCACGATTAACGTGACTGATGAGGGAATCAACGGGAGATATGTGGAGCCTGACACTAAGTCGATGATGGTCATTCTCAACGTGCCTAAGACGTTCTTCTCGTCTTATGAAATAGAAAAGCCACTTTCCCTGGAGCTGAACTTAGCGTCGTTGAGGAAAGTGCTGAGCAAAGCGAAGAGCAGGACCGCGTCGGTTGAGGTCTCGGAGACAGACTCCGGGATGAGGATAACAGTAAAGGACAACAAGCTAGGGACTAAAAGCAACATTTACGTTTCCTCCAAGAAAGGTGAAGTAAACGATGGAGGAGAGCCAAAGGTGTCGCCCACAGTCAAGATGTCTTTAGATTCTAGAGTCCTTGAGCTAGTCGTAGGTGATTCGTCAATAATAGGAGATGAGGTTCTAATCAAAGGGGAGGGAGAAGAGGTCACCTTCTCCACTTCAGAAAGGGGTAAAGAATACACCGCAACCATGAGGAAGGACAAACCCCTGAAGTACATAGAGGTCGCGGACAGCGCTGAGTCCAAGTTCAGGGCTGAACTACTGAAGGAAGCAGTGAGCATAACTTCAAACTTCTCTAACGTAGATGTGGAGTTAGGGACTAACATACCCCTGAAGATGAGAGGAGAGGCAGACGCCGGAGGACAAGTCACTGTTTGGATAGCTCCGGTGATTTGAGGATATAATCCCCACCTCTTTTTATAATTGCCATATATTTATTTTTTGATATTTTTATTCCAGAGTTCTCGTCATCTACCACGTTCAGCATGTTGAGTGGAGTACCTTCTTCCACTCTGTTCTTGATCCCCAGGAAACTTGAAGGTAAGGTCGTAGAACCTTTGAGTATTTGCTTGGAGTAGTCCGACCCGGGCTTTCTGGTCCTTGATATAAGCAGGGCTAACTCCATGTCCTTCCAGAGGTTAGGGCTGATCCACGCTCCGTTGTCTGTCCCAAAGAAGACCTTTACTTGAGAGTCCATAGCCAAGTCAACTTTAGGTATCCCGACTGAAAACCACATGTTACTCCTCGGACACATCACTAAGGGAACATCACGATCGGCCAATACCCTCATTTCTTCTTCATCCAGCCAAACGCCGTGAACAAGGAAAGAAGGAGAGAAGTCCTCAATGAAGCTTTCAAGGTCGTACTTCAACCACTGAGATAGTGTCTCTGCGAAGTGTGAGGCCCTGAGCTTTACTGAATCTTTGATGACCCTGAAGTCGTATTTCGCCGACGGACTTGGAAGACCATAGCCATCAGCGTATTTCATAAGTTCTCTTAACGCTTCCCTTGAGAACTCTTCCTCCTCTAGTCTACCTAGGATGAAGTAGTTCACCCACTGGCCTTTCAACGTTTTAGCTAGCTTACTTCCTTGAATTCCCTGTTCTCTGAAGTCTACAACCGTCTTCACACCTAGCCTTAAAGATTCCCTGAGAAACAATCTAATTGATGCTGAGACATCGTATCCTTCACGTGAGAAGGCCTTGTACTTGAAGCTTAACGGATCACCCACAGCTTCCTTTACGGTGAGCTGATACCCTTCTTCCATGACCATGTAGTCTCCGCTATGTACGTGAAAGTTCACCAAAGAGGGCATCAAGAGACCTTTAATTTCGTAAGCGTTTCCAACGAGACCGTTACCCACATGTGTTATTATTCCGTCCTCTACCTCCAAGTTGAAGTTCTCTTTCCAATCTAGTGAATCTCCCATTATCCCCGAGCTTACATTTATGACCTTACGTTCTCTATTACCTTCCATTTGGAGTCCCTTGTTTCCCTTATTCTAGTCAGGGCCTCCGTAGCCTTTGATACAGCACATCTGGGATTCTCACAGATTCCAACCCCGAACTTGACCTCGTTCAGTGGTGCTTCCAGAATTCCCCTGAACTCGTCTAGAGAGGAAAAGATCATGAAATTGTCACCGCCTAAGTATTGAACCAGGCTTCCGTGGCCCTCAGCTATGCGTTGTAGCTCTACCATTACCTCCATGCTCCTTCTAAAGGATGAATAAATGGAGCTCCTCTCCGTGAGCTCCGTGAATGAGTCCACGTCTGCGTGAATCGCAACTACCTTGGAGTCGGGATGGTCTAGAACTTCCAACTCTCCGGGTCTCAACTCATTCAGACACTTAGAAGCCACCTGCTCAGCCTCTAAGAAGTTCCTCCCGTAACCCATACATCCCCTCAACTCGACCGGAGAGTATTCTTTTAATTTTGAAAACAAATTTTTAAAATGTGAATTTCTTATTCCATCTGCTATTATAAGGAACTTGTCCATCCTTGTCATGAGCGGAAATGCGTCAATTCTCAAGGAGAACTTATTCACGAAAAAAGATAGTTTAGATTGGGCTAGTTGTATTTTCCATTCCCTGTCATAACCTAGGGTCTCAGTCCACTCCCTGTAATGATGTAGCTCCACAGCGAAGACTTTCACTCTATGTACACCGTTTCCTTAATGTCTCCTAAGGACTCAAGCTTCTTGTACCTTAAAGCCAGCTTCACAGCCGACTCCACTGCTCTATTTGCGTATTCCTCTATCCTCTCTACTGCTTGTTCGTGAGTAGCACCAGGACCTATTATACCTAGGGTAACTGGCTTTCCGTGCTGAATTGAAAGATCTGCTATCAGCCTAGCTGTCTGAGAGCCTATGATCTCGTCATGCTTGGTCTCTCCCCTTATCACCGCACCTAGAGTTACAACAGCGTCCACATCGACTTTCTCCAGGATTTTCTTAACCGCCAGGGGGATGTCGTAACTCCCCGGGACCTTGAAGACTATCTTTACGTTAGCTCTCAGAAACTTGGCGTGAGATATGGCCTTCTGTAGCATCAAGTATGTTATATCGTAGTTGAAATCCGCTACTACTATTCCTAGGTTAATCGAGCTCTCCTGCATTTTCATACCCCTGCCTCAAACCTTTTCCCGCGTATTCCCTTAATGATTTTCCTCCATCTCTCACAAGTCTGACTAGGTTTCTGGCGTGCTTCGTGGCCCTATCCTCGGCTATCCTCACAAGGTCGTCCGGGTGCTCTGCCTCCTCTTCGTGTACAGTCACGTCCATCACGTGTTTCGATGTCAAAATCTGAACCATGATGAGTCCTATGCTTGATGATATGTAGCTATATTTGTCGAGCTGAGTCCTTCCTACCCATCCCAAAGTTATTACTCCGTCGCATCCTGAGTCTATTAACTTCTTAGCAGCTACTGGCAGGTCCTTTATTCCGGGCACTGTGTACCTCACAATTTCGCAATCATTGTCGTCTTTCCTTATTGTCCTCTCCGCGATATCTCCCATGTTTACCCTCGAGAAAGTGGTGTCAGCTACACCGTATTTACGCAACTCTAACTACCTCTAGGATCTCTTTCCCAGTTATGAAAGGTATACCGTTGCTCTTGGCGAAGTTTTCGGCTTTCTCTCTCTTCATGCTGTACCTTTCATCTAACATCTCAGCTATCACAACACTCCTCTCAAGGCCTAGGTATTCCATCAAAGAGGACGTCAACTCCGTATGTCCCCTGCGTTTCTCTAGACCCCTGGAGAGCAACACAGGCACGTGACCCGGAGCCATGAACTCATTGAAGAACTTCTCTTTAGCTGACGTTTCGTCCTTTCGTAATAACTCCACCGTCTTATGTAACTCTAATATGGTCTTAGCTCTGTCCTCATCTGATATCCCTGTCCTAGTGCTCATGTGATTTACCCACATCGCAAAAGCAGGCTCGTCCCCGTAAACCGGCCTCTTAACTAACCTAGAATACTTTTGATAGCTTCTCAGCTCGTCCGTGATTAGACCTAGCCCGAGCTTCGCTCCTTCCTCCTTTCCAGTCACATAACATATGAGACCACCAGCCTCCTTCCTGAGCATGTAGACGCTCTTCCATGACACCGAACCTGCGTAAAAAACCATATCTACCTCCTCCTCCCTTCCATCGAAGTCGTACACCATTACTGGAAGACCTGACAGAAGGCTGTTCCTTAAGTTCTCTCTGTTCATCAAAGGAGTGTACGTGTAAAAATATAAAAGCGTATTTACTTACGCTTATTAACATAAACTAATAAGATATAAACAATAAGAGGAATTATGAATAGAAGAACCAAATAGTGGGAGTTTAAGTCAGTTTGCTTTTCAGATTGGTCGGGAAGAGAAGATGAATGACCCGTATTGTTCTCCAAGAAGGATGTTATGTTAACGTCTGGTTCTATAACTTTCACCGTTAGGGTGCCGTTTACCTCCTTAGACATCATTTTTATCTTAAGCGGAGTCGAATTTGAAGGAAGGATGTAGTAAGGTATTAGCACGCTCCTGTTTTGTATTGATACTGTTGAAGGAGAAACTTTCGCGTTTATCAAACTACAATTAAATGTAACGACTATTGCATCGAGGGATGAAGACAGATTGAAGGTGACTGGGAAAACGGATTGTCCTTCAAAAGTGAAGTTCAACACGTAACTGGATATACTCGTCTGCCTAGACTCGGAATACGTCATTGCTTGTGGTAGACTCCCTGAGAAAGCCATCATTGAGCTAAGCAGCAAGAAGAAGATAAGGGAAATAATTAAGATTGCCTTCACAAAGTATATTTAATAGGTACGGGTTATAGTTTATACTGATGTCACTAGGATATGGCAGCAACCCGTATAGTAATTGGAGGTTCATAGCACTTTCTCAGTTCTCAGTTATTTTCATTTCAGCCCTAATTAGCTTCTTTCCTCAATACTACATATTGGGCTACGTCATTTATCTAGCTATATCTCTATCCCTCACATCCCTCCTCACATTCAGGAGCAACCCGATGCTTAGGGAAAGGAAATATATGGGAGAGATAATGAGGTCCAAGACGATTTACGAGGAGAAGAACGCTAAGGAGGTCATGAATAAGGACGAGGAGTACATGAAGATATACAAACAGATGCTGAAGAGGAATGGATATTCCATGCTTTACCTTGTAGGTTACCTTGTAGTTGTTCTAGTAATCTACGATGTAGTATTCGACAGATATAGGACAATGTTTGGATCGAACCACCTTGATCTTTTCCTAGCTTTCTTCCTATCGTTGGACGCTGTGGTCTTAGCTAATATATTCATTTCTAGGAAGGTAATGAAAGGAGCTACCTCACAGATCATGGCACCGCAGACGTATAGAATAACGGAGAAAGGAGTTATAGCTAGCGATGCCACGGGAGTGTTCCTTCACTCCAGGCACCTACCTTCCTCGGATATTAACGTGAACAGAGAAAAGAGGTACGTTGAAATAAAGTCAAACACGATCAAATTACCTTACGACATCAGACTTTACACTAGAGACATAGACAAACTCCTGGACGTGCTGGAGAGAGTCAAGAGGCTAGAGCTCAGAAGACAACAGTCCTCGTCCCAGAATTAGAGAAGTGGAAATGAGAGTAAGTACCTAGAGTGTTCTTAACCACGACGCCGTCCTTTTTCTGAAATATCCCTTTTCCTATCTCGTTCTCGAAAGCGAAATCCTTTTCTTCAACTGACAAGGGTGAAGATACGTGGAATTCGTGCCCTTGAAGGATGGATCCTTGGGTCACTCGGCCTATGTCCTTGGTAGCTTTTAGCCTAGTATATCCTATGGTAAGCTTGTCCTTGACCTTTATCTCCATGTCGAAAACTCCGGTCATCGCATATTTCCTCTCTCCGACTAAAGAGGAAGAAAGGTACATCATACCCCCGCATTCAGCTAAGATAGGAACATCGTTCAAAGAAGACTCCTTTATCCACTTCTTGGTGAGAGAATTACGTTCAAGATAGTCCATATGAAGCTCCGGATATCCTCCACCTAAGTAGATTGCATCTGCGTTTTGCACCTCCTCGTTTTCAAGGGGACTGAAGAAGACTAAGTTATACTTCCTCTTGAGTAAGTCCAAGTTCTCCTTGTAGTAGAAAGAGAAAGCTTCGTCGTATGCAATCGCTAGAGTTTTCCTCGTTTCCACGTTAAAAGCATCCTCTGAATCTGGGAGGGAATCGGACTCCGACAAATCCAGAAGTAATTCTAAATCCAAGTTCTCTTCGACAATACTGGAAGCCCTCTCGATGATCTTTTCCACCTCTCCGTTGTCCTCAACGGTAACTAAGCCGAGGTGTCTGCTGTTAACCTCCAAATCCTTCGAGAAGGGGATTCTTCCGAGCACTTTCACGCCTTCGGGGACTGAGTTCTTACAGTAATTGTAGTGAGTCTCAGATCCTACCTTATTGAATATAACTCCCCTCACGTCTACATTACCGTAACTCTTCAAACCTTCAATTATTGCACCCACGGTAGAGCTTACGTTACTACAGTTTATTACGAGAATCACTGGAGTCTTAGTCACCTTAGATAAGGTAGCTGTGCTGTAATCCGTGTTTATGCCATCGTATAGCCCCATGACTCCCTCAATGATCGAAACGTCGTAACCCCTGGAGTATCTTGATAAAGAATTTACCACGCCTTGGTTTCCCATCATCCAGAGGTCCAAGTTCACTGTAGCCTCCCTAGAAGCCTTAGTAAGGTAGCCAGGATCTATGAAGTCCGGTCCAGCTTTGAAAGCCCTTACCCTCATTCTCTTAGATATTGCCCTCACTATACCGGCTGTCACGGTCGTCTTTCCCGAACCGCTACGGTCTGAGGCTATGATGAACCTTTTCATGTGTCTTTCAACCTTAAAACTTTCCTGAAGATTTTAATATAGGTTATCATGTTCAAAGTTCTTTACGGTAAAGCCTCAAACTTCAAGACCATCTTGGACGTTTTAAGCCATATGATAGACGAAGGATCTTTCAAATTCGATCAGAACGGAATGAGCCTAGTCGCAATAGATAAAGCCCACATCTCCCTCGCCACGATAGAGATACTTACCAACGCATTCAAGGACTATGAAGTCGACGAGGAATTCAACTTCGGATTTAACACGCTATACCTTCTGAAGATTTTCAAGGGGATATCAAGTAAGGACGAGCTGGAGATCTCGTCATCATCTCCAGACGTGGTGAAAATAGTCATATACGGAGATAACTCGAGAGAGTACAACGTCAGGAACCTATCCGTAGAACAACCTAGCTTGCCCAAAGTAAACATGGACTTCCCAGCTAAGGCTGTTATCCCTTCTAAAGGTTTTAAATCGGCTATAGATCAAGTTTCCACTGTTTCCGACACGGTAGTAATATCCGCAAATGATGACTCTCTAGTGATCAGGACACCTGAGGACAACAAGGACGCAAAAGTTGAGGTAGTATTCGATAAGTCAGACGAGGTTCAGATTAACGTGAATTCAAAAGTCGAAAGCGCTTATTCAGCCGATTACTTAAGCTACATACTAGGGCTTACCAAGATTTCTGGAACAACGTCCATTGGGTTTGATGAGAAGAAGCCGATTCAGATAAACTTCGAGAGCCAAGAAGGGGGGAAAGTTACTTATTTGCTAGCCCCTAAAGTAAGCTGATGCAAATCTCAAAGTCCATCGCTGGAAGCTACCCAAAGAACCCCAAGCTAGCAAAAGCTCAAGCTTGGTACAGTGCAGGCAAAATAGGGAAAGAGAAGTACGAGAAATACCTCAAAACATACACTATGAAAGTTTTTTCTCTAGCTAAAGAGATAAATGCCTCTTACACCACTGACGGACTTCTAAGATGGGACGATATAGTAGATGTCACTTTCAGCTTCGTGAAGGGTGCCACAAAGGGACCTCTAATAAGGTTCTATGATAACAACTTCTATTACAGGAGACCGATAATTACGTCTAAGCTAACCAAGGACGACAATAGCCTGATCGAAGCTATGGGGTTCTCGAGGGATGTAATGAAAGAGGCTGGCGTCTCATCTAAACTTAAAGGCGTTTTCTTAGGCCCTCTTTCCTACTACAGACTAAGCGAGGTAAAACATTACAAGAACCCTGAAGAGCTGATGATGGATTACTCCCAGGTGCTCTCTGAAACGATCGATGATCTGAAAGGTACTCTAGATACCATTGAAATACATGAACCTTCCATGTTCGAGAAGAGAATCAAAAATGAACTGATTACCAAGTTACCTGAAATATATTCTCCTATTTCGTCGACTAAAATTGAGAAACACGTAATCACATATTTCGAAATGAGCCACCTTGAAAGGTTGGAGAACTTCTTCTCAATAAAGGCTGACTTCCACGGGATTGATCTCTCGGAGAACCTCACGAAGGTAGCCAAGATCTATCCTCGCCTCAAGGGAGTCAGGCTGATAGCAGGGGTTTTGAACACTAGGACGACCAAGCTGGAGAAAGTAAGCTCTATTAACAAGGTTCTATCTAACATCAGTGAACACGGTGCAAAGGAGGTGGTTCTGAGCAACTCTTCTTTAATGGACTTCATACCTGAAATGATAGCAGTGAAGAAAATTAAGCTTCTAAACAAGGTGGGGGGTGATAAAAATTAACAGCAACAAGAAAACTTATCCAGAGGTTCCTATTTTACCTACTACAGTTATAGGAAGTTACCCTAGACCCAAGTGGCTCAAGGAGTCAATAAGGCTGTCATCTGCAGGGAAAATCTCCAAGGATGACATGGAGGAAGCGTTCAACGACTCAGTGATAGCTGTAATGAGAGACCATGAGGTCGCTGGGATAGACATACCTACAGACGGAGAAATGAGGAGAGATGAAATGGTAGAGTTCTTCGCTGAACACTTGAAGGGATTCAAGTTCTACGGCTATGTGAGGGTCTGGGGAGACGCGTATTACAGGAAACCTTCTGTCGTGAGTAGGGTGGAGTACAAGAAGCCTATGCTAGAAAGCGAAGTCAAGTTCGCACAGTCGGTGTCATACACCAAAAACCTGAAAGTCACAATCACGGGTCCTTACACCATAGCCGATTGGTCATTCAACGAGTACTACAAGACTAAGGAAGACCTTGTCTTCGATTTAGCCAAGATAATAAACCAAGAGATAAAGAATCTGGTGAAAATGGGTATTCCGTTCATACAAGTAGACGAGCCTGCATTACCTACTCATGAGGAAGAAATACCATGGGGAGTCCAGGCTATAAACGAAGCTGTGAAAGGAGTTGACGTCAAAGTAGGGCTTCACATATGTTACGGAGATTACTCTAAGGTAATGCCATTCGCTGATGAACTGAAGGTAGACCAACTAGCTCTGGAGTTCAAGAACAGGGACTTTAAGGACTTGGAGTTGATAAAGAGGTTCGGATACTCAAAGGAGATCGGTCTGGGAGTGGTAGACGTTCATTCGAAGAAAGTAGAAACTCCAGAGGAAGTTGCAAAGGGAATAAAGAAGGCTATGCAGGTACTTGAACCTGAAAAGATATTCGTGAACCCTGACTGCGGACTTAAGAGGCTATCCAGGAAGATCGCATACCAGAAGTTGGTTTCAGTGGTGGAAGGGACAAAAATGGTGAGGGAAGAACTTAAAAAGAAGGGATTGTCTACTATCCAGTTGAAACCCGTTGTCAACAGGTGAATACGATGAACAAAAGGAGAGCTAGGGGAAAATCTCATTCAATGAGACCCGTGAGAGCAGGGTCTCCGAAATGGGTCAAGTTCACCCGTGAGGAAGTAGAGGTATTAGTAGAGGAACTATCAAAGAAAGGTTATCCGCCATCAATGATAGGTCTAGTGCTCAGAGACCAATACGGAGTACCTCTGGTAAAGCAGGTAACTAGAAAGAGCGTATCTCAGATACTTGAAGAGAGAGGTTTAGCCCCAAAGATTCCTGAAGATCTTTTCAACTTGATAAAGAAGGCCGTTAACGTGAGGAGACATCTGAGCGAGTATCCTAAGGACAAGAAGGCTAAAAGAGGTCTTGAAGAGGTAGAGTCGAAGATAAGGAGATTAAGTAGGTACTACGTAGAGGTTGAGAAGCTTCCGAGGGATTGGCGCTACGATCCAGCCAAGGCTGAACTACTTATAGCTTCAGCCGAAGCATCCTAACTTTGACCCACTGTTCTTCTCTTTATTTCTTAAATTGATTTAAGGAAACTGAATGTTTTTATCTTAATGATTGGGAGCGGTAGAAGATTCCATTCATGAGGGTAATTCACTTAGCTCAAGCTTCAGAGGGATTGGTGCTACGATTCCATAATAATATGATGATAATAAAAATATATAGATAAAAAAGAGAAAGATATGTTCAGGGCGTGTATGTATATATTATGCCAACTGAATTCCACGTGGTCTTTAACTGCTCTATGTTCGTATCCTAATTGTTTCCTCTACTCTTTCTTTCAAAACTTCAGCTATACGGGAATCTAAGCCTAATGGAGGGGCAATTCTTATCAACACCTTCTTACCGTGAATATCGGCTTCATTTCCTTCAATCCCCAAAAGTCTCGGGATGTCCTTCAGGAAGTGGGTTCCCGTAGCGAAAAGCAGAGGAACTACAACTACCTCTTCTGCTCCCTTCTCGACCAAGTTCTCCAGAGCAGTCCTGAGATCTGGCTGATCGAACTCAAGAAAACCGTACTCTACTAGCTCAAAGTCTCTACTTAACATTTTAGCGTAACCTATAGCCATTTCCTTCCACTGAGGTACTTTGCTCCCATGTAATACAAGCAGGATTCCTATCAAGCTTCTCATTTAACCATTTCGAGTACGATTTTATATACTTGAATTAAGATAAGCTCTTGAAGGTGGAATGATTGCCTGACTTTAAGCTCGTCATTTCTGATCCAAGTTCGACATCTCTGAAGATAGAGAATGTTAAAGTGAAAGTTTCAGATAAAATACAAGCACAGAACGGAGAAAAGGAAGGAAAGACTCTCCCAATAGCTAAGCTAAACGAGAAGACGAAGCAGAACCTTAACGTTGACTTATTCATTACTTTAGAAATTACAAAACAGGAAGGAGACAAAGTCTCCAAAGTTAAATCCCACTTCAAGGTAGAGACTGACTCTTCAGTCCCCGACAATGAGGTTTGGATAGGACAGGAAGCATCGGAGAAGTTCGGATCTCAGGAATTCGAGGCGAAAGCGTATAGGACTAGAGCGTTCCAGCTAACCGTTGATCAGAACAAGTCTTCCTTGATAGGAAGAAAGATAGGGGAAGTCGTTGACTTCGGTGCTCTAGGAATTCCGCTCAAGCTCAAGATAACCGGAGGATCTGATAACTCTGGCTTTGCCATGAGACCAGACGTAGGAGGAGGAGTTAAGAAGAGGCTGCTAATAAGTGGACCCCCTGGATACCACCCAGAAGAGGACGGAGAGAGAAGGAGAAAGACCGTAAGAGGCAACTTGGTAGTCCAGGACGTAGTGCAAGTTAATACTGTAATTTTAAGGTGATGCTTTGTCCTGGCCAAACGTACAACCAGAAGTTAACATAGGAGTAGTAGGCCATGTAGATCATGGGAAAACAACTTTAGTACAAGCTATAACTGGAGTTTGGACCTCTAAGCATTCAGAGGAATTAAAAAGAGGAATGACAATAAAGCTTGGATACGCTGAGGCAAGCGTCGGGCTATGCGAGACCTGCAGAAAGCCTGAAGGATACGTTACAGAACCTTCATGTAACTCCTGCGGATCAGATGAGAAACCTAAGTTTCTAAGAAGGATTTCCCTGATAGACGCTCCTGGACATGAAGTTCTGATGGCTACCATGCTCTCTGGAGCTGCACTCATGGACGGAGCAATTCTAGTAGTCGCAGCCAACGAACCGTTTCCACAACCACAGACGAGGGAGCATTTCACTGCGCTCGGTATAATAGGAATAAAGAATATGGTGATAGTCCAAAACAAAGTAGACGTGGTCTCCAAAGACGAAGCCCTAGCTCAATATAGATCAATCAAAGAGTTCATCAAGGGAACTTGGGCTGAGGGATCGCCGATAGTCCCGGTCAGTGCTCTTCACAAGATAAACATTGACGCCCTAATAGAGAACATGGAGAACCACATAAAGACACCTGAGAGGGATCCAAACAAGAGCCCAGTCCTCTTGGTAATACGAAGTTTCGATATAAACAAACCTGGTACCTCTTACTCTGACCTAAAGGGAGGTGTTGTAGGGGGAACGATAATCCAAGGGAGCTTTAAAGTAGGGCAAGAGATAAAGATACTCCCAGGCATAAGGATGGAGAAACAGGGGAAAGTGTTCTTCCAACCGTTGTATACCAAAGTTTCCTCACTAAGGTTCGGTGATAACGAATTTGATGAGGCTAGACCCGGAGGTCTAGTCGCTATGGGGACTTACTTAGACCCCTCCCTCACCAAGGCAGATGGTCTCCTAGGTAACATAGTAGTCCCGGCAGACGCTAAGGTAGATGTACTAGACAAGTTATCGATTGAGTATCAGCTCCTAGAAAGGGTAGTGGGAGCTAAGGATCTCAACAAGGTCGACACAATAAGAGCAAGGGAGACCCTTATGCTATCCATAGGATCAGCAACTACCATAGGAGTAGTGAAGACGTCGAAATCAAATGTAATAGAAGTAGACCTGAAGAGGCCTGTAGCAATATGGGACAAGAACGTACGAGCAGTGATAAGCAAACAGATAGGAGGCAGATGGAGACTTGTAGGTTGGGGAATAGTGAAAGTATGACGGAGAGAGGGAGTCTGAGAGAAAAAGAAAGAGAAAAGGAAGGAGTACTTTTAGACACTAACATCCTTCTTTATATATACGAAGGTTTCGATCCATTTCTTTCCATATTGGAGCGATTTGATTACAAGCCCGATTTTTTCATCCATAGCGCTGTTGTAAACGAGCTCACAACACTGAAGGGAAGGGAGAAGGGTTTCTCCATGAACGCTAGAATTAATGTTGCCATGGCATATCTAGATAAGTTTTCTAACATGTGGAAAAAGCTTGACCTTCCCTGTTCGGGGAAAGTGGACAATTGTCTAATTGAGACCGCATCCAAGATGAACTTCGTCTTGATGACTAACGATAGAGAGATGAAACAAAGAGCACTTGAGAAAGGGGTTAGGGTCCTCTATGTACAAGGGAAAGGTAAAATTATAAAATCCTTGACCCCATTGTAAGCTATGTATAAACTTATAAAGGCAAAGGGTATCGTCCGAATACCGCCTGAATCTTTCGGCAAACCTTTGGAAGGGGTAGCCCTGGAGAACCTGAAGCAGGACTATCAGGAGAAACTCTCTAGCGAATTCGGATTGGTTCTGGCAATTCTCAGTGCTAAGGTAAGCGAGGAGGGACAAATAGTATACGGAGACGGAGCTACGTATCACGAAGTTGAGTTCGAGGTTCTTTCCTATGTACCAATGATACAGGAGGTAGCTGAAGGGGAAGTACAACAAGTAGATAATTACGGAGTTTACGTTAATTTGGGACCTATGGATGGATTGCTCCACATTTCTCAAATAACTGACGAGAATATGAAATATGATAAGAATAGAGGAATAATGTACACAGAGAAAACTAAGAAGACTTTACAGAAAGACGACCTAATAAGAGTTAGAATATTCACAATATCTACTTCGGCAGGAAGGTTACCCAAGATAGCCCTCACGTCTAGACAACCCGCTCTGGGGAAGGCAGAGTGGATTAAAAAATAATGTGAGAAAAAGGAACATGAGGTATGCAACATGGGACAGAAGGTATTTAAAGCGTGTAAAAACTGCAGGGCTTTAACTAACTCCGACGATGCCAAGTGCCCTGTTTGTGGTGGGCAATCTTTCTCTGATGACTGGGAGGGAATGATCATAATAGTTGACGAGGAATCTGAGATAGCGAAACTTATGGGTGTGCAGAAACCTTGGAAATACGCAATAAACCTGAAATAGACGTTTGTTTTTTTCCTACACGAGAAGCCAGAATTGAACTTTCTAGACCTTACGGTAAGTTAGTAGTCGGGAAGGAATCCCTCCCAGCGGAGGTAGCTGGGAGAAAAGTGATAACTGTAGGAGACTTCGTCACTAAAGTCCTAAATGACGCAGAAGTAAATCCTTACCTTAGTATTATTGATGGAAAAACAATGAGAAACTTATATTTTGGAACCAAGGCTGAAGGCGATGTCGTAGTGAATGAGGCTGGAGTACTAAGGCTTTCATCTATGTTGAAAGTAAAAGAAAGAATTGAAACAGGAGGAGGAAGAATTTTTGTAAATGGAGAAGAGGACATGCTAGCTATACCGGCAATACTTTTCAGTGAAGATGGAGATGTTGTTGTTTACGGCCAACCGAAAGCAGGATCTGTAGTGGTTAAAGTAAACAGGATGATCAAATGGAGAGTAAACGACATTTTCTCAAAATTCCTGAGAAGGGATTGTCAGCCCTGCGCGGGGTCTTCACACTTCTGACCTTTTGAGCCTCATCATCTAAAAATGCTTGGTAGAAGATTCTTCTGCACAATTTTATTTTTATACTTTGCTAGGCTCCATATTTTTCAGCTCTCTGCGAGTAGTTCAGGAGCAGGTTCATCACGTCCATCCCTCTCACCCTAAGCGAGCCCTTTTTCGCATCTACCTCATTAAAGTCCTCAACCTGATCGAAAGGAACGTGATATGGGACATGGATGAAAATCGGTACTGGGTCTCCGGCGTGCTCCTTCTTTTCTACTGGAGTAGCATGGTCCCCAGTTAGTGCTATGACCATGTCGTCTCCTACGCTATCCATAATCTTCCCTATAACGTAGTCTATTCTCTCTATTGCTTTGACTTTCTCCTCTACCTTACCGTCATGAGAGGCTGCATCTGTAGCTTTTATGTGAAGAAACACGAAATCGTAATTGTCTGACTTCAAGAACTCTATCGCTGCCCTAGCCTTGGAGTCGTAGTCAGTATCTATTCCACCAGTAGCTCCAGGGGGAGTGACTACCTCCATTCCGAGCTCTTTACATATGCCTTTAATCAACGCAGTTGCAGCTACAGTGACTCCTCTCATCCCTGTGTAGTGTTGAAGTTTAGGTAGTTTCACGTAACTTGCGGCTCCCCTGACTAGAACGATGTTAGCAGGTAACTCTCCTTTCTTTACCCTTTCTGCATTTGCCTTAGACTCGCTCAGCACTTTGTTCATCATAAAGGTAAGTTTATTTAAGACATCTGAGGTTTTCCTTGCCTCGGGTGTTTCCTCCAATGGCTTACTTTCCAAAACTTTCTTCCCAACCTCGTGTGGGTCAGTATCGCTAACCTTATCGCTTAACCCAGTCCCAGACAGAACAACAGCTACCCTGTGCTCCGTACCTTTGTAAAACGATACCTTAACACCGTCGACCGAGCCTATCTTTGAGTTCAGTTCATCAACTAGTTCCTGTCCTTCATCAAGTTTCCTTCCTGCCCTACGATCCTTCACTATCATGTTATCTACTGTGGCAAAGTTACCTCTGAAAGCTACATCACCGTGTTTAAGCTCTGCGCCCGCTCCTAAAGCTTCGAAGGCCCCTCTTCCTCTGTAATACTTGTAAGGGTCTAATCCGAAAATTGAAAGATGGGAGGTATCACTCCCCGGTATTATACCGGGAGAAATAGGATCCATTAGGCCTACAAGAGACGTTTTCAGGAGGTTGTCAATGTTCGGTTTCTTAGCGTACTGAAGTGGAGTAAGGCCTCCTAAGGAGGCGACCGGTCTGTCCCCTAATCCGTCTCCTATCACGAGCAGAACTTTATATTTCCTCATTTAGATCACGCTCTGTTTAAGCTGTTTAGCCATGGTCTCATACCTCTGCATGTCAGCTTGTGTTAAGCTTGGAGATACTACCTTCATACCTTCTTCAAGGTCTTGAGTAGTTACTTTCACGTCTACGTTATTCATGCATTCAGTGAGAACCTTGTTCTTGCACTCCTCATTTTCACCACACTCCTTGTTTGATCTCTCTACGCACGAGGAGTAAACGTTCCTCAGCTTCAGCATCACGGTTTCTCTGACTAAAGCCTCTATGTCTGCTCCAGTATAGCCCTCAAGTTTCTTTGCAACTTCTTCCAAGTTCAGGTTTGGGTCTACTGGGACTGACTTGAGGTGAACCTTGAGTATGTCTACTCTAGCTTTCAGGTCAGGTGGAGGAACGTAAATTATCCTGTCGAATCTTCCGGGTCTAAGCAATGCAGGATCTAGAAGGGTAGCTCTGTTAGTGGCTCCTATCACTATGACTCTGTTCAACGCTTCTATTCCGTCCATCTCTGAAAGCAGTTGATTCACTATTCTATCAGTTACTCCTGAGTCACCATGCATTCTCTCCCTTGAGGGTGCTATAGCGTCTATCTCATCGAAGAATACTACACAAGGTGCAGTTTGTCTAGCCCTCTTGAAAACTTCTCTTATTGCTTTCTCGCTCTCACCTACCCACTTAGAGAGTATCTCCGGTCCCCTTATAGCAATGAAATTGGCGTTACTCTCCGTTGCCACAGCCTTAGCTAACATGGTCTTGCCTGTTCCAGGAGGGCCGAACAGGAGAACTCCTTTAGGAGGCCTTATCCCTGTTCTATCAAAGAGTTGCGGGAACTTCATGGGCCACTCTACGGCTTCTCTGAGCTGTTGTTTAACGTTCTCTAGTCCTCCTATATCTGACCAATGGACAGTTGGAACTTCTACGTAAACTTCCCTTAACAAAGTTGGCTGGATCATTTTCATTGCCTCCATGAAGTCGTTCATCGTGACCTTAAGTTCCTTGAGAACGTCTGCAGGTATCTGCGGAGTGTCGAAGTTTATCTTCTTCTCTTGGGTGAACCTCCTCAGAGCGGCTATTGCAGCCTCTTTAGTCAGGGCAGCTAGGTCGGCTCCAGTGTAACCATTAGTAAGTTCAGCTATCTTGTCCAGATCTACCTTGTCAGGACCTTCATCTACTAGAGGCATGTTCCTAGTGTGGACTTGAAGGATGTCTTTTCTTCCCTTTGTGTCTGGAGGTCTGATCTCGATTTCCCTATCAAACCTGCCAGGCCTTCTCAGAGCTTGGTCTACTGCTTCCGGTCTGTTGGTAGCGCCTATGATCACCATTTTCCCTCTTCCTTTTATCCCGTCCATTAGTGTAAGCAACTGTGCTACTACCCTTTTTTCAACCTCTCCAGTAGATTCCTCTCTCTTAGGAGCTATAGCGTCAATTTCGTCTATGAATACTATGGAAGGAGCGTTTTTCTCGGCTTCCTCAAATATCTCCCTCAGTCTCTGTTCGCTTTCTCCGTAGAACTTGCTCATTATTTCAGGCCCGTTTATTGAAGTGAAGTAGGCTCCAATTTCGTTAGCTAATGCCCTGGCTAGAAGCGTCTTTCCTACTCCAGGAGGACCATAAAGTAGAACTCCCTTAGGTGGCTCTATTCCGAGATGCTGGAATATCTCTGGATGTTTCATAGGCAACTCAACTATTTCCCTTATCTTCGATTTAACGTCCTCTAGGTCGCCTATATCTTCCCAAGTTACCTTAGGGAACGTTCCCTGCTCTTTAACTGGCTCTTCCTTTATTTCTATAGCAGTGTTCCCAGTCACGTAAACGTTATTGGAAGGCATGGTGTTTACTACAACTAGATCCAAGGAACCAGTGTAGATAGGTATAGGAATAGTCTCCCCTTTGCTCAGAGGTTTGTCCATTAGCAATTCCCTTACGTAATTCACAAATGACTGATCGAAACGGATGGGTTGCGTTGGCGCGAGTATGACCTTGTTGGCAGGAGTTACACTAGCTTTCTTTACTGAGACTTCATCACCTATTGATACGCCTATTGCCTTTCGCACGTAACCATCTATCTTGATCTCCGAATCAGAAACATCGTAAGTAGGCATTGCCTGAACAATAGAAGAACCTCCTGGTCCAGTGACTTCTATGTAGTCACCCGAGTCTGCACCCAGCCTGTTCATTACATTAAAAGTCAGTCTGCCTATCTTCTTTCCTACGTCCCTCTGCCTAGCTTCGGAAACTCTTAACTTGATACCAGTTGACGACATGATTACAAATATTCCGCTGTTTAAATAAAGTCTTTTTCCGTTAGAGATAAAGATTTCGCAGGGACTTTCTATTTATGGTTATATCTGAGATTTATACATTATAAAGGAACTATAACTAAAGGAGTCTGTATTTATTAATCTTATTCTATTATAAAGCTATATTATTTTTAAGTAGTATTATTAAGATTAATAATACTTTCAATAACAAGTTAGTTCATGATACAGATACCTCTGATTTAACATGGTCGAGAGGACCTTCTAAGGTTACATCAAAATCTACCATTATATTACAATGCCATAGAGTTACGATCTAGAGAGTTTTCGAATGAATCTCTTCTACTGAATACATGAGATTATTATGTTATCAACTTTTTTCTCTCTCCAATTAATAACACAGTTACAGATAGCCGAGCCGTTTAAATAAGCCTTTTTCACTAAAACATACGAGATACTTGTCCAATGTTCCTTACTCCATTTACATAAGCTCATGTCCCAACTGTGGAGGGGACATCGAAGCTGATAGACTAGCTAAAGGTCTTGTATGTAGGTCGTGCATGCCAAAGGAAATAGATGTGAATGGTTTGGAATCCCTCTTGAGATATCTAGAGAGAAGAGGGAACCTCAAATCTATGAAGGAGACGCTCAGCGTTTACAAGGAAGCTCAGTTCATCTCGGAGTTCTTTAAGCTGGCTTTGAAGACAGGTCCCATAGGTCCACAGCGTTCTTGGATAATGAGATTAGCTAAAGGAGAGAGCTTTTCGATCATAGCTCCGCCCGGTCTTGGAAAGACTACTTTTGGCGTAATTTCCTCGGTTTACCTTGCCTCCAAAAGGAAGAAGAAGAGCCTACTGATGTTTCCTACAAAGACCCTTGTAAACCAGGTTAAGCAGAAGGTACAACAGGTTGCATCTAACACTTCCTCAGACGTAAGACTTCTGGTTTACGATTCTGGAATGAAACAAGCTCAACGCGCGGAGTTCATGAAGAGCCTCGGAGAAGAGGACTTCGACATAGCTATACTGAGTTCAAGGTTCGCCATGATGAACTTAGAGAACCTGAGTGTTTTAGATTTCGATTTCCTGTTCGTTGACGATGTCGATTCGGCTTTGAAGTCGAACAAGAGTGCTAGGACAGTCACTCTACTGGCTGGTTACACGGACGAAGACATTGAAAGGGTGAAAGAACTGCTTAAACAATCATATAACGACCCGTCAGCGTTCTCCAAAATCGCGAGCCTCAGGAAAAGAGATAAGGTAGTAGTCTTCTCGTCTGCCACTGTAAATAGGAGTAACCCAGTCCTCTCTTCTCTGATGGGGTTCAAGCCGGGTAGCTCTAACATCTACCTTAGAAAAGTTGTAGACTCTTTCATTGAAATGCCTAAAGACGAAAACTCAGTCATAGAGATGGTCGACAGTCTGATCAAGAAACTGGGAAGCGGAGGATTGATCTTCGTTCCAGTGGACAAGGGAAATAAATACTCGGAACAAGTGGCCCGCGAGCTCGATGGGGACTTAAGGGTAATCTCACTTTCGTCATCCTCGGTAAGGAAAATCGATGAGTTCAAGAACGGAGACGTAGACGTGATGGTAGGCGTAGCTACACATTACGGAGTTCTGGTAAGAGGAATAGACATCCCATGTAGAATAAAATATGCTATCTTCTTAGGCATACCTAAGTTCAGGTTCACCATGGGTGAGGCTATCCATCCACTCACAGCCTTGAAGTTGCTTACACTGATAGCTCAAGTTAGGAAGGACAACTCCATAACTTCTATACTTTACAGAGCTAAGAGGAGGCTAAGGAGAGCCAGCGTGGCTTCGCTTTCAATGATAGCAAGGGACATTAAAGACGGGAAGGACCTCGACCCAGCCTTGAAGGACATGTACGCGGTGCTCTATGAGAACTTAAAAGATGTTGACGTGCTCGAAAAAATTTCCGAGATCGGAGACGTCGTAATTGAAGGCAATTCGATAATGATGCCTGATTACATAACTTACGTCCAAGCTAGCGGTAGGACTTCGAGGCTCTTCGGTCCGGAGTTAACTACAGGGTTGTCCATAGTCTTTGTGGAGAACCAGAACTTGTTCAGAATGCTACAGAAGAAGCTCTCGTTCGTCTTAGACGAGAACAACTGGTCTAAATTGGACCTTGTAGAAGGGAAAGTAGAGGATATACCTTTATCTCAACTGATGTCAAAGATAACCAGAGAGAGGAAGGAAATAGCTCTAGCAAGAAGTTCAGGATCCATGGAGAGCTCACTCTCCAAGATCAAGACTACCCTCATGATAGTGGAGTCGCCCCATAAAGCCAAGACGATATCGAACTTCTTCTCTAGACCTACGGTGAGGGAAACGGAAGGTGTTAGAGTATTCGAGACCGTAATAGGTGACAAAGTGCTCATGGTTACGGCTAGCATAGGCCACGTTTACGACCTTACCACGGAGGAGAAAGGCCTCTTCGGGGTAGAAGTAGATAAGAAAGACGGTGAACAGAAGTTCATACCTTATTACTCTACGATAAAAAGGTGCGAAAACGGGCATCAATTCACTACAGATAAGGACGGTAAATGTCCTAGATGTGGAGGGAAGGTGGTCAGCGACAAAAAGGCCGTGATAGATGGATTGAGGAAACTCGTAATGGAGGCTGACTCCGTGTTGATTGGCACAGATCCGGATACAGAGGGAGAGAAAATAGCGTGGGACTTATACGTCTCATTGAGGCCTTTCAACAACAACATAAAAAGAGCTGAATTTCATGAGATAACTAGAAGAGCAATCCTCGAGGCAATAAATAACCCTAGGGAATTCATCGTACCTCTTGTGAAGTCCCAAATCGTGAGGAGGGTAGAGGACAGATGGATAGGGTTCAAGCTTTCAATGTACCTAAGAGATTTCTTCTGGAAGGATTACTGCATCAAGCTTACCGAGAAGAAAACCACGTCTTACCTTAAGGAGGTCTGCAACAAGAATGAAACTTATTACAACTTGAGCGCTGGAAGGGTCCAAACTCCAGTCCTGAATTGGGTAGTCAATAGGTACGTCAATGAATACAAGAAGACTGCAAGGAAAATATTAGTTATTAGTGCAGGTAGCATAAACTTCACCGTATTGAAGGAGAAGGGGATGAAGAAGGACTCAGAAGTTAACGTCATAGTGAAGGGGTACTCTACCTTTGAAGAGAAGTTCGGTCCTCTTCCGCCTTACACCACAGATACCCTTCTTTCAGACGCGTCTCAGTTATTGGGGATATCCGCACAGGAAACTATGAGCATAGCTCAGGACCTCTTCGAAAGCGGACTCATAACTTACCACAGGACTGACAGTACCAGAGTATCTAACGTCGGCATATCAGTAGCTGAGAACTACTTGAAACAGCTTCTAGGTTACGTCCCCCCAGCCTTTAAGGGAAGAACTTGGGGTGAAGGGGGAGCGCATGAGGCAATCAGGCCTACCAAGTCCATGGATTCAGACCAGCTTTATACTGCAATAGAATCAGGTGATATAGAACCTTCAAAACCGTTCAGAAGACAGCACTTCAGGGTTTACGAAATAATCTTCAAGAGGTTTCTATCAAGCCAGCTCGACCCAATAATCATAGAAAGAGTGAAAGTGGATCTAGAGGCTGAAATGAAAGATGGAAAGAAATTAACGTTAGAGTCTCCAGTTGAACTTCCAGTGTCTTTCAGGATTAG
Source organism: Sulfuracidifex tepidarius (assembly GCF_008326425.1). Classification (NCBI taxonomy): domain Archaea; kingdom Thermoproteati; phylum Thermoproteota; class Thermoprotei; order Sulfolobales; family Sulfolobaceae; genus Sulfuracidifex; species Sulfuracidifex tepidarius. The sequence goes on from NZ_AP018929.1 coordinate 1,369,217, forward strand.
CGACGAAAAGGAGGTAGACCGTAAGCTCAAGGACAAAATATATGTACCTTTCCGTATCTATAAAGATGTGCCAGAATACCTGAAGAGTTTACAAAACAATGCCGTGGTCAAGGGAAAAGTAATTAGAGAGTTTCTGAAGTCAGATAAGCCTCTTTATTCTGAAGGAGACTTAGTTTCGGAGATGAAAACAAAGGGAATAGGACGGCCGAGCACTTACGCTACAATAGTGGGAACTCTGTTGAGGAGGAGGTACGTGATAGAGAGTAAAAAACTTAAAAGGCTAATTCCTTCAAACCTAGGAATAGCTGTGAATGATTATTTGATCACTCATTATGGAAAATTCGTTGGCGAAGAGAGAACCCGCCAGCTGCTAACTAAAATGGATAAAGTAGAAAAGGGGGAGATAAATTACACTGATTTATTGAATGAGCTGTACAAGGAGATAGAGCAGATTGATAAATTAAAAGAAACACAAGGTGAATGACATGTTAATAGCACTTCTGCATTTAAAATTGAAGGAGCTGTCAAGGAAACACAACGTTGAGAAAGCTAAGAAGTTAATGAAGATGGCTAGGGACAGAAACGTGAAACTTGTTGTTCTACCTTCTCTGTTCCCGGTTGGAAACACGTTCGAGATTTACAGCAATGAGAAAAAGCTGAGAAGTATGGTGAAGAACTTAGCTGAGAAGATCCCTGGTAACAATACAGACATCCTGATAAACTTAGCTATGGAAGGGGAAATGCACGTCATAGCAGGACCGTTACTAGAACAAGCAGGTCCAAAGATATTTCTCACCAGCTTGGTTCTTTCGCCTCAGGGAGAGATCATAGGTAAGTACAGGAAGGTGATAATCTCGGACAAGGACATAAAGCTCGGGATATCGGGGGGGAAAGAGCCCGTCTACACTCTCCTGGACAAGAAATACGGGATAATATCGGAGGACGACCTTTACTCTCCAGAGATAAGCAGGATATTATCACTTTTCGGAACTCAGGCCGTGATAGGAACAATGAAGGCTTTGTCAAACAACCAGGAAGTTCTGAAGCATTTAGCCATAGTGAGAACCGTGGAGAACAATATTCCTTATTTAATCGCGGGGGAGGTCATAGAGGACGAGGAAGGTGAAATAAAAGGGTCTTCTCCTACTTTCATAACAACTCCAGACAACATGATATATAAAGAAGCTGAGGACTCTGACACTATCCTTACCGTAGAGTCTGAGGTTTTGATGAACGGAAAAGGAAAGAGAGTTAACATGGCGATGCTCGACTCAGTCATAGGAGGACTTTGTAAGAACTACAAGAAATTGAGGATGGAAAACAATAAGAAAAGCAATAGCGAGGAAGAAGAATAGATAAAATATATGCATATATAAAATATTACTCAAATATAAAAATAACTTTTTAGGATGCCACGTAAAGGGCTACTCTTCTATTCTTAGATACTAACTTAACTATTCCTTGTCTCTCCATTTCCTCTAACATTTTCTTGGCTACGCTTATGGTCATCTCAGTCTTTGAAGCTAGAGAGTATGGAGTGACTATTTTTTCTCTCTTCAACTCGTCTGTAACTTTCCTCTTGGTTTCGTTATCTAAAACTATAGTCTTGCTCATTACCTCTTTTCCTGTCTTACTGCTCTTTTTCTCCACCTTCTTTTCTTCCTTTGCCGCAGCCTCCTTCTTCATCTTCTTTTCTACGTTACTCAATGGCTTCTTTGAAACTCCACCCATACCTTAAACACACCATACTTTAATTCTCGAAGTGACATAAATAATTAATGAGCAACCAACTCCTCGACGAAATGATAAGCAGAATATCGAAATTTGCCTCAATTTTCGGGATTTCCAGGTCTGAATTGAAAGTTTATGCTTTCCTTCTCTTGAATGGAAAATCCACAGCCAGAGACACCTCAGAGAAGCTTAACATGTCTTACACTAAGGTTTACTCAATTCTCTCTAGGTTAGAAGGAAGAGGATGGATAGTGAAAATAGCGAAGAGGCCTACCCTTTACGAAGCTGTTCCAGTGAAGGAGGTATGGCTTAACATAAAAGGCATAATTGCAGCGAAGCTAGAACAACTAGAGAAGGACTTCATAGAACCTCTTTCAGCGTTCACTTTCTCATCCCCTTATACTGTCATCATAATACCATCTAAAGATATTATAAGTGCAATGAAAGAATACCTGGTTGAGAAAAGCCAAAAGTACTTCATTGCGATCTCCTACCAAGAGCTCTTAACAGATCCTGTTTTAGAGTTAATAAAAGCCGATTCTACCAAAGGAGAGACGAGGGTAATACTATCGAAAGGTGTGAAATTCCCCGATATCCCTTCGATTCAGATGAAGACAATCGACTCTATGTTTGGAAGCGGGATAATAACCTCGTCCTCTATGCTTCTGATCGTGAAATCCGGAGAGTCTCTGATAGGGCTTTCTTCGAGCCATAGATACTTTGTAGAAATAGCGACTGTCTACTTCAATTACCTGTGGGACCTCCATTGACCACGACGATAAATTAAACTTTGCCTTGTTGAAAATATTTTTAGAAGAAATAAATGAAACATCTTTACATTGATGCGGAAAAAACACTCAACTCAAAAACATATAGACCCATGTTAGAAGGTAAAGTTAGACTTCTTCGACGGGATTTGGAAAAGGGCTAGGAAACCTAATTGCTTAAAAACTTTTCCATGATAATGTGTGAAAACGATCCAAGATGAAAATAATAACCGTAAAGTTACCCGAACAGTTCCTCGAGTCTATAGATGAGTTAGTTAATACCGGAAGATATACTAATAGGAGTGAAGTTATAAGGGCGGCATTGGGAGATTTCATACGAAAGGAGCTTTGGATCTCCGAATGATGAAAGCTGGTATTTTTGAAATGTGATATGTGACATCAGGACTGAAGAGATCGTTTTTGAGACCAATTATTTAAGTTCATTTTTCAATCTTTCGAGGATGATAAAGGAAGGAGATCTGATTGTGATTTGGATCGATGGGAGGAGAATCTACCTGACCAAGGTTGACCCAAAGAAGAGGTTTAGCTCCGACAAGGGATATATAGACATGGAAAACGTGGTCGGAAAGGATTTCGGCGAAAAGGTTCAGCTTTCGACGGGTAGGGAAGCATACATCCTGAAACCTACTCCAATGGACATATACAAGGGTTTGAAGAGACCTACCCAAGTTCTATATCCTAAAGACGTTGCTTACATCCTTTACCTTCTAGGCGTATCCCCTGGAGCTACCGTAATTGAGGCTGGAACTGGATCGGGTTTCATGACAATTTCGATGGCATACTTCCTCGGAAAAGAATCAAAGATAATCTCTTATGACGTAAGGCAGGACACACAGAACTCGGCAAGGAAGAACGCTGAGATTTTAGGCTTGGGCGATAGGATCACGTTCAAGATAGGAGACATAAGAGAGAGAATAGATGAGACAAATGTAGACGCTATCTTCCTTGATATGCCAGACCCTTGGAACGCTATAGAAACTTCGTATGCCTCTCTTTCGCCTTCAGGCTCGCTTGTGATCTTTGTTCCTACCGTGGTGCAGGTCGAGAAAACATATCTCTCTATGAAGGATAAGTTCATTGACGTCCACGCTGAAGAGTTGATGTCTAGAGAATATCAGTTGAAGGAGAACGCCGTGAGGCCTAAAAGTATAGGAGTATGGCACACCGGGTACTTGATTTACGGAAGGAAATTGTTAAAAGGAGATTAACATTATAATACTCTGTGTCAGAAAACAATCCTGGTATAAATGTTAAATTAGTTATTAAATTTGAGGATGAGACTAAATCTCTAAAGGCTGAGATAGCTGAGGACTCAAAGAAGATACTTAATATGGCTACAACGTCCTACTCGGAATTAAAAGAAGAGGCTGAGAAGAGACTTGCCGAGATCTATAACACGATAGATAACGATAAGAGAAATACTTTGGACTCAATGAGGAAGGAATATTCTTTGTCTAGGGAAAAGAAGATATCCGAAGTTAAGGTTGCAGGAGAGAAAAACCTTGATAAAGCTGTAGAACAACTCTTAGACTCTCTCCTCGGTGCTTTCAAATGAGCGCTGTAAATGCCTACCTACATTCAGTAAGCAGAACAATAAAGACCAAGATCCTTACTCGAGGTGATGTCGGAGAGCTCTTAGCTGAGGATGACTGGAAACAAGTTTTCAATACCCTAAAGGAAAGGGAATACATTGATGAAATCCCCTCTTCCCTTGAAGAAGGAGAAAGGTTAATTCTGGACAGACAGATACATATGCTGGAGAAACTTCTAGGTTATTCTTATAATTCTAAGATATCTAAGGATATAGTAAGTTTATATATGTATAATCTTTTGCTTGATGAATTCAAGAGTATTGTGGCTTCAACGATAAACAAGAGACCATTAGCTATGAAATTTCACAGGGAATTGGAGAGGTTTAAAGACGGTGTTCCAGGGTCTGAGGAGGAGCTTCGTTCTGCAATAAATGGAACAATATTTGGAGAAGCTTACTCTTTCGCCTCCAGTTATGGTTACAAGAACGTAACCCAGTTACTTTCCTTGCTGGATCTTTATTTCATAGACAAGCTCTCCATGATCGTGGAGACCCTTAAAGGGGACTGGAAGATGCCCGCTAGGTCAATAATATGCGGTTATCAAGATTATTACGCTTTGAGTGTGGCTGTGTATCAAGGAATCACGGCTAAACACCTATGTCAAGCCAAGGAAGATCTCATCAAGGACATAACAAGCGCGGACTATAATGAAAAAGGTGAAGCGCTAAAGAGATTCGAGCCAGCCAAGTCGATTCCCTCCAAGTCTCCTCCAGAGATCCTATCTAAACTTTGGAACCAAGCCAGAAAGGAGGCAAGAAAGAATTCTTTGAACGTCTTCATGGGTCAGACCTTCAGCCCCATAATTGTCATGGCCACCAGTGAGATGTTGAGGCTTGACCTAGGTGATATTCTATCCATCGTAAATGGAAAAAGGCTGAAGATGGATAATTCATCCATACAGGAGATGATCTCTTACGATCTGGTCTAACATTTTTTCATCTACTATATAATTGTCCCCTTCCATCATTATCGTGAAGTTGGCCAAGGCTGGAGGATCAGGCATCTCATCTAAGGGCTTTTTCCTACCTAGGTAAATCCACTTTAATTTCCCATTTACCTTGGTCACTTTATACCAGTACTTCCCGATATAGATGTACTTCTTTTCATTTTTGTAAACTATATGATACGGCTTAAGGTATACTTCATACTCCTTTATCTTGGAGTTATACCCATATACCTTCGCTCTCAGCTTCTCCAGAAATCCTTCTACGTTTTCCTTTGGTACCTTAACTAGCATAGTGAATATGCTTTTTTTATTTTTCTAAGCATAATGTTAATCAAGAGTGGTATTACATGAACTTCAGGAAGTTAAGTCATACCGATGATACTGTGTCTGAGATAGGTATCGGAGTATGGAGCTTGATAACCGACTGGTGGGGAGCTGACGTCTCCAAGGCAGAAAACGTGTTACTGAAGGCTTTCAACGAAGGAGTGAACTTCTTCAATACCGCTGACATGTACGGTTATGGAAAAGGGGAGGAGATTTTAGGTAAATTGTTCGAGACCAAGAGAGATAGGATAGTGATAGCTACAAAGATAGGTTACGATTTTTATCACAAGAAAGATTCGTTGAAACAGAGTTTCGAAGTCGATTACCTTCAATTCGCATTGAAGAAATCCCTCGAGAGGTTGAAAACTGACTACGTCGATGTTCTTATGATACATAACCCCAAGATGAACGTGATACTAAACGACGACGTCCTAGAGTTCATGAAAGGGGCGAAGGAGGACGGATTAGCGAAGAGTGTAGGCGTAGCACTGGGTCCTACTCTAGGGTGGGGGGAAGAAGGTATGAAAGCGATAGACAGAGGATATGAAAGTCTAGAGTACATATACAACTTAATTGAGCGGGAACCCGGTGAGACTTTCCTAAAAAATGGTGAAATAAATCACCTAATTAGGGTTCCTCACGCTACGGATGTACTCAATGAAATGAAGTGGCCTCTTTCTACCTCAGAGAAAATGCACAGATCCTTAAAGGATAACCAGTGGGTTCTGAAGGCACATGAGAGAACTAAAAATTTGATGAAGTTCTGTGAGTCAAAAGGAATAACGCTGTCTCAACTTGCCCTCTTATTCATTTTACACGAGAGAAAAGTGACCTCTGTTTTCCCTAATGTGTCCAGCGAGGAAGAACTCAAAACCTTCCTTCAGGTCGAGGAGATAGAACCTTTAAACGACGACGATATGAAGTTCCTTTCAGATTATTACAAGAGAAACTATAAGGACCTTAACGTGGAAAGTATAGGAGAGACTATCCGTTATAAGTGAGGAAGAAGTCTAAGAACTTGAGGAAAGCCCTGGCTCTATGCGAATATTTATTCTTCTCTGAAATTTCCATTTCAGCGAAGGTTTTATCTGAGCCGTTAGGTATGAAAATTGGATCGAAACCGAATCCTCTTACGCCCTTAGCTTCCTCACTTATTTTGCCCTCCACATCGCCGTGAAACGTGAGAGTTTTTTTACCATCTGTAAAAGTTATTACGGTCTCAAAATTAGCTTCCCTTCTTTTCACGTTAGAGAGTAACCTCAGCATACCTTCTATGCCTATAGTTTTACGCACAAACTTGGTATAAGGTCCAGGAAATCCATTCAAGGCGTCCACGAAAAGACCACTGTCGTCAACTATCAAAGGAGACCTGAAACTTAAGAAGGAGTCTATTGCAGAGTGGAGGGATATCTCCTCTATGGTATCTGCTTGAACCTCGACTTTAGGACAGTTTATCCACTCCAGTTTCACGCCTTTCCCTTCGGCTATTTCATTCATTTCCTTGAACTTGCCCTCGTTCCCCGTGATCAGCTTAATCGTCTTCATAGTCAAACACGTATTTCTTTCTTTCCTCTCTACTTACATATCTTCCCCTCGATCTTATCCTCCTAGCGGCGTCAAGAACAGAGAAGGCCCTCTCCTTCCCCGCCACGTCAGAGTATCCTTCCATGAACGTGGAGATCAGTTTGTCCCTTACATCGGGTTTCATCGTCTCAAGTGAACGATAGAAAACTTCTATGTCGGTCCCGAAGTCCTCTATATCGTCTGTTCTTTTCGCTAACCCGAAATCAATCAGAAACAGCTCTCCTTTCTCATTCACAATGAAATTATTGGGATTTACGTCACCGTGAGCTATGCCATGCATGTGGAGTAATGCTATATATTCTCCCATTTTCCTGGTTACCTCATCTTTACAATCGGTTTCTCTTACCGTGACTCCGTCTATGTATTCCAACACTAGGGTATTGCTCTCCTTGTCTATATAGAAAATTGCAGGTGTATTAACTCCTATCTTTAAGGCATTGTAGATGAAATGTGCTTCCATCATGGTTCTCTCTGTGTTAATTTTCTTGTCCAAGGATGGATCTCTGTAAGGTTTAGATCTTCTCTCCTTAAATATAGCTCTGTAACCTAGGAAATACCCTTCATAAATGATGGATTCTGCACCTCTCTTCAACACTTTCAGCTTCTCCATTTAGCCTCTACCTCGTCTACCCTCCATCTGGGCCTGACCTGGGACTTATCCACATCAACTGTGATTCCGGCCTTAGCTTCTAACATTCCCGCGTAAGCTATCATGGCCCCATTGTCGCCTGAGAACTCCGAAGGGACAACTTTTATCTCCACTCCCCAGTCCTTCCCTAAAGCTTCAAACTTGTTCCTTAAGCTTCCACTAGCAGCGACTCCTCCAACTATCAGGATCTCCCTCTTTCCAGATAAGGCTAGGGCCCTCTCAGTGGCTTCCAATAGCATATCGAAAGCAACTTCCCTTAACGTTAAACAAACATCTCCTATATCGTTGTTCTTCAAGGCGTTCTCTGCGGCAGTCAGAAGCCCTGAATAAGACATGTCCTGTCCCTTGACAACGTAGGGGAAATCTATTATCTTGTTCCCTTTCTCAGCGCATAGATCTATAACATGTCTTCCGTTTATTATGTAAGGAGGAGCTAGGCCTGCGTCCCTAGAGAAGGTATCCATGAGATTTCCCAAAGCTATGTCTAGAGTCTCACCGAAAACCCTGAATCTGCCCTTGTAAAGGGTTATTATCTGGGTGTTACCTCCTGACAAGTAAAGAACCAGGGGGTCCTTCACTTTCGTAGTAAGGAAACCTATCTCTATATGTCCTATTCCATGGTTGACAGGAACTAACGGCTTACCATAACGCAATGACAATGCCCTAGCCACGGTAGCTCCAACCCTGAGTGCTGGACCTATACCGGGTCCCATAGAGAACGCGATGTAATCTACGTCATTCATGCTTATGGATGCCTTCCTCAAAGCAGACCTCATGACTGACGGGGCTACAGAAGCATGATGGGAGAGAAGGTCTGTAGGTTTCATCCCACCTTCTTTAGGTACGTAAGTGTCCCTTTCATTAGCTAGGATATAAGGGTCTTCATCCCTTACTATTCCTACTCCAAAAGTATGAGCTGTGGACTCAATGCCTAAAACTAGCATTACTTACCTTTCCTTCCTACGAATTCTGTGTATTTACACTTTCCGCAAGACCACCTTTCTACTGGCTTGATGTGGTGTGCCATTATGCTTCCGCATCTAGGACATTTCTTGTTCTTTAATTTTATCTGTTCTCCTTGAACCTCGTAATAGAGCCTTACGACGGCCTTAGTACCTCCTTCCTTCTTAGGCATTGCTCTTTCCACCCTTCTTGCTCTTAGTTCCGGCGTCCCTATCAAGTATGTGCTTCCTTTCCATCTTCTTCATTATGTCCTCTGAGTTATACACGTGAACTCTAGCAAGACTATACCCTGCACCGTAAGGAGTATCAACTCTCCTTACTACAACTAGGTTCTCTTTAGTTTGCAGAAGTGACGCAACAGCGTTCTTAAGCTCCTTCCTTGATGGAGTGGAGCTACCTATATGATATATCCTAAGCGTTAGCTCTTCTCTTCCTACTACGTCGTTCTTCACTCTCTTTTCGACTACACCTTCAGCTTTTTCTGACAACTTGACCTTCATTTCAGACAAGGCAATCAACATCTCTAATATCTTGTGTGAATTTTAAGACTAACGGATGTCGTGGATAATGTCTTCTGCCACTTTCCTTCCGGAGAGTAACATAGCACCGAATATCGGCCCCATCCTTGGAAGGCCCCTAACTTCTGCCGTTGCCATTCCAGATGAATAAAGCCCCTCTGCCACCTTCCCTGAGTTCATTACAACAAGCTCTTCAGCTATCTCGCTGTACGCTGACTTCTCACCTGGGATCTGTATGTTGAGTTCTGGTAATTTCCTTGCTGCTACTGAAATAATTTCTGAGTCATGACCAGTTGCGTCCAACACTGCTTTAGCTGAAATGAACAGCGGGTCAACGTGAAGACCTGACATCTGGGTTGAGGTCCACTCGACTGCAACCCCTGCCACTCTCAGAGGATCCTCCCTGAATATTACGTCGTCTACAGTCACTCCGTGTATTATCTTAGCTCCAGCATCTACTACTGCAGCCCCCAACTTAGCCATGAACTCAGCCGTGTCTACCACGAAGACACCTTCCTCTACTTCCTTCATCTTTACGCCTACTTCCTCCATTATCTCGTTTGCGGGAGTCTCTATGACTACCTTATGAAAGTTCATTGCTCCTCCACCTATTCCACCACCGAAACTTAGTCTCCTTTCGAAAATAACCGTCTTCTTGCCTGCCTTCGCCAAGTAATACGCAGCGGTCATCCCCGAAGGACCGGCTCCTACTATTACTACGTCTGAATCGACAATACTCATCCAATCTTCCATTGTGTACTTTATGATGTATTGACTTATCTTTTTCTCATCAACCTGCTTTATCCTAATCTGTTCCATAAGGAGAAGTCTTCATAACTAAGTTATAAAGTAACTTATAAAAAAGTAATCATTAATTAGTTTATTAATTACAATTACGAGTTATCTGCATGCCGTTAAGTATAGATTACGAAGCCAAATCAATAAAGTGCGACTGGTGTAAAAACGTAATTAAAGGAAAACCTTTAACTGTAAAGACGTGTTGCAACAATAAACCGTGGGTTTTCTGTAGTGAAAGGTGCTATAGACAATGGATGACGGAATGGCTAAAGAGACAGGAACAAATAAAGGGAGGGAGAAAGGCAACGAAGTTACTGTAGCTATAACGGGAGCTAGCGGAATAATATATGGTCTGAGAACAGTAGAGGAGCTTGTAAAGTTAGGATACAGGCCCATGGTAATTTTATCGAGGGAAGCAGAGAAGGTGGCTAGAATAGAGAACGGTTTCGATTTGAGGCAGAAAATAGGTGAACTCGCTTCCTTCTTCATGGAGGAAGAGATTGACGCACCCATGTCGAGCTCAAGCTACACTGTCTGGACTTTAGGGATGGCTATAATACCCTGTAGCGTTAAAAGCATGGCTGAGATAGCGAACGGAATAGCATCAAACTTGGTCTCCCGTGCTGCTCTAAATTACGTAAGGACAGGAGGAAAGCTAGTTCTAGTAGTTAGGGAGACGCCCCTCGGTGCGATAGAGCTTGAAAATGCACTGAAGCTCGCCAGACTCGGCGTGATTTTCTTACCTGCTTCACCGGGTTTTTACACCATGCCTAAGAGCATTGATGACATGGTCAACTTCGTTGTAGGAAAAACTTTAGATATGTTAGGAATAAAACATGAAATTTATAATAAATGGAAAGGAACAAGAGTTTTATAAAATGTCTATGTCCTTCTTTCCGAACTTCTTAGAGATTATGTCCTTGACTTTGTCTACCTCATCGTCTCCGGTTAAGTCTTTCTCTATGTCGTCATCAGTCTTCCTTGCGTTAGCATAGGCGCAACGATTTCCAGGGAGAAGTGCTCTCTTCTCACAGTAAGCGTATTGGCAGTCTCCTGTGATACAAGTATCTCCTACCCACCTGCACCAGCCAACTTTTTGAGGATTTCCCTTATTGTATTTCTGCTGTATTAGTAGGGCTTTCTTGTTACACCTAAAATAGGGACATAGATAGTTACACTTTCCGCCTAACGGTAGAGGTTTTGGCTCTCCCTGAAGGGAAGCCTTATCATTAAAGCGAACTTTATTTGGCTGATCTCTCAAGTAGACTAACCCCCGTTTAACCTTTATATCAAGTTACATTTTTACCCATTTAAACATTGTGTACTTTATGAGTTCCTTTTTGAGATCTACCATAGCTAGAACCAAGGTCTTCCTAGTGCTATGAGATACCCTGCCGAAACTCATGAGTTCTAAAGGAGATATCTCGTTGTTTATATCCAACGCTATGACTACGAAAGGAGCATGCTCTATGCCCGGACCCATCGTGTAAACAGCGAAGTCTGCTCCGAACTTGATTCCAGACCTAACGATGAACTTCTTTTTCCTTAAATCCGAGTACACAGCGTAAAGCACATTGAACCTATCTACAGTAGCCAAAGCATGTTTAGTCAGCTCATCCTTAGTCACTTTCTTCCCATCTAAGTTGACTATCTCTAACCCAAAGTTTTCCATTAGGTATAAGGATTCCACAAAGGATAACTCTAAAGGCCTGTCGACCTCCTCAGGTCCCTTTGGCTTAGGAACTCCCAGAGGCTTACCGAAGAAACCTTTCTTATAAATCTCTCTTGCATCTTCTATGTTAACTACCACAACTCTGTTCTCCAGCAATATACCTTGCATTCAGCTCCTCTCAAAGGCCAGATACGTCAAAGTGTCAGACGATACCTTTAACAAGTCCTCCGAGTCTTCTAACCTATCCGCAACGTCCTTAGCTAACATGATATAGACCAGATCATTTCCGCTCTTCTCATACAGCTTAAGCTCGAAGCTTCTATAAAGCTCGTCTACTTCCTCTTCCATCTTCACTATCGCCTTAGAGCTCTCCAAGCTTTTGGAAGGATTTACCGACAATAGCCTAATGGATTCACTAAGCTGAGTTATGCTAGCCATCAACTTCTCCACCATGACTACAAGCAATCTATAAGTCACTCCGTCCATCTTGTTCCCTCTTGAGAGGATAACACTGTATCTGTATCCTGCTGCATCTATGTTCTGAGCGCTCTTCTCAAGGTTATTGAGAATCTCCAAGTAAAGATCTCCGTCCTGAATTGCTTCCCTTACTCTTATGATATATTCACCGAGCTTATACTTAGAAATCTCTACGTCGTCTTTCACGCTACTTATCTTTGAGTAAACTTGGAGAGGATTAACGCTTAAGTTTTCGTTTGTCATCAGCTCGTAAAGAATTCTCATCTCATCGAGTACCTTAGTGCATATCTGTTGCAGTTGTTCCTCTATTGTGAGGTTAGCTAATCCACTACCCATCGCTATAATTCGTGATAAAGGGTTTAAAAACTAAATCTTGAAATGCTGTTTAAAATTCTTTGTAATTGATCTAAATCTTTTTCCAAATCGTTAGTTATTCCCCTCCTGTTCATGTTCTCCTTCAATTGATTTATTGTATCTTTTTCCTCCTTAAGTCCAACTACCATCAGGTAGTTAAGTATTCCCAAAGCTTCCTCCTTAGTCTGCTTCTCGTTCATAAAATCAACGTTCTGAGTTATCACTGTGATACCCCTCTCAAGGTCCCTTCTGAGCCTTCGCATCCTCTTTATTACCCTCTCAGCTTTATCTACATCGAAGTCAGGTATGCTGACCATGTTCTCCAGTTCCTCGAGATAGAAGGAATGATCCTTTATTATGGTCTCGAACTCAAAGAGGACTCTGCTGACCTTAATGTCGCTCATTGAGCTGCCCTCACTGTCACCGTGCTGTTATCCACCAGCCCTAGCTCTATCATATCGGGAGAACTCGCCCATATCTCATAGTCGACTATTCCGTCTTGAACCACTGCCTTGAATTTCTCCCTCCTTCCTTTGACAGATATTTCCAACTCTCCCTTTATTGAAAGCTCATTAGCCAGCTTGGTAGATAAGAGTATAGTTCCCTTTCCCACATCTGCCCTCTTTCTAATTTTAACTCTCTTCTCTTTCGGACCTTGCTTGGTGTTTCCTTTCAACGCTGATGCAGGAGGTATCACGTTCACGAGAGACTTGACGTCTACCTTCTTCTCCTCTTTGTCCTCACTCATTACTACTCGCCTTTTCCCCTAACGTACTTAGCTCTATTCCGTTAAATAGCTTTTCTAAAGAGTCGACCAAGGAGTCCATTTTAACTCTGACTTGATCCCAGGAGTCCCTGTCACGTATCGTGACTGTTGAGTCATCTATTGATTGAGGGTCCACTGTGATGTCGAAGGGAACCCCTATCTCGTCTGCCCTAGCATATCTCTTACCTATGCTTCCACCCTCGTCGTAAAGTACATCGAATCTCTTGGAAAGGTTAAGGTATATGTCCTTTGCCTTGTTCACTATCTCTCCTTTCTCTAGGAGGGGAAAGACAGCTACGTCGTACGGAGCGAGGTCTTTAGGTAATGACAGTATCACCCTATCCTTCCTTTCCCTGTAGGAATTGACCACGACTAGATAAAGGGATCTCTCGACTCCAAATGAGGGTTCCACCACATGAGGGAAGAACTTCTCCCCGCTAACTTTCTCCTCTCTTTCTATTATGGAGACTACCGATGAAATGGGTACCGACCCAACTGTTACGTTCTTCTTGAGCATCTCCTCTACCTCTTCCACTGTAGCGTTGCTTATCCTCTTCATGATATCTTTTGCCTCAGGCAAGGAAGAAATCTTCTGTCTGTTCACTATGACGCTCTTCTTCTTCACAACCATTGGCTTATCATATTTCTTGAACACGGAAAGATCCTGTCCGCTTACCCTTGAATGACCAGAAAGGTCGTAGTCTCCCCTGTAAGCATGACCCGATATCTCCACCTTCTCACCTCCTACTATAGCTATCTGATCGAAAGTTTGCTTCGAATAGTGAGCTCTTTCTTGAGGTAATTTCTCTTCAAAGTAGAACTCGTTTATACCTAGATCACTCACGAATTGGGACGCTCTGGCCATCCAATATGCCATCCAAGGGTGAATTACTATCTTCTCGTCCACAAGTTCCCTTATCGTGAAGGAGTCCAGATCTTGTCTTCCCTGCTCCTTGGTTTGAGCTTTCAGTACGTTTACCTTAACGTTCTCTATGCCTTCTAATGGTACGCTCTCGTCTTTAGGGTCCATAAAGAACTCTACTTCCATGATGGAGAATTCCCTCATTCTCACGAGACCTTGCCTCGGTGATATTTCGTTCCTAGCGACCCGTCCTATTTGCGCTATCCCTACGGGTAACCTCTGTCTGTAACTTTCATATACTCTCTTGAAGGCTGTGAACATTCCTTGGGCCGTCTCAGGTCTCAAGAAGCCCCTTTCTCCTGTGTATGGACCTATAGTAGTCTCGAACAGGAGGTTGAAGTACCTCACGTCTCCGAGATCTCCACTACAACTGGGACATTTGATCCCGTTTTCCTTAATTACCGAATTGAGTTGGTCTGCAGTGAAAGACTCAAAGCTCTTGTGTAGTATCTCCTCAACTAGGTGATCTGCACGGTAAACTTTGTGACACTTATTGCATTGAACTACTGGATCAGTGAAGTTCTTCAGGTGTCCGCTAGCCTCAAATACCTTCTCTGGAGTGATCATAGGAGTTTCAACTTCGACTACCATTCCCGCAGTAGAGCCTATGAAGTGCTTCCTCCATAGCTTAACTATCTTGTTCTTTATTATTGTACCGACAGGACCTATGTCGTAAAGCCCTGCTATACCCCCATATATCTCATAAGAGGGCCAGAAAATTCCTCGCCTTTTTGCAAGTTCTACCGCTTTATTGTATACGTCACTCACAAGAGTTAGACCTACAGAGAGTTTATAAAGTTCCTTCATTAAAACCTTCTATGAGCGATTCTAGGCTTCTTTACCTAAATGAGAACGCTAGAAAGTTTGCCGGGTTCGAGAAGAGAGACTCTAGGTTTGTGATCCTTGGACTACCAATGGACATCACAAGTAGCTATAGACCTGGAAGTAGATTCGCCCCGTCTTATATAAGGGAAGCTACCCAATACATAGAGTTCTTCTCGCTCAGGTCTAACGTCGACATGGGAGAAATAGGATTTTACGATGCGGGAGACGTGATAATGCATCCGTCCTCTGTGGAAGAGAACATAAAGAGGATCTCGGAAGTCGTAAGTTACTATCAATCGCAGGGTAGAATCACTGTTTCGATCGGAGGAGAACACACGGTAACTGCAGGGATAATGAAGGGCGTTGTCAAGGAAAAGAGGAGCGGGATTTGCGTACTGAGCTTCGACGCTCATCTGGACTTGAGAGACGATTACATGGGATATAAATACGATCACGCCTGCGTAATGAGGAGAGTATCCGAAATGGGAGTGAAGATTATTGAAGTTGCAAATAGAGCAGTAAGTAGGGAAGAAATTGAATATGCTAACAAAGAAGGCATACCTTTCATAACCTCCAAAGAGGTCAAATTGCTAGGTTATAGGGAGGTAGCAAAGAAGGTAAGCAAGTCCCTCGAGGAATGCTCTGCTATATACATCTCATACGACATGGATGGAATAGATCCGAGCTTTGCCCCTGGAGTCGCAACACCTGAGCCTGAAGGAATAGATCCTACAACTGTAATGGACATAATGTCACTAGTGGTAGACGATAGGGTAGTAGGATATGACGTTGTAGAAGTTTCACCTCCTTTCGATCCATCTGGAATAACATCTGTACTTGGATCAAAACTCATACTAGAGACTGCAGCAGCGATAGTTAAGGCTTCTAAAAAATGACTTATCTTTCCCTATTAGGAGAAGTTGAGCCAATGATGCATAAGAGAAATTAAGAGAAAAGAAAGAGAGAAAATTTTTGTTAGTTGGGATCTTAAAGGCTCTATGTTAAGTGCGAGACCAAAATGATCGTCTTTTAGAGGACTTAAAGAATGAAGAAGAAAAATGTCTAGATTGCCTTCACAGTTTTTATGCCAGACTTTCTTACCATGTAAATTATCTTGTAACCACAGTAAGGGCACCTGATACCAGGCAGGACTTTAAGCTGGTCGTCACCAAAGGTCTTCCAACACTTCCCACATCTATAAGTTGCCATGGGGTAAAGAGTAGAACGTCTATATTTTTAAGCTTTTCATCTGATCAGGAACGGAAAAGTTAAAAATAGAGGATCACTTAACTTCATATTTGAGAATGGCAGATAATCTGTGCGGAGGTTTACCCGCAGATATATGTGAACAACTAAATAAAGAAGAACAATTTATAAAAATTAAATTAGAGAAAAGAAGGTATGGAAAAGAAGTTACTATAATAGAAGGTCTAGCTGATTCTGAAGACGAACTTAGAAAGAAAGCATCCGAGCTTAAATCTAAGTTGGCTGCTGGAGGAACAGTTAAAGACGGAAAGATAATAATTCAAGGGGATCACAGGGATAAGGCAAGAGAGATTCTAATAAAAATGGGGTATCCTGAATCTAATATTCTAACGATAGAGTAGATAATTTTGGTATATTATTAATGATTACTAGTTTATCATCAAAGATAATGTTTCTTTAAATATATCTCGTGATATCACTTAGCTTCTTTTTTCATCCAAGCCCGTGAAGGAGGGATAAAGAAACAGAAAGAACTGAGAGTAAAATTTTCTTATAAAGAAAAATAGTAATAGAAAAAAAAGAAATATTTATTGAGTGGGAATTTGTATCTTTAGTTCATTAATTAACTCCTTATATCTATTCCTTACTGTCACTTCCGTAACTCCAGCGACTTGAGCTATTTCCTTCTGTGTCCTTCTATCGTCGTTCTGAAGTGCAGCTATGTAGATTGCGGCTGCAGCCAGACCTGCAGGGTCCTTCCCTGCAGTGAGTCCTACGTTTTTAGCCTTATCAAGAATTTCAGCCGCAGTCTTCATTACAGCTCCGCTCAATCTAAGAAGTGAGCCTATCCTAGTGACATAATCTTTTGAATCGCTTACAGGAACTTCAACGTCAAGTTCTCTCAATAGCAGCCTATAGCACCTTGCTACTTCCTTCCTATTTGCCTTAGTAAATTGAGATATCTCATCTAGTGTTCTGGCTATCTTCATTCTTCTGCATGCAGCATAGATAGCTGCTGCAACAACGCTCTCTATGCTCCTTCCTCTTACTAAACCCTTCTCTACTGCCTTCCTGTAAATCAGTGCAGCCTCGTCCTTAACTGATTTAGGTAAATTGAGAAGATTTCCAATACGCTCTAGCTCATTCATTGCTTGGGCTAAGTTACGATCTATTGAGCTCTGAATCCTAGCCCTTATCTGCCATTTTCTCCATCTAAGAGCTTCAAGTCTCCTACGTGGGTCTAAAGTCCTACCCATTGCGTCCTTATCCTTCCAATCTATTAGGGTTGAAAGACCCCTATCATGTATAGTTTGATTTAAAGGACCTCCAACTCTGCTTCTCTTCTCTTTCTCTTCTGGAGTGAAAGCCCTCCACTCTGGGCCTTGATCTATAGCCCTCTCTTCTATTACCTCGCCCGTTTCAGTACATATATATTCTCCCCTTTCCGCATCGAAAACTATTTTATCTTGAGGACAAATAGAGGAAGCAGACTGAGAATCCTTTTCTGAATCTTGAGACATGTGTTGACCACCTAGAGGATTGCGGAACACCCGCAAACCTTTTAAACTTATGTATTCATAATATTTAAAGGTTTCGGTATTCATTTATATTGTTCTTTATGCTGTCACTTCACGTTAACTTGACGTAATTTAGGACATAACAAATTGAGAAAAAGTTTTAAATGTTGTTACAGCGAGTATCAGTTTAGCCGGGTAGTCTAGCGGCCAAGGATCTAGGGCTTTGGCCCCTGGGACCAGGGTTCGAATCCCTGCCCGGCTATTATGTCCCGCGAGGATCCCTCGCCTTGGCCTCTATTTTTAAGGTAGGTCTCTATAATCTTCTCTAAGGGTTCTCCTTAATGGTACCTCCGCTTACCGCTAGACATATTCTGTGTAATGTAAACATGATAACGCCCTTAACCTCTTTAACATAGAATTTAGAATCGATATAGATAGGCATTTCAGACGTGTTAATTTACGCAAGTTTTTATGCTTGTTGTAATAGAACCCTCACAATATATTAAATCAAATAGATATATGACTCTTTGAGTTATTTCAATTTGAAATAAAGATATCTACATATTGCATAAAATTAAATGAGAGCGAATGATAATTCAAATGGAGAAGCATAGAAAAGGACGGCTGAAGTGTATCACGGGAAATGAGCCAGGGTGTGGCGGACCCGGGGGGATTCGGACCCCCGACCACTGACTTAGAAGGCCAGCGCTCTATCCTGGCTGAGCTACGGGTCCACAGTAAGATAAGATTTACTTCGCTAATAAGATTTACTCGTATTCCCTCCAGACCTTACCGCACTTAGTACACTTATAAAATCTAGTTGCAGGTTCATCTGCGCTTCTAGTTTGTAGCATCCAGAAATACGCTTCATTGTTACCACACGCGGGACAAGAGACACCTTTCATTAATTGGGCACCCTCAGGCTTCTCCCCATCCTCAAGCACAAGAGTCTTTTCCTTTACGGAGTGTTTAACCTTATTAGTTATTATCACACTTTGCTTCATCTCCTCCTCATACCCGCACTTAGGACATTTGTACACGCTTTTACCTTGAGATTTCCTGGGTGACATCATAGAGTTGCATTTAGGACAGAACTTCAAAACGACCACCAGAATAGAGACCATTTATTGTTTTATAGTATTTAACTTTTCTGATATCCTAGAAACAATCGTAAGACACACACGTTCTAAACTTCCCTCATAAGGACTTCCATATCCGAAATTTGATTCCACAACTTCTTCCTTTACGGAATCAGCAAGAAATTTTGATACCACGTCTCCTTTGCTTAACATGAGGTCTTCTAGAAAGCTCCCTCTAAACACACATATTCCTTCAAGAAACTTGTGCCTTACCTTGATTGCAACTCTTCTCTCTTCCTTCATGATAATGACTTTATCTCCTTTAAATACTGCTCACTGTATTCTTTTCCTATCTTAATCGCTTCCTTTAATGCCTCAATTGGGGTTAAAGATCCATCAGTCATTATCTTTATGATTATCTTGTCCACTAAAGGATGAGGTTTATAGTACGACGCGAACGTGACCCCCTTTACTCTTTGGAGCATTCCAGCTATCAAATTGCCTAGAGTATGCTCCTCTCCCTGAATCTCTAATTCCATGTAATTATCATTCTTTTTGAGAAGTCTTACGTCCATTCTTCTTCACCGCATATAGTCCTATTTTTCTAGTTTCTATGTTATTGCAATAAGGACACCTTAAATGTTCTTCGTCCTCCCTTGTCATCAAAGTTCCGCAGATAGAGCACTTCGCTAAAATCACACCGCAATCGTTCGGTTTCGTAGTGAGGGAGATTGGTATCCTTGAAGTTATCGGCTTAGCCCTTATTATGTCTCCTGGTTTCAAGTAAGAGGAAATTGAGCTTATCCTCTTGTTGGCTATCTGTGACACATGGAGGATAGCAGATATCGAATCGCCTACGTTCTTCTCCTCCACAGCGTAAACTGATACCCTAGCGTTCTCGCCAGTTATTGAGTCCACAACCCCTATCATGTACTTTGCTTTCCTCAGGTTTATCAAAGGGGATTTCTTCACAACTATTACGTTGCTCTTTCTATTTAACATATCGTAAAATATCTTGCCCGTTATTGCTGACCTTATTTTACCTTCGTCCTCGTATGTTCCATCACCTGGCATAAACTCCTCTATTACAGCCAACTCTTCCCCGGGCAAGGCGAGCTCTCCTTGTTTTCTCATTTTACCACGGGAAAATGTAAGGGTCTAGCTTATTATTAATAACCATTTTAGCCTCCCCTGGAGTCAACACTGGCTTCTCGTAACCGTAAAGGTCATCCGTGGGAAGTCTGGGACAAGATGTAACTATGAAAGCGTCTATGCTAGGTCTGTCTAAGTTTCTGAGGACTTCCACGTTAAGCACTCTAGAGGAAACTATCATAACTTCAAATCCCTTTCTCTTCAACTCTGAGTTCAGGAACTTCACCATCATTGGTCTGTCCTGCCCCGTCATTGTACCACGAATTATAACCCAACTTTTAGCAGACATAGCCTGCATTATCTTCCCGTACCTGATTTTGAGGAACTTGTACACCTCCTTTGTTATGTCCTCAGCTGAATCACTGTAAGGGTCGGCTTTTATGACGGGTTTCCCAGTTGCCAAGCCTAGACCCAAGGAATGGAAGAGCCCTCCAGAAATATTAACGTAAAGGTCTGCATCAACGTTTAGCCCTGCTTTGTAGTCACAGCCTAGTACCTGACCATCATGCATGAATGGGTTAGAAGGCTTTCCGACCTCTACTTGGAATCCCTCTTTCTCAAGCCTCTCTTTAACGTAAGGTATGGATGACACATGCTGAACCGTAGCTGTAAGTCCGACTTTCCTCGGCTTATATTTTAAGAGGAGGTCTAAGGTCTCCTTGATCAACTTTTCTCCTAAAGAGAGAGTACTCTTGGTCTCCACAAATATCGTAGGGAACTTTGGATAATACCAAGTATATGGTGAATGACCATAATGGACTATTAAGTCAGCCCCTAGTTGTCTAGCCTCATGTTCCGCTACATCACATGCGCCCCAGCTTGAGTCTCCAGAGACTATGATTTCAACATTAGGTAGGGCGCTACTTATATCCTTCACTATATCACTCGAAAAATATCTTAGACCCTCTGGGAATTGAAGAAGAATTCTTTTAGCTCCGCGCTTCTTTATTTCCTGAATCACATAATTTTCCTGAAAATCATATGGCAAAAGAAAATAACCTCTCACTTCTTTAATGGAGAGTACTCTACCCTAACATCTAGGGGGACCTTTGATGAGGCTATCCTCAACGCTTCCTTGGCGAACTCCAAGTGGTCCTTTTTGACTTTCAGCAGCATTATAGGCTCTCCCAGTTTCTCTATTCTCGCTGCAGTACCTATTGGCTTACCAAAGGATAGGCGCATCCCATCCTGAAGCCTATCTGCTCCTGCGAAGGCCATCATTTTGTTCTCTCTGATTACGTGATGGGGGTATTTCAAGACCCATAAATAGAACCCAGTTTCGGAACCTAATTTCTTGGTCATATACTTCAACGCCATCTGCCTAGCTGCTTCGAGAGCATTATGACGAATCTGGCCCGTCTGCGTGGCGACTAGCTTTACCTCGAAGTCATAGTCGGCCTTAGCGTCACCCATAGTGAACTTCGTGATCTTTGGCATCGGAATTCCGGGTATGTATTCCTTCCTAGTATACGCTGGTCCAGAGAACTCTCTGTAACACCTTCCTGGTCTTAGTCCCATTTTTATCAGATACCTTTCTCTTGTTAACCCTATATATTTAACCCTCTCATAGTCCTGACTACGACATCCACATGACGCATTATCTCGTCTGCTGTATTCCTCATAGTCATAAGCTCCTTAGGTTCCTTGACGTCCATTTCGATCATGATAATCGCCTTGTTTGCGTCCTCCTTAGATGAGATTCTCATGCCCTCAGGAACGTCTACGTTATCCACCTCAATGGATCTTACTATCTCCTCTGGCTTATCGTAATCCACTTCTATCTTAATCGATACCATCAACTTGAATCAACCCTTTCCCATCCAGTTTTGGAAAGAAAAACTTGCTAGAGAAATTTTTATTATCTTGAACTATGACGACTGGTTTGCTCTTCATTTTCTGTTGAAGGATAACTAAATGTGCTAGCTGAGGAGATGTGAGGGAAGTTTCTACCTTATACACGTTCTTTCCCTCCTTGATGTTGAAAGAGAATCCCCTTATTGCGTTAGATCTAAACTCGTCGATCATGACCTCGACGAAGGAAGGGTTAAAGACCATTTCTACGATCCTGTCTGCGCCATGAACGTCTAGCTCGTAAAGAGAAACGAAAGCCATCTCCAGGAGGTCGTATTCCATGTAAAATATTCTACTAGCTATGACATCATCCCTTGTAGCTTGGCTGTATTTAGACATGGAACCTATAATCCTGAACAATAGAGTATTCAGTTGGGTCTCATTCAGTTCCTCCAACTTTAACGTTTCACCGCCACCCAGTTCCTTGACTAATTTCATAGCGTTCACCCTGTTCCCTGTTATCTCAGGAAGGTAAGGGTCAAGAGAAAGCATTAATGAAATTGAAAGGGGGAGTTGCTTGTAGTTAGGTATCTTGAGATTGTTCTCTATGGTGACTCCTAAGGACTGTGAGTTCATAACCAAGTTTTTCTCTATCTCTGAAAGTTGCCTTCTCTCCTGCACAGCTGACGTCATAATCCCCGTAAGAATAGAGAGGATATCGTTCACGGATAGAGAGAAGAACGAGGAAAACGACGTCTTCCCTATGAAGTACTTCTTCGACTGGACTTCTATCCACCTTCCTGCAGTCTCGTTCCTGAGAAACAGATCGCATTGCTCTGATGGCGAGAAAGAAATGAACGCATAACCTGAGGAGTATTTCATGATTAGGGACGAAAGAATCAACGAGTCAACATCGAAGGAGTTAGCACATATCAATGTATTTTCTTTCTGGGTTAAAGCAATAATACCGTTCCTTATCTCGTTATAGTCAGGCTCACTCAAGAAGTTTTCCATCTTTCTCCTTAGTTACTAGTGCTATGCCATTTTTAACTTCCTTGAAGCTCACATCACGTGAAAGAAGGAAACCTACAGCGTTGGAAACCAAGTAGGACATCCTGGTTATTACAACGTTTTGAGGCGATAGGAATAAGGACAGAATTAGTTCTCCTATTCCAGCCTCTGATGGAATTGGGATGAGTGCTCCTACCATGTATATCCCGATCAGAAACGAGGAAACAAGAAGGTTGTGGGTTATCAAGAAAAAGAACAAGCCCTGAACCCAGAAACTCAAGAAAGATATTCCAAAGAGGAGAGGGAACTTTCCCTCTATTCCGACCCTCATATAGGACTTGAACTCTCTGTATTTCTCGGTGAAACTTTTCAACCTTAACAAGTTTATTAATGAGTTCTCTATCCTGCCCACTCTATCGTGGGTATAATAAACGAAGGAGATCCCGGCACCCCATCCTAGAATGTTACCTAGGGCTACAAACACGAAGAAGATCTGGACAGGGGAAAAGAAGAAAGGCAAGAAAACCAAGTACAGCGAACATATAGCTATCGTGTCTATGAAACCCTCCACTATGGAAAACCCTAAACCCTTCTTCATGTTATCTAATTTAGGGTTGTATACCAGCGCCCTAACTAGCTCTTGTCCCATCCACCCGGGGAGAATAAGACCGTATGCGTTTCCCGTTAGCCTAGCCTTCAAGACCGTGAGGTATGGTAGTCCCGTAAGGAGTTTATCCCTCACCGCATCTATACCGTTTTGAATCACATAGAAAACGAAGAAAGCCAGGAAAAGGAGGGGGTCTGAGACGAACAGTTTGAACGGATTAACGTGATAAAGGAAGGAGTATATCCCTATTACTATTATAGGCAGAAGTCCGTAAAGTAACGTCTTCAGGGATTTCGTTATTTTCATTAAATGAGATTCAACCTTTCAGCTTCTTAAAGCATTTCCCATTTTCATGGCATATAATTGTCTCTGAATTTCCTAAAACGGTAAAATTCCCGTCTCCTTTCTCACTTATTCTTACAATCCCACAGGTAGGGGTGAACTTATGCTTGAGATAAGGGAATTCCCTCTTGGAGCAGGTGGGGCAGTCTGCCCTCCTCTCTATCTTGAAAGCTTTCACTTGAAGGTCTTTCCCATCCACGTAGAACAAACGGTCGTCAGGACTCTCCAGAGCTTTCAACATTAGACCTACTTGAATCGAAGTGACCATTGAAACTATTATACCTAGAGTACCGGTAACTTCACAAACGTCCTCTTGAGATTCCGAGTTCATGAAACAGGAAAGGCAGGATCCAGAACTCGTTACCAGCTTAGCGGAACCATACCACGAGTTCACCCCTCCATAGATCATTGGTATTCCCAGCTTAACACATGCGTCGTTCAGGATTAGCCTATACAGAGGTGAGTCTAGCGCATCGAATACGAAGTCCGACCCCTTTATCATTTCCTCTACGTTTCCTTGGTCTATAACGTCGAGAACGTAATCCAAGTTAATTTGTTTGTTTATCTTTTTAGCCTTCTCGACGCATACCTTAGCCTTCGGTTTTCCAACGTCGTCCTCGTCGAAGAGCGATACCCTATGCAAGTTGGAAAGTTCAACTATGTCAGCGTCAATCACCTTGACGTTTCCTACTCCTAAGCGGACTAGCTCTTCCACCAGCTTACTTCCTAAAGCCCCGCAGCCAACTACAGTAACTTTCAAAGTTGATAACTTCTCTTGAACTCCAAACCCTAACACTAGTAGTTGTCTAGAAAACCTCTCCATGATTTCATTAATAAAAATACTTAAAAATAAGTGTTAGTTAGATCTAGTGGGGTCTGATATTGCTCCAATGGGAATAAAAGGTGAGCGTGATGGAATTCCAATATCAATAGATGAAATAAACAAGCTACGTAAGGTAGCTTCTAAGGCAAGAAATAATGTAATCAAGATGCAGTTCTATGACCATTCAATCCACGTGGGATCTTCTCTAAGTAGTATTGAAATCTTAACTGCTCTGATATTCAGATATCTTAGAGATTCAGAGTCCAAATACGATAAAGACTGGCTGATATTGAGCAAAGGTCACGCTGCTCCAGGTCTTTATGCAGTCCTAGCTGAGAAGGGTTTGATTCCAGAAGAGGAACTATGGAAAATTCAAGATATAAGCGGGCTTCTACAAGGCCATCCTGAGATTTTCATCCCTGGGATCGATATGTCAACCGGAAGCTTAGGTCAAGGATTGAGCTTCGGAATAGGTGTAGCAACAGGAATAAGGATGCAAGGAGGGAAAGGAAAGGTCTACGTCATAATGGGAGATGGCGAACAGGATGAAGGTGAAATATGGGAAGCTATGACACATGCAGTGACAAGGAAGTTGGATAACTTGATTTCATTCATAGAAATAAACAACTATCAGCTTGATGGTTCAGTAGATGACATTAAACCGAAGCACTTCCTTCCAGACGTTTGGAAAGCTGTGGGATGGAGAACTCTCTTCTGTGATGGTCATGACTTCGCCAGCTTAATTGACACGATAGAGGAAGCCCATAAAATAAGGGAACCAGTCGTAATCTTCGCGAAGACCTTGAGAGGAAAGGGTTTCCCAGTAATTGAAAACACAAAAGTACAGAGGGCGAGTCCTGATGATGCAAGGAAGTACCTTATCAATGCGTGATACACTGGCTCAAGTCCTTGTTGAGCTAGGAGAGAAAGACAAGGACTTAGTAGTCATGACAGCTGACGTTGGTGACTCAACCAGAGCTTCCAAATTTAAAGAGAAGTTTAATGACAGGTATTTCAATGTAGGGATATCCGAACAAGATCTAGTCAACTTCGCCGCTGGACTGTCAGCAGTAGGAAAGAAGCCAGTAGTGGTCAACTTCGCCATGTTTCTCATGAGGGCTTGGGAACAGATAAGGAACTCCATCTCTAGGATGAACTTAGACGTCAAGTTGATAGTTACACATTCAGGCTACAGCGACAGCGGCGATGGTTCGAGCCATCAGGCTCTTGAAGACATAGCGTTAATGCGAACTTTGCCTAACTTCTCCGTTGTCATACCTGCAGACTCAGCTGACATAAAAAGAGGGCTACCCAAGATAATCAGTCATAAAGGTCCAGTCTACTACAGAGTCGGAAGGGAATATTCTCCGCAAATTACTGATAAAATGGATTATGAATTCGAGATAGGCAAGTCCTACGTCCTGAAGGAGGGGTCAGATTTGACTATCATAGGTGCCGGAGTCCTCCTCTGGGACGCCATGAAGGCAGCTGAGGAGTTAGAAAGGAAAGGCATAAGCGCAGCGGTAATAAACCTCTCCTCCGTCAAACCGATAGACGAACAGACCATAGAGTATTATGCTAGGAAAACCGGTAGGATAGTCACTATAGAGGAGCACAGCGTATACGGAGGAGTAGGTTCGGCTGTAGCAGAAGTGGTAGTCAGAAAGTACCCAGTTCCTATGAGGTTCGTAGGTGCTACAACTTTCGGAAGATCCGCAAGGAGTCAAAGAGATCTGATAGATTACTACAAGGTGAACTATGAAACTGTAATTAAGGAGTCTTTAGAATTGATGAAGTGAATGACCGACATTTCTTCCTTAAGATCGGAAATTGATAAGGTAGATGAACAGATTTTATCTCTTCTTTCTTTAAGGTTTAAATTAGTTAAGGAAGTAGGAAAGTTAAAGCGAAAGGATGGGAAACCTCTGACGGACAAGTCTAGGGAAGAAGAAGTAGTAGAGAAATGGGTGGCTAGATCTAGGTCTCTCGGAATTCCCGAGTCCTTCATTAGGTCAATCCTTCCCTTGTTTTTCTCATATTCTAAGATGCTTGAACTTAACCCTGACGAAAAAAGGAGAGTAGTGATAATAGGATACGGAGGTATGTCTAGGAGCCTCACGTCCCTTCTTTCCCTGGTCGGACATGAAGTAGTGATAACTGGAAGGAACCTGAGCAAGGCTTCATCCCTTGCGTCCGAGTTCAGGGCAGTAACCATGAAGATGAATGAGGCAATAAAGTGGGGAGAGATTATAATAATTACAATACCTCCAGATCCGATAGAGTCCGGATTTATAGATGAAACTTTCCCCATGATGAAGGAAAAGACAGTGATGGACATAACCTCGTCCAAGGCCAGGGTTTTCACTTACTTAGAAAGGAAGTCTATTGAACATTCATTTAGGTTCGTTTCCACCCATCCGTTGTTTGGTCCTTTCCTCTTTCCCGTGGGCGAGAAAATAGCTATCATGAGATCACGAACGTCAGGAGACATAGACGATTTAGTCAGTTTTTGGAGTAAGGCCGGATTATCACCTGTATTGACTGATCCAGAAACACACGAGAAGGCTATGTCGATAGTCCAAGTTCTAGTACATTTCTACATGATGGGCATGGACGAATCAATAAGAGAAGCATCGTCAATCATGGGGATTAATCCTAATCTGTTTGAGACGACTAACTTCAGGGAAATATCGAAGTCGTTAGAGAGAGTTAGGTCTCTCTCCAGCGTGATACTGGAGATACAGAGCAATAACCCATATGCAGAGGAGATCAGAGAGATATCCATTAATGCTCTTAAGAAAGTACATGAAGAGTTATTGTCTGACAAGAAAATGAATAGGTGAGAAAAGAAATGTACATGTTCGTACTGAAAAGCGGAGCAGATACTTCCACTCTCATGGAGAAACTTAAGTCAAGCTCTGCATCGTATAAGACGGTCGATATTTACGGAAAGAAAGTGGTCATAGTGTGGCCTGACTCTGAGGCTGAAAAGATAAATGACGACTCAATAGAGATTTCAACTAAGGTGAAGAGACCTTTCCCGCTGGCTAGCAACGAATGGAAGAAAGAACCCACTAAGATCAAAGTTAAGGACGTGGAAATAGGAGGAGAGAAAGTAGTCGTAGCTGCTGGCCCGTGCGCTGTAGAGAACGAGGAACAAACCCTTACAGTAGCGAAAGCTGTGAAAAGGGCGGGAGCGTCACTTTTGAGAGGGGGAGCGTATAAACCTAGGACCAACCCTTACTCATTCCAGGGGTTAGGAGAGCAAGGAGTAAAGATACTGAAGAAAGCAAGCGATGAAACTGGAATGCCAGTAGTGACTGAAATCATGGATACAAGAGACATAGACGTTTTTAAAACAGTGGACATGGTTCAGATAGGAGCTAGGAACGCACAGAACTTCAATCTCCTCAGGGAAGTGGGTAAATTAGGTAAACCAGTTCTCTTGAAGAGGGGAATGGCTAACACTGTGGAAGAGTGGCTTCAAGCTTCAGAGTACATCCTTTCGGAGAGTAACGGAAATGTTGTCCTCTGCGAGAGGGGAATAAGGACTTTCGAAAAGTCTACTAGGTTCACCCTTGATATAGGAGGAATGATAGCAGCTAAGACTATGACTCACCTTCCCGTCTGTGCCGATCCCAGTCACCCGGCGGGGAAGAGGGAACTGGTTCATTCCCTAGCCCTTGCGTCAGTAGCTGCAGGAGCTGACATGCTTATAATAGAAGTACATCCTCACCCCGAGGTTGCCTTGAGCGACTCTGAACAGCAATTAACTCCTGAGTCGTTCGAGGTGTTGATGAACAGGATCAAGGCTGTTGTCAGTGCTTTAGGTAGAAAAGTATGAAAGAGTTCCTAACTGAGATAGGAGGTAAAGAAGTTAGAACTATAGTGGGAAAAGGGATACTCGGCGAAGCTCTCTCCTCTTTGAAAGGGAAGACTCTCCTTGTGTACCCTACGTCGTTGAAGGACAAAGTGAAAGGAGTAAACAACGAGTTCTTGAGATACGAAATTCAAGACGGTGAACAAGCCAAGGATTTGGAGAGAGCAATGGAGATAGTGGATTTCATGTTCTCTCAGGGTTTCGACAGAGGAGATAATGTGGTAGCGATAGGAGGAGGGACTATATCAGATGTAGTAGGATTCATTTCTTCAATTTACATGAGGGGATTGAACTTAGTGATAGCACCTACCACTCTCCTGGGCATGGTAGATGCGGCAATAGGAGGAAAGAACGGGGTCAACTTCAAGAACGTTAAGAACGTATTGGGGACTTTCTACCAGCCTTCCTTGATCGTGGCTGACACGGATTTCCTCTCAACTTTACCGCAACAGGAAATAACGAGAGGAATGGCA
This sequence comes from Sulfuracidifex tepidarius, assembly GCF_008326425.1. Lineage (NCBI taxonomy): Archaea > Thermoproteati > Thermoproteota > Thermoprotei > Sulfolobales > Sulfolobaceae > Sulfuracidifex > Sulfuracidifex tepidarius. The sequence continues at coordinate 1,398,007 of NZ_AP018929.1, forward strand.
GAAGTCATAAAATATTCCATCGTGCTCGATAAGGAATTCTATGACTTTCTCGCGATGAACCAGGAGGAAATACTCAAAGAGAGAAACCACGGGGTAATTGAGGAAGTAATTACCAGATCCATCAGGGACAAGCTGAACGTGGTCTCTCAAGACGAAAGAGAAACTAAAGGAATAAGAATAGTGTTGAACTTTGGTCACACTATAGGACACGCAATAGAAGCCGGATCTTCTTTCTCCGTCCATCACGGTCTTGCCATTTCCGTAGGTATGACCTGTGAGGCAAAGATATCAGAGGAAATGGGGTACTCGGAGGAAGGAATTGTGGAGGACGTCACTTGGATCCTCTCGAGTTATGGATTACCCATCTCTTCGGAGAAACTCGAAACTAAAATAGACATAGAGAAAGCTGTAGCGTCACTTTCTAAGGATAAGAAAGTGAGATCTAACTACGTTATGATGCCATTGCCTACTAGGTTAGGAGAATGGAGAAGAGTAGACATGCCTTTAGAAACTCTTAATGGCTTTACAAGACAGTGTCTCTCATGATAGACCAGCAAACTAAGTTACTAGGAGTGGTAGGCCAGAACATAGGGTATACCTTATCCCCTGCAATACACAACTTCTCTTTCTCATCCATAAACATTAACGCGGTTTACCTCTCGTTTGATATAAAAGAAGACAAGTTTAAGAAGGCTATAGATGGCCTTCTCGAAGTGTCTTTAGGGCTAAACTTCACTATCCCTTACAAGGAAAGGATCATAGAGTTCTTGGACAGCATAGACGACAGAGCGGAGAAGCTGGGGGCCGTGAACACTACAGTAGGGAGAAGAGGATTTAACACAGACTTCGAAGCCGTCAAGACATTGGTGAAGGAAAGAATAGACAGCTTGGAAGGAAGGAAATGTCTCATATACGGTGCAGGAGGAGCTGCAAGAGCAGCCTCGTTTGCGTTGGCTGAATTAGGTTGCACGATCCTCCTCGTCAACAGAACTAAGGAGAGAGCTGAAGAACTGGCTGACAGAATCAGAGGTTACGGTTACGAGGCGAAGGTGACAGAAGACTGTCACGAAGCTGACGTTACTGTGAACACTACACCAGACCCTGAGAAGTTACCTTGTCACGGATCTAAGTTAGTTATAGAATTCGTCTATAGACCAGTAGAGACAACTCTGATAAAATCAGCAAAAAGTCTAGGAATAGACTCCATCAATGGAATTCAAATACTGGTTAGACAAGCTCTTTACGCTGAAAGACTATGGTTTAATAACTCAGTTCCAGACATGAAAGTGTTGGAGTATCTCTATGCCAGGAAGCTCGTTTGGTAAGGCTTTCAAGGTAACAACTTTCGGTGAAAGCCACGGCCCTGCAGTGGGAGTCGTAATTGACGGAGTCCCCGCTGGGATACCTCTATCTAAAGAGGACATAGAATTCGAGCTGTCTTTCAGGAGACCCGGAAGACTTTTCGTCTCCGGAAGGAGAGAGAAAGATGAACCAGAGATCCTTAGCGGAGTGTTTAATGGTAGAACTACCGGTTCGCCTGTAGCCATCCTTGTGAGGAACACAGACGTGATATCTTCCCTTTATGAGGAAATAAGAGTAAACCCAAGACCTGGACATGCGGACCTGCCCTTCATTTTCAAGTACGGCTATGAGAATTGGGATTATAGAGGAGGAGGAAGATCTAGCGCGAGAGAGACCGTAGGCAGAGTTGCGGCTGGAGCTATAGCGAAGAAATTAATCATGCATCAAGGGACCGTGATCGCGGGATATTTGAAATCTCTAGGCCCAGTCTTCAGTGAAACGAAGGACTTTCGTTCTGCTCTATGCTCAAAGTATAGCCCCGTGAGGGCCCCAGACAAGGAGACTGAGGAAGCTTACGAGAAGCTAGTTAAGGAGGCTACAGTTGAGGGAGATAGTTACGGAGGTATCGCAGAGGTCATCGTGGAGAACGTTCCTAAAGGACTTGGAGAACCGGTTTTCGACAAGATCAAGGCGGATCTAGCTAAAGCTATAATGTCCATTCCAGCGACAATGGGTTTCGAGTACGGCCTAGGGTTCCGTGCATCCTCGATGAAGGGGAGCGAAACCAATGACGAAATAATCAAAAGTGACGGTAAAGTAAGGTGGGCTAAGAACTTGGCAGGCGGAATTTTAGGAGGGATAACGAACGGTGAGAGAATAGTTTTTAGATGTGCCTTTAAACCGACTAGTTCGATCAGAAAACCTCAAAATACAATAAACGTGAAGACGGGTGAGAAAAGCACTGTTTCCGTCAAGGGTAGACATGACCCGGCAGTAGCTATAAGAGGAGTCACTGTGGCTGAGTCCATGACTGCTATAGTACTAGCTGATCATATGTTGAGGAACGGAAACATCAACCCTGCCAAGATAAGTCAGGAAGAAGCCGATACGATACAGAAGAACTGGGAGAGGTACTTGAGGGAATGCACGCGTATGCAGGAATCTCAATAGTAAATGCCATCCCCTCATGGTATGGGTCCTCTGGGGCTGTAGGCCTTAAGGTGAAAGCTGAAATCGAGGAAACAAAGGAGAGAGAGAAAGAGAAAGAGTCGTCACTCATCAGAGAAATCCTAGACTTCTTCGAATCTAAATGGGATATCCCCCACCTTAGGGTAAACGTTGAGAGTGAGGTTCCCCAAGGAAGCGGTCTCAAGAGTAGTAGCGCGGTTTCTGTTGCTATCATCGAAGAGATATACAGAAGGTATAACATAGAGTACTTAGACCCTCCCAAGCTCTCAGCAATCCTCTCCATAAAAGCAGGTGTCTCGTTCACCGGAGCTTTAGACGATGCTTCCTCGTCTTATTATGGAGGGATTTCTTTCACCAACAACAAGAGGTTCGAGATCATCGAAATGAGGGAACCGCCAGATGGAGTGTCTATTGTAATACTCCGCAAGGGTAATAGAACCAACGTTAACTTGAAATTACTGACTAAGTTCTCTTTGACATTCAGCGAGATATTTAAAATAGCCAGGTCTTGTCCATTGAAGGCTATGAGCCTGAACGGTTTCCTAGTAGCCGAAGTCCTTGGCTACCCTAAGGAACCGATAGAAATGGCTATGAAGAAAGGAGCACTGGCAGCGGGAATAAGTGGAAATGGACCGTCTTACTTTGCCGTGACCAAGGAAGGTGATGAAGGACCTATCTATGACTTATTTAAAAAATTTGGAGAACCTATAATAACAAGGTTTGTGAAGGTTGAAGGCCATAATTGAGAGGTCCAGGGTACAAGGAGAAACTAATGCGCCCCCTTCAAAAAGCCAATCGATTAGACTAATATTTGCGTCCCTGAAGACCCCCATTGAGCTGATCGAACTTCCTCAATCTGACGATATAATGGATGCCATTGACGCCGTTACTCTCCTAGGCGTGAGGAGAGAGAGGAAGGAAAGGGAAAGATTACTTCCTCCTGAGAAGATGGAGCTGAAGGATAACTTCATCAAGTTCAGAGGATCTGCTACCACTCTTAGGTTTTTCATTCCTATTGTAGCCTCGATTGGAGGCAAGATCACAATTGACGCAGACCCTCCGTTGAAGTATAGACCAATAAGAAGGATAGTGGAGTCCCTTTCAGATAAGGGGGTACGCTTCTCTTCTTCTACTCTTCCTACAGAAATCGAAGGTAAACTATCCGTTGATGAGGTCGAAATCTCAGGAGACGAAAGTAGCCAATACATTTCTGGCCTGATCTATGGTATGCTATTGCGAGGGGGAGGAAAGATTAAGGTCAAACCACCAACTTCTTCTTTATCATATATAAAAATGACAATTTCCTTGATGAATAGATTGGGAGCAAAAGCAGAGATGAAGGGTAACGTAATCGAAGTTAATGAGAGCGGAGAACTTTCTCCCTTTGTTGGTAAAGTCCCTGGCGATTACGCTTTATCATCTTTTCTAGCTGCAGCGTCTATAATCTCTGGAGGTACCTTGGTTGTACATGATCTAGATAGACCCGAGGAGTACTTCGGTGATCACTCAATAGTCAACTTGTTTAGGGACATGGGTGCAGAAAGCAGATGGGTGAATAACACATGGGAAGTTAAATCTGGTGAAATTAGAGGGATAACAGTCGACGTTAACGATGCGCCAGACCTAGCAGTTTCCATATCTACGTTAGCTATGGCGTCAGACAAGGAAACTATCATTACCGGAGTTGAAAGGTTGAAGATAAAGGAAAGCGATAGAATTAAGACTATAACAGATACAGTCTCCGCATTCGGTGGAGAGGCAGACTATGAGAATAATAAATTAGTTATAAGAGGAGGGAAGATAAAGAGAGGGAAGATTTCATGTCCTTCGGATCACAGAATTGCTATGATGGCTGCAGCCCTGTCCTCAGTTGATGGAGGTGAGATAGATGACGCCTGCTGTGTAAACAAGAGCAACCCTAAGTTCTGGGAGCAATATTCATCCATAGGAGGAAAGGTGAGGATAGTCAATGGTTAAAGTTGTTGCTTCCTTACCTATCAAGGGAAAACAAGATCTTTCTAAAGTTAAAGACATAAGTTCCGATATGATGGAACTTAGGTTGGACTACGTTGAAGACCCATCGTTCATACTTGAGGAGCTTGACTACCTACGTTCCTTTAGAGATAGAGTAATATTCACTATAAGGAGTATACAGGAAGGAGGAGTGAAACACGTAAACGAAGAGGTGAAAGCGAAAATCTATGAACACCTTCATGACTTGAATTTCATCGTAGACGTTGAGGCTGAATTTGCATCTAGACATAAAACGCATGTGGACGAGAACACTATAGTTTCATGTCACTACTTTAACAGAATTCCAGATGTAAAGGAGATAATTCAAAAATTCTCACCTTTTGAGCCTAGTAACCCTTTATTCAAGGTAGCGGTGATCGGAAAACAAGGTTACAAAGGTTTACTCTCTTCCCTTCTCGACATTTATCCTAAGATAGCTGTAATGCCGATGGGAGTAAACCCAATGGAAAGGATAGCTTTCTCGATCTTGGGCTCACAGCTCATTTACTCTTCAGTTGACGAACCAACAGCCCCAGGACAGATGAAATACATAGAGGTTCGTCACATACTTAACTGTATGGGGTTATAGAGAACTCCCTTTAATCGCTATCACCCTTAGTTGAGACTCTGAATTTTTAAATTTGGAAAAAAGCTTATAAATAGAGGACAAACATAAAGCTCAGGTAAAATATGGCTGATGTAAAAACTATAGGCTTAGGAGTTGTAATTCTAATTCTAGTGATAATAGCCGCGGTAGGATTTTTTGAGTATAATTCAATAAACTCTAATTACATGTCACTAAATTCGTCTTATTCTTCTATATCATCCTCATATTCTAACATCTCCGCTAAATATGCCAGCCTAAACGCGAGCTATAATAGCCTTGAGAAGAATTATACCACTCTACAATCAGAGATTAAACCTAAGGTACCAATGTTCATTGAGAGCGGTATTGACACGGTTACGGTCAACTCTTCGTCCGCAACACCTTACATACTTAAGGTAGGATCTATAGAGGTTACAGTTAGGCCTGGAACGATGGTACAGTTCCAGAACGGGACAGTATCGAGACAGTTCAGTTTCTCATTGGTCACTTTCAGCATCAGCGGAGTGTCCTCGCCTTCTAAGGGATTAACTCCCACTTATGCGTTCGCTTTCATGATAAATGGACAAATAGGGACTTTCGCTACGTTGGTACACAATATAAGTGGAAAGATGGTTCCTTATGCTCCTATAACTGTAGTTAAGACAAGCGATAACACCACTTCATGGACGTGGATAGGAGGAAAGCTATACAGCAACGGAACCTACGTTGGAGGGAAATATGCATTTGCCGACAAATGGATCTACGGAGATAACATGATCGCCAACGTACAGTTTGTCAAACCCGTAATCTGGGTATTCGAAACAACTAATTCAGCGGGACAAGCACCTAAGATGGTGAACTTAACTCAGAGCACAGCCTTCGGCTTGACTCCAATAACTTCCTATACATACCAGGTGAACGGAACTACCGGAGCTTTAGTCAGCGCTGGGAACATCGTAGTCTTGATACAGCCTAACACTGAAATAGACACTGGTACCTCGAATCTCACAACATTCGACTTCTCTGTAGTGTATTATGCAGTGTATAATGTAACTGAACCAGGAAACGGATACGTACCCTTTGAAGTGTTCGCCTTCGCTATTAACGGCAACGTATCTTTCAATTATGAAAGCATCAACCAAGCTACAGGAAAGCCTCAGCCATTCCTCACTATAATGAATGTGCCAACATCTAGTCCCGTGGAAATGCTTACTTGGGGTGGTCCAGCTGGAAATTACCATTACGTTCTCCATGATCCGATAGCCGTATACGATGGTACTTTAGTGAACTTCTCTTTCGTGAAACCTGTCCCTTGGGTTGTAGCAATAGAGTGAGACCAATCAATTTTTCGTGTTTTCTTTTTTATGTAACATAACTGTAATTTTTCATGTGTTCTATATATACTTCACAGTCCGTGTTACTCACGACTTTAATACACCCTCTCCCTTTAGCCTCATGAATCTAAGGTATAACTTTACAGCATGTTTACACATTTTCTCTCCACATTCACATTCCGATTGAACTATCTTTCCATTGTCTATTTTTATCTTCACTCTGTAGTAACCCATTGCACACTTCGAAGCTACTTCCCCCTCTACTTCTTGTTTATCTAACTTCAGAATTCTAACACTCATAACTTACTTTCTCCAAGTTATGAGTTAAATATTCTTTAGAAGAGTCGGGGATCAAGACTTCTGGATAGGAATTCAGAGGAAAGATGAAAAAAGATGAAAAAGCAAAAAGTAAAAGAGAATTAAAAGGAATGTAAATTCAGCACTCACACGAAAGGCATCATTCATTCAGTCCGGGGTTCTCTCATCAATTTCGTGAAATTATCCAGTGCTAATCTAGCTTCTTCAAAGGAATTATATTTGTCGGTAGTGTTCTTGAAGTAATAACTGCACACTTCTTTCGTAGCACCGCCCATTTTCTTATCCTTAAGCAACTTAGCATATCTAATTAGGTCCACTAGCGGAGATACAGCGTTTGGTGCATCCATAGTCTTCAATGAAATGTCAACCCTAATTGGGATTCCCACTGAATATGTCCCCTCTATTACCATATAGCTAACCCTCCTATCCCTAAGGAACTCAACGTAATCAGAAGTACCTGCTACCACATCTGCGTCTGAATGAGACGATAGGAATGACGATTTAATGCCCTTCTTCAGGTCCTTCCTCTTATCCTCTAGGGTAACCATGGCCTCTGTAGTACCTGCTATGTCTATTTGGTAAGACCTATTTACCTTAACCCCCCTTGACTTAAGGAAATCTATGAGACCCGCATGAAAGGCCGTCCCTCCTATTTGGCTAAGGAGGTCATCGCCGAAAACTGGAATTCCTGATTCTGCGAATTTATCCCCGAGTAACCTGGTTACCGGAGAGGGAGTCGCATTAATGAATGAACAGCCTGCCTCTAGAGAGGCCCTAGCGTAATATAAAGACGCCTTGTCCGCTCCAGTGGGAAGCAGGTTTAGCACTACTTCAGCGTTAGAGCTCCTCAACTCATCCCTAACTTCTACGGGTTTAGCATCGGATTCCTCTATTATTTCTTCTAGAACGCCCTCCCTTCCATCTAGAGTGGGACCTCTCATGACCGTCACGTCAAAGCCCTCTATTTCTGTCATGGGCTCTACAACGTTAGGTCTTTCAAATATGGCTTTTGATAAAGGCATTCCCACTTTCCTTTTGTCTATGTCGAACGCAGAAACTATCTCTATCTCAGAAGGGGAGATGTGTAAGTCCTCCCTGATACCCTGTATGGTATGCCCTTTTCTCACCATAGATAGGCCTTGAACTAACGCTGAAGCTACGTTTCCCACTCCTACTATCGCAACTTTAACCAAGCTGTGACACCAATACTCCAAATAGCACTGGAGCTAAAATTCCCAACGCTATGCTAAGGAAGGCGGAAGATATAACTGTATCCCTAGATGCAGACTTCACTAGTGAGAACTCCCCCTCTCTGAACATTTCCCTGATTATTGGAATGTAATAACCAGCAGATATCGCACTATTTATGACAGCGATTATAGTCAACCATGGGTACGCGAATGAAGACTCGAAAATGAATAGCTTCCCCCAAAATCCTACTATAGGAGGGATACCTAGAAGACTAAGAACCAGTATGGTCGCTGCAAAGGCGAACCACTTATCTCCTTTAGCTATTCCCCTAAGTCCTGATAGGTCAGGAGTACCTGAGACCCTCTCGAAATGATCTACGAAATGGAACAGACCAGCTTGTGCTATAACGTAAGCTAGGGACTGTATAAGGATAGCCACTATTGCAACGTTCAGGTCAGAGAACAACATGGCGAACGCAACTAAGAAGAATCCCATCTGAGATACAGAGGAGAAAGCGAGTATCGAGGAGACGTCTTGCCTTGAGAAGGCTATGAAGTTACCCACGAATAGGCTTGCTATTGCTAACAGGGAATAGATTACGAGCTCGTAACCGTTAGGGTCACTGTAAATCAGGACCTTTGTGAGAGGAACTATACCTATAAGCTTGCCTACGCTTGATATAATCGAAATTGAAGTCCTATCCGACATGGAGTATACATCAGGTAACCAAGCCTGGAAAGGGAATGATCCTATCTTGAACAGAAATGAAACTGAAAGAAGTGCAATTGAAAGAAGGAATAGAGGCTCATAGATTACATGTTGAGTGAAAAACAGGGAGCCCGTTGATGAAACGTAGAGAGCGAAACCCATGATCATTAGAGATGAGGATATCAGACCCATGACTAGATACTTTATTCCAGCCTTTGTAGATCTGAAGTCCTTTCTCGCCATCGCTATGACATATGTTGCAGCAGAAGACACAGCCCATGAAACTAAAATCATGATAACGCTGAAAGAGAAAGACATGAATAGCAGTCCAAGGACTAAAAGCATGGTAAGAGATACTAGAGACGCCCTAGCCTTCCAATTTACTACATTATCATATCCACCCAAGAGGCCTATTATTCCCCCGACCAGAGATGCGATCGAGAAGAGGTATCCCTCCACGTCCATGTAGACATTCTTGGAGAACAGATAGTACCCGTAATAACCTAGAGTCCAAAATATAATCTCAACAGCCAGAGAGAGCAACATAGATAAAACGGCAAGATTGAAAGCTATGTTAAACCTGCCTTTCGATCCGTTATCTATGTAAAGGACAGCTATTGACGAGAATACTAGGATCACTGATGGAATTACTATAGGGAGGTAAACAGCGAAATCTGCCGACATCATCCTACCACCCCTAGATAAAGAAGAAGTAAAACTAAAAGCACTGCTATTCCCCAAGTGTATAATGAAACATAGTTTGATAGTACACCGTTCTGAACTCCCTTATACACTCTAGATCCAAGGCCTACAACAAGAGATGGAATCATCTCATTTATGCCTCTATCGAGTACTCCCTTCTCTACGTATCTATAAACTCCGCTGGCGAAGGAGGAATATCCATATCCTATCAAGTCAAAAATTGGGTAAACCATCCAGCCATAGTATGCGAAGTCTATTAGGGGAGAGATAAATCTAGTAGAGAACTCCCTTACGTAAACAGTTGACAATGCTATTCCCAACAAAGAGATTCCCAGACCTATAAAATCTATGTAGGTATAGCTCTGAACGTTGGTTACACTACTGAAGTAAGACACAACGTTGGAAACTCCGAGACCTAGGATTATTGAACCTAAGACTAGGAATGCTGGAGCTATTATCATTAGGGAGTTAACCTTATGACCATGAGCTTCGTGTTCAGAACCCTTCCAGAAGAACGTCTTTATAATGTACCTAAGTATATACAATGAGCCTAGGAATTCTATAATAACGTAAAATCCAAAGAAGGTAGAGCTTGACGCCAGATTACCTATGAAGTCATGTGCCCAGAACCCTGCCAAAGGAGGAATGTTAGCTAAGTTGAGGGCAGCTATTAACTGGAGCACGAAGACTGGGGTAAGTACCTTATACAGCTGTGGATAAGATTGTATGTATCTGTTCTCTGTGAAATGAATAACAGATCCAGCGTTCATGAATAGTGAAGCCTTATAGAGACCGTGAGCGAACATCTGAATTAGGCCTACCACTATCCCCACTGTTGGGACTCCTAATACGACTCCAACAGAAGATGAGAACAACATCAAGGAAATCTGGTCTGCAGTTGAGTTAGCTAGTATCACTTTCTGTTCCCTGCTAACCAATGCATTCACACTGGTGTATATCGCAGTGAAGATGGCTAGAGATGCCACTATGTAAAAGAAAGGCGAAGAGTAAACCGTAAACTTCATGTAAGGAAATAGCAGGAAGGAGAGTATTGCTCCTAAATTTACCATGGTAGCAGCATGGATGAGCGAGCTCACTGGCGTTGGACCTGTCATTGCGGTAAGGAGCCACTGCGTGAACGGAAACTGTGCGCTCTTTGAGAGACCTCCTAGGAACAGAACAAGGAATATCACCCATACGTAGGGCATTGACGAGATGGTTGTTATGGCTTCGGTTATACTCCTCCCGTCAAAGGAATTGAAAAGAAGGGAAATTCCTCCGTTCTGATTCCCTGTGGCAACGTACATTAGGTAACCCAAGCCCATCAGGAAGCCTACGTCTGCAGCCCTAGTAAATATGAGAGCTCTAATTCCGCTCACCGTAGGACGGGAAAGGAAGGGTATGCCTAAAACCTTCCTTCCGAAGTCGCCCACTACGTTCTTGTCGTTATCGTCTAGCCAATAGCTTATTAGCCCATACGATGCAAGGCTCGTACCTTCCCATCCTGCTACAAGCGTGAACACGTTATCAGATAGAACTGCCATTAACATGAACGATACGAATATGCCGAAGAAACCCCAGTATCTCCTTAGAACCGAATCTTCCTTCATGTAACCTACACTGTATATTGAAATGAAGAAAGACAGTCCAGCCACAAAGATAGCGAGGATAGATTGCAGAAGCGTTGTACTGAATTGAAGGTATCCTAAAGAGAATGTGAATGATGGTGAGTAGAACAGAGGGTTTCCAAGGTTACGGACTAGGAAGTAAAGTGAAAACACCATTGAGAGACCTATGGTAACGACGTTTATTGCTCCTCTAATGTCCTGGTTCAAAGACCTTGGCGTTGAAAGAGCTATCAGTGAACCTAACGCTGGCATGAAAACTACAAGAGGCAAAAGAACGGAGTTGGATCCTATCCCTTGAATAAAGTTATAGAATGAAAGGTCTGTCAGCTGTGGGAAGAAGAACAGTAAAACGCTTATGAAAGCTATAACGAACATAGGTATGGAATACTCCTTCGCTCCATCTATCTCCTTAGCGCGTTTGATCCCTGAGTAGACTTTTTTGAACAATAATCCTCCGTACGCAGACGATATTGCAATTGCTATGAAAAGAAGTAAGAGAAGGGTCACGAACCAACCCACTCCTATCACGTTGTAAGTCTCCCCAGCTGCAAATATGAGGAGGGCTTCACTAATGAGCCCTACAGAAGGAGGAAGCCCTAGGATGTTGAGTATCCCTATGAAAGACAGTGTAGTATGCAGAGGAGAAGTCTTGAACAGCCCTCCGAGTTCATTAATGTTCCTATTCTCTATCTCAGTGATTGAAGCGCCCGCACTCATGAAGAGGAGAGCCTTTCCTAATCCATGTGATACGTAGATCAGTACAGACGCTAAAATTCCTATTGGAAGGAAGGAGACATTGTTGGACAATCCTAACAAGAAAGAAATCGACGCACCCAGTAACATGTAACCCATCTGAGATACGCTAGAGTAAGCCAGAAACCTCTTGAAGTCTGATTGAGAAATTGCGTTAATCCCACCGTAAATCATTGTTATTAAAGCCCATCCTATGAAGACTGGCGCAAGAAGTGACATGGAAGGGAAGAGGTAGTAATAAATTATTACGACGAATACGCCTAATCCTACCATATTGGGGCTTAACAAGACAGACACGGGTGTAGGGGCCTCGCCGTGAGCGTACGGTAACCATACGTTGAAGCCGGCCATGGCTCCCTTCACGAACATTCCTACTACAGCTATCACGAATAAGAGGTACGCGAAATTCACAGACGAGTAGCTATAGAGCGTGTCATAAGAAGAGTATATGTCCATCCTCCCGCTCTCCAGTCCAATTATGATTATAGATGCAAGAAGGAGGATCGTTCCCACATGCGTCCAGATGAAGTACATCAAGCTTATTCTCTTCCTGTCGCCGTACCCGTAAACCGCTATTAAGACGAAGGAAGTAACTAGAGCCACTTCAAGGAAGATATACAGTTCCAATAAGTTAGTCGATAACACTACGTAAAGCATTGATACCGCGAATAGAGTGAACATGCCGTAATAGAGTCCCCAACTTTCACTCCCTTCGAACTTGTGCTTCATGTACCTTAGAGAGTAAGGTACGGTAGCTAGGGTAACTACCAGGATTGTGACTATGAAGGGAAAGTTGAGGTCGTTCACTACTAGTCCAAAATTTCCTATGTAAGAACCCACGGAGAAGGTCTCAAATAGACCGTACTTGAAAAGGAAATACACGTTTAACGCTATTGATACTCCCGATACTATTGAGGCTATTTTCTTGTCTTTGACTAAGAGGATCGAAGAAGCCAACACGAGACTTATAATTAAAATGATAAATCCTAACATTTTTTCAATCCACCTCGAGAGAACCCTTTTGTCTATAATAGAGGATTATGGCCGCGAAAGCGACCACTACTTCTGTTAATGCCATCCCAATGGCAAATATAGAAAAAATTATAGGCTTATAAAGCAAACCTACAATGAGAGAAACTGAAAAAAGAAACAGGAGTGATGCATTTAATATAATCTCAGAAGATAACAAAACTCTAATCACGTTCTTGCTGACTATTATCCCGTATAGACCTACAGCCACCAGGACTATTGAGAGAGATAAACTCATGTATCCTATCAGTATCATTTTAATCCCTCCTGGCTAAAGTTATGGCTTCTATCAGGGTTGTAAGCAGAGCTATCACTAACACCACTGCGGGAAACCAAAAGCCACTTAGAAGGTCGTCTGCAAGCTGTTGGAGAGAGACTGGAGATATTTCAGGGCTCGAAGACGATGATAGACCTAATATAACAGAAAGGAATAGGACTACAGCGGAAACTGCGACAGCAATTCCAGAAGGAGTTACTTGCTCCTGTTTGGCGTATAAATCCTTGAATATGACCATGGATACCGACAAGAAGACTACTGTAGCTCCAACGTAAAGGAGTATATGGAAAGCTGAATAGATGGAGTAAGACGCAGGAGCTAGATCAGCTATTAAAACTGCTATGGATATGCCTAAGAAGGCTAACGCTACTGCAGAATAGAATACATTCTTAGAGTTTAATATAAATATAGCAGAAATAATAGACACTATAGAGAATATTCCAAATATCACAACCTGAAGTATATCACTCGTCAGGAACATATTTTATCCCCTTCTTCTCATCTATTACAGTTTTCATCTTCTTAACAGGTCTTTCTAGTGAAAGAGGCTGGTCGAAGTTTCTATTGAATTTGTCAGGCGAGAACACTAGATCTCTCCTATTGGAGAAAGCAGCGTCGTGAACCCTGGTCTCCTTTAAAGCGTCAACAGGACATACATCGACACAGAACCCACAAAAGACACATCTACCATAGTTTATAATTGGAATCTTCTTTCCTTCATCAGTGGTCATCTTCATCGCATCAGCAGGACATATGAGAGCACACAAAGTACATCCTATGCATACGTCCTTATAGAGTCTGATCATTCCGCGGTATCCCGTTGGAAGGGAAAGGGCTTCCTCAGGGTAGAACAGGGTTATTCTCTGTGGCTTCACCAAGTATTTCATCCCAGTACCTATGCTTTTCACATGATCTGCGAATAGTTTAGCCGGATTAGTTCTGGAATATTCCTTGAAAACCGGTTGAACCTTGCCTTGCTTTTGCGTCTTTGTAGCAGGCGCGCCGGGCTGATTTCCTTGCTTTTGTGCCTGCCCTACAGGAGCATTCTGATTTCCAGGAGCGCTAGCAGGAGGTTTGCTGGCCGCTTGAGGTTGATTGCCCTGCTGTTGGCTTCCCTGATTCTGATTTCCCTGTGAACTTTTATTTTCCTTCTTTTCCTCATCCTTCTTTACAGCCATAAGTAACCCACCACCATTCCTATTACGAGAGAAAATAACGAAAGGGGAAATAAATACTTCCAGCCACCCCTTAAAGCTTGATCTATTCTGTACCTAGCGTAAACTGACCTGAGAAACACCGCAAAAAGCACAACTAATGCTGCTTTGAACACAGTGAATACCAGACCAGGAAAGCCAGAGAATGGTAACCATCCACCCAAGAATAGATCTACAAATAAAAGTGCATACACTAGGTTCACTATATAGGAACCCGCCATATTAAGGACGAATAGGAACCCGCTGTATTCTGTATAAGGACCTATCACCACTTCTGTCTCGGCCTCAACTATATCGAAGGGGAACCTAGAGCTTCCTATTAACATTGCAACAAGGAAGACGAACGCTGCCACTGGATTCGCTACGAACCCTGGAATACCGCTTTCAACTATCCTTGCTATGTCCAGAGTGTGATATTCAAGAGCTAAGGACAGAGTAGACATAAGAATAAGGACGTCATAAGATACCGAGAGAAACGTCTCCCTAAGTGCTCCGACTATTGCAAACCTATTGTTAGTTACCCATCCAAGGAAAACTACGAAAACTGGGTAAATTGCTTCAAGACCGAGGATAATTATCAGATTATACGAAGTGAAATAGCCAGCTACAACTCCTAGATCAAGCCTTTTGTCGAGGAAAGAGAAATAGTAAGGCGAGAAGATGGATCCAGTCCTAGGTATTACTGAAACTGGTATTAACACTATCGGGAGGAACGAAACTACTAGGACTAGGATAGGACTGAGTATGTAAAGAGTTTTATTGACCGTATTTGGTATTATCATTTCAGAGAACACGAACTTAAGAGCGTCGGCAAAGAGCTGAAGGAAACCTCCTATTCTCTTCGAGGCGTAGTAAGGACCGACCCTCATCTGAACCCTCGCTGCTGCCTTTCTTTCGAACCAGATTACAAAGAGTAGGAAGACTAACGCGAAGATTGCCCCTGGGAATATAACTGTAACAAAAAACGAAGGATAGAATATGTAAAATTTGAGGATAGATAAAATTGATAAGAAGTTCACGTCTTTCACCTGTCTGCCTCTGGCGGGAAGTAATCGAAGCTTCCATAGACCGAGACCAAGTCTGCGAACCTTGAGCCTTTAAGCAGCTGCTTGAAAGCGTATATCATCCTATAGGAGGGAGTTATCATCCTCAGCCTGAATGGTTTTGGAGAACCGTCACTTACCAAGTAGTAGAATAGCTCACCGCGTGCAGCTTCTACCCTTGAGGAAGCCTCTCCCTTCGGTGGCCTAAAAGACGCATAATACCCAGGCAGGACTATCCTGTGCTGTCCTTCCCAGTACTTCTTGAGCCTTATCGGGGGTATTTGCTTGAAGAACCTGTCCGACAAGATGTTCCCCTCTGGTAAGTCCTTCATTATCTGCTCAAGGATCCTCATGCTCTGTTCCATTTCGTCTAGCCTCACTAAACCTCTGGCTAACCCGTCACCTTCCTTATATACTGGAATTTCGAAATCCAGGCTTGAGTATGCCGCATAAGGCTCATCCTTTCTAACGTCAAAAGGTACTCCTGAGGCTCTAAGGTTAGGTCCTACAGCCCCCCACTCTATAGCTTTCTCCTTAGTCATTACACCAACATTCTCTAGCCTAGCTCTTATCGTAGGATTATAGAAGAATATCTTTCTCCAGTCCTCCAGTTTCCTTCTTGTGTAATCTATAGCTTTCTTGGTCATCTCCATTATCGCAGGCGATATATCCCTTCTGACGCCTCCTGGTATTATATATGAATTAGTTACTCTAGCTCCAGTTAACGCCTCGAGGATAGTGACCCATACCTCCCTATCTCCGAAACCCCACATGAATGCTGTTGAATGTCCTAGAAAGATCCCAAGAATACCTAAACCGTAGAGGTGGCTCGCTATCCTGTTAACTTCAGCTGCGAAGCTTCTCAGGTACTGCGCCCTTTCTGGAACGTCAGTCGCTATTATTTTCTCGACTGCCATGACGTAGCCTAAATTCATGTGAATCGAATCAAGGATAGCAGGCCTTTCTACTAAAGGTATTAAGTGCATATAATTTCTGTTCTCTGAAAGTTTCTCAACGGCTCTATGGACATATCCCACGTCGAGCTCAGCATCTTCAATTATGTCACCGTTGAGCTTCACGTAGATCCTCATGTGCCCAGAGCCAGGGTGTTGGGGCCCTACATTAAGTTCACCCTCTACTGGAACTATATCTATTTCCATCCCAGAGGAGGAAAGTATTTTATCCATATCAGACTGGCTTGTCAACGAAAACACCTTCTAACTTAATCTTGAATGATTTCCTCAAGGGGTAGACTCCCTCGAAGTCTTCCGGGAGGAACATCCTCCTCATGTCCGGGTTTCCTTCAAAAAATATTCCTAACATTTCGTAAGTTTCTCTTTCTCCAGTCCAAGCACTCTCATACACTGAATAAAGTGAAGGTATCTGTGGGTCTTCGTATTTCGTGGAAGTCCTCAGAGCCACGATAGCGCTCGTTAAGTCCTTGTCTGAATAAGAGGACAAGTGATAAACGACCTCAAATCTGGATTCCTCTGCATAATCCATTCCCGTCACTGATATGACGTGATCTAGTCCCTTGCTTTTCAAAATAGATGCTACTTCCCTCAGTTTCTCCTTTTCCACAGTAATTCCGAGTCTGTTCTGTGATTCCATCTTTACCTGAATTTTTGAGGCTTGAATTTCTTTCATTAAATCGTTTAGGTTAGTCATCTTCTCAACTCCCAGTTGACTATGATGTTTATCTGCTTTATGGCGTAATTAAGCATTGGATAGAGAACTACTATGAAGGTCCCAACTATAGCCGTGAGATCCCTGAACAATATCAAGTTGGAAGTGTAAGCAGCTGAAGCTACCAAGAACAGAAACACTATCAATGGCTCAAGGGTAGTGTAAATCAGCAAGTATCCATAGTATTGAAGAGGAAACCATAGCCTACCTTCTCCTGTAGGTATGTTTCCAGCCTCGAATCTACTCACTTTCACCGGATTAGGCTCGGAAGGCACTATGAGGGATATTATCCTGTACCCCCCATATCCCGCTCCGAAGAATATCAGTATAGGAAGACCGAAGGCTAGAAACGCCTGCGTTAGAGCCATAGCTCTTCTACTACACGTTAAAGAAGAAAAAAAGAGTGTGTTTCAAAAGTTTGTTTAAAAAGTTTAGATACCTACAAACATGTATCGGTGTAACTAGAAGTGTTTCGAATTTGAAATGCACTTTACTATACCGTCTCTAGGCACGCCTTCAATACAACGTTGAGATATAAACTCTTGTTCAACACTTAAGTTGTCTAGTGTGACTGGGGTATTTCTAATGAAATTTTCGTGGATGATACAGGACGGACCAGCATACTTGAAGAGACGTGGGTGGACTCTCTTGACCTCTTCGAGCATAGACCACGCTATCTTCCTGATCTCCCATTGCGCCCGTGAACAGAGACGGAGGGAGAAGAAGTTGTAAAGTTCGCGTGCATTCATGGTTATCACGATGTTAGTGTTGACCCCGTTTGGCAGAACGTATCTGGCGTCTTCCTCCGGGACACCTTGAGAAAGGAGAGAGTAGTATTCCTTATAAACCTCTCTGTACGCCTCGTCATATGCCTTCCTTACGTTCTCTCTCTTCTCTGCAGATGGCGGCATCACAGGATCATAGTACTCATCAACGGGCTTAGCGAAGCGGTGTGACATCTGAGTGTAAGACGCTACACGATGCCTAACAAGCTGGTGAGAGGCTACACGTGAAATACCCTCTACGGAGAACGTATAAACGCTATGCTCTAGGGGAGACCAGTAGCCGTGCAGGACGGCGTCCTCAATCCAAGTGTCAACTTCCTCATCTGTCATGCTCTTCTCGTGATGCTCCCATCCTTTTCTGCTCCTACTCATCTTTGACGCTATCGCAACTACCCGTTCCCCGTCTTGAGTATAAGATACGAGTTTTACAAAGAACATTTTATACAGATATGAAATTTGATGAGTTAGGGCTTTAAGGTATTTTGCTTCTAAACGAGTACTCTTCTTCCTCTAAACGATAATGATTGCGTTAAATAAGTGTCGTTTTCATATAGGAGGATATAACCTTAAAAACAGGATTGTGCTACATTCCTTTCTGTTTTATCATAGTAAAATAGAGCAAAATAAAAAAATTACTCTTCAATTTGACTTAAATTAGAGGCTAATCTGGTGAGAACGCCTGACTGCTTCTCAGCGTCCTTTTCTATTTGATCTAAGCTCTTCTTTATTTCCTCATTTGCGATTGACGACATGGTCTTCTTGTATTCGGTAATCCTCAGCAATTCCTTCTCTAGCATATCTAGAACGACCTTCATTTCCTCTGGAGGAACCTTTGAGGTCTTTATCGCTCTATCCCTGAAACATGTGTAATGGACGACCCCACTTTTCATGAAGGTAAAAAGTTCGTCCCAGTATATCGTATTCCCACAAAACGCGCAAGCCCACTTTGTTGCTGGTCTGGACATCAGAAGAAGTAGAAATTAAATACAAATAAGTGTTACGCTTTACCTAATGATAAACAGTAAGATTTTAGAGGACTCTAAGTTTTACGATAAACTGATTGCAGTCGAGTTTGAAACTGACCGAAATGAAAAGGTAGACGAAGCCATTGACTCCTTCAATGATAAACTGATAAAAGTCAAGATTGATGCCGGGGAATATCTTCAGTATGCTTTGAGACTGACCGGAGGAAGATACCCCACTATAGCTATACTGTCGCCTGAGATGAACGTCATTTCAATAATAGATAAAATAGAAGACGACTTAACCAGAATAATAAGGAACAGCATAGATGCGTATAAGTTCAAGGGTTATAAGGGTATACCACTCACGGATTTCGTACCAATTCCCGTGGATCCAGACCCGTCACTTTTCTTCAACTCGATAAACGCTATGCTGAGGGGGTACAAGGTAGACTTGAGGGGAATGGAAGTATTCAATACCTATTGTAATGTCTACCCAGAATATAACAAAATGAAGGAAAAAATTAATGTCGATTCAGACGTTATGGTACTCCTCGGGAAAGGAGATCTAAAGGAATCACCGTACACCGCGCAATTGTCTTTACAAGTCTACTACGGACTGAGGAAAGTAGACGATATACTGGATCTGATAAGTCCTGACGGTGAGGTTTTCAGGAGCAAAAGGAAGGAAAACAAGGGACTCCTAATAGATGAAGCGTACGCAGGCAATGCGCTCATTAACGAATATGAAAGAACGGGCAGGGAAGAGTTCCTCAACAAGTCCCTGAAAATAGAGAATTTCATCATGAGTAACCTCAGACATGAGAAAGGCTTCATGGACGTCGTCAAATCGGATAAGATCACCGAGCACGTAGTTCTAGAGCCTTTAGCAAACGCAGAGGCTTCGATCTTCTTCGCTAAGCTTTTCAACGTATTAGGGGATCAGAAGTACGCAGAGGCTTCAAGACTCTCCATGGCTTGTGCTAACGGAGGTGCGCCAAATAGCGTAGAAGTGCAGGAAAGGATAATGTCAGCCTACATGAAGTTGAATGAAGGAATCAAGAGCAACGACCCCTCTTTGCTAGGAAAGGATTGCAGAATAGAGATACCCAAAGAGAAACCCGATTGCAGACTTAAACAAGACGATAAGTGCTACGATGACCTGTCATCGATTCCTTTCAAATCCTTTTAAAATAACTCTTGATTAACGCCCCCAACTCCGACCTTCCGCCTTCACATACCAGCCTTATCCCTTTCCTGGGATCAGTTATTTTAGTTATGCCCAAGATATTGACGCCATGGCTTCTTAAAGAGTGAGGGGCATTTATTGACGAGACCCCAGTCACTGCTACGTTATCAGCTGATACCATAGAAAGGATTTTGTCGATGCTCCCGTTAACGATCGCAGACCCGTAGATTATCGCGTTAGCACACCTATCTCCCTTGAACGAGGAGAAGCTTCTCCTCTTCTCTGCAAGGTTTTCTACATTATAGAAATCGTAAATAACGTAATCCCCTCTTGAGAAAATAGGAGAATATCCAAAGACGCAAGTCTTACCTTCGTCCAAGGTATCTTCTATTTTGCCTTCCTGGAATCCGTCTACCGAGTTCAAGGCTGTCATTATCGACACCGACAAAGAACGTTGAAGAGGTTCTTCTAAGTTCTTTGATACCACGTCCATAGCACTAGCACCTACCAGAGACCCCACACCGTTTACCTTTCCTTCGGCTATAGTGTGAGAAATCCCCACTTCTCCATTATCCAACATTGTTGAAGTGAAAGAGTGACCCACACAGACGTTGAGTATACTTCTCTTTTTAAGTTCCGGCTTTAACTCCTCTACGATCTCCTCAACTATCATAGAATTATCTTCCCCTTCTCGGTTACAGCTTCTGAAACTTCCTTGTACGGGAGAATTATAGTCTTTAAGTTCAACATGACCCCGTCCTTTGTGGTCACTTCCTCTCCCAGAATTGAGCCGTCCATGATTCTGTTCCATCTCCCTATCCTGCTATTGTCTGCAACGATAGTGTTGGTCATGTAACTGTAATCTCCGACTCTCACTCCCTCCATGAGCAGGACTTCTTGTAAATACACGCCCTCTCCTATCTTGCTTTTCTTTCCAATTACGGTGTTGGGGTTCACATACGTCCCTCCCCTTATGGAAACGTCGTCTCCGATGTAATAGGGAGGATTTAACGTAGCGTTTTCGCTTACTTTAGCTGAAGGTGAAATATAGCCCTTTGGATACCTTCTGACCAGAAGCTCAAAGTTCAACTTCAAGTAGTCCGATGGAAGACCTATGTCAGCCCATATTCCATTATACTGATAGACTGATACACAACACTTTTTAAGAACTTTAGGCATAAAATCTTTACTTATAGAATAAGGGAACTTACTTATCTCCTTGAATAGATCTTTTCTAAACACGTACATACCTGCATTGATCAGGTTGGAGATAGGGTTCTTGGGTTTCTCTATCAGTTCTACCAATTTATCGTTCTCCTGATACAATACACCGTATCTCCTTGGGTCGTTAACCTTGGTTCCAACTATAGTTGCACTACATCCTTTATTTACATGAAAGGAAATTAGGTCCTTGAAGTCCATCTCACTGAATATATCACCATATATAACTACAACGTCGTCGTCTAGTTCAAAGTTATCCACAATGTACTTCAAAGGACCTCCATCTCCTAGAGGCTCCTTCTCAATCACCGGCTTCACGAATGAATTAGCTCCACTGGACTCCAGATAGCTGATTAACTTATCAGCCATGACCCTCAGGGAAAGATATGCGTTTGTGACCTTTGCCTTCTCCAAGGATTCCAAAGTATATTCTAGAATGGGTTTGTCCAAGAGAGGAAAAAGGGATTTGGGTTTAGTGAGGCTAAGCGGTCTCAGTCTTGTTGCATATCCTCCTGCCAATACTATAGCGGAAACCATAAATTATTATAAAAGAACTAGTAGAAAAAGTTTTAGCTCTTTAGATATTTTTGCAACTTCTTCTCAGCTTCGTCCCAGTTAGCTAGGTTCCACCAAGCGTTTATGTAATCTGTTCTCTTGTTCTTGTATTGTAGATAGTAGGCGTGTTCGAACTCATCAACTATCATTACAATCGGGAGTTCAGCTATGTGGTTCTGGAAGTGATTCTCGAATGTCATGATTTGTAGGTTGCTATTCTCCTGATCATAATAAAGCACAGTCCAACCAGTTCCGGGTAAGGAATTAGCAGCATCATTGAACACTTGCTTAAACTTGTCAAAGCTACCGTATTGCTTATCGATCAAGTCTGCCAATGCTCCTCCAGGCTTTCCTCCTCCTTTTCCGTTAGGAGCCATCATCTGCCAGTACATTGCGTGCAGCTTGTGACCGTTTATGTTGAACACTAGTCCTCTCATCAGACCCATCATGTCGTATTGTCCGGCGGCCAGTTCACCTTTTACTAACTTATTCATCCTATCCAAGAACGAGTTAGCACCGTTAACATACCCCTTATGATGACCGTTATAATGAACATCTATTATATCTTTACTAATGTATGGTTCTAATGCATCTAGCTTGTATGGAAGTGGAGGTAATTCGTATTTTTTGAACTCTACTTGAACAGCCATGATTTCAATGGGGCTCTATCATTTATATCTTTTATGTTAATAGAGTTTATGTACGAAGTAAATTAATATAAACATGAAAGTAAGATACCGTCGTGAGTTTCTTATGTAAACTCTATATTTATGAGACAGTAAAGTCTATTTATTAGTCTTTGCAAATGAAAGATGTAATGACTATTAGATTCCCAACTATAGATAAATTATATAACTATATTGACAGAGTAATAATTGGAATATTAACAGGTTTCATTTCCTTCAATTTATTGAAAGGAATTTCCTTGCCTTATGGTGTTAATTATTTTGTTACTGCGTTGATAGTTGTCGCATCTGTACTGCTGGCAGGGCTAATGCCAGCATTATTAATGATTGGAGCAGTTACCTTAGAGTTTCTAAAGACCTACTCTATTCTAGGCACAGATCTGTTTGGGAAACCTGATATAGAGTTTTTAGCCTTATCTTCTGTATCTTTAATATTATTAATAATAATTCCTATTATAAGCTATGCAAAATACCTCGATTTGAGCTCTTATGTAATTTCCTTAGCCATAATATCGTCGTTGATAGGTCCTACAGTCAATTACTTGTTATTGGATATCCCTTTATTAATTATTGCAGGTTTCTTTGCAATTACACAAAAGAAAACTGATATTGGAGCTTCAATACTTTCGCCTCTTCCCTTCTTCTCTGTTTTCTTACTAAACTTTACTTCTGCAGATAAAGCACTTTTACTGATTGCTGCTATCCTTATCGAAATATCAAGCATACTATCTTTCTATTTAAAGAACGGAATAGCGATCGTAGCTGGGGTTCCTCCAATTATCTCTTCGATTATACTATCAGTCTCTCTTCCGTCCGTGAATAAGGAAATCATACTGCTATCATCCATAATGTCCTTGGCGGGCATTTCAACGTATGTAGGGTATTCCTATTTAGTCTCAGTTTCAGTTTACAAAAACGAAATAACGCTTAAGAAGAAAAGTCTGACAGAAGACCTACAGGAGGCAATAAAGGGTCTCAAGGATCTAGATGCAATGAAGAGCGAGAATTTCCCAGTAACCAATAGCGTACAGCTTGCCCTAATGAAAATGGATGAAATAAACAAGAAAATAGGGGAGTGTAACTCTCCAAAATGTTTGGATCAACTGAGGGAAGAAATGGAGGCTGCATTATCAAGTGTCTCTAGGTATGTTAATGACATCATATTTGAAAAAATAATCACTTTCAATAACGTGATAGATGAGCTAAAGAACAAGGGACTAGTAATAGACAAAATAGAAATACCTAAAGATGAGCTTAAAATAGATTCCAATACTTCCTATACGATTGCTAGGATACTTTCTAAGATAGAAAGTGAGTACACACTTGCCACGCAGACTGTGTTAAAGATTGCCGATAAACTCAATGAAACCACAGGAATAGAGCTCACACATGACGTAAGAGTAATACCAGACATAGAGAAGTTGCCTTCCTTCTATGACAAGCTAGTTGATCCTGTAATAATGGAAAAGATAAACAATTGCCTTGACAATCTCCTTTTGTTATTACAAAACATAAATGAGATGAAAGAAGAAAAAGATAGAAATGTGGAGATATTTAAATCTATAATAGATGCCAAACAGTTGAAAGGAATAAACAAGATTGATTATTCCTATGATACGATAAAAAGAGGATTAAATTACGTCTATAACTTCGTCAATGGTCTAATAGATGAGAGCTCTGCTATTATATCAGTATATCCTTTTCTGACTAACATAACAAAATTGGATGTCCTTCAGAGAATAAAACAAACATTGACAAGCGAAGGCGTTCCTATGTGTAGGAAAATAAATGTCCTATCGTCTTCCGTAAAAATGCTAGAAGACACTTCATCAGTCCTGAAATATAAGGACTATCTGAAGGACATTGACAGCATAGTTTTAGGCATAAAAGGAGAATTACAGTCAGATGGAAAACAGTGTATATCTTTAGAGGAGCTCGGGATTAAGAAGGATTTAGTTCCTTTCATTGATGCTAAGATAAAAGACGAGAAGGACGGAATATTGATAATAGATGGCAACTTATGTAGAAGTAACTAACACTATTTCTTTCCTTATTCCCTAATTTGTTATGGTCATTATCTAGTTTATCTCATTCTCTTTATTGTTATTTCTGCATGGTCCTCTATTGTATCAGCCTTGAAAATGAAACGCGGAGCGTTTCTAAGTAACTGATGTGTGCATATTATTCTGTCTTGATCGGTTATTACTTTTAAGCTTTCCCCTACTTTTAGATTTACTAGGTACTTTGAGATTTCAAGTATAAATTCCTCACATGGTTTTCCGCGTAAATCTAACGATTCCATAGAGGAAACAAGTAATTGACAGTTTTATATTTATCCTATTAACTCAATAAAAAAGATAATAGTTATTTATATAAAATGAAAGCTAGAATTTTAGGTTGATAGAGAAATCAGGAAGTTAGGTTTTCTAATTTTCTCTGCTCTTTAACAACTTTTTCCCATAGAGAATCATAGTTATTAAATAAATATAAATAAGCTTCTGATATCCTACTAATTACTGTTTTATCACTCAAAGGATAGATTCTAAGGCCAACTCTTCCAACTGCTCCTCCTCTAACCATTAACCAGTGAGAGAATACCTCCAGAGGATATGTTTTAGCGATGTCCTCTTTGTCCAATTTGCGCTCATAAAGCCAATAGAGTTCCCTGACGAAGTTAGAAGCTATGTTTCTCATCATTCTTTCCTTCCACTCCTCCAATAGCATGTCTTCTTTTTCCTTGACATCTTTTAGAATCCTAAGGTAGAGCTGTTCTCTTCTATCATCTATAGCTATTCCAGTTACTGCCATGACGAAGTCCTTCTGCTCAACGAATAGCGAAAGGTCTCTATTCACGTAAATCCATGCAGTGGCAGCGAAGGAATCTACAATACCTTCCATCAGTTTCTCTAGAAGCTGATCTTCTAGAATAGCAGATTCAACCTTATTCCCCTTTAGTATGTCGTCCAACTTATCGAAATCGACCTTTCCTGCAAAAATTAGATTTCCATCTACAAAAACTGAAGGAGTAGATATAACTCCTCTCTCGAAAGCTAGAAACGGGTATTTCTCTGTATCTATTATCTCTACTTTCTCGATTAGTCCCTTTTCCTTTAGGTAGTCGAGAAGAATATGGCACTCAGTGCAGTTCCTGTGAGTAAAGACCTCTATCTTCATCCTAGAGACGGATTACTTTAGGGTTGAAGCATTTAATATTTTTCTTCCACCATAGATTGTTAAACCTTCTGTCAAGTAACCAAACATTGCTTTTGTCTTCTGGACTTCTTATACTCCTCCCTATAGCTTGCCTTACGGAAATGTAAGCTGGCATTTGCATCAGCTCCTCCAAGTAATTCTTTTTAGAAATCTTGGATACCTCTTCAGCTCTTGCCTTCATGTAGTCGTCCAAAGGAGGATAAGGAACCCCGACTATTGCGACATCACTTATCAAGCTCCTTCCGTCCTCGGATACCTCCACTCCTTCCGAAAGTTTACCCCTAGCAGTTGCCATTATCAATACCTTAGGCGTATGCTTTACATGCTCAATAAGGTCGTCTATTTTAGTCCTCGGCGTTTCAGGAAAAGTGTTTATTGACCTTATGAATGAGGAGATCTTCTCTATCATCTCGTAACTGGGGAAAACTGATAAAACGTGCCTAGCAGACTGATAATATATTCTCAGGAGATATGACGCATATCGCTTGCTCATCTCCTCTCCCCTCAACGCGTAAGATGAAGTAACGTCAAGCGCAATGAAACACTCGTATTGACCACCTACTCTTCCTACTTCCTTCTCCACATCAACATATACTGCGTCTTTTCTCAGCCCTAAAACAGAGGAAAAGTATTCTTTGCTTTGCAGTGTGCCGGACATAAATATTCCCTTCACGTCATCGTCATTGAAGAATTCTAAGTATTTCATAGACGAGACCGGTTTAGCCACAAGATTATTATTTGACGAGAAAACCTTAATTTCGCTGTCTTCTAATGACTCGAAGAACTTAACTATAGAAAGAAGGTGATTAGCTGTTATCTTCCTCTGAGCTATCATCTTTTGAGAGAGATGAGAAGCTTCATCCGCTATCACGGATAGCTCTTCCTTCTCTAAGAGGGAGCTTACACGACCTTTATCTAATAGTATATACTTCTTTTCATTGAAAACTAAGCTCGTCATTTTTGATCTGAGTTTGTCTAAAATTAGTCTGGTCTCTTCGTTTTCAGCTTGCTTTAAGGCAAGATTTATCGAAGCCTGAGAGATCCGCCTTTCCTCCAGATCTAGAAGACTGTCCAAGTTGTGGGCTTCATCTACAACTACTGTATAGTCGCTCAAAGATATGCCTAAGGAGTCCCTAAGCGACGGTATGAAGAGGTAAGGATATGTAATTAAAACAACGTCAGCCTCCTCCACCGAATTCATTATTGAATGATATGGACAGAAACCCTCTCTTTTTCCCTCTTCTTTGAGCTTAGCAAGGTACTCGAAAGGTGAACCTTGGAAGACGACATCCCTCCAAGAAAGATAAACGCAACCAGAGCAAGATATGTCCTCAGGTTTTGCCTTCTCGTCTGCCAATAAGCAGGAATTTGTTCTACCTACAACGGAAACGTACCTTTTGTCTTGGAAATGCGTCTTTATTTCCCTGTAAAAGGGATAAAACTCATTATGAGTCCGTACGGTAATCAATACCTTGTTTGACACTGAGAAAGCAACATCCAATGCAAAGAAAGTCTTGCCACTTCCAGTTGGAGCTTGTAAAAGAACTACTTTATCCCGCTTTAAACTAAAAATTACTTTATCCCTTAACGATCTTTGCCATTCCCTATATTTCAATTCAATACTCAGCCAATGTGTTTATCACTATTTCCTCTAACATTATGTACTTCACATAGTCCTTCTGTGCTAAGGAAGCGACATCTTTAGCTTTCCCTTCAATTTTTATTACAGACATAAAATTATAAACCTTATTAACCTTAGCGGAGGAAGATACGTCCTTAACTACGTCCTCTGACGGAGGAACTTTAGTTAAGACTATAGCCTTTACATCTGTCGAAGGTGAACTCTTTGCTACTTCTACTATCCTATAGTCCACCTTGGACCTTATAGCGTCCTCTAAACTTATCATTTCTCTCTACCTCTTAATTGCTTATATAGAGTTCTGACATTATAAATTAAACCCCCAAACACTCTTTAAGAAGGAACCTATATAATTAAGTTATAAAGTAAGTTATACTAGGAGAGAAATGCCCACACAGATGGAGCTTGCTAGAAGGGGTCAAGTAACCGAAGAAATGAAGGTTATAGCTCAGAAGGAAGGGGTCGACCCTGTTTTCTTGAGGGATAAAGTGGCCTCAGGCAAGGCAGTTATCTTCAGGAACTTGACCAGAAGTAACATAACCCGTTTCACTGCTATCGGAGAAGGACTTTCAACTAAAGTAAACGTGAACATAGGAGCTTCCACTGATCGCTATAACGTGGAGGAAGAAATGGAGAAAGTTAAAATAGCTAATGAGTATGGCGCAGATACGATCATGGACCTAACCGATGGCGGAGACATAGACTACATGAGAAGACAAGTAATCACAAACGCTGTGATGCCCGTAGGTACTGTTCCGATATATCAAGTATACTACGAGATGGTCGCAAGGAGGAAATACGTCATAGACTTCACGGAGGATGACGTTTTCAGAGTCATCGAGAAGCAGTTCAAAGACGGAGTAGACTACGTAACAGTTCACACTGGAGTTACGTTGGAATTAGCCAAGAGAATACCAAAGGTGAAGAGACTTGCAGGAGTTGTGAGCAGAGGAGGTACAGTAATGGCTGCTTGGTCACTTTACAACGAGAAGGAGAACCCGCTATACAGCAATTTCGACTACTTAATGGAGCTAGCTAAGGAGTACGATGTGACTTTGAGCCTAGGCGATGCGTTAAGGCCTGGGGGAACAGCGGACGCCCACGACGAACTTCACGTGGGAGAACTGATGGTTAACTCGAGACTAGCTAAGAGATGCGTAGAGAAAGGAGTTCAGGTAATGATAGAAGGTCCTGGGCACATGCCTCTTGATCAGATAGAAATGGACGTTAGGCTAGAGAAGGAACTCTCAGGAGGAGTACCCTACTACGTCCTCGGAATACTAGTAACCGACATAGCTGCAGGATACGATCATATAGCGGGAGCCATAGGAGGAGCTATTGCGGCATCAGCTGGTGCGGACATGTTGTGTTACCTCACTCCCGCAGAACATCTCTCTCTTCCTACTCCAGAGCAAGTTAAAGATGGGCTCATTGCGTTCAAGATAGCTGCTCATGCGGGCGACATGGTAAAGCTAGGGGAAAGAGCTAGGGAAATAGACAACAAGATGAGTAAAGCTAGGGGAACTCTTGACTGGAAGACTATGTTCAGCTTAACTTTAGACCCTGGTAGAGCTAAGAGCATTTATAGACAGTACAAGTCCATAGAGGCTGGGTCTTGCACTATGTGTGGAGATCTATGCGTTTATTTAGTACTTCCAAGAGCAATTAAAAATAAGAGCTCTAATGTCTCTCAGGATAAATAAATCTGAGTTCAAAACAGGGGAGAAGAAAGTAGTCAAAAACGGAGACACAGAAATTCTGGTAATTTACCTAGGAGGAAGCAGTTTTTATGCGGTAAATAACAAGTGCCCACACCTTGGGTGCAAGTTGGACAAGACAGGAGTAGTCATAAGAGAGGAACTCGTATGCCAGTGTCATTTCACTCATTTCTCTTTAAAGACAGGAGAGCCCAGAAGGGGAGCTACAAGAAGACCATTACCTATCTATAAGGTTATTGACAAAGGAGACGAAATAGAAATAGAGACATAAGAAAAATAGTACAAGTAAAAATAGCTGTACTGCCTCGTTTAAGCAACGTTTTTATCTTTCAAATTCTAACACTCTTGATGAAATTAGAAGTAATATCTCTCGACTTAGGAGATACGCTGGTGCATAACGAGCCGTGGGGATATCAAATAATTTCTGATCTGCTCAAAGATTTGGGCTATTCTGTATCTTCTAAACAAATATTTAGAACTTCAGCGAAATTAAGAGGCAAGAAATTAAAACCGAACCCAAATGGAAATAATACACCTTCGTTAAGGGAGGTTTTCTCAGAGCTTAACATTAATATTTCTGATGACGAAATAAAAATAATAGAAGACGCAAACAAACAAGCTGAGAAGGAGGTTTTCCTCTACGATGACGTGATAGATTTCCTGGAGACAGTTAGATCCATGGACATAAAGACTGTTTTGGTAAGTAATGCAGCGTATAACGGAAAGGCAAAGAAACACCTTGAAACTTTCGGGTTGAGGAAGTACTTTGACAAGGTAGTTTTTTCGTTTGAGGTTGGTAAAGTAAAGCCTGATCCTGAAATTTTTAAAATAGCTATAGCTAACCCTAGAGAAAACGCAATTCACCTAGGAGACATATACGAAGTAGACGTTCTGGGAGCTGTTAACGCATGTCTTCAAGGTGCTCTTATAGACAGAAGGCAAGCATATGAAGAAATTGATGATAAGTATCTTAATCTAAGAGATTTCCTAAGAAACATGGAAAAAGCGGAAAATAAAATTATAGAAAAAGAGTGTATAAAGGAAAGGGATCAAAACTAGCTTTAATACGCTCTAACAGCTAATTCAAAAACCTTTAGTATCGAATACCTTAATTGTTACCTCGTTCTTACCTTCCTCGAATGTTATCTTTACTAGATCCCCTTCCTTTATCTGAAACTTCTGTCTTACTTTTGCGGGTATAGTTATTTGATAGTTTCTTGATACTTTTACTATCTCCTCTACCATATTTGATTATATGAAAACTCTTTCTTATAAATCTTTTCTTACCATTTAGATCAAAAGTTGCTCTTTTTTATTTCCTTTTTAATATAACATACATAACAATTTTTGGACTTCCCGTCCAGTTATGAGTGTGGAACTATCTCAATTTTTTCTGGAAAAGAGTTATAGACTGGGCAATCCTCCTTTACTTCATCTACAACCTTCTTAGTTTGATCTAAAGAAAGCCCTTGAAGCTCAATTGAAACAACTACTTTCTGTATGACCGTCTTACCTTCATTTCTCTTCTTCTCATCGTCTATCACGAAAGTAGATTCTACTTTAACTAAGGAAGGTTTCAAGTCGTTCATGAAACACACTTGTTTCGTCATCACGAACATACAATGCGGTATTGAAACCATGAAGGCGAAAAGTGGCCCTTGTTGGTACATATCCATGAGGGATCTAATAACTCCACCGAAATCTACCTCAGGTTCTTTATCTCCCTTTAAAACTAAAGTTAATTTCATATGAAAAATTAAAAAATATTTATTTAAAAGTTTACCATAAGCTTCTCCATTGAATATTACATCAGTTTTTATAAACAATAAACAGATGATTCCTAACGTTTTATTGCCTGAGACTCCGACCTAGGTTTCCTTAGTAGCGTGAGGTAGAGTATTCCACTTATAGCTTGTATTACCCCTCCAAGAAACAACGGGTAAAACGTACTCATTTCCATTAATTCTCCGCTTAGTCCGGAGCTCATCTGAGCTCCGCGAGTCGCTATTCCCTCAATACTTGAGGCTGCACCGAAGTCCTCTGAACGCACTCCTCTCACATTGATAGCAACCCTATTAGGTGCGCCTATTCCAGCGTTCATACCTCTCACAAGATAAAGGGCAGAAGCTAAGGCAAACCAAGGAGAGATCGCCATTAAAATGAGAAATATTCCATTCATTGTCCTTGTAAACGACGCGATTTTCAGGATATCCAAGTGAATTCTTGTAGCTAGAAAAGACCCTACGGATGTGAAGAGATAGGATAGAGTAAATACTATACCTATTTCAGATGAATCGACACCGTAACGTATCTTAAACCACAAAGGGAGCAAAGGTATGGCCAGACCTATTCCAAATCCAGCTAAAGCGTTAGTTACCATTACTTTGTAAACGTAGCTGAAGCTACTCCTTGTCATTACCTTAGATGTCTTCCTCGGTCTGGCCTTCTCTTCTACCTTCAAAATTGACAGAAGTGAACTCAATAGAAAGAATGACGACACCAGGAAAAGGATTCTGTAGTTTTCTACATTGCTAAACGGAAGATAATTATGAATTATCAACATAGAGCTACCGATTATTGAAGCTAACGAAGCTGAGGAAGTTAAAATCCCCATTTTCTTAACTCGTTCCCTCTCGTCTGGCCAGTTGCTCACTACTAAAGCGGAGAGCCCAGGAGAATAGACACCCCTCATACCACCAGCAGCACCGCCTATTCCAGCTACTATGAGGGAAGCGGCAATCAGATAGAAGTTACTTGAAAGTGAGAAAATGAATGCCCCCAAGGTAGAGATGGAATCCCCTATGATGAGAGATTTCTTATAGCCGTACCTATCTCCTATTAAACCTAATGTAATTGAAAGCAAGGAACTAAATCCCACCACGCCCAGAAACACTACTCCGATGATTACTACAGATACGTGAATTAATGACAAGTAAAGCGAAGATGAAAGTGTTATAAATATAATCCCTATACTTCTCATTATTCTAGAAAATACCAGCCATCTAAATCCCATCTCACTCATGGATGAGATTTAGTACGACTATTAACTTAAAAATTATCTTAAGGAAGATCAAAGAAGTTTTTCATAACCAAAATAGTGTTTTAATAATACAACACTACATTATTTAACCATAAAAAGTTGAATAGCCATATGTGGTACGTTGCAGGGCGGAATTTAGAAGAGATCCAAAGGGTTAGAGTGAAAGGAATAGACTTAGTTATATGGAAAGGAAGTACATGGGCTGCATTCGATGATAGGTGCGCCCATAGAGGAGCTAGACTTTCCCAAGGTAGCATCAAAGAAAAACATCTTGTGTGCCCATATCACGGGTGGGAATACTCTGATGACGGGAGCGTAGTGTTTGTACCCGCCCACACCATGAAAGGACCGGGGAAGGCAAGAAAGTACGAGGTTATGTCACAATACGATTTACTCTGGGTGAAACTAGACGATCTGTCCGGAGAAATACCCAAGTTCCAGGAATATGGAGATCCTTCCTTCATGAAGGTCCACTGCGGACCCTACCTCTTTAACGCTTCCCCCTTCAAGGTCGTAGAGAACTTCCTTGATGTAAGTCATTTCCCGTTCGTCCATGAAGGACTATTAGGAGACAAAAATAACCCGTCAATACCACATTATAACGTGGAAAGTGAAGGGGATATCATAGTAGCTAAAGACATAAGGGTTTTCCAGCCCAATCCTGATGGTAGCGGAAATGGAGGCTGGGAAAACTACACTTATAAGATCCTATCCCCCTATTCAGCATATTTCATTAAGGAAGGAGATGGGGAGAGAAAGTTCTCGATCTTCATGACTGTCACTCCCATGGAAGAGAAGAAAACGATGATGTGGATGATAATTGCCAGCAACTATCCTGGGGATCCTAACGAAATGAGGAAGTTTCAAGACACTTTAGCGGAGCAGGATAGAGCAATAGTTGAGGGCCTTGTAGACGGACCCGAAACGTACGTGAGCTCCGATGCTACTGTAGTTGCATATAGGAAATTACTAAAGAAAGCTGGCCTTATGGACTTTTAGATGACAGAAATGATTTTTCTATAGAGTTTAAGACATGTATTTAATAGTGATTTACAAGACTACCTAATTGATGAAGAGTATTGTTAACCCTTTAACGTTGAGGCTACCAAAGAAAATTCAGCTATACGACGGAGAAACAGTCTCTTTAAATGACAATGATATAAAGAACGAAAGAAATTTTTGTCTCAAGGTCCCTCCTACCTACGTTAACTCTGTAGCGTCGTCCCTGATTAAGATCGGTTTTAAGAAGCCATCTTTGGCGTTCAAGATGGGAGAAAAATATTCCCTCTCAAAAGTTGTCCTCTTTCCCTGGGAACTACACATTAGAATATATGATAACGGATGTATTTATTCTCACATAGAGATATACAGAAAATATATTCAGCACTTGCTTGGTTATACCTTTCCCTACCTAGAAGGTACCTTCTCTTTGATATCGAATATCCACGAAGCTGAACTGACATATAAGAACATCAAGCTCAAGAAAATCTTGGAATACAAAACTTTCAGCCTCAAAAGTCCCAGACTCCTTCTGCCATGGAAACCGTTATTCATGCTCTCCGCTGTCATAGCAGGGGTAAGTTTAGGAAAACATATACAAAGGAAATTTTCCGGATGGACTTGACATATTTTCGATTATGAATTATAAATTAAAGAACACTACAGGACAGTTAAGCTATCCGTCTTGTCGTTCATCATCCACACACGTTTCATGACACTATATAGTAAATTTAGTGCTATATACTCTATATAGATGGCAACACCTTAATAATAGATTTAACTTATATTAAATAGCTATTAAATGAAAAGCTTAAATTTACTCTCGAGAAAATTATAGGGTGGACATCATGAGCAGGGCTATAAGTAATAAGAGGGTAATAGAAATCCCCGGTGTCTACAGGAGCTGGTTTGAGGTAATGACATGGATAGAGAAAGCCGAGGACTTTGGTCCCGTTGGGGTAATAGAAGGTATGGACGAGATAGAGAGCCTCTTAAATGAGCTATCCTTCAAGAAAATGGAGTACGATAGAGACACCGACATATATGAAAAGGAATTGCAAGGTGAATTGTACAGAGTTTATGTCATTAAATCCTCATCTTTCATAGCAGGAGAGCTCTTTTCTAAAGGAATAATTAAGAGATTAAAGGAATTTTTAACAAGGAAATCATCCAAACAAAAATAAAATACTATTTTTACTTTAATAACAACCGTTATTGAACTAATCAAAAGCCTCACCTCCTAGGTGAATCCATATTTTTAATCTACTCAGCTTGACGTTTCAGAGATCAATATGGCTTATTTAATGTACCCGGATATTCATGGAGAAAAAATAGCGTTCGCAAGCGAGGATGACTTATGGGTAATGAAACTAGGAGAAAGCAAACCGACTAGGCTTACTTCAGGCTTCGGCGCAATCACTAAAATAAAGTTCTCCCCAAAAGGAGATCTAATAGCGTTTACAAGGCTTCAGATTTCAGGAAATTCCGCAGCTGAGGTTTACGTTATACCTACAGAGGGTGGAAACGTAAAGAGAGTTACGTTCTTCGGAAGTCCAACTACAACGGTGGTTGGGTGGACACCCGAGGGAAAGCTTCTAGTTTCTTCAGACTTCCAGACTCCTTTCGCTGCATGGAGAGATCTCTTTGAGGTAGATCCCAATGGAGGCGAACCGAAGAGACTTAACTTAGGCCCGGTCACAGCTATAGCTTACGGCGAGAAAGCGTTCGTGATAGGAAGGAACAACTACGACCTCACTTATTGGAAGAGGTACAAGGGAGGAACAAGAGGAGTGTTCTGGATAGACAGAGGATACAAGGGCGAGTTCGTCAAGTTCCTCGAGCTTGATGGAAACTTGAACTCGCCTATGTGGGTCGACGGTCGTTTCTACTTCGTCTCTGACCACGAGGGAATAGGAAACTTGTATTCAGTTGACATAGAAGGAAAGGACTTGAGGAAGCACACAGACATGAAGGACTTCTACGTAAGAAACGCTAACACAGACGGGAAGAGAATAGTGTTCCAAAGCGGAGGAGAGATATATCTGTATCAAGAAGGGAAAGCCCTGAAACTTGACATCAATGTTCCAATAAGCGGAAAACAGAAGCAGGAATTCTTCGATGAGGGTAAGAGCTTCAATACGTTCTCACCGTTCTCTTCAGACCAAATAGCGGTAATTAATAGAGGGAGGGCATATCTATTAAGTTGGGACTCGGCTCCAATCCCGATAGGAGATATAAGCGGAAATAGCAGATATAAAATAGTTTCTTCCGACGGAGAATCTATACTTCTCGTTAGGTACGACGACGTCATTGAAGTATACGACAAGGACGGAGAGAAGAAGGCTGAGCTGAAACCAAAAGTAGGTATGATAACTGGAGCTAAAATATCAAAATCTAGAATAGTTCTATCTAACAAAAGAGGAGACCTCTATCTTCTTTCCGATGGAATGAAGTTAATCGATCACAGCGACTACGGCGAAATCACGGACTTCACGATAAACCAGAACGGATGGATTACATATTCTAAGCAGGAGGATCTGGAGACCTTCTCTATCTGGACCATAATAGACGACAAGAAGTTCAGGGTTACGAACGCAACCGGGAGGGACTTCTGCCCTACCTTCAGTAACGATGGAAAATATCTTTTCTTCCTCTCTGTTAGACATTTCGATCCAGTAATGGACGAAATGGTCTTTGCCTACGACTTCCCCGCTGCAACTAAACCTTTCGTTGCGGTGATGAAAAAGGGTGTTCCCTCTCCTTTCCTGAGTATGGAAGGGGACGGGGAGTTAAACCCTGAAGGGGCTATAAGGAGAGTTGAGGCTTTCCCAATAGATGCCGGAATATTCAGCAAGATAAGACACCTCAAGGGTAGCAAAGTAGTCCTCCTGAAGTTTCCAATAGAGGGGAGAGCGAAATATTGGCTTTACTCTTCACTTGAAAGGGTGGGTTCACTGATAGTCTACGACATGCAGACCGGGAAACAGGAAGAAATTCTCAACGACGTGATAGATTTCGAGATAGCAGGAGACAAAGTAACAGTCAGGCAAAAGGGCAACGTGTTGAGGATAGTAGACATGGAGAAGAAGCCAGACCTAACGTCAAAGGAACCGGGTAGGAGCAGCGGAGTGCTGGATCTAGGCAGGATCAGAACTAGGGTAAACCCCGTGGTGGAATGGAAGCAAATGGTCAAAGAAACGTGGTATCTCATGAAGCAAAACTACTGGAAGGAAGTTGACGGCTCATGGGAAGGGGTACTCGAGAAATATCTGAACCTCACGGAGAAGGTCAGCACTAGATACGAACTGATGGACTTGATAAACGAAATGCAAGGAGAAATGGGTACATCTCATTCTTACCAAATAGTCAATGACCTAAAGGTGGAGAAACCCTACATGATAGGCGGTTTAGGAGTCCAAGTCAAGTTCAACGGCGAGTGTTACGAGATCACCAGAATATTTCACGGAGATCTCTCAGCTGAAGGAGAGAAAAGCCCCCTTTTATCTTCTGGGATAGACGTGAAGGAGGGAGACTGCATCGTTTCCATAGACGGAGTAAGGCTTTCTGAGGAGGTCACTCCACAGGAGGTCCTCGTCGACAAGCAGGAAATCCCTGTATTGATAACCCTAAAGCATGATGGAAAAGAGACAAAGGTGAACGTAAAGACGACCAGAAACGAGAGTTATCTGGTCTACAGGGACTGGGTGAGAAGAAACAGGGAATACGTCGCTGAGAGAACCTCAGGTAAGGTAGGTTACGTTCACATACCAGACATGGGTCCTATGGGATATTCAGAGTTCATCAAAGACTTCATTCACCAGATGGACAAAAAGGCTTTGATAATAGACGTGAGGTACAACAGAGGTGGCCATGTGTCTCCTCTCATAATAGACTTCCTTTCTAGAAAGAGAATCGGTGCTGATTTACCCAAGTATAGGAAAGCGTCACCTTACATGCCGTTCTCTCCACCTCCTTCAATGGTATGTTTAACTGATGAACACGCTGGATCTGATGGCGACATATTTACCCACGTTTTCAAAAGATTAGGTCTTGGCAAAGTCATAGGTGTTCGCACTTGGGGAGGAGTAGTTGGGATAAACCCCAAAACTAGGTTAGTCGATGGAACTACAGTGACACAACCTGAATTCGCGACTTGGTTCGACGACGTCAAATTCGGAATAGAGAACTACGGAGTAGATCCAGACATTAAGGTAGAGTACCCACCTCAGGACTATAACAAAGGGGTAGACCCCCAACTTGATGAGGGAATAAGAGAAGTGTTAAAGGAGATGGAAGGAAAGGACGACATGTTAGAAAAAGCTGAAAAGGATCGCGAAGAAATAGAGAAAAATGGGAATTAACAAAAAAGAATATACAATAATAATGTGTTTCTATACATGATTATTTTTTATAAAAACTATAGTTTCCGTTTTTCCCACCTTACAGCATCGCTATGATCACTTACGTTTCACACTCCCCCATTTTTTAATCCGTGGTAAATTATGGGAAGAACACAGCCTTCCCTTACCAAGTCTGTAGATAGGGAGCTTGAAAAGTTAGAACGAGTGGCAAGAAAGCTGAGAGATGAAAGAATTACAAACAGGATAATCAGAGTAAGGGAAAACGTGAGGTACATAGAAGAAGCTATGCAAGACGAGGTCTCAGATCCACTCGAGGTAATAATGTTAGCCTTTCTGGTGTCTGAATGAAAGGAGTGATCATAGATATAGTTCCGGAATGGGGAAGGCTCAAGTTATTGCTTGATGGAGGAAGGAAAGCTTACGTCCCGGTCACCTACCCATTTTACGTCAAGGAGATCGATGCATCAGCATACTCTCATCCAGACGTGGTTTCGGTCGAGAGGGAGACCTGGAGGACATTTGAAGGCAGATTACCTCTGTTCAGGATAGAGTCCTTCAACCATAAATTGAGGGTCAGGAACCGTGTAAATTCCTTTCCTCCTAGCTGGGTTCAGGCTTACGTAAGGAAGGGAGCTTTGCCATTAAGGAAAGTAGAGATAGGTAAGAAAGACGTAATCGACCTAGGGGATGGCTTCTATGAGGTTAAAACTCTAGAAGTGAAAAAACAACCCTTCTCTAAGCCCAAGGTTCTACTCAACGGTGAGGAGATAGATTACATCCCTACTAACGCGGTGGATATATCGCTGTCCCCGCCATCAGTAAGGGTCTCGTCCCACTTGTCCTTGAACTCAAACAAGGTAAGAGTCAACGTTGGGTTGAGAGGACTCATGGAGTGGAGCGTGATCTCAAAGATGTCTCTCCTAATGGTAGTCTCCTCCACAATAGGCAAGATACTTACTACTAATGAAGCATGGACGGCCCTAAGCAGGAAGTTCGTAGTCCCAAACGTCAGGCCTAACGTGGAGAGGGAAAGGACGATCTCTGAAATAAGGGATGCGGATAAGGGAGGGTTAATACTTTTCCCTAAACCTGGAATTTACGACGACGCAGTCCAAATAGACTTCAACTCCATGTATCCCTCCTTGATAATAAATAACAACATTTCAGCTGAGACCGTAAACGTTGGGTGCGAAGACGTGAGGACTGAAATAGGACATACTATCTGCAGGAAAGAGGTGGGGATAGTCCCTGAGTCCTTAGATTACCTGGTCAGGAGAAAGGAGGAAATGAGGAACATGGACAGGGAGAGAATGGAAGCTATAAAGTGGGTTCTTGTGGCCTCTTTCGGCTACTTGGGATACAGGAACTCGCGTTTCGGAAAGATAGAAGCTTATGAACTAGTGACTTTCTTCTCCAGGAAAACAATGAGGAGGGCAATAGAAGTAGCCAAGGACCTAGGAATGGAGGTGTTACACGGGTTAATAGATTCCCTAATAGTCAGGGGAAAGAGGGATAAGATACCTACCCTGATAGAGGAGCTTGAGAGAGCCACGGGGATCAAACTCAAGGTCGATGCCGATTTCTATTGGGTATGTTTCACATCCTCTGACAAAGGAGAGCCTTACCCACAGAGATATTTCGGAAAGACTAAGTCAGGAATGAAAGTGAAAGGGGTCGTGAGGAGAAACCAGCCTAAGCTGATACAAGACTTTCTCGAGGAAGTACTTTTGATTGCGTCTACAGAAGACTCAGCGGACGACGTTAAGAGGAAAGTCGTCGATGCACTACCCCAGCTTACCGAGAGATACCTTTTCAGGGCTCACTTCGGCTCACCCAGAGACTACGTAATCATGATAAAGGGAAAGCCTTACATCAAGGGAATCAAGTTCTATACAGCTCGGGAATACCTTGGTCATGACCCTTTATACTACGAAGAATACGTCAAGAGGACTTCCCTGGAGGTGAAGAGGTGGTTCTCTTGAGGACTGGGATCTGGGAAATAGACGAGATAATAGGACTTGACAAAGTAGTGGGTTTCAAATTCGAAGACGTCGTGCTCATGAGGATCTTCTATCATAGGACTATCGTAGAGTCGGCACCGGTAAGCTTGCTGTTAGTAGGAGACGCTAGAATAGACCCTTATCTCCTTAACACGTTCTCTAGAATAATGGACAAGGAAGTTGAAGATCAAGTAAAGGTAAGGAGAGCTTTCAAGAAAGAGGACGTCGTACCTGCAATAGACTCGTTCGCTGGAGATCTTATTATAGTTAATCCTTACTTGTACGGGTGTTCTATCTATTCATCACTTATGAAGAGAAAAGGAAGAACATTTCTCTTCTTCATAGAAGAAAAAACTTACTTAAGGGCAGAGTCCTCTATCATAGAGCTAAAAAGAGAAAGAAAAGGAAATGTGAGTGTAAAGGTAAGGAAGAGCCCGTTGCGTCCTGACCTCGAAATGAAATTTCCTACCTATCTCTTGTACTGCAAGGAAGAACCGGGATTAGCTAAGTGGCTTTGAGTCATTGACTTTCCTGAACATAAAGAAAAACGCTATGCCTGAGATTGAATATAAAGACGCTGTTATCAAGAAGGGTAAAGTCAAATTACCTAGTCCGAAGAACATACCTCCTATTTCCGGACCCAGAGCTCTGGGAATGGCGTGAAACAGATTCACGAAACCGTTCCCCCTGCTTCTTTCCTCCCTTGGTATGAGGCTCAAGATGAATGCTTCCCTTATAGGTGAAGTCATGTTCATGAGAGCGTTTCTTACCACGTAAACTAAGGAAGCGTCCAGAAAAGACGAAGTGAATGGAAGATAAACCAGTAAAAGAATTGAAGCTATTTCTGTAGCGAAAATCGTGTTAACTGTACCGAACCTCTTCGAGAGAATAGGAGATATCATGCTAGAGAAGGCCAAAGTAAGCTCCGAAATCACATATATCGGAGCCAATTCTTCCCTTCCTATTCCGAACTTCAAGTAGAACCATAAGGACATCAATGGAATCACCATTCCAGCTCCTAGACCAATCAGGGAATCCGTGGAGAACTTAAAGATGGTCTTTCCAGACTTGAGCCCAAATGTGAATTTACGTTGCGGTGAAGAAGTCTCTCCTACCGCTATCACCAAAGCGATGGATATTATGTAGATGATCAACTCTACAGAGAAAACGTAAGGAGGATCTAGAAACCCTACTATGGCAGATCCTAAAACAGAAAAAAGGATTGAGCCAGAATTGACCCTGCTCAGATCCCTTTCCATATCGTCGCTGAGATCCGATATCATAGCCATCTTTATGGTTCCTCCTCCAAATCCTCCCAAGGTTATATAGCCAAAAGGAATCCCAACGATCAAAAGGATTATACCAACTATTGACAATAGAGACTGGATTGTTAACGCTCTAATTTTGCCGTAAGCGTCTGCATATGCTGAAAGAACCAAGGATACAGTAGCTGAAACTAATATGGCTAAAGCAAGAAGCGTTCCTATCTCGAAAGGAGACAGCCCTAATCCCTTGAGGTAAAGAGGAATCATTAGGGAATTGGCTCCCCATGTTATTCCAGTCACCATAGAAGAAACAATAAGTAGCGATAGCTTCCTCATTATAACTACTTGTGGTATAATTTCAGCTTATAGAGCTATCTTTTTATACGTCGCTTTAGGGGACACTCTTTGCTTATTAAAAATTCTAAATTGGATTTAAAATGAACTAGAGGATATAAACACTCCAGCACTAAAAATAGTTTTTAAAAAAATAAGTTATTTTCCTTCACTTATGTGCTACTTCGTGTAGAACCTTAAACGCTTCGTTGAAGTCTGCATTGCTTAACTGTACGAAGACCCCGTAGTTCCCTTCTACACATACCGCATATTCGCCAGCTGCGACTGCCCATCCTACAAGAGGAGACCATTTCATTCCAGTCATCTTTGAGAATCCCTCTGATTGCATCTTAGCCATCATTGTGTTAGCTGCGCACATCATTGCTGCCATCTTTGCAGCGTCCTCTGGCATCTGTCCTTTATAGGCCACCAACTCCCCATTTTCCTTGAACTCTCCTGCTGCAACTGCACCTTTTATTTTCATTAAAGTTTCGAGCTTTTCGTGTGTCATAAAGACTACCTACTTTATATCTTTTATTCCATATATATAAGATTTTTGAGTAAACAATGATAAAATGAAAATAAATAATTATTAACATATTCTAGTTACGAATAATCTATAATGATAGATTTTCACCAATGTCATGCCGAGAGAACGTAAAAATATTTGAAAAAACATAAATAGACATATAATGATAGGTAATTTCCAGATACTGATATAATATAATCTACAAGTCAAAAGAAAGAGGTTTTATATTTAAATAATTTTTATATATTAGTTCTGTCGCTTACTTTACATGGGAAAAAGAAGCTTCTTAGGTATAATATTAATGCTAGTCATGATAGTCCCAGTTTTAGCCTCTTATGAAACTACGTTAGGATATAGCCAACAAATTCCCAATACCTCCTTACCTAGCTATAACATCCCAGAGGTGAAGGGTTTCGTTTATGAAGGAACGTTAAACCCTCATACATCGGTTGTAGTTACTTTTCAAATACCGCTGAGAAACCTAAACCTACTCTATTACTATGCAGAACAGACATCTGATCCAGGCTCTACACTATACCATCACTTCCTTGCCAAAGAACAAGTCAGGGAATTATTCTATCCAGTTCATAGCTACGAAAAACTTCTATCATGGGTAAAAGAAGAAGGGTTAAAGGTGATATCGAGTTCTACGGATTCAGTTATAGTAGTAGAAGGGCAGGCTTATCAGTTTCAGAAGATTGGTCTTAACTTCTTAGTTTTCAGTAATGGCACTGAGAGTTACTACGCAGCTTCCGGGAACCTAAATGAACCAGTTAGAGCTTTCGTATATTCTAGCAATCTATCCAACATTTTCTTCCAACATCCGTCCACACTTTTCACACACATGAACGCTAAAAAGGAGAACGTGAATTCTACCGCTCCGATAGAGGGGTATCCCATAAAGTCCTTATGGGAGGCGTACAACATAACACCCCTATTCTCCAATGGAATAAAAGGATCTTCTAACTTCAGCATAGGCATACTGGACTTTTACGGTGACCCTTACATAAAACAGCAATTAGCGTTCTATGACCATGCTTACAACATATCAAGTCCTCCTTACTTCAGCATAGTACCAATAGGACCATATGATCCGAA
The DNA here is from genome assembly GCF_008326425.1 of Sulfuracidifex tepidarius. NCBI lineage: Archaea > Thermoproteati > Thermoproteota > Thermoprotei > Sulfolobales > Sulfolobaceae > Sulfuracidifex > Sulfuracidifex tepidarius. The sequence continues at coordinate 1,440,572 of NZ_AP018929.1, forward strand.
CTTAGGGATATCTCAAGGTTGGGCTGGGGAAATAAGCCTAGACGTCGAGTCAGCCCACACAATGGCACCAGGAGCTGGAATAACTCTTTACATTGCTAATGGAAATCTGCCTCTTTATAGCATCATATCCTGCATAGATCAACAAGACAATGTCACAGATCTCTCAGAGAGCTTCAGCATACCAGAAGAAGACTTCTCCACCTTTAACGGACCGGAGTTCTACAGTTGTGTGGTTCTCACAGACGAATATTACGCAATGGGAACAGCAGAAGGAATAACATTCCTTGCATCTTCAGGCGACGCTGGAGGAAGCGGATATAGCGCTGGACCTCTTGGAACTGTAGGATATCCTTCAACATCTCCTTGGGTCCTCAGTATGGGAGGGACTACAACTTACATAGATTTCGGGAAAGGGATAGTAACCACATCATGGTCTAACTACGGCTTCATTCCCGACGGAATTAACTACGGCGGCAGCACTGGAGGCGTTAGCATAATTGAGCCAAAACCTTGGTACCAAAACGTTAGTACACCTTCCTCATATCCTCAGGGAAGAGAGATCCCGGATCTTTCAGCCAACGCTAACGCGTACCCAGGTGTATACATAATTTGCCCAGGCAACATCACCGAAATCAGTGGAGGTACAAGCGAAGCTTCCCCTCTCATGGCTGGGATGATAGCGTTACTGTCCCAATATGTAGGAGGAAAGTTAGGAGATTTGAATCCTGTAATATACAAGCTAGCTGAAAACTCCTCAATATACCAAAAAGCATTCGTGCCAATCACATTCGGATATAATATACCATGGATTGCCAAGTACGGATATAATCTAGTGAATGGCTGGGGTTCCGTAAACTTAGGCTATCTATCACAGTACTTAAAACAAGAACACGCATTGCCTTCTCTTTCCGTGTCAATAAGTGTACTTAATGGAACTCCTAACGTTACTCTACCTAGCGAGGTTTTCCTTGGAGAAAAGTTAGAGGTCACCGCAAACGTCACATATAACGGCACTCCAGTCATTGGAAACGTCACGCTCCTTGTAAAGGACGTTATGGGGACAGTAGAGGCACTCAAAATGCAAAGGGAAAACGATATGTACGTGACTTCCTTTAAATTACCTTCAAACGACAGCGGAATAACATCGTTGACAGTCGTAGCGAAAGGAGAAGTTAATGGATCTAACTTAACTGGAGTAGGAATGGTAGAAACTTTCGCTGGTTACTATATCTGCTTCCAGAGTCCTCAGCCTATGACGCCTTACTACACCGAAGACAATGTAACCGTCGTAGCTAACGTTGAGGGGATTTACGGACAACCTTTCAATGAATCTCAAGTAGAAGTAAACGTGTTCTATTACAACTTCACGTCAAACGAATATGAGCTAGAAGGAAGCCTCAATCTCACATTCGATAACTCTACCGGTGAATGGGTTGGTTATCTAGCGGGTAATTACAGTCCAGGAGTGATCCTCCTTATGGGCGAAAACGCTTATGGGTTCGTTTCATTCTACAATGGATTTGACCTTCAATCTATTTTCGTTTTACCTCAGGTAGTCTCAGAGCCAGGAAGCGTTTCTGGTGGACAATATATCATGGTATTTGGTACTATAACCCCGCCCTCGAATCTACCCAATTCAGTCTATTCAGATTCAGTATCTGGAACTACAATCAATGTTACTTTACTAAGTCCTAACAATACAGAAATAAGTGAGTCTTCACTGTACTATAATTCATCTACACAGGAATACGAGGGAGATCTATACGTACCCCCTACTGTACACCAAGGACTCTATGACGTGATATTCAACGCTCAATACCAATCATATTCTCTAGATCAGAACATTACAGGCTACTTCTACGGTCAGGTCTACGTGACCCCTCAAGGTTCCATTCCTAGGATAAACGTTTCAGAATATTCGCTACAGGGAAGCATCATGAAGATTTATGCAAACATAAGCTACCCTAACGGTACGCCAGTGGAATATGGAATGTACTCTGCGACCATCTTCCCCTACAAGCTATCAGCTGAATATCCGGAGATAAGCAATGTGCTAGAGATACCCTTGTTCTTTAACTACTCCACTGGGTTATGGGAAGGAAATGTGACACTGCCTTCCATATATAATGACGGAAATCTCACTTACCTAGGTTCTGGGATCTCTCAAGGACCTTTCTACATCCTAATCACTGGAGAAAGCTACAACGGGGTACCCACCGGAGTAGAACTAAAGTATGCTAAGTCATTCACTATAGAGCCTTACAGCCTTGTCGAGAACCAAAACGTCACACTTCCGTTACCATACACCTTCTTCGTCGGAGATACAATACAAGGCTTCCATGGCACACTGATGAACGATATGTTCCAGAACACTTCTATCGTGGGAGGCAAGCCTACGCTGATCCTCTCTTCTGGGTCGGTAAGCGTTTCTGGAACTAACTTGACCATTGCAAACAGTAATATGGAGGAAGTTGAAGCATACGATTCTAATATAACGATACTCGACTCGCATATTTCAAACCTAGTCTTAGTTAACAGCAGAGTGATTATACTGAACTCTAACGTGACTAACGTTTCACCTACACCAGTGAGGATTGAGGCTCCTGCGGAGTTGACCGTCAACGGTACATTTACCCTTAATTTCACTGTCCTAGGAGAGTCAGTGAACCATGTGACAGCCTACTTGAACGGAACTGAGGTAGAGACATACTATAAGAACGGCACTCTCGAATTGACCTTGAACACGTCTCAATTGAAGGAAGGCGCATATCAGTTATTGATTAAGGCAGTTCAAAACGACGGGGTTAGTGCGTCTCATAAGACAATTATAAACGTTAATACTGAACTCAGTGAAGTTTCGTCCTCATTGAGCAAGGCTGAGAGCAATCTAACCACAATCAAGGACAATGTTAGCTCCATTAATTCCTCAGTTTCTATTGAGAAATCTAATGAATTACAAACTAGAATATATTCCGAAATAGCTATTGCAGTCGGTATAATCTCTTTAATAATAGCCATAATAGCATTAATAAGAAGAAGAAAATGATTTTTTAAATACTAAATAATTATTTTAGTCTAGTTAAAACTAGACCTTCTTTTTTAACCTTAATAACGTTTCAAATAGTATGTCATGTAATGTTTTTCCCTCTTTTTTTACCGATCTTCTATTAAATTTTACTATTTAAATTCTTAAAACGTGTACTCATGACAATGGTAAGAAGAACTTATGCTTTCATCGTAGCGTAAAGTAGTTCCACACTCAGTGTAGCCTCTTCCATGTTATCCAGTATTTCATCTATAAAGAGAATTATATCCTTCATTTGAAGGATCGAAATTATATCTAGCTCTTTTTCCATATCGTAAAGCCTCTGAAGCAAGCTGTCCTTTATCTCGTCACCTTGCCTCTCCATTGCTTGTATCTCTTTCCCTACCTTTATAGCCTCCTCCATGTCTATCTGTATTGCAGAGATTAAGTCCGATGTCCTTCTAGAAGCCTCAACTACGAGGGAGAGATATGTAATTAGACCTTCTGAAAGAGAGACGATACACTTCTCATTAGGCGTCCTAGAGCTCATGGCTCTCGATGCGTCCTTAACTGCCTTTATTGTACTATATAGAGACTGAGTGAGCATTACAATGGTCTCCTTGAAATCTGGAAGAAAAGCTTCACCATATAGCGTTGATAAAATCTCCTCCCTGAGCATAGCTATCCTTTCATGGTATCCCTTTATCTTTATCACATCGGTCGCTATAGGGTCTTTATTGTCTCTTCTTATTGAAGAGAATTCGTCCTGTAAAGCGACCACTCCTTCAGTTATCATAGATGACATTTTCATCAAGTTAGAGTAGATCTGGCTCTCTTTATTACTTATAAACCTGAACTTAAGCATCTGAATATTTATAAATTTGGTTATATTTAAGATCTATCCTCTATCGGAACATAGGATTTCTCTATGTCGCCCACATAGATAGCTTTAGGCCTTATGAGCCTATTATCGTTCAGGTATTCCATCACCTGTGCAGTCCAACCTACTACCCTTGACGAGGCGAATACTGTGGGGAAAAACTCTGGTGAGAAACCTAGAGAGTAAAAGACAAGCCCAGAATAAAAGTCAACGTTAGGATATATCCCCTTCTGCCCGAGAGACCTCACAGCAATTTCCTCTATCTTTCTCGCTATTTCATACAGATTTCTATTCCCTTTAACAGAGGTTATCTTATCAGCGTAGGAACGTAAGATCAACGCTCTCGGATCGTAAGTCTTGTAAATCCTATGCCCGAATCCCATGAGCCTCTCCTTTCTAGACAACCTCTTGTAAACGTACTCTTCAACGTTATCAGGAGAGCCTATTTCAAGGAACATCTTCAATGCCTCAGAGTTCGCTGCACCGTGAAGGGGACCTTTAAGGGCTGAAATACCTCCTATTACTGAAGAATAAATATCGGAGAGAGTGGAAGCTATAACTAGACATGCGAAAGTAGACGCGTTCATTTCATGATCTGCGTGAAGTATCAGAACTACGTCCATGGTCTTCTCCTCTACCTCAGAAGGCTTCTGACCAGTCAACATGTAGAGGAAGTTAGACGCATGTGTTAAAGAGGAGTCAGGCTGTACTGGGCTCAGCCCTGCCCTGATTCTATGGAACGATGTGATAATGGTAGGTATCTTTGAAGTCAGCCTTATAGACTTTTCAAAGTTATCTGAATCACTCCTGTCAGCTGTACCCATCATGCTCACAGTAGTCCTCAATACATCCATGGGATTAGATGAAGGGTCTATCTTAGCCAAATACTCTAATATCTGGCCTGGGACTTCACGTTGCTCTGCCATCGTTTTCTTGAAGGTCTCTAACTCCCTAATGTTCGGAAGTTTATTCTTCCACAGAAGAAACGAAACTTCCTCAAAAGAGGACAGCTCTGCCAGGTCAAAGATGGAGTAACCCCTGTAAAATAACCTTCCCATCTTACCATCAATGTACGTTATTGAGGTCTCCTTTACCGCTATGTCCTCTAGTCCCTTCCTAAGTACGTCCAATACTCTCACGTAATCTCTTGAAGGCAGCATTTTTATCTTTTTTATCTAATCTGGCTCTGTCCACCATGTTCTCTAGGGTTCGAATTACCTCAAGTGCAGCTCTTCTATTAACGGGATAAGGTACTCCATCCTTACCACCTATTGCAAAAGCATACTTGAAAGGATCGTAAGGGGTATTAACTACGTCCGAATATGATGGAGGTTCGTTGTAGATCAAGTCAGAAACCAGGAAAAGCGCTCTAGCAGTTGAGGGACCTAAACCGCTAAGCATAGCGTTGTCGAAAGAGTCGGGATTTGATTCGTAAACCCTAGATATTACCTGACCTATTCTCGTCACGTCTATGGGCTTCATGTAGATTAACTTGGCTTTAGGAGAGATAACGTACTGTGTACCTCCGTTTAACCAGAAAGTTATATCGGTATTCCCCCGCAAGATGGATATCGCTCTCTCGATCTCAGACAAGGTTTTCCTGGGGTTCTGCCTTAACAAGTCTAGGACTGTCTCTCTAGCGCCTTTAGTCTCTGGAGTAATGACATTAAAGGACAAATTATTGGGCAATCCAGCAATTTCATGAGAAGTTAAAGTAGAAACGCGGTCTGACCAGTGATAACGTCGGGCAAATTTCGTTTCGATGTTCATCCCTTGTTGGATTATACCCCATTTCCCTTCTCTAGATACTATCAAGCTCTGATGGTAAAGTTGATGTCCATCTTGTATGGCGGTAGTATCTACCTTAGACGCTAATTTAGCGTTCCTGACTAATGAAACCTTATCCAAGTCGTAGTCTAAACGCTCGATCTCCTCTGGTATCTTGAGAGAGTTCTTCCCCTTTCCTCCCAATATTGCTACTCCTTCCTCGGGAGGAATTGCTTCCTTTAGAATACCCAAGGTTACGGTAGTAGATCCTGAGGAATCCCAGTCCATACCTATTAAGTTGTTTAATCCCTGAAACCAGAGAGGGTTTGATAACCTTTCTACTACCTTGGCAGGGCCCCATTCGTCTATCATGATCCTGATCACAGCCGCAGACATCCTTTTCATTATAGGAATCAAGTAAGGAGGAACGTGTCCTTCATGTAATGGAAGGTCTGCTATTCCGTCAATTTCCATGTGGAGAGCCTTGTTGTCTCTTTTCATCCCTTTCTAAGCTTTAACCTTCCTTCCTTTCCCTATCCTTCTCGCTCCTCATTATGATGTCATCTGTCAAATCGTCTATGAGCGAATTTATCTTCTGCACGAAAGAAGGATTTAGTCTTTTCTCTGTAGTCCTCTTTAATACATTAGAGAGGGTCTGTAGAGCAATGTAACAAGCAATCGTGTCATCGTCGCTTTTCCCCGTATCCTGTATGTATTTGTCCATATATTCAGTGAAATATCCCATTATCATGTCCATTAATTTGCTATCATCGTTATCTTTACCATCCTCCTTTAGACCCTTACCGTCTGTCCCTTCTGTCATGTTTCTAAGATAGAGCTTACTATATTTTAAAAGTAGAGGAAATCAGTGTTATTTCATCAAATTATTTCACATGAAAGATATAATATTCCCTCTTTCAGGAGGAGTGATATAGAGAAAAAGTAATAAGAAGATCTTGAAACGTGGCGTGTTTTAACAGTTTGAGATAAACATATAGAGAACATCTACAAGAGGAAAAAAGGAATCTGAATTTTGTCATTAGGTGAAGGAGACATGCGTAGAGTCCCTACACGTCGGTGTCACTATTTTTATGACTCTACTAAAACAAGTCGACTTCTTCTACACCATCTCTATATTTGGTTCATTCACGTCTCCTTTGCAAATTCAGTTTATTTATTGAATAGAGTGAATTTAATTGAACGCTCTCGTATAGACTGGGTAAGAACTCACGCTTGACAATTCTCTTTATTTGATCTATTTTTAGCATAATTACAATTCACAATGGAAATCTGAATCGCCCCTATATTTCCCCCTTCCTTAGAAATTGCATCATTTCTAGTAAAATTAGTGAGATATCACTGATTGTCGGAAGCAGAAGTTTGTTTTGACCATTCCTGTTTCTCGTCTTCCTAGTCTTGCTATTCGCTTTCTATTATTTCGAATGCTTTTGACGTTAATAATTGGATTTATTTAACGTCTTCGCGTGAGACCTTGATACCACGTGATTTATTGAATTTGTCTTAAAGCTGAGGATTCTTTGCCTTCTCGTTTCAGCTATGAGCTTTTTGACGGAAAAATTTGACATGTTACCAACTCTTATAAACGTTTTTTAGCAATCATAATACTAGGCGTGAAAATGACGAGAGATAAGACGCGGTATAAATATGGCGACATAATTTTACGTGAGAGAAAAGGTCGGTATTACGTTTACAAGCTAGAGTATGAGGAAGGTAACGCAAGGGAACATTACGTAGGACCTTTAGCCGACGTGGTGAAATCATACGAAGAATTAAAGAGGAGTGGGGGCGTGGGGGTATCCCCCACAAGCCGCGGCCGGGATTTGGACCCGGGACCTCTGCCTTACCAGGGCAGCGCTCTAGCCAGGCTGAGCTACCACGGCAAGTAGATTTTAGACTAATTAATATAAAATATTAACTCTCCCATGTGACTAACTCTTCAGATTTCTGTTCTCCTAACGAAAGAGAACGTTTAACCTAAACTTGCTGATTAGAACGTGTTGTCATTTTAAACAAAAGATTGTAAACCGTCTATGAGTTGAAGTTTAAATTATATCGATTTGATTCATGAATTAATGGTCAAATATTGTCCAATTTGTGGTCATCCAAATTGCGATTCTAACGAAGTCTGTATGAGTTGCGGTTTCAACTTCAAAGCCTCACCTTTCATAAAGGGGACTCATGAGAAGACACAGAAGGAAAGGCCTGATAAATTCACACCGAAGGATTTCATAGCTATCTTAATTGTAATAATATCTATCATATTGTTGTTCCTTTTTTACGATATATGATCAAGCCTTCTTCCCTCTATTTCCAGTTTCGCAGAATATTTCTTCTTCTCTCTTAGAACTACTAGATTTAGAACTCCTGGAGATACTCTTTCTGACACGTTCCATAAATCGAGAGTACTTCGAAGAGGCACTCCATTGGCTGAAAGAATAACGTCACCTACAAGAAGTCCTGCTCTCTGTGCTGGACTGTCATTCAAAATGCTCTGTATCATGAGACCATAATCAACGTCGAGAGAAAGGTATTTCCCTATGACTCTATTTATTACTCTAATTTTATCTATTCCAGTGAAAGGAGCTAAGTACATTCCGTTTTTATATACGTTAAACAGAAAGCTCTGAAGCGACCTAGCGGGAACTAGGAAATTGATGTTCTCAGACTTATCGAGATGACTTTGGGCTACCCCTACCACTTGCCCGTTCATATTGACTACCGGACCTCCACTATTCCCTGGGTTTACAGCAGCGTCCGTCTGATAGACGTACATGTTGTAACCAAAGGGAGACCTTATCTCTCTGTTTACCGAACTTATAATGCCGAACGATACGGTTAGGTCTCCCAAGTCGAAGAGGAAAGGGCTCCCTAGAACTATGACGAAATCTCCTATTCTCACGTTTTCTGAAACCTTCAGCGGAGGAATTTCAACATCAGCCTCGATGAGGGCTAAGTCGTTTATTGGGTTCACATGAATCACTCTTCCCTTCTTTGAAATAGTGTCCTTTGTTAGGATCTGTACTTCTTTCGTGCCTTCCACTACGTGAAGATTAGTTATTATTCGACCCTTCGAAACGCAGAAACCCGATCCTCCCTGAATTACCCTACCCTGTACATAGTCATTGATGGAGAACGGTCTCGAAATAATGGTAACCACAGACTGCGAAACGGTTTCTATTAAATCGTTGAGGCTTTTCATCATGTGAGTTCAATTAACTCATTTAAAAATTGTATCTCTATCGAATAACGTTAAGCAAAGAAACTCACCGCTAAGAAGCTCACGAGGTAGAGCTATAATACTTTTCGAAATTCAGACAGTCATAATTTTAGAGTTTTTAGAATAATAGAAAAATAGCTTGTTATATTGAATTTATCAACTTGAAGAAATTATTAGCGAATTTCTTATTGATTTATCATTTTACAGCAGTAAGAAAAATATATTACTCAGAAAAATAATATTCTATCTAAGAAAATAAAACGGATTACCTCTAGGAGAGAACCTTTCAGGAATAGTAGGATTGCAAGCTTGCTATCCACTCGTTTGCAGCTTCTTGAAGCACACTAGACGGCGAGACAGAAGTTGACGTTAGATAATTGAAAACTTGATCGTTGAAATCAGGAATGAGAGATGAATACGTAACAGGGATGTTAGGTGGATTTGCGAAGGCATTGCTCGAAGCTTTATAAACCTCCTTCAGCCATTCTAGCTGTTGCGTGTTTAGAGATGTATTAGACATCAGCTGCATGAAGGCCTCTCTTGAAACGGGGAACTTACCGAACTTTATGAAAGCTTCTTCCTGAACCTTTGGTGAAACTAAGAACTCCAGGAACTCTAAGGCTATCTTCTGCTCTGATGCGGGCAAGTATTTGTTTATGCCTAAAAAGTCGGTTCCAGTCTCTGCATACCCTCCTGGGAGAGGAGCAAGGTAAGTTTCTGATGACACGTTAGACGAAATGGAGCTTAGCTGCGTTATGAATAGAAATGCACCAGGAGCTTCACCAGAGGAATATATAGTTGGCAGGTTTCCGTATTGAATTTGTTCAGACGATGGAGAGACCTCATATGATACTAAGGTCTTATATGTCTCTAGTGCCTGAACTCCTTCACTAGAATTAAATGAAGGTAATGGATAGTTCAGCCCTGGAAGAGTATAACCCTCAAACATTATGTTGAAGCCTGGTATTCCTGAGTAATTGCCATGATTTAAGCTATAGGCATCTCTGTAATAATAACCAAATATTGCAGGATATGCGTCTATTATACCATGATTCTCATGATCATCTATGAGGAAACCGTATTTAGTAATTCCCTTCGATGTAAGGAAATTGTCTACGTCTTCCACCACTGTCCAATTCTTCCATGTAGTTGGCGAGAAATTCATATGATATTGAGAGGAAAACTCACTAGCTAGAGTCGAATTATCAAAAATTTTAATGTTATAAGCTGTGAGATATATTGCAGTCTCATAAGCTATCCCAATAGTCTCATAGGAATGAGATGACACGTTATAGATTATCCCTCCGAAGTCCTCTTGAGGAGAGATTATATCTGACATGTTGAAGTCTGAGGAATTTAGAGGCAACAGATACTTCGATATATCCTGTGCAGAGGTCGACGTGTAACCTAAAATTGCGTATTGCGTACTATGTCCCGCTAAAGACGTTTCCTCATCGGAAATGTATTCTGAGAAAGGCTCTTGTATGACATTTATTTTCACGCCAGGATGAGATGACACAAATTGATTTGCTGCATACTGAATGAAATCTGCCGATTGTCCGCTGAATGTGATCACGTTAAGTGTAGTCTCTTTTGAAGATTTGTGAAGGGCAAGATATCCTCCAACAGCTGCTATTATAACTATAATAACTAAAATTAAAATAACTAGATTTCTGCTTAATGCTCTCCACGTTTTATTTAAATGCATAATAGCTTCTTACGTTAGTGCTTAAAAAAATGTAGGTTGGAATTAATATAGCTCTATTTAGAAATAAGCGTTCTCAAACTTATTTCCAATACAACTAAACCATTAACATGCTACACTAACATGCGAGTTTTTTAAACCTTCAAATGTAAATGAACCCAATGAGGGAAGACAAGGGCAGAGGTGACAAGGATGAGCCTTGAGGTCAGAGAAGTTAATAAGGTTTACAATAGGAAGCTAATTCTTGATCGAATCAATCTTCAAATAGAGAAGGGAGAATTCTTTGTTGTTCTTGGACCTTCAGGTTCAGGTAAAACAACGTTATTGAGAATAATAGCGGGGCTGGAGAAGCCAGATAACGGGAAAATACTGATAGACAACACTGACGTAACAAACCTTCCCGCGGGTAAGAGAAACATAGGAATGGTGTTTCAAAACTATGCATTATATCCTAGTAAGAGGATATGGGATAACTTGTTTCTTCCCTTAGAGTCTTCAGGAATGGGAAAGGAAGAGGCTACAAAGAGAATTGAGTTCATATCTAAAAGGCTCGGTATAGATGGTTTACTTCAAAGGTTCCCTGGGGAACTTTCAGGCGGACAGCAGCAGAGAGTTGCATTAGCTAGAGCATTAGTTAAAACCCCTAGGTTGTTCCTCATGGACGAACCCCTTTCTAACCTTGACGCTCCACAAAGGGTATCTGCAAGGAAGCTAATTAAGGAGATTCAGGAGGAGTACTCTATCACGTCAATCTACGTAACTCATGATCAAACTGAAGCCATGGCCTTAGGAGATAGAATATGTATAATAGATGAAGGGAAGATACTCCAGATAGGTACCCCAGAGGAAATATATGATGACCCAGCTGATGAAAAAGTGGCAAGTTTCATAGGGAATCCTCCGATGAGCTTGCTCGATGGATCTATTATAGGGGAGAAAGGAAATATAGGCGTAAGGGCCGAGGACGTGATACTTGAAGAAGGGGATATGAAAGGAAAGGTCATAAATTCAGAGTTCCTTGGGGATAGGTATCTCGTTCACATTAGCTTAGGTTCGGAAGAACTGATGGCGTTCAGCAAAGTTAGGCTCAGAGAAGGAGTGGAAGTCAGTTTCAGGATATCCAAGTTCAAACAGTTTAGGTGAATACCTTGAGGTACTCTATCCCTTATATAATTTATATAGCAATATTTGCAATATTTCCTTTTGTTTTTACATTTATTTTTGCTGGATTACATTTTTCTTTGAAGTCCATAGGAATTATACCTATTACAGAAATAGTGAAGAATACATTCATTTTCTCGGTTTTCACGGCAGTCTTTGCTACCGTGGTAGGATACTTCCTAGCAATAGTTGCTGATATGCTAACTAGGAGATGGGCCCGCCTTTTCTCACTCTTTGTCATACTACCTTTCACTATCCCTTTTACCGCGTCTGCGCTTATATGGTCCATAAGCCTTTATGGAGGAGGATATGGCTGGTTTACATACCTTCTTCACATAGCATATGACCCTCTGTATTTTCCATCCACAGCTATCTACGGGGTCACTTTAGTAAGCATTTGGACTTCAATTCCTTTCGCTTTCCTAATTATTTTCTCAGCTTTCAAATCTATACCTCAAGAGGTAGTTGAAAGTTCCCAGGTAGATGGACTTAAACTATCTGAGTATTATTTCAGTGTGGCTAACCCGCTTATTGGAAAGGCATTCTGGACTGCATTTATATTGAACTTCGTTCTATCCCTTGGCAACTTTGATTTACCTTATGTGATGACTGGAGGAGGACCTGGTTACGCATCTACTACCTTACCCTTGATAGTTTATGAAGAGTTCTTCATTTTAGATAACGTCCCTGCAGGAGCTTTCTTTGCTGCTATCCTTTCTATAATTGCTACGATTCCATCCATAGGATTACTTTACGCTATAAAGGAAAAACGCAGCCCAATGCCGTCTCTCAGAATCAGATTAAATGACGAGATGTTCAAAATAATTCTTGGTGCTTTCTCTGCTGTAGTCTTGTTCTTTTTGGACATGCCAATCTACTGGATGATTATAGTTTCTATTAGGTCTCCTATAGAGGATTTCATATCGCCTCCAGATTTCTTTCCTACTAAAATTGATATGTCCTTCCTAGTGGACGCTGCTAGGGATTCCATACCTTATATGATAAGTAGCATAGTGGTAAGTCTGGCAGTTGCATTGATAACGATCTTCATATCATCAGCTGCGTCATTTGAAATAACAAAAAGTAAAAGGTTATCATTTTTATTACCTCTATCAATTTATTTCTATTCTCTTCCATCAGCATCATATATAATTCCAGTATACCTTATGATAAGTTTTCTAGGACTCTTAAATACATGGTGGGGGCTTATTTTAGCTAGTCCAGTTTTCACTGCGACGTATAGCGTATGGCTCATGTATAATTTCTTCTCAGTTATGCCAAAATCCTACGAAGAGGCTGCAGACGTCTTTGGAATAAAGAATAAATTTTTTAGAATAATCCTCCCGCTTAGCAGACCCGTTCTCATATCGTCGTTCCTTTTATCCTTCATCTTTTCATGGCATTTACTCTTCTACCCGTTGGTATTGACGTATACTCCTTATTGCATGAACTTCCCACCGCAGGGGTCAGAGACGGTGACTATTTTCGCTCTCAATGCCATTGGGGATTTGACGATAAACTGGGGAGAGTTGGCGTCATCAGCATTAATCTCATCTATTCCAGTTTTAATTGTAGCTTGGTACGCAATAGACAGGGTTATAAAAGGGGCGTACAAGGGAGGTCTCAAATTCGTGTAAATGAGAAGTGTTTTTAATACATTTTCAGATATACTCTCACATGGTTGAAAGGAAAATCATTGATCTGAGCTTACAGATAGAGGAAGGAATGCCCTTCTATCCAGGGGATCCTGAACCTCATGTGAGGAAGTTCATAGATTACAAGGATAAAGGTTACATGGTACATGAACTTAATATAGGTACTCATACTGGTACTCACGTTGATGTACCTGCTCATTTTATACCCGGAGGAAAGACCTTAGAGAAAATAGGTATTGAGCAATTTATCGGAGAGGGACAGGCTTTCAACTACAACGAAGTAGATCCATCAACTGAGATCGTTATAATATATACTGGAACTAATAAACAATGGAAAAAAGGCTGGAAAATGGATAATATAAAAGTCATCGATGAAGAACTTGCAATGAAGCTCGTGAGATCCAAAGTGAAACTCGTAGGAATAGATTCGCCAAGTATAGGATCGTCGGAAGTCCACAGAATATTACTTTCAAATAACACTGTAATTGTAGAGAACTTATCTGATACGACCTCGTTACTAGTGGGGAAGAAGTTCACATTCTACGCCGTCCCGATCCTAGTGTCTGGCGTAGATGGGGCTCAAGCAAGAGCTTTCGCAGTCTTATAGCCAGGAAAAAGAGCTTATGTATCTACATTTTCCCATTTAGATCCATTAAATCTAATCGAAAATTTAAAAGTTCTACTAAGAATTAGTTTATTCTAGAAATTTCAGACGTAACTTATATAAAAACGAGTTCTTTTTTTAAAAAAAACTATTATCTTTCAATAACCTTTATCTAATACACATGCTACAAGGCTACATTTATCGCCTACACATTCATAAAGCCCATATCCGGTTCTGCACGTCATCGTTTTCATTATGGTGAAATACTTGTTCTTCTTCATGTTCTCATACTATAATGATTTTCTTAGCTAAAAATCTTTATTAAAGAAAACTTTACATTAACTTTTAAAGGCTTATACAAGGGTACCTGACCTAACATCGTCTGGTGATAGTACTTCTATTCAGTTTAGGATCTAAATGAAAAGTAACATACCAATCATATCTATATAAACAAATTTATAAATAATTAAATATCTCTATACTGTATGAACAGTGGAGAGACAAGTACAAATTATGACAAACAATTAAAGAAGTCTTTAAGCAGACTTCAAATGTTATATCTTTCCCTGGGAGGAATCATAGGATCAGGGTGGCTCTTTGGATCTCTATACGCAGATTCGGTAGCTGGTCCCGCCTCCGTCCTTTCATGGATAATTGGGGGGATCCTTGTCCTCTTTATAGGACTTACCTACGCTGAGATAGCATCTGCAATACCTAGGTCTGGAGGTACTGTTAGATATCCTCACTATTCTCACGGTGGTTTCGTGGGATTCTTCATGGCTTGGTCTTACTTACTTGCAATATCAGCAGAGCCTGCTATAGAGGCAACCGCAGTAGTAACGTATATGAGCCTTTTTCTTCCTTCACTAGTCAACCATGGATATCTGACCTTGGAAGGGCTAGGGTTAGCTTATCTTTTGCTTGCAATATTCTTCCTCATCAATTACATGGGCGTTAACGCACTAGGAAAGGTGAGCCATGGTGCAGGGTGGTGGAAGCTGATAGTACCAGCTATAACTGTGTTATTGATAATTGCGTTCAGCTTCCATCCAAGTAATTTCACTGTTACTAATTTCGCCCCTTACGGTGCTTCCTCTGTCCTGATAGCTATTCCAACTACTGGAGTAATCTTTGCATACTTAGGTTTCAGGCAGGCAATAGAGTACGGAGGAGAAGGAAAGAATCCCCAGAAGGACATACCTTTTGCAGTGGTGGGCTCCATACTTATTTCAGTAGTACTTTACACCTTGCTCCAAGTAGCATTCACAGGCGGGATAAATTGGTCTACAGTGAAATACGTCAATTCTAAGGGAGTTCCCACTTTCACTTTAGCACCGGGGAATTGGAGCGGGTTAGTACATTCGACTTTGGTGAGCGGACCTTTCTATCTCGAAATAACCAATTCGCCCGTAGTAGGACTACTCTTAACTTTGTTCACTATATGGTCTGCAATACTAATTATCGATGCTATAATATCTCCTAGCGGGAGCGCGTGGATTTATGTGGGTAGCGGAGCTAGAACGGTTTATGGTTTCGCAGCTTCAGGGTACTTCCCCCCAATCTTGATGAGGTTAGGCAAAAACAAGGTACCAGTACTTTCGTTGATAGTATCAATCATCCTGGGAGGTGTCTTCTTACTTCCGTTCCCTGCATGGCAGATCCTAGTGAGCATAATATCTTCAGCTTCAGTCTTCACATACATCATGGGAGGTATTGCTTTAGAGTCGTTAAGGAGGAACGCTCCTTGTTTAGATAGACCTTTCAGACTCAAGAACTCCAGAATATTAGCACCATTAGCTACAATCTCAGCAGGTCTGATAATATACTGGGCTGGGTTCAGTACTCTTTTCTATGTCTTCACTGCAGCGATGTTAGGCCTACCGATTTTTTACGTTTACTATGCTCACAAGTCGCTGAAACTTAGGAAGAGCACGTCGATGTTACTGTCATTGCTCGATATAGTTGGAATACCTGCACTATCATGGTATTTATTCGTGTCTACTAATTCCTTAACAACCCCTAATAATCTTGCATTTGTAACATATATCCTAGGAATAGCGTTACTCCTTTTAGTAAATGTTACACTATCAGTAAAGCATTCTAAGAATTCATACAGAAGGAGGGAGATGCTAGCAGGAGTCTGGTTACCAGCTTATCTGGTATCGATGTATATACTATCCTATTTTGGAAGCTTCGGTCTCTTCAAGGTAATAACTTTCCCTACAGACGTGATAGCAGCTGCATTGTTAACTTTGGGAGCTCACTACGCAGCTGTAACGTCGTCAATGAGAACCAGAGCAATAGACGAAATAATAGAGGCGTCCAATGTAGAAGACGCATAAGAATTTTTTATAAATAAAAACTTTTTCATTAAATTTTTAACTCTATTCAGGTATTGAGATATTGGATTATCATCTCAAAGAAGAGATCTTATCTCTCTCAGGCTGCTAAGTTGAATAAATTTCTGATATGACGTCCCTGTAAAGCTAGGCGTAATTGATAGATTTAAAGACACTTTTAAACATACGGTTCAAAGAGACTGATAATGAAGAGGTCTGATGTTTTACCACTTTTAAAAGGAAAAGGAGGCTACTTGGACGACATACCGTTCTCTGGGTATTATGCTACGTTCGTAAGGAGTCCTTACGCGCATGCGAAGATTAAGCGAATTGACTACAGTGAAGTAAACAGAAGGGGAGGCCTGATAATCACGGGAAAGGACGTTATGAACGTGGTTAACACTTCGGGAGAAGAGGGTAGTTCGACTTCTACTCCTCCCATCGCAACTGATAAGACAAGGTTCTACGGTGAGCCCGTTGCTTTAGTACTGGGCAAAGACCCTTACGATGCAGAAGATTTAGCTGAGCTCGTGAACGTTGACTATGAGCCTCTAGAGCCAGTGATGAGTGTAGAACAAGCTCTTAAAGACGAAGTTCTAGTTTTTGAAGAGAAGGGAACTAATTGCGTGTTTAGCAGAGAAATTAAGTACGGTGAAATCCCTTCTGATGAGGAAATAGAACTGGAACTTTACTGGAGCAGATCTTCAGGGAACCCTATAGAGACATTTGCCACAATTGTTCTCCCCGGAGATCCATTAACGATCTTCACCAACATGCAGGCTGCAGCTGTGCAGTCATCTTTCCTCTCACCCCTTGGAAGAATAAAGATAAACCCTGTAAGGCAGGGAGGAAGTTTCGGATCCAAGTTCGCAGTCCTTAAATACGTAATGGCTCTAGGGGTCGCTTCGAAAAAGTTTAACGTCCCTGTAAAGTGGATTGAGACAAGAAGTGAGCATCTTGCAGGCTCTAACTCGTCTGGACCAGAGAGAACTTTCAAGGTTAAGGCGTACTTCAAGAGGGACGGAAAGGTAACCGGACTTCACTTCAAAGTATGGGAAGATATAGGAGCTTCACTATACAACGGACAAGCATTTAAACCTCAGGGAATACTCGCTGGGCCTTACAAAGTGAAGAATATAATTTATGACGTATCGTTAATAGCGACCAACAAGAACCCTGCAGGTTATTTCCGTGGGGCAGGAACTCCACCTCATACTTGGACGTTGGAAAGAGTGATGGACTCAATAGCAGACGAACTTAACATGGACAGGAAAGAGATCAGGAAAATTAACTTGATTGACTCTTTCCCTTACGAGGCACCTTACTCTACTTATGACTCAGGAAATCCTTTACAACTCTTGAAGCTCGCAATGAGTAGAGAGGAATGGAAGCTCAGGGAAAAGGGATACGGTGTTGGTTTGGCGTGTTCGACAGACCCAAGTACACCTAACGGAAGCGAAGAAGTATCTATAAGGACTGGGAAAGGGAAGGTTGTGGTATCGATAGGATATGGACCTGAGGGCCAGGGCAATGAACATGCGGCTAGACTTCTCGTATCATCTCTACTTCATGTGAACCCAGACGAAGTAGAAGTCGAAGTTGATGGTTCTCTGAACAGCTTCGGACCTGGGGGAAGTAGAATGGCCGTCTTCTTATCAGGAGCAATAAAAGGCGCTGTTGAAAATCTTATCTCTATTATAGAAAATAAAACAGGAGGTAAATTAGTAGATGGGAAAGTGAATACGAAAGAAGGGAAAATAGGTTTGAGCTCGGTGGAAGCGGAAGCTAGATACACTTTTTCCCTCCAAAGCAAGAATAGATATAACGCATATCCTTTCGCGTGCGACGTTGCTGTAGTGAAGGTAGTCGATGAAAAGGTAATCCCTGTCAAGATGATAGTCTTTATTGACCCTGGGACTCCTCTAGATGAGGATCTTGTAAAGGAACAAATTATGGGAGGGACAGCTATAGGTATTTCTGTGTCATTATACGAGAGGTACGTTTACTCAAGGGACGGACAGCTCCTGACTGGGACTATAGGTGAATACGGTATGCCTTCATCTCCCGATATTCCTCCGATAGAGGTCAATGTTATACCTTCTCCGTCTCCGTTTACCCCTATAGGTGCAAAGGGAATAGGTGAGATCCCGGTAGGTGTCGCTGCGGCTGCTATGACGAGCGCAGTAGAGGACGCTCTGAAGAGAAAGATTACCAGAGTTCCATGGAACTCTTGATTTTTCTTAGCATAGATATAAAAAGCCAAAGTAACTGACTTTTATTCTAACATAAAAGGCTTTACTTAGGCTCTTATATAATTTAAAATTGAAGTTCATAAGAAATAGAAGATTACCCAGAGGGATAGGAGGGTCAATATCAAAACTATCGGCGTTGTAATCAAACCTAAATACATGTAAGTCTTTAGCGATATTTTCACTCCATGTCTTCTTTCGAGAGAATATAGCCACAGAAGAGTAGCTAAAGATCCTATGGGAGTGAACTTCGGTCCTATATCGTTACTTACCACGTTTATCAAGGCTGGCAGTAGATAAGATGAGAATGTGTAATGTATTGCGAGTGAGTTAAGCATAACTGATGGTAAGTTATTCATTATAGCTGCAGTTCCGGCGAAAAGGAGTCCTTCAGCTATCACGTTTAATGGTGAAGGTAAAGAGAAAATGCTGTTATCCACGCTAGCCAAGAATTGAGTAACGCCTTGCTTTCCCATACCGAAGACAACTATATACATCCCTAAGGAGAAAAGGACAATTTGCCAAGGAGCTTCCCTTAATATCTTCCCTATATCTATGTCCCTAAGCTCGGCTAAATATCCTAGAATAGAGGCAGCTGGGATAGCTATTAACGCTACTGGTACGTTCATAAAAGATGTGAGGAAATAAGCTAAGACTACAATAGCCATAAAAGGAATTGCCAGATTCACTAGAAGTCTGTCTTTAACCTGAGGGACGAATTTAGGTATCGTTTGTTCTCCATTCACTTTCCTTAATAGAAGGAAATAATACAATAATAAAGAAACCAAAACTGAAATTAAATACGGAAATATCATGTATTCTACGTAATCGAGGAAAGAGATTCCGAAGTAAGTCGCATCAATTATATTTACCAAATTACTTATAATAAATGGGAGGCTAGCAGTATCTGCCATGAAACCTATTCCCATCATAAATATTACCTTTGCATGGTCCTCTAGCTTTACCCTTGACATCAGAGAGATGGCTATAGGTGTCATGACCAGTGCTGCACCGTCATTGGCGAAAAATGCCGACACTATAGCGTCCAAGAGTAAAATGGCCACGAAGGCTTTGAGAACGTTATTCCCTATTTTATCTATGATGCGAAACGCAATATAGTCAAAGAAACCCGCTTCATCAAAAATCAATGTAATTATAATTATTGCAATAAAGGTAAGTGTCGCGTTCCATACTATATCAAAAACTTGGATCACGTCACTTACGGTGGAAATGCCCAGTATCAAAGTAAGAGTACCACCAAGCAATGCAGAATAACCTATCGGAATTCCCCTAGGCTTCAAATTTACAAGTAAAAGAGTAATAATGAAGATCAGAATCGAGAGTACTAGCTTGAGCACTGGAGATCGATCTCTGGAAAGCTTATAACTCTATCTAGAATATATCTTCAAATATCTATATACATCAATGCTTACATCTATCAAGGATAATTGATTGAAGATATTACGTCTTACTTATGGACAATAATTGCCCTCAATTTTATCCTAAGGGGGTTCAAAGGGGGCGGAAGACCCCATCCGCAATGGTGGGGATGGATAGACCCATTTATAGTATAAGGATAAATACTACAAGTATCACTTATATTTCAATGATAGTCACAGACGGGGCAAGCGTCACCAGACGCCTTGGTTAAAGCGAGGGTCTGTGTGATACGTCTCTGTTCCAATCAGTAGTACTCTGGACACGTGAGATGTTCGCAAGATCAGGGTAGGAACGACCCGCAGGGCCTGTGGAGTTCCGCCCTCTACCCTTCGTGGGCAAGGTGGGGGCGTGAATCAGGAAGCCCCGCCGTAAGGACGGGGTAGTTCACATTTCTTGCTCTAAACTTGCTATAACATTAGATTAGAAGCAAACCAAATACTAAAATAAATACGAATTCAAACTAACTAACTAATGATAGGAATACTCCATCTTAGAAGAACATAAGACCAGGAATATTATAATAAAATTGTCTATTAAATGATAAATCAATGCGATAGTAGCTAACTTTTACCAGTTCTGCTCTCGCTTAAGGTTATGTAAACGCCTACCAGTGTGATTACAGATCCTATCACTTCTAATTCTGTAGGCAAGTCCCCTAGCACTATAAACGACATGAAGTATGATGTTATAGGAACTAATAGAGAAGCCGAAGATGCTCTTATTCCTCCCATTTCCTTCACCATACTGAACCATGTAATGTAACCCGCTACCTGCGCTAGAACCGAAAGCGAAATTAATAATGAAATTGATAAAGGATTTACAATAAAATAGAAATCTAACGAAAGAAATGGAATTAATATAGGAATCGAAATCAGAGACATGAAGGCGTTCAGTTCTAAAATATTGGAGTTTCTTATTCTTCTGGAGAAAATAACTGTTCCTAGGGCCCAAGTTAAGCCTCCAAGCAAAGACACCATAATACCTAAGCTGAAGCTTGAGGAGGATACTGAAACTATTATTCCAGTGAAACCTATTATAACACCTATTATTGACCTTAAGCTCAAATTTGTGCCTAATATTTTTTCTATTACAATAACAAATATAGGCTGAGTATAAATCATGACCGCTGCTATTCCTGGATTAGGAGATAATGCGGTCCCAAAGTTCAGCAACAACATAAATAGTGCAACGTTAAATATGCCTACTATTAGCTCATCCTTTCCTTTCGCAATCCTACCCTTAGTCAAGGCCAAAAAGAAGAAAGAGGAAACCACTACACGAAATATTGATATCACTACAGGGGACGCATAACCGGAGGTTATCTTTATGAGCGGATAAGATAAACCCCAAACTAACGCTAGAAGTATAGCTAACCTCAATCCTCTTGATGATACTGCCATTGGTGAATCGTTTCATGATAGCTAAAATCGTTGCCTACAAATTTCCATTCATGAACCCTTTTTAACCCCGTTAATCATTAACCATATGGATAGCTTATCCATCAGTAACACAGCCGTTATATTAATTGGCCATGGTTCTAGAAGAAACACCTATAACCAGGATATAGAAAGGATAGTTAAGTCTCTAGGATATGAGTTAAAGATACCGGTTTACCTCTCTTATAATGAGTTCAATTCCCCCAACTGGAGGGATTTGCTTCCAAAGCTCATAGAGAAAGGAGTTGAGAACTTCGTGTTCGGTCTGGTTTTTCTAGGAAGGGGAAATCACGTTTACCATGATATAATGGGAGAGATCGGTGCATCAAGAATAGGAGAATGGGAAAAAGTGAAATATAATGGGAAAGAAATAGGAGTATTTTTCACGGAGACCTTAGGTAGATCTCCGCTAGTTAAAATGGCTCTCAAATATCGCTTGAGCAGAGCAATGAACTTTCTACCGGGAATAGAAGACATATTGATGGACCCTGAGGGTATCGAGGACGGCTCTATGAAAAAAATACTAGAACAAATAGATGCTAAGAACGAGATGGAGAAAAGGGTAATAGCCAAGGCCGTATTTGCTGCTGGAAACTTAGAAGTGGCCAAGTACATGCACGTTAGCGAAGATGCGATAGACTCCGGAATAGAGGCACTTTCTTCAGGGGTACCGATACTGACTGACGTCAAGATGGTAAGTGCCGGAATAAGGTGGAAAGACGTTAGGTGCTTCATAGATCATCCTGAAGTAGTTGAGTTAGCCAAGAAAAAAGGAAAGACTAGGGCTTCAGAGGCAATGAGGTTCGGATTCAGGGAGACGAGCGTGGTAGTTGTAGGTAACGCTCCCACAGCGTTAGCAGAGGTGCTACAAATGGCCAGAGAGGGGTTTGACATACCTCTAGTTGTGGCAACACCTCCGGGGTTCACAAACGCGGTGGAAGTAAAAGAGAAGCTTGTTAGATCAGGTATACCTTCAATTGTCCTGAGGGGGACTATGGGAGGAAGCGGGATTGCAGCATCGATAATTAACGAAGTTGTGAGGTTGACAAGGAATGGCCAATAATGGTGCAATCTTCGTGGTCGGGCTCGGACCAGGGAGCAAGGAGTACAGGACTATCAGGGCACAACAAGTTCTTGAAGAGGCAGATATCATAGTAGGTTATAACACTTATCTTAAAATGATAAAGGACGTAACTGATGGAAAAGAAGTAATTGGAGCTAAGATGAAAGAGGAAGTGTTTAGGGCAAAGGTGACAATCGAGAAGGCATTGGAGGGCAAGAAGGTGGCGCTTGTATCAAGCGGTGATCCTCAAGTTTACGGCATGGCGAGCCTCCTCCTCGACATGATGATCAGACATGGTTACGATATACCCGTGGAGGTCGTGCCTGGAGTTACTGCAGCTTTAGCAGTGTCCTCGAGGTTAGGTAGTCCTCTTTCCTTGGACTATGCTTCTATAAGCTTAAGCGACCTCTTGATACCAAGGGAAGAAATACTTCTCAGAGTGAGGAAGGCAGCTGAGGGGGACTTCACTATTGTACTTTACAATCCCATAAGCAAACCTTTGCTTGAGGCTTCAATGGAGATCATAAGGGAAGTGAAAAAGGTTCCAATACCTGTTGGGATAGTAGATCACGCTTTCAGGGACAACGAGAAGGTTATAATTACCGATCTCGACAGCTGGAAGAAGTACGAACAGTTAATAGGGATGGTAACTACGTTAGTCATCGGGAATTCAAAGACTTACGTAGCTGGAAATAAGATGATAACTCCTAGAGGATATGAAAGGAAATACAGCTACTAGGTGATGATCCTGATTGATACCTTGAAGAGGTTCGGAATTACAACAGGAGGCGCAGCTTCAGCCGCGTCTAAAGCTGCAGTACTCTTCTCGAAGGGAATAGAAGTGGATAGGGTTGTCATACCAACTCCCATAGGGCTTAGGATAGAAATCCCTATTGCACGCCTAGAGAGAAGAGGAGAAGAGTTCTGTGCTTCAGTTCAGAAATTTTCAGGGGACAACCCTGATATATTAAATGGAATTGAAATAATATCCTGCGTATCATCTTCTGATTCTTTTTCAGTCGAGGGCGGAGACGGAATAGGTATAGTTACGAAGCCAGGACTTCGGGTCAACGTGGGAGAAAGGGCTATAAACCCTATGTCAAGAAGTATGATAGAACAAGCCATAAAGGAAGTAGAGCCTGACATGAAGGTTAAGGTTCGAGTGATAGTTCCTAGGGGAGAGGAACTCGCAGAAGAAACTATGAACCGAGTGGTAGGAATAAAAGGAGGGATCTCCATCCTTGGAACTACCGGAATAGAATACCCGGTTAGCGATGAGGATTACATAGAACATATAAAATGTGAGTTAGGAGCTGTGAAGATATCTCATGAATCTGTATCGCTGGCGCTGGGAAATACAGCAGTCAGCTTCGCCAAAAAGAGCGGTGACCCAGTAGTCAAAATAGGAGATAGAGTTGGAGACTCCGTAGAGCTTGCAGCGGAAATGGGTTTCCGTTTGATATCTCTGTACGGGATGCCGGCCAAGCTGATGAAAGTGGCCTCCGGGATCATGAACACTCATAATAAATTTGGAGACGCGAGAGTTGAGACCATGGTATTTCTCTCAGTCTTAGCTGGTATTGACGGGGAGATTCTCAGGAAGATAACTCTCTCTACTTCGGTAGAAGAGGGGTTTCATTACATGGGCGAGTTGAAATATAAGGTGTCCGAGTTGTTAGCAAATAGAGTAATTTTAAGAATTAAATCTTTAAAAAAGGTAAAAATTAATAAACCCAACCTCAAGGTAGTGGTGGTAGGTTATGAAGGAGAGAAGCTCGCAGAAGTGGGAATTTAGAACGCCGGGAATTCCCGATTCTCTATTTTTGAGAGATGAGGAGATCCCTATGACAAAGGAGGAAATAAGGTCTCTCGTGATGTCCAAGCTTAGGCTAAGGGAAGACCATGAAGCTCTCGACATAGGCTGCGGTACTGGAAGCGTAACTGTTGAAATGGCATTGATAGCTAAGAGAGTAGTAGGAATAGACAACAACCCTAAAGCGGTTGAGCTCACCAAGGCAAACGTAAGTAAGTTCGGGGTCAACGTAGACGTGATACAAGGGCATGCGCCTGAAGCACTTAAGGACTTAGGTAAATTTGACAGAATCTTCATAGGAGGAGGTTCTGATATCTTGGAGGAGATAGTCATGGAAGCATTGAACCACCTAAAGAGCGGTGGGAGAATAGTGATAGACGCCATCCTGCTCGAGACTGCCACTAGGGCTGTCTCATTGTTATCCGAAAGGGCTGAGGTTGAGGTTACACAGGTGACTATAAGCAAAGGAATGAAAACTAAGAACGGCACTGCAATGATAGCGAGAAACCCTGTCTTCATTATTTCAGGTGAGGTAAATGAGGCTTAGTGTAGTAGGACTGGGACCAGGAGACCCGGAACTTCTCACATTGAAAGCGATAAAGAGAATGGATGAATCTAAGGTTATCTTCGTCCCTTACTCTAGCGGAACCGGCAGAAGTCTGGCTATGGAGGTGATAAAAGACCACGCCAAGGGGAGGATAGTCCAGCTCGGTTTCCCTATGGGAGATCACGTCGATGACGAGGACTTGAAGAGAATAGGCGAAAAGATGTGTCTGGAAGCAGAGGACCCATCATCTTTCGTGACTCTGGGTGACCCCGTACTTTACAGCACATATTTCAGGGTCAAGGATTTCCTACCTTGTTTCGATCAAATAGAACTCATACCTGGCGTCTCGTCAGTCACTGCGTGTGCGTGTAAGGCTTTCCTCAATTTGGGAAGTGAAAAAGAAGCGATCGCAATAATCCCGTCACTGAGG
Source organism: Sulfuracidifex tepidarius (assembly GCF_008326425.1). NCBI lineage: Archaea > Thermoproteati > Thermoproteota > Thermoprotei > Sulfolobales > Sulfolobaceae > Sulfuracidifex > Sulfuracidifex tepidarius. The sequence goes on from NZ_AP018929.1 coordinate 1,465,924, forward strand.
AGAGATCTTCTTGAGTTAGCTAAGGGGAAGTTTGAAACGATCATAGTTTTGAAGGGAAGTAAAGGGCTTGAGGAAGCTTCTGAAATATTAAACGGGTATCAACTCATATATGCTAGAAGATGCTTTATGGATGGAGAACTGATTTCTAAATGGAGCGGAAAAAGCGACCACGATTATTTCTCTATGTTAATAGCCAGGAGGTGAGCTAGGTGGACGGGAAAGAGAAAGGAAAAGTTTACTTCATAGGCTCAGGCCCAGGAGATCCTGACTTAATAACAGTGAAAGCGATGAAAGTAATACAGAGAGCTGACGTTATACTCTATGCAGGGTCTTTAGTTAACCCCCTCATTCTTGAGAGATACGCCAGAAAAGACGCCGAAGTCCACGACACTTCTCCAATGACACTCTCACAGATAGTCGAAACTATGGTTAAGTCTGCAGAGGAAGGAAAGACTGTAGCTAGAATGAAAAGCGGGGATTCAGGCATTTACGGGGCTCTCATGGAGGAGATGTGGGGTCTGGAAGTAGCAGGGATTCCTTTTGAGGTGATCCCAGGGATAACTGCTGCAATAGCTGCTGCCTCGGTAATACCAATTGAGTTAACCGTCCCGAAACTGGGTCAGACCGTGATAATCTCTCGTGCGTCACTGAGGGTTCCCATGAAGGGGTCGCTGAAAAACCTAGCACGTCATGTAACCGACGGCGCAACCTTAGTCATATACACAGGAATTCACGTAATAGAGAGAGTAGTACAAGACCTAAAGGAAGGTGGAGTCCCAGACGACATGCCCGTCATCGTTGTACATAGAGCGACATGGCCTAATCAAAAGGTGATAAAAGGAACTTTGAGAGACATCGCGTCTAAAGTACACGAAGCTAAAATTTACAGGGACTCGGTCATAATAGTTGGTCCTGCAGCTAAAGAGGAAGAGGTCAGGCAATACGTGAGGTCAAGTGTTTACGACCCGTCTTTCAACCATTCCTACAGACCTTGGAAAGTTGAGGAGTAAATGATAGAGAACCTCTGGCGTGGCGTTGCAATAGTTTACACCTCAACAGGTGAAGGAACAGCGAAGAAAATAGGGGAATGGATCAGAAGAGAGAAGGAAATACCCGCAGTAGAAATGCCTTACTCTCAGTCCCACCTTTCCTCGATCTGGAACTGCTACGACTCCATTCTCTTCGTTATGGCATTGGAGGGAGTAGTCAGAACGTCATGCAAGCTAGCTAAGTCCAAGGACACTGACCCGCCGGTTGTTGCTGTCGACGATCTGGGGAGGTACGTGATCCCAGTTTTAGGAGGACATTGGGGCGCAAACGAGATAACTCAAGAGATCTCTTCGTTCCTAAACGCTATCCCCGTCATAACCACCGCATCAGAACTCTTTAACAAGATAAGTGTCGAAACGATAGCTAGAAAGTTGATTGCGAAGGTCGAGAACCCTGAAGCTATAGTCAAAATAAATTCCGCTATCCTTAAGGGACAGGAAGTCTGTGTTGACGGATTTAAATTCGATGGATTAAATGAAGGGGACAGTTGCCATTTCATAATTACTACTACAGAAAAAGACTACCCCGGAAAAGTAGTAGTTAGACTGTCACCTTCACCCCTTCACATAGGTATCGGATCAAAGAAGGAAGTTGACGTGGACTTGATAGAAAGGGGCGTAAGGGAAGTCTTATCGAAGCTTAGCATACCCCTAGACAGGGTATCGAGTATCTCGTCAATCAGAGAAGAAGTGAGCGAGGTAGCAAGAAGGCTTAACAAGCGATTCATGTTGTACAGCAAAGATGAAGTGAACTCGTTCTCTAACCCTTGTCTGACACCTCAAAGCGAAAAGTTAAAGGAAGTAGGAATAAAAGGCGTAGCGGAAATATGTGCACTCATGTCAGCTAGGGAAAACCCACGTTTAGTTCTAAGAAAATTAAAGATCGGAAACTCGGCTACTTTAGCTATTGCTACAGGTGGCAATACATGAAGCTCGTAGGGGTTGGCCCAGGAGACCCAGAACTGATCACCGTAAAAGGAAGAATGGCAATAGAGGAATGTCAGGTAATTGTGGGATGGGGTTCAGTAGTAGAGAGGTTCTCAGCTTTAACGCAGGGAAAAGAGATTATCGTCTTGACATATAAGAAAGAACATGAAGGGCTATCATTGGCTTCTAAGAGGGAAGATGAAGGAAAGAGTGTATGCCTACTTGATCACGGAGACCCGGGAGTGTCTGACTGGCAATTCGTAGAGAAAGCGAAGTCTTTCTTTAAGAATGTAGAAGTTGTGCCAGGGGTTTCAGTTGTTAACGCTGCTCTAGACCGAATTGGTGAAGACCTTGGGAAGAACTGCTTCGTAACCCTCCACGTTAGAGGAGACATTACACCTTTCATGAATGACATACTAACTTGCCTGAAGATGGGGAGAGGCGTCCTTGTCAACCCAGAGCCTTACGACGACGGTCCTCAGAGAGTTGCCAGATTCTTGATGGAGAAAGGTATAGAGGGCAAAATTGTAGTTATGGAGAAGCTTACCTATCCAGACTCATCGGTTCATGAGTTTAACGTTGATGAACTATCCGCATCACATAGAAAATTTAGTGACTTGACCATAATTCACATAAGGTCAACATGAAAATTGAGGTTAACTCTACTTTTTACCTAAGTGGAGTTGAAAGAGGGAAGTTACTTGCTCTTCCACACTCCTCGCAGTCTACGGAAGAGTTGAACATTGAACATCCAAGGTTTATTTCCTCTTCGAAAAGGGCTGACAGAATGGGGAACACCTTTCTAGACTTCTCGATCAAGGACAGAAGAGAGGCATGCATCTCAGTCTCTTACATTACTGAAAGATCTTCTGTTCCAGATGTCAGGGGACTTTCGTTCTTACAGGAGTCTAAGTACGTTAAGTTCAAAAACATGCCTGCTCTAGAGGGAGAAGATAAGCTCAGAGAAGCTCTAGTTTTAGTTAAAACCAGGATGAGGTATGACGCTAACCAGTCAGTTAAGAGCGCATCAGCTTCAATTGAGAAAGGTTACGGAGTCTGTGTCAACTTCGCTCACGTGTTCATAGGAGTCATGAGAAGGAACGGTATTCCAGCCAGAGTCGCTGTCGGTGTTCCATACGGTAACCATGAGGCAGCACATGCATGGTGTCAGATCAAATACGAGGGAAAATGGATAGAGGTTGATCCTACTGCAGGGATTTTCGGGGACATTCTACCTTACGCTCTATGGGGCATAGGAGAAGATGAATCTGACGTAAGGTCTAAAGTGATAGGAATCAACCCGAAAATTAAGGAAATTCACCATGTCAGGCTGCTAAAGTAGACCCTTCCCTCAACTATAGTTAAGTATATACTGCTATATTTTTATCTATACAACTATTTTAGATATATATTATACTATAAAATATATTACATAAATAGAGAAAATTTTTATAACAATGGATGATTGTACATTGAGAAAAGATGAATCTAAAAGACATTTTCAAGCCATTAGATGATTCAAATTTCAATGCGTATCACGCTAGAAGCCTTTTGATAACTACGCTTGGAATGTTCACTATAAGTTATAACACGACTTTCGTATCGGTAGCCTTGCCCGAACTCAAGAAAGCTTTTGGGCTAGTAGCAGGGTCTCCCCTTTATGTCCTGCTGGGGATATCTTCCTTTATTACAGCAATAATAGGCGCTCTCCTCTTCGGTTTTGTGTCTAACTTCAAGGGGAGGAAAGCAGTATACGGTTATGAAGCCCTATTGTTATCTATTGGCTCTCTGCTTGGGGCTTTCACACAGAATGCCTACGAATTAATAGCTACTCAGATGATTTTCGGAATAGGAATAGGTGGAGACTTCGTCATGTCTCCAATTGTCCTAGGAGAGTTTGCTAATAAAAAAGACAGGGGTAAGTTGTTAGCGTTTGCTGTAGGAGTTACTGGACCTCTGGGGAGCATCACCAGCGCGACCACCTTGTTGATACTCCCCATGATAGGGGTCCATGGAGATTTAGTTTGGAGACTGGTCTTAGCTCTAGGTGCGATAATCCCCGGATCCATAGTCTACTTGAGGAGAAAGGTGCCAGAGTCACCTAGGTACTTGGTGAGGATTAAGGGTGACATTAAACAGTTCGAACAAGAGGTCAAAGAGGTAGCCAAACAGACGTCACAACAAGCTCCAGCCGACGTTAAGACTGTAGACAAGGTACCAGTATTATTTTACATGAGGAAATACGCCAAGTTCATTGCTATAGCGGGTGTATTGTGGTTTCTAGATCACATGGTAAACCCAGGTGGCGTTTTCGAACCTGCGTTGGTGGGGAAATCAATAGGAGTATCTAACACTGCAATATTCAGCCTAGTCCTGACTCTTGCAGCTTCAATACCTGGTGGGGCTTTGTCCTTACTACTGATCGATAGATGGGGTAGGAAACCTCTTGAGGCTATGGGATTCACTGGGATGGCGATCTCCCTAGTCCTCTTTGCGGTATTCAAACCTTCCCTTGCGCTCTCCAATCCTCTTACTCCTATCCTTGGAATGCTCTTTCTTGGAGGGTACCACTTCTGGCATAACGTAGGCCCAGCTAACGTTAGTGCAGCTGGGATCTTCAACGTTGAACTCACTCCAACCAAGATAAGAGGAATAGCGTCAGGAATAGTTGTTACAATAGATAGAATAGGGGCGTTAGCTAACTCTGCGATCTTTCCTTTTCTTTTCTTTAACTTCGGACTTCCGGTAGCAGTGGGAGTGGGAGGGGCTCTAGGTATAATAGCTGCGATAGTAACGCTGATCATACTGCCGGAAACCAAGATGAAGAGCCTCGAGGAGAGTTCTAACGAGGATATATGGTTCAATGTCGAGAACCCTCAATGATGTCACATGAAAAGTTTTACTCTGACAATTTATTATAATGATGCCTAAACTTTCATTCTATTAGCAATTTACGAGGATTACTACTGTCTAAATGTTTTCATCAATTAGAGCCATTAAATAAATTTTATCTATTTTAGGTGAGGATCTTCGAACCTATAGCTAATTATTTAATCTCTATCCTTTCGTTATTAGATTATTTTTAAGTTCACGTAACTCTACATGGGTTTTCCGATAAGAGCTATAAGATATATATGGGTAATTCACGCCTCCCTTGCTAATTCAGTTTATTTATCTATATTAAATAAATTTAATTAAACGTTCTCATATGAACTATATAAGGGTTCACGCTAAACATTTTCCTTTATTCAATCTATTTTTACCATAATTACAATTTGCAATGATGATCTGGATCGCTCTATATAGATACAATAATAATATATAGGTAACCATACTATTATATTATTTATATAGACTTTATTTGAAAAATTTTAAAAATTAGACTGACGTAGAGACCGTATGAACTTCATTGTTCTTGGGATAGTTCTGGGACTGGTTCAAGGGATAAGTGAATGGATACCAATCAGCAGTAAGACACAGATACTTCTGGTCTCTTCATTTCTTTTAGGTCTAGGTTTTTCGTCTGGATACGCTTTCGGGCTCTTCATGGAAATAGGAACAATCATAGCGGCTATAATCTACTTCAGAAAAGAGTTTATGGAAGTTATTCTAGCTATACTCGGAAAGGGTACTAAAAATGACATTATAATGCTGAAATATCTTCTGACAGCAACTGTAGTTACAGGATTGATGGGCGTTCCCATTTACTTGTTTGTAGTGAGCTTGGTCAAGGGACCAGTTATAGGAGTTCCTATGATGATCTTAGGTACGGTGTTGATAATAGACGGGATAACTATTTTCTTTACCAGGAGGAGTTACGTTCCTAAGAAAGGTATTTCCGAGCTGACCTGGAAAGACTTCGTGATAGTTGGATTCGCTCAAGGACTAGCCGCTCTACCTGGCGTGAGCAGGTCTGGAATGACTACTTCAGCTCTCATACTGTTAGGGGTGAAGCCTGAAGAGGCATTCAGACTATCGTTCATAGCACTGATACCTGCATCACTAGGAGCGATAGGAGTTACGGTTCTCTTTTCAAGACATATCATAGCCAATACTTTAGGGCTCATAAGTTATGACGCCTTGGGAATAGCAATACTAGTTGCAACTGTCATCAGCCTGATATTGATAAACGCGTTGCTAAGGTTTGCGAGAAGTAATAAAATCTTGTTGTTAGTCTTTTCACTGGGAGCTTTAGCGTTAGCAAGCGGAATCCTCAGCTCCTTGACTGGCTTCGGTTGAAAAATATTATTAACCTCACCAATAATACGAAATTCTACTACTTTTTTGCCCTTCTTTAAACGCAACGTAGGATATGACGAAACCTATACCCAAAGCAGCTGCTATGATCACTATTACATCGAGAATGGAGAAATCGCTTGAGTCTATAGCTCTCCTAATGTCCTTCCAGGACGACATGAAGTCCGATATGTAAGTCCAGGCGTCGAATATCGTAGCGAAAGCGTCGTACCCTGCAAAGATCCCCGCAAGCCAACTATGCGAACCTCGAAACGCCATAATTGAGGTAATTGTAGCGATTACGCCCCATATAATGAACGATAGACCGAAAAACAGGAAATCAAATGAATAAAGGAATACGAAGGTTGAGAGGGATATGTAACCTAGATATCCAAGCACAAAGGACACAATTACAGACACTACATACCCCATTGGAAGGAACCCTCCGAAAAAGTAAAGAAGAGCCCCTAGAGACCTTCTAGCTGGAAATATCTGCCCTGCGTTGTAACTGTTCCACATAGAAAATACAAAGTCAAGCGCTATAAAGATAAAGAAAATAATCTCTCCTAACATAAGAGGGATTGAGTTTTAAAGAGTAAAAAAATCATCTAACCTTTCTCGTTTAACAACTATATAGAGGACACTATCCCCTGTAAGTCCTGACAAACCTCTAGAGCTTTTCTCGATAACTTAGACCTGAGTTCCTGCTTATTGACAGAATACATGAACTTAGGTCTGCCTCCCTTATTTACTGGGCTTTTCTGTTTTTCAATGAGCCCAGCGTCAGACAACTTCTTCAGTATCAGGCTTGCCCTGCTCTTACTTATACCTAAATCGCTAGATATCGAATCTACGTCCTTACCCTCAGCACTGTTAACTATCCTCAGGAAGGCATCAACGTCTGCCTCTGACAAGGCGTAAGCTACTATCAAGAATCTCTTCAATAAAAAACTTTTTTCGTTAATTTCATAATTCACTAAACTTTCACCTATGTTAATTAAGTTTTTTTTAAGTTTTTAAATTTTCCGCTAAAAACTCCTTAAACTTATAAACTGTACTATGGATTTTAAAATATGACAAGGGAAGATCTGGAACAGAGGATTCATGACATGGTGAACAAAAAAGGGATGACGTCTGATGAGATAATAAGGGAATTACTGGTAGAGGAAGGAACCAACGCTGAGGAAATAAGACAAGCCATAGCAGATATGGTTAGAAAAGGAGAGATCATTAAGAAACCAGATTATGATAAGAAGAAATTCATTTTTTATCTGAAAGAGACTTGACAACCGAATCAGCTATCTTCAGGAACTCCTTTGAGGCTTGACTATCGGGATGTGAAAGGAAGAAAGGTTCTCCAGCATCGTTTGCCTGAGCGATTGCGGGCTCAAGTGGGACTTGGCCCAGAAGAGGAACTCCCATTTCATCAGCCATTTTCTTTCCTTTACCTTCTCCAAATATGTAGTAAGGCTTGCCGTCAGAGGGACATAGAAAGTAGCTCATGTTTTCAACTACACCTAGTATTCTGGTCTTGACAGCCTTGGTAAAATTTATAGACTTCTTAACAGCAAGAGTAGAGACCTCTGAAGGAATTGTGACTATGACGAAACCGTCTAGGGTAGGCAAGAGTTGGGAAATCGAAAGAGCTTCGTCCCCTGTACCTGGAGGCATATCTATAAGGAGAAAGTCTAAATCTCCCCATATCACGTCTCCAAGAAATTGCTTTATCGCAGTATGTTTTATTGCACCTCTCCAAACGACTGGAGTATCATCACGAGGCAGAAGGAAATCTATTGAAACTACCTTTATGCCGAAAGGACCAATGACGGGATTTATTCCGTTATCGTCTGCAGTAAGGAATTGCCCCCTCACACCTAACATTTTAGGAACCGAAGGACCGTGGAAATCTATGTCCACTATACCTACCTTGTTGCCTGATGCCGCTATCGCCATAGCTAAGTTAGACGATACAAAGGACTTACCAACTCCACCTTTACCGCTCAATATGGCTATCTTATGCTTTATTTGTTTCATCCTTGACTCTATTTTAGGATCCGATTGTTCCACTCCAGGCGGGGATTTCCTCAAATCTCTTGGTTGCCTAGCTGGCTTCGGAGAAGTTAACCTAAAAGGATTGTTTCCTTCACTCATAACAATTAATGTTCGACGTTTCTGGTAATAACATTATCTAAAAAAGTTAGAAACTCCTCAATACCCTTTTCTGTGAGCCAATCTACTTTCCGACTCTCTTCGCAGTTCATGGAAATTCTCTTTGTCTCCTCGACGGATCTATTGGTAACGTCTATTTCACAAACGTTTTTGAAAGTTTCCCATGCTTCAGAAGCTACGTAACCTATAGCCTCAGCCATAGCGTTCTCAGCGGACTTAAGCTCACTCCACCCTCTTTTCATCAATTCTTGATAAAGAACTCTAGGGTCCTTTCTCAACAGTATTACTTTATCAGGGTTTTCTACAACTGAAGGGTAAATTGTCTCAACCACAGCTCCGTCCCTCACCTCTTCTTTCAATACCTTAACTAGTCTCTCTTCATCCATGACATAACTTTTCCTCAACTGATCATAGTCAAAATATAATTTTCTTTCTATTACTAAACTGGAAACAGAGACTAGCTTAAGCGACAATTCCTTGCTTATCTCCATAGCCAAAGTTGACTTTCCCGTACCGGGAGTTCCAGTTACGAGTATAATCACGTGAAAAGAAATGAGTTCAAGTTCAAAAAAGTGTTCCTTCTTCAGTATTATCTCATCTCATACTCAATAAAGCCTCTATCACGAAGAGGGTTGCAGAGGTAGATATGATGCCAACCTTCATCTTAGTAGATCCCTCCCCTTTCATAATTTCATAAATACCATAGGGAAACATCAATATACCTATCACCAGAAGGATTTCCTCTAACGTGAACATGTAATTATACTTTTCCTGAATCTTTTTTAAGCGAAACAGCACCGCCTAAGGTAATTCCGCTTACTATCCCGCCTATATGTGCTATCATATCTACATTAGGAAAAACGAAGTCGCTTATCATGAATATTACAAAGAGATAAAAAAGCCCGTATATTCCCATTTCTTTTTCTTTGAGGAAGTCGTGAAAAATGTAATAAGATAGCACTGCAAATATTCCTCCCGAGGCTCCTGCAGACAATGTGAGTGGAGGATAATAGAACAAGGAAAATACATTCCCCACGATTCCACCAACTAGAAAAACCACTATTTCCAGCCATCCCGCTCTAGACCTGAAGAGTAGATAAATGACATACATCGAAACCACATTAAACGCAGCGTCAAAGAAACTATTAGTCACAAATATTGAAGTTAGAATCTCATAGTAGTAACCATGAGTAACTAAATAGTTGAATTGCTCAGAGTAAAGTAGCAAAAACGGATTTAATAATTCTTCTACTTCACCAATTATAAACCCGAAAATTATTAAAAATATTATTAAAAAGGATATCTTCATGCTAATACCCAAAAGGAGCTACGAAAGTCAATATCAAGGAAGGTATTAGAAGAGCTATCCAGACCTTTATGTCCCACCTTATTATCTTTAAACCGTCTAAGACCCAAAACGGAATGAGATTAAAGAAAGCAACATATGCATTAAAGTTAGAGAGTTCCAAGAAGAATTGCTCTACGAAGAAGAAACCAATATTAGTACGTATTAAATTATGAGGCTCTATGAATATAAGCAGATAGAATATGACAATTGAAACTACAGAAATCGCGATATTAGTAGCAGGACCTGCTGCTGCAGTCTTCCCCTGTATCTTGGTATCGAAGTTTCCTCCGAAGTAGCAGTTAATTCCAGTGTAACCAGAAAAGAACACCAAAAAACCTGTAATGAAATGAAATAGATTTATGAGTAAAGTGATTAAGAACCCTCTAAAGCTAAGAATAAAACGCGAACCGCATCCGAAACGTCTGGCCATCTGTCTATGGGCTAGCTCATGAGGGACTATGGTTAATACTCCTACTACTATAGGAATTAGGATAAGAATGATAGAATATAATGGATTTTTCACTACAGAGAACACAGAAGGTGCCTCTACTATGTATGCAACAGCTAACGAAAGGGATGCCAAGAGAAAAGCTAACGCTTCGTTTATATTAGCGTAATGATACTCTAATTCCTTTAACTTTATCATTAACTCGTCGAAAAAGCTCAATAGTAGTCGCCTTTTATCAGACTTCTCATTTTCTCAGGTATTAATTCGTTACTTATATAGTCCACCTTCGTGGTGTCTACTTTCCATATCAAGGATCTCATCTCAGTCTTAGAGAACATGTAACTTGAGCCTTCCATATTCACTATACCTTCTACTACATTGCTGTATACCTTTTTGAATGCATTGAAGGTATCGAATATAACAAACATATATGGAAAATTCATTACTATCTTGTTACACTCATATTTCATGTTGTTAGACAAAATGGACTTCGCAAGTTCTGCAAAGAACTGAGGGTATACAAACCTAACTTCCCCGGAGTCCCCGTTAATAGAGAGAGTCATAATCACATGGGTTGACGTTAATGCATTAGTCATCCATAAATCTATCACATTGGTAATTATACACGATGACGTATTCCCCTTTAATGGAACAACGTAGCTCGAAGAGATCTTTGACTTACTCTGAAAGAAATCGACTATTATTTCACTGAGCATGGTAGGAGATAGACCGCTTTTTTGACATTCCTTCTCAAGTTCACTAGATAGCGTCACTAAATGTCCTTCGTTCGTAATGAAACGCCTCCCAAATGGCTGTATGACGTCTAAGGAGGCTTCAAACCTCATAAATTAAAGATCATGAATTAACTATTTAAAAACTTTTTGTAAAATCTTCAATCTACAGATGTTTCATACAATCATAACTAGCCCTTCATAAAGGATGAAAAGTCCAAACAAAACTATTACAACGAAAGACGATATTTTTATATATTTAGAATATTTATATCCTAGATAATTAATTAATCTAGGAAATGTAATTATCCAGATCAGTATACCCAAGAAGAAACCTGGTGCTATGAAAAGCGAAAACTGAGTCAACATGAAAATCCCTACTGTAAGCCACCACAATATCTGATAAGGGTTAGTTAACCCTAAACTTAAGCCTACAAGATAGTTCCCCTTCCTAGAAGTCGGTATAAATTTAGAACTCATAACGCTGAACGCTATGAATAACATGTAAATACCTCCTATAAGGTAAAGAATTTCTAAAACAAACTTAGGTATAACGTTCTTTATCAAGAAGGTTATTACAAAAAATATGAGGTCGGCAGACATAGCTCCTGCACCAACGCTCGTACCATGAATTGGAGACTTGAGAGAGGAATTTGCGATCAATGCGTTCATAGGACCAGGAGGTGCAGCAATGGATAGCCCTAGAGCAATCCCTATAGGAAGGTAAACTATGTCATTCATGTTTAGAGAAATCACTTGTCTCTTCCTTATTTTCTTTACTTCTCGTCATTTAACACCGTTAAGTTTACTTGAGAAAGTCTTCGGAAATAAGCTAATATGATACTAGGTGTTAAAAAGATTTGGGAAAAGTTTTAAAACCATACGAAACTACATTATTCTTATGACTGAAGGGGAGTTGAAAGAAAAGATAAAGAAAATGTACGATGATGGTAAAAGTATAAGGCAAATAGCGGCAGAGATGGGTATGACTTACTCTAAAGTAAGAAGGATGCTAATTGAGCAAAACGTGAAGTTCAGGGGAAGAATAGCTGATGAGATGGTAAAGGAGATCATAGAAAGAGGGAAGAAAGGGGAGAGCGCAAACAAAATCAGTAAGGAAATGAATATGAACTTCAATACAGTCCTGAGGATACTCAGGAAGTATAACTTGGTGAAAAGAAAGAGAAAGTTAAGCCCAAACGAAACAATGAAAATAAAGACAGATTTCGAGCAAGGCAAATCAATCTATCAGATTGCCAAGGAGATGAAAATTTCTACCAATCTAGTAGTTTATTATCTAAAGAAATACGGTGTCTATAGACCATCTACTCATGAACTTTCTCCCACATAGCCTTTGCTAGTTTGCCCTCATACTTGAAGTCCTTAACTAACTCCTTTGCTCGTTCCCTGTTTTCGCGATGTCTTTCCAGAAAAGAGTTTAGCTTATCTACTAGAATTTGTTTTAGTTCTCCGGTTAGTAACTTGCCAGAGGAATACTCTTCCTTGATCTCCTCTATCCTCTTATCATCTTCTTCAAAGAAATAGTACAGCCACTGGAAAGGAACGTCTATCTCAGTGTTCCCACCTAATTTCCTGTGAAGCTCAACTGTAGGCTGTCCTCCAGAGAACGCATATTTCATTACTTTTCTTCTAACTGTCTCCTTGTCGTCAACTAGATAAATCGCGGAATCTGGAGAGGAGGAGCTCATCTTTCCCTCTATCCCCGTAAGCGGAGGAAGGAATTTACTATGTATTTGTGAGGCTTTAAAGTAACCAAGAGATTCAGCTATGTCTCTTTGTAACCTCCAATATGGATCTTGGTCTATCCCTGCCGGAATCAGGCATCTTTTCTTTTCAAACATAGTAGGAACTATTTGAAGAGCTGGGTAAAATATAATTCCTATATTAGAAGAAAAGTCAAGACCAAAGGTAGCTTTAACTTCGGAGAAAGTCATCTTCTTAGCTACTTTGGTAGCTAGAGGGTACATGTTCCTAATGTACTCAGTATCCTGAAATATGAATGTCCTATCAGGATCAAACCCGACCGCTATGATATCCAGAATGTTATCATAAGCCCACTTCCTGGTGTCTTCAAGGGAATAATCTGGGTTCCTCATGAACTTCTCGTCATCGGTTATCTCGATGTAAAGGTTAACCTTGAATCTCTCCTGTAACCACTTAGTAAAGATAAATGGAATTAAATGACCTATATGCATACCTAGAGAAGGGGCCCTACCAGTATAGAGAAAGAAACCTTTTCCTTCCTCGTAGTCCTTCAGGACGGATTCAAGGTCTCTATGGGAGAAGAAAACTTTCCTCCTCAACATTACGTGAAGTTCACCGGCATCCTTCCTTATTCTCTCTCGAAGTTCATCGGTGATTGGCTGGGTTCCGAACTGTTGTATGAGCTTGTCGTAGTCCACTTTACCCTTTACTTCCCAAGGATTGACAGTGAAGTCCTGCATTAAGAAACAAGTTAAGAAACAAGCTAAAAAGATAGAGGGTTAGAGGAAAAGGAGAAAAGAAAGAAGTGAGTTCAAGCCTTCTGCCTTGCGGTAAGAGGAAGGCTCGAAGATGGGAGATCTGGGAACTGCTCCTTCATCTTCTGCTCTGCTACTGCAGTTGCTTCCTCCAGGATCTTTCTCGCTTCTGGCGATTCTGCTGCAGTATATGATGAACCACCCATGAATTCTCCAGATTCCATAACTACCTCTTGTAGACCGTCTCCTAGCTCTGACAGCTCAAGAGAGATCTCTGGCATGACTCCTTTCAAAGTGGTCTTTAATTGATTCACAACTCCTACAACTGGTATGAGATTAACGAACACATCACCTATTTCACTTATAGTCTCCATTCTGAGTTTAACTTGTTCTAAAGCTACTTGTGTTATCATAAGTTGCTTCGTTGCCTTCCTTATTTCAGCTACCTCGTTTGCGTACATTGCAGCTCTAGCTGTATCCTTGCTCATCTGCGCTTCTATTACTCTCTCAAAGAGGGTTCTATCTCTTTCCTGCATTCTAGATATGTGGGCGTCAAGTCTACTTATCATTGAGCTGAGTTTATACTGGGAGTGGACTAAAGCGTACTTCAAGGGCTCCTTGGGCTTATAACTTTTCCCGAATAAGCTTGATCCTGATTCTGAATCTCCCCAAATCTTTTGGAAATCCTTTCCAAACATCTTATACTATAACTTCTCACAGTTCTTTTTTAAAGGAAAAGGGATCTAAGGCGGTATTTTCTAATGAGAAACTAGAAGTACATGCTTTAATACCACTGTTACTTAAAAGTAATATTATGACATCACCCTTTGAGATAAGTGATGACCCTGAGGTAGACTTTTTACAAAGAGGAAATGAAGTAGAGATCCTTCTAGACCTCAGGTTCAGGGACGTGAATCTAAGTAACGTAGAAGTACGTTCTGATTCTAAGACGTTATACGTTTATGACAGATCTTCAAATAACGTGATAAAGATAGTCACGTTGCCTTTCAGGATATCGTCTATCTCAGTAAATAGCAGGAACGGAATTCTCGTAATAAAAGGCATGCTAGAAGAAATTAATAGTATAAAGCCAAAGTAAAAACAATTTTTCTTCTTTAGAGTCTTCCTACTACATTTACTCTCATATTCTCTTTTTCAGCACTCAAGACCTTCCTCACTGTTCAGTCTTTTCGAGATCATCACTTAAGGGGGAAAAAGCTCACGAGTTAAAAATCTTTTGTAAAAAATAGATCCAGATTGGTAAGGAAAATAAAAAGGAAAAACAAAAATTGAATTTTTTTAAAAAAAATATTTATTTATCGTTTTTCTTACTATGTATTATGTGAGTCCCTAGACCTTTAATTAAGTTTAGTGGGAATGTGACAATTTGACGGGTCTCTATTTTGTCTGGGGCCTTCATAGACATGGCTACAGTGTTTATTACCTGGGGTAACTCTTGTCCTTCTAAGTTAGCAGGCTTTCCTCTTACAATAGTCAACACCAGATTTATCAACCATCCAATCGTGGCAACATCAGCTATCACAGCTCCAACTGTTGAAAGTACTTCTCCGAATATATACGTTGGTGTTAGAGGGAATATCAGTTCTTTTCTCACTAAGCCAGCAATACCTACTACGCTGAATCCTACAATAATCATCGTAGTCCCTAGCATGTATCCCGCGTAGTGTATCCAAGCTGTCTTACTGGAATACCACATCTTTCCTGACATCATCGGTATTAAATAGTAGAGCACTGCAAATCCAGCAGGAACTATAGCCCAGTAGATCATCTGGTGGAAGTGGCTTACTATGAACTCAGTTTCATGTTCCACGGAATCATTAGCAAGTATTGCGTTGAAAATGCCTAGTACACCTCCGGCTATGGAACCAGCCCATGCTGTTGCAGTCCACAGAGCTATTATGTTAAGTTTTATTGATGCGCCCTTGACGGTAGCCCACAAGTTAAAGAACGTCATCATCGTAGGTATGACTACGCCTAGAGTGATAGCTTCAACTACAAGCTTCAGCGCTAGCGGAAGGTCAGCCATGTAGATATGATGTATTCCTATTCCTCCTGCTGAGAACACTAAGTAAAGTAGAGCTGAAATCCTTCCGGCTTTCTCACTGTATAATGGCTTACCAGATAGTGTAGGTATCAGCAAGTATAGAGACGCGACGGCAGGGAACCAAGTTATGTATACTATTGCATGCCAGAGGTCACCGAAAGCGACTTGGTTTGCTATGACGTCCATCCCTGTCAAGCCATAGAATGTTGTTAAATCCCACACATTAGCAACTACCTCTCCAGCGTAACCTATCTGTATCAATAACATTATCATGAGACCGAATGTGAGGAAAACTGGAAGCTTTTCCTTCATAGTCTTTGTAGCTTGATAGAAGTGGTATATCAGATATCCACTTGTCATATAGGTTCCTATATCCATCAGCATCCATCCCCAGTACCATGTCGAGCTAGCTACGTACAGCGAATATCCTGGCAGTCCTAGAGGTGCTAGGTAGTACCATCCGGTAGCTCCGAAGTAGTTATCGAACCCAGGCTGGTTAGTCAGTATTATAGGGCCCTCAAATAGCATGAAGGCGATGTTAAACAAAATGAAACCGATGTTAAAGAACCACTTAGCCCTGGGCTGTACGTTCAGCATCTTGAAGGTGAAATAGAAGAATATTGCAAATATCAGCTGTTGTGCGAACCCGAATAGGTCACGTATTCCGTGTAGAGTTATGCTTCCTTCGTACTCCTGGGGGCTTAGAGGAAGGTACTGAAACAGAGCCCATGATGCCTCCTCTATTCTTACCATAAGGGCGTCTATGATCCCCAATATTCCCCACACTAGAGATAGCACTATCATAGCCATGGTTACACGAGTGACCCAGTCCTTGTCTAATAGGAATATCGATGATACCAGCTTAACAAGAGGATTACTTTTTTCCATGGGTGTTTAATTTTACGGTCAAGGAGTTAAGGTTGTGTTAGAAAGCGATTAATGACTTTATATAACAAAAACTTAAATAGTATAAAGTTTAAATTACAATTTTTAACCAACTTTACTTTGTTTCTCTTTTTTCCTAATTTTATCTCTCAACCAGTGGCGTACGTCATAGAACAATATATTATCATGAGGGCAAGCTTCAACGCAGTCACCAACTCCTATACACTTGAAGGATTTAAATTCTCCTTTCTTCATAAAGGACGCCCTCATGTCAGTGAGACCCACTGGACACGCTTTTGCACAATCCACTGTCTTACAGTTCAGACAGACAGAAGGATCCCTTGCTTTCAATCTCCAGAAACCTATAGACGACACTGCTTGGTTGAAAGAGCCCCAACTGCACCATCCTTGAGTCGCGCAAGCGTATGTCCCCATGAACGGAATTGAAATGAACACAACATACCATAGGAAATTAAAGAAGAACGAGTAAAGGAACACAGTTGCGTCATTACCGAAAATGCTGAAGGAGATTAGATTTAGTGAGTTAAGGTAAGAGAGGACAGCTGAAGCCAGATATGTAGCCCATACTCCCAGTATAATGAACTTGAACCATGGCTTGAGCTTAGAGGTCAAGGTCTTTCTCCCTAGGGATGATTTCCTGTTAAAGGCCTTTGTAGAGTCATAAAATGTCCCTTGATACATTAAAGGAGCTGAACACGTGACCGAACATATCTGTCTTGAACCGAACATGAAGGAGAGAATCGCAGATACAGCGTAAGTGCCTATTATTCCAGAGAGAAGAACAGAGGAAGTTACTGGACCGTTAGTACCCAGTCCCATGCTCCACATGTAGGGGATGTACTGTATTTCGTTGCTTATGGGGGAGAAAGAAGGGAGATAGACAGTGTAAATTGCGAAAGCTCCTATCATGAGAAGGAATCTAATTTTATTCTCTTTGTTCTTCAACTCCTTGATCCTGAACGCTGCTAGAAGTCCCATCTCAGTACCCATCATGACTAGGAACCAAGCTGATCCGGTGACTGTACCGAAGATTGACAGGAAGTCGAAGAGAGAGCCTAATCCAAAATAGGAAAGGGGAGATACGAAACCAAGAGAAAGCGATGATATAAATCCGCTTACTCCAGGAGAAAGCACACCTTCTTCAAAGTCGAGGACTCCACCCATGAACCACTCCATTACGAACGTCAATGCAATAATGGAGAAGGCAAGCTTCTGGTCTTTGATGTAGCTCCCTTTTATTGAAGATGGGCCTTGGATGCCTCTGTAGATGAACCAAAACATTCCACTTAGCATGGCAAAGTCATACACATACCAAGACCCAGTGAGATAGTAGACGAACTCTCCGCTCATCATCAACGCATAAACTATCATGAGCTCAATTGCAGTAAAGGTGTAGCTGGATGCCCTCAGTCTTTCCTTATACAGTATCTCGTAAATGGCCACAGTTGCTATTATCATGAAAGAAGCGGAAATCCAGACAGCGGTGAAAACATATGATTTGACGTCTATTATCGCAGGAGATACAGCCATGACAGGAAGGGTAAATAAGAGCAAGCTACGTAACCCACGATCAAGTTTAGTGAACCCATAAGCTAAAGTAAAGAGCATTTCAGCTACCATTGTAGCTTGATACCAATAATTTTGAACGCCTAAAAGTAGATTGCCAAAACTGTGATAAATAATAGAATAGAACGCTTGTCCCATTGACGCTTCGCTTATTGCCATGATAGCTGTAAAAATACCTATCGCAAACCATTTATCTCTAAGTTTTGGTTTCGAATTCTTAGTTATGAGATAGACTATAGGTATAAGGCCTAAGATCATATATCCGCTACTTGAAGCTAGTACTGTAGCTAAGTTGGTTATCGTCGGAGCTGAGAAGTAATAAGATAAAGGAAGAAACATCGATATCATACTTCCTGCCAGATATATGACGATAATTAAGGGAATTCCATCTATTCCCTTCTTGACCAAGTAAAGTAGGTAAATAGAAAAGAGAGCCATCAAAGAAGCTACTCCCCACAATTCCATATCAAGATAATTCATAATTACCAATTAGACCATATCGTCTAGGTAAGATAAAAACTTAACTTAAATTTTTTTAATAAAATTTATTATTCAGATGCCTTAATTTGTGGCGTCGAGACCAGTCAAACATAAAACTTTCATAATTATTAAAACTGATACAAAACATTAGTTAAAAATTATATTAATTTTTCTTTAATATAAATAATGAAAACAGTGCTAAGTGTGCTAGCAGACTACTCAAGTAAATTATAAGACATAATAAAATATATGATTTTACAGTAAAATGAAAAAAGTAATTACCACGAATTAGCCTATTTTCAACATGGACATTCAGAGCGAACTTAAAAAAATAGGGTTGGAACTGAAAGATGTAGAGGGATACACTGAGGACATGGGATATTTCAAAGGGGAAGCTGATGCTGTGGTTTTAGCGAGGAGCACTGAAGACGTCGTTAAAGTAATGAGATTTGCTAACGAGAAAGGAATCCCCGTTATACCTTGGGGAAGAGGAACTAGTGTTACAGGCGCAGTGACGGCAATTAAGGGGGGAATTATAATTGACATGTCCCCAATGAATAGAATAATTGACTTCAGTGATGAAGATTGGATAATTCATGTTGAGGCAGGTGTAGTACTAGATGAGATAAACGCTTTCTTGAGACCCAGAGGGTTCTTCTTTCCACCAGATCCTGCGAGTAGTTTCATGTGTTCTATCGGTGGTGCTACATCTGAAGGTTCTGGTGGAATGCATTGCGTCAAATATGGGACTATGAAAGATTGGGTTTTAGCGACCAGAATGGTACTACCAGATGGTACCACAGTTAAGGTAGGAGAACCACTTCATAAGAATCGTGTAGGCTACGATCTAACTCATCTTGTGATAGGAAGCGAAGGTACTCTAGGAGTCATTACTGAGGTGTGGCTCAAAGTAGTTCCCATTCCTAGCTATAAAATTAAGAGAGTCCTCGCCTTCTTCGATAGTGAAGAAGATATAGGGAGAACTATTATAAATCTAAGGAAGAACAGGGTTCAGCCCGAGATAGCAGAATACATGGATCTAAAAGTCCTAGAGGCGGTTAAGAGATCATTTAATATTGAAACGCACGGTGTAGGTGCACTCCTCATAGATGTTCCTGAGTTCGAGACGGAGAAGCTAAGTATGTCCCTCTCTAACCCGTCTTACGTGAAGGTTGCAGAGTCGGAAGAGGAAAAGGAAGAGCTCTACAAGGCAAGGTCTTACGCTTATCTAGCTGTAAAATCGATATCGAAATACGCTATGTCAGAAGACATTGTTGTACCAATCAGCAAGCTTCCTAATGTCTTCAAAAAGATAAGAGAGCTTGAGGAGAACTACGGCATGGAATGTCCTATTGTAGGACACATAGGGGACGGAAACCTCCATCCTATCATCCTCTACGACGATAGCAATAAAGACAAGGCTGAAGCTTTCTTTAGAGACCTATGTAAATATGTTATAGACGAGGGAGGTTCTATAACGGGTGAACACGGAGTTGGAATACAGAAGAGAGAATTGGCAATCAGACAAATTGAAGTGCATAATGGACGAACTCTCCTTGAATTGATGAAGGGGATAAAATCGGTTTTTGATAAAAAAGGAATAATGAATCCCTATAAACAGGTAGTCTGAGATGGGATACATATGTAAAACAGCGAAACTACTTATAATATTTGGGATAATATTAATAATTGTCGCAGCGTTTTCTTCCCCTAAGATAGGTAATTATGCATATTTCTCTTTGCTTGGAGGGACTATTCTAATGATCATCTCAACTAAGTATGATATTGAAAGAAGAAAGAAGGACACAAAAAAGAGGAAAAAGAAGGTCAAGAGGCACGCTTCGAGATAGGAGGGACTCCCTTGCTAGTTCCAAAAGCCTCTAGTTCCCGTATCTGTTCCTTATGAAAGCCAAGAAACACTCCTTTTCCCTTTCCTCCGACATAAAGATTGCCTTGCATTTTCAAAATTTTGCTAAGGGTTTCGCTCTCTAAGGCTAAGAGATGTCCTTTCACTGGAATCTCCACCCTTGGACCCCAAATAACCAAAGGATAATCGCTATGCCTAGGAGGTATTACTTTCTTTAGAGAGGGGTCTTCAACGTCTATATGAGTAACCCTAGCCCTACTATACCCCTTGATGTGGACGTATACCTTAGCTTCGGATAGTAAAGACCCATCAAGGTAAACCTTTGCGTCCTCTACAGGAATTTTACCGACTCCAACCATATATAAATCTCCTCTACATCAAAAACATATGGAGCCTGAGTTTTTTAATTCGATCGCAGAGAAGTGGCAGAAGATATGGGAAGAGAAAGGAGTTTTCCGAGCTGATCCGTCGAACGATAGATCAAATAAAAAGTTCATTACAGTCCCTTTTCCATATACCAACAGTCCAATGCACATAGGTCATGGTAGAACATACATTTCTGCAGACGTCTACGCTAGGTATCTCAGAATGAAAGGATATAACGTACTTTTCCCGTTCGCTTTTCAATTTACTGGAACTCCCATCTTATCTGTCGCTGACGCTATTAGAAAGGGAGATACTGAGCTGATCGAGTCTTTCTCCACTATTTACAACATTCCTAAAGAGAAAATACAAGAGATGAAGGACCCATTCAAGCTAGCTGAATACTTCAAGAGCGAGATGGAGAAGACCGCCAAGAAGCTCGGACTAAGTATAGACTGGAGAAGAACTTTTGATACAACTGACGAAAACTTTCAACGCTTCATTCAGTGGCAATTTGAGAAGCTAAGAAAGGGAGGTTATCTCGTGTCTGGTTCTGACGTTGTAGGCTTCTGTCCTGTGGACAACTTCCCAGTAGGGATGCATGACACCAAGGGAGATGTTGAGCCCGAGATAGAGGACATGGATGTCATCTTCTTTGACGGAGAAAGCTTCCTCTTCCCTGTAGCTACGTCCAGACCGGAAACTGTGTTCGGAGCAGTAGGAATTGCAATAGCTGATGAGGAGTATGTAGTAGTAGAGGAAACCGAAAACTCCAAACATAAAAGCTACGTAGTGTCAAGAAAAGTATTCGGGAAGCTCTCCTATCAGAAATCACTAAAAGAAGTGAGATCAATATCTCCTGAAGAGCTTGTCAAGCTCAAAGCCAGGAACCCTTTAACGGGAAGAGACGTAAAAATAGTGAAGGGAAGGATGGTGAACCCATCCTTTGGTACTGGTTTGGTTATGCTTGTACCAGCACATGACCCCTCCCACATGCTAATGGCTAGGGAAGGAGGAATAGACGAGGCTATACCTGTTATTTCCACACCAGACCTGCCTGAGATCCCAGGGATGGGAATCGACACGGAAGACCCTGCAGAACTCAGGGACTACATTGACTCCATATACAGAGCTGAGTACTATAAAGGTACAATGAGAGACAATATAATCCAAATGGTGCCTGAATTTATGAGACAAAAAGTAAAAGACTATATTGCAGGAAGGAGGGTCATAGATGCCAGAAAGGACGTTAGAGATCTGCTCAGAGTTATGGATAGATATGATAGAATATATGAAATCAGCAATGGTCCAATATATTGCAGATGTGGTGCAGAAATTGTAGTTAAAAAGATAGAGGACCAATGGTTCTTAGCTTACGACGACCCGAAATGGAAAAATCAAACCTTGCACTCATTGAACCTCATAAAGTTCGTTCCACCTGAGGTCAGAAAGGATTTCGAAAAGGCAATCTTCAATATGAAGAGAAGGGCTGTAGGAAGATCCAGAGGAATAGGCGTGAAGCTACCTTGGAATGGTTCTCAAATCATAGATAGCCTTAGCGATTCCACAATCTACACAGCGTTCTATACTTTCTCTCATATTGCGAAGGGGAAGAAGCTCACGGATGAAGCCCTAGATTACATCCTTCTAGGAATGGGCAGTCCAGAAGAGATAGAGAAGACAAACGAGATCGACGTGAAAGACGTTATTAAGATGAGAAATGAGTTCGAATATTGGTATCCAGTAGACTCTAGACATAGCGGAAGAGATCTGGTTCAGAACCACTTGCCTTTCTTCATATACAATCATCTAGCTATATTCGGGGAGGAGATGCTTCCCAAGCAAATAGTTCTAAACGGTTTCATAAGGGTTGGAGGAAAGAAGATGAGCAAGAGTTTAAGGAACATCTACCCCTTAGAGAAAGCAATAAGGGAGTTCGGCGTAGACCCGATCAGGGTAGCCCTGAGCAGTTCTGCCCTGATTATACAAGATACTGACTTCGACCCTAGAAACGTAGAAGCCACAGGCGAACAGCTCAAGAAAGTCTTTGGGCTTATAAACAGAATCCTCGAGTTACAAGGGAATGATATAGACAAAAATGAGGAAAATAGTTTAGCTGACAAATGGCTTTCCACATTGATGAGAAGGAGAATCGCCGAGGCTAACAAGAAATACAGTCAAATGGAATTCAAGGACGTTTTCGATCTAGTTATTTACAAACTTTACGAAGATCTTAAAGATTACACCGAATTAGGAGAGAGCCTGAACCCAAGACTGCTCAGGAAAGTGGCATCAGCTTGGATAAGAATGATATGCCCTGCAGTACCTCACATGGCAGAAGAATTATGGTCTAAGAGCTTTGATGGGTTAGCTTCTGTCCAGCCTTTCCCCACTGAAGATGAGTTCAAAGAATACGAGGAAGCCGAATTTGAGGTGAGCTATCTCAACGAATTAATTGAGAACATAAGAAACTTAGAGAGCGTAATATCAAAGGAAGCTGAGAAGATCATCATTTATGTCAATGACGACAAGAGTCTAAAAGACGCTGTTAGGGAAGCGATAGATTCCATAGAGCAGGGAAAAGGGCTAAAGGACTTTCTCTTCGAAGTGAAAGGAGATGAGAAAGAGCTGGAAATGCTATTCAGGAGAATTGAACAATACGACAAGAAGTTAAGAGGTCTTTTAGCAAAATATGCAAACGCTAGTGAAATGGAGATTTTAACTAAAAACGTTAACTACCTCATGAGAAAACTAAACGTATCTGAAATTTCGATCTTTGATTCAAATGACCCCATGTCTCCAGACATAAAGGGAAAGAAGAGATCTGCACTACCTTTCTCTCCTGCCATTGTAATAATCTAATTCTTTTTTATTAAGCTTCATTTTCTCTAACTATTTTTATTATAGTTGGAAGTGGGACTCCGCAATTGGAACAGAATTTTGCTGTAACCTTGTTCAAGTTGCCGCATCTCTCGCACTTTATGTAGCGAGAGGGATATCCACACTGAGGACAGAAATTAAAGTCCCTAGAGTCCTCATAACTGCAGTTATAACATTTCATATTTTTACAGTTAAAGCCCCAAATTTTTAAATATAACTGAGAAGAGTATGAGATCGGTTTTATTTTTCCAGATTTAAAAGAAGACATGTGAGAAGTTTCATTATAGATTGTGATACCGCAGAGGACGATGTAGCAAGCATATTCCTCTTAGCTAAGAACAACATGAAAATAGTTGGAGTTACTGTTGTAGAGGGAAACATAGACTTCGATCAAGAAATAATAAACGCTCTATGGGCGTTAGAGAAAGCCAACGTAGACGCACCTGTTTTCCCTGGATCTAGAAGACCCATTGTGAAGGACTTCACAACAGTTGAGGAAGTTCACGGTAAATACGGTTTAGGGGAGATACACGCTACCACATCAAGGAAGCCCTCACCTAAGCATGCTGCTCAAGCTATAATAGACGCATCTAAAGAACTCGAAGGAAAACTAGAGATACTTGCGATATCTCCCCTCACAAATCTGGCTATGGCTTACCTTTTAGATCCGTCCCTCCCTAAAAGGGTAAAAAAGGTATGGGTGATGGGAGGAACTGCATTCGCTCACGGAAACATAACACCGGTAGCTGAGTACAACTTCTGGGTCGACCCAGACGCCGCGAGAATAGTTTTCAAGGCTGGCTTCAACATAACAATGGTTCCCTGGGACGTAGTTACAGAGTATACGATAAATGACCAAGAGTGGAATGAAATCTTAAACATGAAGACTCCTCTATCTGAAATCTATGTGAAGATGTTTTCCCATTACAGAAAATACGATAAGGATGTCCAGAAGTTAGATGGACATCCGCACCCTGACCTGATTACTACAGCTGTGGCGATAAACCAAGATATAGTAGAGAAAAGCAAACACGAATTTGTGATTATAGACAATTCGGACTCATTAACTAGAGGAATGACCTTAATAGACCATCTAGACTCCGACAAGCCTTGGTCGTCATCCCCAAATACAGAGATAATTTATAGAATAAAAAAGAATATTTTACTTGAAATGATCAAGAAAATGCTTTCCTGATCACACGTTTCTCAGAGGGACTATCTTCACTGCACCGTCTTTATCATCAAATATTACCTTTACTAAGTCCCCTTCTTTTACCTGAAACTTTTGCCTAATTTTTGCGGGTATGGTAACCTGATAGTTTCTTGATACTTTCACTACTTCTTCTGCTGACATTTTTATCAGGAAATAATATAGACATGTAGTTTATATGTTTTTCATAAAAGGAGCATTGTGAATAAGAAAATGCGATTTCTTATTTCAATATTAATCTTGTGTCTACTGCAAAAGCACCTCTCTCGTTCACAATTAACGGATTTATATCGAGTTCCTTTATGTCTAGATCTACCATCATCCTAGACACGGCAACAACAGTTCGTATTACACTGCCCACATCGTAACCCCTCTTTCTTGCGTTCAATATATCGTAAACCTTGCTCTCCTTTAGCATATTCAGTACTTCGTCCTCATCAACGGGGCATATACCGTAGCTCACGTTTTTCATGACTTCGACGTAGATTCCTCCGCTTCCTACAACAACAGTATGACCGAAGACTGGGTCCTTGATGCCTCCCACAAACAGTTCCAGACCGTTAAGCTGTTCCTGTAACATGACTCTCTTCGTTATTTTAGTCAATGCTTGGAAAACTTGTTTTACCTGATCTTTCTCCACATTCATGTAAACTCCCTTCATCTCCGTCTTGTGGACCGGAGTATCTGCAGAAATCTTCATGACTAGAGGATACCCTATCCTATTCGCTTCCTTTTCGGCTGAGTCTTCATCCTCTACTACGCTCCATTTCGGAGTTCTTATTCCATAGATTTCCATTATCTTCATCGATTCATAGTCCTTCAAGAAATCCTTTCCTTTGACTATTTCCAATGCCGATTCCATGGGTTGAGAAATCCTTATTTTCTTCCTAGGTGGTTCCCTAGAGGTAAGATACTTTATGGCTTTTATTGCGTCTTCAGGGAAGCTAAAGCAAGGTATGTCAGCTGAGTCCATAATTCTAGCGGAATAGTCCTCGTCTCCTCCCATGAAGACTCCGACTATTCCCTTCCCCTTGAATGGAAGTACTGCCTTAGCTACCTCTACAGTACTAAGGAAAGGTAAAGACTCAGCTATCACAACCTTAGTGCAATCTAGGTCGCTTACCAACTTGAGGGCTTCGGAGTATCTATCTTTCCCAGCATCCCCCGTCAAGTCGAGGGGATTCCTTATTGAACTCGTTGGGGGAAGTATCTTTCTTAGATCGTCCTCTATTCTGGGCGGTAAGGATATCATTCTGAGCCCGCTTCTCTCAATCGCGTCTGATGTTAAAACGCCGTGACCACCGGAGTTAGTGATTACTAAAACATCAGATTTCAGCGGTTCTGAGGACTCTACCAGTTTAGTTAAGTTGAGGAAATCCCTGAAGTCCTCAATTAATATACCTCCTGTGGACTTCACGGCTGCCTTAAAAACCTCGAATGATCCAGCCAAGCTTCCAGTGTGAGACATTGCGGCCTTAGCTCCTCTGTCAGTTATTCCACCTTTGATGAAAATTATAGGCTTCTTGCTGGCAGACTCTGGCATCGTATCTAAAAACTTTTCACCGTCCGATATCCCTTCGACATAGGCGAAGATTGCCCTAGTCTCTGGGTCTTCTGATAGGTACTGGATAACTTCGTACTCTTTCACATCAGCCTGATTTCCCATAGTGACGAGATAACTGATCCCGGTACCGCTCTTATGGGCCCAGTCAAGCATGTATGCCCCTATCCCTCCGCTTTGCACTACTAGAGCTATGTTTCCTCTCCTCATGTCAGCGAACGCAAAAGTACCGTTATAACTAGGCGATACTAGCCCCATGGTATTTGGGCCCAGGAATCTTATGGAGTATTTCGATGCGACTCGCTTGAGCTCTTCCTCTAGCTTTACTCCGTCGCCTCCAACTTCTCTGAATCCTGCAGTTATAACTATGGAGGCCTTCACCCCTTTCTCTCCGGCCTCCTCCATGACTTCTATTGATGCTTCTCTGGGCACTGATACTATAGCCAGATCAACGTCATCTTTTATGTCCTTAATTGACTTGTATGCTGTTAAACCTTCTACTGACTCTGCCTTATTGTTCACTGGGAATATTTTCCCCCTAAACGTTGAAATCAGATTTCTAGTGATCACGTTACCTACTTTCTCCTTGTTCCTAGATGCACCTATTACCGCTATGTTTTTCGGTTTGAAAAGTGAGTCTAATTCTTGCATATATATTGAAGGTAGCAGTCTGATTTAAACGTTCTTATTTAAATATGTTAATTGACTTTATTTATAAAAATAAGAGAAATCTTATTACCTATTAATTGATTTATATTCTAATATATGCACGCTTGTTTTAAATTTTACTATTTATTTTTAAATTCAATATATTTTTCATAAAATTCTACTGCCTTCCTCAAGTTGTCTACCTCGTTTTCCGTTTTTGAAAGTTCTCTGTAACCTCTAGCAAGGAAGAGCCAGTCCCCTTGTTTTTCTGCTATCCTTATAGCTTCCTTCAGAAGCGAAGATATTTTAGTTCTTTTATACATATCATATAGTATTTCCTTTTTATCGCTCTCTCCTAGCTTTTCGACCACAGAAAGGGCTTCGGGTAATCTATCCTGTTGGAAGCTGGAAAGCAAATATAAAGCCCTCGCTTCTCCCCTTACGTCACCCGTCTCTCTAAATATTGACAGAGCTTTTTCCAGAGATCGGAGGTCACCTTTTACCAGAAGGGCTTCAGCTAAGAGCTTCTTATCTCCATTTTCCTCGGCTAGCTGAAGCGCTTTTTCTATTAACTTTTTATCATGATCCTTAGCGAGAAGAATGTAAGATAGGATTAATTCCTCTACTGGCTGATCCAGACTCTCAAGGAGAGGAACTGCCTCCATCACGTAACTTAAATCTCTTTTAGAAAGTGAAAGGCATACCCTTCCGAAAAGCCGTATGAAATGAGGATCCTTCTTCTGTTTCAGTAGAGACTTAATCACAATGTATGCCTCCGACGGTCTATTGCAATTCAAGAGAGCCAATGAATAATTGAAATCAAGCATGTACTCGTCCTCGTTTTTACATACTTCCCTTGCTGAATTGAATACTTCCATCGAGTCTTCACAATTACCTAAATACATGTAACAAAGGCCTAAGTTATTGAGGACTACACAGTCCTTTTTGATAACTTGTGAGTAAAATGAAATTGACTTCCGTATTAGTTCATCCTTACGTTCCTTTAGGTAAAGTTGCAAGTAGTAATATCCAAGCTCACGGAGAGCGACATCCCTTTCCTTGGCTTTAAGCTTGGGAATCCTTGCCTCGAGCTCGCTTGGGTTCATCACTTTTAAATGGCAACGTTAAGTTATAACTTAAGCTCATGAAAGGTAATTAATCATAATGTTGTTATTTCTATTATGCTAAAATACGCGGAATACACACGACATTCCCTTACCGAGCCAATCCTTAATGTAATAGTTTACAAGAAAGTAGAAGATGGGAAAATAATTGGTGCTTTTAGATTTCTTTACTATAAAAATAATATAATAATTCTTTACGAAGATGACTCCTATAAGGGGGCAGATTTGATAGAGGTAAGTGATGCATCGTTAAACAAATTAATAGAAAGTATCAGGAGATTTTACGACGAAGAGAACGACGACATGTCTTTAATAGGCGAGAAGGCTCTGCTTGATGAAGTGGTCAGGAAGATTTATCCTGATGAGGAAGAGTAGGAAAAATAAATATTAGTATGAACTACTTACCTTTTCTTCAATGAAAAGAGATAAAATTATCAAGTTAGTAAACTCATTGTTACTCATAGTAATTCTTATCTCCCTTTTCCTATATTACGGAGGCATCAGCGGAATATCTCAATCAATAAAGCAAGGAGAGAACGACGTCCAGTCTGAGGTACCCTCTTTCTCGCTTTACGAAAATCAAAGCGGAGCTTATTTGAATGTGACCAACAATTTTGATGAACCTATCACGGTAAGCGTAGATAACAGTACTGCTAACATTGAACCGCATAACTTCGCTACTTTAAAACTTAACAAAGACATACTTGAATCTAAAGTGCTACCTTTGCAAGTTAGATATCTAAATGCTACTCTATGCTTTAATGTAACTTTGTGATTAAAAATGGATAAAAAACAGATCTTAATTATAATCTCTTCTATTATGACATTAGTAGTAGTCTCAATGCCGTTCCAATGGTGGTATACTTCTATTGGAGGTATGATCCAGATACAAGATTCCCCTTTCTTTGTCTGCATGGACGTAGCTCAGGCTAATTTAAATTATACTTTAATGCTGCCCGCGAATATTATCTTGATATCCTTCAGGATAACTGAAATTTTTACCTCTATGATCTACTTATTTTATGCCTTATTTCCGTCTGGTTCTAATAATGTAAGAAAGGTCTCCATGTTCCCATTTTACGCCTCTATTTTCTACCTTATTGACATAGTACTCTTTATGATAATAGTTTACGCAACGTCAGGTAACGTTGTAATGCCCTTGGGCTCTTTCGACGAAAGGATATCAAGCGGATCTCCAATAATTAGCTCAGTTTTATCTATGCTAGGTTTATCTAGTCCTGAATTTAGCGCCAATTTCGTCGTGCGAAACTATCCTCTGTCGATGTTCTATGTGGCTCTTGCGACAGGAATATTTAGCCTGATTACTAGAATAGTTTCTAGTGATGAGAAGAAAAACAATGATAGGTGAGTTTTCCATTCATGCACTGATTAGAACAGAACTTTACCAAACTTATGCCTCCAAAATACTCCAGCCACTCCAAATATTATAGCAAAGGCAAGCGCTATGGGAGCTATCGGCCTATATGTTGGGTTAGCATACAAAACTGAAACTACCCATATAGTGAGAGCAAAGAAAGCGACTATAGGACCTAAAAGTAGTATCCAAGTTGATATACTATACTTTTCCATATGACTCTTCTCGTTTAACGAAGTTAAAATATTATCTCTAAGAAAAAGTAATGAAGTGTACATTTGTTCATATTTTCGTTACTATGTATTGTTTATGACTTTATTTATCTCGTCATACATTTCTTTATCTATTTCCTGAATTTTTTTAAGAGACCACGGAAAAAAGCCTTTCTCCTTTACTCCCCTTAAGACAGACCTCACCCAAGCATCATAAAGCTTACCTGACCCTTTTTTGTAATAAAAATCTTCGATGAGCCTAAGGGCTTCATCCTCATCTACCTTCTTCACGTTCATCAGATAACGAGATACAACAAACAGAATAAACCTCTTCCTACAATCTCTTAAACCTCTTGACATGACTTGGTCTATCCAAGAGTAATCCCTCATCTTTGGAGGAAACCTTCCTTTAACCTCAAAGAGGAGCTCTCCCTCCTCGTCATATACCTTGGATGTCTTACCGTCATAATCTACGTAGCCACCCTCACTTCCGTCTGGATAGTAGATCTTTTCTTTCATCGTCTCGCCCATCAAGTGAGGCTCTTAACTTTCTTCATCTTTATCCTAACCGCACAGAAGGAGCAGATGTCTCTGTCTTTAGAAGTAGGCATGCCGCAGATCTTGCATTTTCCGACTTCCTCCTTTTTCAAGTACTTCTCCTCCAAGGCAGGCCTTATTTTCCTTTCAAAGCTCTCAACTAAGTTAAGCATGTATCCAGGGACCTTGTCCTCCATTTCTTCAAGATTTCTCCTGATGGAATCTTGAGTCCTACCTCCTACCCTAAATGTATTCGGACAAGAGTCCAGTATGAAAGGGATCTTCTTTAGCAAAGCATAAGTTAGGGTTTCCTTCTCATATGTCAGAAAGAGTGGCTTAATCTTCTTTATTAGGCCGTTTTCTGAAGGAGCTACACTCCTCAACCTTGACAAGTTGCTCACGTCGCCGGTGAGATACCCCATCATTATGAACTGAGCATTGTCGTTAACGTTATGACCCGTTGCTACTGTGTCCAGTCCTTCCTCTAACGCTACCCAGTTAGTGATATACCTCTTAGAAAGTCCGCAAGTGCTGCAAACGGGTCTGTGTATTCCCCTCTTCGCTTCATCTATGGAAAAACCGTATTCACGCTCTAGGTTTACTATGCGGTACTTGATACCAAGCATTTCAAAGTTCTTCAGAGCCATCTCAGTGCTCTTGGACGAATACAGCTTACCCTGGTCTATTCCGAGGTCTACGTTTATTCCTAATATTTCAATCCCCTTCTTATCGGCTATTTTCTTCATCACATGGAGAAGCGTAGTGCTGTCCTTTCCTCCAGAAACCGCAATTCCCAACCTTTTAGTTCCCTCTAACATCTTGTATTTCTCTACTGTTCTTTCAACTCTTTCTTCTAACCACTCGATGAAATGAACTGAGCAAAGACTAAGATTTGCATGAGCTATCCTGATTACTGCTTCACCGTTACATTTAGAACAATTCAAGGTTAATGGATCATTCTCTTAGCTCATAAAAAATATTACCCTCAACAAGGAGTAACCCTGATGAAAATTTTAGCTGAGATACATCCAAAAAAGAAGCTTGAGAAATTAAAAGCTCAGTTGGAGGACATACTCAACTCATTCGACGGAATAGATATACCAGACTCGCCCATGGGAGAGCCTTCCATGATGCCAGTCTCGATTGGGAGTATCGCTAGAATAGTAAGTAAAGAGGAGAAGGATATCATAATTAACCAGAGGCTGGCTGACGTGAATGAGTTATTCGTTAGGTCACTGTCAATCACCGCTCGCACATTCAACTTAGCTATAGCTTTCACCCACGGAGATCCTCCTAGGTTCGGAAGGGAAACTGGATACTTGGCCTCAGAGGAAGCCATTAAGATATCCAAGGAGTACGGAGTTTCCTCTGGCTTAATGCTAAGCTTTAACAAGGATATAGATGAAATGAAGAAAAGAGCTTTGAAGGCTAAAGAAGCTAATTTCTTCTTTTTACTCAGGGCGACAACTGAGAACGTGACGAAAATAGGAAACGAAGTTATCAGAAAAGCCATACCTTATGTCATAGTGAAAACTGAGGCAAATTCCGCTTTTATCAAAGAGATATCTCAGCCTTTCGTTGAAGAGAGAAACCTGCTAGAAGAAATAGAGACATACAGGAGGATCGGAGTTAACGTTGTGTTGATCTCAACTCTTGGAAATAATGAGTCCATGAAGGAGGTTTCTAATAAGTTGTTCCATTAACTAAAAGTGATAAAAATGAAAGGCCTTACTCTTTCTAGCGTCTTCTCACGATAGCTCGTTTTTTATGTGTCTAAGACGCTTATGAAAATACTATTCTTAGTTTATTTTGAATAAGAGCACTCTTCTTTATCATTCTACAATAGTACTGCTTTCTAAAAATTATTGTTACATTTCTTTAGTTAATTTAATATAATTATAATTTATATTATCTTAATATAAAATAAGGAAAAACAGATTATATTAAAGTAATAAAAATTCTGAATTACTAAATATTGACAACCGTATAACCTAACAGATTTCCATAGTACGCATTTATCTCGAACTGCTGAACTGGAAAATCTTCATTTTCCAGATAAGGCGTAATTTTGACAATTTCCCATTCTCCCTTAGTAAGGGAGGTAGAGTTAGATTTCCACAATAGACCATTTAATGAAAACATACCATTGTAAGGGAAGATCCTGAATAGCGGTTTTATTTCCTTCAACCCGTCTGGGTCGTTCACAAAGGATACATTTGCTAAAATGCACTTGACTACCCCCTCTTCTTCCCTAACGTGAATGACTTTCACATGAATAGCATTGTCATATGATAGAAAGCTGTAATGAAACAAAACTGCGAAGGAAATTAGAAGCAAGAAAACTGTACTAACCACTTTGGTCACCCTTACCATGTTAGCTCTTCCACCTTTGACGTTCAGGCCGAAGAAGAGGAAAGGCCAATACACGAGGTAGTTCCAAAGAGATCTATAGTTAAATAAAAAGATAAAGAAGGGAAACCCTACCCAACTGTCCTTAAAGAAATCATATTCTTTTACAAATAAATAAAACTCACTTATGAATATTATAACCATAGCTACATCGAAGAACGGCTTAAAAAGAAAGAAAAGATTTCCAGCTGAAATCTGTGATATACCATCACTTATGAGCAGGAGATTCTTGGTTTCAGGGGATATGATATCGCTAAAGTAATAGAGGGGAGATTTTACTATAAAGTAAAGGTTGAATACAAAAAAGGTAATCAGAGAATAAACAAGGAACTCAATTACATTATGTCTCTCCTTCTTCAAGTGATAAAGATAAAAAGGCAATAAAACTAGCGGAATCTGTTTTAACGACAAAGCTAAACCGTAAAATACTCCTTTCCAACTATCGTGACTCGACTGAAGCGAGAGAAAAGTAAAGAAAGTCCAGATTATGTCCGTAACTCCCCCCTCTGAGAAGTAGAGGTAATTCGTGTTAATTAGAATCGGTAACGCTAAGAAGGGAAATAGATCTTTAACTCCTCTCTTATTCAAAGAAATGTATAATGCAATGATAAAGGCAAAATAGAAGAATGTATTTACATAATTCGGGTTGAAATGAAATAAATTAGATGGAATCTGTATGAGAAATGCGAGGGCTGGGTATCCCAGACTAGTAACTACTCCTCTAGTAGTTAAGGGGGTACCATAAAGTACTGGGCTAAAGAAAGGGAAGTGGGAATATACCGACGCTGTAGTAGATGTAACATAAGGGTTCATGCCTTCAAGGAAAACATGTGCTGAGTAATAGTCTATCATCTCTTCATCAGTACCTAAACGTGCAAACGAAGAGAAGAGTAAAGAGACTACTATCAAATATATCAAAGTGAACTCTGGAACCCTATCATAGATCCTTGAGAGCAGGAAAATAGAGACAAAGAGTATTATGAACAATAATAAAGTAATTAAGAAAAATTCTTGATAGTAAAGTGGATTAATAATCTTGCTAATTATAACGCTATACCTAAAATAGAAAATCTCAAATAGAGAAAAGAAAAATTCTATATCAATTAGCAACCATGAGTTAGGCATGTTAAGTCTTGTAAATAGAAAAAATCCTGCAATTATTAAGATAATTAGATTACCTGCTATAATGAAAACATTAAGATAAGAATTATTATAAATCAACATTGATATGCTCATGAGGATCATAGAAACATTGACAGCGTTTGCTTTGCCGTAGTCCACGCCAATCTTGTTACATGAAAATTTATAGATCTATCCAAAATCCGATTGAACTAATTCGAGAGTAATCGTAATACGAGATAGCTAAGTCCATTTTTTCTATAGCCTTCTCAATATGCTTATTTTTGCTCATTATCAAGTTTGTTTACGTCAACCTTTACTTTGATAGGACAGAGTATTATTAAATGGCGAAAGTGTTGCAAAAATATCCTTCTTCGTTGTAAATACCTTATCTTTGTGAACTCACCCCGCCCTCACGGACAAGGCTTCCTGCTTCCCAGCTCCACCTTGCCAGTACCGAAGTACCGGTAGAGGGCGGAGCTCCACAGGCCCTAAGGGTCGTTCCAACCCCGATCTTGCGAACATCTCACGTGCCCGGAGTACTAATGATTGGAGCAGAAGCGTACCACATCGACCCTCGCTTTAACCAAGGCGTCTCGGTGACGCTTACTCCGTCGATCACTGTCATTAATATAGACGCGAATTTTTTCATATTTAAACTTTATAAAGGGGCTATCCATCCCCTCCCTGACGGAAGGGGTCTTCCGCCCCCTTTGAACCCCCATTAAGATAAAAAAATGTAACTTTCTTTCAATTCAAGCGAAAAATGGTGCCGCGGCCGGGATTTGAACCCGGGTCATGGGCTCGAGAGGCCCGCATACTCTCGGTGCATGCCACGACATGCTTGACCGGACTATACTACCGCGGCTCTAATAGGTGTTTAATTTGACAAGTATAAAAAGTCGTTTTTTCCTATTTCAGACAAAGTCTAACTACTTCGACTAACCTTAGTACCTCGTTAACATCTATGTTACCCACGAACACCTCCCAGCTCTCATTGAGAGATGGGAATCTTTTTATCATCTTCACTATATCTTCACATACTTTCTCATTAGTATTTATCGAAGATTCGTTATTTATTACAAAGTCCTTTAAGAAATTCATTGCAGAGAACATCCTTCCTGCTTTAGCTAGCCTTACTACATCGTCAAGTTCCATGGTGTTACATCGGATACAATTAAATACGCTTAAGCCAAATAAGTGAAGTGGTTCAAGATCCCTTTACTCTCTTGTCATACTTGATCGAACATGCCAATGAGAGTTCTATGGTGCCTCTGAAAACTTCCAAGGAAATAATGATCCTTGTAAAGGACAGCAAGTATTCATTTAGCATTTATCTCCTTGAGGGAGAAAACGTAGCTAGGATAAGGAAAGATTTCCTTCCTACTACTTTACATAAGGTAATATATGAGGTAATAGACGACTTGAAGGAGAGATTGTCTAGTGACCTCTCTGATCTAGAAATAGCAAGAGATCTAGACACAGCTAAAATGATGGAGATGTTGAACCCAAGAAGGAGGGAAAGGAAAGAGGAGAGGAAGGAGAAAGCTAAACAAAAGGAGAGAAGATCTTCCAGCGCGCTGGAGAAATTAAAGGTAAACAACAACGTGCACATTTTCCCTCTCCTAAAGGTAGGAGGGTCTTTCTTTTCCATAGTTTTAGAGACCGTATCTGGGGGAATTTTCAATATACCTGAATCCAGACCGTTCTTAATAAAGGGAGAGGAAAGGGAGCCCTACAATGTCCATAACCTGAAATCTATCTACTTGCTCTTATCACAAGTTAAGATTGATACTTTCAGAGAGGGAAATCCAATTACTGACGTGGAAATAGAAGGCGGTAAGCTGACCTTCTTTTCAGCTCTGTTCTTAAACGAAACTGAGAAGGACGAGGGAATGAAGGAATTCACGTTTATGGGAAGGAAAGCGAAAGGCCTGGAGAGGGACTACCTTTTCTTTAGACTTTCCCGTTCTGGTTCGGTTAGGGCATACACAAGGAAAGCTATTTCGGTAGCCCCAGACTTAGATGTAGGTATAGGATTCTTCTTTTGGGACGGAAAAACACTAGTTAGAACAGGGGGAATAGACATAGTTAAGTCCCATGAGGATAACATGCTTACCCTGAACGAGTATATCTTGTCCGCTTCGTTGATGATTTCGAGCTCACTATCTACTTATAGTAGGGCAATGACGGGGGTCATGAACATGGGAATTTCTAAGAGGATTCCTTCTCACTTGGTTAAAGACATAATGGAAATAGATACAAATCCTATGAGCATTAGCCCTCTTGTGGAGAGCGTTTCGAAGGATGAGATATCGTATTACGACCCAGTGGAATACTGGTACGCCGTAGAAGTCCTTGGAAAGGATGAACCTTGTCATTGTAATGAAGTATCTAACTACGTTAACCTCAGGAGAACTGCATTAAGTGAGTTGATAGCCTCAGGGTGGTTTAAAGATTTCCTAATATAAGAATTCATCGTCGGAAGGTAGAAATTTTCCCTTCTCCTCTCTTTTAAAAAGGATAAATTTGGGATCTACTTTTCGTAATAAATTACTAATAAGACTAGATTATTTTCTCACCTTCAAGTACTTCCCTTCTTTGATAGCTCCTCAGAGATCTCTATCAATTTGAGCACGTCTTTGGATAGCTCTTGGGTGAGCGCTGGAGTACCGTCGCAGTTAAGGATAACCATAGCTGAGTTCCAATATCTTCTCACATGTATCCCCCTCTCTTCGGCCTCTAGAATTACTTTAAACAAATCTTGAACCTCCCAAGTTCCCTTTTCCTTAATATCGTCCAATATGGAAGCGCCTATTCTCTCGCCTATGACCTTTACTGCCTCTACTGCTGATCTAAAGAAGATCTCGCAGGAGTCCTCCATTATCCCCTCGTTAAGAAGGTCATTGGCCAGGTTGAACAGATCTCTAGCCTTCATGAAATCACTGTTCAGATGAAGTTGATTTCGGCAGAGGATAGCTTTGGACAAAGAGCATCTTTATCGCTTAATATCCAGTTCTTCAGTGGCCAATCTATACCTATTTCCTCATCGTTCCAGTTTATGCACCTTTCATGTTGAGGAGAGTATGTAGAATGTGTAATGAAGTAAATCACAACAGAGTCCTCCATAGCTTGAAAACCGTGAGCGAAACCCGGGGGTATCCATAACATTCTCCCAGGGGTAAGCTCAGCTTTGACGAACTTACCGAAAGTGGGGGAGCTTCTCCTTATGTCTACGGCTACGTCCAAAATTCTCCCATTAGCTACTGTGACCAGCTTCCCCTGAGGAAACGGATTGATCTGATAGTGCAACCCTCTTATTACACCTGCTACTGAAAAGCTCATGTTACCCTGAACGAAATTAGGTATACCTTTCATCTGATTCTCCTTAAATAGCTCCACGAAAAATCCCCTCCTGTCATCGAACTTTCTTGTTTCTACTAACAACACTCCTTCTATCTCGGTTTTCTTGAACTCAAACGGCATCCTAGACACCCATCATAAGGTTCTTCTCTGTGTCATAAAAATCGAAAGAAATGATCGACTTTGCCCTGCTTATATCTAAAGATGAGTCTCTGGGCCTTCTTGCCTTCCATTTCATTTCACTGTCTGGAACTACCGAAATCAAATTTTCCGCACCTAACTTCCTAGCTATCATCAAGGCTAAATCTTCTCTTGATATTCTTTCTCCTGCTATGTTCAATATCCCTGTTCTCCTCTGTGGGAGTATCTCTACTATTGCCTTAGCTAACATCTTTGCGTGAATAGGGGAATAAATCGACCTGACCACTTTTACAGGATTGCCCCTCTTTAAGTTCTCCATTACGAATGTTGGAAAGTTAGATTTGCTACCAAATACTCCAGATGTCCTAATCACTAAAGATAAATCGTAAGAGAGAACGTATGTTTCGCCTAAGAGTTTCGTTAACCCATAATAGTTCACTGGATTTGGTAAGTCGTCTTCCTTATACATCCCCTTCTCACCATCAAAGACGTAATCCGTAGATATATGAACTAGATAAGCCCCAACCACAGATGCAGACCTAGTTATGAATTTTGCAGAGACTGCATTGACTTTATACGCTAGCTCCCTGTCTTCTTCACATTTATCCACGTTAGTTATGGCTGATGTGTTTATTATGACGTCCGGCCTGTTCTTTAAAATGAAGTCACTCACTTGAAGTTCATTGGATACATCTAGCTTCACCCCAGAGGGTATTGGAGTAGAATTGTAAGTCAATAAAGAACCTGGAACTAAAGATGCGATTTCCCTTCCTAGCTGTCCTGAGGCCCCGATTATAATTACCTTCACTGCAAATAATGATACGAGCAATCCATATATAAAAACATCTACTTTTACATTAATTGTATAGAGACTTCAAATTAAACCCGGAAAACCCAGATTGGGATCACCAATTGAAAATAAGGATAAGAATCCTCAGAGGGAAGAAATGAGCAATGATACTATATGCTACCATTAAAACACCTTTCATTTTCAGTTTTGACAGTAACATGAAGGGAGATTTCATCATACTAGATGTTAAATCAAACGACAGGATATGCAGAATATTACTTGAAGTCAGAAGTGATCAAGCTGTAGTTGAGAAGGTATGCAACACTTTCTCCAAGGTAGGAAAGGAGACTTTCCTGTGCACTATGACCACAGACTCACCTATAGCAAAAATTGTGTCTTCATACTCTATCCTAACAGGATCCATGCTAGCTGATTCCGTTGTATGGACTTTCATCCTTGAAGGGTATTCTGAACTCAAACATGTCCTCAAGGATTTACTCAGCGTAACTAAGGGAGTAAAGGTCATAAAAGTAAAGAAGATCCTTAACAACGAACCGTTAACTGCGAAACAGGAACAAATACTCAGGATAGCTCTCGACTCCGGTTTCTACGATTTCCCAAGGAAGGTAACAGAGAGGGAACTAGCCAAGAGGCTCAACATAAGCCAATCGTCGCTTAGTGAAGTGCTAAGACGAGCTGAGAAAAACGTTATAATAGATTACTTTAGGAAGAGAGGTTTATGACTCACGGCGGTTTTCCGTGGCGCAACGGGAAACCTTCTGAAATAGTGGACCTAAGCGTTAACCTCAACCCGTTAGGAGTTCCAGAAGCTGTGAAGGAACTTGTGGAGGAAGCTGTCAAGAAAGAAGTCTACAGATATTATCCTCAAATTGATTATTTATGCCTCAAAGAGAACATAGCTGAAATACTCGACGTAAATCCTTCCCTTATAGAAGTTTACAACGGGGTCTCAGAGTTCCTTTCATATTTACCTAATGATTACTCATGTCCCCAGCCCAATTACTCAGAATACCCCTGTAGATCCTCTTACATGGCGAAGGAGAACGATACCTCGTTTAGTTACTATTTAAAGGGAGACAAAGTGATAACGAGTTACCCAGTGAACCCTACTGGATCGACGATAGATGAAAAGGAGATTTTAGACTTCCTTGAATCAAAAAGAGAATTAATACTGGACGAGTCTTTCATAGATATGAGTGACCTCAAGAGCTTTCGCAGGCTGGTAGAGGAATATGAAGAACTTACTGTGATCTCGTCCTTCACGAAATCACTATCAATCCCAGGTCTTAGAATAGGATTTTCCATCTCGAGAAAGAAGGTACGTTTGCCCCCATGGAGGGTAAATTCCATAGCCAGTTATGTATTCTCCAACGTTGACCCTAAGGAGATAAGGAAATTCTTGTATAAGAGCAAAAACGAGGTTAAAAGACTATTAGAAGAGTTTAGAAGGAAAATCAAGGCTAAGACATACGAAAGCCACGCGCCTTTCGTTTTAGTAGAATTACCTGTACCCACTGTTGAGATAAATAAGACGTTGGAAAGTTACGGTTATCATATAAG
This sequence comes from Sulfuracidifex tepidarius, assembly GCF_008326425.1. Lineage (NCBI taxonomy): Archaea > Thermoproteati > Thermoproteota > Thermoprotei > Sulfolobales > Sulfolobaceae > Sulfuracidifex > Sulfuracidifex tepidarius. The sequence continues at coordinate 1,505,509 of NZ_AP018929.1, forward strand.
GGAACCCAACGGCTTCATAGGACTGAGAGAAACTCATGCTAGAATTTCGGTTAGAGAAGAGTCCCTGAAATTGGCAGACATCATCAACTCTATATCTCCAAAAACTTTTAAATTGAATGATTAAAAAAGTAGCATGTGTCAAGGCTACTGAAGTTCATGATAGTCGGAGGACTAGGCACGATAGTCAATGAGGGAGTATATATAACTTCAGCTAGGTTAATCCCTATAGCTGCAGCCTTACTCCTTGGCATCGAGATTTCAATAATATTTAATTTCTTCCTTAACGATTGGTGGACTTTCAAGGGGATGGGAGTAGGAACTTCGACTCCGATGAGATTAATAAAGTTCCACGTATCCTCTGCCATGGGCGGAGCTGTGCAATACTTTGCAACTATAGTATTTTTAATAGAGTTCCTTCATTTCACTACCTTCTCAGAAATCTTTATTTATCTATTTGTATATAACTATCTCAATAGTTCTTCATTCACGCTTCTCTTTACTAACTTTCTAGGGATAGTCTCAAGTTTCGCTGTAAGGTTTATAACCAGCATTAAGTATGTGTGGTCTTAGACAGTGTAGTAAACTCTCTTTCTGTTCTTACCCTTGTTTTCAACCTTTAGTAGCTTTATCTGTCCTATCTCCGCTGTGTTCCTTACATGAGGCCCTCCATCTGCCTGAATATCTATGCCCTCTATTTCCACTATCCTCCATACAGGAAGGTCTGGAGGACTTCTCCCTGCAAGCTTCACTATTGCAGGTATCTTCATGGCTTCTTCCTTAGGTAAAAAGTATACCTTCACGTTGATTCCCCTCTTTATTATTTCATTAGCTTCGCTTACTATTTCGTTTATCTGATCTTTTGATTCTAAAGAGAAATCGTCCTTAGCTTGCTCTGGCGTTATGTTCCCTCCGGTCACTAGAGCGTTGAACTTTGAAAGGGCTACCGCAGCCATCACATGAGATGCTGTATGGAGTCTCATCATCCTGTATCTCCTTTCCCAATCTATTTCACAGCGGACAGTATCTCCTTCCTTGACGTCTAGGGGAGAACTTAAAACGTGAAATATTTCTCTTCCTTCATCTCTCTTCACGTCTATGACATCTGCTCCTTCTATCTTTCCATGATCCTTTTCTAAACCTCCTCCACCAGGATAGAATATAGTCTCGTCTAGAAAGAGGATCTTTCCGTCCTCAACCCTGGTTACTTTCGCCTCATGGTTCTTTATATAAGAATCGTATTGAAAGACCTCCTTTGTCATCCATATTAACTTATAAAATCCATTTTTTAAAGATATAGATGAAATGCTACTCGCCAAGATAATAAAAAATAATGAGTAAGTATTTTTTATTATTTTCTATAAATACATATATATTATTAAACTAAATTCTTTTTGAGTAGATCTAAATTATTCTCAGCTTCGAAGAACACTGGGACGTCATGAGGGAGAGCCGCCTTAAAGCTTACCAACAACCATTGACCTGACTCCAGATCAAGAGTTCTATCAAGAAGAGAATCATTTATTCCGAAAGTTTCCGCTACAAGCTGTCTGTCATAAGGTCTGGGAAGGGTACTAATGAAGTAGGTGTGAAGCTGTTGAAGTACGTTGGTATTAAGGTATGCTAGCCTTTGCGTGCTTATGAGTGCATTCAAGTAATACTTTCTTCCGTGTCTAAGTAATTTCTCTATTGTTGCGCTAGAGGTCTCGCTGTTACCTTTAGCTCTGGTATCATATGGTATGAACTCCTGAGCCTCGTCTATCACAAACAGGACCTTTGGATCCGTTGAGTAAGACCTTTTCCTCCTGCTGTAGATATTCTCCACTAACGACGAAACTATCTGCCTACCCTCATCTAGGTTCGGAAGTTCAAAAACGAAAAGTCTAGGAGAGCCCTGTGAGTTGTCCAATATCTCAATTGAGGCTTTCTCGACGTCATAATCGTCGCTTTCAGTCACTTCGGTCGAGATGTAAGACCTAAGGGAAGAGATGAAAGTGAAAATTGAAGCGTTATCTCTAGCGTGTGAGTCCTTAGCTAACTTTTCGACATCGTCCAAAAGGCTAGATATCCTATCGTCTACGAGATCTTCTCTTGTAAGTTTGTTCTCTCTCATAAACTTATCTAAATAGGCTAACATAGAATAGAAAATTGGCTTCAGCGAGACTGCTGTATACTTATCCTCTGCCTGAGCTCTAACCTGCTCTACTAAATCTCCGTAGGCCATCTGTATGTGACCTTGAGGGGGAACGTAAAGTTGCTTTACCTTCCCTTCATTGAAGGACTTCCCTACGTTCTCTAACATTTTAGCCTTTAGGTCTAGAATCTCCTCTGGCCATACGTGACTTCTGAGAAATCTCCTTTTAAATTCCTGTTCTGATTTGGGTACCCTATCGGTAGTTATCACCCTGGAGTTATACATACTTATGAGATCATTTAAAAGAACTGAATACTCCATGGAGACATCAAAGACTACAACCTTAGTGTCGGGACAGTTCGAAAGAATCTTCCTGACCAGCAAAGAGGATAAGTTAGACTTACCTGAGCCTGTGAATGCAAAGACTCCTATATGATATCTGATTGCTCTTCTAAGATCAACGTTGAGCTCCATTTCCTCTCCATAGATCTTGCCTATGGAAGGACCTCCTTCATGACATACAAACTTCCTATAGGAGTCATCGCCAAGTATCCTGACTTCTGAACCTGGAAGAGGGGGTAAATAACCCTTCGTGAATCCAGAAGATGACATAACGTAACCTATAGGATATGCGTAAACATCTATCCACGCCTCTGTTGAATCTTCAGTGTTCCAGCTCTCCTCTACGCCCTTCATAATCTCGTTCCTTATGCCCAGAGGGATTGTAGGATCTAAGTTTATCATACCGTAATGAAAAGGTTGAAAGTCTGCTATCTCAAGAAGTAAATATTTATCCTTCTCTATTGTAGGGACGTAAAGCAATCTACCTATATTAAACTTTGACCTGGAGAAAGGGAATTCTATCACATATGACCTAAATGACACAGACCCTCTACCGTCAGCAGTGGGCCTACTTATAATTCTGACCTCCCTAAGTTTCCCAGTTATTTCCATTTTAGAAAAATCTCCTTACTCTTCTTAAATGTTCAACTTCCCCTCTGAAGTCCCTATACCTTGAAGGTGATAGCTCCAGCTCTATACCTTTATACTCTTTATCCCTATAGTATTTTACTAGTTTATCAGCTAAGAATAGAGGATAATTATAACCCAACGATTCAGGTATCGGGACTCTACCTAAACTAATTAAAATATCTAAAATGTCCTCCGAATAAACGTTAGTCTCAAACATGAACACCCAGGAATTAGGAAATAACCTAAAGAAACCAGAGGTTAATTTGTCAGTGTTGTTTTCCACCTTGATCCATGGAGCTTTCACGTCCTCTTGTAAGCTTCTTCTCTTTATTGGATCAAAATCTTTCACTACAGCAATGAATCTCTCTGGGGGGATCACTTTAAACGTCATGTCGAAGGAAACTTTCCTGTCCATGAGGACTACGTCTGCATGTGATTTCCTAGCTTGTTCGTACTCTGCAATTCTCATTACGTCTTCGCCCTTATTTTCCGAAATTTGCCTCGCAAGGTTTATCCCAGTGATTGTTATGGTGTTGCCGTTAAGCTCTCCTTGTACTTCTCCCACCACGATGAAGGTCTTAATTCCTTCTTCAGTGAATATTTCATGAAATGTTCCATCTATTGCTGAAAACTTCAGAGAGAAGTTATTATCATGCTTAGAATTAACTTCTACCAATGCTGAAGTCACCACTCTCGCTGATAACTGATCATCTACTCCCTTCTCTTAGGGTTCTCGAGGCTAAAAAACTTAGGGAGCAAGGAATGAGCCAGACCAAGATAGCTTCGCTATTAGGCGTAACTCAGCCTGCAGTTAAACAGTACCTAGAGGAAGATGAGAGAACATATAGGAAAAAGCTAGTATCCATGGGAATTCAGGAAAAAGAAATAGATGATCTACTTTATTCCCTTTCTGAAATACTAGTAAGAGAAGATGTAAAGGAGGCAATGTCGTTCGTAACTACAAGGTCGCTCATCTTCTTGAGTGGCCTTAGGTTCTGTAAGTTCCATAGGAATATAGACAAGGATATACCAATAGACTGCAACATTTGTGCTAGCTTTTACAGGGAAAATGACGAAAGTTTGCTTTACAGTGCTCTAGGGATGCTCCAAAACCCCTTGATTTCCGCCCTCATCCCACAAGTTCTAAGCAACATCGCGTTTGCAAGACGTGGAGCTTCAAGTTGTAACGACGTTTTAGCGATCCCAGGGAGAATAGCTAACGTAAGAGGAATACCGATGGCCGCATCTAGGCCACAGTGGGGAGGAAGTAGGCATCTGTCCAAGGTTATCATAACAGTAATGAAAGTATGCTCCGATGTCAGGTCAGTGATGGACATAAAATACGATAGCTCTGTGGAAGGTGCAGTGGAGAAGAGCAAATTGAAGTACTCTAGAGTAGGCCCTCAGGACTTCGCTGACGATGAGTCAATAGCAGATGCTATAAAATCTGTATTTGACTGTTCTACCGATGTAGTATTTCATAGGGGGGGTAAGGGACTAGAACCCGTGACCTATGTCTTCGGTAAAGATCCTCTGGAAGTTGCTGAAAAAGTGGTCACGATAGCTAAGTTCTATGCCTCAAATTAGGCCACCAGTTGAGTTTCTTCAGAACACTGAGGATTGCTGGGACTAAGATAGGTCTAACAACGAACGTATCAAACAAAACTGAAACTCCTACTGCAAAGCCTATTTCCTGAAGGAACCTTAGATCTGATACTGTAAGAGAGAAGAAAGCGCCTGACAAGATCATTCCAGCCGCAGTCACAACTAAACCGGTCTTCTTAATAGAGAAGATGATCCTTTTGTTCCAGTCTTCCTCCTTGGTCTCTATCAAACGGAGTATAATAAAAAGGTCATAGTCTATCCCTAGACCGAAGAGTAAAGCGAAGACAACCAGAGGAGTTATCCAATAGACTGAACCAAATACAAGGTACATCATAGCGACGCCGAACAGAGAGCTTATTCCTATTGTCGCTGCTAGTCTTAATGGAATTGAAAGAGATCCAAGTACTAGGAAAAGATAAACTACAATTCCTATTATAGTAAATATTAAAGTAAAATGAAAATATACAAACTCGGAATTGTTGATGATTACTAACCTCTGAGCGTTAGATCCACCTACCAGCCAGCCGGTACCTATGAGATAGTTAGTCATATTTATTGCACCTTTAGAGAAGACCGGATATGGAACGTAAACTAGAAGGAGAGTATAACCTCCTGCATAAAAGTAATCCGTGAGAGACGTAGGTTTATTCAAAACGTAATTACCTATGGAAGCTGGACCGTAAACTATAGCTCCTTCCCTTTCCAAGGATTTCGTTACGTTGAGTATTTTTGAGTAGCTAGCGTTCGGATTTCCCTTAAAGATCGCATAATCTAGACTGTAGTTGTAGAGATGCGTTAACTGACTTTCTGCCTTCAATGACGATGCGTATGAGGGTATTATCTCATCTATATTGCCGTTAGTGGTATGCGTAAGAGACACACCTAAAGAAAGTGCAAAGAGGAAAAACATGCCTATAATTACAACTTTTCTATTCTTTACTGAAAAGTTTGCAGCTCTCTCGAGATATCCTTCCCTTGCATCCTCACTCCTCGGGACATCTTTCCTCGGGAAGCCGAGTTTGTTTACAGGAATAATAGAAATCATCGTATATGTGAGAAATACAGCGACGAAAACCGATGAAAGTGACGATATAACTAAAGCCAAGCCTATGTTTTCGAGTAAAGAGGATGGGGATACAAGAAATCCCGCAAAACCGACCACTATTGAAATACCGCTGAATATTGCCCCTTTACCTGCTGTTTTAAATGCGGCATTCAGAGAAGGTTCCTTCTCCATATTGTTTTTCCTAAGTTCCTCAAAATATCTATAGAGGAAAAGTATGGCATAGTCTATAGATATTCCAAATACTATTGGTGGAGTGACTAGACCAGAGATATAATAAATTTTGTAGCCGAGCAAAGACGCAGCGTATACTAGACCGTAAGATAGAACTACTCCAGCCCCAGCGTCAAGGACTAGAATAACTATCGGTATAAGAGCCCTCAGCAGGAGAGCCAGAAGAATTCCTACAAGAGCTACTGTAGTAACGTCGATTATTTCAATATTGGATTGAGTGTAATAAGCCGATTGAGCATAGAAAGGTAGATGACCAGTTACAGATGCGCCATTAAGAGAAGACATGAATCTCTCTACGTTATCCAGACTCTCGTTGTTAGGGACCTCAACCAGGAAAAGCCAGGAGTTGTTCCTATGAAAATTAGAGATAGATACAGGAGGTGGGGGAATCCTTTTCTCGACTTGAGAGAGTGCAAATTCTTTAGGATTCTTAAGCTCTAGAGATGAGATGTTAACTCCAGTTAAGTCTCTGATTATGAGCTTATAGTTAGGATTATTAAGTACTTTTCCTATCAAAGAAATATTAGTGAAATTTGAGGGACCGAAACATAACACAAATGGGTCTTTGAAAACATGAATAGAAGCGTTCCTCTCTCTTTGTATTAATGTGCCATTAGAGTAATTAAAATAACTCAGAAACTCCTGTATTGCTTTATCACTACTTTGATCCAAATGAAGAGGAACCCAGTAGGTTATGTTTAGTTCCTCTGCGAAAAGTGAGGTATTTTCTAAGAGATAGTTACGCAATAGAGTCAGGTTGACGTAAAGTTCATGCAAAGAGGTCAAGTTTTTGCAATAAATATCAAGAATTGGTCTAATATAACTCTCATATTCTTTCATTGTATTATTAATATAGTTATATGGAGTAATTAAATGAGCATCCCTTAAGAGATATATGTTTTGATATATCTCATTTAGACCCTTTTCATATGAACCGTTATAGATAACATATATAGTATCATTACTACTAAAATTGAAATATTTTAAGGCGATTTGCTTAGCTTGTACGCTCTCTAGATTACTAGAGAGGAAAGGTGAATCAGAGTAAACGAAATAGCTGGATATAGTAGCTGCAAACGGAGCTAAAATTCCAAGCAGAACTATCCATAGGATCAACTGTACCCATATTTTACGCATCGGATGTATATAGCTTGTAGAACTAAAATGATTTTAGAAACTATAATTTCATATTGATTATCAATTTCTACTATAAACCTCTGGATATATGAGTTAAACCTTGAAAGCTCTCATTCATCGCCCATTTTCCTGAAAGAAAAACTTATATTAAGCATCAAATTTCGTATTACTTTAAAAAGGTAGGGGAGGCAGTTTATTGTCGAATAAACATTATCCCTCTGAGGTTTTAGCATTAGTTATATCTTCACTTCATGAAAGGAACTATTTAAATAAATACGTTGAGAAGTTTGTTTATGTCGTATGCTTACAGAGTAGGAAAGACAATCATGGATTTAGCATCGATGTCAAGGAATCGAGATTATCTAAAGCACATGAAAAGGGCTATTGATCTATATATTCAGGAAAGCAATAGATATACAATTCTTCACCCTATGAGCAAGGAGAGCTTCCTAGGGGAGTTGCTGCTAAATATATCTGAAAATATACCTATTATTCTTAATTTTAAGTTAAAAAAAGAATATTTCATAAAAATATTGGAGAAGATGAATTTACCTGATTTTATTGATAAATCTAAGTTAATTTCAAGTAAAATAGAGTTTTTTGTAATGATGAAACTAGAGTCTCGTAAGATCGAGATTAAGATCATCATTAAGAGCGACAATCTTTCAATGAGGTTAGATCAACCATTTGAAAGCGACGAGATACATGAACTAATATGTAAAAAGAGAGTCAGGAAGAGCCCAATAAATACTATAATAAGCCAGGCCATGTCAGGACTTTCATCAGTTTTAATCAACTAGATTTTGATTTACAATTTAGGCACAACGTCCTCTATTTTGTTTGCAAACTTTGTTCTGATCTGTTCATTCGTGACTCTTTTCCGGCTTTTCTTTATAGAGTAAATAGTAATCTTCACCACCTTCCTCTTTGAAGGTGGCTTGTTTATTATGCTTGAGTCTATCTTGTAAGGTACCTTTACTGTGGAAAAATAAACTATCGAAGCTAAGCCGACCAACAATAGAAACGGAGCTAAACTGATGGCGAATCCGTTTGAAAGCAGGGAGCTACCTAGGTCCAATGTCCAAAATATAGCTCCAGTAATTAAAAGGTAGAACCTCTGTCCTATATATACTGGGCTTAAAACAAGCTTCCAAAAGTCCCTCAGCCATTTTGCCTTAGTTTTCATCAAACTCAGTATTATAGTGTTATAGAATGTATAATAAATCTTTGATATTTGAAATGAAAATGCTACAAATATAACTAAAGCAAAGATCAAATCCACGCTAGACATAAAAATATCAATTAACGAAGGGCCTAAAATCGGATCTATTAAGGTACTTATGAAGCTGTTAAGCTTCGAGAAAAGAAAGATTGGCAAAATTAGGTACCCTACAACAAGGATGAAACTCTTGAACAAGTTAGACCTTGCAATTGGGGACAAACTTTTGATAGCGTTTCTGTTAACCCAAAGGAAAGCTGAGTCTACAAGTCTCAGAGTGTAAGACTTGCTGTAAATATAAGATATAAGATTTTCAATTTTATTTATATTAATATCAATAATTGATACAATAATTGACGAAATGATTACTACAGTTACTGATAAGTAGTAAATCGGATATAGATCTAGACCCTCACTTATTGCGTCTATACTTACTATTATACCGAATTCGCTTATAGCTATCATGTAGAATCCGTTTCCAAACGCTCTCTTGAATGGGGATCCTGTAACCCATGAGGCAACACTGAATGAGAAATACTTTATTACCAAAACTAAAAGACCAATTACAAAGAACTCTATTAAAGATATAGATATTTTCAAATAACCACCAACGGAGAGGAAGAAGAATATCAGAGCTAAATCTCGTATAGGAGAACTCAACTTGAACACCTTGTTGCTCGAAGAGATTGAGGAGAACGCTATACCAGCAAGTATCATAGAAAGTGTAGTTGGTATCCCGACGGAAGTAGAGACGAACTCAAACACGAAGACTAAGGTGACGGGTATCAGAACCGTAAGACCTTGGTCGTCTATCCTTATAATGTTCTCCACAAAACGATTGACGAAGAATTTTGCAATACCGTAAATCAGGATAGATGCTACTATAATTTCTATTAGCACAGATATTACAGTAAGCAGCCTAAATGACCCATTTAATGCTACAAAGAAAGAGTAGAGAAAGAAAACCTCCACGTCCTCTATTGATGCTACTGCTATCAGAACGTCCTTGTCGTCTATGTTTTTCTTTTCAAAGAGTTTGTAAAGAATGGAGGTACTGGTATCTAAAGAAGCCAAAACTAAGAAGGTAGAAACGAAAGGTGAGAAATGAAGTATGTATATTCCAGCTAAATAGGAAAATGTAGTTATCAGAGTTAGCTCTACTAATGCTATAGTGATGGATTTTCTCATTAGAGAACCTATGTTGGATACATTGAAACCAGCCCCTATCTCGAACGAGAGCAAGTTAAGCGCCAGGAAAGTGAGGATAGAGAAGTAAGAAGAATTAAAGTTTATACTAAGGAAAGAAGTTCCTATAACTCCTCCTAAAAGATATGCCACAATAGGATTTATCTTAATCCTGGTTAGAGCATAGGCTAACATTAAAGTGAAAATCAATGTAAGGCTAAGGTACTCATAGTTCATTAGAACTACTTTCTACTCCTCCTAATTATTTTAAAATATTCATGAACCTTATCGTGCCAGTAAAGGACATGGATACATGTGCCCTCTTTTCTTTGCCACAAGAAGGAAAAAAACTAGAAATATAAAAATATTAAAAAAAGATCTTGCTTCCTTATAAAGCGTAGGAAATATGCTTAGAAAGCTAACTAGTTATCGTGTCTAGAATTACCTTAGCTATCTCCTTCTCGGATTTACTTATATCCTCCTTGTTCATCGAGTTCTTCGTTACCACGTTTCTGTAAATAAGATGGACAGAAGCCACATTGATACCGAGTCTTACTCCCTCAAAATACAGTCCAGCACCTTCTAGATCTATTGCAAGATGGTTTAAGGACTTCCATTTCTGGAACATCTTCTCGTCATGAGAGTGGATTGAATCGCTAGTAAACATAGCACCAGTCACTGACTTAATACCAGATTTGTTTAGTCTATCGCTAAGATCATGAATTAAACTTACATCACCTACCGCAGCGAAGTTGACTAATTCTCCTAATTCTTGCAATGCAAAGCCTCCTATGTTAAACGAGTAGCCTGTTGGTATTACAACTGTTCCCGCGTCTGCCTTCTCGCTTATACCAGTAGCGGAACCGAATCTAACTATTGTCTTAGCCCCTAGACTGCCTAGGTCATTAACTATAAGAGATAATGAAGAATTTCCTATGCCATGGAAAGTAACTGTGACTTTTTGGTCTCTGTAGGTACCAGTGTAAGTATAGTATCCAGCGAATTCGTTAACGGACTCTGCGTTAGATAAAAGTGAAGTTACAGTCTTCATTCTTTCCAAATTACCCACTATTATTGCTTTATCTCCTATCTTTCCTTCCTTGCCTGCTAAGATTATCGCCATAATAGGTCAGCAAGTTATCTATTACGTTAACTAAAAATTCGACCTTCAACTATCTCACCAACTAATTGATAATGCCATACCTTTCTTTAGTTGAGATCTTGCTTAAACAAAATCTTACCTCGAACCTTAAAACTAGATCAGGAAATGATGTTTAATTAATTATTTTAGAATAAGGTAATTGATAAATAAAAGTTAAGGGTAGATAAATTATAGAAAAGTATATATATGAGATAAGAGATAGTAAAATCAATGTTCTTCTCTAAAGACGTTAGATGCAATGCATTTTTTGTAAAAATGAGTTTAAAAACAAGAGGGCAATGAAAATACATCAGGAGTTAGAGAGGATACCTGACTGTCCAATCTGCGGTTGGAAAAACAGGAGAGGAACAATAGGTAGTTTACTTAGGCATTTGAAAATGAGGAAAGACCAGAAGCATAAGGAGCTATTGAGCAGTTTACAATAGATCCTAAATATTAATAACTATTAAACGAAACAGCAAATTAATAATCTCTAGATAAGTAATCTTTTTTAAAACTTAATAATTTCATATTTTAACTTATTCTTTTTCTTCTGGACTTTTTCTTATAATATCAAGACTCTCTAGGTAGAAAAATCCCAGAACCATCCATCCTAAAAAAGCATAAACCACATAAGGTTGCACTTGTGATAAACTGTTCAGAAGAAGATAGGTAGACAGGATTACTGCTATTCCTCCAATCCCCACTTCTACTAACTTTCTAAGCTTGAAACGCTTAGAAGAAATTCTTAACAATGAAACATTAGATGACATATGAATGAATAAATTGAAGATACCTGAAATTGCACCGACGTAACCTAATGCTTCATATATTCCGCTTAAATATGTAGGAATAATAACCAGTAAAAATATTCCTATTATAGAACTTATCTCGGATATAATAGGCTTATTTCTTCTAACTAAGGAGAGCGTCCTATGAAGGAAACCGTCTTTAGACATGTTATAAATTACACGTGATGTAGCAGTGAGAAACGAGATACCACCTAAAATTCCGTCTGAGATGGCAACTAATGAGATGAGAATTTCCCCCATGAGACCGAACTTCAGTACAAGAAATTGTGTTAAGTTGCCCTCAAATCCTATATCATCTAGCGAATAAAAGAAGAATGTTGCTAAGAGACCCCCAGTGAGTATGGCTGATATTGCTACCCTACCTACAGTTTTTTTGGCGTCCTTCACCTCATCCGTTAGAGGAGTTATTGAACCGTAGCCCGTAGGTATTCCAAGACCGTATAATGCACCTAGCCATATAGAAGAAAAGTCATTTAATGACGCAGAAAAGAAGGGATCGTATAACTTGAAATCAGAAAGGTATAGCAAATAGAAAGCTATCAGCCCTAATATGATGAGCTCTGCTCCAGCGAATACCTCAGCGAACTTAGAGGAAACGTTTACTCCTCCGACAACAAGGGCTCCTGCTACTACGATGATAATAAGTATAGAATACAATGGGGATAAACCAGTCACAAGATTGAAAATATACCCGCTTCCAAGCATCAGCGAACCTCCGTAACTTAAAGAATAAACTACGTACATCCAACCTGTTTCGAAGCCCATACGTTGAGAGAGCCCGTAAAGTCCGTATGTGTAATAACCTCCTCCTGATGAAAATCGCCTAGACAGAAAGTAGATTACTAAACCATTTAAAAGGACTATGATTGTCGCAGTCATCATTGAAATCACCGCGAATTTCCCCGCTATAGAAAGCATCACAGTACCAAACGCTATCAGGGAGATGAAGGGACCTTGACCACCGATGGACAGAAAAAACAAGTCCTTGAATGATAACGTCCTTTTCAACTTTTTAGTATCAGACCTCCCTGTGCTCCTGTCAGCATTTTCCATACTATAATTTTTGTATATAATTTAAAAAGTATAGAGTAGGTTTATTTTAGCAGAAAACAGTTATAAAAACTAATATACACTAAATAGACATGAATTACCTATCAGCCAATTCATTAAAAAGCTATTTAATATAAGCTATATCAATTAAAATACCTATTCAGCAAAAATCATGTAAGAATATTACTAAATTATGGTATACATGAAATTTCTCTTGCAAATATGGAATCTTTATCACTACTTTTCAACGCATGTATTGATATGATAATTATCATCACTCTTAAACTAGCGTATCAATAATAAGGTAATGGGTAATAAAACTTTCACATTTGGTGATATTAGAATAAGGGAATTGAATGGGAAGTATTACCTTTGCACGATAGAGAATGACTTGAGTGGTAAGAGAAGGGATCATTACGTAGGACCTTTAGCCGACGTAGTTGAGACATACGAGAAAGTGAAAGAGGATAGCAGTGGGGGTCTTAGGAGGTACTCCCTAAGAGGATGCCGTCACGGGGACTTGAACCCCGGACAACCCGGTCTTCAGCCGGGCGCTCTCCCGGGCTGAGCTACGACGGCAAATTATGTTATACTAATAGCTTTAAAACTTTAACCCTAACAAATCTTTTTTATGGGGCTTGGCGACACCCTTCGAGAACCCTACTTGGGAATCAGTGAAAAAGGGTCTCCAGAAGCCCCAACAAAAGTTCTTATATCATTGCTAAACACAGTTGATAGAGAAAAATTAATAAGGATAAATCAATTCATAAATGAAGAATTTAAGCTACAGACATTCACTAAACTAGAAAAGGAATTTCTTCCAATATCAGCGTTTGACTGGAAAGAATTAAAGTATAATGAAGAATTGATTCTAAAGAGACTGGATGATCGCATTGCTTCCATAAGAGATAATTTTTTAGCAATAATATTTATAGGAGAATTAAACTTAATTAAACCAGATAATTCGAGAGATTATATATATATCGTAAGTACTAACACGCCTGAAGATAACGCCCTTAAAGAGATTGGAAGGAAATTGGGGAGTAAGTTAGGCTTATCTAGTTGCGATCACGAATGCTTAATGAATCCTACTTCCTCAAGCTTAACTTTATGTAATTCTTGTAAATCTAAATTAAAAAAAGGTTAAATGTCGACTACGAATGTTATAATATAACGCCCATTTCTCTTTATTTCGAGCTCATGATATGTCATAGCCTTAACAACTGTTCTCCTCTCATGAATTTTGGGATCAAATCTTTCTCCGTAAGCTGCACCATTCAGTCTGAGGTTATCTTGATCAATCTTAACTTGAAACCTGCTGAACAACGTTAGCGAATAGTCATACTCTGCCAATAGTGACTCTATCCACTTATATAGTAAATTTTCCATGTCTAACCCATCTATCTCGACTTTGAATTCCCTTTCCGCTTTGACCTTCGACGTGTCCGTCATCAATTCAAAGACTGCCAATGCAGAGTTCTCAAAGGCTTCCTCTAGAGTATCGCCGAAAGCCCTTACTCCTACATCGGAAGTATGATCAAAGAACTCGAAATTTCTCATAAACTTTTTTTATTCTGATAGGTAATTAACGTTAGTGATACAATGGGAGGAAGACAGAGAACTACCCTTTTTGAAATGAAGGAATTCAGGAGAGAAAAGAAACAACCTAGCTCTCAGCAGGCCTCAAAATGAGCCTTGGAAGAGCAAATAATATTAGAGATACACTTAAACCCAAGATCAAGACAAAATAATTTTTAACATAATAAAAAGTTATAATTGTATTAAAAGCCATTAGGAATGATAGAAAATCGTATGACTTCATGTAAGATATCACCTAAAATATCTCTACGGGTATCGGAAGCTTCTGAGAACCTCCTATAGCATACGATAATCCCATGGAAAGCCCAGATAAAATTCCAAGGTAGACTAGAGGCATTATGAGCAAAGAGGTCATTGCGGTCGGTATCAATATGGTAGTCATGTAAGTTAAAGCGTTGTTTAGCTGCGCAGATGTTGGCATGCCTAGCTCTATATCGAGAGGATTCATTCCAAGACCCTGGAGGAAGTTGGGTAAATAAGGTAAGCCTGCCTCAAATACGATTGAGAAGGAAATCAAGGAAGCTCCTATTCCTCTTCCAACTCTGAAAGGAATGCTCATTAGACCTATTCCTAGGGCTATGAAAAGACCATAGTAGTTGTTTATTATAAAAGCTAGTACCAAAAAAGTTTCAGTAGCAGTAATTATACCAGTTAAGATTGAAATTACATAAGAAAGCGGTGCAAAGAAAATTGCAATTGCAGGGTCTAAGGACGAGAACAGACCACTGAAGGCCCTAACAAAAGTGTAAATTGAAATCTCTTCGGAAATTACTGTTTCTATCCATGTGCCGAAGTTGGCCCAGCTTACACCTAAGGCCTGAGAGATCTCTTGTATCAAGTACAATATCCCTCCATAGACGTTAACCAGGACAGCCGAGTAGATAGAGTCCCCTATTAATCTAGGACCCCATTTCTTTAAGCCGTGAATAGGAATAGGTAATGCCATTATCATTGCCCCTATAGTGTATGTCAAAACAGAGAGGTTCATAGCAACATAAAGATAAAAGAAAGGAGAGAACACCGTCTTCTCACCTCAGATCTGTCCTGCAATATACGATATGAATGAGAACACTGTGGATCCTACAGCTATCCAGAACGCTGCCAATATGGCGTCTTCTATGAAATCCTGTCCAGTTCTCTTTACCCTAAATATAGGTATAGGAGAACCTCTTATGGCCCATCCAGCAGCCCATGAAAGAATGAAAAGCGCCCATGCTGCAGCTGTCACATCGCTTGTAGTAGTATTTATTAAGGTTACGATACTATTTCCCATACCTTATCATGAAAATAAAGGTTTTTCATTTCAGGCTGTCTTGAGTGAAAGTGAAATGAAATTTTCTATCAAGCTGGCTATCTCTTCGGGCTTCATACTTTTCGTGTTAATCGATAGATCAAAGAGTGAAATGTCGGTGATATCTATTCCATAGTAATGCATGAACCTAGTGTAATGGCTGAACTCTCTTCTGAAAATTTCCAAAAGTGCCTCATTAAAAGATATCTTGTCTCTGATAGATATTCTCCTTGCCCTTTCTTGCACTGGTGCGTTCAAATAAATGGAGAAAGTGGAATACTCTCTAAGGAGCCATCCAGCTATATGAGATTCAACTATCACGTTCCGATTTTCGTCCCTCGCTTCTAAAACCATCCTAAGGATTTCACTATCAAGTTTACTATCGATAGAAAAGTCGCTTTCTGCCTTTCTATTCAATTCCACTACACTTATACCTATGTCACTAGCTATCTTCCTAAAAAAAGATCCAGCAGAAATCAAATCTGCAGAAAGATGCCGAGCCACTAACCTTGCCACACTAGTCTTTCCGCTTCCAGGGGGACCGCTTATAGTAATAATCATAAGCTTCCTCTAGAGGTCTGCTTTATGAGTCTCTCGAGACATGAGTGACAAAGAACTCCCGCGAAAGGTCTGCTTGGTCTCCTTTCAGATTTAGAAAACTTGGATAACTTATTTGTCTTTGCACCATGGAGGGGCTTACCGCAGAAGTGACAAGTAGAAGACGAATTTCTCTTGTCTTCATAATGCGTAGCTATATTTCCAGAAGGAAGCTTAACTCTCTTTCTAGACAGGGATCTCGATCTGAGGAAGGGTTTTGGCATAAAATAAATGATCTTAGAACCTTTTTAAGTTTGATCTGAGGGATAGTGCAGTAAATATGAAGTATGAACCTATGAATTCCCACAGCGAGCCATCGGGAATTATTACTTTAGAATTATGATAGACCGTTATAAATGGTATGTAAAATGGAAAATACATATCGAAGTAAAAGTAACCGAATATTACAAATAAATCTATTATATATAAAATAACTAATAAGAGAGACTGCATCATTACGTAGCTCCTCAGTGTAGATGTATAGCTATCTATTTCCTTGGAGATCTTCTTCGCAACCCTTTCCTTCCTTTTAGGAGATGAGATCTCGTTTACCCTTTCCTCATAGGATTTAATTTTCTCAAGAAGTATATCCATTCTCTTTTTCAAGAACTTTTTATAAACAAGATACAGGACAAAATTAGAAAGAAATGAAATTAGAAAAATTGCAGTTATGCCTTCTAAACCTTGAATCATAACATTGAACCTACTATGTCGTTAGCGGCCTTGACACAGTTTCCTTCTTCATTGATTACTATCTTAACTGAAGCTCCGACAAGGACCGCAGACGACATCGCGGCGAACCTCGCAAAACTTATTACCTCATTTATCGTCGCTTCAGAGCTATAATCAGACCTAGATCTTGATTGATCCCTCTTCTGTCTATCCAATATAGCCTTAGGATCTGCTTCTAAAAGAAATATCACATTAGGATTTATTATCTCTATAACATATTTTGGAAGACCTGGCAAATATCCTGCTGGAGTCCTTATGACCGCATGTGTATCCACTAATCCAACTCCTTTCTCACCAAGTGAAGAGAAATCCTCGACTATCCTCCTAGATGCTAAGGTCTGTAGTTCCTTTTGTTTTTCTATAGGAAGCTTTCTCATCTCGTCCCTGTTTTGAACATATTTCTCCTTTATAGCGGTGTTTAACATATAATCACCATAATTCGCTATTTTGTAAGGAACGCCTTTCTCCCCCAATATTTTTGAAGCTCTGGAAATTACTGTTGTCTTTCCTACACCAGGTATTCCTGTTACTATTCCTATTTTCATGTTCACTCCCCTAATATTCTCTTTAATAAAGGATACATCTCTAATGACCTTTCATAGGCTAATAAATTATAGTATTGAACAGCTATAACTACAGCTAGAAGTATACCCACTCCTGTACCATACGAGCCTAGTAATGTTGCTGCAACTGCTATTACACCAACTATTATGGAGCTGAAGAAAGCTAACGGGTATATGTACTTTGCGAGTATCGCTTCCATTATCTTTGGGTTACTTCTCATTCCTGGGATCTCTACCCCTGCGTCTGCTAATTGTCTTGCCTGAGTCGCTGGATCTAAGCCTGCAACGTCAACCCAAAGAATTCCAAATATAACACAAAGTACTATGAACACTATAGAATATTCTAGAGCACCTAGAGGATCAAGGACAACAGAATATATGCTGTGAGGTATATTCGTGTTGGGCGGCGGGAAGAAAAACAAGGAATCTATGCTGCTCAATATTCCAGCCACTGATGGAGAAACATAAGACGAGATAGAAGAGAATAACTCTATATCTGAACCAAGAACGCTAACGAAGATCACTGGTATGCTGCTGACATAAAGGAAATTAAGAGGTATAGTTCTCCTTATTCCCCTCAGCTTCTGTGAAGTTACAGGTATTTCTATAACTATTGTAGTCAAATAAACAATAAGGAATATCAATGATATAGTGGTAATCAGTCCCACCAAATCTGGCTGAAAAGGTTTCGTTGTATCTACTATTACATTAAGTAAGTTTCCTCCAGAAGCTAGAGTAGTCACAAGAGTGGGGAAGAAGCCTACAGGCAAGTTCTGTGAACTGACGTTCACTATTCCAAACATGTCCCAGAACATTATCTTAAGTACTCCAGCCATTATGAATAGACTGACGCCAGAACCTAGTCCCCATCCCTTCTGAACTAACTCGTCAAGCATCAAAATTATGTAAGTGGCTATTATTAGCTGAGCAGTTACTGCTGAAACTACCACAAGAAGGGAACCTGAAATTGTAGAGCTCCTCGTTAAAACGTATCCGAACAGTAAAGACTCAATAATTATGAATATGAATGCAAGCCCTTTCTGGGCTTCTGTGAACTTTGCTTTATCATCCTCGTTGTTTAGATTTATATTTATTAGCTTAGAACCTACCAATATTTGCATTATCAGACCAGCCGTTATTATAGGTCCTATACCTAGCTGTGCCAAAGTACCAGTGGTTGATGCAAAAATTACTTGCTCCAGCAAGAAATTATTGAAGCTTGTAGCTTGTATACCATAAAGCGGTGTTGAAGCCATTACCAAATATATTACAACCGCAACTATGGTCCAAAGTAACTTTTGACTTAAAGATGGCTTTAATTTAGGCTTACTTGTAGCAGGCAAATATTGACCTAATGTAGCAAGCGCGTCCACAAAAGACATGAAACTCAAAAAAAGTTATGAGGTAGTACCTAATATTACTTGTCCCCCTATTTTCTCGACTTTCTCTTTGGCTTTACCTGATGACATTTGGACTTGTATAACTAAGGGTTGAGAAAGCGTTCCTCCTCCCAATAGTTTATCATAACCGTAAGACGAAAGGTCAACTACCTTTCTACCGTCCTTTTCGACCGGCTTTATTTTACCATTCCTTACGTATTCATCAAGCTGCCTTATAGTTATTGCGTTAATTCTGACTGAAGTAGGATTAACGAAGCCATGTTTTCCATACCAGTCCTTTGCATATTTGACTACCCACGACCATTTATCCTTGCTCATGCCAATTTGTCTTCCTCCTTCAACACCCCTGTCCCTATGCTGTCCACGAAGACCCCAACCCATAGTTCTAGATCCTCTTAACTTTCTGCTTTTTTTACTTACTCTTACTGTCATCTTTACACCATCCTCTTAAGTAACTCATTAATTTTTTGCCCCCTGTAACCGAACTCACCTTCATCTTTAAAGGGCTTCTTAACGCTGCCCTTGAACCCTCCTCTAGGTGGATGAAGTGTCAAAGGAAGTTTGAACTCCTCATCTAACTTATGGAAAGCTAATTTCCCTTCTAATATAGAGACTCTCAGCGAGTCCAGGTCAGATGCTCCTAAACTCTTTAACGCTTCCTCCATGGATTTACCTTTTGGCTTTAATCTTTTCAGAAGGTTGGACAGTCCTTCTTCAGAAACCTCCCCCCATGTCACATATGGTTGTACCTTTATCAGCATTCCTCTTAGAGAACTTGAATCTGGATATACCATTGCATTAAATACTCTCTTCAGCCTCAAGGTTTCTAGAGCCTCTTCTATGAACCATGGGGACCCTGCCGAACCTCTGAGCCTAATGATTAACATCAAGTTTTCCATTTCTTATCACCTTCTCCTAGGCCAGTCTGTAGACGTAACGAAGTTATAAGTGTTGTAAAGAGCAGCGTAGCCTGCTCTTATGAAGTTCTCGGTAGTTCTAGTTTCCCCGCTAGAGAAAGACCATGCGTCCTTTATCCCAGCATAGCTCAGAAGTATGCTTAACGTCTTTCCTACTACTAGGCCAGTACCTTTTGGAGCTGGAAGTAAACTTACGCTAACACTCCCAGCTTTACCCTTAACCCTGAAGGGAAGACTATGTGATTCGCCACAAGTACACTCCCAACTACCACATCCCCTTCTTACTGGAATGATGTTGAGCTTACCATCTCTTACCGCCTTCTGTATTGCGACTCTCAGTTGTTTCGCCTTTCCTAGACCTATTCCTACATAACCATCATTGTTACCCATCACTACTAATACTTTATACTTAGAAATCTCTCCTGCATCAGTTTGCTTCTGTACCATCTTGATATCTACTACCTCATATTTCAACTTAGGCAGTAATGCTTCAATTATTTCTGGCTCAGTTATTTTATAGTTCCCATCAAAAACTTCCTTAATTGAAGATATTTTCCCTTCCTTCACTAATTGGCCCAGTTTTGTCCTGGGAGTCCATTCATCCAAATTTGAAACTGGTACTTCTTCAGCCATTTTCACGCACCGTTCTCCTTTATCTTATTAAAAACTTCCTCAAAATGAGAAGGAAGATCCTTAGGATTTAACCCTCTTTTAAGATATCTTGAAAATATCTTATTAAATAGCTCAGGGTTCTCTTCCTCTAGTTTTTCAGCGTATTCCGAAATATGTTCACCTTTTATTCTCTCCTCTATTATCTGAACTTCGCCTAATGGAATCTGAATTCCCGCATCTACTGAACCTTTTACGGCATAGAATATTCGTGAACCAGTTATTGGCTTAAACATTCCTATATCGACTACTGCCTCATTTATGCCTGCTTTGAGAGCTCTCTTGCCCGCTAGATATCCTGTCAGATATGTGGCAGAGGTATTATCAGTATCTCCTTTCCAGCCGAACTTCTTGACTAATTCTATTGAATGTGCTGCAGCTATTGTCTTGTCTCCTTTCTCCTCTATCTGGTAAAACTGAACTATTACATGCTGATTTGTAAGCCTTACTACCTCTCTTACAGCATCAGTAGTAACGTAAATGTAGCGCCTATAATAGTTGGTCTTACCTTCAACTCTCCTCCTGAATTTTAAATTATAATTTGCGCCTTTGCTCACTTCTCTTCACCTTTTAGTAGACCTTGTTGTTTTAAGGTTGACCTGACATCAGCCAGACTCCTGAAAACTCCTCCCTTAGCCTTCAAGTAGTATTTTCTGTAGGTGTGATTATCGATAACTCCATTATCTCTTAGCCACCTCAGATACCTTCTTATCTTTCTTATCTTGTTGACCCATTGATCTTCAACTCTTGCTCCTTTCCTACCTTTTCTACTGCCGTAACCTTTTCCCTCACTTTTTCTGTGTTTCTTCTGATTTCTTAACTTCTTTCTACCAGAGCTAACCCCTTTCTTGTTTTCTATAATTATCTTACCGTCTTTTATCAAGGCCCTTATATCAGACCTAGTTAGAGATTCGGCTACCTCATCAGCAAAGTCTGGAAGAATTTTAACCCTGCTAGTGCCTGCTCCAGTTATGCTTGAAGCTATCCTTTTTTGTACCTTTAAATTAGTCATAAATCTCCACCATTAGAAAGTCTTATACCTAACTCTTTAGCCCTCTTAATGATCTCAAGTCTCTTTTTAAGTCCAACGCTTCCTGCAATTATAGCTATAACCTCACTAGATCTAGGCTCAAGCGCCTCTAACTCCTTCACGTTATTAACCACGACCGGATGAAGAGCGCTGGGATGAAGATATCTTACGGATTTCGGCTTTCTATAACCCGGTTGCGCTATGAATGGGAATCCTCTTATCTTAAGTCTGGACTTGTTATCCCTTCCTCTTGGTCTTCTCCAAGACTCCTGTCTTTCTAGCCTAAAGTATTTATCCGCATCGTACCTAACAAAATCAGGAATTTTAGATCTAGACTTAGACATTATTCTTTGAGTTTTTCTTTTTAGTGATAGAACTTTAGACTGCATTTCAACTTAACACCTCTTTGTTATAGATAAATACACCGTCAGAAAACACTCTCTTATCGAAACCTCTTATCTTGGACTTCGTCTCTATATTAGCAGCTACTTGAGAAACTTTTTCTAAATCTATTCCTTCAACTGTTATGTCTTCTCCCTTTACAGTGACTTTAACTCCTGGGTAAATTTTTATCCTTCTTATGTTCTTTTCTCCTATTAGATTTGTAATCTGTACTTCATCTCCGACTACTTTAACGTTCATAGGGAAATGGGTAGAAATTATCTTGAGATAATACCTATATCCCTTAGTTGCTCCATCAATCATATTCATCAGATGCCTTCTGACAGAGTACACCAGTGCCTTATCTTTCCTCTTCAGGAATGTTGAAGTCAAAATTATCTTGTTATCAAGGAGAGAGATCTCAACTCCCTTGGCGAAAGAGAAGTCCCTCTCTAATTGGCCTTTCTTTCCTTTTACAGTTACTTTCTTACCTTCTACTTTAACCTCAACTCCAGAAGGGATCTCTACTTCCTCTTTTACAACTATGGCCTGCACATAATCCACCCCTTAAAATACATAACCTAAAGCTACTCCGCCCAATCTATTGGCGGCAGCTAACTTATGAGACATTACTCCTTTAGACGTAGATACTATTATTATACCTATTTCCTTTGATGGCAAATACTTTCTAACATGATCTGGAAGGCTAATCATGTCCCTATAAGATAGTGAATATCTAGGTGTTACTGGACCGCACTTGTTCACACGACCTAACAATTGCACTACGACTTTACTCCATCTACCGTCATCTATTTGCTCAAACTCTCCTATGTATCCTTCCTTCTGCATTACTTTTAAAACGTTAATGACCAACTTAGAACCTGGTATTATTATAGCCTGATTATGCCTTCTTGCTTCATTATTGTATATTGTGGTAAGTGCATTTGAAAGTGGATTTACCATTACCATTCTGATCACCAATATTTCTTAAAACCCAGATCCGAAGACACTTCCCTAAAGCATTGCCTGCATAGATAAATGCCATATTTCTGTATCACTGAATCAGTACTTCCACATCTACGGCAGTACTGAACCCCTCTTCCGTATTTCCTTTCTGTTGGAGGCTTAAACTTTCCCATGATCATTCACCAGATATTATTGTAATGCCAAAGTTCTGCTTTAAATAATCTATTACTTCGTCTCTTGTTACCCTATGTCTCTTAGGAATCCTAGTAGCTTTACGTTGTCTTTTTGAGACTCTATATCCTGGCCTTGTGAAAGTTACTGCAACATCGAGCCCAAAAATACCTATATCAGGATCATAATGTGTACCAGGTATAACTACGTGTTCTGAAATACCGAAAGCTACATTACCATACTTATCAAAGCTAGTGATCTTTATTCTGTTGTTTATAGCCGGAAGAACTTTATTCAGAAATTCCTCGGCTTTCTTACCTCTTAAAGTAGCAGCTACACCGATAGTAGCACCTTTCCTTACGTCAAATTCCTTTATTGATTTCTTTGCCTTGGTGTACACCGGTTTCACTCCGGTTAACTCTTGTACCAACTGATACGCTTTCTGTAGCCTCTCTCCAGATTCTCCTAGTCCTATGTTTACGGTTACCTTCTCTAGCTTTATTTGCCTCATTTTATTATTTTTATTATTCTGAACTTGTAACTCGCTCATTTTCAATCAAGCCTTATTTCTGGGTTTTCTCCACCTATTACCATTACGTTCTTCAAATTCGTCTCATATTTATATCCTGCTGAATTTTGTATAGTAACTAACGAGTAAATCTCTGCTTTGTATTGAGATTTCTTAATAGAAGTTATTTTGCCATGTGCGCCAACGTTCTTTCCTCCAGTTATTATTCCGTATGCACCTTCCTTCATTTCCAAAACACTGACAAGGTTCTGCTTAGGTATCTCAATCTTGAGAGTACTTCTGGTAGGAATAGCCTTAGCTTGCTCAGAATCCACAATCATGTTTCTTCCATCACTTAAGTTCAGTTGAACTTTAGATGCGCTCAAAACTGTTTTATTAACTATTTTTGCAAATTTATATTTAGCCTCTTCAGAATCAATTTTTACTAGGGTAATATAATCAGTCAAATGGGGAACTACCCTAAAATATAGTGATGATGAAGGCATGGAGACCACATCCATTATACCTACTGGATATTTGTAATCCTTTCTCGTCTTACCGTCAACTTGAACTTTCCCTTCTGAGAGTATTGCTTTCACTTCCTTTAAGGACGTAGCAAACCCTAACTTATCTCTCAGCACTATTGCCAAAGGAAGACTAAACCTAGCCTTATGTGGACCCGGAGATACCCTTACAACCCATTTGTATTCCTTTTTGTTGATGGGAAGGAAACCAGGAGCTTCAAATCTAGTATAGTGAACCACTTACATCCCCTTTTTAACTCGTAGAAGTGCTCTGCGTCCTTTCTAAAGTTTTCTTTCTCTCGGCTGCCTTTCTTTCTATTGATTCCCTTCTCTTGTTATCACCTAAATCCAACTTTGTTATAACTACCTTAGAGGAATGTACCATGACATAAACTGGAGTTCCATCTACTTTCTTCCTGGAAAGTCCTTCTATTCCAATCCTTCCTGTCTTAGTATCTATTACTGCCACTTTACCCTCAGTACCTATATGCTCTCCTCTGACTACCTTTACAGTATCTCCTTTCTTTACATTTATCCTGCTGATACCTTGCTGGGACTTTATATCGTCTGCAACTGGTGCTACTAGAAAGTTCTTTCTCAGATGCTTAGGCGCATGTCTAAGGAGATTTCTCTGTTTAGAAGGTTTAGAAGACACCATCTCAAACGCACCTCAAATTACTATCGTAGCTTGACTTGCTATTTTTGGCCATCTCTCAGCTGCCTCTCTAGCTACTGGCCCTCTTATCTCAGTACCTTTCGGCGTTCCGTCTGGATTAACTATAACAACAGCATTGTCCTCGAAGGATATCCATGTACCGTCTGGTCTTCTGAAAGGCATACGTTGCCTAATTACGACAGCCTTGAATTTCTGTTTCCTCACTTCAGGAGATCCTTTCTTAACCGAAACCATTATCAAATCTGCTATGTTGGCAAAGGGAACTCTTCTCAGAACTCCATGATACCCATATACGCCGATCACCATAGCTAGTTTGCCTCCGCTATTATCTGCAACAGTTACTTCCGACATATGCTGCAATGCCGGAGTAAGACCTTTTCTCGCACCTAATACTTGTAGTTTCTCTGACATTCAACTCACCTTTTTCCTACAACAACAAAAGAAACTGACTTCGCCAACTGTCTAGTCTCTCCGATTATAACTTTATCCCCTTCTTTTACATCTAAGCATGGAGGAATGTGAGCGTGGATCTTGCTTCTTCTCTTTTCATAACGTTTATACTTACTATTATAGAATAGGTACTCCCTTTCTACAACTCCCATGTTCTTAGCTCTATATTTGACTAGAATACCTTCATCTACCATTCCTCTTACTCGCAACGTACCATGGAATGGACAGTTTATATCCTCACATTTATTCTGAGGGGGAACTACTCCTGGTATCCCTACTTCCTTCACTTCTGAGAACTTCATGCAAAATCACCTAATCTTTTTCGACCTTTTCCAAGGTTTACCTAGCAGTTTGTCCCCTGGTATATTATAAGATTTTCCTTGCAACGAAAGAAGGAACACTCCGTTAGGTTTGTAGACCATTATCTCTCTTCCGTTTTCTTTTTTTATAACTAAAAATTTCTGTGTTTCATATATTACTTTCCCTGTTATACCTTGAATAGACTTATCAGTATAAGACAACACTTTTATGTTAGCCCCTATTAAGTCGAGAAACTTCATGACATATGTTATAAGTAAATAAAAACTTATAGAATTGTTCCATACTTAGAACTAACATAAAATTACAAAACATGCATAATAAATGAAACAACAATAGAAATAAAATGCACAGAATATAAATCAAATATTTTAGGTCTTATTAGAATTAGCGGAGCTTGGCTTCTCGCGTTCTTTCCGTATCTTTATAGTAAGAAGTCTAGCTATATCCTTCTTGGTGTTCCTTATAGACGCAGTATTCTTTAATGTACCGATCTTAGATTGAAGCCTGAGTTTCAAAAGCTCCATCTGCAGCTCGTTTATCTTCTTGTCTATCTCCTCAATTTCCATCTTCTCAATTTCCTTAGCCTTTAACGTCATGACTGATCACCCTTTTCTGTTTCACTTTTTGATTCTGTGGCTCCTTCATCCATGAATGACACGTTAGTAACAGTTATTGCACCCTGAGATTGAGTGGGTGTCTCTCCCTCTTGGTTTATCTTAACCTCTTCGTTAAGGCTTATCTTGTCTATAGGCTTCTGTGGCTTAGTAATTACAACTTCCACTCCAAATATTCCAGGTTTCAATGTAGCTATTGCAATAGCTCTGTCGACCATATAGTCTAGACTTTGACCGCTCTTATAAACTGTGCCCTCTTTAAGTTTCTCATATCTAGCTCTTTCGGAGCTAAGTTTTCCGCTTATTACTACCTCAGTACCTAAAGCGCCTGCATTCATTATTTTCCTAACTGTAATAAATGCTGCACGCCTGAAATGATAACCCTTTTCTAAAGTTATTGCTAATCTAAAAGCCATAAGTCTGGCATCAAGTTCAGGTTTCTCCACATTGGTGACAGTGATTTGCGGGTTCTCTATTTGATAATACTTTTCCAATATCTGGGCAAGCTGTTTTATTGTTCTTCCTTGCTTACCTATTATCATAGCTGGCCTACCGGCATAAATTATTACACGAGTGCCGATAGGGCTTCTATTTATTTCAACGCCTGAATATTCAGCGTTATAAAACTGCTTAGCTAAGTACTGGTCTACCATAACTCTTGTCATATATTTTTGAAGGAAATATTTCCTTACATTTACCATCTTAATCCACCTCAGCTACTACTGCCTCAATATTTGAGGTGTATCTATATTTCTTCGAAGACCTTCCAAATGCACGTGGAATAAACCTCTTTAGTGTCAGTCCTTTATGAGCTGCAATATGAACTATCTTTAATTTCTCAGTGTCTAGCCCCTTAGAACTTGCATTGACTTCTAAATTGTCTAGGAGCTTTAACACATATTTAGCTGCCTTACGAGGATATCTACCTGATTTTATACCCCAACGTTCTTCTAGATTTGATTTATGAGAAGCACCAGTGTTATACCTCCAATAAGGTACAGCCTCTTTCATGTCTATCACATTTTGCAAGTATGATTTCGCTTGAGTTAACTTCATCCCTCTGACCGCTTTACATACGTTATATAAATCTCTTATAGAAACTGGAGCCTCCCTCACTACAGCCTTAGCTACCTTTGACTCCTCGTATTTTAATTCTGGATATATCCATTTACTCATTTTATCATCCCTTCATTGCCATGAACAGACTTGACCTTGTGGCCTTCAGACCAGGCTCTCCATGTTCTACCTTCTTTGTAGTGATTGAATATTCGCCCAAGTAATGACCTATCATTTCAGGTATCACCGTGAATTCTACAAACTCTTTCCCATTGAATACAGCTAATTTAAGCCCTACCATCTCAGGTAGAATCACTAAGCTTCTAACATGCGTTTTTATTGTCTTGTTTTTCCCTTCCCTTCTATACTTCCTCATCTTCTCAAGCAGAGCACGCTGTGCATCAGTAAATCCCCTGTTAAGAGATCTTCTTTGCCTTGACGGTAAAAGTCTTATGAACTCGTCCATTGGCATTGACATTAGCTCATCCAAAGTCTTACCTCTGTATTTGAACTTTCTCCATTCAGGCAGTATTTCTAATGACATACGATTATTCACCTTTCATAGAATATTTAAAATTCACTTACTCTCCCTCCTTCCAGTTCTTCTTGCTGCTATATGTCCTACTTTTCTTCCCGGTGGTGCATTACGCGATACTGTAGATGGCCTGCTTACGCTGGCATGTAACCCTCCACCATGAGGATGATCCGCCACATTCATTGCCACTCCTCTTACATGAGGCCACTTCTTAGCTTTAGCCTTGAATCTCCAATAGTTATTTCCCGCTTTCAGTATAGGTTTCTCTGTCACACCTCCTCCTGCGACTACGCCTACAGTAGCCCTTGCATTTTGCTCTACTGCTATGATCTTATCAGATGGTAACTTTATCATTACTTTATCTTCAGACTTACCTATAACTATACCATAACTGCCAGCTACCCTAGCATACCTTCCTCCATCACCACGATTCTTCTCTATATTACATACTAAAGACCCCTCAGGTAATGAAGAGACTTCTACTATGTTACCCATGGAAGGGTTGGATGTCCCTAATTCTATTTTCTGCCCTATTCTAAGACCTTGTACAGCTTGAGTAAAGAATTTAGTTCCATCTTCTAGTTTTATTTCAGCTAAAGGAGCTGACATACCGGGGTTATGACAAATGTCAATTACTTTCCCTATCAAATGGCCTTGTATGTTTGGATATCTTGCTTTACCTACTTTCTGCCATCCCGGGTTTCTGAAATTTATATTACCTCTTCCAGCCCTCTGTTGTAATAGACTTTTACCCATTCAAACCACCTTTAGAATATACCCAACTTTCCAGCTAAATCACTGGCTTTATATTCGGATGATAGCTTAACAAATGCCTTCTTTTCACCGCGAGGAGTTATCTCAATATTTACCTTCTGAACCTTGACCTCGAAAAGTTCCTCTACCTCTTTTTTGACCTCTATTTTCGTAGCCTTTCTATCTACGATCAAAACTATTGTGTTGGCGCTTTCAATAAGCCTTATGGCTTTCTCCGCCGCCACACCACTTAAAATTACGCTCATTCCTTAGCACCAAGCCTTTTGTTTAACTCAGTAATTGAGCTCTCCGTATATATTGTTAATCTGCCTGCTAACCCCCCTGGAGCTAGATGGATTATGCTGACTTCGGACGATGTAGTAACGTCTGCACCGGCAAGATTTCTAAAAGCTCTAATTATGGGTAAATCGAAGGAATGCGTTACTAAAAGAGGACCTCTAGGCACCTTGTACTTTCTTCCCCTCATCTTACCTTTACCAGCTCGTATCGATCTTCCCTGCTTTACCCTTTCAACGTCCTGCAATACCCCTAGAGCGTCTAATAACTTCTCGATCTCAGACGCTTTAGATAACTGTGCTACATCATCCTTGATTATAATTGGCAGGTTAGAAGATGAGAACTTATGGCCTCTTTTCTTAACTAACTCCAAGTCTGTGGTAGCACTCAAAGCACTGATTACAGCCATTTTCATCTCTTTCTTATTGATATATTCGACTATCTTCTCTCTAGGAGATGGAGGAAATGAAGCCCTACCTCCGACAGTATTAGGTGCCAACGCTGCGTCTCCGCTAATCTTTACTCTAGGAACTCTGGCCATTCCTAAATTTATTCCAAAACTTTCTGCGGAAGTTCTTCTTCCAGCGTTAGGATCTCTTCCTTTGGGTTGAAGCCCACTAGTAAATGAGGCATGAAAAGCTCTCCTTATTAGATCTTCTCTCAAGGGATAGCTGAATATCAATGGAAGGCTTATTTCGTTCTCCGTCTTCCCCTCTCTAGAAAATACTTGGGCCTTCTTTTGTGATAGTTCCAGATACATCATTCTATCTCACCCTTGTTTACTGAAAATGTCTATATATGTAACTTGTGGAGCCTCTGCAGGGATCTGGAACGGCCTTATAGGATACCTCAGAAATAGAGGTCTCTTCTTAGATCCTTGTACAGAACCCTTAACAACTACATATTTACCGCTAACAAAGCCATAATTAACGAAACCGCCTGCAGGATTTATCTCATTTGGATCGGATGATATTTTCAGAATTCTTTTGTTGTAAGATGTTCTTCTATGGAATCCCATTTGACCAGGCTGGGGAGTATAGCTGGGAGTTCCTAGAGATGGACCTTTGGTACCTGCCTTTCTACTGCCTTTCCTATGTTTATGCCATCTAGGTAACTCCACTGTACTATACCTTTTAACAACTCCTTGGAATCCTTTCCCCTTAGTTACTCCTATTACGTCTATTAATTGTCCTACCTTGAATACAGAATCAACTTCTACAGTTTTACCTAGGATGCTCATAACGTAGTCTAATTGAGAGTTTATATTCCCTCCTCCAACTTGTATTTCAGAAACATCAGGAACCTTCTTACCTAAAGCTTTAACATTCTTTGTAATAGACCCAGCTACAATTCTGATATAACCTGCTTTCTCTATATTTTGCTTTATTTTTTCTATAGACTTATTG
Source organism: Sulfuracidifex tepidarius (assembly GCF_008326425.1). NCBI lineage: Archaea > Thermoproteati > Thermoproteota > Thermoprotei > Sulfolobales > Sulfolobaceae > Sulfuracidifex > Sulfuracidifex tepidarius. The sequence continues at coordinate 1,535,514 of NZ_AP018929.1, forward strand.
TTATCTTCTGCATCGACCTTAAAATGTCTCATTCTGCCTTGTAAGTTTAGGTCTTTAGGTAGGTCTTGTGCCCAATATTCTCCAATTATATTGCCCTTGGGTGTATATACCCTTAGAGCCATTGGGACAATAGGTGGAGTTTCAATTACAGTAACTGGAACAAATATCTCCTTCCCAAAAGTCTCTGACCTCTGCTTGTCATTTACCATATAAATATGTGTCATTCCTGCTTTATAGCCTATGAAACCCATCAATGTCGGAGTTTCTGAAGTCAAAGATGGCCAACTTCTAGGCGTAGGCAGAAATTCTGATGATCTTTTCCTAGGTCTTAACCCTGCAGATCCACGCCTCGGTGAAGATAATTTACGATGACCCATTAGCCTTACCTCTTACAATCCACTATTTCTTTTGCCTCTCGTTTAAAAGACTATCGTGAAGTTTCAATTTATTATTACGTTTAAAACTGATAGAGATATAGCAAGAGCCTCCTCTGCTCGTACGTCCCTAACACCCTGTTTAGGAACGAAATTATAATAATTAACATCTAAATCGTTCTTATTACTACAGTCATTAACTATTCTTATTATTTTACCTTTTGGTGGACCTATTATTAGAGTAGTACCTCCGTTATCATATTTTCTCCTTATTTGATGCAAACACTCCATGGGGTTTTCTCCATTCCTACTTCCTACTATAACGAATCCAGATAAAGATGGACAGAGGTCTTCTTTGTCGATTATCTTCTGAGTAGGACCTGAATATTGAACGTAGCTAGGATATTTAATTCCTTGTTTCTTTATAGAATCTACAATCATGATTTCACAGTCTCTGCATGGCGACGTTATTTCTAATCCAAAGTTACCTTTAGAACCAAATCTAAGTTCTCCCTCAATAGGTTCGGCTTTCCTAGGATGAGAAGGTAAGTTCAAAGGACTTAGAAGCCCCACATACTTAAGTTCCCTCCTCATTGAAAGTTCCTTCTTCAAATAAGGTGGAAGTATGGAATATTCATACAAGCTATGGATTAACCGCGTCAAACTTTCAATTCCGATGTCATTTACCCACGTTACATTAGAGACTCTAAATATACTTAATATACGGATTATAAACGAGAATTTCTCAGTTACATACCTTAAGTCTTTTTTATCAAAGATAGAAAGAAAAAGTACCACATTGAGCGGTTTCCTTCGAGGGAATGAAATCAAGACAGGTTTACCTTCCTTATTTCTATTAAGTATTGTTCGTCCTCTATATCCCACGCCTTATAATCGCTTAGTGTATCACTTATTTTGACTTCAGTAGCCCTCACCTCGTTCTTAATGTAATCCTTCCACCTCAGGATAGTTTCAGTCCTCCCCGAAGGAGGCTTTATGTTAACCTCAATAAAGTCAGTAATGTCCATGCCTCTCTCTTTCCTCATAAATTGTATTCTTCTAACTATATCCCTAATTATACCTTCCTCTTCTTCTTCCGATGATACCTCCTTATTTATCACGATCATGCCACCTTCAAATTTAGATGAGATATACCCTTCCTTAGTCTCTTCTGAAACTCTCACATGATCCTTTGTGATCCTAAACTCCGATCCTTCGATGTTCACTAGATGATAACCGTTGGACAGAATGTCCTTAGCAACGTTCTCTTGGTTCCTCTCAATATACTCAGAAATTTTCTTTGCCATATTCTTGAATTCCTTACCTATGGCAGATTTATTTGGTTCAACTTTAAAGGTACTGAAATTCGCGTAATCGGTCATGGACATGAACTGAAGGTCTTTGACATTAAGGACAGATTTCAGTATGTCAACGACCTTGAGGAGATTCTTAGATTCGCCTTCATCATTCAGAAGGACGTAGGCTTTCTTAAGTGGCCATCTCAGTTTTATCCCTGCTCTTGCCCTAGCGTTCAAACCGGATTCTTCTATCTCTTTAACTTTTAGAATAGATCTCTCCAATTCATCGTTTATGAAAGTCTTATCGACTTTAGGCAAATCTTCCATGCTTATACTTAACTTCGGGTTTACTACGAACCTTTGATATATCTCTTCTGCTATATAAGGTATCGCTACAGAAATTATTATTAAAGATCCCTTTAAAATATTATAAAGTACAGTATACATTGCTATTTTAGAGTTATCTTTTCCTTCTACCCATGCCCTCCTTCTGGCTAACCTCAGGTAGAACCTGCTTATATCCTCCTCAATGAACTGCGTGATAGCATTTGCTAGTTCATGAACCTTATAGTTCTTCATGGAAGCGTAGACGGCTTTCAACGTTCTGTTATACTTTGAGAGAATCCAAAGATCTGACGTATCAAGCCAGCCCTTTACGTCATCAATTGAGTAATTATTTGGATCGAATTCATCTATTGACATGTAAGTTGATGCGAACACAAACACGTTCCATATTACTTGAAGCTCCCTTTTTATTAGATCCATTGATGTCCACGAAAATTTAGCGTCCTCCCATGTAGTGTTTTTCAATAGCCATAGCCTAAGTATATCCCTTCCATATTTTTCTATTACAACCGATGGTTCTACGTAATTACCTAGGCTTTTATGCATCTCTCGTCCTTGTTCATCGAGCATAAAGCCATGAACTAGAACTGACTCGTAAGGGGCTCTATCCAATAATATCATTCCAGCCCTCAAGAGACTAAAGAACCATCCCCTAAGCTGATCATGACCTTCTAAAACCAGATCTACTAGTCCTGCTTCTTTCCATACCTCCTCCCAATTCTTTCCTAAACTTGCATAAAATGCTACTCCGCTATCGAACCAGACATCCGCAACGTCTGGTATTCTATACGATTCAGCTCCACATTTATTACATTTGACTACTACTTTATCTATCCATGGTCTGTGAAGGTCATCCGGAACTTCGCTAACCGCGACCCTTTTCAATTCGTCTTTGCTACCAACTACTGTAACGTTCCCACACTTAGAGCATACCCATATGGGTAATGGAGTTCCCCAGAAACGTTGTCTACTTACTACCCAATCTCTTAGATCTCTTACCATGTTCCCTATCCTGGTTTTCCCCCATTCAGGAACCCAGTTAACTTTCTCTATTTGAGAAAGCATCTCGTTTTTCATTTCTGTCACTTTTATGAACCATTGGTCTATGGCTCTAAGTATGAGAGGAGTCTTGCATCTCCAGCAGATGGGGTACCTATGGACTATCTTTGAAGAATGAAGAAGGGAATTAGTCTCCTTCAAGTCTTGAATGATCTCTTGTGACGCATCGCGTACGTATTTACCTTTATATTTACCTACTTTCTCTGTGAACTTGCCTTGGTCATCTACCAACATAATCACGGGCATTCCGTGCTTTGTCCCAACAGTGAAGTCCTCTTCTCCATGACCAGGAGCAGAGTGAACCAGACCGGTACCATCGTCAAGAGTTACTATTTCACCTCCGTCCACGACCTGATGATATTCCTCATGGTCTTTCTGGAAGCTAAGTATTTCCTTCAGTGGGTGTTCGTATTTGGTACCCAACAGCTTTTCTCCTTTATATTCAGATAAAATTTCATATTTCTCTATACCAGCTTCCTTCATTACACTTTCCACTCTAGCCTTAGCGATCACATATACCTCGTTCCCTACCTTCACGTCGGCATAGTCGTAGTCCTTATTTATCATCACGAAAACGTTTGATGGTATAGTCCAAGGGGTAGTAGTCCATATTAGAAGGTATTTATTAGGTTCGCCTTTAATCTTGAACTTGACGTATATAGATGGATCTTCTATGTCTTTATATTCTGAAACCTCATAATCAGAGAGTGTAGTCTCACATCTAGGACACCAGTGAAGAACTGATACTCCCTTCTTTAAAAGACCCTTTTCGTGAGCTTTCTTAATGATAAGCCAAGAATTACTCATGTAATTTTGGTCAAGCGTTAGATAAGGATTATCCCAGTCCATGAAGACTCCGATGTTCTTGAAATTCTCAGTCATAGCTTTGACGTTGTCCAGAGCGAAAGATTTACAATATTTAACGAAGTTCTCTATGCCAACTTTCTCTATTATCTCTTGCTTATTTTTTATATTAAATTTCTTTTCTGTGGCAACTTCTATTGGTAACCCGTGCGTATCATACCCAGGCTGATCGTAGACCCTCTTACCGTTTAATCTTTCGTAACGAAGAATGCAATCTTTTATCACCTTATTCCAGATCGTGCCTATATGGGGCACTGGCGCAGAAGGATAAGGAGGCCCGTCTATGAAGAGAAACTTGCCATCTCTTTTCTTGTTTTCCTCTTTAAGTTTCTCATAAATAGAATTTATTTTCCAATACTCTATTATTTTTTGTTCAACTTCCTTTATATCCAACTTATTGTCCAACGCTCTTACTGGGGATAATTCAGCCCACCACTAGCTCTTCATAAATACAGTTTAAAAATTTGAAATCTGAAGCGTACCTGATTCTCGTGCCATAAAATGTGCTTTAAGTGAGAAACAAAGAACCCTTAGAATCTCCTATTAGGCCGAAATTGATTCTTATCTTATCTTAGAAAATATTTCTGTAGATATCTCAGATAGTGTCGATGAACCTCCTATATCAGGAGTCAATTTATTTCCGTCCAAATAGACCTTTCTAATAGATTCCTCTAATGAGGTAGCTGCCCTGGCGTATTTTTGTTCGTTAGAGATTTCACTCATACGTTGAAGCATCATTGATATAGATAAAAGGAAAGCGGTAGGATTTACTATTCCCTTTCCCGCTATGTCGAAGGCTGCACCATGTACGGGTTCAAACATAGATTTCTCGTCCCCTATATTGGCTGAAGGGGCTATACCTAGGCTTCCAGCTATCTGGCTTGCCTCGTCGCTTAAAATGTCTCCATAAACGTTTGTAGTTACGATAACATCGAAATAAGAAGGTTTCCTCACTAAATTCGCGGCTGCAGCATCAACATACATTTCTTCGAAATCGACTTTACCTTTTAGAATTTCTTTACAAGAAGAGGCAAATAGTCCATCGGTAACTCTCATTACGTTCGCCTTATGGACGCAGGTCACCTTGTTTCTCCTCTTCTTTGCATAGGATAATGCTACGTTAGCGATCCTTCTCGACGCGAAATCAGTTATAACTTTCATTGCAACCGCTGTGCCCTTAGAAGGGACGAACTCGTAACCTTTATACAAGTCTTCAGTGTTCTCTCTCACTATCAGGATGTCAACATCCTTATAAAGGGAGCTGACATTAGGCAATGACTTTGCGGGTCTGATGTTAGCATACATATCGTACATTTGTCTTAACCTTACTACAACGTCCATTGCAGACTCTCCGACTGGACCTTTGAGTATCATATCAGCCTTAGATATGACATTAATTGTATCTTTGGGAAGTGCCTCACCATATTTAGCTAAAGCCGAGTCGCCTGCCTCCACTTCAACTAGATCTAAATCTAATGAGTATATCTCCTTTAGTTTGGCTATTATTTTCTTAGATTCAGAATATATTTCAGGACCGACTCCATCTCCAGGTAGAACTGCTACAGTGAAATGCATAGATAGAGAAAATACTACCTTAGCTTATAACCTTTTGACTCTATCTCTTTTCTGATTTCAGATGTTATCTTGGATAATTCAGGCGAAGTCTTTTCTATTACGCCTATCTCGTAATCGATAATCGTAAGCAACCTATAGAGCTCTGATCCAGAATAAACGTTTATTCTGCTGAAGTTTACTAGTAAATCTAACAGGAGCCCATCTCCACGTCTCTTAAGCTCCCATGAATAAGGAGATTTCTTGACCTCAATTATATCAATATCTACCTCTACTGGATCCTTATCTAGAGTTGATAATGAACACCTAGCTATTAAATATCTCTGTAAAACTGGAACTCCCATATATAGGGTAAATGGAACTTCATCTCTAAATGAATACCAAAAGTTTTCTGGTTCTGTAAAATTGATAGAACATGTATCATTTAATTGAAGATTTCTAAGAGTTAAAGTACCTTTATAAATTTTGGCTTTGAGGTTGCCATCCTTCTTTATAATTCCTATAGGTCTAACGATAGGTTTGACGCCGTTAGTTCCTAGAAGAACTTCATAGATACCGTCCTTATCAAAAATTAAATCCTCGTTGGTCTTCATTTATACTGTGTTAAACAAGAACGATATTTATTCCTTAGCGAATTACGGTGAAGTAGTAGCGGGATCCGATGATGAAAAAAGGATAAGTCATAAAATAATATCTTTAATGGAAGAAATTGTAGATGAAGTGAGAGTTGAGGAAATACGAGTGATGAATTGGAAGATACGTGATGGAAAGATTTCATTGGACGGAAAAGAAGCGGAAAAATGCTCTTACGTAATTTTACCTTATTCTCCAAGTTACCATGAAGAGGGACTTGTGAATAAGGATTTCATGTTTGAGGAAGTGAGCACGTTATCTCAGATACCCTTTGTCTATGAGAGGTGTCTTAAAAACGAGAACTGCAAAGCACTCTTTGTTACACTTGATGAAAGATTAAGAAAATTTGTAATAAAGACTCCGCCGTTGTTACAACGAGGACCTAGTATGCCTCCTCCAAAGCCTGTCGTATACGTTAAGAGAAACTTCTTCGATATGTTCAGAAGATCCTCTAGATTGTGTTTGGACGTTGATACTACTTTCACACCTTATTCAACTGGAACAATAATAGAAGGAATACTAAATGGTCAGGATGATCACAAAGCTTTCTACATTTCTGCTCATCATGACCACTGGTTCCACGGTTTTCGTGACAATATGTCGTCTATAGCCGCTTTACTCGGAGTTAAACGAGGGAAGTATGAAAGACACTTGTTAAGCTTCACAGCAGAGGAATCAGGATCTCCCCATTTTTCAAGCTGGTCTTGGTCTTATGGATCTCACGTGTTTACCAAAATGAGAGAAAGTGAACTTGAAAGGGCAGTTTTGAACATAAATCTAGACAATATAGACATAGGTACTCTAGAAACAATATATACTCCAGGTCTCTCTTTGCTCACTAAAAGCATCGAAAACAGTAAACCAGGTTTCGATCCATATAACGATGGCTACTCGTTCGTGAAAGCAGGAATACCTTCAATAATGATAGAGAGCCGAAACAATCCGGTATACCACAGCGAAGATGACGTCCTAAATGAGGGCATACTTTCTTACGTTACTGAAAGTTTACCTTCTTTAATAAATAGAATGCTGAACAATGCAGAAGACGTCAATACCCTAGATAGAGATGAGATATCTAATTTCATCAAAGATACATATACATATATAAACACAGAAATGAAATCATATTTAACGAATTTTCTTAGAGCAATAGAATCTAACATAAACGTTTTCAGGGGTATCTTAAAGATGATCGGTACCACATCTTCAGTTCAAGAAAACGGTAAGGTTAGCCTTTTCCCTGTGCTCTATGCAATAAAGAACAGTTCAAAAGAAGCTATTGATGTTGAGGACTTCGGAAGAATAGATAAAATAAAGGATAATGGATACGGATTAGCGAGAGAATATCTAATTTATTTGGATTCAATAAAGGAGAAAATTTCTGAGATATATATTGATGAGATCTATAACTCACTAAAGGAGTTCTTCTAAGTCTACAAGTTTATATGTTACAAAATCTGCATAAAGTTCTGGAAACTTTACCTTATTAGATCTGTCTACTAAAATCGCATTATAACCTGCTTTCTTAGAAGCCAAACAGTCTTTAACTGGATCGTCTCCGATCATAACACATTTATCTGGAGATAGACTGGCTTTTTCGCAAGCTATAATAAAAGGATCTATATTAGGTTTAGGTTTAATTCCATCTTCCCCTCCAATTATTACAACATTAAATACATTATAAAGAGGAAATTTACTTATCCTTTTCTTCTTGTTACCTCCTTCACCATCACTGTTGGTTATCATCCCTATCACGTATCTCTTGTTTACTAGATAGTCTAAGAATTGAAGTGCGTCAGGGAAAGGTTCACTTTGAGAGGCTATAGACCAATAAAGGTTTGTCCAATCATAAAACTGCGATCTGTCTACTCCTTTTATTCCAAGAGCGTCCAAAGACGAAGACCACCACGTATTCCTGTCCACCACACCTTCTTCATCTAATTTATTTGAAGTATCAAAAACTACTTGCTTTATTTTACTTAAGGAAATATCTTCTTTCGCTTCATCTATAAGGTAATCACGAATCTCAGCTGAGACTTTATCTAAAGCCTTGATAGAACTGGACTGAAAATCCACTAATGTATTATCATAATCAAAAAACACAGCTTTTGCAGCGGAGAAAGGTCTTGACAATTCAATTCACGACAGAAAATCTTCGATCTTAGGCATCTGCTTCGGCATACCTTTCCTTTCTCTTATCTTTAGCACTATGTCTTGAAGCAAGCTATCTGGTACTGGAGCCCATCTGCTGAACTCTGTACCCCAGAAAGCCTTTCCTCCTGTCGCACCTCTAAGCTCACTTGCCATCTCATAGGACTCAGATACGGGTACTTCAGCAGTTATCCTTGCTACACTTCCTGAATCTACAACGTTAATGACTTTACCTCTCTTCCTCGTTATGACTCCAGTCACATTGCCTATAAGATCCATTGGAACTCTTATATCAAGCTTTTGAATTGGCTCCAGCAATGTAGGTCTGGCGTCAAGGAAAGCTGCAAATATTGCGTTTCTCACTGCCGGGAACAACTGAGCTGGACCTCTGTGCGCGGGGTCTTCGTGAACAGTAGCGTCGTGAAGTATGACCTTCGTCCCTCTTATAGGCTCGCGTGCTAGAGGACCTTCTTTCATAGCTAGTCTGTAGCCCTGAAGTACAGTATCCATAATTTCCCTGAGGTGCTGAACACCGCTTGTCATGTCAACGAATACGTTATCGTTCTCATCAATAGCAATTATCTTCTTCGCTTCGTCATAGTCCCAGTCGGCTTGCTCTTTCAGTATTTTAGCCATCTCCTTCGGATCCATATCCTCCTTAATGGTACCATTAGCTATGAGTTCTACTGACTTATCGTTAAGAGGCGCTATACTCATGTAGAATTTGTTATGCTTGTTAGGTGATTTACCTTCGAAGATCCTCTTGCTAGGCTCCCTTATACTTTCTCTATATACTACTATAGGCGGAGAAGTCTGAACATCTATTCCGTAGTTTTCTCTTAATAGTTGAAGTGAAACTTCTAAATGAAGGAATCCCATTCCTGATAGTAAATACTCTCCAGTTTCTTCATTTATCTTAACTACTAGATTTGGATCTTCTATACTCAGCTTCCTGAGAGAATCAATCATCTTAGTTAAGTCCTTCGGGTTCTTAGGTTCTATGGCTATTGTCACGACTGGTTCTGAGACATAGTGGAGAGTCTCGAAGCTACCTTGTACGTCCTTGAAGCGAGGATCTATAGCTGTTTCTCCAGATCTAGCCTTATCCAGACCCAATACTCCAGCTATGTTACCTGCTGGAATCTCCTCAGCTAACTCCCTAGTTGAGCCCATATAAAGGCTTACTTGCAGTGTCTTTTGTGAACTCTTGGCATTAACTAACCAAACTTCCTCTCCAGATCTCAGAGTTCCTGAAAATACCCTTCCAGTAGCTACAAGACCGGCGTGAGGATCTACCTTCATGTCAGTTATCATCAACACAAGTGGACCATTGGGATCAGCGTTAAGCATTGCCTTAGCTATTTCGTTATCTAAATCTCCTTTCCATATCTTGGGAATTCTGTACTTTTGGGCTTCTATTGGATTAGGTACGAATTGAATTACAGTATCCAAGAGAGCGTCATGAATTGGAGAAACCGAAGCTAGTTCCTGCAGTTTAGATTTATCAGGAGCTGTGTAGGCATCATAGACAGTCTTGAAATTAACTCCTTTCTTCTGAGCCATTGGCAAGGAGAATCCCCATTTATCTTTTGCAGAACCGAAAACTACTGTTCCTTTAGCAGGATCCACAGTCCACTTTTCCTTATACTCTGGTTCAGCGTAGCTACTTATCATGTTATTTACTTCTGCTATGATGCTAGTTAGCTTTGGAACCATTTCGTCCTTTCCGAGCTTAAGTTCTTTTATTAACCTGTCTATCTTATTGACGAAGAGTATTGGTCTTACTCTTTCCTCTAGACTCTGTCTGAGCACTGTTTCTGTTTGGGTCATAACTCCTTCTACTGCATCAACTACGACTATTGAACCATCTAGTACTCTGAGACTCCTGGTAACCCTCCCGCTGAAGTCTACGTGTCCAGGGGTATCAATCAGGTTAATGACGTAGCCTTTATTGTCCATCTCGTGGTAGAGGCTGACGTTAGCTGCTTTTACCGTAATCCCTCTCTGCTGTTCTACACTTAGATAGTCTAACGCTAATGCTTCTCCTGCAACCTTAGGTGATATTATTCCCGAAGCCGCCAGTAGAGTGTCGCTTGTAGTGGTCTTCCCGTGATCAACGTGAGCTATTATACCTATATTCCTAACCCTTGTCCTATCCTTCATTAGGCCTAGGACTTGGTCTGCTGTCTTATAACGTGGCAAAACATCTCACCACAATTTCTGGGTAGATTTAAGTTGTCTTATATTAAAATGTAGTGGTAAAAATCATCAACAACTTTGCCGTTAGGTCTTCACATGAAATCAAACAAAGATTTACTTTGATTGTCTTCTCCTAGATTATCTCCATTTTTCTTAAATTTTTTATGTATTATCGAGTACATCATTTCCGCTCTTTTTCTACTCCCTAAGGCTTTCTCTAGCTCTGATATAGAAGCATTACATACTTCTTCTATCGAGTTAAATCTTTCCATAATCTTCTTTGCCATACTGTTCCCTACGTTCGGAAATGACTCTAATACGTATTCCTGAAAGTCTTCTAACGATGATAATTTCCTTTTATCATGGATAGTAATGCTGCGAGAATTCAGTTGTTCCTCCTGTAATTTCTTGGCTATCTTTATTAATATTTCAGCAGTTTCTTCCTTTGATGCAGAATAAATAACATTTAGTTTGAAATCAATAATTGAAGATACAACAGCCCCGTTTATGGCCTTCCACTTTTCTGTCACTTGCTTTACTCTTTCTAGACTCCCTTCAACTAGAAGGAAGGACGTAGGATAAGTCTGGGTCAGCCTCTTTATCTGGTCGAAGAATCTTTTGTCGAATATAGAATTTATGAGATCCATTGCGGCTTTTCTTTCAACTGCTACGCCGTCTGCTACTACATAGTCACCTACAGTTAGTTGTTGCAGTATTACCATAACGCCTTTCTCCTTAAGTAAAGAAGGAATACCACTTTGAATTTCTCTCTCATCAACGTAAATTCTTAACATTAAAAATAATTAAGGGTTTAGAGTAGATATAAAGGTTAGGCTTTAGTTACTCCTCCACCGGATTGAGGATAATACCTTGACAACATATCATTTATCTTTGATTGAAGGTCCTCCAGCTGCTTTCTAAGTAGACCTTCTTGTTTTTGATAGGCCTTAGATCTTAATTCTAATAGATCCTTGCGGTCGTTCAGCTCAGACTCAACTTTAGCTTTCTCTGTTTTTACGAAAATGTTTCCTACTATCTTGTATAAGGTAGCGTCAGCAGGCAAAGACGATAGCTCTTCCAGCACCTTATTAATCTCTTTCAATTCTCCCTCAACTACAGCTTTCTCCTGTAGCAATTTATCTAATTGATCCTTTAATTGCTGAAACTTTCCTAACTGAGTTTGCAGTTCAGGGGGTAATTTCTCTGTCATTTTTTTCTACCTCTTCTAAAGACTGAAGTATCGTATACAACCATAGTATATAAGAGTTGAGTATGGCTCTTGACCGGGTTATTGTATCCGCGTCTATCCTAATAGTCAAGCCTTTGTTCAATGATAATTCGACCAGCCCTTTATCGATTTCTTCTTGATTGATCGCCTTATACAAGAGTTCTGCCATATTTGGATCTATCTGCCTCAAAGAAATTTCAATCCTTGGTCCCATAATCACTCTACCTTAGTGTCAAACTCATTATCGTCTTGGATTCGTCTTCATTAAATCTTACTATACAATCGTCATCCTCTTTATGTACCTTTACTTTGACAGATGCGCTTTCACATAATACAGAAGCACCCATATCTATCATAAACCATTTTACACGTTCACATCCGTCTTCTATGCTATCTATGCATACACCTCGGTAATTGTAATGAGGACTTCTTTCATTTCTATCTGATAGAAGAGAAAGCCCGGCGATATCAAAAAAGTACTTCAACTCAAAATTATCTAAGGAAAAAAGTTTCAATGCGGATGGGTTTCCCATCTTGCTCTCTATTATGCAAAGAAAGTTGGCACCTAGGCGTTGAGAAGTTCGCATTATCGACTCTAAACTTGACCTTCCCCTGTTTAGTTTTATTGAATCAGGGAATATCAAAGACAAATAGTTCTCTAAAGACCTGACTCTACTCCCTGCGTCCCTGGAGGTAGTAAAAATTAGTTTAATACGGTGTGTATGCAAGACCAGCCCATTTGGTACCGCATTTCTTGCAAATCCAAATTCCTGATGCAACTCTCTTTACGCTTCCGGTAGTCTTACAGTAAGGGCATTGATGGTCTTCATACCTCTTCTCCATTATGGCATTCCAAGATTTCCTCAAGCTCGCCCCATACTTGGGACCAAACCTTCCCGCTATCCTACTATCCTTACCCATGTTTCATCTCACCAAAGTCTATTCCTAATAGGTTTTTAAGTTCTCCGAATAGCTTTTCGGCCGTTGATCTAGCCATATTTTCTGCATTATTAATTTCATCAACCGAAAAGGTTCCATTTCCGCTTTTCTGCATTCCGACTATCCTGAAATCAGGAGTATAAGAGATAGATATCTTTGCATCAGCTATGCTTTCCTCCTCCAAGTTAGGATCTACAACAAGGAACTTGCCTATTTTGGCAACTGTCACTGAAACTACTGGATAATTGAGCGGAAACTTCTCGTTTTTCTCTTCCTTATTTATCGATATCCCGTTATCGCCTTGTATTATTGAAGGTAGTTTCGTATCATAAAGTGCACAGATAGAAGCTAAAGTACTAGCATCTAAGACATTACCGCTATAATTAAGGATGTATATATCGACCCAGGCTGTCCATATCTGTTTACCAGGGACTAAAACCAACCTCGTTAGATCCACAGCCTTGGAGTCTCTCAAACTTCTATCAACAACTCTAGCTAACTCTATTGCATTTTCATCTGGAGGACCTGGTTCGAAGGTTTCATATGCTAATGGAAGAAGTTCTACATTAACTACCAGATTACCTTGATTGGGTGTATCTTGGAACGGTTCTTCTGTTTCTAGCTTGACTCCTGCTAGAACCATCGTTTCCCCCAATTTAAGGAGGCATGACCCATCAGCCTTCTTAGCATATCCTAATGAAGCTTGGATGTTCCTATAATCTCCTAGTTTCCTTCCGTCAGTTCTGCTTCCATGCTCCAATATGTTTAAGATTGATTCTCTCTTTATTGCAGGTATTATGTTCTGATTTGAAGGAGTTATTGACATTTCATTCACCTTCTTCCTTATACTCTGAGAACCTGCTCCTCAGCGCATTTTTCTCCATTTCATAAATCTGATTTATTCCTTTTATAGCGAGATCTAATCCGCTCTTAAACTCTGACGGAGTCATATTCCCGTTGATCTGAAGTAGGGTTATCTGACCTAAAGACGGCATCATAGCTACAGGCATGTCTGCTTCTCCCCACATGTCCTCGGGTTCATTTAAGTCTAGAACTAACTGGCCGTCAGCCTTTCCTACAGCTACACCTGCTATAATGTCTTTAACGGGTATTCCAGCATCCGCAACTGCAAGAGACGAAGCCATCAAAGCAACTAGTCGGGTACCAGCGTCAGCTTGTAGAACCTCAGCGAAAACATCTATAACTGACCTTGGAAATTGCTCAACTAAAATGGACGCTTCTAGTGATTCCCTTATTACCTTAGATAATTCAATTTCTCTCCTGCTAGGAGCAGGATTCTTCCTTTCATCTGTAGAAAACGGGGTCATATGATATCTAACTCTGAGGACAGCCCTATCTGGGAGTGCGAGATGCCTTGGATGCATCTCGCGCGGACCGAAAACTGCAGCTATTATCTTCGTATTCCCCATTTGAACTATCGCAGAACCATCAGCGTTCTTTAAAACGCCTAGCTCTATAGATACGGGTCTCATTTCATCAAATTTCCTTCCGTCAGTTCGTCTTCCGTCCTCAAGAATTAACTTTGGTTTCTGCATTTGAAGCACTCATACCACCTGCCTTTTCTCGTATTAATTGCTTTATCTTATCTGTAAGACCTTTAATATGTGACTCTGCCTCTATTGTTCTAATCGCAAAGATCAACAACTCTTCGGATACTTTCGAGGGACATTTAGCGAGAAGTCTACCGTTTTGTGTCACGAAAATGTTACAACCGGTTTCGGATGACAAAGTATCAATCATATTGCGACCCTTGCCTATAATTCTGGCTACTTTATTAGGCATGAAGTCAATTACTATCCCTGAATTTATCCTTCCCAATTCCTTTCCACCCTTAACCGAGAGAATTGGATCAGTAGTTCTATCGAATTCTTCTACCTTAGCTATCACATAGTCTCCTACATCCATGAATTTCCTTATCTCCTCTCCTGAATTAACTGGGCGACCTAGAAGAGAAGAAGCTGGAAGATAAGCCGAATATGGCGCCTTTATATCGGTCGTCCAACCATATGGCTCTATATCTTTCACTAGGGCTATTACTATGTCACCTACCTTTGGATAGTAAAAAGATCCTTCTAATGGAATTACCTCAAAAGAGTTCTCTTTGACGTTCACCATGCCTACTACTGTAGAAATGAACTTCTCTCCTACTTTCAGAAAATAAGGAGACCAGCTTAACCTGAAGTCCCCCTCAGCTATGACGTCCCCTGGAACAACTATAGACCTGCTTTCTACTAGAATTTTCTGTTGGCTCAAATCCTTTCACCTAAATTGTAGCACTTTTACTTCTACATCTCCTTTGGTTAAAGAATTCAACTTATCAATAACTTCCTGTTGCGCCCCTGCAGGTATCTCTAGTTCAGCTATAAGAGTACCATCTCCTAACCATTGTGTCTTCTTTACGTCGCCTAAAGATGAAAGAGAGGACTTCACCTTAGCGCCATACTGAGAAGGAACGCTAATTTGAAGCAATGCTCTAGCAATCTTTATAGGAATTACCTTAGTTATCTCTTTAACTATTTGCATTGCTTGAGCTTCAATCTCTTTATCCATGTCTATATGTACCTTAGCTTGCTCCATTGCGGCTTCTATTCTATTTGGAGGGATAGGCAATCCAGTCTTTGGATCGACTGCGTTCCTATGGATGAAGTCTATCACTTGTTTCCTCTTTGTCTCTAAAAGCTCCTTTCTTTGTTCTGATGTAACTGGAATTTCCCCTTTACGCAGTATTTCCTTTATAATAGTATCGTAGTCTAACGTTCCAAACACTTTCTTGAGAGAAGAAGGAGAAGCTTTCTGACCTTTCTTAATATCTTTATAAACTGTATCAGAAACTACTATATCAGAAATACTTATAGATTTTCCGTTACGAAAATCAAAAGCTTCTTTTGGTTTAACCAAAATTTCGAATTTCTCACCGTGAGATTCATATCTCACCGTTACAAGGTTCTCTTTTGTCATAAATGTTTATCACCCAAGCTTCTGGATGTATGATTGTCTTTCCTCGAAACTACTCTTCCTAAAAGTCCCTGTATCTGCAGAAGCTATACCCAACTCTACTGTATTTGGTGTTAGCTTCTCTCCTGGCTTCTGAACTACTTGTAAAGCCCTGAGTGCTAAGATCACCGAGTCCTCAAGGTTTAAATCTGGCTTGTAATTTTTCTCTAGATATTCAGTTGCAGCTGCATCTCCTTGGCCTATAGCTATAGCTTGATAAGGAGTAAATTGACCACTTGGTTCGGTTAAATAGAGTTTTGGAACAGTCTTATCTATGCCTGCAATCAGAAGTGCAACACCGAAAGGCCTCACTCCTCCATGCTGAGTATATGCTTGTTTAACGTCTGATATTAATTTAGTTAAATACGCTACGCTTATCGGTTCATCATAGACTAGCCTATGCTGTAACGCGTTGGTCCTTGCATAGTCTATGAGTATTCTCCCATCCGAAGCTAATCCAGCGAAGCTACAGCCTATATGATCATCAATGATGAAAACCTTCTCTATGTTGTCTAAATCCAGTAGTCTCGACTCCTTTTTTTTCTCACTAGCTATAACAACTCCACTATTTGTCTTTATTCCTAAAGTAGTCCAACCTTTCTTTACAGCCCCAAAGGCGTAATCGACTTGGTAAAGAGATCCGTCTGGAGAGAATATTGTTATAGCTCTATCATATCCCATTGCTGCTGGGCCTAAAGCCAAACCATTAACACCGAGTTCTAATATAAGTCCGCTTTTTAAAAATCTTGTTCAGAGAGCACTCACCAAAGATTCTGATTTAGTACTTACATAAATTTGACGGGGTCAGATCGTCGCAGAGGTCATCATTCTGCAGTCTGGAGCGGTGTCATCACTTAATCCCAATGATATATTTCGCCTTTTTTAAACTTCCCGTAGTCTTTGTAGGGATTAATAGAACTTTTGATTCTCCTATCCTTTTTATTAAAGGAAGGCTTGCAATAACTGCCTTGTATCCAGTTCTAGTAGTGGAGATTATTCCTTCTCTTTTATTAATCGAAAAGAAGATGACTCGTGGGTTAGCAATATCTAACCAAACATTACCTAATAAATCCTTCAGTGATGATCTTACCGCCTGCTCTATATCACCAGATGATATAGGCTCACCTTCAATCACGATATTGAAAACAATATATCTCTTAGCTTTAACCAATTCTTTGCCGTTTGGAATGTTTACCATTTCGAACGTGTATCTTCTATTATTCCTAAATTTTAAGATTAAAACTGTGATTGACAGTAGCCAGATAGTAAAAGCTATGTCTAAAATCGTCTGTATCATTCATCCTTCAAGAACAGTTTAAATGGCTCAATTAAAACCCATCTGTAAGCCATAGTCTCAGAAGCTCCATGAAGTATAAGATAATCTATTTTAGATAGAACTGGCCAAAGTTCGTTGAACTCGTTTGCATATGAAGAGAAAATCATTGGAAAGCTCCATCTATATCCCCAAGAGATTGCTCTGTTTATGACAAATGAGCTGGACTTCAACGATATTTCTAAAATTTTATTATTAATATTTATTAAATTAAGCATGGCCTTTCTAAAAATTCTTATATTACTGTCATCTATGCTAATCGCTTTTATATCAGATTCTAAGATGGAAAATCTTAACGTATCTATATCATGTGGTTTAGAGAACAAAATTATGTTTTTATCCCTCTTCAAAATATTTCTAAAATTTTTTATATCATTCTTCATTAATGTATATCTTCTTTTAACATGATCAGGTATATTTTTACCTCTTTCTTCGACTATACCAGCGTTATACCCTGCAATTTTAAGATAACTTAGCAGTTCCTGTCTCCTTATGTAAGGCTCTATTGCTAGCAATTTGCTTCAACTCTTTGGTTACCTCTTTAAACGGTTCATTGAAAGAGACTATGACCCTCACAACGTCATTCCCTTCTTTAAGAGTAATCTCCTTTCTCCCTACGAGGTACTGTTTATCGAAACGCAAGTAAAGTTTGGACTTATCCATCCTTGTCGACAAAGTTGTTACTATAACTATCATGTCTGTAGAAGAAATTTTACTTACAATCTCTTCGAATATCGTACTAGCTGAGGATTTTCCAAATTTGTATTCCAAAAGGGTAATGTAGTTTCCAAAATGGCCTTTTACCTTCTCTAACCTCACATCTGCTTCTTTCACTGACGGAAAAAGATCTTCTATTGAAGTTTTTATTTTATCTAGATCCTCAGTTTCATGACAGAAAACTGATATCGTTAGTGAAGATATTTTCATTTCCTCACTTTCCAGGTATCTTGTATCTCTGTATTCTGTTGAATTTGCTACCCTCATGTCCCTTTCTTTCTTCACGTTCTTCCTGCTTTCTCTTCCACTTATAATTCACTGTACCTCTTATTCCTCTTGTTTTCCTCAAACCTCTAGCTTTCTTACCCGCTGAGGTTAAACCTCTAAACACCCTCCCTCTGTTTGCGGGATTCTGGAGCCATGATAGATTAGGATCTGCCTTTATCACTGGATGATCTGGATCTACAGCTATTACCTCGTAATACTTATAAAGAGCGTCTTTAGCTACAAGATAGCTTCCTAGGATCTCAAGGTTAGGATACTTTCTAGCTACTTTCTCTTCGGCTATCCACCTATATCCTTTGGAAGGAGAATATCCATAAACACCCATTCTCTTAGGCCTTCTTCCAGAATTTGGTCTAATTTTGTTCGATCCTCCCCTTCTGACCTTAACTCTAACTGCTACAAAGCCTTGTTTTGCTTTATACCCTAGTGACCTAGCTCTATTAAGCCTGGTAGGATGGTCTATCCTTAGAATCGAGGGTTGTCTTCTCCATTCTATAAGCCTTTTCTTCACAACGTCTTTTTGCCAGCTCTCTCCTTGCCATGTGTTCTCTATGAAACTGTAAAACGATGAAACCATCTTCCTCTACCTAGCAACTTCACCACATCTAATTAATAAAGGTGTCCTCTATCTGAGTCTTTAATGATAACCATTGGATTAGTCGGGAAAACCAACGTAGGTAAGAGTACTTTCTTCTCTGCATCAACAATGGTAGATGTAGAAATTGCCAATAGGCCGTTCGTAACTATCGATCCTAACGTGGGAATGGGATACGTTAAATCTAAATGCGTCCACATGGAATTCGGGGTTAAGTGTAATCCAAGAAATTCTATTTGTATAGATGACTTCAGATTTGTTCCAGTTAAAATCGTAGACGTTGCAGGACTAATTCCTGGAGCTCATGAAGGAAGAGGCCTAGGGAATAAATTCCTTGACGATTTGAGGAAGGCTGACGTTCTAATCCACGTCATAGACGCTAGTGGTTCCACAAGTGAAGAAGGCTCTCCAGTAGAACCAGGTTCTAGAAACCCAGAAGACGACATATTATTTATAGAAAACGAACTGGATGAATGGTTCTTTTCAATAGTTAACAAGGACTGGAACAAGTTCGCTAGAACAGCGGATTTGTCGGGAAAGGATTACGTTGACTCACTTCTATCTAAACTTTCAGGTCTTTCTATAAATAAATTACAAATAATTGAAACTTTGAAAAAGGCTAATCTAGAGAACCTCAAGTTAATGCAGTGGTCAGATGAGGATATAAGGAGGTTCAGCAAGACCTTAAGGCTTATTTCGAAACCTATAGTAATTGCTGCAAACAAGGCAGATATTCCTATTGCAAAGGAAAACATTTCTAAGCTAAAAGAAAAACATGAGTTGGTAATTCCAGTCAGCGCCAACTCAGAATTAGCATTGAGGAAAGCATCAAAAAACGGTGTAATAAAATATATACCAGGAGAGAAGGACTTTGAAATAATTGGAAATATAACTCAAAAGCAGAAAGAAGCACTAGAGTTCATAAAAAATAAGGTAATGGATCCCTACGGTAGCACTGGTGTTCAGGATTCCATAAACGCTGCAGTTTTCATTGCTCTGAAGATGATTTTGGTTTATCCAGTGGAGGACGAAAGGAAACTTACAGACAAGAACGGAAACATCTTACCTGATGCACTCTTGATTAAGGATGGATCTACGCCACGCGATTTAGCAGGAGAGATCCACAGTGACCTAGCTAAGGGGTTCTTATTTGCAATAGATGCCAGAAAGAAAATGAGAGTAAGCGAAGATTACAAGCTAAAGATGAACGATGTAATGAAAATAGTTTCAACTATGGCCAAGGCTTGAAGAACTCTCCTTTCTGAACGTCCCTGTTCACAATTGCACCAGGATAAATTCTAGCGTAAGATCCTATTTTTACTCCAGGGAGGATAGTTACGTTTATGCCAGTTCTAGCGTGACCGCCTATTATAGTACCCAGTTTCTTTCTGCCTGAAGTTTCCATCTTTCCTTTTATACTCATTTTAACGTCATTCTCATCAAATCTTAGATTTGCTATTAAGGTTCCTGCTCCCAGATTCACATCTTCACAGATTACGCTGTCTCCAACGTAGCTTAGGTGAGGTACCTTAGTTCCTTCCATTATTACAGACCCCTTTATTTCGACGGAAGCCCCAGCTTTTGTGCCGCTGCCCATAACTGTTCCTTCTCTAAGGTAAGAATGCGGTCCTATAACTGAGTTTTTCCCTATGTATACAGGACCTTCAATGTATGTTCCTGATTTCACTACAGCTCCTTTCTCTATTACGACCTTACCTTTTATTATAACGTTGTTTTCTATCTCTCCATCAATTCTGGTTTCTATTCTCTCAAGTGCAAGACGGTTTGCTTCTATAACATGCCAGGGTTTTCCTATATCTATCCAGAAATCGTCGTACTTGATCACCTCCATCTTAAGACCATCCTTCACCGCAGTGTTGACCACATCGGTAAACTCCATCTCTCCTCTGGACGATGGAGATATTTTATCGACATAGTAAAATATCTGTTTAGATAGTTTATAAATGCCAGCATTTATTAATCTAGATGGAGGGTTTTCTGGCTTCTCAATTATCGATAATAGAAAACTATCATTAATTGAAAGAACTCCGAATTCGCTTGGATTATTTACTTCCTTCCCGACTATAGCATTATCGAAATTAGCTAATTTTTGTAATAATGAAGGATTATAAAAAACGTCTCCGTAAACGAGAATGAAATCTTCCATTGTGGGAAGGGATGAAAAGGCCGTAGCTGTACCTCCTATACCGTCTTTTTGCTCTATGACGTGAACATTATAGCCATTTAGAAGTGAAGATACCATCTCTTTATCCTGACTTCTCACTACAACATACAATTCGTCTGCAACACGTTGAAGGTTTTCAACGTGCCAAAGAAGAAGAGGCTTATCTAAAATAGGGACTAGTGGCTTTGGCCTAGTTTCTGTTATGGGGTGTAGCCTTTCACCTTTACCCGCTGCTAGCAATACTGCTTTCATTTACCAAAGATTGTTTATCAGGAACTTTAAGGAGTTTCGTTTTCTCAATTTCTACTTTCCTTAACGGATATATTTTCTTGCATGCGTCGAATAGATCGTTAGCCATCTTACCAAACACCACAGACTGAACCAGATCATCGAAGGTCATCTCAGAGGCCTCCTTTACTATTAAGTCAGCCATTATTTTCCTTATTGCACTCATCTGAGAACGATGACACTTATATGTAGTCAACGCAAGACCCTTAATCCTCATCTGATATCCGTCCTTTGTCGTTACATCTACTATAGCGTTAACCTTGGAGCTTTTTCTCCTTATTAAAGACCTAGTATAGTCCCTGGATAACTCATGCCCATAAAATCTGGAAAAGACCTTATCTCCGTTCACAGTTGCAGCTTGGAAGTAGACGTGAATGTGAACTAAGCTGAAGTCTCCAGTAAGATCATAGAGAGTAGTCTCCACTTTCCTTTTCGGCACATATCCTGCTTCTGTGGCAGGTGTTGATCCTAAAGGTACTTCTCCGAACATTTTAGGAGCTATTATAGTGAACCATTTCTTCATTTTCCATTTATCTTTAACTGCTGTTCCCTTCGAAGACATTTCATTCCCCTATTTATCCTCACCACTATACACTAGGGTAACATAAAGTTTTCTCAGAAAATGGACCACTGCTCTAGCTTGATCATTATCCCTTATACCTCCCACTAGTGTCCTTTTCATTGCAACGTACATTTCTGTGCTTTCATCCGAAGGCTTTATAAGCTCATAGATTGTCCTGACGTATCTGTCAATAAGTCGTATATATTTACCATTTACTACAGATACAGATTCCCTTTTCCCATGGTTGTAGATCTCATATAGCACAATTCCTACTGCATGAGAGAGATTAAGAACAGGGTAATCTGGGTTTGCAGGTATGTGGAGAAGCATATCAGCTTTCATAATTTCGTCCCTAGTTAGACCTACACTTTCTCTACCAAATATAATCGCTGTATTTTTAATATTTGATAGAAAGTCATGTATCTCCCATGGCTTCACAGATCTTCTTAGCATGTCTTTCTCAGTATCTGCAATACTAGACGTTGCTATTCGAAGATCTAAGTCTTTCAATGCTTCGTCATAGGAATTGACTATTCTCGTTTTCCTTTCTAGGTAGTCTACCCCTTTAGCTGCAAACGGTTTAGCGTTCTCAACGCTTGCTAACGGGTTAACCAGGACTAGTTCATCAACCTCAAAGTTCTTGCAAAGCCTTGCTATAAACCCTAAATTATAGTCTCCTTCTGGTTCTACAACCACTATTCTCAGCATTTCACAAGCTCTAAACCGTAAAGTGTCTCCAAACCTATTTGTTTTTCACGTTTAGATTTAACCCTGAGACCTCTCTCCTTGATCTTAGACATAATCAAATCTTCGTCAGACAAAGACGAAAAAATTATATAAAGTCTAGATGCATCTATTTCAAGGAATCTGAGTAAGGGCTCTGCTCCACTCTTGCCTCCAGACCAGCTGAATTGGATCCAAGTATCGTATTCCTCAAAAGGTAAGTACGGAGGATTGAAGATAGCGACGTCGAATTTGCCTTCTCTTAAAGGAGAAAACATGTCTCCGTTGATTACGTCTATATCGACATTATTAAGCCCTGCAGAACAAAGAGTAGACTCAGCAGCGAAAGGATTTACATCTACTGCAATTACCTTACCTCCACTTTTAGCAGCAAATATAGATAGAATTCCTGTTCCTGAACCGATCTCAATAACTTTCTCTCCTTTCTCCACTTGGATCAAACTGAGAATGAGTTCCGTGTCCTCTGCAGGTTCGTAAACTTGGTCGTCAAGACACAGTCTTATCTTATTAAATTCAATAATTCTTCTACCTGCCATGGCTTAAATTCCCTTACGTGAAGTTCTGAAGTTGACGTTTTATTGCATAAAGATGATGCTTTCCTTAATGTTTTATTCCTGAACCTACCAACGCAATTCAAGATCCTAGTGACTTCATCGTCATTCTTCCTTACCCTGGTGAACACTGTGATTACTGAGTACACCCTCGGTGCGGGCGTGAAGGCATTGGGAGGAATTACCTCCTTTTCTTCTATGACAAAGTAGTAGTTAGAAATTAGTGAAATGCTATTCGTGTAGTTGATCAACTTGTCTGCAAAGTCCTTCTGAAGTATCATCACAGCCCTCTGGAACTCCAAAGATGAGATCTCAAGGAGAAAGTCTCTGCTTATATAGTAAGGAAGCGAAGCCACTATTTCTCCCCTTCTAACAGGAACGTCCCTAGCATCTGCAATAACAAGGTTGTTGTTCTTCAGATCTTGTATAAACCTCTCATCTATCTCCAGGCAGATGTCTGGATTAATCAGCCTTGAGATCCTTCCATCACCGCACCCGACTTCCAACAATGGGCGCGCGTTAGAAATATAAGAAGTGAATTTTCTCATGAAATACTCTGAAGAGAGAAATACTTGCGAATCCTTTATTTCCCTTACCTTACTCTCTTTTCAATATATCCCACGTATTTCACTTGTTGCTCTGGGTTCCTTTTATTCTCATCTGAAGGAATCGCAAACGGATATACGAATAAATAGTATTTCTCTTCACCCTGCATTTCTTTTATTATCCTCTCAACTAGCAACCCTTTGACGTCTTTGATCCCGGTTCTATCTTCTATGTCTTTATAGCTCTCAAACGGTTTTCTCTTTCGTTCCTCTAGGAAAGTCCTTAACGTTTTCTTACCTATAGAGGGTATCAATTCAAGTGAATGTAACCTCAATGTTAAAGGCCCCGCGTTATTGAAGAACGTGACTATTTCCTGTTCCTTGTCAGTTAGTATGGTGGGCAACACTCTCTTCAACGAGTCCCTAGCTACTGTAGTTAAGTCGTCATAACTTATATTTAGGTCGAATAGAACTCCGTTGTCTTCCCTCAAATCTATCATCTGCTCTATCTGAATTTCCTTGCTAATATCCTGAACTAGGATTTCAGAAAGCGTAAAGAAGTCCCTTCCTACTGCTTGTATTATAGGCTTATTTGAGTGAAATTTATGTTTATCAAGAGGATTTCCTTCTCTCATGTAGTCTAACACATATACTATAACGTCCTTAGGACCCTCCTTGTGATACCTTCTTCTCTGCAATTTAAGTACCCAATTACAGAAATGAATTTTAAAAGTAAAAACTCAACTCTTCAAATGCTTCTTAACTAACTCTATGATTTTCTCCACTTGTTCCGTGGTGTAAGTCTTTGAACTATCGATAGATAAAATGCTTCGTACTTCGTCCGTTGACAGCGGACATATACTTGCTATCATAGCCCTCAAATCTTCCCTACTAACGACTTCACTAAGTTCATTAACCAAGGCCTCCGCTTCTTCTGCTTCACATTTTTCAACATGAGAAAGATAACTAACAGTTCTTTGAAGAAGGTTAGAAGGTTCCTGCATATTTTCCAGTGCTTGAGAAAGCAACTTTTTAGCTACAGAATATGGAATAAAGTGCTCCTCTAATATGTGAGAAGACAAAAAACGCACCTCCTCAATTCTTCATAACTCCCTTGAAAGTTTCGAGGTGTTCGGGTCTCACAATTATTAGTTTCTCTTTGTCACCTAGATTCACTTTCACTTCATATGCCCTACCACGTTTGCCAGCTATTACCCCTACTTTCCCATGATATCTACGATGGGGCATACCGTAGTGGAAAGAGGGATTTATCTTTATAGAAACATATTCACCCTCGGTATATTTCTTCATTATTTTGCTGAGAGGTGGTATAGATCCCTTTTCCTTTATATTCTTCTTTAGGAGCTTCCTAGTCCTAGTCCTGTAACCCTTAGAGTGCTTAACCATAACTTTTCACCTGATATGATGAATGCAACTCACAATTAAGATTTTTGGAGAAAGAGCGTGTTGGTATTTAAGAAGTTTGCCTTCAACGATATCTAGAAAATAGATAATATATTTTTAAAAAAACAAATATAAATTCATTTCTAAGCTGATTGTCATCCTTGCACTCCTCTAGATTTCTAATAACCTAAGTAGCTCAAATCCCTAGAAGGGATGGATAGTTTTGCTAAATTCTAATGGAAATTAATAGTAACAACATACAATTATTTTCATGCGGGGGGTGGGATTTGGACCCACGCAGGCCTTCGCCAGCGGATCTCTTATAAGGGGATCTTAAGTCCGCCCCCTTTGACCAGACTCGGGAACCCCCGCTCATCATAAAAATGTTTAGTGACGTTTAAATGTCTTTTCCTCTAAACCGATTAACGCTGATCCTCAATTTCGAGACTGATCCAAGTCATGGTATAAGGCTAGCGTCAAAGACTAACAGAAAGGTCGAAGGGATGAGCGCCTTTGTGAGATTATATGCTTAGAGGCTCATGTCAACTATGACTGTCCACGAGCCCCGAGGTGGAATCCTTATGTGGGCTTTACTCATAAGAAATCCCTCAGTTTAATTCATGGCATTCTTGTTAACTGATTGTAATTTTGTCTAGTAGGTCAATCAACGCGTTTGTCTTGGAACGAATGTCTGTCTCATCATCCATCAAATTATCTTCCTAGGAAACTTTGCCTCTGACTCATGAAGAGTTTTGGTAATGCTTTACGCTAAGTAAAGGCGTAAAAGTGACCTTAATAACCTAAGTAGCTCAAATCCCTAGAAGGGATGGATAGTTTTGCTAAATTCTAATGGAAATTAATAGTAACAACATACAATTATTTTCATGCGGGGGGTGGGATTTGGACCCACGCAGGCCTTCGCCAATAGGGCCTGAACCTATCCCCTTTGGCCTAACTCGGGCACCCCCGCCCATCATTAATAAGAGCGATGTAAATAAAAATGTAACGCCGGGGACGGGATTCGAACCCGTGTGCCTCGTAGAGGCAGTAGGTCGCTTGCTTTCCTAACGCTGGAGGTCTCGAGCCTACCCCCTTAAACCGCTCGGGCACCCCGGCACATCTATTAAATCTTCTCAAATCTTTTTATTATTAACCTTATGCAGGAACATATATAGGATCGGCTTCCGTGGAGATTCTGGTATTTTCTGCCACACTCTTCCTTATATTTTTAGGAAGGGAGAACAACGAAATGTGGGTATCCGAGTCGTACCACCTCAATGGAGAGTTTATCCTCGACTTGATTCTGTTCTCTATTTCAGCCTTAGAAAGGGATGAAGGATCAGCATCGTCTGAAGCGTAAACGAACCCCCAAAGCCCATCAAAAGATGCTATATAAGTATATGAAGCAGAAACTTTGGAAAACACTTGTTTCAACGTAGTGTAAATAGCGGAGTACACTTCTAAGGAAAAGGAAGGAGAGGTAGCCTGAGTTACTATCCCTCCGCGCTTGTTCATGACTTTCTTTAAATCTTCATAGAACTCTTTCGTATAGAGTTTATAAGACGTTGATCCTTTTAGTGGATCGGTTAGATCTAAAATTACTAGATCGAATTTTTGGTTTGTCTTCTTAATGTAATCTAAACCATCTCCTATGATGAGTTCCGTACGATTGTCATCAAATGAGCCCATGTGCCACTCTTTCAGTTCGTTCTTTGCGAATTCTATAACTTTCTCGTCTAAGTCTACCATGACCGCTTTTTCTACGCTGTTATACTTTAATGCTTCCCTAAGAGTAGCTCCTTCTCCACCTCCCAGTATCAGAACAGATTTTGGAGATGGATCCAAAGAGATGCCTATTGGATGAACTAGGCTTTCATGGTAAACGTGCTCATCATATATGGTGGATTGCACTTTACCGTCTATTATCAGACCTTTGCCGAACCTAGTGAATTCTACAAGCATGACAGATTGATATTGCGTCTTTTCCTCTGCTATGACTCTCTTTATCTCATGACCATGAAACTCGTAAGGGGTCTGCCATTCTATAAGCCAATGCCAACTCATTATACTAACCTTATGCCGTTTACCTTCTTGTTCTGCCAACTATAGCGTCTTATTCTTTTGCTCTTTCCGAAACCACATGCTGAACAGTAATGTTTTTGCGGGTTATACGAATTCCTTCCACATCGTCTGCATCTTATATGTGAAGCTCCTCTATTCATTTTACCGAAAGATGGAGTACCTTTCATTGCAGATCACTGTAAAGGTGATATGAGAATAACGTTATCTCCTCTTATTACCATAGTGCCCAGTTTCCTTCCGCTACCATCAGGCTGTATCTCCTCTGAATCAGATAGAACTAAATTCATGTGCTGATCATAGCTTTTCAGTGTTCCCCTTACCTTCTTATCGCCCTTCAGTTTTACCAGTACTACATTGTTCAAGGATTCTGCCAATACCTTATGAGCTGTTTCTGCCAAAAACATACACCTAAATGAGTTGATTAAACATTAACTTAAAAGTTAATCTGTGAAGTCCCGCCGCGGGGGCTTGAACCCCGGACCACCCGGTTCCTACAATCCATCTACAGCCGGGCGCTCTACCAGGCTGAGCTACAGCGGGACTAAGTGATAATCATGTTCATCTTATAAAAAAATTTTCCTTTAACTTTAGCTCTACATGAGTTTAGCTCCGCAGGAGCTACAGAACCTAGATCCAGGAGGAAGTGGGGCTCCACACTGAGGGCACTTAGCCTGAGTCTGCGGTTGGGGCATCATTGGTTGAGTCTGTTGGGGCATCATTGGCATGTCGAATAGCCCGTCATTTATTTCCTTATCTACTGTCTTCAACAATTTTCTATCGAGCAATTCGCGCCCTAAAGCGCCCATATGCTCTTCCTCAATTACAAGCCTGAAGTCATTAGGAGTTCCGGCTACCCTTACTATCGCTTCTTCTACGTGATGCATATGACCCTTCTTAGTTGCCCTTATCATATAGTCTGCATATTGACCTGCCTGCATTGCTGGCATCATAGGCTGAACCATTGATTCCCATCCTTCTGCAACGAAGATCGAGTTTATCTCCTGTGCTAGACTTGCTAGATTTACGTAACGACCAGAATAGACTTTCTCCATAACAAAATTGTTACGGAATTCATTAAAAAGCTTAAACAGTTGGTCCATATAATTGATTAAAATAATATTATACTTTCTAAATATAATAAAATGCTCTTTAACAACTGACGCAAATTATAAGTTTTTAAAACAACTTACTGATAACAAGGTCGTAAGCAATAAGACTTTCACATTTAATGAAATCAAAATAAGGGAGATCAAGGGGAAGTATTATGTTTACACAAAAGAGTAATAGAAAAAAGTGATATAGATAGGGATCACTACTTATATCCTTTAGACGAGATCGCGAAAACATTAGTAGGGACTTTAGGAGCTATTTCCCTAATATGGGCCCGCGGGGGTTCGGACCCCGGACCACCCGGTTATGAGCCGGGCGCTCTACCTGGCTGAGCTACGGGCCCACGAAACTTACATACATTTTCATCTTTTTTAAAAGTTACGCCTTCTAATGCTTTATGTATAGCTTCCTTTTCAGACGTTAAATCTAGGCGTTCACATTAAAATTCTAAATTAGTAATTTAGCTAAAAGAAAGCTTTGCGCAGACCTTGACAAGAATTGAAGCAGCTAACAAATCAGCCTCCTAGTTCTCCATGTCTCCTAGACTCTTATATAATTAAGAAAGACTATTTATAAAAAAGCAGCTTGGAAAAGGAATTAATTTTCCCAATTATTTTAAATGTTATAGAGAAGATTCCATAATCATAAAGAAGTGACGAAACACTGCTACAAAAAGCTTATTATAACAAAATATATTTACAATTCAATAGATTAAATATTACCTTTTAAGAAATTATTTTAAGATTGAAGAGTCAAACTCTTCTTCATACAACACTGCGTGTTCTGGTAGGACAAATTTAACTATGTCCTTCGCTGCGACATATTTTAGTAGTTGTATATTTTCTACTAGAAGTAACTCCTTTGGCATAGTTAGCTTGACTTTCTTCTCTGTGGACATATCTACCCCGATCTTCTCACCTGACTTTTTGAACCATTTACCTAGAATTGCTTTTACCTTATCCTCCTGGGACTCTATCAGTTTCTCTACTTTAAAATTGTATATTATTGTTTTATCTGCAAGAGGATGATTTAGATCCAGTATAACTCTACCTCCACTTACGCTCTTAACTGTAGCCAGTCCACCTTCATTCAACCTCAAGACCATGTTAGGATAAGGATTTATACCTTGCCTCTTTAGTTCGGAAAGCGAAACGATCTTTATTTTAGTTGGATCTCTGGTTCCATATGCTTTCTCTGGAGGAACCTCTATTGTTTTCTCTGCTCCAACTTCTGCATTATATAAAGCTTCCTCTAACCCCTTAACTACGTCTCCTTGACCCAGAATTATTAAGGTAGGACCATAAGTCTTATCTTCTCTATATATACCTTCCTTTTTTGCTTCCTCCTCGTTTGTTGTATCTATCACTTCACCACTATCCTTTACCTTTTCAGTATAGTCGATGAGAAGAAAATCTTTATCCTTAAACATTAAAACCCCTTTCACAACTATAGGGTGTGAATTTAAAGTTTGAGCTATTTATGTCTTAAACCAGTACTTTATAATTATCTATTTATCTCATAAAAAGGAAAGTTAAGATAGAAATTATTTTACTTATTAGATATTGTATAATTAACTATTATAAGATCTACTCATCAGACATAAAATAAGTTAACAAACGCGAGGCAGAACGTAAATTTACGCAAATTTTTATCCATAGATAACCTTTACGGTACCATGTACAAAGTAAAAGACATAAGCTTAGCGGAACAAGGATCTAGACAAATAGAATGGGCAGAACTACACATGCAGACCTTAATGAAAATAAGGGAAAGGATGTCTAAGGAAAAACCTCTCTTGGGAATCAAAATATCTGCAGTTCTTCATGTTACGAAAGAGACCGCAGTGTTGATGAGAACGCTTCATAATGCTGGAGCAGAAGTGTATCTAGCAGGAAGTAACCCACTTTCCACTCAGGATGATGTAGCAGCTGCCCTAGCTCAGGACGGAATAAACGTGTTCGCTTGGAAGGGAGAAAACGAAAAAGAGTACTATGATGCTATCGAGACCGTAGCTAAGATTTCTCCAAATTTAGTAATGGATGATGGAGGGGATCTCCATGCCTTGATTCATGATAAGTTCTACTCTCCTAACATAATAGGAGGGACCGAGGAGACAACAACCGGAGTGGTAAGGCTAAAGGCTATGGAAGAGAGCGGTGTCCTAAAGTACCCCGTTATCGCAGTAAATAATGCGTTCACTAAGTACCTCTTCGACAATAGGTTCGGAACAGGTCAGAGCGCAATAGACGGAATATTGAGGGCAACAAACATAATGATAGCCGGAAAGGTTGTGGTGGTTTCAGGCTACGGGTGGGTCGGAAGAGGAATAGCGAGCAGGATGAGAGGTATGGGAGCTAGAGTCATAGTTACAGAAGTGAGCCCAGTGAGAGCCTTAGAAGCAGTGATGGAAGGATTCGAAGTCATGCCTATCAGAGAAGCATCCAAGATAGGGGATATTTTCGTCACTACTACAGGAAATATTAATGTTATCTCTGTAGACGATATAATGCAAATGAAAGACGGTGCGATTCTAGCGAATGCAGGACATTTCAACGTCGAGATCGATGTAGAAGGTCTTAAAAGGGCAAGCAAAAATGTAAGGAACATCAGACCTTTCACAGACGAATATTTATTGCCTAACGGGAAACGTGTATATCTTTTAGCAGATGGAAGGTTAGTTAATCTGGCCGCTGCAGAAGGACATCCAAGCGAGGTAATGGATCTCAGCTTTGCCAACCAAGCACTCTCAGCTGAATATATCGTCAGAAATAGGAATCTCAAGAAAGCAGTGTATAACGTCCCTGATGAGATAGACAACCAAGTCGCAGAACTAAAACTTTCAGTTATGGGAATAAAAATTGATCAGATGACACAACAACAGAAGGAGTACTCAAAGCAGTGGAAATACGGCACATAATTAGCATAAATGAAAACATCCTTCTTTTATTTTTTTCTATATGGATTTAAAAATAGCTTACCAAAGGTTAAAAAGGAAAACATTTCTTTCATACTCATATAATAATTAGAAACACAGTTCTTCCAGTAATACAATATATACTATACAGTTATTATTTATTACATTCAAGATATCTTAATTAATAAAAAAATAAATATTCTCCAAAAAAGCTTAGCACTATTAAGTTAACATATTATTAATTCTTTTTAAATGTGTTCTGGCAACCGTAGTACTAGGCAAAATGAGGGAAAAACAACGCCATTATAAGTTCGGGGATTACATCTTGAGGGAAAGGAAAGGTAGGTATTACGTTTACAAGCTAGAGTATGAAGACGGTAACGCAAAGGAACGTTACGTAGGTCCTTTAGCCGACGTGGTGAAATCATACGAAGAATCAAAGAGGAGTGGGGGTGTGGGGGTATCCCCCACATGGGCCCGCCGAGATTTGAACTCGGGATCACCGCCGTGTCAGGGCGGCGTCCTAACCACTAGACTACGGGCCCAGTGAAATAGAGTAGAAGACTTCATATTAAAAATTAAGCTACCCTGAGACTGTCGAGTATACTTGGAGTATAGACATTAGGTCTATAACCTATTCTCCCTCTATCTGAACGTATAAAACTGCTAAATCTAGAGATTGACTCTGCCTCTCCATGGTTTAGTATAACATTTCTTGGTCTAGGATTTATATTCCTCAGAAAAGAGACTAATTGGTTTCTATCCGAATGACCTGAAAATCCGTCAATAACTTTCCTCTCCATTCTAACTTCTATATTCTCCACACGTCCATCTCTATTTATTATACTGACAGGAGACTGACCATCTCTGACCTTTCTACCTAGTGTGCCTTGAGCCTGATAACTGACAAAGATTATGGTGTTCTTAGGATCTGGAGCCATTGTCTTAAAGAACTCTACCGCAGGACCTCCGTTCAGCATGCCAGATGTAGCTAATATTATTGAAGGCTCACCAGTTGCTATATCTTCCTTGAATCCATCTATTCTCTTAAAGAGCTCTGAGGTGAACGGATTTTCATCTTTATAAAGTATCTCTTCTCTCACTTCTCTGCTTAACATCTCAGGGTATGCGTTATGTATTGCGGTAACTTCATCAACGAGTCCTGTGACATAGATAGGAGCTTGCTGTATCATTTTGTTTTTCATCATATAATTAATTATAAGCATGATTTCCTGTCCTCTTCCAACAGCAAGTACGGGTATTAGGACTCTGCCGCCTCTGCTGAGGGTATTATTTATCACATTCATGAGTTGAGCTTCTGACTCTTCCCTATTCGACTGTTCCTGAACTCCATATGTCGTTTCCATAATTAGTGTGTCGACCTTAGGAAAATCGGAATTAGCTCTATCTAAAAGTCTGGTCCTAGCGTACTTGAAATCACCAGAATACACTATGTTATGAGTTCCATCTCCTATGTGGAGATGTGCCATTGCGGAGCCGAGTATATGCCCTGCGTTATAGAAAGTTAACCTTATGTCAGGGGCAATATCCGTCACTTCTTCATAATCGAGAGTAATCGTATGAAGTAGCTCTTTCCTTACCTCTTTTGCAGAGTAAGGTCCAGGTCTACCTTCCTTCTCAGCTATGTCTAACCCATCTAACTGCATTAAAGCCATAATATCTCTAGTTGGCGATGTGGTGTAAACAGGACCTTCGTAACCGTATTTAAAGAGATATGGTATCATCCCGCTATGGTCCATATGAGCATGGGTTATCACTACCGCATCTATGTCCTCTAGATCAACCTGATCGATATCAAGTTTTGGGAATAACTTCTCTCCTCCATTTACACTAGGGTTCAAACCTACGTCAAGAAGGACTTTACTTTCCGGAGTCTCCACTAGAACAGCTGATCTTCCAACCTCCATAAATCCGCCCAGCGCTGTGATTCTAACATATCTGTCCTTGAACAGAAGTTCTCTATGTATTCTTTCTCCAAATGAGTGTAGTATATCGGATCTATATTCAGTTTCACTATATAAATGCTCCATAATATTATCTAGAATCCTTGATCTGATGGGTGGTTCCCTAATTATCACTGCTCTCCAGAAAGTGTCAGAAAATATTCTCTGCTGTATGGAACCGCCTTTCCCTATTACGAGCCCAGGTTTCTTAGCCTTAATCAGAACTTCTCCAAGGTCGTCATCGAACTTGATGTCAGATATTTGAGCCTCTTGTGGGACTTCGTTCTTTATTATTTCCTTAGTCTCATCTTTATCCTTTCTAACAGAAGGGTCTGCCTTTATTACTAGCCTTTTTTTAAGCTCTTTTGCTATTTTCCTAACCAGGTCGATCTTTTCTTGTGCCATTGCGGGTTTCTTTACGTATATTGCTATCTCAGGACCTTCAAACTCAATCCTAGATATCTCGAGCTCTTTAAGCCCTTCATATATAGTTGATATTATCCTTATTCTGTTGCTTGAAGCCAACTTATTCACCAACTACAAGAAGTAGAATTCTTCTTCCAAAGATCTGTAACTTTTAATATTTAAAATCTTCCTTTAAATGCGAGAGATGGATCTAAAGGAACATATCATCAATCTTCCCAGAAAGGTTTACATAGGCAACAACATACTAGAAGAGCTTAGCACATACTTCGCCCAGCTGAATTTAGGTTCTCCCTTCCTTTTCGTTACTGGACCTTATGTAGGAAAATCTATCACGAAAAAAGTATTGGAAAGCATACCGCAGAATAAGGAATTCGAAGTTATGACAGTGGACAACGCTACTTTAGACGATGTTTACAACACCGAGGAAACTGCGAAGAGAATTGGTGCTAAAGTAATAATAGGGATAGGAGGAGGGAAAAGCATAGACGTAGCGAAATACGCAGCGTATAAAATTAACTCAGAGTTCATGAGTATTCCTACAGCTCCTTCTCACGACGGAATAACTTCTCCTTTCGCCTCAATAAAAGGTCTAGGAAAGGCTGTCTCTGTGAAGGCTAAAGAGCCCGTAGCAATAGTTTCGGATATCGAGATAATTAGCTCAGCTCCCAGACGTCTCATAAATGCTGGAATAGGCGATACTGTTGGAAAAATGGTAGCTGTGAAAGATTGGAAACTCGCCTCCAAGTTAAGGGGGGAGTATTACGGGGATTATACGGCATCTTTAGCTCTCATGTCTGCTAAACATGCTCTCATGTGTACTAAGATAATTGAAAAGGATGTACAATCTGGAGTGAGAATACTGATGGAAGCCTTGATAACTAGTGGTGTTGCCATGGGTATGGCGGGGAGCACTAGACCTGCTAGCGGTTCTGAACACCTATTTGCGCATGCTATAGAAATGATGAAACCAGACATAGCACTTCATGGAGAGCTAGTAGGCATAGGAACGATAATGATGGCGTATCTGCACGGGATAAGATGGAAGAAGATAAAGAGAGCACTAATGTCGATCGGTTTCCCGGTTAGAGCTAGGGATTTGGGAATTCCAGATGAGATGATAGTCAAGGCATTGACAATAGCACACTCCATAAGGCCAGAAAGGTATACCATCCTGGGAGATAGGGGCTTAACGTGGAGATCTGCAGAGAAAATAGCACAAGTAACTGGA
Organism: Sulfuracidifex tepidarius; assembly: GCF_008326425.1. Taxonomy (NCBI): domain Archaea; kingdom Thermoproteati; phylum Thermoproteota; class Thermoprotei; order Sulfolobales; family Sulfolobaceae; genus Sulfuracidifex; species Sulfuracidifex tepidarius. The sequence goes on from NZ_AP018929.1 coordinate 1,570,124, forward strand.
GTTATAGACTAATTTTAATAATAAATTCTATAATATAAAAATTTTTCACTTTAATGTGTATATAGTCATTTATTTTAAATTTAACGTGTTACCAAGCCTTATAAACGCGTTGTAATAACATAATACAAACCTGAAAATGAGGGAAAAACAACGCCGTTATAAGTTCGGGGATTACATCTTGAGGGAAAGGAAAGGTAGGTATTACGTTTACAAGCTAGAGAATGGAGGCGGTGACGCAAGGGAAACTTACGTAGGACCTTTAACTGACGTGCTGAAATCATACGAAGAATTAAAGAGGAGTGGAGATAGTAGGGGGTACCCCCTACAGTGGGCCCGTCGGGAGTTGAACCCGAGACCTCCGCCTTGTAAGGGCGGCGTCCTAACCAGGCTAGACCACGGGCCCTCAACTACATTCTATCTAACTGTCTTTTAATATTAATGGTATTTATGAGTTACGTAGCTAAACACCGTGTTTAGCGATTAAAGAAATATTATTGAATTTTCAATATCCCTGCTGCAATAGAAGAATAGATAAAGGCTATGAAAAGACCAGTAGGTCCTATGTCGGATTTAACATAGGGTATTTTTACGTGATTGCCTATAGCCTGCTCAGTTTTCTGAAAATCGTTTTCTATCCCATTAAATATTAATAAAACTCTCTTACCTTCCATTAGTTCGCTTTGATTAATTTCTTTTTCAGCAAAAGATGATATTAGTAATATTTTATCAGGCTTAATTAGTTCTATTACGTCTTTAAGATCTGGTAAGACCATTACAGTCTTACCTTGTTTATATGATATTTTCATTACCTCAGGGATTCCAGCTTGAGCCGCAGTACCGCCTACTTTACTCATTACCAACCCGCTAATTGGAGGAGAGAAAGCATAGACTGCCTTAGCGAAGTCTATTAGTTTTTGTACACTTGCTACGTTATGTATACAGACATACAATTCATCCATTCAATGCACCCAACACTTCCTGTGCAATCAGAGATGATAAGACTACTGGAACGGCTTCTCCGACCTGATTGTACTGATCGTCCCTGCTTCCAACGAACACATGGTTATCTGGATATGTCATGAGTCTGGCTTGTTCCCTAACCGTAAGAAATCTATTCAAAAAGGGATGAACAAACCTAGAGTTACCCATTACTGTTGGTGCAGGCTCGTATGGGTTTAACCTTATTTTCGTTGGAATACTCCTTCCGTTACTTCCTCTAAACATAGTCATATAGTCATCGAAATCTAATTTGCTTATTTCCTTTAGCTTCTTTTCGTCCAGTTCTTGGATCTCATGATTTGGAACATCATGCCTGTTTTCTAAGTCTCCTATAGCTTCCCAAACTGTAACTTTTCTCGATAATTTAGGCTTAATTGGTATATTAGAGATGAACACACGTGAACGTCTAGACGGACTTCCTAATTTATCTGCCTCTAGTAAGTTAAGGTAAACGTCTTTAAACCCTGCCTTCATAAATTCGTTGAGTATTGCTTCCTTCAAAGACGGAGTTCCTATAATTGCTTGTACATTCTCCATAACGAAAATTTTAGGAGATAGACCTTCTACTAGCCTGATAAATTCTAGTGTTAGAGAACCTTGCTGATCCTCATATAATCTGTCTAAAGGATTTGTCATTCTCATAGGATTAGCTGCAGTAAAGGGCTCGCAGGGAGGGCTGCCTATCACAACGTCTGGGTTACCCCCTATAAGATATCTTATATCACTAGCTGAGATATCCCTTATGTCCTCTTGTAGAACTACAGCATCAGGAAAGTTCAAAGAGTAAGTTTTTGATGCTGAAGAGTTTATCTCTACAGCCAACTTTATCTCGAAACCTGATGATAATCTAAATCCTTCTGCAAAGCCCCCAGCACCAGAAAATAAATCAACTATCTTGAGTACCATTCTTAGTCTCTTCGTTGATTTCCTTCTCAATTGCCTTTATTTTTTCTGATAGAAACTGTTTCACTTTGTCTGAGTCATAATATTCAAGCGGAGTTCCACACCTAGGGCACTTAAATTCGTTCTCAAATGCTTCCTCAAAGGAATATCTGTTCATATCCCTACTGCATATGTAGAAAGTGTTACTACTTTCATATTCTAGTCTACTTTGCAACTTGTTAAGTATTTGCCTTTTCCTCTCCATGAGGATTTCGTTTATGTGATCTAAGTTTGGCTTCCAGAAGTAAATATACCAGCCTTTTTCTTTCTCTCTAGTTCTCCTTGAAACTACAAATCCTTGTTCCGAAAGGGAGTAAAGTCTTTTTCTTACATCATTGACTTTCATATTTAGCTTACTTGCTATCTCGTCGTCAGTCATCTCAACTCCTTCTTCTAATAGAAGTCTAAGAACAGAAACTACGTCATCTCCTAATAGGCTTTCAGCCAAATCTATAAATAAATCTTCACTATCAACCATTTTTCACCACCTTTTTGCCAACCTCTTGAGGAATAATCTTTAGCCTAGAATCCTCAAATGTATTATATAACTCCCGCCCTTTATATAATCTATCTAAAAACAACGCTAACGCTGCTATCTCCGAGTGAGGCTGGTTCCCTACAGCTAAATTATAGTCAACGTTGTGATAATACCATCCGTCTACCTTCTCTGAACCTACTATGACTAACATAGGTTTTTCTATTTTCGATATTTCATCAATTCTTTTACATATATGCATTCCATACATTGTCAAATGAATTACCAAACCTCCTTTCTCCCTCCATAGATCCACCACTGACTTTCCGTCTTTCACTGTTTCAACTTTGAAATATGATTTCCCTCCCCAAATTTCTATTGCTTTATCCACGGATGAAATTAAGTTAGGATCTTCTCCTTCTATGTATACCCCTTTCGCTCCGAAGGCCCTGGCAACTAAGACAACGTGAGTTGTGACACGTTTGTCTCTAGCAGGTCTATGACTCAGCCTAAGTACATAAATATCTTTCAGCGGAAGGTTAGTTTGAATATCTCATCCCTCAGTTTATTCAAGTTCATTCCTTTTAGAGCTGAAACAGGAATTATTGATTCGATTGGACAATAAATCTCACTCGCAACCTTTACTATTATCTCTTCCTTGTTTTGAAGGTCCTTATCCATCAGCTTATCTATCTTATTTAAAACAACTAACATAGGCTTGCCTGATATACCTATTTCTCTCAATGTATAAATGGAGGATCTAAGGTATTCTATGAGGAGAGACTCTTCTAGGGTAGAGTCCATCACTAGCATGAGAGAATTAGCGTTCTTAGCCTCGGAAAGCGTGACAAAGAACGCATCGACAATTTGTGGTGGGATAGCTCTGATGAAGCCGACCGTATCTACTAATATTACCTTCTTCCCATCTCTCGATATCGAATATCTTTTAGGACTCATGGTAGTGAACATAGTAGAGTCAACTTTCTGTAATAGTCCCGTCAATGAATTGAACAACGTAGTTTTACCTGCATTTGTATACCCAACTATTGCCATACTTGGGATACCAATATTCTTTCCTTTCTGAATTAAAGACTCTTTGAATTTTTTAAGTGATTCCAAATCTTTTGTTATTTTTACAGCTCTTCTATTATAAAGTTTTATTAATGACTCAACTCCATAAGTTCCAGCACCCAATGGACCTTGCTGCTCAGTGATTTTAGTTTTCGTATATGACTCTTTGAGAATAGGTAACTCATATTTTATCCTGGCTAACTCGATCTGAAGTTTAGCTTCTTTAGATCCAGCATGCTGAGCGAATATTTCGAGTAAGAGCAATGTCTTATCTAATACTTCCTTCTCTCCAAGTTCCCTTTTCAAGTTAATGAAATTTCTAGGCTTTAGGAGATCGAAAACTATCACTGCATCGATGTTTTCGTCCTGCTTAATGGAGCATAACTTATCCTGTTGTATGAAATATTTGGGATTTGGACGCTTGGGTAACTTGTACTTATCAAGGACAAGAAATCCAGCTCCTTCAGCTAGATCTTCTGCTTCGTCTTGGAAATCCGGATCTGAGAAGATTACAGCTTTTTTCACTTCCTCCCCTCTCTAATCCTCACGATGTCGCCCAATGTTAATTCGTCTTCTCTGTCACCCTCAGCTCCATTATTCTCTACTGGAACAATTAATTTGACACCTAAAATTTTTTCTATTGACTTTGCTTGATCTATAGTAGGCTTTAGTTTTCCAAGCTCGAACCTTTTTACTATGTTTTCAGACACCTTTAGTTTCTGAGCCAACTGAAACTGGGTCATTTTCATTCTCTCTCTAGCTTGCTTGATTAATTTGTAATAATCATCAACTATTTCTATATCCTCACTCAAATTATATTTTGGCTTAGATACAAACGCGTTGGATACAAACTGTTTTGGTTTGCGGACTTCCTGCTTCTGCGCAGGCTTGGAGTATTTCCTTATCTTAGAGTAACAAGAATCACATACGGTAATAATGCTCCCTTCATAAAGCACGGTAGTACCTTTGCCTCTTATTGGTTCTCCACATAGCTCACAGTATTCCCTATCAGAGGTTTCCATATAGTAAGTAATGGAAAACCTTACTATTAAACGTTTTTAGGGGAACGATGACAATAATCTTTATTGGTTGAAGTTGTCAGGATATATTGATGTGATAAAGGAAACTCGAAACAATCATAACGTTAACGATGAAACTTTGGATAGACTATTACAAGAGAAGATAAACTCTTTGCAAATAGAAATTGAGAGCCTTAGGAAGGAACTAAATTACTACAAGGCTGAAATGGAGAAATTACTAAGCCCTCCTTTAATAGAAGCTACGGTATTAGACGTAATGGATAATAACAGAGTTCTGGTTAGGAGCTCTTCCGGACCTAACCTTTTAGTAAATTTATCCAATAACATAAAGTCCTCTGATATAAAACCTGGAATGAGCGTCGCCCTTAATCAACGTGGCTCCACCATAATAGAATTGCTAAAACAGAGGGATGACCCTTACGTTAAGTCGATGGAAATAATAGATAAACCTAATGTTACCTATGAAGAGATAGGAGGCTTAGAAGACCAAATAAGAGAACTGAGAGAGGTGGTGGAACTTCCAATAAGAAAGCCAGAGCTTTTCAAAGAAATAGGAATAGAGCCTCCAAAAGGTGTATTATTGTTCGGACCTCCAGGTACTGGAAAGACTATGCTAGCTAAAGCAGTAGCAAATGAGAGCAACGCCACATTCATCCACGTAGTTGCATCAGAGTTTGCACAAAAATTTGTAGGAGAGGGAGCTAGAATAGTAAAGGAAGTATTTGAGATGGCAAAAAAGAAGGCTCCCTCAATAGTTTTCATTGATGAGATTGACGCAATAGGAGCTAAGAGGATTGAACTAGGAACAAGTGGAGAAAGGGAAATACAACGCACATTAATGCAACTATTATCAGAGATTGATGGATTTAAGGCACTTGATAACGTTAAGATAATAGCTGCTACTAACAGGATAGACATTCTAGATCCGGCTCTACTTAGACCTGGAAGGTTTGATAGATTAGTTGAAGTTCCCCTACCTAATAAGGAAGGGAGAAAAGACATATTTAAAATTTACACACAGAAGATGAAGATAGAAAATGATATCGACGTTGATGTGCTAGCAAGCTTGACGGAAGGATTCAGTGGTGCAGATGTTAAGAACTCCTGTGTAGAGGCGGGGTATATTGCTATACGTAATGATAGAAATACAGTTACAATGAACGACATGTTGGAAGCGATAGAGAAAATACAAAAGAAAAAATCTATAAACAAGGGTAGCGAACGAAAAGAGAAATTCATATGAGGGAATTTCTTACACCGCCTGAAAGACCATCGAAGTTTGACTTAAATTACATCAAAGGAATAGCAGAATACCAGTTCGGTCATGTTGCTTCTAATTTGCTTTTTCAAAAAAATAGTTTTTTTATTAGAAGATCTATAAACACACAGAAAATAAGGGAAGTTTTAACTGATTCGTATGAGCTTTTCCTTGTGCTTAGAGCACAGACTTCACTATTTTCATTAACCACGGTAAGTGCTAGGGTTCTGTTAGATGGACTTCAAAGACCCAGATTTAGAGTGGTGGTCATGAACAGCGTCAAGGATTACATTAAAGTTGGTCAAAATGTCTTTTGTAAACATATAATAAGCGCAGATCCGGGTATAAGAAGCGGAGATGAGGCAATAGTGGTCGATGAGGAAGATGAACTGATAGGAGTAGGAAGAGCTAAAGTATCCGGATTAGAAATGAATCAGATAAGAAGAGGAATGGCGGTAAGCATGAAAAGAGGTGTAATAAGAGATGAAGACTAAGATTCTATTAAAGAAAGTGGATCCTAGAACTCTAAGAGAAAGCGTTTTCATAACCGGTTTTAGAACCATTGGAGAAGTGGGATATCTAGCTACTAGACATTTAGTCTTAAAATTAGGGATGAAAAGGATAGGTTACATAATAACTCCACGTTATAAGGATGTAGCGTTTTTAGATGATTATGGAGTAGCAACTCCTTTTGAACTGTTTTTTGATGAACAAAACAAGATCATAGTACAGTTAAATCATTTCCTACCATCTCAAAGAGAATGGTCAGACTTCACGCGATCCACAATAAAGTGGTTGAAAGAAATAGGAGTTAAAGACTCCATTGTTATAGGAGGCTTAGACAAAAGATACAAGACCGGTCAGGATACTTTTAGATGGCTAAAGACGTCTTCGAGCAAGAATCAGCTTGATTCCCCCCTGATAGAAAAACAGCTCCTCATGGTAGGTCCGTTGGCTCTGTTCACTGCTTACTCTGAGGTAGAAGATTTTCCTACCACCGTGATATTACCTTATGCTGAAAGGGATATAACTGATCCCGCTGCTGCAGCAGTAGCGATAGAGGCAATAAATAGCTTATATGGCCTCCATGTTGAAGTTGATGAATTATATGAAGAAGCTAAAAGGATAGAGGAGGATATAAAGAAACAGCTAGAGGCTTTCCAGAGAGAGTCAGGTAGAGGAAAGAGCACCGATAGACTCTATATGTAACTCATCACAGTTTACCACGTTAATTTTCTTGTATTTTTTGTTAGAAAGAAACCTCTCTAATTTCTGTAACATGTCCCTCTTTACCTCATCGTCTATTGGTTCAGTCATCTCAAACTGAGCTAAAGGATACGAATCAGACCAATATATAGGAATTACACCAAAAAATGGAACTATAATGAAAATATCTTTGCTTTCCCTCAATGATGAAGAGATGTATTTCCTCACCGTTTGGTCTTCCAAAAAGGGTCTTTCCAATCCGTTATAACATATTAAAACTGCCTGGTCACTTCTTGGCTCATAAGAATCTAAGTTTCTCTGGTAGCGGAGTATCTCAGGCCTTTTGACAGAGTCGATATCAAAGAGAAATATTCCTTTACCAGTAGGTTTTATTCCGTTATCATACATCTCCAAAATATCATGATGCATTAATATTTCCTTGAAAGCTGAATACAAAGCGGGATGACTTCTAGACTTCTCTTGAAGATACTCAAACAATCTACCTTCCTTTATAGCTTGTTTAGTTGAATTTATCTCAGATTTTATAGTATATAAATTATGAATAGCCAATAGCCTAGTTCTCTCTTCTTCATCCATCTCCAGCAAATCCTTTGGAGTATATCTTGAACAGACTTCACAATTACACAAAAAGTAGTCCATTTCTTCTAATTTCAATACTCTATCTCTTGTAATATACCTATTATCTCTAGCATAAAGTATATACGACGCTGAATCAAAGGAATCTACACCTAACGCAACTGCAAATGGTATCATATGAGGAACTCCACCTCCAAAGAGATGAAGAGGGTAACCTCTGTCCAATACTTTCCTGGCTGACATTATCATTGCGACTACAGTTTTATAATCATAGTCTTGTAATAATACTGTAGGACTACCTAAAGCCACGAACTTAAACTTGTCCTTAAATTGAAAGTGAATTGACGCGGATCTCTCAATGAGATCTAGATATTTACCACCCTGAATTGGGTAAGTCCAAATAATATTGTCATTTACTTCTTTATAGGCTTCTTTTGCTCTCTTTATAGTTTCTTCCACCGATGTTTCGGCTTCTTGTCTGTCATCCGTATCTCCAGTAGGAACGTCGAGGATAACTCCTATATCTGGATTTATATGATTCTCAAACTTAATTATGGAATTATTATCAGCTTCAATGTCTCCATATTGCAATATTTGGTACGCCCCACTATCAGTCATTATTACTCCGTCAAAATTAAACTCTGTATGAATATTATTTATATTATTCTTATATTTATAAAGAAGATATGCATTTGTAATGAAATTATTAAAACCTATTTTCTTTAATGTTTCTATATCTATATCTACTCTAATTGGATGAATTACAGGAAAGAACACAGGCGTTTCAAGTTTTCCATGCTTAGTTTCCAATTTTCCTATCCTTCCGGCTAGGTCTTCCTCCTTTATTTCAAAATCTCCTATCATTGACTAACCTCCTTCTTTCTTTTCGAGATATAGTCGTTATAGATCTCATAAACTCTTTGAGCTAGAGGCCCAGTTCCTTCTACTCCAACCTCGCTCACTTTTATTCTATCCATTACTGTTAAAATTCCTACATCTTCATAAATTTTAACGTCGCCTGGTCTCAGATTCAGATCTTTCTCTAATTTTTGGCCGAACTCTTTGACATCAAATGTTGGAGGATTCTTTATTTGAATTTCTTCTATAACATTTCCATTTATAATTATTTTATAAAAGCTATTTTTTTCCGAGTCTTTGGCATCTATAAGAGTAATCAGAAAAGGATTCAATTCAAATGAATAAAAGGTACCCGTATATGTTTTAGAGTTAGTTAACCTGACTGTGACAGTTTTATCTAATATAGAATTGAACTCTGATAGTATCCTTCTAGCAGACATTGATCTTCCCACTAACGTTAATAATTACCAGCTATTTATAATGAGATGATCCACGTTGCTGAGCGAAGCTGATAGCATCAATGAAGAATGTAAAGTAGTTTCAGTAAATAAGACCGGCTTAAAGGGGAATTTAGTAGTAGAGCTATCATGCGATAATAAAAAAATCCTTTTTGATATAATAGAAAGTATAAACAATTTTAAGCCAGACGAGAAAGTAAAAGCTATAATTAGCAAGAATAGACCTGAATTTGGAGCTGAAGATTTTTGCGGACATGGATATATAGTAACACAAAAGAAAAATGAGGAATCATTAATTACTATAATATCTTTGTTTGGCTTATTGATAAAGGTAATTGAAGATAAAAACTCTAATTTTATGAAAAAAGTAAACTTAAATATAATGGATCATATATATTTCTGCGTTAGAAAGGAAAAATAGATAAGAAAAATAATTGTTACTGATTCACAAATTTTTCTGTAAATCCTTTACTGTCTATTGCTAGTATATCAATTCCGTCTCCTGATGTTATATCTCTCTCTATAGAAGCCCTAACTGCCTTCTCTGCTATTTCTATTGCTTGTTGAGTAGAGATCCCTTTGGAGTAATTCGATTCTAGCACACCCACAGCAGTCCTTGCTCCGGATCCTACGGCTGCATAGTCGTCCTCTATCAAGCTTCCTACAGGGTCCATAATAAATAGTTGAGGTCCGTTTTCATCTATTCCGCCAAATATTATCTCTGAAATAAACGGCATCATTTTATACTGATAAAGTAATGTAGACAAAAGTTTAGCTGCGGATTTTACAGAAATTTTTCTATTATTGGATAGCTCATAGTATTTTATTTCTACGTTCATTATTCTTGTCAACGATTGTAGGTCTCCATATATTCCAGCTCCAGCAATTCCGAATTGACCTACTTTGGCTATCTTCTTAGCTTCCCTGCTAAGCACATATCCGCCGTAGCTTAACCTTCTTTCAGAAGCTAATACTACTCCATCTGAAGCTTTCAGCCCTATCGCAGTTGAAGGTAATTCTTCCATTTAGAACACTCTCATTCTACTTCTCTTTGCCTTTTATAACATTTGTTTTAATACCTCGATTAGTCTGGTCACGTCTATCGTGCTTTGGGTTTTCTTAGCTAAATCTCTTATTGTTACCTTATTTTCTTGTAACTCTTTCTCTCCTATAATAATCATAAAATTAAATCCTTGTTCTATATAGAAAGGTATTGCCTTAGTTAATGTTAGTCCTTTTATGTCAATATCTACTATATAATTTTCTTTTCTAAGAAGAGATGCTATTTTTATGGAGAATTCAAAAGACTTATTATTTATATTAAAGATAATTATTTTAGGTTTTTCTGGTATTTTTATATAATTTCTTCCAGCTAGAATTGTCCTTTCAATTCCTACCGCAAATCCTACAGCTGGAGTTTTTGAACCACCATAAAGTTCTATAAGCTTGTCATATCTTCCACCTCCTGCTATGCTAAAGGTTACGTCAGGAGATTTCACCTCGAATATTATCCCTGTGTAATAGGCTAGCCCTCTAACTAAGCCCATGTTTAGTTTAACCGGTATTCCCAAAGACTTGCAGTTAGAATATATTGAGCTCAGATATGAGAAATCGTCTGAGAACTGATGATACGTTTTCACCATTTCTTCAAGTTTGGACTCTGATATTTCACCAGCACTGAGGATATCAAATATTATATCTGCATTTTCTTTGTATTTCGATGCGCTTTTGTTGATTTCTTTTAGTGCATCATCTAGAAATCCTTTATCTATCAAATGTAATATATGTTCTTGTGCTTCTTCTGGAACTTCCATGCTTTCTAAAATCCGTCTTATTAATCTAATATTGTTAAGATTTATAGAAATTATTTTATTCATACCTATCTTATCATAAAAGTTGTAAAGATCATTTATTACTAAAATATCTGCGTATGACCCTTCTGCTCCTAATACCTCCACTCCCGCTTGCCTAAATTCTCTATACCTTCCATACTGGGGTTCATCATATCTATATACGGTACCTATATAGTAAAGTTTCACCGGTTTTGGCAACGATTGGAGTCTATCGAGATAAACTCTCGCTATTGCAGGAGTTATCTCAGGTCTAAGTGTAAGCTCTCTGTCTGCCTTATCTTTAAAGGTATACATGGTCTTTCTGAGCTCTTCTCCTCCCTTTATCGAGAAAAGTGAGAAGTCTTCTATTACCGGAGATATTACTTCAGTGTAATTTGCAGACTCCATGACCTCCCTGAAGAAATTTTCAAGATATACTATTTCCTTTGCCTCATTACCTACATAGTCTTTCATTCCACGAACTGGCTCTGTCTTTATCATACGGTTATCTAATTAGCCTTGCCTCGCTTATATTATAATAAGTGATATCTCCGTATTTATCCACGAGTGCGACTAGTACTTCTAGGTTTAGAGACTTAGACCTCGAGATAACATCTAAAAGTTTTGTTGGAGATATTTTCTCCGCCTCGTTTATCACAAGTATTATCGCTTTGCTCTTACCTTCAATTTTCCTATCTTTAATTATAAGGGTCGAATCATCATACCCTTTACAAACAACCTTTCCTTTCTGTTTAAGATCTACGTAGACCGCTAGTCTATCCCAGTTTATCCCTGAGATATCCTCTGCCCTAATTTCTTTCCTGTTTATAAGTTTTTGAAAGATGTCTTCCTCTCTTTTTACATTTTCGATATGGTCACTCACACTAGATCACGTTATATATCTTTACAGTTATATCTAGTTAAGGTCTCCTATAGAAACATGGATATCGACAAATGCAACTTCTGTGGTTCAAATAAACTGAGATGGGATTATAAAAACGGAATAATAGTATGTGAGGACTGTGGTACCGTGATTGACGACAAAATCTTCGATGGTACGTCCCCGTTCTTGGAAACAAAGATCAAGCCTTCAAATTACCTTGAGAAAAGTAAGGAAAGGGAATTGAAACAAAGAACTATTAGAAGTTATGAATATATTAATAGCAGAAAGAGTATAAATAAAGTTGATAATTTATACTTAAAATCTCTCTTTAATTTTGATAGAGAGCTTTATTTCACTTATCTCAAACTATTAGAGAATGGGATATTAAGCGGTAAAAAAATAAAAACTAGAATAATTATCACAATTTTCTTTTCTAATAGGAGAGAAGAATATGAGAAATATTTGAGGTATTTCAATATTACAGAAAAGGAGTACAAGGATACTCTCTCACATTTAAAATTAAAGGCAAAAATAAAGATAATAGATAAATTAGTTCTATAATAAAAATTTCATATCCTGAACATAAAATATATTAGCATAAAAGTAATCTAGTGTTTTTACGGCTAGGTGGCATTCCAGGCGATTCAGGTTTCCATTGCAAATTATAATTATGGTAAAAATAGATTAAATAAAGGAAATTGTCAAGCATGAATCCTTACCCAGCTCGCATGAGAGCGTTCAATTAAATTTATTCTGTTTCGATAAATAGACTGAATTCACAATTGGCGTATGAATGGTCGGGATTTCGGGTATTTCGTTTTCGTTCCGTTAGAGCAGACCTTAAACTAGCGCCTATATCAAGAACAAACTTTTTATATAAGCATTTTCTAAGGATGTGTGGAAGGTGACATAAAATGGCAACTGCTACAGTAGCTCAAACCCCTGAAGGAATTCCAGTTATAATTTTAAAGGAAGGATCAAGCAGAACTTATGGAAAAGAAGCATTAAGGATAAACATAGCCGCGATTAAGGCTGTACAGGAGGCACTAAAGAGCACTTACGGTCCACGTGGAATGGACAAGATGTTAGTAGACAGTCTAGGTGACATCACAATTACTAACGACGGAGCAACTATAATGGACAAGATGGATTTGCAACATCCCGCAGCTAAACTCCTAGTACAGATAGCTAAAGGACAGGATGAGGAAACTGCAGATGGAACTAAGACCGCAGTAATTTTCGCAGGTGAATTAGTTAAGAAGGCTGAGGATTTATTGTATAAAGAGATACATCCGACTATAATAGTGAGCGGATATAAGAAGGCAGAAGAGATAGCATTAAACACTATACAAGAGCTCTCTGAGAAGATATCAGTAAATGACACTGATGCTTTAAAGAAGGTAGCTATGACTTCGTTAGGAAGCAAGGCAGTAGCTGGAGCTAGAGATTACCTTGCAGATGTCGTAACTAAAGCTGTAACACAAGTTGCAGAATTAAGAGGAGATAAATGGTACGTAGATCTAGATAACGTTCAAATAGTAAAGAAGCACGGAGGTAGTATAAACGATACACAAATGGTATATGGAATAGTAGTAGACAAGGAGGTAGTACATCCTGGAATGCCTAAGAGAGTTGAAAACGCTAAGATAGCATTACTAGATGCGTCTCTAGAGGTAGAAAAGCCAGAATTGGATGCCGAAATAAGGATAAATGATCCAACTCAAATGAAGAACTTCTTAGATGAAGAGGAGAAATTACTAAAGGAGAAGGTCGACAAAATAGTTAGTACTGGTGCAAATGTTGTAATATGCCAGAAAGGGATAGACGAAGTAGCCCAACACTACCTTGCTAAGAAAGGAATCCTAGCAGTAAGAAGAGCTAAGAAGAGCGATCTAGAGAAGCTAGCTAGAGCAACTGGAGGAAGAGTAGTTTCAAATGTAGATGAACTCTCAGAGCAGGATCTAGGTTTCGCAGCATTGGTAGAAGAAAGAAAAGTCGGAGAGGATAAAATGGTATTTGTAGAAGGTGCTAAGAATCCTAAAGCAATAAGCCTACTCATCAGAGGAGGATTGGAGCGTGTAGTTGACGAAACCGAGAGGGCTCTAAGAGACGCTCTAGGTACGGTTGCAGACGTAATAAGAGATGGAAAGGCCGTAGCCGGTGGAGGAGCAGTAGAAATAGAGGTAGCTAAGAGGCTTAGAAAATATGCTCCTCAAGTAGGCGGAAAAGAACAACTGGCAATAGAAGCATACGCTAATGCAATAGAAGGATTAGTCATGATACTAGCTGAAAACGCAGGGCTAGACCCTATAGACAACCTAGTAAAGCTAAGAAGCCTCCATGAAAACGAGTCTAACAAATGGTATGGTCTCAACTTCACTGCTGGAGCCCCAGACAACATGTGGAACGTGGGAGTTATAGAGCCAGCTATGGTGAAAAGCAATGCTATAAAGGCAGCTACTGAGGCTGTTACTCTGATACTCAGAATAGATGATATAGTAGCTGCAGGAAAGAAGACAGGCGGTTCTGATAACAAGAAAGGAGAAGAACACCACGAAGAGGACTAAAATTTTTACTCTTTGACTTTTTCTATCTATTACAGTTACTCTCTATTTTTATTATAATAGGATTCTTAATATTTGGGGCTGATAGTATAGCTTCTCCTACATCTAATTTATCTAAGGATGAAATCATCTTATCATCTAAAGACAGAGAATCCTTTATCGACTTCTTATCAATGTCTGATTTTATAGAGTGAATTATCTTAATATTTGTATTTTTCATAATTTCACTCGATAATGAAGATGGAGATTGTGAGATCACACAAAGGGAAACTCCGTATTTACGAATCTCAGATATTAACCTATCAGTAAAATCATTTTTATCTGCAAAGTAATTATGAGCTTCATCTATCACTACCATTGTCATCTTTGTAGTCTTCGCTTCGATGTAAAAGTCTGAAATTAGTTTCATAATTAGAAGTCCATAGAGTTTCCTTAACCTCATGTTCCTAATGAAACTGAGGTCCACTATTGTAAGTCCGTTGAAGAAATTACCTAAATTGTCTACCGTTAAACCGTCATGAGAAAAAATTTCTCTACCCTCCTTACCTAACAGAATGAAGAATTTTCTAGCCAATGCGTATTTCACGTCCCTTATCCAGTTTGACGTTTCCTCTATGCTTCTTAGGATTTCTATTAAATTTTTAAAGTTTAACTCTGGAGACTTTTTCAATTTATTAAGAACAGTATACAGTAAAAATCTTTGAGGATCCGTAAGTTGCATAGTATCCCCAAAGATTTCTACAGCGTCATTAATATCTTTGGAAATTATTGAATTTAAGTCTATTCTAAGGACTTTATTTGCATTATAAAGAGTGTAACTTACATTGTTTGGTATGGATCTTGAATACTCACCATGCCAGTCTAGAATAACTACATCTACATTTTTCTTGAGAACTTGAAGAGACAGATGACATGCAGTGGTGCTCTTACCAGACCCTGTTGTTCCGAATATTCCTATATGACGAGTTACATCCTTAAGATTTATACCTGTATTGCTAGCAAGATCATTTTGCACTCTACCTAGAGGTATATCATAGTCGAAAACTAAAGGCTCATTTGACACAGCACTAAATGTCTTTTCTGGAGCATAGAGGTATGGCACATTTCCGAACAAGGAAGGAAGAGGTACCGGAGTGGAAGATATTGACGTAGGAATAAGTTCTAAATGCGGTGATATGGCTTTTGCTATATTCTTTATGTCAGTAACCTCTTTCTCGATTTGATCCTTTTCTAGTTTAGGTTTACATGACTTAAAAACAATTAATGCAGACCCCATTTTGCCGTTCGATATAGAAGTTGTGAAGACATAATGAAAGTCTCCTTGCCTTCTAGCCAGGGACATCCCCAGCTTTCTAATTTCGTCTTCAACTAGACTTCTTGAAGAGAGATCTGTTTTACCAATTATCCTCAGAACTTCTCCACAAAAACGATCGTCTTGAGTAATTAAATCAAATATATTTGAGTTTATACTAATACTATTTAGTCTAATAACTCTTCTATTCAGTATAATAGCAATAGGAATAAGAAATAGAAGAGGAATTATAATGTATACAAAATATTTTGGAAATAAATTAGTATATCGATATACAAGGATCATAATAGATAGGGATATAAGAACTAGTGGAAATATCCTTCCTTTTTCCATAATGTGGATGTATAATAATAATCTAGCTACAGTTAAGCGAAAGTTATTGCATTTAAAGTCAGACGTATCCTATCTTCTCGAGTCAACGGTGAAACTCCATCCTGATCGCAGCTTAACCTACAGGAATTACACTTTATCAGATAGTTCTCGCCTGGTATATTTATTTTGGACGATGAGATTGCGTCCTTAATCTGCGGTGAAGAGGTAAGGAGCATTAGGAAAAACATTTCAGGACTTCTAACTCTCATCCTGTTTAGATATTGAATAGATCTAAAAAATATATAGCATGACTGTGCTAAAATTATGTCACTAGGTAAGTAACCTAAAACCTGAGATACGTTTTTCCCATCATACGTCGATAAGGAAGAGATCTCTTCCTTCCTGTTTATTTTTACCTTTGAAATAGAAATCATTATCATCCACCGTGGTTTACGGGAATAAATCTAACTTCATCGTTACCAGAAAGGATTTTTTCATTTAAGGTTTTGCCAAAAAGCCTGATATCCTTACCATTTAGTAATACCAAGATGCCCGGTCTTATTCTTCCAGAAGAATCTAAAATAACTTTAGATTTATCCAATCTTGATAATATTTCAAAAAGAGATCCATCTTCTGCAATAAGAGATTTCCCGAAAAAAGAAACTAAAGGACCTTCAAATACAAATTTAGGCATAGCTTTCTGTTTCCTCCTCTTCAATTGACTCTTGAGCTGCAGCCTTGTTCTTGGCTTTACTATAATACCTAGTTAAATATCCAGCTAGTCTATTTCTTACTACTTTAGATTCAACTGTTACTACTTTCTTAACCAATTCTTTGTTTTTCTGGTAATCGCTCGTCACATCTTCTGTATATTTCTCATATATTAATTCTGCCATATGCTTTATATCCTTAGTATAGACTGTGCCTATAGCCCAACACCTATTCATTACTTTCAGTAGATGTATATATGCTTGCCTTAGCCTTTTTAGATCCTTCTTCCTTGGTAAATCTGCCCTTTAATCTCTCCATGACCTTTGGAAGGGTCGTGTACTCCATTACTTGTGGCTCTAACCTATGAGGCATGAATGGACCGTGTCTGCGCATGTAATCAGCTATAATATTAGCGTTTCTTCTCACCTCGTCGAATGCAGGGTCATCAAATAGATCTGATGGTCCTACTAATCTTCCATTCTTTAGGTTAAAGCCAAGTCCTACTAGTCTGGGTGGTCCATCAAATCTTGTCGCTCTAGCATCTTTCTGAGATACAGGCATCAATGGACCGTAATGACTACCTCTCATCCATCCAGCAACTAGATAGGGAACTGTAAATGCTTCTAAAGTCTCTCCTAACGCCGGTAGACCATGCTGAACTCTCACTATCATTGCAGGGTCGTCCTTTCCAACATATTTACCTGCTATCAAGTTCAATCTCTCCGTAGTTACTACTGCAGCAAGCATGTTGTCTTGCTTTCTATAGATTCTTCTTACAATGTATCTATCGGGAGTCCCTATTAATGCCAACAAATCGTATGATTCTTCTGGTGTGTTAAGTGCAATTGATTCTCCTTCATAGACATCCAGAACTTCAAATTTGAATCCGTCATGCAATGCTGGATCTATGACTAAGCCTGCAGTATTAAACGGGTCAGCGAACATCTTATATAGAGGTAAATTGAATGCTCCAGGCTCAGTTTTGTCAGCCATGAAAACTACGAAGGGTTCTGAAGGTCTTTCTTCTATTTCCATTTCAGCTATTCCAGGTCCCATACCTTTTAAATTGCCAGAGAAAGAATCTGAAAGAAGATCTTGACCAGCAGCGTATAGACCTAATTCCTTTGCCTTGTTAGCAGCCTCCTTTAAAGCATTCCATACAAGCTCATGTACTTTTTGATCTAGTTCACCTCTATTATGTGAGATTATAAACTCCATATCATCCCCAACGAAAGTAGGATAGAAGTCGTTTATTATGCCTTGCTTCTTTCCCTCGGATAGAACCTTAGTCGCAACCGCAATTGTATCAGGGTGAACCATGTGATGGCCTGCTAGAGAGCCAATATCGGCTTTTAACACGCTGATAGTAGATTTCATCTTGAATAAAGGATGAGAATTATAATCTAAAAACTTTTGCTCTTATGAGGAAACTTTAGCTATAGAGTAATATTCTCCTTTTTCCTTCTGTAAACGATCTAAGTAACTGTCGAGTTTATTAACACGAGGCCTTCCGGTTTCAGCGTCTCTTCTGAAAGTTATACCAAGCTCTTTGAGGAAAATATTCATTCCCTCTTTAATAGAGAAGGGCCCTTTCGCTTCTCCTTCAATTGAAGGCGTTCCAGAAAATACTAATATCCTATCTGCAATATAATCATGAATCGATAGATCGTGTTCTACCACAAATGTAACTGACTTTCTTTCTCTTGTAATTTTCTTTATAGCTTTTGCTACAACATATCTCTCTTCTACGTCAAGGTAAGAGGAAGGCTCGTCGAAGACGTATACATCAGCGTCTCTCGCTAACGCAGCGGCTATGAGAAGCTTTTGGAGTTCCCCTCCGCTGAGATTGTTGACAACTGATTCGAGTAATCTATGTAATCCTAATCTTCTTATCACTTCTACATAAAACCATGATGAATTAGAAAGAACGTCCTTACTTACATTCTCAAGATAATCCTTAACCGTTAGATCACTATTCGGAGATATAACTTGGGGCTTATATGAAAGTCTTAATTCGTCAGGTATGACTTCTCCTACATCCGGCTTGTATTCTCCTACTAATATTTTTACAAATGTGGTTTTACCTATTCCGTTAGGTCCTACTATTCCTATTATCTCTCCCTCTCTAGCCTTACCACTGTTAATTTTAAGCTTGAAGCCTGAATTGTCCTTATAAATATCACTCCATATTATTTTTTCTTTAACTCCTTTAGCAAAATCTAATTCAGATAATTCCTTTATCACAAAATCTATTTTGTCTTGTCTTATTTTCATATTTTCTGCTGGAAGGAAGCCATTCAAGAAATTGTTTATACCAACCCTTGCAGAATAGACTTTAGAGACTTTACCATAAATACTACCTTCTCCATAAACAATATTTAGAAAGTCTGCAAGAAAATCTAAAACTACCAGATCATGTTCCACCAAGACTACATATTTGTTCTTAGTCAATTCTCTTATTGCTTTGGCCATGTTTGTTCTTTCTCTTACGTCAAGGTAAGAGGAAGGCTCGTCGAAGACGTATACATCAGCGTCTCTCGCTAACGCAGCGGCTATGAGAAGCTTTTGGAGTTCCCCTCCGCTGAGGACTTTGCAATCTTTATTCCAAAAACGTTCCATTGAAAGAAGGGTTTTTATTTCATCTACCTTACCTCTTTGGTCAACCTTCGTTAAAACTTCTGCTACAGTACCTTTAAGAAACCTCCCAGCGTATTCTACATATTGTATTTTATGAACTACTCTTATCTCCTTTGAATAAAGATCCTTAAAATATGAATACATCTCTTTTCCTTTAAATCGTCTTAAAACTTCTTCTTGACTGGAGGGACCTTGAGTATCACCAAAATTAGGAATAAGTTCTCCAGAGATAATCTTCAACATTGTAGTCTTTCCAGTTCCGTTTTTACCTAAAATTCCTGTAATAAATCCCTCTTTTAAAGTCGGTATTCCGAATAACTTGAATCCGTTTACCCCATAACGATGAATAAGTTCTCCCTCATATTGATCTGGAAGGTTAATTACCGTGATTGCCTCAAAAGGACATTTCTTTACACATATACCACATCCTATGCACGTTTCTTCATATATAACGGGCTTACCTTTTACAATTTCAGCCAACTCTATTGCTTTACCTCCGGATCTGTCGATAGGACAGTATGAAATACATTCTGTGCTACATTTATCTGGTTTACAAAAATCATAATTTATGACTGCTAGCCTCACACTTACCACCAAAAATATTTATGTTTAAAAATAAAAATTAATTATAATTTTCTAAAACTCGTCTTCTTCCCAGTCATCATCTAAATCTTCATCATCTAAATCTTCTTCTTCCCACTCTTCTTCTTCCCAGTCTTCCTCGTCCCAGTCCTCTTCAAACATTAGATGACCACAATTAAACCTCAACAAACGAAACTACTTTATTTTTTTCTATTGTTAAGCCTTATGCTATATGCAATAACTGACTAGATTTCTTACACTCTTCTATCATTTCTTATAGAAGTATTTTATGAACATATTGTTGTAGGATGAACAGTTTTTTAGTAAGAAAATTTTAATAAAGAAACAAACCTTTACGACAACTTTATAGTAATAAGTAAAGCTACTTTACTTAAGAAAACTCTGTATGGGGTTCCCTTAAAAGGACCCTGCCTGGCGTTATTTTAATTATAGTAGAAATCTCAATTGATAACCAGGAAAGTTAGCGGATCCGCCGGGATTTGAACCCGGGCTCTAGGGCTCCGGAGGCCCTCGCTTTGTCCTAGCTAAGCTACGGATCCCATTCAAGATATATATTCCTTGTTTATATAACTCAGTTGATATGGTAGATTTAAAAGAGAAGCTGGCTTCCTATTCAATAGATCTTTTAAATAATAAGAGAGTAATTGGAATTGGTACTGGTAAAACTGTAAGAGCTTTGATAGAAAGAATTTATCAAAATAAAGATAAATTTATCGATAAGTTATTTATAACGTCCTCTATAGATTCAGAGATAAGGCTCAGAGATCATGGTTTCAATGTAATCTCAATTTACACTGGTACAAGACCGGAGATATATATCGATAGCTTTGATCATATCTTCTACCTAGACCAGATCGACAAGTCCGTAATGATAAAAGGGGGAGGAGGAGCCCTATTCAGAGAGAAAATATTAGCTACTTATTCCAATTACAGGGTCTACATCGGGGAAAGCTCAAAAGTAGTTACCAACGAAACTATCATTAGAGTACCCATAGAGGTATTGCCTTTTGCTCAAGGATATGTCATGGATTACCTCAAGAAGAAAGAGATTTCGATAAAGCCACGGGAATCAGATAGCAAGATAGGAACCATATTTTCGGATAACGGAAACATGATTCTTGATATTTACATCAACTCAGATAGAAACTTATGCGAGCTCGATTTGGAATTAAAGAGAGTTACTGGTGTACTTGAGACCGGTATATTCTGCAACAACCTAATTGATAAAGTAATCATAGCAAATAACGAGGATGAAGTGAAGGTTGTCACAAGAGAAGAAAATACATAGACATTACGCTGAAAATATAGTTAAAATTATAGATAAAAATTCAATATTATCTGTTTATATCTACATGGGCAAAAACGGTTACGATTACTTAATGAGCAATAAGTCTTGCTCCTGTAAGTCATTTTTGTTCAATTCTGTATTTAAAAATAAATCTTACTTGTGTTATCATTTAAAATATTTAGAAAATGCTGAGGAAAAAGACGAAATCAGGACGATTTATTTAAATAGTAATGATTTTTTATTAATAATAGAAGAAATCTTTTCCACTGGAAAATCTTTAAAACTAAGGAAGGAGTTGCTAAACGGGAATAGCTAATGTCGCTCAATGTAGTTGAGATAGTTTTCATAGCATCAATTGTAGCTATATTCATAACCTTTGCCTATGTAATTACTGTAGATTTAGTTACGCCGGAAAAGAAAGAAAGTTCAAAAAAGAAAAAAACTATTAAAGGTAGGTTATAATGGGAGGTAAGAGGAAGAAGAGGACTAAACCGATTAGAGTTAGACCAAAGGTTCCTAGTACATTTGAATGTCCACGGTGTGGGAAGGTCAGCATAAACATTAAAATTAAAGATGGCGTTGCAAATGTAACTTGCGGTTCTTGCGGACTTCACGCAGAAATAGAAGTACCTCCAGTTTTTGATAATGCTAATGCGTACGGAAAATTTCTAGACATGTACTTAGAAGGAAAAATTGAAATAAATGAAGAGGAAACCAACATAGACGAGGAAGAGGAAAACCATGAAGATGAAAGGAAAAGTGAAGAATTACATTGACGAGATGTTACATGAAAAAAGATCTTTGCATTTTTCTTTGATAGATCCAGACAAGATTAGATCTATAGATGAACTGTCTAGGTTGTCAAAGCAGCTGTATGACGCTGGTACAGACGCGTTTCTAATAGGAGGTACTCTAGGAATATCGAAAAGCGAGCTTGAGTTGTGCTTAGATATATTAGAAGATTTTGAAATTCCAAAAATACTTTTTCCAAGTAATATTAACATAGTTTCAGAAAAAGCTGACGCTGTACTTTTCATGTCGCTTCTGAACTCAGATGATATCTATTATGTAATCGGGGCTCAGGTGATGGGCGCCCCTATAATTAAGAAGAACAAGTTAGAACCTTTATCTACAGCTTACATAATAATAGGCCACGGTGGTACAGCTGGTCACATAGGAAGAGCTAGAGTGATACCATTCGATAACTTTGAACTTGCCTCCGCATATGTAATGGCAGCCGAATTCATGGGGATGGATTTCGCTTATCTTGAGGCTGGATCCGGATCTCCTGAGACAGTTAAACCTGAAATGGTATCCGCTGTGAAGAAGATATCTAGAATAAATTTAATAGTAGGTGGCGGAATTAGAAGCGAAGAAAAAGCCGAGAAAATAGCTTCCGCAGGAGCTGACATTATAGTTACAGGGAACGTTATAGAGAGTAATATAGAGAACGCGACAAAAATTATAAGGCGGATAAAACAGACAAAGAGTATTGAGTGATGCAAAATGCCAGCATCTAAAAAGAAAAAAGAAAACATTCCCCTTTCGTCTATGGCAGGACTAATAAGATACTATGATGAAGACATAGAAAGAATAAAAATAAACCCTAAGGCAGTAATAATTGCAAGTTTAGTAATGATAGGTCTTGTTATAGCGCTAACTAAACTACTTCCTACACCTTAAATTTTTTAAGGGCCACGGTAGGGGACAACGGCCGAAAGGCTGAGGAAACTCCGGCCTCCAGCTCAATAGGAGTTTCGCTATGAAACAAGGGGAGATCCCTTGGCTACTGCACAGAAACGTAACGGCTAGCTCTCAAATGAAAATGATCCAATTTTTCAATATGTGAATGTTGAAAATAGGTGAGAGGGAGCTGGACGTCTGAAACGGCAGGCCTCCTCGGAGCAAGTAGGGGGAAAATGATAGGAGCTTGATTCCTCCTGAAACGCATAGCCAAATTCCCCTGTACAGAAGCCGGGTTATTACTGGGGCCCTTTACCTATAATTTTATTCATGACTTCTTTCTCTATTTCCTTTATTTCCTCCTCATTTTTTTCTACATATGAATTCAGTAACTCTTTATTAAGTGTTAGGAATGTATCACCCCATTTAAATAAACTAAGAAGAGACTTAGCTATTTCTACTTCCCCTATGATATAGAACGATGCAGCTACTGCCTCTATTGACGAAAGTTTGAAAGGCTTTGCATAGTTCACCGGGTTCCCAGCTAGAAGAAAAGGGAGCCTTCTTCCGCTTCTTGTATATCTTTGGAAGAAACTTTCATCGGATTGGTTCCATGAACTATCTATAACAGTAATCCCAAATTTCTCAATTACGGGTTTGTCTTTAATCGAAAGGACTCTATCTACCAATGGATTTAGGATTATTCCGTATACTCTCCTGGTTTTTACTGCTAATCCTTTTCTAATCATTTTCTTTGCAGTGTTCTTTGAAGGGTCATCCTGATTAAACTCCAATACGTAAATTTTCATAAATGCCGTAAAGTTCATATAACCAAAGTTGTATTAAAACTACTGGGAAAAATTGCCTTCTGCAATAGTCCTCATAAACACGGATCCAGGTGGAGAACAGGAAGTTTTTGATAAACTAGTATCACTAGAAGAGGTAGTAGAAATAGACATAGTCTACGGCGTTTATGATCTGGTCGTGAAAATACAGACGAATGATACAGATAAATTGAAAAGTTTTGTAACTAATACAATAAGAAAGTTACCTAAAGTTAGATCTACGTTAACTATGGTAATAATGGAGGGAAAGAGCTTAGTTAAGAAATGATATCTCATGGAAATAATTATAGGTGTTGATGACCACGACTCCACCAAAGCTGGATGTACAACTCATTTTTCTGTCTTATTAATGAGAGAATTGGCGAAAAGAGGTTTCGAAATAAAAGAAATTCCTAAATTAGTTAGGTTAAATCCGAACTTACCTTGGAAGACGAGAGGAAATGCAAGTGTAAGTTTTAGCATAGAAGTTACAGAAGATACTGACATTATACTAAAAATAAAAGAGATTATAGAGAACCTTTCATACAAGTACGTGACTGAGATCTCTAAAGGATTTGAGATGAATAGGAAACCTGGATATGCACTAGCTAAAACGAATGACTTGATAGGTGTCAAGGATGACATCGAGAGATTCTACGAGATGGCCTTATCCGATGTCGTAACCACTGACTTAGCAAAGCGTTTTGCCAAGAACAGGAATATAGTTGTAGGTGGTGATAGAGGAATTATCGGAAGCATAGCGTCAATGGGTTTTCACGGAGATTATTCCTTTGAGTTACTTACTTATCGAATCAAAGATAACTGGGATAAAGAAAGGATCTTAGATAAAAACTCAGTAATTGGAGCAGATATAAAGCTATTTCCGAAAGTCTCTTCAAATTACGACTACTTTAAGGATGTTCCTCTGATTTTATCTCATGGTACCGATCCTGTTTTATACGGATTAAGAGGAACTACTCCTTACGTGTTACTTGAAGAGATGAATTTAGTGAAGGCATATGAGGCAATTGATTTTTTCATGTTATTTAAGACGAATCAAATGACAGATGCCCATATAAGGAGAACCGGAATTAATTTCTATCAGACTACTAAGATAGAATTCAAAGTTAGTTCTATAAAGGTCCTTGAGGGAGGACATGTCATAATTAATGGATACGATTCCCCTGTCGTAGTATATAAAGAGACAAGGGAGCTAAACTCCATGTCTAAAATACTGAAAAATGGAGATGTAATAGAAGTAATAGGATCTGTTAAACCTTCATATAATAACACTAAGATAGTTGAAGCTGAACGGATCAGAGTAATTTCATTAAATGATATGAGGGAGGAAGTTCCCACATGTCCTAAGTGCGGAAAGAAAATGGAATCTATCGGGAAAAATAAGGGATACAAGTGCAGAAGATGTAAGACATTCTCTAAGGAAAAAGATAATATAAAAATTAAAAGAGATCTCTCGTTGGAGGTCTATCAATCTTCTCTTTATAGACATTTAACCAAACCGATCTTTCTAGAACTTCAACATATTGACCTGAGAGTAGAGAAAGATGTCATGGACAAGATATTATCAGAGATATTAGAAAAAGATATATCTATAAAACTAGGCTAGCGCCTTCTATCTATCCGATAATTTTTCTTCTAAGAATGGTAGAGAATATTCATACCTATTAGAATTTCCAAAATGCCCTCCACTGAATTCTTTAAATTCGTGAGATATGCCTATCTCGGACATCCTTTTATGCAAAGTCCTCATTCCTACAAACAGATTATACTCATCTTTATTTCCGACATCAAGGTAGATTCCTTTCATTCTCTTGAGTTCGTCCCTGTAGTTTACTACATTCTTTGCTGGATCATAGGATAGCCATTTTTCCCAAATTTCCCTTCTAATCCCACCAGTTTCTAAATCAATAGGGAGATCCGCATAGAGATCATTTTCAGGATTTGGAGAATAAAAATAGGCACTGCCTATCACATTAGCAGCGCAGACTTCATTGTCGGCAATTTCTTTACTATTAATTACACCTTTCAACCATTTAGTCGGATTAATTGAAGCAAATAGTTTTAATGTACAGATAAAGTCTTGGATATACATATATTCAAAACAACTATCTCCGAAATGCATAGCAAAACCTTGAATCAGATCTGGATGTCTTACTGCAATTGAATAAGAGCCGAATCCTCCAGAGGACTTACCAAATAAACCTACAGCTTGAATATCATATCTTTCCTTAAAGTACGGTATTATTTCTTTTACTATGAAATCTTCATACCTTCCAAGGATCGAGGAGTTGAGATATTGATTTACATAAATTCTAGTCTTAAAATTAGGATTTATTACAATACTATTCTTTAACTTTTTTGTCGAAAATAGCTTTTCTATTATCTGTCCAAATCTATTAGAAACTGTAGGTTTCCAATTAAGTCCTGCTAATTCTATAAGGAGAATTGGTCTCTCCTTAGATTCACGAGGGAGTAACGTGAGAACCTCTCTTTCTGTAGGGTCACCCATCATATTATCCTTTAAAGCCTCACTTTCGATTTTTTCAATCGTATACTTCAGCATAACGCATCTTCTTTGTATGAGTCTTTATTTTAATAAATAAAGATTTTTTCAAGTTTCAAGATAAAGAAAAATTTCTTTCATTAACAAAGAGAGTATGGTACTAATCACCGATAGTCAATCTTATTATGCTTATGAATTAATTGTTTCAAGAAGAGGGCCGGTAGCTCAGACTGGAAGAGTGCCCGGTTGGCATCCGGGAGGTCCCGGGTTCAAATCCCGGCCGGTCCATACTAGGGGGACCCCTAAGACCCCCAATGCTATTTTCACGACCTCGTCTAAAGGACCAACGTAATGATCTCTCCTCTTACCACTTGAGTCATTCTCTACCATATAAACATAATACTTCCCATAGACTTCCCTTATTCTAATATCACCAAATTGAAAGTCTTATTACCCATTATCTTGTTATTGGTACGTTATTTTAAAAGCCTTGATAATTATCATGTCGTGCTCTGTAGCTAGAATACTTACATATAATAATTATCTATCTAATAATGTAAAATATTTGAACCTTTTTGATCTTATCTAACCTAACTAACATGTCTAGAATATATACTAGATAAATAACTAGGTAAAAGTTAACCTAATGAAACTCTTGTAGATAAATATTAACTTTTTTGAGAAAATTTTAATTTATTACATTTTCTCTATAAGTAAGAACATCAGAGGGACCCCTCTATTTCCATTGGAGATTCTTAAGAAAAGAATTTCGTAGAGAGTCTCAACTTTATACAAACTGTTTTAATTCTGTTATAGATTATGTGTAGAGATCCTTGTATCATTACTGATCTCGAAACTCCAGTAGAAAGACAGGGGTAGGACAATATAATAATATATCTTCTCTTTCATAGTTGTTTCCAGTGGAAATAGAGGGGTATTTTACTCCCCAGTAAAATGGAGTACATCTTTTAAGAATATTGCGATAACTCCAATTATGAATGAGCGACATTATAGATGAAGTTTTGGAAAACATAAAGAAATCTAGCATCTTCAAGAATAGAGAATATCTTCTTCCAGACTACGTTCCAGACCAGTTACCTTATAGAGAAAGGCAGATCAAGGAAATCGTAAGCGTGATGGTCCAACTCTATAAGGGAGAGAGACCAGGAAATATTTTCATTTACGGGTTAACTGGAACAGGAAAGACTTCGGTAACGAAGTTCGTTTTGTCAAATCTTCATAAAAGGATTCCGGACAAATTTACATATGTCTATATAAATACAAGGCAAAGTGATACGCCGTATCGCGTGATAGCTGATTTCCTTGAATGGCTCGGAGACAAGGTTCCATTTACGGGGCTATCGTTGGCCGAGCTCTATAGAAGGTTAGTTAAATCCCTAATTTCGCTAAGCAATAACGTAGTCGTAGTCCTTGATGAGATAGATGCTTTAGTAAAGAAATATGACGATGATATCCTCTATAGACTCACTAGAATAAACTCAGAACTGAACAGAAGTAAGGTTTCAATAATAGGCATAACCAACGACATACAATTTATTGACATCTTGGATCCTAGGGTAAAAAGTAGTCTGGGAGAAGTGGAGATCGTATTTCCACCTTATAATGCGGAAGAGCTTACTCAAATTTTGAAAGTCAGGTCATTATCAGCGTTTCAGGAAGGGGTAGTGGACGATGTAGTTATAGGTTTATGTTCGGCTTTGGCTGCAAGAGACCATGGCGATGCTAGAAGGGCATTAGATCTTCTCAGGGTAGCAGGAGAGATAGCAGAAAGAAAAGGTAAAAACAAAATCAGCGAAGAAGAAGTTCAGGAGGCCAGAAGTGAAATAGAAAAAGACAGAGTCCACGAGGTGGTCTCTACTCTCCCTTTTCACTCTAAGCTAGTGTTAGCGTCGATACTCATCTCTAGCGAAAAAATGAGCACCGGGGAAGTTTATAATCAGTATGTCTCTCTTGCAAAGAAGTTGAAAGTAGAAGTGGTAACTCAGCGAAGAGTCAGCGATATAATTAATGAATTGGACATGATAGGGATATTGAACGCTAAGGTGGTTAACAGGGGAAGATATGGAAAGACGAAAGAGGTGACACTAGCAGTGGATAAATTCCTCGTTACAAAAATATTGAGGGAGAGTGACCCCAGAATTGCTAGTGTCTGGAGTAGATGACGGATATTTTCCTTTGAGTTATAAAAGGAAATCAGGAAAGGCCCCGTTAGTAAGTGTTACGTTTTCTAATTATGCAGTCCAAGACGTAGACTTCGGTTTTGTGACTGTGGACGGTGAAGATGCTACAGACGTGTTTAACTCCTTGCATAAAGGTGAATTCACAATAATTGATAGCGTAATCTGTGGCGGATTTAACTATATTAAGGCAGCAGAGAATTATATATATTTTTTTGGAAAAAAACCAAACACAGAAGCTATATTTAATGCATTGAAGAAGAACTTTGGGAGTGACGAAATGAGGATAGAAGTTATAATGAATGTACTAAAAAATATTACTAGAATTCCAACAAAGAAGGGGACAGTCTATATTAATACTGATCTACAACTGAACGTTGCAAAAGAGATTATAGAATATTATCAAGTTTTCGTTAAATATCCAGAACCTATAAGGCATGCTCATATAATAGGTCGTGCCATTGGTCAGTTACACGTAAATGAACTTTGAACCGCTTTGGAGTCCTTTATTCTTTCTTCTCTTTCCTTTAGTCTAGCCTCAAATCTTCTCTTCTCTTTCTCAGTTGAAGGCGTTATTTTCTCTATAGGCCTAGGTTTGTTATTTTCGTCGATAGCAACGAAAGAGAACACAGTATTAGTTACCAGCCTCTTCTTTTGTTCAAAGTAATCTATCGCGAAGACCTTTCCTCCTACATCTAGTGAGGTGTTTCCAGTATATTCTACTGCCCCTTGAATTTCAAGTATATCTCCTACTTTCACAGGAGTCAGGAAATCTGCGTACCCTGTAGAGACAGTGAACACGTTTCCCTTAGAGTACATCTTGGCTACTACTGCCATAGCCTCGTCTAGCATTGTATACATTTTTCCAGCATATAGTATTCCATTTCCAAACGCATGTTCAGGATAAATTGTCCTTGTATAAGATCTAGAAAACGTCATATCACTCAAGATGTCTTCATTATCTAGCATTGCCTGCTTTCTCCTTTGTAATCTCTTCTCTCTCCTCTTCTCGCTCTCCTCCCCATTACGAAAACCATCAATATTTATTTTCCTAGGTCTGTTTTGCTCATCTGTGGCAACCAACGTCATGTAACTGAAAGCACCGAGCTCTTCCTTTTCCTTCCCTTCCTTGCTTATACAACCTTTAACTCTGACTTCAATTGAAGTGTTCCATGCGCCAGTGACCTCAGCCACGACTCTTACTATATCTCCTATTCTTGCAGGTTTAATTAGAAAAATGGAATCCACGGATGCTAATAAGTAATTTCCTTTGCTTACTGATGACATTAAAACCCCTGCAGTATCTACTAACCAATTCATGTATATTCCTCCGTGTAATGAACCGAAATGATTAGTATGCCAAGGGAAAACATTGTAGAAAGTTTCTAATTTATACATTTCCTTAAACCTCACTTATCAGTTCCGACTATCTCTTTTAATCTTTCATCTCCTTTTATTGACTTTATAAAAGAATATGTACTTTCTGAAACTAGATCCTTCCATTCTCCATTAGTAATGATTAATTTTCTGATTAAAGTTGAATTGTATTTCTCTCTATCAAAAGCCGGTGGAATCATTGTTTTATATCCAGCTTCTTTAAATATTCTGATTACTAGAGGGTTTCTAGCAAAGAGTATTGAAAAAGAAGGAACATACATTCCTACGTGGTATGCCCAAATGCTATTCATTAGAATATCTGGTATTGGTATTATCATAATTCTTGTGAGGTCTATTCTATTCTCTTCTAATGTCTGACGTATCATCTCTATTCTTTCTCCTGCAGTAAACGGATTAGTCAAAGTGTGGCTCTCCTGAGCACTGCCTACTAACACTATCAGCTCGTCTACTTTTTCAAGGCTCCACTTTAAAACCCCTAAGTGACCTAGGTGGAAGGGCTGGAATCTCCCTGGGTATAGTCCTCTAAGCATATCTCATCTCCTTCTGAAGTTTTCAGAGTATGATAGGCACTTCCCTTATTAATTCCTATTTCAAGAAACCCATACCCATTGCTATAAATAATCAGTTGATTCTCTTCACCGTAACCGAAAGTCCTCTTTGAGGTTACTTTATATTTTAATCCTTTAACATTTATTTCGTATATCTGATTTTCTTTCACTTTAAATTCACGTGAAGTGATGCCAAGCGTAACATTCCCGAAATTATCTACATAAACGACCTTAGTCTTTAATCCATAATTGATTTTCTCATAATATTTTAATTCATACTTGTATAGATCGTTTTGGCTCTTAACATCTCCGAAAGCTTCAGTCTCTACTCCCGTTGATAGAAGAGCTGCGGAAACAGCAAATATATCTCTTCCATGAAACGTTTTAGAGATTTCCTTAGAAAGGAAGACTTTGGGATTATTTATTTTCCTTATTTCTACTATTCCGTCTTCAATTATAGAAGGATAAAGAACTCCGTTATCTGGACCTATGAAAAAGTAATTTCGTGTCTTCACTAATAACGCATCTCTTTCAGTCCCTACACCTGGATCCACGACTACAAGGAAAACTGTTTTTCGTGGAAAGAATCTGTATCCAGTATAAAGTAAGTATGAAGCGCTCTTAACATTAAACTTTTTCGAGTTTCCACTTAAATATGTGATATTAACATCTTTGTTAAATCTTCTTATTGTACCTTCCATAACCCCATTGTAATTATCTGAGAGACTGAAATCCGTAAGGATAGCTATGTTATTTGCTCTTATCATAACCTCTCAATAGAAGTTCTAGATAGGAGATATTTGTTACTTCCCCTTTTATTTGGAAATCATCTATGAATTTCTGAAAGAAGTCCTTCAGTTGACTCTCTGTCACATCCTGTCCTTCAACTTCTACGAAATCTCCCAAACCTTCAACTCTATCTAAAGAAATAATATAAGAGTCTATTTTGAAGTTCTTTCTAGTCTTCTTCACTGTAAATGCTTTATATAATCCAATTCTCTCCATGATTATGTTAATGTTTTGTACGTCCTTTTCGGATATTCTAACTGTTATTTCCTCTCTGCTCTTTCCATAATTTCCTGTTTTCGGGCCTTTGTATGTCAGTTCATATTCGTTGTTAGACTTCCTTAACCTTACAGCTTCATCTGAATCTTTGAAATCTCTGTATTTGTAGTTAAAGTATATATCCTCTTGGACTTCTTCGTCCAGTTTTACTGATCTCCTTTCAAGAAGCTTTTCCAGTTCCTCAAGAGAGGGAGATTTAAGCTTTAGCTTGACTTCTCTTTCTATCATATATGGTTACTACACCAGAGGATTACTTAAGACGTTATGAAAGAATTTTCGATTATAGCTCTTTGCAATCGGATCCTTCTTTGAGCAGGAGATTTCATGTCATGGATTACATGGTATCTAGGTATTTAGAGATATTTAGAGAAAAGGAAGAAGCTTCATACTTTCTGGAGAGCTGTAGTTTTCCCTTAAAGAAGACAATCAGGTATAACTCATTAAGAGTTTCTAAATCTACTTTTGAAAAAATAATGAAAGAAAAACGGTTTCAATTGAAGATGATAGAAGATGTAGAAATAGGATATGAGGTGATTAGATCTCCGAGTAAACCGTCGCTTGGGGCATCCCTAGAGTATTTAAAAGGTTTCTATCATATTCAGTCCAAATCCTCTATGATACCCCCTCTGTTACTCTCCCCATCAGTAAAGGACTCAATCTTAGATATGGCAGCTGCTCCGGGGAGCAAAACATCGGAAATAGCACAGCTCTTGGGCAATGGAGGATCTATAGTAGCTCTAGAGAAATCAAGAAGGAGAGTTAAATCATTACTAAGCAATATTAATAGATTAGGAGTTTTAAATACTATAATAGTTAGAACAGACGCTATTAATCTTACAAAAACTCCTCTCAGGTTCGATGAGATCTTGCTAGATGCACCTTGTTCTGGAGAAGGGATAATCTATAAAGATCAGTCAAGGAGAAACAAGACATCTCCTACAGATCTTAAAAGTTTAGCTTTGAATCAATTAAAGCTTGTTAAGGCGGCTTATGATTTATTAGATAGTGGGGGAAGGATGGTTTACTCGACATGCAGTATAGGCCCTGAGGAAGGGGAATTCGTGGTCAACTATGCAGTTTCGGAGCTTGATATGAAAGTTGTGAAATCAAGTAAATTCAGTTTCTCCAGTGGCATAACGGATTTCAATAACGTCAAATTCGACGAAAGTGTATCGTCTTGTATCAGGATATATCCACATCTGCATGGTTCTGAGGGGTTCTTTATATGTCTTCTAAAGAAAGATTAACCTTTGAGAAGCTTTCTAACAAGAAGTTTATTTCTATCCTAAAAGAATCTATAGATCAATATGAATGTGAGGTAGATGAGAATATTTTCGCAGACAAATGTTTCTTTATAGCTCATTCAAAGTTCGATCAAATTTTTATGATCAAGTATAATAATAGGAATGAAGAATTTTTAAATGGCTTTAGTAAGATAGATCTTTCTCCTTATAGTATAGGAGTTCCTGTACTAAAATGGCACAGAAATAAGTTCTTTCCTACAATTTCTATGGGAAATATCTTAGCAAAAATATGTAAAAATAAAATTACATTAGATGAATCAAAAGTTGAAAAATTGACCTATGGAAAACCAGTTTTAATTGATAGAAAAATAGAATTTAGAGATGGAATTGCCGTAGATAAAAATGGCGACTTTATATCGTATGTAACACTATTAAACAAGAAAAATGGGATCAAGATAGTTACAGAAGTAATACCAACTTTAGATGTAGGATGGTATTTAAGAGAGGGTGGATAAATATATTAGGTTATGGGAATTATTTTAAGTTTAACTTCGGTGGATGGTGATTTAAATGGGAGAAGTTCAAGAGAATACAAGTAAGAAGAGTATTAAATCTATAGAGGAACTTTCAGGAATCAGCCAGAACATAATTAATAAGCTTCAGGAAGCGGGATATCCTACTATAGAGTCTATAGCTATAGCATCAGCCCAGGACTTAAGCGTAGCAGCAGGAATACCTCTAACTACAGCTCAAAAAATAATAAAGGAGGCCAGAGAATCTCTCAATATAAAGTTCAAAACGGCTCTCGAAGTTAAGAAGGAAAGACTAACTGTAAAGAAAATAACCACTAGCAGCCAGGCTCTGGACGGCCTTTTAGGAGGAGGAATTGAAACGAGAACAATGACAGAGTTCTTTGGAGAATACGGGACAGGAAAGACACAAATTTGCCATCAAATAAGTATTAATGTTCAACTTCCTATGGAGAAAGGCGGATTGAATGGAAAGGCAGTATATATAGATACTGAGGGTACTTTCAGATGGGAAAGGATTGAAGCCATGGCAAAAGGCCAAGGTTTAGATGTTGAACAAGCAATGAACAATATTTATTTCATAAGAGCTGTAAATAGTGATCATCAAATGGCTATAGTTGACGAGTTACAGGAAAAAATCGTTCAGGATCCTTCGATAAAATTAGTTATAGTAGATTCTGTAATGGCTCAGTTCAGAGCGGATTATACGGGAAGGGAAAATTTAGCTGCTAGACAGCAAAAATTAAACAAACATCTCCACCAACTCACTAAGTTAGCCGAAATGTATGATTTAGCTGTAGTTATAACGAATCAAGTAATGGCTAGACCAGATATGTTTTACGGAGATCCTACGACTGCAGTAGGCGGACATACTCTATATCATGTGCCAGGGATAAGACTTCAGGTTAAACGGAGTAGAGGAAGTAAAAGAATCGCAAGGATGATAGATGCCCCTCATCTACCCGAAGGAGAAGTGGTATTCGAAATAACAGAAGAAGGAGTAAGAGACTCTCAAGAATAGACTCGACTAACTTGGTAATATTCCTTAGCAATTCGTAAGAAAACTTTAATCTATGTTGATTCTTAACATGTTATGCAGAATTTATGGGCTCCATGGAGGTCAACTTATATTCAGAACGCCTCTAAAAATACTGAAGTGAATGACTGTCTTTTCTGTAGGGTAACGCGTGAAGATAACGATAAACGAAACTATATTGTAAAGCGAAGTAAATTTTCTTTTATGATATTAAACGCGTATCCTTATAACACAGGTCATGTAATGGTAGTTCCTTATAGGCATGTTCCATCTATTGATCTTTTATCTGACGATGAAGTTATTGACTTATTTCATTTAGTAAAAGATAGCATGAACTCAATCAGAAATTCCTATAATCCGCACGGTTTTAACATAGGAATAAACATAGGCAGAGTCGCCGGAGCCGGCATAGAAAACCACGTTCACGTTCACATAGTTCCTAGATGGAATGGTGATTCTAACTTCATGCCGGTCGTATCTAATACAAAGGTAATTTCTGAGACTTTAGAAGACACATACGTAAAGTTATCAAAGTATTGGGAAAAAGAATGATCAATATGAAATACTTGGAACTATTTGATAAAATAATTGACGCAAAACAAAGAGTTTCACCTTACATTCATGAGACGCCCATCGAGTTTTCCTCTACTTTTTCCAAGAAAACAGGAAGTAATGTGTTCTTAAAACTAGAGAATTTTCAGAAAACTGGATCTTTTAAAGTTAGAGGAGCTTTCAATAAGCTTCTCTCAATGTCACCGAGTGAGAGGGCTAAGGGTGTAATTGCCGTATCTGCAGGAAACCATGCACAAGGAGTAGCTTACGCATCATCAACTCTTGGGGTTAAATCGACCATAATAATGCCTGAAACTGCGCCTATCTCAAAATACTTAGCTACAAGATCCTATGGAGCAAATGTGATTCTTCATGGGAAGTTCCTTCATGAGGGAGTAGAGAAGGCTAATGAAATTATGAGAACTACAGGAAGCATATTCATTCATCCCTATGACGATATTAACGTAATAACAGGTCAAGGAACCTTGGGATTAGAACTTCTTAGTGTTTCTCCCGATATAGTAGTAGTTCCAATAGGAGGAGGTGGGTTAATATCAGGAATAAGTATAGCACTGAAGGCTAAAAATCCTAACATCAAGATAATAGGTGTTCAAACCACAGCTTCACCTTCCATGAGAATCTCTAAGGAGTCTGGAAAACTCATTTCGGTTGAACCCTCTTTTTCTGTTGCAGATGGTATTCTGGTTAAGACGCCTTCAACACTAACATTTGACATAATTAATGAGCTAGTAGACGATATAGTTTTAGTTGATGATGAGGAGATAAGTGAGAGTATATTCCTCCTTGCCGAAAGGTCAAAGGTGATGGTAGAGGGAGCCGGAGCAGCTTCTTTAGCAGCCATACTTAACGACAAGATAAGGATTCCTTCTGCTAATTCTAAGGTAGTTTCAATTATAAGTGGAGGAAATATTGACATGAGTCTATTTGTAAATATTATAGAAAAGATGTTGTATATATCTAAGAGAGTAGTAAAAATAAAGGTAATAGTACCGGATAAGCCAGGATATCTTAATAAAATCCTAAGTAACGTGGTCAAGGTCAGAGGTAATATAATAGACATCGTTCATGATAGAATAAGCAGTGACGTTCCTCCAGGATTTACAAAAATATACATTACATTTGAGGTTCCTAGCAGAGAGAACATAAATTCCTTCGTAAATGAAATGGTGAGTGAAGGGATAGAGACTAAATTTGTTGAATAAGAGGTTTTGAGTTTTGGTGGTAAACTCAATATGTTTTCTTGGTCCTATAGGCTCATTCTCTCATCAAGCAGCTACTATGATCACTGGTGAGAAAGAACTTATTCCGAAGGGCACAATCACAGATGTATTTAATTCTATAAATGATAAAGAATGTCATGAGGGTTTAGTACCAATTGAGAACTCTCTTGAAGGCCCGGTAAATGAAACCTTAGATAACTTATTTTATAAAAATCTATTTATAAATTTAGAAATAGAGGTTCCTATTAATTTAGTTTTAGCGTCAAAAAATGATAAATTTAATATAGTTTATTCTCATCCACATGCAATTCAAGAATGCAGAGATTATATTGTAAGGAAATCTCTTGATAAGGTAATCCCAGTAGAGAGCACATCCAGGGCTGCAGAGCTGGCCTCTGTTGATCCCAACGCTGCTGCTATATGTTCTGAAATGGCTGCCAGAATCTATAATCTTAGAATTTTGGACAGAAATATTGAAGATAATGTGAATATAACTAGATTTTTCTTAATTTCTAGGAAAGAAACCAAAGAAGGAAACAAGTCTAGCCTCATTTTTACCGTACCGCATACGTCGGGTTCGCTCTATCACGTATTAGGCAAGTTTTATGAGGAAAAGATAAATTTAAGCATGATTTACTCTAGACCATTAAAGAGCATTCCATGGAGATATTATTTTTATGTAGAATATGAAGGAAACAAAAATGAAAGGCTCTTAGAGAAGCTTAGAGAAGTAACAACTTCATTGAGCTTTAAGGGAAGTTATTCCAAATTTTTAAATAACAATTCCGGGTTTTAGATTATCTAAACTATAAAGCATCATGTAACTTTTGGCCGATGTAACTTCTACTATTTTTCTTGCAGAAGAATAGATTACCTCCTTATCTTTTCCATGAATCATAGCATAGCATAAGTAGTCCCATTCTTTGTCAGCTTCTCTAAGTACTACGTGGGTAGCTTCTCTTACATTGGAGGCTATGCTTCTACAACTTTCCTCTAGGTTATCGGACGTAATTAGAACCATTGCATTCTCTCTTATTCCTACTTTATCTCCGTTTACCGTAGCTCCGTAATCTTTAATTACATGAAGCTTCTTTAGCCTTAAAATCAAATCTATAAGTTCTTCTTCGTTCTTACCAACTCTCTCGGCTATCTCTTTAAATGGTCTATCCACTAGAGGAAGAGGATAGGATAACTGCTTGAGCATCTCCTTGTCTATACCTAGTTCTTCTGCTGTGGGTATATAATCAGGCGTTACTTCGTTCTCCCCGCTCATGGATACGCCTCTAATTACGTCATACTTTACACTTAATTTGAGATTTTTCTTTGAAAACAAAATCACGTAGTCGTCGCATCCCACTTTTCTCAGAATCTCTCTAACTCTTTCTGCCAGTCCTTCTTTGCTATAATCTTTTATGACAAACCATACGTTAAACCTTGGATGGTCTCTTACAAAGTTGTGTGTAATTTCTCTGATTCCTAATGCTAATCTCCTAAAAGATTCCAAGTTATCTTGAGAAATGTTCGATGCTACTAAAGCTCCTACCATGCCTTTACTTCTAAAATTGACATACATTCCTACTCTCTTTATAATCTCATTATCTATAAGATATTTTATCTTGGATATGACTTCATTTTCAGTTAAATTTAGGTCTCTTCCTATCTCTAAGAACGGTCTCTCTGAGATTGGGAAGTTATACTGTAATTCCATAATCAGCTTATAATCAATTTCTGAGAGCGTAGTCGAACTCATAATAAGTTATATTACTGCTTACTCTAAAAACAGTTTTCTTGCTCAGCTTAGAATGCCAAGTTTGAGGAGAATTCCTCTTGCCGCTAACACACCTGTTGCTGCCGCTACGTTTATTCCTCTGGATAGGCCTGTACCATCTCCTGCAGCAAACAAGTTATCTATTACTGTTTCCATGTTTCTGTCTACTACAGCCTTCATACTATAGTATTTTATCTCTGGAGCATATAACAAAGTGTTAGACGAATAAATCCCTGGCGCTATGTTGTCTAGTCTCTCTAAGCCTTCTACTAAGTTACTTATTACTCTATAAGGAAGTCCCATGCTTATATCACCTGGAGTTACATCTCTTAAGGTAGGTTTCACTGTAGATCTTTCTATTCTTTCCCATGTACTTCTTCTTCCCTTTTCAAAATCTATGAGTCTCTGAAGGATTGGCCTTTCTCCTCCCAATCTGGTCATCAATCTCGCTATGCTTTTTCCATATTCTATAGTATCCTCAAGGGGATCGGAAAGCTTTATTGTAGTTAGAAATGCAAAATTTGTATTATTACTCTTTCTATCTGCGTATGTTTCTCCATTTACGCCTATAGTTCCGTCATCGTAAACTTCCTTCATTATGAACCCTCCAGGATTTACACAGAAAGTTCTTACTTTGTCATCGTATTTCTTTGAGTACATTATTACCTTCGGATCCCAGACAGCCTTAGTTAGCTCCTCCGTAACGAATTTTTCAGTTTCTACTCTCACTCCAATATCCAGAGGACCAGGAACCATATCTAATCCGAGTTTCTTAGCCTGATCGAAGAACCATTTAGCTCCAGCTCTACCAGGGCCAGCCATAACGATGTTTGATTCTATTTCCCCTTTACTAGTCTTTATAGAGAACTTATTCCCTACCTTCTGTATTTCCATGACATCTGTAAGTTCCCAAACCTTTACCCCTTCACTTTCAACGAAGTTAGTCATGTTTTCTATTACTATCGGTGTCTTATCTGTACCTATATGTCTCTGTCTTATCGGTACAAATTCAGCTCCAACCTTCGCAGCTTTCTTCTGTACCTCTAAAACTTTCTCCATGTCGGGTTCGAAAAGTCTATCTTTCGGTGCCCCGAATTTTACTAGGACATCATCGACATAATTTATCAGGTTCTGCGCTTCATCCCAACTTCTGACTATCTCTTGTAGTTCACCTCCTATATCGGGTCTCAGATTTATTATTCCGCTACTATATGTTCCGG
This sequence comes from Sulfuracidifex tepidarius, assembly GCF_008326425.1. NCBI lineage: Archaea > Thermoproteati > Thermoproteota > Thermoprotei > Sulfolobales > Sulfolobaceae > Sulfuracidifex > Sulfuracidifex tepidarius. The sequence goes on from NZ_AP018929.1 coordinate 1,609,001, forward strand.
CACCTCCTATTCCGTAAGTTATGTGGCATGGATTACAAAACGTACATTTCTCTTTTGGAGACATCAGAGGGCAAGTCCTCTTCAGAGCTCTCACTCCTTTATCTATCAGGACAACATTGTACTTCTTTGATGCTCCACTTATTGCCATCTCGTAAGCTGTGAAAAGACCTGCAGGGCCTCCACCTACGATTACAACATCAAATTTGTTCATGTCACTCACCTATCTTCTCAAATCTAAGATCTATGATGTCCTCAGAGTCTTCTCCCGTTCCAATTAACGTTATAGGAGTTTTCAGCTCGGCCTCAGTTAACTCTATCCATTTCTTAGCCTCAGGAGGAAGTTTATCATAACTTCTTACTTTATAAGCCTCCTTAAATAGAGCATCTATTTTAGTTATTGCTACTTGAGTTGCCGAATTAATTCTTATGGATTCTTTAGCTAGCTTTATATTGAAGGATGATACTCTTCTGGGTCTACCAGTAACGGTTCCAAACTCCTGCAATCCTTTCTCTCTAGCTTCCTCTTGTGACATTTCTCCTTCTAAAGGTCCCCCTCCTACTCTAGTCACAAAACTTTTGAATATAACGATGACGTCTTTCACATATTTAGGACCTACTCCTACCTCACTTAAAACTCCTGAAGATGTAGTATTTCTGCTTGTTACAAATGGATAATTTCCGTGATATAGGCTTAGAAGGAAACCTTGCGTTCCTTCGACTAAAACCTTTCCTCCATTTTCTAAGGTGTTTATTGTGACATCTGGTACATCAACTAAATAATTTTTCAGGGCCTCATACTCAGACGCAAGCTTCAATTTCCTTAGAATCCTAGCACTCTCTGCATACCCTACTCCCTGACCTGTACTACCTATTACTTTCATGAGATATTCATCTTTTCGTTCTTGTTCTATCTCCTGTTCGGTAATTATACCGGTATGTTTATCTACAAGTACCCTGCCCTGGGTCTCGGTTTCTTTTATTTCGTTTAACAAAGTGTCCAGAGAAGTTATTGCTCCAGGTCCCAAAGCGAGTTTGGTAGATTGACTTAAGAAGGATGAGGGTAATATTCTAAGCTTCCATTTTTTATCATGGTATATAATGGTATGACCAGCGTTTACTCCCCCTGTTCTTATTGACAATGAGGGTTTATCTTTTAAACCTAGATAAGATACGACCTTACCTTTGCCCTCATCTCCGTAAAAACCTCCTACTACTATATCGAGCATTCAAATCCATTTCGATGTGATTGAGCTCATGTTATTTAAATATAAGCTATCCTTATCTATAATTATAAATATGATATTTTCTTCTATATAGTCTTCATTAATGTCGCTAATTTATCATGATAGAACTATGTCGTTATTTCGTGTAGAGAATTCTTTATTATCGCTTCTTTGATTTCTATACCAATTCTTCTACCTAAACTTATAGGTTTTCCAAAATAGAACTTTGAATATTGACTGCCTATTCCCATGTACGCATTAGTACCTCCTCCGATCCTGGGTGCAACGTCATAAACTACAAGGTCCAGATCAGGAGTCACCATTACTTGTAAAGTGAATGGTCCGATTATCCCTGGCCTTTCTAACTTTATTGTCGATTCTACAAATTTTTTACCTATATCAAAAACTTTCTCCAATAGACTTTCTCTTATAGTCACTGGTATATGGCCCACTTCTATTAGTCTGGGTTCTTTTCTCATTTTGAGCTGTATCTCAGCTGGAAGCCTATAGAATCCATCCCAGTCGCTCTGAATCCTACGATCTATACTCAATAGCTCCAGTCTGTCTTTCATTTTACTATAAAAGTAATTCAAGTTGAAATGTGCTCCAAGAACGAACTCTTCTATTACCATATGTTTTCTACCCTCTTCATCAATAATTCCTAATTTGGTAAGTTCATTTATTTTATTATCGAAATCTTCCCTATTTACTGCTATGAAAAATCCTCTTTCTACTTTCCTCTTGGCTTCAGGCATCTTTACCATTACAGCCCCATCTATTTCGTCTTCCTTCAAGGTCTTCGGTCTCCTTATTCCCCCGTCGTCAAGGATTCTGTAATAGTTCTTATTGCCTTCTCTTTCTTCCCACCTTAACATCATTTTATTTCCGAAAAATTTCACCTCCATTTTCTCTATGGTGTCATACCCTAGATACACCGCCATGCTTCTGTTAGGCACAATTAAAGAGTTCATTTCAATTAATTTTCGTTGAAATTCTAATTCTGCTATATCTCTATATTCATTTAGTATAAAGCAATAATCTATTATGCCATGGAACTCCTTGTATGCTGCTTCTCTTCCTTTTTTGCACAGAGCTATAGTCTCAAATCCTTCGTCTTTTACGCCATCGTAAACGTCGAGTGCGGAGTGACTAGCTACTGAAGCTACTCTATAGTTCATGTTAACACCATGTTTAGCTTGTTGTTTATAACAGCATTCTTTAACTCCCTTGCGATTCTTCTACCCATACTCATGGGCTCGTTCCAGTAAAGCCAACTATATGGGCTTCCGTTAGTATACAGATTAGTTCCAGCGACTATTCTTCCAGAGAACTCAAAGACTACGATCTCCCCTTTATCTGTAACTACCGATTCCAAACAGAAAGGTCCTATCATTCCTGGGCTTACTCTTTCTCTTACGTTTTTAACAAAGTTATTAGCATATTCTAACGCAGTGGGGAGAAGGCTTTCTCTAGCTACAGCAGGTATGTTTCCTACTACTACGAATGTAGGCTCTAAAGATCCGTATGAAGAAGGTAACCTTCTGAGACCATCAACATTCGTTTCATATCGTATATCGATTCCAAATATCTCGGTTCTATCTAGAAGTGGGCTATAGAAAAATTGGAAATACATAGGAACTCCTACTACATATTCTTGGATAATTACGTCTTCCTCAGAATTTATTTCCTTTTTATTAATCAATTCATCTATCCCTTTTCTAGCTTCTACTTTATCTCTAGCTAGAAAATAGCCGCGCCCCCCTTTAGCACCAGGAAGCTTCACTATGACTAACCTATCAACGTCTTCTGGTCTTTCAAACGTTTCAGGAATTTTGATGTCGGATGTTTTAAGCAGAAACATCTTCTTGTGCTGATTTCCTTCCCACTCAAATATATTTCTATTCCCAAAAATTTTTGTGGTGATTTTATTTACTCTTTCTTGCCCCAGATATTCAACTAAACTTCCATGAGGAACCAGAACGGATTCCTCATTTCTGTTTATCAGATCTACAGCCTCGTCTATTTTATCGAATGATAAAACAGTGTCAATAAAGTTAAACTGTTTATAAAAACCCTCTCTTTTTCTATCTGTAATTACAATAGTATTAAACCCCTCCATTTTAGCTCCGTGAAGTATCTGAAGGGAGGAATGGCTTCCTATAGTAGAGATCGACTTCATGTTTATGAGATAAGTCTCAAATATAATAAGGTTAAATTAGTGAGATGTTGCTTTAGTTTGTTGTTAATATGGATGTATGTCCTTTAGATTGGAGATATGGAAGCAGGGAGATAAGAGAAATTTTTGATAAAGAAAATGTGCTGAGAACAAGGCTCAATGTTGAAGTTGCTCTGCTTAAAGCACTAAGGGATGTAGGACTGGTTTCAGAAGCAGATGTTAACATAGTGGAAGGTAAGATTGCTGAGGTGAAATCAAGTGAGGTCGAAGATTTGGAATCGAAGCTAGGCCATGACGTTATGGCAATGGTGGTTACCTTAGCCCAGAAAAGCGGAGATGCAGGTAGGTTTGTACATTTCGGGGCTACTAGTTACGATATAGTAGACACTGCAAACGCTATTCTCTTCAGGCAAGCCCTAAATATAATAATACCCAAACTAATGAAAATTCTAGATATTTTAGCAAAATATTCTAATAAATATAGAGATATAATAATGGTAGGAAGAACTCATGGGCAACACGCTCTTCCTATTACTTTAGGTTTCAAGTTTGCTAATTATCTTTATGAGTTTTCTCGCTCATTAGAAAGGATTAATGAATCAAAGGAAAGGATCATAAGGATAAAAATGGCAGGTGCAGTAGGAACAATGGCTGGATGGGGAGATAAGGGTATTGAGATAGAGCAATATGTATCTAAATACCTTGGTATACCAGCACACGTTATATCAACACAAGTAGCTCCTAGAGACGGTTTTGCAGAGATTATTTCTGATCTCGCTATTCTTACAGCTGTAGGAGAGCGTTTCTCGCTGGAGGTTAGAGAACTGATGCGACCTGAAATTAGCGAGATTGGAGAGGGGGTAGGAGAAAGAGTTGGAAGTAGCACTATGCCTCAAAAAGAGAACCCCGTAACGGCAGAGAAAATAACTGGCCTCTCTAGAATAGTCAGATCATTTGTCTCTGCTTCAATTGAGAATATTCCGTTATGGCATGAGAGAGATTTAACTAATAGTTCCTCAGAAAGAATTCTAATTTCACATACATTTATAATCGTAGACGAGATATTAAATAGTTTAATAGAATTATTAACTAATCTAAGATTAAATATAAACAATATGGAGAAAAATCTTCAATTAACTAGAGGCCAAATAATGGCTGAAAGCTTGATGGTAAACTTAACTTTAAGGGGAATGGCAAGACATGAAGCACATCGTTTAGCTGGCGAAATCTCAAGAGAAGTGAGGAGATCAGGATCCTCATTTCTTGATGCTTGCCTGAAAAGGGAGGAAGTAACTAGGCTCTTCACAGAGAAAGAACTAAAGGATATTCTTGATCCTAAAAATTACTTAGGGGAATATAGCAAACTAATTGACAGAAGTATAGACTATTATAACAGAGTCAAACAAGAAGTGAAACAAATTTAAGAGCAAATGTCATAAATTAAATTGCCGCTGTAGCTCAGCCCGGTAGAGCGCTGGCCTCGTAAGCCAGTGGTCGCGGGTCCGAACCCCGCCGGCGGCTCCTTTTAGATGGCTGATGAATAATGAAGCTGAAGGATATAGGAGAACACAGATATATTGAGGAAAATGTGAAAAAATATTTAGATATAGATAATATGGACGATGTTTTCTTTAACGATGGAAGTACATTTAAGGTGGATGGATTTTCCCTTTCTTACAAATCTGAAGATATGAGCTTCTACGATATTGGTTGGAAGGCAGCGATAGCTACTTTCAGTGACTTGATATCTGCAGGTTCATCTCCATCTTTTGTTATGTCTTCTATAGGAATTAATCATGAGATGGATGACACGGTTTTAGAGGAAATCCTCAGAGGTCTCTCAGACTGTGTTAGTTATTATAGTGCTAGATATGTAGGAGGTGATCTGAACAACTCTCCAGCTGGTGGATGGATAGATGTAGTGGGAATAGGAAAAAGAAGAGCTTATCCTACATTTGAGCCTAAAAAGGGGGATCTCTTAGTTTTGACCAATCCATTAGGCTATACTTCTTTATATTTTTTAAGCAAATTTATATTAAAGCTAGAATTACCTCAATATCTGTTTTTAAAAGCTTTAGCGAAAATAAGACATCCATTAGTAAATAAGCTGATATTGAATGTTCTATCATCGTTATCCGGAGATCTAGTTTACTCCACAGATGTGAGTGATGGGCTTTTGATATCCATTGATAAAATAAGTAAACGTTTAAATATGGGAATTGAAATGAGCAGCTTCGGAATTGAAGAGAATATTTTGAATTATTTGAAGGCTATTACACCAAAAATAGATCTTATTGACATATTGAGATATAGTGGGGAAGAGTTCGAAACCATAGTTGTAATCCATGAGGAGGCTAAAGATCGGGCAATAGATTTGATGCGTAGTTTTGGACTAGATCCGCTGGTGATAGGTAAGCTCTCGGAAAGCAATGACGTCACTTTTAATGGTAACAAAGTAAAAATTACAGGATGGGATAATTTCAGAGGTTGGTTTTAACTGTAGCTACAATACAAAGAGTGAATATTCTTATATACGATTAGCAGAGTTAATGTAAAGTAGATAGTTATGGCTCAAACAACTGCAGAAAACAACGAAAAGTTTAGGCTATTGCCAGCTCCTTCATCATTCGATGAGGGCTCTGTAAAGTTTGGAGATAGAGAAATAAAAATAGGTGGGCCTTTACCAAAACTTTCATCAAACGAGAAGTTAGTAAGAGTAACTCATTCTTTGTGCCCTGCATGTTATAGGCTTCTTCCGGCTACCATATTTGAGAAAGAGAATAAGCTCTACATAAGGAAAATCTGTCCAGATCATGGAGAGTTCGAGGATCTTTACTACGGAGACGTAGGGATGTACTACAAGTTTGATTATTGGGAGTATGAAGGAAAAGGGCCTAAAGTTCCTTATGTGGATCTGAAAGCTCCATGTCCTTATAACTGTGGACTATGTCCAATGCATCACCAGCACTCAGCTCTAGTGAATCTAGTGATTACTAACAGATGCGATCAGTCGTGCTGGTATTGTTTCTTCTATGCTGAAAAGGCTGGGTATGTATATGAGCCCACGCTAGACCAAATTTCCTATCAAATAGATCAGCTAAAGAAGCAAGGTATAACTTTGGTTATACAAGTTACTGGTGGTGAACCAACACTTAGGGAGGACATTCTAGAAGTTCTAAAGATATTGAGAGAGAAGGGTGTTAGGCACGTACAACTAAATACATGGGGAGGTACATTTGCGAAAATGTACATGGACGATCCGGATAAGGCAATAACTTATGCTAAACAATTGAGGGAAGCAGGAGTTAATACCATATACATGAGCTTTGACGGAACCAACAGAAAGACCAATCCAAAGAACCACTGGGAAATTCCTTACACATTTGAGGTGTTTAGGAAAGCAGGAATGACAAGCGTAGTCCTAGTTCCCACTGTAATTAAGACAGTGAATGATAATGATTTAGGGAATATTGTTAAATTTGCAGCTAAAAACCTAGATATTGTAAGAGCAGTGAACTTCCAGCCAGTAAGTTTAACTGGAATGATGAAGAGGAACATGAGAGCTAAGTTTAGAATAACTATACCAGAGGTTCTAAGAGACATCGAAGAACAGACAGACGGCGAAGTAACCAGGGACAGTTGGTATCCTATAGGAACGTCTGTTGTATTTTCAAGGATAGTTGAAGCACTTACTGGTAAAGAGCAGTTTGAAATGGCAAATCATCCTTCCTGCGGTGCAGGAACATATATTTATGTAGAGTGGAAAGGAGGAGAACCACATTTCATTCCAATATCTAAATTCATAGATTTAGAGGGACTTTTAGAGTATCTTAAAGAGAAGTCTGAGGAGATAAGGGAGGGCTCCAATAAAGCATGGGTAGGTATGAAGGCATTGCTTAACATTAGGAAGTTTATTGACAAGGAAAAAGGTCCCAAGGACTTCGACGTGTACAAGATGCTATACAACGTCGTAATAAACCACAACTACGAGGCTTTAGGAGAGTGGCATTACAGGACGCTATTCTTAGGAACAATGCATTTCATGGATCTCTACAATTACGATGTTCAGAGAGTCATGAGATGTGATATCCACTACGCATCTCCAGATGGCAGAGTAATACCATTTTGTACATATAACGTTCTGAACGATCTCTATAGAGATAAGGTATTGAGAGATTACCAGATACCTCTTGATGAGTGGATAAAGGTACATGGTTCTAATAGCTTAGGTGAGTCTGTGAAATACAAGAGAAAGGCTACTACATTAGAGCAGGGAGATCTCTACAAGATAACTTATAAAGGATTCGTAGATTCTATAAGCTAAGGCTAATAGAATTATTTTTCATGATTCATGTTTTTTATATATTAAATGAATTTCATTTTTGCATTCACATACTTTGGAATCATATAGCACTAGTTCCTTTATTTCGTCGTTTTGAAATCCTTTTCCTTCAAGCAAGCTAGTTCCATTACCGAAGAGCTTAGGGGAGATAGTCACTCTCAATTCATTGAAGCAGTTTTCCTCGATAGCTCTGTATATAGTCTTTCCTCCACCTTCTATGAGAACTTTTCTTATGCCTCTTCTATAAAGGTCCTCCATAATCAAGCAGATCGAAGTATTCTCTAAAGTTACGACTTCAGCATTGTAAGGAATTTCAGCCTCACGCTTATCGGTATAAATAATTGTCTTTGGAGGCTGTGTAAATATGTTTAAACTATTGTCAAATTTAAGACTATGTGATATTATAACCCTAATAGGATTTTTATTACATTTTATATCTCTGATTGTTAACAATGGATTATCGTGTCTTACTGTGTTTCCTCCCACAATCACTGCATCCGAATCACATCTTAGCATCATCTGTCTTCTTTTGTCGTATGGACAGCTGAGCCTACTGAAACCAGAAGCTGAGGCTATTCTCCCATCTATACTCATAGTACTGAATATAATTATATACGGTAATCCAACCCTCATATCTTAATTTCACGTGTTTTAAGTCCCTTATTAGTAACTTTTAGTTCCTTAAACCAGACTCTAATTTCACATTTATCCCTATAATTACAACTTAAACAACAATTATAGCATACATCTAGTTTTTTTATCTTGCAATACTTTATTACTGTATACCTTCCACATGAGTCGCATTGCTCTTCAAAGATCATGATTTTATAATCGAGATTACCCTTTTATGCATGTCTCAATAGTACATAGGGTCTTTCTGGGCAGAGGGGACACATCAGTTATCGTCCCAGAAAAGACAATATCCTTAGTTGCAGCAATAATGTGAGGAGACGCTAAGTGATAAGCTAGCTTCAGCGTTAATTCATTTTCTAATTCATAACTCTTATCTCTAATCTCCATGTTAACTGGGGCAGGTGGTATTTCCCCATTCATTCCCTTTCCAGATCTTACCATTTTTGCAATTAGAGAGTGCGATATTATTATGGGAGTGAAAACATTATAGATCACGTTAGCTCCGCCAGCTTCTCTTTCGTCATTGCTTAATAAAATGAAGTACTTTAGCCTCTTTTTATCGCCGAGTAACGTCATAATACTATTAATTATATAATTAATAGCACTTCCATTACCGCTATCTATTAGAATGAAATCTCCATCTTTATCCTCTACTAGATAAACATTATAGTCTCCTAACTGCCTCAGTTCTATCATGAATGTACCTTTTCCTATTCTAGCCAAACTCATAACAAGAGATAGAATAATTATATAAGTTAAATTCTATCTGGGAAACAATTTGACAAACACTTTCTTTGTTATTTTTTGAGACTTTCTTCATAAATTGTTTTTATATTTGTTGCTATATTTCTCCATCTCCAATTTTCCGTCCCAGTTTTAGAATTTATACTTAATCTTTCTCTCATCTTTTCATCCTTTAATTTCTGTACTGCTTGGTAGAACTCTTCACAGTTGCCTACGACGAACCCATTGTATTCATGTTTGATTAGGTGAGAGAAAGCTCCGACAAAGTTTCCTACTATTGCGGGAACTCCTCTCACTAACCCCTCTCTTATTACTATAGGATCGGCCTCCATGGTTGACGTTAATACTAACGCTAAAGCGTTATCTATATAAGAATATTTTTTATCATCTTCTATTCTTCCAATATACTTAACTTTATTTTCTAATTTAAGAGACTTTATTGTATTGTTTATTTCTTCCATATAAGTTGTTTCTCTAATATCACCAGCTAACAAAAGTTTTATTCCGTCTATTTTTTCCATACATTTTATACTAAATAACTGATTTTTCTCTCTTGAAATTCTAGCTAAAAATAGGAGATAAGGCTCATCTAATGGACGACTCTGTTTAGGTAACTCAAAGGCTTTCTCCTCCACACCGTTACTTACCACCTTTATCTTCTCTTTGGGAAATCCCATCTTAGTCATGGAGTCTCTTTCCCATTCGCTTACAGCTATTGTGAAGGACGTATTCTTTACAATCTTTTTCTGAATCGATTGTATAATCTTATTTCTCTGCTTAAGAAATGAATCGTGTGGAGTGAAGATTTTCCCTTCTCGATGAGATCCCAAGAGGAACAATGAGGTAGAAAAGTTCCATAACGAAAAAAGTCTAGCCATATTATGTACATGGATTATGTCTGCACCATTACCAGGATACCATGTGTAATCGTGTCTTATTATTTCAATCCCATCTACGTATTCTCTCCTCTCTAGGCTCCTCTTCTCTGTGTAGGTGTTTCTAGTTGTATGCACAACTACATTAATTCCTATTTCCTTCAAAGCCTTACTTAAGTTCAATACATGAATTTCAGTTCCACCTCTCACGGGATAGAAAAGAGGCGTCACCATAATTACATCCATTTTAATTCATATCTTATTGTAAGTTCTGTTTACCTAAGTTTTTATCTCAACGTGAGTTAAGGGGACGAAAGAGTCCTTCTGTGATTGTAGGCCTATGTTTAACTATTAACTATAATATCTATATATATAAATAAATAATCAATATATAAATATATTAAAAACATGAGGGACGTAAGCATTATGAGATACCTTAGAGTGAGAGTATATGCTATATGTCCTTACTTCAGCTATGAGCCTATTGGCACACCACTGACGTATATTAAATGTTAGCTTCTGAAGACCTTACTCTATCTTATATCTGTACCATCGTGCTATGATAAGGTGCTCCATGACGTTGAGTTCCCCATATGTTAGACTAGTTCATTAGGAAAGCAGGTAGCTCAAAAATGAAGAGTTTTAGGTCTAAATCCTAAATAATGTTATTATCTGAAATTTATTCTCTAATTCGGGAGGAAGTTTATGTCCACTAGCGATTATTATTGCTCCTAATATCTTAGCGCCAGCACGTGATGCTAAGTTATACAAGGCAGTTAGAGTCTTCCCTGACCTTAAAACGTCATCTACTAAGACTACTTTATCATTCTTCTTTATGAGGTCTTCCCTTAGATAAATCGAGCTTACGACACTGTTACTTTCTTTTACATTTTCCTCCAAGTATCTTAGAAATGTAGAATCTTTATGTTTCTTTGCTATTATTAACGGAATATCGTAAATAGACGCTACAATTGTTGCAAAGGGTAACCCGTTTGACGCAATGCCGACTATTTTGTTTATATTATCATTAATTTTAACTCCTAACGTTAGGCTAAGGTGTAGTTTTAGTAAAGTAGGAAAGAACAATAAATTTGAAACATCAATGAACCCATCATCAAATACTTTTATTTGATTTCTGAGTATTTGTGACATAGTTAATTTTTCTTTTATCTTTGTTATAATCTCAGCTGCTTGTTTCTCACTCGGTATTCTATTGCCATTTACGTATCTGCAAAGTAAACTTTCTTGTACATTAAATATCTCGCTTAATTCCTTATATGTATATATTGTTTTTAGTTCTTGTAATAATTCTATAGAAATTAGCCTTCTCCTCAAGTTATCTTCCTTGTTCTGAGAAAACATATATATCACAGCAAGGCAACAAATAATTTGGATGTACTAGATTTTAAGTGCTGATCTATGAAGATAGACCCACGCTGTGAACTACTTTAGCAGTTTCTCTTTCAGTAGTTTGTTGGTAAGTTGTGGATCTGCTCTTTTGTTGGTCTTCTTCATTACCTTTCCGACCAAGTAATTGATTATTCTTGGATCTTCTTTTGCCTTAGATGCTGCATCCTTCTCTTCCTCTATAACGCTATTTATCACATTCTCCAGGTAACTCTCATCAGATATTGCGATCATTCCTTTCTCATTTATAATTTCTTCTGGATCTCTTCCTGTTATTACTACATCAGGAAGAATTTCCTTTAATATCTTTATCGTAATAACTCCTTTATCCATTAGCTGTAGTAGTTTTACTATATTTTGAGGTGTAGCTTTGCTCTGAACTACTCTGATATTTCTTTCATTTAACCTTCTGAGAAAATCATTTATAAGGAGGTCGGCTAGTTTCTTATACCCTGGATAGAGCTTGCAACATTTTTCAAAGAAGTCGGCCAGTTGTTTGTCCGAAACAAGTATTGATGCTTCATAACTGTTTATTCCATATTCTTTCATAAATCTTGAAATTCTAGCGTCTGGAAGTTCTGGCATGTTACTTTTTATTTTAGTTATTAATTCACTGTTTATTTCGAAAGGTGGAAGATCAGGGTCAGGGAAGTATCTATAATCCTCGTCGCTTTCCTTTGATCTAGTTGGAACCGTTACCCTTCTTTCGCTATCCCAATGTCTAGTTTCTCTGGCTATCTTAAAACCCTGAGATAATGCAGCTCTTTGTCTGGCTATCTCGTAATCTATGGCGTCTTTTATGTCTCTTATAGATCCTATGTTCTTAACTTCTACCCTTTCTCCTCCTTCAATTGAGACATTAGCATCAGCCCTCATACTCCCTTCTATGTCACAATTACAAACTTCCAGATGTTCCAATATGTTTCTTAGTTTCTCCATAAATTGCCTAGCCTCCTCAGAGGTCTCCATATCTGGTTCCGTCACTATCTCTAAAAGTGCCATCCCAGATCTGTTGTAATCCAATAAAGTATATCCGCTTGATAACATAGATCCTGTAGGATAGATAGTCTTTGCAGGATCTTCCTCAATATTTATTCTCCTAATTCTTATATTTTTCTTTTCATTTAGATTTATTTTTCCATTTCTAGAAATTGCTAAACTCCCTATTCCGTCATACTGTGAAATTTGATAATTTTTAGCCATATCTGGATAAAAATAGTGTTTCCTTGTAAATATCAATCTATCTGCTATTTCGCAATTTAGAGCATTGGCTACCATTATAGCTTTCTCTAACGCCTTTTCATTGGGTACGGGTATGGACCCAGGCAGACCTAGGCATACGGGACAGACAACCGTATTGGGATCCTTGCCGCCGTAATCAGACGGGCAACTGCAAAATAGCTTTGTATTTAAAGAAGTTAGATGGACATGTACTTCTAAACCTATCTTAGGCATTTTAATCACCCAAAAGCTCTATCTCCAGCATCTCCTAGACCGGGAAGTATATAACCTAAATTATTCAATTCTGGGTCTATACTGACAGTGAAAATATTAACAGAAGGGTAAATCTCCAAGATTCTTCTGATCCCATATACAGATCCTATAACAGATGCGATATATACTCTCTTCGGGTTATGACTTTCAATTATTTGGAGAATTTTAATCATAGTACTTGCTGTAGCTATCATAGGATCAGCTATTATTACATTGTCAATGTCTTTACGAATTTTTGGTATTTTCTTATAAAAGATTTCCACGTCCATTTCTTTTGGTACCGTATTCCCTTCCGTTTCTTTCCTGCTAGCTGCTATTACTCCCTGTCTCGCTGCTGGAAATGCCTTAAGAAGACCCTCTACTAGAGGGTTAGCAGCTCTCAGTATATTGATTATTACAATGTTCTCAATATCATAAATTTCTATTCCATAAGCTTTAACTTTAAGTGGTGTGGTTACTTCTGTTAGTTTAAAGTCCAATGTATTGCATATTTCGTATCCAAGTATTCTTCCTAATCTCACCATATTTTTTCTAAAATTAATTTGATCTGTAGAATAATCTCTTAACTTAGTGAGAATATGTAATGTGAAAGGTTTTTGAACTAAAAATAGAGGCATGTTTTACCTCTTTGTAGTTAACTTTCTGGCCTCTCTTTCTGTTTCCCTTAAAATAAGTATGTCTCCTAGTCTAACAGGACCTAGCACGTTTCTTGTTAGTATTCTTCCTTTATCTCTTCCCTCTAAGACCCTGACCCTTACTTGAGTAACTTCCCCGGTTACTCCAGTCTTAGCTAAAATCTGGATTACTTCTGCCGGAAAGCCAAATTCTTCTATTATTGAGCCAGACTGTTGTTTTTCGCTCATGTTTGATCCTTATGAAATAGGGAACATTCGACTTAAATACTTGCCTCATAATTTTTAGTTGGATAAGGATGGAATGTAGCTTTTGTGGTAAAACTATACCCAAAGGAACTGGTATGCTATATGTGAAAACTGATGGTACTCTACTTTGGTTTTGTTCTAGTAAATGTAGAAAGTATATGCTAAAGTATAAGAAAGATCCCAAGAAGCTAAAGTGGACTTCCAGCTATATGGGAAATAGATAAGCGCTGTGATGGAAATGGAAAGAACCTTCGTTATGATAAAGCCTGACGCAGTGAAGAGAAATTTGATAGGTCAGATAATTTCGAGGTTTGAACTCAGAGGTCTAAAGATAATAGGAATGAAGATGCTTAAGATGGACAGGGAAACTGCAGAGAAACTATATGCGGAACATCAAGGAAAACCTTTCTTCCAAGAGTTAGTCAGCTATATAACTTCTGGACCTGTTGTGACTATGGTCATAGAGGGAGACGGCGTGGTTCAGCTAATCAGAAAAATGATAGGTAACACTGATCCTAAAGAATCTCCGCCTGGGACAATAAGGGGTGATATGGCTCTCTCTAAATCTGAGAACGCTATCCATGCCTCAGATTCCCCCGAGAAGGCACTTAGGGAAATGTCTATTTTCTTTACGGAGAAAGAACTCCTTCAGTAAGATAACTTAAAACGAATATCATTACTTATAGCTTAAGATGTTTTATTAATATTTATTGATTAAATCTTAATGTTAAATTTTTATGGTCTATGGCTCGAACCTTTATTCCTTTTTTCCTCATCATTTCTACAAGTTTACGTTAATACCGTATAAAGGATCTTCTTTTCTCTTAATTTCTATTATCTCTTTGATTACCTTCTTCATGTCGTCAGTGATTATATCTTTATACTTTTCGGTAAGTACTTCAAGATCATCCTTTGGAACATCCGTATATAAAACGTCTCCCTCGTCTATTTGCCTTCCTATCATTAAGTTTCCTTTTATGGATACAGCTACTTCCATCCCTACTGATGCTTTTTCGACGCTTTTCTTATTATCTTGAATTTGTAATACTTCACCTACCCTTTTTCCATCTTGTTTGATTAATGGGGATTTAGACTTCACAATTCCTCCTTGTATCTCGACTCCTACAATTACGGGATCGCTTCTTCTAAAGACGTATCCTGGAAGAATTTTAAACTTTCCAGGCAGAATTAGTGTCTCTAATGTTTTTCTCTTTTCACTATTCTTTATATCATCAATATATTTCTTTATATCTTCTATTAATTGATATATTATATCATCATAGATTATTTTGATATTACCTACATCCAATCCCGTCTGTGTCTTAACTCTGAACGCAGCTATTATTCCATATTCTTTCTTCTGTTGTGCAACGATAGAGGCTTCCATTAGGTCTCTCTTAGAAATGTTTCCTATATCAGCAACTCTAACCGGTATATTTTCCTTGTTCAGTGCAGTTACTATAGCTTCAAGAGTTCCTAGACTATCAGCTTTGACTACTATTCCCTCTACACTGTTATAAAACCTCACTTGTTTTAATTCTTCTTCTATTTTGTTTTCTATCTCTTTTAAGTTACTTTCACTGTTGACTGCGTAGATAGGAGACCCCGCTAGAGCGTCTTCTAGCCCAGGAGCGGATATCTTAACACCAGCTGCTGCATAGACTTCGTCGATAGAGGTGAAGTCGTACTTGCTTAATTTCATATCTTGTAGTGGTTTGGGAACGAAAATTCCTCTTATCTTTGTAGTTATAATTCCATTAACCCCTCCAAGGACTATCTGATCGTTCTTTCTAAGTATACCATCATATAATATAACGTCTATTGTATGACCTAATCCTAAATCTTCTTTTACTTCCAAAATCACTCCCTTAGCTGGACCTTCGGCAAAAGTTAATCTCTCCTTCATGAAACGTTGGGTTAACCCGGCAAGAAGAGCCAAGAGATCAGGAATTCCCTCTCCAGTCTTTGCAGAGACGGGTATTATTGCAACGTTCTTTGTGAAGTCCTTTATTCTATCAAACCTATCTGCGTTAAGTCCGGCTTGGGCTATCTGTGTTACAATATCATATACTTGATTATCGAGCCTATTTTGAACATCCTTCTTTTGTTTCCCTATCGTCTCCAAGAAAGGTTCATTTTCAAATGGCTTCCATCCTGGTATTCTATCTATTTTGTTTGCAGCTACCAAAAAGGGAACCTTTCTTCCTTTTAAAATATCTATTGATTCAAAGGTTTGTTGCTGAAAGCCTTCATTTATATCAACGACCAGGATTGCTATGTCAGCTATGCTTCCCCCTCTTTTTCTAAGGTTGGAAAAATACTCATGCCCAGGAGTATCTATGAACAAAAGCCCCGGTATTTCCAGTTTTACTTGTAACATTTTCTTAAGTTTCTCAGATAGTTTTTCTATGACAGAGCTAGGTACGAAACTAGCACCTACTTCCTGCGTCATCTCTCCAGGCTCTTTCCTTACCACGGCTGTTCCTCTTATTTTGTCAAGTAGAGTCGTTTTCCCATGATCGACATGACCTAGTACTACCACTATCGGCTGTCTTAGTCTCTTAGCTTGAGCTTCTTCCATTGAGAATCACCAATACATTCAAGCTAGACAAACTAGATATTGAGTTTATTATGTAATGGGAATTATTTATAATCTGCACTAGGCTTATACATTTGATTCTATATGGTTGATTTCGATAAGGAAGCCTTAGATGTCTCAGCTAAGTATAAAGGGAAAATTCAAGTAACTCCAAAAGTACCAGTTAAGTCCTTACAGGACTTTGCAATTCTTTATACTCCCGGTGTCGCAGCAGTTTCGAGGGAAATACATAAAGACACATCGAAGTCGTTTGAGTTGACTTATAGGTGGAATTCTATCGCAATAGTGACTGACGGCACGAGAGTTTTAGGCTTAGGTGACATTGGACCAGAGGCTGCAATGCCAGTAATGGAAGGAAAATCATTGCTTTTCAAGTATTTAGGTGGAGTAGACGCAGTACCTTTGACTATAAATACCAAAGATCCAGAGAAAATAATCGAGACTATCAAGATTTTAGAGACTTCCTTTGGAGGAATAAACTTAGAGGATATAGAGTCACCTAAATGCTTCTATATATTAGATAAATTAAGAGAGGAATTAAATATACCTGTTTGGCATGACGATCAACAGGGAACTGCAGGGGCTACTCTGGCAGGGCTTATAATAGCGCTAGAACTAACTGGTAGGGATCCTAAGAATACGAAGATTCTGCTCTATGGGTCAGGAGCAGCCAATATTGCAACCGCAAGATTACTAAATTCCTATGGTATACCTTATGGCAACATGATAATGACTGATTCTCTTGGTCCTCTTTATAAGGGTAGGAAGGACGAAGAAGAAATGAAAGTAGAAAACGCGTGGAAGTATGATCTCTTGCAGAAGACAAATAAAGACAACATTACTCAACTGGAAGACGCATTCAAAGGAACAGATGTGTTAATAGCAGCTTCTAAACCTGGACCAGGGACTATAAAGCCAGATCAAATTAGGTTAATGTCGAAAGATCCTATAGTCTTCGCTCTAGCTAACCCAGTCCCTGAGATATGGCCTGAAGAGGCTAAAAAAGCCGGAGCTAAGATTGTAGGCACCGGAAGAAGCGACTTCGAAAATCAACTGAATAACTCACTTATATTCCCTGCAGTATTTAGAGGCGCGTTAGATGTAAGAGCTAAGACAATAACAGATGAAATGGTAATAGAAGCTGCAAGAGAATTGGCCTCTCACGTCAGGAGTAAGGGTGCATCTGAAAACTACATCATTCCTAAAATGACAGAATGGGAAGTGTATCCGAAAGTAGCTGCTGCTGTAGCTAGCAAAGCTCAATCTCAAGGTATAGCAAGGAGAGCTATTTCTTTTGATGAGGAAATAAAGAACGCCAAATCTCTTATAGAGGAAGCTAGAAAGATAATGAACTTGCTGTGATAAACTCTTAAATGCTGGTTCTCTTTCTTTAAGATACATTTCTTGGTGAACTCATGAGAGCATCTTCTAGTAAAAAAATAGATCCACGTATACATTATCTTGTACCCAAACATGAGGTATTATCAATAGAGGAAGCTTTCACTATAATGAAAAACCTAGGCATAAAGCCAGAAGACCTGCCATGGATAAGAGCTTCAGACCCGGTAGTTAAATCGATAGGAGGAAAACCAGGAGATATTATTAAAATTACCAGAAACAGTAAGCTTACTGGAACTTCGATAGCATTAAGATATGTTATAAGTGGGTGAGTACAACGTCACAAACTAACTTAACTATAGACGAAAAATGGGTCATAGTAGAGGCTTACTTTAAGGCTAACGGTTTGGTTAGACAACATCTGGATTCGTTTAACGATTTCATTAGAAACAAATTACAAGAGATTATAGACGAGCAAGGTGAGATAGAAACCGAGATTCCTGGCCTGAAAGTCAAACTAGGTAAGATACGAATAGGAAAACCGAGGCTGAGAGAAGCGGATAGAGGGGATAGAGATATAACTCCAATGGAGGCTAGGCTAAGAAATCTTACTTATGCAGCTCCTTTGTATTTAACAATGATACCTGCAGAAAATAATATAGAAGGCGAACCGTCCGAAGTTTATATAGGAGATCTCCCGGTCATGCTTAAGTCTATAGCAGATCCTACTTCGCAACTATCTCCAGAAAAACTAATTGAGATAGGTGAAGATCCAAAAGACCCTGGAGGTTACTTCATTGTTAACGGATCTGAAAGGGTAATAGTAACACAGGAAGATCTGGCATCGAACAGAGCCTTAGTAGATAACGGAAAATCTAGCTCTAATGTTACACATACTGCGAAGATAATTTCCAGCACTTCAAGTTATAGAGTTCCCGTAACTATAGAAAGAATGAGAGATGGAACTGTTCAGATATCATTCTCAGCCGCGCCTGGAAGGATACCATTTGCTATCCTAATGAGGGCTTTAGGAATAAATACTGACCGTGACATTGTTTACGCTGTCTCCCTAGATAACGAAGTGCAGAATGAGCTTCTACCTTCCTTGGAACAAGCAAGTTCAATAAATAACACGGAGGACGCTCTTGATTTCATAGGCAATCGTGTAGCAATAGGTCAAAAGAGAGAGAGTAGAATTCAGAAAGCTGAACAAATTATAGATAAATACTTCTTACCTCATATTGGCACGTCTCCTGAAGACAGGCTAAAGAAAGCCTACTATCTAGCATCAAGCGTATCTAAGGTAATTGAGCTTTTACTTGGGAAAAGGGGACCAGACGATAAAGATCACTATTCCAACAAGAGGCTAAAGCTAGCAGGGGACTTGTTCGCTAGTCTATTTAGAGTTGCATTCAAGGCTTTCGTGAAAGATCTGAAATATCAATTAGAGAAGTCCAAGGTAAGAGGCAGAAGGCTAGCTCTAAATGCTCTTGTTAGACCTGATATAATTACTGAAAGAATCAGGCACGCTCTCGCCACAGGAAACTGGGTTGGGGGTAGGACTGGAGTAAGTCAGCTATTGGATAGAACTAACTGGCTTTCCATGCTAAGCCATCTTAGAAGGGTTATATCGTCTTTAGCTAGAGGACAGCCTAACTTTGAAGCTAGAGATCTTCACGGTACTCAATGGGGAAGAATGTGTCCATTTGAAACTCCAGAAGGTCCTAATAGCGGTCTAGTGAAGAACCTTGCATTAATGGCGCAGATCTCAGTAGGAATAAATGAGTCTATAGTAGAAAAGGTGCTCTACGAATTAGGAGTAGTTCAGATCAGTGATGTGATAAGGAAAATAATAGAGGAAGGAGAAGATCAAGAAACTTATTTAAACTGGGCAAAAATTTACCTTAACGGAAGGTTAGTAGGTTATTATCCTGATGGGAACGAGCTTGCGCAGAAAGTACGTGAAAGAAGAAGATCTAATGAATTAAGCGATGAAGTGAACGTTTCATTCATTTCTACAGAATTTATAAATGAGGTTCAGATAAACTGTGACTCGGGCAGAGTTAGAAGACCTCTAATCATAGTTAAGGACGGCAAACCTTTGGTTGATAAAAATGATGTGGAGAAATTAAAAGCTGGAGAAAAGACTTTCGATGATTTAGTAAAGGAAGGAAAAATAGAATATCTTGATGCTCAGGAAGAAGAAAACGCATATATAGCAATTGAACCTGAAAACTTAACAGTAGAGCATACACACCTAGAAATATGGGCTCCATCAATTCTTGGAATAACTGCGTCCATAGTGCCATACCCTGAACATAACCAGTCTCCAAGGAACACATATCAATCTGCAATGGCAAAGCAAGCCTTAGGTCTATATGCAGCCAATTATCAGTTGAGAACAGATAGTAGGGCCCATCTTTTACATTATCCCCAAAGGCCTTTAGTGAGCACGAGAATTTTAGATGTGATAGGTTATAATGAAAGGCCTGCAGGCAATAACGCTGTAATGGCGATAATGTCCTATACTGGATATAACTTAGAGGACGCAATAATAATGAACAAAACTTCCGTAGAGAGAGGAATGTATAGATCGACCTTCTTTAGACTTTACTCTACAGAGGAAGTGAAATATCCAGGAGGTCAAGAGGACACAATAGAATTACCTGAGGCAGGAGTAAAGGGCTATAAGGGAACAGAATTCTACAGGTCTTTAGAGGACAATGGTATAATTCAACCTGAAGTTGAAGTTAAGGGAGGAGATGTTCTAATAGGCAAGGTAAGTCCACCCAGATTTCTACAGGAGTTTAAGGATCTATCTCCAGATCAATCTAAGCGTGATACTTCAATAGTAACGAGACACGGAGAGGTAGGAATAGTAGACCTTGTACTTGTCACGGAGACTTCAGACGGTAATAAGCTGGTGAAGGTTAGGGTTAGAGACCTTAGAATTCCAGAGATAGGTGATAAGTTCGCCACAAGACATGGACAAAAAGGAGTAGTAGGAATGTTGATACCGCAGTATGATATGCCCTATACTACAAAGGGGGTTGTTCCAGACGTTATATTGAATCCTCATGCACTACCTTCCAGAATGACATTAGGTCAACTTATGGAAGCCGTAGCAGGGAAGTACGCTGCATTAACTGGAAATAAAGTAGACGCAACTCCATTTTATAAGACCCCTGTTGATAAACTCCAGGAAGATATATTCAAGAGCGGCTTCCTTCCCAATGGAATGGAAGTAGTTTATGATGGAAGGACTGGGCAGAAGGTGAAATCGAATGTATTCTTTGGAGTAGTCTATTACCAGAAACTACATCATATGGTAGCGGATAAGTTACACGCTAGAGCCAGAGGTCCAGTTCAGATTTTGACCAGACAGCCTACTGAAGGTAGAGCAAGGGAAGGCGGTCTAAGATTTGGTGAAATGGAAAGAGATTGTCTAATAGGTTACGGAACAGCGCTGTTAATAAAAGATAGGCTCCTAGATAATTCCGATAGATCTACAGTTTACATTTGTGATCAGTGTGGCTATGTAGGTTGGTACGACAGATCTAAAAACCGTTATGTATGCCCCGTACACGGAGACAAAACAAATCTATACCCTGTAACTATATCATACGCTTTTAAGCTCTTAGTACAAGAGCTGATGAGTATGGTGATATCACCTAGACTTGTTCTGGGCGACAAGATTTCCTTAGGTGATACGAATGAGTGAACATGAAAAAGTAATAAGAAAAATAAAGTTCGGAATAATCTCTCCAGACGAGATAAGGAAGATGTCAGTTACAGCAATAATTACATCTGATGTCTATGACGAAGACGGAACCCCAATAGAAGGAAGTGTCATGGACCCAAGATTAGGAGTTATAGAACCTGGGCAGAAGTGTCCTACTTGCGGGAATACTTTAGGAAATTGTCCAGGTCACTTCGGTCATATAGAGCTAGTACGTCCTGTGATACATATAGGCTTTGTAAAACACGTTTATGAATTCCTAAAGGCCACATGCGGAAGATGTGGTAGGCTCAAATTACCTCAGGACGATATTCTTAAGTATGAACGTATTTACAATGCTATAAAGAACAGATGGCCTTCAGCTGCGAAGAGGCTCAACGAACATATAAAGAAGACAGCAATGAAGGCTAATCAATGTCCTCATTGTGGAGCTAAGCAAATAAAAATCAAGCTGGATAAACCTTATAATTTCTACGAGGAGAGGACAGAAGGACTTCAAAGACTTACTCCGTCAGACATTAGGGAACGACTTGAGAAAATACCAGACTCAGACGTAGAGCTAATGGGATATGACCCAAAGACGAGTAGACCAGAGTGGATGGTTCTCACAGTTCTCCCAGTACCCCCTGTGACTATAAGACCATCAATCATGATTGAGAGCGGAATTAGGGCAGAGGACGATCTAACTCATAAATTAGTTGATATAGTCAGAATAAATGAAAGATTGAAGGAGAGTATCGATGCAGGAGCACCGCAACTTATAGTAGAGGATCTTTGGGACCTGCTACAGTATCATATCTCAACATACTTCGATAATGAAATCCCTGGCTTGCCACCATCTAAGCATAGGTCAGGAAGACCTTTAAGGACAATGGCACAGAGGCTGAAGGGCAAAGAAGGAAGATTCAGGGGAAATCTTTCTGGTAAGAGAGTAGACTTCTCTTCTAGAACTGTAATCTCGCCTGATCCAAACATAAGCATAGACGAGGTAGGTGTCCCTGAACATATTGCGAAGATGCTCACAGTTCCAGAGAGGGTAACTAACGCAAATATTGAAAGGATGAGGCAATACGTCATAAATGGACCAGAAGCATGGCCTGGAGCTAACTATGTAATAAGAAACGACGGGAGAAGGATAGACCTTAGATATGTGAAAGATAGAAAAGAATTTGCGTCAGCCCTTTCTCCAGGCTTTGTAATAGAGAGACATCTAATTGATGGTGATGTAGTAATCTTCAATAGACAACCTTCACTACACAGGATTTCCATGATGGGACATAGAGCTAGAATATTACCTGGGAGGACGTTCAGGCTAAACATATTGGTATGTGCTCCATATAACGCAGACTTTGATGGTGACGAAATGAATTTACATGTACCTCAGTCAGAAGAAGCCATAGCCGAAACTAAGGAGTTGATGATAGTACACAGGAATATACTCACACCAAGGTATGGAGGTCCTATAATGGGAGGTGGACAAGATTACATAAGCGGGGCTTATCTACTGACCGTGAAGACAACCCTACTAACCAAGGAAGACGTAATGAAGATATTAGGGGTAGTAGACTTCCATAAAGATATAGGAGAACCTGCAATTCTCTCTCCTAAGCCTCTGTATACTGGTAAGCAAGTGGTAAGTTTATTCCTTCCAGACGACTTCAACTTCCACGGCCAGTCTAATGTCTCAAGCGGACCCAGACTTTGCAAGGATGAGGACTGTCCTCACGACTCATACGTAGTTATAAAGGAGGGTAAATTGCTGGAAGGGGTGTTCGATAAGAAAGCCATAGGTAATCAACAGCCTGAAAGCATTCTTCATTGGCTACTGAGGGAATACCCAGAAGATTATGGACTGTGGATAATGGATAATTTGTTTAAAGCTTTCCTTAGATTTATCGAGATTCAAGGTTTTACAATGTCTTTGGATGACGTCACATTACCAGCTGATGCGACTAAGGAAATAGCTGAACAGTCAGATAAGGCTAAGAAGGAGGTAGAGAATTTAATTTTACAATATAACGAGAGAAAATTGGAACCAATACCTGGAAGAACATTAGAGGAAAGTCTTGAAAACTACATATTAGATGCTTTGGATAAGCTGAGAAATTCGGCCGGGGAAATTGCTACCAGGCACTTAGATCCATTTAACTACGCTTACATAATGGCAAGAACTGGGGCTAGAGGAAGCGTTCTCAACATCACTCAAATGGCTGCAATGCTGGGACAGCAGTCTGTTAGGGGAGAAAGGCTAACAAGGGGTTACATGCACAGAACTCTACCTCACTTCAAACCTTATGATATATCACCTGAAGCTAGAGGATTTGTCTATTCGTCCTTCAGAACCGGATTGAACCCAGTTGAAGTATTCTATCATGCAGCAGGAGGTAGAGAAGGTCTAGTTGATACTGCGGTTAGAACTTCACAGAGCGGATACATGCAGAGAAGGCTTATAAATGCTTTATCTGACCTCAGGGCGGAATATGATGGAAGCGTCAGAAGTCTTTACGGAGAATTGATTCAGTTAGCTTATGGTGAAGACGGAGTGTTTCCGATGCAGAGCGCTCATGGTAAGTCGGTAGATGTAAATAGGTTAATAGAGAGAGTAGTAGGGTGGAGGAAATGAATATGACTCCTGAAATTGAAAATTATCTAAAAGAGAGGCTATCTCAACTAGAAAAAATAGTTCCTCCTAAAATACTTCAGGACATAGAGAATGGCGTAAAGGCTAGCGATATAGATTTAACAAAAGAGGAAATAGATAAAATACTAAATCTTGCTATAGACGAATATGAGCGTGAGTTAGTGAATTCTGGAGAGTCAGTCGGAGTAGTTGCAGCTCAATCTATAGGAGAACCAGGGACTCAGATGACTCTGAGAACTTTCCATTACGCCGGTGTTAGAGAACTTAACGTTACTCTCGGTCTACCTAGATTAATAGAAATAGTTGACTCAAAGAAAACTCCTTCTACTCCAATGATGACGATTTATCTAACTGACGAGTATAAGACCGATCGAGACAATGCTTTAGATGTAGCAAAGAGACTCGAGTATACTAGAGTGGAGAACGTAGTAGGTTCTACGAGCATCGATATAGCTTCTATGTCAATAATTTTTGAATTTGATAAAGATATGTTATCAGATAAAGGTATAACATTAGATGATGTGAAAAAAGTCCTTTCCAAATTAAAGTTAGGAGATGTAACTATTGAAGATGTAGACGAGAATTCAATTTCAATTACGTTCAATGATGTAGATAGCGTAACTGCTTTGTTTAAAATGAGAGAGAAGATATTGAGTGCTAAAATTAAAGGTATTAAAGGAATAAAAAGGGCAATAGTACAAAAACGAGGAGACGAATTTGTAATTATAACTGATGGATCTAATTTGGAGGGAGTACTTTCAGTTAAAGGTGTAGATCAGAGTAGAGTTGAGACTAATAATGTCCATGAAGTGGAGGAAACGTTAGGAATAGAGGCTGGTAGAGAAATAATTATTAAGGAAATTAAAAGGGTGCTAGATGAACAAGGCTTAGATGTAGATATAAGGCATATAATGCTTGTAGCTGATATTATGACAAGAACTGGGATCGTAAGACAAATAGGTCGCCACGGAGTAAGCGGTGAGAAAACTAGTGTATTAGCAAGAGCAGCTTTTGAAGTAACCGTGAAACATCTACTTGACTCAGCGGCAAGAGGGGACATGGAAGAGTTTAGAGGAGTAGTAGAAAACATTATAATAGGGCATCCTATTAAACTGGGTACTGGTATGGTAGAATTAATGATGAAACCAAGTTTAGGGTGATATGTTATGTCTCAACAGTTAACATTTGAAGGGGAATTGAAAGTCCTCTTAAAGACGGGAAAGGTAGTAATTGGATCAAGGAATTGTCTCAAGATGTTAAAGACGGGAAAACTAAAAATGGTGGTAGTAGCTTCTACATTGCGCAGTGACATAAAAGATGATATAATCTATTTCGCTAAAATTTCTGGCATTCCTTTTTATGAGTATGGAGGAAGCGGATGGGATCTTGGGACTTTAAGCGGTAAGCCTTTCATGGTATCTGCTATGGGGATAGAGGATGAAGGCAGTTCTAGGATACTCGAGATAGGAAATAGGGGTGAATGAGCTGCCTGAAATAAGGCTAACTCCAGAGGAAATGCGATATATTTCTTTATTTCAGGATATTACTAAAGCTGCAGTTAAGGATTGCATTATAGATCAGGAGAATAATAGAATAATATTTCTTGTTGATAGCAAAGATATGGGTATGGCTATAGGGAAGAGTGGAATTAATGTAAAGAAATTAAAGAAATCCCTAGGAAAAGACGTTGAAATAGTAGCTTTCAGCGACAATCTAGACGATATGGTGAAATTTCTCATGTCTCCTGCGAGGGTTAGAAGTATAAGGCTGGTGAACAGTGATTCTAAGAAATCAGTTTACGTTACTGTAGATCCGCAAGATAAGGGTATTGCAATAGGCAAAAGCGGAAAGAACGTTGTAAGGGCTAAGCTAATTTTAAAGAGGTATATGGACATTGACAATGTGGTAATAGTTTAAGGTGGAGTGAATGGCAGGTAATAAGTCACCAAAGGGGATTTATGCAGCAAGGAAGTTGAAGCTTAAGAGGTTAAGATTCAGATGGAACCAAAGGAAGTTTAAGATAAGAATGCTGGCTTTAAAAGAAAAGTTTGATCCACTTGAAGGGGCACCGATGGCTAGAGGAGTAGTCCTGGAAAAGGTAGGTATAGAGTCTAGACAGCCCAACTCAGCAGTAAGAAAGTGTGTCAGGGTTCAGTTGGTTAAGAACGGTAGAGTAGTCACTGCTTTCGTTCCTGGAGACGGTGGAGTTAACTTCATTGATGAACACGATGAAGTGGTAATTGCAGGGATAGGCGGGACTTTAGGGAGGTCAATGGGAGACCTGCCGGGAGTCAGGTTTAAGGTAATTATGGTAAACGGAGTTTCGTTGGACGCATTGTATAGAGGAAAGAAGCAAAAGCCCTCTAGGTAATTCTACTCTTCCCCGTTTCTATTTTCCCTTTCTTGTTCATCTACTAACTCCTTTTTGACGTAAATTGGTTTTTTAGTCAGTAAGCCGAGGTAAATCGCATGGCTCGGGATCATCCTTTTTTCTATCAAGATGGAGTTACCAAAGTTTATTTCTATTGTTGCTGAATAAACTCCAATTTTATCATTTAAATCGTTTATAATGACTCTATTTATATGATTCTCTAAATCCTGTCTTAGTTCTGGAACGAAATTGAGGATATCAAATATATTTTCTCTATCATCCAAAACTCCGTCCTTATTGTTTAATTTTCTTATAGCGAAAACAATTTCTGGGGTGACATTAGATAACATGAACTGTCTATTATCTTCTAAGTAGCATATTATAGCAGGTGAATTATAAATGGGTATAAAGAACGCATCTATGTTTATGACTTTCGATAGGTTTTCATTGTTATTCATACTCTCCATATTCACCTTAGTCTTTCATAAACTTAAATATCCAGCCAATTGACTTATAGTTTGGTAAGAGTAGATGGAATCAGCGGAAATCACGCCCGTTTCAATAAAGGTTTTTGGAAAATGGGATACTAAAGTAGAGATTAGGGATCCTAGCTTAAAGAGATATATTCCATTAATGCCGACCTATCTACCTCATTCAGGAGGCAGGCATGAGCATAGGAGGTTCGGAAAATCCCGAATATCGATAGTAGAGAGGCTAGTCAATAACGTAATGAGACCAGGTAGAAATAAGGGTAAAAAACAACTAGCATACAATATTGTTAAAATGACCTTTGATATTATCCATGAGAGAACAGGAGAAAACCCTTTACAAGTGCTTGTTAGAGCTATAGAAAATAGCTCTCCACGTGAAGAGGTTACTAGAATAATGTATGGAGGAATAGTGTATTATGTTGCAGTAGACGTAGCTCCACAGAGGAGGGTAGACATGGCTTTGAGACACTTAGTGACAGGAGCTAAGGACTCTTCTTTCAATAATCCTAAGCCTATTGAAGAAGCACTTGCAGACGAGATCATAGCAGCTTTCAATAACGATAACAAAAGCTTCGCAGTAAAGAAGAAGGAGGAAATAGAAAGAATAGCTCTAAGCTCTAGGTAAATTTTTATTACCTGCAGTATAGAAGGCTTAAGAGTGTGTGATAAATGTCGCAAAAGCCTCACCTTAATTTGATCGTAATAGGGCATGTAGATCACGGTAAAAGTACGTTAGTCGGAAGGCTGTTAATGGACAGGGGTTTCCTTGACGAAAAGACAGTGAAAGAAGCCGAGGAAGCAGCAAAGAAGCTTGGGAAAGAAACTGAGAAATACGCCTTTCTTCTAGATAGACTTAAGGAAGAGAGAGAAAGAGGCGTAACAATAAACTTAACTTTCATGAAATTTGAGACTAAGAAGTACTTCTTCACTATTATAGACGCTCCCGGGCATAGGGACTTCGTCAAGAACATGATCACTGGCGCAAGTCAGGCTGATGCTGCAATTCTCTCGATTTCAGCAAAGAAGGGTGAATTCGAGTCTGGAATGAGCGCAGAAGGACAGACTAGGGAACATATCATCCTAGCTAAGACTATGGGAATTGATCAGATGATAGTAGCAGTAAACAAGATGGATTTGACTGATACTCCTTACGACCAGAAGAGATTCAATGAAGTTGTAGACACTTTGACAAAGTTCATGAAGGGATTCGGTTTCAACATGAGCAAGGTCAAGTTCGTTCCAATAGTAGCTCCAACTGGGGAGAACGTAACTAAACGCTCAGAGCATATGCCATGGTATAATGGACCTACAATTGAAGATTGTCTAGATATGTTAGAAGTCCCTCCGAAACCCGTTGACAAGCCTCTGAGGATTCCAATTCAGGAAGTATACTCCAAGTCAGGTGTAGGAACAGTTCCAGTCGGAAGAGTAGAAACTGGTGTGCTTAAAGTAAACGACAAGATAGCTTTCATGCCCGCAGGAAAAGTAGGTGATGTGAGATCAATAGAGACCCACTATACAAGAATAGAGAAAGCTGAACCAGGAGACAACATAGGCTTCAACATTAGAGGTGTAGATAAGAAAGATATAAAGAGAGGAGATGTAGCGGGTCACCCAGATAAACCTCCAACAGTAGCTGATGAGTTCACAGCAAGAATAATAGTTGTATGGCATCCAACAGCTCTTCCCGAAGGTTATACCCCAGTCCTCCACTTGCACACGGCTAGCGTAGCATGTAGAATATCTGAGATAGTATCAAAGCTAGACCCTAAGACCGGTAAGGAAGTAGAAAAGAATCCAAAGTTCATAAAGCAGGGAGACGTAGCTATAGTTAAGATGAAGCCAATAAAGCCTTTATGTGCTGAGAAGTTCAATGAGTTCCCAGCTTTAGGAAGGTTTGCAATGAGAGATATGGGTAAGACAGTAGGAGTAGGAGTTATAAACGATGTAACTCCCGCAAAAATAGAAATCAAATAAAGGGAAGTATAATCTTTTATTTCCCGTTTTCTTTTTAGTTGAGGTGCAATATTATGCCTTCTAAAGCCAGGATTAGACTTTGGAGTACCAATGTAAAAGATCTTAACTACGTTGTAGGACAAATAAAGAACATAGTGGATAAGACAGGGGTTAGCATGAGAGGTCCAGTTCCCCTACCAACTTCTACAATGCAAGTTCCGATAATGAGACTTCCTCACGGCGAGGGACATAAAAAATGGGAGAAATGGGAGATGAGGATGCATAAGAGAATCATGGATATAGCTGCAGATGAACGAATAATGAGACAACTCATGAGAGTAAGAGTACCAGAAGATGTATATATAGAGATCGAATTGATCTGAAAAAACGTTTTAACCTCTATTACATTTTTTAAAGGAGTGCCGGGATGCCCGAGCGGTTAAGGGGGTGGCCTGGAGAGCCATTGGGGGCAACCCCACACGGGTTCGAATCCCGTTCCCGGCGTACGTCAAACTTTTAAGCGTTTACTACATTCTACACTTGGCGAGGTAAAATAGCGAGGTAGGCCAGCCTGGTAGGCCGCAGGGCTCATAACCCTGAGGTCCCTGGTTCAAATCCAGGCCTCGCTACCATTTCAATTAATGTGCTTGTCTCCCTCATGGTGTATTCTTGTCCATTTTCCTGTATTTTCCCGTGTTTGAAAAGTGGTTTTCCCTCTTCTTTTCTCACCTTTAATTCTTTGGAGAAGAAATTCAACGTACATCTTATATTTCCCCTTTGAAATTGTATCCATCCATCTCCGTAACCTATCTTGACTTTTCTATCGCACTTATTAGTAATGAAATTCCTCCTTATACTGATCAAGGTTATGTAAGCACTCAGTAACTCATTGTCAATCTTCCAGCTTAGTTTAGACGACATGAAAGTTGATTCAGCTTGTGGATCAGTTGTCTGTCCATTGTCTTTTTTCCTTCCTTCTCTTACTCCTTGTATTATAGAAGAATCTGAAAAGTCAGAGAAATATAAAAATGGA
The DNA here is from genome assembly GCF_008326425.1 of Sulfuracidifex tepidarius. Taxonomy (NCBI): domain Archaea; kingdom Thermoproteati; phylum Thermoproteota; class Thermoprotei; order Sulfolobales; family Sulfolobaceae; genus Sulfuracidifex; species Sulfuracidifex tepidarius. Next base: position 1,638,944 of record NZ_AP018929.1, read on the forward strand.
TTAGTTTCTCCGTACTCTTCCCCCATGAATAACATTGGGATATAAGGCGAGAGAATGTATAAGGCAGCCATCGCTACGTTCTTCTCTTTATCAACAAGAATCGAGATCCTCTCTCCATTACCTCTATTCCCTACCTGATCATGATTTTGGATGTATACTATGAAACGACATCCGTCCAAATCGCCTACCTTAGCGCCGAATACTTTATCCCTGAAAGGTGAGTAAACTCCATCATAAACAAAGACGTCATTGAGGCTCTTAATTACGTGATCTAATTTCCCAAAATCCTGATAATATCCATCTCTCTCTTTCGTAACATAAGAATGGATTGCATGATGAAAGTCATCAGTCCATTGAGAATCTATACCATAACCACATTGAGCCTTTTCCCTCACTATCTTGGGATCGTTTAAATCACTCTCAGCTATAACAATTTTACCCATCTGATGTACCTTCTCAGCTATTTCTTCAAGAATGTTAACTGGTGACATGTCGAAAATTGCATGTATAGCATCCAGCCTGAAACCGTCAATGTCAAAGTATTTGATCCAATACTCTACATTAGATAATATCATTTCCCTTACCATATCGCTGCCTTTGCCATCCAGGTTGAAAGATAACCCCCAAGGTGATCTGTACACAGAGGAGAAATAAGGACCTAATTTACCCAGGTAGTTCCCTTCAGGCCCAACGTGGTTGTAGATAACGTCTAACAGGATAAACATGCCTCTTTTGTGAACTTCATCTACCATCCTCCGGAAGGAGTAAGGTCCGCCGTAAGAGTTCTGAACGGCGAATAGGAAAGTCCCATCATATCCCCATCCTCTATTCCCTGGGAACTGACCTATTGGCATTATCTCTATTACGTTTACTCCTAGTTCCTTTATGTAATCTAATTTCTCTATCACCCCGTCGAAGTTTCCCTTTTCTGTAAATGTCCCTACGTGTACCTCGTAAATGACCATGTCGTCTTTTCTGATATTCCGTTTCGAAAACCTTTCCTCCAGATCTATGACTTCAGAAGGTCCATGAACACCTTCAGGTTGAAATCTGGAGAACGGATCTGGAATCTTCTCGCTCCCATTAGTTTCTATTAAATATCTAATTCCTGGTCTGAAGTCAGCCTCTCCTTCAAAAATACCTCTGTCTTTTCTATCCAACTCAATTTTAGTCCCATCTGTCGTGATTATAGATATCTTATTTATATTAGGAGCCCAATAAGAGAATTCAATTTTATTCCCAACTTTTTTATGACCGAATAGCATCACTAAACATGAAATAATCAGCTCCATGTTACTTAAGTTTTGTAAAGGTATGCCAAGATATAGCTACTCTTTTATATGAAAACGAATTACGATCATCTAAATGATGATATAAATAAAACTATGATTGAGTGATATAGCGAGGCAGCCACTGATGTTATTTGCGGGAGTTGATCCAGGAAGTGAGAGCTATGCTTTCTCTATCATTAATGAAGTTGGAAATCAGGTTTCATATTTCGAGATTCCTACGCAGTCAATACCGCATTACTCTCTTTCTGCAGTGCGTAGGCTTTTGGATTACAAGCCTTACTGTATAGCTCTACCTTCAGGCCATGGTCTTCCCCTCGTCAGGGGTAACCAGTTAAACGACGAATATATAGCACTTCTCACACTTTCAAAGTCTAAGGAAGGCCCTCTTCATTCGATATTGAATGCGTTCAGGTTCATGATAATTAATTCCTTCACTATTCCCTCCGTTGTAGAAATTGAATCGGTTCCGATTTACAGGAAGATATGGATAGATATGGGTACAGCAGACAAGGTAGCATCAGCATTCTTTTATAGGGCTTACTTGTCGCTTTCAGACTTCGTGCTTTTAGAGATGGGTAGACACTTTTCTTCCATAATGGTAGTCAAGGATGGTAAAATCATAGACGGGTTTGGAGGGACCGTGATACCAGGTCTAGCTTCGCCTGGAGCCATAGATGGAGAAGTTGTCTATCTGCTTAATAAGGCAGGAATTTCCGTGGATAAAGAAACTATTTATTCAGGTTCAAACGAGGAAAGATCAATAGAGATCTTAGAGATGATTTCTTCTTCCCTTGCCCATAAATACGATAGCAAAATAATAGTCTCTGGTCCTGCTAAGGATAAGATATCTATCGGAGAGAAAATGAACCTTCCTTTTAAAGAAGCAGCTATTGGATCTGCAATGATAGCGTCTGGGATATGTGGATACGCTTATAGAGATTACATTGATATGCTTAAAAGTAACGGTAATCCTGTTTCGTTCATGAGGTTGAAGGGATGGGACGAAGTTGTTTCTTGGATAAAGACGTTGTGATAGATAAAGAAGGGAAAGGCATCTTCCAAGTCATAACGAACTATGATACAGCCAGGATGGGTTTCGTTTTCGCAATGCTGAAATATGAAAGAAATCAAAGCGGGTTGTGGAGAGGATACAGTAGAGTTCTGAAGAACTACGGGGTACATAATCTTGTTAAATTACCTCAAAAATTTGAATATCAACCATGTTTAGATGTAAGTTTTCCTATAGTCTATTCGTCAGAGATAGGAAAGCATCTAAAACCAGAAGAGGGGTTAGATAAAGTAATTAAGGGAAGAGTTAAGGAGGAGTTCTCAGATGTAATACTTTCCATAGTGGATACTGTGGGATCTAGCGGACTAGGGATCGGAGGATCTATACTTACTGGTTTATATCATGGGAACTCCGACATAGACGTAATAGTATATGGAAAGAGATCCTTAGAGGTTTACTTTTCCATGAGCCTCACGCCTGACAAGGAGTGGATCATCGAGACCTCTAGAAATTACGGAATATCATTAGAACAGGCCAGAGAGCTTTACGATCCTAGAAGAAGGGGAATTATGATGGGTAAAAAGGTCTCAGTAAACTTCGTTGATGAGAGAACCCAAAAGCTGTGTGATAACGTTTGCGTACAGAAGGGTAAAGTTAGCTTTGAAGCTTCAGTTGAAAAGGAACAAATTGAAGCTCTGTTCTATCCTTCCATAGTCAAATGCGATGGAAGCTCAGACTTGAAGATAAGTGAGATAGTTTCTTACGAAGGAATTTTTTCGTCTCTCCTATTTAATGGAGGAAGATTCCATGTTGAAGGGGTCTTGATGGAGTGCGATGACGGGAATAAGGTGATAATAGGTGACAGGAACTTTAGAGGAAATATTAGAAGAGTTATGTGAGGAGGTCTCTCTAATTCTAGCTTCGTCCTCTTTAGAGGAGGCGTTAGTGAACAAACCAGGCAATGCGTCACGAAGGAAGGACATAAGGTCGGTAACATATATCTCGGTTCAGCAGAGTTCACTCTATCTCTCGTCAATATATAAGAAGGCATGTGTGATGGGGTATGCAGGCAGAGGCAAACCAATTTTCTCTCTTCTGGATCCAGCTAGATTCAGTTCCATTTTTGGCAGAGGGTTTGCGTTATTCGGTACCGCCATAACTCTTTTGCCGGTTTCCTTTGCGGCAATTCAGGTATCGAGCATAGACGAATTGATGGGAAAACTCAAGTCGCTAGTTCTTCTTCTTGACGAAAAGGAAGGGGAAGCTTTCATTCTCTCGCTCAGGTCAATGAATCCGTCATATAAGGGTAGATTAACGGGAGATATGGACATCGGCTCTATAGAGGGCAAGACCTTACGTGAAATTCTGCTTTACTCTTCTAACTTCGACGAAGTAGCAAGGAATATTGTTCATGGATATTACCTAACTTATCTGGGGTATAATGCGATAAAAGAACAAAAATGTGATTCCTTTGAACTGAACGTAAGACGGGCGTTCTTCAAGGTACTATCGTCTCAGCCGGACACTTTGATCATGAAGAAATACGGGGCCCATGTATCAATCGAAATATCAAAAATGGCATCTCATATGAGTGAGTGCCCCTCCTGCGAGGAAATTGAGAACATGGACAAATACATGACGGAGAACGGGTTTAACCCTGGATCCACCGCAGATATAATAGCCTCTTCAATAGCTTTCTATCACTTAGAGAGGTGGTTCAGAGATAAGGCTATTGATGGTATCCGGCTTCCCCTGCCTAAGGGGTGCGATAGAGCAGGTAAATAGGTTGAACTTCGATGAGACAATAGGCCTTGGGGATATAGAATGTCCTCAACTCTTCAGAAACTTCCACGGAATACTTGGAGAGATGGACTCAGTGCATACATTCAAAGAGATGGATAGAAAAGGCATGCTCATCAAGGACCGCTTTTCTGTACTTTCGATAGACTTCTCAACGCATTATGTGATGTCTCACTTTCCACCATTAGGGTCTCACACCGGAAACATAATCGGAAAAGAGGAGGGTAACTCCAAAGTTACTGCGTCTTTGCTGAAAAATAAACCCAAAATTCTATTTCACGGTCATAGCGAGGCACAAGGAATAGGTGAGATAATGGGAACTACTGTTGTATCTGTAGGAAGTCTTCTACGAGGCCATTATGTTATATTTGAAACTGATAACTTAGCGTTTGAACTCGGCAATCTCACATTTTCTTGAAATTATCATGTTTTTAAAGGAGTGAAGCTGCCATCAAATAAGCGTCTTCGCCGTCAGCGTAATATCCCCTCAAGAGTTTGACTTTCTTATATCCGTTCTTTTCATACATACCGATGGCATTATCATTGCTTACTCTCACCTCAAGGTAAACCTCTTCTGCCTTGTATTTTTCTTTCATAGCTTTCATAGATTCTCTGAGGAGAGCAGTTCCTATTCCCATCTTTCTGTAAGGACTTTCTACAGCTATGGAAACTATGTGCCCTTTCTTTACAATTGAAGGTATTTGCTTGAAGTTACTGAAGCCCCATTCTATTCTAGGCATAACGTAACCAACCACATTATAATTTACAAGCCCCACAAAGAACGCTAACCCGTATTCCTTCAAATGTTCTACGAAGAAGTAATGTGGATAGTTTTCTGGTAGCGAGTCTCTGTTAATTCTGATTATTTGTTCTACGTCGTCCATTCTTGCGTTCCTTATTGTGAAGGACGAGCTTTTGTTGAATTCTGCAAACTCCACAGATTACGTTTTTATTGGAAGCTAATATATATGTGTCTGATCCAATGGTACACCCTTCTAAGAAAATATTGCAAAGCAGAGGTCAATTATTCGGTAAACGCATCGTTTTGGGAGTAACTGCCAGTGTTTCCCTGTATAAGTCTTTGGATCTAGCTAGAGATTTGATGAGAAATGGGGCCGACATACACGTTGTCATGACTAGGGCAGCAGCGAAGCTAATTTCCCCCGAGATGTTTCGTTGGGCAACGGGGAACAACGTCGTGACAAAAATAACTGGAGAGATAGAACACGTGGAGCTCTCAGAGATGGACTCGATGGTAATAGCCCCTGCTACGATGAATACTTTAGTAAAGTTAGCTTACGGTATTTCCGACAACTCAGTATTACTGACTGCAATGAACTTTCTTGGAGAAAAGAAGACGGTATTTGTTGTCCCAGCCATGCATTTATCTATGTATCAGACTAACCAGTTGAATGAAGCAATACAGAAGCTTAGAGAAGACGGAATTGTAGTGCTTAAGCCTTACCTCAGAGAAGATGTTGCGCATTACCCAGACATTCCTCTAATGACTTGGGAAATATCCAGCGTATTGTTGAGAGGAAAAGACTTATCCAATTATAAGATCTTGGTTACTGCAGGTCCAACTAGAGAGTTCATGGATCCTGTGCGATTCATTAGTAACCCCAGTAGCGGAACTATGGGTGTAGCTATCGCTAATGAGGCGTACTTTAGAGGTGCTTCTGTTAGGCTTGTTCATGGACCACTGTCCACTCATCTGTCGCCTGTGATGTGGGACAGGAGAGAAGTTAGGACTACTCAGGAAATGATGGAAGAGGTGAAACGTGGGGTAGAAGAGGGATTCTCTATAGTGATACTAGCAGGCGCTCCTGCCGATTTCTCTTTCTCTACCAAGTTTGAAGGTAAGATAGATACCCATGGAGAAATCCCTAAGTTAGAGTTGACTAAAACTCCTAAGATATCTTCTGTCGCAGTAGGTAAAGCTTTCGTTGTTGGCTTCTCAGCAGAGACTGTGAACAGTGAGGTAGAGTTATTGGAGAAAGCCAAAGCTAAGATGAATAGACACGGCTTTGATATCATCATTACAAATAACGTATCGAGAAGCGACATAGGCTTTAACTCTACTCAAAACGAAGTTACGGTCATTACTAAGAAGAGACAGATCAAGCTTGATAAGGATGATAAAGTAATTATAGCCAGAAGAATTTTAGATATAGTAAAGGACGAGGTAGAAGAAGGTAGAAGAGTTTAAAAATTATTAAGAAGTTAGTTTTAATGGCGTGGCTCGAGTAGCTCAGCTTGGGAGAGCGCTGGGCTGTGGACCCAGAGGTCCCGGGTTCAATCCCCGGCTCGAGCCCTGTATTAGGGGGGTACCCCCTAAGACCCCCGATTTCAATTTCTCGTAAGTTTGAACCACGTCAGCTAAAGGACCAATGTAACGTTCCTTTGCGTTACCGTCCTCATACTCTAGCTTGTAAACGTAATACCTACCTTTCCTTTCCCTCAAGATGTAATCCCCGAATTTATAGCGGCGTTGTTTTTCCCTCATTTTCACGCCTAGTATTATGGTTGTCAAAAAAACACGTTTATAAAAGTTGGCAACACGTCAATTTTTGCCTACAAAAAGTATAGTTGAAATGAGATAGAAAAGAATCCTCAGTAGTAATAGTAAAAAAGTAGTATTACTTATCGTAATCTGTAAAGTGTGAAATGTGCTATGATATTGCGGGTCATTCAGGAGTCAATCACGAATTCAGTTTATTTATCGAAATAGAACGAATTTAATTGAACACTCTTACATGGACTGGGCAAGGATTCGAGCTTAACAATTTCCTTTATTTAATCTATTTTTACCATAATTACAATTTGCAATGGAAACCTGAATCGTCCATACTGGATGAAAAGCTACAATACCCTTAAAAGTTTCAGTATAAGTACTAATATATGGGTAAATTATTCGGTACTGACGGAGTAAGAGGTATTATAAACAAAGAGTTAACAGTGGATTTAGCGCTTAAGTTAGGCAAGGCAATTGGAACTTATTTCGGTAAAAACTCTAACGTTATGATAGGTAGGGATGCACGAGCAGGGGGAGACATGTTCATGAGGGTCGTTGAAGGCGCGTTGCTTAGTACTGGAGTCAATGTGTATGAAGCTGGATATGGAGCTACTCCTGCTTTACAGTACGGAGTGAAGACATTGGGATACGATGGTGGAGTGATAGTAACTGCGAGTCATAATCCTCCAGAATACAACGGAATAAAGGTACTTTCTAACCAAGGTATAGAAATAGAGAGGGAAGAAGAGAAGAAAATAGAGGATATATACTTCGAGGATAGGTTCAACTCCTCGGATTGGACGTCGCTTAAGTACGACGTGAGAAAAGAAACTAGGGTTCTTGACACTTATGTTAAGGGGGTCCTCTCTCACGTTGACGTCGAAAAGATCAGAAAGAAGAACTACCGTGTTCTTATAGACTCAGCTAACAGCGTAGGTGGATTGGCAACCCCGATTGTCGCTAGGGAACTCGGATGCAGGGTGTTCACGCTGAACGGTAATTTGGATCCTCTATTTCCAGCCAGATACCCAGAGCCTACCTTCGAGTCCATACACGATACTGCAGAGGTAGCTAAAGTACTGAAGGCAGATCTTGGCGTGACTCATGACGGCGACGCAGATAGGGCAATCTTCATAGACTCACAAGGTACAATACAATGGGGAGACAGGAGTGCATCCCTTCTCTCTTATTGGGCACATGTGAAGAATCCAAACCTACCTCCTAGGGTATTCACGGCGGTCTCCAGCTCCAGTTTGGTGGAAGAATTTCTCTCGAAGTTCGGTCTCGAGGTAAGGTGGACTAAGGTAGGAAGTGTTGATATAGCCCACACTTTGATGAAAGAGAAGGGTGTAGCAGGGTTCGAAGAAAACGGGGGCTTCATGTACCCTCCCCACCAGTACGTAAGGGATGGGGCTATGTCAATGGCTTTAATGCTTGAACTCATGGCGAGCGAAAACGAGTCCTCAGCTTCACTTTTCGACAGATTACCCAAATACTATCTAGTGAAGACTAAGGTAAGGCTAACAGACAACATCGACGTTGAGAAGATATATAAAGAAATTGAAGATAAATACACTAACTCTGGTAAAATATTAACAATTGACGGAGTGAAAGTTACAGCTAGCGACTATTGGTTCCTTGTAAGAAAGAGCGGTACAGAACCGATAATAAGGGTTTTGGTTGAGGCTAAGGATCAATCAAAAGCTTCAAAAATAGCGGAGGAACTTGTGTCCTTCGTAGGTGGAAGCTGAAGTGAAATATAAATTAATGGACGTCCTCGCATGTCCTATTTGCAAGAACTTCCCGCTTAAATTAAAGGTATTTTCTGAGAAGGAGGTAGAGAGGATGATAGAAGGTAACAAGCCTCTCTGTGAGCTTTATTGTTCCTTCAAAGACGTGGCAGTCAAAAGCCTAGAGAACGCTCCATGCGAAGAGTGCATCAGAAAGGAGATAGTGGAGGGCATAATAGTCTGCGAGAAATGTGGGAGATGGTATCCCATAGTCGATGAAATACCTAGGATGTTGCCGGACGGACTGAGAAAGAAGAACGATGACATTAAGTTTCTCAGGGAACATGAAAAATATCTTAGTGAAGATGTGAAAACTAAGGGTCTTCCATTTAACCTTTCACAGTGATTGCGAGTTCAAGGAATGAAACTAGTATTTATTAAGTGTGAAGCAGATAGTCTATCTGGTGTCTAGTTTGGAAAATACATTCCTTAATAACTTGGACGAATGGATAAAGATGCAAAAGAACCTTCTAGCAACCCTGAAGGACATGGAGAACAAACAGCCCACGAGCGACATGGACAGGCTAGATTTAGTTTTGGCTTCCAGGACAGCGTTTCAGCACATGATAAGGACTTTGAAGGCCTTCGACCAATGGCTTCAAGATCCTATGGTTATAAGGCATATGCCAGAAGAGATGTTACAAGACGTGAAGAACAATAGCTGGAAGCTTTTGGAACAACTATTGGAGCTCGATATAAGGCATACTAGTCAATTTAGGGAGCTAATAACTAAGCTTGGAAAAGACGGAAAGCTTGATCCGTTAATTTGGGCTCGTGTGGTTGCAGAAGAAAATCAACAGCCACAAGAAAGAAGAAGTCCACTTTCCACTATCTAATTAGTATAACTTTTTATGTTATATATTATTTTTAAAAATTTATTTCAGTTTCTTATCTTCTTCCATTCCTTAGCCTTCTTTCATTTCTCATCTTTAGATTATATTCCTCGTCAATAGCGTTCACTTTCACTTTCAAGTCATTTATCATAGAGTCTAACTTGGACTTCAGCTCTTCGTCAATTTGAGACTTTTCTAGGAACTCTTTGCCATCATTAGAAAGAGATAATTTCTTTGTCTTCAGATCGTTTTCGACGAAACCTAGGTATAGTAAAGAAGTTATGTCTTCTTTCAATGAATGGCTGAACGTGTTGTTACCTATGTTATTGAACTCATATCCTAGGTCTAGACCTTTCTCTTTCATTTCGGCTATGAGCGTAGTCAACGCTTTCTCCGATACTCTTTCCATTCTATTAATAATGTAAAGAAGATTAAGCTTCCTCTTATCTTCGTTGACAATTGTGGGGTTTATTACTTGTTTACTCGATATCTTCAGATCCTTGGATTTCTGAGTAGGCTGAGAAGACACTTAATACACCTATTACCTATTGTCTTTTCTCATTTATTATGTTAACTATCTCAGCGGTAGCAGAGTACGGATCGCTTTTCCTTGTGATAGCTCCTCCTACGACAAAGATATTTATAGGTAAATCTATGAGAGACTGTATCCTTTCCTTGTTCAGTCCGCCGGCGACAGAAACAATCACATTCATTTCTGAGATTTCCTTGATCTCCTTGGTCATGTTTGCTACAGTTATACCTCGTGTTTTCTGTACATCTAGACCTACGTGAAGTCCTATGATATCAACGCCAAGGGATTTAAGTTGTTTCGCTCTTGAGACTACGTTTTCCACGTTAATCAGGTCCGCTTGTACTAATATCCCAAGCTCAGATGCCTTCTGTACTGCAGATCTGATTGTAGAATCGTCCATTATGCCTAGAACTGTCATGATGTTAGCTCCACCTTCCTTTGCTACAATTGCTTCCACATCTCCTGCGTCTGCTGTCTTAGTATCAGCAAGCATAATTCTATCTCCTACCGTTTCTTTGATTTTTCTCATGCCTTCAATTCCGCATGACTTTACCAGGGGAGTTCCTACTTCTATTATGCTAGCTCTTGCCTTCACCGAAGCCTCAGCAACTTTGATTGCGTCCTCAATTCTGATAAAGTCCAACGCTACTTGAAGGTTCTTTCCTTTCTTTAGGGAATCGAATAACTCGCTCTTCATACGCCTAGTGAATTCTACATGTTAATAAATGAAGCTATCAATAAATGACTTTTTATTTTGTGGATTAATTCCTTCATTACTGTGGTTATTGAGTGGCAAAGTATATTGTAATAACGGGCGGAGTTCTATCAAGTGTAGGGAAAGGTACAGTAGCTGCTTCAATAGGGATGCTTCTGAAGAGAAGGGACATTAAGATCACTGTAGTCAAGGTTGACCCCTATATAAATGTGGACGCTGGAACGATGAACCCTTACATGCACGGTGAAGTTTTTGTGACAGAGGATGGGTCAGAGACTGACCTTGATTTAGGGCATTATGAGAGGTTCATCGGTATAAATGTAACTAAATACAATAACATAACCGCGGGAAAGGTTTACTTTGAGGTCATAAACAAGGAGAGACGTGGAGAGTATTTAGGCCAGACAGTACAGATCATACCTCATGTAACTAGAGAAATAATATCAATGATAAAGAAAGCTGGGGAGGTTAACAATGCAGACGTTGTCATAGTGGAAATAGGAGGTACTGTAGGAGATATAGAAAGTCTGCCATTTCTAGAGGCCGTGAGGCAAATGAGACTAGAAGAGGAGGGAAACTTGATCTTTGTTCATGTGGCTCTGGCTCCTTACATGAAGGTTACAGGAGAGCTGAAGACAAAGCCGCTACAACACAGCGTCCAAGAATTGAGAAGAATAGGCATACAGCCTGATATCATTATTGTTAGATCTGAGGTATCACTAGACCCTGAAAGCAAGAATAAAATAGCTCTCTTCACAAATGTGAAACAAAGTCTAATATTTTCAAGCTACGATGTTTCAACTCCATATGAGGTTCCGTTAATACTCGAAGGTCAAGGTCTATCATCTAAGATCCTGAACCTTTTGGGACTTCCAGACGGTGCGGTCAAATTAGACGATTGGGAAAGTTTTGTATCGTCATTAAAGGACGGAGAGAAGGAAGTAAACATAGTCTTGATAGGGAAGTACACTAAACTAAAAGACACTTATATGAGCATAAGGGAAGCATTGCTTCACGCAGGGGCTTTCCTGCACGTCAAACCTAAACTCATGTGGGTGGAGTCCACTGACATCGAAAACAACGATGACAAACTGAGAGAGATAATGAAAACCGCTGACGGGGTCATAGTTCTACCAGGCTTTGGTGCAAGGGGAACAGAAGGAAAAATAAAGGCCATTAATTACGTCAGAGAGAACGACATACCTTTTCTCGGGATATGTTTTGGCTTTCAGTTAGCTGTTGTAGAGTTCGCAAGGAATGTTCTAGGGTTAAAGGACGCTAACAGCACTGAGATTAATCCTTCAACTCCAGATCCAGTTATAACGCTTTTAGACGACCAAAACAGAGCTACCCAAGTAGGAGGAACTATGAGACTCGGATCACAAAAAATAATATTAAAGGAAGGCTCATTAGCCAACAAAATTTATGGTACTAACATAATAACTGAAAGGCATAGGCATAGATTCGAGGTTAATCCGAAATACGTTGATTCCATTCAAAAGGCCGGTCTCGTGATATCTGGTGTGAGTGAAAATGGCTTAGTTGAGTTCATAGAGCTTCCAGGAAAGAGATTCTTCATAGCTACACAAGCGCATCCAGAATTTAAAAGTAGACCTATGAACCCTTCGCCTATTTATGTGAGTTTCCTAAAGGCATCTATGAGAGATCAATAATTATTCTTTCATATTTAGATTTTACTATTTTTCTTATTCCTTTTATTCCATTTTCGTATTCGCTTATTATTAACCCAGCTTCCTCCAAGCTCGAGATATGATTACTTATATTACCCTTACTCATTCCTAACTCAGCGGTCAATTCACTTATGCTCATAGGTTTGTTGTTGATAAGCTTTATGATATTTATTCTGCTTATAACTGAAAGTGAGGTAGCTATCTTCAGTATATCCTCTGGATCCTTTACAATCAATTCCATACTTTGAACTGTTTCAGTTTAGAAGAATTATGTCATGGCCTATAATACAACTCTTATCACGTCATGAAAGGCCTCATCTCTCTAAGGAAAGAAGCTTTAAATTGGAACCCGTAATTTTTAATACCATACAAGGGATGAAGAACTGTGCAGGCAAAAGTCGAAAATCCATTGAAGAATTTAAGAATGGCAATAAATAAGTTAGTATTAGTAAAACTGAAGGACGGTTCTGAATACATGGGGAAGCTAGAGCAGACCGATGGTACAATGAACATAGTGCTTAGAGATTGCAGCGAAATGAAAGAGGAGAGTGAAGATCCAGTGGCAAGCTACGGGAGAGTTTTGATAAGAGGAAGTAATATATTGTTTATAAGTGTTGATTATGAAAGCATAGCGGAAAAATCGAAGTAAGTAATTTAAGCTAAAACATTAAGGTGCTTCAAATGAAAAATATTAACGTTCAGTTAAATAGGACTGTAGACATAAACTCTTTAGAAGTAGAATTAGTAGAGAGAAAAGGGACGGGTCATCCTGATTACATTGCCGATTCAGCTTCAGAAGAGGCTAGTAGAAAGTTATCTCTTTATTACCTAAAGAAATATGGCGTAATTCTACATCATAACCTAGACAAGACTCTGGTAGTTGGAGGACAAGCTTCTCCAAAGTTTAAAGGAGGAGATGTAATACAGCCGATTTACGTTATAGTTGCAGGACGTGCAACTACTGAGGTTAAAACTAGTGATGGAGTTGATGAAATTCCTGCAGGTACGATAATTATAGATAGTGTCAAACAGTGGATAAAGGAGAACTTTAGATATCTGGACCCAGAAAAACACGTCGTAGTGGATTACAAGATAGGTAAAGGTTCAACTGATCTAGTAGGTATATTCGATTCGAATAAGACTACCCCTCTTTCCAACGATACGAGTTTCGGAGTAGGCTTCTCTCCTATGTCGAAGCTGGAGAAAACAGTGTTCACAATAGAGCGTCAGCTTAATTCTAGAGAATACAAAGCTAAATTACCTGAGGTAGGCGAGGACATAAAAGTCATGGGACTACGTAAGAACAAAGACATAGAGATAACCGTAGCTGCAGCTACAATAAGCGAGCTAATAGAGGACATGGATCACTACATCAATATAAAAGAACAGATAAAGGAAACCGTAAATTCTATAGCAAGTAAAATAGCTCCAGATTATAACATCAAGGTTAATATTAACACTGGTGACAAAGTAGATCGTAACATAATATACATGACAGTAACTGGTACTTCTGCAGAACACGGCGATGATGGAGTAACTGGTAGAGGAAATAGAGGTACTGGTCTAATTACTCCAATGAGGCCGATGTCTTTAGAAGCTACAGCTGGAAAGAATCCGGTTAATCACGTAGGTAAAATCTATAACGTAGTAGCTAACTTGATAGCAAATAAAGTAACAGAGGAACTTTCGGAAGTTAGGGAAGTTCAAGTTCAAGTTCTAGGGCAGATAGGAAGACCCATAGACGATCCTCTAATAGCGAACCTCGACGTCGTAACTGTAGATGGAAAGATGAATGGCAACTTGAAAAATGAAATTTCTGGAATAGTTGACGAACAGTTAAGCTCTTTCAGGAAGATAACAGAGCTCATACTAGAAGGAAAAGTTACCATGTTTTGATCTTGAATTTCTATACGATTCTATAAGATCTTTTAGGTTAATTCTTTTTGAATTTTCTATTTCCATTTCCTTGGAGAGCACCTTTAATGCTTCAGCAGTTTCCTTTGTGATTATAGCTATTTCTCCGTTAAAAAATGGAATCAGTGATGGATCTATCTCCTGATCTAGGAAGAATAGTTTCCCGTCTCTTATCGTGGCATAGGGACATTTGTCATAAGGTATCACTAGGGTATCGCCTTTCGCTAGCTTAACGATTAAGTCGTTAAGCTGATCTATCTTTAGTTTACTTTCATTAAGCTTGTTTTCAATATAGTTTATTATTTTCTCTTTTTCAGCCAGTTGTAGTTGCAGCTCGTAAATTCTTCTATCTCTGTCTATCTCTTTTCTAGCATTGATCTTTATCTCTTCAATTTGTCTCTCTAACAACTCCTTCTCAGCTATCAAAGAGGATATAGTTCTACGATATCTCATGTTCTCCAGCTTAAGGATATTTATTTCCTCTTCGTTTCGTTGAGAGTCTACATGCTTGATTTGCGGTACTATCTTAGTTTCATTCTCGTCATTAAGCTGTCTGTCTATCTCCCTTTCTATACAGGAAGATATTGAATCCCCTCTTATCATGCAGTCAAAGACCTTTTCCGTGTCAATGTCTATTTCCAGCCTAGATAGGAGGCTCTCTGCTTGTCTCAGCTTGTTTTCTATCTCATGATATGCTCTTAGTGCAGCTGAAAGTGAGTCTCTGGTGTGGGCATCTAACACTTTAACTCCGGTTTTCCTTGAGTATGCTGAAACTGCCTCCTGTTTCTCCTCTGCAGACATCTCCCTTTCGGGAACAAACAACTTGCATCCTAAGGCCGAGGCTATTTTCTTCACGGTGTCTGGTACTGGGTTCACGTCAGTGGCAACCATGATAGGGGTACCATAGTTTGAGATTATACTAATGATTTCTTCCCTATCTATACTTCTCTTAGTGTCAAGCAGAAGAAGTTTCCCGTGTACGTCAAGAATAGCTATTCCCACCTCTAACCCTGGATCCAAGCCAACTATTGTCCTCCTTTTCGGTTCATTTTCTTTCTCATTAAATTCTATTTTATTTTTATAGACTGGTCTTATATCAACTACTACGTCGTGTCCCTTCATTTTCTTTATTATACCGTAGAGCCTCTCCCTGGGTGAGTAGACAGTGAACACAGCTCCCTCGATTCCAGCCCTAGTTCTCCTTATTACTACATCGTAATCGAATCCGTTCCTATCGAGCTTCTCTTTTACTTCGCGTGCAACTCTGAGTAGAAGGCCTCTAATGTGTCTTTTGTATCTGTTCTGGCTCATTCCTCCTGGTCCCAAGTTCCTTCCGCGTGCTACTATTATCTTAGTTCTCCTTTCCACTGGGTTTATTACCTTTCCGTACCCTTTCATTGCGAGGAGACAGTTAACATACGCTGTACGAAGCGGAGATAGCTTAGAGTTGTTTTCTATAATTCCATTTTCAAAAGCTAAGTCCTTAACGCTCTTGAACTCCCCTTTATTGAAGGTTGTTTGTACTATTCTAGTATAGTCAGGAAGTAACTTTATGAAATTTATAACTTCTCTATCTGTCTCTCCTAGTTCGTAAATATTGTCTATTGCTATCTCGTCTGCTCTCAACTCCCATGCTAACCTTATTATTCTACTCCTGGGCGCAAACTCGCTCTTTTCTAAAATTTCTCCTTTATCATTTATTATCACTGTAGCGTAATGAGGTTCTCCTTTAGATGGACTTTCTCTAGGCTCTATATCTATTCCAATTATTATCATCTCTAATCCCTAATATACGACAAGGTATCGTTAATTTCCCTATTAATATCGTATTTATTTCTAAAGAAGTCTAATATATGTCTTATGTCTTTCTCTAAGCTGTCTTCCGAAGCCCTAGAAGCTTGAGGCCAATCTATTACGTAAGGAATATTCCTCTCTGTGTCCATAACGACGTTATAAGGACTAAGGTCGTTGTGAGACAATTTGCAGTAAACGTAAGATATCCTGATAGTGGATAAGATATCGTCTAATACTCTAGAAGGTTCAAGTAGATCTGTCTTAAACAGGGGCTTTCCGTTTATGTATTCCATAGCAACCGCATTTACGCCTAGACCTAAAGGTCTGGGTACATATGCCCTGTTTTCCCATAGGCATGCAAGAGCGTTGTACTCAGATTCAGCGTTTTCGATTGACAACCTAACCCAACTTTTTCTTCCCTGTAAAGTTCTCTTCTTTCTCCTCAATGTTTTATAACTGGTTTTACCTATTCGGTGGAACTTGACTACTATCGGGTTCTCATCGAAATCGTAACCCATGTAAACTACACTCTCCTTTCCTTCTCCAATTACGGTAGACAAACTTTTCAATATTTTCATTTCATACAATTTTTTAATTGATAAAACATCTATTCCACTAAATGTTATTTTGAAGGAGTCTTTTCCTAAGTTTTTTTCATGATAAATGAGTTTTAATTTCAGTAGTTTAGAAAGATAGAAATCAAGTTGTGATGGATTTAGGTCAATCTCTTCTTCTATGATATCCTTAGGGATTAGTTCGTATGAGTCTGAATTATTGAGCAATATCTTCAGCAGATAAAACTCATGGGGACCTACAAGCGAGGCTCTATTAGATAACGGAACTATAGGCATGTTTATGGTATAAATTTCACCTTGAAGGTTTTATGCATTTTCTCTGATTATCTTACTTTTCCCTGGTAAAATTTTTATAATCTCGTTCTTAAGACCGCCTGACCCAGTAATACCCTCTTTCGTTAGTATCTTAATTATCTTAGATGAAGCTTTTTCCTGGTCATCTTCACCAGGCACGATTTTAACTACGAACTTAGAACGTGCCTTAACGGCCTTATCTGAACCTACCAAAAGTCTCATTTCGTTTGTGCTCTTCTCTTCCAGCCCTAACCAAAGCTCTAGTTTCACGTTTTTTATGAAATTCTTTTTACCGTAAATCATGAAAGAGCCTTTAGGGAGATATTCACCTACAGGAGGGGACTTACTGACTTGTTCCCCTTTAACCCAGAACACGTCTATTGAGCCTAACCCCTCTTTCCAAGCCTTAGAGTAACACGCCGATATTATTGAAGCATCGTAAATATCGTCCTCACTCACTTCCGCTCCATTTGATTTGATGATAGTTGCTGGAGCTCCGTGAACGTCAGCATGAAGGAAAATGTCGTTATCTTCAAGCATCTTCTTAACCAGGCTCTCGTTTTGGTCTACATCCCTCCCCGCAATGACTAAAAAACCGTTTCTGGTTATGGTCCATCTATATTTCTCATACCACTCTTTCTCTCTAATCTTTATTTTGCTTGATTCTTCTTTTTGCTTTATAGAAGCTTCTAAATTGTTGAGCCTCTCCTTGAGCTCAACTGTGATCTCTTCTGCCTTCTTAGCCTTTGCTTCAAACTCTTTTGCTTTATCAAAATAAATTGAAGCGTTCTTGTTGGGATTCAGTCTGGGATTTAACGTGATTTCTATACCGTCTATGTTTGTTACAACTGAGTTTTTTTCCTTATTGTTATTTATAATGTCCTCTATTTTTACATAATTCTCTAAGATTTTTCTTCCTGTCTCTCGAAGCTTCTCTGCTTGTTTGTTGTATTCGTTTATTTTCTCATTTATTTCATTTAGAGTGGAAATTAGCCTACCTTTCTCCTCGTTTAATTTTTGAGTTGATTTACTAACTACCTCTTCTTTTTCAATTTTTGTGAAATAAGTGTCCAATGCGTCATTGAAAGAATCTGCTTGGGCACAATCCTCTACTTTGATTGGAATTACCGTGTCCTCTTTTACACAAGGATATATGTGCCCTTTTTTAATGTTATCTTCCAACTGCTCTACTACTTTCTTACCTTCTTCTATGTCAGTTACTCCTAGAGCCTCTATTATTTCTGACGGGACACCTAAAGCCGAAGGTAGCGATTGTTTCTTCGGAACGAATTGCGGAGGAGGTGAATAAATCTCTCCTTGTTTAATTTTTCTATCCTTAAATTGTTTAACTTCAGTTGAGAAAATGATCTTGTTGTTCTCATCAGTTACCACAAGAACTCCTCTAGGTAATAGCTCAACTATTACTTGTTTGCCGTTACTTGTTTCTATCAAATATATTCTTTCGTGACCTAATAATTTAGTGGATTTTATGAAGGCTTCTCTAAGCAAGGTCCTTAAGAACGAAACTTGTCCATTAGTTTCTCTATCAACAGTAAATTTTGTAAAATGTATCCTCTTGCCGGGCTGAATTATCAAATCCTTGTCTCCATCTTTGCAGTGCAGATGAAACAGGAAAGTATTATCGGATTCCTTCGTAGTGTATATGTTATCTATTCTACATCCTTCAAGTCTAGACTTATTTTCTATGTCCCACGCTAATAAGTCAAAATAAGTCATAGAACTTTTCCTTTGCACTTAAAACACCTACTATCGATTATTGATTGTGAATAGCTCGGATAAAATCTTGCTACTGAGAGGGATTCTAGGCCTATTATCTGGAGTGGTTACATTGGTTTTACCTAATTATACTGTATTTTTAATTTCAATTATTGTTTCATATTCAATTTCAGTGGTAGTATCTAAGGTAGTTTTCAATGTACAAGGGAAATGGGATACTTTAGGTAGAGGAGTAGTTACGCTTTTGCTTTCATGGTTTCTCACGGTTTTAATAATTTATAATTTCATACATAGTTAACTGTGAGAGATATTATGCAGAGGCAAAGTTTCATAGTCGACGCGATGTTGGGGAGGCTAGCTAGATGGCTGAGGATTCTAGGTTATGATACCTATTATAAGAACGATATTAAGGATTGGAAGATTCTAAAAATTGCAGAGGAAACTAAAAGAATAATAATTACAAGAGATAGGGGACTTTGTAACAGAGCTAAAAAGAAGGGTTTACCTTGTGAGCTCATTCAACCTGGAATAGGCATAGAAGAAATGTTAGTTCAATTAGCTAATAATTGGAAAATTGATTTAACTCTTGATATGGCAGCTACTAGGTGCCCAGAATGCGACTCCATATTAGAACAAATGGGAAAAGACAGATGGAAATGCCCCAAGTGTTCAAAGGAGTATTGGAAGGGAACTCATTGGATTACTATGCAAGAAATAATTATTAAGGCTAAGGCAAAAGTCAACACCAATGGAGAAGAACCTGATTTCGCTAGAAGACTTAACGTTAGACATAGGAACTCAGTTAGTTAAGTTAGCACGTAATTCTATAAAGAGAAAATTAGGTTTGACGGCAAGCGAGTTAACTCTAGATCCCGTCTTGGAAAAGAAGGGTATGGCGTTTGTAACTCTTGAGAAGAATGATACTTTTAGATCGCTTAGGGGCTGTATCGGTTACGTACAAGCGGTCTCTTCCCTAAAAGATGTTGTCGAGCGGGCTGCTGAGGCAGCAGCTTTCTCTGACCCTAGATTTCCTCCTTTGAGCAGAGACGAAATAGACGATATTATAGTCGAGGTTACTGTCCTAACTAGTCCTAAGGAAATCATAGGGGATAGAGAAAGTCTTCCAAGTCAAATTGAGATAGGCGTTGATGGTCTAATAGTGGAAAAAGGTATACTCTACAGTGGACTTCTGCTACCTCAAGTTCCAGTCGAATATAACTGGGACCAAGAGACCTTCCTTGCGGAAACTTGTATTAAGGCATCTTTAGAGCCAGATTGTTGGTTAGATACGCAAGTGAAAGTAAAGAAATTCTCTGGAAGAATATTCAAGGAAGTCAATCCTAACGGGGCAGTATATGAAGTTAATCTCAATAATATTATAAAGAGCTAGTTAAAGTGATAAAAAGATGAACAAGAATAATTTTTAAGCCTATGTGCGGTAGAATAATGTACATGGTGTTAAAATGGAACAAGAATATGCAGAACTATTTAACGATGACGTAAAGAACGCGCTACAAGACGCTCTAAAGGATATGAAGAACAATGTAGATGTATATGTTTTTATTGACTCAGCAGACGAGAATTGTCAATATTGCGACTTGACAGTTAAATTCATGAACTTTGTTGCTGATTCCTGTCCCAAAGACGAGAACGGATCATCCAAATTGAAAGTGCACGTTTTCGATAGGCAGAAAGACAAGGAAGCGTTTACTGAATATGAGGTGGAAAGGGTTCCTACTGTAGCTTTAGAGAAGGGTAAAATAAGATGGACTGGAGCACCTCTCGGAGAAGAAATACGAGCTCTGGTTGAGACTTTAGTTAGGATATCCCAAGGAGAAAGTGGTCTCTCTCCAGAGACTGTAGAGGCAATAAAGAGCAAGATAAATGGGAAAGTCAAGGTAGAAACGTTAGTTACACCTTCATGTCCCTACTGCCCTTACGCAGCTTTAATAGCTCATATGGTAGCATATGAAGCTTGTAAGCAAGGCAAGTGTAATGTAGTTTCTGACGTTGTAGAGTCTTATGAGAATCAAGACATAGCTGAGAAATATCAAGTTATGTCAGTGCCTACAGTTGCAGTCAACGAAAGTGTAGAGTTCATAGGTGTGCCTACTGAAGAGAATTTCGTTAACTCTTTAGAGGAAAAACAAAAGGCATAAACGCATAACAGGCTCCTTTTTCAATATTTAAGTTATACTTTTTTATGTAGGGGCTTAAAACATTGAATATGAAGACGCTTATTTTGAAGCTTAGTGATGACGAGTATAAACGTCTTGAAGATGAAGCTAGGAAGGAAGGCTATGTTCTGTTATCAGATTATGTTAAACACGTGTTGTTCTCTCCTTCATCAGCTGATTTACCTAATTCCCAAAAGATAGAGAGACATATTCAGGATATGATCAATCCTTTCACTCAACAGATCGATGAGGTAAAGAGAAAAGTAGCAGACATAATAGAAAGAGTAGATCAGATGGAAGATCTCCTGAAAAGTCAAGATAAAGAGAAGGTTGTTGAAAAACCAGCGGAAAAGGACGAACAGGACGGAAATCAAGCAGGGTTCTCTCAGCAGCAAGTTAAAAAGAAGACGGTGATAGACTTCTTACAAGAGAGAAAGGTTCTCTATGAGAGCGAGATGAAAGTAAGAGATCCTGATGCTGTTTTCAGTAAAATACGATCAGCTGACTTAGCTGTCATAATCTCCACAACTAAGGGAAGAATAGCGATAGAGAAGAATTTTCTTCAATTATTCACTAAAAAAATAGCTGAAATCCGTGCTAAAGACGTGGATGAGGCTTCATCCAAGCTTAGTGATAACGAAAGAAAACTCTTCAAGACTTTAGTAAGCGTTGGCCTCATATATTACGATAACGAAAAGAGTTCATGGATAATGGTTACTGCGAAAACTTAGGTAATGTAACTCCTTTCTGGGTCTGATATTTTCCGTCATAAGGCCTTTCAACTGGTGTAAGTGTCTTTGCGAATATCAGATGAAGAAAGCGAGTTCCTGCCCTCATTTCTATGGGAAACTGGGAACCAATTACTTCTATCGTGAGCTGTCCCTGAAACCCGGCGTCTACTATTGTAGGAGGTACGAATAACCCAAGGCGTGCAAACGATGACCTAAGGTTAACGAAAGCCATGACGTCGTGTGGAAGTTTTACGTATTCCTTAGTGACTAGAAGGACGTGTTCGTTAGGCTTTATGATGAAGGATTCTCCGCTCTCCTTATAAAAGAAGTCCTCTATTGAAGAAGATGGCGTAAATATCTTGTCTGTATTTTTGAACCTTGCAACTTCTTCCCCTACTCGAAGATCAACTCCATTTTCACGGACTGTATCTTTTTCAAGAGGGTCTATTTCTATCCACTTTTTCTCTAGGTAATACTTTAAGTCGCGATCACCAAGTATCATTTAGATGGAAGTTGTTTCGCTTAACTTAAAAGATATAGGTCTCTCAGAGTAACTCTGAGTCTTCATCGATCTGATACTTTTTCCTCATCATGTTATAAGTGGTTCTAAGACAAATAGTATATCATGAACTTTAAACTCATAGCAGAGTATTTCGACAAGTTAGAAAAGATTTCGTCTAGGATTCAATTAACAACACAGCTGGCCGAGTTGTTCAAATCTTCAGACCCAACGATAATAGACAAGGTGGTCTATCTAGTTCAAGGTAAATTAGGTCCTGATTTCGCTGACATTCCAGAGTTAGGAATAGGAGAAAAATTTCTCATAAAGGCATGTAGCTTATCTACGAGAGTTCCTGAAAACGAGGTAGAGGAATTAGGAAAGAAAACTGGGGACTTGGGTCAAGTAATTTTCGACTTAAAGAATAAAGAAGATAAAAATGATATTCTTTCGTTTTTAGGAGTCGAAAAATCGGCTAAAGCATTGACTGTAATCGAGGTATATGACACTTTACTTAAGATAGCCATGCAAACTGGAGAGAAAAGTAGAGACATGAAAATAGGTCTATTAGCAGGTCTTTTACGAAAGGCAACTCCACTTGAGGCTAAGTTCATCATAAGGTTTGTGGAAGGTAGGCTGAGAGTTGGTATCGGTGACTCTACTATTATAGACGCTTTGTCGGAAGCCTTTAATGGTAAAGCCGAACTTATAGAGAGGGCATACAATCTAAGAGCTGATCTAGGCGAGATAGCGAAAATAGTTGCTGAGAAAGGAGACGCAGAGCTATCCAACATCAAGCCTAAAATAGGAATACCAATAAGGCCCATGTTAGGCGAGAGGCTTCAGGACCCAGCAGAGATACTAAACAAGTTAGGAGGGAAGGCACTAGCAGACTATAAATATGATGGAGAGAGAGCTCAGATACATAAAGAGAAAGACGAAGTGAAGATATTTTCTAGAAGGATGGAAGATATCACTTCACAGTATCCAGACGTGGTTAACATGGTAAGATCGTATTTAACATTAGACAATACCATAGTTGAAGGCGAAATAGTAGCAGTAGATAAAATCTCTGGAGAAATCCGTCCATTTCAAGAACTAATGCATAGAAGAAGGAAAAACGATATTGATGCTGCAATGAAAGAATATCCCGTTAATCTATTTCTGTTCGATTTGATGTTTGCATCGGGAGAAGACTACACTAACAAGCCTTTACTAGAGAGAAGAAAATTGTTGGAATCTTCTATAAAAAATAATACGGATGTTAAGATAGCTAAGTATATTATTACAGATAATGTAGACGAAATAAGGAAGTTTTTCCTTCAGGCAATTTCAGATGGGGCAGAAGGGTTGATGTTGAAATCTATTGCAGACTCCAGTATATATCAGGCTGGAGCCAGAGGATGGCTCTGGATAAAATTTAAGAAAGATTATCAAAGCGAAATGGCTGATACAGTAGACTTGGTGATAGTGGGAGGCTTCTACGGTAAGGGAAAGAGAGGAGGTAAACTGAGCTCATTACTGTTAGCTAGCTATAATCCTGAAACGGAGTCTTTCGATAGTGTCTGTAAAGTCGCCTCAGGGTTCACAGACGAAGAATTGGATATGATCCAGGGGAAATTAGGTGAGATTAAACGCAACTCGAAACACCCTAGAGTTAATTCCAAACTAGAGGCCGATGTCTGGGTGGAGCCAGTGTATGTTATTGAAGTAATAGGTGCAGAAATAACACTCTCACCTCTACACACATGTTGCTTTAATAAGTTTCAAAGTGATGCAGGTCTATCGATCAGATTTCCAAGATTTATAAGATGGAGAGAAGACAAATCTCCTGAAGACGCTACAACGCCCCAGGAAATTATGGAAATGTATAAATCTCAAACGAAACGATTGACTCAAGTACCATGAAAGAAACATTTTTCACGGATTTCAACAATGTTTCCTAGTGCTTCCTAAGATATTGAAAAACGGTGCCATTATTTTAGGCGAAAATTTCGTTGCTGATGGTTTCGACGAAAAACCATTTAGGATAATTTCCCATTTTCACGCTGACCATATAGGAGAACTGTCGAAAAGTATTTCTAAGAGTCTAGGACTGGTCGCCACCCCGGCTACATTAGAGGTTCTCAATTTGGATTTCAATATTCCACCAAGGAAGACATTTGCAATAAATTACGGTATTCCTACATATTTTGATAACGAAGTTTTAACCCTAGAGAAGGCAGAGCATGTTTTCGGTTCATGTCAAGTATTAGTAAAGTTAGAAAATGGGACAACAATAGGCTATACAGGAGATTTCAAGAATCCACTAAAAGGCACTCCGATACTTAAGTCGGATGTTCTAGTTATAGAGTCAACTTACGGTAGCGAAAAGTATAGAAGACGCTTCAAGCACGAGGTTGAGGATCTATTTTACGGCTATGTAAACGATGCTCTGACCCGTGGTCACGTGACAATTTATAGCTATCATGGAAAGGCTCAAGAGGCAATGTTATTGTTGAGACAGTCGGGAGTAATAGCTCCTTTCATTACTCAAGGGAAGATGATGAAAATAACGGAGATAGCTAGGAAGTACGGTTACAAAATAGAGGATGTGTTTGACTCGTCTAGTGAAGAGGGGAAACAAGTGATGAAAGATGATTGGTATATTGAGTTCAGACACTATAACGAGTTCAAGAAGAGATATAGTAGAGGAACTAATTTCGTCCTTTCTGGATGGGAATTTGGATCGGCAGTAAGAAGAATAGATCCAAACAGCTACGTTATTTCTTTCAGCGACCATGCAGACTTCGATGACCTTTTGTATTACGTTGATAACTCACCAGCCTCCATGATCATTGTAGATGGAGGGAGGAAAGGGCATGCTAAGGAGCTAGCAGAAGCGATAAGGACGAAACTAGGTAGGAAATCTACTTATATGCCGTAATTAGCTAAGACCTCTGTCAGTGCCCTTCCATCGCTTTTAGCGTCCATATTATAAATCTTTAGAATAGTGGGCATTATATCTATTATCCTACAATTCACTTTTAATCCTTTTTTAAAATCCTTTCCATGCATTAAAATAACCCCGTCCATGTCTTCGGCTCTATAATATCCATGATCTGCGGAGGATGTTCTGTATGGGACTACGCTCTCTATGATATCGGTATTCCCTATCTGAGAGGAAATAGAATATCCCTTAGTTACTCCCATAATCGCTATATCTGCTTTTCTGTCCTCTGCTGGAACTTCATTGGCATAAATTGATGTGAATATTCTGACTCGTGATTCAGGATCTTCCAATGACTCTAAGTTCCTCATTATATATCTTATTAGTTTTGGAAACTCCTTTTTACTAACGATTCCATATTTTTCTCTATTAACTAGGTTGATCCTTATTATACCTCCACCGCCGTAATATGCCTTCGTTCTTTTCCAGTTTATTCTATCCCCCTCTAACGAAAGTAAATTTATTCTCTCCAAAAATTTATTTAAATAGACTTTCTTTCTAACTTTTGCTATCCCATGGTCAGAGCAAATTATTATGTTGTCTCCCATGGACGAATGTTCCCTGACAAACTCGTCTCCTAGCTGGTATGCGCGCCTTATATGCTCCGTAGCTGTAGCATCGTCTATTCCATACAGCAAATGTTGAAGGTTATCTATCAAAGGTAAGTATGTAATTGCGAAGTCCCAGTCGTATTTGTTTAGAACGAACTTAGAATAACTTAGAAAGAATTGAAAAGCAAAGAACACTGTTTGCATGTATTCCTCTAAGTCTATGATTCCGCTTGATAGACCGTGGTAATCTCCATCTAAAATCATTCCTTCTTTTATTGAAACGTTTTCCCATACGTCCTTTCCTAACTCTTTAACGTTATACCACTCCTCGTTGTCGAAAGCTGGAGGTAAAATGTAGACCTTGTTGTCCTTCTGGATTGCTCTCGTAACACCGATAAGCTCTTTCCTTTTACATGTGGCTTTTATTAAAAATGGGTTGCTCCATTTGCTCTTCTCCAACTCTATTTCTTCCTCCCCTTCAGGTGAGGGGTAATGCAGTGTACATAGATCATCGTGGCAAAGTAATTTCCATTTACCTTCCATAATCCAGTTCTCCCCTTCATTTATCAGGAATCCTCTATCACAACCTTTCATTTTTGCTCTATAAGGATCGAAGAGAATCATGTTTTCTATTTTCCATTTATCAGGAAGAGATTGTGGTGCAGAAAGAACTATGCTCTTATATCCTTTCCTTGCCAAGTGAGCCCAAACCGGATCTTCAATTAAGGAAGCACTAGAAAATGCTGATAAAGGTTTGCTTAGAGGTCTATTTTTAATAAATATCTTAGGTCCAGTAACCCCATTATGTTCTGGTTGCTTCCCAGAAAATAGGGAAGCTAAAGCAACAGGGGTGATTGATGGAAATACGCTTTGTAAATTTCCGAAAACACCATCTTTCATGATTTCATATAAAAACGAAAGGTCTTGCTTCAGATCCATCATTATGTGAAATGAAGCACCATCTAACACTAAGAGAAGTGCCTTTCCCAAAAAGGCGCACCTATTTGTCGTAGACTTTCTTCTCTATGTCTTCCCTAACTCCAGAAGGAGATATCATATTGACGTGTGACCTTTTGATGTTGACTTTTTTATCAAAGCTTATCGCAAATTCGAAGTATCCTCTCTCGTTTCTGAATTGGCCAAAAACATCGTATCTATCTTTAAATTCTTGATAATATTTTATATCTAAATTATTTACATTAGTATAACCTAATTTAGAGAGAGCTTTTCCTGTTAGGTCTTTAATAATTTCACTCATTTTTGCATTACCTCATGTTTTCAAGAAGTTTCATTATTCCTTCTATACTATGCTCTTTACTCTCAATTATTTTTACCTCTTTCCTCAAAGCCTCCGTAGTGAAAGGGCCTATGCTGATCACAGAATAGTTGCAATCAGGAGAAATGTATTTCGAAACAAGTTTGGTTATCCCCGCACTTGTCAAAACTATTATATCTGGAACGCACTCTTCAAGCTGTTTTTTAGCCTTTTCTAAATTTTCATCGTCCACTCTTACAGTATATGAATAGATTTCTTTATAAATTATTTTAGATGATAGATAATTTCTAAGATATTCATTTCCTTTATCGCTCCTAACTACGATGAGAGATTTTACACCATCCTCTAGCACTTTTTCTGCTAAGGAACGGCTATCGAAAGTCCTTGGAATTGTAGGTTCAACTCCTTTTCTTTTGAGTATTGACGCAGTTTCCGGTCCTACAGCATAAACTTTCATTGATGCTGGTATTTCAAAATTAAAACAAACTGTGGCTCTCTCACTCATGAAAGCTATAGCTTCATAACCAGTTATATTAATATTATTAATTTCATTGCAGTAAGTCCTTTCAACAGAGATATTAATTATTTCATATCCATTTATAGGAGGAATGGTTTTATCGTCAGGCCTGAATGCTAATACCAGTTTTTTTCGCTTCCTCTCTAAGTCTCCTTGCAAGAAGCTCACCTGCATCTTTAGGTTCTTTGCTTGTACTCATTGCAACGCTTAATTTAATCTTAGGTGTATAGATCGTACCAATACCTTCAAGTCTATTTCCGTCTTGGTTGAAAAGTATTCCAAGGGAAGAATTGCAGCCCGCGCCTAAAGCCTTGGAAGCTTCTCTTTCAGCTAAAGCTTCGTTATAACTTTCTTCGGAAGAAAGATTTCTGATTATAGTTTTAATTTTGTCGTTATCGCGTCTGGCAACCACAGCAATTATTCCTTGATTAGGAGCAGGGGTAAGATCGTAAGGGTCTATTTCCTTATACTTAACGTCTAACTTAAGCCTTCTTATTCCAGCCTCTGCTACAATTATAGCATCAAAATTCCCTTGCTGTAACCTTAAAATCCTCGTGTCCAGGTTCCCCCTCAACTCTTTCACAGTTATTAAAGGGTTGACGAAGTTGACAAAGTTACGTCTGCGTTGACTGCTTGTTCCTAATGTCTCTCTCTCCATTTCATATACGGAGACGTTCCTTGGGCTCACTATAACGTCTAAAGGGGATTCTCGTGGTAGAGTTGCAACTATTTCAAGTCTATTGTCTAAATCGCTTTCCATATCTTTCATGCTGTGAACGGCAAGGTCTGCCTCTCCTTCTAAGACTTTCTGGTTCACTTCCTTCTCAAATACGCCCTTCCCCAGTTCTGCTACTTTTTGTGTACTAAATACATCTCCTCTCGTCTTAACTTCGAGAAACTCTACCTCATATCCTATTCCCTTAAGGTAATCTATCACTAAATTGGCCTGGGCTCTACTCAGTTTGCTTCCTCTGGCTGCAACTCTAATCATGCTAATTCTCCTAATACTTTCTTAAATTTATCTATAGTAATATTAATAACCTCATCGTTATGCGATGTGGAAGTGAAAATGGTCTCTAATTGGCTTGGAGGTATGAAGACTCCTTCTTTTAACAACATTTCATGGATCTTAAGATATAACGCTCTGTTTGTGATTTTTGCATCAGAGGCGTTCTTTACATCTTTAACACCTAGAAAGAACTGGAACATACTTCCTATTCTGTGAGTTACGTGCTCTGTCTTTATCATTTGATCTATCTCGTCCGCAAGGACTTCTGCGGCTCTATTTATCTCCGTATATGGGTTTTTGTTTTCAAGTTCTTCTATAGTTGCGATTCCTGCTGTCATAGAAAGCGGATTTGCGTTGAACGTACCTGCATTAAATACACTCCCTGCAGGGGTTATGCTTTCCATGATTTCCCTCTTTCCTGTTATAGCTCCAATAGGTAATCCACCACCTATTATCTTACCTAATGTAGTTAGGTCTGGGACTACCTTAAATAGTGACTGAGCTCCTCCTATATCCAGTCTAAATCCCGTAATTACTTCATCGAAAATAAGTAAAGAGCCGTATGTCGAAGTGAGTTCCTTTACTCCTCTTAAAAATCCATCCTCAGGCGGAATTACTCCGTAATTTCCCATAACTGGCTCTAGTATCACTGCGGCAATATTTTCACTTTTAAGTCTCCTTTCCACACATTCTAAATCATTATATTCACAAACAGTTACAGTTCTAACTACTTCTTCCGGTACACCTTTGGAAATTGTTATGCCATATTCTGATACCGCACTTCCCGCCTCTATTAGAGCATAGTCGTGAGCACCATGGTAGTTTCCGTTAAATTTCAGAATCTTCGTTCTGCCGGTGAAACCCCGTGCTAGCCTTATAGCGTTCATAGTAGCTTCGGTCCCGCTGTTAACGAACCTAACTTTCTGTGCTGAAGGTATGTGATTTATGATCTTCTTTGCAAGTTCTACCTCTATTCTCGAAGGTGTACCATAGAGCCATCCTTTGTCCACTTGCTCTTTTATTTTCTGTTTTACACGCTCAGGCGAATGTCCCAGAATTAGAGGACCGTAACCTAGAACATAATCTATTATCTTCTTGCCATCCTCTGTAATTAAAAATGGCCCTTCTCCCTTCGCTGTAAAGAAAGGAGATGGTCTGACCAAAGCTCTAACTGGGCTATTTACTCCTCCAGCGAATAAAGAAAGCGCTTCCTTCCACAGTTCGTAACTCAAAACACATCACCTTCTTTCAACCATTGCATTATTTTATTTGCATAGTATGTAATAACTATGTCAGCTCCAGCCCTAAAGATAGATGTAGTAACTTCTAGTACAGACCTTTTTTCATCTATCCATCCGTTTATCGATGCAGCCTTAATCATGCTATACTCGCCGCTTACATGATATGCAGCTAACGTGTAAGAAGGAAAATTTCTTTTCACTTCTGATATAACGTCTAAGTACGTATGCGCAGGTTTTACCATAACAATGTCAGCTCCTTCTTCTATGTCTAAATAAACCTCCCTCAATGCCTCCTCTTTGTTACGAGGATCCATTTGGTATCCCCTTCTATCTCCAAATGCAGGTTTGGAATAAGCTGCGTCCCTGAAAGGACCATAGAAGCTAGAAGCGTACTTAGAACTATAAGCCATTATCGGTATATCCTCATAACCATTTTCATCTAAGGTTCTTCTTATCTCGCCAACCACACCATCCATCATACTAGAAGGAGCTATAACATCTGCACCAGCTTTAGCTTGGCTTAACGCTATTTTAGCATGTAACTTAATGCTCTCGTCATTATCCACTTTATAAGAACTTCCGTTAACCCTTACAATTCCGCAATGTCCATGGGAAGTATACTCATCCGTGCATTCATCGGTGATGACTAACACCTTATCTCCGAAGGTTTCCTTGATTATTTTTGTAGACCTTTGAATTACTCCGTTAGAGTCCATAGCTGAGCTCGCTATGTCATCTTTGTATTTAGGTATACCAAAAAGAATAAATTTATTTATGCCATTTTCAATAGATAATTCAATAAATTTTATCAGTTTATCATTAATTGGATATCTATAAACGTCTGGCATAGATGGGATTTCCTCTGGGGAAGAGATATCCTCTTTTATGAAAACTGGAAGTACAAGTGAATCCTTCCTGATATAACTTTCAGCCGTCAGATCTCTCAGGAGTTTCTTTTCTCTTAATCTCCTCGGTCTTATCGTCGGGAATGTGACCATAGTTAAATACATCGATTAGAAAGTTAATGTATCTTCTTTCGTCGTTTTCCACCATTACCTTTATGTTTTTTATTAAGGGCTCTAAACCCTTGTTTATAATCGATTTAGACATCACGTCAAGCACTTCGTCAATGTCCTTATCTACATTGATGTTTCTCTTCTCCAGTTCCCTCTTAGCCTTTTTTACTTCTGTTTCTCTTACTCTTTCTACATTACCTAAGATTCTAGAAATTATTTCATTTTGTTGCTCTTTTATATGGTCTATCATGAATTCTTGAACTCCCTCTTCGACTATTTCGTCTATCTTAGGTAACTCCTCTAATCTATTTGCCATATTAAGCATTGAATAATCCTGAAGGTCGGTGAGCGTGAGTACGTTTTTCCCATAAAACAAAGAGGGAACAGACAAGTCTACTAGAATTAAAGGTCTATCGCCCTCCAATTTAATTTGGTTTCTTATGCCTGAAACCGCTGAAATGACCACGTCAAAGTCAGAGACCCTTGAGAAATCTAAACTCATAGAGTTATAGCCATATTTCTTACCTAATTCTTCCGCCTTGCTTAGTGTCCTATTCATTATGGTAACGTTTTTTATGCCTTCCTTGTAGAGAAGCTCAGACATCTTGGAGCCTATCTCTCCTGCTCCTATCACTAGAACGCTAGCTTTTTCAAGATCATTTATAACACTTTTAATTTTATCTAAAGTAAGGGAATATATTCCCACCTTTCCTTTCGAGATGTTTGTTCTACTCCTAGCGTTACGACCTACCCTCAAAGCTCTTTCAATTAACCTTTCTATCTCTTTATCCATGATCCCCATTTTTTTAGACTCTAACATAGCGTTCTTTATTTGATTGAGAATTTCGTATTCGCCGACTGCTATGGAGTCAACGCCACTTGCAACGTAAAACAAATGTTTAATTGTCTCTAGACCATTTTTTATAATGCTTTCATGTCTCTCAAGTTTACCGTTATGTATCGAATAAATATGTTCTAGAAGGGACTCTGCTACATGTTTCGCGTTTTCGCTGTGTATGTAAATCTCAACTCTATTACAAGTTTGAAGTACGAAGAATCCTCCTTTAACTAGCTCATGTATTTTTTTAATTTCACATTCATTTAGATAATAGTTATGTAAGTATTTTATTCCTACATTTTTATAAGTGAAAATTAAAGCTGAGAAATTATCATTCAATTGATCCTCTATTTTCTTCTTGTCGAGCATGCCCCTCACCTATTAATTCTTTAGCTCGTTCAAGTGACCTTGTGATATCATCTGTTTTTGCAAGGTTCCTGAAAGACTCATCGTTGAAAATGACATGGTATAGATTATACCTTACTTTCGGGTCTTTTACGTTTTCCTTCAAGAAAGATTTAACGTAGGTCATAGACTTCAAGAGGTTTACCATTTCACGTGAATCAGCAATTTCTATTACTTTTTTTAATAATTCTTTTGATACTAAACTAGAATTTCCAAATGTAGTAATCGCGATACCAAAGTTATCGTTAACGGACGATATGGGAACTATGAAGTCTGATGATTCCCTATCAGAAGGGTTGTTGCACAGCTTTCCCAGGAATCTACTAATTTTGCAAACTTCTCGGTTTAAGTCATGATCGCTTGTAGCAGATATTATAATTAAAGAGTCCCTTATCACATTTGGAAGGTTTTCCAGCGTTACTTTCATTTTCACTAATGACAGATTATTATTATTTTGACTCTCTCTTATTAACTCTTCTGAAAAATTTTCACTAATTACTTTAACTGGAAATCCAGCTTTAGCCATCTCTTTCGCTCTAATAGTTCCCACTGTACCTCCTCCAATTATGGCTACTTTAATATTGCTAGTACGCAGGAAGATGGGAAAGAAATAACTCATATAAGAACTTACGTTTCTCCGTCTTTAAATACTAGGTTAGAACCACTTGTCGAGTCCAGTCTGCCTTTCCATGTTTTTGCTTATCTTCATTCCCTTATGAAGCCTGGCTATACCATTAGCTACTCTATCTTCATTAAAGTCGTGTTCGTTAACCAGGATTTCCCTTATACGATCTTCATTAGGGTTCTCCATTTCTATTGTAGAGTTAGGTTCGCTCACTTTAGGATCTAGAAAAAGCTTTCTAATATGCTTATAATCAAAGTCTATATCTTTCTCATCTAAATCTTTCCCTATTGCATTTTCGATGCTGCCATATTTCTTTATAATTTTTAGAGCTGTCTTAGCTCCTATCCCTTTTACCCCTTCTGGGTTGTAGTCAGTTCCTACCAAAATTCCTATGTCTATTAGTTGTTCTCTAGATAGTTCCAATTTTTTGGCTAAGGTCACGAAATCTATAAATTGAGGCGAAATATCAACGTAAACGTCTTTGTTAGGAAGCTTTCTTTTTCCTGATAGGGTCAGATTCCTTACCAATCTGTCAGCGCCGAAAAGCAATGAGTCATAGTCTTGGCTTGCGGATGCCCACGTGTAACCTTTATGAGTTAAGTATGCCGCCTCCGCTTCACCTTCAGAGGGAGCCTGTAATACTGGTATCCCCATAGCTTGGAGTAACTCTTTACTTTCTTCAGCGACGGCATTTGTAAGTCTAGAAGACATTTGGGCATATTTCTTCATTGACCTGATCTCTCCCTCTTTCCTTGCTTGTTCATATTTTTCCATAGCTTTCTCTTTAATTTCTATTCTACGGCGTAACTCAGCAGATTTTTCTTCTGGCGGTTTTCCGTCAAATACATATACTGGAATAATACCTGACTCTACTATATTTATTGTTCTATAAAATATTCCGCTAAGGTGGCTAGTAGGTCTACCTTTACTGTCCATCAATGGAGTCCCATCTGTTTGCCTTATAGCTGCAAGAAACTGATATATTGCATTATATGCATCTATAGCTATCTTTTTTCCCTTCAATTCATTAAAGGATATATCTCTAGCTATATCCTCTACTATGTCTGAAAGATCTACTCCGATTCATAATCACCTAAATAAGTTATCATTCTGGTATCTTCTTTTATGAGAGAAACTGAAATAATTCCTCTCATTTCGAGGGCCATTAAGGCCTTTAAAAAATCTTTATGTGATACTTCATATTTCACGCTTTTTTGAACTTCCTTGTATAAATCATCCTCAACTATTGGGGCATTGAGTTTCCTTACTTTTTCCATAATTACATAAGATATAGGTACTTCCCTCCACATGCTATCACGTGAAAGTACTCGGCTTTACTATCGCCTTGGGTAATTGTTGTCTGGCTTTCTCTAGCCAGTTTTGGTAGAATTGTATCATATCCTGTGTTACGGAAGGCTTTATCTTTGACATTGCCTCTCCGAAGTGCTTTGGTCTGACCTCTACTTTGTTCTTCATACACTCTCTTACTTCCTTATCTTTGCAATCCTGGTTCTGTCCGCACTTCTCTGTTGCAGTATCGATGCATACTCTCATTGACTCTCTTACAGCCCTCATTGCGGCCTCTCTTACTAGCGCAGCTATATCTGCTCCCGTATATCCATCAGTTCTATTAGCTATTTCATCTAGGTCAGTATCAGGGCTTAAAGGTATACCTCTGCTATGAACTCTTAGGATATCTTTCCTTGAGCTGACATCTGGAGGAGGTACGTATAGCAATTTTTCAAATCTACCGGGCCTCAATAGTGCTGGGTCAAGTATGTCTGGTCTATTGGTAGCAGCTATTATAATCACGTTTTCCAGTTTTTCTACTCCATCCATCTCCGCCAATAATTGGTTTACTAATCTTTCCGTTACTCCGCTATCGTAGGACGCTCCTCTCATTGGTGCTAGCGCGTCGATTTCATCGAAGAAGATAACTGCAGGAGCGTACATTCTAGCTTTTCTAAATATTTCTCTGATTGCTTTCTCGCTTTCACCTACCCATTTTGAAAGTACCTCAGGACCTCTAACAGCTATGAAATTAGCACCACTCTCCGTTGCTACTGCTTTTGCTAGCATGGTTTTACCGGTTCCTGGAGGTCCGAAGAGAAGTATACCCTTAGCTGGATCTATTCCTGCCTTCTCATATACTTCAGGGTATTTCAGAGGGTATTCTACTACTTCCCTTAACTCATCCTTGAGCTCCTCGTGTCCTCCTACGTCCGTCCACTTTACTTCAGGGATTTCTATGTAAATTTCTCTAAGCCCACTCGGAACTATTTCTTTGAAGGCCTTCATGAAGTCGTCCATTGTGACTCTCATAGAGTCAAGTACTTCAGCAGGTATCTTGTCCTGGTTTAGGTCGATCTTAGGGAGATATCTCCTCAGAGCGTACATTGCAGCTTCCCTCACTAATGATGCCAGATCCGCACCAGTGTAACCGTGAGTCATATCGCTGAGTTTCTCCAAGCTTACGTCGTCAGATAGAGGCATGTTTCTGGTATGTATCTGGAAGATCTCCATCCTTCCCTGCTTGTCTGGGAGAGGTATTTCAATTTCACGATCAAATCTACCAGGCCTCCTTAGTGCTGGATCCACCGCGTTGGGTCTGTTAGTAGCAGCTATTACTATTACGTTACCCCTATTCTCTAGACCGTCCATGAGTGTCAGGAGCTGTGCTACAACCCTTCTTTCTACTTCGCCTATCACTTCATCCCTTTTAGGTGCTATTGCATCTATTTCATCTACAAATATTATTGCAGGCGCGTGTTTCTTTGCGTCCTCAAATATTTCCCTCAGTCTTTGTTCGCTTTCTCCGTAGAACTTGCTCATTATTTCAGGCCCGTTTATGGAGGTAAAGTAAGCGTCAGTTTCATTCGCTATAGCCTTAGCCAGTAACGTCTTACCTACTCCTGGTGGACCGTAGAGCAGAATGCCTTTAGGTGGTTCTATTCCTAGTCTCTTGAAGAGCTCCGGATGCCTTAAAGGCAACTCCACGAGTTCCCTTACTTTCTCAATTATTTCCCTTAAACCTCCTATATCCTCGTATGTCACACGAGGATACTTAGTTTGTTCAACTGGTTTATCGGATATGTTAATTATCGTTTCATCATTTACAATGACTATTCCTGCAGGTTTGACTTGTACAACGGTGAATGGGATGGCTTGCCCTAAGACGGGTATGAGTACAGTATCACCTTCCACCAAAGGAAATTCCTTCAGCCTCTTCTTTACATAACTTACGAAACCTGGGTCAACACTAATGGAGAAATTGGATGGGGCTAATTTAACCATAGACGCTTGTTTGACTACTGCCTTTCTGACTATTACCTTGTCTCCTATGGAAACGCCTGAGTTCTTCCTAGTTATTCCATCCATCCTGATTATATCCCTTTCCCCTATCATATCGTCCTGGCTCAAATGCCACGCTATTGCAGCTGTCTTCCTTGTTCCTTCTATCTCGACTACGTCACCGGGCTGTACATCGATTTGTGCAAGTAGCTCAATATCTATTCTTACTTTTCCCCTGCCGACGTCTTTCTGTCTAGCTTCTGTAACCTTAAGAACTAGCTCCCTCCTGGGAGGCCTTTGCTCTTCGCTAGCGCTCAAACTTGATCTCCAAAGAAATATATGGCTTCGAAGGTAATAAGAACTTGTGTATCAAAAGATTTATTTAGAACCCTAGTCTTGTCATTCCAACAACTTCGGCGTGGCTTACTCCTTCAACGGAGCTTGCAGTATCTTCTAAGAAATCAGTTCCTCCTTCGGTCTGCTCTGGCATTTGTATATACAAAACAAGTGAGTTCAGGCCATAAGCTATGGGTTCAGTTTCTTTCTTTACGATCTTGTACCCCTCGGGTAATTTCGAGGCTATGCTTTGATAGATATTATCTAAACTTACCTCGTCTCCATCAGGAAATACTTTTAAGACTACTAAGAGTTCTGTCATCTTTATCACCTTAAGGTCCTTTGAAACCGCATTTAGGACAAGTGTACTCTACAGTTTGCTCTCTGCATAAATAATCTCTGATTATAGTTACTTCTCCACAGTTTGGACAAGTGAACTCAACACCTCTTTCCTTGGGATGCAATAATTTCCCGCAACTAGAACATACTAAAGGTTCAACTTCATCCCTAATGCTTAACTTAATTGATGACATGTGTTACAGCCCTCAGGTAAATTAATATTAAGCATATTTATGTTTACTCTATCGCTCTATCATGAAAATGGTAATCTTGGTAAGAACGGATCTTCAAATGGGTAAGGGTAAGATAGCAAGCCAAGCGGCTCACGCTGCAGTGTCTTTAGTTATTGACATATTGACATATCATAAATCAACATATAAAGAATGGCTTGACCAATGGATTATGGAAGGTCAGCCAAAAATCGTAGTGAAAGTAGCCTCGGAGGGAGAGCTTATAGAGAGAATTAACAAGGCTAAAGCGGAGAATCTTCCTACTACTATGATTCATGATGCAGGGAGAACCCAGATAACCCCGGGTACGCTAACATGTGGAGGGATAGGCCCTGCACCAGATATGTCAATAGATAAGATAACTGGTGATTTGAAATTACTTTGAAGCCGAATGAAATCGATTTAGCAATAGGTATGGAGAAATATTTCTTCGATTGGACGGAAGTCAAGATGAATATATCCCGTCCAGAAGGTTTCAAAGTAACTGAAGAAATAGATGATAAAAGCTGCGAATCGTGGAAGGGCCTAGAAAACGGCAAATATGCTGTTTTTCTTCTGACTAAAAAAGGAAGGGATCATTTTTCAGTTATGAGGGAAATTAACCTAAATTTTAGATCCAAAATCAGCTATATAGGAATAAAAGACGCTAATGCAGTGTCGTCACAGTTGATTTACGCTGACGCACGGTCTTTCTCTAACATACCTCAATTTTACGAAGCAGAGGACGGTTCGTTTACCATGAAGTTCGTTGGGTTTGCAAATGAAAAACTTCCTCACACAGGAAATTTTTTCTCAATTACGGTGGAAACTAAATCTAATGACGAGTTGCAGGAAATGAAACAGAGAATTCTCGAGATTTCAAAAGAAGGCTACTTGCCTAATTTCATCGGTTATCAACGTTTCGGAACTCGCAGGCCAATATCTCATGTGATAGGTAAACTACTCTTGAAAAGAGAGTGGGAAAAGGCGTTTAAGTGGATTATAGGATTTCCGTTTTTAGCTGAGAACGAAAAGATAAGGAAAGTAAGATCAGTTTTTCACTCAAGCAGAAGAGATAAAGTAAGAGAATTCCTTGAAGCGTTTCCTTCTTCCTCTTTCTACGAAAGAAACTTGTTAAGAAATTACGTTATCACGGGGAGCTATTACGAAGCTCTAAAAAGATCTTCGTTGCCATTAGATATCTACATTGACGCTTTTCAAGCATACATTTTCAACAGATACCTATCTAGACTTATGGGCGAAATAAAAGACAAGGAATGTGTAATAAAAATGCCAATTTATTTCAGTGGCTGTGATGATTTGTGCAAGGAACTCTACGAGGAAGAGGGAATAGATAGGGGAATGCTTACAGGCGTATTCAAGGTGAAGGTAAGAGAACTCCAGAGAAAAGCATTCATGAAAGTTAGATCCGTGTCATTCAGTGAGGAAAAAAATAGACTTATCATAAACTTTTCCTTACCCCGAGGTTCATATGCCACAATTTTCCTGAGGGAACTAAGCCATACAAACCCGTTGATGTTTACATAGAAGGATTTAAGGTACGAGCCTCTTTTTATCTCTAGGGAAAGGCACTATTTCCTTAACATTTTGAAGACCCGTTAGCATTAACATTAGTCTTGATAGACCCATTCCGAAGCCAGCGTGAGGTGGCATTCCGTAATCGAACCATCTGAGGAAGAATTCAAAACTGGAAGGATTTAGTCCCCTAGCCTTGAGAGCGTTCTCTAAGACTTCTCTTCTATAGTTTCTGCTACTTCCTGAGACTATTTCTAAGAACCTGAATATGAGGTCAAAGCTCTCGCTTAAATCGCTGTTTTCATTCTTTGCTCTAGTATAGAAAGGTCTGCTTAAAGTGGGCCAATCTGTAACGAAATAGAGGTCTTCTTTGAGTTCTTCGTTTAGAACTCTAAGTTCAGGTGTTCCTATATCATCTCCGAATTTCAGATCTATACCTTTTCCATTAAGTATTTCTAACGCCTCTGAGTATGTTATTCTCTTTAACGGAAATCTCACTTCTGGTAAGCTGTAATTTAAAGCCTTGAGTTCATTTTCGCACTCGCTTCTAACTTTTTCTAGAATATTACTGATTATGTCTTCTAAAGTATGCATAACTTCATTATAATCTGAGAATGCCATCTCAACATCCATGCTTACAAACTCCGACAAGTGGTATGGTGTGTCTGAATCTTCTGCCCTCCATGCGGGAGCTATCTCAAAAACTCTCTCCACTGCACCAGCCATTAATTCTTTATATAACTGCGGACTCTGAGCTAGAAAAGCTTCCTTTCCAAAGTAAATTACTGTGAATAATTGAGCTCCGCCTTCTGTTCCAGTAGCTATAAGCTTAGGCGTGAAAATTTCATAGAAGCCTTTTTTATATAATGTCTCTCTGAATGCTTTAACTGCAACTGACTGGATTTTAATTACTGCATTCATTTCTTCTCTTCTGAGATCAAGAAGCCTCTCCCTTAGTCTTGTATCTAGATCCGCTTTCACCTTTCCTGTCACATCAAGCGGTAAGGGAGATTTAGCTTTGCTTATTAATTCTAGCTCTTCTACGTGTATCTCTGCACCCCTAGGAGCCCTTTTGTCGGCTTTTACTTTCCCTTTAACCTTTACCACGGACTCCTGCGAAAGTTCGTTCGCTAATGAGAAAGAAGGAGAATCCTTTGCCAGAACGGCTTGGCCTAGCCCAGTCTTATCTCTTATTAAGAGAAATTTCTTTCCCCCTAAATCTCTAACGTTAAAAATCCACCCAGCTATTTCAACCTCCTTTCCTTCAAGTTCGGGTCCTATTTCTGAAACAAAGTGAGTCCTATACATTTTTTTATTCAACCCTTATGCGTACAGCAGTAGAATGGATTTTTGAAAGTGCTGATTCTAAGATCCCTGCTTCGGCTGGTAACATTCTCCTCTCGGATCTTGATACCCGTATGACGTATTGCACTGATCCATCAGGCAACCAAACAGTGTTCACT
Organism: Sulfuracidifex tepidarius; assembly: GCF_008326425.1. Lineage (NCBI taxonomy): Archaea > Thermoproteati > Thermoproteota > Thermoprotei > Sulfolobales > Sulfolobaceae > Sulfuracidifex > Sulfuracidifex tepidarius. The sequence goes on from NZ_AP018929.1 coordinate 1,678,483, forward strand.
CCTAATACCCTTGCAGGTGAGAGAAGTTGCATAGCACTGTTCTTTATACTATTAGTTTTCTCCAAAACTCGCACTTTAACCTTTAATTTATCTTGTAGAACCTTGGCCACCTTTATCCATTTCTGTTGGTTCATTGATGGACCGCTATTTACTAAAAGAATTACTAAATGATTCAACTTAATGGCCTTATCATAAGCGGAATCTTTTAATTCTTTAAACTGAGACTCCTCCAGATCTAGTAACATCTTTATGACTTCTACATCAAAGTCATTCACTTTTCCTTCATCAAGAAGAGATTGACATCTATCACAGAAAAGACCACTTCTAACGCAAACATAATCTAGAGGTATCTTCATTCTGATCCACTCCGTTTACCGCAATACTTTTGAATATGAGCTAATATAGTTATGCAGGGAATATAAATGCCTCTTACAGATCCGGAAAAGCTACAAATAGTTCAGAAAAGAGTGTTTATTAAGAAGGTATGTAGAGAGTGTGGAGCTTTAAATTCAGTGAGAGCGACAAAATGTAGAAAATGTCACAGTACTAATCTTAGGTTAAAGAAAAAGGACTTACCTACAAAGAAGAGTTAAAACTTTATCCCTATGCTGTTTAGCCTTTCCTTTATACTTTTCGAATTTTCCTCGAAATGCTCTACATGCTCAAGTAATATCTCTTTATTTATCACGATTTTTCTTTCACCTACCATCTTAACTATCTCTTTCAATTCTCTCTCATCCTCTTCTCTGAATGCGTTAGCCTTCAGTAAAATATAATCTTCAAGTAGTATTATTTTTGCACTAAAATCTCCTATTTTTTTCTCTGTTGAACTTTCTATCACTATAGGAGGTACAAAGAAATCTTGAATGTTCTCGTACAAGTCTATTTGGAGTTGATCGTCAGCTATAGGAACTAGAAACCTGGGTGTATCTATAGGTGTCTTTCCTAAATCCCATCCATGTCTCTGGGAAAAATCATCTATAACATCTTCATCTGTAAAGACGCTTATAGAAGTTAAGAAAACATCTATATCGCTTTCGACATTTTTACGCCCAAGCGTTACATCGAGTACCGTATCACCTATTATAACGAAGTCTGTAAGAGAACTTAGTTCCTTCAATACATCTCCTACTTGAGCTAGCTGGATCATGGATACTAACTACGAAACAGTTTTAAAACCTTTATTCTATATTTTAAATTGTATGCCGGGATAGCCAAGCGGTAAGGCGGCACTAGCCCATCGTTAGCGCTAAGGGCCGCAGTGGGTGGTTGGTCACCCGTTTATCGAGGGTTCAAATCCCTCTCCCGGCTCTAAAGGTTTATCTAATAGAATGATAATACTACAAAAGATGAGTCAGCCTAAGAGAAAGGAGGAGACGCTAGGGCGTGAGATGAGCGGGCATGAGGCTCTAGCATGCGTCCTCAGAGAAATTGGAATAAAGGTAGTTTTCTCAACGTTCGATTTACCTAACTTCATAGCCGAAGCTCTAAAATCTAAGGAAATCAAGGTAGAGAGTTCGCCTACAGCAAGAGGGGCTGTGTTAATGGCAGACTCTTTCGCTAGGGAGAACAACACTACTGGTGTAGTCATACAGATTCCCGGTTCTGGCCTTTTACAAGCAGTAGATGTCGTTGCACAAGCGTTTATGGACTCTGTTCCTCTCTTGTTAATATCATCTATGAGGTCATATAGAGACGCAGGGAGAGCTAGGATTGGTGAGCTAAAGACCAATGACGATTTATCAGCCGTTTTTGCTCCAATTACAAAATTTAGAGATAAGATAATCAGTATAGAGGAAATTACAGTTAACATAGAAAAAGCTAACAAGGAATCTCTAAGCAATAGAAATAGACCTTCATACATCGAGGTTGCTGAGGACCTTTTCAAACTTAAAGCATACCCATTGTCTACCGCTGGGCAGAAACCAGAGAAGAGAACTCCCGACAAAACTACTGCAGCTAAGGTCGCAGAGTTGCTTCTAAACGCTACAAGACCGGTCATCATAGCAGGCTACGGAGTTGTTGCCAGTGATGCTGAGAAAGACCTGAGAGAGCTAATAGAATTACTTGATATTCCTCTAATTTCTACCTTTAGAGCTAAGGGAGTAATACCTTCTTCTCATCAGCTTTATGCAGGGGAGGGGATAGGGTTAGTTGGAACTCAAGAAGGTAATAGAATACTCGAGCAAGCAGATGTAGTTGTTGCTCTGGGTACTAGGTTAGACCAGTTATCAACTGGGGGTTGGACCTTCAAGATTAAGGGTAATTTAGCACACAACAACATTGATGGAGAGGATGTAGGAAAAACCGTAATGCCTCAGCTCCCGATAGTAGCAGACACGGGGCTTTTCGTGAAGGAAGTACTTAATATAGTGAAGAGCAAGGTTAAGGACAAAATAGATAGGGATATACGAAAGGAAATTACGGTATATAGGAAGGGAATAATTCTAAATTCTCACGCCGACATCTGGCCGTTTGACGTTATAAGACTTCTCTCTCAGCTTAAGAACTACTCCAAGGTATTTGTTGACTTAAGTGCCACTACGATAGATTCGGTTAGGCTACCTATTGAAAACACAAAAAGTTGGTTTACAAGTACGTCTATGATTCAAAGAGGACTGGCACTAGGTGGAGTTGCGCGCTCGATCGATTCTAGAACTATAGGTATAACCGATATTAAAGGGATAATTGAGAACTTGGAGCTACTTCAGAGCAGGATTGATAAATCTAAGGGCAAGCTTTTAATATTCAATGATGGGGGTTCTAACTACATTGACACATCTAGATCCGATGTTCCGTTCATAATGAAGTCAGAGACATCTTATCAATTAGACTCTAAATTAGAAAAAGGATTAGGGGCAATTACAGTGTCTAGTTACTCAGAGCTTAAGGACGCTCTTAAGGAGGAACAGGAAAAATTGCAAGTATTAAATATCAAGCTTGATGTGGACTTTTCTTCTATTGTTTTGGAAAGAGCATGAAAAAGGATTGGTTGCTATAAAACTCTGCAACTTAATGAGCTGAAAGTATCAACCCAGAGGTGTTGATCAGAGTAAAACTATTAATTTCATCTTACCCCTTATATCTAGATTTTTCAATTAAAGATATAGAGATTGCCAGAAGAGAATATTACGAAGTTCTTTAATTACATTGCAATTGCCTACCTTCTAATTCCAAAGGTTAGAGCACTTTTAGAAAGGATTCCACTAAGCTATATTTATGGACGACGTTGACAGAAAGATAATTTTCCATTTGCTTAAAGATGGGAGAATTTCTCAGAATAAATTAGCAAAATTACTTAACATTTCCTCACCTAGTATTAACGAGAGATTCAGACGATTGATTAAGGAGGGAGTAATAAGGGGTTTCAAGCTGTTTATAAATCCAAATACATATGGAAAATATTTCGTATATGTGGCATTTCCAAATCTGAGAGATATAGAAGACGATAGGGTATTCGTTAAATTTAGATGTTTAGAAAACTTTGATGTTTACGGGATAGAGGCTGATAATCTATCTGAAATAGATCGAATAATTCAAGATTTTTCCCTGAATTTAGGAAGTCCCATTATGAAGTATGCTCCTACTCAAAAACTTACATTAATGAAGAAAAATATAGCTAAAATTTTATCTATTCTTTCTGAAAATCCTAGAGCAGAAATAGGAGAGATAGTACTGAAGTTGAATTACAAGGCAGAAAAAATAAGAAGAATATTATTGGAATTGAACGAAACAATCAAAATCGTCCCTGAAGTCGATCTAATGAAAGCTGACTCGATACTTTTAGGAATATTTAGTAGAAGACTTTACGAAATTAAACACTTCACTGTTCCTTGTTCTATAATTACCATTGATAATACCTACGGTGATGGTGTGGAAGTATGTTTTTCTGGTGATATCAAAGAAAGTAAAAAGATAGTTGAGCTAGTTAGAAGAGTCGACCCATATGCCCAAGTTATGGTAATTCACGAATACTCAATTAGAGGTATAAAAATTTTCCTAGCTAGTGGCTAGAAAGCTCTTTTCATCATAAATATTACTTTAAATCTCATGGTTTGGAATAATATAATCAAGAGACGTAAGCTCATAGTAATAGTCTGGATTATAATCATTTTCTTGATGATAATCCCTGCACTAAATTATAATAAATTCATAACTTATAATCAGCAAAATCCTGCACTTCAAAACAGCGAGAGCTATATTGCTGATAAAATATTATCGCCTATAAGTAATGATACCTTAATTTTAATAGTTAAACAGAGCCCATATAATGTATCACCAAGTAATATTCTAAAATTTCAACAGAATGTAGAAGAATTACCTTACGTATCGAAAATAGAATCTCCTTTCTCAGATTATATAACTTTTCTGTCAGCCGTAAACCCATAATAACACTTTTGCATATCAGTATGTTGAAAAGAACGGACTTAAAGGCGCTCCATCTTTCATTTCGGAAAAGTACATAAGTAAGGATAATTCTACTTTTATTATATTTATAGTTTTTAATGTATCTAGTAATTATTACTTAGCTAATGGAGAAACAGTCTCCCAATACGATTACCCACAAATAGAAAAAATAACCTCAAATTATTTTAATTCCTTCTATATAACGGGTAACGGAGCAATTCTTTATGATACTCAAAGCGTAACATCTAAAAGCGGATTCGCTTTTGGTTTGATTTTCGTAGTTCTAGCGATAGCCGTAGGAATTACCTTATACAGCTATAGAGCCTCAATTCTATCATTACTTTTCATCTCAATATCGACGCTAATAGGATATTTAGCAATTGTAATGGCAGGACTGTTAATAGGTTCTGTAGATTATGTAGTGAATTACACTTTAACCGCAGTATTAATAGGAATTACTACAGATTATTTAGTATTTATACTAAGCAGGTACAAGAACGAACTTTCGATAGGCAAATCAGATAACGAAGCCAGTCTAGAGACTGCGAAGAGAGCTGGGAAAACCGTGTTAATAAGCGGATTAACCGTAGGCCTCAGCTTGTTAACATTCTCATTAATTCCGGGTTTCTTATCTTGGGGAGTCGTCTTAGTAATTTCAGTCTTAATTACTGTAACGTTTATAGTTACATTCGTTCCCTCAATAATCTCTATAATAGGAAAGAAAATTTTAACCAATTCAGAAATTAGAGAAAATAAACCAATTAGAAAATCATTTTTCTATAGAACAGCTATAGCTTCCGTAAAACACAAGTTTCTAGTTATAGGAATTATCTTAGCTTTTGCAATTCCTTCCATTTTGTTTTTTATAAACCTACCTACTACATATAATATTCAATCCGGTCTGCCTAATAATTTACCAAGTGTTCAAGGGTTAAATTACCTTGAGTCTAAATTCGGTTCTAATTATATTTTCCCAATATATATAATAACTAATAATACTAATAATCTAAATAATATATCTAGTTACCTTCTAACCGTGAAAGGAATGACCGGCGGATTCGGTCCTTTCTTACAAGGTAACTCAACCGTTAATAATAATATTTCTGAATTTAAAATTGGTAATTATTATTATGTGCTTTATTCTAACTATTCCCCTTATTCTTCTGAAGCTATAAATTTAGTTCAACACCTAAGACAAAACAAGGACTTAATAGTAGGAGGATTAACATCTACTATAATAGATCAACAGAGGGTAAATGGAGTCTATTATCCTCTTCTAGAAATTCTCATAACCATTGTTGCAGCTGCTGTGATAGGGTTATCTTTCAAATCTATTAAATATGCTTTAATTTCAATCTCAGGTGTTATAATAAGTATTAGCTGGTCGACTGTATTACTTTATCTTATTTCAACAACCTTGTTACATCAACAGTTGATATATCTGATTCCTATAATATTATTTGTTATACTGATGTCATTAGGGAGCGACTATAGTACTTTCATTATCTCCATTGTAGAAGAGGAGTCCTCTAAGGACGTTAGAGAAGCCGTCCCGAATGCGTTTTCAAAGACTGGTAAGATAGTGACTTCTTTAGGAATAATTTTAGCTATATCTTTGGGTGTTTTAGCGTTAATACCAGTAGGGTTTTTGGAACAATTAGGAATAGCTTTTATAGTTGCTATAATATTAGATACTTTTATTATTAGAAATTTCTATTTTCCTGCAATGCTGTCTATATTAAAAAATAAAAACAATCAATTATAGTCTAAGGTAGTTGCTGGAAGAACAACGCTCTTACTATGGAACTTATGCAGATCCTTTAGCTGACATGGTTGATACTTACGAAAAAGTGAAAGAGGATAGCAGTGGGGGTGGTAGGAGGTACCCCCCTACAGACGACTATGAGATCGTGGAGTGGGTTTGGCTAACGCCTTTTGGCGAGTTGAAGAGCGACTACGTGGAGGTAAAGCTAACCGACGATAGTAAGAAGTCTTTCATATATAATAATAAGAAATTCCCGCCGGGCGTTTATTACCTAATACGGCGTAACGGAAGAGAGTCGTTAGTTAGTGAGAGCGTATTGAAGCCTTAAACGTTTTTCTCTACCCGTGTACTTTTATTTGAGCGTCCCCTTCACCACAGGGAAGCACGTTACTTTTTAGGGCGAATTGAAAGATAGTCGTGATAGACTTTGTTTACTGAACGTGGTACTAACTCAGTTTGTCTTGGCACTGAGGAATCTTTGCCGTCTCATTTCAACTCCACGTTTTTTGTAGGCAAAAATTGACGTGTTGTCAACCCTTATAAACGCGTTTTGGCAACCATAATACTAGAAGTGAAAATGACGGAAAAACAACGCCGTTATAAGTTCGGGTATTTCATCTTAAGGGAAAGGAAAGATCGGTATTACGTTTACAAGCTAGAGTATGAAGGCGGTAACGTAAAGGAACGTTACATAGGTCCTTTAACTGACGTAGCCGAAACTTACGAGAAATTGAAAAAAGAGGAGTGGGGGTCTGGGATACCCCCAGTGGGCCCGCGGGGATTTGAACCCCGGATCACTGCCGTGTGAGGGCAGCGTCCTAACCACTAGACTACGAGCCCATTATGTTTTTCTCCACAGAAATCTTCTTTCATGCTTAATATAACTTTTCCGGCACTTCAATTGATACACAGTATCCGTTGAAATCTGCCATATCTGGATCTATATCTACTGCATGAATTTTATCGTCTATTTCGTTTAGATCTAGAAGGCTTGTTGTAAAATCAGGATAAAGTGAAGCTGCCTTTTTTAAGATTTTCACCGCTTCATCCTTGGACGAAGAACAACCAAATATAGCTGATCCATTCAATATAATTGAACCTAATTGTGACCTCGTAATATCTACCCCATCCCTTTTAAAGAAATGGAGTGTAAGCTATATTTTTGATTAGCATATGTTTACAATTAAAGTTATCTTTGGTCCGTCTGGAGACTTAGGCGTACTAAAGGCGTTGTATAAGAGGCTTTCTCTGGAGAACTACAGTAAAATGGCTTTAGATATAGAGTTTAATCTGCTATATGACGATAACCCAGAAATAATAATAAGCGAGAGGCAATATAAAGTCCCATTCTTAAGTGAACTGGAAATAGATGAATTTATAGACCGTTTACTTAAAGGAGAGGAAGTGGCCGATAACTCTATGATTGAACTTCCAGTAACTAACAGGCAATACCCTCCACCTCATGGTGTTGCAACAGCTTTTTGAACCTTCAATAAGGTTGATTTTACAACTTTGATCTTAAGTAATGCAGTTATCGGCGGTGGGTTGACTGGACTGTTAATTTCCGTAAATAGAGGATATACCGTAATAGAGGAACAACCTCATGTAGGAGGAGTTCTTTCTACATTTCAACTTGACAACATAAGTCTGACCTTAGCTGTTCCTTTGGTGAATACTAGATTAGATTTTCTAGAACAATATGGCGCTAGATTCAGGCAAATTAAGTTTGATATTAGCATTAACAAGGAGAAATATTTTGCAGCGAAGATATGTCCTTTTTGCGATGAAATCCCAGACTGGCTCTTTCCAAAGAGCGAAAACATGTTTCTAATTGAAAATGTCTCTACAGTGTTATCGAACATCGAGAAGAAAGTTCATATAATGAAAGATAGCGCCAAGATAATAGATAAAAAAGGAATTTTAACTAAATATCATGGCTTAATACAGATTGAAGGAGATATAATAAATACAACTTCTATTAGATTATTTCTACGCGATCGAGGCAAAGACGTCTCAAATCTGAAATATAATAATGCTTTACTATCAGTTTTTATAAGTAAAAAGAAAGCAGATCAAAATTTTATCAATTTAGAAGGTGGATCATCCACATCGTTTTCTCACGTTTATCACATAAACGACTTTCCAAGTGCAGGACTATCATCAATTTACGTTTACTCCTTTTTCGATATAAAAGATAAGATTATAGATATATACAGATTATTGTCAGATCTCAGGAGAGAGAAGATCCTAAACTACGAAGACATCATTTCTCAAAGAAGCAAGGTTATTAGCGAAGCTATTCTTTACGGTTCTCCCGAAAACACGGAGGATTACATTTTTGAAGGTAGATTAGGGAGATGGAGGAACTACTCTATAGAGCAAATAGTAGAGAAATATTCTCATTACTAAATTTATCTGACAATTCTCCCGCCTTTTTAACTGCATCGCTTATTTCCACCCTGCTCAACCTCAACGCAAAGTAAGAGCCTATAAGGAAGTCTCCGTTACCAATCTCGTTAGGGCCTATAACTGTAGGATTGTAATAGTACGATTTATTATCGCTTGTAAGTAATTCAAAACCATCATGCCCATATGAGATTAATATCTCTCTAAAACCAAATTTAAAAATGGTATGTAAATTATCATAAATGGAATTTATTTCATCTGAGTTTCCATGAAGAACTAGATAACTTTTTGATACAGGGAACTCAGGCTCAGAAAGCGATACTTCCATATTTTCCTTGCAGATTCTAGAGAATCCCTGAATATCTATTGCTATAGGAATTTCTATTCTATAAATACTTTCTCCATCTATTTCTCTACAAACAGGGTTAAGCAGAACTCCGATTCCGTCATTCGGAAGTGCATTAATCTTTGGCCCGCTTTTCAAAAGCTTTACCTTCTTCTTTCCATCGCTAAGCGTTTCTATTTTAAAATAAAAAGTATTTTTACCCAGTATTAATTTATAAATAAAATCTTCAATTAATTTTAGACTAAAATGGAAATCGGATCCTCTTCCTACTATTAGGCTAGGAAGACCTCCACCTCTTATAATTCCGAGAGTAGAAAACAGAGCAGGCCCACCAGGTCTTTCATTATTTTCATAATTATCTATGGTAAAGCTGGACATAAGAACGATATTATTCGTTCTCGATTTCCTCATCCTCACTCTCCTCAACTTTCGTTTCATTTGCTCTTGTCATTTTCTTCTTCCACAGTTCATACTTATGTGCTTGCATATGTCTCTTCATATCTTCTAAGTTAAAGAAATATGAACTATATGTAGGGAGCTCGCCTCTTTTACATTCTGGTGAGCATAACGGACAGACATAGAGCTTTGAGGACGAATCATAGCACACATCAACTTCTTCCTTGTCTATGGTTGTTTTCACTATTTTCCACGAAGGATTCCATCTTGTAGACATAAGTTAATAGTAAATGCCATTGAGTATATAACTCAACTCGCCCTATCAGAAAAAGCTTTAAATTTTTAAGCAGTATAATGAAGGCAGGCGGTTAGATTTTGTCAAATTCTTCTCAAAATTTGCCCCTCGCTACCAAAACCATGTATGATATAGCAGAGTTTATACTTAGAGCCGCTCAGTCAATAAAACCAGAACAAGTAAATAAGATGGTAGAAGAATTGGAAGATTTCTATAAGAATCATCATGATAGAAAAGTCCTTGTAATGGGAGCAGGCAGAAGCGGTCTTGTAGGAAGAGCATTTGCTATGAGACTTCTTCATTTAGGATATAATGCTTATGTTTTAGGGGAAACAATAGTTCCAGCTATAGGAGATAAAGATCTAGTTATAGCAATATCTGGTTCAGGTAGGACAAAGCTGATATATACTGCAGCAGAAGCCGCAAAGGAAGCAAAAGCTAAATTAATTGCTATAACGAGCTATGCAGATAGTCCATTAGCAAGAGTAGCTGATGTAGTAGTTGAAATTCCTGGAAGGACTAAATATTCTAAGGGAGAAGACTACTTTACGAGACAAATATTGGGCATAACAGAACCTTTAGCTCCGTTAGGAACACTTTTTGAGGACACTACACAGATATTCTTAGATGGAATAGTTGCCGACTTAATGATAAGACTTAAGAAAACCGAAGAAGACCTACGTTTAGTTCACGCCAATATAGAGCTATAACGTGTCAAAAATGCACTTTATTGCATTTATATCTCTTATCTTCAAAATAAGCTAAGTTATATGTAAAATATTGTTCGTTTTACTTTCACTCCCATCTGCGTGTCATTAAATTCAAAGTCATATTATTATGATTACCGTAGACAAAGAGAAGTTGCTATTTATTTCTCTGCTTTTGCTCGGATTTTTTGCTATCTATTCATTTTTTTCATCTACGTATCTTGCATCTGTTGTTTCAATAATATCAATTGTTTTACTTATTATCTTCTTTAAGTATCAGCATAACGAGAAATTAAGTATAACAGTTGACAGAAATCTCATTCAACTCAACAGGAACTCATATAAAGCCGTACTGGTCGTAGAGGACATCCGTGCAGATTATAGAGACTTTACTGAAACTTCATTAAAATCTAAAATAGCTTCGTTCTACAAAATTATTGGAACCGTAAACGGTGTAGATTTGATACTAAGGAAAATACCTATCGATAAAACAAAATATTTAGACTCTATTGTATCAAATATACAGAACCTCAAGGTAATCTTGGAAAACGATCCCTCTAATGAGAAAGCGAAAAGGAAGGTTGAGGTTTTAACTTCAATTCTTTCAAAAATTGAAGAAGGAGAAGTCCCGTTCAGATATCAGATGTTTATTTTAATATCATCAACTGATAAGGGTACAGCCTTAGAATCTGTTAGGGTAATCAAAAGAGGTCTAGAGGCAATAGGTATAAGGTGCAGAGAAGCAGACGAAAAGGAAACACAGACTGTTCTTTCAAGCTTGATATATCCTGTAAGAAAAGAAAAAACCAAGGTCACTACTTCTTTTCATATTCCTTTTATGACCCCATTTTCTATAGAAAAGGAGCCTAACTTTGACCTAATAGAGTCAGGAATACCTATAGGAAAGGAAATCATACATAATAAGCTAATTTTCTGGAATCCGTTTTTAACTTCAAATAGACATGCAATAGTTATAGGACCTACCGGTTCTGGTAAAACTGAATTTCTGCTGTGGCTTGGTTCTCTTTATAATCTAAGTCTAGACTCATCAGTTGTATTCTTCGATATAAAAGGTGATATAAAGAAAAGATTAAGAGAATATAAATTGCCTTTTAAAGTTATAAACCCATTAGTTTACTCTGTAGGATCTTTTCAGGAATGGAGTGTTCCTGATGAGATAAAAGTGCTTCAGTTGGAATCTGTAATATCTGCATCATTCAGACTAAATCGTGTGGAATCATCTATTTTATATAAGCTCCTTAGGGACTCAGTTAATGGTAGGATTAGATCATGGAAAGAAATGAAAAATCATGTAAGGGGTTCAATTGAGAATTTTGACGAGCAAAACTTATTTGAAAAAATATTCGATATACTGGATTATATTGAGCCATCGTCAAACTCTAATGGTGACGTTCTCTCAAGGTTGGAGTACGGAGGAATAAACGTTGTGGATTTAACATTAATAAAGTCCGATGAATTAAAAAAATTTATAATATACACGGTCATTCTTAGAATTTATAACAAGTTTTCTCAGAAAATTACTGATGAAAGTAATAGAATTGCTATTATTGTCGACGAGGCGTGGACGTTACTTAAGGATGAAAACTCTACTTATTCGATAATTGCAGACATAATAAAGAAAGGCAGAGGCCATGGAATCTCAATTATTATGTCTTCACAGAATCTAGAGGATCTTGGAGAGAACCTTCCTATCTATATAGACAATTCAGGTCTGCTTGTAGTGTTAAATAATGGTGATAAAGAGTTCTGGAAGGAAGTCAAACGTTTCATGGACATCAATGATGAAATTTTATGGAATACAATAGAATACTTAGGAAAAGGAGAGGGCGTAATTAGATTTCTGGGAGATCCGAGGCCTCTAGTAGTATCTCTGTTCAATTTCATTAAAGAATCTCACTGAGTTGTTGCCCTTTCTAGAATAGATTGCAAACCAGCCTTTATTTTACTAAATATTATATCATTATTTACATTTCTAATTATTATCTCTCGTAATTCGTCTTTGTCTATATTTATGTCGTAATCTATCTTGCTAATAATTTTCTCGGAGTCCAAAATCTTTGAGAGAGCGGTGATGTAGACTTTAGATATGTTCTGTCTAGCCTTGACAATTACCTTGACTACGGGCGGGGTGTATATCACATCTGCTACTATTTCGCCCCTTTTATTTTTTATATATTCTAATGTTCCTTTAGTTCCCTTTATAGAAGGCATGTAACCAGACTCCAGTATGCTCAAAAGGTATTCATAGAGCTCTAATTCTTTTCTTAAAGAGGATATCTTATTCTCTAAAAATTTTCTCAGTTCTTCGATATCAGATTCCATTCAAAGGTATACTAATAGTTTAAAACTATTTATAATCTATATTGGTTTTAATGGAATCCAAAGTTAGAGTTGCCGTAATTGGAGGTTCGGGTTATACTGGGGGAGAGTTGCTAAGGCTCCTATCTATCCATCCACATCTTGAGATAACAGCAGTTACGTCTAGAGAATATGCAGGTAAGCCTATATCCCTCGTTCATCCAAATTTGAAGGGTTTTTTATCGATAAGCTTTTCAGATTTAAATATGGATAAAATTACTGAAAAGGCAGATGCTGTTTTTCTAGGCCTTCCACATAAGGTATCAGTCAAGTATGTTCCGGATCTAGTAGAAAGGGGAATGCGGGTAGTAGATTTGAGCGCCGATTTTAGGTTAAAGAACTCTGAACTGTATAAAGAATGGTATGGCTACGAACATCCATATCCAGATCTGCTACAGAAGTTTGTTTACGGTCTTCCAGAAATTCATTATGAAGAATTAAAAAATACCAAACTAATTGCGTCTCCTGGTTGCAACGCTACTGCTACGATCCTTGCTTTGGCCCCGGTAGTAGCTTCAAAAGTAGTAGATTCTAACAAATTTGTAAGTGATGTGAAAGTAAGCAGTAGTGAAGGCGGGGCTAAACCATCGGAAGGTAGTCATCATCCAGAGAGACAGAACGCAATAAGGCCTTATGATGCTGAGGGACACAGGCATGCTGCAGAGGCGGAACAGGAACTTTCACTGCTCGCTAAGGATAAAATAAAGGTTAGTATAGTTCCTCACGCTGTGAGTAGTGTAAGGGGAGCTTTAGCATCAGCTCATACGTGGGGAGAAGTAGATGATATGACTCTCTGGAAAAATTTAGCCTCATTTTACCGTGGTAGAAAATTCATAAGAATAATAAGAGGAAATATTCACCCCTATCCTGATCCAAAGTACGTAATAGGTAGTAATTTTGCAGACGTGGGTTTTGCTACAGAATCTAGAGTAGGAAGGATTACGATGTTTTCGGCTATAGACAACTTGGTAAAAGGTGCAGCCGGCCAAGCGATTCAGGCATTTAATCTATCTGTAGGTCTGGACGAAGATGAGGGACTGAGAATACCACCCCTGAGGCCTGCCTGATATGATTGTAGTAAAAACTGGAGGGAGAGTAATAAAGAACAATTTACAAAATTTGATCAAGAGTCTATCAAAAGTAAATGAGAAATTCGTTTTAGTTCATGGAGGAGGCGATCTGGTGACGGAATACTCAATGAAGCTAGGCGTGGAGCCTAAGTTTGTTACCTCGCCTGAGGGGATACGTAGCAGGTATACTTCCAAAGAAGAGCTTGATGTTTTCATTATGGTTATGAGCTGGATTAATAAAAGAATAGTTACTGGCTTGGTGAATCTCGGTAGAAATCCAATAGGAATCACGGGCGCAGATGGAAAGATGGTAATAGCTCAAAGGAAGAAAAGAATAGTTATTATAAACGAAAGAGGAAAGAAAATGATAATTGAAGGCGGATTTACGGGGAAAATAAAAGAAGTGGACTCAGTGAAGATCAACTCACTTTTAGAGCATTTTGACAGCGTAGTAATGTCTCCGTTAGCAGTTGATGTAGAGGAAGGCAGTATGCTCAATGTAGATGGAGATCAGATGGCTTATGCTCTGTCTACTTCCTTAAAAGCTGAATACTTAATACTATTAACTGATGTAGAAGGTGTGAAATTGAACGATACAGTTCTAAAAGAGATATCAACTACTAAAAGTAAGGAAATAGTAAATCAAATTGGTCCAGGTATGAACAGAAAGGTACTTATGGGGTTAGAGGCTGTGGAGAACGGCGTTAAGAAAGTAGTGATCTCCTCAGGTATTATAGAAGATCCTATATCTAACGCTCTATCCGAAAATGGGACGGTGATACGTAATGGCTGATGTAGATGAGAATGACCAGCGTATACTAGAAATACTGAAGAAAAATGCGAGAACTCCATACACTCTCATTGCTAAAGACCTAAAGGTAAGCGAAGCAGCCATAAGAAAGAGAATTGAAAAACTAATACGTATAGGTATTATTAAGAGATTTACTATAGACTATGAGTTAGCTAATGAAGTTAAGGCTATTGTGATGGTAAAGTCTTCTCCTCAAATACCTACACCTGAGATCTCGAAGAAGATAGCTAAAACTCAGGGAGTAGAAGTAGTTTATGAAACTACTGGAGACTATGATATAATAGTTGTTGTTCGTGGAACAAATATCTCGTCCATAAACAGAACCATAGACGAAATAAGAAGCATTCAGGGAGTAATGGGAACGAACAGTACGATAATACTTAGAACATGGTTCTAGAATGAAACCATTTTTTATGAAAAAGCTTTTTCTCCTTGCCGTGGTTGGTTAATTGGGTTTCGAATATGGTCGTCTTGAAGTGTCCAGTCTGTGGAGGAGATGTTACAGTTGAAGATGATGCTTTGCCAGGAGAGTTGGTAGAACATGAATGTGGAGCTCAGCTTGAAGTTGTAAAGAATGGAGATAAGTTATCATTAAAGCTAGCAGAACAAGTAGGAGAGGATTGGGGAGAGTGAAGGTAGGTATAGCATACGACCTACCAAGATGGGAAGAGAAGAACATTATTCAGGAAGCGAAGAATGAGGGGCATCAAGTTATTCCGTTTTATTCCAAGCAAGGTATTTTTTATTCAGACTCAAATATTGATATAGAAGCAGACCTCTTTATACAAAGGAACGTTTCTCACAGCAGGGCGGTTATGACTTCGTTCTTAATAGAGAGTCAAGGAATCCCTATAGTTAACGACTACGTGACTCTCATAAAAAGTGAGAATAAGGCTTTCACTACTTTCATTCTATCAAGAGCCGACATAAAGACGCCTAGAACTGCAGTCAGTATGGAAAAGGATATGGCTCTTTCGTCGGCCTCTACATTAGGATATCCAGTCGTAATAAAACCGATAGAAGGAAGCTGGGGCAGAATGATAGCGAAGGCACAAGATGAGGACTCCTTGAGAAGCTTCATGGAGTACCAAGAGTTCACAAGTATGTATTACAGATCAATTTATTATATTCAAGAATTTGTAAAAAAACCTGATAGGGACATAAGGATATTTGCTATAGGGGATGATGCACCAGTCGGGATTTACAGAGTAAACCCTAAAAACTGGCGCACAAACACTGCCCTCGGAGCTAAAGCGGAACCGCTTGCTATTGACGCTGAACTAAGGGAGCTTGCCCTGAAGGTTAAAGACAAAATAGGAGGATTCTTTCTCGGAATAGATGTGTTTGAGGATAAGGAGAAAGGTTACGTTATAGATGAGGTCAACGGAGTGCCAGAGTTTAAGAATACTGTAAGGGTTACCGGTTTTAATGTATCAAAATATCTTATTACCAAGCTAATGGAGTGGTATAAGAAATGATGAAGTATCTAGAACTTTATAAAAGTAGAGGACTGTCCATAGTTAAGGCTAAGGGTCAATATGCTTGGGATAACGAAGGAAATAAGTTCCTGGATCTTCATGCGGGGTACGGAGTAGCATTCCTAGGTCATAGGAACGATAAAGTTGTTGAGTATATCAAAAAACAACTGGACGAAGTAATGTCATTAACTACGGCCTTCGACACTCCCATCAGGGAGGAAATGCTGAAGGAACTTGATCCATTAAAGCCGGACGATATGCCATATGTTTTCCTTCTAAACAGCGGTACGGAGGCAGTAGAATTCTCTTTAAAAATAGCTAAAAAAATAACTAAGCGTAAAAAGCTGGTTGCGTTTAAGAACTCTTTTCACGGAAGAACAGCGGGATCGTTGTCTGTAACTTGGAACAAGAAATATAGAGAACCCTTTGAGCCTCTAGTAGGTCCAGTGGAGTTCTTGGAATACAACAACGTCGATGCTCTCAAATCCATAGGTGATGATGTTGCAGCCGTTATTGTAGAGCCTGTTCAAGGGGAGGGAGGAGTAATACCAGCAAGGTTAGATTTCATAAAAGCTATAAGAGAAATAACGAAAGATAAAGGAGCTTTTATGATAGCTGATGAAGTTCAAACTGGATTCGGAAGAACGGGGAAGGTTTGGGCGTACCAACATTATGGAGTAATACCAGATATCGTTGCCTCGGCTAAGGCTATAGGAGGCGGATTTCCGGTGAGCGCTGTTTTCGTGCCTGAATGGATAGCACAGAAATTAGAGGAGGGCGATCACGGGACTACTTACGGAGGCAATCCCTTAGCTGTAGCTGCAGTTACTGCTGCGGCAAAGGTAGTTAAAGAGGATAATGTTCCAGAGCAGGCAGCTACGAAAGGTGATATGTTTATGAAGTTACTATCTGAAGAGCTTGGAGCCCATAGATCGGTAAGAGAAGTAAGAGGAAAAGGACTTATGATAGGAATAGATCTTAAACTGAATCCAGGTTTAGCCATAAAGGTACTTCAGGACAATAAAGTTCTATCTCTTAAGGCTGGTATTACTACAATCAGATTCTTGTCCCCGTATTTAATTACGAAAGAAGATATGGAGTGGGCTGTAAATGCAACTAGAAAGGGAATCCTTGAAACAGAAGGCAAGACAAGTTCTTCTTAAACTTGCCTCAGTTTACACTCCTTCAGGAGAAGAGGAGAAAGCTAGTAACGTTATGAAGGAAATAGCAGACGATTTATCAATTCCTCTAGTGGAAACTGAGAGTCATTCCTATTATCTAAATCCCGGCTCCGATTTCTTGCTTGCATCTCATATAGATACTGTGCCCGGCTTCATAGAACCTAAGGAAGAAGGTGAAACTGTATTTGGACGTGGAGTTGTAGACGCAAAAGGTCCACTCACTAGCATGATCTTAGCTGGTTGGTATTTAAAGCAGAGAGGAATAGACGTTACTGTAGCTGGATTATCTGATGAGGAGAACAAGAGCAAAGGAGCAAGAGAACTCTTAAATTCAGGGAAAAGGTTCAAGGCTACTATAATCGGAGAGCCATCGAACACATCTGACATAGTTATTGAATACAGAGGTGTAGCTCATTTCGACGTTGTGTGTAACGGCGTAGGAGAACATGCTTCTTCCTCTTCTACGAATCTGTTGCTCGAGGTAGCAAGGAAACTCTCAGAAATCTCAAACCTACCATCAAGTTACGACTCTCCATCCTTAGTTCCTACCATTATGAGGTGTGGCGAAGCAATGAACGTTACGCCGTCCACATGTTATCTTCATTTTGATTGCAGGTTTTCCGTTTCTTCTAATTATAACGAGATCCTAGAGAAAGTCAAAGAAAAATTTAATCTATGTGAAATTAAGATAGTGGAGCAAATACCTCCCGTGAAGGCTCCTATATCTGCTCTAGTGAAGTCGTTGCAACGTTCTTTATTGAAGCAAGGTCTTAAACCTAGATTAGTTAAGAAAGCCGGTACCAGCGATATGAATTTACTGGCTCAGATTTCCGACGAAATAGTAGCATATGGACCTGGGGAATCCAAGTTGGAACATACAAACTTTGAAAAAATAAACTTGGAAGAAATATATATATCTGTTTCCTCCTATGTTAACACGATAGAGGATCTATGGCAAAAAATGGGAAAGAAATGATATTCAGACCTATTTATAGCGTTTATGAGAAATTTCTATGGAACCAGATAAAGCAAGGTCCATTTCCTAAACATGTTGGGATAATACCGGATGGAAATAGACGATGGGCTAAACTAAAGGGAGCTCAAATCGAGGAAGCTTATCTTAACGGTTACAGGAAATTACGGGAAGTTCTGATTTGGCTGTTGGATATGAATGTGAGCAACATAAGTGTTTTTGCCTTATCCACAGAAAACTGTGAAAGGAGAAATAGAGATGAACTCAATATTGTATTACGTTATATCAAAAAAGGTTTGGAAGATCTTCTGACTGATGATTTAATTCGAGATAACGAAGTGAAAGTAAGTGCTATAGGCAAACTGGAACTCCTTCCTGCAGATATGAGATCTATGATAAGCAACGTCGTGGAGAAAACATCTAATTACTCTAAGAAAAAGCTTACTTTGGCTATATGCTATGGAGGAAGACAAGAAATTCTAGATGCTGTAGCTAGGGTTCTCAAAGAGTATAGAACATCGAATATGGCAGAACTCAAATTAGATGAAGAAACATTCAAGAAATATTTTTATGACAGTGAGCTTAGCGATATAGATCTTGTAATAAGAACATCTGGTGAAGTCAGAATATCGAATTTCTTATTATGGCATATGGCCTACTCCGAGCTATTCTTCTGTGACGCTTATTGGCCTGATTTCAGGAAGATAGACCTATGGAGGGCAATTAGATCTTATCAAAAACGGAAGAGGAACTACGGGGCTTAAATTTTTATTAAACGACCAAATATCATCTTGATAATTTATGGGATTTTATCAAGGAAATGACTTGAGAAAGATTACAGGAGGAATGAAGGGTAAGAAAAGGGACAAAAGAAAGAGTGAGTTAGGTGGCTCCCCTACTTACACCGTGTTATCGGACGAAGAAATTAGAGTTAAAGAAAGAACTATGGGAGGAAACACGAAAGTAAAGTTAAGATATGCTGTTTATGCCAACGTGATAAATCCTGCCGATAGTACAGCAAAGAAGGTGAAAGTATTGGGTGTTATCGCAACTCCTGCAAATAAAGAACTGGCAAGAAGAAGAATTATAATAAAGGGAGCTAGAATAAATACTGAACTAGGAGAAGCGGTAGTCACATCCAGCCCCGGTCAAGATGGGGTTATCAATGCGGTGCTAGTTAAGCAATGAGCACTAGAGATTTCAAGGGAGAAAAGATAATTATTTGGCCTTCTTACTTTTTGGCTGAAAGTAGGAGTAAGGGAAGGAGATCTCCTAAAATTAAATGTTCTCTCGAAAATGTAATTTCTGTTTGCAAAAGCTTGGGTCTAGAACCAGAATTCCTTCAGGATAAGCAATTTCCTAGGTCAAGAAAGTATAAAGGAGCTATAGTGGTAAAGAAACTTCAAAGTAAAAGAAAAACTATTAAGTTAATAACAGATTCTTTGAGGAAAATCTAGGAAGGGATTACTTTTTATACTAAGATCTTAACATTCTTTTGTGGGCCCGTAGCTTAGCCAGGTAGAGCGACGGGCTCTTAACCGCAAAATCTGGCTAGGTGGAGGTACCCGTAGGTCCCGGGTTCGAATCCCGGCGGGCCCGCCACACCCTCATTGGTCTATGACTTGGATTAGAGGAAAGTTGTGCGGTTACTCTTATATTTAAAAAGGTGATTACTATTCTGCCTTTCATCTCTACGACTAATTGAAGCACGTGCAGGAGAGAGTAAGTACTTCTAACTAATGCTAAACTTTAAAGCAGTTTATACTTTTTATATAAACGATCTCTATGTACGAATTATCAAAAGAAGTGGAGGAATACCAAGCAAAAGTAAGAGAATATTCACAGACTGTAGTTAAAGACTATGCCAAGCATATGGACGAAACTAACGATGGAGGAGAGAAGATAGTCCAAGATATGGGGCAAAGAGGATTGTTAGGAATGAAGATACCACCAAGCTTTGGAGGATTGGGACTGGGCGAAACTGCCTTTGCAATAGCTACAGAGGAGCTTGGCGCAGAAAGTGGAGGGGCTTCTCACAGTCTTCATACGCAACTCAATGCTCTTCAGCTTTTACTTTCGGTAGGAGGAGATAGTGCTAAAGATTGGATAGAGGCAGGAAATAAAGGGAAGGAGATATACGCTGTAGCTTTAACAGAACCAGCAGCTGGATCAGACTTAGGAGCATTTCAAACCACTGCTAAACCCGATGGCAATGAGCTTCTAATAAACGGTGAAAAGATTTTCACGAGTGCTGGATCTTTCTCAACTAAGATGGTGGTTTTGGCTAGGACTAGCGGGAATGTAGGCGATAAACAAGGAGTTTCACTTCTTCTTATTGATTCCAAAACCCCAGGGGTAGAAGTGCATAAGCTTGACTTAATGGGAATAAGGGGGGCAGGAGTATCATATGTTAAATTCAATAACGCTAGAGTCCCTAAAGACTCTATAATAGGAAAGGAAGGTGACGCATACAAAGGAGCTATAAAAGCTTTGATGGTGAGCAGAAACGGATACGCTGGAATAGCTGTGGGAATAGCCAGAGGTTCATTGGATGAAGCAGTTAACAGAGCTAATGCCAGAAAGCAATTCGGTAAAGCATTAATTGACCAGGAATGGATAGGTTTCAATCTAGCTGACGCTTTCATAAAAGTAGAAGCCGCGAGGCTTCTTACAATGAGAGCTGCATATCTCTTCGATAAGGGAAAGGAGGCACTCTCAGAGGCTTCCATGGCAAAGTATTACGCTGCTACAGTGTCTGCAGAGATATCTAGGCTTGCGTTACACATCTACGGTGGCCATGGGCTTACTAGAGGATCAAAGGTAGAGAGACTTTACAGAGACTCCAAAGTAATGGAGATAGCAGAGGGCACTAATGAGATGCAACTTATGGGAGTATCCAGAATGCTAAGAAAACAATGAAGAAAATATTTATCTTATTTTTAAAGTAATTTTCAATATACAATGATTTTTTACTAGTAGCATTAAAGTCTTCTAGCATTACAAGTTTCTAGCATTAAGTTTAAATTCGTTCAAGAAAGAAAAGGTTTGGGCCCGTAGCTCAGCTAGGCAGAGCGGCGGGCTTTTAACCGCTGGAGAGACCCGTAGGTCCCGGGTTCGAATCCCGGCGGGCCCGCCACACCTTCTCCAGCTTTTCTATCTTGATAATATCGTTTTCCTATTCAGTTAGCTTTTTAAGATCTAAGATCTTCTTTGATAAAGTAGGGGTATCTAGTCCTCAGACTGCCCCTTAGAGGGTTGAGTGAGGAGGACTTCCTGCCGTGATTTGGATGGATGCGCTGAATATTTTGCAAGTTCTTCTTTCTCTAGTAATGCTTGCACATACTTCATATCTTGACATAAAATATAGAGAGGTGAATCCGCTAATATGGGTTTTTTACTCTCCTCTAGTTATATTTGGTTTCTTAAATTTTCATTATCTTAATTTATTTCTCTTCGCATATTCATATATAATTACATCGATAGTAATACTAGTCTTTTACTATCTATCACTTTTAGGTGGAGCTGATCTATTTCTTTTAATAATACTCAACCTAGCAAACGCACATATGAACACATTGATGGGAGATTCATTTCTAATCAGTGAAGGAATAGAGCCATTAATCGTTCTTATATACTCACTAGTTCCAATAACCATAGCTGGCCTCATAAATGTATTAAGAAATTATAGATATACCCCACAAAACTTTAATCTAAAAAATAGGCTTCTTCTAGCCTTTTCAGGAAAACAAATCACAGTAAAAAAATTTCTGGGTAGTAAATTTGTATTTCCTCTAACAGAAATTGATCCTGAAGGGAAAAAGCAAATTAGGCTTTCCTTCTCTATAGATGAAGACGATTCGGAATGGAGGAAAAAATTCAAGGAACTCTTAGACAGTGGAGTCTTAAGAGAGGAAGATAAAATATGGGTAGCATGGGGAGTTCCTGTAATTCCCTTTATACTCCTGGGTTATTCTGTACTTTTGATTATAGGTTTTCCTCCTTTTTTATAGAATTAATTGATAAAGGCGTTTAAAAGGAAATAGAGTGTAATTAATGATGCATTGTTTATTTCGGAAATTTCGATCGTGGGGAAAAAAGGAAGTGCGACTTTCAAGAGTGTGTTTGAAATAATGGATGATCTAGGATATCTCATAACTTATCCTACGAAAGCGAACGTTATTATAGTAATAGGTTCGACAGAAACCGCAATAAAATATTTCAATAAACTAAATCGACGAAAAAATCGTATTCTGATATCAATTTCAGAAGATGGATCTTATGTCATTCCTTTGATAGGAGAGACCAGAGGTGGTTCACTGTTAGGTAGTATGATCTCGGATTTACTAGGGGCAGAACTTGTATTGACTTCGTTTTTCTCTCAGAATGTAATATCTACCCTGGATGAATTTTTATGGGTAAATGGACTAAAAATAATTAACCCAGAGACTAAATCTGCTGTTAATAGAACTTTGAGGGAAGAGAAAAAAGTAAGGATATTAGTGGATTGCAAATGCATGGAGCTAAAAATAAATGATGGATTTGAAATAGTGAAAGAGCTAGATAAAGCTGATATAATAGTAACTAAAGATTACGAGAAGTACATTGGTACTGGTAAGGCTATATTAAAGCCCAGGGAGATACTATTTCCTATCTGGTTTACTAATTCAACCCCACTAGAGACCATAATATATTCTATTTTCACTACTATGAAGTCTGCCTTCCTCTTTGAAAAAAGGGTAGATAAGCTATTCGTTCCTCAGCATACAAATATGAAGTTCCTTGATGGAATAACCCATGTATTAAGAACTGACGTATGCAAGCTCGATGTTGAAATGTACACCACAGACGAGAATGATTACATGGAATTATGTTCTCATATTCTCTCTAGAAATGGGGGGAAACTATTGCTTAAACCAAAGAAAAGAGCCATGGGAGTGATAACCTGCTTAGGTATCAAGTAGGTAGGGTTCAATGGAAACCAAGAGAGTCTATAATCCCTTATTAGACGAGAGAATTCTCCTTCCCTTGAGAATATCAAAAATAGTGTCTCTTGATCCCGGAGCGACAGAGACAATATTTATGTTAGGTCTTGGTCATCTCGTTAAGGCTACTGACGCATTCAGCTATAGACCACCAGAGGCAAAGGCCCTTCCGAAGATAGGAAGTTACACTCACGTAAATTACGAAATGCTTGATCAGATATCCCCAGACGTGATCCTTACATCCTATGGTGCTCAAAAGAATCTCGTGAAGAAGCTCATTGAAGAAGGCTATGCTGTTTATCCTCTTCCAGTCCCTTATAGTTTGAATTCTATCCTTGACAATGTGATACTCATTAGCAACGTTTTGAACGCCCAGCATCTAGCTATGAACCTGCAAAGGAAGCTAGTTTCAATTATTAGTCAATACACATGTTTCTTGAGGAAGAGTGTAAAAGTATACGTAGAATTTGACCTGGGTGGCCCCATAACCATCGGTTATCCTACTCACGTGACTCACGCACTTCACATTTTAGGTGTTAGGAATGTCTTCGATAATTATTATGATGCGTATTTTGAACCAGATTATGATGTCCTACGTAGATCAGATCCAGATATTGTGATTTATGAACCCAAGAGGCTTACAGAAAATGAGAAGGTAAGGTTCATAGACAGCATCAAGAAAAGGAATTTAGATTTTCTTTTAGATAAAAAAATAGTTTTCTCTTCGGGTGACTTCTTAGCCCATCTTGGACCAAGTTTCATTACTCTGGGCTTACCATGGCTAGCGTCTGTTCTTTCTTAAGGAGATAAGGAATAGAATTAGTCCGATTATAGCCAGTACTGCGCCTAACGACATTCCTATTTCTAGTACGGTCTGGTATATTCCTAAACCTGAGTAAAACCTATTTATGAAGGATCCCTGGAAAATTCCATAAGTAAATCCTACGTTGTAACTGTTATTTGAAGTATCTAAAAGATAGATGGAGTACTTCCCAGGAGGCAGAGTCTCAGTAAAGTCTATGGCATTAGTTAGAGAATTTCCATTTCCTACTACAGTAACATTCACTTTATCGTTTTGATCATCTATAAATGCGATTAACGTGTTATCGTCTTTAGTAACGTTTATGTTAGCTACGAGAACCCCTTTCCCTGGCGTCAGGCTAATTTCTTTAAAATTTGAATGAAAAGTGTTCTCAACTGTGGCATAGCTAGGATAATAGAAAGGTAATGATAATTCTAATCCTAACAGGACTAGGAATATTAGGACTCCAACCCCGAGCAGTTTAAGCCCAGATGATCTATCTTTATTATCAAACCTTATAAATCTCTTCAATTACATTCACCTATGTTCGGTGTTCAAGAAATCCGTTGTTGAGGTATTAGATACAACATTAAGAGATGGTTCTCAGACAGCCAATATAGGTTTTACTTTAAAGGATAAGATACGAATAGCCCAGGAGCTAGATCAGTTAGGGATAGACTACATAGAAGGCGGATGGCCTGGATCGAATCCAAAGGACAAGGAGTTCTTCATGAAAATGAAGGATATATCTCTATCTAGAGCAAAGATTGCTGCATTCGGAAGCACGAGAAGAAAAGGGATAAGACCTGAAGATGACGTGTCTCTAAATTCAATTTTGGAAGCAGACGTTGATGTGGCAGTACTTTTTGGAAAGTCATGGGACCTCCATGTAAGAGATGTCATTAAGTCGAGTCTAGAGGAGAACCTGGAAATAGTATACGATAGTATACATTATCTAAAAGAGCATGGATTAAAAGTCATTTTTGATGCAGAACATTTCTATCAGGGCTATAAGGATAACAGAGAGTATGCAATGAATGTACTGAGAAATGCTGAGAAAGGAGGTGCAGACGTCATAGTATTAGCCGATACAAATGGAGGAACTACGCCTATTGAGGTGTTCGAAGTAACTAAGAATGTTAGAGAAAATATATCCTCTAGGCTGGGAGTCCATATGCATAACGACATAGGATGTGCTGTAGCGAATTCTTTACTAGCTTTGAGTGCTGGAGCCACGCATGTACAAGGCACTGTAAACGGGCTAGGGGAGAGAACTGGTAATGCAGATCTTATACAAATATTGCCTACAATATACTATAAAATGAAAATGATGGTTCTAAATGGAGAAGAAAGTATGAAAAAACTGAAGCAAGTCTCCAAGTTGGTTTACGAACTAGCTGGGATCAATCCTAATCCTTATCAACCTTATGTGGGAGAGAACGCTTTTACTCATAAGGCAGGAGTTCACGTCGATGCAGTAATAAAAGTTCCTAGAGCGTATGAGCATTTAGACCCGACTCTTGTTGGGAATAACAGAAAATTTGTGATATCAGAATTATCTGGTACATCTAATCTTCTAACATATCTGAAGAATATAGGAATAGAGATAGACAAGAAGGATCCGAAATTGAAGAAAGCACTTGAATTGATAAAGGAGAAAGAGAACATGGGATACAGCTTTGACATAGCCCCGTCTTCCGCTGTGCTCATAGCTATGAAAGCTTTAGGCATTTATTATCCATTTATAAAATTAGATTACTGGAAAGTGATAGGAGAAAATAGTGGTATGTCTATAGCGGTAGTTAAGGTCAATTCTAACTTAGAAGTATCAGAAGGTGTAGGTCCAGTTCATGCGCTTGACAAAGCGATAAGGTCTGCTCTAGTTAAAGTGTTCCCAGAAATAGCTTCAATAAGACTTACAGATTATAGAGTAATTTTGCCAGGAGAAGTAAAGAATACAGAGAGTTTAGTAAGAGTGACTATAGAATTTTCTGATGGTACGAACATGTGGAAAACTGAGGGCGTTTCAACGAATGTGATTGAGGCTTCTGTAATAGCCTTAATAGATGGGCTAGACTACTACCTCCAAGTTAATAAGAAAATAAAAGGAGCTCTCTCTTCTTTAGAAGTGTGAATTGGGATCCTGGAGGAGCTTCACAAAATAGAAGCAAGTTTTATGTTCTGATGAGGTTTCTAAGGATAGAGCAAACTCTTTTTAGCTTGCCTATGGCTTACCTAGGCGCTTTTGTAGTTTTAAGAAGAATACCTTCAATATATGATTTAGTTTTGATTTTCTCAGCTCTATTCTTTCTAAGAATAGCTGGTATGACTAACGATAATCTAGCTGATAGGGAAATAGATTCACGCAATCCAAGAACCCGTACTAGACCACTAGTTACTGGAGTGATATCTGTAAGTGAAGCGAAGGTCATGATAATCATTGGACTAATAGGCTTCTTTGTTTCTGCATATCTAGTTAATTTTTGGGCTTTCCTCCTTTCTCCTATAGTCGCAGCTGTCGTAATGACTTATCCTTATATGAAAAGATTTACAGCGTTTGCAAACTATCATTTAGCTTCTATACAGGGGATAGCAGTATTTAGCGGTGCTGTAGCAGTATTAGGGCAAGTGTATAATTCTTTACCACAAATTATTTACGATGTTCCATGGCTTTTCGTACTGTCCACAATATTCTGGGCACTGGGATTCGATCTTTATAACCATATTCCAGACGCAGAATTCGACAGTCAATTAGGTCTTCACAGCTTTGCTGTGATGTTGGGTAGTAATGCTTTGAAATTCGCCGGACTTAATCAGGTAGGCTCAGTCGTACTAGCTTTCTTTGCAGACTATTTATATAATCTAGGTCCAATAGGCTTTCTGTCAACAATTCTTCATGGAATTATAATGGCATATGCTTACTATTTGGCTTCTAGAGGAGATTTTGGAAGAGCGTTTTATTATAACATTTATTCTTCTATAGTTCTTGGTTTAGGCGTTGACATAGACATAGCTTTAGGAATACCCTTTTTATAACCCGTAATGTTCTACATAGTTATATATCTAGTCATATAAAAATTAATTTCTATTTCTTAAGTACAGAGATAGATATAATTAGAAATAATTAAGTATAATAATACTTAGTTTTGTTGATCCTGAAAGTTAAGGCAATTTGAAACGTAGACTAGAAAAGAGAAACTACTTTAACCCCTTCACTATTATATATGTTCTAGAGATATCTAGGGTCCCTTCAGGCGTAAGCCCCCTGAATACCCCCGGGTCCCTAGGTATCTCTCTAGAGTCTATATAGGAATCCCATATTTCCTTTACTAGAGACGTAATGTTTCTCGATGAATCTCTTCATCAATGCCCTTACCCTCGATGTCTTTACGCTTTCAAAGTTTCCTCCCCAAGGTATATCACTTCTAAAATGTATAGCTTTCCCTCTTCCGGTATCTATTATATTTATTAATATAGGTTTAAAATTATCCTTAGTTTTCCCGCTTAGATGTTTACCGATGAAAACTCCGCTGCGCATAGCAAGCTCTCCCGTTCTGGGCCATTTTCTTATTAAATCTCCTACGGCATAAATATCCTTTTTTATCTCAAAATTGGTTTTATAGTCGAACTCTCCTACTTCCTCCAGAGGCTGGCATTCTGGAATTACGTCATCAGCATTCTCTACTATCTTTATTTGAGCTTTCTCCATCTCTTCTTTGACCACGGAGCTAATGTTCTTTCCTGCCCAATTGAGTAGATCCCCTGAATAACTCACGTTCTTCCCGAGTCTCTTAAGGTAAAATGCCAACTGAATTGCTACAATTTCATCTCTCCAAGATTCTGGTTGTATCGATAGATTGTCTTTTTTAAACAGAGTATCTATAGATTTAATTATCTTACCCTTGTTACATCCTAAGGCAATGATCATAGCATCAGGATTATCAGTTGTTCCATCACTGAACTTAACCTCTTTCCTTTCGATATCAATTTCTTTTACTTCATTGATATTCACAAAGTTTATATTGCTAATGTAATTTGCCCCGTTAATTATGTGCTGTAAGTAAGCAGTGTAGAAAGTAAACTTATTGGAATTAGATATTAATTTTTTATTAATATTTGCATTTAAATTATAAAAAGCATTTAGGCCAGAATATCCTCCGCCAAGTATCGTAACTCGCATTTCCAGATAGCTTATATTATAGTTCCTTCTTCTTTTGAAGTTGTGCAACTAAAAATAGGCTATTCTGACGATGAAGAACTAAAGCCGATAATTCCGTTACTTGAGGGTGAAGTACAAGGGGAAATAGAAATAATTCCTGTTAAAATTAGGACGGATGAGCTCAAGTTCAAGTTGAATGATTTAGATCTGTCATTTATTCCTTTACCTATTATTAACTTTGTAAATAATATAAAGATAGTGACTAATGGAGCTGTAGTTGTTGAAACACTAGGTCTTAAAAAACTAAATGATAGTCCAGAAATATCAAGCGTATGTGTTAAAGGAAGTAACTCAACAGAGTATTATTTGTTAAGGCTTTTATTACCTCAGAAGATTCAACCAGTTGTTTCAGACCAATGTAAAGGAGATTCGATAATAGCATTTGAGAACTACGATGTTTCTCTGGACTCTATTTGGAGAAGATATTGCCCCTCATGCCCTTTAGTGCTTAACGTGATAGGGTCTTCTAGGCTAGATTCATCAACTTTAGCTAAGGTTAAAGTTTTATTTAGAGAATCAGCTAAATTTCAGGAAGAGAAGGGTATAGTAACTAAGTACTCTAAAGAACTCGGATTGAAGGGAAGGGAAGCCATAAGGACCTTCTTCGATCTATGCAATAAAAAGAAGATTTGTAATATAGATTTTAGAAATATAGAGATTTTTTAATTCTTTGTAGAAATGACTATCTTTATCATCCTTATTAGGATATAAATTGAGGGTAGTAACAACGCCTCAACTACATTTAGCTCTGCTATAGGTAAAGATGAAACCATAAGGGCTATTGATATCTCTAAATCCTTCATATATAATATTGGGTTGTTCTTAGATAAATTAGAAACCTTAAATGGTTTCGTATGATATCATTCAACTGAGCTTTGGTATTATGGGGGTCGTAGTTGGCTGACTGGAGAATTACGTTTCTTAGGTCGCTTCTTTTTTATATAGAGAAAGGATATCCGTTGAGCGTATCTATTGTTAAAGCTAAGGAAGACTCTAAAATCAAAGGTATAAACTGGGACTTAATAGAGGAGGAATCTAGGGATATAATTCTGAATTTTTTCTCACTTTATGGTAGAAAAAGAAGCGAAAAAGTAGATTACTGGATTAAAAATAAGGAAAGGATATCTCCTTCATTGCCTGACTGGATGGAGAAAGAACTTTCGGTCTATCTTGATACCAAACTTCTGGTATCATCTCTAAGGAAAAGAACCTTATGGCTGAGAGTAAACACGTTGAAAACTAGCGAGGAGAAGACAGCGAGGGAATTAGAGAAAAACGGAGTTTTAATAGAGAGAGATAAGGATTTCGAGTTTTTATATAAGGTAGTGGAGTCTAAAGTTCATGTCTCCTCGTTAGATCTAGTTAAGGACTTTCGCGTCATAATTCAGGATAAGGCGAGCGTGGCAGTAGTAAATGAACTAGAGGCTGAGGCTGGTGATGAACTAGTCGATCTGTCGTCTGCTCCAGGGAATAAACTATCCTTATTTGCTATGCTGACAGAGAATAAGTTTAAGGCAATTGCATTAGATCTGGATCAAAAGAGATTAGAAAAGGAGAGGTTATTTCTAAAAAAGGCTGGAGTAGATCTAGATCGGGTTTCCTTTGTTCTTCACGATTCAACCACATTGGCTATGAGGTCTTTGGTAGCTCAAAAGGTTCTTTTGGACGCTCCATGCTCTTCATCTGGTATGATCTATAACGATCCGTCAATCTTGCTGTCACTTAAAGACAAAACAAAAGTGGATTTTTTCTCGAGAATTCAGAAAGAGATATTAAGATCTGCTGTTCAACGCCTTTCGCCTTATTTGATGGTTTATTCCGTATGTTCTATCTTTCCCGAGGAAGGAGAGGAAATCACAGATCTCTTCTCAGATTTTTTAGTACCATTAAGGAAAAAATACTCTCACCCATATAGAGGATTTAAGTCTGTGCAATCTACAAGACTCTTTCCTTTTTCGGAACAAACAGAAGGATTTTATATAGCTAAGTTTAAAATACAATAAAAGAAGTACTTAATATTATATTTATAAATATTTTTAATTTATTATTTATAGTAATATAATCATTTTATATCTGAAATGCTAACATTTGTTTAACTAAATGACTTTATAGTATCGGTATATACTCTGTCGTAAATTAAAATTATAATATAATATGAAAATACCAGATATAAAATATGAGAAACTTATTAACATTCCAGATTTAATTTCTGTATCTCTTACTAGATTTGGGAACACAGTCTTTCTTAGAACTAATTCTAATCATACTATGATAGACATCGATGAAGTTGATGCAAGAGAATGGGTTGTAAAGGTAGGTGACTCTTTTCATTATTATGAAGGTAATAAAATAAAGAGGAAAGAAGAAACAGGAAGAGACATATTAGACTTCATTACTATAGATGGTGAGATCAATAAGGTCAGGAAAGTTGGAAAGAAAGTAGAAATAGCTGGAAATATATATGACCTCTTTGAAAGGAAGCTAGACAGAGCTGTATTTTCTGATAAACAGAAATTATTTCTAAGTTTTAATAATAAATTGCATTCATTTGATTCTCCTTTGTACTTTATTTTAGGGAATAGCGTTATTTCTTTACTGTATGAGGATTATAACTTGCTATTTGATTTTATCTCTTCACGAAAAGAGATCTTTAAGGACGGATTGATGCATCTCAGCATAAAGGAAAATGTCGGTGTTGATTCCAAAGGAAGGATTTACATTGATGACAGTCTGGTAGGTATCTGTAAAAAAGAATACATTAGCTTTATTGGTAAATTAAATGGAAATAACGTGTTATTATGTGGGAACGAGATAAAACAATATATGGGAGGCTCATGGTATAATATTGGTGTTACAAATAATAGTGACAACGTCAAAGCAAATGGAGAGCTTCTAGCTTTCGTAAATGATGACATGCTACACGTCTTCAACATAGATTTAGTTGAAATTGGAAAATTTGTTGATGTAACAGGATTTGATATTTCATCTAAAGAAGTTTACATTTTAAAAAAGAACAAATGGTACGGAGTTCTAGACTTATTTCCTATTAATGAAATAACTGTATTAAACAGTAATATAACTTATTCATCTAGTCTTGTGATTTCTTATCCGCTTCTCTCTCGAATTAAAGTAACTCCAATTAACGGGAGGATAACTAGCCTAGATTTAGAAAAATGTCAGGTTCATATAGATCCAGTTAATTTTGATAATAAAATTAAACTAAAATTAGATTCAAATTTTTACTCATTTGATATAGAATTTCCAGTAAATGTAGAAAAGGTTTCAGTTTCCTTAGTTAGACCGACCATAGTAATGGGACCAGACGGTTTTAAAATATTGAAAGCTCCTCGCTCGAATTCTTACATGAAAGCTAATTTGAAGTATATTTCATCCATAGAAACTAAGCTAAAAATACAGATAGGGAATTTAGAGAAAGATATTCAATTAGAAAAGGGAAAATTTAATGAAAAAATAATTATTCCATTAAACTTAGATAAATTGGATCACGAAGTAGTCAAACTCTGTACAGATAAGAACTTCTGTAAAGAATATGTTATACCAATCAAGGTATTAGATTCTACTGGTGCTGAAATTAATAAAAAGATAAAGATAAGAAACTCATTTGTAGAAATAGAAGAAGACCGTAAGCTGGATCTATTTGAACAACATCAAATAACAGCTAGATCCATTTCCGTTTACAAGAGTATACTTAGGGCAAGGGTAGGAGATATCTTGAATTTAGATGGTAAGGAAATCAAGGTTGAACCCGGACTTAGGAGGATATTTATATCTCAGGAAAACGAAACCAGAGAATTCTTGATAGAAGGAGTGGAAACTCCGTTATTGGATTTTTCGGCTAAAATAGAAGGAAATGATCTTGTCTTATCTACTAAACTAAGCAGAAAGGCTGGAATGGAAATCATTTACTGTAGCGACGACTGGAGGGACCTCGTGGAAGGAAACGCAGCCATAAAATTGAATTTATTGCCAGAATGTTCGAATCTGATTGTAAGTCTTTATGATGGTGATCTTATCTGGAGATATAATTATAATTTAGATTTAACAGTATCTTCTTTTATCAAAACTGCATATCTAAATTCCATTAAAATTAAGCAACATCTAGAAACTTTCGGAATCCTCTGAAACCTTTATCTATATTTTTTGTTTTATGGGAACAATATTATCCTATAAGGTTCTATCAGTTACCGTAAACATTGAGGAGGGAGAAGTGCCGATATATAAAGTGGAAGAACCTTTGCTCACCCAGGAAGAAAAGGACATATTAGATTCAATGTTGAGGAAATTTTATGTAGATACAACTGTATTAGATTTTAATCATCTAATAAAATATTTTTCTGAATACGATCTAAATCAAGATAGTTATGAAAAAATCCTCTACTATATCAAGAAAAAATTCTTATATGGTAATTTAACTATCCCAATTCTTGATCCTGAAGTTGAGGAAATAGAATGCAGAGGATATGGGTATCCTGTGACTTTGGTTCATAGAAGAATAGAGAGATATCCTAGAATATTAACAAATATAATTCCCCGATCTGAAGAAGAGGTAATAAATAGCATAGAAAATTTAGCAAATAAATCAGATAAATCAATCAGTTTGGCAAAGCCATATCTAGAATTTTCATTGCCTGAAGGACACAGGGTCGCTGCTACAGTATCAAAGGAAATAAGCTTGCCTGGTTCTACATTTGACATAAGGAAGTTTCCTTTTTCTCCTATTTCTCCTATTTCGATGTTGAGGAACAATGTCTTTACTCCGTTATTTTTTGCCTATATTTGGTTTTTATTAGAGTTCAAACCGTTCCTGATGGTTATAGGACCTACGGGAACCGGTAAAACGACTTTCCTTAATGCGTTATTAGGAGTCACTAATCCATTATATAAAATTGTAACTATCGAAGACACGCCGGAAATAAATCTCAACAAAGATAACTGGGTTAGGCTTTTCAGTAGGACTACATTACAATCAAGTTACGACGTATCTCTATTTGAGCTATCTAAATTAGCGTTAAGATATAGACCCGATTATTTAGTGATCGGAGAGGTAAGGGGGAAAGAGATAGAAGCTCTAGTGCATGCTTCAGCTTCTGGACACGGTTCAATGGCAACGTTCCATGCTGGAACCCCTAGAGAGGCGATAACTAGAATCTCAAGCTTACTTACACCAGAGATGGCGAAGCTCTTTTTACAGAACCTATGGGGTGTTATAGTCCTAGGATCAAGGAAAGGTAAAGACGGTATTAACAAGAGGGTCGTAGTATCATTTTATGAAACTTCAGTAAGTAAGAAAGTGAAGTTTAGAAAAGTGTTTAGTTGGTCAAACGAGAAGGAAAGTCTAATTCCTATTTCGTCAGAAAACCTGATAAGGGTCTCTCACAGACTCGACTTCATCTCAAGGACCTATGGTATTTCCGCTGACGAGATAAAATCTGAGATCGGTAGAAGGGAGAAGTTACTTCATGAGTTATTGACAAATAACATAACCTCTTCAGAAGAAGTTTCCTTACACGTTAAAAAGTTCTATTTAAGTGGTTATAATGTTAAATAATATTATTCGTAGGATATGTAATTTCTATAACAAAAAGCTAGAAAGAGATTTGATGCTGACTGGGGACGATATTTCAGAATATTGTAAAAAATATAAAATATATTTCTTAATATCAGTCACAAGCATATCTTTGATAATTTTAGGCTCAATTTACATATATCACGACCTGATCTTTACTTCTCTGATACCGTCGCTTCTTCTTCTAAGTCCTTTGCTGAGGGAAAAAATAGCCAAAGACGAATTTCTAAAGGCACTAGAGAAGGAAGTTCCTATTTTCTCCGCCTATCTTTATGCCAATTCATTATTAGGAAAATCTCTCTATCAATCTATATTAAATTTGAAAGATTCGAAGATTCTAAAAGGAATTTCAAAGGAGGCTATGCTGTTAGAGAAAAATGTTAGAATGAGAGGGTTAACTTCAACCACAGCTATCTTAGAGAGGTCGCGTCTGCATAGGAAGGACGCGCTAGGGAGGATTTACTCTGAGTTTATAGACACAGAGTTAGTGGGAGTCTCAACTAACCAGAGAGCCAAACAGAGCCTGGAGAAGGTAATGGGAGAAATGAAACAGAATCTCAATTCTTATGTACAAAAGTCAGTGGATCTTTCGGAGGTGATGTTCTCCTTCTTCTTGCTATTTCCTATTATGTTAACCTCATTTCAACTGGCATTCGACAAGAGTATTAACTTAGTTCAGGTAATAACACCTTTAATATCATCTCCAGTATTCTATTTAATAATCTCTAGTTTTCAACCTAGTAGTGATTACATTTTCAGTTTTAGCAAAAAAGTGATATTAGGTGTAGCTGGTGTCTTGGTGATATCCTCTATTTTGCTTCTCAAGTATCTAGGACCGTCTTTGACATTGATGGTAGCAGTTCTCGAGTTGTCAATTGTTTTTTATCTACAGCTTAGAGTAGCGGACTCATTAACTTCTAAACTTCCTGCGATACTGGATAAGATATCTGACTATTCTAGAGTTGGCTATGGGTTGAGGTCTTCACTTCAAAGAGTTATAAATTCAGAGAATATAGATTTAAGAACTAAGAAATACCTTATAGAGTTCCTTAAAAATCTCGATAATGAAAGAGAAATGACGACTCCTTCTTGGACTTTTAATGCAACATTAGATTTACTAAGGAGGATTGACACTTTAGGTTATGTAGACACGAAGGTTTTCTCAGAATTGTCAGCAATAATTCAAGAAATGTTAAACATGAGATCTTCGATGCAGTCTAATTTGCAGCTGTTCACTGTGATCTCTGCAATAACTCCAATCCTCTTTCATTTTACTTTGTTCTCTTTCTCCTTCATGGCTAGCGATAAATACGTTCTAAACCAATTAGTTAATGTCTATACTATAGTGATAGAGATTTTATACTCCAAGATCTCGAAACTCACGCTGTTCAATTTCCCTTTGGTACTAGTCACTACGGTTATATCCATAATACTTTCGTTTTTCTCACTTCCACTTTAAGAAGAGACTTAAATTAGGTGAAAAACTTGAAAACCCTGAAAAGGAGGAAAGCGATTTCCTCTATGTTAGGAACAATAATGGTGATATCAATAACTCTAGTCTTAGGAGGTCTCCTATACGCCTACTCAACGGGAATGTTCGGTAACTTAACTCACCAAGTGGATATTTCCCCTAGTGTCACTCTGGTTGTGAATCCGACGTCCAATTCTGCGTATGTGGACTATAGCTTCGCTAATGACGGTAATATACAAGTAGTGCTCAAGTCCATTAGTGTAGGAAACTCGACATTCACTTTAGGATCAAACGGTCTAACTCTCAATCCAGGTCAGTCAGTTCAAGGATCTTTATCGTTATCAGGTAGTTACTCAGCAGGTAGCTACTACACCGTGACCATTTCAGGAGATACATCCTCGGGTCAGCCATTCAGCGAAACATTGAGTGTCCCTGCAACGGTGGAATGAGCCATGCCGGCTCGTAAGGCAATTTCATCCGTTTTTTCTTCTTTGATCGTCGTTGCTGTCACTCTCTCTTTAATTCCTCCATTGATGATTTATTTTAATCAAGCTAACTCATCCGAGTTAAATATATCAAATAATATGTATCGAGAAGAGCAAAATATGCTATTGACTAAAATATCGTTAATAGATACTGGAAATAATATGAATCAACTGTATATTTATAATTATGGAAATTCAGCTGTCAATATATCCAAAATTTTCATTAACAAAGTAGAATACAAGGTTTCTTTTTCATTGCCGGAAAACGGTATGGTGAAATTATCATCTCTTGTAAATTTCAGCAAAAACGTTAATACTGTAGGTATTTGTGCTAACGGAAACCTCTACGTATTTTATGTTAAATAATGATTTAGCTTCCAGCTTCAAGGGAATTATTTTCTTTATGTGTTTTGCTTATTGTCATTTCTACATTGTAACCATTCTCCAGTCCATCTAGTATCTCTGCTCCTTTCTTAGTCAGTCTGTATACCTTATGAGATCCTCTAGAGTATATTGTCTCTATCAATCCTAATCCTTCAAGTATATGAAACATAGATAATATCTCGTATCTAGGTAGCCCACTCTTAGCTACCACGTCTCCAGGATTAACGTGGCCGTCCCTTATTGATTGTAAAACTACTTTTAGCTCGTACATCGATTAAGTCTCTTTATTTCCCTTATTTTTTAAGACTTTCTGCCCTTTGGTTTTGTGTCATGTTCACTTATAGATTTCTGTAACGGGAATGTATACCTTATTTACGGAACATTTTTAGTTTTGCCTGAAGTTGATCTCTTCATGAATTGTGAAGGAAGCGAGATTTTCGATAGACTTTCCGAAGAGTATCATATAGACTCTAAAGACTTTGTTGCATTCGATGTGTGGATCTCCTCCAAAGACCCATTCAAAGTTCTAGTCGCCACTATTCTTTCACAGAATACCACTGATAAATCTACATACAAATCGTTTAAGACCCTTGAGGAGAAGGTAGGTGTAGAAGTGAAAAAAATAGCCGATGCAGATTATAACTTAATATCAGAAAGTATACGTTTTTCGGGTCTCAATAACTCTAAGGCAAAAAAACTGAAGGAGATAGCTCAAATTTTATTGAAAGAGTATCATGGAGATTTATGGAACATCTTGAACGAATCACCGGAAACATCAAGAAAGATTCTAATATCCTTGCCTGGAGTGGGAGACAAGACCGCTGACGTCGTTCTACTTACTTGTAAGGGGTATGAAGCATTTCCTGTCGATACTCATATACGTCGAATAGCTGTAAGACTGGGAATAGCTAAAGAACGAGAGACGTATACAGTAATATCGAATAGACTAATGACTCTTTTCCATGGCAAAGACTTTCTAAAAGCACATCATCTGCTCATAACACATGGGAGGAAGACTTGTAAGGCGAATAAACCTTTATGTCAGATTTGTCCTATTAATTATTGCTGTGAGTTTTACAAACGAAAAGATAATCAAGGTAGGAATCAACAAGCTGCTTAGACATGAGGATATAAACTTTCAAAACCTCGAAAGGTCTATCCAAGAGATAATCAAAACGAGAAAGGTTTCGCCTATAGTTGTTGACTTAAGTTCCTATCTAGTTGTTGATGGGCATCACAGGCTCGCAGCATTGAAAACGCTTGGTTATGACATGGTACCAGCGTTTCCCATTGATTATGCAAGTCCTTCAGTGAAAGTTTATGGCTGGATGAGACAAATTTCCCCATCAGGCCAAGCTAAGGACGTAATAAAAGAGTTTCAATCGTCCGGTAAATTCTGTGCCGAATATGAAAACCTTAGAATATGTGAGGATTCCCTTTTCTCTTTGTATTGGAAGCTTGACTACATCGAAAACTATATGATGAAAATTGGCTTCTGCGTCACAAAAAATCAAGATCGTGGGCTTAGAGTTCCACCTTTGACAAAAGAGTATATTATAGAAATAGCAAAGAGAGGAGTCTTATTCCCTCCCAAGAGCACTAGACACACATATGACTTTATTATTCCCAAATATTTAATCCCTATTGAATGTCTTTAATAGATTTCGTAATACAGACCTTTATATTATTGATACCTTCTTTGGTTCTATTGAATCAAGTTTGGTTATACTTCCTGCATAAGAAATCTATGAAGTTATTTTCAAACGTTCAAGTGAATGGCAATTTCCCTCTCCTCTCTATAATAGTACCTACTAAGGGAGAGAAAATTGAAACTATATTAGGTCTTTTAGATAATGTAAAGAATTTTAAATGGGATCTATCAAAAATTGAGATAATAATAGTTTCAGATGATTCAGAAGAATTTGTAAATGAGTTGAGAAAAGCTATAGCTAAAGAGAATGTACAATTTAATGTTAATGTTTTTAGAAGAGAACGAAAGCTAGGATTTAAAAGTGGTGCCTTGTCTTATGGGCTAGAAAGGGCCCATGGAGAACTTGTAATAACGTTGGACGTAGACTCTAGACTAGACCCAGAATCGATCTATAGAGCATATATGAGAATGATCTCTGCCGGGTGTGATGCGGTATCTTTAAAGTGGATAGGGTATACTTCAGATAATTCTATCCTAGCTAAGGCTCTACTAGTATCTACAAAACTTGGTAGTTTGACTATGCTGCTCGGTAGGCATGCAGCAGGTTTTAATGTGTTCCCTGTAGGTTCTGGAACACTCTATAAGAAGAAATGCCTAGACGACGTTGGAGGGTGGGATTACAGAATGATACAGGACGATTTAGAGATAGGTACAAGACTAATGAGCAAGGGTTATAAAATATGTGCTAGTGATTCTCCTATATTCGTAGAGGTTCCAAATAATTTTGTTTCATTTTTTATACAACAGACCAGATGGGCTATGGGTACGACAGAAGTTTTGAAGAATAGGTTTAGATACATTCTCTTTTCTAAGTCGTCAATAGCTAAGAAGTTAGAAACTATACTTTATCTTTCTCAGTATTTTCCTATAGCATTTACTTTCATAACATCTATTTTTCTTCCTTTTTTACCTTTCTTTCATGTTGCAGATCCGTTGTTTTCTCCTTTGTTTCTTCTATGGATTGCCTCAGTAGCTGTATATTCATTAATTTACATAAAGATTGCAGAGGAGACTAATTTCTCACTCTTTGATTCAATTAGGTCTTTGGGCAAGGTATCAGCGTACACTGTCGCAATTTCTCCCTTTATCACGATAAGTCTCATTAAGGGCTTCATGGGTAAGAGAACCTATGTTGTGACGCCTAAAGGAAAAGTATCTGATCCTAATAAAAAATACATAAAGATAATCTCTATTATTGGTACTATAGGTATTTTATTCTTGACTGGTGGAATTTTTCTTATTGTAAGCAGCTATTACCTTGTAGGACTTTGGCTTTTGTATTACGCAGCTGGGTATATTTTCACTGCATTCTCTTATGTAAAAGAGCTAGAATGTTAGTTTATAATTTCACCAAGTTTAATCTTCTTCCCAAATGACTGTGAGTTACGCTAACTTCGAGAAGGAAGACAAAGTTTTCTCGATGTTGAGGCCATATGTGTCGACGTGGCTCAAAGAAAAATATGGAGAGTTCACACCACCGCAGAGGGCTTCAATTCCACTTATAAAATTAGGAAATAATGTCCTTGTCTCCAGCCCGACTGGGAGCGGAAAGACCCTTTCAGCTTTTCTTGGCATTTTGGACACGCTGTTTGAGCTTGGAGAGAAGGGCCAACTAGAGGATAAGGTGTATGCAATTTACATTTCCCCATTAAGGGCCCTGAATAACGATATGAAGAGAAACCTTCTATCACCCCTTAATGAGATCAAAGAAAGGGTTCCTAATCTGCCTCAGATTAGGATAGGAGTGAGAACTAGCGATACGTCTTCTTACGAGAAACAGAAAATGGTGAAGACGCCTCCTCATATTCTAATTACAACCCCAGAATCATTTGCGATATCCATGGTTTCCCCCAAGTTCAGTGAAAGGCTACAAGATGTGAGATGGTTAATAGTAGACGAAATTCATGAAATAGCTAACAGTAAGAGAGGTTCTTATTTATCTGCTATGATAGAGATATTTCAAAATCTAATAGCAAAGCAGGAAATTACAAGAATAGGCTTGAGCGCCACAGTATCTCCCTTGGACAGTATTGCTCAGTTTCTTGTAGGGAAGAACAGAGATTGCAAGATAATCGATGCTAGGTTCGTAAAACCGGTAGATTTGAAAGTGATCTCCCCGGTCAGAGATTTAGTTCATGAGCCTGAAAGTAAAATTGAGGAAGGCATATATAATTCTATACTTGAAGAAATAAAAAAGCATAGAACTACTTTGATCTTTACTAACACGAGACATGCAGCGGAGAATGTGTCATATAAACTTAGGAGAATAGCGAAGATTAAAGGACTTTTCCCAGAGGACTCGATAGAGGCTCATCATAGTTCGCTAAGCAAAGAAGTGAGACTCGAAGTAGAAGAGAAGCTAAAACGCGGAGATCTGAAAGTAGTTATTTCATCTACCAGTCTAGAGTTAGGGATAGACATAGGTTACATTGACGTTGTAATTCTTTTAAGTAGCCCTAAGAGTGTGAGCCGTCTGCTCCAACGTATAGGGAGAGCCGGTCATCACATAAGGTCTATAAGTAAAGGAAGGATGATTGTGGTAGACAGGGACGATCTTGTAGAATGTAGCGTATTAGCACAGTTAGCCAGAGAAAAGAAGATAGACGCAGTTCATATACCTAGAAATCCTTTGGATGTGCTCTCACAAGTCATAATAGCATCTACAATAATTTCGAGGGGAATTCAAAAGGACAAGCTTTACGATATCGTAACATCCTCTTATTCATATTCTACACTTAACAAAGATGATTTCGATATGGTTTTAAATTATTTATTGGGAGAATACGGGCTGGAGCAAAGGAACGTATATTCAAAGATAGGACTTGACGATAACGGAAACATAAGGCCAAAGGGAAGCATGAGAATGATATTTTACATGAATAGCGGAACTATCCCCGATGAGGCCGTGGTTCCTGTCATGACTGAGAATGGTAGGTATGTAGGTAACTTAGAGGAAGAGTTCGTCGAGATGCTCACTCCAGGGGA
The DNA here is from genome assembly GCF_008326425.1 of Sulfuracidifex tepidarius. NCBI lineage: Archaea > Thermoproteati > Thermoproteota > Thermoprotei > Sulfolobales > Sulfolobaceae > Sulfuracidifex > Sulfuracidifex tepidarius. Next base: position 1,719,323 of record NZ_AP018929.1, read on the forward strand.
TGTGTTCGTATTGGGAGGCAGAACGTATCAGTTTCTATCTAGCAAGGGCCTATCCGTAGTTGTTAAGTCTGCAGAAGGTCAAAGGCCTACAGTTCCTAGCTGGTTTTCTGAGATGCTTCCTTTAGCTTATGAGTCCGCATTAGAGATCGGAAAGTTCCGTAGGGAAGTCAAAGAGATGCTGGATAGAGGCGATCCTAAAGACGAGATAGTAAATTGGATATCTAAAAGGCTGGATATAAGTAAGTATGCTTCCATTTCAATTTACTATTATATAGCAGAAATGTATTATTTCACTAATGGTATAATACCATCAGATAATAACATCTTAATTGAAAAATTTGATGATGAGGACGGAAGACGAAACTTCATCTTCCACGCTTTATATGGAAGGAGGACACTGGACGCCTTATCTAGGGGAGTTGCACAGATAGTTACAAGGGATCTCGAAGAAGACGTCAAACTATCAGTTTTAGATAACGGTTTCATAATAACTCTTCCTAGGAAGACTGACTACGAAATAGAAAACATCTTTGAAAAACTAGATGTAGAAAGATTCTATGAGGAGCTTAGCGACGTGATCCTGAGAACCGAAATGATGCGTCGTAGGTTCAGACATTGCGCCGAAAGGTCATTCATGTTACTGAGGAGGTATAAGGGGCATAAGACAAACCTTGAGAGAAGACAAATAAATTCAGAGGTTCTGCTTAGTGTTGTAAAAGACCTAGGAGGTTTTCCAGTGCTCAAAGAAACTATAAGGGAGATCCTAGAAGACCATATGGACATACAAAGGGCTATTGAAGTTTTAAGGAAGATAAAGTCTAATGAAATACATGTAACCGTAATTGGACCGAATACTATACCAAGCCCGTTCTCTCATTCCATGTTATTGAAGGAGCATTATGATGTAGTTTTAGCCGAGGATAAGAGGAATTTAATGAAGAAGCTTCACGAGTCTGTCATAGAGTTCTTGAGAGAGAAAGGAGTTAACATCGATCTTGACTACACTTCCGTGTAAGATGAAACCTTCAATACAATTTCTCCCAACGATTATCCAAGGTTCTTTCCATGCATTCATGTTCTCAATATCTTTTTCACTTGGATAACATATTCCACTCAGATGGGTATGAAAAAGAGCCTTGAGTTTTTCGACGCCTCTATCTTTCAATATACTATATAACTTAATATAATCACAAATAAATTCATGATCATTAGTAGCTATATTCTCAATTTCTATGATCTCATCATCCATTATTATTCCACATCTCTCTTTTTCAACCATCCTTCTTGTCATTGTGTTCATAATTTAATGAGTATATCTGTCTGGTAATTTCGAAAAACATAGACTATTGTCTTTGAGATATCTAATAATAAGCTTGAAAAGATTATTTTTAAGAAATGGCTTTAACCTAGTTAATATTTCATTAGGCTAAGATTTCTTAAGGGGGAGTAAATGGCTATAGATGTAATCATAATGTAACATATACTGTATTAGAAAACATACGTCATAATATTCAGATTAAGGAACCCATAAGCCTTCTAGTCCAGCTATCGCTTTTAGTATATCCGTCCTAGTTACTATTCCAATAGCTCTACCATCAGAATCTAACACAATTAATCTTCCTACATTATAAATTATCATCTTTTTTATCGCATCAAGTATATCATCTTCGCTAGATATAGTTATAACTTGCTTCTTCATGTAATCTGATACCTTGGCTTCAAAATTTCCTTCAAAGAAAGCTTTTATTATATCAGCTGTAGTTAATATTCCTAGAATTTCTTCGTTCTCTCCTAACACCGGTGCTCCTCTTATTCCTTCCTTGTACAAGTTTATTGATGCTTCCTTTAGAGTATAAGATGGTCTAAGAGCCACCAACTTCTTGGAAATTAAGTTTTTCACTTTCTCTTTAGGTATGCTTATCATCCTCTTTACATCGATTACTATTTCTCGGCTTTTCTCATCTAGATGAAGCAAAATACCTTCTATTACAAGTCTGCTGTAGGGAGTCGGCCCTAGTCTTACTGGATCTCCTACCTTTAGTTTTCTTAAATCTCCATCTATTTCGAGCAAAACCTTGTTTGCTAAAGGGTTTGTTATATCTAATATTTCAATATTGTTTATTTTTATATCAGTTTCTATCATTCCCTTGTATAGGTTTAGCTTATCATAAATAGGGGTAATGACTGGGTTCTTTATCACTTCATAAGCTTTCAACGTTGGCATGTATCCCCCATTAGGTCCTGGTTTAGAATCTATTAAACCGAGAACCTTCAAGCTTAATATTATATTTCTTACAGTTCCTTCATCCTTATTTATAACATCAGCTACTTCCTTGCTCTTAATCATCTTTTTGTTTTTAGTATAGAGATCCACTAGGGCTAGCAATATTTCCCTCTGAGTTGGCGACAGATTTTGCATCGTTAATTATAATTTGATAGTTTCTTAAAAATTTCTTTGTGGCACCTTGACGCCTAGAGCTCTATTCAATATCCTTTCTTTTACCTTAAAGACATTGGACGATATAAGGGCCACATAGTCTTCCCTTGGTAAAGGATAGTCTATCCCAATCCTTATCGCTATTGCCTTCTTAGTTGCAATGAAGCTGTACTTGTCCTTTATTTCCCCTTCAGCGATGGATTCTGCCAACTTGAACGCGGTGTAGAACCTCGCAAAGCTCTTAGCCGTATGCTTTATTTCGTCCGTTTCAGAGAGAAACAAGTTTCTCAAATCGGTTATTAGTTCTTCTTCCTCAGCTAATGAGAAGATAACCATGGTGAAGAGTAACCTAAGAGATCTGGCCAAAGAATCTTTACTCTTCTCAGCTAAGTTGAATGCCTCCTCTGGTGTTCCTTTTCTAATCACTCTCTCAATTTCCTCATAATTTTTCTCTATATAGAATATCCTATTGAATAAATCTGGCATTTCTTGATCCAATCCCAAGCCATATTTTCCTATCACGTAAAGGCTAGATAGTTCCTTATCGTATACATCATTAGCGTTAAATCCCCTAAATGGCTGTATATGGTCTTCCTTATAACGTTCCTCTAAAAGAGTTTTTACTCTTTCTCTATCATAAACTACTGGGTTTTGTGATATAATACTCCATACATCTGTTAGTGTCTTTACCTTTGGCTTGTAGATGTCCTTCACCATGTCAATCTCTCTTCTATATGCTGGTTTGCTTAAAAAGGATTTGAGTTAAGTCAAATCACATGAGCACTTTAGAAGAAAATCTAAAACCAAGCATTGTTTTGTTGTCTACCTCAGATTTAGAGATCGAGGTAAAGGAACTTAAGGAACAGATTCGGAACCTCAAAGAAAACAGCGACGCTGAACATCTGAAAATAGAAGAGAAAATTGACGGAGTGATAAGAGGGTTAGCATGGCTCAACATTGCTAAATCTCAAGGTATGTGGAAGTCAAGAACGTGCAGGTACATGGATAATGACGCATGCTCAGCGTGGAATGTGAATGAGCCTGAGAAATTGGGGATTCCCGCTGATGCTGTGACGCTAGAGCAGAACGGTAATAAGAGAATATCTGTGTTGAAGTTTCCAGAGTTATGTATATCCTGTCCTCTATACGAAGCCAAAAGAACTCAATAATTCATTCGTTTCTGCTTCTTTCAATACTTCCATTAATTTTTTAAGATCTTTGTTATCTTTGAGGCTGGAAACTTCTACATTCTCTAAGAACTCCAAAAGACTGCTCGATAGATCGTTTAATATTATATCGTTGATCTTCCTTCTTTCATCTTCTTGTGCTATGGAGTACGCTCTTTTCAGGACCGTATCGCTCGGATGCGTAACGTTATTTATGTATTTAGTTATAAGTGCTGGAGAAACTCCTAATTCCAACGCTAATTCTTTTTTACCCCTTCTTTCTAGTAATAGTGAAATTATATCTATGCGAGCATCTTTGCTTAAGTTATGAAAAATTCTTTCCATGTTAAGAAGTACCCTTAAAACTTTTAAAAATGAAATAAGGTAAAGTGTAGAATGAAGTCGTTAGTTTTCGACCAAGGTATTATACCAAAGGACATCCCTGCAAAACAAGTCGGAAAGAATCAGGTTGCGATCAAACCTTGCAGAGTGCTCATATCTTCAATTGAAAATTCTATCTACTTAGGTCTACTATGGGTTAATCCGTCTACAGTATTAGGAAGTATAGGGATGGGCAAGGTTGCGGAAGTTGGAGTAGAGCTGGATCCCAGTTTAAGGGGCAGGAAAGTGCTAGTCTCTCCTTATTCCTCTCAAGGAGGGATAGGAACTGAAATAGATGGTCTACTGACGGAGGAAGCTGTCATACCTTACGACGCGATAGAAGTTCTGCCTAATGATATAGGGGAAGAAGCGGTCTTACTTCCTTTCATCACGTTCGCCAGGAAAGTGAAGGAGAAAGTAGGGGGAGGAAATCTTCTACTGATAGGAGGAGGTCTATTTTCGCTGACTGTCTCCATCCTTCTTTCGGATCAAATGAGCAGTATAGGTCTTATCACAGAAGAGAAAGCTGGAATGTTTAGGCAGTTCGGCGTAGAGGACATTAGTAATTTAGAAAGGAAATGGGATTACGTTATCATTTCTACAATGAGGACGTGGGCTAGGTTTGTATCTCCAAGTCTAATAAGGGAAAAGGGTAAAATCTTCGTCCCCAACATAATGAAGAGCTGGCCGGTTATAATGTCACCAGAAATGGAGAAAATCAATATAAACGATATAAATGAAGAGGATTACTTTATATTACGTAAAAAAATCAACCTAAAAACCTTAGAGCAGTTCTTAACTTTCTCTGACGACTTTTCTACCGCAATACCGTCATCTGGTCTTGGCACGATTGTGAGGACCGACATAGCTTTCAAGAGGCTGATAATTCTTCCTTAATGACCTTTCCAAGAGTCTCAATCCCTCTTCTGAGTTGTTCCTTGGAAGGATAGCTGAAGTTCAGCCTCATCGTGTTCTTTCCGCTGTAATCATAGTAAAAGCTCGATCCTGGTACGTAGGCTACTCCATTTGCCATGGATTTTTCAAGCATTTTAGTTGTGTCTATTCCCTTAGGTAGCCAAGCGAAAACGAACATTCCTCCAACGGGCCTGCTCCATTTAGCTTCCTTAGGGAAGTTCTCCTCTATGGCTTGCAACATCACGTTCCTTTTCTCTATGTACGTATTCTTAACCTTTGGGAGGTTATTCATGATCACTCCACGTTTTATTGCCTCTCTAGCTATGTACTGGGACAGCGTGGGCGTATGGAGATCCACGTTTTGCTTGTAAATCTCCATCTCTTTTATTACGTCCGTTTCAGCTACAACCCAACCCAGCCTAAGACCTGGCGAGAGAATTTTACTAAACGTGCTGGTATATATTACTCTCCCTTCTTTATCCAAAGCCTTTAAAGGAGCTGGAGAGTCACCCTCGAAGACTAAGAAGCCGTAGGCGTCGTCTTCCATGATTATAAAATCGTATTGTGAAGCCAATTCAAGGAGTCTCTTTCTGTCCTCTAGTTTCATTGTAGTGCCAGCTGGATTCTGCGCGGTCGGTATAACGTAAAACATTTTAATTTTCTTATTTTCTTGCTTCATTTGTCTTAATTTTGTTTCTAATTGATCTAAATTCGTTCCGTTCTTTGGATCCACATCTATTCCAATAAAGTTTGGTTGCCTTGCTCTCAGTATGTTGAGGGCTGCCAAGTAAGACGGGTTCTCCACTGCTACATAGTCTCCTTTGTCGATGAAAATGTTGAAAATCATGAATAAGGCTTCTTGACTCCCTACAGTTACAAAGATGTTATCCTCAGATATCGAGGAAATTCCTCTCATCTTAGATAGATTTACTAATTCTTTCTTGAAACTTAATACACCAGATGTGGTAGAGTATTGTAATGCTTGGGCAGACTCTTCCTTTATAACGTCATCAGCTATCCTCCTTATGTCCTCTGCAGGAAAGGTTGTGGGGTCTGGTAGTCCTCCTGCTAGGCTTATTACCTCCCTTCCTTCAGTTAGCTTTAACAAATCTCTAATTTCCGACGTCTTCAATAAGGAGGTATCTTTGCTTAGAAAAGGCTGATAGTTCACCATTGAATATTTTAGTGAATACTGCCGTTTATAAATTCGTGGAAACGAAAGCTGAGATCATTTCAATAGGCAATGAAGTAGTGAGTGGCAGGACTGTGAACACCAACGCTTCTCATATAGCATGGAGATTAACGTCTATGGGTTTCTTTGTGAAAAGAATAGTTTCAGTTAGAGACGAAGAAGACGAGATAAAAGACGCCTTACTTGATTCTATAAGGAGAGGCGCTTCTTTGATCGTGACTACGGGGGGATTGGGCCCTACTTATGACGACAAAACTCTAGAGTCTATAGCAAAGGCTCTTCAACTAGATCTAGAATTGAACGAAGACGCATTGAAAATGATTGAGGCTAAATACAGATCAAAAGGTATTCCTTTAACCGAGGATAGAAGAAAGATGGCCTTACTACCAAAAGGTTCTATTCCCATAGAAAACAATGAGGGTATAGCTCCTGGCGTGATTATAGACTACAAAGACTCTCAGATCCTCTGCACTCCTGGAGTACCAAGGGAAATGGAGGGTATCCTGGAGACGTTTCTTAAGGGATATCTTAAAAGTAGGCCTGAAACTTCCTATTATGAAGAGTCATTCGTTGTTTCTGGCATAGGGGAATCCTCGATATCTCCACTTATTAAAGAACTAGTGAAGAAATACAACCTTTACATCAAATCACACCCTAAAGGAAAGGAGTTACAAGATCCTGAACTGGAAATTCAGATAGCAGGGAATGGGCAACTAGATGAGATAAGGAGGAGGGTAAAGGAATGCAGAGAGGAAATGGAAAAGGCCATCTTGAAGAATAATCTTAGCAAAAAATATTAATGTTTTCTTAAATAATACGAGACTGCTTTACACTACAAGATAAAAATCTAAGCTAAATTATCTTTCAAAGAAAATGTTTCATTATTTTAGAAAGGCTAATTTCTGCAGACACCACAGGATATTGTATTCCGAACTTATCTAAGAGCTCTGGAGACACCTCGCCTAGTTGTCCTACCTCTTCATTTCCTATGACTATTGATGCCGACCTTCCGTTGATGAAATATGGCGATTCTTTTCTGATATAAGATGGTTGAAATCCTAAGTTTAATAATACCTGATGTAAAGGAGCTTGTATGTCTTCGTAATTAGCTTTGGAGTCCATTATAGCTAGGGCTAGTCTCTTGTCATTTCTGTACCCTGTATCGCTCTCTTCGTCCCTAACTACTACGTCAGCGCTTTCGAATATCCTTATGGGGAACCTGGAGCTCTGGTTTCTAGATAAGAAATCCATGAAGACGGGTATCAATGAGTTTCTCACAGAATTATATTCTTCTGTTATAGGATTAGCGATTGTTACATATTCTCCAGTAAGATATTCTTTTCTAGTTAATACGTAAGTGAAAACTTCAATGAAGCCTGAACCTAAACAAAGGTCCTTCAATGACCTTTCTAATAATGTTATGGTTTCAAGGCTACCTCTTTCATGAACTGACAATTTTGTAGGCTCTATTCTTGAATATCCATACATCATAGCAACGTCTTCAGCTACATCCTCATCCCTTGATATGTCAACTCTGTATGGTGGTATTCTGAGAGTTTTACTGCTCAATTCAAAGTCCATTCTATCTTTAGCCAGAAGGTGGACTATCTCCTTATCGCTTAGTCTGATTCCTAAAACTTCTACGATATTTTTGGTATTTACCTGAATTTTTCTTCTCTCCATGAACTTGATATTTAAATTGGACTCAAGCTTAACCGAATATATTTTTCCTCCACCTTCAGCCAAGTTTGAAGCTATGATGTTGATAGTCTGTGTCACTGCGTCTAGTGAAGTACCCGTAACGTCTATGAATAGATCACTTGTTTTCTCTGTGACCCTAGTATGTTCGGAGTTTATGACTGGAGGTATGCTCATTACCTTTCCATTTTCCTCTATAACTGAAGGAATAACTCCTCTTTCCCAGTCAGTAGATAGGTTGCCGTATTCCTTCCCTTGCAACGTGCTTGAGAGCACTTCCTTTACCTCCTCTTCGTGAGCTTCTCCCAGCGGTATGAACTTGTAATTTAACGGAATTTCCTTATAAAATATAGTTTTGCTCTTAATTTTACTAAGGTCATGTATACCTATTGCGACTTTCTTCCTTTTTCTTCCTATCGTTCCATGAAGTTTCTCTTGGAACTGTATAAGTTCTCTCAATGATTTATCGTCTAGCTCAACGTTCTTGACGATGGTTGCGATGGCATAAGGTCTTCTCTTTACGTTGCATATTTTCATTACGTAGTCCGAAGGATTAACCTCATAGACGGGCTCTCCCAAAGATATCTCTTTCAGCCCTTCTATAGCCCTCTTGATACCATCAGAGGAAAAGAGATCAGGTCTGTCAGCGTTAACTTCTATCTCTATATCGTCTCCAATTACTTTTGATTCTGATTTCAGATTAAACAGTAAATCCTCTAGCTCTTTCTCATCAACTTTGAGTTTTCTAAGTAATCTGTCCCTATCAAGGTTGATTGTTACCATCGTATATCTACCTTCCTTTGTCTTAAGAATTCAATATCATAAGAATATAATTTCCTCACGTCATCGACCCCTGTGTACAACATGGCTAATCTCTCTATTCCCATACCCCATGCCCCAGCCCTTTCCTTGACGTGTACTGTTTCAAGTATCTCTGGTCTTAGCATTCCAGCTCCGCACAGCTCCACCCAACCAAGCCTCCCTATCAACCCGTATGCTTCGACACTGGGTTCCGTGAAAGGGAAATACGCAGGTTTAAATTTAATCTTCTCAATCCCGATTCCCTTGAATATCTCCTCCAACGTGCCAAGTAACTCCTTAAAGGTGAAACCATCCTCTATTATTAATCCATCTAATTGGTGAAACTCAAGGATGTGAGTCGCGTCTATTGCATCTGGTCTGAAGACCTTACCTATAGTGAAGGACTTGAATGGAGCCTTAGGTCTCTTTGCCAAAGTCCTTGCAGTAGTAGCGGTAGTATGGCTTCTCAGGAGCAACCTCTTAGATATTTCCTGGTTCCATTCGTATTTCCACCATGTTTCGTGCATAGACTTCACTTCCTCTACTAAGTTCTGATCCATCGGTTTTCCCTTACCTTCTATGGCAAAGCTATCGTGGATCTCCCTTGCGGGGTGGTCTTGAGGCTGGAACAGTAGATCAAAGTTGAAGAACTCTATTTCTACATAATCCGTTATAACTTCCTTGAACCCCAAGCTGACCATTACATCCTTTAATTTTTCAAGGAAAAGCTTAAAGAAATGTTTTTTCGCCACCGGGTAAAATGGGGGAAATGCCTCAACATTGAAAGGTCTGAAATCCTTTTTCTTCCATTCCTTGCTAAGGAGAACCTCATGGGTCACGGCGTTCAAGAAGTCCTTGGTCTCTACCTTTTTAATGAGAGATACCTTAGATGTAATCCTCCTGCTTCTTTTTAGCAACCCTCTGCTTACCAGAGTATCTATTTCAGGAGAGTGTCTTGAGGGATCAATTAGCGCCTCATATTCTGGAGATCTATAACTGGTTACTTTCGGTACGACCTTCCCATCCTTTATTTCAATTAAATTTTTTCTCTTAGCCCACGTGATCGCTATTGAAAAATCTTTCCCCATTATCTTTTTGATTTCGTCGACTTTCAACTGATTTCCTTTCAATACTTCATTAATCAAAATATCCTCTGGTAACCCTTTCTCCCGTCTTAACTTTCCCTCTTCTGTCAGATCTACTTGGTCTATCTCTTGTGTCTCAGTGTTAACTATGCCCTTGGATTTAAGTAATTCTAGGAGACTAAGAACTGAATTGTGATCCATCCCTAAGTCTTTGGAGATCTCTAAGGAGGTGACTTCCCTCGACGGCTCCTTAGACAAGTAATCTACTATTTTCCTCTCATTTTCGCTTAGCATGGTGTTACAGCTCGATTTCTTGTCCAGGATAGAGAACCAAAGGTTTAAATCCTTTCTCCTTCACGTAATTCTCAAAATCTCCTACGTTAACGTTTATGAGATCCCATGTATTGTAGTGAATTGGTATTACCCCCTTCCTAGGTTTCAGCATTGTAGAGGCTATAGAAGACTGGAAAGGATCCATTGTAAACCTTCCTCCGCTAGGAAGTAATACGTAGTCAGGAGAGAACAACTCTCCTATTAGTTTCATATCTTCAAATAGTCCGGTGTCTCCGGCGTGATATATTACGTTATCTCCAGTGTTTATGACTATCCCTGTTGGATCCCCATGTTCACTTGAGTGCACTGCTTTCGTAAGTGCCATCTTTATTCCTTCTACGTCTATGTAACCTCCTACGTTAGCTGGTATCATTCTCTCCCATGGTATTTTATATTGATTGTTAAGGAAATTCTCTAAATCCCATGTTGCTATTAATTTAGATTTATCGTTATTCTTCATCAGTTCTATCGCGTCTCCTAAATGGTCGTAATGGTCGTGAGTAATTCCTATTATGTCTGCACCGTAGAAATCTTCTAAGGGAAATTTATTTAACGGGTTATCTTTTATTAACGGGTCTATTAAAATTCTTAATCCGTTAACTTTTATTTCTGTTGCTGCATGACCTAACCATCTAAGGCTTGTCATGCTATAAAATGACTCAAGACAAAGATTAAAGTTTAGAGAGAACCAATTCAGAGATATGAATGACGAAGAACTAAAGAAGGTACTTGAAGCTGGCAGAATAGGAGCCAGAGCTAGAGAAGCGGGAGCTAAGTTAATAAAAGCAGGGGCGAAGGTATTAGACGTTTGTGAGGCAGCGGAAAAGATAATAATAGAAGCAGGAGCTTTTCCTGCATTTCCGTGTAATTTATCTATCAATTCAGAAGCTGCTCATTACAGTCCTTTGATAGGAGACGAAAAGGTGATACCAGAAGGTGCAGTAGTGAAGTTAGATATAGGTGCACATATAGACGGCTTCATATCAGATACCGCAGTAACTGTTAGCCTTGAAGACCGTTATGAGAAACTGTTAGATTCCTCAAGGGATGCTCTGAAGTTTGCCATAATGAACTCTAAGGTAGGAGCTAACATAGGGGATATAGGTAAAGTCATAGAGAAGACAATTAAGATCAATGGTTTTAAACCAATAAGGAATCTAGGAGGTCATCTCATAAAACGTTACGAGCTTCACGCTGGAGTTTTCATACCTAATGTATACGAAAGGAATGCCGGAACTCTACAAGACGGTAATACATATGCTATAGAACCCTTCGCGACCGATGGTGCGGGAATGGTAATAGAAGGGAAGCAGATAACTATATATTCGGTGAGAAGCGTCGACGAGAAGGGACTGAACGACGTGGAACGTAAATATCTTTCCGAGATCTTTCATAGGTTTAATTACCTGCCCTTCAATGAGAGATGGTTAAAGGATATTGGAAGTGCAGACGAAATAAGGTCTAATTTAGTTTCCTTGTCGAAGAAAGGCAAACTATACGGCTACCCAGTCCTGATAGAAGCCAAGAAGGGAATTGTAGCACAGTTCGAGCATACAATTTACGTCTCTAAGGATAACTTGATAGTTACCACAGATGTCAACAATTCTTGAATAAAGTTTAATTTGTGGAAGTGAGAGAAGACATAAGATACAACATGAGTATTTTAATAGCACTTGCATCAAGTAGCAGTGGTTCATCGTCTTATGTCTATTTGAACACTTTGTTCTTCGTCGCAATATTCCTATTTTACATGTTGCTAGCTTTGCCAGGGCCAGGTACCAAGATTAACATGATGTTTCTATCTAGGGGTATAGAGGCACAACTTAGCCAAATAGAGACCTATCTGAAGGACTCTAAGAAGAAAATGCAGGAAGTTTTAGCTTCAAAGGGGGTTCAGAAACCAGATGAAGTGATAGATAGAGTTTCAGAAATCTTCACGATAGATCCAGTCTCAGTTGAGCCCACAGATATAATAGGAAGAATGAGGTTGATGTTAAGAACTACTGAAGACAAGATAAGGGACATAATGGAACTTTCAGCTCCTAACATTGACCCCGTTACGAGGAGTAAGTTAGAAGTCTCTGCAGAGGTGGTTAATACACTGAACATGATCCACAAAGTAATAAGGCACTACCTCTTGTCAGCTAAGAAGACAAATAGCATTTTCATTCTCTATCAGCTCCAAATGGTTGTTCCACAGCTAGTTAAGTTATCTGAAGCTTATTCTAAGGCCATGAACACCTTTATGAAAGGGATACCCGTTGGGGACTCTCTAGGTCCTTTAGTTGCTGCAAATCTCCTGATGAACTCTCAAAACAAGTGGAATCCAAGCAGGGATACTGTAGCAGGAGAAGTGGAATACGAAGACAGGAAGTTAGTAGTAGTGAAAGCTGAGGGGCCAATGGCAACAGTGGGAAGGCCCGGAGAAGCGGTAGCAAACGTTATAGAAGAATACAAAGGCAACGTTAAGAGAATAATAACTATAGACGCCGCGTTAAAACTCGAAGGGGAGGATACAGGTAGTGTAGCTGAAGGTACGGGTGTAGCGATGGGAGATCCAGGACCTGAGAAGATAGCAATAGAAAGAGTTGCAGTGAAGTATGGAATTCCTATAGATGCTATAGTTGTGAAAATGGGGATGGAAGAAGCTATAACTGAGATGAGAAAGCCAGTCTTTGATGCTTCCTCTAAAGTTATGGATATGCTAAGGAGAATAATTCAAGAAAGAACTAAACCTGGAGACCTAGTAGTTGTTGTAGGAGTAGGAAACACTTCTGGGGTGGCTCAGTAATGTCGTCAACCCAACAAAAAGAACAACTAAGCGTGTTCACCGTCATAAAGTGCAGGACATGTGATTATAACAACACAAGAGCCTTTATGGAAGGTGACTTCGTTTTGAAAGAAGTAGGGAAGTGTGAAAAGGACGGAGGCACTCTTTACATCGCTGGAATATATGCAGTAAGTCAGGGAAAGGACAATAAATAGCTTTTTTAATGCTGGTTCAGCTTATACTTTGCTACCCGGTCATAGTAGACGGGCAAACACCCGGACTCATCTCGAACCCGGAAGTTAAGCCGTCTACGTTGGTAGGGCGGTGGATTCCGAGAGGATCCGCAGCCCTGCCGAACCGGGATGGCTTTAAAGCTGAATTTTTATCTTAATTTACTGATGAAGAAAGTTTTTGACGATTTGCATGGTTATGTTAGTCTGGACGACGTTGAGGTAAGGATACTTGACCATCCGCTTCTTCAGAGACTTAGACGCATAAAACAGACAAGCTTAGCGTTTATGGTTTATCCAGGGGCGGTTAATACTAGGTTTAGCCACGCCATAGGAACGGTCTATTTAACATCTAAACTCGGCGAAATTCTAGAAGATAAAGGATTTGTTACGAATGACGAAATAAGGAAGCTGAGACTCGCAGCACTACTTCATGATATAGGTCAGTTTCCATTCTCCCATTCTCTAGGAGGTTTCTTCATGTCTAAAAATTTCTCCAATTCTGACTTTGGAGATATGCTGATTTCCTTAACTGACATAAAGGACATTCTTAGTGAAGGAGGGTATCCTTACAAGGAAATTAAGGATATTCTGTGGGGAGGTAACAGCTTGAGGGGAGTAATAGATAGTGACGTTGACGTTGATAGAATGGATTATCTGTTACGCGATTCTAAGTACAGTGGGGTTCAACTCGGGAGCATAGATCTTCAACGTTTAATGGATAACGTGAATTATGAAGATGGTAAGATAAGGATCCATGAGAAGGGGCTATATAGCGCAGAAAACTTCTTCATAGCTAGGCTTCATATGTACCAGGCTGTGTATTACCACAAAACGATAGTTGGATATGAACTGCTGGTTAGAAAGATTTACTCAGACATGATCGAAGAATGTGAAGTTCCGGGCACTCCCGGAGAACTGAGAGAAATAGTACAGGGAAATGGAATCTTCATGTGGGACGATGAATGGGTTTATTCAAGGCTTTACAACTGTTACTTGACCACAACTAATGATACGCTCAGAGAGAAAATATGGAACTTCATTAACAGAAGAGGACCAAAGATGATATACGACGAGCCATACCCGCAGACGGGAAAGAATATTCACGATATTCTAGAAAAACTGGAATCTTCTAATATACCAAAGGACTCTATATATCCTATAGAAGAAGACATCTCAATTATAGATAAGAAGAGGATCTCTTTTATTAGGAAAACTGGAGACGAATCGACAATAGACGAGATGGGGTTTTTACTTAAGTCAGTGCCAGCTAGACTGTCAATAAATAGAGTATACGTAGATGCTATATTCGCTCCTAAGGCAAGGGAGATCATACCTTGATCAAGGTAATCCTCTTTGATTTGGATGGCACTTTAACGATCGATAGAAATAGTTATTTACTAGACCTCGATGCACTCAATTCAATTAGGGATTTGCAAAGTCTTGGCGTTAAGGCCTTCTTGGTTACCGGCAATTCATATCCGGTTTCTAGAGGGCTCGCAACATATTTAGGTATGGATGGAGTTGTTGCAGAGAACGGTTGCGTAGTTTATGCTGGAGAAGAACATTTTCTTTGTAAAGAAATAGACCACATTATAGTTAAGGAGTTTGAATCCAAGTTTGGACTCAAGGGTAGTTGGCAGAACAAATTCAGGAAATACGACTTCGGTTTCTATCCTCCGCAGATTACCCCTCCTATGGAGGAGTGGGCCTTAGAGAACGGGTTTTCATTGAAAACTAGCGGGTATGCGCTCCATTTGAGTTATAATAGCCAAGGTAAGCTGATTGGAGTGAGGAAACTGCTGGATCTGTTAAAATTGGATGAAAAAGACGTAGCTGCTATAGGCGACTCGCTAACTGATATAGATATGATGAAATTAGCTGGTGTGAAGGTCGCGGTAGCTAACGGGGACGACGAACTGAAAGCTATAGCAGATTTAGTAACTAAAGGGAAAAGCGGTGAGGGTGTAAAAGAATATATTATGAGCATAGTCAATGCTTTACATGGAAGAAATCAGAGAACTTGCCCGTAAATATGCCCTTCAGAATGCTTATACTCATGGAGGTAAAGCTCAATCTGGATCAGTAGTAAGCAAGATTTTTGCCGAAAGACCTGACCTGAAGACCAAGGCTAGAGAGATCGTCTCCATAGTGAATGAAGTTACAACCCAAGTAAACTCCATGAGCCTAGAAGATCAAAGGCACGAGTTGGAGGAGAAGTATCCTCATTTACTAGAAAAGAAAAAGGAAGAGAAGGAAATAAAGACCCTTCCAGAACTTCCTAACTTGAGGGGAAAGGTAGTCACTAGGTTTGCACCCAACCCTGACGGGCCGCTTCATCTAGGTAACTCACGTGCAGCTATAATATCTTACGAGTATGCTAAGATGTATAAAGGGGACTTCATCTTAAGGTTCGATGATACAGACCCGAAAGTGAAGAAGCCAATCAAGGAAGCGTATGGCTGGATAAGAGAGGACCTGAAGTGGCTTGGTATTTCGTGGACGGAGGAGTTCGCAGCATCATCGAGGTTCGAGAGATATTATGATGTAGCGAAGGATCTGATTGAGAAGAGTTATGCCTACGTGGATACTTGCAATAAAGAGACATTCTTGGATTTTTCTATGAAAAGGATCTCCGAACCGGAATGTCTTCACAGGAGTTCCCCGAAGGAGAAAAACCTAGAGTTATGGGAACAGATGCTCGAAGGTAAATTCAAAGAAGGCGAGGCTGTACTTAGAATAAAGACCGATATGGACGACCCAGATCCTTCTCAAAGGGATTGGGTAATGTTTAGGGTCATCAACACAGAGGAGAACCCTCATCCGCTTACTGGGAACAAATACACGGTATTTCCGACCTACAACTTCGCTACTTCAGTAGATGACCACGATAAGGGAGTAACTCACGTCTTCAGGGCAAAGGAGCACATGTCTAACTCACTTAAACAGAAGTGGGTCTTCAACTATTTGAACTGGGAGTTCCCAATAGTCATGGAATTCGGAAGACTTAAGCTCGAAGGCTTTATGATGAGTAAGTCTAAAATAAAGGAGATCCTTGAGAAGGGAGTTACGAGAGACGACCCTAGATTGTCGACGCTAGCCGGTTTAAGGAGGAGAGGAATACTCCCTGATACTATTAAGGAAATAATAATCGAGGTGGGTTTGAAGACCTCTGATGCTACGATAAGTTTTGATAATATAGCAGCAATAAACAGGAAGAAATTAGACAAGACTGCAAAGAGGTACATGTACATACCTAAAGATAAGGCAAAATCTATGAGGATATCAGGCATGTCTGGTTGTATAACTGCTAAAATCCCATTTAATTTCTCTAATCCTAATGAATTTAGAGAGATAAAGGTATGTGAAGGAGACGAAATTATCTTGGACTCAGACGACGCCAGAGAAGGAAGGCATCTGAGACTAATGGATCTCTGCAACGTGAGAGTGGAAGGAGGCAATCTGGTATATGAAAGCAGGACTTTAGAGGAAGGTAAAGCTAAAGATGCGTCTATAGTACAATGGGTTAAGTCGGCTGAGAGTTTTCCTATGATTTTAAAGAAGTACAACGGCAATGACGAAAGGGAAGAGCGTGGCTTTGCTGAGTCTTCCATATCATCCCTTAATGTGAACGATATTATCCAATTCTTCAGGTACGGTTTCGTTAGGATAGACGAGAAGAAATCCGATATTATGGTTGCCATCTTTTCCCATGATTGAAAAACTTTTATAGGAAAGAACACACGTATGAAATGCGCGACCTAAAAGGTGAGGATGAGCGCTATGTCTAAGCCAACATATGTAAAATTTGAAGTACCCCAGGAGCTTGGGGATAAAGCTCTAGAAGCAATAAGAAAAGCAAAAGAATCAGGTAAAATAAAGAAAGGTACAAATGAGGCAACTAAAGCTATAGAGAGAGGACTTGCTAAATTGGTGGTAATTGCCGAAGATGTACAACCTGAAGAGATAGTTGCACATCTTCCTCTTCTCTGTGAAGAAAAGAAGATACCATACGTCTATGTCAGTAATAAGAAATCTCTAGGAGAAGCAGCAGGCCTTCAAGTAGGTTCTTCAGCAGTAGCCATAGTAGATCCGGGAGAAGGTAAAGACGTACTTGATGAAGTTATAAAGAGAGTAAATGAGATAAGAGGTAAGAGCTAAATAAAAGTTATTATTTACTAGTTTTTTGTGGTTCTATTTTTAATTTATATCGTTATTTCTACGCTAATATTTCCTTCCTTTTAGTTCTTGAGGTTTGTGAAAATTGTCTAGTAATCTTCTGTGTTCATTCAAGGCAATAAAATTAGGTTTCTTACTACGTTCTTCAGCACTACTAGAAATAAGGTCATATATAACTAGTGTTTTAGAATTGAAATCATACTGGGCTTATTTAATGGGCCCAGAGGGATTTGAACCCCCGACCACTGGGTCTCTCCGTTCCAGATATAATTCATTCCCCTTTAGGGGTCTTCAGACCCAATGTTATCTGGAGCCCAGCACTCAACCTGGCTGAGCTATGGGCCCATTATCGATCACGGACTAGAATTAAGTATTCACTTACCTTTTAAAAATTTTTTGACGTGCAGTAGGAGTTTGTATGCCTATTCAGGTCTCTTAAACAACGTGCGAAAAAAAAACGTAAATTCCATACTTCATCAGACCTTAAGAGCCAAGGTAGGTATAAGTCAGTTCATGGATTATGACCTTAAAACGAATTATCAGGTAAATTCGTCTTGCCCTTTATAGACTGAGCAAGTGTAATCTAAGGTTAAATTCGCAATAGATTAAATAGCATCTAGATAACACAGATATTCTTTAATTTTGCATCTAGGCATATGACTAAGTCATGAAGTGGGACGAAAGAAGAGTCGAGATAATTAACGAATTGAAGGAGAAGGGCATTCAACCTTACCCTCATAAATTCGAATTCACTAACACCATACAAGAGCTCAGGTCTATAGCTAAGGAGAAAGGCAATCCTTCAAGTCATGATCCGTTCCTTTACGGTATTTCCACCGTAGGAAGGGTAGCCAATATAAGGAGGCACGGAAAAGCGGGATTTGTAGACATATTCGACGAAGGCGAGAAACTACAACTTTATCTACGTGTTAACGAGTTAGGCGATCGCTATGAATGGTTCATGAAATACATAGGTAGGGGAGACATAATCGGAGTGAAAGGCGATCTGTTTTATACTATGAAAGGAGAGCTATCGCTCTTAGTGAAAGAGTTCTCACTCTTAAGCAAAGCATTAATAGAACCCCCAGACTGGACTACTTTAACTTCCGAGTTTAGATATGCCCATAGATACGTTGATTTCCTCTATAATGATAAAGCCAGAAACGCTATGATGGTAAGGTTCACATTGGAACGGGAAATAAGAGAATTCCTGTATTCCAGAGGGTTCATCGAAGTCGAAACTCCAGTAGTTCAGCCAGTTTACGGGGGGGCATTGGCTAAACCTTTCAAGACTCATGTGAACTATCTTGACGAGGACTGGTACCTCAGAATAGCGTTAGAGCTTTACCTGAAAAGGTTCATCGTTGGTGGTTTCAATAAGGTTTTCGAAATAGGGAAAGTCTTCAGGAATGAGGATATAGACGTCACCCATAACCCAGAGTTTAGCCTTCTAGAGCTCTACTGGGCATACGCTGACTATAATGACATTATGGAGCTGACAGAATCTCTCATCAGAGAGACCTTCAAGAAAATATTATCTACTGATACAATAAAGTATAATGGAAAAGAAATCCATCTAGAAAATAAATTCAAGAAAATCTCCATGCATGATTCCCTTAGTGAAGCTTTAGGAAAAGACGTGGATTCCATATCCGACGACGAGTTAAAGGAATTGCTGAGACAGAACCAGCTTAAACCCAGAGGATGTCAATACGTCAGAGGGCTGATGATAGAGAAACTATTCGACAAGCTTGTGTCAAATAACCTGCAAGAGCCTACGTTTATAACAGATCACCCAATAGAGACTACGCCTCTATGCAAGCCACATAGGTCCAAGCCGGGGATGGTAGAGAGGTTCGAGCTATACATCGCAGGCATGGAAATAGCTAATGCCTATACTGAACTTAATGACCCAATACTTCAGGACAAGCTCTTCAAGGAAGAACAGGAGATGTTCAAGAGAGGAGACCAAGAAGCGCATCCATATGATAAAGACTTCATAAGGGCGTTAAGTTACGGAATGCCTCCGACAGGAGGTCTGGGTATAGGCATAGACAGACTTGCGATGCTAGCTACGGACAACATAAGTATAAAAGAAGTAATACCTTTCCCCATGATCAGTTCCAAGCTCATCCAAGGAGATGATTAGATAGTAGTATGGTATAAACGAAAACCAAGATCAGCAGAGCTTGGAAGTACAGGGAAATTTTTTCTCCGTTTGATCCAAGTGCCCTCTTCAACAGCTCAGTAAATATCTTTCCCCCATCGGTAATAACTAGGGGCGCTCCATTAAATAGAGCAAGGCTAAAGTTGATCGTAAACATCCAGAAGATGAACGTGTAGACGTCAATCCAGATAGAGGGTATATCATAAGTTACGTAAACCCCTAGGAAATGGTTCGGTGTATTTATAGTGATAGTCTCCTCCGAGCCGTTAGCTAAAAGTATAGTATAACTGTTTTTAGTGTTTTTATCTAGGTAGTTACCTAACTGATAAGGGCTATTGACTGTTTGTCCGTCTATTGCTTTTATTATATCTCCAGAGGAAATGGATGCGTTGTAAGCCGCTGAGTCTTTCATTACACCTTCTATTAATACGCCCTGAGATACTAATGACGGGAAAAATAGGGTCAGGGGGAAGAATATAGCTGCCAGTATCAGGTTCATTGCTATACCTGCAGCTATCACTTTGACCTTTTTTGACAACGTGCTCGAATTGAAACTTTCCTCGTCAGGTTCTACGAAAGCTCCAGGAAATATACCTAAGAGCAGGATGCCTCCATTCCTCACCTTTATACCATTAGACGTTGCAGATAAGGCATGCATGATCTCATGTAAAGCAACCGAGATCCCCAACGCTAGAAGAAGGAAGGGAGTTTGAGAAAGTGATATCGTGACGCCCGGTATTATTGGGGTCAGCGAAACCGCTGGCTGGGAAGACGGATGAGGTACAATAAATTCTGAAATAATGTAAAATATTAGTATTATACCTCCTAACATAGAAATTAAAGATAATACTATTGCCGCTTTCTCGTAATATCTATAACCTTTGCTCAGAGATATTGAAGGAAACCAGATATCCCTGACCTTTGACTTATACATCAAAAGGAAAGGTATGGGAACGTTTAGTCCGAACTTCTCAAGCCTTTTCCTGGCTAAATAGAGAAGCGCCCAAGCCACAAAGAATAGTAAGACTATCGCTATTATTTCTGCTTCTATCATAAGTGATGTCTCTGCGTTCCAAAGTTTAAAATCTCTCCGAAAGAGCCTTTTTATCTCATAAAAATGTTTTTGAACGAACTCTCTTTATATTTTCCCTGATGATAAAAGGCAAGATAGGAGGGTTAGAGGTAACTTGCTCTGAGTCTAAAAGAACTCACATAAGGGAATTATTTTACTTCACGCTCTTCGTTGATAACATTCAGGTCGCCAAGGTCTCCTTCTTTACTGGTAGAGAGTATTACCCACCTTGGATAGAGCTAGACTATGACCCATGGTTGAGGAAGAGGAATCTGGAAACGGATCTCTTCAAACTCATCTATGAGAAACTAGACTGTAACGGAAAGTTGTTCGTTACTTACGATAAAGACAAGGAAACTGAAGGGATGATACTGAAAGGCTATTCCGCTGTCGACACACCCCTCGGTAGGTCGATGCTTGAAGCCGGATTTACATGGTTCAAGACTTGGTATATTCCAGAGGGAGGAAACGAAGGTTCAGCCAAGATTCAGGGGAACAAGAGTTGTAACCTGGAGGACTCCGTAAGGCAATTGAGAGAGCTTCTAGATGACGTTAAAACTGAAGAAGTTAAACAGATAATACTGAAGAGAATTGACGATATCAGGAAATCCAGAGATAACACTGTATAATAACCCTCTACCCAAGGGTTGTGAACTTTGCAGGCTAGGATCTAAGTTGGTAGTTTTCATATCTGGCGAGTGCGGTGATTCATGTTACTATTGCCCAGTGAGCTCTGAGAGGTTCAACAAGGACAAGATGTTCGCTAACGAGATGGAAGTGAAAGATTTGATGGACTACATTTACGAGAGCTACAGGATGAACGCATTAGGTGCTGGAATTACTGGAGGCGATCCTATCCTGGCTTTGGACAAGGTCACAGAGCTTATTGGAATGTTCAAAGAGGAGTTTGGAGAATCATTTCACATACACCTCTACACTTCGGGCAGGTATGTGACTAACGATGTTCTGAAAGAATTGGTTGGCGTTGGGCTAGACGAAATAAGATTTCATCCTCTGAAAGAAGAATATAAGGAAGCTATTAGAAAAGCGTTGAAATACGATCTAGATGTAGGGATAGAGATACCCTCTATTCCAGGGGAAGGCGAGAGAACCGTAGAACTGGTCAAGTGGGCTAAGAAAGAGGGCGTTAAATTTGTGAACCTAAATGAACTTGAGCTCAACGAGAGGAATTTCTTCCAACTGAACTCTAGAGGGATGAAGGTAGCTCACGGAATAACAGGAGCTAAAGGGAGCTATGAAAATGCTAGAAAAGTAGTAGAGGAATTTAGAGAGGACAAGGAAATTACAGTTCATTATTGTAGCTCAGTTTACAAAGACGTTGTTGAAACCAGAA
Source organism: Sulfuracidifex tepidarius (assembly GCF_008326425.1). Classification (NCBI taxonomy): domain Archaea; kingdom Thermoproteati; phylum Thermoproteota; class Thermoprotei; order Sulfolobales; family Sulfolobaceae; genus Sulfuracidifex; species Sulfuracidifex tepidarius. The sequence goes on from NZ_AP018929.1 coordinate 1,741,103, forward strand.
CTAGGTTTTTGAGAACCATCAGGTTCTCATCTAAAGCGTATGAAGGTTTCACAGGCGAGGGAACTGTAGTTAGAGCCATATTAAAAGGAAAAGTGGATGACCTGACTTACGGTGAGAAGATAGGGAATGATCTGTATTCATTTTATCCCGAAGTTATAGATGAGCTAGTCTCAAAGTATGACGTCAGCGAAGTCAAGATAGTGGAGGAGCACCCAGACAGTAGGAGACTCAAGGTTTCCGAGAGGCTAATCTATTCCAAATCTCAGCAGGCAGGCTATTCCTCCTAAGTTCCTTAATTCATAGTAAGCAGGAGAGTCTTTAGGTACCAGTATAACCCTTCCTCCTTTCTTTGCAGCGTCCTCCAAGATCATTTGGTATTCCTGTTTTCCCTCCTCCGTCTCCTTCATTATTAACTCAGAGAGTATCACCAAAGTCTCCACAGCTCCCATTTCGACGGCTTTCTTTACCTCTTCCTTGCCGTAAGTGGCTAACCTGGACCCCTTGGCTATTAACTCGTTTATTCTATCCATCTGCTTTCTTCCCTCTGCTATCTCGTAGTCACGGATGAGCTGGTCTATCATGTCTCTTCTTAACAACTCGTTGAGTCCCGTACGACCAGGAGAATTCACATCATCTACATATATTTTGTATTTCTTTTCCAGCAATTTGGAAACTTCTAATTTAAAAAATCCTGGTCCTGCAATTAGGATAGCATCTGGAGACAATGAAGACGAGTATGATTCTATTTCTTTAGCTATCTCCTGTGCGTTTTCCGTCAAACTTTCTTCGGGCTCTGGCAAAGATCTATCAGCGAGTATCTTTATCCCCTGTACCATTGGTACGGCTATCAAATATTCGTCAATATCGACAACAGCTATCAGGATCTTTGACTTTCTTTCTGCCTGATTATAGATTTTGTCAAGTTCATATTTCTCCCATTTCCTCACTATGGTTAAGTCATCTCCTATACCCAAGTTTATGGTGTGATGAGAGCCCTTCACGCTATACCTCTCTGGAGCGTCTAGGACTATGCCGTGTATTCTCAGTCTGTTCGTGAACTCTTGAAACTCAGTGCGTTCAACCCTTAGGGTTATGATCATTGGAACTCTTCTGCTGTTATCCCCCACACTTACGTCCCTCAAAGTCTTAGCTATTACTTCGTCGTCCTTTCTCAGAACCAAATAGAGTAGCCATAAGTCGTCCTCTGTATCTATATGCACAGTCAGGGAGTCTTGTTTCTCGTCAAATTCTAATATTCTCACATGGAACTAAAGTGGAAAATTGGTAGTTATACTTGACGCAACGGAAGGAGATCTAGCTAAGATCTACGAAATCGAAGTTCAGTCATTCGACCAGCCTTATTCATTGAAGCTGTTGAAAGCTTACTTATTTCTCTCTGAGGGCTTGTATATAGTAGCAAAGGAACACGATGAAATTTTAGGATATGCGATAGGATTAATACAGAATCGATTTAAGGGCCACGTTATATCAATAGCTACAGCCAGAGGAGCTAGGAGAAAGGGAATAGGCTCGGCCCTACTTCAGGAGCTCAATTCAAGGTTCGTGTCTATGGGCTCTACGTATTCTTATCTTGAAGTAGAAGTGAAGAATAGAGACGCTATAAGTTTCTACTCGCACAATAAGTACCATATATCGTATACAAGAAGAAATTATTATGGAAAAAACAGGCACGCTTTCATAATGATTAAGTTACTGAAGGGGAATTACGATCTTGACTAATGATCTACACGTAATATTAATGTCCACTACGCTTGAAAAAAGGAATTCTTTGAAAAACAGAGGGAAAATGAGGTGCGTAGTACCTTCTACCTTATATCTTTAAAATGATAGAAGTAGGCACATTCCTTTTCAAAAAGGTAAATAAAACAAAGAAGAGTGAACTGTCACTGATAATAGATTTTATTTTGTTAGTTCCTCTAAGGGCTTTATGCTGAAAGAATTTTTTGTATTAGACTTTTCATACGAAAACGATCCTCTCCCAAAAGTGTACATTTGGGCAATCTCAGAGGATGGAAAAAGGAGCTTATTAGTTAAGGATAACTTCAATCCTTATTTTTACGTACTTCCGAAAGCAGAAGAGAACCTAAAGGAGAGGATATTATCCTTGTCAAATAAGAACTTTAGAATAATAGACGTACAAGAGGTAAACAAACCTTATTTAGGTAGAGACACTAAATTTCTCAAGGTAATATGTGATACTCCTAGTGCCATAAGGTATCATAGAGATGCTATCTCGAAGCTTGACTCTGTTAAGGGAATATATGAGGCTGACATAAGGTTTTCAATGAGGTTTTCAATAGATTCAGAGATACTTCCTTTCACTTGGATCGTCGCTGATGTAGAACCTACAGAAAACATGGAATTCAGGGTTGATAACGTATACAACGTTTCTTCAATTAAACCGAAAGTTAGGGAAGACACACCTGAATTGATGTTTATGGGTTTTGAACTATCCATTGACAGCAAGTATGGCTTCATAAACCCCAGAAGGGATCCGATTTCCTCTTTATGCGTAAACCTAAATGGGAGAGAACAAAGGTTCGACAATGACGGAGTGGACGATACAAAGCTAATAAAGGACTTCGTCTCGTTTGTAAAAGAGAACGATCCTGATATTATAGCTACTAGAAGTTCCTTTCAATGGAGGTACATAATAGAAAGGGCTTCTTTCAGGAACATAAGGCTTGACGTTTCGAGGAAAGTAGGTGAGGAAGTATCCTCTGGGACTTACGGTCATTATTCGACTCCTGGTAGGTTGAATATAAACATCAATAAGTTTTTGCAAAATATCTTGAGGTTAGGATATGTAGAGTCACATAAGGATATTTACGCTTATTTCGGTATTCCTGATAGTCAAGGTCAGTGTGAGTACGGAGGAAATTTGCTAGGTGAGATTATCAAGCTTGGTATGGGGCTCTCTAAACAGTTCGGAATGCCTATGGATCAATTGTTTTCAGCCAGTATGTTCTCAGCAATTGAATGGTACCTAGTGAGACAGAGTGTCGGACTCGGTCTCATAGTACCTAACAAGCATGATTCCGTTGCTAGGGTCGAGCCTAAGAGCAACATTACCGAATCAGTTGGAGGGTTATTTGAAGATGTGAACGGTTTCTTCTTCAATTTTATGCCACTTGAAATGCTTGAATCTTATAACATAAGCCCTGAAACAGTAGAAGGCGGAGTTGAGACTAAAGGGTTTTTACCTAGTGTTTTGCCTTCACTATATAAGCAGATAGAGTCAGAAGCTAGGAAGAATTTCGGGGTTAGAGCGTTAAAGGATCTAACAACTACCTTGAGTAACAGTGTCATAGAATACTTCACATGGTCTGGGTCTAGATGGTTCTGCCCTCAGTGCAGGAAGAACCTGGAGAAATTGATTCTTTATGAAATGAAGAATAAGGTCGAGACCATAAAGAGAAAAGGGGCATCAGTTCTGTTCGCTAGGGGAAACGTGATATTAGCTAAGGGGATAGACGAAGTCGAAAACACAATTAAAATTAAGTATAAGAGAGTAATTATAGGGGATGATTTCTTCATCGGTTTAGATAACGATAACGTTATAGATCCTCTAAGCAGGGCCTTTCCTTACGGAGATTGGTCTGAGGTATCTAAGAAAGTTTACGTAAACATTGTAGATAAACTCCTGAAAGAGAATCCGGACTTAGCTATTAGAGAAGCGAGGGATGAGATAAAGAGAATTAGAAGGGGAGAGTTTGAGGTAAAAGAAATGATAATCTGGAAGGAAATAGATAGAGACCTCTCAGTGTATAGACAGCCTTATCCGTTATTCGTGGTAGCAGCGATGAAAGCCAATAAGCAAGGCGGTAGCATAAACAGAGGAGATAGAATAGGGTATGTCGTCTGTGAGGGAGCAAGAATGCAGGACAAAGTCGAACCTTTCTTTATGGTGAAGGATAAGAGAAGGATAGATAAGGAGTTTTACGTGGAAAAACAGATAATACCATTAGCTATGCGAGTTTTAAAACATGTAGGAGTGAAAGAAAAAGACTTGAGAGAGGGAGGATTCGATATATCAAATTACTTTAGGAGGTGAAGAGATCTGAGAAAGTGAGTAATGTGACGTTCTTAGGTCTCTTATTGACTCCGCCTATTCTAGCTCCCGCTATTAATTTCACGTTCTTTTCGCTTGCAAGGTCGAGTAATCTCTGAGTTATTACTCCATCAAACACTATATACAACACTTTTCCGTCTTCTGCAGTTTCAAGTTTCGGTATTATGTCTCTAACTTGAACTTTCTCTATCTGCTCCCAGTTGTTTCCGTACATAACCCCCTCTAAGGTTCCGGGTAATTTCTTGATTTCTTCTAAAATTTGCGGTGGGATTACTATCGGGACTTCAGTTTTCTTCTGTTCTGTCTCTTGGACTACGGCTTGTACAACACCTTGGGAAGATTCAGCGAGCTGAACTGGCATTTCCTGTCTCTTAAGGTACTGTTGAAGCGGTACCATGTTCGATAGTGCTTTAGCTATTTCTTTCCCTGTAAGTTCCTCGACCTCCCTTCCTACTGGTGCTCTAGCTACGTAGTCTATCTTTACGTTATGGCTCTGTAGTTCCTTAAGGATTAGATCTCCACCGTGATCTCCGTCGACGAATGCAATTACTACCTTCTTGTTTTTGCTAAGTGATATCAGTGAGTCTGGTATCTTAGAATTAGCTCCTCCTACTGCTACAGTGTTTCTGTATCCATATCTCAACAAGTTTATTATGTCAGCCCTTCCTTCTACAATTATTAACGTAGGATCTTTCTCCACATCAGGACCAGCAGGAAGTCTATCAGGACCGAATTCTATTATTTCTCCAACCTTTACTGCTGAGCTTATTTCATTCAGGACTTCCTTTATGTCCAAGTTCTTTTCCTTGTTCCATACCGTTAGGATATCCTTAGCACGGTCTATTATCTTCTTCAGTTTCTCGGCCCTTATATCCTCTACTTCTACCAATTCGAACTTGGAATTGTAAGGTCCTACCTTCTCTACGCTTTCTACCATTGACGCAATTAGCGCTGTTTCTATTCGATCTAGATTTGAAGGTATTATTACTTCGCCATCAGCTCTGTTCCCCTTAGGGTAGATCTCTACGGTTATTCTTCCAAGTCTTCCCTTGTCTTGCAGTTCCCTTAGGTCAAACTCATCTCCAAACAAGTTTTCAGTTTGACCGAAGATTGCGCCTATTACGTCGGTTTTCTCGACTATTCCGTCAACTTGAAACTTAAGTTTTATATTATATTTCAAACTTATCACCTTGTGATATTTTTACTAATTTTTGCAACTATTTCTTGCATTTCTGGTTTACTGTTGAGCCTCTGCCTCATAGGCTCTATTATTTCATTTAGTTTTCTCGCTGTTGCCTTCTTTAAATCCATTGGATGAAGTTTGCCTTCAGCGAACAACGATTCGAGTTCATTGTAAGTTTTGACCTCAAGATCTCCTCCATATTTTTGATCCCTTTCTATCTTTAGTGAATTAAATTTAGGAAATATTATGAACTTGTTTATCTGTAAAATAGGATTATTTTCAACTACTCCTCTAGGGCAATAGGCTGCCATTATTTTGGACTCTACAGAGTCTGCAGGATCATTGATGAAAACAGCATTTTCCGGCTTGGACTTGCTCATCTTTATATTCGACATGAAGTCTTCATCATCTGTAGGTGCATTCATCCTTTCTCCACCTTGCAATCCAACTAGCAAGGGAGTATGAAGTGATATCACCTTCTTAGCTCCCATTTTTTCCGATAGGTCTCTTGCTAGCATGTGAGCTTTCCTTTGGTCTGTCCCTCCCAAAGCTATGTCTAAATCCATGTAGTAAATGTCTGCAACCTGCATGGCAGGGTATATCAGTTTCGAAGTGTCTATTTCAGCCTCTTCTGCATTCCTTCCCATTATGGTCATTGCCCTCTTCATTCTCGCTAAACTGGTATTCTTGGAAATCTTTATCACGAGCTTCCAATAATCCTTGTCTCCTACCAAGTCCTCGGCGTCTACTACGTTGATTTTGCTTCTGTCTATTCCAAAAGTTTCAAGCACGTCAACTGCGTACTTTCCTGCCTCCTTTATCAATTGAAGATCTCCACCGAGCTTATCATTGATCCACGCGTGCCAAGTAGCCTCCAATAAGTTCATTTTTACGTCAGCTTCGGTAAGGTCTTTCACCTTCTGAGCCCAAATGAGCCATCCTATGTGGAATAGGCCGCTAGGCTCGAAGCCTATGTAACCTTTGAGTACCTGACCGCTTTCTAGTTTTTGCTTCAGTTCCTCAGTGGTTACGATTTCTTCTAGATTTCTTGTAATCAATGATAATCTTTCATCAGGGTTCATTGTGATTTTCCCCAAAACTAAAAGAAAGAAGCAGATTAAAAATAGTTCTAATTTATGAGTCCTCCATTGCCTGCCTCAAGAAAAGTAGGATAGGATGTTCATCTCCTAGCCTATACTCCAAGTCTTCATATATTACATCAAGGTCTATTTCGTTCATTACAGCAGTTTTTATCAGTTCTTCCGTGAACAGGTAAGAGTTAGCTACTACTTTTTCCTGGTCTTCGTTAGTTTCTAATTCTTCCCTTATCCTCGATTCATTTCCAGTAATAAGGGAAGTTAAATAATCATTCACTATTTTCCTTATGCACTGTCTATCTTGACATTCTGATAACTTTTTAAAAGGAGAAGATCTTAATGCTGGTGGCAATATTTATCAGGTAAATGAATGTGTATTACTGGTAAAAAAATACTCATTCACCTATTACCTTTATAGAGATGTTTCTAGTCCTGGGTCCATCAAATTCAAGGAAAATTATTCTCTGCCATGTTCCTAGATCTAACTTTCCTTCAGAAATGGGAACTACTCTTGAGTTTCCTATAATGGAAGAGATCACGTGTGCATGACCATTGTTGTCCATGACATTATGCTTAAATTCGCCTTCAGGAGGAACAAGCTTCTTAGACCACTCGAGATAGTCAGACATCAACCCCTTCTCTGCTTCGTTAACTATCAACGCACACGTTGTATGTTTTGAAAAAATGTATGCTACTCCTTCTTTTACGTCTATCTTGCTCTGAACGTCTTCAGTTATATCAATACTTTGAAACTTGGAAGACGTCTTTACAGTAAGGGAGAAAGTTTTGACCTGCAAGGTAACCAGCTTAGAGATTTATTTTGAGTAATATAAGTGAACATGGACGAAATGGATCTAGAAGGAATAGCGAGGAAACTGTCCCATGATAAGAGAGCTGCAGAAGCTAAACTGGAGGAAGAACTCTCCTTCTACAAGGGAAAGGAATTTCCAATAAGGGATATCTCTCACGCTGTGATAACCGAGGTCGAGCATTCGCTAAAAGCTTCCAAGTACGCTTACAACGAAATAGGCTTACGCGCTGGCGAGGCAGGTTTAGGTTCCAGAGGAGTCGGAGATCACATTATACACGAAGCCCTCTTCAAGATAAGCGGGAGGTCTTTGAGCTCTTTTGACGACGCCGGAATAGCGGAAGACGTGGTAGTCTCTGTCGATGGAATACACTCTAGGCTCAGTTATTTCCCTTTCCTAGCAGGTTTTCATGCGACTAGAGCAACTCTCAGGGACATCATGGTGAAAGGCGCTAGACCTTTAGGTGTGCTCGTGGACATACACTTATCTGACGATAGCGACATCGGTATGCTCACCGATTTCGAGGCCGGAGTTTCCTCTGTTACAGACTTTTTAGGGATAAAAATCCTTGCAGGAAGTACGTTAAGGATAGGAGGAGATCTAGTAATAGGAGAAAGGATAAGCGGTGGGGTAGCTTCAGTAGGTAAGATAGGGAAGAAATCTTTCCCCAGATCTAATGTGAGAGAAGGTAATTCATTGGTTCTCACAGAAGGGAATGGTGGAGGTACTATCGCTACTACTGCTATATTTCATGGGTTTCCCGAGGTTGTAGACTCTACCTTAAGTCTTAAGGACATTGAGGCATGCAGGATAGTAACGAACTACGTTTCAGATAAAGTAGATTCCATGACCGACGTCACAAACGGCGGAATCAGGTCCATATCGTCAGAGATTAACGCTGGAAGGGAATCTAGTAAGGTCACTTTACAGATCAATAAAGATTCGTTTAACTCCATGATAAATCCCACAGTTAGAGATATGTTAGACAAGCTATCAATCGACCCGCTGGGGCTATCCATAGACTCTATTCTGATTTTCACTGATTATCCAGACGACGTAATTGCAACGTTGAAATCTAATGACATAAACGCATCCGTAATAGGTGAGGTCAAAAAGTTCAACGGCCATAACATAATATCATATGAAGGAGAGCCCTTAACAGAGAACTTTAGAGAAAGCCCTTACACTCCGGTTAAAAAAGTGATAGGAAACTGGTCACCTTATCCTTTGAACGAGATAAGGCTGAGGGTCGATAAAGCCATCTCTAAGTCGCTCAAGATGAAGGAGGAGACATTGAAAAACTTAAAAAGAGGAAATGCATACACGATCTAGTTGATGCTTAATGAGCCAACAGTTTAAGTACGTTGTGAGAATGTTTGGCCAAGATATAGATGGCACTATGAAACTTCCATATGGATTAGCAATGGTGAAAGGAATAGGTTATAATACAGCTAGAGCAATAATAAGGAATTTGGGCTTCGATCCTCATCTTAGACTAGGAGAGCTTTCTGACAGCGATCTGAAAAAAATAGAAGAGCAGCTCGAGAGCAAGGTAATTAAGGGTCTTCCAGTATGGATGTATAATAGAAGAAAGGACTATGAGAGCGGGAACGATTTACATTTAGTTACATCAGATCTGATATTTTATGCTAGGAACGATATAGAGAAGGAGAAGAAAATTAAGAGCTGGAGAGGTGTTAGACACTCTCTTGGTCTGAAAGTAAGGGGTCAGAGAACCAGAACTACTGGAAGGTCTGGATATACTATAGGTGTAACAAGGAAGAGAGTTGCACAGCCAACTTCAAGTAGTTCTACTCAGAAAAGTGGGTGATTAGAATGGGAGATCCTAAGAAGAGCAGGAGGAAGTGGGAAGGTCCAGGTCATCCTTGGATAAGGCAGACCTTAACTGAGGAGCAGACTCTAATGGGGAAATATGGACTCAGAAACAAGAAGGAACTATGGTTAGCCAGAACGTTTACCAGAAACCTTAGACATCAAGCTAGGTCTCTCTTAGCTTTGCCCCCAGCAGAGAGGGCAGTGAGGGAGAAGCAACTGATAAGCAGGGTTTACAAGTTAGGTCTAATCCAGAACGAGAACGGCACGGTAGATGACATACTAAGCCTTAATGAGAAGAACGTGCTGGAGAGAAGGCTTCAGACGATAGTGTTTAACAAGGGTATGGCACGTTCAATTTATCAAGCTAGACAACTGATAATACACGGTCATATCTCCATAGGAGGGAAGAGAATAACTTCCCCTGGATTCCTTGTTTCGAGTGATGAGGAGGGTATGATAGAGTTCTACGCTACGTCACCTTTTAAAGATAGACCTCCAACAGTAGTTCAGTCCGAACCTCAATCAGAAGTAGGTGATCAGAATGTCCAGCAGGCGTGAAATTAAGTGGGGCGCAGCTCACATATACGCTTCTCAGAATAATACAATACTCACTATATCTGACATAACCGGGGCTGAGATAGTCGCAAGGGCTTCTGGCGGTAATGTTGTTAAGGCAGACAGGGAGAAGCCCTCCCCTTACGCTGCAATGTTAGCTGCGAACAGGGCAGCTGCAGACGCACTAGACAAGGGAATAATGGCAATTCACATAAAAGTAAGAGCCCCTGGCGGATATGGAAGCAAGACTCCTGGCCCTGGAGCCCAACCTGCAATAAGGGCCCTATCCAGATCAGGTTTCATAATAGGAAGGATTGAGGATATAACTCCTGTACCTCATGACAGCATTAGAAGACCTGGAGGAAGAAGAGGAAGAAGGGTATAAAGAAAGCAATTAAAGAGGTTTTTTGTTATGTCTATAACCAAACTTTCTGGTGATTCTAACAGGCTGGAATTAGTACTAGAGGGATATCCCCTAGAGTTCGTGAGCACAATACGTCGCTCTTTAATGTTGGAAGTTCCAGTTATGGCAGTAGACGAAGTCTACCTCTTAGACAATAGCAGTCCTCTTTATGACGAAATGATAGCTCATAGGTTAGGTTTGGTTCCTCTACTCAGTGATGATGCTTTAGATTCCTATAAAAGACCTGAAGAATGCGAGCAATGTTCATCTTCAGAATGTGATGGCTGTTATACGAAGATCTATCTTGAGGCTTCAGCTGATGTCTCTCCTAGGATGGTCTATTCCAGCGAGATCAAGACGGACGATCCCAGCGTAACTCCGGTTTCCGGGGATATACCTATTGTTATGCTAGGACCTAAACAGAAAATATCTTTGGAGGCTAAGGTCAGGCTGGGCTATGGAAAGGAGCATGCTAAGTTCATCCCTGTATCAGAGGCTGTGAGCAGATACTTCCCTATAGTTCAGATCAAAGACCAATGCACTGAAGCATATAAGGTATGTCCAGAAGGGGTATTCTCAATTGAGGGAGATAAGCTAGTGATTAAGAACGAGCTTTCGTGCACTTTGTGTGAAGAATGTTTAAAGGTATGCGGAGGGAAAATAGCAATTTCTTATGATCTGAACAAGTTTATCCTACAAGTTGAGGGTGTAGGTTCGTTAAAGGTAGAGAGAATTTTATTAGAGGCTGGAAATAGCATTTTAAGGAAGTTGGAAGATTTTGAAAAGAAGTTAGATCAGGTGAGCTCATGAAAAGAACCGGAAGTACGGATATGAATATAAGGAAGCTTTTAGTCTCTTTAAAGGAGCATGAGAAAGCTTTCTGGAATTATGTAGGAGAAGAAATGGATAAACCAAGGAGGAAGATGACAGAAGTGAATATTTACAAAATAAACTCGATGACTAAGCCTAATGACATAGTTGTAGTTCCTGGAAAAGTTCTTGGGGTCGGTTTCCTAGACCATCCCGTTACAGTAGCGGCTTTGTCTTTCTCTAAATCTGCACAACAGAAAATAAATCAGGCTGGAGGGAAAATCATGTCGATTAATAAGGCATTGGAGGAAATAAAAGACTTTAAGAATAACAATGTGAGGTTGATGAAATAATGTCTAGTCAGACTTCCTCATCACAAGCCTCACCTTCAGTTGTAATTGATGCTGATGGTCAGATATTAGGAAGGCTCGCGACTAACGTAGTGAGGTTACTGAAGGAGGGAAAGAAAGTCGAAGTAGTTAACGTAGAAAAGATAATACTTAGCGGACCTAAGAACAGGGTATTAGCTTCATACACTCTCATGTTTGATGTTAAGACACTATTTAACCCGTACACTAACAGCGTCATAAGGCCAAGGTCTCCGGAGAGGATATTTAAGAGGACAATAAGGGGTATGCTTCCTAGAGGACAAAAGGGTATGAGAATGTTGAAAATGGTGAAAGCCTACATTGGAGTTCCAGAGCATTTAGCTAACAAAGAGAAGATCAAGCCCTCTACTTCAGACGGAGCTAGACTTAAAGGTAAGTTCGTTACACTGTACGAAGTATCTAAGAGCCTAGGGTGGAAAGAATGAGCCAATCCGAAACTATAATATCATACGGAAGAAGGAAGATGGCATCTGCTAGGTGCTACTTAAAGAAAGGTAAAGGAAGAGTATTCTTTAACGATATACCCATTGATATATATCCTAATGAGATGATCAGGTTAAAGATAATAGAACCATTGATGTTGGCAGGAGATAACGTAAGAGGAACTCTTGATTGCTGGATTTACACTGCTGGAGGGGGAATGATGGGTCAAGCAGACGCTGGAAGGATGGCATTGGCCAGAGCTTTGGTCAAATACACTGAAAGCGACGAACTTAAGAATATATATAGGGCTTATGACAGAACCATGCTTGCTGGAGATCCCAGATCAACAGAGTCAGAGAAGTGGATGAGATATAGTGCAAGGAGATGGAGGCAGAAAGCGTACAGGTGATTTAGAATGATAATTCCAGTAAGGTGTTTCACCTGCGGGTCACTCATAGCTGATAAATGGTCGATCTATGCCAGCAGAGTCCAAGCTGGAGAGAACCCTGGTAAGGTGCTTGACGATCTGGGCGTAAAGAGGTACTGTTGTAGAAGGATGCTTCTTTCACACGTAAACATAATTCAGGAAGTAATTAATTATACCAGACCCGTATAATGGTGATACAAATGAGCATGAGAGATGAAAAAGGTTCTCAGCTTAGCGACGCTGAGAAGGAAGAGTTGAAGCTAGGAGAGAAAGGTGCAGTCATAGAATTACTTGTACCTCTTGAGAATTACCTTTCCGCCGGTGTTCACATAGGGACACACACCTCCACTAAGTACATGGAGAAGTTCGTTTATAGGGTGAGGCCTGAAGGACTTTACGTTCTTGATGTAAGGCGAATAGACGAAAGGCTTAGAATAGCTGGAAAATTCCTTGCCAGGTTCGATCCAGCCTCTATAGTCGTTACAGCCACCAGACCTTACGCGTTTAGACCTTCTCAAAAATTCGCTGAAGTAATAGGGGCTAAGGTAATCACAGGAAGAATGATACCCGGTACTTTCACTAATCCTTACCTCGAATCATATATAGAGCCACAAGTTGTCGTGATATCTGATCCTAGGACCGACACGCAAGCAATAAAAGAGGCAGCTGACATGGGAATACCTATCGTAGCTTTTGCAGATACTGACGCAAAGATAGACTTCGTTGATCTAGTAGTACCTGCAAACAATAAGGGAAGGAAGTCCTTAGCATTGTTATACTGGATACTAGCTAGGCAGATCCTGAGAGAGAGGAAGGAGATAGCAGCAGACGCTGATTTGCCTGTCTCTGTTGACGAATTCGAGGTGAAGCTAGCTCAATGAAAAGGCTCCCAGCTGTATCTGGGAGTTTCTATGAGTCTGAACCAGAACAGTTAAAGAAAAGGATAGAGTGGTCTTTTCTACATCCTATAGGTCCTGGTTCTCTTCCTAGTATTGGAGAATCAAAGGAAAAGGAAAGACTAACTCCTTTTTTCATTGTCCCTCATGCAGGTTACATTTATAGCGGTCCAGTAGCAGCTCACTCCTTCTATCACCTTGCGGAGGAGGGTAAGCCAGAACTTTTCATAATACTCGGTCCAGATCACAATGGCTTGGGTTCCATGGCCTCTGTATGGCCAGAAGGTGAGTGGGAGACTCCTCTTGGCAAGGTGGAGGTAGATAAGGAAGCGGTAAATTTCATGCTTTCAAATTCTGACGTCTTAGCACCTGACGAGAAAGCTCATATTTATGAACACTCCATCGAGGTTCAACTTCCCTTTATTCAGAACTTCTTTGGGTCTTTCAAGTTCGTTCCAATTTCTGTCACGCTTCAACTTCCTGAAATCTCAGAGAAGCTTGCTGACGTAATAGACGCATATATTAAAGAGAGCGGAAAGGATATTGTTGTTATAGCAAGTAGCGATCTTAACCATTATGATCCATATGATCTTACGAACAAAAAGGATCAGCTTGCAATAGATAGAATAGTCTCCATGGACTACAACGGACTTTATGATACCGTAGTCACTAAAGATGTTACAATGTGTGGGTATTCCCCTGTAATGGTCGCAATGATTTTAGCTTCAAGGAGAGGAAAGAAAGCTAAGATACTGAAACATGCCAATTCAGGAGATACTTCAGGCGACAGATCAGCTGTAGTTGGTTACCTTGCCGCAGAGTTCCAGTAAAGTGAAATCTCCTATAGTAATCGCAGGAATACCTATCTCAGGGAGTAGAAACCCAGTAGTTACTCAGATTTCCTCTTTCGAGTTAGGTACACCCTTGGAGAAGGTAGTAGATTTCATCAAGATAATGGAGGAAGCTACTGGTTTCTCATGTAAAGTGAACCCTAGAGGCTTATCCAACTCTCCGCTCGCCACGTCTTACGTTTTCTCCACGCGCGAGGTAATAGAGAGTTTCATCAACTGTGGAGTTCCAGCGACAGTAGAAGAGATGAACGAGATAGCATATGAAATAGACGGACTGTTATTCCCTGACGATAAGGACATGTTGAAGGCCCTTAGGTTAACTATGGAGATCGGAACCCCAATCCTTTTTAGGGAAGGCGACGAAGCAGTTCCCATAGGTAATTCTTTCTCAGCTAGGTCTATCGCATTTCATCCTAGAGATACACCTAACTTCGTTGATAATTCTCTTATCCATTTGGTTGGTATTACAGCAATAGAGATCAGTCAGAAATTGTCTGAAAACGATGTATCTAGTCTATTTCGATTCGAGAACGGAGTCTGGAGTGCGGTTTATTCTTTACCTGTTCCAGAGATGAGTATGGTGAAGTGGTCGTGGGATCTTCAGGGGGCATCGCTTATAGAATTGTCAAGATAGGCGGGAGTGCGATAACTTGTAAGGATGTACCTTACTGTTTCAAGGTCAGTGCGGCGAAAGAGATAGCTAAACAGATTGTCAAAGCTACCTACCATGGTATCGCCCCGATTCTCATTCATGGTGGGGGAAGCTTTGGGCATTATGAAGCTTCAATTGTGGATGAAAGAACTGTGCCCAGAACTAGTCACGCAATGCTGACTCTAAATTTCCTGGTGAACTCCCTGTTGATAAAGAGTGGTCTCAACACTTATCCCGTCCCTGGGAAGTTCTTTACTGTAGACGTGACAAAGTCAATAATTAGACAAGGGATGATCCCTCTTATCTTTGGGGATATCTTGCCAGAAGGTAAGGTAATTTCAGGCGATGACATAGCAGTAACTCTAGCCAGAGAACTAGACCTAGGTATCGTCTTCGTCACTGACGTAGAGGGAATTCTAAACCAAGGCAGAATAATGGATTGCGTGGATAACGACAAAGCCTTTCCAGTAATGAAGACTGTTAACCCTGATGTTACCGGAGGAATTCTTGAGAAGGTGAGGAAAATACTCAGAGCCGAAGTGGATGCCGTGATAACTAGCTACAGAGATGAAAATATATTACGTGCAATGAGAGGAGAAAGGGTAGGTACAAGAGTGGGTAAATGTGGTTGAAAATGACGTACGTCATCTTATAAACAGGAAGCTAGAGCACGTGGAAGTTACCGTATTCGGAGATGTGAGTAGAAAGACCTACACGATGCTTGAAGACGTTACTCTAGTTCATCAAGCTTTCCCTGGAATTTCGCTGGAGGAAGTGAACACTAAAGCTAAGTTCTTGGGGTTCGACGTGAACGCTCCAATCATGGTTACTGGGATGACTGGAGGGACGCCAGAACTGGGTAAGTTCAACGGAACTATCGCATCTGTGGTCGAAGAGCTTGGACTGGTCATGGGTGTTGGAAGTGAAAGAATAGTGATAGAGAACCCTTCTTCTGAAGAGTCCTTTAGGATAGTCAGGAGAAACGCTCCCACATCTCCTCTAGTTGCTAACGTTGGTATGCCTCAGATTTCGAGAGGATATGGCCTAAGGGAATTAGAGAAAATAGTTTCCGTAATAGAGGCTAACGCTTTGGCCGTACACTTGAACGTAGCTCAAGAGGTATTTCAACCAGAGGGGGAGACAGATTATCAGGAGGAAGTCCTGGGGAAATTGAAGGACCTCTCCTCTCAAATGGGAATCCCTATAATACTTAAGGAAACTGGATGCGGTCTCTCCATGGAAACTGTGAGGAAGTTCTCCAGCTATGGCTTTCATAACTTCGATGTTTCAGGACAAGGTGGGACAAGCTGGATAGCCGTGGAGAAGATTAGAGGAGAGAGAAGGGGAAATTGGAAATCAAAGAGTGCTTCTCTTTTCTCGTCATGGGGAATACCGACTGCTGCCTCAGTGATAGAGACTAAATGGGCAGACCCTGCTTCTTTCGTGGTGGGGAGTGGTGGTGTCAGGAATGGTCTCGATATAGCTAAGGCTATAGCTTTAGGGGCAGACATCGGAGGATTTGCCTTACCTGTTCTTGAAGCCTCTTTGGAGGGGAGAGACGCAGTGAAGCAGTTTCTTTCCGAAGTTGAGTTTCAGGTTAAAGTAGCGATGCTGATGTCTGGTTCCAGGGACGTTTCCTCTCTGAAGAAAGCCCCTATTGTTATACTTGGCAGTTTAAAGGATTGGATGGAGTCCAGAGGAATAACCTTTTCAACATACGATAAAGTGAGAAAAGGAGGATATTGATGTTACAAGACTACTTCAATGAAGTGATAAATCAAGTGAACAAGACAATTGAGAAGTATCTTTCTAACGCTCCGTCAGGCACTTCTTCTCTATACGAAGCTTCCAAACATCTCTTTTCCGCCGGAGGAAAGAGACTTAGGCCTTTGATCCTGGTCTCGTCTTGTGATTTCCTAGGAGGAGATCGTTCTAGAGCAATACTTGCAGGCTCAGCAATAGAGACCCTTCACACGTTTACCCTCATACATGATGATATAATGGATCATGACTTTTTGAGGAGAGGCCTTCCTACAGTTCATGTAAAGTGGGGAGAGTCAATGGCTATATTAGCAGGAGATCTCCTGCACGCTAAGGCATTTGAAATGCTGAACGACTCGTTAGAAGGCGTCAATGAGACCCTCCATTACGAAGTGATGAAAACTTTCATTAACTCAATAGTTGTGGTCTCAGAAGGGCAAGCTATGGATATGCAGTTTGAAGGTAGAAACGATGTAACTGAAGAGGACTACTTAGAGATGGTGAAGAAGAAGACTGCATACTTAATAGCTACGTCATCAAAGATAGGTTCCTTAATAGGAGGAGCTGGCCCAGATGTGGCTGACAAGTTCTTTCATTTCGGTATTTACCTAGGCATAGCGTTCCAGATAGTAGACGATATAATAGGGATAACCTCGGATGAGGCTGAGCTAGGTAAGCCTCTTTTCAGTGATATAAGGGAAGGGAAGAGAACTTTGTTGGTAATAAGGACTCTAAAAGAGGCCGAGTCAAGAGAGCTCGAAGTTCTGAAACAAGTTCTGGGGAATAAAAATGCATCCACAGACCAGCTCAAAGAGGCGTCCCAAATAGTAAAGAAACACTCTCTGGAATACGCTTATTCTCTAGCTGAAGAATACAGATCTAGGGCTATTTCCAGTCTAGACGGAATTCAGCCTAGGAACCAGGAGGCTTATGAAGCTCTCAAGTTCGTATCGGAATTCACGCTGAAGAGGAAAAAGTGACCATCTTTGGAATATTTTCTCATTGATCTAGTTATTGCTATAGCAGTAGCGTTTCTGGGGACTTTCTTCTCTACTAGATGGGTCATAAGTGAGGCCATGCGCAGAGGCTTCACTGGGAAAGATATCAACAAACCTGACAGAAGGGAAGTAGCTCAACTAGGAGGGATCGCGATACTAGTCGGTTTCGTGGCCGGGTCATTCACGCTCATGATAGCTTTGAAATCTCAAGAGATAATACCAGCAATACTACTTTCTGCACTTCTCATAGGTTTCTTGGGATTGGTCGACGACGTTTTCAACGTCAGGCAATCACTTAGAGCCTTCCTGCCTATTGCAGCAGCTGTACCTCTTTCTTTGTTTAGCTTAGGTCATTCAGTTATTTCAATACCGTTTATAGGACTGGTTAATTTTGGTATTGTGTATTATATCCTCATAGTTCCTGGTGCGTTGACTATAACTAGCAATGCCTTCAATATGTTAGAAGGTTTAAACGGTCTAGGTAGCGGAATGGGTGTGATAATGCTTTCCACCTTAGCCGCCATAGGTCTGAAGAGTACGGGTCCAACCCATATTGCAGGAATACTAGCTCTGGTGACCGACTTCGCCTTCTTAGCATTTCTTCTCTTCAATAAATATCCAGCAAAGATATTCCCTGGAAATATAGGCACTTACCTAATGGGTGCGATAATAGGAGCTATAGGGATAGCTGGCTACATGTTCACAGCCCTAGCTCTCCTTTACGTCCCTTATGTAGTAGAGTTCGTACTTAAAGCAAGGACTAAGTTTAAGGGAATTTCTTTCGGCAAAGTGAGAGAGGACGGTACTCTATATTGGGATTCTAAACCTAATTCCTTAACTCACGTTGTGATGAGGCTTGGTAATTTCAAGGAATACCAAGTTGTCACCGTACTATGGGGGATAGAGGTAGTTTTTGCGACAATTGCTTTCATACTGCAGACAACCGTAATAACGTAAGTACGCCGAGGACGGGATTTGAACCCGTGCGAGGTTTCCCTCATCGGCTTAGCAGGCCGACGCCCTACCAGGCTAGGCGACCTCGGCGTTAGATAATATGTTATCATGAATTAAAAATTTTCCCTAAAGATAGTTCATGATAAACCATTCAATGTTCCACGGGGTAAAGATACATCATGTATAACTCATGTATTCTTTGAGCTTCCTCTATTAACATAGAGAATTTACATCACTTTTTAAATGCAATAGTATTTTTATACCCAATAGTTTATAATTTTAAATCCTCTAGAGTGAAAATTTAAAGGTCGGCCCTCGTACCTCATATGCTCAGGGGCTGATAGCTTTTGCCCCATCCCTGCTCAAACCGGAGACCGATGAACGCTGATACCCGGGCACGGCTGCTCCCTTCCGGACCTGACCGCTTCCCCCGGTAAACGTAGTATCTCTCTTCTCTCCAGAAGAGAGATCTACGAATATCTTGCCCCATCGGGCGGCTATCATCGATGAGGATGGAACTATCAGTCCATGAACATCTGAGGCACGAGTTTCTGGTGCCCACTTTACGCCCTTGGGTAATGGAGCTGGCGAGACTCCCACCCTTCCCGACCAAAGAATATTTGTGCTAAGCTATTAATGAAACTATCTACCACTTTAGGCATTTTCACTACTTTTAACTCGCTTTCAAATCTAGAAAATCTTTACACAGAATATAAAAATATCTGTGCCTTGTTAAATGAGGCTATAAAACGTTTGGCTTTTCTTTGCGTTACGATAACTTTAACTATTATGTATATCTAACTTTTCTAGGCTTGCCAGAGTAGCTCAGCTGGAAGAGCGTCCGGCTGTTAACCGGACGGTCGGAGGTTCGAGTCCTCCCTCTGGCGCTTTTGGGACATACATATCCCACTCTTCTTTAATTCTTTGCAAGATTTCCCCAGACCATTTGAAGGATCTACGTAACGTTCCTTTTCGTTATCAATATGCCTGTCATCTGCCTTGTAAACGTAATACTTGTTCTCTTTTTGATGTATCTTGTATTATCCGGCTGAGATAACTCTATGACTTGCTAGCTGCCCTCTCTTTCGCTCAAATAAGCTTTTAAGCACGGGGTTATGTGCTGTTTAGACGTTGAGTTAAAAAGTATGGCGAGAACTCTTCAGTATTGCAATGAATTCAATAAATCATGAAAAAGTTATATCATATTATTATAATTACATCTCATTTATTTGCATGCCTTAGTTGTACTTGCTTCTACATCTGTCATTAATAGTTTTATTTTTTAAATAAATATTCTTAAAAAATACGATAAACGCTGTTAATTTGAAGTACCTTGTATTTTAGAGCTAGATCATATATTTACGAAACGTGAGACTAATGTAGATCGATTATGGGCTTAAAGGATTTGGTAGTATCGCTTTTCCAACTGGACAAAGATTGGACTACTAGAATAGTTATGGGAATGCTAGTAATGAGCGTAATATGGGGACTTCTTGGAGTCATTGACGCATTGATGGTAAGAATACAGGAGGCTATGTGGGGAATTTCAGCTACACTGCCTCTTTCACCTCAGGAGTATTTTGCTTCGATTACACTTCACGGTGCGAGGGATTTATTCCCGTTCGCTCAACAGCTAGAGTTCGCTCTATTCATTTTCTTTACTATAAAGCTTCTCAATATACAGCCTAGAGCCAAGTGGCTTCTTAATATTGCCTTCATAGCAATAAATATTTCCCCAATGTTCATGGAAGGTCCTATAGTCATCACAGGACAACCAGGATTTGATAACTACTTCCCTTCAACTTCATGGTATTATCTATCTCCTTTAGGAATACCAGGCTATTCACAATACGTAGCTAGCATCACTTGGTATATAGGTTGGATCCTACTGGATAGCTTCACTTATCTAGCCGGAATTTGGATAGTTTACCATTATTATTTAGCTACGAAACAACTTAAGGAAAAGCTTCCCGTTGTTCTTGTTTTCTTCTTGATGGACACTCTCCTCTACATGATAGGTTACAGCGGAGTTACGGTAGCAGACGTATGGGATGTCTTAGCGTTCTATCACATAACTGGGCTGGACGTAATAGCTAATCAAGTAGCGTTTTGGATATTCGGACACGCAATAGTATATATGGCATGGCTACCAGCTGTAGGAGCGTTGTATTTGCTTATACCCGTACTTGCTAACAAGCCTCTCTATAGCGATAGAATGGGTAGAATCTCTGCGCTACTCTACTTGATTTTCTCTAACAACGTGCCAATACACCATCTTTACATGGTTAATCTTCCGTTAGATCTGAAACTGCTTCAAGAAGCACTGACATACGCCGTTGTAATACCATCTATGATGACCTTCTTCAATCTGTGGGCAACTGCGAAAGGTGCACAAGTGAACCTGAACCTCATGACAGCATGGTCTGTCACATCTTTTGCAGGAGCCATAGCTGCAGGTGTCACCGGGATATCTAACGCTACGATTTCCTTCGACGCGATAATCCATAACACAATGTATGTTGTAGGTCACTTTCATGCTATGATACTGTGGTCTATAGTTCCTGCAGCTTTCGCTGTGCTCTATTTCATGATACCGATGATGACTGGAAGATCATGGTATTCAAGGTCTTTAGGGTGGATCCACTTCGTCGGCTACATGATAGGTACATCTCTTCTAATATTGGGATTCGAGATAACTGGATTCTCTGGACTCCTGAGAAGAACCGAGATCTATCCGCTCACTTCACCTGTCATAGAGGGCGAAGTCATGGCCACAGTGGGAGCGTTCATAGCAGACTTCGCTACACTGCTTTGGTTCCTGAATCTGGTGTTAACGCTAGTTAAGGGAGAGCCAATGAAGAGCTGGAACAGTGTACCAGAGCTTATAAGCGAAGTTGCAATGAGCTTTAGCTATTCTCCTAAGTTAAGTTCATTATCCTCTATTAAACTAACTAAATCAATGCTGAAGCTATTTCACACTAAGCCGAAGAAAGGGCTAGGAAAGGACTGGTCTCTGGGGATACTGGGAGCTTTCCTGATAGTGGTCAGCACAATACCTTTAGCACTAGCCGGAGATTTCTATACAGCAACTGGATGGATATGGATATTTTTACTTACATTGGGAATAGTGATCACATCTATATTTACCCTTAAGGCAGCTAAGACAATTTAGTTTTTTTAAAGAAAAGTTTTATTTGCGTCACGTAAAAGGTGAAGAGATATGGACAAAAAGGAAAGATGGGAATTAACATGGGTAGTTTTCGTGCTTGCTCTGTTCGTTATTGTTGGTGTCGCTACGGCTCCCCTTGACGGAAACGTAGGAGGTGTGCCGCAGGAGATAAGCCAAATTCCTCCTAATGCCAAGGTCGATAATGTTCTGGTGACTGCTTACCAATACTACTTCAATCTGTCAGAACATGGTCCAGATGTGAACTCTGTAGAGGAAATAGGGAACACTACTAATGACTTCTACTATAACATCTTAGTTGCACATCCAGGAGATTGGATGAATCTGACAATGGTTGCCGGTCCGGAGACAGCTACAACTAATTTCTTCTTCCCTCTATACGGGGATAAGATCACTGACGTTCAGATAGTTCCAGGCCTCACCGGGTATGCAGTATTTCCTGTTCCCAATGAAACTGGTGTGTACACTTTCGTTAATGGAGAATACGACGGGCCTTGGTTTAGCTACCAGGAGGGCAACATGATTGTAATACCTACCTCAGGTTATTCTTCTCCTGCTAGCATCTCTAAGTACATCACGACGACTCATGAGGCTTTTACTTCAGCTTTAGTCGGAGACCCTTACAATCCTCGAATCTACGTGGAAAATAGTACCATGTCTCCTAACTTGTATGTAGTAGCTGACGACTATAACGTTCTAAACGGAACTATCCCTGGTCCTACCTTCGTTGTTAAAGCTGACTCTAGTATAAGTCTGAACATGTACGTCCCAACCCCTAAAGGTGATCACAACTATCTATATAACTATTCAACTACCGGTAAGGCAGCTCCTGACAAAGGTATAGTTGCTGGTATATATGCAGTGTGGTGGAACGGAACGATAACTCCTGTTGAGACCTCAAATCTGACCTACAATAGTCACATGGAATTCACATTCAATGCTAAGGCTCCTGCCTACCTCTATGGAGTTATATATCCAGTCTTCTATAACTACGACCTAGACGGTATGTCGAGTACATTGACCGGTGAGCAGATGGGTTATGTAATGAGCTTATGGGGCACAATAATAGTTGAATCATAGGTGATTGGAGTGGTAAGTTTCTTCAAGCTTTTAGGAATAGGTTACATATTTGCTATACTCCTCCTGTTATGGGAAATTGGAGATATCGCGTTTCATGCTGCAGCAACGCCTTATGTGCTGCCATTTACGATACTGGCTATGATAGGTTTCCTAGCTTTCTTCTTATTCGTGTACTTCGCTCCTCAGGAGGGGTAAAAGACAATTCTTATTTTTTAAAAAATGATTATATATATATATATCTACTTTGTTATTTGGTTCTCTTAATCTTTTAGTATGATTTATTTAGAAATCTTCTAAAGTTCTGAAATATAATTTCTTCTATTTCTTTTGTATCAACTCTCCATAACGTGGAAAGGGCTTCTAATGTCACTTTAACGTTACAGGGTTCATTTCTATCACGTGTAGGACCCAGAAAAGGTGAATCCGTTTCGGTAAGCACTCTCTCTTTCGGTACGTTGAGAGCTACGTTCTGTCTCTGCTTGTCCCTAACTATCACTGGTGGGAAGGAGATATATCCTCCCATTTCCACTATTTTCATAGCATTCTTTACACTTCCTTCGTATGCATGAATATCAAATCTCACCTTGAATGATGCTATGATCTCTAGGAAATCTTTAAGCCCTCCTCTCACGTGTACTACTACTGGTTTATTTTCTTTCTCTGCTATTGACAACAGTATTCCCAGAATTTCCCTTTGTACTTTCCTCTTTTCTTCATCTTTTATCCAGTAATAGTCTAGCCCTATCTCGCTGATTATTTCCGCTTTACTGGCTAGAGAAGTGACACGGTCTATTTCCCCTTCAGGATCATCATAGTTTATGTTTTCAGGGTGTAAGCCTATTGCAGGTATAACGTTGCTATACTTGGCCACAATCTCCAGGACCTTTAAGTTGTTTTCATAATTGATTCCAGCATCTACTACAATAATATTGCATTTCTTTAATATTGAGTCCCTATCAGAGTTAAACTCTTCGCTGTCTATATGCGAATGGACGTCTATAAGCATCCCAAAAGCAATAAAAAAGATTTGAAATAAAAATCTTTTAAATAATCAGCTTACTTCCAAGGTTCTTTCATTATTTGGATCTTTACTACTCCTTCTCCGTCATCAAAAATTACTTTTACTAGATCACCTTCTTTTATCTGGAACTTCTGCCTTACCTTCGCAGGTATTGTGACCTGGTAGTTTCTTGATACCTTAACTATCTCTTCGACACTCACTTAGATCACTAAGTTATCATATTACTAGAACTACTATATAAAACTTTCTAATCACAGTAAAAAATAATGAGTAAGCTATAAGTGAGTATTAAGCCAGATTAAGCTAGTATTATGTACAGTTATGTACTGAATCATTCATTTATTTTTGTATAATAGTTTCATGTTAGCTTAACACATTCAATAGATTCTCTTGTTCTAGTCGGAAAAAATTTTTATAGTGGAATATTACATTCTTAAATTGTGGCATAAATGTCCGAAACCCAATTATCGTCTGGAACAAGAATAAAGCTTCCTTCAGGTAAGGATGCGGGTCTAGTAGATATCCTATCCTTTTGCTATGGATTGTCTGAGACAGATGTAACTGTTCTCCTAGCTCTCATGAGAGGAGATGCTAGAGGAACAGAGGAGCTTGAGAGCGACCTTAAGTTGTCCAAAGCTTCAATTAACAGAAGTTTGAACAAGCTTCTCGAAATGGGCTTAGTAATGAGAATAAAGGAGCCAGGAAACAAGGCAGGTCGTCCAAGATATCTTTACAAAGCTAGGGACTACAATGAGCTGAAGGGTAAAATGCTCTCTGACATCAAGGAATGCTCAGACAAGATGGCTGAACTAGTAGAGAAAGAATTCAGGCCTCTATAACCTCAAGAAAGTTATTTTTCTCTTGAAAGCTATCTTCTTTTAATGAGTTGGTTTCAGAAGAGAGGGCTGAAACAAGTTATCTTGAACGTTTTAAAGGACCATGAAATGACAGGTTCACAAATAATAGATGAAGTGGAGAGGCTTACGTTAGGTATGTGGAGGCCTTCTCCTGGTTCTATTTATCCCGCGCTGGATCAACTTGAGCAGGACGGTCTCCTTAAGATAAGCAGAGTAGAGGGATGGAAAAAGTACTATGAACTTACTAAAAAGGGGAGAGAAGAGCTAGGTAAGTCAGAAGGGGGAGGAGTTAATGATGTAGTCTCACAGTTGGAATTCGTTATACGTTATCTCATAGAGAACAGCGATAAGATAGATCCAAAACAGAAGATAAAAATAAATCAATTAATAGATGAATTGAGGAACTCTCTATCTTAGAACTCGTTCTCAGCATACATTTCTTCTTCTAAGTCATCCCTTGTAGATTTCTTAATTTCCTCGAAGTGTTCTTGTATTTCCTTCAAGTTAGAATATTTCGATGGGATATATTTTATTCTTCCATATGACATATAATAAGAACCTGGGCATAGAAACCCTTCCTTGACGATTATAGCATCTGCGTCTAAGCCCAATATCAGATCCATTGTGGCTTCCTTGCTACCTAGTCCCTCATTTTCATATTGTTCAATCTCTTTCTTTTCTTCGTCTATTACACCTATTAAATCAGCCTGATCTAATGGCTTCAGGTTTTGTTCTTTATCATATGTTACAGCGATTCTCATTAATTCTATTAACGAATGCTTAGGTTTTAAGTTTGTTTAATAGTTCCTCAAGGTTATTTTGCTTAGATAGCTAAATTTAATTATTTTAATATCTAGTTTATAAAGTTTTTAAGGACACTGGGGAAAGAGAGTTATGCCAAAAACCCTCAAGATAATTTATTGTAGGCCATGCGGCTACATCGATAAGGCCCTTGATCTTGCAAGAGATGTACTAAGCTATTTTCAGGACATAGAAGTGGTTCTTTCCCAAGGTGAGAAAGGAATTTTCGACGTTTACTTAAATCAGAAACTACTATTTTCCAGATACGAGGAGAAGAGGTTTCCAGATAACCAGGAAATACTGAAGAAGATCTCAGAGGAAACAGGACTTAATTCTAGAATCTGAGTGGGCATATCTTTCATCACATCCCTCGAAAGTTTTCCTTTTTATTTCTTTAAAATTCATTTTTGACTTGTTTAGAACGTTCTTTCAATTATACCGTATTATTAGATGCCCTTCTGATCTGTAGCTCAAACTCTATTCTTAAAATTCGACATATTGTTTTTATACGTTAAACATCAGTGTTCAATTGTAGTGATACGAAAGTGGTGGTTAAACTCGAGAGTTACGGTAACTATTCTGTTTTAAAGTTTAATACTGGAGGAAAGTACAATCTTTTTAACATAAAATTTATGACAGATATGATTGATGTACTGAGCAACGTCGAGGAAGATAGAATATCAAGGTTCTTGATCATTGAAGGTGAAGGAAATTTCGGTACGGGGGCAGATATAACAGAGTTAAAGAAGGCTAATGATGACCTAGAGTTCGCCAGGACTTTCTTCAATTACATGAGGCAGATTTATGAGAAAATAATGACCGTCCCCAAGATAGTTATAGCTCTTCCTCAAAACATAGCCTACGGAGCATCAATGGAGATGTTGTTAGTCTCGGACTTCGTCATAGCTAAGAACGGGACGAAATTCGCTGCACCCGGTGCCAAGCTGGGAGTGTTTCCGCCAGTTCTAGTGAGTATAGGTCCATCAATAATAGGCTATCAAAACGCCAGAAGACTTGCTCTAACTGGGGAAGAGATAGACGCGGATGAGGCGATGAGGATAGGGTTAGTGAACTACGTTTCAGAGGATCCCATGAAGACTGCCTCCGTTTTAATGGAGAAAATGTCTGTCATGGCACCTACATCACTCATATGGATGAAGAAGAACCTAGACTCTAGAATGAAGGATATGTTATACGATGCGTTTGAGGATCTAGTAAACCAAGTTCAAAGTGATAACGCAAAGGAGGGAATATTGGCTTTCATAAGCAAGACTAGACCTTCGTGGATACCACAACAGAAATCTAGCTGATCACAACCCCGTCTCTCTCAGTCTGAGAAGTCTTCCTGCCACCACGTTAAGAACTATCGTTATTGCAATGATAGAGAACACCAAAGATAGGTTTGGTGCTACATTGTAAACAGTCAGATCTCGTATTACAGTATCTATTAATGATAGAGGCTGATACTCTGCGAAAGGTCTCAGAAATGACGGGAAAGCTGATATGGGGAAGAAGGCGTTGCTGAGGAACATTAAAGGAAAGATTAGTGCGCTCACTACGCTTTGCGCTACGAAGAGCTTCTCCTTAGGTGTCAGCCCGTATATTACAGCTCCTATTGCACCGAACATCATTGTAGAGATCACCAAGAAACCCAGGAACGCTATTCCAGCTATAGGTATGAACCCGAAGAATATCCCTGTTATCAGAACTGCAGAAGTAGAGATCAACGTGATGATCACGACGTAAAGTATGAGGGAGACTGACCACTCTAGACTCCTGAGAGGAGAGGCTGCAAGTCTATCAACTACCTTGTCCCTGTAATATCCAGATGCTATGCCTATTAAGCCAAATAATCCATTTGATAATGAAACTATCCCTATAATTCCAGATATTAGGTAGTCGTTAAATGTGTAGTTGCTTGTAACTTTAGACGAGAAAGTAACGTTCGGCTCCAATAGGGCTTCCTCCACTATAGCTTTAAGTGAAGGAACCAGGGGTTTGTCCTGAAGATTGGTGAAGACGTCTATTGTTCTGCCTTGATTAGTTATGTTAACGTACATGTACCCTTGCCTCATGGCATCTTGGTAATTAACTCCGACTACACCGGTGAAGATATTAGAGTCGTTCAGTGCCTTAGCTACCTCTTGAGAATTGTAGCCGTTAACGCTAACAGTTATATGTATTGCGTTTCCTATTCCACCGAAAACTAGGGGGAAAAGGATAGCCAAAACAACTGGGAAGAATATTATCCAGAAAAGGGCGAACCTGTTCCTGAGGTTATCCTTCAATATCGCTTTCGTCGTGTTAGCTATGTTTCTTACTTTAACCATCAGATTCACCCTCGAGGTTTTTCATGAGTTCTAAGTAAGCTTCCTCTAAAGTTTCCTTCTTAAATTCGTCTATAATCTCTCCTGGTTTACCTCTACGAACTACTTTCCCGTCGTATATAACAACGACCGTGTCAGAAAGCTTCTCAGCTTCGTCTAAGTAATGGGTTGTGAGAAATATTGTTATGCCTTTATCCCTCAATTTCTTTATGATTTCCCATAGAGACCTTCTCGCCTTAGGGTCTAAGCCCACAGTAGGCTCATCCAAGAAGAGAATCTTGGGCTGACCTGAAATAGCTGAAGCTAACCCAACTCTTCTCTTGAAACCTCCTGATAATTCCCTTAACTTTTTGTACTCGTATTTCCTTAGCTCGAACATATCTATGAGCTCATCTATGTTTATATCCTTGTCGTAAAGGCTGGCGAAGTACTCTATGTTTTCCCTTACAGTCAGGTCGGAGAACCCCTGGAACTCCTGTGGCATTGTGCCCACTTCCCTCAAGATCTCCCCGCAGTTTCTGGGGATTTCCTTATCTAGTATCTTGATTTTCCCCTTGTCTGGTTTAAGGATACAAGACATGATTTTCACGGTTGTGGTCTTACCGGCACCGTTAGGTCCGAGCAAAGAGAAGATCTCTCCACCCTCGACTTGAAGGTTTAACCCTTTGAGTGCTTGTGTACCGTTCCTGTATGTCTTCCATACGTCATACATGTCAATAGCTAACATTATATTCTATTCTCATGTGCTAACTTAATTTAGCTTTCTTAAGTTGATACTTCCTTTTCAATGGATGTTGGTGTCATAATTAAGAAGAGTTAAAAGAGGTTTTCTCTTTGAGTATAAAGATCCATGAAGGAAAAGGTTAAATGATTAGGGAAGATGTTCGCTGATATTGAAAGATGCAGTTCTTATTTCCGCTCAGACTATAAAGGGTAATATGAAATTACATAATAATTCCTTTCGAGCTCTTAATTTATGAACTGATGCCTGCCTTGGCTTTTAAGGTCTGAAGAAGTATAGTCTAAATTAGATTATTACTGAGATGGTGACATAAACGTGGGTTTTCAAGATATTTTTAAAAAAATAAGAAAGTAGCCTAAAATGAGGCTGAGAATTTGAGGGTTGTGATCATGGCTGGAGGAAAAGGCAAAAGGCTTTCAATGATTAAACCTCTATTGACAGTATGCGGAGTCCCGATATTGAAACTCATAGTAGACTCTCTTTCTCCCCATATCGAAGTATGGATAGCTACAACTAATGGACATCCTGTGGAACGTTTCGTAAGAAATTACCTTGGCATGGAGAATTTTCTCATTTTCACCAGAGGTTTAGGCTATGAAATTGATGTAATTCAAGTGGTAGAAACTTTAGGTTTTCCCCTCATAACTGTACCTGCCGACTCACCTTTTCTGACATGGAGGGATATAGAGCATCTGATCGAAGAGTGTAGGTCTTCCCTCTGTTCGCTCAAAGATAACAAAGGTTTCACTGGGATAAGCTTCTGGAGAGATCATGGCTATTCAAAATATTTTCAAGACGTAAGCATAGATCATGAGATACTTAACGTGAACGACTGGAACGCTTTTTTACAGGCTAATAAAAACTGTTAAGGAGAGAGTATTATTATGGGCGATGATAACAAGAGGATAATATTTCTCATACCTTTCAGAGGGGCAATGTCGATACTGCTCCACCTTATTATGGGTATTTTCATAGTATTCCTTGCAGTTAGTTACTTCGCTGAAATCTTTTCCTATATCGGGTTACCGCTTTACCTGAGCTATGCATTAGGAGTGGAAATATCTTTCCTTAGCTTACTTCTGAGCCCAATTAACATAGTGATAAAGAAGGTCGAAAACAACGTGTTCTCAATACAACAAGACGTTGTATACTTCTTTGGAATACCGATCGTAGTCCCAAGGGCATTTTCTCAGAGGACATATACATACATAGCACTTAATGCAGGAGGAGCTATCCTTCCTCTAGCTACTACTCTATTCCTGTTACTATCCCTTCACCATCCGCTTTCCTTATTGTTAGTGTTGTTCGAAACGTTAATAATAATTCTAGCCAGCAAATCGATAGCCAGAGTTATACCAGGGGTAGGTGTAGTCATGCCACCTATAGTCCCTTCTTTGATATCTTCAATACTGAGCTATGTGCTCTTCGTCACAATTCATCCTATTCTCGTTCCTTTGTCGGCATACATCAGCAGTGTGCTGGGTACTCTCATAGGAGCAGATATACTTAACCTAAAGAGGATGCTTCAAGAAGCTAGACCGCAAATGATAAGTGTAGGAGGTATGGGGACTTTTGACGGGATATTCATATCAGGTCTCTTGTCTCTAGCCATAGGTACTTTCTTGATTTCGTTATGAAAAGTTTTAACTCAGATTTCTCCTTAAAACACATGGAAGCTAGTCGTCAAGAAGTCCTTAGGAGGCTGAAAGAAGCTGCAGATCTCTTCATATCGAATCCAAGGTCCTCCCTCCTTATACCAGAGATAAGAACTAACCTAGGTTACGCAATTCCTGAGGCTAGAAACGTGGAAGATGTTGCCGCAATACCAGGGAGGATCACGTGCGCCTTTGGTAAGTCCTTCTATTGCATGCCTCCCCAATTCGGAGCGTCTGATCATATAGCTAGAGTTATACTTACTGCAATGAAACATGACCAAGCAGTTAGGAGTGCTATAGATCTGAGGTACGAAGAGTCTATAGTGAAGAGTCTCCCCAGTGAGGAGCTGTGCGTTTTCAATAGGAATGTCGAGACTGAGGAGTCTAGAAGTGTAGAGAGACACACCATGAACCTCATGGTGGACTTCTGCTATAAACTTTGGGATGGCAAGAGCCATAAATTCATAATAGATGAGGGGGACGTCGGTAAAGAGAAGACTTTGTTCGTCCTAGGAAAAGACCCTGTCGACGTGGTGAAGATATCTCTCTCCTTACTCGATTTGATTTGAACTTTTGCGATTTCCTATAACTACTTCAATCTTCTCTCTACAAGCTCTTATTATTTCAAGGATCTTCTTAGTTTCTTCTTCTCCGATAGAATTTCTATTACCATAAAGAATAATTATCATGTCCATCAGTTCAAGGGCAATTTTTCTCTTATCACCAGTGTAGTCGTCGGCGAACTTGGTCTTGAATTTCTCTCTAGCTTTTTCTAGTTCCTGTTTCCCTGCCTGGTTGAGGACATACGTCTTCTTTCCGTCCTTTTCGTTTACTTCCACTAATCCTTCGTCCACCAATCCCTTCAATATAGGATAGATCGACCCAGTGCTAGGGCGATATGTACCATCGAACCTCTCTTCTATTGACTTGATTATGTCGTAAACTCTAAGGGGTTTTTCAGATATAGACTCCATTACTAAGTACCGTAATACACCCTTTCTGAGTCTTTCCAAGTTCAGTTTTCCTAGCATAATCAAACACCATCTTACTAAACATATATAATGTAAGACTGTGAAATAAACGTTGCATAACATTTCGAAAGTTGAAAAGATATTTAATTTATCTAAATAAAATCATAATTTATGCAAAGTTTTTAAGAAACATTGAATAGTCTTTTATAATGGAAGGAAAAAAACACGTAGTTATAATAGGAGCTGGAAACGGAGGAGTAGTAACGGCAAACCAGCTCGCTAAGGAAGGAAATCTTCACGTCACAGTTTTGGATAAGTCCGCGTACCACGTTTATCAGCCTGGACTAGTAGATTTGATGTTTGACGAGAGTATGACTCCAGGAATGATAATGAAGGAGACCAAGCTGATTCTAGATAGAAGAGTGAACTTCGTTCAAAAGAAAGTCATTAAGGCAGACGTAGATAACCATAAGGTGGTAACGGAAGACGGAAGTGAATACAGTTACGATTATTTGGTGATCTCACCTGGGGTAACAGAGAAGAAGAAGTTCAATTTCCCAGCATGGCATGATATAGATAGCGTTACCAAAATCAGGGAAGGGATCACTGATCTAAACGGAAAGAATGTGGTAGTAGGTTATTACGGTCTCATAAAGTGCCCTGCTGCTCCATTTGAAATCTCTTTCATGTTGAAACGTAAATATCCTAAAGCAAACGTTACTCTTCTAAATCCTGTGGCTCAACCTCCGAAGCTTCAAGTACCAATGGCAAACTTGCTAGGGCAAGCGTCTAAGGAAATGGGAATTCAAGTTAAGAGAGGGTTCAAGTTGAGCGGTATTGACGGCAACACGATGATATCAGAAGACGGAGAGAAATTCCAGTTCGATTACGCCATAATCGATTCCCCCATACACGTACATAAAGAATTTGAGGATTTGTCAGACGACAGCGGTCTGATCCCTGTAGACAAGGCCAGTTTAAAGTTCAAGGATTTCGATAACGTGTACGCTATAGGAGATACGACAAATATTACATTTCCACCTAAAACCGGCGCTTTAGCTCACTTTGAGGCAATTCATGTAGCTAAGAGTATATTAAGCAATGTGAACGGGGGCAATAAGCCAGTTTTTGACGGAAGGGCAATGTGTGCAGTATATGCGGGAAACAACAAAGGAATGATGGTGTACATGGACTATGAGAAGAGTACCGCGCAGGGGAGGAACTTCATGTTCTATGCCTCTAAGAAGCTTTTCATGTCATTATACTGGGCCTCCCTTACTGGATCTTTAGATAAGACATTAGAAGCTTTTTCGAACTCTATAGCAAAAACAGCGGTAAAGACACCAAATTGAAAATTCAATTAATTAAAAAATAATTCTTTTCCTCCTCTAGTTATCTATTATTTGACTTCTACTAGGAAAATTTTTTCAAGAAATTAAATTTTATTTATTAGAAAATACTAATTTCTTGTCGTCTTTAATTGTCTTTTAAGGGCAACAGAAACTTTAAAGCCATCCCGGTTCGGTAGGGCTACGGATCCTCTCGGAATCCACCGCCCTACCAACGTAGACGGCTTAACTTCCGGGTTCGAGATGAGTCCGGGTGTTTGCCCGTCTACTATGACCGGGTAGCGATCTATACTATCTTTGTCTCCCTAAAAAGCTAACTTTTGATTCTGTTTTCAATTAATGATTTAAGTATTTCATTTGGCTCTGTTAGTTACTTTCTTTACAGTTTCTACATAATTTTTATCCTGAGTTATTATTCCTAAAGGCTTCATAGATTCTAGTTTTGGAAAAAGTGATACGTCATTTATTCCATCTATTAGCACTGGTGATCTGAATTGATGAATTTCTCTTATACCCATTGGCATATATTCTAGAATTAACAGTTTTGCCCTTACCTTATAGTCAGGCCTTCTAACTACGAGAGCCTTCTCCGAGGCCTCATTTGGATCTTCCGTTACTTCTATTTCATCTCCTTCAGGATAGAAGACTATCTTTTCTTCTTTTCCTCCTTTCATAGCTAATATTCCGTCGAAACCAAGATCGACTATCCTATCCCTGTTTATTTCCCCTGCGGTCTTTAGAATGAATTTCATGAATTTACTTTCTGTATCTTCTTTATTAATGCTATCTACATGATAGAATATGACAAGTGTTTTTTAATTTATAAAAATTATCTGTAATTAAAGTCTATTTAAAATCAATTCAAAATGATATTAAATTATTGTAGGCGTAATACGATACATCAGTATTACACGTTGCTAAACGATGAACGGTATATCTCCTCAGCTTTTTTGAACAGGTCAGGATACATTTCTTTGAGTCCCTTCTCAAGAGCTTCTTTAGCTATTTTGCTCATTTTGAAGCCTGGAATTGTATTATAAAGATATTGGAGAAGTAGAAAAGAAGGGTAGCTCCACACTCCTATCTTTGGGTCCTTGTTCACGAACTTCCTCATTAATTCCTCAATTCTGTCTTCTGGTCTAGAGGTCGAAGTTCTATCTTCTCCGACCCAGCTTTTTTCAACAGGCTCTGTTCTACTCTCTTCTGTCTCCTCACTTCCTTTTCTTGTCTTCTCTATTCTCTCTACTTTGTCCTCTCTTCTTTCTGCTCCTCCCAGAAGGAAGTCTAGTTCACTCATTCTACTATCGCCTTCTCTAGACTCTCGAAGTAACTCTGGAGTCTAGGTCTCTTGTTTCTGACCTCTTCATACCTGAGTGCTGGAACGCCCAGTCTAGACGCCTCAACGAAAACTCTAGACTGAGGAATGCCTACCTGCACGAACTTAACTGAGGAGAGCCCCTCCAGTGATACCGGTTTAGTTGAGAAGTTTGTGAATGATAGAGCTCCCTTCTTGAGGCTGTTGAGTCTAGAGTCTAAGTTCTTCACGGCTTCAAGGGAGAGAGGTTGCGGTGTAACTGGAGAGACTATACGATCCGCTACTATCATAGCAGAGACGGCAAGCTTTCCTAAGTTAGGCGGTGTATCTATGACGGTGGCGTCGTAGTTCTCAGCTATTTTCCTGATGTCTTTGGTTATCTCATTTATGTCTCCTCCAAGTTCCAGCTTCAGTAGTCCCACGCTTGCGGGATATACTTCTACATTAAATATGTTCACACTTTTAGTACCTAACTTCACCTCGTTCTGATCCCTCTTTATACCGAAAGAGACTGTAGAGCCTCCCTCTGGGTCTAAGTCTACTAGGGCTACTTTCCTCCTTTTTGAAAGGTAATAGGATAAGTTAACTGAAGTTGTAGTCTTTCCGACTCCTCCTTTTTGATTAATTACTGTTACTATCACACTCTAGACTCTTGAAAACCTTAGTTTAATAGAGTGACCACTTGATATTACTCTCAAGTGAGACCTCTCAGTTATACCTCATTTTCAAGATATGGTTGAAGTAGGCTGAAGAGCATGGAAGGAAGACTCTAGAGGAAGTCCGCTATATGCATGATCCTTTTACCGCTTTTCTTCATTACTAGGGAGCAAGAGGGGTTAGTGCTGATCACTATGTCAGCTACTGAGTACTTCACCTTCTTGTTCTTTTCCTGTATGACCTTATCTGAGATCTCCTGGTTAAAGAGGAAGAACGCTCCTCCCGCCCCGCACTCAAACGAGGGGTCCTCCATTTGAACCATGTTTTCTCTATCGTAAAATACATCTATCAGAGACTTAGTTATCCCGAGCAAGTGAGCATGACAAGGGTAATGAACTGTAAACTTGGTACCTATCCTGATCTGATAGTTCATGGACTTCATGAACTCGTGGAAGTCCATTACGTTTATCCCTTTTTCCCTCATATGTGCGGTGCAGTTTGATGAAAGGGAAACTAGCCTAGCGTTAGAAGTCCTGGCGCTTGTAGGTATGAGCCGATCTAAGGCTTTGTCTCCACCTTCTACGTCTCCTTCAGAGTAATGTGCTAGCCCGCAACAACCGTTAAGGATCTTGACTCGAAAACCCTTCTCTTTCAAGAACTTCAAGGCTTTCTCTACAGTACTTCTAAAGAACGTGGAAGTTATGCAACCGGGTATCAGGTATATGTCTGGATCCATCTCCTCATGCTCAAGAGGCTTCTGTGGATTTTCCACGAAATTCCTCAGTCTGTAGGAAAACTCCCCGTTACCCTTCGAGACGGCTAAAGTTCCCACGTAAAGTAGACTAGGTCTTTCTAGAGTTTTCAGCATTATTTTCTTGAACATGTCAGGCTTTCTGGCGCTAGTTATTATCTTGTTGTATTCCACTCCACTTGGACAAGCTATCTCGCATCTCCTACAATACATGCACGTCTCTATTCCTTCCGTGCTCAACCCCAGTTTAACAGTCAAAATCCTTCCCCTAGGTGAGTGAACTTCGGATCTAGTCACGACGTAAGTGGGGCAACTCTCTAAACAGAAACCACAGTGCACGCACTTCCCGATCTCACTTTCAGTAACGCCCTTCTTTCCGTCCATCCTTATCATTCCCATTCCCACATGACCTTGAGTACCTCATCCTGTTTTGGAAGCCTTACGGGCCTGAATATTTTCCAAGGGTTAAACAGATTGTTAGGGTCAAAGGTCTGTTTTATCCTCTTCATTACAGCTATCTCCTCCTCGTTGTAGTATATCTCTTCTATTCTTATTTTCTCTATTCCTATTCCGTGTTCGCCTGAAGGTACCCCGCCCATAGTGATTGCGATCTTGGAAATTTTCTCCCCAACTTTCAGGGCATTTAATAGGGACTCTTTGACGTTAGGATCATAAGGTATTAGAGGGTGTAGATTACCATCTCCTGCATGGAAAACATTTGCTATGAATACTTTCTCCTCTTTCGAAATCTTCTCTATAGACTCTAGAGCTCTAGGCAGAGCACTGCGTGGAACTGTGCAGTCTAGAGTGATGTATGCAGGTGATATTGCACCCATGGATGGGAAAGCGCCCTTCCTTGCGTTCCAGAACTGATTTTCCTTTCCTTTCGGGTCGATTACTTTTCCGTTATTAGCCTCAATTGCAGACTCAGTGACGGCTTTCTCTTCAGTAACTTGGGAAGTTGAACCGTCAAGCTCAACTAGTAGCATAGCACTTACATCTGGTAGGTCTGCTTTGTATCTACTCCTTTCTATAGCGTAGATGATGTTCCTATCCATGAGCTCAAGGGCGGACGGAATTATCCCTCTTCTAAAGACCTCGACCACAGCTTTTCCGGCATCAATTACTGTATTAAACGTGGCGAAAACCGAGACTCTAGACTCTGGTTTGGGGAACAACTTGAGCCTCGCCTTGACTATTGCACCTAATGTTCCTTCTGCCCCTATGAATATGGAAGACGGGTTTAGCTGCCCATTGTGAAACAGGAGGTCTTCAACATTTCCGTCAGGGAGTATCGTTTTGACCCCTAGAACACTATTGAAAGTAGGCCCGTACTTGATAACATGTATTCCCCCTGAGTCATGAGATATGTTTCCTCCGATGGATGAAACGGAATAGCTAGCTGGGTCGGGGGCATAGAATAAATGGGGAGGAGCGTTCTTAGTTAACATTATGTTAGCTATCCCCGGGCCTACGATTACTTCGTTACCTCTATACTCTTCTATCCTATTGAGCCTTGAAAGTCCTACAACTATTTCTCCATCAACCGGGATTGAACCTCCGCTCAGACTGGTTCCCGAACCGCGAAAAATGATCTTCTCCCCGTGTTTTATAATTGACCGGACTACCCTCACAGTTTCCTCTTCGTTTCCAGGTAAAACTACCATGGAAGGGTTTCCTCTGTAAGCCGTGAACCCATCAATACTGAAGAGAGAAGACTCTTCTCCAGCCATTACCCATTTATCTCCCACTATCTCCTTCAGCTCCTTCTCTAACGTCATGTATATACTTTTTAAACTCCACTAAACTATTTAAAAATACCTTGGTCGAGATAGTAGAGCCAAGAGATTACGACGAAATTAAAGACGTAATTCTCGAAACGTCCAGAGACGAAAAGAAAGTGAAGGTAGTCGGCACTCAGAGTAACGAGCTCGAAGCAGACAGTGATGTGTTACTTTCACTCAGAAAGATCACGGGGATATTAGATCTCTCTGAGGACGACAACTACGTAAAGGTGAAAGCCGGCACTCCGTTTCATGAGGTACAGGAATTCTTGAGAAGAAGGGGTTACATGATACCTCATTCATATTGGGGATCTGTGGGTGGTCTGTTCTCGCTGAATTTGCCTTCTGTTTTCTCATTTTGGTTCGGCCTTCCCAAGGACATACTGCTGGGCGCAACCATATGCACAGGTCTAGGAGAGGTCGTTAAGTCCGGTGGGGTAACTACGAAATTCTCCAGCGGTTATAAGATATGGAAAGCCCTTTCCGGATCCATGGGCAAGCTCGGAGTCTTCCTAGATCTCACTATAAAAATCATCAAGACTCCAGAGGAAATGAGGTTCGTAAAGGTAAAATCTGATGAAGCTTATCCTCTCATGATGTCAAATAAGAGGCCGTGGGGTGTAGCGTGTGGAAACGTAAGCGGAGAGATTGAGTGTGAAGCACTTTTTGCAGGGTTTAGCAGATCTGTTGAGCAACTTTCCTCAGGCTATGAACCAGGACGTATACAAGAGATTAGATCCCCTTTCATAAAGAACACCAGATTAGGAGACGAGCTAAGGATCCTTAATGAAGAGAAGGCCTTAGTCTTTCCTGGCGTTGGGCTTGGAATAGTTGAAAAGAGGGAAGAAGTTAGACTCACTAAATCTTTCTTGATGCTGAAACGTGCTCTGGATCCCAATTTCGTTCTAGTTTGAATTGGGTGCTACACTGTAATTATTTTTTATAATAATCTTATAGAAATATAGAATTAATTTCTAGACTATCTTGGTAAGGTTGGGAAGTGAAAGACCTTAGTTAGAAGAGTCAGAGAGTCCCTCATCCAAATATCAATTTAAAGACGCGCTGACGACATACTCATGGAGCGAGCGATTGAGACGTCTAGAAGTGAGGGTTTGTGAATGCTTCTGCTCCATTTATCAATCCTTGGGACATGTATAAAGACCAGGTTCGGGCGACCCTCAGCTTTAAGCTCACCCTCTATCACCGGCAAATGTAGCAATAAAGCATGAAGCCATATCAGTTATGTCAGGGTAATTCACGTGAAGGAAATAAGTTTCATTTTTCTTTTTTTTTACCTTACTCTATATATTCTCTATATATTACAAAAAAAAAACAAGAAAAATCTACTTTATCTCCTTTTCCTTCAAGATCTCTTCTATCAAGGTAGTTGGCCTTCCGTTATCTTCTATTACCTCTTGAGATGGTAAGTTGTCAATGTAAGAGGGAGACCTTTCAGTTATCCTCTCTTCATAGGTGCTCACTAATTCGTTCTTGTAGAAGATTCCTATAGGAATCCTATCTCCCCACTCTAGAGACTTCTCCAATGCCATAGCCATTTTTTCGTCAACCTCTTCTTTTTTGCTTACTACCGGGTTCCAGCTTTTCACATCCTCTAACCTATACACTCTCTTGTCATAGTATTCTTTCGTGAATAAGTCGTTATATGTGGGGCAAGGTTGAAGAACGTCGATGAGTGCGAGTCCCTTATGGGTTATGGCAGCCTTGATCAGCTCTTTCAAGTGCTTTACGTCGTATGCATATCCTCTAGCTACGAAAGTGTAGCCACTTGCTAGTGCTACGGCTAAAGGATTTATTGACTCATTTATGTTAGGTTTCGGAAGTGACTTAGTCTTTAATCCAAGCTTGAGAGTTGGTGAAGCTTGACCCTTGGTGAGACCGTAAACTCCGTTGTCATGGATGATTAAGGTCATGTCTATGTTCCTCCTTCCGCTGTTCACGAAATGACCAGCGCCTATTCCTAGCTGATCCCCGTCACCCGCGTTTACGATGACCTTGAGTTGCGGGTTTGACAGCTTAATACCGGTTGCAAAGGCCATAGCTCTACCGTGAAGAGTATGTACTCCAGAGATAGGTAACCTCATGAAATGAGGTGTCTTTCCTGAGCATCCTATCCCCGACACTAACACTATCTTCTTAGGATCCAACCCGAGCTCCGTAATTGCTTGCTGTTCGGCACTCAGAATGCCGAAATTCCCGCAACCCGGGCACCAGTCGGACCACTCTACTTTATGCTCCTGCATTCAAGATCACCTTTTTCTCTCCTTTCATGGAAAGTTTCAATGCATTCATTAGCTCGTCCATCATAATAGGTCTTCCGTTCCATTTCAATATGAACGAGTCAGCTGAAATTCCGGTGTTTAGCTTCAACACCTCATTTGCCTGAGCTAAGTAATTGTTTTCTATGTCTATCACTTTCTTACCTGAAAGAAGTTTGGCTATCAACCTCTTAGGAAATGGACTGAACATCCTTATTTGAACCAGACCTAGAGATATGCCCTCTTTTTTCAGCTCTTGGATTGAGTCCAACACAGTTCCCTTTGGAGAACCCCATGTTAGAATTACAGTGTCAGAGTCGATATCGCCATACGTCTTCAGCCTATCTTCCTCAGGTATCTCGGCGTCTGCGGTTTCCAGCTTCCTCATCCTCTTCTCATACATCTTGATCCTGTTCTCTGACTCTTCTCTTATGTGGCCTTCCTCATCGTGCTCGTCGCCTGAATACATCATCCATGCCTCGCCTAAAGGCGCTCTAGGGGATATTCCGTCCTTAGTTATCTCAAATCTCTTATATCCCTCACTGGGGCAGAAAGTGAGCTTCCCTCTCTCTATAATTAGAGAATCCAACCCGAGTTCTTCTTCTTCAAAAATGGAGTACGCGTTGGCCAAACCCTTGTCTACCAGATGAATAACGGGAGTTTGGTACCTCTCTGCCAAGTTGCTAGCCCACACTGCGTCTCTGAAAGCTTCCACGTGATCTCCAGAAGCTATTACTATCCTCGGAAATTCACCGTGACCAACGTTGAGTGCGAAAAGCAAATCTGCCTGCGAAGACCTAGTAGGCTGACCAGTGCTAGGACCTCCCCTTATGTAGTAAGTTATTACCACTGGTGCTTCGTTCATTCCTCCCCATCCTATACCTTCAGTCATTAAAGAGAAACCTGGACCGGAGGTTGCTGTAGCTGCCCTCACTCCAGTTAGGGAAGCTCCTAGTGCCATGTTTATTGCAGCCAGTTCATCTTCACTTTGAACGACGACTATAGTACCTTTTCTCTTGTCACCAGTCTTAGGATCCATCATCATCACTTCTTGATGAGCTTCTAGAAATACGCTCTCGTCGCTAGCTGGAGTTATCGGATAGTAACTCTGGAACCTCACGCCAGCATAGATTTTACCTAGAGCCACAGCCGTATTACCGTCGAGCTGAACCCTTTTCTTACTCTCATTTCTAGGAGGTAAGTCGAAAACTTTCTCTACCTTATCATAGGTTAACTCTACTGCCATTGAATTCATATTGTAAAAAGTTTCTTGTTTAAATGTTTTTTTCACTGAGTTCAGTAATGCATTTTTATCAAGCCCAATTATTTTCCCTGACGCAGCTATGGCTATCGTGTTCTTGACTCTTTCGATGACTGATAAGGGTAAGTGCATTTTCACTGATATTTCTTTAGAAATAGAGTCGTAGTCTATCTCTACAGTCTTCACTCCTCTCTCTCCGACAAACTTCACTACGTCTTCCACTGTCTCTCCCAATCCTTTTTCCTTCAGTCTACTCTCTACTTTCTGTGCTACTTCTGGTTCCATGCTGACTACCGATGATGCTTTTACTCCCTTCATTGAGGAGTTATAGATCAGTACTCCCTTGGCTTCTTCGAAGTGTTGAAAAATTGTTTCAGCGTCGAATGTTGCCATCACGTCTATAAGCTGAGAAACGCTGTTAACTCTATGATCGCTTATTGTGACGTTGAAATAGCTGTGTCTCCCTTTAATGTTTGAGTAATATTCTCTGTTCCCATACACGAAGTAACCCATCGATGCTATGGCATCGCCGAAGATCTGAGCGGAAGTATCAACGCCAGTACCTTGTGCACCTCCTATTAGCCAACTTAGTCTCATATGTAAAATAGGTTTTGTGGGAAAATAAATCACGATGGTTTTATACTAGATTTTTTTAAAATAAATTTCAAAAGTTAGGTAGTCTAGAATACGTCATGGTAATTTAGCTATTAGTCCATTTATTATATTCTCTTTTTGTAAATTCTTCTTTGCCTTGAAATCATAATAGATCCTCGCTTTCTCTTCCAGGCTAACAGTATTTCCACTGATTACGTCATCTCTTGTTGCCTTGCCTTTTTCAATCTTGAACCTTATGTCATCATTTTCTCGTGTAATAACAAGAGAGTTATCGCTGTAAACGTTCATCCCTATCATTGGGAGCATGAGAACTGTCTTGGGGGAGATCCACAATGTAGCTTCTACGTTCTCCTTTGATGAGAGGAGCTTTGTGACTAAGTTAGGTTCTATAAATATGCTCCTCTTCCTATCGAAATTAATTATTTTCTCATCTTGAAAGGTAACTTTTATGTCGTCCTCCTCTTTTTCCTGCACCCTTTTTTCTAGCGTAGAATAGCTATCATAATTAAGGAAAGAGAGCCTGAATGTTCCCTCTCTCATCACGGCCCTAGAAGGGATAGCTCCCTTTTCTGTAATTCTGACTTTCGTGGTGCCTGAGAAAGGAATACCATAGTAAGGAAACCTCAGCATGTTTTGCTCATAGGTTTTTCTCCCATCCTTTTCCAGGACTTTCTCTACGAATTTGTCTTTACTGTACTTGTATTGCCTGAAGAGATCGGCATATTTGTATTCCATTTCCTTTATTATGTTTTCCATTATCCTTTCGTCTAGGTAAGGGGACACGACTAACTCCAAGTCTAATTCCTTGCTTATCTCAACGGCAAAATCCACGGAACTCCTAAGTTCAGGAAATTGAGATAGAATGGAAAGTGAGCTCATACATAAAAGAGAAGGAACTGTATGTTAAATAGTTAATTGATATCAAATCTCTTCTTAGAAGAATTCTGAAAAAAGAGAGGAAAGATTAGTTTAAAAAGTTTTCTACTTTATTTTCAATTCAGGCTTTACTAGTTTATTACTCTACATCAACTTCTATCCAGCCGTTATTTTCTCTTACGGGTATCGTTTTCAGCCCTAGCTTGTCTTTGGGCGCATCGGGAGCTACATAGGGCGGTTCCAACATTTTCCCAGTATTTAAATCAAAAACCGCATGATGGCAAGGACACTTAACTGTCATGGAAGCTTTGTCAAGTTCTCCTAAAATACATCTTGCATGAGAACATACACCGTCCATCCCCATTAATTTCCCGTCTATATTTGCTACAAAAACAACTGAGTTATCTACCTTTATGGACGCATGACCTGCCTTTTCAAGGGCTTTCGCCATGATAGTCCTTTTCCAGACCATGTTTAAAGAGTGAATTATTCGGAGTAAAAATGTTTTTCTTCTTTGAAAATACCGAGGGGGAGAAAGAGTCCTACATTTATTTGAATACAAAATTTTTCCCCTATTTATAGTATCTGAAACGGCATGTATTTGAATAGCCTAAAGAAGATAATTTCCTATATTTGTAAATGAAAAGTTATTCTATATAAAATTTCAAACAGCTCTCTAGATCTCCGTGGTTTTAAAATACATTCAAAAGTGAAAATCATCACGACTTAAAATCCATATAATATTATCTTACATCCTTTACCTTGGGGTCTACGTATTCTTCTAACCTTTGAGACCGTAGTGGCATATATCGTAGCGTATCTATGTTTACGACCTTCCATTCTTCTTTGTCCTTCATGTCAGCTAAGATCATAGGTCTCACGATGCCGTTATCGTTCTCTGGAACCATTGCTATGCTCATTCCAGGATAGTCAGGTAAGGTTAAGTTGTTTGCGTTCACCACTCCTACCCTGTTCTCTAGAGCCCTTATCATCAGGTAAGCTCTCCAGATGTCTATTCCCTCTTTTCGTATCTTTGATGGAACTAGTAGTATCTCCATACCCCTTTTGAACAGTTCCCTTACTGACTCAGGGAAGTCTACGTCGTAACATATAGCTATGCCGAGTTTTACTCCGTTATAGTTAGTGAGTATTAACTCCTCCCCTGGAAAAAGCCTTCCTTTCTCATCACCAAAGAGATGTACCTTCTTTGCTACATCCTTTACGTTTCCATTTCTATCTATGATGGGAGAAATAACAGATACTCCGTCTTCGAAAGCTCCTGGTATTATCATTGCGGTGTACTTCATTGCCAGCTTCTGGAACTCAGGAAGAGGTACATCATCGAGTGAAGGGACCCACTTTTCGGGTAGAAGCACTACCTCTGCTCCATCGTTCAGAGCCTCCTCTGTCATTTGCACTGCGCTTGTCTTGGAGCTTGGCTGAACTATTCCAACCTTCAAGTTTTTTCTGCCTTGTCTTTCTTATTGTTTTTATCCTCGATCTTCTTTAGGTTCCTTATTATTCTAGACTCTATTTTCTCGACAGCCCTCTTTACTGCAACTACTGGATCTCTATCGGAGTCTTTAGCTACGAACTCACCTTCCTTGGTCACAGCCCTAACTGTGGCCATGTAAACCGATCCCTCTCCTTGTTTTGCACTTTTTTCCTCCTTGAAAGAAACCTTGAACGTTATGATATCTGATATTTTCTCTAGTTTAGCTAGGTATCTCTCCACTATAGCGTCTATTTCAGCCTTGAGTTCGCTGTTCTTCCTTATTATCATGGGAATTTTAGCGTCTATAGGTATCGATAACTGCATGGATTCAGACACTGCATTTATCACGTCTACTCCACTTAATACTCCTACTATTTGCTCTCCTTCCATGATAGGAAGGCCTGATACGTTCTTATCTAGCATCTTTTCTAGAGCCCCCTTTAACGATTCGTTAGCTTTAGCGGTAATTACTGGGTATTTCATGATTTCCTTTACACATGTTGCCATTATTCTTTCTTCCTCTGTCATGATGCTTGATTTCTTTTTATCTATCACTGAGTAGAGGGTATTCACCACGTCTCTTACTGAGACTATTCCAACTAGCTTGTTGTCTTCAACTACGGGCAGTCTTGATATTTTATCCCTTAGCATTATCCACCTTACCTTGGCTATGCTTTCACTCTGTGATATCACCTTGGGAGGAGAAGACATGTACTTCCTGGTCTTCTCGTTATCTGGGACCTTCTTCTGTTCTAGCAAGTACCTTATTATTGACTCCCTAGTTATCTCCCCCTTCAAGTTCCCTTTGTTGTCAATTACTGGTATCACTCTGGCTTTGGTCGTGTAGAACTTTCCTATTATTTTAGTGAAATCACTGTTATCTAAAAGGGACACCGTGGGTGACATCACCGATGAAACTTTAGAGTCTAGACTAACCCTTCTAGAGAGTAGGTCTTTATATGAGAGTAACCCTACGAGCACTTTTCCCTTGACTACCGGGGCAGTCCATGAGTTTGTTTCTCTCATTTTAGGAATAATTTCAGATAATCGGTCATTAGGCGTAACAGTTAATTTCACTTCCGAGATTAGCTCTCTTGCTGACATTTGAAACACGATAAAGTATTTTTAAAGCCACAATTAAAAGACTAATGAGACCTTTGTTAGCACATAAAACTGTTTTTGTGTGGAGTGACCTTTACTACAACTATTCCTTCCCTGGAGATCACCCTTTTAAGTCAATAAGGGAAAGCCTGACAAAGAAGTACTTGGAACAGAAAGGACTGTTTCACGAGATAGAACAAGTAGCGCCTGACCCTGTAAGTGAAGATATGCTTCTGGAAGTTCACTCAAGAGAATATGTAAACCAGATCAAGAGAATGAGTGAACGTGGTCAGGGGA
Source organism: Sulfuracidifex tepidarius (assembly GCF_008326425.1). Taxonomy (NCBI): domain Archaea; kingdom Thermoproteati; phylum Thermoproteota; class Thermoprotei; order Sulfolobales; family Sulfolobaceae; genus Sulfuracidifex; species Sulfuracidifex tepidarius. The sequence continues at coordinate 1,785,658 of NZ_AP018929.1, forward strand.
TGCTCGACGAGGGAGATACACCAGCATTTAGGGGAATTTTCGAGGCGTCCTTAGTCAGAGTAGCAGGCAACCTGAAAGCACTTAAGGAAATAGAGAGCGGAAATTTCGTTCATGCGGTTAACATAGGAGGAGGTCTACATCACGCTAAGAGGGACTCCGCAGGAGGCTTCTGCGTCTTCAACGACATAGCTATCTTAGTGAAGGAGGCAGAGAAGAGATACCAGCGTGTCGCAATACTTGACATCGATGGTCACCATTTCGACGGCACGCAGTCTCTCCTCTATCAAGATGATAAATCCCTAAAGATCTCCATGCACATGTTCCATCCTAATTTCTTCCCGGGATCTGGGTCTATAAATGAAATAGGGGAAGGTAAAGGGAAAGGGCTAACAGTCAACATTCCACTCCCCCCTGGTACTGCTGACGACGCTTACTTGATGGCGTTCAACGAGGTGGCCTACCCTGTCCTAGAAAGGTTTAAGCCAGAAATAATAATCCTTGAAGTGGGGGGAGACTCTCACTTCGGGGATCCGTTGGTAGAGCTCAAGTTAAGTACCATGGGATACGCGGAGGTAATAAAGAAAGTTCACGAACTAGCTCACCGTCTTTCTGAAGGGAGGCTAATAATGACTGGAGGAGGAGGGTATAACTACGACGCTACAGCTAGAGTCTGGACTCTAGCAATAGCAGAAATAGCTGGAATCAAAGAGACAGAGCTAGATTTGCTCCATGACTGCTGTTCTACCGCGTCGACTCCTTTTGTAATTGAGAAGGTAAAGAAAATTGTGGAAAAATTGAAAGAGGTTCATCACATTAGTTAACTACTATTAATGCTGAGGCTTTCCTTACTTTCTCTAAAGCTTCAGTTGGATTATCCCCCGTAGCCAGAACGACCCCCATCCTTCTCTTTGGATATGTGGACGGCTTACCAAATAGCCTGACTTGAACATTAGGTATCTCTAGAGCCTTGTCAACGTTTTGGAACTTGGGAGCCCATTTTGAGTTCTCGGCCAAGATCACGTGTGAAGCCGCAGGAGAGACTAACTTAACGCTGGGCGTGAAAAGCCCTAAGGCACTCCTAACATGGACTTGAAACTCGCTTATGTCTGAGCTAGCTAATGTGACGAGCCCCGTGTCGTGGGGTCTAGGAGAGACCTCACTGAAGAGCACCCTTTCACCAGTAACTATGATCTCAACACCATAGATTCCCAGACCTCCGAAGCCCTGCACTGTCTTTTTAGCTATCTCCTTAGCTCTCTCAGCTATTTCCTTCCTTACAGTGTATGGATGCCACGACTCCACGTAATAGTAAGATGGTCTGCGGTGTTCTATAGGCTCATATTGCCCTATTTCTGCCTTCCCGTCGCTGTTCATTGATCTGTATGTGAGCACCGTCAGTTCAGTGTCGATCTTTACGAATTCCTCGACTATTACCTTTTTGCCTTTACCTCTGGCGTGAGAAATCGACTCCTGATAGCCTTTTGCAACTTCATCTGGAGATTTTATCAGAACGTGTCCGTGTCCACTGGAGCTCATCTCGGGTTTCACGAGGCAGGGGAAGCCTACGTCTTTGCACGCTGACATGACCTCGTTCTCGTTTTCAGCGAAGTGAAATGTCGTCGTGGGTAAACCCAGCTTATTGGAGGCGAAGTCCCTTAATTCCAGTCTGTTCATGCAAGTCTTCACTGCAGTAGCGTTAGGAGCAACTCTAAAGCCGTCGTCCTCAAGCTCCACTAATGCGTCCGTGTTTATGGCTTCTATCTCAGCTATGACAGCATCGGGGTTTTCTCTCCTTATGATTGCCTTAATTGCATTAGGATCCATCATGTCAACTACGTATTTCCTGTGGGAAACATGCATAGCTGGCGCGAAGTCATATCTATCTACCACTACTGTTTCGACGCCTAGCCTCTGAGCTTCTATAACCATCTCTTTGCCTAGCTCTCCTCCTCCTAACCAAAGGAGTTTCTTAGAACCCTCAAATAAAGGTGAACCTATATTCACGTGTGGACATCAATTATCTAGATAATAAGCTTTCTATAAGTGAAAATAGCCTATTCCCGTCCTTAATCACGTTTTGTACGTACAACCATCCGTTAGGCACGCGACAACTTGACCTGAAAGCTATTGCGACGACTCCTTTCCTAAAGAATCTGGAATATGCCCTTATCTGTCCTTGGTCTACGGAACTAACTTTAGCTTCAACTGCTACATTTCCGTTCACTACAAAGTCAGGTCTGTTGTGATACTTTACTCCGGTCAATTTGGATAGGGAAACGAATTGCTCCTTTTGCCTCTCGACATGAAACTTTTTCGACAGTAAGTTGTAAACGTAATCCTCGAACAACTTACCTTCAACTCTGTTGATTTCGATCGTCCTTTCTTTCTCATCAGGGAAGCACAGCAAGGAGTTTGGATCTATTTCAACGTTTACCTTGCTTGCGATAACTTTGACTCTCTCGACTCTAGGGTCTTCTTTAAACTTAAAATTCAGAATTTTTTCTCCTTTAGAGTCTAAAACTGTAACTATTCCTCTACCACAGAGTACCCTAAGACTTCCATTTTCGGATGGAGTTATCAACCCGTCTACAAGGTCTGCGTTATAAATAATCAAGCTGAAGATCTAAAAAGATCAGAGACTTTAAATCTTAGCCGTAAAATCAGTCGTCTGGATGTTCGAAAATTACGTTACCCTAAACGATGTGTTGTGGGGTATTGTGCTCACGGTCTGGGTAGCTCTCGTGACAGTTGTAATCTCCAAGTATGTAGCTAAACTGACAACTATATACGTTGCAAGGAAGATCATACACATGCTTGGAGGAGGCGTAGTTGCTATATTGTCACCTTTCATTTTCTCTTCCCCATTGATTCCGATTCTAGATTCATACCTACTTATGGGCATCCTTCTTTACGTGAGGTTCAAGAAAGAAGGTTTCAATTGGTTTCAGGAAGAGGGAAATTACGGGGAAATCTTCTTCACGTTTTCCTTCGGCACACTTCTCCTCCTCATGTGGGTAATTGATCCAAACTATTGGTATTCAAATGACGTCTTTATCGCCATTCTTCCTTTAATCTTCATGTCCTTCGGTGACGGCGTTACTGGGATCATAAGAAACTATGTATACAAGAGAAGAGTCAAGGGACTTTGGGGATCTCTAGGGATGTTGGTGTTCTCCGCTATTGTAGGTTACGCAGTGTTCTCGATACCCGGTTTGATAGCTGGAGTGATAGCTACAGTCGTCGAAGTCCTTCCTCTAGTTGACGACAATATTTCCATTCCTTTTGCTTCCTTTGCAGTACTCTATCTCCTGATCAAGGTATTCTAATCAGACAGGGAAACGATCTTCATCAATCGGTAAACCATCACGTCATCACGCTGGCTTGTAACTTAGTCTATCTCTGCTTATAAAAAGCTGAAACGAGGGTTAAAATTATCTACATATTTTGAAACTGAAGAGCTAAACTCTAGTCAAGCTCTTAACCAGGGTATGCCCTCTTTTCATATGCAATGGTTAATGGATTCTCTCCAGATGGCGTGGGACGATTACGCATCAATATTTGAGGATTACTCGAATGCCGCAGTTTACGTGGATCGTATAACTTCTACGGTGCAAGCTGTCAAGGTAAGCGACATAGGCGATTTCTATTCGAGTTTCTCAGTTCTCCTTCAGGGAGGATATCTGTCCAAGTATAAGCCAGTTTACATCAAACTCGAAAAGTATGTGGCTTTCCCGACGCTTAGAGAAAACGTAGCTGTCAGGCTCTCTAGATTGAAGGGATGGAGAAGGGTAAGTTACTACGTGGAATGGAATCACGTTGCCTCGTGGGTCATAAAGGACTGCTTCAGGTGTGAAGCGGAACAGAAAGCCCACATGGAGATAAAGGAAGCTGGGCTTTCTGATGATGATCTAGTGAGGATACACTCTTCTCTCTAGAGTTCGTGTGGCTCTCTTCCAAGATCGAAGTCCTTAATTCCGTTGAACCTATCTAGAATGTACGATTTTCTTTCTTCTCCTTTATCTATCATCATTTCCAAAAGCATAGCCATCCCCGGTCCTACCTCTGCACCGTAACCGTTCAAGCCACCTACTAGGTAAAGGTTGTCCTTGAGCCTGCCGTAGAGAGGTCTCATGTCAGGTGTTCCCTCGCAGAAGTTACCTGAAACGTATATTGAGCGTGATTCAAACCTCCTTCTGATTCTCGAGATCACCAACTCTCTGTCCTTGATTTCTGGTTTCCTCATGTTTCCATCCTCAGGCGGTTTCATTTCAATTATATCGCCATCTCCTGCTATAAATAAGGGAGAACCTATCCCTATGGCAGGTCTAGAGTAGAAACCTAACACGTAATCATAAACAATGAACTTGTCCAGCTCCCTTCTGTGTCCTTTCATCAATGACGCCCAGCAATAGTACGGCTTTAAAGGTAATCTCTCGTCGATGATATTACTGTTCCAGCTACCAGCGGTTAAGACGAAGATGTCGAAGTCTTCAGTCACATCTTTTCCATTAGCTTTCACCGTAGCTTTCTTCTCACCCGTGGAGATCTCGACCTTAGCCTTCTCTTTGGGTACACTTACTAGGTTCCTTATGTCCACCAACGAGTCTCCTCCTTTAGCTTCTATTGCCTTCTCGCCAATCCAATCCACGTAAGTTTCTCTCGCCGAGACTCCGTGCTCCCTCCAAGACGAAACTAGGTCATCACTGACTTCTCCCAAAGTATAGGAAGTGAAGTCCATCCTCTTGATCCTATACTTATTGTAGAACTGTAACGAGAGAGACGCTAGTTCTATATCACATCCCTTCAAAAGTAAGGAATGTATCAACGTTGGGAACTGGGTTTTTATCGAAGCATCAAATACTTTCACTTCATGTCTTTCAGATAGGATCCTGTAAAGCGAACTGCCTACTATACCCCCTCCGATAATTCCGATCTTCAAATCAGGTACAGCATCCTTTTAACTTGAGCGAGTAAAAACGCTTCCGATGAGAGTAGTAGAGGGATACTTACTAAGATATAAAGGAGGAGTTTGGGCTGTCAAAGGATGTGACCACCCTCAGGGGTACGTTGTAGCACTCCCGCGGGAGATAGACGGTTTAAAGGTTAAACGGATCAAGGAAGGGATGTCGATTGTGAAAGAAAGGTTTCCAGCGCTGATTAAATACTATGACAAGATAGGATTTGAGGTTCCATTGATACCCCTTAACGAAAGCCACGTGATAGACCCGTTCACCATTGTTCCCAAGGATTCAGTTTCAAGGGAGTTCGCCTCTTTCTTTCCGGGGGTAGGAATCACGGGTAGTATGGCGTACAGCGACTCCTGGAGGGATGTGGATTTCCTGTCTTTCAATCCTAGAGACTATGAAACTCTTCTTCGCATGAGGAATGAAGGCAAAACTTCTCCTCTATTCACGATACAGGAAAACGAAATGGAGACTCTAGACTCTTCGTCGTTCAGAAAGCTGAAACAAGAGAGGGTAACTGAAGGAGTTTACAAGGGGATGGAATACACTTTCAAAATAGTAGAATGTTTTGAATTCCCTCCAGTTGAAGGGAGAGAGGAGTTTCACGGAGAAGTGGAAATACTTCGTGAAGTGAAGCCACATACTCTTCCAGTGGTTTATTTAGCAAGGGATAGTCAAGGTAATAAATTGAGTCTGACCTCGTTCAGAACTAGGTTCGCAGACCTAAGGAAAGGGGATAAGCTAACTGTCAAGGGGACGATCCTTAAAAGGAGGGGAGGTTTCCTTGACCTTGATCTCGATATTGCTGAGATAGTATCTCTTCTGTGAGACTGTTAATTTTCTTAACTAAAAACCCGGATGTAAGTCCGTTCAGCACTACATTCAGTATTACCAGCACAGTGGACGAGTCCTGTGGGTTAGGTGACGCTTTAATGAGGGATTTTCTAAGATAATAAGAAATTATTATTTGATTTATGAAGGGGATTTCGATTACTATTCCAAGAAATAGAAGCAACAAAACTTGAAGAACCGGAACCTCTCTCCCTGAGATCATGTATGTCTTTGACATTGCGTCGTAAGTGAAATAAGTTATTCCGATCTGTGTGATGAAATATAACATCAGGAAGACGGAGGAGGTGTAAAGTAAGGGATAATTCGATATTTGAACTTGAACGGAACCTATTATAGAAACCCTTATTGATTCCGCATAGAGGAAAATTGCAATAGGCAAGGAGATGGAATGAAGTATGCCCACAAAAGGAGACAGCAAGTTGTAAACACTGTTTGTCATAACATGATATTTAAGTTGGCTGGAAATATCTTTATGCGTAATGTCTCATTCACACAAGGAACATAGGAGTCATGCCCCAAGAGAGTTAGGTTTCTTCGTTATCACTGTGAGTTCCTCTAGGTTTGAGAAATCTAGAAGAAAGGAACCGATAATAGACGAGTCAGGGGACGTGGCTAAGCAGCTGATCATAAGCTCTGGGAATAAACTTGAGGGTTACTCTTTAGTTCCGGACGATAAGTTGATGATACTTAAGTCAGTAGTGGACGCTTTATGTAAGGAGAATGTAGACGTGGTGGTAACAACTGGAGGTACAGGTTTCACTCCGTCCGACATGACAGTGGAGACCTTGAGGGGCATATTTGACAGGGAAGTGGAAGGGTTCGGACAAGTTTTCCGCTCTCTCAGCTTTAGTCAAGAGGAAGTAAAGAGCGCGTCTTACCTCTCTAAAGCCACGGCAGGGATAATCAGGGGGAAACTTATCTATGTCCTACCAGGTTCGCCCGACGCTGTGAAACTAGCAATGTCTGAGTTAGTGCTCCCAGAGGCAGGCCATTTGGTATATTTGGCTAGGTCTGAGCGTTAAGAATCACTGACTTCATTTTCTCTATAAGCTTGGAATCCCTTAGCTCATAAGGGAGGGAAGGCGTATAGATATAAAGTAGCTTAAGCGTAATGTAAGGTACATCACTGAATCCCTTAGAGATGGCCTCTTCTTGGATGCTCTGTAATACAGTGTCATTAATTCCTTCAAACCAGCTGAGATCATCTAAAATTATTTGAGTGTTTTCTGTACCTTTTTCAACTTTATCTTTTATCTGCTTGAAAGTCTCGATAAGGTCTGGTATCTGAGGCAGAGATAAGTCAAGGACTGAAGGTATTCCTAAACCTTTGCTTGTGAGAGGACAAAGGGTTACATCAGCCTTAAGGTCTGCTCTCATTCCCTCTCTGTTAACCTTGTTGAGGAAGAACGTGCTACAGTCGTGTATTTTTTTGTCGTCATCTGTCTTAGGTTCACTCTTCAGGAGACAAGGCACATGAAGCGACTTTCCTTTCACAGCATCAGGGTTCTTCTCGAGTAGCATGGTTCCTATGAAATCTATCTGAATCACCCTTCTAGCCTTCAATATCTGAAGGTAATAATGGTCTTCCGGTGTTATCGTTATGAGTTCTTCAATTCCCACAAGTTCATTCATGAGGAAATCTAAGTCGGGATTTCCTCTTATTAGTGAATTAGGGTTCACATTTAGATAAATAAATCCTACATCTAAGCCTAGTCTAGATAGATATTCTATACTTCTAAGTGCATAATCATAAAGTTCAGCTGAAATTGGAGTTAATACGACGTTTATCCTCTTCCTCAAGTCGTTCAGAGGTGGTCTTGGGCTCTGTTGAGGTAATGTAGGGTTTACGAACTTTCTAAGGTCTGTGATAATGTCTAGCTTTGCTGGGCATACAGATATGCATTGCCCGCAAACATGACAGTTAGAAACTTGGTCAGCCATTCCGTCACTTTGTAATACATAGAGCCCTAAAGGTGTGAAGGATACATCGTTACCCCTCTGTTTACCGTGAGGACATACATTTACACATGACCCGCAAAGTATACAACCGTTAAATATTGACTCCTCTATGGAGAACTTAACGTTGGGGATGCCGAGCAGCTTGTTGTTACTAGATATAGAGTATACAGCTTTGTCTTTTCTTACTCTGATTACTGCAAACTCAGCCATTTCAATGGCAGCTTCAAGGGAGAAGAGACTGTCCAGAGGAATCTCTCCCTCGTAGTAAAAAGGAGAGTCTATCTTATCGTAAAACGGGTTCCCTGGGGAACTAGAATTGAGGAAAGGCTTAAGCAAAATTTCTCTCGTCTCTGGGTAAGAAGCAACCACTTTCACACCCTCATTGTCCTTAACTACGGAAATGTCTCTAAATACTGGGATGGTGTTGTTATACCAACTTCTGACCATAGAGAAAAGCGAACTGGTATTACCTCTCCATTCTCTCCACGTTATTTTCTTGTTTTCTTTCTTTATGAAAACTTTCAGAGGAATTCCTCCGTTATATTTCCCCTGATAAAGTGTCCCATTGAATCCCTCCACTTCTACTTTAGCTGTCATAGACCCGAATTCGTTTAAACCGTACACAGGGTCTCCAAAGAATAGTGTGCCCCCGACTGTGAGGTTCAAGTTACCATGTAATTCTACGTTATACTTCTCTGAAACCTCCCTCCAAGTTGTTCCTGCCTTTACCGCTATCTTGTCGCCCAAGTCTTCGATACCAGTGTAATGGTTCATGTTTACTATTACGTCTCCTTCAGCTCCTCTAAACATCTCAAACCTAGGTATAGAACCCTGGGGTATCTCCACACCTTCTGTGAAATTGATTACTTTGGATGGCAGTTTCCCCTTCTTTGAAGGAGAAATGGCTGAAAGAATGTACTCCTCGTACATCAAACCACCGGTTCTCCCCACCTGTTGCTGTATATCTCTTTTCCCTCATCCTCTAATAGTCCCTTTATTAGTCTGTACGAAAGTTTTCTTGAAAGCATTCTGTTATTGTTTCCGCAATAGGGACTATAAACGCACTTAGGACATCCGTCCTCACATGTACAGTTTCCGGTTATTTCCTTGGAGATTTCATATGCAGATTCAAGCCTGTCATATAGCAACGCCGAGATTCCGTTACCTCCTATTGTAGAGTCGTAGATTGCCACATCCCCACTAGGGTAAGATACACCACTTAGGTCGGTCTGTGAAGCACCAGCAACTACCCTTGCAGATGCTATCAGAACGTGTTCCGTAGCGTGGAATGCCTTTATGCTTTCCTCCACGTTTTTCATCCACTCCATTACTGGATGTTTTATGTACACTCCTTTGGTTTTATAAGAGAAAGAAATAGGTTCGTCGTAAAAGACCTCTCGTTTGGGTTTATCTCTGCTTGAGCCTGACATTGAGTACATCGAATATCCAGTTACTATTTCTTGGATTTCCATTTCACCGTACTTTACGTCCATGTTTAACACTTTCTTACGATTTATTTCTTTAAATTCTTTAATATCAACAGTATAAATAGGTTTCGTATAAAAATCTGTTATTTTTGATTCTTCTAATTCAGCCCTCATCTTATCTAGATCGAGGATCTTCACTCTATAAGACCTCTTGGATGCTAGGTAATACCCGCCCGGGTAGAACTCGTAAAGCGCAACAGGAAGTTCCCGCTCTCCTACCTTTCTTTTTCCGTCGAATGCCTCAATTATTTTTCCAGAACTCCTCAGAGAGCTTTCTAAAAACTTGGTCTTGGTTAGGTGCGTTGGAAAGATGAAACCGTTATTTCTCTTCAAGTAACCTTCACACTCCAGCTCTGGTAATGCTCTCTTCCATATGTCTGGAAGTCTTTCCTCTGAAAGGACTTTCCTCTCCAGGAGCATTCCCAACAAGTGCATCTTAGCTACTTCCAAGTTAGTTGGGTCGAAAGGTATGGGAAGAAGTTCCCTTTGAAAGAACTCGTTAGGGTTCCTCAGGTAGTAAGACTCGATGGGGCTGTCTCCTAAGATGGTGAAGACGAAAGCTACTTTATTTCTCCTGCCTGCCCTTCCAGCCCTTTGTACGTACTTTGTGAAGGACGGCGGATCAGCTGACATTATAACGCAGTCTATAGAACCTATGTCTATTCCCAGCTCCAGCGTAGGGGTCGCCACAACGCCGTCAATTTTCCCTTCTCTCAGCATCTCCTCCACGCGTATTCTATACTCCTTGTCAGTCCCAGCCCTGTGGACCTCGAATTTCACGTGAAACCTCTCAGTTATCTTTGCAGTTACCTCTGCCATCTGCTGGGAGTCTACAAAGATGATGCTCTTAAGTCCCTTCCTTGCCAAGTAAGCCCCAAGGAAGGCTGAGAGTATCCATCTGCTAGAGCCGTTGCTGTCTATTAAAGCATGGATCGCCACTCCCTTTCTCCTTAACGTCCCCCTCAACAAGCTTCCAGAGCTCAGTCCGAACAATTCTTTGAAGAGAAAATCCGTGCCTCCTATGGTGGCGCTAGATGCAACTATTTGAGGTTTCCTGTCAAAAGCTAACCTTTCCGATATCCATCTCAGGTGGGCCCCCATGACCCCTTCATATACATGAACTTCGTCAAAGATGAACATGGATGACTCTCTTATTAGGGACGAAAACCTATCGCTTAGAGGTAAGCCTCTGTGAACCATGTCTGGGTTCGTCACCAGCAGATCTGGAGGACTATCGCTTAGTTCTCTCCTCTCCTTCTCGGAGGTGTCACCGTCAAAAATCCCGACGGTGACGTCACATTTGTCTGTTATCCTCCTTATCCTCTTGACCTGGTCTCTGGCCAAAGCCTTAGCGGGATAGACTAAGACTACCTTCTCTCCGCTCATTGCTCTCTCTACCGCTGGTATTAAGAATGCCTCAGTTTTCCCAGTCCCAGTCCCAGACACTATCATGAGGTTCTCTCCTTTCATGATCCTTTCGATCGCCTCGGCTTGGAATTTGTAAAGTCTCTGTATTCCTTCTTGTATGAGTGCGTCCTTCAACTTCTGAGAAATTTCAAGAGAGATCACGGGAGGGCCCAGATCAGGATCCATGGAAGTTTCTGTCCTGACGTGAACTATCTTAGCCGAAAAGGAAGCTAAGGCCTTACTAACGTCTGACAAGAAATCATCGAGCTGTTCCACAGTTTTTTAAATTCAGCATTCTCGCATAAAAGCATGTCATCGAAAGACGTCCTTGATTCAAGGTCGCTTAGCTCATTTCTCTTGTCAATGAGTAACGTACTCAGGAAGGATGATAAACTGGAAGTAGTTGTATATTCAAAAGACATACAGGAATGCCCTGGAATAGCTATGGAACATAATTTCGCCATAATTGACGGAGAAGAGGACGGCGAAGATAAGATAAAGTTAGTTCTAGTATATAAGGGTAAACCCTGATAGGTTGAGGTTCTCATGTGCAGCGTCTCAGGAGTGATCCTACTGAATCCTTCCAGATACAAGGAAGTCGAGGAGAAATTTTCGAGGATAATGAAGCTTGCTGAGGACAGAGGAAGAGATAGCTTTGGAATCGTTGCAATTAGAGAGGACGGGTCAATCATGTCCTCCAGATCTCTTGGCAGACCTTCTGAGCATGAAGAGAAACTCTTGGGTGTCTTCGACGAGAAGACGTCTGTGGTAGTTTCCAACAATAGGGCGGAGCCTACCACGGAGTATGTGAAGTTGAAGGAGGAAAAGGACATACAGCCTTTCGAAGGAGAAAGGTTCGTAGTTTCTCACAACGGTGTTATAGCAAACGATAAGGAACTGGAGATCAAATATTCACTCCACAGAAAATCTAACATAGATACCTCAGTAATACCCCCATTTTTGGACAAGCTCTGGGACGGCACTCCGGAGAAGCTAGCTGACCTGCTGAAAGAGGTGAGGGGGAGCTTCGCCTTCATAATAGCTGACAAGAGACATCCAGATAGGCTCTTCGTAGCACAGAACTTTAAGCCAGTGTACATGGCATATGATCAGACCTTGGAAGCTATATTTTTCTCTTCTCTGGACGAGTTTCTAGACGAAGGTCCTTTTTACCCTATGAATATTAGGAAACTTGAGCCGTACTCAGTTGTAGAAGTAACCAAAAGGAAGGAGATCAAGGAGGTCAAGCTTCAAAGTGAAGAGAATAAGAGAGCACTCGTGATAGCTAGTGGCGGGCTAGACTCTACTGTGGCAGCGACGAAGTTGCTGAAGGAAGGGTACGAAGTAACTTTGCTTCATTTCAACTACCATCATAAGGCAGAGGAGAAGGAGAAAGAAGCAGTTATAAACATAGCTAGGTTCCTTAACGTTGACTTGATGGAAGTGAATACTGATCTTTTCAGGCTGGTTGGAGGCACAACCCTTCTTAAAGGAGGTGGAGAAATAGTTAAGGACAGATCTGGAATAGAGGGGGCTGAGTTCGCCCATGAATGGGTTCCCGCAAGGAACTTGATATTCCTTTCTGTCGCCCTTGCGATAGCAGAGACTAAAGGTTTCTCTTACATTGCGACCGGGATAAACTTAGAGGAATCAGGGGCGTATCCGGATAACGAGATGGAGTTCAATAGGCTATTCGATAAAATGTCTCCATACGCTACTGGTCCAAACAAAACGGTTAGAGTTCTCATGCCTGTCGGAAACCTGATGAAGAGGGAGATAGTCAAATTAGGAGTTGAAATAGGGGCGCCACTACATCTTACGTGGAGTTGTTATGAAGGAGGAGATAAACACTGTGGAAAGTGCGGTCCTTGCTTCATGCGTAAGGAAGCTTTCAGAATAAACGGGCTTGTAGATCCAGTACAGTATGAAAGTTAAAGTTAGACGTTGAACAAATGGCAATTTTAAAATGCCTAGAAACTCAATTCTCTCTTATGACACCACTGGAGCTGTTTATTGTCCTTGCAGTAGCAAGTGCCATATCAGGTATCTTAGGGTCTTTAACCGGTTTAGGAGGTGCCACTTTCCTAGTCCCTATCTATTCTCTTTTCTTAGGGATTCCAATTCAGTATGCCTCAGGGGCATCATTGATCTCTACGATAGCAACGTCTGCAGGGGCTACTAGTGCAAACGTGAAAAACAAGATAGTTAACATCAGGATCGGCATGTCATTAGAAATAGCCACCACACTCGGTTCCATAGTTGGTAGCCTAACTGTAGCGTTCATATACTCTCATCATTTAGAGAACGTGATATACGTAGTATTTGGGTTGGTTCTTCTCTCTCAAGTCTACGTTCAGTTGAAGAGGAGCAAGTTCGAGCTACCAAAACCCATGAAGCCAGATTGGTCAACCAAGATTTTCTCTCTCCACGGAAGCTATTACGATATGGCATTAGATAAACAAGTAGAGTATTACGGAGTGAGGTGGTGGTTAGGAGAGATAATAATGTTCATGGCAGGGTACATTTCTGGACTGCTTGGTATAGGATCTGGCGCTCTTAAGGTTCTTGGCATGGATTGGGCTATGAACTTGCCGATGAAAGTTAGTACTACCACTAGCAATTTCATGATAGGGGTTACAGCAGCAACGGGTAGCTCCATCTATTGGGTTTTCGGCTACATACAGCCATTTATCGCAGCTGCTACTGCGATAGGTGTTCTAGCAGGTGCAATACTGGGGGCAAGGTTAATACCAAAGGTTAGAAATAGCAGGATCAGGCTAATATTTACTGCTATCCTGGTTATCCTAGGGATTCAAATGCTATTAAGGGGTTTAGGACTATTCTGAGGTGACTTGAATGGGAGAACTTGAGGAAATAGTAGGCCACATAGCTAAGGCAGGAGTTTATCTGATCTTCGGATTCCTCGTGGTAGGTAGCATTCTTCTCTTCATTGAAGGAAAAGGTGATGGTAGATCCTTGTCAGAGATATCATCTCCTCACTCTACCTTCAATACTTCATTGATATCATCATCAATAGTCTATGGTTTAGCCAAGGGGGATCCAATATCTTTCATTTCCGTAGGTTTAATGATATTGGTAGCTATTCCAGTTATTTGGATAGCCACTGGGATAATAAAATATGCATTTGAAAGAAATAAGGTTTACACGATAGTGTCCATAATAGTACTCTTCGACCTTCTGTTTGCGATATTCGTTATACCATATCTAGTTAAATAAAATAAATACAATAAAACTATACTATCATTATTTTTTGATTAATCTGCTGTTTTCTATAGATCAGAATATATGGCAAGTTTATACTAAAATTTTATTATAAAAATAGATCTGCTTAATAACCTATAATTATTAAAAAAGGTAAGGCCTTATAGGCTTAGTTATTGATTCTGTTTCTTGATTTCGTTCTCGAACTCGCTTATTACTCTTTTCAGTTCATCTAATGAAGTCTCATCTTCTAACGTAGTAGTATCTCCTGTCTGCTGTCCAGAAAGGACCGATCTGATCAGCCTCCTCATTATTTTCCCGCTCCTTGTCTTCGGCAACTTAGTCACGAAATATATATCTTTCATTATGACTAATGAGCCCAAGTTATTTCTTATGTGAGACAGTATCTGTTTCTTGAGATCCTCGCTGGGCTGGTATCCTTGTTTTAGAACTACTGCAGCTACAGCTACTTCACCTCTCACCGGATCTGGGACTCCTATTACAGCACTTTCAGCTACTCCAGGGAAGGATATCAGCACGTCCTCTATTTCTCTAGTTCCTATTCTATGTCCTGCAATTTTGAGAACTTCATCAGCTCTGCCAAGTATGAAGAAGAATCCGTCCTCATCGCGTACTGCGTAGTCACCTGGGTAGTAAATTCCCTGGAACTTTGACCAGTAAGTACTAATGTACCTATCAGGGTCTCCCCATACCCCAGCTAACATTCCGGGCCAAGGCCTTCTTATAACAATGTAGCCCTTTTCCCTTGCATTTGCTTTCTCCCCGCTTTCATTTATGACATCTGCATCTACTCCTGGAAGAGGTAATCCGTTTGCGCTCGGCTTCAACATGTAATTTCCTAATCCAGGAGTTGCAGAGATCATGATTCCCCCAGTCTCAGTTTGCCACCAAGTGTCCACTATCGGGAGCTCATTATTGCCTATGTTCCTGCTGTACCACCTCCATGCTTCGGGATTGATAGGTTCTCCTACGCTACCTAGTATTCTGAGGTTGCTTAAATCGTGCATCTTTGGCCATTCGTCTCCGTACTTCATTAGGGCTCTGATCGCAGTAGGTGAAGTGTAGAATACTGTAACTCCGTATTTCTCTATCAAGTCCCACCATTTATCAGGATTA
The DNA here is from genome assembly GCF_008326425.1 of Sulfuracidifex tepidarius. Classification (NCBI taxonomy): domain Archaea; kingdom Thermoproteati; phylum Thermoproteota; class Thermoprotei; order Sulfolobales; family Sulfolobaceae; genus Sulfuracidifex; species Sulfuracidifex tepidarius. The sequence goes on from NZ_AP018929.1 coordinate 1,800,686, forward strand.
GGGTAGTCCGGCACACCTTCATACATCAGCGTAGTAGCTCCTGCCTGAAGCGGCCCGTAAACTATGTAGGAGTGGCCGGTGATCCATCCTATATCAGCGGTGTTGAAGAAAACGTCATCGTCATGCAAATCGAAGACCCACTTGGTCGTAAGGTAAGTCCATAACCCGTAACCTCCGTGAAGATGGTATATACCCTTCGGCTTACCAGTAGTTCCAGAAGTGTATAAAATGAAAAGCGGATCCGTAGAAGAGGTCTCTTCAGGGTCTACCTTCTTATATCCTGTCTTGGAAACCAGCTCGTGATAGTAGACGTCCCTTCCTTCCTTCATTTGAGTGTCCTCGAAGTGAGGTCTTTTCACCACTATAACTTTCTCCACCGAAGGGGCTTGTTTCAAAGCCTCGTCAACAACCTGTTTTAAAGGAATCTTCTTACCCCTTCTTACGGTGTAATCTGTGGTCACGACTACCTTAGCTTTGGCGTCGTTTATTCTATCAGCTATAGCTTGTTGTGAAAAACCTGAGAAAACCACGCTATGAACCGCACCTATCCTAGCTGCTGCTAGCAAGGTCACGGGCAATTCCGGCATCAAGGGTAAATACGTGAGTATTCTATCTCCTTTCTTTACTCCTAAATCATGTAACGTTTTGGCGAACCTGTTAACCTCATTAAAGAGCTGTCCATAGGTTAACGTCTTAGATTCTCCAGTTTCGCTCTCCCATATGAGTGCTGCCTTATTTTTCTTCCACGTTTTGACGTGTCTGTCTAGCGCGTTCTGAGTGATGTTTATGAGCCCGTCTGGAAACCATCTGTAGAAAGGAGGGTTCGACTCGTCTAAAACCTTTGAGAACGGCTTGATCCAGTCTAAGCTCTCCGCTTGTTCCCTCCAGAAGTTCTCAGCATCGCCAATAGATCTTCGATATGTTAACTTATATGGAGACAATGTGTATTTCTCGTTGAAAGGTAGGTTCTCTTCTTGTGCCATGGTAAATAATCTCGATTCCTAAATTATTAAAGTGATACTCTCCTGATAATTGTTAATTAGACCTAATATCTATCTTTGCCTGATGATGTTCTTCTCATCGATTCTGGTTCTCACCTTTCGGGCTCAGCTAAGAGGCTCAGAGGGCCGTCTCATTGAGTTAGCGATATCAATGACGTCTAGATAGTTTCCGTAACCTTTTACAAGTGCTTGTCATCAACACCCCAAAGAGGTTTTCAGCCTTTTATAATGAAAATTGACAATAAATTTGATATCATCTTATTATATATAAGTTGAGAAATTCCTAAGGCTATATAAATGAAAAATCTTCACTAAATTGCTTTAAAGGTCTTTCATACTTAATGAAATCAATCATGTTTTTCCTACTTAGTGTTTAGAATTAATCGCTAATTGGTTTGCATCATTCTCTTAATACTCCGCTTAAGGAATTCCTTTCTAACGTTAAGAATCTTCATGTTGACTTCCACTGATTCCCTCATCTGAGCTTCTGTGAAAAGTTTGCATTTTCCTTCTCTAAATACCTCGTCGAAAGCCCCTTCCATTTCGTCTCTTATCTCCTCCTCTTTGAAGGTATCTATGATCTCAAGCCCTGATAAAAAGTCCTCGTCTTTACTCCATATGTCGAACTTAGTTACCCTTTCATGGATTATCTTTTGGATCATGTAAGTAGGTTTCCATGTGGAAAGAGCATGACCGTGATCTATTATGTATCCCTTTCCGTCTTTTGCCATAACGTGACTTTCCTTCATGTCGACGTTGAGTATCCATTCCTCGAAAGCTACTGCTAACCTCAATTTGTCTATGTTCTGTAAATTAGGATGTCCCATTTCAGTGAGATATTCCATAACTATTCCGTACTTATCATTGAACGTGAATGGTTTGACCTCAAGCAGAGGAAATCCCATCTTTCTTCCTATTCTACTTGAAAATATTTCTGTAGCTATTTCTAGTGAGACGTTATGATCTTTATATTCTCTCATCGGTTTGAAATATAAGATCAATATTAAAGCCTCTGTGTGGAAGAATAATCATGGGTTATAAAAGTAGACTGTATCATGTTCTGCCTTATTCTAGGTCGTATAGGAAATATTATAAAAGAAGAACGAGGTTAACATTAAAATGGGCAAAACTGAGAATAAAATACTACTTAAGGGATAGATAAAAGAAAAATTCTTAAAGAACTAAAATACAAAAGGGAAAAATTTAATTACCATATCTTATACTTTGAAGTTAATGGATGTTAAATCTGAAGTCGAGAAAGTAGTAAAAGAGAGCGGATGGGTTACCGCCAACCAACTCTTCAAAATGTTACCTTTTCCAGCTCCAGAAGTCAACAAAGCCATAATTGATCTCATAAAGGAAAACAAGATTGAGAGACGCGGTCGGTATTTTCATTATCTATCTTAATTTTAAATATCTCGGTTCCTAACTTTCTTCATGTCCTTTAAGGTAAGGAATATAGATATAGTAAAGATTTTAATTACTGTAATAATTCTTGCCGCTTTAACTTACGTTATAGCTTTCCTTAGCGACCTTTTCTTACCGAAATATAAGATGTATATTTCCGATGTCAGCAGTGCCGTAATAGTAGGTCTAGGAGGGTACGTGATAGTCAAGATATTGATGGATATAATATCTCCTTATTTGTTCTCTAGAATGGATCAGGGGATTGCCCATACTACTAGGCTTGCATTAAGTGTAGCTCTCTATGCAGTAGTAGTATTGGCTGTGCTTTCGGCTCTCGGAGTTAACCTCACTGGAGTAGCTTTAGGTGGAACAGTTGCAGGAATTGCCATAGGTCTTGCAGCGCAAACAGTTTTCTCAAATGTTTTAGCAGGGTTTATGGTTTCCTCAAGTAAGACTCTGAAGCCTGGGGATTCTGTAATACTGAACTCATGGATATGGGGAAACCCTATTGTGGGAGAAGTTGTTAATGTATCTCTTCTCTTCACCGAGGTCAAAACACTAAACGGCAACGTGGTCAAGGTCCCGAACTCTGCATTCCTGGGTAACACCACGTTCACCAAGCTCAGCCAAGAGGAAGGAGATCTTGAATACCCGCTTCAGGTAACTATCAACGCCGACGTTAAGGCAGAGCAAGTACTTTCCTTAGCCCAGTCGTATGTGAAGGATTACTTTGACAAGGAGAAAATTCAGGTACCTTTGATGTACTTCACTTCAAAGAACGGAGGGACTAACGTGTTCACAGTTTTGTTGCGTTTCAATAACATAAAAGACCTCAATAGGATTCTCTCTATAATAAATACAGCGTTCGAGAAAGCTTACTGGGATGCAAAGTCGTCTAAAACATAGAAGTTATATTAGTTTGTTAAAATTCAGATAAAATCGCATATTGCCATGATGTGGGTTAAAGTTAAGAATCAAGACTAGCAAAGTGTCCGTGAATAATCATGGATGTAGCAATATTTCTTGCAGCAATGGGCATATCAATCCTGGAAATGACCGAAGCTTCGGCCATAGCCGTAATATTTTATGGAATTTATCATACATCTAAGTCTTATCTCTATGCAGTAGCAGGAGTGGCCACATCGCTAATCCCGGCATTGATAGCTGGTAAATTTCTCGTTCTTATACCACTAGACTATATTGCAATTGTAGCAGCGGTCATACTATTCTACTTCTCCCAGAAGCTTTTCAGAAGCGCTAGGAGGTCAATAAAAGGAACAAGGAGGAAGAAAGAAGAAAAAGAAGAAGGCCTGATAACAGTATATACAGTGAGTGTTGTAGAAGGATTAGAGGCATCTCTCGTAGTCGTAGGTCTAATGCCTTTCGGATATTTCTCAGCTTTAAGCGGAGTTGGAGTTGCAGTATTCGCTGTAATAGCGTTGACGTATGCAATGAAGGAAAGAGTAATGAAGATAAGAGTGCCTCAGCTTAAGTTGTTCCTCTCTGCTCTTCTAGCTACTATAGGGACTTTCTGGTTATTGGAGGTAGGACTTGGGTTATCAGAAATTTTTACTATTCCCATCTTCCTGTTTTACATCCTTTTAACCCAAGTTTTAGTTAGAATTTGAAACTTTAGATAGATTTTTTGTTATAGACAAACATAGTCAAGAATTTTAACTCTAAATTGACAGATTTAACGACGTAAAAGATGCTTAACGTCCTAGAGATGATGAACATAATTGGAATAATTTCATTTACAATATCTGGGACTAGCAAGGGGGTTAAGAAAGAGTTAGACCTATTTGGTACCATAGTGTTGGGAATAGCAACGAGCTACGCTGGTGGTATTGTAGCAGACCTCCTAGTAGGTGTAATACCTCCAACTATATTGAGACAATGGCAACTTCTATTGCTTTCAATATCTGTCTCTATCACGACCTTTTTTTATTATAAACAACTTAACAGGAAATTTCTGGCGTTGGTTCTCAAAGTTTCCGATGCCATAGGTTTAGCTACTTTCGCTGCATATGGGGCTGACCTAGCTTATTCCCATGGGTTTAGCTTGGTAACGGTTGCAATGATATCCAGCATAGTTGCGTCTGGAGGCGGTGTTCTCAGGGATATTCTGGTTAACGATATTCCTCTCATTCTCACAAAGGAGATATACGCTACTGCAGCTTTAGGCGGTGGAATAGTATATTACCTTGTGGCATCGATCTCAAATCAGGGATATGCCACACTAATTACAATTTTTACTGTGGTCACAATAAGGATCTTTGCAATAAAATATAACCTGCATCTACCTGTAATTAAGGCGGAAGTAGGGAATAGGTGAACTACTCTGACCTCACGGACAGAGGCTTTCTGTTTCATAGCTCTGTCATGCCCGTGACTAGACCATGGGTAGAGGACGTAGCTCCACACTGGTCGTTTCGACCTGATCTTGTCAAACGTTAAGGGAAACCTTATAGTCGCGGTCTGTAGTCCAACCACAGGGGCATGAACAGACGCGGTCTTAAAGGGTGAGGCCTTGCTTCATGCGTCCGCAACTAGCACACGTTCAGGAAGTGCATGCAGGGTTGATCAAGGTGATGGGGATATGAACGGCCCCACTCATAAGCTGTACAACAAGTAGCGATTGCTTCCACAACGCTCGAAAAAGGTTCTTCGAGGGACTAGACTAGGAAGGTCATTGCTCTCGATGTTAGCATAGAGAAATTTTTGCTTAATATTTACGTCGGATGAGGTCAAGTCTCTACGATATAGCGTTCCACAAGTTGAGGACAGTGACCCAATACCAGCTAGAGAAATATGGTAAGATCATTCCCGTTTCCTCAGGTCTTAGGTGAGTTGCCTCAACTCCGTCAATGTTAGGCCTTTTCTATCCCTTTGATAAAAGTATGGATCATTCACCTCAGTGTATTGTAGAGCTGACATTCTATTCAGCCTGGACTTGAACTCCCTCATGGTCTGTACGTCTACGTAAGCTCTTACCCTAAAGTAGGCATTAATAGGTTGCAAAGAAAAAGTATCATGTTTTCTTAAGCACAAACAACCTAAGGATACTCAGAAATATTCTAAGCAAAATAATCATAATTACAAATAAAAATCCTACCAGGATTCCTAAGGAGGAATACGCTGGTTTTAGATAGAGATATAGCAACGTTAATGAGTATAAAGGGAAAACGCTCATAAAGTAAGTCAGCAATTTAAGCAAAAAAAGATTACTTTGGAGATCCCCTTCTCCTCGCTACTGCTATTAATGCAATTATCAAGACTATAATGATTATCACAAATATCAGGATTAACAATGTATTACTAGATACAAGCTTAGAGAGGAAGGGTTCGTGAACTGTGGCGTTAAAAGTGTCGGACTGCACGAAAGGATAGAGTGACCCAGTTTGGTTCCACTCCAGAGCTACTGAGAGTGGATATGTGCCTGGTGTAGCACCGCTGCTTACGTCAACGATATAGGTTACATTGACTTTCTGTCCGGGCTTTATGTCTCCTATGAAGTATTCCGATGCTGTGAGAGCCTGCAAGGGATTTGAGGAGCTAACATGAGGATAGATGACGTCAGATTCTCCTAACCTTAATACCACGTTCTTTGCAGTTTCATTACCTATGTTCTCCAAGGTTATCGTAAGAGGTATCTTAGATGCTCCTGCAGTAGCTCCAGGGAAGTATGTGGAGTATATGATTATGTTAGCCTTAGGATATATTTCTAAGGTATAGGCATTAGTGTAATGTCCTCCGTCATAGTTAACAGTTACGTTGATTTCATAGTTGCCGGGGGAAGTGGTGTTGGGGACATTGAAGAGGAAGGAGGTGTTTATTAGTTTTCCTGAAGGAATTGCACCGATCTGTTGTTCTGGCTGTGAAATCAGGTTTATGCCATTGGGAGTTTTAATTTGTACGCTAGCGTTCTGCGCTATTCCAGAACCGTAGTTCAACAGTAACACATGTAACTCAACGTCAGAGTAACCTTGGAAAACTTGGGGTGGAAAAGTGTACATGTTCATTGATATGTTTACTGTCCCTGCTATTGTGATGGGCATCTCTACTTTCATTGTCTCTCCTCCGTAAAGCGTCAGAGTGACAGGGACGTAATACACTCCAGGTGTGGCGTTGTTATAAACGTCTGCAGTCACAGATACCTCGTTATACTCTCCAGGAGGAACTAAACCAACTGAAGCGTTTGGTTGGAGGAACTTCACAGGATACGTCGATTTAAATTCTAGGCTCACATTGGACAACAAGTTGGTTTCAAGGTTCTTTACAATGATAGTCAGAGGAAGATTCGCTTCTCCTGCAGACGCTATTATTGGAGACGACGTGGAGCCCCATAAGGTCTCAAGCGATACTTGATTAGTTGATATTATATCGACAGGAATCTTAACTGTCTCAGAGGAATCGTTAAAGAAAGTGATGTTTGCCTCCACATAGTGCACACCTTCGGTTGCATTGGGATATACGTCTGCAAGGACAGTAACGGGTATTGGCTGCCCTATTGGTAAGTACCCAACTGAGACATTGTCCTGCAAGAACTTGACTGGGTAGTTTGACTTCAGATGCAAAGTTACGTTAGAGAGCATTACGTTTCCTTGATTCTGCAACAATATAGTGAGTGGGACGTTATCCTCTCCAGGTCCAACCACCATTGAGGAGTTAGTTGTCCCCCACACTGACTGAGCGGAAACTTGTTCCTTACCTAAAACTGGGATAGAGACGACTATAGTCTTCTCCTCTTGGTTTCCGTTTTCGTCGTAACCACTTACCATGACGTAATACTTATATATACCGTCTTTAGCCGAGCTTGCTACATTGAGGAGCACAGTCACGTTCACGGTCTGACCTTGACCCCAGTAAGGTATAGAGATGTTCTCTGTATCGTTATAATAACCGTAAGGGGAAAATGGATAAACAGACATAGGTATCACCGACACGTTGAACAATGTGCTACCTAAGTTCGTTAGCGAGATTGTCACTGGTTCTCCAGTTTCTCCAGGGGCAAGTAGCTCGTCTGGATGAGCGTATCCGAATACGTTAGCTGTAGATGCTGAATAAAAAGGTACTTCTAAGAGGAAGCTTATCGCTAATACTAAAGCGAGCACTACTTTGCGGTTCATAGACAAAAAGATATATCTAAAATATTTAAGTTCTTCTTTCTCTGTATAATTAGTAATTTCATTGTTGATATATAATAATTTTTACGTATAAATTAAATAATCTTTATCTTCATTTTATTAAAATAAACTAAGAGGATAAGCTTGTGCTCCGTGGAGAGTAATCAAGGTAACTGCTAGGTATTTGCACTAGGGCAAAGTTTTGTTGGAAAGGGATTCAATAGTCCCTCTTAAAATTGTGAGAAAGGTGGATGAGAGGGTAGAGGTGTTTCCCTCGACTAGCCCCAATAAGCTAAGGGTAACTGTGTATGATCCTTAGGGGAGGTGTCCATGGCGGAATTAGAAGTAATTAAAAAATAAGCATAAGTTACACCATGGCTAAACACATATAAAATAAGAATTATGAGAACTTTAAGGTTCTAGAAACATGATTATTTTTTGGTGTAATATATTCTTAAGAAGATAATATTTAACTTTTATTTTACTTGTTTATTTTAGAGCTCTAATTACTGAGGGTAATTAAGGAACTAGTTTGATGTCAACAAGAATAGTAGCACCTTAATGCTATATTGAACGCTGCGTTGAAGTCCCTATCGGCCTTGTAACCGCATGCAGGGCATACGAAAATTGAGCCGAGGACTTCACCTTTCTTGTATCCGCAGTTAGAGCATACTTTCGAAGTGTTATATGGTTCTAGTCTCCTATACCTTATACCCCTCTTGTATAACTCTGTCTCCAGAGCATTTTGAATCGTCTTCAGCCCTCTCCCTATCTTGTTGTCGTAAAGTCTGAGGTCTTCCATAGCTACAACACGCGGGTTTAACTCCTCTATGAACCTTACAGCTTCGTTTGTCTGAAACCTCACCTTATCTCTTATCGCCTGAAGGTGAGAATACCCCTGATTTTCTCCCAGATATCTAGCGAAGTCTTCTTTCATTAAGTCGCTCCCGAAATACCTTACCTTCCACAACTTTCCATCTATCAGTGAAACTATAGTTATTAAATGCCTTATTCCCACGTCTATACCTACAACCACTTTCTTGCTCTCGTAGGCTAAGAACACCTTTATACCATCTGACATGTCTACTATAGCGTAGAGTGGTTCACCCATCTCTACTACTCCCTCCACAACTGTATTGTAATCTTTCAACCTCACCTTGTTTTCACTTACCCTTTGAACTTCAACTGGGCCGAGTCTTACAGGCCCTTTTCCTTGGATCGAAGAGATTACCTCCCTTGGTATAGATGGAGGTGGAGAGAACTTTCCTCCCTCCATCTTCCTCATGGCAGTAGAGTAAGCCCTAAAGTAACAGATGTCCTGATAAATAGTTTTTAACTTACCAAAATCTATTATCTTTACAGCTATGAGTTGTTCTTTCATAAAAAATAATACGACTAACTTACTTAAGTGTTTGAAGGACTACGTTTACTAGTCCCTGAGGCATTCCTTCCATTTCCTTTACAACTTCCATACTCCCTTCTGTGCTGTCGAAAGATTTAACGTATTCTTCCTTACACCCATCTATCTTGAATACTGAAACTTCTTTCACCGAGTTAGTCGGCATTATTGCCAAATATACTGCGAATCCCTTGCATGGCTTTTGAGAGATTATGAAACCGTTCTCATCTGTATACCTTACACTTTTTGCGATTACGCTTTCCATGTATATCAGACTGTAGTTACTATATTTAAACTTGTCTTCAATCTACTTTAATACTATTACAATTCTTTAAACCCAATGGGAACTCTGTCGAGTTTATGGTCGGGCAAGTGCATGGCTACTGAGGAAGACATACAGTAATTTTCGTTACAATAGATGTGGTAATACTGTTCTGACTTCTCCTTCATGGCGTTAGGGTTAAAGGAATGCAGGACTATTAGTCTAGTCTGCTTTCCCTTCACGTATAATAAGGCCGAATTCAAACTGGATGAGAAGTCCTTTATCCTAGAGTATTCCTCCTTGAACGCCTCATAGGGTTCTAAACCGGAGTTCACGTAGTCGGCTATGTCCTCCAAGACCATGTAGCTGTCGGTATACGGTCTAAGAGGATCCCTGAACGCTTTTCTATTGACAGAGCCGTTATGGGCGAAGAAGATATCGTAGCCATTAGCTCTAGTATGATATGGATGGGCATGGGGTAATCCAAGTAAGAAGGACTTACCGGCCTTTCTCACATGGAGAATTCCTATTACCTCATCTCCGTCAAGGTGAATAAGGTTAAAGAAATCATCCTTGAATATCGGTTTAGAGCTTCTATAATAAAAAGAACTCAAATCATCACCGTTTCTGATTAATGCAACTATCCCCCAGCCGTCTGGATGCCCACCGTAAATCGACAAATTGTCATGTTCTGCAGATAGCTTGATTGCTTCTAAAACTTGTTTATCCAATTCTCCTTTTACATGAAATGCAAGAATCCTGCACATGGTCAGTCCTTTTCAGATTCTCTTTCTAAATCACATAAACCTACACATTCATTCTCGTCTTTCTTGTCTTTCTTCCTCTTCTGGTCCTTCAAGGCATTTTAATGTTGAGCTTGTCAAGAAATAACTTTACCTCTTCTAATTTAGGTCCCAATGCCCCTTCAATTGTAACTGAAAGTCCTGCAACAGCGTTAGCGAAACCTACGGCTTCTTCGAGTGTAGTTCCCTTCTCTATCGCAAACGCTAAAGCAGCGTTAAAGACATCTCCTGCACCTGTAGTATCTATTGGGTTTACCTTCACTGAGTCTATTATCACTCTCTTGTGTCTTGTAGCTATGATCACTCCTCTCTCACCTAAGGTAATTATTAATGCCATTCTTACCTTCTTCAAAATCAAATCGATTCCGTCTTGTATGTCATCAGTAGAGGTCAATTCCTTGAATTCTATCTCATTTGGTGTCAGTATGTCTACATGTTCAAGCAAACTCATATCGGAAATGATTGACGGCGCCGGATTTAATATCCTTATACCGTTAAATTCTCTAAGGGACTTTTTCACTACGGATTCTTTCACTTCCATTTGAGTTAAAAGGACATCATCTTTTCCAGACGAGCTCAGGTCTACATCCTCTGGGTCCAAAAGTAAGTTAGAACCTCTGTTTACTATGATCCTATTCTTCCCTTTTTTGTCAACTATGATGATTGCGCTACCTGTTCTCCCCTTTTTAACTTTTACGTTACCGTGATCTACCCCCTCACTTTCCCAAAAAGAGATTGCGTCCCGTCCTACGTCGTCATTCCCTACAGCAGCATACAGTTTCACCTTGCTAGATAATCTTGAAGCTGACACTGCTTGGTTAGATCCTTTTCCGCCATGTCCCGTCCTAACTTCGTTGGAAAATGTTGTCTCTCCGTCCTCAGGGAACCTATCCACTTTTACAGTTAAGTCAAGGTTGTAGCTCCCTACAACGTGAATCAAGACCATAATACCTCTAGCTTGTTCTGCATTTCATAAAGCGTTGATGCCATTAGGAGCAAGTTTCCCCCATAGATCATAGCGTCTCCTTCAATCCCGCTTTCAGTTAGCTTTATGATTCCAGACTCAGCCTTCTTAAGGATCGACTGAGAGAAAGGTAACAACACGTTTATTCTCCTCCCTGTTTTCCTCGATATCTTGCTTATTTCGTTTTCCACGTTGACTAAAAGAGGACCATCTATCTTCACCTTGTCTAAATATTTTATGAGCCCGCCTGCAAGGCTTATCACGTCCCCGTAGCTGGTGAGATAGCTTACGTTCACCTTAAAGTCGTCCCTGAGCAGTTTCATAAAAGCTTTACTGCTCTCCATGAAGTATAAGAGCTCCTCTAAGGTTCTCCTTCCTTCCTCTCTTTCAATTATAGCTTCTGCATTAGAGAACGGATCTACGGGTCCCTTCCCTTTGCCTATAGAAAGCGAGTTTACTATCGAGAAGTAAGTGAATTCTTTAGCTTGCTTTATAGCTTGAAGTAAAGGAATTCCTTTTGAAAGGTACCCTACTATCGAAGCTGAAAACACGTCACCGCTTCCATGTAAATTTTGAGTGTTCACCTTCTGTGTCCTCAACTCTATTTCCTGGCCGTCTACTATGGCGACGTCAACTCCAAATGTGTTTCCTCCCTTTACTACCACGTTGCCTACACTCTCGTAAAGTTTCTTTGAGACCCTCTTCATATCATCAATGCTAGATATCCTATCCTTAGTTAGCCTCTCAGCCTCGTACTTGTTAGGTGTAGAAATTAATGCTTCCTTCATTAATGGTCTTAGAGCGTCTATAGCTCTATCGTCAATTAGAGGAGATCCAGTCTTCGACACCATGACAGGATCGACCACTATCTTCAAGTTGTATTCCTTCATTTTTTTAGATACTGCGTTGATTATATTCTCGTCTCCTAGCATTCCAGTCTTGCCGAACTTTACGTCGAAGTCTGACATTATCGCATCGAACTGAGACGACACGAAGGAAGGGTCCACCTTGAATATTGATGAAACTCCGGTAGTGTTCTGTGCTGTCAATCCGGTCACCACGGTAACACCGAAAACTCCCATTGAAGTGAGAGTCTTCAAGTCTGCCTGAAGTCCGGCACCCCCTCCAGAGTCGCTCCCCGCTATGATCATCGCTATTGGTCTGTTTTTCATAGGAAAAGGAGGTTTTACCTCAATTTAAGTTTTGAAAGGCTCATGCTAATGAGGGTTCTATTGTGAAGCTCGGTAGAATTTTTTAGTATACATCGGAAGAAAAGTGAAGTTAACCTAGTTCACTTAGGACGCCGAGCCTTTTTGTTAAAAGTATATTTTTTATTCAATTTCCTATTTTAGACTTCTGTATGTAATGTAATATCCTGTGTTACATTGGACGAGGAAAGTCAATATAGTAAACTACCCGCCTAACGAAAAGTGCTTCCTGCTTCATAGCTCCACCTTGCCAGGGGGTAGATAGCGGAGATCCACAGACCCTATGGGTTGTTCTAACCCTGATGTCGAGGAACATTCCACGTGTCTTGAAGACTGATTGAACAGAGACGTACCACACAGATCCTTGCTTAGAGTCATCTCAATGACGCTTGCCCCGTCTGTGACTGTCATCGAGACACGCATTACTTTTCTTGTATTTAAACGTACGTACAAGGTGACTATTCTCATGCGGGTCTTCCCCCTCGCCTTTGAACCCATCTCCCGTATATAATAAAAGAACAACATTGTTTTGGCAAGTTTTATTATAGTTCTAAATAGCTCTATTGTGTGAACTGGAGATATATACTACCTATTTACTTTATATATATCTTGCTTTCAATTATAGTCAAACTAATAGGCGAACAGAACTTCCCTGGAAATGTTCTACTATACCATGCCATAAACTCGTCACAAGTGACTCTTCTAAATCCAATAATGGTATTTCTTTCTGAATATGGAAGAGAATACGTCTGGATTCCAGTAACTGCGGCTCTGTTTATTGCCGGGGGGAAGTACAGAAGAGCTTCGATAATCCTCGCGTCCGCTTTCGTCCTGGCGATAATTTTTGGCGAACTGTCGAAATATGCTGTGGCTCAACCCAGACCTTTTCTGGTGCTCTCCACGTACCATCTCTTAGTCCCTAAGCCTCATGATTTCTCATATCCATCAGGCCATGCCCTAATTGTCGGAGTAGGAGCTATAACTTTACTTCTGACGGTTCCATATTACATATCATTACCCCTCACTGCAGAAGCGATACTGGTCAGTTATTCTAGGGTCTACGTGGGAGTTCATTGGCCTTTGGACGTCCTAGCGGGATGGATATTAGCGGCAGCGATCTCGTTAACTGCTATAAAGCTAGAGTGGCTGGAGATGAAAATATATGACCGCGTGAAGAACCTTGCCACTCACGATAGAAATGAGGCGAATATGAAAGAAATGAAAAAAGAGAAGAGGAATCAGAGTTAATTTCAGATTTTTCCCGACCTCTCAGTTTTAACCCATACTTTCTTTGCGTGGAGTAACTCTAAAGTCATGGCATAGAAATTCATCAGAATGATAAAGTCAATATATGCTAAGGACAGGACGGGGAACAGCGGCTCTATCATGTGTCTCCTTGAGATCGCCACTGATATCAGGAAGGACATAAGGGTAGCTATAGAAAGAAGTGCACTAGCTATGAAATACATAACGCTGAACGGATAGAGAAGGAACAGTCCGTAGTTCACAACCGATATTACCATGAACACCGGGCTTAGAGTTATTATCATGCCGTCTATGACTTTCTTGTTTATTTTCTTTGTTACCTTCAGTGAAACTTCGAAATGACCTCTATACCACCTTATTCTCTGCTTCCATAAAACTCTGAACTTGACCGGGACTTCCCTCCATGTTATCGCATTAGGAGAGTAAACTACCTTCAGCCCTAAGGCATGTATCTTTAAGCTGAGGTCTAAATCCTCGGTCAATCCGTTCTCATCCCATCCGCCTAAGCTGAGCAACACGTCCTTTCTTATGAAGGAACAAGTTCCCTCAAGCGGAACGAAAAGGCCGGACCTCGCTCTACCAGCTATAGAGTATTCATAAAGGAGTTCTTCAAGCGATGCGAACCTTGACGTGAGCGACTCCCTGACATTCACGGGAATCAATCTCCCCTGCACTGCACCTACCTTAGGATCGGAGAACTTAGGAGCTACGATAGATAAAACGTCTATTTTAGGTATGCTATCAGCGTCGAATACTCCTATCACTTCTCCTTTAGATATCGAAACAGCGTAGTTCAACGCTCTGCTCTTTCCATTTACCACGTTTGAAGGAGAGAGCGAAATGCACTTCAAGTTATCGTATTTAGCTTCATACCTCTTACATTGTTCCTCCGTGTCATCGGTTGATCCGTCCTGCATTACCATGATGTCGTATTTGGACTTATCATACTCCATGTTAACTAGCCTGTCCAGAAGTCTTGGAAGGACTTGCCCTTCATTTTTAGCTGGTACAAGTATCGAAAATCTCACTCCACTATATTCCCTTCCCTCGATGGGTTTCCACGTTACACCCCTTATAGCTAGAAAGGAATTGTAAGCACTCCATGAAGACATAGCTAGACTAAGTATCAGCAATAATACTTGCAACATTGAAGATGATTTATGTAGAATACATTAAATGCTTTGCTTATCGGTAATCCGATGCTCTCCGTCCTTCGGTTTAAAACCTTAGTCGAGAAATATTAAGTCATGAGCTCGATCAGATCCCTCTTGGGGGATTATGAACCCCGTGGTAAGTTAGTTCAGGGAGTAGGCAAGTTCATAGCGTTTGGGTTGGACGATCCATTTCACATCACTACAGTCACTGGGCTAGCAGTCTACGGTGTGGGGAAAATGATGGAAAGAAGAAGTAACTACGGGATAAGGCGCGCGAAAATGGATATTCATATGACTATCAACGAGATGAACAAAATGGTAAATGAGATCCGAAGCCTCAGGTTTTAAATGATCAAAGTAAGATTATTTTTATGAAGATAGTACCTATTGCGTTTGAAAGCCTTGGGGTTAGGTCTCAGGCTACTTTTCTGGAGACCCCAGACCTTAAGATACTTGTTGATCCTGCTGTCTCCCTTGCACCTAGGAGGTACGGTCTTCCACCTCATAAGCTCGAGGTAGAGAAACTCCTGGAATTGGCTAGGTCTGTGAAAGAATACGCCGAGGAAGCTGACGTCCTGATAATAACACATTATCACTATGATCATCACGATCCTGGATTCGTAATACCTAGGGACATATACAAGGGAAAGAAAGTTTTCATAAAAGATCCCAACTCCTTCATAAACGCGAGCCAGGGTAAGGGAAGAGCTCCGAGATTCCTCAATTCCATCAAGGGACTTCCTGACTCAGTTCAGCCAGCTGACGGAAAGGAGGTAGTCTTGGGTCATACGAAGATAAGGTTTTCATGTCCCGTTCTCCACGGGGCTGACGAGAAAATGGGTTACGTAATCCAAGTTGCAGTTTCTGACGGAGATGAGACAGTGATGTTCACTTCCGACATAGAGGGAGCTCCTAAGGAAATGCACGTGAAGTTCACCCAGGAAGTTAAACCTTCAACTCTGATAATAGATGGACCTTTGTCTTACATGCTGGGATACGCGCTAACAGAGGAACAGTTCAACGCCGCCATGAACAACCTAGAGAAAATAGTGAAACAAGGTCTAACCACGATGATAGTGGATCATCACTTGGTTAGGGATCAACGCTATCGCGAGATAATTTCGTCTTTGAAGTCCAAGGTGAAGGAAGTTAACGCTAACGTCGTTACAGCTGCAGAATATCTGGGGAGAGAGGAGAACCCGTTGGAGTCCAGGAGGAAGGAACTTTTCTCGGAGAGTAATGAGCCGGCCAAGCTACCCCGTGGTGTGGCGGAACTCCTTAAGGGAGGAGGGTGACTGGGAAGAAGTGAGCTAAGATTACACCTCCCATGTAACTTCCTATCAGAGCGAGAGAGCCAGTTCCGACTTGTTCCAGAGCACCCCTGACCCTGCTCAGTCCAGTGTACTTGGAACCCATTGCTCCGAACAGCCCGAGCGAGACTAACGCTATGACTACTGATCCAACCAAGAATGCGTCAAAGTCTCCTCCCACGAAGTACCCCACTATGAATGGTGAAAGTGGGAGTAATCCACCTACAACCAGGTATAACGCCATGATGAAGCCCAGTTTCACAGGGTTCTCGAAGTCCTCAGGGAATATCCTCAGTTCGTTTGCCATCATCTCCTGTAAAACGCTTTGCTTGTTCTTCCAAAGTTTCTCTGCTATGTTCTTTGCCTCTTCCTCAGTGAAGCCTTTTTCTAAGTAGAACTGTACCAGCTCTTCTTTCTCCATGTTTGGGTATTTCTCTATTTCCATCTTCTCTTTCTTTATTTCATTATCTATGACCTGCATCCTAACTCTCGTTGATATATACTCTCCTATACCCATCGAGAATGCCTGGCCTATTGTAGCTATTAGACCTGCAACTAGTACGGCAATAACGTCATGTTCGAACCCTGCAGCTCCTATCGCTATTGCACCCACTCCTATTAACCCATCCTGTATTCCGAATACCTTAGTTCTGAACTTGTCCGCTTCGTCAGTGTAATGCCTGACAGGTTCATAATTGTCTGAGTTTTTTTCCATGGACTTCAATAATATAAATTCCTGATTTAAACTATTCGTGTATTACGACAAATGAAAGAAAAGGAATAACTATTACGACTAGGCGAAAAAGATGTAAATTGCTTTCATTGTTCCCTGTCGCATCTGGCTTTATGGACACAGTATTTGCACTGCCAGCTCATGTCCTGGTTCTGTTTAGCCTCTGGAGGAGGAGTCTCCCTCTTGAGCAGGTAACCGTGAAGCGACTCTGACCTTTCTAAGGTCTTATTGTAGAGGTCCTGGTCGAAGTTCATTGGTATTTCCTCAATTTCGAAGTTGCTCCTATCCACGTAAAGGAGTATACCGTGCGATCTAGGATAAGCCCTCAAGTACATGTTCAGTTGTGCTCTGTGTTCCAGTTTAGGTAAGAACCCCTTCCTTAACTTGTCCTGAAGGTCGTCAACACTTTTGACCTCGACTATGTATCTCTCTTTCGTAAACTGTATAATTATTATGTCGTCAGCTCTACCCGAGAAGACTATCTCGCTGTTAGAAGGATGAGGTATCCTTATAGGTACCTCACTTATTACGTTGATCCCCTGTTCTTCCTTGAGTAGATCTGCAATGAGCTCGTGAAGTGCACTACCTAGAACAGTGAACCTTGTGCTTTCATACCCTATGGATACTGGGTACATCCTGTCATAGTACTGTTTCCTCACACAATTCCATATCTGTGAAGGCCAATATTCTCCATCGAAGCTGTCCTTGATCTCGTTCTCTGACAAGCGTTTATAAATGATTTCCTTCACTACCATAGAGATTTCATGGGCTATAATTTTAAAAATATTGTGGACGTTTTTATATTTGGTTTTATTTTAACAATAATAATTCATAGAAACGACTGTTTAATGCGACCCTTTCTCATCTAGGGGTGCTGAACTGGGAACAATAGAACTTTTACCCTTGAATTAAATTTTTGTATGATAGTTACAGGAAGATATTCTATTCTCTTCATCATCTAGCATATGAGATTTAGCACTTTAGGTGATGTGATTAAACACACGTATGGACAACTAACAAAATATGCTCAAGTTTTGCAGAAGTATTTCGAAGATCCTCATTGGTTTACCTTGAACCTCTCTTCATCAACGAGGGAAATTAGACCTGAATAGACTCCCCATTCAGCAAGTGTGATCTGAAGGTCATATTTACCTTGAGGGGAATTATAGCTCTGTATTCCTTTCCTTTCTAACTCATCCATTAGTTCATCTAGAGTGAACTCTTTCAACTCTACCGCAGTCTTGAAGGGTTCTACGTCCCTTATGGACTCTAGGATGAGCTTTTTCCTTTGTTTTAAGTTAGCGTTAAGGAACTGTAATCCTTTATCTGCGATGATTATATCGCCTCCTCCTATAGTGACGAAGCCTAGGTAGCTAGCAGTGTAAACTATAGGCATCATGTCATCTATGTCGATCCCCATATCCATGGCGAGTTCGTAGAGGTCAGCTTTACCACCGTAATTGTTATTGAGAACCATCAGAAGCCCCACTAGGTCAGCTATCCTGGCATTAGGATCTATTAACTCCATATGAAGATTTAAAAGAGACTCTAGATTTAAAAGTGATGCAGAGATTTCTTTCTATTTATTGTATTGATTGCTTTTCCCAGCTTTAATGTTAGGTTATGTTTTTCGGTCAGCTTTGTTACTAATAATATTATTTTTCTCTGCCATTAAACCGCCTATTACAGTTAACAAAGGAAAGATGTAGAATCCTAAGACCATGAGTATATCTACCGCAGAAATGAAAGAGGAGGAACCGAACTCTGCAAGGGCCCTGTCATGTGCTCCAGAGATAGCTGACGTCACTATCTCTAACCCTCCTATCAATGTTGAGATTAAGGGAATGTGCTTCCTTGAGGCTAGCATGAAGAGCGAAATCAGGACAGCTAAAGCTACCACGGTTCCTCCAGTTACGAGGGGAGGAACCACACGAAATAGGAGGAGTCCGCCCATCGCAAGAGCTACAGCTGACCCTAGGAGACCGACCTTAAGGAGGTTAAGCCACACAGCGTAATATCGAAAGGAAGGTATTTAAAGAGTTTCATTTCAACATTATCTTCGTGGAGTCAAAATCATTAACTCAAAATCAGTTCTTCTCATACTTCATGACCACCTCCGACATGTATCTGAATCTTTCAAAGAGCAGTGACGTTGTACCTACTAGGTGCGAGTTACTCTACGAATCAGTTAGCAGTTCTATAAAGATGCTTCAGTACTACTTTCACATAGACAAACCGAGGGATGAGGCGGTGAGAATTTTGTCTGACATACTAGGAGACTGGGTCCAAGAAGCCTACGACATAGCCCTGAAACTGCACTACGATGGATATATCTCGGAGAACCTCTTGGAGGAAGACCTTGCAGTTTACGAGGAGAAGATCAGATCCTTTGTGAGGGACGCTGAAGAAGTCATAACTGGTTAACGCTCTTTCTCAGAATTTCAACCCCTCTTCTTATTTCTTCTTCTTTTGCGTTGGTTATGCTCAACCTAGCCATGGTATTCCCTCCGCGTAAGAAGAAAGGTTTAGCTGGTACGAAGCTCAGTCCTCCCTTCACAGCTTCCCTGAAAACAGACCAACTGTCCTTTTTCAAGTCCAAGAGGAGAAAGAAGCCGCAGGACGGTTTATTAAACAAGTCGAAGCCGTTCTCCGTCAGAGAGTCTGTGAGGACTTTCATCTTGTTAGAGTAGTGCTCGCTCATTCTGGACGACAGGTCCTTTATTAACCCCTTCTTAAGTAGGAGCGATACCACGTACTGATTTACCGTAGAGGTAGAGAAGTCAAGTTGCTCCAGGAGGGATATCTTCTCCATGATTTTCCTGTCTCCCACTGCGAACCCAACCCTTAACCCTGGGGCAAGGATTTTACTGAAACTGCCTACGTATATTACTTTTCCCCAGTTATCGAAGTTCTTGATAGGAGGTGGAACTTTACCCGCTATGGGTCTGTACGGGTCGTCCTCTATGACGAAGAAGTCGCTCTCGTGGGCTAGCTCCGCTATCTCTTTCCTCTTCTCGACTGACATGGTCACACCTGCGGGATTATGGCAATTTGGTATTACATAAAGTAGCTTTATCTTAGTTACCTTGGTCAGACTCCTCACCATGTCCACATCTATTCCGTCCCCCTTCACGTCGAAGGGAAGGGAAACGGAAGCCCTAAGTTTCATGGTGTTGAATGTCTCCACAAAGGTAGGATTTTCAACTCCTACAACGTCGTTCTCGAGGAAGTACTTTGAAATTAGCTCCATTGCGTGCTGAGCCCCGCTTGTTACCACTGTCATGTCGTCTTTCGTTGTGACGTTCAGCAAAGGCAGAAAGTGCTTGTTTATGCTCTCTATCAATTCCTCCTGTCCTCCGGCCCCTGGGTAAATGAGTGACTTGAAGCCTATATTCTCTATTACCTCGTTGTATGCCTCCTCAATCTCTTTCACGGGCATGACTGCAGGGTCTGGGTTTCCACTGGCTAGGTTTATCTCCACCTTCTTCGCTATCTGAGACCCTAGTTCCACGGGCGATAGCCTAATTTCCCTTCCTATTCTCGACGCCATTTGCCTTTAACCTCCAGTTCTAACGCATTCCCCTTCCTTTTAACTTCCTCATAAAGTGATGACATAACTGCGACGTCTTCTAGACCTATTCCAACGGACTTAAACAAGGTCACTAAACCCTCCTCCCTCCTAGCTTTCGCCCTGCCTGAGATCATGGAAGAGATCGTAACTATTTTGTTTTCGTCTAACATCCCCATTTTCTTGGAAAGGATCAAGTCCCCAGCCTCTTCCAAAGCCATGTCCACGTCCTCTACTACTATCATGGAAGAGCTCTTCACCACTTCAGGGTAAAGTTCGCTCTTCTCAGGTATGTTGGACCCCATAGCGTTGACGTGAGTTCCCTTGTTCAGATAATCGAGCTTAAGGAAAGGATCCTTGGCTCTGGTTATTGTAACCACGACCTCGCTCTCCTTACATAGGGTTTTCATGTCCACGGGGAACACCTTGATCCCTTTGCTCTGCAAGTAGCTCAACGCGTTCTTCATCCTGTCCTGACTCCTGGTGAAGACGTCTATCTTAACTCCGGGCTTCAGTTCGTGGAAAGCCTCAATCTGAGCTAGCCCTTGCTTCCCCAAGCCTATGATCCCTACGGAAGAGTAAGCTTTGACTGTGAAATCTGAGGCTAAAACCGAGAGAGCCCCTGTTCTGATCTGAGTCAGCCTGTCAGACTCTATCATGGAGAGTATTTCTCCGTTCTTATCAAACAGTGTTGACATGAAAGTGCCGTTCACGAACGTCTTGTAACCCAAGTATTCTCTGAACCCACCAGCTTGATACGTTAAAGTAGACCCAGATATGGAAGTCCTCATCCTTTTTGAATTGACAGCCATTTTCCTATCTAAAAACTCGAATGCTTCCCTCATTGCAGAATAAGCCATGGGGTATGTTAGAGTAGAGTTCACGTCCACTTCTCTGATCAGGAGGGCCAATGTTACCATTAGAACTACGTGCCTCCATGTTTAAAAGATATTCTACCCTAAAGGAGAAGACATGGAACTTCCCCCAAGGTTACAGGACATAGTTGCGTTAATCAAGGAAAAAGGCGTTGTGAACATGACGGACTTAGCTCTGCAATTGAAGGTATCTCCTAAGACTATGAAAGGATACGTGAGGGAGTTGATGAGGACTGGATTGGTGGAGATGGACTCTGAAGGCAATATCAGGATAAGCCAGAAGCAAGATGAGAACTTTGAGGAGAAAGTGAAGAAGATCTTAGAAATACATGAGAGTCAGATATCGATGTTGATGAAGGAGGTAGTGGAGCTGAAGGATCAGGTAGCTAAGCTCAAGAAGAGAAGAGGAGAGAAACTAGAAACTTGAACCACCTCACTATTTCCCCGTTGTTGAGCTTGCTCTTCCCTACTTCCCTGTCCTTAAATACGATAGGGTATTCTCCCATCTTTAGGTTGGACTTCAATGCTCTATAAATGCTACATATTTGGAACTCATATCCGTCAGCGGAGTTGCAGTTGAGAGCCTCTCTCGCTGCTCTCGCTGAATACACTCTATAGTTAGACGTGTTGTCTTTAAGGTAAGACCTCATTGCTACTCGGAACAAGAAGTTAGCTCCCTTGCTTACTATCCTCCTCTTCAGGGGCCAGTTCTCAATCCCTCCTCCTTTAACGTATCTGGACCCCACCACTATGTCATACCCTCCTTCCTCTGCCATCTTGAGCATTCCAGGGAGGTAAGCAGGGTCGTGGCTGAAATCTGCGTCCATGGTGACTATTAATTCGCTCTCAGTCTTCAATGCTCTCTCTAGCCCAGTCCTGATGGCTGAACCCAGACCCCTCTCGTTAGTCCTCACTATCACTTCCAAGTTCTTCATCTCCATCTTCCTCAGTACGTCGTAAGTACCGTCAGGGCTGTTATCGTCTACAACCAAGTAGTTTAAAGAGGGGATAGCCTCATTCATGACTTTGAGGAGCTTGACTATGTTGTCCTTCTCGTTATAGGTGGGTATAACGACGCTAGTTTTCCTCATTGCATAATCCCCATAGCTCATCTTTAAGGTGGTGTACGTTTACGCCGAATTTTCCCTTGCCGTTCTTGGTGGCCTCGACAGCCTCATCTACAACCTTTAGTATCGATACTGGAACTCCCTGAAGTGTCCTTGCTAACACGAATGTGCCAGGCTTCACTTCACAGTGGTATTCCTTTATCCCAGGCACGAAAAGGTCAGCTCCCTTCACTAGAGCCTTTACAGCACCCTCATCAACAGAGACATATGGAACCTTTAGGCTTAGCTTCATTACTCCGCACAGAGTGGGTAATAGCACGTCCTCGTATGAGAAGAAGGACAAGACTCGATTTACGAAGTAATACTTTTTCTTCTTTTCCTTGCCTATCTCTATTTTTCCGCTTAAATCCACACCGTAATTTCGCTTTATTATTTCGCCTATTTCTTCGCTTTCTTTCTCTGATAAAACATGTCTCTGCATTTATTTCCTATGACCAGTTGTAGTTTAGGTTCTTAAGTCTTGTCGAGACGTCTGGATGTGTAGAAAGGATAGAAGCTTCCCTGTCGCCGTAAGAAGATATCAGGCTAACCAAGTCCTGACAGGGGACTAACCTAAGTGCGTATCTATCTGCCTCCAGCTCAAATTTCCTCGATAAGCTCTTCTGCGCTAACATTGCAAGGAGGAGAACCGGGATTGCGACCCAGCTCATTCCGTCGAGTAAGAGGAACATCGAAATGGTTATGAGAGAACCCATCAGTAAAGCCATTTTCACGTGATGATTTCTCTCTAGGTGTCCAATCTCGTGTGCTATCACTGCTTTCAACTTGTTCTCATCTAAGGAAGCAGCGCTCTCTGTAAGGAAAATGTATCCTTTCCTTAGCCCCCTGATAGAGAAAGCGTTGATCTGAGAGTGTCCCCTCATTACTCTAACCTCATATTTCTCTTCGCTAATTAGGTAACTTTTCCTTTTCATGATCCACGGAAGGGCAGTGAAAGGGAATACTATGATTAAGGATAGTAGTAATAAGTAACTATACATAAGATAAGAGGGGCGGTACTACTATATTAAATATAGTAGTTTCGGCCACCCCTCTGAAAAAATTAGGGCTCGTGTTTGACTGCTCTTTCTATATCTATTATAAGAAACAAAACTCCTTTACCTTTAGGGGAAGGTTTTTTGATTCTATTTCACCAATCTACTATTTCTTTTGATATAATATAATTCTTTACTTCCTTTTGGAAGAAGAGTTATCAATAATTACCGACTTAAGTTAAACGCTATTCATACTATCAATCTTTATTTTTACGTATAACTAAACATTTTTTAGCTATAAACACAAGAATCTCCTGTTCTATCCTGAGATAACTATAAATAGAATAACTTAACTCATAATTACCGTAGTTAAACAAGATTTAATATTTTAAGATTATTATTGATTTTTCTTATAGTTTAATAAAAAGTAAAACGAAATTTTTAAAAGCTAAGAATTCTGATATTTCACTTAGAGATGGAAAGTAAATATTCTGAAATAGTCAAAGTCAACCTTCCGCGAGGAGTGTTAATTAAGATTATCAGTAATCCATTCGTTTTCATGTCTGTCACAACACACTTTGTCGTCCTGAGGAAGCTGGAGAATGGAAATTATTTGGCTTCGCTTATAAATGATGGAGAAATAGGCAAGACGAAGCAGGAGTCCTATTACGGTGAGATCCTACCAGCCAGCATGGTAGGATCTACAGTAATATACAAAGGCGAGTCCTTTGACAAGAAGATCAGGCTCGAGGCATCAGTTGATCTATCGTTCTTTGCAAAGGACGGATCAGTCAATATTTCAATGACAATATCCACAGAAGACAAAGGACTTCTAGGCTGGGGTAAGGCCAAGTTCCCCATAACCGCTGAGCATGTGATAAAAGGCCATGTAATTCCAAACATTAAGAATTTCTCGTGTTTGATCAATGAGATGAACGAATCATGGACTGTCGACCCTATCGATGTAGCTAAATACGTGATGATGAAAGCTAAACAGATAGAAAGTGGATTAATTCTAGTCCACAATTGTAGTACTTACGCATCATTCAAGGTCGAAGACGGGCAGATAAGCAAAGCTTCAGGTAAGTTCGGGAATCTCCTGATAACTGGTAACGATGTCCTAATGAAGTTACTGCAAGAAAAGGAGAAGCTGACCTTAGAGATAGCAGACCCTTCAATGTTTAAAATAATAGAGGTAGTGAATGAAGTCCTTTAATATTATATGGCCGCCTGAAGAGCAGATTTCTATTCAGAATTTCCGTGGTAATATCAGGTTTCATAAAAGATACTCCAGCACTATGTTGATCTTAGACGGAATTGAATTTTTATCCTTTGACGCTCAATTTATAAGTCTAATCGAAGTGTAAGTTTAAATAGAGATAATCCGAGAATTTTCTAGGCATATGTTGGAAATAATAAAAAACGGTGGTGAAAAAATGGAAGATAGCTATAGCGAGTCGATGAAGATCGACATACCGCGTGGGTTACTAATCAAGATAATATCTGATCCATTTATCTTTATGTCAACTACTGGTCACATCATAGTGTTGAGGAAACTCGACAGTGGTAACTACTTGATCGGCACAATAAATGATAGGGTTTTAAACGACAAAATAACCGAAAAGTCGAAGACAGACCTCTTCATCGGTGAACTGTCTCCTCCGAACTTCACTGGCTCTATGTTAATTTACAGAGGAGACACATTTGACGGTAAGGTCATTTTCGAGATAGTTGCCGACTTGACGTCATTTTCAAGGGATATGTCTCTGAACTTCTCCATGAAGCTTAAAGTCGATGAAGGAATACTGGGTTTCTTCAAGAACAGGTTAGCTACTGCAGAACACGTAATAAAATCACACGTAATTCCCACTTTTAAAAAGTTCTCTGATCTGACTAAAGAGGCAAGCGAACTGACGTTAATTGAGCCAGTAGACATACCGAAGTATATAGTTACGAAAGCTAAGCAGACCTTCAACGGGATAATGATGGTATACAACCCAAATATCTATGCCTTATTTAAGGTGGAGAACGGAACTATAACTAGGTCAGTAGCTAAGGTAGGAGAAACGTCGCTGAATGGGAACGACGTGTTGTTCAGATTAATTCAGGAAAGAGAGAAACTGACCGTAAAGACATTGGACCCATTAATGCTCAACGTCACCAGTATGGTCAATGAGTTAGCTTAAAGTACTCGGGCTAGTTTGTCATCACTTTCTCATTTTTCCTACTTCTGACCTCCACATCACGCTTTTTTATTCTCACCCGACTTGTGTCTCCTGAGATGAAATCTGTAGTCTTAGAAAACGGCAAAGTCGTGATTAAAGACGTGGAAATACCTAAGCTGTCTAAGGGTGATGTGCTGATAAAGATGAGGTCCTGCGGGCTGTGTGGGACAGACGTCGAGAAGATATGTGGTCAATACACTGCTTCCCAGCCCATCCTGGGACACGAACCTGCAGGCGTGGTTGAGGAGAGCATGGCCGAAGGTTTAAACAAGGGGGATAGGGTTTTCGCCCATCACCACGTCCCATGTTATGAATGCTACTACTGCAGAAAAGGAAGCCCCACCATGTGTCCTTACTACAGGAAAACTAACCTAGACCCAGGAGGTTTCTCGGAGTACTTCAGGGTGCCTGCATGGAACGTTGAAAGAGGGGGGATTCTCAAGCTCCCTGATAATGTGTCCTTTGATGAAGGCTCCTTCGTAGAACCCCTGGCTACGGTGGTGAGGGGGCAGAGGAGGGTGAAGATAGACGATGGTGACTACGTCCTCGTGGTGGGTGCAGGCCCCATGGGTCTACTTCATGTCATGACCGCTAAAAGGAACGGAGCAGGCGAGGTCATTGTAAGCGACGTTTCTGACTTCAGGGTCGAGTTCGCGTCTAAGATTGCAGACCATTCTCTGAATTCGGCTAAAGTCAAGGTCCATGAGGAGGTGAGAAGACTAACTGACGGTCGCGGAGCAGACGTTGTTATAGTGGCTTCTGGCTCACCGAGGGCCATCCTAGACGGGCTCAGGTCAGTGAGGAAGGGAGGCAGACTTCTCCTTTTCGGAGTTCCCTTCAAAGGGACGGTACTAGACTATGATGTGAGCGACCTTATGAACAACGAGATATCAGTGATTTCGTCAAACGCCGCGGTTGAGGAGGACACCAGGGAAGCGCTTTCCATGCTTGAGAGGAAAGAGGTAAACGTCGAAAAGCTGGTAACCCACAGGTTTCCCCTAGATCAGTTCGAGGACGCCGTAAGGATATCCAAGGAAGGAAAGACCATAAAGGCAGTAATCTACGCTTAGCATAAAGATCAGGAAAAGAAAGAGGGTGACCCTGAATAGAGTTAAGGCTCTCTTCAAGTCTTCTGGGTTAGGGAGGTCCTTAGCAGGATTTTCAGAGTAAATTCCTCTCTTCTCCAATTTAACGTCAAGCAGCCCCGCAGCACAGGGGATGGGATACCTCGCGTTCAGGCTCTCGATTTTGGAAGAAGAGACCATCCTCATGCATCTGTAGACATTCATCCTCAAAAGAAGTCCTGCTATCATCATGAAGATCGCTGTAATCCTAGCTGGCACGTAGTTCATGAGAGTATCAACTTTGGCGGAGAACCATCCTTCCCTCTCAAGTTCAGGAGTCCTGTAACCCACCATGCTATCCATCGTGTTTGAAAGCCTCTGCAGGAGAGCTCCCGGTATTCCCAGGACAAGGAACCAGAAAAGGGGAGAGACTATTCCGTCTACTGTGCTCTCAAAGAGTGACTCTATAGCCGCTGATATGACGTGGCCCTCATCCTCTTCGGCGAGGTTTCTCCTTACAAGCTGCTGTGCGTTCTCTTTACCTTTCTCACCTACACTCCCCTTCACTAGCCTGTAGAGCATTGTGATCGAGAACGACACTTTCAGTGAGAAGACTGCGAGCACGACTTTCATTAACCAGGGAATATCAAGAGAGTATAGAATTGAAAGGATCAGGAGGATAGGAACTACAGAAACCATCCACAGGAACACACCGTACGCTCTACCTCTGAAAGGTCTAGTGAGCCTTTCAGCTATCCTTCCCGTCCACACAACC
The DNA here is from genome assembly GCF_008326425.1 of Sulfuracidifex tepidarius. Lineage (NCBI taxonomy): Archaea > Thermoproteati > Thermoproteota > Thermoprotei > Sulfolobales > Sulfolobaceae > Sulfuracidifex > Sulfuracidifex tepidarius. Next base: position 1,827,927 of record NZ_AP018929.1, read on the forward strand.
GGGTGGACAAGGTAAGGAGGCTCCCCTACAAGGTCGAGAGCAAGAGCGAGAACAGCGACGTAGAACACTTCAGGTCACCTAGGAGGAAGATCGGAAAGGACAGAGTTATCACCGCACCAACAACATCTCCTGAAGAACCGCCTAAGTTTCTTTCTATGCCAAGGGAGACCGCTATCATGAAAATTAGAATTAGAAGAGTATAAAATGAGAGGAAAGGGATCATTGTCAGGATCAGCAGGGGGTAATACCTTCTTAGATATTTTGAGAAGGTTAAGCCCAGGAAGCTTCCCTCTAGAGGGGTAGAGAGTACTAAAGACAGCATCCCAACTCCCCTGCTCAAGACTTCTGCAGACACTAACGGAACCAGGGAGGAGAGGGGTGATCTTAAGTTCGAAACTGCAGTCAAGAATAAAGAAATGTAGACCAAGGTAGCTCCTATTCCCCCTGCACCGACTTGGACGTCCTTGAGAGCCCTCATTTTCTTCTCCTTTCCTATCGCCATCAACGCGTCTCCAGTGTCCAGGAGACCGTCAAGGTGATGGAAACCTCTGAAGAGCTCCACGAAAGCCAAGAGAAGGAAACTCGAAGCTTCACCTAGGAGCGATCGCGTCAAAAGGAGGAAACCGAAGTCTGTTAGCCCTGCAGTTAAGCCCACCAGTAAAGGTGCGATGAAGCTCACTGATGCAACTTCTTCCAGCTGTACGTTTACTCTAACCGGAATTATCGAGAAGAAGGCGTACTGTGCTATTACCGCTTTTATTTTCTGCATCAGGTAATAACAAGTGACTCTTCTAATAGCTTCTACGATGAGCGACTCCGGGAAATCAATGGTAGTGGCCGGGCTATCAAGGGCATTCAAGGCACGCCCAGTGAAGGTTCAAAACATGTCTCTGAACAGCTTCTCCACATACGACGGTGGAGAGATCTCGTTCATTCAAGCCTATCAGGCTATGGGGGCAGGGTTTACCCCGAGCAGAGAGAATAACCCGATATTGTTGAAACCTACAGGGAAAGGTGTGGAAGTCATCTTCATGGGTGAACCCCTTGGAGTGATGAAAGCCGACGAGTATTACTCGTCAATTGAAGATTATTGGCAAAAAATTAAGCAGGGAATAAAAAAAGACGACATAGTTGAGGGAGCTGGAGGGATGGGGGAACCCAACTTTCTAGACCGTGACATAACAGTACACAGGGTGGCCTCGGAACTGAAGGCTAACATAATCTTAGTCCTTGACATAGATAGAGGAGGAGCCTTCGCTTCAGCTTACGGCACTTACCTCATGTCTCCTCCGTCGGTGAGGGAAAGAATGAGGGGGTTCATTATAAACAAGTTCAGGGGAGACGAGAAACTCCTGGATCCTGCGACCTCATGGCTCGAGGAACGCACAAGCATGAAATACCTTGGTGTTATAGACTACGACGATGAATTCTCTATGATGCCTGAAGATTCAATGAACGTTTTCCCTTTCGGCGACGGAGAGCTTGACGTTGGAGTTATCGCATATCCTTACATGAGTAATTTCAATGAAGTCTTTGCACTGGCAAAGTCAAATTCCTCAGTAAGGTTCGTAAGGAAGAGAAGGGAAGTCGAGAAGAGCGACTTGTTAATCCTTCCAGGAACTAGGAACACAGTAGAGTCCCTGAAGTGGCTGAAGGAGAGAGGTCTAGACGATGTGATGAAGAGGAAACCTCTCATAGGGGTCTGCGGAGGATTTCAAATGATGGGACACAAGCTTCTGGACAAGGCTGGGTTAGAAAGCGGTAATCCGGGTGAATATCTAGGTCTGGGGATCTTCGATTTCGATGTAGTTTACGGGGAAAGGAAGGTGGTATCTCAGTCCTTGGCCATGGGAGGTGAACTTTCTGGGTATGAGATAAGGAGGGGAGAAGTAGTTTATGTTAACTCCAAGACCAGACCTCTTTACGTGATAGAGAGGAGGAACAACTTAACCGTTAGTGTGGAGGACGGAGCTTTCGAAGGAGATAAGTTAGGGCTCAGCATCCACGGTTTCATGTTCTCACCCCAGGGAAAGAGAATACTGCGTCAGTTCGGGATTGAGTCTACCTCTGGTAGTCTGGAACAAGAGGTGAAAGAGCAAGTATCCTCAATTGAAAAGAAAATTAGAGAGAAAATCGACTTGGATCAAATAGAGGAGATTTATAAATCCTGATACTTAACTCACTCGATGAGCTTTAACCCTTCATCTTTCCTCGATGAGATTTCTCCTCAACTAAGGGAGAAGGTAGGCAACTCCAAGGTCCTGGTAGCGGTGAGCGGGGGAGTTGATAGTACTACTGCGGCAGCTTTAGCGTACAAGATACTCGGAGAAAATGTAATTCCAGTGATGATAGACACTGGATTCCTGAGGGAGAACGAAGCCGTCTCAGTGAAGGAGATGACCAAAGAAGTGATACCTAACCTCGTCATAGAGGACCAGTCAGAATTCTTCCTCTCCTCTCTGGAAGGTTTGAAGGATGCAGAGGAGAAGAGGAAGAAGTTCAGGGATCTCTTTTACGAGACAATTTCTTCTTTAGCTAGAAAATATGGAACCAACATGATGATCCAAGGTACGATCGCCGCTGACTGGGTTGAGACTCAGGGAGGGATCAAGACCCAACATAACGTGCTAGTGCAGTTGGGGATAAACACAGAGTCGACTTGGGGCTTCACAGTAGTAGAACCATTGGCAGACTTGTACAAGAACGAGGTCAGGGAGCTAGCCAGGTATTTAGGTCTACCTCCAGAAATATCGGAAAGACAACCTTTTCCGGGACCGGGGCTTCTGATAAGAGTGGTAGGAGAGGTCAAGATAGAGAAACTGATGGTTGAGAGAAGGGCTAACACTGTGGTGGAGAAAGCACTGTCAAGGAAAGGTCTCTCTCAATATTTCGCGGTGGTTTTCGACTCGGATTCGGAAGAGGACAAGCAGAAATCTGCAGAAGTAGGAACCAGAGTCAGGGTATATAAGGCAAGAGCTACCGGTGTAAAAGGGGACGTAAGGTCTTACGGTCACATAGCCTCTGTGGAGGGAGATCTGAATTACGACGCCCTCAGACAGGACGTGTCAAAGCTTTCGAAATATGATGTAACTCACGTAATGTATTTAGTGAAACAGAGAGATCAAGGGAAGTACTCAGTTGGGATACGTGCAGTTCACACTGAGGACTTTATGACGGCTGATGTGCCTGAGTTGGGGCTCAGTGAACTGTTCTCTATAGCAGAAGAGATAATGAAAGATCCATTAGTGAAGGAAGTGCTTTTCGATGTTACATCGAAGCCGCCTGCAACGATAGAACTGGAGTGAAGCCTTTCATTTTCTAGGAAGAGATAAATTGGGGACTAGTATTAAAAAAGTAAAATAGAGAGAAGTTGTTTTGAGCTCTAGTTCTTTATTCTTATTATTGTTCGAACATGTTATCTAGTGCTTTCGCTATATCTCTAATAGAGATAATACCTTTCAACGCTCCGTTCTGGTCTACAACAGGAAGATGTCTGATATTATAGGATCTCATGAGGCTTAGGGCTCCAGTTACTGGCGCGTCTTCTCTAACGGTAATTAGGGATGATGTCATTGCCTCTTCAATGGGTGAGTCAATTGGTTTGCCCTTGCCTAAAGACCTCACTATGTCCCTTTCTGTCGTTATCCCTATGGGTTTCCCTGATTCGTCAACAATTATCACAGAACCTACGTTCTTCTCTGTCATTATTCTGGCTACCTCCTTTATAGTAGTTTTTTTCTCAGTTGATACTACACCTTCTTTCATGTACTCTTTTACTAACTCTTCTTCCATATTAGAAAATTAATTGGAAAAAACTTTAAGCTCTCCTATCAATAGTTTACATATGAATCTAACGGTAGTAAGGCTCAAGTTAAGTATGTTGATGGCTAGCATAGGGATAATTCTTCTTGGCTTAGCAGTAGGGTTAGTAGTAGCGAAGCTCGCGTTCGGAGCTTCGATAGGTACATCTCTAATAATAGGAATTCTGAGTTTCATAGTAGTACTCAACGTGATACAGTGGCTTTTCGGTCCTTATCTCATTCAGGCTGCCTATCACGTCCATGAGGTGAGTCCTAACGATCCTCAATATTCATGGCTTTATGGTTTAGTAGCCGAGGCAGCATCTTATAATAAAATAAGCATGCCTAAAGTTTTCATAGCCGACGTTCCTTTCCCCAACGCGTTCGCTTACGGTAGCCCTATAGCGGGAAAGAGGATAGCTTTCACCATGCCTATTTTAAGGCTACTGAATAGAGAAGAGCTCTTAGCTGTAGCAGGACACGAACTGGGTCACCTGAAGCACCGCGACGTGGAAGTCATGTTAGCTGTAGGTCTCATACCAGCCCTCATATTCTATTTAGGATACTGGCTTTTCTGGGGAGGAATGTTCGGTGAAGGAAACGGTAGGAATAACAACGGTGGACTAATTTTACTGCTGGGGCTTGCCATGGTCGTTGTGAGCTACCTCTTCCAGTTCTTAGTCCTATTCATAAATAGAATGCGTGAAGCTTACGCAGATGTGAACTCTGCCTCCACGGTTCCCGGAGGCGCTGAAAACCTTCAAACTGCACTAGCTAAATTGACTCTTTCCACTGATCCGAAAGCTATGGAGAAGTACAAGAAGAAACAAGGCGCAACTGGACAGATAAGCAGTATGTTGTTCTTCAATTCCCCTACAGACGAAGAAGTTCCCACTTACGACGCTAGAGAGCTGGTAGAGATATGGAAGCACACCAAAGTATCTCCTTTCGCAGATTTCTTCATGGATCATCCACATCCGGCTAAGAGAATCCAGCTACTGGAGAAGATGAAATACTCTAGCAACTGATTTTTTTCCTTCAATTAGATAAAGATATTTTACTTTTTGATGTAGGTATAAATATTATTTACTTTAATCTCTTAATTTCGTAAAATATTATGTAAATACTGGGATTACTGTGTTCTTATATCGTGAGTCCAAATGACTAATAACAAGTAAAGACTACGCTCTCAATTTCTATATATTTCCATATAGTAGTATATTGTTTAATTAGCTTATATTTAAATATAGTAATATCACGAGTAGCTTATGATAGACCGAGGATTCGGATTGGTCATTTTACTTGCCATGCTAATTACTATAGTCCCATTTCACGCATCATCAGCAGGAAGTAATTGGTACGTTAGCGTGAATCCCTCTCAGGTGAAGCTGATCGTGGGGCCTGATAACTCCTCTTACATAGAGACATTATTAACTCAAGCCAAGCATGCTGTTTACGTTGAAGCTTACGAGATTACTTGTACTGAGGTTACTAATGATCTTGCTAACCTGGCTAAACATGGAGTTCAGGTCTACCTAGTTCTATCAGGTCATGTCTACGGAGGGATTCCGTCCGACGAGAACGAATGTGTCTCCCGTCTAAACTCCTCTGGAGTTCACGTGAGATTCCAGTACAACTTCACATATGTCCATTCAAAGGTTTTCGTGATTGACAACTCCACGGTGATACTGGGATCCATGAACCCAACTTATTACGGGTTCAACATAGATAAAAGCATAGACTTAGTGGTTCAGAACTCTACCATAGCTAGGGTTTACGCTACGATAATATTGAACGATTATAGGAACATTCCAACTAACTCCGTGAACTATCCTGGTGTCGTAGTATCTCCAATAAACAGTGATAACTACATTTCGACTCTGCTGTCGCAACCCGGGACGCTTTATATAGCGATGGAAGAGCTCTACCCCAGCTCTGACCTGTTTTCCGAGATTTCATCTCACAACACCATCGTGGGAGTAGTGGCCACGTACTCGGAGGACAGCGAGGCAGCATCTCAGTTTGGATTCTCCCAAGTTAAAGACATGGTGGCAAAGGTGATAGTCGTAGGCGATTACGTCTATGTAGGTTCGGTTAATCTAGATTCCACGTCTTTGTCTCAAAATAGGGAGTTAGGAATTATAATAAAAGACCCTCAGTTAGCTTCCCAGCTAGAATCAGTCATAACTAGCTGGGGAGGGCATCCCTATCATCCTTCCTTTTTTGACAAATACAAGGAGTACATCGCAATAAGTGTAGTCGTAATTCTTATAATTTTAGCATTTGCAATCAAGAAATACAGAAAATGATGAGGGCAGGAAGACAGGATAACATAATATATTTTTAGATCTCTTTTTTAAAGAATTCTACAGCAAGGCGTATATGGATACATATATCGATAGCAGGATGTATCTATAGCAGGATGAAAAGCCTCGTCCCAGCTAGAGTCTTAGGACTCCTCCGGTGATTGTAATCATGTGTATATCTATCAAAAATAAAGTAAAATATTAAGAGTTTACCCACATACCCTATTTAACGTGGTACTGATAAATTAGATTCGTTATATATTTCTTTAAAAGAACTGAATTATCAATTGTACGTGAACGGCCTTCTTTGAGTTTTGTTATCTTGTACCAGAATTTAGCGAATTACTTGAGAGGATTTTTAAAGTACCACATAAACCTAATTTTGAATGCCAACTGTCAGGTTACCTTTGGAGTGGTATGAAATCATCGAACATGTTTCTAAAAATAGGAAAGAGAAGTTCGCCGAAACTCTAAACTTCATCGTTAAATCGGAAGAATGCATCGGTTTAGATTACGTTGAACCTACTTCCTTCAAAAAGATAGAGGTCTCAACTCAGATGGACTCTACACTTTTCATGAGAAAAATCGAACATTTCCTCTTTTGCAGGTGAATTTATGGAGAAATCTGATGTAGGGCTAGTGAGGGTAGGGATCTATAATCTGCTAATAAAGCTCGTCATAGCTCCGCTCTCGTTCGCCTTCTCTTTGCTCGTTGTGAAATACCTCTCTAATCCTCCCTATGGTTTAGAAGTATTCGGAACATGGCAATACATTTTCACGTTGATAATAGGGTATTTCACGATCCCTGCGGACATGTTTTCACTCCTCACGTCTAGATATTCCTCAGAAGGAAGACCCGTAGGGGGTCTCCTCATCCTCAACGGCGTATCCGGTCTCATCTCTTCCATGATTTTCCTGCTACTCATACCTTATTTTGTCTATGCGTCTAAATATAATTATCCGGAATATTTTTATATTTCAATCTCTTTAATTCTAATTTACTATATATACAGGATATCTAACGCGATGGTGCTGGGTAGGTCTCCCAGGAGAGTAGGGGAGATCACTGCGGTTTTTCAGGTAGTGAGACTATCTTCAGCAATTGTGCTAATGTTCGTCTTCAATTTGTCCATAACAGCTGCCATTCTGGCATACGATCTAGGTTATATGGCCCAAATACTTCTGAACGTGTTCTCGGTTAGGTCTAATCTAAAGGTAGATTTGAAAATAGCGACTGCAGCTGTGAGGAAGTCCCTTCCAATAGCGGTTTATTACCTTCAAAACATGATTGAGGCAAGCCTGGTTTGGATAGTTGTAGCGATAACCGGAAATACGGTGACAGTGTCATACTTTGAATCCGCTTTCGTTCTAGCTAACGTGATTACATGGTCTCAAGCAACTCAAACTGGGCTCATCAAGAAACTGTCAGAGACTAAGGATCCTAAAGTTTTAGAGACCTCATTGAGACTTTTCTCCATTGCCTCTGGGCTCTTCTTGATCCTGATATTCGCTGAAGGAAAGGACGTCCTTTTTAAACTTAGGCCTGATTACGTTAACTCCGTATTTGCACTTTACGTGATCGCGTTCTCAAATCTTCTGAGAGGAGTATACTCAATATTCTACCAAAGTATACTGATGAAGGACGAAACCTTAGCTTATGGAAGCGAAGGAGAGCTGAAGGGGAAAGTAGCGAAGCTCACAAGGTATAACTTGTTCCTTTCCTTCATTGGGGTGGTCATCTCGGTGTTTCTCATGGAGGTAACTAAAAATGACCCACCTTACATCGTTGCTATAGCTATGTCAGTAGGATTATTAGTGAACTCGCTTTCAATGCTCTTCACTTCATATTCCTCCTCCAGATCTTTGTACAACTTCAAGCTATCACTTGACATGCTAATACCTATAGTGATATCTTTCGTGGGAATACCGTTGAGCTTCTTCATGTTCACCAAGTCTTACGTAGACATGTTCTTGTATGCGATAGTTGTCATTGCAATCTTCACGGCATTGAACATGGCGAACCCATACTTCAGGCTACTTCTGCGGAATGCAAGAGGATTTATAAGATCGCTGAAGTAATGAAACGCATGTCAGGTCTTGAAATCAGGCTGAAAAGACTATTTCAAAATGAGAGGGCATTCGTAGTAGCATTAGATCACGGATTGGTCATGGGTCCTATGAAAGGTTTAGAGTCTCCAGCCGAGGTAGTTCCTAAGCTAAGGAGCGCTGACGCCCTTCAGATGAGCCCTCCTATGGTTAAAATAGTAAAGGAGAACTTCTTCTCTCGCTCTTCTCCTATGTTGATAGCTAGGTTGGACACAGCAAATGTATGGAGGGATAAGTATCTAGAGCACAAGGAGGGATATTACTCGCAACTCTTTACAGTTAAGGATGCTATCAAGGCCGGAGCCGACGCTGTGGTAACTTACCTGGTCGTAGGGTACGACTCTGACCAAGTTGAAGGTTACAACCTAGAGTCCTTAGCTTCGATCAGGGTCGACGCTGAAGATTTCGGGATTCCCTTTATAGTTGAACCTCTTTATGTCGTTAGAGGAAACCCCGATTCAGTTAAGGAAGTTGAAATGGTGAAGTACGTCACCAGACTAGCCTCAGAGCTGGGGGCAGACATACTGAAAGTTGATTACACAGGGAAGAACTTCTCTGAAGTGGTGAAAGTAGCGTTCTCGCCTATCCTCATCAGGGGAGGACCTAAGACGTCTAACGACTCTGAGTTCTTATCGATGTTGAAGGAAGCCTTAAGTGCGGGAGCTAAGGGTATCACTGTAGGAAGGAATTTGTGGCAATCTAAAGACCCCGAGGCCATGGCCAAGTCTATAGCAAGGCTAGTTCATGAGAATGCAGACATTGGACAAATTTTAAAAGAATTGGAGCTATCTTAATACAATGCGTTTTGGGAAAGTCTGCCCTATAAAATTGTTTTCTTATAGCCTACTTGCAATTATAGTTGCGGTATATACTTATTTCACTGTGATGACTTATGCCTTTGTAAATGCCTACATAGGGGACGAAGTTTGGTACCCTACTGCTGCATATAACATTCTCAAGATCATATTCCACGTCACTCCTCCTATGTATTTCCCTTATTCCAATGAGCAGGGAATACAAACATACGTGAACACTTGCCATCCTCCTCTTGCGAAGTACTTCATGGCAACTACTATCATGATGTTCGGATACCAACCTTTCGCTTGGAGGATATGGAGTTGGGTTCTAGGAGACTTAACCTTAGTAGTAGCTTTCTTTCTCGGGAAATATCTACTGGGAAATCAGGGAACAAAGGCGTACCTGGGGGGTATAGTCTCTACGCTTTTAGTTGCGCTAGACCCTAATTTCTGGTTGCTCCATGGGGTAGCTATGCTGGAAGTTTATGTATCGTTCTTTGGGATTCTGTCGCTTTATTTTCTACTGAAAAAGAGGTTGTTGTTGGCTGCGATTTCCCTTGGCCTGGCGATGGCATCGAAAGAGCCGGCTTACCTCTTGGTTATTCCTTTCTTGTATTATGTAGGAGAAATAAAGCGTAGTCCTGTGGATAGGTCAATTTACGGGTTGGGCGTTCCCATCCTCACCTTTGCAACTGCCTCAATACCGATTATTGCGTATTATGGTGGCATAATTAAATGGCTTAAGGGTACATTTCTGGATAGGGCATCATGGGATATCACCAATGGACATATCAGTCTAGCCGACGTCTCTCAGATATCTACCCCCTGGGGATGGTTTCTGAATATACATCCCTTCTGGATGGGGTTTCACTTCTACGCTACAACTAACCCATTCATAATGATATTATGGCCTATTCTAACGGTTTTAGTTATACTCGCTAAGGAGAAGAACCTGATCTTCACTAGCATGTGGGCATGGACGGAGTGGCTTGGTTTCCTCATGGTATATTTCCTGGGAAACCATACCTTGTTCAGCTTTTACGTAACAGACTTCTCCCCTGTCATGGACGTTTTCGTTGCCGTTTCGGTGATCTATTTAGTGGATAGGTTCGTTATCCGTCAGGACAAGACAAAGGTGGAGGAGAACCTTGTATCCGGAGGTGGAACGGAAACGAGTAAAAAGAAGGTAGAGAAACTTTAATACAAGACAAGATAACAGATTCTTCCGTATGTCAAATAAAGAGAGCAGAGAACATCAGCAACAATCCTCTAAGGAGTTGAAAAGGGAAATTGGGTTCAAGGATCTGGTATTCCTTTCCCTTGGAGGTCAGTCGCCTTTCTTAAGCATAATACTATATGGGGCAGAGGCAGTGACACTAGCAGGACTTTTCGGTCCAATAGCTATCATTCTAGGTACAATTTTGGTACTCGCTAACGGTATGGCGGTATATGAGCTTTCAAAGAGGTTCACTAAGGCTGGAGGGTACTATACATATGCATTCTATTCTCTAACTAGAAGGTTAGGTTTTGAAACAGGATGGGTCTATTTGCTATACTCTGTAGGATATGGAGCGGCATACATTCTAGGAGCTGGCTACGTGTTTTCCACAATTCTCGGCATTTCGCCCTGGATAGTTATATTGGCAGTTTTAGGAGTTGGTTCTCTCCTTGTGGTAAGCGGAATAAGGCCTTCTTCTAAGTATGCTATGTTCGCTAGTATAGTGGAGATTTCCCTTATGACAGTCCTAGCTATATTGTTCCTGAAGTCTACCGGTTTCAGGTTCTATAACCCATTTTCTAAGATCCCCTCAGCTGGAGATATAGCTTTAGCAATACTCTTCGGTTCATCAATTCCAACAGGTTACGGTTCAATTACACCAAACTCGGGAGAAGTGAAGGACCCAAAGAAGACAGTGAGTAGGGCAATAGTGACCGTAATTCTTCTAGGCGGACTTCTGGCAGCTTTTGACGTCTATACCATTGCAGACCATATATTTTTCTTTGGCTTAAATCCTAGCAATGTAAATATAGTTGATTTAATTAGAGATAGATTCGGGATTATTACTTTTATTTTTGTACTCTTTGGCGCAATAAATGATTCAGTGTTGGCAACTCTATCTTTCATGATAGCCACGTCCAGAACTATTTTTGCAATGGCATCTACGGGCCTTCTACCCGACAAATTGGGAAAACTACAAGGTTCAAAGCCAACTAATGCAGTCCTCTTGACTATTCTTTTGTATGCTGGAGTTACTCTAATCTCTCTTCTCTCCCTTGTAACTGCGTTCGAAGCGTTCGTAGTAGTGAGCTCTGTAGCTCTACTAGCTAACTTATTTATCCATTTGGCTGCAGACTCGTCACTGTTCAAGATCTCCCTCAAGAGAGCTAATAAGAGGAGGGTAGAAATCTCGTTAGCCATAGGAGGAGCCCTATTCACAATATACGACCTTGTCTTTTCAATAATATATACTTCTTACTCGATAGTATATGTATTCTTTGCATGGATAATAATAGGTTTCCTAATAGCAGAAGTAGAGGATATGGCTAGTCAGGATGTTAATGAAATTGAAGAGAAACATCATAGATGAAAATGTTTCTCACTAGTTCTAACAACAGAGATTCAAGTTACGTTTATGTTAATAAAATTCAATATAGTATAACTATTTTTCTGTATATAAATATAAGTTAAACCCAACATCTTTTATTGGCTGTAAGAAACCTATATTTGTGGAGAGAATAGAAAAGGCCGTAATAACATCTGCTGGAAAAGGAACAAGGATGAAGTATATAACTTCGGTTCTTCCAAAGTGTCTATTACCCTTGCTAGTTAAGGACGGAATTGACGGTAAGAAGGTCGCCAAGCCAGTTATAGATCTAATCATGAAGAGTGTGGAGGAAGTCGGGGTTAGTAAGTTCTGCGTAGTTGTAGGGAAAATGCAAGGAAGGATATTGATGGAATACCTTTTCGATAGAGGTCCGACTTTCGTCTTCCAGAACGAGGCTAAAGGCTTTGGAGACGCAGTGCTGAAGGCTGAAGACTTTGCGGACCAGTCTCCTTTCTTCGTCCACGCCGATGACGGAGTTTTGACATCCGGTTACGATGTCTTATCAAGAGCATTCCTTGAAAAAAACGCAGACGCAGCACTCTTTGTGAGACAAGTGAAGAACCCGTACAGGTACGGGATAATTCAGTTCGAAGAATCGGAAGTAGAAGACTTCATGGGTCACAAACTTTATCACGTGAATGGAGTGGAAGAAAAGCCTAAGGAGCCTAAGTCTAACTTAGCTATTGCAGCAGTTTACATCTTTAGGCCATCAATCTTCTCCGCTCTGAAGGAAGTCAAGGTAAACCAGGATCAAGAACTCGAGCTTACCTTCGGAATAAAGAACATGGTAGAGAAAGGGAAGAAGGTGATCGCTTTGTCTCTAGATAAAGAGAAATGGCTAAACGTTGGTGATCCTGATAGCTACTTTGACTCGTTTACATATGCTTACAAGGAACTTTAAAATATCTTGGTTGTATAATTATATCATATGATCCTCGTAGGTGTAGATGGAGGAGGGACGACTACCGAGGCTATAGCTTACGATACTGAAAGCAATGAGACTGTGTCAGCGGAAGCTGGACCAGGGAACTTTCACAACGTAGGTGTAGCAGAGGCTGTAGCTAACGTTATGACAGCAGTGAAGAAAGCTTCCAGAGGGAGAGTTCCAGACGTGGTTTACATAGGACTGGCAGGAATGGACTCTAGGTATGACTACGACGTCATGAGGGTCGAGTTGAGGAATGCGGGGAAAAGGACTATAATAGACCACGACGGGTTCGTGGCTCTGTACGGTGAAACGAAGGGGAAGCCAGGGATCATAGTGATAGCTGGAACTGGTAGTGTAATAGTAGGTTTCGACGGGCAGAACAAGCTAAGATATGGGGGTCTAGGGTGGCTACTCTCCGACGAAGGCTCAGCATATCAAATAGGTAGAGATTTGCTGAGGACAGTAGTGAAAATGATAGACGGCAGATTACCAAAGACTGCTCTACTTGAAATGACGTTGAAGCAGATCAACGCGAATGACGTCGATGACATAGTTAAATGGAGTTATCATGAAGGTCATAGAGTTAAGGAGATAGCATCACTTGCGGTTGTGGTCCACAATGCTGCTAGGGACGGAGACGAAATAGCCAACACAATACTCAAGAGAAACGCTGAAGAACTCGCAATCAGCTCATCACAGATGAGCAAGCGACTGGGTGTCAATCTGGTCTATCTAAAGGGAGGGATGTTTGAGTCCTGCATCTATTTTAATTATTTTAGAAGTTTCTTGGAGAACTGTAATGTAAGAGCCGTGAAATCTAAGGTAAACGCAGCCTTCGGAGCCTTACTCCTCGCAGCAAAGGAAGTCTCGCTCAAGATAGACATAGACGATGTAAACGATTAGACGGGTAAAGCTATACCTTCTCCGCGTGGGTCTGCGACTCCTATCCTTTTCCCGTCTTTTTTGCTGACTTTCATGGCTTGAACTATCCCGACTTCAGGGGACATGTAGTCGGTCTGTGTTGCAGGAATTCCAAGCCTCTTCTCTGCTATCACTTTGCTTCCTAGATACATAAACCTGGGCGCAGAGACAGCCTCGTCTATCTCCATGTTATAATCTACGTAGTATTCCAGTACTTGAGAGTGTATTTGAGGTCTGAGGTCTCCTCCAGCACAACCTATTAATAGCCTTTCGTTCTCGTTCTCAGCCATAAGTATAGACAGTGTGTGTAGAGGTCTCTTTCTAGGTTGAGGAGCATTGATACCCTCTGTGAATCCAGCTCCCCTATTGTTGAACGTGATGTCGTCTACTACTATACCTGACCCGAAAGGATAGAACAAACTCTGTACTAACCCGACGTCGTTCTCACCATCTGAAGCAACTAGAAATGTAGTGTCGCCTACGTCTCTGACTTTCACGTCTATACCGTATTCAATGAGCTTCCTTGTCAGGTAGTTGTTATCTAAAACTCCATCAGGTAAGGTAAAGAAACGCGGATCAGCGACCAACTTATTTCTATCGTCGTAAGCTAATGCACTCAGCCTGAGGTGTTCGTTTACCCTTCTCACATCGTTGAAGGGCATTGAGTTGATCCCTGCTAGCTCTATCATCTTGAGTAGCTCCAGTGTTGTCAGCCCTTGTGAGTTAGGCGGTATTTCGTATAGGTCATATCCCTTGTAAGGCATCTTTAGTGGTTGGACTACCTCTCCGTGGAATGAAGAGAAGTCCGAGGAGTCCACTGGGACACCCTTTTTAGCGAGCCCATTCGTGATTTCATCTGTTATTCTCCCCTCGTAGAACGACCTAGGTTCCTTGGACACTTCCTTGAGGACTTTGGCCATCCTCCTCAGCTTCAGCTCGTCACCGAACCTTTTCCCGCTATAAATTGAATCCCATTCCTGGCTCATCCTAGATGAAGAGACTATTGCGTGATGTAAGCTCCTGCTTATGAAGAAACCGTTTTCTGCCAATTTTATCGCAGGTTTAAGCAACTCATCCAAAGGCTCCGAAGCGAAATTAGAGAAAGTGAAATCCCATAAGTCAACTAGACCAGGGACCAACACTGAAAAGGGAGACTTATCGCTTGGAACTTTCTCAACTGTGAGTCCTCTCGGTGCTATACTAGAAGCGTTATAAACTATCACACCTTCAGCAGTTTTAGCCATCAAGAACCCATCTCCTCCAAGCCCACTCGTATGTGGCATTACGACAGATAGGACTGCGCTCGCGGCCAACACTGCGTCGAAAGCATTACCACCGTTTTCCAAGACCTTTGATCCTACATGAGAGGCTATGTAATTCTGTGTCGCAATCACTTTTCTACCTACAGCGGAAGGCATACCAATCTTTTTATGCCATGGCAATAAAAAGAGTGTGTGATATAACGATCAAGGTGAAACGAGCATATATTATGTGTCGCTTACCGCGTCTAACTGGATGTCGAGCACGAGAATGGCTATTGACATGAAATACTGTCTTACCAGTATCTGAAATTTCTAATGTAGACAAGGAGAGCCTGATATATAAAGACTATAATTAGGGTTATTTTTATTTAGAAATAAAGAAAGGATAGGTAAAATCTTCGAAATGTGTGATAGAAATGGATATCCCGGAGGACATAAAGAGTAACCTTAAAGAGAGCAGCTGTTTGGCTTTCCGCGATGGAATTGTTTTGTGTAAATCAAACGATTTTCCCTTGAAAAGCGACGCAAGTTCAGTGACGGAGATAGACAGATCGGCACAGGACATTTTAATAAGGCACGTAATTTATGATCATCCAGAATCTCCTCTCACGGTGGAATACACCGCGGATAGGAAATTCATTGAGAAGATCGTAAACAACAAACATGTTAACGTTGTATTTCTGGACGATTCAATGAAGGAGAAATCCCTTGTTAAAGTGCAACTAAGTAAAGAAGAAATAGCGATCATGAAGAAGGAAGCTTCATTAGCGTAAGACTATGTCCTGTAAAAATTTCGGCTAAGAGTGTAGGACTCCACTGATCAAGACCATATGTAGATGATTAAGTTTTAAGCCCTGACCATAAAAGAAGCCTATGGATAAGGATGAGTTTCTGCGCATTCTCTCCTCTTCTATCAAAGACGGAATAGAACGTAATTACAGGAACTTGGTTTTCATTCAGAGGAACGACTCATTTGATGTAGTAAAAGAAATAATAAAACTATATCTGGAAATAAATGAGAATCCCTCTATAATATACGGCTTTCATCCTTGGATAAAGGAAGCTAAGGAAAGGATGAGGAAATTGAGGGAAGATCTAGAGGAGTACCGCTTCGAGGATGCGGATTATTCCAACGCGGAGTGGTTCATGGGCAACTCCTACGATGTAGTGATCATGGACTTAATGGACAATTTTCAGCCCAATAACATAGGTAGAATGGTGGAACTTTGCAGGGGAGGAGGTCTTGTAATACTCTACACTGACGACTTGAAAGGAAATAAGCTGTTCAGGAACACGATTCTCAGAAACGGGAAAGTGTCGTCTCTTTACGAGGATCGTTTCCTGAGGAAGCTGAGGGAACATGAAGGCATATTTCTAGTAGATGGTGATAGTTACTTAGCTCTTCCGTTCAAGGGGAGACTGGACGAAGACCCAGAAAGGAAGGTTGAGGCTAAGAACGCAGCACAGGACATCCACGAGTTATGTAAAACCATTGATCAGGGACTCGCTCTGGAGGGCCTTTACTTCATAATGAGCTCGGGGAAGAGGTCTGTGTCGATAACTGCCCCTCGCGGTAGGGGAAAGAGCGCTGTAGTAGGTCTCTTTCTAGCTTCCTTGGCTTCAGAAGAGAGGAAGAGGAGCTTAAAGGTATTCGTTACCTCTCCAACAATTTACGGGTCGTCCCAAATATTCGAGTTCATGGTGAGAGGGCTTGAGAACCTGGGGATTGAGTACTCACTGAAGAAGAACTCTAACATGATTTCTTCTATCAACACGGAATACATCAAGGTATCCTACATACCCCCCGACGCTGCATATTCTGAGGACGGAGAT
The DNA here is from genome assembly GCF_008326425.1 of Sulfuracidifex tepidarius. Classification (NCBI taxonomy): domain Archaea; kingdom Thermoproteati; phylum Thermoproteota; class Thermoprotei; order Sulfolobales; family Sulfolobaceae; genus Sulfuracidifex; species Sulfuracidifex tepidarius. The sequence continues at coordinate 1,844,486 of NZ_AP018929.1, forward strand.
ATCTTGATAGTTGATGAGGCAGCTTCGCTAGGGATTGCCTACATAGACATGATAACGAGGACGTGGAAGAAGACAATTATGATCACTACAGTTCATGGATATGAAGGCTCCAGCAAGGCGTTCTCTAAATATTTAAAGAGGATGGCTGAGAACAGGAACTTGAAACTAAAGAACATAGTCATGGAGCATCCGCTTAGATACGCAAAGGGAGACCCAATAGAGAAATGGTTATACGATTCCCTCCTTCTTGATGCAGAACCGGAAGTCTCTGAGGAAGAGTTTGATTTCCTCTATTACGATGAAATACCTAAGGAAGTCCTATTTGCAGACGACGCAAGGCTAAGGCAGGCCTATGGTATCATGGTTACTGCCCATTATAGGAATAACCCTGACGACCTCATGATAATGGCGGACGGCGTGCATCACAGCTTGAGAGGCCTATCTTCGTCCCGCAACTACGTTTCAGTAGTTCAATTATCAGAAGAAGGTGGACTTGATGAAGAGAAGTTGGATCTAGCCATTAATGGCGGTACTTTCGACGGAGACTTAATACCTGATAGAGTAATAAAACACGTGAGGATAAAGGATTTCGGCAGGCTAAGGGGATGGAGAGTAGTCAGGATAGCTACTGTGCAGGAACTACAGAACAAGGGTCTAGGAAGTGAGATCCTAAGAATGATCGTGAATGAAGCCAAGGACAAAGGACTCGATTGGGTAGGGTCATCCTTCATGGGCGATCCAAAGGTACTGAAATTCTGGATCAAGAACGGTTTCATCCCTGTCCATGTATCTCCGAAGAGGAACGAGAAACTGGGTGACTTCCCTGTAGTAGTGATAAAGCCTATCTCTGAGGAGGCATACAAGCTAGTTGGAATTGCTTCTTACGTCCTGAAGGAGAAGCTCCTGAATACTCTTCACGACGTGTACTTTAACATGAGTCCAGAGATAGCTAGAATCCTGATAACGGGAACGAGAGCGCATCGAGATGTTAACGTAGATCCCATCTATCTGGACAAGGTTTTGGCCTTCATAAAAGGTACAAGTCCGTATGAGTCCTCAGCCGATGGAATTCATATGTTAGTTATGAAATATTTCTGGGACTCCAAGAGACAGTGGTCCGTAATGCCAGACGAGGAAGAGTTTCTAATCGGTAAGGTGATACAAGGTAAACCTTGGGGTAACGTCTCAGCAGTCCTTTCATCAAATAGGTCTCAGGTTACAGAGGGAATATATACTGCGATAGCTGAGATACTCAATAGATATTACCACCTATCGATAGACTCCCCCCTAGGTGTGATGATTTCACAACACGGCGATATTTATGAGCGGATGCACCTCGACTGACGATGGTAAAAAGGATGCTTTAATTTACGTTGGAGGTAGCTTCTCTCTAGAGAAGGAGACCCAAGCTGTTCAGTATTATAGCGACTACTGTGAGAAGAGAGAAGAACTGATGGGTAGCTATTGATGCTCCTGGCTTTGTAGGGCTCCTGTTTATCGACTTGAAGACCCATAACCCAACTATTATTACTCCAAGTGTAGTACCCAAGGTAAACCAGTAGTGAAGTAACACTACTGCTATTACAAATATTACCGCAAGTATTCCGTGTATTCCCCACGCTATCTGCAATCTCTTCAATGTCTTAGAGTCGTCAGGTCTCTTGGCAGGACTGAACTCAGCCTTGGGAGCTACTCTCTTGTGAACCCTCAACACGTCCCCTATCTTTTCCCTCATTCTCCTAGTTCCGGTCACAACTCCTCCCATGAATATTACGAAGTAAAGGAAGTGAGGTGGAACTATAGCCTCTATTAGAAAACTCGTCACGTTTACATTGAAGTATCCTTCTCCGTGTAAGAAAAGCAAGAAGTAAGTTACGAACGTTGTATAAGCTGCTATGTCGTGTATACCCTGAAACACTGAAGGTAATTTCCCGGCGAGGACATAGAGGGTCGCCATCCCTAGTAGGGCTGTAGCCACTATTGAGGCGAAGCCTATCTCAGTGAAAGGTGAAGGGAAAAATATCAGCAAAAAGAGCGATAATAGCCCCACCACAGTGGCCATTATCCTATGAAGAGCTTCGGGATCCTTCTGTGAAGCAACTTCCATCATGTTCCTGGTGTATGGCCACTTAGTTCCTAGTGATAGGCCATAACCATAGCCTTCCACAACTCCTCCTAGAACTATGTTAATTCCCGCAAATATGCTCTCCAAAAGAGCTAGGTAAGGAAGTATCATAAAGTTAATATTTTTCCTATGTCTAAAAAGCTTTGTTCACTAAATGATGAGGAAAAGGAAATCTTGACTTTTCCTTAGTTTACTCCTTGTTCCTTATATAAATAGCAAACCCATTTAGGTAACTCTAGATTGGACGAAATAAAGAACCCTAAGATTACCATTATAACGGTTCATTTTAATTCTAACCTTAAATCTACTTAGGAGGATTAATATTTAATAAGGTAAGATTTTTCCTACTTCATATCTTCTGTGTATGTTGTGAGCCTCACAGGGAAATACATTTCCGCTGTCTATTCTCTCAATCATTCTTTCATCTTCATTGCGTTTCAGTAAGAATATATTTTAATCCTTATCAGTCAATTCTCTCTATACGCTATATAGATAAAGGTTTTAAGTAAAAGATTTCACATGGTAATATAGAAGTGATAGAAGTGAACTACGAAGAACAAACGGAGAAGTTCCTTGCGAACTTCCTGAGAGAGAAAAGGGAGGAGTGCTACAAGTTATACAACAAAGATATATGTAATGCGCTCTACCCAGAAATATAAATCAAAGCCAGATTTTTATTTAGACACCAAAAACACTTTTAAAACAGTTTTCTAATTCTTCAATATGTCATTATCTTCGATGATAAAGGCGGATCAGGAAACTCTTGGAAAGGCTGTGCTGGACGTTTTGAGAAGTCAAGACCCAGCTAGGGACATATATTCTTTTGTAGACTCTCTGATATCTATAAAGAGAGACGATGCTGTATCTGCTCTTGTTAAAGTGCTGAAGTATTTGTCTAAGAACGCAAACGATGAGGAATTCAGGAACTTTTACGGATACGTTCTGACGTCAATATCGGATTCTAGTGAGGATGTGGTCTCTCGTTTCATGGAGATACTCATGGACGCGCAGTCTTACTTGGATCAAGATGCACAGATCAAAGAGAGTAACGCACTGAACAATGCCCTCATGGTCCTTCCAAAAGAGACTTCAAAGAGAATTATGTCTAAGTTACAATGAAGTTTTTAAGGACGAGACTTATTTTTCTATACCAGGAATTAGAAACTATTTATGTTGCTTTAACTTGAAATTAACTTTTGATTTCTCTGCGTATAATTTCCCAGATTTTAACTGTAATTTTACTTTTAGATTTAACCTCACCATGAGAGTCGTAAGTGTGAAATGTGTTTACTGGTTCCGACGAGATCTTAGAACTGTAGATAACAAAGGGCTTTATGAGGCAACTCAACAATGTGACGTCATTTACCCTTTGGTTGTAATAGACAGAAACATAATGGAGAGGGAAGACACGTCACCTAGAAGAGCCTTCTTTTACCTTCAGTCCCTCAACTCCCTCAGGGAGAAGATACCCCTGACTATAAAAGGGGGAGACCCAGTGGAGGAGGTCCCAAAGTTCGTGAGGAACATGGGAGCGTCAGCGGTTTTCTTTAACAGGGATTATGGGTATTACGCTACGAAAAGGGATTCCAATGTGTGTGAAAGAGTCCAGTGTATTACCTTCAAGGATCACGTCCTGGTAGAACCCGGAGAGCTACCCTTATACAAGGTCTTCACCCCCTACTTCAGGAAGTGGTCTGAGGTTCCTAAGGAGAAACCTTACCCTGAGGCGTCCGGGAATTTCGAAGGAAGGAACAATCCTGTGCCAGAAAAGGAGGACTACACTGTACCCTGTTCTAATGAGGAGTGTGCCAGGGAGAGAGTTTTCATGGAAGATAAGGGCACGACCATGCTCTCTCCCTTCATCAAGGTAGGTCTAGTCTCAGAGAGGTTCATCTACTGGAACACGAAGAGTGAGAGAGTGAGGAGACAACTATGTTGGAGGGACTTTTACATTCAGCTTTACACTTCTGACTACAGACTATTAACTAACGGAGTGAGGAAGGAGATTAAATACGATAATGACCCGAAGCTTATAGAGGCATGGAAAGAGGGCGAGACGGGAATACCAATAGTCGACGCTGCGATGAGGGAACTAAACGATACTGGATGGATGGATAACAGATTAAGGCTGGTGACCAGCTTTCTCCTTACTAAGGTAATGTTAGTAGATTGGAGAATAGGAGCGTTACATTTCATGAAGAACCTCCTTGACGGTGAGTTTATAATAAATACAGCAAATTGGCAATGGAGTGCGGGAGTAGGAGTTGATACTAGACCTTTGAGGAGGTATAACATTGTGAAACAGTCCAAAGAGTATGACTCTGAGGGAATTTACATCAAGAAGTGGGTTGACGAGCTAGATGGTGTTCCGGCCGAGTATATACATGAACCTCATAAGATGCCTCTGGAACTGCAGGAGAAGTTGGGTATAAAAATAGGTAAAGACTATCCTTACCCTGTAGTTGACGTCGATGAGGGCTACAGGGAATTTGTGAGGAGATATAAGGAAGTCCATGAGAATGTATTAATGAGGGACTCAACCCCTTAAAGAATTAGAAACACGGGAAAGACTTCTGCTAAAATATAAGAGAGCCTACAAACTTCAAGAGGATAAGTAGCTTGCTCTTTCCTTCAGTATTATAATAGCAATTATTGAAATTATTACCAGGGACTCTAAGGCCAGGAAGGACTCAGCTAACCCGATAAACAAGGATACACCTCCCACGATTATTGGAGTTATTATTGCTACTATAGACATTAAGCTGAAGAACAAACTGTTGGCGGAAGTTATGTTGTCTTTAGAGAACCCTCTGCTCAGAACTGTCAAGGAAACTGGATAGGTAAGTCCGTGGGGTATTCCGAGTATCGCCATTGAGGCTAAGAACTCTGAAAACGTTTGAGAGAAAGATAGAGAAAATAGACCTACACTAGCGATAACAAGGGAGATAAATATTAATGAAAATATCCTTTTCACAGGTTTCAATGCCATGAATAGCCTAGAGAAGAAGGAGGTCGTAAAATAGACCGCGAAAGATACAGCTACTAAACCTGCAGGTATCCCTCTGGAAACCTCTAGGATACCCCCGAAAGATGTTATAGCCGCAAATGGGACGTCATATGAGGTGTTATTTATAACTGCGAGAATGAAAGGTATACTCTTAACTATCTTAGTCGAAACCTTAGTCTGGTTAGAGGACGGTACTTTCAAATAGAATGAGAGTATAGATACCGCTATTCCGAAAGGAGCGAAGACAAGGAAGACGTCCTTCAAAGGATATGCCTTAAGAACTAGATATTCTATGTAGGGACCAACAACCAGGCTAAGGGAGAGAGCTACCGTGTAAAGCGATATAGCCCTTTCCCTGATCCTTCTGTCACCTATCTCAGAGGACATGCTAATCACGTTAGGGAAAATTATTCCCGCTGCGAAGCCCACAACTACAGAAGCTATCCATACAGTAGCTCCGTTTAAAAAAGGGGTGGAAATTAGAGTTACGCTGTAAAGTATTGAGAATACACGTACGAGGAGCTTTCTAATTTGAGGAAGATACGGATTAACAATTCCGCTCGCGAAGAACATGGAACCAGACATGAAAGCTGCAAGTATACCTACTTGCGGAGTCGTAAAGTCAAAGTAATGTTTCACGAAAAGAGGAAACGTAGTAATGACTATGTTGTTAGAACCTCTAAGAAAGAAGGCCAACGAGAACATCAAAGAGATAATGTATAAGTCCCGTGCTAGTCTCATAGACTAACAAGGGAAGTCTTTTTAAAAAAATTAAGTGAAATGTATCAGTAAACTTGGGCTCTTCTTTTGAATTATATACTTCTCTTCTCCCCTCCTTACTTTACCTTAATCTCTCCCTTCCTTGAGCTTTCCTCTACAATTAAGCTAACTAACCTCTTTCTCATTATTATTGTTACTACTATGCCACCCTTAATTTCTATTTCTACCCTATGAGGGGTCACAATAATTGGGCGAGCCCTGAATTCAGGAGGAAGATCTTTAATATCAAAGTTACTATCTATAAGGTAATGTATCAAGTCTTCTACTATCGGCGATGAAACTCCGTAGAACACTTCAATAGACTTGCTGTAACTTCTTTTTTGCATATACTATATCTTCTTTATCATCTTTAATAAAAGTTGTTAAATCATACTTGGTAGTATGGACACATTTGACCTCTAAGTGTATTATTTAAGATGTAGATATTTTATAGTATTAAGTGTACTTCATTAAAATAAAGTAATAGCTGATATAAAAATAAATAATGACGAAATATGAAAAATATTTGAGTCGGGTTCTAACGTGAGCTTGACCTTGGAGGTGAGTCGAGTATTTCCTCGACTTTCTTGAAGAAGATTAAAACTTCGTCTTCTTTCACTTCTTTCAAGATTTGCTCTATCAAGAACTTGTATCTAGCTCTGGTTTCATTCAGAGTGCTAATTCCCTTCTCTGTTATCTTAACGAACACTATCCTCTTGTCTTCTCCTCTGCCTCTTTCAAGGAGTCCTTTGCTCTCCATCTTGTCTATCAACTCCGTAGTTGAAGATTTGCTTATCCCTACCATGTCTGCAATCTCCCCCATTTTCTTCGGACCGTCAATTATCTGGTAAAGGATCTGTACCTCGGTGACGCTGACCCCTACTTGTTCAGCTTCCCTTTGTAGAAGTCTCCTGAGGTCTCTGAATCCTCTTAGTATTAATTCCCAATTTTCCACTTCTACCACCGATTACTGATATTAGACCTGCTAATATCGTAGCAATGAGAGATATTAATATTACTTCATCAAAACCTTGTATGAACGCAGGGGCTATAGCGTTAGCGAAGAAGCTGGGTTGTGACACTTCAGCTGCTAGAGATGGAGGAAGCTTAGACGCGAACGGAGTCAAAGGATCGTAACCTAGGAGCGCCGAAAATAGAGCTACCGCAGCAGGCAAGTTGAAGTTTATTCCCACTCTAGCTAATGAACTGGGCAGAGCTATTGCCATTCCGCTGATTATGATGATGAAGTACATGCTTACGCTTAACGTGGACGCGGTGTTTCCCAGAGCTGCCCTCATTCCCGAGGCTACTCCGCGGTACTGTGGGTTAACAGCCCTCATTATGTCTGCAGTGTTGGGTGAAGTGAATATTCCCATTCCAGCACCTATAATGAAGATAGCTGAAGCGAAGTAGAGGTAATTGAAATCGTAGGGCATGATGTACAACATGAACAGACCTATAGCCGTAGCGAGCATACCTATTCCTTCGAATTTCACCGTGCCGAACCTATCTGAAAGATAACCGCTGAGCGGACCGAATATTGCATACCCAATCAAGTTAGGTATCAGGAATATCCCAGCCCAGAACGGAACTGAAGAGAACGAATATCCGTGTAATGGAAGCCATATCCCCTCAAGCAAGAGAATCAGCATGATAGTTATCCCTTGCCTTACAAGCGACGCTATCATGTTAGATGATACGGACGCAGAGAATAGCCTGGACTTGAAGAGGCTAAGGTTGAACATTGGATTGGGTATTCGTCTCTCCTCATAGAGGAAAGCTCCGAACAGGATCAGAGAGATTGGGAGTCCAGCTATCACTATGGGATTGCTGAACCCGAACTGAGAGCCGCCGTAGGGGACAAGCATGTAGGTCACTGATATCAAGAGAAGAGTGAGGAAACCTCCAAATAACGCGTTATCGAGTACGTGTATTTTCGCTGTATTTTTGGTTCCCACGTCCTTCAGGGTCAAGTAAGACCAGATAGATCCTACTATTCCCACTGGGACGTTCACTAGGAATATGAACCTCCAATCAATTGTGGATAGTACTCCGCCAAGAATTAGTCCTACTATACCTCCTATTAAACCAGCTATTTGGTTCAGTCCCAAAGCTCTCCCGAGCTCGTTCCTGGGGAAGTAGTCCGTGAGAACTGCAGAACTGTTAACCATCAAAAACCCTCCTCCTACGCCCTGAAGAAGCCTAAACGCTATGAGTTCCAGTATACCTTGATTACCCGTGGCTGTTACGGAAGCTAAAAGGGCAGACGCGACGGTAAAGATCACGAAACCCAGAGTATACAGCCTGGCTCTTCCGAAGGTATCGGATATTCTTCCGAAGGTCACAACCAAGGTCGAGGTCACAACCATGTAACCCAGTATCAGCCAGATCAGGTAAGCTATCGCTGAAGGGTTTTCGGGATTGAAGTTCAACCCTGAGAATATTGCAGGTAAAGCGATAATTATCATGTTATAGTTAGCGAATGCCATGAATATTGCTATTGATGTATTAGTTAGAGCTAACCACTTCGATTGCATAGATTGTTCTATACCGAACTAGTTAATAAGCTTTTTAATAGTTAGGTCTCTAACTATCAGCTTAATGATACTGCTCTTCATTTAAAATAGCTAAAAGGAGATGTAAAGAGCTGAACATCCAAACAACTTAGACTTAAAATGAAGAAAACACTATCTTCCTTATTTCGATAGAAATCTGTTCACACAGGTTTATCACGTTTCTTAGTTATATGGAGAGTTATATGGAGATTTCACTTCAGCGTCAATAGGTTTTCCTGATACGTCTAAAGAAATGTAAATTCATATAGGAACGAAGTTCACTGACTTTTTTTACAAAAGTTTGAAAGCCTCGCCTCTTAAGGTGAGGATGAAAGTTTAAATACTCCTTTTTCCTTGAATTTGCTTAACGGCTAGGAGGGGAGAATCAATCAGAGCTACAGTTTCAATGAAGATTGGTTCATCAGACTCCCTCCTAGCACTTGTTAATAACTATGCGAAAGCATTAAGGTATGTCCTATTCTGGTTGAAAGAAAACGTCCCGAACCCAGAAGAGGAGGGAGTGTTGGGGAAAGTCCACGAGGAGTTATACGATAAGATAAGGAGTGAACATAACCTTACTTCAAAAATCGCTGAGGACTGTTATAGAGACGCACTTTCAGTATACAAGGGTTTGGTATAATAACCCCCAAGAAAGGCAGGTCCCCGAGAGTGTACAAACCTACAGTGTGGTTAACACCCAAGTTAAGTTATAACGTGGACATGGAGAGGATAACTGTTAGAGTTGCTGGCGTCCTAGGAACCTCAAGGAATACGTGAACTTTACGATTAAGGAGGCTAGGCTCGTCGTAAAGGACGGTAAGGCTTTTCTCAAGGTCGTTTTCGAGAGAGGCCCACAACACGTTGAACCTAAGTCGAGTGTTGCTGTTGACGTGAATATGAACGAAATAGTAGTAGGTAAGGACGACAAACACTACGTTAGGATCCCAACAAGGCTACACGAAACCCACCATCAAAAGTCTTTAGCTGAAAACCTTCAGAAGAAGTACCAGATGTGGAGGGAGAACAGAAGGATCCTTCATAGGATTCGTTCCTTCCACCAGAAGGCTAGGAGGATCATGGAGGATTAACCAAGGAAGGTAGGGAAGTGGGTCGTGGAAGTTGCAAACTATTTCAATTCTAATGTTATAAAGCTAGAGAAATTGACCAACATGATAAGGAACGTGAACAGACTCCCTAAGGAGTACCGCGACAAGCTGTGCCTCATGCAGTACAGTCGTGTCCAGTACTGGATTGAATGGCAGGCTAAGAAGCACGGATTGATTGTCGAGTACGTTAACCCCAGGTACTCCTCAACGTCCTGTCCTAAGTGCGGACAGAAGATGGTAGAGACTGGACACAGGTGGTTCTCATGTCCATGTGGTTACGAGGACGACCGTGACGTTATTGCTATCATGAACCTCAATGGGAGGGGTTCTCTGACCCTCTCGTCTGCCCCTCAAATGAGGGATGTAAACCCGAACCGATGAGGGGAACCCTCGCCTTCAGGGCGGGGAGAAATCAGAGTTGCATTATACACTTTCGTCTAGTTAGTCTTAGTTTGGTATAATAATGTAATTTATCCAAAAATTTACATATTACAGTAATTTCAATAAAATCATGCACAACGTCATGGAACGTTATAGGATCCGCGTTCTTACAACAGTCAGTCTATTTAGAGAACTTCATGGTATGCCAAGGTCTCCTACCTTTCTTCTTGTTTCTCAACGTCTTTCCTTTCTTGTCTGCTGTCATGAACTTCACATGTGTTCTTATCTACATCTGTGATAAATCCTCTCCTCTTAAGTTCCTCATAGGAGTCCATTCCGTACTTCCTGATTATTTCTCTCCTCGGAACTACCTTTCCTCTGTATTCTTCGACACATCTCATCATATCATAAACTATCTGGAACTCGCCGTAAACTTTCTTGCATACGTCTGAGTATCCCTTACTGATCATCATCCCCCTGAAGGAGGGCGACCCCATCATGATGCATACGTCAATTTCATCTTCGCATTTAGACTTCTTAATCAACTCTGTGGCCGTGCCTCTATCAACTCCGAGTTTAGAGATACCCCTATATTCGTAGGGAAAGCCGTTCTTCAAGGAAACGTGGAACCTCCACGCCTCTTCGTACTTAGGGTTGTCCAACGCTTTCAGAAGTCTGAAATATGCGAACGAAATCCACCTCGCGTTTGAGATCACTTCCTCCAGATCCTTGGAGCTCAGTTTCGGGCAGAGGTTATCTATGTTCTCTCCAGAAGCCCAGTTCCTTAGGAACGTCTCGCCTTCCTTGCAACCTCTGAGAGACGCTACGACGTCAGGAGCGTTGGTTACTGTCTTCACTATTTCCTCCTTTCCTTCAAGGTCTAGCCCCCTGATTGAGTCTACGTCTATGTAACTCATGGAGACAGCTACTCCCAGCTCGCTCAATGCTATCTCTTTATCCTTCTTTATCAACCCAAGGTCGTTGAGCTTCTTTAAGTATTCCTCCAGTTTTGTAGTTTCATCTCTAAACTTGAGTGTACCCTCAAGTGTTTTCTTGAGGTTTTCCTCTGTTATTCTTCCAGCCCATGAAATTATTCCAAGGATAAGGTTCTCAGTCTTGCCCCTCTTATCTCCGTCCTTCATCTTAGAGAGGAAGAACTTCTCCCAAAACCTCTCAGCTTTCACTACCGTGTCCGTGACTATCACTGCTATTCCTTCCTTGTCGTAGGAAGGCCTCCCAGCTCTCCCAGCGATCTGCCTGAACTCCATAGGGTCTAGGTCACGCCAACCCGTGAAGTTTCCCTTATCGTCTGTAGTTGGTAACACCGTATCATAAAATATTGTAGAGAATACGGGCAAGTTAACTCCTTGGCCTAAAGCAGTCGTAGAGATCAGGACGTTCAGTCTCCCTCCTTTGAAGTCCTCAACGATCCTCTTTTTTACGTCGTAGGCTAACCCGCTGTGGTAAGCCTCGGCGTGAACTCCGAACTTCATCAGAGTGTTCTTCAGCTGTTCCGTTGAAGCTCTGCTCTTCACGAATACCAGACAGTTCTTGTTCAAGGCCCCCGTGACGTATGTCACCACGCCCAGGAGTACTGCTAGCTTGGAGTTACTCAGGTTAGGTACGTCCAGCTCCGTGTCGAAACCGTTATCGAAGCACCTCAGGACGTATGGGTAAGCAACGCATTCATGAAGAGGGACGCTCCTCTTCTTTACCTCGATTAACTTGGCGTTAAGCCACTTGGCGTACTTCTCGACATTAGGAAGCGTTGCGCTCAGGGCGACAATGGGGACCATGTTAGCCTTTGCCCAGGCTACGATGCTCTCTATCGGTATACCTCTGTCCCCTTCAACGTTGTGAACCTCATCTATGATAACCATGCTCACGTCCTTTAACCACTTGTACCTATGCCTTATTGCGCTGTCGAACTTCTCGTAAGTGGCCAATAGGACTTCCCCGTTAAAAGTCCTCAAGTCGTTCTCATAGACTTCTGAGTCAGCATATATGACCCCTTGTCTCTTGTTCATCACGTCGAGGTATACTTCTCTTGATAACGCCTTTAATGGAGAGACGTATACCACAACCTTGCTTCTGGTTACCAAGAGGCTCTTGGCTAGATGAGTCTTTCCTGACCCAGTTGGTGCTGTGATCAGGAAACTCTCGTTTGAGGCTTCGTCATATTTTTCATAGAAAAGCGAAAGTAAATCCTTCACTGAAGTGAATTTCTCTCCACGTTTAAAAGAGTTTTTTCGCTGAAGAAAGCTCAAACTGACTTCCTCCCCGCCACGGCGAGGGTTCCCCTCATCGATTCGGGTTTACATCCCTCATTTGAGGGGCAGACGAGAGGGTCAGAGACCCCTATTTAGGTTTATGATCGCAATAACGTCACGGTCGTTCTCGTAACCGCATGAAGGACAGCGGAAAAATACCTATGAGAGATCTCCTCCATCCTTTTCCTACTTTTAGGGCATGAAACGGAAGAGTAACTGGGATTCACGAATTCTACGACCGCCACGCTTCTCAGCTTGCCACTCAACCCAATATTGAATCCTACGATATTGCATCAAATACAACCTATCCCCGATCAAGTGGTAGTTTGTTAACACGTTTAATCAGGTTCTTGAGGTTCTCTCTAACTTGATAACGTTGGCACCGAAATCCTCAGCAACCTCAACAACCCACTTTCCCACTTTTCTAGCATCCTCCGTAATCCTCTTAGCCTTTTGATGAAGAGAACGAATCCTGTGAAGAATCCTCTCGTTCTCCCTCCACCTCTTTGGGTTAATTCTTTTGAAGGTTTTCAGCTGAAGACTTCCACTGGTGAACCTCGTGAAGGCGAGTCGGAATCCTGACGTAGTGTGTATCGTCCTTGCCAACAACTATTTCGTTCATATTGATATCAACAGCAACGCTTGATTTAGCTTCGACTTCCTCTTTCGGTCTCTCAAAAACGACCTTGAGGAAAGCCTTATCATGGTTAACCACTAGCCTAGCCTCCTTCATCCTCCAACTCATGTAGTCCTTGAGGTTCCTGGGATAACCCAGTGGTAGTTTTCACCAACACTCGCTATCCTAACAGTCATGTTATATCCTAACAGTCATGTTATCGAAGTCCACGCTATAGCTCGCTCTAGGGTAGCCACACTGTAGGTTTGTACACTCTCGGGAAACGTCCTCTTCTCGGGTTATTGTACCAACCCTTGTATATCGCGAGAGCATCCCTATAACAGTCCTCAGCAACCTTTGATGGTAGGTCGTATTCCTCTCTTAACTTCGTGTATAACTCCTCGTGGACTTTTCCTAACACTCCCTTCTCTTCCGGATTTCTCACGTTCTCCTTCAACCAAAATAACGAAAAACGTATTGCTTTCACGTAGTCGTTCACGAGGGCTAGGAGGGGTTCAGAGAGAGCGATCTTCATTGAAACAGTAGCTCTGATCGCTTTAACCCTCCTAGCCATCAATAGAATTTCGAAAAAAAACTAATATTTAAACAAAGGGGACTATCCATCCCCGCCTCAGAGAGGCGAGGCTTTCCGCCCCCTTAACCCCTTTTTCTGTAAGAACGAGTAGAGTAAACCTTCCCTAAATAGAGAAAAAGGAAACCTTACTAGGTTAGTCTACAGATTAGCTCTGCTTTTTGTTAAACGTTAGCTTTTGGAAAGTTTTCCTACACGTTAGCCTTCAAATCTCCTTTAGATTACCTTTATTACATATTGTTTTCTTCTCTTTACTTGCAGTGAGCAAAGAGGAAATTTCCGTACCAGAAGCCATTGCCGTAGGCTTAGGTGCAATAATAGGAGCTGGAATATTTGTACTTTCAGGGGCTGCTATCTCTCTGGCTGGGTCGTACTCAATTTTGGCATTCCTGTTCATTGGAGCACTGAGCGTTCTTGTAGCTATGTCTCTAGGAGAACTCACCACAATTTTCCCCCACGAAAAAGGTTCAACATATTCTTACGTGTTCAAAGCATTTGGACATGAATTGGGACTCTTGACTGGGATCATGGTATACTTCAGTTTTTCTACTTCTATTTCTGCGGTGGCAGAGGGATTCGGATCTTATCTCTCCTCAGCTCTTCATGAACCCTCTCTCTCACTGATTTTTGCTGCTATTTTAGTAGTTGTGCTGACCTTAGTTAATTTGTCAGGAGTTCAGAAGGCAGCCAAGACTGACCTTGTACTCGTTGCAATCAAGTTGAGCGTTCTATCCGTATTCATAATATTTTCATTCTCTTTCGCTTTTCTCCACTTCTCTCTCTCACTTCGCCTCAACGCCTTCTCAGACCGAAGTGCTCCCTTTCTTCTCCTCTAGCATTGCAATATTTTTCGCGTATACCGGGTTTCAGGTCATAACGTCTTTTGCTGACGACGTTACGGGAGGACCTAGAAACGCTGCTAAGTCCGTGATCTATTCAGTATTGATAAGCATGGTCTTTTACGTTCTAGTCGTGATCTCAATGATATTCTTAGTTCCTGTGAGCCAGTTTAAGATCGATGCTGATCCCCTCTCGTATGCCTTGGCTTACTCTCACGCCCCTTCTTGGCTCCATGTTTTAGTTGACGTAGGAGGAATGATCGCTACGGCTTCAGCTACTCTGGCCAAGGTGTTAGCTTCTGGTAGGACTCTCTATCAGATCTCAGTCGACATGAACTTACCGAAGTTCCTTGCAAAGTACGATAGCTCCAAGGACGTGGCTCCTGTAGCAACCATCGTTTCTTCAATTATAGCATTTATTACTTTCTTTGCAGGAAATATATATGTAATAGCAGCAATAAGTAACTTCGGTCTCATGTTTTCCTTTATCATGAGTAATCTAGCTTTGTTTCACTTCAGGAAAAGGGGTATACGCGGAACATATACTATGCCGTTTTTCCCAGTCACAGTAATAATCTCTACCTTGATGTTGCTTTCCCTGATGTTGGGATTTCCAAGAGAAGCTCTTGTAATAAACATGGTAATTATAATTATCATACTATTGATTTCCTATATACTAAAGGATTTAAAGGAAATCAATCATTTTTTCAAAAGCAAAGTAGAATCAAAAACTTCAGCTCCTATCTTTTTTAAAAAAGCGACTATTATAAACTCTAGAAAATAATATTCGATATTAGATAGAAAGATTTAAAGGTTTTGTTTTCTCGTGTAAGCATAGGTGCATGAGTTGGAAGAACGATACTGAAAACGGTGAAGCTGGGCTTCATATACGAGAATCAATACAAGGTATTCCAGAATATAAACATTGATGTGCCTGAAAGGAAGTTCGTTTCTATTACAGGTCCTTCAGGCGTTGGCAAGTCTACCCTGCTTAGAAACCTTGGTGGTTTCATCACTCCTTCTGAGGGCGAAGTTCTACTTTTGGGAAAGAAAGTTGTGAAACCTACACCTAAGATTTCTCTAATTCATCAGTCCATAGTTACATTTCCGTGGATGACCGCTCTCGAGAATGTAGCCCTATCAGTGAAGAGCGTAAAGAAAGTCAGCCAAGCTGAGGCTGAGAAAGTCGCAAGGAAGATGCTGGAGCTAGTCGGTTTGAGGGGATTTGAGGATTTCTACCCCAAGGAAATGAGCGGTGGAATGAGGCAAAGGGTAGCCATAGCTAGAGCCTTGGCTGTAGACCCCATAGTCCTACTTATGGACGAGCCGTTCAGTCACCTAGACGAGCTTACCGCTGAAGGTCTCAGGAACGAGGTTTACAATATTCTCTTTAACGAGGAAAATAGCCTGAGTAGCGTGGTCATGGTATCGCATAACTTGAAGGAGATAGTGGAGCTTTCTGACATAGTTTACGTGATGAACGGGAGACCGGCGGAGATAGTCGGAGAGATCTACATTGACATTCCGAGACCTAGGAAAATGGATGATCCTAAGTTTGAGGAATACATGGACAAACTGTTCTCAATGCTTACTCCGATACCGGTGAAGGGTGAGAGGAAATGAACCCCGTGGTTCTAGCAACTCTAGGTACCATGGCAACCACGGGTAGAGTCTTAGGTCTGATCCTGTTTTCGATAGTGAGCGGTTGGCTTTTAGCTTACGCCAGCGTGAAAAGTAAACCCTTTGAGAACATCTACATACCTCTTATAGAGGTGTTAGAGTCCGTCCCAGTGTTTTCCTTCTTTCCTATAGTTCTCCTATTCTTCGTAACAGACATAGGAGGGCCGTTAGGCGTGGAATTAGCTGCTGACTTCCTCGTTTTCACCGCTGTAGTGTGGAACATATGGATGGGCGCTTATCAGGCATTCAAGACTGTACCGAATGAGATGCTTGAGGTGGCTGAGAACTATAAGATGGGTTTACTGGCTAGGTTGAAGAACGTTTATATACCTTTCTCCATTCCCAGGATAGCGACTAACCTGCTCCCCAGCTTCTCAGACGGTATGTTCTACATCACGGTGAGTGAGGTCTTCTCTGTGGGAGTTCACATCTATCAAACTTTCGGGATAGGAGCAGTCATCACGGACTTCATGAATGAGGGGAACTATAACTTGGTCGGGCTATCTCTCCTGGTACTGGGCATATTTACGACGGGGATAGTCCTGTTACTGAGGGAGTACTCAAATTACGCAGTGGCGAAGTACGGACTGGACAGCAACCTGCCTGTCTCTAGGAGAGGGAGAATACATTTCGGAAACTCTGCAAGGCTCATAAACACTCTTTCTAGCGCAAAGAGGTTATCAATATATACTAACAAGATACCATACCGTTCTGTCAAGGAAAAAGAGGACGAGTATTACATGGAAGAGAAGGGAAGGAAGTGGTTGAATTACGTCGGAGCTATGATAGGGCTTGTCCTCCTATTAGCCATAGTGTACGGGGCGTTCTCCGTGATCACTTCGGTTAGCGGTAGTACATGGTCGTATCTCTTATCTCAAGTCCCGTCAATTTTGGTAGGACTCGGATACGACTATTTGAGGGTAACCTTCATCACCGTGTTAGCGTTCCTACTCTCCATAACTTTAGGATACTACTTAGCTATTCACAATACTCTAGACAGGATATTCATACCTCTGATTCAAGCTTTCAGCGCTTTCCCTGCTCCTGCTTATTTCCCATTCCTGTTCGGCTTCCTTTACGGTTACACCAACGTGTTTGGTCCTTTCAAAGACGAGTTCTTCATAATACTCTTGGGTTTCATAAGCACGTTCTACTACGTGTTCTTCAGTTTCTGGATGGGAGTTAAGGCTTTACCCTCTGAGTACTGGGAGGTAATGCAGAATTACAACATGGGCTATTGGACCAAAATGAGGAAGATCATATTACCCGGTACTATGCCTTACCTTGTGGCAGGTATATCGTCTACAGTGAACAGCGCTTGGGGAGGACTTGCTATAGGGGAATACTGGCCTCAAATATACAACAATTACAACTTAATTGCCACGCACGGAGTTATGGCTATAATCGATAACGCTACCGCTACGGGGAATCTAGCGTTAGGATCATGGGCATCATTTATATTTGCAGTAGTGGTAGTGATATATGCTCTTCTCTTCACACGCAACCTCATGGAGATCGCTAGAAAGAAGTATATAGCTGAAGAAGGCATATATGCAGCCTAATCACTTGAATATGTAGGCAAATCCTCTATTACAGTTTCTAACTCTAAAATTAACCTCTCCATTTTTAACCTTCTCCTCTCTAACCATGATAACGTTGCCATCGAGCATTACGTTCGGTAATATATACATGCTTATTTTCTTGCCTTCTTCGTCTCTTATCCTGACCTGCACGGATTTGTCGAGTTCACAGAAGTAACATACCCTGTCATCAAGGTTTTTGAATTTCATTAGAACCTTCGCTACCGACCCCCCTTTGATCCTGGTATCAGTTCTCACTCTCCATTCCCTTACTCCCTTAACTACTTCCTTCACATTTTTTAATTGGTCTTTAACTTTAATCTTTGTAAGCACGTTTTCAGTGTTACTGCATATAGGGATAATGAACGAATCTGTATCATAAAGGACACATTTGATTGAGCTCATAACTAGGGTATCCTTCTCATGATCCATAACTATTTTAGTAGAGAAATTTAATACGTTCACCTTGTTTTCTATTAATATAAAGATATTATTTCTTCTTTTTATTACTCTATTGATTTCTAGAAAATTCAGCATATCTCTTTGTAGATCGTTACTATTCAAGCTTTTGTTCGCATAGATCTCGGCTAACTTCAAGCAGATGTGATCCATCTCTCTTTCATATTTACTAGCAACCTTTTTATATATTATTACCTCTTTTTTTTAAAAAGATAATATACTTAGTGAAAACTAAATACAGAAATAATTTTTTAATTTAACAGACTACCATATTTATGAATGTCGAAAGAGTGTAGGGAGATTAGGAAATGCGTTGAGGCCCTTTCGTCAGGTCAGAGATGCTCTGCAATAGGAATGAAGTTACTTAGGGATTTAGGAGTTGTGAAGGATAATCAACTATTTTCTGCTTACGAACTAGTCTTTTGTGAAACCGATCTCACAGTGCAAATAAACTCAGAAGGGGATACGACAAGGACATTCACCACTGTTGCAATACCTCTAAGAAGGATAGAGACAAGAGAACGTTCCTTCCATTACGTTAAGTTCTCGGAGGACGTCATAAAGAATGTAATTGACTCAATCAATATTCAAATCAAATCAAGAATAAGAAAAAATTATACAGTAGAAAGAAAAATTCTAAATCTAAAAGATGAAAGCGTTCTCATAAAATTAAACTTCAGATATTCTCCCCCACTAGAAGCAGGGGATGTGGAAGAATACCTTTACACTAAGACCGATATTCATCTACATCGGGTTTTCAGGGATGATGACGAAGAGGATACAGAAGAGGTTGAGGCTATAAGGATCTCTTATCCTACATGGTACGCTAGGATTCACATCAGATTTCCTCCCACGTATCCTTTAAATCCTTCTCCTCATGTAAAAGGTTCGTTTTCCTCTTCTTCGACTATGAATCTTGCGGACAACTATATAGACATGGACATACCCGTGAAGGTGGATAAGAGTCCGGATTACGTTGCCCTAACTTCGGAGATTTATAAACCACATTTCCCTGCTTCATATGCGATCACTTGGCTCATTCCGTCCAGGGATCAATTCTATAATTCAATGAAAAGAGGGACGTGATCGAAATATTACGTTAAATTAAAGAAAATTTTTTAATAAAAAATCATATATCTTAGAGCATGGCTAAGGTATTATTTCTTATATATTCTAAGGAGATGTTGGAAAGCGCTATTACAATAGCGCTGAACTCTTTCAAGAACAAGAGGTATGAAGATGTGAAAGTTATCTTTTTAGGGAATTCAGTAAGGAACTTGATATCCCTTGACGAGGAGTCATCAGTAAACTTGGAGGAACTGTCTAAAGTGGGAGTAGTCGATTCAGCCTGTTTTTACTCTGCTGATAAGGCAGGGGTAAAGGATGACATATTGGATAAGGGGATCACTTTAGCTCCAGTAGGAGAGAGGATAGCGAAATATGTGAACTCTGGATATGTCGTGATAACTTTCTAGAAAAAGTTAATGTTTTTCCCTCCTAAATGATCTATACTTAACTATTATAGACATCCAAGAGAATTTATCAAAAACTTAATAAGGCTAGAAGATATTAATAAAGTATGCTAGAGTACGTTCCTGATGTCGAAGACTGCGTGCAAGAGATGCTTGGGCTCCTGGGAGTAGAAAAGAAAACTGAAATTAATTTAGATTTTGTAGATAGTGTAGAAAAATATGTAGATCACTTCCTAAAGCTCAATTCTAAAGTTATTGCAATAGTTGTACATTCTACTAGGAAGGAAATAGCTGAAATAATAAAGAAAGAACTAAAAAGAATTAATCCTAAATCAGAGATATATGAATTCTATTCAATTAAAGTTGATCCTAAGAAAATGATAATACTATATAGTTAGTACTTGTAAAGACTTAGAGATCTAATAAATATTGTACATACGCGGGTTTCCTGGTTACCCTCTATACTTTTCTATATTGACTAGACTTCTTCATTTTCACTAGCAAGTCTAATTAGAGATGCATATTGCATATATGGAGAATGAAGGATTGTGATAGGAGGTGAAGTTAACATACTCTTAATTCATTGATAGCACGTTAATTTTAAACGTTATTAAGTTCACTTTACCATCTCAAAAGGGTCAACATGAAACAAGATGACGTGAAAGAAGGCGAGGCAGAGTCTATGATAGGTAAAGCCTTGGAACTCATTCACCAGGGTAAGACTAAGGAAGGTATAGAGATACTGATCCAAATATATAAGGCTAGAAAAGACGAGGACGCTCTTAGCCTCATCATGCAGTATTCTCCTGAGATGGTAAGAAATGCCGTTGGAGACGACGAGGCCGTATCAATTGCGCTTTATTTCGCTGACAACAAAAGGTACAATCTCTGTATGAAGATATTAGAGGAAATGGACAACGATCTGGGAACTGAGGCCAGGGTGAATTGCTTCCTTAAGGCGAACGAGATCAACTTAGCATGGAACGAAGTTCAGAAGTTCAGAGACCCTTCCATGAGGAAGGTAGGAGAAGGAATAATAAATTCCTGGTTAGGGAGAAGAGAAGAGGCCCAGAAGCTGTTCCAGGAGGCCCTCTCACTTGACGGAAGGAACCAGGAGGCGTTACTTAACTTGGCTATGCTTGCCATAGAGAAGGGGGACTACTTTGAATCAGTGAAGTACGTGGAGAGACTGGATGTCTTACCAGACGAGATAGCAACAGAGCTCTGTGAAAAGTTGAGCGACGGTAATTCTCTTCTTCGCGTTGCCGAGAAGTGGGCTAAAAATGAGCCAAATAGGGTCGAAGTTTCCCTGTGCTTGTCTAAGGCTTACGATTTACAAGGGAATTCCGAGAATGCAATAGAAATCCTTGAAGGAATAAAAGACTGGAGAGCTTCACTTTTCAAAGGGATTCTATTAGAGAAGCAAGGAAAACTGCAGGAATCATTGGACTCGCTCATGGCCGCAGATTCTCAATGCAAACATTCTCAGTCTGAGATAATTTTTGAGATCGCATTAGTTTCGTTCAAGCTAGGGGCCAAACACGCATTAGATAAGGCAAACGAGGCCCTTGAAATGGCAAGGAATTCTAAGAACGGAGTAATACAGGCCCTTGCGTGTGGACTAATTTACGTGATGACGGGAGAGTTGAGGTGCAGTAAAGGACTACTCTGCGCCAATAAGGACGTTGTAAAAAGGAAACTACCATCTTTGGATCTGGAATGTTAAGTGTAAAGGAACCTTATTTAAAAATGAGACATGATTTTTACTTAATTTATAGGCTAAATATAATATCTGTATGTGACTATTTTCCCTTCTCCTGCGTTAGTCATTCAACTCATATGTCTCGTCACCAAAGACTCACTCAACGTGGCATGGAACGATATCATTTTGTGATTATATATCTGTATTTAGATATAGATACAAGAATATGCATCCACGTCAAATTTTTACTATACAAATGAATGTTTGATCACGAGCACCTCTATTTAATCCATGTCTTACTTCAAGATGATTAATTGAAAGTAATATTTTTATTGTATCACTACACTGTTTTACTATGACAGACTATGATGTGATAGTCCTAGGAGCAGGCGGTGCGGGTTATACTGCGGCATTTGAAACCTCTAGAGCAGGGATGAAAGTGCTGATGTTAGACCCAAAATTCGTTCTGGGTGGAAACTGCCTATATGAGGGTTGCATACCATCTAAAACGTACTGGCTGGGAGCATCTCTCGCGAGGAGAGAGGAGAAGTTACCTTTCGTTCAGACAAAGGTCTCATTTGAGAAACTGGTAGACTGGAAAGACAGCGTTCAAGAACAGAGGTTCGTCCAGCACTCTCAAGAAGTCAAAGAACACGAAAACGTCACGTTCATGGGAGAGGCAGGAACTCTCCTTGATCAAAACCACGTTAAAGTGAAAGATAGGGTATTCAGCACTAAATACGTGGTCGTGGCTACAGGAGCGGAACCTTTAGTGCCTGATGGGTTCCAAGACGGAATCACCACGCATGATTTGTTGATGCCAAAAACTAAGGTGAGGAGCTTACCGGAAAGCTTGGCTATAGTTGGTGGAGGTTACATTGGACTGGAGATGTCATCTATCTTCTCGAAGCTCGGATCCAAGGTAACACTTTACGCCTCTCATCTGCTCAACGTATCTGTGGAGGTTCAAGACTTATTGGAGAAGAGACTGAAGGAGAACGGAGTTGAGATAGTGAAGGAAAGGGCGAAGCAGGTTAAGAAGGCTGACGGGGTGAAGTACGTCATCACAGAGAAGGGAGAGAGGAAGTACGAGGAAGTTTTGGTGGCGACCGGGAGAAGACCTAATGTGAAGGGGATAAACTTACCCTTGGGTAAGAGAGGAGAAATAGAGGTAACCCACGGGATGAGGTCCAAGGTAGATAACATATTCGCTCCAGGAGACATTAACGGTAAGTTCATGTTGTTCCACGTGGCTGTACTAGAGGGATGGGTGGCATCGCAGAACATAATTGAGGGAGGCAGGGAAGTAGTAGAGATGGACTACCACGCTGTTCCTTTTGCAGTGTACAGTGACCCGCAAGTGGCGTGGTCTGGGATGTGGAAAGAGGACGCGGTGAAGGCGGGTTATGAAGTTGAGGTCAGGAGGTTCGATCTGAGCAAGGACGCAAGGGCACAAATAGAAGGCGATGCTGAAGGATGGATAGACGTGGTTGTGGAAAAAGGAAGCCAGAGGATCCTCGGGGCACAAGTTGTCGGAAAGGACGCAGACCTCCTCATAGGGGAATTGTCTCTCGCTATAGGCCTGAGGATGACTACATACGAGATGGGAAGATTCAGTCAACCACATCCAACTCAGCTGGAGAACATTACTTCGCTTATGAGGAAGGCTATGTCTAGATGAGACTATAGCCTGATATCTCCTCATTATAAGCTATGTCTAGTTTATCTTCATAGGGGGTTCAAAGGGGGCGGAAGACCCCTTCCGTCAGGGAGGGGATGGATAGCCCCCTCATATTTAAATATCGGCCCTTCAAAAACCTCCTAATGCCTGACGTAGGATTCAGGTTTCGAGCTTACACAAATTCGCAAACGTTGAGGGCGTTAAAGGCCCAGTTGAGGGTGGCGTGTGAGGTGTAAAACACCCTGCGTTGGGCAGACTCCTATTTCTATCAAAGAGATGGGAAAGGTCTGAACCAAACCCAGTTGAGGCAACTCGCCTTGGACCTGAGGAAGCAGGACGGGGAGTATCAACAAATGCACTCTCATGCTCAGAACGTTGCGGATCGTTTCTACGAGGCTAGGGAGAGGTTCTTCAATGGATTAGCGCGTTTCCCCAAGGAGAAGCCCCACAGATGGTACTCCCTGGTCTATCAGAGCGGGTGGAAGGTGCTGAGCGTGAAGATAATCAGGAAGAATAGTAAAGAAGCGAGAACCACCCCAAGGAGTTGATGAAGTTGAGCCTCTCCCACCTGGGAGTCTTCAAGGTCCTCGTGCACAGGGACTCCCCCTCGATAAGGTAAAGAGGGTAATCGTGAAGTTGACCCCTCCGAGAGGGTCTACATCTCCTTCGCGGTCGATTACGAGTTCCCCAAGCTACCTAAGGTTAACAAGGTCATGGCACTGGACGTGGGCATCAAGACCCTCATCATGACGTCCGATGGGGAGTACTTCCCCAACATGAAGCCTTACGAGAAGGCGTTGTGGAAGGTGAGGCACCTACACCGAATCCTGTCCAGGAAGGTTTTCCTATCCAAGAACTGGTTCAAGGCGAAGGTCAAGTTAGCCGAGGCATACGAACACCTCAGGAACCTGAGGAAAGACACATCTACATGAGGCTGGGCAAACACTTCGCGAGGAACTACGACGTCGTGATGGAGGACATACAAGTCAAGGAGCTCGTGGACAAGTCCCCCAGGAAGTTGAGGCTCAGGCTCCACGACGTCGCCTTCCGCGAGTTGAAGAACACCTTGAAGTACCAGATGGAGAAGCACGGTAAGGCACTCCTCCTTGTGGACCCACCCTACACTTCCAAAACCTGCGCCAAATGCGGTTACGTGAGGGAAGACCTAACCCTCCGATAGGATCTTTTCCTGTCCACGATGCGGTTGGGTGACTGACCGTGATTACAACGCCTCCCTGAACATCTTGCGTAGATCGGGATCGGTGCGACCCTTAGATGTGGAGTTCCGCCCTCTACCGGTATCGGTACTGGCAAGGTGGAGCCGTGAATCAGGAAGCCCCGTCCGTAAGGGCGGGGTGAGTTCACTTAAAAGTCTTACAAGGGGCATATAAGTTATGTTATAATGGTTCCGAATAATATGAACAACTTTTTGATAAAAAATTCTATTATTGTCGTTGTTAATTTCATTGAGAAGAAATTAGATATGAGAAGAGGGAAACATTCCATTACTTTCAAGGGACATGTCTAGTTCTTTTTTAGATATTGAAGCACAGGAATAAGAAAAAGAGACTGACGGTTATGTAGAACTTCAAGTTCTAGGATCTTTTTAGAAAAACTTTCATGTTTACACGATCATCCTTGGCCTGCTCTTCAGCTTCTTGTAAACCAGTATCATTAAGGAAGGAGCTAAGTACCTCCATAGGAGGGTAGTCTCTAGGATTGCTGCTACAGCCAAAGCGAAACCTATCTCCTGAAGTATGGCAGCATGGACTAGCATCAGGGAGCCCAGAGTGCCTGCGAATATGAGGCCTAGGAAAGCTATGGTAGTCCCTATCCTCTTCACTGCAGTTTGCACAGCTTCTTCCATCCCCTCCCCTTTCTCAAGCTCCTCATGTATCCTGGCTGCTAAGAAGATGTTATAGTCCATTCCTATTCCTATTATGATTGCAACCAAGATCAGCGGTATTACAGCGAAGACCCCTGATGTCATGAAGACTATCCTCTCCACTCCTAGCGTTAGTGCAACTGCGGAGAGTATTGTGAATAGTATTATCCCGGCGATTGCGAACGACCGAGTTATCACAACTAAAATGATGTACATCGTGATCGATATGAGAGCTACTATCGTGAAGAAGTCCGACTTCACGAAGTTGAGTATGTTGTAAGAGTCAACAGGTCCTCCACCGACGTAACCGCTCTTTCCTATCTTCTCTATCACGTCGTGTACAACCTGGAAAGCCTGGTTAGAGAACGGAGGGTATTTCTGGTTAACTACGAAGAGCATGTAACCGTGGGATATGTATTGAGTGTAGTTATAGTCTTTCAAATTGCTCTGGTTAACCAGATATCCCTCAGGCGATACCGGGCTCTGGACTGCAGTGACCCCGGGTATTGAGGACAAGTTATGATAGATCTGATATGCACTCTGATAACTGAAGTTCCCGGGCACAACTACGCATATGGGGAACACGTTAGAGGTGGTGAGGGTCTGGCTCAGCAAGTTTATCCCTTCAGTTGCTTGGGATGGTGGTAAGAGACCCAGTATGTTGAAGGTCAACGGAGTGCCGATTGCTAACACTGCAGAGATAGCTACTAACCCTATCACTATTCCAGCCTTGACTCCAGCCTTGGAGTATTTACCCTTTACTTCTTTCTCTTTCTTCTCCACAATCTTCCTAGGGAAGAACAATTTGTCTCCCACCGCAGCTAAGACAGAAGGGAAGAGAGTGATCGAGGCGACCCATATGACCAGCACAGCCAACATTTCAGCTATCGCAGTGTCAGAGAAGAAAGGAACGTTATACACGTAGATGAAGAGGAAGGACAGCGCTACTACAAAGGCAGTTATGGTCACAGCTTTCCCTCCCCATTTCACCATCTCTATCACAGACTCCTTCTTGTCCAACCCTTTCTCTCTCTCCTCGATATACCTGCTAGCCATGAAGACTACGTAGTCAGTCCCGAGCCCCAAGGCCAGGAGCAGGACTTGGCTCGGGGTTAGGAAGTCCACAGTGATCCCCAGTATCTTGATGACCACTGCGTAGATGAGGTCTGACGCAGCCACATATGCAGCCATGTAAACCGTCAGTGGAACGAAGGCCGCTACTATACTCCTGAAATATACCCCGGTCAATATGATGGCGAGCGCTATTCCGACAGGTATAGCTATCGCGAATGCTGAGGATCCAATACCTCCTATTACGTGGGACACGGGCTTCCCTCCCGTGAGGTAGACCTTGCCGGTGAAAGACGGCATGTGGGACTCAACGTACTGCTGTATCTGCTGTGTTTCCTTGTAAGTGACGTTACCTCCTATTATCACTAAGAGGTAAGATCCATTGTAGAGCTGGTCTCTCAGTCTCTCTATCGGTTGGACCGGGAACTTACCTGAGGAGATAGACATCAACGCCAACTTCTCAGGTGAGATGTTATCTTTCACTCCCTGGAATAGATAATCCTGTAAAATCGTGGTGTTGACCGAAATGGTGGGAGACGAGTTCAAGAAAGAGTTAGCGACTAATTGGGAAGCCAGCTCCTCTGCATTTACACCTTGAGCTAACTCCTCTGCAAGTCCCTTAGGTGTAATGTTAGACTTCTCCAGAATTCCAGACAGCTTAGTGAGATGGGTCGACACGAGATAGGAGGTCAGGTTTTGAACGTTGTCGTTCTCTATGAGCGATACGTAAACCCAGGAGGGTATACCGTTCTTGTTCGACGCTTGTGACGCAAGGTATTGGATCAGCTGAGTGGAGTTGCTTGTCATTACTCTTTCGATTAGTGAAGGGGAAACGTTAGCAACTTTAGACAAGTAGTTCACTGCGAATTGACTAGGAGAGGAATTCAAGTCCTTATAGACCTCGTTGATGAAGGGGATTGCAGAAGAGTTGGCTTTCTCTTCAATTATCTGCGTTGCGATTCCGGTGAAGTTATCATCAGTTAAAGCCTCTTCCACGACAGATGAAGGTAGCCCGCTCTTCTCCTGAATTACGTGAATTGTCACGTTCAAAGGACTCTCGAATAAGAGAGCTTGCGCTATCTCCAAAGGAACATGGAATGTCTGATTAACGTAATTCGCGGTGAACTGCTGTATTAAAGTGGAGTTCTGGAAATTCTGCAGAGAGAACTCAGTGGCCAGGGAATACGAAAGTCCGTATTCCTTCGTCCCGTAGAAAGTCTCGTTAGTAGCTTTGGGGATCAGCCCGCTCGCGACGTACTCTGGGTTCCCTCCCTTGTAGCTTGAGTTCCACAGGAGGTCGAAGTTCCTAAAGTAGACCGACGCAGTACCGTTCAGTTTATAGTAAATTTCCTTGAAGGCTATGCCGTTGCTTACGGTCAAGTCGTGTGTCTGGTTAAATGCCTTCCCCCACACTTCAAGGAACTCGGCCACAGTCCCGAACTCTAACAGATTCAGTTTTGTAGCTGTAGAATTGATTAAAGTCTCATTTCCCTTCAGGTAAGTGAAACTGGTGTTCAGCTTCTCTCCCTCCTGATGGATCTGTTCGACTTTGTCAGAGGTGTTATAGATCACCGAGGAGAGGTTGACGAATTTGCCCTCTATCACAGGGATGGATTCGTTTAGTTTTTCTAGACTCTCCAACCCGTTCGTTAGGTTAGTGTACGCTGAATTCAGTTTTCCCTCTATCTTGACTTCACTGTTAGATATGTTCTGAAGGGCGAACTCTAAACTCCTGGTCCCGTTAATTCCCTTGTAGAAGGAGGAATTCAGTATCCCCTTTTCTATGGTGAAGAAATCTGATATACTAGCGTTCCCGTATTTAGTGAAATTAGCAAAGAACGTAGAATAGGCGCTCGTGTTGCCCTGAATGAAGAGGAGGGCTGAGGCGGAAGACGCTCCTCCTATGTGAAAGTACTTGGAGGTTATCTCTTGCGCTTGCTGGGCAGTGCTACCAGGAATTGAGATTGTGATCTGGTTTGAAACTGAGTTAAAGAAAAGGGAGGTGAAAGGTGCAGCTAGGATTACTACAACAATCCAAACCGCAATAACTACGTACCATTTGGAAGCCTCAAACTTTCCGAGTTTATCAAACATACTATGGGTGTATTATCCTGTTGGATAAAAGCGTTACCATAAGATATATCTTTATTTCTTGATAAACTTAGGTCATTGATAACTTTGTCCATAGATAAAAGATAAAAAGTTGAATAAAAGCTTTTCACGAATAGTCATCTGGAGCTGAATGCTATTTCTCTCAAGAAGATTTCCTGAAAAGAATAGAAAATAAAAAATAGTTCAAGGTCTTAAAACAGATTACTTTTGCTTCATTTCTTTTACATTTTCCTTGCTTATTTGTACGTCCTTTTCTAGGAACCAGATTACTAGAGTTGACGCCGCGAGGATTACGTCGAGTATCAGGGACGCATCTACGTAACCGTTGAATGGTAGTACCTTACCCACGAAAGGTGCTGGAAACAACCTAGACTCGGCAAGCAGTGCGAAGTCTATCACATAAAACGCAGTGATCAGTGGATACGTGTATCTCATTCCCAGGATCAGTAGAGCTGAAGCTAAGATCGCGAGTGAAGCCGTGAAACCGAAGAAAGTTTCATATATCATAGTGGCTGTGGGGTTCGGGAGTACTGCGTGGGTAAGGACTAGGTGAATTCCTGCCCATAGAGATGAGAGTATTGCCAAAACCCATCTAATTGCTATTGTGTTCATAATATCACACTTTCATCACTTCTATTTTCATGTATAAAGTGTCTTTTCCCAAATTGTCTGTTTAATATAACTGAAGAGGAACAGAGTTCAGACGTGATGAAAATTACTTGGGATTTAGTTTTAAACATATTTTCAGAAAATGAAGGTATTACTCGTTTCAAAAATTTTGTCTAGTTTGTGAAGATAAAGAAAAAAGCTGTCTAACTATGGTCTGATTTTATAGAATTTTAATTTTTAATTAAGAATATAATTAATTTCCTCACCCTTCATTCAGCTAACGTTTCTCCCTCATTCACATCATCTTGAATGTAGTCCTTAGGAAGTTAGCTATAGCTACCAGAAAGATTACGAACATGATGAAGAACATGGATAGCCCTGTCAGGAACTCTTGGGGTTCACTGAAGGGAGAGAAGGGATATACGAGGTTGGAATAGGGTGGCCACCCAGCTAACAGTATGATTGCCAACACGCTGTCTGCACCCATCCAAGCTATCAACAAGGAGAGCCTGATTCCGTTGTTTAAGGCATGGAGCGACCCTCCGGCGAGAATCCCTCCGATAATGAGGGTAGTGTCGTTCAACGCCCTGAAAACAGGGAAGGCGCCAGCAAGGGCGAAGAAGTAAGGCACATGCCAGAAGACGGCTAGAAATGCGCCACCCAGGATCGCATAAGAGGGAAGTTTCAGGATCTTATACGCCAGGAGGAACCCACCTATGAAGAGCGCATAGTGGCTCAGCATGAACACGAACTCCTGGTGGAACTCAACCGTCTCTGTGAAGGGGTTAACTGCTAATCCTATCAGAACTACTGGGGCTATGAAGTTTGAAATCTTCATTTGATCCCGATTCAGGACTTTCATAAGAATGATTAAGCCTTATGTGACTATAATAGTTTGCTAACCTCTAACAATTGGATAAGACAAGATTAATTAAATTAAATACGATAACTTGAATATCAAATTAATTAAAAATCATAAATACATTCTGAGTGATAAGTTGTTATATACTTTCGACATAGAGAAATTAACTGGCGTAAGTAAGTCAGGTTAAAACGATTAAGCCTTTTAAGATCTTCTAAATATACGTTATATTCTAGGAAATTTAGTTTCCTAGACTAAGCTAGTACTATAGAGAAGATTTCGTATTTCAAAAAGGAAATGAACATATAAGGACTTCTTTTTATGGGATCTAATGGATCGATTCTATCTAAAAATAGGTTCTAAAATCGAGGATAATATGAAAATACGGTGGGAAATAAGAAATGTAGATATGAAAAATGGGGAAAAGCCTCTCTTTAAAAATAAGGATCTTAGCTGGATCCTCCTGAGCTGGGTATTTGGAATTGTACCGGAGCGAATGGAATAGTCTGCTTCTGTTCTGGTGGAAGAGTACCAATCTTCTGTATGTTTACCCAAGACCACTTGACCATCTGGTTAGCAGTTACGGGGTCTACAGTGACTGTGGTAGTCTGGTTCGCACCTGGTTTGATCTCATAAGCCATTGCAATGAATAGCTGTCCTTGAGGGACTGTGTTAGAAATCCACACTACTCCGTCCACAGACCCAAAGTCGTTGTAAGCTTGTATTATATCTCCGTTTTCTAGACCCTCTTTCGAAGCGTCTTGAGCGTTCATCATGATGATAGGCTGTGGGACTCTCCTCAAGATGTCGGGGATTTGATAGTCCACCCATCCTGACTGGAAGATTATGTTCCACCTCCCGTTGTTTGCCCAGTAGTTGTACTTGCTTTGCAAAGACGCTGCGTATCCGAACACACCCACGTAAGGAGTCGGGAAGACGTTGAAGCCGTTAATCACGTATGGAGCTAAGTCTGATAAGGTATACCCGAACATGGATTGAAGGTCGCTGCTGTCTAGGTATTTCACTTCACGGGTGATCAGAGGTATCTGGGTGTTTCCAACAGTTACGCTCTTGGACGGGTCTATTGTGACGGCCTCAGCTCTAAGTTTGCCAGCTATTAGAGGTTCCGCGTAGTTCACCAGACCCCAGAGAGTGACGCTGCCATTGCTGTTAGTAGTCTTTCCGAGTATCGGAAGCTGAACGCCCACTGTCCTTGCCATCTTTAAGTCGTTGAGATCTATTGAAGACCAATAAGGAGTCCAGTGTGGAACCACGTATCCGTACGGCCAGCTCTTGAAGTTTGTAGGTCCATTAGCGACGTAGTAGTTCCAAAGGTCGTTGTATATACTGAACCAGTCGTAGTCGTAGTAGTCTTCTGAGTAGCTGGAGAGGGATGACAGGGAAAGGGGAGCCGAGTTAGAAGTCATGTGTTTGCTTAAGCTTGTCCATATAGGGTTGAAGGCGTTGTATAACCTCTGTGCTTGAGGAGAGTTCTGGTTCCCTTCAGAGACATACATTTGGTAAATGTCAAGTGCTATCATGGCGTAGATCCATACGTCTGGCATCGACATCCCAAGCGGTGAATGGTATATGTCGTCAAGCCTCAGCCTCCTGTCGTGGCCGTTCCACCTTATCTCATATGTTTCACCGTGGTTAGACGCTGACGGCAGTATCAGGTGGGCTGCGTGTTTTAGTAGGTCGTTTTGTTCCAGGAATATGTCGTTTCCAACCACGAACAAAGCTCCTGAAGTGCTTCCGAGACATGATGTCACTGTACTAGCGTACTGGTCTGAGGTGGGGAATTGAGGGATTGTGGCGCCTACAGCGGAAGTGTCGTAGTTGGGTGAGGTACCTGCATTAGAGGATGAGGACGGGATTCCCAAGGAGGAGGTGTTCTCAACGCATTCCTGCAGTAAGCGGGACCTATTGTCCAAAACTTGGCTCAACTTCTCTCCGCTCATTGTCTGTTTGTATGGGTTAGCGGTGAACATCCACAGCATCTTCCCGTATCCGCTGTATATCAGGTAGTCTATTATGGGGTTGTACTGGTATATCTGAGGGACTAGTGATGAAGTATACTGGTTGTAGAAGTTCTTGATGTACTCCGCTATGGTAGTGCCTGATACTGTCTGGCCTGAGGCTTTCAACTGCTGCGGTACGTAAGTGTGCATCTGAATGAAGAACTGTCTCCCTTCACTCAAATTGCTCTGCCATGGCGGAGGTGGAGGTATGGGGAACGCAGCTCCCCTCTGGTGTCCGAAACCTGTGGATACACCGCATCCCGGTCTACCTGAGAGTGCACCAGTGATTATACCGAGGTTAGCTACAGCATATATTGGAGTGTAGTTAGCGGACCATATTATTCCCTTCTCGAACTCCATGAGGACTCTGTTGTAGAAAGTGGAGCCGTTGGCGCTCTTGGGCTTGGCTAGCATGTCTCCCATTTTCTGAATTACGTTCTGTGGTACTCCAGTGATGGAGGAAGCCTCAGATAACCAATCGCTCAGTGATTTAGACTGTAGGTACTGGATGTAGTAGTTGTATGTGTCCTGGTTGAAAGCGAAACCGTTGGAGCTTGCAGACTGGTAAAGCTGGACGAAGTGGTTCACCACGTCGGGATATGTGTAGTAGATGTATGCAGCTACAGCGTTCGCCAGCTCGCTGTCTGTTCCCGGGTTGACCTGAACGAACAGGAACTGGTCGCTGTTTCCGTTCATCGCGTCCTGTATACTGACTCCTAGTTTAGCAGCTACAGCGTGGACTGTCTCCGAAGGTCTGGCTTCAACTATGATGATGTTCCCTGCAGCGGCTGGCTCTCCTGGGTCAAACCAAGTCTGCTTTCTACTGATGGTTGATCCATCTATGTTATCGAAGATGTGTTGTATCAAGTTAACAGTAGACGTAGAATACTCGTTAATTCCCCATAAAACTAAGACATCCGCTATGCTTATATCTAGCATGCTGGCTGTGTCAGTTCCGTTGCCGTTAGTGGCCTCCTCCAGAGCGTCCTGAGTGAAGGAGAATGCGACTTCGTAGTGGAACCTCACGAAAGGCGTAGCTAACCCCATGTGTAGGAAAAGGCCTGGCATCAGGTTACTGAAAACTCCTCCTCCTTGTCCTCCTCCATGATCAGCCCTTATTGCCATGACTTGTGTAGCAGCAGGTCCCACTGGACTTGGGTAGGTTGTGGTCTCATTGTCCATATAGTACTTTGCAACTCTGGCCGCTACGTCTATAGCGTAGCTCCATCCTACTGGCTGTAGGCTTCCGTTCCACCTTATGAGGGGGGTCTGTATCCTGGTAGAGAAGACCTTGAAGCCGGGAGCGTTGTCGTTGAACGGGCTCCAGTTTCTCAGTGCGTTCTTGCCTCCACGTGTGGAGTAATTCCCCTCGTTTACTGGACATTCGGAGCTGGGGACCTCTAGAATGTAGACTGGTTCCCAGTTACCAGTGTTCGTATTGTACTTTAGTGTTGTTGTTACCATGGACTCTCCAATCCACGGGGTCCCATAATTGGCGCCGAGCGGTATGACAGGTGAAGTGTAATCAGCTTGGTAGTTCACTAGATTTCTATTAAATACTTGGTCATTCATGTTGTACACTACAGCGTTCTGCCCTTTAGCAGGCCCTCCGCTCTTGTAGATGGGGAACACGAATATATCGTAACCGCATCCGACGTTGCAGAACCTACAAGTAGCGTGATATATCTCGGCGTCAGGTGGTGGCAGAGGAATACTGGTGTTCTTCACGGACGAAGTAGTTGAGGAACTTGTGGTAGAACTTGAACTAGATGACATACTTTCCTCAAGTTATTTAACATGCTTTACTCTTTTAAAAAGCTTACTATATATGTTAAATATATTTAAAAAACCTGATTATTTTTAATTTTTTAAAAAAAGTAAGAAAGTACTAAAAAATCATTGCGTTCTGCATTATTTTGATTATGGTATATATAAGTACTATATTCATGACTACAAACATGGTTATACCAACGATCGGAAGAGATGAAGGTCCCCAGGAGAGGTAGCTGTAGTCTACGTTTGAGTACTGGGGGTATCCTAGGATAAAGAAAATGCTGAGTAATGAGTCCCCTAACATGTAAAGGCCAAGTGAAGTTACCTTAATTCCTAAAGACATGGAGTTGATATATGAACCGGCTAGGATCCCGCCTAGGAAGAGGGTTAACTCGCAAAGGACTCTGTACTGTATGAACGATGCACCTAAAGCGAAGAAAAGGGGGATATGCCAGAAAACTGCGGGGATTATTCCGATCAGAAAGGAAATTGGAGAGCCCTTGAAGAAGAGGTACCCTATTATCGCACCAGCTGCGTACAGAGCATAATGGTCTAACATGTAAGCTACGGGATTGTAGAACTGAAGTCTTTCCACGAAAGGGTTCACGAAGGCTATTACGAACGCAGAGGGAAGGGCTAAGTTCTTCACTGAAAACTTTCTTCCGTTATACTCCAGCATATTCACTTTTAAGTTAAAAATATTTAAAAAGTTTTCTTACTATAAACATTAACTCGAGCCCGCTAATGAAGATATATCATCAAGAGGAGTCTTTTTGGAAAAAAGAAAAAGAAAGAAAAAATGAGTAGCGTAAATTTATCTTGTTATACTAGGTATAAAATAATGGCTTTAGTTTAACGTGGGTCTGTCTTTCTTTGAGGCTTCTGCTGGACTAGAGTTTATCTCGTTCATTGTATTTTCCATTGTATTTTCTTCTGTTGAAGCCATAGTGGGTGAAGGAGATGACCCTCCTGGCATACTCACGTTAGAGACTCCAGAAAGCCCAGATGTCTGCCAGAACAGAGACGTCTTAACTCCTAACAACGTGAATAGCACTGGCAGTCCGTACATTACGAAGCTTGCTCCCATGATTATTGCGAAGAAAGTCATCGCGTCCATGTATGGAACGAACTTTATCGGGTAAGCTACCCATCTTCTGATTAAACCCTCGTACCCGGCATAGCTCATTGTGTATCCTAATAGGAACGCTCCTATAGTCCACATAATTATCCCTCCGCTTACCATACCGCTGCTGAGGCTTGTGAGCGTAGCTCCGTTCATCTTGCTGGTCAACATGTCGAGGAGTACTGCTACGTATCCTACTACTATTATAGTCCAGATCATTAGGTGGAAGTGCCCGACGACGTAGTATGTGTTGTGCACTATAACGTTCAATGGGTTTAGAGGTAGTATCAGTGCCTGAAGTCCAGCCAGGATAAACCCTATTAGTGCTACGAGAGCCGATAACCCAACGGGGTTCTTCCATTGGTACCCTTTCCCTGTAGCTATGGTTAACCCCAAGTTCAGCACTGTAAGACCTGACCCTGCAGCCAAGATCAAGGTAGTGGGCGTTATGAATGCCCTCAGTACGACTGGTAGAGGCCACGTCTGCAAGTGGTGCACCCATGCTAGCATGCTGAAGGTGAAGAGTAGTATGATGTTATACCTTGCCCATTTCTCGCTGTAAAGGGGCCTTCCGGCGAACTTAGGAATGAGGTAATACAGTCCTCCAAACACTGTGAAGGGAGCGTAATAGACAACCGGATGTCCCCAGAACCAGAAGAGTACAACCCAGGTCAGTGGGTTCACGGGCACCGAAGCCCAGAAGTAAAGTACATACCATAGCTCTGCTGCAGCTAATGCAAATTCAGTCACAAATAACAGGGCTCCTCCGAAAGCCATTCCGTAGGCAGCGAAAACTGGGATCTTCCCTTCTCTAGGTCTAGTCTTGTAAGCATCGAGGAACATCGTTATTGAAGCTATAATGACCCCTATCGCATTCAGGAACATCATGAAATATGCCAGACCTATCAACTTATCAGCTAATGAGGGCGCGAAAGTCCCGAAATAAATCCAACTCCCTAATTGCAACGACAGGGGAGGGTACATATACCAGCCGGTGCTAGGTCCTCCTATGAACTCTATTATCATAGGTACGTTGATCAGCCAGAATGCAGCTGCTAGTATTTTGTTGTGGATCGTTCCCATTCCGCTCTTATACAATGAATATGCGAAAACGGAAAGGGCTATGTCCTCTACTATCATCATCATCGCTGCTTGCCCGTGGAAGGTCACCAGGAAGTAGTAGAGGGGTGCTATAGCATAGCCTGCCTTTACGTTAACGTGAGGACTCAGGAGAATCGTTCTGAACCACATTGCAGCAATTCCCATTGCTGCTAACCATACTAAACCACCTGCAGTATATAGTAACGCAATTCCCAAGGTCGATTTAGGATAGAGCTTCGCCATTTCACATCACCTCTAGGTAACCATACATGTAAGAGTGTCCTACTCCGCAATACTCAGCGCAATGGAAGGTATAGTTCCCTGCTGTAGAAGGTGCGAAGAAGAACGAATAGCTATCTATCCCTGGAACTACGTTCACATTCTGTGGTCCGTGAGGAAGCCTTAGGTAAAACGCATGAACCACGTTGTTGCTGTAAAGTATCATCTCTACGGGTTGGTGGGGAAGTACCTTAATGTATGGGTAACCGTTAGCAAATGATATCACGTTTGCAGTAACGCTTATGTTCATCTGAGTTCCATTTGGTGAATAAACTATCTCAGTCGCGTTCATAGGTACCCAAGCCCATTGTACACCTTCCATGTAGATTACTACTGTACCGTTAGGTAGAGGTTTAGGAACTCCGCTTGCTAAAGGAAGCCCGTCCCTGTATGTAGCTGTGTCTCCTGACATTACAGAAACGTATGACCAAGCTACAAAAATTACAACGATGACGAGCATTACTCCGAACCATATTTTTTCCCAGTCACGATGAGACTCCACTTTAGGTCAAATGTATAAATACATAATAAAGTTTAAAAGCTTTTCTTAGTTAAACATAATTAAATATAAAGAAATTAAAATCAAAAAAAGTTTTGAATGATTAGACGGCATTCTTTCTTGTTAAAAAGAAGAAGGCTATCCCAGCTACTATGGCTATGCCTGCAAGGAAAAATCCGAAGAAGTCCTCGAATCCTACGCTTCCAGAAGACGCGTATGTTGATGCCGCTTCCACGACTAACATTTCACTCTCCAAACTTACAGAGTAATCATCATTTAAAAAATTTGTTAATATTTTTAACTACTTCTTTGAAATTTAGATTTAACTTTCTGTCTCTTGCTTCAAAATAAGAGGAAAGAGATTTATTTATTAGAAGAAACTTTTTACTTTATAAATACTTTAGTCTCATAAAAATATGAGGATATATCTTAGATTTTTCTCTTCTCTTTATCCAGTGTAGTAAGGTGTTGTCACTGAGGAAGACGACACTATTACTCCCCACATACCTGCAGCAGCATGTCCTTCGATACCGCAGCAGAACCAGTATATCCCAGCGGGTAGAGACACCGAACCGGTAGCGCTAGCTCCGCCGTTTATTCCGTTATCTAGGTATGTTGAAGGAGTTGTTCCCACGTACAGCTTTATAGTACCGTCTTGCCCTACGTCGTCTCCAGGGGTGGCTGTGTTGTTACTGACTATGAGGAAGTTGTGAGAAAGTCCCTCTTGGTTGGTATAGGTCACCAGTACGGTCCACCCTGCAGGGATGTACACGTGGAGCTGGCCGTTACTCGTCCCGTTGAAGTTGAAGGGAGTTGCAGAGCTCAGCGAGACAATATCAAGGAAGACCGTCTTATTTGAGCTATCGTAAGGAAGCATGTCTTTAGTAGGTGAGGTAGTAGGAGCAGTAGTGGAAGTTGAAGTTGTAGTAGTGATGAACTCTGCCTTATTGTGAGCGGGAACTGGGTATGTTACCATTGAGAAGTTAGCTGCTAAAAACCCTATCATGAATGCTGTTCCCGCGAATATTAATACTAAGATCGCTATTCCTATCCTGCTCATTTTACATCAATAAAAATTAAAAAAACCTACTATATATATTTAACCTATAAAAACTAAGAAGAGATAACCAAGGATTAAAATTCTCAATGTTAAATATTGCAATTAAACCAAGAAAAGTAAAAACAAAAAAGTAAAAAATAAAAATTTCCCCTTCTCTTTATCCAGTGTAGTAAGGTGTTGTCACTGAGGAAGACGACACTATTACTCCCCACATACCTGCAGCAGCATGTCCTTCGATACCGCAGCAGAACCAGTATATCCCAGCGGGTAGAGACACCGAACCGGTAGCGCTAGCTCCGCCGTTTATTCCGTTATCTAGGTATGTTGAAGGAGTTGTTCCCACGTACAGCTTTATAGTACCGTCTTGCCCTACGTCGTCTCCAGGGGTGGCTGTGTTGTTACTGACTATGAGGAAGTTGTGAGAAAGTCCCTCTTGGTTGGTATAGGTCACCAGTACGGTCCACCCTGCAGGGATGTACACGTGGAGCTGGCCGTTACTCGTCCCGTTGAAGTTGAAGGGAGTTGCAGAGCTCAGCGAGACAATATCAAGGAAGACCGTCTTATTTGAGCTATCGTAAGGAAGCATTGTTGCTCCAGATGGTAAAGATGTAGTAGAAGACGATGTGCTTGGTGATGTAGTCGAAGTCGAAACGCTTGTTGATGTGGTCGGTGCAAGGGATGTAGTTATAGCTGGTGCTGTGGACGTAGATGAACTAACCCCTAAGTTAATTGGAGTACTCCTGACCGCTATATAATAGCCAGCCACTGCTACGAGAACTATAGCTATTACGATTACAGTTACCTCTAATGTGCTTACTTTTGCCATTTTAAGGCAGTTAGTTAAAATGGTAAAAAAAGTTTTCCATAATATTAAAGGATTCTTTACAAATAATAGCAAAAAATGTTTATATCTCGTATAACTTATGAAAAACTTTTAAACGATTTAGCCAAAACATATAAAATCATGAGGAAGAGGCTTCTTAGAATTTCGTTAGCGTTAGCCTTGATGGTTCTGTCTCTAATTTTCTACTTTACTGTGCATGATGGGGACTTGTTGCTAATTTCGTTCCTTTCAGCATTGTCGTTGTGGACAGGGATCGCCGTGATTATTCCCGATAGGTTCTACACGGTGATATGGAAGAATGTAAGGAAGACAAAGGCTTATTGGATATCTTTCTCGCTTTATCTATTCTTTCATGTTACCTTGTATGGTATATTCTACAACATTGTACTAGGAGGCTTCAACTTCTTCCTCTACTTTGGATACGGTGTAGGTGCAGCAGTTCCGCCTCCTCCTTATCTTTTCCTTTACTGGGTCAGTACAAGTCCAGCCTTCTTCACCTTCATCGGACCTTACGAAAGTGATGTAACGCCATACACGGTCTTCATCGGATTGATACTAGCAGCGTTGATAGGAGCGAACGTAGAGAAAATTTTCGAACTGAGAAGGCTCTTACAAGAGAGAAAGAGAGCCCTCTCCATGTTGGTCGCAGTTCCATCTCTAGGGGTCGTTTCAGGCACTTCTTGTTGTCTGTCACTTCCATCGATCCTCATCTATATAGCCGCAGTATCAACAGGTACCTTCTCCTCAGTAGTGGCAATACTTTCTTCGCCTATTTACTTCTCCTTGACTTACTTCGGCCTTCCAATAGCTTCTTTGGCCCTCCTAGTTTTGAACCTCAGGGACATGAACAAGATCATTGCGAGGCTCAGAGGATTGTCTTCTCAAGGGAAGGCTAGGCTATCCTGAACTCCTCGGACTTTTTGTTGTTTTTTTAGTTAAAACAAGTTTAATAAATAT
Organism: Sulfuracidifex tepidarius; assembly: GCF_008326425.1. Taxonomy (NCBI): domain Archaea; kingdom Thermoproteati; phylum Thermoproteota; class Thermoprotei; order Sulfolobales; family Sulfolobaceae; genus Sulfuracidifex; species Sulfuracidifex tepidarius. Next base: position 1,883,506 of record NZ_AP018929.1, read on the forward strand.
GTAGGATAGAACATATATATTAACACTTTTTTAAGAAAGATAACTAATAATCATTGATAATTATGTCAAAGGGGAATGACAAGGACAAAGTCGATCCCAATAGGAGGGCAATAGTAGTTGGGGGTGCTGCAGCCGTTGCAGGAATAGCTGCAGGCATAGTAATAGGAGGCAATGTGTTTCCTAAGCTCGAGAAGCAGACTGTAACAGTGAAACAGCCTATAGTCGAGAAACAGACTGTAACAACTACAACGCCAACCCCAACTGTTACTCAAGTGCAGGCTTATCAGAAACAGAAAGTTGCTAATTACAACTCTTTAACAGTAGGATCCCCAGTATCAGTAACCTACATGGGTTATCCTGCATATGTTGTGAGGACCGGTAAGGCTTCTATAGGAGGAGTAGGCCCCAACGGAGATGTAGTAGGTTATAGTGCTGTGTGTGCACACATGGGAGGTCCAGTGCAGTATGATCCCAACACAAACTGCGGTGTATGTCCTTACCATTATTCACAGTACGATCTCACGAAAGACGGTATACCGGTTATAGGGCATCCAAACCAGTATCTAGCCATGCTAGTTCTAGAATACGATAGTTCCACAGGTGATATCTACGCTTTAGGTTTCAACAGGCTAGTCTACGGTGTCTACAATAACGTAGGGCAGGCTTCAAGTTCCTCTTCTTCATCGTAAAGGTTAAAGCTGTAACTAATGATTAATAGAAATATCTACTTATAATATATTTAAAGGGTTTAAACTTTTTAATTTTTTTAATAAGTTTGATTCTGTGTACGTTTAATAAGACATGAAAGCAGAATTTAAAAAGACAGGAGGTAAATTGTAGGTGAAGATGAAGTTAATTTACCCGACGATAGGTATCCTGTTGGGAATCGTCCTGCTTTGGATCTCTCCGGTCTCCCCGTCTTATTTCGCTTACGTTGTTGCAGGTAACGTGGTTTTCTGGTCGTCTGTGCTGCTTCTATCCTTTAACTTCATGAAACAGGAAATATCCTTGATCAAGGGCAGGATGAGCAAGTTCGTGGCATCAATATTTCTGATCTATCTTTCAATTCACTATTTTGTTTACAGCATAGCTCTAGAGAAGCTTCTAGATGGTATATTTGGGGTTCTATTCCAGGTCTCCTCACCCTTCATCACCCTTACATATTCTCCTTTCTTCCCTCCTTCCCTGCTCACATTGCTGTATAATACCTTGTTTAACCCTGCAATAGTTGGAGGTTTTCCACCTAATTTCTATTTCGAGCTGTCTTCTTATGCAATAGTTATGGGTCTGGTAATTGCGACATTGGTAACAGCGAACATAGTGAGAGTTATGCAGTATGCGAGTTACCTCAAGAGGACCAAGGTAATCATTTTAGCCCCTCTCTTGGGAGTAATAGGAGGGGGAAGTTGTTGCATTTCAGTTCCTATTCTTTTAGCAGAGGCCATACCTGCTGCTAACTTTATACTCTTTTCTCCGTTGGGGGATACTGCACTATTCCTTGCGTACGTACTACTTCCTCCATTAACTGCAATAGGTCTCAAGCTAAATTTTGATGCGATGAGACCGAAAGCCCCAAAGAACTTAAGGATTAACTATACCGAGCTAAGTAAGAAAAACGAAAAGAAAACTTCATGAAATAGGAAGAAGATGACGTGTTACATATAGAGGAGTTCTCATGCTATATTTATCCTAATGGGGGTTTAAGGGGGCAGAAGACCCTCGTCAGGGTGGGGATGGATAGCCCTTTATGGCAAAGGGTAAATGCGACAAGTATCACGTACATTTCAACGACAGTCACAGACGTGGCACGCATCACCGAGACGCCTCTAAGCAAGAGTCTTGTGTATGCCCCTACTGCAATCAGTAGTCCTATAGTCTGGGACAATCGGTGACATTCATAGGCCAGGGTAAGAACGACCAGTGTGGGGCTCTGCCCTCTACACGTGACTTGGTTACGGGGATGGTAGAGCTATGAAGCAGGAAGTCCCTAGGAGGGCGGGGGTAGTTCACCAATGCAAAAGTAAGAACTTGTAAAGCGGTACCATTTTTATTTCCTTTCCTTTAATTTTCTCAATCCCATCAATGTCATAAGTTACTATTATCCTCTCCTTAGCTTTAACTACTTCATCCGCCTTTAGTATCCCCTTTATTTCTCTCTCCTCCACCTTGTCTGAAGCATAAGTGACTTGAATTAAGCGTGAGTTTAACTCGTCATAAAAATCTACCTCAAAGTCACCCCCCTTAATGTAATACATACCTTTCAACTGGTTTTCTCTAGCTAACTTGAGGAAAACTGTATTCTCCATGACTCTCCCTTTATCCTTAGCCTTTATTGCCACTCTGGATATAATACCGGGATCTATCACGTATACCTTCTTGCTGAAAGTTAGCCTCTCCCTCGGTCTTTCCCCATATCTAGGTAAAAAATATGTAAGGTAAGCGTTTTCTAGACCATATGCCCACTGGTCTACGGTCTTTTTGTCCACGGAAATCGTCTTAGCTAACTTACTAAGTGAGACCTCTGTAGAATAATAAGAGACCAAGCTCTTTGTAAAGTCCTTAAACTTACCCATCTCTCTTACCTTATATCTGAAGATTATGTCCTTAAACAACACGTCATTATATATTATGTCGACTTGGTCTTTACCTATGATAAGAGCTTCAGGAAAACCTCCATCTTCAAGGTATTTCTCAAGTTCCGTCTTGACCTCTGCCGTCCTCTTGGTTGAGATGGGCACTTCTTCACTTTCTCCTTTAAAACGTAAGTACTCTCTAAAAGAAAAGGGAAACAGGACTACGTCGGAATGCCTGCCGGTGAGTGTCGTAGCTAACTCTCCGGAAAGCATCTTAGAATTACTACCCGTTACTATGACTCTTTTAGTTTCCCTCAATCTAGACGTGAACAGCTCCCAACCTTTGACGTTGTGGACTTCGTCTAAGACAAGATAATTTACATTACCACCGTAGACTTCATATACTCCCTGTTCAAGGTTCCTCAAGTCCTTCGCAGTAATTCCGTAAAGACTTTCGTCGTCAAAGTTTAAGTAAGCGAAGTTCACCCTCATTCTTTTCATGAGTAATAAGGAAAGAGTTGACTTACCAGACCTCCTTACGCCTAGTATCGCTAGAACATTAGGGACGCTAAGGTATATGGACAAGTCGCTAGGTATGTCCCTCTCTACGTAGTTCGATGACATCTTCTCTTGTATAAGATCCTTTTGGTCCGCCACTATCCTTTTTGCCTCTTCGACGTTCATATATGGTGGAATATACTCCTCCAATCCTAAATAAAGTTGGTAGAGTGTATTCCTATATTACTGGTGCTAACAAGGAGAGAGGTTCTCGCAGAGGATTTCGCTATTAAGGTAAACTGAACCAGTAAATGGACGCATGAGCTCCTCGTTGACTAAGTATTACATGTAAAAGTACATGCCAGATAAGTTACGCAACAGTTTCAATTTGTATCAAGGCTAGTGTAGTGCTCTTTTTTAGCTTAACAGTTATATACTCGCTCAGACTACATCGGGAAACAAAATTGTGTAATACGCTTTTGAGCTCATAACTCGTAGATATAGCCGGCTCAGCTTTTAAGGCTTGAGGAAGTATAATTTAGAATTTGATGAAAGTCGTGGGTGACTTAACACCTGAAGAAGCTTAAGCACATAAAGCACCAGAAAAGGAAAACACTTAATTTGCTTTATTCTCTCACTATCTCTAGTGTGATGAGAGCGACCGTAAAGGACCGATGAACTTATTCCTTTAAGCTGAAGTTAACGTTAAGAACCCTATCATTACGAAGTAGAATAAAATGAGAGAGATCCCCTCGCGTATACCTAACTTCCTGTCCCTCATAAGCAAGGTCGCTACTACAGTGACGAGTATGACCCCTAAAAACTCAGGTCTATCGTTTTCTATCGAGACTCCGCCGTAGGAGAATATGCCTATAATACCTGTCAGGACTGACATGTTCTCTATCTTGCTCCCCACGAAACTCATGACCGCGGTAGTGACGTTACTAGGAGACCCCACGATTAACCTTATCGCGGATATCTTTTCTTCAAGTTCGCCAGCTATAGGCATGAGGATCATTGAGACCAGGATAGGTGGCACGTTCACGTAGATCGCTAGGTTCTCTATGCTACTTACGAAGAGGTCCGAGATTATTACGAGCGGTATTCCGCCAGCAAGGAGAAACGATATCCCCTTCAAGATGTTTCCTCCCTCGTGGTGATCCGAGGACATGTAAGCTCTATACCTTGAGGTGACGTAGTATACGTACGGTACGAGAGAGAGAACCCCGGTGAAGACGTTAAGTTCTCCGTAAAGGGTAACGAGCATAAAAACCGCGATTGAGATCGCTAGTGATCTAATCTCCAGGGAGAAGTCCTTCTCCAGCTTCACAGTGCTTGCCTTGTACTTAAGGAAATAAGTTACGGACACTATTCCCATACCAACCGTGAACAGTATCATGTTGCCTCCTATGGCTGATCCCAAGGCGACCTGGTAGAAGTGGTCTAAGATGGCGAAGATCACGAAAACCGTTTCAGGGAACGCGGTCATGATCCCCAGGATCACCCCTCCGGCCATCCCTTTGTCAAGCCTCTTCTCCAGCTCTTCCGTGCCTATGGCGAGCATCTCGGAACAGACTCCTGTTAGGATCATCAACACTGCAGTCTCCAGTATCAAAATGTAGACATTCACTGAATTTTTTTAATCCCTCTTTCCCTTTAAGCTTTGGCATGAAATTGAGTACTTTATCTGATTGGCTTCACGGCGCGGAAGACCCACGTGAGGATGGCTTAGCCCCTTTGTAGTGAAAGTCAAATACAAAAAGTTGTATGCGTATTTTAATGAAATTCACAGAACGGGGGCAAGCGTCACAGAGACTCCACCAAACGAGGGTCTGTGGTACGCCTCTCCTCATTAGTAGTCTTCAAGACACGTGGGATGTTCACTCAAGGTCAAGTCGGAACGACCCGTAGAGCTCCGCCCTCCACAAGTCCTTGGCAAGGTAGAGTCACGAATCAAGAAGCCACTCGTGAGGGCAGGGTAGTTTACTTCCATATCATTCCCTCTGAAAAGGTTAACATCATGTTTTGACTTGATAGGAAATAATTTAGTGAAAAAACTACTGATAAGTAATGAAAAGAAAGGATAAGAAAACGGAATTAACGTAACTCGTCACATTATAGCTGGACGTCGCTTTCACAGCCTGTAGCTCAGCTCGCTTTTAGACGCTACTAGTAAGCTTATGCCGACAACCAGAGCGGCGATGGAGAAGTAAAGCCTAGCATTAAGTGAGAACCAAGTGAAAATCCCAGTGAAGACTCCAGTTACCATTATTCCGAGCGCTAGAATTGTGACCAGTATCCCCAACACCAGCAAACCCTTGGAATACACGTAACCTAAGAAGACGTCCTGCCAGCTCACTTCCTTGGTGCTGGCCACGACAGCCTTCCCTTTCATGAAAGCTATGCTCCTCTCAGAACCTATCATAGCAAACCCGTGAATTGCAGAGAAACCCAGATCTCTAGCCTCCTGCATCCCTTTCTCAATGTTACCCTGGACTATCTTAGCTATCTCTTCCGGGTTCCTCACATCCCCTTGAGTCCCCTTGACGGAACCGTTCTCCACTTGTACCTCTCCTAGTATTCCCTTCCCTTTCATACTTGAGTCACCTCTTTCATGGTCGAGGATATGACCTGGTCCCAGTTCACCTTCATGGGATCCGTTATTACTAAATAATTGTTAACGAAAACTATCCCTACGTCATCCAGTATCATAGCGAAACCGAGAAAGGATCCCATGTCCAGTTTGGGAGCTTGAGACGAGCCTATCTCCATGTTTTCCCTGAGATAGGCGAGTAACTTATCTTTGTCAACTTTGAGGTCATCCCCCCACAATTTCACCAGGGACCTTCCGTCCGTCCTATAAACGGACAGAACTCCCTTCACGTTTTCGAGCATTTTTCATCTAAATTAAATTAGATGAGAAACTTAAAAAACTTTTCTTTATTTTGAGCATTAGAAGACATTGATTTTTAATCTTATAGAGGATGTTAGCATGATCTCGTGTTAGAAGTTATAGACGTCAACGTACATCTGGGGTTAAAGCTCTTCCCTGCTGAGAGTCCTCCAGTAAGTTTCATCCTCAACCCTTCTTACAAGTTTGCATGTAAGTGTTGCGTAGATGGTTTTTACCAACAGTACCTACTTTATCCAGAAAAACCTAGGCTAGGCATATATAACCCTGCATGTAGAGTCCCTCCGGAGGTAGAGGTCTCGAGGCAGATGGAGAGGGGAATTGTAGGTTTCGTGCTCAACCCTATCAACCACGACTACAACTTGAGGGACATATCCCCTTTAGTAAGAGTCCTAGAGAAATACGACTTACCTCTCATGGTCTACACCGGGAAAGGTAAGGGAAATCCTTTGCATTTAACTGAGCATCTGTCCAGAGTCCCCCTACTGATCCTGATCCACTCGGGATATCCGGACTACGTTACTGAAGCAGAGGTACTACTTAGGGAAGAAAAAGTACTCTTTGAGACTTCCTTGGTTCCTCCTGAGGTGTCCCTTAGGTTTAGAGGTAGGAGAATGTTCGGATCATGCTATCCGTTCCACAGGATAAACTTCGAGGACAGAATATCGTCCCTCATGCTAGACGAAAAAGAGAGGAAAGGATATGCCGAAGCCCTGATTAAGGGAATCTCATGACGTTTTCCTGTGACTCTAGTGGAGAGGTCATTTGGTCTTCACTATCCTTATCCTGTAGGAAGTCCCTTCCTTGCTTATATTGCAGGTGTATCCCCTGGACTCACAGATTGAAGGAATCCCATACTCGGTAGGCTCTTCGTCACTTACTACCTCTAGCACTTCTCCTACCTTCATGCTGTTTAACCTTTTCACGACCTCTATTTGAGGTTCGGGACAAGGTTCTCCTCTCAAGTCCAGGACTTTTCCAGAATTTACTTTACTTTCATCCATAAGAAAATCTAAATACTGCACTTAATAAATTAATCAGGTTTTTAAGCTTTGAAAAATATTTAGCTGAAATAATTGTAAAAAAAGCTTAGTACTTCTCATGTATGCGGAGCCTACATGTATTTCCAGACGTTCCTCCCCTTGTAGTTGTAGACTATCGTCTTCATTGCAGTCACGTATTCTATGGTGTAACCTATCCCTTCTCTGCCTACGCCAGAGTCCTTTCTTCCTCCGAACGGGAAGTAGCCTATTCCGTGTTTGGGTGCGTCGTTAACGTAGACCGCGCCCACTTCGAGTTTTCTGATGAGTTCCCTGATCCTGTTGATGTCGTTTCCGAAGACTGAAGCGTCAAGACCGTATCTCCTTGAGTTAGCCAAGTTTAAGGCCTCGTTCGCATCGTCTACTTTCACCAGTATAGCAACTGATGCAAAGACTTCCTTGTTGAATAGGTAAAGGTCCCTTAACTTGCTCTTATTAACCTCAATTAGTGCTGGCTCTATATACGTGGGACCTAACCTCTTCCCTCCCACGAGTATGTTCGCTCCCTTCTTTTTAGCGTCGTCTATTGCGTTCTCCCATTCGTCTGCTGTCTTCTCGTCTATTATAGGTCCTGCAGTGGTCGCGCCGTCTCTAGGGTCGCCTACCTTAACCTTGCTTATCTCCTGGACTAGTTGGACCTTGAGGGTTTCATACACCTCAGGCTCAGCGAAGATCAACTTCACCGAGTCGCATCTCTGACCGGTGTAGCTGGTAATACCTGTAGCTATCCTCTGTGCGGTGAGGGGGAACGTAGCGTCCTTCAGCACTATCACTGGGTCTCCCCCTCCAAGTTCCATGAGGTATTGTCTTATCCCTCCCACCCTTATCACGTGTTCCCCTGTCTCCGTGCTACCCGTGAGGGAGATCACTTGGAACCTCTTGTCCTTAACGATCTCGTCCATGTCTCTTCCCGGTACCGTGATTATGGAGAAAGACGTCGGAGGCAACCCTGCAAGCTCAAATAGCCTCGCCAGCATGAGTAAGGGTAACGGGGTAGATGAAGGTGACTTGACTACTACAGCGTTACCTATCACGGTAGAGTAAACTATCTTGTTCACGGTGTCGAAGAGGGGATAGTTGAACGGGACTATGGCAAGTACCAGCCCTAAGGGCTCCCTGGTTACGATGGCCTCAGTTTCTAGACTCTCGCTGCTCCAGTCCCCTGGCACGAAGTCTCCGTATATTTTCTTCGCGTCCAGGTCTGCCCTTATTAACCTCTCTATAGAAGCGTCGACCTCACCGTTAGCTGCAGCCCTTATTTTCCCGTTGTTCATGATGAGCGCGTTCACGAAGTCTTCCCTGGTCTTCTCGAGGAGGTCGGCGACCCTGTGATATACCTTGAGTCTCTTCTCACCGGGTAAGTTCCTTATGTCCCATCTCCCTTTCTCGTAGTTAACGTCCAACGCTTCATTGACCTCGTTCAAGGACAGTCTTGGAACCTTAGCTATCGTAGACCAGTCTATGGGGCTTTTGACGTCAATGTATTCCTTTGAAGAGACCCACTTCCCTGCAAGAAATGTCTTAAAAAGTGGTGTTTCTCCTTGTTCAAGAATAGGCTTCAATTCGTTAGAAGTTATTTCTAGAGAGATTTTGCTACTTTTCGTTTTTTCCATATATACATTAGCATTTTTTCACTTAAATTCCTTGAGGAATTTCTCTGCTGACTCCTCGTCAGGTATTATCTCGTTGTCCCCCCTTGTAGTTACAACCAAGGTAGCAGACGCTACAGCGTGTGATAGAGCGTAATCCACACTCTTTCTCTTGAGTAGGAGAGAGATGAACGTCCCCGACAGGGAATCACCAGCACCAGTGGGGTCCTCCACTTGGACGTGATAACCCCTCTGGACGAACTTTTCCCCCTCGTGGTAGACATAGGTACCTTCTATCCCAGTCTTATAGACTAACGTGGACACTCCCATCTTGGAGAAGAAGGAGAAAGCCTCGTCTGGCTCGCTTACGTTCCCTATTATCCTCGCGTCGTCTGGGTCCGTGACCAGTATGTCGACTTCCGGAATGACCTTCAGGAGGGTCTCCCTAGCTTTCTCAGGAGACCAAAGCTTCAACCTGATGTTGGTGTCGAGGCTGGACTTCCTGGAGTTCCTCAACCCCTCCATTGCTGCCTCCTTCGCTGAGTCGCTTATAGCCAGAGTTATGCCGGTGGTGTGAACGAGGTCAGCTTCCCTTATTTTACTCACGTCGATATCAGAGGGCGAAAGGGAACTTCCTGCACTTCCCTTCCTGTAGTAGAAGGAGATACTTCTCATAGGCACGGGGTACCCTCTCTGGATGAAGAAAACCGCAGTTGGGAGTTTAGGATCCACTTTCACCATTGATGTATCTACCCCCTTTCCCCTGGCGTACTCTATCACGTTGTAACCGAACTCGTCATCCCCGACCTTAGCTATGAGCGAGCAATCGACTCCATTTACTTTAGCTGCTATGCAGAAGTTAAGTTCGGCACCGGCGACGTGTTTCTCGAAGTAAGTCACATCTCTGAGTTTTCCTACTGTCATAGCGTTAAGTTCTATCATAGGTTCTCCTATTGCTACTATTTTCACCATACTTTCAATTAGTTACGACTTGATATAAGAGTTTTCCTTGACGTGCCAATTCGGAAAAAGGGAAGGGGGTTCCCGATGACTTCGGAATCCAAGGGCTGAGAAGGACACAAATCCATGAAAATTTAATGAAGCCTAAACCCGTCAAGCGGACTACCACGCCCTCACTCAGAACTTTCGCTCCCTTAACCTCCAAAAAGTTAAGAACGCCTAAAAATAATTTGTAGCATAGAACAAGATATTTAGAACTACTGTATAACCTAAATTATTATATTAAAAATGATTTAATGATATTATTGAGCTTCATATCTGCTGAAAATTCCTTAAGACCATGGAAGACATCACGTTCATCACCGTTAGATCTGCGTCTTTCGAAAGTTCTAGTGCGAATGCCTTCACATGCGAATTATATATACACGACAAAGGCTATCAGTTGGGAAGGTTATGGAACCTAACCTGAGAGGAAACTACGAGCGTTTAATAATGATGTTATCAATAGTTACATATGAAGATCTCGGAAATTGAACCAATAGTTTTATCCTCGAAGGAGAAAGGTGCGGCAACGTGGGCTTCTTCCATGATATTGGTGAAGGTAGTTACTAACAACGGACTCGTAGGATACGGTGAGGCAGTCCCTACCCTGAGAGTAATATCTGTGTTTAACGCGATAAAACAAGTCTCCAAGGCCTATGTAGGAAAGGAGGTAGAGGACGTGGAAAAGAACTACCACGAGTGGTACAAACAGGACTTCTATCTTTCCAGGTCTTTCGAGTCAGCTACGTCGGTGAGCGCTATAGATATAGCTTCATGGGACATCCTGGGAAAGGAGTTCGGAGCCCCTCTATATAAACTCCTGGGAGGTAAGGTCAGGGACAGGGTTCCGGTCTACGCTAATGGGTGGTACAGCGATTGCGTGACTCCGTTGGACTTCGCCGAGAGGTCGAAGGAGGTACACGCTCGTGGGTACAACGCGATGAAGTTTGATCCTTTCGGGAACTACTTCAACTGGATAGACGAGAAGGGCTTGAGGGAAAGCGAGGAGAGGGTGAAGGCAGTAAGAGAGGCATTGGGTGAGGACGCTGGAGTCCTCATCGAGCACCACGGTAGGTTCAACTCTAAGTCCTCTCAGCTGATAGCGAAAAGGTTAGAGAAGTATAACCCCCTTTTCATGGAGGAACCCGTACACCACGAGGACGTGGATGGACTGAGGGAATATAGATCAAGGACTAAAGTGAGGGTTGCCCTAGGAGAGAGGCTGGTGAGCCTGAAGGAGGCTTACTTCTACGTTAGTGAAGGGCTGGTTGACGTGCTTCAGCCTGACATAACTAACATAGGTGGGGTTACCGTAGCTAAGAAGGTAGTAGATGTGGCGGAAGCTAGAGACGTGGAGATAGCTTTCCATAACGCCTTCGGGCCTGTACAGAACGCTGTGTCTGTCCAGCTCTCATCTACCGTGAATAACTTACTCTCCCTCGAGAACTTCTACGACTGGTTCCCGCAGTGGAAGAGGGACCTAGTGTACAACGCTACCCCCGTGGAAGGAGGGCATGTAAAGGTGCCGGAGAAACCTGGGATAGGCGTGGAGGTTAACGAGAAGCTCGTTGACGAACTGAAGACGAGTCCTGAAGCCCTCGAGGTCAAGGAAGAACCAGTCTGGGTAGTAGGCGGGACATGGAAGGGATACCTGAAGTGATGAAAATGGCGGAGATCATTGTGCCCGTCCTTACACCTTTCAATGACGGGAAGATAAACATCGAACTACTAAAGGAGCACACTTCCTCCCTATTGAAGGCTGGAGTTGACAGGATCTTCGTGAACGGGACTACAGGCATGGGCCCTGCCCTATCTCCTGGGGAAAAGGAGACCAACCTTAAGGCAGTGTTGGAGGTCACAGACAAGGTAATCTTCCAAGTCGGAAGTCTCAATATGGGCGAGGTGAAGTCGCTTGCAAGGGAGGGAAAAGAGTTGGGAGTCAAGACGATAGCGTCTTATGCGCCCTACTATTTCACCGGTCTACCCAAGTCCTTGATAGTGAGGTACTTCAAAGAGATATGCGGGGAGCATGATGAGGTCTACCTTTATAATTACCCCTCAGCAGTTGGGAAGGATGTGGACGCGGAGACCGTGAAGGAGATTGGATGCCTCAAGGGGGTTAAGGACACTAACGATTCAATAAACCACAGCCTCCAGTATAAGAGGGTGAACCCTGGGATGAAGGTGTTCAACGGTGCTGACACTTTAGTGATGACCTCGATAGCGACCGGACTGGATGGTACCGTATCCGCAGCGGCAAACTTCGTTCCAGAGGTCTTGGTAGAGATCAGGAGGAAGGTATCTGAAGGTAAAGTAGGCGAGGCAATGAAATTGCAGTTCATGGTAGACGAGCTGGTCTCCTTAGCAAAGGGATATGGGTACATACCGTCGATTTACGTTCTAGTCAAGGGAATTAGAGGCTACGACGTGGGTAACCCTAGGCCGCCATTGTTCCCTCTGGGAGATGTTGAGAGGAAGGAGCTCTTGGATAAGGCTATCAAGATAATGGAGAAGTACAACAAAAATGAAGCTTGATGAAAATACGGTGCATATCTCATCTAGTCAAGTAGATCACTGTTCTGCTTAATTTCTGCATGGAAATACAGATGCAAATATCTATAATAACTGAAAATTTTTTAAATTGCAATATATAGTAAATTTTATCTAGATGAGAGTAAGGAAACGGAAGGGTCAGCGTCATGGTAAGACAAGTTTGTATTTCCTCCTAAGAGATAATTGACATTTCTTGAATGGCAGTTTACGGGAATTCCTGCGGTCTAAATGTTTTTACCTAGAGCGTTATAAAAAATTTTATCTATTCTGTGGTGAGGAGATTTAGAAACTACAGCTAATTATTTAATCTATATCACGTCACTATTAAATTATTTTTAAGGTCACGTAACTCTGGAAGGGTTTTCCGATAAAAGCTACTCGGATTATGATAGGAAAAAAGACTAGGGCTGAACCTCGATCATCACGTCGATGAACTTCTTGTACCAAATTTCATATTCTTTACTAGAAATTACATGTATTTCAAAAAAGTTGTTCTTGATTTTCTCCATTATTTCCTCGATAGTTTCTACCTTGCTTTCGGTACTATTGCCTAAGATATCTGATATAACTAGCACATCTATGTCGCTATCAGGCTTGAAGTTACCACGTGCAACGCTACCGAAAAGGAAAACCCTAGCTCCCCTGTCCATGGACGTGGCTATTTCTTTTATTCGGCTCAAGTACTCGTTCAGTCTCGAGAACGCCTCTTCCCTTTCCTTTGCCCTCCTGATCAGGTAATCAGACATCTCCCGATATCTCTGAAAAGCTCAGCTACGTTTATAGACCTTTCTGCGTCCTCTTTACTGAACTGAGTTCCGAAATACCTGCCTTGTGTATATGAAAAGTAGATGACGTATAGGAAATCTCTATTCTTATTTATAAAATCCTTTATGTCACACCTATCTCCGTATAAGAGTTGAACGTTCTTCAACAAGTCTAGGATATTGTGCGTCTTAGGGTAGTCCCCTGATTTCAGGTAAAGGATATACTTAGCATATAGTTGGATGAACTGCTCAACGTTAAACAAGGTGAGGTTATAGTATCCCTTGCTAAGGTCGTATCTAGCGTTGTCAAGGAACTCCTCCGCCCTGTCCTTGAGGAAGCTCATGTGAGATGTAAATTCGCACTATTTAAAAACCTTCAGCTTACCCCACTCAAGGGGTTTCCTGTGTCTGTGTTAAAATCATTGATGATAGCGTAATATTCCATTTTTTAATTAAAGAGTATATCAACGAATAACATTCTCTGCATAAACGCCTAGACTCAAACGACTTTCCTGACCAAAAAAGGAAATCGAGCATCACACTGTAGAACCTCATGAACCTTTTTAATTCTATTACTCACTTTAGTAATACCAGACCATGAAAGTATGGCGAGTCAAAGGGATGTCAAACAGCTACATCACAGATGATGGCTTCGTTATAGATGCCGGTGCAGATCAGTCTTCGATTTTGAAAGTTGCGTATGAGAACAGTATTAGTGTGAAATACATCATGCTTACTCACTCACACGTAGATCACGTGAAATACCTGAGAAGTATAAAGGATACCTTTGGTTGTAGAGTAGTAGCTCCCGAACTTGAAATTACTTCTATTGAAGGTAGAAAAGAAGGTAAAATGAAAGTAAAGGAGTCCTTAATTCCATCAATAGCGAGAACCATAATGAAGGGTCAGACAGCGAAAGTGGACGTAGCGGTCTCAGAAGGAGAATTTGAAGGCTTCACTGTAATTCACCTCCCGGGTCATACCCCTGGAAGTATTGCATATCTTAGGGACGGAGTCCTTTTCTCTGGAGACGCATTGATAGAGAAAAGCGGTGAGCTTTCTCTTCCACCATCTGTTTTCACTGTGAACATGGATCAGGCTAGGGCTAGTGTCATGAAGCTAGAGAGATACAAAATAAAGGAAATCTACCCTGGTCATGGAAACCAAGTGGAAGGAGAAAAGTTACCCGAGTTTCTTGAGACAATTAGAGAAAAGAAATAGACAGAGGGAAAAATATCTTTTTCCTCCTTCTCTCAATACCTTTTACCTTTTAATTGAAAAAAGAAGAAATTATTCCTTGAAGATAGTAGAAAGGTTATGAATATCTTCTCAATGTCTAGTCATTGAAAGAGTGAAGTCATCCGGTTATCCGCACCATAGTAAAGCGAAATACTTCTCTTGCTTCGCAAGAAAGGAGAATTGGAAAAATTCCTTCCTCTCTTCACTGGGCCTTGGGTTTTCTCTTAATAAATACTGCTACGAGTAAGGCTATCGCGAGGACGACTATCGCTACCACGATCCCTACGTTTACGTAGTTCAGGGAGGTCACGGAGTTTTCAGTGATTGGTTGGTCTACCTTCAATGTAGCTCCATTGGGCTCGTGGTAAGTCCCGTTCCATGTCACCGTCTGGAAGAAGCCTTGAGGTGCGTTAAGTGTTAACGTACTCCCTGCAGGGTACCATGTGGAGTTTCCGTTCACTTTCACTAGGTATTCCACTACATAAGGCAACTTCACACTCTCGCTCTCGTTCATCACGAAGGACTTCCCGGTGACGTTGTATCTCTCTACGTTGCTAATGTAAATGTACTGTTGCGGGACCTTCACCGATGTGCTTGCGTTGACCCAGAGCGTTGTACCGGTGTATTTCTCACCGTTAAGATAGAAGGTCATATTGAAGGGCAGTGAGAGGTAATACTGCTTCGTGTATGTCACTTTCACGTAGACAGGAGAGGTCAGCGTCAAGGAAGACACGTTACTGTTTATCACTAACCTCTCTCCTGAGTTCACGTAGTAAACTTTGAAGACCTTGAGTTCAGTCCCGTTCATGTAGTATCCGCTGGTAACTGTTGAGTTCACACCGTTTAACTGGGCGGGGACCGAAGAGGTCACACTTAAGTAGTAATAAACCTTGTATGAAGGCGTGTAGTTCAATGGCCCTTTGACCTGGAAGGAGAAAGGACTCACGTTATACATTACCCCGGGTTTTATGTAAACTTGTTGCGGGCTAGATACTACGACGGAGGAGCCGTTTATCCATGCGTTAGAGAACTTCATCACTGTCCCATTCACTGAGACAGAGAGGTTGAACGGGAACTTCACCAAGTACTGGATCGCATAGACAGGAGTGAAGTTTATGGGGCTCGTGACCTCAAACTTTGAGGAATCTACAGCGTATCTTTCCTCTTCTGTAACGTAATGTATCTGTGATGGAATAATCAGGGACGAACCTCTGTCAACCCATGTGGAGTTAAGGAAGTAGCTAGAATTACCCACATAGAAAGTGAGGTTGAACGGGAACTTGACAAGGTACTGTTCCTCGTAGTGTAATGAAACGTTTATCGGGGTATATGCTGTGAAGTTTATCGGAGAGACTATAGCCCTAGTTCCAGGAGCGATGTAGTCTATCTGTGACGGCACAACGATGGAGGAGTTAGCGTCAACCCAACCGTTCTTGAAGTTTTCCATTTCTCCGTTGGACGTCAGCGAGACGTTAAAAGGAAATCCAACCTCGTATTGGAGGACATAGGTGGTAGAGATCGTGTAAACTCCTGGAGTAGTGATGTTCACCACATCCCCTTCTCTATTCCCATTTACAGTAGAGTAAAGTAAGAAGAGCCTCTCTCCGTTAGATATTGGGTACGATGTAGGGAAGGAAATCGTAGATGGTAAAGACACATAGATAGTACTGTTCGATGGTTCACTTAGTCCATTCTCGTAGAAGTAAGGTACTACGGATCTAACGGTTACCGAAGCGTCGTCAACGGTAGAGAAGGACGACTGAGCTGAGTAAATCACGGATGACCCTGCATCAAGTTGGAAAGTGGCAATGAAGTATCCTTGGGGTAGTGTCTCACTGAACGACTCATATGATCCGTTCACAGGAGATGAGAAGACTGTAGCTCCTGTCTGAGCGTTCTTTATCTCGACGCTCCACTGTGAGTCCCCCGGCGTTACTGTGGTTATCACGTGACCGTTAGAATACCTAACCCCCACAGATACGTTCCAAAGGAAACCGTGTGACAACTCGCCAGCGGTCTGCTCCACCACGTTACCTGAGTTGTTCCATACTTCGGAGATGCCTTTAACTGAACTTACGTTACCTGTAATTCCAAATGAGTTTGAGAGTGCTGAGGGCACGGTGTAATATTCGTTGTTGTACTTATACCCCAACCACATGGAAGCGTTCCAGCTGTTAACGGTGAGGGTTGAGAAGTCGTTAGATGCTGAAGCAACCATCTCGAAGCCGTTCAGTCCGCTAGGATTGGTCCCTCCAGCTATGAAGAGAGGTGCTTGAGTCATACCGTAGAGAGTGACGTTGTCGAATTCACCTATGGCGATATTAGTTGAGTTTATCAGTTCGTAATAGAAGAGCACATACGCGTTTCCTCCATCGTCACTCAAGGCTGTGAAAAGCTCCAGCGTGAAAGGAACGTGGGTCAAGAAAGATCTGCTTTCAGTGTATTGGTAAACTGTCGTTCCGTGAGTGTAAGAAACCGTTCCTTGTCCTACTACTTGGTTCGACATGAACGAATGAGCGCTGGTCACGTTCCATATCATGTCAGAGAGCTGTATCGAAAATACATTGTTACCTAAGTTCTCCACGACGGGCTTGTTCTGTATCCAGTAATACTGGCTCCCCTCCTGCATAACTCCGTCAAGCTGGAACGATGCTTCTGGGGAATAGGACGTTCCGTTGAAGGTGTAAAAATCTCCTCCGTAGAAGTTTACTAATCCAGCTATTGTAGGGGCGTAAAAGACGTACGAGATGTTCCCACTCTGTGTGTTGAGAACCCCTACGTCAGATATGCCTATCGCGTTACCTATGGAGAGACTGGACGTGGACGAGGCAGAGGAAGGCATCACGAAGAACAACACGGGAATTAAGAAGATCAATAAAAGGGGTAGGACTACTTTCATACATATATGTCGGTACTATCTTATAAAAAGTCAAAGTATTTCACGTACTATTCGATCAGATATAAACATGGAATGTTAAAAGGAGGGAAATCTATTTTAAACTAGAAAGGGTTTTAGGTGATAGAAGTCTCTTTAATCACGATATATTGGAAAGGATCTTCTATAAAATAAAAGATATGGTATTAATGATTCTATTTTCTTTATTAGAGTTCCTGGGTCAACGTGTCATAGAGAAGAAGTAAATAACTTGGTTAACAGGAGATCCATGCGGAACCCCGAACTCCGTTGAGTCCCATAGAAAAGACTCGATGTAACTATTTGAGGTATAAGATCTGTGCTTAGCAAAAGCTGACAAAAGCTTTTTAATTATATCAAATGATTTATACTATGGTAATAGCCTGCACTAGAGACTGTTACGACACGTGCGTTTTCGACTCCTCGCATAAGGTTCTACCCACGTTTCCTTTTGAAGGCTTCACTTGCTCTAGGGGAATCGCTGACATGAAGAGGAACTCCGTGAACAGAGTGAAGGACTTCATGATTGACGGTTCGATAGCGACAATGGATGAGGCAGTGAGGAAAGTAGTCAAGGAGATTAAGGCGAGGAAGCCAACTGAGATAATTCACGTTGACTATGACGGAAATCAGGGCCTATTAACTTGGTACTTTCCAGCCAGGTTCTGGAACGCAATACATTCTGCAATCACTGACTACTCGATCTGTAGCTCCGAAGGTCATCTAGCGATCTCTAAAGTCTACGGTTCCTCTTTCGGTGCTACACCAGAGGACTTCTCGAAAGCTGACTCCTTCGTGATCTGGGGTTCAGACCCAAAGACCAGCTTCATTCATGGCTGGAAACTCATGAAGGGGAAATATAAGGTAACCGTGGATGTGAGGCTTTCTCCAACGGCGAAGGAGAGCGATAGAGCAATCATCATAAAGCCCTCATCCGACGCCTTTCTGGCCCTCGGAGTCCTGAAGTCGCTTCATGAAATGGGATACAGCGACGAGATACCCACTCCCTGGGAAGTCATAGAGGAAGAGACAGGGGTAAGGAGACGTGAAGTAGAAGAGTTAGCTTCAGTCTACGAGGAGAGGAAACCCCTTACGGTCATAGGCTTCGCGTTGGGAAGGACGTTCCAAGGAGGAAAGGCAATTTCCATGATATCCGCCATTCCTTCGTTGCTGGGCATCAAGAGGGGTTTTTATTACTCCAACTCTAGTTACGGGATAAATTTCTCTTACCTCAGAGGTACGTCAAAGGCTTCCAGAGTTGTCGGTATGGCCGACGTATATAAGGAAGTTGAGAAAGGGAACATTACCTTCATGTTCGTGTGGAACTCCAATCCTTTACATTCCCTTCCTGGATCGGATAGGATAGCAGAGGCTGTTGAGGAAGGGAGGCTCTTCCTAGTAGTCCATGACCCTTTCATGAACGAGACCGCAAAGATAGCTAACGTGGTGATTCCTGCACCGACTTATCTCGAGAAGGAAGACGTGGTATACAGCTACTGGCATAGGTACTTGGTTTACAATAAACCGATCCTTCCGAAGTCAGGAGTCGACGAGATAACTCTCATGAGAGCCCTCGCAAGGGAAATGGAAGTTACCGACGAGTCAGTATGGGAAGACCCTTGGGTAGCAGTGGAGAAAGCTACGGGAGTAAACATACAGGAATTGAAATTTAAGGGTGTGATGAAGCTTCCTGAACCCGAGTTTAGGAAGCCTCGCTTGGAGATACCAGCTCTCGAGAGGGTACCAAAGGGGAAAGTGTTAGTCTTCGGATCACATCCAAATTTCACTAACTCTCAGTTCAAGGAGATATATGGAAGGAAGGAACCAGTTGCTTTCAACTCCAGTTTAGAGGGGATAGGGTACCTTAGAAGTAAATGGGGGAAAATTAGGGTGAAGTTCGTGAAGGTAGATGACGTCCCTGACGGGGTCATATTCATGTTCAAGAGCAATCTCTTTGACTTAGACGGTAAACCGGTGAATTCGATAATAGGAAACGAAAAGGGAGAATCGGGAACTCCTTTACTGAACTTCACTTTAGTTCAAACGGAAATAGAGAAAGAGCATGAGGAACAGGTCAAGGAAGAGGTCAATTGTTGCTGACATTCGATATCCTTTTCTTTCTTATGTACTCCTCTCTCCCCCTTCGCTTTTCCCCACGAGGTTTAGATAAGGTTAGGCCTTCAACTCTCTCGTAGTCCCTCACCATTTACTACTTCTCTATGCATTCGCATGTGTACATTATATAGAACGTACCAGCTTTAATTTTTAATATTTTCAGGTTTTCTTATGTAAATTGAGTTCTATCTCCTCAGGTTACCTCTCGCCTCCCTTAGAAGTTTCCAGTGTCTTGTAAAATAGAAGACCAGCGTGATACCCTATAGCCCTGCAGTTAACAGTAGCTATTCTCCTCATGTCTTCGCTCTCTACGTCGTAGTAACTTATCTTCACTTTCGGGTAAACGGTAATGTCGTCTGAATGGGCAGTGAAAGCCAAAGTCAACGTAAGTGCGTTATTGGTCTTGTTGAAACTTTCGCTCACATTTAACAGGAACTCCTTTCCCATCCTCTCGATTTCTGTTTTTTCTTCCTCCGCGCTTTTAGAGAGAGTTGCTATTACCTCGTCCTTTTTGTCCTTGAGGGCCATCCGAGCCAATCCCCTCATGAGCTCCTTCTTACCTAAAGAGAACGACTTGATCGTCCCTATCCTTTGAGTCCACGGGTCACACACCTTACTACAGACCTCACCGTAGCACAGACTGCAGTATTTCCCAAGGAGGGCCTTCGACAATATTTCTCCTGTTTTCTCTACATCGTAATAGTAAAAGACGTCTCCCCCTCTGATGGCTCTATCTAAGTAGTCCGAGAACTCGCCAATTTCCTTCACCTTGCTCTTGGAGGTTAAGAACTCGTAGAATAGAGCGTTCTTATCGCTAGTCTTCTTGTCCCCCGTCCTCATCATATATTCTTCCAGTGATATATCTTTCCCGTGAGTGACTTCCAGGAAGGATATCTCCCCATCGGACTTCTCGATTATGTCCACGACCCTAGCAACAGGACCTTTGCCTCCCTTTTTCTCTACGATATAGCTAACGTCAACGCCTTCGTTGAATAAGTTCCTCATTGCTTCGTCAAGGTTGTCGTATTCTGGAGTCTTCGGAGTCAAGGTAACTACGAGGTACTTGATTCCTCCTTCTCCGTCCTCTCCCTTCCTAATGAGTCTCCCTAACCTCTGATAGAAACGGAGGGGACTTTGAGGTACATCCGTCATGACTAAGAGCTTCGCCTCCGGTATGTCCACGCCCTCTTCTCCTACTATAGTTGAGACTATTACGTCTACGTCTCCCCTCTTAGCCTCGTCGACTATCTCCTTCCTCTCCTCCTTGCTGGCGTCCCCTGTCAACACCTTGACCCTCCCTCCCATGGAGACCAGAGTAGTTTCGAATTCGCTCGCCGTCGCTTTCCTGGAGGTGAAGATGAGGACGGGACTGAAGTCTTCCACTTTATAAGTAGAGAGGACTTGTTTCAGTGCTCTTGCCTTATGGCTCATCCCTTCGCTGTTACACAGGCCCTGAAGGGCAGGGTGTTCTCCTACCTTATTTCCAAGCCTTTCCAGACTGTCGCAGAAAGCCCTCTTCCCGTAGCTGTAAAGGGTAGTCTCCAGGAACTTCACGGTGTCCTTGTTTCCCTTTACTTTACCCATCATCATTGCCTCGTACGCCACATCCTCCAGCCCGTCCATCTCGGAATCGAAGAGGTCAGCTATTGCCTTAGGTGGCTTAAAGGAAGGGTCTATCTCGGCTAGAGTCTTGAAGTCGTAGGTGAGGACTACAGGGGACCCGAACTTGCTGTAGACCTTTGTATCTAACTTGTATCTCCTGCTATTGGGGAGCAAGGCAGTGAACCCGACCAGAAACTTTGGGTTCATTTCTACAATTGCGTCCGAATATCTAGGATCCCCAAAAGCGTGGTGTACCTCGTCTACTACTAGGGAATCTACCTTCGGAGAACATTTAGCTGAAGTGAACGGAGTTGAGACCACGACTGACTTGTTCTGGTTGAAGCTTGTGCATTCGCCCTCGTACTCGACTCCGACGTTGTCGAACACCTTGCTCCAGAAATTGTGGTACATCTGGTCACAGAGAAGCCTGGTCGGCTCTAACGCTATCACGTTCCTATGACCCTTGGTGGTGAGGTAATACGCTATAGCCAGTTCGACCACTGTTTTCCCAGACCCTGTAGGCATGGAAATTACGACGAACCTGGACTTGTTCAATGCGTCAATTACGTCCTGGGTTACCCTTTCTTGATAAGGATACATTGAAAATCCAAGAGTTTTCTCTAGGACGTCTTTGAACCCTTCAACCCAATCCATGCGTATAACGTGTAGAGTCAAGTAAAATCCTTATCTCCTCCCTTCATGTCTTCCCAATTCGTCTTGCGGAGTAGGGGATGAAGGTTGTATATGTGCATGATGGACGGGAATTATTGAAAACGAGTAGCTTTTTTTATTGAAAAATCCCTACAGAGTTACTGAGTGTTAAAAACAATTTAATGGCAATAGGATAGAGATTAGATAGTTAGCTATAAGTTTGAAAATGTTCTCACTGTAAAATGAATAAAATTTATTTTATGAGGCTACAGGACGAAAATATTTAGATAATAGGAATTCCCGTTAAAAACTACTAAACGAGCATTTGTATCTCTAAGACACTTTGTTAGTTCACGGTTACAAGGCGATATGAGTCATAGGTATACATTAAAGGGAGAACTGCATGTTACTATTCTGCCTATTAACGTTAGTTAACACACCAACGACGTTGCGTTCAACCTCTAGGGTATGAGTGTCTTCAGAGCCTAGTCTAGGTAAAGTGAATGAAGCAGAAACTCAGGGAGGTGGTTAGCCTAGTTCAAGATATGAACTTCCAATATATTTTAAAAACTTGTAGCATTGTCCTAATTTATGTATACAAATTATACGTATCAGCAGTCGGAACTTTTTTATGGAATAATCATAGCTCTGCTCATAACTTTCTCTTCCCTGAGGTCTCTGAGGGGAAGGAAGGTGAAACCGTTTAACCTCTTTACAAGACCATTAATCTACGTTATCTTGGGACTCCTCATTCTCCTTACCGATATTTCCCCATTAGTCTTAGTCGCGGTTATACTAGGTTCGATCCTTGGAATCCTCCTAGGCGATAGATTCGGTAAAGGTTCACAAGTTTTCCTAGACCAGGGGGAAATTTTTTACAAAAGATCTCCAATTATACTAGCTATCTGGTTAAGCTCTTATATTGCAAGAGTCCTCATGTATCCCTACTTGGGCTCTAGCTTACTATATGTTGTTAGTATAGCGTTGGACTTTCTCCTTTTCATGTCAGGGTTCATGTTGTTGGGTGAATCCATATATGTGTTCAGGGAGTATTCCAAACTGAAGCGCGCTTACAGTTAGGAGTAGAATCTTTTCCCATTAATTACATGCTGAAACTAATTCGGATTGAAGAACAGCTCCATAACCAGGATATAGGCAACGCTTTCCTTATCTCGAGCTAGCACGGTGTATCTATATGTTATTTTTACTTTAGCTTTGTTGAGGGAAGGAAAGTCTCTCTTTTTCGGAGAAGGAGAACTCGGTTAGCTTTTATCGGGAAATCCTTACAGAATCACGTGACCTTAAAAATAATTTAATAGCGATTAGGAGATAGACTAAACAATTAATTATAAGTTCTAAAATCTTCTCACTATAAAATGGATAAAATTAATTTTATTACACTACAAGATGAAAACATTTAGACAGCAGGAATTCCCCTAAACTGCTACTCGGCTTACAAAAAATCTATATCACTTTTATTGATAATATATATCCTAACCTATCAAAGTTCATTATTAACTTTATGCCCTTTTTAAAGAAAGTTTTTTATTCTTTGAAAATTATATTATTTAATGGGTGAAAGTGATGGATATAAGGGTGATGAATAGGGCAGTTACAATTTCATCATCCGTAATTTATTCCGTTAACATCATATTGTCAGTTGCGCTTTATTCCGTACTATCTTACGTAGGACTTCCAGTAACTAACATAGTGGAGAGACAGGTCTTGATAAGCGTCCCTCTAATGTCTGCCTTATTTAATGCGTTAATCTTAGCTATGATAACGATGAGCTTGAAATATGCTGAGTATTACGGGATATTTAAATCGGGTTTAGCGATAGCTATATACTCTGGTTACATAGCGGCGTTCTCTCCTCCTACTTACCTAGTGTTATTCATGGGTTCTATAATGGCTTTGTGTGTTATTCAAATATTATTACTTTACTACTACGCTATGCTTCAAAAGCTCATGTTCGGGTGATCCCTTTGTTACTGAAAATTACGCCAAAAGGGAAGAAATTTTTTAAATCAGAAGTGAAGGGCTATGCGTCTTTCATTAAGAACGCTATTCTTTTGGTTAGGAATCAGAGTAGGGTTCTCTTCGTCGATTATTTAGACGATAAGGTGAATTTAGGAGGTTACAGAGTCCCTCCCTTCCTAGAGGGTCAACTTTACTTCTACGAAGTCATAGACGTCCCTGAAGACTACGTCCCTTATCTTCCGTGTATAGCTAAGGCAGTTGAGGACAAGGTAATCCCACTGTATAAAAACAGGAGATTATCGTGTAACAAAGAACTAGTGGTAGTGATAGAGAATGATCGATCCTCTTAATTGCGACGTCTTCAAGCGGTTGACCGACGGTAGGCTCATGATAGAAGTTCAGGGAATCAGGATATTCCTCAAAGAAGAACAAACTTTTGGAATGGTGCGTGATTTAACCTTGAAGTCTACAAACTACAACCTGATGTGTAGAATAGTTTTCGACGAGAGGAAAGAGAAGGTAATCATAGTCTCTTGTAAGGGTTTCAAAAGCGACATAGTTAAGGCTATGATCGAGGAATCTATGAAAAGGTCTGGCCTACTTTACGTGTCTTAACAAAGTTAAGGCTTTTTTTCATGAGTTTTATCTAGCTTAGAAAAGTTTTTTTATTAACAATGCGAAGAGGTACCTATGTTCGGTAGGAAGAAGAAGGATAATAAAGACGATAAGAAAGACGATGCAGTTCAGCCAAGTGATCCTTTCATGGATATGTTCGAGAAGATGATCAAGGATCAGGAAGAGATCATAAGGTCCATGTTCGGAGACATTGACAACAATTTCTCTCATTCCGTCGTAACTAGGGTCAGCGTCGGTCCGGACGGAAAACCCAAGGTAGAGAAGTTCGTAAACGGAGTCCCTGTTACACAGGAGGAAAGTGAGGACGTGGAGCCCGAAATTGTGGAGTCAGGTGATAAGGTCGTATTTACAATGGAGCTACCCGGGGTCAGTAAGGACAAGCTGTCCGTGAGGCTCAAGAACAAAGTAAAGCTCATTGTGAGCACTGAAGACGGCTTTAGAAGGGAGGTCAGTTTACCCGGTTCAGTATCGTTAATTTCAGCTAGGTTCAAGAACGGGGTCCTTTCCTGCACTTTCCACAAAGAATACGTGGAAAGTGAAGAGGAAATACACTTAGATTGAGGAACTCCAATTGTATCGCCTGTTTTTCCACTTACTGCCAATGTTTTAAAGGAAGAGCTGAGATGAAATAATAAATGGATTTGACTAAGCTGACGTCAAGACTTGTTGAGTTACCCTCAATTTCAAATAGCGCCTCTTTGAGGGACACGGCTGAGTTTATAGCAGAGTGGTTGCACGGCGAGGGAACCAATGCTGAAATATTAGAGCTTGACAGGGGATATCCCATTGTGGTATCGAAGAGCATGAAGACCAACAGTAGGACTATCATGTTGAACGGTCACTTTGACGTGGTACCCCCAGGAGATTTGAAAGCGTGGAAATACCCCCCGTTCTCTCCTACTTTGGTTGACGGTAAAATGTTCGGGAGAGGTACGGCAGACATGAAGGCAGGACTGGCAGTCTTCATGCAACTCTACGTTGATCTGGTAGACAAACTGGACTATAACCTCATATTTACAGCAGTCCCCGACGAAGAGACTGGAGGAGAACACGGTAGCAAGAGGCTCTCCGAGATATATAAGCCCGACTTGGTCCTTATATCCGAACCTACGGGGAAGGAAAAGATAGTTTTAGGGGAAAAGGGGATGATCACCCTTAAGCTAAAGGCCAGGGGTAGAAGTTCACACGGCAGTATCCCTTCACATGGAGAGAACGCAATTGTGAAGATAGTGAACGACATAGGGCGTCTTTGCTCCCTTGATATTGTGGAGAGGTCCTTCATCATGGATTCAGAGCCTGAGTTCCAAGAGGACATGGGGCGTGTGACAGTGAATGTCGGTACGGTGAAGGGAGGGATCAAATCTAACGTGGTCCCAGACTACTGTGAGGCAGAGGTCGACGTAAGGGTCCCATTGACCATGAACCTTGAAGACATGATGGAGAAAATAAAGGGAACAGTGAAGGAGAGCGAGGTCGAGGTAGTTAACTCTTCTCCTCCAAATTTCACGCATCCCTCTACCCCACACATACAAGTGTTAGAGAAAGCAATATCAGAGGTGACAGGGAACCCCCCTGTGAAAGTAGCCGTACCGTATAGTACTGATGGAAAACACTTCAGGAGGAACGGGACTTCAGTCATAGTTTACGGTCCGGGGGACATAAGGAACGCTCACTCAGTGGACGAGTTCGTAGATATGGACGAAGTTAATACCATGTATAAGGTTTATTCTAACTTTTTAAGAAACATTCGCTTCTAGATTCTGTTTTTAATTGTTTTTAGTATAGAAAAGTTTTTATTTCCTTCATGCAAAAGAGGAAGGAATGGAGCGGAGGCAAAGGTTCATTGTCATAGGACTCATCACAATGCTCTTCAACTCCCTTTACCAGTACTCGTGGAACGCACTAGAACCTCTGTTCAGGTCAGGCTTTCAGGTATCCTTAGTGCAGGTCGAAGTAGCGTTCACTCTGTTCACGATTTTCTCCACGGGTTTCCAGACAGTGGGAGGCCACTTTGCGGACAAACAAGGTCCTAGGAAGATTGGTATAATCTCAGCAATATTTGCGGCGGTAGGATTCCTCGGCACGTCGTTCTCCACTTCCATCTATGAGTTCTACGTTTGGTGGTCGCTAGGGAGTGTGGGAGAGGGAATACTCTACGGGATAGCTTCCAACCTAGCCGTGAAGTGGTATGCAGACAGGAGAGGTCTAGCCACGGGTCTAGTTTCATTAGGCTTCGGTGTGGGAGCTTCCGCTATAAATCCCCTGATAGAGACTTTCTCTTCCTTCAGGGAACCCACTCTCTTAATAGGCATCTCGGAGATAATAGCTGTCCCAATCCTCATGTGGTTCGCTGAGTATCCTAAGAAGCAGAACCCCGGTAGGACACCCAGTGAACTCCTCAAGACGTGGGGGTGGTGGTCCCTTTACTTGTCATTCGTGATGGCTGCAGTCCCCTTGACTGTCATGTCCTCTTCTCTAGCTTACCTTGCTAAGGACTTCTCCCCTGAGTACCTAGCGTTGTTGATAAGCGTGTTTCCATTTATGAGCGGAGTAAGTAGACCCATCATAGGACACCTCTCCGACAAGATAGGACGAGCCAAGTCTGTAGCTATGACCGACTTGATGATGTTCCTTGGGTCAGTCCTCCTTTTGGTCGGCTTCCTGCCTATCTCAGCTGTGATCATAGGTTTCTTCGGGGGGTCCACAATAACCCTGTATTTCTCCCTCGTTGGAGACCTTTTCGGGTCAAAGTTCTCTACCTCAAATAACGCTATACTCTACACGGGGAAAGCCGTTGCAGGAGTTTTAGGCGGAGTTGTGTTCAGCTACCTCTTCTTGGTCTCACATCTAGGGTCTTTCATATACGTGTCCGTGTCCAGCATAGCGGGACTACTGTTTCTCATAGTATCAGTGAAGGCTGTAAGGTCGGAGAACAAGAAGAAAGGAAACTCTTTCGTCATATCTTAGTTGTCATAGACCAGTGAGACGGTTTAACTTGTGTCTAGATCGAGACGACTTCAGCTGTGGAACTAACCCCTATCTTTTGTAAGGAGAGGTAATGAGTTACGAAAGTGGAGAGATGAGGCTGGGTAGTAAGGTCTAAGATGAAAAGATTAATATATGTACATATTGAAAAAAGAAAATAAGAACAAAGATAAAATTCTTGAAATATAATATATTTAGATAATTTGAAATGATATGATCTAAATAATTTGAAGAAAATAAAGAATTTTGAATCTTAGTGAATTTTAAGCATATTATGAAACGTTTCTAACGGTCTTTTCATATGCTTGAAGTAAATTATCTATTGGTAGGACTCCAATATACTTCTCACCATCGACTACACAGACCCACCTGCTTCTAAGCCTAGCCATTATTTCCCAACAGTCTTCAAAGGACGAGTCTAGCTTAACGTAAGGCACTCCTTTGATTACATATCTTGCTACAGTGTCTTTTCTGTCTGCCTTTTCCAGATCCCTTAAAAACACTGCTCCTACAAAGTTATCATTATCGTCAGTTACAGGTAGACTCATAAAGTTGTTCTCTGTCATCTTTGAAAGTGCAGTCTCTACCTTATCGTGTATTTTAACCCTTATATCCAATAACTTTGCGTCTTTAACTTTCAGTACCTTCATTACTGGGGTTTCATATTCCATCTTGTGTGCTGGCGAATCCCTCCTTGTGGGAACTTGAGCCCGATAAATTGTATAATTGCCAGATACTAGATATGAAATAGCTACAGCTATCATAGCCCCAGGTAAAATCTGAAGGCTCCCGGTCATCTCAGTAACCATAACTATTACAGATAATGGAACTTTTCCCGCGGCTCCGAAAAAAGCAGCCATACCTATTATTACGAAGGGAGCAATTGCAGGTGCTACTTGTGGGAATAAATAGTGGAAGAGCAGTCCTATGTCAGCCCCTAAAGTCGCCCCTATGACAAGTCCAGGCGCGTAAACTCCTCCGCTTCCTCCTGAGCCGATGGAGAAGGAAGTAGCAAGGATCTTCAAAAACGGGAGTGAAACTAACAGAACTATTAGGGGAAGTACGGGTGAATAAAAGGCATTAAATTTAGCATACTCAGTCAAATTTATCCATCCGTAACCTGTGCCTATTACTTCTGGGGCTACTAATGCTATAGCCCCCATTATTAGTCCACCTATTACGGGTTTAAAGTAGTTACTTATTTTAAGCCTCTTGAAGACGTACTGGACTCCGTAGAACGACTTTACGTAAAGTATAGCCATCACCCCGCTTACTAAGCCTAATACTGCGTACATTGGTAAACGGAACGGGCTGAATGTACCGAGGTAGTAGCCAAAGACCGGTGTGAAGCCGAAAAAGGAGCCGAAGATTACGTAACCTATTGCAGAGGCGACTAACCCTGGATAAATCAGTTCTGGTTCGAGATCTCTTCTATAGAGTATTTCTGCAGCTAGTAGGGCTCCGCCAATTGGAGTCTTGAATATCGTACCTATCCCAGCTCCAATTCCTATAGCAACCATCCTCCTCCTATCTTCTGGGGAGAGCTTAAAGAGATCTCCCAATAACGACCCTATGCCTGCAGAAAACTGCGCTGTAGGGCCTTCTCTCCCTGCACTACCTCCAGACCCTATAGTCACGGCAGAAGCAATCACCTTTACTGGAACTACTACCCACCTCATCTTACCTTGATAATCATGATATGCCCTTATTGCAGCATCGGTGCCGTGTCCCTCAGCTTCTGGGGCGAATGTATAAACAATGAATCCAGAAATTGCACCACCTATAGCGATAGAAAAGGGAATTAAGTAATAGTGTCCCTTATTGAAGACGAAGGAAAGGGTTCCTCCTTCTCCTAAAGGCCTAGGGTAAGACATTCCAATAAATTTGAAAAGGAAGATAAACTCCATTAAGTGTAACAACTCATAGAACGTTGTAGCAGCAAGACCAGCAACTACGCCTACAATTGCACCAAGAATAAACCATTTTTCGAAGTAATGAAGGCGATCGAAAATACTCATTTCAAACCTTATATGACCTCTTGACTATTTAAGTTTGTATTTCGATAATTTTATCTCGATGTAAACTTAATAAAATGTATTTAGGTTGAATTTAAATATACTGCTAGCTAAATCTGTTATTCATGGTATCTCAGTTCATGTGATGGTGAAGAGAATACATTTTAGTTTATCAAGTCTGTTATTATATTATATCATCTCAATTTCTTATTAATATGGTTCGCAAAGTTTCATTTTTAACTTACTAGTTGTGGGGAGAAGAAGTCCCTTCAGTGAGGATATACCCCCTTATAGTACTTCGTAGAACACTACAATTCCTTTTGATATTAAGTCTGCTAATTTACACTAAATTCTAAATCTAGCATTTAGCTAAAAGAGTGTTTCTTCCGCGTCTTTGGACGAATTGAAGAAGTCTACAAAACACCCTTATGAAAAATCTTCTTACGTTAGTCAAAAATGGATGTGAATATGCGATACAAGATAGTAGGGAGATGTCATTAGTTCACGCTCTTTACTATCACTATGTCATAATTCATCAGGCTTTAAAGGTGAAGTGAACTTCATTCAATATTGACGTCTAAGGCTTACCGCACCTCCTCAAGAAACGTTAGGTCATTTGCCCCCACGGATACGTAGTGTAGGAACCTCCCCACGTTTCACGTTAATGTCTGGAACTACGTGTGAATCTGAAATATAAACCTTGTCTTTTAAGGTATGACGAAGTATAACTTCTCCGAGTCTGTAAGCTACTTCTCCTATAACGATGATAGAGATAGTAGGACAGTAATGAAAATGGATCTAAAGAATTCCAAGAGGTGTACTAAATATAGACATGCTAAGGAGGATCTGACTTTGTAATCCTGTATTTGTCTGTTCTTATTGTGTTGATTGTTGATCGTAACTACAACGCTTCTCTAGAACTTGGAGATTTGTAGTCAGTGTCATTTTACACTTATTCTCTAGATATTAAGCGAAGCGGTACTAACTATTCCATTTCTTAGTACGTCCATAGAGCGATGAAGTAAATACTTGAGTCCTTTGAGGCTTTAGCCTCACCGACATCTCTAGAGAGACGGATAACAAAAGTGAAGAGAGACTTGAGACGTAGAGATGAAAATAATTTTACCTTGATGGAGTTAAGGGGTCGAGGACACACGTGGGGATGGATAGCCTCTTTGAAGTGAAAGCTAAATACAAAAAAGCCGTATGCATATTAAATGGCAACCATCGACGGAGTAGGCGTCACCGAGACGCCTCTAAGCGAGGGTCTTTGTGGTACGCTTCTGTTCATTAGTAGTCTTCAAGGCACGTGGAATGTTCACTCAAGGTCGGGATCGGAACGACCGGTGTGGAGCTCCGCCCTCTAACAGTTAACTGCTGGCAAGGTGGAGCTGGGAAGCAGAAAGCCACGTCAGTAAGGGCGTGGTAGTCCACGCTCTCTCAAAGGTAGGAGATATATAATAATCCTGATTATTTCAGTCTGTATAATAAACGTGAACAAATAGGTAGTTAAGTAGTAATGTAGAAGAAAAATAAAATAGGAACCTTAATTCAATCGCAGTGTGGAATAGAAAGTCAGGTATAGTTCAATTATAAATCTAATACATGATTCCGTAATGTTAAGTTAAGAGTTAGTAAAATAAAATAAAAGCTACCTCGAATCTATCCTTTGAACCTCAGAATATCAACTTCCTCAAGAAGTTGCCTAAGACCACAGCTATTATACCAGACATGAAAACCCACATGGCAACAGCCGTGGTAACTTCTTGGGAAGGTGTGAAAGGAGAGAAAGGAAATGCGACGTTGGAGTAAGCCGGGACTTGGAGGAGAAGTACTATAGAGAAGAAGGTATCAGCTGACATCCAAGTTACGAACAAGGTCAACCATGTGAGGGTCGACATGGAAGATGAAGATATTCCTATGAGAATACCGGAAGCTATCATCGACACGTCGCAGGCCAGTCGAAAAGCTAGGTCGCTTCCCGCCAAAGCGTAAAACAGAGGGACGTGCCAAAACACCAGGAGAGAGGTAGCAGGAACGATGAATAGCAAGCTCCCCTTCAACCACCTGAAAGCCATGAGGAACCCTGCTATGACCAAAACGTAGTGACTGGCCATGAATAGCCATTCGTGGACCGTCTCCATGCCCTCTGTGAGGGGATTCATGGTCAGGGCTATCAGTGATAGTGCTACCAAATTAAAAGTTGTTCTATTCTTGTTATTGTGTGTTACTTCCTTCATTATATCTCTATAACGTTTTGATGCTTAAAAATTTTTCTTTTTGCAAAATAAAAGAAAAAATAGTGACTTTAGTTAGTAAAATCTAAAAATTCCTCAAAAAGTATAAAGATATAAATGGAAAAAACAGGTTACCTTGAGTAGACTACACGGTGGTACAAGTTGATCGCGTATCCCCACAAGAAGACTATGACTCCTAAGTCTATTCCGGCTAAGGAGGATGCTACCCCCACGCTGGGCAATGTAGTCATCAGGAAAAGCAGGAATACCGTCACTATAAATATTACAGGGATAGCGTAAAAGCTGATCTCCCTAGATACTCTAGCGTAAGACGGAGAGCCGAAAGCCTTAATCATCCTGGACGTGAAGTGGTAAGCGAAGATTCCCGCCAAGGGTATCAAGAGCAGACCAGCCATTGAAGGTTTGAGAAGGAAATCTCCGAACGCACCGGCGAGGAACAGGATACTCACAGATGTGCCCAGAACTGAGGTGGGTCCAATGAGAGGGGCTTTAACTGTTGGGCTTTCCAGTGTCTTTCCCTTCTTCCTTCCGGAAACGTAGATTATCGCGGCTATTAGGACTGCAGGTACTCCCAATATTTCGAGCTGTTGCGTGAATGGCGCGGGAACACCAGGAGCTAGGTACCCCCAGATTGATAGCGCAACCAGGGAATAGGCGAACATCGACATTACCCACGTCCAGAACTTCCTGCTACTTATGAACATCAGCTGGCTGTTCTCGAAGAAAGGTATCAACATTATTACGACCAGTCCTACTACCATGACTGAGATGACCATAGAGGGGAGTAAAGGTAAACCGTTAGGTAATAGGAAGTCCACAAATTTGTATAGGAACAGGAAGAACCATGGGGGATAAGGTGCGGTGTTCGTGGCTGCAGCAGTGAACGCTTGAGGTGCGGGGAACGGATTGATAACCAACGGCAGAGAGACTTTGATTCCGAAGAACGTCCCTTCGTTCAAGTTAACTAGTACGTTAGGTACAATTAGGATTATCCCCCATGTCATAAGTAATATGGAGAGCATGTAAACGAAGTTCCTAGGCCACCAAGCATTAAACCTCTGTTGCTCTTCCTTGGTGTAGTAAGCTGGAACTTTGGGCTTATCCTTCACAGAAGGAGTCATACCATATCTTTCGGATAGCATCAGGTGGACTACAAAAAGCAATCCTATTAACGCTACCATGATGATGTGCCATCCGAGTATTCTATCGAAGAACTCGCTCCTGACAACTGGGTTCGACGACTGCACAGCGTCAATTCCTGGACCGAAGAGCCAGCCTACTATGGTAGTAGCCCCGGGGAAACCCGTACCGATTAGGAGAGAAGCACCTATGTCGACAGCGTCTATACCCAACACGTCCCCTACCATACTGTAGCCGAAGAAGGAGGCACCTAGAGTAAGGGCTAAGAGGAGGATCCCTGTGATCCACTGAAGTTCTCTGGGTTTCTTATATGCTCCTTTGAAATAATTTCTAAACATGTGGATGTAAACTAGGACTATCATGATATACGATCCGTAGAGGTGGCTGAAGAGAAGCACCGACCCATAAGGAATCGTGTTTATGATGGCTTCAGTTTGGCCGTACGCGTTTGCGGGTTCATAAAGGAGGAGGAGTATAAGCCCGGTTATCACAGTATAGAAGAAGCTAGCTGCCACCATTGCCCCTAGCCAGTAAGAAACGTTATACATGTAATCTGGAGTCCTGAACAGGGGAGCTTCGTCTATTCCAACCCTATCTAGAAGTTCTCCAAATAATCCCCTCCTTTTTTGTCTTTCTTCTCCTTTCTCCTCCATGTTTCCTTCCTCCTTATCTCTTTTATTTTCACTTTTTTCCTTTTCATTTTCAGGATTTTCCAATCTTATCACCTGTGTTTAACCTGAAGTTAACTTTCCTTCCCATGTTAATCCCCCCTTTATTTCCCTCGATCATGAAGGAGGGAGGTTGGGAAGGAGAGAAAGACGTGACTTTACTTATGACAGGAGTCCCCGCCTTTACGTATTCGGCTATGGCAGTGGAGATGGTCAGGACTAGTCCGGGTATCCCGATCTCAGCCAGGAAGGACATCAACTGCATATAGTCCGTGAACATCGGAGGATACGCTATGACCCTTCTGAGGAGTCCCAGATATCCTGCAACCGTCATTGTATACCCTACACCGACGAACGGAATAGTCCAGAGGAGAATCCCTGCCAACATGAGGTTCCTCGACTTTCTTCCGTATTCCAAGTTTGGCCTGGATGCCTTCAACAAGTCCAGGAATACCCCGGTGAAGCCGACGAGGATGAGAGTCCATATCACCAGATGGAAGTGGCCCACGACGTAATAGGTATTGTGAACTACACCGTTGATCAAGTTTATTGGAAGCGGGAGGGCTTGAACTCCTCCTATTATGAACCCTATTAACGCTATGAGGAATGTCATTCCTAAGGGATCCTTGTAATTATATCCATTTCCAGTTAGAATGGTGAGGCCCAGGTTGAGAACAGTGAGCCCAGATCCTGAGGCCAATACCAAGGTGGACACGGTTATCCATGCCCTCAAGTCGGTAGGAAGCGGGAATGTCTGCAAGTGGTGTACCCATATCAACATGGATCCGATGGCAAGGAGGAATATGTTGAGCCTCGCCCACTTCTCACTGAATAGTGGTCTGCGGGCATAGATCGGGATATAATAATACAGTGCTCCAAATAACGGGAAGGGTACGTAGTATACTACCGGGTGCCCGTAGAACCAGAAGAGTATTACCCAGAGTAGAGGGTTCACCTTCACAATGGAGGGTAACCACACTGCAAGTACGTACCAGAGCTCTGCGGCAGTAAGTGCAGGAAGCGTCACACCTATTACAAGCGCGAAGGCGACACCGTAAGCAGCGAAGATGTTGATCTTCTGATCCTTCTTCTTCGTCAGGTAAGAGTCGACCACAAGGATCAGTGATGCAGCTGCCCCTGCAGCGCTGTTGAACGCTAGGAAGAGGTAAGCTAACCCCATCACTGCTCCGTGGTAAAGTCTGAATGCCTGAAACGCAGCGTTGTCAGTTATAGCTAAGGGCGGATACATGTACCAGCCCATGTCTGGACCGCCGAACAAGGCTAGAGCTAGAGAAATGTTGGCTATCCAGAACAGCGATGTCACGGCGCGGACGTGAACCACGGATAGATCAGACTTATACATGGAGTAGAGTATCACAGCTAACGCAGCGTCTGGTACTAGACCCAACATGGCGGACCAGCCGTGTATAGTCAGCGCGGTGTAGTAAACCGGTCCGACTGCAGGGGAATTGGAGTTGTACACTAAGTAAGTCCTCATGTTCATTGCAGCGGTCCCCAGAGTGATTAGCCAAGCTATGGAACCGAGCATGTAGAGCCACGTTAACCCTAAGGTGTCTTTTGGTCTAGCTACTCCTTTAGCCTTAAGGAGGAATCCCTTAACTGCTTCTTGAGTAGCTCTTATTCCTATTTTAACATAAGACAAGAACAACTGATTTCTTTCCATTTATTTCACCTCTAATGTCCCAGTCCAATAGGAGAAATTGTATCCGGCGTACTCAGGGTCACGCCATGTGAAGTTACCCGGCGAGGAAGGCGTCACGAAGTAAATGTAGCTAGTGTAACCGGGGACGGCGTTGACGTTAACAACACCGTCAGGAAACCTCATGAAGAAGCCGGTTACTACTTGTGGGGAATGAAGGATTATGACTACAGGCTCGCTCGTGTTGGCTACGATCACGTTAGGGCTAAATCCCTTGAACCCGACAGACATGTTGACAACTAGTACCCCGTTTACTACTTCCTGGTCGCCGTCTGAATGTGCCTGAAAGTAGTTCACGGCGTTCTGCGCGTTCATTGGCATTCCGCTCTTCAGAGGCAACCCGTACCTATAGCTAGTGCTAGACCCGTTAGTAACCCCGACTATGTTCCATGCTACAAACACGCCCACAAGAATTAACATTACGACAAACCAAGCTACCTCAGCGTGTTCCTTTATCTTCTCTGAGAAACTCATTTTCCTCAAACGAAAATCTTACCAATAGCTTAAAAAACCTTTTTTTAATAAGTTAAGATGTTTTCAATAGTTTCATCAATATGTAAACTATGTTACGTTTCATAACTCATAAAATTTAATAAAAATATTAAACATTTTTGCCTATTAATCTTCTAAAATTTATACATCGTAAAATATATTTTTAGAAAAACTAATCGATAGTTCAAATAGTTAATATTAAATAATATTGTAAATTGTAATAGAAAAGTTTTTATGAAACGTTCTTCACAGATCGTATTGATGAACCTTGAGAAAGGTAATCATTAGTAGGGACGATTTAGCGTTCGCGTGGAAGTTAGTGTGGAAGATGAGGCACGGAAAGGAGAAGTTCGACCAAGAGAAATTCATGAAGGCAGGAAGAGGCTACCTGTACAATTACGCCGAACAAAACGTGGGCCCGCTGAGCCCTGGGAGGAGGGCCTTCCTGAAGGGAGTCCTCATAGGAATAGGCGTGGTCACAGTTGCGTCTGCTCTTCCCCTGGTCTCCGTGTTGAATCCTCAGGAAGTAACGTTAAAGAGCTTCCCGTGGATTGTGATAGTCGACTCCAACGGGAACCCAATAAAGGCGTCCACTTTCCCCGTGAACGAACCTACAATCATGTTGTTTCAGTACCCTATGCTGGGGGACATAACTTTCCTGTTAAACATGGGAGACGAGAACGACAAACCCGTGGCTATACCCCCGACTAAGGTGACCATACCACAGAACGGAGCTACATATGATTTCCCAGGTGGAGTCGGACCGAACAAGTCTATAGTAGCTTACAGCGCTATATGCCAGCACCTAGGCTGTGCTCCACCAGAGATACACTTCTACCCTCCTAAGTATTTCTCACCAGGAGGGAATGTTCCAAACTTCCTTCCATCCAGTGCATACCAAGCAGCAGTAGCAGCTGGAGCGAAGAGTATAATCCACTGTGACTGTCACGGATCGACTTACGATCCTTGGCATGGGGCAGCAGTAGTTACCGGTCCCACAGTCCGTCCCCTCCCTTACGTACAACTCTACTGGGACCAGGATACGGACTTCCTTTACGCTGTTTCCATGAACACTAAGGCTCCCCCGATCATGGATCATACGTCCGATCTAGAGGGTGCAGCTTATTTGGACTCTTACGATTCGAAGACGCAGTGCGGGAAACTGATTTTGGGCCAAAACCAGAAGCCTTCAAACTGTTATACTGAACTTCAGAGCGACGGTAACACTTTCTCAGGTGGTTCATGATGAACAAGCTAGGAATTTTAATCCTAGGGCTGATTTTCGGTGCCACCGCAGCTTTCGCCAGTTTCATAGCCTACACGATTCTGTGGAACTCATCTCCGGTGGACTTACTGTCCTTTGTGAAGGCCTTAGAAATGCTTATAAAGTAATCCTTTCTTTTTGAAAATGTGAGGTGATTATCATGTTAGGAAAAGCAAATCTGAACTTCATGATAGGGGTTGCGTTATTCTTTATTATTCTCTCTATTCCTTTAAATTTCCTATTAGCCTCTACAATAGGTGTTGCACCTACTACGATAATCGACGCTGCGCTCTACATCATCCTAGCGTCAGCTGCGTTCATGATGGTTTTTTATAAAGAATTTTACTAATTACAAAAGTTTTGAAAATAAGATTTTAAAACTCTTTTTTCTCTACATTTTCTTGATACATATGAGCAAGTCAGTAATGGAAATATATGATCAAGTTAACTCTGTAATGTCAAAGAACGAGTACGTCCCTGCGATCTCGGCACTGGAACTGGCGTCCCTTCTCTTCACTTACGTCGCGGGGATGGGAATAGCAGTATATAAGCTCCCTCTCCTAGGGGTCCCAATCACCGTTCACATATACGCTGCCGCGGCAGACGTAATTTTAGCGATCTTCCTTTATGGTGCTGCAGCAAGGAGCGGTAGACTGGGGCTGAAGGTCGTGTCCATAATAGACGTTCTGTGCATCCTAGGTGCAGCTTTCTCAGGGCTTTTCTACTTCGGAGGCTTCTCAGTCCCTATGTACGCTCTGGGTATGGGGACCGGTTTCGTCTTGGGAGTAGCAGTGACTTCCTTCCTGTTGTTTTACTCCATGAGAAGGTAACGTTTAAAAATAAAGAGAAATATTTATTTACTGCATTTTTCAACATTATCTTGATTAGTCATGACAGAAAATCTGACCAGGAATAAACCCGTCTTGATAGCCTCCTCCGTGGAGACGTTACTCTTGATAGGTGCCTTTCTCGCGGGTACAACGACCCTCCTGAACGATCAGTTCCCTTTAACCCAGACGTGGATGGCCGCACTTCTCTCGTCTCACCTCAGCCTCGCTATACTTAGCGGGTTGGGCGCAGTGCTTCTTTTCGCCCTGACCTACCTGAGCGATAGGAAGGACTTATTCTACATGGGGTTGGCTACTGTGCTCGCTGTGGGCCTAGCTGCCGCGGGTGGTCTGGCTTTCTACAGCACGTATAACTATGACTTCTCGTACCTCATGGCATTGTCTTTCGTTGTAGCTATAATACCTTCTTCAGGCTGTGTGGCGTTGTCAATTTGAGATGAAGGGAGTTGGTTCCTATAGCGTTCGCATTGAACGTAATACATGGTTTCTTTGGACTGATTTACTACGGTACTACCACACTCTTCGGCGTCATGATAGTACCCAAGCTAGGCAAGATCTCAGCGGAGTCCGTGAGGGAGTTGAGGAATTTCCTACCGGGGATTGTGACATTAATTCAATCCTCCGGTATAATTACGATAGTGTTCGGAGCGGGACAGTTCCTTCATTATATGATAGGGTATTACAAAGGGGGCGGAATGGGTGAAGTATATGCTATCCTGTTCGGATCAGGCTGGGGGCTCAGTGTGTTGGTAGGAGGGGTCTTCGGGTTCATCGGCTTGCTGATAGGCGGGCTCGTGAAGAGGGACATGGACAGGATGATGAGTTTGTACAGGAACATACTCCCTGATGACGAGATGTTGATGCAAGCTAGGAAGTCCCTTCAGAGGAGCTCCATGATTGGAACGGTTTTCCTGACTATTTCGGTGATCTTCATGCTGGTGGCTGTGACTTTTCTCCCGCTCCCAAGTTAGTGCTTCCTTTGAGACTCATGTCTGCGTTCAAGAGTAAGGGGGAGGGGGAAACAAGCGTTAGTCACAGCCCACCTCTCTGATCTCTCCTCTCCTTGCTTTCTCATATGCTACTCTGGTGAGAGAGTCAGCTTCCTTGTTCATCTCACGGGGTACCCAGACGAAGGTCGCATTTATCTCCGAAGCTATCTCGAGCGCTCTTTCGTAAAGGGATCTTATCCTCTCACTCTTCACCTTGTACTCCCCGTTGAGTTGCCTGATGACTAGCTGACTGTCTCCCCTTATCTCAGGGCTTTCAGCGTTGATTCTCTTCATCTCCGTGAGGAGACATAGTACCCCTGTGTATTCTGCTACATTGTTGGTGGAAGAAGGTGAGAAAGGCTCCGCTGCTAAACCGTATCCCTCCTTGACCTTCACGTTACCTTCATAGATAACGTATCCGTATGTAGCTATTCCTCCTGGGTTCTTAGGTTCGCAAAGCCCGTCAAAGTATCCGATCATGAAGAGGGAGTATATAAAAAGAAATAAAAAACGCTTGCTCATGATTCTAGAAGGTTTCTCTCTATTCACGTGGTTTCGCTTCAGTAACGTCAAGGTTTAATGTCTCTGAGAAGAATGGTTATCTCATGGACAGAA
This sequence comes from Sulfuracidifex tepidarius, assembly GCF_008326425.1. Lineage (NCBI taxonomy): Archaea > Thermoproteati > Thermoproteota > Thermoprotei > Sulfolobales > Sulfolobaceae > Sulfuracidifex > Sulfuracidifex tepidarius. Next base: position 1,922,567 of record NZ_AP018929.1, read on the forward strand.
AGATAGAATATCTCATACAAGGTAGACATACCATGGACGGGGCCGGAGTGAAGTTATACCGAGTATTCGGAGGGCCCAATACGGTGGAGTTGACAGACCCTTTCCTCCTTCTCGACTTCTTCGGCTCTGATAGGAAGTCTGACTACATTAACGGTTTCCCATGGCACCCTCACAGGGGGATTGAGACCGTAACGTACCAGATAGAGGGTTCAACGGAGCATGAAGACAGTGAAGGAAACAAGGGGATAATACATCATGGAGACCTTCAATGGATGACTGCGGGGAGCGGGATATTCCACCAGGAGATGCCCCGTCCTGAAGGGAAGAGCGAGAGGGTGATGGGCTTTCAACTTTGGATAAACTTACCTGCCTCCGAAAAGATGACATATCCTGTTTATAGGGACGTGAAAAAGAGAGAATCGGAGGAAAAGGACCACTGGGGGAAATTCAGGGTAATAGCAGGTGAATTCATGGGTATCCTTGGCCCAGTGAGGGCAGGGAGGAAGGTGGATCCTCTTTACGTAGACATGGAGATAGAGCCGGAAAACGAGGTGGTCTTCAACCCGGGGAGTCAAAGAAACGTTCTCGCTTACGTTATGAAAGGGAAAGTGAGAATAGGAGACAGCCCAGAATTGGAGGAGGGACAGCTGGCCGTAATGAGTCAAGGAGACTTGTTAAAGGTCTCGTCCGGAGAGGGCGGAGCTAGAGTCCTCGTCCTAGGAGGGAAACCCCTGAAGGAGCCAGTAGCCTGGTATGGGCCTATAGTGATGAACACGGACGAAGAAATTCATCAAGCATTGAAGGAACTCAGAGATGGAACATTCGTGAAGGAGAAGAGACCTAGAGTGGAATGACCTCGAGAAGGGAGTTTTCCCTTTTCCCCTTATCTTGTAAATTGCAGCAGACTTATGTACATACTTATAGAGCAGTTTACAGGAATTCCTTCGATTTAAATATTTTCATTTTTTAGTGTTACGAAATAAATTTTATCCATTTTACACTGAGGAGATCTTCGAACCTATAGCTAATTATTTAACTTCTGTCATATCAATACTAAATTTTTTTTAATGTCTCGTAACTCTGCAAGGTTTTCCGATCAAAGCTAAACGCATACAGTGAACCGTAGAGGCTTAGGATTGTATTCCGTCTTTTGCATTAATATGAGCTAAAAATGTTGAATTTTTTGTTTTCTATTACCTTCACTAAAAGGACTAGTCGAGAGTCGCTCTTATTCGATAGGAGAGTGTAAGGCGTGGTCTGTGCGTATTAGTAACTATATACCAAAAACTCCTAAACACGTAGACTCTGCAATTTTGTCTACTCAAGATGAGTTAATCCTAATCGAATTAAGTGAGGACACAGAACGTAGAGAAGTTAGCTAAAGAATTGTTAGAAAAACTTCAGGGGACTTTCTTCGTCCTAACCGATTTAAATATTATTCCTAAAGTTAATAAAATAACATATACTGTAGTAGTTGGTAACAAAAGCACGGTAAGCGAAGTACAGAAGAGGCTTAATAATGCTGTAACTAACACGTACCCACTAATGATAAGGAGAAACCTCGGCACCGCTTTTCAGATGGGGGAACCTTCAACTAACCATTAAAGTTGAACCGTGTGTAGACAAGTAGTAAACGCTGTTAGAGCATATTAACGAAATAAATACTTTTAATTTGCTAATACTAAACGCGGTTGTGAAACACAAAGGCTCGCTAATATGACCCCTATTAAAAATCTTCCTAATATTTGCAAGTATCTTCCTCCTTCTATGGCTTCTCGGGCAAATTATGTTATCGGTAAGTTAAATAGCTTATCAGCAAGGCTTACGAGGCTGTGCTTACATCTATATAATTCGTACGTGGGAGAAGTGATACTAAGAACACTCTATCGTAAACAGACTCTAACCATTACTCCAAATGTCCTCAATTCCAACGTTTAAGTTCTGGGACAAGAACTTCACAAACTCGTCCTCCTTAACCCAGCTTGGGACAGAGGGAAAATACGTTACGTCTGAATCCCTAGATAAGTAATAGTATATTTCAGATAATCCTTCATCTATTACAGAACTCTTGACACCTGCAGATAAAGGCCTAGAAATCGGGAAAGACTTAAACCACTGTATTGGTAACCCGGCACTGGAAAGCCCGTTATAAACCCATCCTTAATCTCAGTAGCGGGAATAATGAGGTACTCTGCGTTAGTAGTCCTAACTATATTCTCCTGCGTTTGCATGCCCAACGCTAGTGAAATTATGCTAGTCCTTACCAGAGGAATTAGGTAAGATAACCATTGTAAATAAAGGGATATACCGGTACCGGAGTTCTTCTTCATGAAAGCATGAGTCATGGTAAATGCAGTGTACTCACATTAGGACTCGTCTTCCTGTGTATAATTAAAACCACCTTTAGAAGTCCTCAAATCCTCTATGACGTGGTGTGTGAACCCGTGGAGGAATATTAGAGAAAAGTAGAGGTGACCTATTACGTCGTTATTGTACATAGACTTAAGTGCGTTTATATCCTTTCTATTTCGTCCTTTACTAGGTAAATCCCCCACTTTTCCCTGTCAAGTGAGTAAGATATATAGTAGGCTATAAGTATTCTACTACCGCTACCGTTGCCTGCCTCTTTCTTATACTCAACTATGCCTTTGTCTTTTTCGTATGAGCTCTCCCAAACTCACTTGCCCTCACCCTTTTTAAGGGGTGGAACCCACTTACTCCCTGGAGAAAAGCTTAGCGTCATAACAACTTATAGTTAAGAGAAATTATTAGTTTTTAGGAATATTCAAGAGTGAATAACGATCAAGGTTTTTTCTTAGAGTAGTTTGACAAACACCTTCGCAATAACGATTAACTAAGATTTTCTTTAAGCTCCCTTTCAGCAATTTTATAATGCTCCTCAATTTCCTCACCCCAATAATCCCTGAAGAGGTCCTTTACGACTCTCATTATCTCCTTAGAAAGGTAAAGAATATCCCTTATTGCCTCACTCCTATCAGCATAATCACTTGCCCCCTTATAAAGCCCGTTATAAGAATATCTATGCAACTCCAATGCAGTAGAAGTGAGGTGGTTTACCTTGTATCCAAGTTCATCAAGTCTCTGAGAGATTCCCTTCAGCCCGGTTGTAGGGGCAAGGAAGCCAGTCTTATAATACCACTCTTTTTCCTTCTCATCCCTAGGCATCTTATCAAGGTTTATAACTGTTAATGCACTTATAAAAGCCTTCCAGGATAGGAAGACCTTGTTTGCGGAATTCCTACTGAAACCCTCTTTAAGTAATTTTAACCCTAACGTCAACTCATCTAAACTTTCAATTATCCTTATTTTAACGTAAGCGCCCTTGTGCTTCTCGATGGTAGGTATTTTGGATTCCATATTTAATCATTAAACTAACTAGGTAAAAAGAAATATAGAAGTACGTTAATGACCCTCATACAACGGCAGTGCTTTTAGCAGATTTGGCACTTCATATGTGCCCAGGCTTTTCCCATAAAAGCTATAAGAATACCGTTGCACTCTGTTCAAGTATCGTCATCCCCGCCTCACTTGTGGTGACATCATAGGGCCTCTGTGTGATGAACAATAGTCCTTGTATTATATTTCCTGGCCCTTCTGGCTAGATTTTCCAACAATGACATTGTGATTGGGTATTTGACGAATAACCACGCTTCGTCGATGAATACATATCCTTTCTCTCTATCACCGAAACCCTCCTTCTGTTAGATTAGGGTTAATAAAGTTGTAACAATCGCTTTAAGCCTAGTCGCTCCAGACCCGCTTATTTCCTTCAGTCCGAATATGATATTTTCTACTCTTTCTGGCGGTGTACCGTCATAGATGTATTTATCTGGAGGTGCTTCTACTGTCTTTAGATAATTGTATAATTTAGTGTCATTTTTTATATTTTCTAGAAATTTAAAAATCAAATAGGAATCTGCATAGTCAGAGACGTATGCCCTGAGTCTATTCCTTAATGCAATATTATCTGGAAGAACGAGGCCAGGATAGAGAACGACAGAGTTCTCCGATCAAAGCTAAACGCATACAGTGAACCGTAGAGGCTTAGGATTGTATTCCGTCTTTTGCATTAATATGAGCTAAAAATGTTGAATTTTTTGTTTTCTATTACTATTTCTGACTATATGTTTGAACCTTTTCTCTTTTACTCTCCCTCACTTCCTTACCTCTAAGCGCTGACAACACGAGTGCCACTGAGAGTATCCCCGCGGAAACCAACAAGTCTGTCCTTACCCCCGTCATGAAGGCAGACGAAACGCCTCCAAGCAGGTTGGCGGTACCCAGGAACACCTCAAACGCAACTTGTCTTGGAACTGCTATCGAAGCTACAGCTATGGTCATTACATAACTCGAGAGCGTCCCCATGTTAGCCAACGTCCTCAAAAGCCCACTAACTCCGCCGTAATCTCCCACGGAAGCGTTAGCCATGACGGAACTGTTGTTTGCAGGGTAGAACATGGAAGACCCTATACCTCCCAGCACTGACGCTGCGATTACAGTGTAGTAGGAGGACGAAGGCGTTAAAGTGAAGTAAACTCCGACAGCACTCATCATCATCAGTATCCCCAACGTGGCAGGGACCCTCCCTCCTACCCTGTCGGAAAGTATACCCATGAATGGGCCGAGCGAGCTAGCAATTACGTACCCTGGAATGAGGAGCAATGACGAGTCTAACGGACTGAGTCCCCTTATTCCTTGAAGGTACATTATCACTATGAACACTACCGCTAAGTAACCCATGCTCTGGAAGAACGAGGCCAAGATAGAGAACGACAGAGTTCTGTTCTTGAAAGCCTTCATGTTAACGATAGGGAAAGAGATCTTTCTTTCCTGGTTCAGAGTCATGGCTAGAACTACGATTCCTGCCCCCACGGTCAGGAGATCCAGCAGGTTCACTCCTAGGGCAGCTATCTCAGACCCAGATAGGCTGACCATGACTAAGCCTATTCCCAGCCCGAGAGTGCCTATAACGTCAAGGGGTTTCTTCTCCTTCTTTCCTTCGTAGTTGATGTACTTCAATCCTAAGGTGAACGCTACAGCACCTATGGGGAGGTTTATGAAGAAGATGTACCTCCACCCTACCAAGGTAGTGAGCACTCCTCCTATTACTATCCCGAGCGTTGCCCCCACGTTCCACCCGATAGAGGTGAAGCCGTAAGCCTTCCCCCTCCTGTTAGGGGAGAACATGTCAGCTATTATCGCGCCTGAGTTAGCTTGGATCATGGAAGCTCCTACAGCTTGGAGGACTCTCGATCCTATGAGGAAGAAGATAGACGGGGACATACCGCAAAGTAGTGAGCCTACAGTGAATAGAAGGAAACCGGTGTTGTATATCCTGGCCCTACCTATGCTGTCCCCTAACCTCCCTAACTGTGTCGTCATAACTGCTATGACTAGGAGGTAAGAAAGTATGGTCCATATGGTGAGCGTGAGTGTGGTATGCAAGTCCTGTGTTATTGTAGGCAAGGCGAGTATTACCACAGTAGAGTCCACAGCAGACATCATAGTGCCCAGAACTAAGACTAGAAGTATCAGTCTCTCTCTCATAATGAATAATTAGGAACCTAAATTTTTAAAGTTTATTATTATTCAAGAGAAATAAAATAAAAACATGGTTTGTGGCGAATAAGGGAGAGAGGTTCACAGGGAGCTTCAAATCCTTCAACTTCTTGGCTTAGATTTGTCGTCTCTTATTGCCTTAAGTGCCTCCTCCGGGTGCCTAGCAGGGTTTATTTGCGAATTGTAAACGTGGATTACCTTTCCTTCAGGCGATATCACGAAAGTGACCCTAGAGGGAGCTATGAACCCCTTTGCGCCGTAAAGTTCCCTTATCTTCCCGTCGTCGCTGACCAGGATGAAAGGCAATGAGAGCTTTTCCCTGAACCCCTTGTGAGATGAAGGTGGATCCGAGCTCACCCCTATTACAACAGCCCCTTCCTTCTCCAGTTCATCGTGTCTGTCCTTGAATGAGATGGCTTCCCTTGTACACCCCGGTGTGTTGTCCTTAGGATAGAAATAGAGCACAACATACCTTCCCCTGAACTGAGAAAGTGAGATCTCCCTGCCGTCATCGGTGGGAGCCGTGAAGTCTGGAGCAATGTCTCCTACGTTGACTTTCATAATAAATTGCATTGATACGTTATTAAAAATACTTGTTCAAATAATCTGGGCGGCTTGGCTTTCTCACTTATGGGACAAAAAGAGAAAAAACTCTTCTCTTTTCCTCCCCCATCTAATTAAGGTCTTACCTGCTTCATGATCTTCCTGAACATGAAGACAACTACAAGTGCTGGGATTAAGGTTGATAGGAATATAACAGGGTAGAATGTTTCAAAATTGAAACCGCTGTTTGAACTGTCGCTTTCTAACGATCGAATTGAAGTATTTAATAACGACAATGGTCTCATGCATAAACTGTCGTTGTAGAGGAATATAGCGTAATCTCCCGAGAATCCAAGAGGAGGCATTGAAGCCTTGAACACTCTCATGTCCTGCAAATCCACCACGGTATAGTTTCCCTTATCACACAGAATCAACACGTTTAAATCTTGATTGATGTATACCCGGGTGAATGAAGCCCTCACTAGCGGTCTCTCAAATGTGAACACTCCGTCGCTGTTCAATATAAGAGGTTCCTCGTTATCTACGATAATCCCTTCGTGTACCTTTCCGTCCACAAAGAACTTATAGGATGATAAGGCTGACGAAGTCAAGTTTGCCTGATCGTAAATGTAATTATTTGAGGAGCCCCGTAGCTGGTAAATACAGATCGGAGGTAGAGGCAAAATAATAGAGCCATTCTGTCTACCAGCAGGAAGATAACTACTTGAAGGATTATACGCAGATGAAGAGGACTCTAGGCAAATAGGTTCATCGAATGTAATATGCCCAACAAACGTGAGAAAACTTATATATAATTGATGATTATAAAATATTACATTGTATAAATCATTTCCAATAAAAAATGGTAGTCCTGGAAGTGGGTTATGTTTAAAAATAGGTGTTAAGTTCAAGTTCTCTGTTACAGTCTCGTTCATGTAGGACCATTGAATCCAAGAGGAATTATAAGCTACAAGTCCGTTATCAAGGAAACATACCGTTTTATTATAAAAAGTGTAAATTTTTGTAAGATTCTCTTTCACTACATTGAATATCAAAACTCTTGTTTCTTCACCTACCTGCTCCTTTAAGTAGAGTAGCCCTTTTTCGAATCCGAGCCAACTAAAGACTGTCTGATTGTTTTCAGCTGTCTGCTCTCCTAAATCTAATATCGGCTCTCCTAAACCGGCTAAACTTATTAAAGTAGACGGAGGACTCAAGGAAATGTTGTAGTCATTGATCTGGTCTGAAGTCACATTGAAGACGTTTATTCCAATTCCATATACTTTTAGATAAGGGTTAAAATTTACAGAATTAAATTGATTTATAATATTACATTTAATAGAACTATTATCTGTAATTAAATTAAATTCAATAATTAAATCCTTCCATGCATAGACGGGTAAGTTGTACATGAATAAGTTGGTAGAGTTAGAGAGGAAGGTGAAGCTTCTTGGAGAAATTATATAATTTTCACATATGTGTCCTCCCTTAAGTACTACTGCATGGACTAACGGAAATTCGTCCAGTTCAGAGACGTTTATCGTTCCAGAAACTCCCCTTCCCTCTTCATAAACTACTTTTAATTCATGTAAAAATTTCTCAACAGTGTTAGGATATGAGTATTGAAAAAACGGTAAAGCGGACGATATGAAAGTGTCATAATAAAGTATGTAGTTTCCGTTGTAAAGACATAAGAAAGGTTGAAGAGAGAGATGGAAGTGAGGTAGATACCTTGAAATATTTCTGTCGTGTTCCACCGTTGAATTTATTGAAAGATGACAGAGAGGGATATAGTCTTGTTTAGTCCCGTTTATTAAAACGATTCCGATAGAATAATTTGAGACAAGGAAGGTATAGCCTATTGCGTCGTGCGCATTTATGATTATGACAGAAGAAGGTTCCGACGCTGAAACCTTGATGACAGGGATAATACTAATAACCATGAGAATTAAAATTAGCAGGACTTTATTAGAATTAATCACAGTAATTAAGATTAAAATGACTCTTATTTAAAAACTATCCAACGTTTTCATGATGTGTAATGGTTATCCATTTACAAGAATGAGGGCTAAATGTAAAGGAAAGTTTAGCCATTTACAGTAGACCAGAAACCACTTAATCAAAATATAACGATTGATGAAGTCCTCATATGAAGGCATCAATGTATCTTAAAAAAGCAGAAATTAACGTGAAATAAGGTGATTCTAACCGGCAGGGATAAGTTAGTTATCTCTTTGATAATTTTCGCTAGAAATGAAAAACCTTAAACGGATTTAGAGGAATTACGGATGAATCAGGAGAAGTGAATCCTTACTAGACATATAATGAGCTGTCAAGGGGTAAACTCAACAGCGTCCTCATCGTGTTCTCTTATGTAAATCTTCGAGAATTAGATCTCTATTGAGAGATGATGAGAGCGAGAATAGTAGGGGAGAAAGACGAGGGAAGTTCCTTGTCTTTGGTTTTCATGTTCATGTGGTTATGAGAATGACCTTAACGTAATCTCAGTCCTAAACGTGGTCTCTGACTCTATCTATCCCGCATGAGATATATTCCTGAATCGATAAGGGATCCCTCTCCATGAACCGTGAGGAGAAAGTCACATCTCTGCTTTTCAGTCTAGAAACTTATCGAATGATATATCTCATCTTCAATCTCGATGTTAGCATAATGATGTATTACCATCCTCTTTATAAGACGACGTGCGTTAAAATACAATGTGCAGAATAAAATAACCATCACCTCTGACTTCAATACGTTTTACTCTATCTCTCCACTGCCTTCTAGGCTCAACCTCCTAAAGAAATCTAAACATCCTCCTTACGGCATTAGGAAAGTAGAGGCATCTCTGCTGAAGAAAGGTTTCGCGGTTAGCGTGAGTCCTCCAGGGAAGATTGAGGGAGACTTCGTAGGGGTTTACGTAAACGACCCGTTTGGAATGACCCCTGTATCTAAGGCAGTTCAAGAGGTATTCGGCGAGCCTCCGTCTCAGGTGATGTCCTTCTCCGAATTCTCGACGTGGATTTCAGGAGAGAAGGAGAGAAGAGGAAACCTGAGGGTCATAGCAGGAGGGCCGGGGGCATGGGAGGTTTTAATGAAAGAAGTCCCTTGGATAGACACGGTAGTCTTGGGAGGTGTAGAGACCTTGTCTTTTGAAGACATATTCCACGGTCCGAAGGTAGTCGAGACCAAGGAGATGTCTTTCGTGCCTATAATCTCACCTTCTTCTAACGCCGAGGTAGAAGTTACGAGAAAGGGAACCAAGGTCCCACTCCAAGTCATAAGGGAGGAGATTAAAGTTCAATCCCGATTTCACCGTTACGTGAACCTCATAACCGAGGATATCTTAACCTGGGGAGATGACCTGAGGGATCTACTTAGGGTCGCAAAAACTGCAGGTAAGGTAAAGTTCTCTCAGATCTCTCCCAGCCACTTCTCAGAGGAATACGTTTCCGTGATAAAGGACGAGTTAGGCCTGAACCAGACTAACTGGATCTCACCCGTTTTATCGTCAGGAGGATGTGTCATAGATAGGGCTCCAGACGTAGTTAGGACGCTTAACGACAATTTCATCTATCCAACCATGTTCGTGAAGGAAGAAGCGGCTGGGGAAGCATCCCGATATAAAGCTATCGTCATACCAATCCCTTCATCAGAGAGGTATTTTGAGGTGCTTTATAACGTCTGGAGGAATGAGAAGTCCCTCCTTAAGTTACCCTTCTCTAATTTAATTGAAACTGTACTTTACAAGGCGAAAGAAACGAATGGCGAATATCTCAGAAAATTGAAAGTCAAGGGCTTACTAGGAGCGTTCAACCTTGTACGGCTGTTACTGGAAACGTATTTGTTCTCATGAGATGTGCCTGCTAGAGCAACAAGACGAAATAGGCGTGTAGTATCAGATACTTAAACAGTTACCTGAATTTCAGGCCCGCTGCAAGGAGTCACCGCAGTAACCTTGGACATCAAAAAATAATTGCTTGGAACAAAATTAAAAGGATAAAAAGACATCCTTAAATGATGATAGTCGAAGCTAAGGATTTGACTAAGAGGTACGGCGACTACGAGGCTCTACACTCCCTCTCTTTTGAGGTTCAGGAAGGAAGCATAGTTGCTATAGTTGGTCCTAACGGAGCGGGGAAATCGACACTCATCAGGTTGATCGCCGGAATGTTGAAGAGAACTAGCGGGATCATCCGTGTGTTCGGGAAAGACCCGTGGAGCGACTACGAGGCTCAAAGGAGGATATCCCTAGTTCTGGATAGGACTTATCTCCCCCAATTCTTGACGGTAGAGGAAGTCCTAAGGGACATGGCTTCCAAGTTCGGGAAAACCATGTCGGACGTCGTCCCACTCTTAGAGGAGTTTAGCGCTTCCGTGTTTCTGAAAAGTAAAATAAAGGACCTCTCCACTGGGACTAAGCAGAAAATTCAAATAATCTTCTCGCTTATCAAGGACCCGAGTTTAGTTCTCGCTGACGAACCCACGGCTAACTTGGACATAGCTTCTAGGTTTGAAGTATACAACACTTTCCTGGAACTGAAGGAGCGAGGTGTTACCGTCATAATTTCATCCCATCTCGCATCTGAATTGTTATCAATTTCAACTCATTTACTGGGAATCAATGGGGGGACCCTGAAGTACATGAACTCCGTCTCTACCTTGATCAGGGATGACTTGATGGAGGAGTTTTACGTGGTAGTAGATAACGTAAAGAAGGCGATTAACGCGTCGGCGGGTTTCAAGATAAAGGTTAAGGGAAACGAGATCAAGGTTAAGGGTGATCTTGCAGATTTCGTGAGGGCGCTGACGTCCAGGGGAGTCAGGATACTCTACATCAGAAACTCCATACTGGAGAAGAGCGTCATGGGAGAACTGGGATGGAAATGAGTTCTTGCAGGATAGAAATGAGAGCTTGTAGAGAGTGAACTCCGTGGGTACATTATCTCTCATGTCAAAACACAAATATGGCTCTGCAGGAACGCTTACACTTGTGGAGATCTCGTTCATATTAGCTTCATCGCTAGTGATAGCGTTCAACTTGGACTTCCCTTACACCAGGGAAGTGATGGGAGGGAAGGAGGTCTCATTCATGAACTTCATGATAACCTTCGTAACTGCAATGTTCTCCATAATACCGGTGAGGAATGCTTCCTTCGGAATGTCACAAGACATTTCAGATGGAACGTTTATGACTTTCGTTCAGATGGAGGGCAAGTTCAAAGCTTTCATTTACGCGTATCTCATGGACGTGCTGTACCCGATATCTATATTCCTGGTGGTCGGGACTCTAGTTCTTACTTTAGCAACGTTGAACTACCTGTGGTGGGCCGTAGAGAGCTTAACAGGTTATATGTTCGTGGCTAACTTGTCTTACACTTCGTCCTTGGTTCTCAGGAAGACGTTCAGAACTTTCATAGGTTCCGTTCTGTCGATTTTCATTTACTTAGCTATAATCTTTCTAGATCTAGGATCAATAGCCCTCTTAGCTGTGATAGACGTCCTCCTTCTGTCTTTCCTTTTGTACAAGTTCAGGTGCATCGAGATATGATAGGCTATACTTTAGCTTCTTTAGGACTTCTGATTCTGGCTTTCTCCTTCATAGCCTTACCTCTAAGCTCCTCCTACGTCACCACTTGGAACTTCACTTCTCCTCCATGGTTCACGAGGTCGGTAATACACGTCCATAACGGAAGTTTCGTTTTCACCAACTCTACGACTACTTTACTTCTGAATTCAAGCTTTAAGTTGAAGACATCAGGAACGTTCTCCCTTAAGGGTGAAGGAAACGCCTCCATAATTTTCCACGGCGTGAGATTGTTTTACGGATTCTATCCAAGGCTAGTTGGGTATTTGCTAACTGGGATAGGAGCCTTCATAGAGGCGTACCTTTTAGCTAAGAGGATGAAATGGGTGAGATTTAGCATGAAGGAAATAATCCTAAAGAAAGTAGGAAGAGAAAGAAGAAAAAAGGAAGGAAAGAAAACCATGAAGAAAGGAAAGCAGAAAAAGAAGAGAACGATATGATTCTTAAAAACGAAACAATTGAAGGCAGTCCTAATATAGCGAACAGCCTTTTTTTGTCAGTTAACTTGTACAAATTATATGTAGTGAATTTTTATTAGCCGTTTAACCTTAAATAACATGATCCCCTTGTTGTCAGCCCTTCACGTCTCTAAGAAATACTTCTCCGAAGTCCTTCACGACATCACATTCAAAGTGGACAAAGAAAGAGTAGGTGTGATAGGGCTTCATTCCTCAGGAAAGAGCGTCCTTCTATCCATTCTCTCTGGGATCGAGAAACCCACCTCAGGTAAGGTTCTACTCGACGAGAGACCTCTGAACCCGTCCCTAGTAGCCTACATACCTCAGGCCCCACTTTTCGACCCGCTGATGAAAGTTAAGGAGGTATGCAAGGGCTCTGACGTTGAAGGCGAGAGAAGGCTTGGTTCCTTGTCTTTGCTGGAAAAGAAGAAGGTTGCGTTCTGCATGACACCTGAGGCTGAGTATCTGGTATATGACGATTTCGACGAATCTCTCACAGACCTGGTGAAGGGCTTCAAGGGAGGTGTCGTTCTGTCAAGTGTAAGCCCTTCCAAGGTATGGAATGTGATAGACAAAGTGATAGTCCTCTCTAGAGGTAGAGTCGTCTTCTCGGGAAACAAGGAGAGTCTTAACTTCAAGGTAATAAGATTTAGGGACGGAAAGCAAATCAGGGAGACATGGGAGAGATCTGACAGCTTTGACGTCGAGAAAAGGCTCAACTCCTCTGGAGTTAAGTACGACGTAATTGAGGCTAGTCCAGACGAGGCATTCTGGATGATCCTTTCAAGTAAGGGTGAGGAAAGGGAACTAGGGTAATGGTCTAGTCCTCACTGCCCTCCATATGCCAACTCCTAATACTGTGATAGAGATCAAGACAGCTAAAAGGAGCTCGATTTCCTCTTCATGGTAAAATATTCCAGCTAACATGTAGCTCAGGATCAAAGGGGAGTACTTCACCCCCCTTCTTCCGGCTATGAGAACGACCCCCGTGAATGTGAGGAAAAACGAGAGGGAGAATACTACAAAGGGCAACACGTCCCACACAACTAACCCTAGCGAGTTGCTGAGCGTAATGAAGGACACGGCTGACGAAAAAGCCATTAACAAAGTAGTGTAAAATAGCCTTCTAGTCAAGATCGTCATACCCTTCCCTATTCTCTTCAATAAGTCCATCTGCCCCCTAGGAAAAGGAATAAATTGAAAGAACGATATTACTCCTCCTACCGTCAACGTACACGCAAGGAGAAAGTAGACTGGCAAAGCGAAGTCGGTTAATCCGTTCACGTGGGACTCATGGTTCTTTATGGTGAAGACTCCCTCCTGCTCATCTCCACGAACAGTCGAGAGAGATGCGGAGATGTTCTCTCCCCTGATGAGGACATAAGATAAATCCCTCGACTGATAATGTCCTGCAGACATTGGCGATATAGCAAAGGTATACGTTCCAAGAGAACTGAGGTTGAATCTTTCCTTCGTCCCCTGGGCAAATACAGTGACGTTGATGTTAAGCGGAGGTACGGTTGTTTCATTATACATAAAGACTACGCTACCATTATCCGTGGAGACGGTTTCGTTGAACGAGGAGGAAGAGAACCTCACATACCCATTGAACGGTTCACCGTCATAGTTTACCAAGAACATCGATACCTTCAGGGAAAAAGCTCCTTCTTCCACAACTCCAACTCCGTCAATTCCTGGGGGGTCGTAGAGATATGTCAGGCTAGAGGACAGGATCAAGACGCTGAAGAGAAGAGCTACAATGATGACTCTCTCGATTTCGCTTTTCATCAAAAAAGGGACGCTATACATAATTAAATAAATGTTCACCATAAAGGGACGAAAGTTTCTCCTTCTTAGATTTCAATATTTTCCGGTCTCCATGCGACTTAACAGTGTTCAGACGTTTGGTATGATTCGTGAACTTAACTTTTTTTCTCTATCTAGAGTATCAAGGATTTGACGTAAAGCTTCCCTTGTTTTTCATCATTCTATATCTAGGAAATATTAAAATATTTATAGAAAGGAGGATTTTGTAATGAAAAAGAGAAAATGCTAATTGTATACAGACTAGATATTTTACGTAATACCCCTCCTAACTTTATGTCAGAGATATAATCCGTCTGTCCTAAAAAGTCTTTTAACTATCATAAGAGTATCATGTAATTAGAGCTAAAATGGCAGGCAAGAAGGACAAGGCTCAGAAGAAAGACCAAGCAGCTCAAGGTCAGAAGAAACAGTAAGACGTGAAGTCTTACCAAGGGCTTAAAAGTTAAGGTTGTTTTTTGTTAGGGGTTTTCCCCCTTTTCTTTTTGTTTTCAATACTTTTAAAGTTGAAGTGAGGTTTGAGGGAAAGAAACGCATAGGGACGAAGACGTTTACAGAAAAAGGGGGTTAAGGGGGCGGAAAGCCTCGCCTCTCTGAGGCGGGAATGGATAGCCCCCTTTGTTTAAATACTTCTTTGTGAAATATCTTTCAGTGATGCTAATGACGCTCCTCCCCAGCTTGACCGAGGGCTTAGGACTGTGGGAGGAGCAATTAATATCTCTCCTTTCCTTTAAGGGACTAGAGCTTTGCGATGAAAGTCCCCTCTTTTCAAGTGGGGGGCTCTCTGGCTACCCCGACTGCCCACCAAATGAGAGATGTAATCCCGAATAGATGGTGGGAACGATGAGCCACTCTGGAAGGGAACCCTCGCCGTGGCGGGGAGGAAGTCAGACATACATTCATCTTCCCTCAGTGACGACTTGTACAACTGAGGTCCTTCCCATCAAGGTCTCTCTCTTTGCTTCGCGTAAAGCGTCTCCCACCTCACTTGGATCCTCAACTAGCCTGAAGAACCCGTTGAACGACCTTACGGTCTCCCCTATTCTGAAGCGTTTGTATCTAGTCCCTTGAATAGGAAGTCTATCCATGACTGCGTCCACGTTCTCTTCCACAGCAAGGTAACCCGCGTTGTCGAATATCACTACCGTGACATGGGCCCTTGACGCTAAGGCGTAAAAAGCCTCCGGGACGCCGAGGATGAATGCGCCGTCTCCGATAGCTACCACTGAGAACCCTCTTGACTCCATGGTACCTCCAACTGCTGCACCCAGAGTCCACCCTAAATGGTTAGACGACAAGTCGGAGAAGTAAGAGGAGAACTTCTCGGGCATGGCGAAGTTGGGGTCTAGTACGTACTCGTTGTATATAGTGTCTGGACTCAGCTTCCCTATCTCCCAGGACAAGTATCTTGGACTTATGGGAGACTTAGTGGAGAGCTTCTCTGCCTCCTCTCTCACCTCTTCTCTCCAGTTCCTCAGCTTTGTTTCTCTTCTCCTTTTTAACTGGAGGTTATCCAGGAAGTCGGAGACGTTACTCTGCACGCACAAGTCGCATGGGAAACCGTAAGTAGGAAGGTAAGAATAGAGCGGATCTACATCTACCTTGATCACTTTTCCTCTCACCTTGTCGGGAGGAGACCAGGGGACTTCGCTCTCTAGTACTAATACCAGGTCGTGCTTTTCTAGATCCGTCGAGCGGAGCGCCATAGGGCCTGAGGACGGATAGTTCAAGACCTCTCCTGCGAAATTGAGAACCGGTATACCTGACCTATCGGCGAAACCTCTTAGGGAATTGAACCACATCTCTTTCCTCCCTGCTCTCCACGTTACTATCACGGGGTTCTCGCTCTCCTCTATCATCTTCACTGCAGCCTCTAAATCGCTCCTTCTCACTCCGGGCTCGTGGAGGGACGGTTTGACTCCGAGGAACTTACCTTCCTTCAACGTGACTTCTCTAGAGAACGTCACGTAAACCGGACCCCTGGGCTCGCTCATCGCGACTGAATACGCTCTCACTATCGTTTGCTCTACCATGGAAGGGTCCTTTATCTCTATGTCTAGTTTCGTAATCTGTCTCACTATCTCACGTTGGTCTTTCACCTCTTGAGTCCAATGAGTCCTGAGGGTTTTCCCTGTCCCTCCTTCCGTGATAGGTGGTAGGCCGGAAAGTACAATGAGCGGTATCCTTGACGTGTACGCGTTCATGATAGCTCCGAGCGCGTTTCCGGTACCGGGCACGGTGTGGAGCAGGGCACACCCTATTCCCCCTTTCAGGGAAACTCCTATGGCTGCTGATACTGCTTCTAGTTCATGTCTGGTAAGGACTAGTTCAGGGAACTCTTCAGCTAGAAGGGTCACGTGGTCAGTCCCAGTTGTGGAGAAGACCCACTTTACTCCTAACTCCCTGAGAGTCCTTATCAACACTTGAGCTGAGTTCACACTTCCTTCTAAATCAAGAAGCATTAAACTTTGGCGGGAGAGTGGACAAAAGCGACGACATAGCCTTCTTTAATTCTTTCCACCTCAAGGTTGTGGACTCTATGACTCCTTTTTTGGACTTTACAGCGAATGGGAAGAGCTCAATGAAAATGAGGTAATCCCCGACGACTATGGGCTCTGTCTCTCCCTCCACAAAGTTCTCCTTGCTGGACATGCAAAAGTTCACCACGACGTCATCGGGTAAGAGCTTTAGGGTCATTTCGTCCATAGGAGAAATTAGCGTTTTTAGGTTAAAAATCAATTTTAAAATAATTAGAACATAACAGTAGTTTTATTAATACAAAATTTGTGTTTTTGTATGATGTCGATCCTCCCTTCAACCCCATTAAGATAAAAACGACATTAATCTCATCTTTCTTATGAAAGTGGTTGTTCTGGGTTTAGGTACGATGGGGTGGAGGATAGCAAAGAACTTCGCCAAGGAAGGCGTCCTTGTAGGAGTGTGGAACAGGACGGAGGAAAAGGCTAAACGCTTCTCTTCTGAGTTCGGAGTCCCACCCCTTTCTCTAAGCGAGTTAGAGGACGTTGAATATGTCCTGCTTTCCCTTTCAGACGATGAAGCGGTTTCATCAGTTATGAGAAAGTTTGAAGTCAGGGGGAAAGTAGTTGTTGATACGTCAACGATCTCTCCACGCACGTCGATCTCCCTTGCAGAGGAGGTGAAGAAACGTGGTGGAGTAATGTACGACGCGCCAATCACGGGGTCTACTGGAATAGAGCAGAGAAAGGCTACAGTCATGGTAGGGGGCCCTGAAGAGAGGAAGAACGACGTGATCTCCCTGCTCAGGATGACCGCTGACAAGGTGATATACGTCGGGAGGAACGGTATGGGATTATACCTTAAGCTGGTCAACAACCTAATAGCTGGGTCTTACATGTTAGCCCTAGCTGAGGGCTTCACACTAGCTGAGAGGGCAGGGCTTGACTTGGACGTAGTGACCAGTTTCTTGTCAGGGGGGTCGATCGTGAGCTCTCCCCTTTCGTCCATGAAGTCCCCAATGATGAGGGATGGGAAGTATGAGACTCAATTCAGGCTTTCCTTAATGGCGAAAGACCTAAGGATAATAGAGGAAGAGTGTAGAGCTCTCGGAGTCGCGAACTTCCTATCTTCACTGGCTTCCAAGATGTTTGACTCCGCCTCGAGGTCAGATTTAGGAGACAAAGACATGGCCTCCATCCAAGAGTTAGTTAGAAAGCTTTCAGGGGTTCGGACTTCATAGGATTTCATAATATTTCATATCAATCCTCAGCCCTTGGGCTTCACCAGAGTCACGGGGCAGTGCACCGCTCACCCTCTCCGCCTCTTTAGCGGCGTTTCTAAAGCCTGATGTAAGTGGAATTATGGACAGAGAACGGGAAAAATGTAGGTGATGGGTACGTTAGATGTTTTTCTTTAAAAAAGAAAAAAGAAAGAACTAATCTCTTTTTTGAGAGAAAAGGGGAAGAGGTCGAGAGAAAAGGACATGTATATCTTTCCACACAGAAAAAAAGTTCAATTCTCATGTTTACACGTTCTAAGCTTTAACCTCAGTTTCTTCCAGAGGTTGGAGTATCTTGTGTGAGGGAACTCCTTCTAAAATGGATTTCCCATAGTCAACGGTTTCTCTATATCCTTCACTCTTCATGAAGTCCCTGAATGCTTCCAGAGACTCCCACTCAGTGTAGATCATGTATTCTTGAGGGTTCATCACGTTCCTGTAAAGCTTTGCGGATGTCATTCCCTTCACATTTGTGGACACCACGTCCCAGAACTTCTCCTCAAACTCCCTTTCATGACCTTTCTTTACGGTGTAGTAAAAACCTATGTTTATCATTCATTTCACCATGTTTAACTCTCACTCAGGGGAAATACGTGTTACTCGTAGGACTCATTTGGTTTCTTGTAGGCTACGTAATGGTATAGTGATATGGATTCTCCGAGGAGAATGAAGAGTAATCCTAGATCTACTCCGAACATGTTAGATTCATATCCTGTAGGAGGTATTGTCCACATTGTTACGGCTATGATTGCGCTAAACACTAAGAGTATCCCTATTATCACGGTAGCCATGTTCTTCTTCTTTTCCAACTTCAGGTCTATCGTTTCCTCTGATGAGGCAGTTCCGCCTTGTGGGATCGCCTTTATCGCAACAGGAGATAGGGATTTAGCGTAGAAGGCGAAGATCGCAAGCAAAGGTAGGAAGAGCGAAGCGCTAACCGGTGAGGGGGATGAGACAAAAGCAACAGCTGATCCCATGGTCATCATGGCAATTACCATGAAGAGTAGGACAGCTATAGGGCTGCTCATCTGAGCTTTCTTGAATAGCGGTATCCTAACCGACTTCTTCTCTCCTTCTCTATAGGGTAAGAAGAACATTCCCGCTCCTACTATGATAGCCGGAGGTAGGTAAACCATTACTTGTTCTGTCACGCTGTCAGGTATTCCCGGTTGTATATCTCCCCATATTGTGGTTTGTACTAGGTAAGTCAGCATCAGTATTCCGAACCCCGTGAACACTCTTCTTTTTAGGGGATGTAGCTCGTTGTTCCTATCCAAAAAGGGTACTAGCAAGAGGTATACTAAGGGTATTATAACGCCTATGAGCAGGAACAGAACCACGTCTGTAGTGAAGTCTGCGATCTTGTAGACGAACAGGAAGAACCATGGAGGATAAGTCGTCACTTGGGCTGCCAGAGGGCTTGTAGGCGGTGGTGCAGGTTTGGGATCCAGGAACGGATCTAGTCCTTGCGGTAGTCCGTTCAGGTAAGCTAATGCGTTTGGTATCGCAATGATGAACCCCCATGTGAGGAATATTAACGATAACATGTAAACGAAGTTCCTTGGCCACCAAGCGTTGAACTTCTTCTGCTCTTCTGCGGTATACACTGCAGGTGCCTTTGGCTTTGCCTTCCTTGACGGCATCATTCCATATCTTTCAGCCATAAGCAAGTGGAAGACAAACAGTACTCCTATCAGCGCAACTAGAATTATGTGCCATGCTAACACCCTTCCGAAGTTTCCGCTATCGTAGTTACCAAACAAGATAGGCAACAGGAAAGACAACTGAGGAACAGACGAGATGATCCCTGCTCCGACGTCCACAGCGCTTGTAGCCAGCACGTCTCCTATTAAACTATAACCCAGGAAGGAGGCTCCGAGCGTGAGGACCAGCATGAGGACCCCAAGGATCCAAAGCAATTCCCTCGGTTTCTTGTAAGCTCCAGTGAAGTAATTCCTGAACATGTGAACGTAAGCTAGAATTATCATCGCGTAAGACCCGTACAAGTGGCTGTACAAGAATACTGAACCGTAAGGCACACTGTTGATTATAGTCTCAGTGGACTGGTATCCAGCGTCCGCGTTGTAATAGAGGAGGAGAATTAAACCCGATATTACAGTGTAAAAGAAAGCTCCAGCAACTAGAGCACCTAACCATTCGTCAACGTGGTACATGTAATCTGGAGTTCTGAAGAAAGGCAGGTCGTCTAGCCCCAGCCTATCTTTAAACCAGTTTGATACCCTTGAGGTTAAACTTTGTTTCATCAAATCATTTTCACCTCTCATGTGGAAAAGCGTTTCACGTTGAACTCATGACGAGAACGGGTTCTCAGAGTCAGACACTTCAGTCTTATCTCCTACGGAAGACCCGAAGCTACTTGATAAGTCTACCGTGGGATCCTTAGAGGGGACTCCGTTTGCACCTTCAGGGTATATGCCTACTCCTAATGAACCTAGGGCATATAGGTAGTCTGTGGAGCTATCCCATTCGAGGATCGTGGTCGGAAGAGGCCTCTGTGTAGGTCCGGTTAAAGGTTGGGCTCCGTGGTACGGGTCGTAAGTGGAACCGTGGCAGTCGCAGTGTATGATTGTGGGCGCATTAGCTGCCTTAGCATTCGCTATCGCTTGTGCCGTTAAAGTATCGGGTTCTGGTGCGTTAATTTGCGACGGAGTTACATATTTCGGAGGATAGAAATGAATGAAAGGTGGTTTGCATCCTAAGTGTTGACAGATAGCACTGTATGATACTATGGACTTGTTCGGTCCTACTCCACCAGGCCAGGTGTACTTATCACCAGTCTGAGGTACGGTTACAGTGTAAGAGGGTACTGAAACTGGCTTCCCCGAGCTATCTCCCAAGTTCAAAAGGAAGTTAGGCTCCCCTGAGAGGGGATAGTAGTAAATGGTTATGATAGGGCTATTCACGGGTAACGACGATGCCTTGATCGGATTCCCAGAGGAGTCTACCAGGAGGCTCTTCGGAAAAGCCGACACTGCTGACACATTAGGTGGAACGAGGACACGCAGTCCCGGGACTATCCCAGCTACCGTCGCCACACCGACACCTATTACCATGGCTTTGAGGAAGTTCCTTCTTCCCTCGTCTAAACCAGAGGTGTTCTTTTCGGCGAAGTTGAAAAGGTAACTATCTCCTTTCCTTATGAACTCTCTGGGGTCGAAGTTCTTAGTCCTAATCGCTATGGTGAGTTCCCTGACGAAACGAAGCTGATCCCATTCCATGACTTTCTTATCTCCCTTTTTCCAGTGGAAAGATAACATTCAAGGTCGTGTAATTTTCTCATACATTTCTATTAAGGTTGAGACGTTAGACTGATAGTAGTCTAGGCGACTCAAAATCAAGGATCCTTTATCAGGGAGATGTCTAAGGTAAACTAGAAAATAATAATAATATATAACACTTTTAATACTATCTATTACTAAAAGTATAATTCGTTGAAATCAAGGATTTGAAGTAAGCTTTTTTTCTTACTCTACACTGATGAGCGACTAGCAAGGAGTACGTAGCGGTCAAAACAAAAAAAAGAAGACCTGATTTAAGAACAGATCTGGATTAGGTGATAGAAAAAAGAAAGGAAAGAAAGCTTCATTTAAATTATATTGCATAAAAATACAAAAATCATTTTCATTAGTAAATTAATGTATACTGGACGAGTCATGGACTTCCATGGTCTTGCTTAAGGCTTCCCTTCCTTTCTCCCTCGCGGTATCCTTGTACGTTATCATGGAGAAGCCCATTGCTACCAAGAAAATGTATTCCATTAAATGGAACCCTGTAATACCCATGAAAACGTCGCTAATCACCATGAAATAGCCTAAGCCAGCCATTCCGTTCCTCCTTAATGCTGTCACGAGTGAAAGGTAGGTAGAGATGCTTAACAACAGGAGAAATAACCCTAAGTTATTTGGGTCATTGAAGGAAATCCCGTATATGGCAGAGAAAGTCATGTCCATTATCATGAACATGAATCTATTTGACTCGACCAGGAAATAAAGGGGTAAGAACAGGAAAAGGGATGGTATGGAAACTAAATACTTTATGACGTCTTTCTTACTTTGTTTCCCCCAGAACGTGAAGAACGCGAAAGTAACTACGCTCAACAAGAACATGTAAGTGTACCCGGGGTTGAACGTGAAATTCAATGAATCTATCGTCACTGCAGATATCATCGAGAAGGATATGAGAGCTAAAGTAGGAAGGAGGAATAGAGTGTCAAGACCTTTCCTCCTGAGGAAAGACTCCACTATCACAACAATTGAAACTGCTATACCGAGTATGGTGAACGGAAGGGAATGGTTGAACACGGGAGAGAGAACATCTACCACTGCGAGAGGAATTAAGGACTTTATCTTACCTGACATTGCTATTGCGATGAGGAATGAAGCCCCATACCCTAGGTATATACCAGCAGTACCTAGGTATTCCAAGGTTATTTTCCCCGGGATTGACAGAGGTAAGTAAGAGATTGGAAAGATGACTTGATAGAAGAATTGGAGAAAGAAAGCTACGAAAAGGAAAACTGTATACCACTTCAGATCCTTTTCTGAGATCAGTGACTTGATTTCCACTTTCACTTTCCTACACCTTTAGCGTAAAGGAAAGATATTCCTATTCCAATCCCCGAGACGATTACTCCGCTCAGTATGACCATTGTCAGGAACATTTCACTCACCTCCTATACATAACCCATATTATTCCCAGAGCTATCAAGGAGACTACTACACCCGCTATTGTCACGTCCATAACCAAGGGGTTTATGCTCACTATTGGAGGTGCGGGAGGGGACGATAGACCGCTTAGGGATAGTTGCAGGAAGGAAGAAGTTATGCTCTTGTCGAATAGAGTTTCGCCTTCCTTTCCTTGCCATGCGGCGAACGCTACGTAATAGGTCTTTCCAGTAGTTATGTTAGGCATGTACTGGGAGTAATTTGATGGTACAGCCAGAGGCCTAACGTATTCCACAGTCCAATACCCTCCAGAGTAAGTTGCTCCTGTCTTGATGAAGAATAGACTACCCTCTAGTCCAGAGCTCTTCACCGGAGCGTACCAAATTCCAGAACAGTCAACTTCGTACATGTTGGTATTGTTTGTGTATAGCGGAACTGCGAAGCCTTGTCCGTTATCTACATATGGGAGCCCGGTCAAGGTTTTGTTATCCCACAAGTTAGCCTTGAAAGCTGGGTCACTATCATTATTCCATGTAGCACCTGAGACCCACATCCATATGTTAGCTGACCCTCCTACTTGTTTCAATGAACCCCCAGCGTAAGTGAAGTTCTCCCCGTCAAATTGTTGACCTGGGAACTTACCACCTATGTGCATCCCGTCCATGGACGGAGTACCAGAGCCCATGTACCACATCATGGCAACTCTGTCCGGATAATACCAAGTGGAGTTAGTGTAATATCCATAAAACAGCCCGGAGTTGTATAGAATCCTCTCAACTGGTCTAAGGGAATGATAGAAGAGAATCGTCCCGTTGCTCAACACTTGGATTTGGCTACCATTAGGCATACCTACGGAAAGTCCGTCGTAAGAAAGGAATAGCCTTCCCGTCTCCTGTTTCCCGTTAACTATGGTATAGTACATGGTGTAATTGGACATTACATCATATTTGGCACCAGGGGTTATCTCGATGATCCTGAAGAGACCCGGTCCCGAAGCGGACGGATCTATACCCGCAGCGGCAGCTGACCAAGCTCCAAACGCAGGATTAGGGGCTTGCCACTTCACTAAAACCATGATATCGCTACCGTTCCATGCTGCTTTAACCATGATGTTGTGAGTTAGGCCTGAAGTAGGCGCATTGGGAATGTTTGCAGACAAGGATAAGTTAGTCCAAGGAATGTTCTTCCAGAACGACTCAGTCCCCGGTGCCTTGAGGTTAGCAGATCCTACCTCCTTGTACACGGTAATCTGAGAAGACGTCTGTGCCATAGGCACGTTCATGAAGCTCATAAGAAGAGAGATAAGGGAAACTAACAAGATAACAGAAAACACACCTTTGATTTTCCTCAACTCATGTCACATTGAAGATTTACGGTTCACAAGAATTAAGTGTGAAACGTTGGACTCATGGACATTCTTCCCCTTGCCATGACAAGGGAGAAAAGAACTTCATTTCGGACTGATTTTGTAATTTCCCATCCCCAGATACTATTAGAAAATATCGACTAAAGATAGGAATTAATATTATCAGACTTGTTATATCTACTTTTTTAAATATTGAGTAACTATTTTTATTTATTTTATTAATATAGTATATTGTGATTTTCATGATATTTCTATAGTTTTTATAACAGTTGTTCTGTTTCAACCTTTACTCTTAACTCAGATAAATACTTGATTTATATATATAATTTTATTAATGAATATTATTTCATTACTCTATTTTAAATAGAAAAAGGATAGGTTTAGCCTCTGATGAACACCTCACATAGACTCGTGGTTCTAACTGCAAAATTGAAGGTCAAGAGTTGTTTTCATGATAGTTTCTAAACTTAAATAATTTAAACAGAGTTAACTCTGGTCTATGATCTCTCTATATTATCTTTATGTTAAAAAATTTAAGGCAATAAACCCACTTTTAAGTTATGTGTATATTTTTCACAGACAAAATAGAAAGACCCTTGAACGCTGATAAAATAGTAATACTTAAGATGAAGGAGTTTTCTAAATTAGGACGTGAGAACGTAATTAAAGTCATAGCAAGGGAAAGACCTTCAGAGATGAGCAAGAGCTATTATTACTTTACTTTGAATAAGCTTAAGTCCCTTGGGCTAATGAGGGACAACAGCATCTCTTTCAAGGCTACCATACCGATCACTGGAGATTACTCACATCTGAAAGGTATTCTTTACGTTACTGAAAACAAGAATTTGATATACATAAACCTTGAAGTCGAGAACGGAACTCATTGTGTTAACTGTGCTCTTAAGGAGAGCTGTCTCTATGCTGTTAAGACAATAGCTAAGGAGACTGACATAAAGCTTAGGAGGGAGAACATAAGGCAAGCCTGGGAGGAACTCATAGAGGAAGCATGGAGAAGGGTGGTGGAGAACTCGGTTTCCATGAACGTTCCAGTTTCTCAAACTGATCTAGTTAAAGAGTCCAGTTAACGTCTCAGTGAAGAAAAATCATTATCTCTTTTAACACAGTTAAAAACACTATACTTTAATATTAGGTATGAGATAAAAGATTATGAGACTCGTTGTAGGTACGAACTTCGAAGATTCCTTAATAGAGAATATTGGAAAATTTCCGGTTAAGTACTTGTTTGGAAGCGAGACGAAAACGGTCACAGGTCACGGGAGAGCCTCTTTCGTTCTGCCCAACGTTGATAGGGAGAGATTAAAGGTACATGCGTCAATTGCCCATGAGAAAGGGATCAGGTTTCTGTACACTATGAATACCGCTACTCTTGGAGGGGAGGAGTACTCTGGAAAATTCATGAGTAAGGTTATGAAGGAAGTGGACTCCCTCTCTGAAATAGTGGACGGTTTCATCGTCGCTTTACCTATCCTGATTTCATATATAAGGAGGGAATTCCCTGATAAGGAGATTTCAGTTTCGTCTTACTCTAGGGTGTATAACGTAAGGGAAGCTGAAGAGTACTACATGATGGGTGTAGACACGGTGATAGCACATGAGGACGTGAACAGGAACTTCAGGACGTTGAAGGAGATGAGGAAATTCATTGATGTAGAAGTCATCACTAATAACTCCTGCCTTTGGGGATGTCCTTACAGGAGGACTCACGACGTGATATCTTCCATTACGTCGAGGGAAGATCAGGATAGAAAGGTCTGGTTCGAGTACCCTATACTCATGTGTGCTACCGACGTTAGGAACGACTTGAATAATTTGATTAGAATGAGGTGGATCAGACCGGAAGATCTCCACTTCTACGAGGAAATAGGGATCGATAGGTTCAAGATAGCGGGTAGGAACAAGAGCACGGAATGGATCACACGTGCGGTCAAGGCTTACTCCGAGAGGAAATATGAAGGAAACCTACTCGACATCGTGAGCTACCCCCAAGGGAGGGCAGTCCCAAAAGTGATGAGGAAGGTGGGAGGGCCTTCATATTACGACGTTTTGGAGAAAGTTAAGGTAGACAACAGTGAGTTTCCCGAAAGATGGTTAAACTTCTTCAAGTACAACGAATGTGAGAGCAAGAGGTGTGAAGACTGCAAGTACTGCGATATAATAGCAGAGAGGGTACTAAAGGTTGAGGGTGATAAGCCGAAGGATAAGGTTAAAGCACCATTGGAATTAATTCCGAGGTTTGAAAATGAGGAAAATACAAGTAATTAAACTCAAGGAGAGGGACTTCTTCGGAAGGGAACTAGCCCATAACGTAGTCCTAGTTATTGACGGGGACGGAGTAACTATGATTGATACCAGTCTGCCGGAGAACTTTGACTCCCTGGCGCATCAGCTCAAGGAATTGAACCTATCCTTAGAGGACGTGTCTAGGGTAGTCCTGAGCCATTCTCACCCGGACCATGTAGGGAACGCTGAGGCGATTAGGAGGATCTCCGGGGCTAGAGTTTACGCTCACAGAGAGGAAAATTTCACACAGTCTAATTTCAATTTAAGCTATGAAGAAGTGAACAGTGAGATTCCGGTCTCCCGTGAGGAGTTCGACCGCACATTGGAACGGATAAACCAAATCAAGATGGATTTACCTAGAATAGACGTGAAGCTTGAGGGAGGAGAAGATATCTCAGGTTTCCGAGTCCTGCACACCCCGGGCCACACCCCGGGCCATATAGCTCTATTCGACGGAGAGAACTTGGTGGCAGGTGACGCTATCAGGAATGAGAACGGATTAATGCCACCTTTGAGGTTCTTCAATTGGAACAACGAGATGGCCCTGAAGTCCTTCAATTTCCTCACCTCCCTTCCGTACAAGAGGGTGATCCCTTATCACGGGTGATACGATGCTTCCTTCAGTGGTGGTGTGGGAGAGCACCAAAGCATGTGATTTCAACTGTAGGCATTGTAGAGCCGTCAGCATAAAGGAAAGGCTTCCTGAAGAACTCACCGCAGAGGAGGTTGAGAGGAGGGTCATAGACCGCATCAAGGGCCTTTTCGTAATCAGTGGAGGCGACGCCATGAAAAGAGACGACATCTTGGACATAGCTAAGTACGCTTCTTCCAAGCTCGTTACTGCCCTTTCACCTAGCGGGTCCAGGATAACCAAGGACGTAGCACAGAAGATAAAGGACGCTGGGATCAGGGCTGTCTCGATCAGCGTAGACGGCCCTGAGCCTATCCACGACGACTTCAGGGGAGTCCCAGGGGCATACGAGATAGCGAGTGAGGCATCCAGGAACGTAAAGGACGTAGGACTTCACCTTCAGGTGAACAGCACGGTGAGCAGATTCAATATAGACCACTTGGACGAACTGAAAGACACGGTCATGTCCCTGAATCCGGACACGTGGGACGTGTTCGTTCTCATCCCTACGGGGAGGGCAACCAGGAACATGGAGATACTCCCGATACAGAACGAGATGCTCATGTTGAAGGTCAGGGAATGGAGGAGAAAAGGGATTAACGTTAAGATGACGTGTAACCCTTACTTCGTGAGGTTCAGCGCAGTAAGGGGAGACCCAGTGCCGAAATACGACCCAGAGAAGGGGAGAGGGTCGTCTGGAGGTGCAAGGGGATGCATGGCTTCAAACGGTTTCCTCTTCGTGGCTTATAACGGCGACGTTTATCCTTGCGGTTTCCTACCCATAAAGCTGGGGAACGTGAAGGAACGCCTCCTAGACGAAATATACAACTCTCCCCTCTCTAGGAGCATATCAGACCCTTCCGCCTTAAAGGGGAAGTGTGGAGTCTGTGAATACAAGCTAGTCTGCGGAGGGTGTAGGGGTAGGGTTTACTCCAAGACCCGTGACGTCCATGGTGAGGACGAGTTCTGTCTTTACCACCCGAGAGTGATGTACCATGATAAGCGTTTCCAGATTGCTTAACGGTAGACAGGAAGGAGGGGACTCGGTGAGGTTCTCTCCCGATACCTCTTATCCTAAGGTATTGGTATTCAACGTCACTAAGAACTGTAACTTGAGATGCGAACACTGTTATTCGTCTTCAGGAGGAGGTCACTTTCAAGACTTAAGCTTGGACAAATGGTTGAAGGGGATCAAGGAGGCATCAGACATGGGGGTCAAGCACATTCTGTTGTCAGGAGGAGAACCGTTAGCAAGGCCTGATTTACCCCTGATAGCGAAGGAGGCCCACGACAGGGGAATCTCGGTGGAGCTGTCAACAAACGGGACTATGTTGAAGGACAAGCTAGAGTCCATGAGGAGATACGTGAGTTACGTGGGGATAAGCGTAGACGGCCCTGAGCCTATCCACGATGACTTCAGGGGAGTCCCAGGAGCATATAAGAAAGCTCTAGACGGGATCAGGTATTCCAGAGACCTGGGTATCAAGACAGGGATAAGGTTCACGATAACGTCCAGGAATTACCAGTACATACCTCATATTTTCGACCTCATGAGGGAGGAGAAGCTTCAGCGTGTGTGCTTCTACCACCTAGGGTACGCGGGAAGGGCATCAAAAGGGATTGACGTGAGTAATGAGGTCAGGTACAAGGTCATTAGACAAGTGATAGAGCTCACCAAGGGGTTAGATTTCGAAGTGCTCACCGCTGACAACCCTGTGGACGGGATATTAATTTACCATGTAACTAAGAGCGACAGGGTTAAGGAACTCTTGATGAGGAATGGAGGTAACAAGTCAGGGGAGAGGATAGCCGACATATCTCCTGAAGGAGAGATCTACCCAGACCAGTTCACTAGGATTAGGATAGGAGATCTCGAAAACCTCAGAGCTACATGGGACAACCCGACGGAGTTGTTGACCAAGTTAAGATCCAGGAGAAAATACGTCAAGTGTTCATTATGTCCTTTCTTCGACATGTGCAACGGAGGTTTGAGAGGAAGGGCTTTCTCTCTAGGCGACTTGTGGGGGAGAGACCCTTCTTGCTATCTGGATCAGCTTCTGAAAGGAGAAAGCCTAGTTTAGCATAAACTGGAACATAATTGTCTTCTCTATAGAATTTAATTTGACTAAATCAATTAATTTAAGATTATTTTGCTAAAGATGATTTTGCAATATTAATGAACATTGTTATATATTTTAATTAGATAGTTCTCTAGGCTAGATTTGTAATCATTAAGTAAAGGAATAGGTATAGCCTGAATTCGCTTCTTTTTACGTTATCCTTGAGCATCACATAGATGGAGTTCGTGGTCGTGTGCGCAGTCTACTACCAGTACTGGGTCGTCTTTTGTCGTGTTTTCTTCACTGTTTTGAAGAGGTCGATTGTTGCTAACTCGTCCGGGTTTTGAGTATTGTCCCTAGTTTATGTTCGTTGTTTGTGCTATTTCTAGCGCTCCTCCCCTCGTTATTGCTCCTAGAGACGGTTCGATTGTCGTGTCCTTTCTCAGGTCTACTGGTTCCGTTAACGCTACGTCCGCTGCGTCCTTTAAGGCTTTGTAATATTCATGATCACTTAAGTTTCACTTATGAGTTATATTCTACCTAGTAATTTTTAAAAAGTTTTTAAGGTCTACTCGGATTACAAGGTTTTTCGGATAAAAGCTACACTTGAAAGAAAGACATATTGTCTCGTTGTTGAGTTACATGGAAGAGAAGAGGTAAGTGGCGATGCTGAAAGGGTCACTCGACCCGAAGAGGCTTTAGCAAGAATAAAATAATATGAACTGCTAAAGAATTCAACGAGATGCCAAACGAAAACAACGAGTAGAAGGAGAAAGAAGTAGGAATACTACTCAATTCTTACAACTATTATTTCTAAAGAGATATTAAACAAAAAGAGAAAGATTCTTAAATATATTTTCTATTTCATTTATTATGACTTGTGAGAAGTGGATTTTTAGATTGCTAGTTAAGGAGGAAATGGATAGAATAGATTTCATAAAATGGTTGAAGAAGAATTTTCCCCACTCAAAACTTCTGAAGATTGTCCTCGAAAAATTAGAATTGTTAAATAAAGATCCGTTCAACTATGCCAGAGAGAAACTAGGAAAGGATAAGTACGGTAACCCTATGTTCTCTATACGAGTTACGGGCGATATAAGGATAATTTAAAGCGCTGATTCAAAAATTGTATAGTCTTCATTCGGGAGATCGGGTCTCATAAGAGGGTTTACGGGCGTTAACTTTTTCTCATTCTCTAAATCTTTAATAGCCTCATTAAATGCATCCCTCACTTCATCAAAGTCTTCAAATTCTACGAAAGTATCTTCACCTTTCTTGACAATTCTCATAATTAAAGGTTTATTGAGGACATTAAAAGGGTAGCTGGTTTTCGTAGAGCTGACTTCCAGCCTGAGGGCTTGTAGTTCACTTTCTCAGGATAGAAATAGGGCCTCAATATCCTTTCCTGTATTCACGAAAGACGATGAAGCAACATTGATTGACTCCTTCCTTTCATTGACTTTTGTTTTACAAACTATTAAAGTATTGTTTCTCAGAGAGGATGGGGCGAGCTTTCCAGGGCTCTCTCCTCTTACTGTATAAATTGCAGTTATATCCATAAATTTCTTAATAGAAGACGCCACTATAGTCCATGCTTTCTCCCTCCCGTTGAATATCAACACAGTTCTACCGTCCTTTCTTAAAGTAAGGCTCAGATTTCTCATTATCTAATCTAAACCTTCTCTGAATGCTTCCTCTGAGATGGAGATTTCCTTCCTCTCAACCTCTGAAGGATTTGGAAGAGGGACGAACATTTTCATCACTTGGTGATGAATTACGGGCAGAGGGGAATACGACCTAATAAGTCCGTAGTAGGGGGATCAACTACCGCCAAACCTATTTCCTTTGGATATAAATTAACGTCTCGTGCATCCCCCAGAATCGGAGTGATAACTCCTTTTCTATCCCATTCTCCAGTCCAACTTTACAGTTAAACGGAGACTGTAAGGTGGGTTTCTCCCTTCTTGATAACGCAAAAGAATAGACATTACAATAGGTTATATATACGAAAGCTGCTTAGGTAAGGTAGAAAAGTTGTTAGATCAGAGGACTAAGGTTAAGCTAGTTCTTGATTAGGAAATAGCAAGTCTTTTCCAGAGAAGTACAAGAATAAAATAGAAGAATTAAGGAGTAAGGGTTTAGAGATTAATAAAATAGAAGAATTAAGGAGTAAGGGTTTAGAGATTGACTTCAAGAACGCTCATGAGAAGGAATACATAATTTATCTATCTTAATAGGGGTTCAAAGGGACGGAAGACCCTCGTCAGGGAGGGATGGATAGCCCTTTGTATAAGTTTAATTTTGTGAGTAGTATATTTATCCCTCTCTTTTACTAGAGTAGAAACATGAAAAGGAGCAGAGTAGATAAATTGAGGGACTTGATGGGAAAAAAGGAGGTAGATTACGTCATTTTAGGGCCTACAAGTAACATGTTTTACCTCACAGGTTTCACTGATGAACAGATGGAAAGACCACTCCTCTTCATAGTGTCGCGGGATGAGGCTTACTTCTTGGCTCCTAAGCTCTACGAGGAGCAGTTGTCACAAACCGGGTTCTCTGTACTCTCCTATCATGATGGTGAGGATCCCTATTCCCTCACGAGGATGGAGAAACGAAGCAGGGTTGCACTTGACGACCAACTGTGGACTGCCTTCACGTACCAAATAGAGAAAAGGTTTTCTCCCACCCTTTCCCTAGCTAGTTCTCTCCTAATGGAACTCAGGTCTAGGAAAGAGCAGGAAGAGATAGATATCATGATGGAAGGCATTACGACCGCTGAGAGTAGCTTTCTGGACTTCTTGAACGAGGTGAAGGAAGGGTTAAGTGAGTGTGAGCTAGCGAGGAAACTAGAGGAGGAGTTCTCTGTCCGTGGGGTGTCACCTTCCTTCCCTACAATATTGACATCAGGATATAACACTTCTATGCCACACCTCAGGTGTACCAATAGGAAAGTGAAGAAGGGGGACGTGGTTATCGTCGATTTCGGAATCAAATTCAAGGGTTATTCCACGGACTCCACGCGCGTGGTGTCAGTCGGGAGCCCAAACCCCGAGGTAAAGAAAGTTCATGACGTGGTAGTTAGAGCACAAGAGGAAGCGGAGAGTAGCGTCAGTGGAATGAAGGCAAAGGACGTAGACCGTCTAGCTAGGTCAGTGATAGAGAAGGAGGGTATGGGAAATTTCTTCATTCACAGGACTGGGCACGGGATAGGCATAGACGTGCATGAAGACCCTTATATCTCTAAAGGAAATGAGGAGGCTGTGGACGATAACATGACCTTCACTGTAGAACCGGGAGTTTACATTCCCGGTAAATTTGGCGTCAGGGTAGAGGACATGGTCCTCATGAAAGGTAGAGTCAGACCAATGAACTCACTAAGTAAAGAGATTTACATAGTATAAAACCTAGAAAAGGAAAACGTATATATGCACATGATTTTTTGTTCCTACACTTCTTTTCCCTCATTTAGCACTATACATCTTATCGCTATGCAGTATATTTCTGCTTTATATCCTGTTGACTCTCAGCTTACGTTTCCTTCGATAATAGTCTATACTTTATCCCTTCTATAATTGACCTTATCTCCATAAAACCGAACGGATCTTTACCTAAATAGTTAAGAAATCTATCCTCATTACTTACCGTAATTTTCCTTACTTCAGATCTCTTTTTCATTACATATCCCATTTCTTTACCTAAAGTAAGAATTGCCTTCAACTTAGCTTTCCTATTTGGAGGAGAGAAAGATTGTATAAGTCTAACGAAATATAGTGGTATAAAGTTAGAAAGGATCTGTTTCTTATTGTAATAAGAGAGGAGAAGGATCAACTGATTTCTCATGGTCAAATAGGAGGTGAACTGTGAAGGGAGTCTCTTGAACGTGCCGTGGGCTTCGTGAATGACTCTCGACTTAGGAACCATCATAACTCTGTATCCTGCTCTGTATAACCTCCAGGATAGCTCTGTATCTTCCCAGTAGAAGAAGTAGTGTTCATCAAAGCCTCCCACTCTCTCCAACACGTCTCTTCTAGTTAACGCTGCAGCTGTTGAAAACCAGGGGATCTCTGATGGCTCTTCTCCCCAACTCCACTCAGTGTAAACACTTTGAACTGCTGCGATACTCTCGTCACTCTTTGTTACCTCAACTAGTGGATCCAACCAGTCCTTGGGCACCTCCACGTCGTTGTCTAAGAAAGCCATGTATTTAGTCTTGAAAGTCCTGATTGCGACGTTCCTAGCATAGGAGGGCCCATAGTTCCTGTCTAAAGGAATTACCTTCACTCCTTTAGACTTGAGGTATTCTAAGCTACCATCCTTAGAACCGTTATCTACTACTATCACCTCGTTTGGATATTCAGTTCTCAGCACACTGTCGAGATATAGCTTCAGCAAATGTAAACCATTGTAGTTAAGTACTACAATAGGAATTTCCTGCATTGAAACGAATATGTTGTTCCAATTTAAATCTTTTTTGTTGTTCATGTCTAAACTTTAACTACAACATAAATACTACATTTGGAAAAATAGAAAAATACTTGTTTTTAAGGCCATGTTGATTTAAATTCCCTGTTTCACGTACTCTGCATAACCATTAAAGTTACCTAGGTCGTAAACTTGAGATACTTCTACGACTCTGAAGTCTACTCCGTTCTTTATCAAGGTTCTGATCCCGCAAGTGAGTTGCAGTTCTTCTGAGTAAGAAATTCCTCTGAGGGCGGAGAAGATTCTCCTATCGAACATGTAGTAAGGGACGATAATCATGTTTGACCTAGGAACTTTGGGCTTCTCCTCTACATCTATGACCTTGTCGCCCTCAGCTATAACTACACCGTAATTCCTAGCGTCAGTAACTCTCGTAGTTAGAAAGGAATTTGTTTTCATTTTACTTATATCCAGATCCTTAACTATCGTATCAGCTGCAACTACTAGGAACTTGTCCTTTGCGTAAGGTTCAGCGCGCAGCACTGCATCACCGAACCCTCTCGGCTCGTTTTGGTTGACAAAAGCTAAATTGCTGGATTCAATCTTCTTATAAAAGCTCATTAGGCTTTCGGCTTGTGAGTTCTTTCCTTTCATCTCCAGGAACCTTACGAACTCATAATCAGGGGTAAAGTAATCTTCGATTACCCTCTTGTTCTTGCTGACTACGAAAATGAAATCCCTCAATCCATTTTCGAATAGTTGCTCGAAAATCACTTGTATGACGGGCTTGAGTTCACCGTTAAACGGAACTGGGAGCATCTCCTTTGGTATTTCCTTACTTACTGGTAGCATCCTGGTTCCCAAACCTGCAGCCGTAATTATTCCTTGCGTGTCACTCACCCAAACCTATTGCTCTGAACTTATATCCTAACACTGAAGGGTTAAGGATCCTTCTTCCGTCTACTACGTATTTTCCTTTAAGCTTCTCTTCGATCCCAATAAATTCTTTCCATTCAGTTGCAATTATTACTCCTTCAGACATGTTCACGCATTCATCTAGGCTGGTCATTTGCGCCAGGTCAGTCTTGGCTTTGGGGTCGTAAGCGAACACTGTAGCACCGTCTTCCTTAAGCAACCTGATGATTTTTATTGAGACGCTCTCTCTAGTGTCGTCTGTGTCAGGCTTAAACGCTACGCCGAGGACGCATATCCTCCTGTCTTTGAGGCTCCCCATCATTTCCTTGAGGAGTCCCACCGCCTTTCTGGGCCTCTCGTTGTTAACTTGGATGGCGGCCTCAACTAGTCTCAATGGAGTTCCCATGCTTCTGGCATAGGACGCGATCGCAAGTGTATCCTTGGGGAAACAGGATCCTCCCCAACCTAGGCCTGCCCTCAAGAAATAAGGAGAAATTCTCTTGTCGAACCCTATTCCCTTGGCTATGTTATTCACGTCGCAGCCTGGGATTTTCTCGCAGAGGTTAGCTATCTCGTTAATGAACGAAACCTTCATAGCTAAAAAGGAATTAGCAGCGTACTTTATCATCTCAGCCTCCTCAGGAGTAGTCCTCAATATGGGCGCGTTAGTGAACTTCCATACTTCCTCTACTAGGTCTCCTGCCTCCTTAGAGGTACTCCCTATCACCACTCTGTCAGGCCTTATACTATCCTCTATAGCGGTTCCCTCTTTCAAGAACTCTGGGTTTGAGACAGTCTCAATCCCGGTGATTTCTCTTACCTTCCTGGACGTTCCTGGCAGAACCGTGCTCTTCATGACGATAACTGCGTCCTTTCTGAGTACCTTGGAAAGGGACTTAGCCGCAGAGAAGACGTAGTCCAAGTATATCTCTCCGTTAACTGTAGGTGTGCTTACCGAGATGAAAGCTAAGTCCACCTCCCTCAGGAAGGAATAGTCAGTAGTGAAAAAGAGTCTCCCAGTGTTCTTTTTCAGCAACTCGTCGAGGCCTGGCTCATAAATCGGGTTAACGCTACAGTTGAGCCCGTCTACCCTTTTCTGGTCTATATCAACGCCTATTATGTGATGGCCTTGGTTAGCTAATACTGCCGACGTGACTATCCCTACATATCCGAGGCCTACAACGCCTATTTTCATTCGAATCACCTCATAGTTGTTCTCTGAACCACTCAATTGTCTTCTTTAGTCCGTCTTCTACTGAAACTTTGGGTTCCCATCCCAGCTTCTCCCTGGCTTTAGAGATGTCAGCAGCCCTTCTAGGTGGGTCATCTGGCCTGGGAGGGAGGAACTTTATCTTAGACGTTGAACCTGACATTTCAAGTATCATGCTAGCTAAGTCTATTATTTTCATTTCCTTGTTAGACCCGACGTTGAAGACCTCTCCCTTGAGACTCTTCAAGAACATCATTTTGAGCGTTGCGTTTACCCAATCGTCCACGTAGAGGAAAGCCCTAGTCTGGTTTCCGTCCCCAAAGATTGTAATGTCTTCTCCCTTAATTGCTTGGTATATGAACCTAGAAACGACTCTCCCGTAACTCCCGTCCTCTCTTAGCCTTGGTCCGTAGACGTTGAAGGGCCTCTGAATCCTCACGTCCAGTCCGTACTCCCTGTAGTAAGACATGATCAAGGCCTCGGAGAACCTCTTGCTCTCGTCGTAACAACTCCTTATTCCATTAGGGTTCACTTTCCCCCAGTACGTCTCCGGAGTGGGCACTATCTCTGCTGAACCATAGACCTCAGAGCTAGAGGTATATACCATGACCCCGTCGCTTTTCCTCGTTATCTCTAACATTTTGTAAGTTCCCATGGAGTTCGACATAGCGGTCTCAACTGGGTGTTGTATGTAGTCCTCCGGGGAGGGTCTCGCTGCAAGGTGGACTACGTAATCAAACTTCTCGTTTAAGTCGGTGGACTCGATCTTTCCTTTGATCAGTTTCACTTTTTCAGGCAAGGCGTGATACTTAACGGTGGAGAAATCATCAACGACTGTGATATCGTGGTCCTCTTTAATTAAGGACTCAACTAAGAACGAGCCAAGGAAACCGGCTCCTCCGCTGATTAAAATTTTCATATGACTATTTAAAGAAAATGGGAAAAAAGCTTTTTGGATTATCCCTAAAGATAATCTATTTTGTCTTATAAGGTTAAAAACTGTTATTCTATTCAAAGTGATGAGACATGACGTGGATTTTAAACGAAAAAACTTGGATTAACTACAAGAAATGTAAATGTCTATAATTTGGACGGTTACTATACACTTGATAATATGTTTATATACTTACTATTGTTAGAATAAAGGTTCTACTACTATAAACACCAATACAAGATTTTATAAGATAACAAGAAGAGTATATTAGGTGAAAACAAATGAAATCCACAGTTGCTTTAGAAAAGCAGAAGAACAAGACAGAGATAAATGAAGGACCAGCGTATTACTTAGATCTAGACAAGAAGAGATCTTCTACTCACATTCTGGATAGTCCCTTACTTTATCTAAAGGTGAATTAAAAACTTTTTTAGAAGTTTAATTTTGTTAGTTCTGCTCTTGATATACCCTGACGTCAAGGACAAGATTCCCCTTCCTCATCTCTTGTTTCTTGATGAAGGAAATCTTCGATTCCCTCTCTGCTATTATGGAAGCTACAATGAGGGCTTGTATAAATCCTATTGCGCCTATCGGGCTGGACGGCTTAGGATTTACAATGGTTACGTTGAATTCAGACTGTCCAACTTCTACTTTCACGTCATCGCAGAACTTGTAGAGCTCTGTCATACCTTTCTTTAGTATCAATTCTGCGTCCTCAGTCATGGATATACCGCTTCTCCTTAACTCTTGTATTAAGATGGTAGCTGGAGTTTCCATGAATACTCCGAAAACTCCGTTAAAGTTTTGTATGAATTTTCTCTCTACTTTATCTATATTAATAGGGAATTTTTCTAGCATTAACATACCGTTTTGCCCGAGAGAGGAAGGAACGAAAATCCTGTAGAAATTCCTCTTGTCGTAAGTCCTGAAAGCAAGCTCCAGATTGTCGTTCATAGTTTTAGTCAGAAGTTCTGCCTTGTTGTCTGAGGAACCTCCCATGTTTACTCCCAGTACTGCAAGTCCTCCTGTAACTAGAGTTGTTCCGAAAATTGCAATCGGATAATAAGAAATGACGAAAAGTCCAATTACAATAAGCGCAATTCCTATAAGGATTATATATGCCCACGCACCCCGCATTCGGTTCACCTCCAGTAAACTTTCTCAGTCATATCTATTACTTGATTCCAAGTCACCACTTCCTTTTTACCCTCCTTTCCTAGATCGTCCCATCTACCGTCCAAAACCTCATTTACGACTTTTGATAATTCGCTTTCATCGTTAGGAGGAACCAGCAAACCATTTGTCCCGTGCTTCACCCTATATCTCAGGCTTCCAACGGCAGAAGCTATGACTGTCTTCTCTCTGCTCCATGCCTCACTTAGAACTATTGAGAACGCCTCTGCGTAATCTGTAATGCTAGGTATTACTACAGCTGACGCCCCGTCCAGTAACGAAATTTTCTTTTTCTCATCTACTATTCCCATGAAAATGCACTTATCACTGACATTTAGTTTCCTCGCTAGTTCTTTATATTTCTTTATGTCACCAGGACCAGCGAAAACTACCTTTGCATTTACCTTTCTGGATGCCCTCATCAGGAGATCTACACCTTTGATTGTGTGTAATCTACCTAGATATAATACATACTTCTCTTCTATTTCAGGTTTCATTTTAGGTGCAGATAATAAGTAATCGTCAACACCATCAGGGATGATCTCAGCCTCCTTTCCATACGTCTTTACAAGTTCGGCATCTCCCAGATTCTTGGCTATTATCACATCAGCGTTCCTTATCGCAGATTCCGTTACCTTGTGATATAGAGGCGCCATTCCTCTGACCAACGGATTTGGATGACTCCTTAATGAGTTCATCGCCATGACGGTAAGAACTTTCCTATCCTTTATTTTCTTTATTAACTTAACTGTAAAAAGCGAATTTTGAGAATGGAAGTGATATACGCCTTCTTTCAACTCAACCTTTTCAAGAGGATAAGTAAGGTCTGGCATCCCTAGAGGCCTTATTGACTTAACTCTAGTCACGTTGAAGTTGAACTTCTCCTCGGGAACCTTGTCAGAGGTAATAACTTCTACCTCGTGAATTTTAGATTGTCTTGATGCTAACTCATACAAGACCTTTTCCATTCCTCCGGGGACTGGATAGAAGGAGTGATTTACGTGGATCACTTTTTCAGTGCGCTCCACATTTTCACCTCTCCTTTAAACAAAGCATACATTTGAGCTATGATCAGGAAAATCTGATTTGGAAACCAAGCCTTAATTACGTTTCTCGTCTTTTTAGGGACGTAAAGTAATCCCAACAAGGAAAGCATCAATAAACTCAGAATTGGGTCGGACAAGGTTACTATGGCAAATCCTACCACTAATATCCACGGGTTTATCAGGTGGAGGTAAGCTTCCTCAGCAAAGACCTTCTTGAACTTCTTGTTCTCGCTTTTCAACACCTTAGGAAGGTATCTGGTGAAATGTATTATCAAATGTGACCCTCTCCTTGCCTTCCAACGGACGTAATCCATTCCAGAGGGTGCTAGCTCGTAAGCCCTCATGTTCACGCACACAGCTCTATACCCCTTCAGTGCAGTGATAGTAGCTATTGTACTATCATCAGCTCCAACTATCGGTATCTCGTCACAGGACAGAACATCCTTTCTAAAAGCAGTCATTTCCCCGTGAAATATTGGGGAAGAATGTATAGCTGATTCTCCCATTCTAAGGACGTTGTAAAAGTCCCTGTAAGAGTTCTCGGCAGAGGAATTGGCGTGTTTTATACAGCTTACTGCCCCCACCTCACCGTGGAGGTATTTTATGGCATTCTGAAGTGGGTCGTCCCATTTTGCATCTACGTCGGTCATGAGCACTATGTTGTTGCTAGACGCCTTAACTCCTTCCTTTATTGCAAAGATCTTCCCTCTCCTCTCAGTCTTTATTATTTTCATTCTGGGTATCTGTAAATAACTCATTCCAGAAGAAATTTCATCTTGAATGTTTCTTATTTCTTCAAAGGTTCCGTCGTCGCTGGAATCTACTATGACTAGCTCTACCTTTTCACGAGGGTAGCTTTCTAATACATTCATTATTTTCTCCCTTATCTTGTCCTTCTCGTTGTAAGACGGTATTATCACGCTCACCGGTGGGAGGTCTTCATTCTCCTTTAAGTCTAATTTCTTGTTCTTGATGTAAGCAAAGTAGCTTAACGGTTCAGTAAAATGTATGGCTAGCAAAGAGAGACCTATATCGAGCATGAAGTGATTATAAAAACTAAAAATAAAAGCGTTTCCATGAATTTTGCTTACAATATAAAAATATCTTATAATTAAGTTTTACTATAGAACTTTATTTACTAAATCAAGAAGATTTCTTTCGTAATTCTCTATCGAAAAATCTTCTGCTTTCTTCATCATTTCCTTGGCTTTACAGAAGTTCCACTCGTTGATAGCTTCCTCAATTTTAGCTTGGATCTCATCGTCCTTATGGTATGTATATTTAATTGGGACGAAGTCTACTACACCTCCTACGTCTCTGGAAACAGGGATTAGACCGGCATTCATTCCCTCAACTACAGCTACGCCGAAGCCTTCTATGTACGGCGTCGGATTGAAGTATACTCTTGAGGAGAGCAAGAGCTTGGTTTTCTGTTCTTCTTCTACGTTAGGGTAGAGACTAACGTTTTCAGTTTTAGATTCTAAGAGCTCCCTGAAGTATTGTTCGTCTTGAACGTGTCCCGCTAAGATGAACTTTACGTCGCTCAGATTTCTCGCTACCTTCAATACCCTCTCTAGACCCCTATCTCTGGAGAATCGAGACACAGTTATCACTGCTTTCTCTCTCTCGAAATCTTCTTTTAATTTACCATCTAATTTAAGGTGAACTGGAGGATGAAGTAAAGTTGCGTCGATGTCCCAGAAGTACTTAGCCTCTGCCTTGGTCCATCTACTGTTTACAGCGATTATACTACCTTCCTTCTTGGCTCTCTGTATGAACGTTTTCCTTATCTGATATTGAGGGAGTATCTTCAATCTTTCTTTGATTGGAGATCTAATTCTATAGTCAACATTAAATTGATGGAAATAGATGATATCTCCCATAATTGGTTGAATGTCACCATGCATGTTAATAGTGACCTTTCTTTTAGATAGGAAGTCATGAAGCATCTGAAGAGTTACGTTCTTTAAATCGGGTAACCTCTCGATACTCAAGTTCTTTAGAGTATCATCCTTCTTAAGCTCGTTTAGGATGAGAGGAGAAGTCCTAGATGTAATTAGTGTTATGTGGTATCCTCCCTTGGAGAGTATCCTCAAAGTGTCAATGGTCATCAGCTGAATTCCTCCCAGGACGTTTAGATCAAGTAAGGCTATCGAAACCTTTTTCATGAGATCACAGGATTTCCTTGTAGGTCGAAATTAACTGATCTATAATCACTTTGTTATCGAACTTTTTGCTTGCATTATCTCTGGCTATGAGCCCCATCTTCCTGACCTCTTCCCTTGGCATTAATGATACCTTATACAGCGCTTCTCCGAATTCCTTAATGTCATAAGTGTTAACGTGATAACCGTCTACTCCGTCGTTCACTTGCTCTATCAATCCTCCATTACCTTTAGTTACGATAGTTGGCCTTCCTGCTAGCATGGATTCTATCACTACCCTTCCCCACGTATCTATGTATAAGCTTGGGACAACTACGAAGTCGACGTCAGCCAAAATCTGTTTGAGAGACAATAAATACTTCTCATAAGGAACTCTCTTGGTCATTTCAACACTCTTCTCGATTCCTAGATCTCTTACGGTCGAGATCACTTCGCTCGATTCAAGTCCTCCGGGGATCTTTAGTCTAATGTTAGGGTTCTTCTTCGAAGCGTATGCGAAAGCATGAAGGAGTTGAAATACCCCTTTCTCTCTGTCGGGGTAACTCAGGTAAGCGAAAGTGAACTTGGAAGAGGGTGTGTAAGGTACGTAATCGATGTTGGATGCGAGGGCATTCACGTTAATTATTCTTATTTTGTCTTCTGGAAAACCTCTAGATACTAGAACGTCTTTCACCACTTTGCTTACTGCAATTATAGCGGAAGCTGAAGAAACATTGGCCTTTATCCTCTCCATTTTCTTCACAGCGTAATAAGCCTCAGCCAAGGAAGTGTAACTCCTCATGCCTTTCTTTTTCATGCCTA
This sequence comes from Sulfuracidifex tepidarius, assembly GCF_008326425.1. Lineage (NCBI taxonomy): Archaea > Thermoproteati > Thermoproteota > Thermoprotei > Sulfolobales > Sulfolobaceae > Sulfuracidifex > Sulfuracidifex tepidarius. The sequence continues at coordinate 1,964,025 of NZ_AP018929.1, forward strand.
TACACTTACTGAGCTTGGTAATACTTCTACAGTCACAGAAGTTTTCCTCCATCGAATTGAAGTAACATGTAGGCCACCAGTATTGTACGTTTATTACGGTCTTTACACCCATCTTCTCTGCAAGTGGTATTATTCCGTGCCAAGCGTTAGCTAGATGAATTATAGATCCTTTCTCTGGCTTTATCTCACTCAAGACTTTAGAAGAGTACTTCTCGCTATTGAGTATGGCTTCTCTTCCAAACAACTTCCCTTCTCGGGGTGGCTCTATGTAGTTGAAATCCGACTTAAAAGTCGTGTACATGTTCACCTCTATTCCGGCTTCGCTCAATTTCTTGTACATCAGTAGCGTAGTAGCGTAAACTCCTCTAAGATCTGTCTCGGTAAGTATTCTCACTCTCATTATAATTTATTAGCGTAATAACTCGATATAAAATTTTTCTTTTTTGTAAAGTCAATTAGTACTTTAGTCTAACGCATCAAACAAGTCAATGTTAAGAAATAATAGATAATTTCTTTTTACAGATATTCTCAGCTTTTGAAGAGGTACAATCTGAAACACTACTATAGATTTAGATGGTAGATAATTCATATTAAGAACGACAGCGACGGTGTCTTTCTCTTTTATCTTCTAACCTTGACCAGCAAAAAATTTTATGAAGCGTTCTACCATTTTCTATCATATGTCACCACAGAAGTTCTATGGCTATTTATTATTGTTCACAGGGATACTATCATTATTGATCTATACAATTTTATCTATATCTTTTCATTTATTTAATTATTATTTCACAATTCTCCTTATATTAGTTTCTTTCTTTGTTATAACTTTAGGTCTATTACTAAAATCCACACCAGACCCTATGTCTCTTGAAGAAGTAGAGCAGGAGATAATCAAGGAAATGAAATCTTTGGATTAATGCCGAACCTTTATGAAAACTTATATTCTTAGCAGGTCTTATCAGTGTAATGAAAGTTGTCTTTCTGCCACTGACCACTAGGCCTTGGGACGGTATAGAGGTTTACTCATATGAACTCGCTAAACGATTCAGCAGGATGGGAATAGACATCGTGGGAGTAAGGATATCACTCGAAAATAAGGTAAACGAAGTGAACGACCACTTTAAGGTAATAGACGTTAAGACACCTAATTTAAAACGTCAGGCATACCATTTTAGAGTAATCTATGCTTACCTACAGAAACATGACTTAATAAAGGAAGCCGATGTGGTTCATGCAGTTGGTGGCTACTATCTAGGTGTCAGGTTTCTTCCAGCTAGGAAGATAGTAACAGTAATAGGTTCCAGTAGCCTTCGTGAGAGATCTTCAATAAAGAAGCAGATTAGGAGAATCTATTCGTCCTTCTTATACAGGGGAGCTCAGGGATACATTTTCCCCAACGAGGTCATTAAGAAGGAATTTATGAGTTATCTCAAGCCGAAGAGACACGTAGTGATACCAATAGGGATCGATCTGGATTCGATGAGAGTGAGTGAATCCAAGGCAGAGTTAAGAGAGAGGCTAGGTTTAGATAAGGATGAGTATATATTCCTTTATCTAGGGCAGCTGGTAAACGGGAAGAGGCTCCCTGAGATGGTTAAGGCGTTTAGCCTGTTACTCAAGGAGAAGCCAAACTCTAGGCTAGCGATGGTCAGTTGGGGTTATCTTAAGAACGAATTACAAGGTTTAGTGAATAGCCTCAAAATTCAGGATCGTGTCACTTTCATCCCTCCTGTAAAGTATGATGAAAGAAAGTATTACTATAAGGCATCTGACGCTTTCTTGATGCTTGGAGATTCATTCGGCGATGGGGGTGTAAGTACGGCTGTAATGGATGCTCTTGGCTCTGGACTTCCTATCCTAGTGTCGAAGCATAGTCCCAACGTAGAGGTGGTGAAAGATGGAATCAACGGATTCTGTGTTGATCCTTCAGACGTTCAGTCCGTCAAAGAAGCGATGATAAGGATCGTTGAAGATCCTAATCTCGGAAAGAATTCACTTGAAATCGCCAAACGTTATACATGGGAAGAAGTCGCCAAATCGACTCTGGAATTTTATAAACAAGCATTTAATGACCTAGAAGTTTCATATGAGTTAAAAATGTAAAGATAATTTCTTGTATAGATAATAAATTAAAATGAATTAAAAGAAAATACATAAATAAAAATAAAAAAGTTACTTATTGAAGTTAATTAGTAGGCGTACCCGCCAACATTTCTCCTGAATTGAAGAAGACAGTATCGTTTTCAATTATTCCGTTATAGTATGTATCATATCCACTTAAATTAGGTCCATTAAAGTAAATGGAAAGCGTTTCTATATAAGGTCCACCAAAATTTACGCCCGAGATTTTACCTTGGGTGGGTATTTCGTGACCTTCGTAACAATATACAGTAACGTAAAACTCATAGGTCGGATCGCTAGATACTCCGTATCTTCCCAGAAGTTCTCCTCCCATGAATGCAGCTTCAGGGGAGTGTTCAGATGTAGCTATCATTGCATATCCTAAAATTGCGAGAGGTATTAACAAAATCAGGAAAAATGGAGCTATTTTGAAAAGTAATTTCTTTTGTTGTAGATAAACTATAATTATTACAGTGAAAAACACCATCGCTTGTGGTATCATCCTTGTTAATACATTGCTGATGTTGTTAGCTAACCCTAATGCGCTCTGCATCGCAATCAGCGATAATCCCACCGCAAAAGCCATCCATAGGAATTTGTTCGTCTTCCTCGATTTTAGAAGTAATATAAACGAGGCTATTCCGCTAGCCAAGAATATTCCTCCATCGATTAACTTGCTTATTACTGAATAGAAGTGATAAGGAGAAGAAGGTATGAAAGTGCTCGCAAGGTGAGACGACGGAAGAACGAGGTTCTTTGTAGCTTCGGGTATAAATATCGATTCCAGTAAAGTAACTAAACGGCCTAATAACAGATCTGCACCTCCTTGTGCTCCCTGAGCTAATGGATTGAAGAAGACCCAATAGATGTAAATTGAGGCAGTCAAAAGGGAAGAGTAACCTACATATTTCCAGTTAAAGTTTCCAATTTTTCTATAAAATGCTATCATCCCTATTAGGGCAGTGACGGAGCTTCCGAAAGTTCCTATGTCAGTTAAACCGGTAAGCCCAGTTATCACAACTAAGAGAGGAAGCAATCTAGATCCTCCGTTCTTTATAATTAACCCTATGAGCAGAAACGCTGGCATTAGCAAGTTGTATGACATTAGCTGCGGCGACCATTCTGCGACATAGAATGGCATTGAAGCGATGATCATGACAAGGAACCCAAGTTCAGAAAAAGGCGATTTCAAGAAAAGCCTAAGGAACGCATAACCAGTAATTAACTGAATGAGAGGGAAAATGAATGGACCATAGAAAATAAAGTAAGTTGTTGGTGATAAAGGTGAGAATAAGAAGGAAATTGCTCCGTAAATGAAGCCAAACGGATAATAAGCTTGATAAAGACCTGGATTCATGAGTGTAGAATGCCTTGCGAGTAGTAGGAAGACCTCTGAAGAGTGTCCTAACTCGTCCCTAGCAAGCACAAAGACCGGGTTGATGAAATAAAATAGAAAGAAGCTATTGAAGATTAAGAAAACTAGAGACGCTGGGACAATCTTGTTGTAGAGTTTCTTATCGAACTTCTGGTACTGAAGAATGGGTATTATTATTGCAAAAGCGCAAAGAAAATCTCCTATCCAGAATACAGGAGGTAACTCCTGGGTAAGTCCGAAAGGATATCTAAGTAAATCGTAGTTATTAATAGACACATTTAATATTTCGAATAATGAAATTTCTATCGCACCGGCAAAAAGGATAACTGATAATGTCTCAGGTTTCAAAAACCTCATTTCATATACCACCTAGGATACCTATCATGTAATATACTACCAAGCCAATCCATAGTAACGTAATACCGTTTATTATAGGTCTGCTCTTCTGAGGGAAGGGGAAGAATGCTATTTCAACGAGCACTGCAATTATGGCGTTCAAGAGAATTAGTAACCTGAAGTCCCTGATTCCTAGGATAAGCATTAAAGAATCAATTATACCGGTTGCCATTATGAATGTTACTGGATAGTACTTGTATTCCATTGTCTCACCTCCCTGATTGAATTAATTGTATTAAAAATTTCTGTTAAGATTATTACTGGTATTATCACATTGAAGAATGTAAAACCAATTGTGAAGTTTATAACGAGCCCTATGAGAGCTATTGCAACGAAACCTAATCCTAAAGAGAGACCGAGGAGAGAAAGTTCTGACAATACTTCGGTTATTCTCGGGTAGAACCCCTTTAATACGGCATATCCGACGAAGAAAAGCGTATAGGGAATTCCAAAGATGAGCAGCGGTTTAAGCAACGCAGACAAGACAGTGAGTAGAAGTATAATCGAAGAAGTATGAATAACCACTTCCATTGTTCCTACCTTCTGTTTCACGTCAAATGATTCTCTTGTTTCCTCCACTGCATCATTGAAAGAGTAGCCTTTAGACATAAGGTAATCTACGTGTTCTCTTACTGTGGAGAATTTATTCGATGTAGATTTCTCTTTATTTGTTTCCACAAGAAGTGATACAGCTGGTGTTATAAATGGTTTATCCAGCTTCTTTTCCCGATTTGTTTAATAATAAGCTGTGTCTCAAAAAAGTTTGTGTAGTGTAAGTGTAGCTGATTACTTCACTGTAAGGAAAGTCTGAGTAAACAAATTAGTTTTTTCAAACTTTGACTCAGATGAATTGTAATAATATAATATAAATATTATTTTATAATTACCTGTGTTTGATACAGTAAAGTTTATTGGTACTTTCCATTGCTGATTGTTAGAAAGCACTTTATATGAAGACGTTATGGTTTCGTTATCTCCAGTAGAGCTGTTCTGTAATATAACTGACAACTTGTAAAACATTGGCTTCCCTTCATGATTTTCAACCAGAACGTTATACTCGATTAATTGACCTGGTATAACGTTGCTCGTATATCCTCCTACAGCACCGTTCTCGTTAAGAAGCAACATCTCAGAGAAGCCTTGCTTTGTCTCTGCATGTATCACGATAACCCCGAAGGAGAAAACTGACATGACTATGAAGATACCTATTAAAATCCCCTTAAACGTGGTATCTCTATCTCTTTTTGAAACAAGAATACTATTTTTGAAAAGGTAGAACCATAAACGGTTATATAATGACTTAATTTTATTTCGAAATAGGTAAAACAACACAAGAATTATGGGTAAGGTCAGGAGTGAAGCGTATAGCTCTATCATTAAGAGGTCTTGTGAGGAATGGTATTCTAGACAAAGCGTATTATACTGCTGGATGAATTGTTGCATCTGATTCATTTAGACCACTGTCTACTTTTATAGTTAAAAAGCCTATTGAATATCCTAAAAGTGAAAAGAAGATAAGGAACGGCGATCCTAGGGTATACTTTGACCACTTGTAAACCTCACACGTTTCTCTGTTTACTTTCAGGAGAATACCTAAGTAAATTACTCCGATGAAAGGGAGCAAGAGTGAAGGATAGAAAATAGCAAGACTTACGGACATCAAGACAACGAATAGGACTGCGCTCACTCTCATTGTACCGTCCTTTATGACCCAGCTCTCTCCAGTAAATTCTCTGTACATTCTAGCTCCTATGGCAGACTCGATGTTCTGCTCTATATATGATTTCAGATTGTTTCTATGATAGTGATAAATTATATCTTGGGTATTAACTACGTACTTATAACCTGCTGCAGTTAGTTTCTTCAGAAGTTCATCCTCTTGCATGTAATTCATTTTTACGTTGAATCCTCCCACCTTAATCACGGCCTCCCTTCTGTAAATTGCCCCGTTAGCTGTAGCAAAGCCCTTACATAGGAACGCGTCTATGGCTTTCTGCATGAACGAAGAGTCGGGAGGAGCGAAAACCTTGGTGAAAACAACACCTATTTTCTCGTCCTTTTCCATTAGACTAACAGCGTAATCTATCCACCCAGGGGTTGCTACCATCGCATCGCTATCCAAGAAGGCTACGTATTTTCCTCTCGACTCTAAAACGCCCCGATTGTAAGCTATTCCCCTGCCCTTTCTTTTCTCTTCAATTACTCTGATTTTATATTTAGAGGAGAATTTATCAACTATTCTTAAGGTATCGTCTGTAGAATTTCCATCCACTACCAATATCTCAAAATTCCTGTAATTCAATCTCGAAATAGACTCCATTGTTTTTTCTACAGTCTTAGCAGAGTTTTTTGTAGCTACTACAATTGTTACTAGAGGATCCATGATCCACTTCTCCTTTACTAGTTAAAAAATATACATTATGTAGCCACTTTTTTAAAGCTGAACTCATTAATCATGTAAGTGTAACTTTTGAGTGATAACGATCCCTCTAAGGTAGGAAAACGGCTTGCTTCAAACTACATTAGCTTGTTTAAGGGAAGGCTTCTCTCTCACATGATAGGCTTCATTGGATCTATCATGGTCATCAGAATACTCATGCCACAGGACTATGGTATTCTCTCCCTTGCTATGTCTTTACCGTACCTTTTAGGTTCTTTAGGAAATGGAGGAGTTAACATAGCAGTAACTAGACTAGTAGCTAAGTACAGCGACGATGAATTTAGAGTGAAGAAATATATTTCGTCAGGGATCGCTTTCGACCTGCTCTTCGGCACTGCACTAGCCATTATTGGATATTTTCTAACCCCTTTTATTTTTACAACAATTTATGATAAGCCGTCCGTGATACCATATGCTCAGTTTGCGTCCTTGTTTTCAATTCCCTATTGGGGTTCAAGTTCCATATTTCAAGGTATTCTAGGCCTTGAAATGACGGAGGAGAACAGTAAAATGTGGATAGCTCATTATACTGTTCAAACAGTTTTAGGCATAGGATTAGCGTTATCTTTCCTCAGAGTATATGGAGTCGAAATAGCGTATATGCTAGCTTATTTAGCCATGATAATATACGGTATGAGTTTACTAATAAGAAAGTCATTACTGACGGTTCCCTCTCTCTCCTTCATGAAAGAACTAATCACCTTCGGCCTTCCTCTCACAATGACTTCAATTTCCTCAGTATTTGGAGGTATTTACTCTGTTTCTATAGTGAACAGGTTTTTCTCCATCTTCGAGGTATCTAACTTCACGGCTTCAAACAAAACAGGAGTTGTAATAGATACCTTGGTGAATCCTCTAGGTTATTCAATTCAACCGACACTTTCAAAGCTCGATTACTCAGATAAGGCTACTGTATCTACAATAATTAATAAGATATATAAATTAAATTTAATAATTAATCTTCCAGTTCTAATTGTTCTTGGTTACATGAGCTATCCGATAATTTTCATACTTGCAGGGCAGAGCTACACATTGGCACCTTTAATGTTGAAGCTTACGGTAATACGAATGATAGAATCAAATCTTCTAGGATATCCTGTATTTAATTCTGTGTTGACATATGCAGGTAAGGTCCGAACAGTGTCGAAGGTTAATACGTTAACGCAGATCATTTTTTCAGGTTTAATAACGGTTCTTGTACCGTTATATGGATATTGGGGATACTTCGTTGCGTCATGGGTGGATTTCATTCCAAGTTTCATTATATCGTTTCTTGCTCTAAGGGATCTGATCCCATCTTACAAGCCTCCAGTGAAGGAAACTGCAAAGGCTTTCTTAATAACCTCCGTTGTTCTCTCTCCCTTGCTATACCCAAGCATTATAGTAGTTCCCTTTTCGTTTCTATTCTTAATTATTTTGTTTAAACTGTACTCAGTAACGAAGGTTATATCTAAAGAAGAGATAAATGTCATCATGAAAGCCGTAGATTCATCGTCTCTCAAGGTAATGAGCCCATTGCTTAAAAGAGTATTTAGTGTTTAATAAAATATAGACATAATTTATATTTCATTCTTAGTTTTATCTAGAATACCTATAAAAGATGATACAGTGTATTCCCATGAGAACATTTCCGAACATTCTAGAGCTATTTTAGAATATTTTTCATAATTAGAAAGTATATTTAGAGTCTCCCTAGTCATTTCCTCCACGTTTCCAGTTTTAACAATTCTCACAGCGTCGCACTTTCCGTAGTAATGTGTCATTGCAGGGATATCGTAAGTCACAACAGGTACACCACATGCTAAGGCCTCAGCTACCACTATTCCAAATGAGTCTATATATGTAGGATAAATAAACACTTTCCCTGACTTCATAGTGCTGAATATCATGTCTCTACTTACTTCTCCTAAGTATGATATTCCAGTATCTTTAATTTTTTCTTCCAGATTGAAATCATGGTCTATAGGCCCCGCTATTGCTAACTTATTGTAGCCCTTTTCTTTTAGTCTTTTCATGACTTCTATTGTATCGTGAGTTCCTTTCATGAATCCAACCCTTGAAACTTGTATAGCGTCTAGATCCATCAGGGGTTTTGCCCTTCTTGCGCTCTCTAGATCTACACCTGCAGGTGGGTCCATTGGATAACAGTCAATTCCATAATTTTCTTTGAGTGAGTTGGATAATATTAGCCCGGCGCATATGTTATTTTTATTTTTTCTATATCTTTTTAGATTAGAAATACTACTTATAAACCAAAAGGTACCATCAATTGGATTAGTTTTTTTAATTAATTCCATGTAAAATTTCCACAAAGGATGAAATATAAAAGGTTCAGTATAGATCATGTTGATACTGTTTCGAGTTGAAGCTCCTATAACAAAATCGTATTTTCTTGAGATCTTATTGATCCTATTTTTAAAAATCGTAGAAAGATAAATTTTTCTTATAAGTCTGTATTGTTTACTATCGCTAGGCAAAACAATTTTATCCTCTAGCTTTACCTTGTTTTTCAGATCGGGGAAAGTATCCAGTAGCCCTGCTTCTTTTTTAGAGACGACCTCGATTAAGCCTACTTCTATTCCGTAGTCAGGAAGTCTGGATAATAACTCCTTTACAGTTGTCGTTGCACCGCTTATAGTGGGCCTTCCTATATTGACGTATAAAAGTTTCATATTTATGAGTAGTCAAATGATCCAATTTAAAAACTTATTTTAGAGGATCTATTTAAACGCAACTAACAATAGAGAAAATTTTTCTTGTTATAAAGGAGTTTCGGTTTTATTTATAGATATGCGGACGGCATTTTAGCTATTTTTAATAGGTTAAAATAACTTATCAGGATATTCCAGATATCTCCCTTTGAAAGATCCCCAATATAAGCTTTATTAAACACTTGCGCAATTTTGTATTAAGTTGAGAATTATACAGGTAGCTCCATTCTATCACCCCGTTCTAGGAGGAGTAGAAAAGGTAGTACAGAAAATTTCTGAATACATGAAGGAAAAAGGCCATGAGGTAGTCGTAGTTACATACAATAGAGACAGAGACAAAAGTAATATTTATAAAGAAAAAGAAATTATAAATGGAGTTGAGGTTATTAGGCTTCCTCCTAAGTTTACATGGAGTCACGGTTCTTATAGTTCGCTTCTACCGAAAATAGTATCCGACCTTAACCCAGATTTAATTCATGTACATGTCTGGAGACATCCTCATGTATTTCAACTAAGTTCTATGAAAGTTCCTAAGATACTTCAACCACACTCTCCTTTTTATTCGAGAAAACAGATAGGAAAATTCACTTTTATTTACTATAAAATTGTGGATTCTTTCCTAGGTAAAGAAATGAAGAATTACAATGTTATCTCTATAACACCACTTGAGAGGGATACAATAAAGAAGAAATTTAAGGTAGATTCTGTAGTAATACCCAACGGTATTGAGGACTATTATTTCGATGTAAAAAGTAAAGGAGACGACTATTACCTTTTTTTAGGAAGGGTTAGCAGTGAAAAGAACGTTATGAAAATGCTGAAGGGTTTCGCTTTGTCGAAGGTGAGTAGGCCACTTATCATAGCTGGTCCAGACGGTGGTTTGGGGACCGAAGTGAGGTCTTTCATCCATAAAACTGGTATTAATGCGAAATATGTAGGAAGCGTTACAGAGGAAGAAAAAATAGAGCTATTAAGTAAATGCAGAGCCTTGATCAATCCCAGACCTTATGAGGCATTTGGAATCACGTTAATTGAAGCTCAAGCTATGGGTAAGCCTTGCATGATAGTCGGACATGGAGGACAGGAATACGCTGCCCCTCCTGGGGTATCCAGCATAAGGGGTGAAGACAATGAAGTTGATATTTCCAATTTATTTAAGCAGATAGAAAATGATGAAATTTTTGAACTATTGTCAAAAGGAGCTAGACAGTATTCAGAGAGGTTTAGGTACAGCAAAGTTTTAGCTGAAATAGAGGAATACTACAACACTGTGGCCCAAAAAACTATAGAAAAAAATAATTAACATATTAAAAGATTTTATATGAGATATAATTTATTTTATCTAATAATTTTATAGTAATGGAATTATAGGGAAACTCTTAATAAAGTGCTAAGTTACTGTTATTTTTGAGGTACATAGATCAATGGCTTCCGACAATAGCGTTACCTTGAGTATTATAGTTATTAATGTAAAGGGAAAGGAAAATCTAATGCCTCTTATAGATTCTCTCTTAAATTCCTCTTTCAAAGATTTCGAAGTCATAGTTATTGATGACGTAGAACAAAAATTTGAAGATAAAAGGATAAGACTGTTAAAAATAAATGAAGATAAAGGAATTGCTTTCTGCAGAAATCTAGGTATTAAGAATTCTGTAGGTAAATTTATTCTTTTTTTAGATAATGATACTGAAGTAGATCATGATACTCTGGAAAAGTTTATCTCATATCTAATAGAAAATCCTGATTCTGTAGTTCAACTTAAGTTAGTGAGGCCTAATCACGTGATAGACGCAACAGGTGGATTAGTAGATGATTTGGGATATCCTATAGAATTAAACAGGGACGTGGAAGAGTCTAAGATAGACAGGGAAATAGAAGTGCTTTATGCTAAGGGAGCTGCTATGGGAATGTCTAGGAATACCTTGAATCAAATAGGACTTTTCGACGAAATTTACTTTTACGGTTACGAAGAGACCGATCTTTGTTACAGAGCGAGAAAAATGGGGATAAAGGTGATAGCTCTTCCTTTCGGAAGGGTAATTCATAAGGAGCATGGCTCATTTTCGAAAGATAACAAGGGAAGGGAAACTAGATTAGCTCATTTTCTAGAACGCGGAAGGCTTTATTTCATATTTAAGAACTTTGACTCTATGTTTCTTTTGAAACGTGTTCCTCGCGTCTTATTCTATTTCTTTGGATCAATACTAAAGGATATATACGGAAGGAAATATCATTTGGCAAAAACTAAGATAAGGGCTTTCGCTTGGTTCGTATCAAAATTTCCTTCTATTATAGCCGAAAGGAGGAATATTAAAGGAGTCACAGTAAACGAGAAAGAACTAATGAAACTAAGGCTTATTGTAAGGCACGGGGAGACAGTTAGTTAGATATGTTTTCACCCAAGAGTTTCCTCTAAAAAGTTATTGTGTAGGAATTAGATAATACACTCAATAATATTATACTACATTATATAACGATTAAACTGTTGTAGCGGTGTAATTAGTCCTTTTACTCTTAAATAATACTAGCGCCCGCGAAGCGTAATGTGTTATCAAACCTTGATTTCTTTTCCTTTCCAGCGAGGAGTCTTGTTCCTTTGTTGTCTATAAAAAGTAGGGGTATTTAAACTAGTTACTAATACAGATAATACCTGGAAATCAGTACAGATAGTAAATTATTTCAATACTCATGAATTTATAAGTTGAAGGAGCTAGTTCTATTTGGTAACTGGGATTGAGCAGGACGTCTGTGGAAGACAATTTCCCTAGAGTGAGTAAAGAAGATGTAACTGTGGTTCTTTGTACTTTAAACGAGGAAGATGCTATAGGTAAGGTGATAGATGATCTTTTTTCTCATGGATACAGTAATATTCTGGTAGTAGATGGATATTCCAAAGACAGAACGAGGGAAATAGCTGAGTCTAAGGGAGTTAAGGTGGTGATGCAGATTAATTCAGGTAAAGGAGGAGCCGTTATAACTGCTATAAATAAGGTAGATACAAACTTCATTGCGTTTATGGACGCTGACGGCACATATTCTGCCTCAGACTTGGATAGGTTGCTTTACCACGCGCCAGATTATGTGGAAGTCATAGGAAAGAGATGTAAAAGAGGAATAAGGACTCTCCATAGATTCGGAAACTGGGTTATAAATAAATTGTTTGCAATGGCTTTTTCTGAAGACGTGGGGGATGTTCTCTCAGGAATGTATATCCTTAAAACAGAAATAGCAAAGAAACTAGATCTTAGATCTAATGGCTTTGAAATAGAGGTAGAAATTGCTTCCCAGATGGCACGTTTCGGTAAAATAGCATATGTCCCCATATCTTACGGAGAGAGAATAGGAAAGACTAAATTATCAAGTTTTAGGGATGGTTTAAAGATCGTATTGTACCTATTCAAGATGATGAGATTCCAAAATCCCTTAGTGTTTTACGCTATAGTTGCTGGAATTTTCATTGTACCAGGCTTGATATCTTTGTCATACGCTTTCATTTTATATATTTTAACAGGAATATATCATAATGGATACGCGTTGATGGGAGCTATATTGACAATAGTAGGCGTTCAAGGAACGCTCGTAGCTGGTTTATCCTCTATGCTGAAGAGAATAGAAAAGCTTCTCTTGACGTCAAATGTATCTGTTAAGTAGAGGTATTTCTATTAAACGCCTTTCTTTTTGTCTATAAAAACATTTATAATATTGCAAAATAAAGAAAGCGACGAAAGATCTTTATAAGCACATCTGGATTAATTTTTTATTCAGAAATTGGAGGTGTTGAATGTGTATATATTATTATTGATCGCTTTAGCTATATCAGGTATAACCTTACAAGAATTCTTGCTTAGAAAAGTAAATACTCCTTTAAAGTCGTTAATTCTGGTTCTGTACTCCGCTATTCTCTCTATTGCAGGATTTTTAGTAATAATCTTTGAGACCCTCTTAAATGAGCCACTACTTGGGATATACTTGATTTCCTTCTCTTTGCCAGCATTTTTCATTGTTTATCTAACAAATTATTTCAAATTCTTCAAGCAACCAGAGTTTCTAGGCCTTTTAGTTGTATTATTTACAGTTCTGTCTTTCGCTAGTTCAGTGTACGTACCATCTACTTTACAGACTGTCACGGAAGATTCACCTCATTTATGCGATCCTTCTGCATATCCATTCTTTATCGATTTAAGTAATATATTACAGAATTCATCTTATGATTCGTATAAAATAAACATTAACTTAGGTCAGGGAACAAGTGAAGCCTATCTCGTTTATGGAGAGTTCTTACTTTATCTTAACGAATCTAAAGAAGTCCAATTTTTAGCCAATCAGACAATCAGTTTATTGCATAATGGGGACCTTAAGACCGCAAATAGTTCATATTCACAAATGTTTCGCGAATATAATCTAATGACATCTACATTGCAATCCTTAATTTACAATTCGAATCAATTGTTTGACAAACTAGGAGGTTCTTCGATCTCTACTTTCAGTTATGATTTAAATCAATTCAACTCCAAGGTTACATCTAGGGTTTACTACGTCGAGAAAATAATGTCATTAATTCAAAATTATTCTTTTAAGTCGTACCATCCAGTGTCTGTACATCTTAGTCCAACTGTGCTAGAATTTAATAATACTGTAGAAATTAATGGGAATATCACCTCCTCTTACGGATCTCCCAATGGATCAGTAGTAATTTATGTTAACAATATCTCAATTCAGAGATCATTAAATAACGGAGAGTTTAGTTTCCCACTTAAGTTGACTCAGTACGTTAGAGCCCTTCCTATAACGGTAGAATACCTAGGTAACAAAGGGTATCTTCCAAATATTAGTTCCTTCTATCTTCCTACTAATGTAGTCCTAACGAGTATGACATTTAATGTAACACCAAGGGGGAGCATCTACCCTGGTGAAACTATAACAATTCAAGGAAATGTAAGCGGAAATTTCAGGACCTTATCAGTATCATTCGATAATATAACTAGATACTTCATGGTAGGCCATAATTATTCAATTCGTTTTGCATTACCCACTAACTTAACTAACGAAACATACTTCCTAAACGTTACCGCCTTGCCTGATGGAATGTATTCGCCTTACACTAAGATAGTCTCCATTACGCCACACTTGTATAACATCAGCGTTACAGTTTCTTTGCCAAGCAAATGGATAGTCCCAAGTTCAATAACTTTAACGGGACACGTTTCATATAGTTCCGCTCCGGTTGATACTAAAGTATACGTGTTTGTGGATTCGCAGAGGTATGAAGCAATAGTAAGGAATGGAGAATTTCATGTCACAATAAAACCAAAGCTTACTCTAATATACGGGAAACAAGTGGTTATCGTGGATACAGTTCCATCTAATCTGTATTATAGACATATAGTTTCAGCTACGACTACCTTATACAACCCCTTCTGGTTCTTGGTAATCTTCATTATCTTACTCATATACATTGTCTTGAATAAGACGAGGAAGAAACAGGAAAAAGCTTATTTAATTGAAAAATATGTGGGTGGCGAGGATGAACTTTAAAGTAATTATTTTATCAATCTTGATAATTTTAAGTATTTTTACTCTTTTATTTGAGTTCCCAATAAATGGTTATTTATCTCCAGGGAATAATGGGCCTTATGGTATGTCCAAGGTATTTTCTGAGCTGGGGAACTCATCTAAAACCACCATGATATACTTGGTGTTGACTCCAAGCTACAACGCGAGTTACCTATATAGCTATGTGGAAGATGGGAACACCCTTATACTAGCCGGAAACCTGACTTTCCTGAATGATCTATTGAGCAAGATGAACGTTAGTATGTTATTAACTACAGGAATTTATGTAAATTACACATCATTTTACCAAATACCCGAGAACGTGGTAGCTTACTATCATGGGATCAGTATGGTGTTTCCAAGTCCTCACCCAATACTAGGGGGTATCCCCTTAGTCAAGTCGGGGCATTACGCGCTCATATCGCAGGAGAGGTTAGGTAAGGGCAAATTGATAGTGTTTTCTACCCCAGACTTCTTTATGAATAAATACGTTAATGCGGGATACCAGAATCTGGATTTTTTGAAGCAACAGATAGGTCGTTCTTCTATAGCAATCAATTCCCCTCAACCATTGATAATATATATTAGAGCATATTTGGAAGGAATTTAAAAGTTGGAACAAGCTTTTTAATGAAGTCTTTCATGATTACTTATATGAAAACAAAGATAGTGTTTTTATCATTTATAGTATCATTTATTATATTAGTCATGGTATTGCTTTCCACGGTAAACGCGGTGTCCTATGAAGGTTATGGACTTCGGATTTACTCTCCCTACCCTTTCTATATAAATGGTAAACTAGTTTCACCGGGTACGTACTATGAAGGATTTGGTGAAGTAGTTAATCTAACCTTTCCTACATATTTTTACAAAGATTCTGTATCAAGGTGTTATTTAAATTCAATTGACCTTAATGAAAGCAATGCAGAAAGTAATACTCCTGGTGTGTTAGAGCTCTATAATTCCAGTAATTCAACTATAATTGTTCTTAATACATCAGATTTTTATGAGACCTATGTAACTCCTCGCTATTTACAGCAGTACTACGTGAACGTAACATATAATTTACAGTTACCAGAGGCCCCGATAAAGTCTGGCTGGTATGATAGCCAATTTTTATTCAATATTCATTTACCTTTGATAGAAAATATTAGCTCTAACTACAGATATTATACCTATGAAATTCTAGTTAACGGAGTACCAGAGAGTTATTTTCACGTTGGTTCACCACTTAACATAAAAATACTGTCATATTATCAGGTATATGAAAAATTCATTAATAATATTACAGGGTATCTGAACGGGACTCTCGTAAAACTTTCTACAGGATGGTATAACTATGGAGATGATCTGAATTTAACTTCTCCTCTGTATACTGGGGTTGGATCACGATTAATCATATGGGGAAACGAAGTCGGGAACTTCAAGTTAACATCTCCCATCACTTTCGATGATAATGAGACGAACCAGTTTTACGTTAATTTCACCTCTCCAACTTTCATAAAATCTAATGGCCTAATCTATGAGACTACTGGTCAATGGTTTAACGAAAGCCAGAAATTTATGATTGAGAGCTCTTACCCAATAAACGCTACGTATAGATATTTCAGCGAAGGAAATTATCCTAGATATTGTGTGGGAGTTTATGGACCAATGAATATTACTGATAAACAAGTAGTACAATATTTGCTTACGTTTCCGGTTCAGTTAGAAGTTCAGTTGTCTAATGGGACTGAAATGACGTTTTCCTCTCAATGGATAAATGTAGGGACAACAGTTCACGTTTTACCACAGACAGCTTACGCCGATGAAGGTAAGGTGAGATACATAGTTCCTTCTCAAAACTTCTCTCGGCCCGAAGAGTTACAATATTTAAAGCAATATCTATTGAATGTACAACCATCAATAGTAGCTATGGTAAATGGGACTAACACCACCATCGGAGTAACATGGATGAATGCAGGGACAAATGTGACTCTATACAAGGTTTATTACATCAATTCCACCACAAGGATGGTTTTGTTAAGCTCTAACACTATGAGTTTCATTGTGAACTCTCCTATGAACATCTCCGCAGTTTATCAGCTTCAGGATCTAGTTCAAGTATACGGTAAATATTCCACAAGTATCATTTACTCCTTCAATAACTGGGAACCATACGGTTCAACGGTTACGATACCTCCTCTCCTTAGCTATGATAAAACATTGTTCCAGTTAAATTCAACCGTTAATACCATCTTGGTGAACTCTCCTAAATTCCTAAATCTTTCCTATGATCCTTTCAACGTTACTAGTTCAAATGGTATAGTTAATAATCAATCTAATTCAAACTTCACCTTCATACTTGTTTCTGTCATTGGAATAGCTGCGATAGCAGTCCTAGTCTACACTGTACTAATAAGAAGAAATCCACAATAGAATTAGCTCGTATTTTTTATTTTAAGTAAAGAATTAAGGTAAAACTTTTTATATAGATCATTTATCTTTCCTACATGAAAGCAATAATACTCCATGGAGGTCAGGGTACAAGGCTAAGACCACTCACCCACACTGGTCCGAAACAATTGATAAAGATTGGCGGGAAGCCTGTATCTCAATGGGGTCTAGAGGCGCTTTCAAAGGTAGGAATTAAGGAGTTCGGAATAGTTCTCGGAAATAATCACCCAGAAAAGGTAGTAGAATACTACGGTGACGGTTCAAAGTTTGGAGTATCAATTACTTACATCTATCAAGGAGAGGCTCTGGGTCTTGCGGACGCAGTGAAAAAAACTGAAGATTTCGTAGGTGGAGATAACTTCATTGTTTACCTAGGAGACAACGTAATTCTAGAAGGACTAGAGGAGCTTTTAAAGTTTCAAGGCTCAGCATCTATTTTGCTCGCTCAAGTGGAGAACCCTCAACGTTTCGGAGTAGCTCAAATAAAAGATGGCAGGATAATCAGACTTGTAGAGAAACCCAAAGAACCCATTTCAGATCTGGCCTTAGTAGGTGTATATGCGTTTACTCCAGACATATTTGACGCAATAAATAAAATAAAACCAAGTTGGAGGGGAGAGTTGGAAATTACAGACGCAATTCAGAAGCTTATAGATGAAGGTAAGAGTGTCTCTTACCATGTTATAAGAGGATGGTGGAAAGATACGGGTACACCTGAAGATCTATTGGACGCAAATCTCAAATTACTTGATAATTTCCTGGTAGAAGACAATAATGGATCTGTTGAAAATTCTAAAATACGCGGAAGAGTATATATCTCTCCGCAAGCAAAGGTGGTTAATTCCGACATTAGGGGCCCCGTTTACATAGGTAAAGGATCAGTAGTGGAGAACTCAATGATAGGTCCTTATACTTCTATAGGTGATGAATGCAAAATTAGGGACTCTGAAGTAACAAATTCTCTGTTACTTGACAGATCAGAGGTGAGCGGGGTTCAATTAATAGATTCTATAATCGGGCAAAGCTCAAAAATATCGAAGAAAGTGTCCAGTTTCCACGGATCTCGATTCATTGTAGGCGAAAACACCGTATTGCAGTTATGATGTATTTATCAATATTCTCTAATTTTCTTTTATACTTCATCAGACCTTAAAAGTCAAGATTTTTATATTTCAGATCTTCATAGGCCTCGAGATTTTAATGCGTAGCGCAAAGAAGTCCATACGCTCCGTAGCATGGGAGGCAAATGATCTAATGTTTCGTGAGGAAGAGGGAAGCCTTAGACATCAATACTGGAGGAAGTTCTCTTGCTCTTTAAGATCTGACGAAGATATTTCTATATTGCTTATTTTGATTTGGTTACTATATCATACTTTTAAAGTCGTAAACTAATTTTTCTAAGTATATAGAGACTTAAAGTTATATATACTATTATCCCTCGTTAATGAATATGAAGATTTATAGACATGTAAGTGTTTGATAAATTGATATATAATGGATTTGAAGTCTCTAGTTGTCCTACCGCCTCTCTTCTTTAATAGTGAAGCAAAAACTGCGGTAGCGTTCATTAAAGCTATCCGAGAGTACGGGATATCACAAATAGTTTCAGTTTCAACTAGAAATGACGATTATACGCAAGTTGATGAGATGGTAGAATTAGTTAAAGGCATAAAATCTTCCTCACTTCCAATAATAAGCGGACCATTAATCTCTGGACCAATAGATTACATCTTATTGAATGCCATGAAAATCATAGGTAGATTTGACTTCTCGTTAAATCTCTATTATGTTGATGTACCAGTAGGACTAGATGCATCCTACATTATTTATCCTCCCTCTGCTTTAATGTCTAGAGAGGAAATTATTAAAAGGAGATCGGGTTTAAAAAGAATTTATGCTAATATTGTTGAGAACTTAGTGCAGAAATCCGCCAACTCGAAGCATTTGTTATGTAGTTCCTCTTACATTAAGGACCTTATCAAGAGAGAGTATAATTACGAATGTTCAGTTATATATCCGCCAGTTGATGTGTTTTGGACTCCTAAGATTAATGAAGAAAAAGAGGAACTGGTAGTAGGAGTTGGAAAGTACGTCGAGCCAAAACACTGGGAGGAATTCATTCAAATAGCTAAGCTTGTGAAAGAGAAAAATAAGGAGGTAAAATTCACGATAATAGGCGGGCTAGACAAGGTGAGATCGTCAAGAGAGTATTTCAATAAGCTTCGGGAATTAGCAGGGGATAACGTAGAGCTTATGACGGATGTCTCCGAGAAAGATAAATGGGACATAATAAGTCGTGCGAAGATAATTCTACATTGCATGAGGAACGATAATTTCGGTCTGGGAGTCGCGGAGTCAATGTTCACAGGAGCTGTTCCAGTTATGTATAGAGCAACCGGGTCTTTAATTGACATTTCAGATAACGGTAAATATGGAGTCCTTTACAGCACAGTTCAAGAAGCGGCGAATTCCATTTTAGATATAATGATGGACGACGAGAAGTTTATGTCCTATAGCAGGAAATCCTTGGAAAGAGCTAAGGAATTCTCTTACGACACATTTAAGGCAAAGGTGTTTACTCTTCTTGATGAAATAACAAGAGGGCGTTGAAGAAGTATATCATTATTTTTATTTAAATATATTTTCCTTCTCTTTGATGGTTCATCCAAAAATTAATATCAAGTTTAAATAAATTCTTATAAGGGAAAAATCTTTTATAATTTGTGTACACACTTTATCTAGTTGTATTAAATTGATGATGAGTATTGTCATTATAAACTATGGAGATACCACTTACTTTAGAAAGTTAATTGATTCTCTGGACAATAAGGAAATGGAAATTGAGATTCTTGTAGGAACATTTGATAAAATAAATAAAGATGCAGAAGGGAAAATAAAATGGATATACCTAGATAAAAATTACGGTCCTCCAGGTAATAGGAATAGAGTGGCGAGATATGCCAAGGGAGACTTCATAGTTTTCCTAGATAACGATGTTGTTCTAAGTCCTGATTTTTCCGTTAATATATCAAAATACCTAGATCACAGTTCCATACTGCAGTTAGTGCTTATGAGGGAAGACGGAAGGATAGATAGCGCAGGAGGTTTAATAGATAAGTTAGGATACCCTCATGAAATAGGCAGAGACCAAAGATTTACTTCTCAAGAAGTAAAAGAAATACTCTATGCAAAGGGAGCAGGAATGATAGTACCAAGAGACGTATTCTTAAAACTTAATGGATTTGATGAAGACTATTTTTACGGTTATGCGGATACTGATCTAAGTCTCAGGGCATGGAAAACCGGATACAGAGTAGTTTCAATTCCAGTAACTGCAATTCATTATGAGCATGGCTCTTTTAGTTCGGACGAAGTTGAGAGAAAGCTCAGGCTTGCCTTCCTCTTGGAGAGCCGGAGGCTTTATTTCGTGACGAAGAACTTCGAATGGAGTTTTCTGCTCTCGGTTTTCCCAAAAATGGCTTTCTTCTTTCTAGGTTCAATGATTAAAGATATAGTAATCAGAAAGGACTTCAGTTTATTTGTAACCAGGTTCAAGGCGGGAACATGGTTTCTCGGTAAATTGACCGAAATTTCTAGGAAGAGACTGAAATACAGAGGGAAGTATAGACTGGGAGAGAAGGAATTGGTGAAGAAAGGTCTTATAATAGACCATTAGTTATCTTTATTTCTTTATTCATGAGAGGCTAGATCGTACTGGTTAACTCAGGGTAAGTCCCTTGTTCTTGTTGTCAATAGCATTATTTGTCTTTTCTCTTTGTTTATGAAAACTATTTATATGATGTATAATCAAATTGTTAAGTAAAACAAATAAAAGAATTTATTAGCTATTCTATACCTGCATATAAAAATACAGAACAAGAAAATTCCTATCTCTAGACTTCAATAAAAGGCATTTCGTTCTCATTAGGTACAACTATCTTGTAATTTCCCTTGATGAGTCTCTGTCTTACAGCAGCTGAGAACATGTCCATGAAGAAAGTCTTATAACAAGACTCTGCATGAGGGATTCTGTAAATGTCTAGACGAATGTTTAATTCTTTATTATATTTCATTGCCATTCTGAATGCCTTCAGATAGTTACTAGGAGATGCTAACTTTTTCCCCATGGCCTTTCTTATACCTTCTTTTAAATAATTGGCTATAAAGTATTCTTTAATATATTTTCTAAATTTAGAATTAGTTATCATTATAAATAAAAATCTACTTATTTTTATATGTAAATCGCTAACTTCATCTTCAGTAGTAGCTTTTCCTTTGTGATAACCAGTTTCGTATGGAAAGTACTTTACTTTGTATCCATGATGATATAGTTCCATTCCGAGTACACTAGAATCGAAATAAAGAAACGGAACTTCGTAGAATATGAATCCTCTAGATCTGGAAAATTCGCCTCTCAGCATCATCATGGCTCCTGAGACGTAAGTGACTAAACTCTCCTTGTTTGGATCCATGTTCGCTGTATGTAATCTGATTACGTTTCCATCATCCGCGATGAATCTACCCGTGTCAATCTTTCCTTTTCCCGTTATAAATTTCCCTTGAATTGCACCTAGCTTTGGATCGCTCTCCATCAATTCGGTCAAAATATTTGCGGAATCTGGATTAGGGACTGCATCTGGATTGACCAGGTATAGATATTTGGACTCCTTCGATGCGGCTTTGAAGGCTATGTTATTTCCTCCTCCAAAGAAAGTATTAATGTCAGATCTCAATAATTTGAATCGTGAATCTGTTACTTTCTCCTTCAAAAACTTGTATGTAGAATCTGTTGAGC
Organism: Sulfuracidifex tepidarius; assembly: GCF_008326425.1. Taxonomy (NCBI): domain Archaea; kingdom Thermoproteati; phylum Thermoproteota; class Thermoprotei; order Sulfolobales; family Sulfolobaceae; genus Sulfuracidifex; species Sulfuracidifex tepidarius. Next base: position 1,985,852 of record NZ_AP018929.1, read on the forward strand.
CATTATCTAGAGCTATCACTTCGTAATTCGGATAATCTAAACTTCTTAGAGCTTTCAGATGTTCCTCTACAATTTGTTGTTCTTTCATTGAATTGAAATGAACTACTAAGATCGATATTTTTGGCTTCACGGGTATTACAGTAGATTACTACTATAAAAACCCTTTTATATTAAAAAGATAAGAACAAAAATTAGCTTTTATCTACTTAAAAAAAGATAAAGTGTTAAATTAAATAAATCATTCTCGTTGACGAATAAAATCGTATTCAGGAAGAGGTTTTCTCGCTTTTTGACCTTTGTTTAGGACCTCGTCTATAACGCTTTTTATTTTCTCGGCTTCTTGAATATGCCTTTCGTATTCTTCTATCTTCTTGAGGATCATCTTGCCCTTATCCGTTGTTTGGAATGCCTTGTTTCCTGTTTCTATAATTAGATCGCTCTTTATGAGATCAGATAGATAACCGGTAATCGTTTTATGATTCAGATTAGCAGCGTACATCAAAGAGGTCTTCTGAGTTTCTTTTATAGAGGCGCTCAAAATAGATTTAATTATAGCTATCTTATTTCTTCTAGCCCTCCTTTTCATAGTTTTCTATAGTAGAAAACTTGTATAAAAAGGTTTTCTATGAACATTAGAGTTATTGAAACTAAAAAATAGACCAAACGGTAGTGTAAAAAAGATTAAAGCTAAATCATACGGGACTTTTTCTAACAAAACAGTATATCTGGCCTTAGTTTTCTGTACAGTAGAAACTTGTCGTTAATAAGTTTCAAATACTATCTAAGATCTTTCTATAGAGAGTAAAAGTATATAGATTAATTCTTTTAATAGACATACTCTTTTTAACAGTATTGATGTTTAATATCAATGTGTAGAATATCAATTTAGCGAAGAACTTTTTTTCCTAAAAAAAATTAAGAGGAATAAGTACCTCCTGTATAAAATTAGAGAGACAATGGACTTAAATATTAGAAGTAAAATGGCAGCACCCTCTATATAAGCTCAACTGAAGTTGGGTAAATATAGTCTTTAAATAGAACGTTATATTTTAAAATAAATTGACTAAAAATTAGTAGAATTTCTCTAAAATTCTAAGAGTTATGTCTAAAATAACTTTTTAGCTATAAGATTTCGCTTGTTAAACAAAAATAGTGATGGCAGTGAGTAGGAATCCGGACCAAAGCGGAACATGACATTATCAAAACTGATTATTTTTTGAAAAGATATAAAATATAGTTTTTATAAATCAAAAGAAAATACTTAAGAAAGACTTAATTATATAAGAATTTATGGTAAGAATTTCAGGTTTTCTATAATCTTTGATGCAGCTGAATCTGGAGAGTGATTTGTGTTTACAAATTTAATGTTTTCATGAAAATCTAGATCTATCTTGTTTTCTAAGATATCCAGTATACGGGTTGCGAACTCTTCTTCACTTTCTGCATTTACGTAATTTATCTTCTCTATGCCTTCTACAGCTATTTTACTGGCAATGATAGGTTTCCCTGAGGCCATATATTCTAGTGTCTTTAATTTAACTCCTCCTCCCCTCTTTAACGGAGCTATACAGATGTCTGCTGCTTTTATGTATGGTGCGGTTGACTCTACATACCCAGTAGCGTGGACGGGAGGTTCTACAGATGGAGGAGATGGTCCTACAAGATAGAAATTGGCATCCTTTCCCTTAGCCCTTATAATTTTTGATATCTTAATTACTGATAGCGCAGCTTCCTTATTTGGGGGATAACTCATTCCCCCAACGAAGACTACCGCCGGTTTCTTTAACTCAACCGGCTTAGCGTTGCTAAACGCTTCTACATCTATAACGTTAGGGAGTATCTTTGCTTTCTTCAGTATAGTTCTCTCAGTTTCGGACGGAACGAATGTGACGTCGCAAATCTCCCCTATTCTCTCTAGAATTGAGACTATTCTCTTTCCAAAGCTGGACAGCCCCGTGTCCTGCCTTGATTCCACAGAATGGAGATGAATAAAGCAAGGAACCCTTAACATCCTAGAGGAGACAAGGGAAGGGATTACGGGCCACGCTGTCTCTGAGATTATTACGTCGTATTTTCCGTCGACTATCCTTTTTATAAAGGTGGGAGATATTTCTCTAAGCCAGAGAAGTCTCTTTCCCTTTTCGTCTGCCTTTCTCTTGGAATAAGGAACTATATCAACGTCAATTCCCTTTTTTCTTAGCTCCCTTGAAATCAGGTACACTTGTTCATGAATTCCGCCCCTCTGAGGATATATGCTCTCCATCATGACGAAAGCTATTTTCATATATGAAATTAGTTCTTCCTATTTTTAAAATTTCTTCTATATTGAAGTACCTTTAAATGGAAATAATTAAATACTTGGAAGTTCCTATTATAGCTGTGTAATAACTTGGACGTTACAATAGGGATTCCTACATTCAAAAATGACGGAAGGACTATTCTATACACTTTGCAGTCTTTGACCAAACAAACTTACGCGGATTTCAAGGTTTTAATTGCGTATAAACCGAGCGAAAACGATAGAACTCTGGACGTTATAGAAAAATTTACTAAGTCATTAGATCTGAAAATAATGTTTCAGAGAGAAGGTTACTTTGACGAAGCCTTGAACATGATTTATTCTACATCCAAAAGTGATATCCTTATATCAACAGACGATGATGCAGTCCCTTCAACTAATTGGGTCGAGTCCCATATAAGGGCCCATGAGAACTTCTACGACGCGGGCGTCATAGGTCCTTTTTTAGGGATCTCGCATAGATCATCCTTGATAGCAAGGCTTTATTCAAATATATTTGAAGATCCATTAGAGGAAGATATGAGGTTATCCAATAATTATTTCGCAAAGACCGGGATCCTAGTTAGGAATAATCTATTTAGAAATGCAGGGTCAAAGGTTAGAACATTTAATCCAATTGGGGTCAATATGAGCATTAAGAAAGAAGTGTATTCGGATTTCAAGCTTCCTAATATGACCCTGCGGGGTATAAACAATGAACTGTATTTATGTCTTCATGCATATGAAAAAGGATATCCTTGTACATTGGTAAACGAAAAAATTGAGGTAGAACATTTCGATCGTGATTCAATGAGCCGTCCCAAAAATTTGTCAGGAATAATTGAACGTTTCGCAGAATTTTCCTTGTCAGTGTATTATCTTTCTAAGTTGGGATATGATCTTGACTTCAAGAAACTTAAGCTAGATATCTTTTTGAAATCTATTCCTTGGAAGTTTAAAAAAGATGAGAAATTAAAAGCGCAGCTCGTAGGCATAAAGAAAGGAATAGATATATCTTTAGAGGCATTAAAACTTAAGAAAGATGAAAAATGGATAAGACAAAAATTAATGGAAATTCGCGGAGAGCAACAGAACTCATCTAATGTTTTGAGGGATTATCAAAATGTCTAAGATATCTAGAAGGCAATTTGTAGGACTACTAGCAGTAGGATCTATCGGGATCACTGCAGTAGTCCTGGAAGGCAGTAGGAAAGGTAATAACTACAACTCAGGTTCACCTACATCTTCAAAGACCTCATTAGCGGGAACTACATTCACTCCTTTAGTAATTTTAGTTGGTTCTTCTCAACAGTGCAAGGCTATAGGTTCAAACGGAGAAGTCATCTTCTCAGGCACCTGCTCTGATGGAAGTGGAACTTGCGGTATTTATGAGGCAATGCAGTACGTCAACCAGAACTTCGGCGCTGGAAAGGTTGACCTCATAGGCGAGTTCTATCCTACCAGTTCACCTTCCCCGATCCCCAACGTTGAACTTGACGGAAACGCAGTGATTTACTTGTCCCCTGCTAACTTGCAGTTCATTATGTCCTCAACTAGGGGTAACGGAATAAAGCTTCTATGGTATCAGAACTACGGTTTCGTCAACACCTTGCTCTCTCGCTCGCCTTCCTTTTCGCTTTCTCCTTACTTTTTCTTCCCTACCACAGCCTCATCGGTTTTCTTCGCTAACGGTGACCTTACCTTAGGCACTCCTTCATCATTCACAGTAGGAGCTTGGGTGAACGGAAATCAGAACAACAACGGAGGATATATCCTCACCTATGGATCCATGAGTGGAATATCCTGGGCCATACAGTACGGATATGGAGCGATTCTCTTTAACACAGATCAGACGTTAAAATATTATTATGACGAAGCTCCTTTCCATGTTGCAGTCACTTACGACAACGGAGACGTCACTCTGTACGTCAACGGCAAACCCGTGTCAACATCCACCTCTTCCATCTCATACGTAACTCCCTCTTATCTGTGGTTGAACAACTTCCCTAAGGTAAATCAGCAATCAGGTCTCTCTCCTTCCTCTCCGTTTTCGTCTATAGAGAACGTTCAGTTCTACCCTAAGGTTCTCTCTCAATCTCAGATCGAGGCAATTGCATCACCTACTGCTTCGCCAGTAGACCCATCCATATCTTTCTGGGCCCTCTATCGCTACATCTTTTATCTCGGAGATCTGATCACAGGGAAGGGATTTCAGAGGATGGGAGGCGTCCTAGAAGGAGGTGTGTTCTAGGCTTAAAATATTTCTAATTTATTAGATTCTTTTCTAAATTATTTTTGGTTCCTTCCAATTTATATAACGTTTCTTTAGCTTCGATTACATAATTAATAAAGTAGTTTCTTGACCTCATATAGTTGATCTCTTTTTAATCTAACTCCTTTTGACTAGTCCTAAATATAAGGAAATTTTCTGATTAATAACTTTATAGATTATCTGAGAATTCATCAAGTAGAGAAAGAAAAAGTTTTTACTATAATATTTTTATAAATAGCTTTTTATTACTATATAAAGATAAGAGCTCAGTTACGAACGAAATTTATTTAAAAATAATATCAATTTTATAGAAAACTTAATATAGATTAGTTAGGAACTGAATATCTATGAGCAAAATTTCAAGAAGAGAGTTCATAGGACTGTTAGGCGTAGGAGCTGTAGCTTTAGGTTCGTCTAAATTAGCTCTCTCTTCAAGCCCCTCCAGTGAAATACCATCTTCCTTTTTTGGTTCGTCATTGGCAGTAGTCTTTAGTTCTTCTCAACAGTGCAAGGCTATAGGTTCAAACGGAGAAGTCATCTTCTCAGGCACCTGCTCTGATGGAAGTGGAACTTGCGGTATTTATGAGGCAATGCAGTACGTCAACCAGAACTTCGGCGCTGGAAAGGTTGACCTCATAGGCGAGTTCTATCCTACCAGTTCACCTTCCCCGATCCCCAACGTTGAACTTGACGGAAACGCAGTGATTTACTTGTCCCCTGCTAACTTGCAGTTCATTATGTCCTCAACTAGGGGTAACGGAATAAAGCTTCTATGGTATCAGAACTACGGTTTCGTCAACACCTTGCTCTCTCGCTCGCCTTCCTTTTCGCTTTCTCCTTACTTTTTCTTCCCTACCACAGCCTCATCGGTTTTCTTCGCTAACGGTGACCTTACCTTAGGCACTCCTTCATCATTCACAGTAGGAGCTTGGGTGAACGGAAATCAGAACAACAACGGAGGATATATCCTCACCTATGGATCCATGAGTGGAATATCCTGGGCCATACAGTACGGATATGGAGCGATTCTCTTTAACACAGATCAGACGTTAAAATATTATTATGACGAAGCTCCTTTCCATGTTGCAGTCACTTACGACAACGGAGACGTCACTCTGTACGTCAACGGCAAACCCGTGTCAACATCCACCTCTTCCATCTCATACGTAACTCCCTCTTATCTGTGGTTGAACAACTTCCCTAAGGTAAATCAGCAATCAGGTCTCTCTCCTTCCTCTCCGTTTTCGTCTATAGAGAACGTTCAGTTCTACCCTAAGGTTCTCTCTCAATCTCAGATCGAGGCAATTGCATCACCTACTGCTTCGCCAGTAGACCCATCCATATCTTTCTGGGCCCTCTATCGCTACATCTTTTATCTCGGAGATCTGATCACAGGGAAGGGATTTCAGAGGATGGGAGGCGTCCTAGAAGGAGGTGTGTTCTAAATGATAGTAGTCTCTGACCACATGGATCCAGACGTAGACTTCTATGTTCCACCAGGATCAGACGCTACTGATGTTTTAAACGAAGCTCTCCAGCTCGGGAACATCTATGGTGTGGCTCACATTATGATTAGAGGTAGATTGTATCTTTATGCAAACGGAAACACTCTCTTTAGCTTAGAACAGAGCAAGCACTACCTTTTTGAAGGGGATGGCTTAGGAGAGCTGTACTACGTTAACCCTAATAACGCACAGAACCCCGGTCCGGTTTTTGCCGTGGCGTCGATAGCGACTTCACAAATGCAGGAAATAGGGGATACAGCTCCAGTCGTAGGTAAACAGTTCGCGGCGTATTCCACAAATGGGTGGATGGTAGCTTTCAAAAACTTGAGGTTATTGAATCAAACATCTCAGCGTTGGTTTATAATCACAGGCTTTTCGGGCATGCATTCCCTCATGATGTATTTCGACGGAGTAGAATTCTTCTCAGGCATATGGATAAATGAAACCACTGAAGTAGTTGTGTATAACTGTTATGCTAATGGAGCCGAACTTCTCTTTGACTCTCAGTCTAGAGAATTAACGGTTTTTGGTTCTAGATTCGAACATAATGCTGTGCTTGCAATGTCAGCTAGAGGATGGTCTGTAGTAGGCTGTGTTTTCGTAGGAAAAGGTTCTTATCTCAATCCAGGTAACGATGGAAACGATGGATCAGTGGTAGCTTGTGTATTTGATGGAGCAACACTAATTACGCAAGGAGCAACAAACCTGAAGATAGTTGCATCCCAATTTCAGAATGTGACTTTCAGCGGATATCAAGGCACTGTTCAACTGACTTTAGGATGGAATTATGTAATAGTTGGCTGTTCTTTCGTTCAGTTCCCACTTTCAATAACTAACGTATATAACGGGCATACGATAGTCATAGCCATGAACAACTTCGATTATGGCTCTTATGCAGAAATAGGAGTTTGTGACAGCGGTTACGTGGACTCAATAGTGATTATGGGTAACATTTTCTCCTCTCAGCCTTATAATTCCTCTCTGATCTTCTTCACAGGGAGCCCTCAATATAGATCGACAAGCAATGCAATTTACTTTACTGGAACCATAAACATGCTACAAATAGCCTTTAACACCTTCATAAACGCGGCTAACCGGTCTGGAGCAACTTTAGGAATTAAGGCAGCTGAGAACGAAAACCTTCACGGACAAGGGTATATCAACTTGGGCATCTCCGTAAAATACGCATATATCTCCTTTAACTACTTCAAGAACAATCAGGGCCTTCACGATAATGGCACGGGAAAGCCCCTGGGAGTGTTTTACATGCAACAGTTAGGGTCTTCCATGCCCACAGTGAGTTATCTCATGTTTTACTTTAACGTAAACGAGGACAACCCCTTGTACATACCATCCTCACAGAGCTATATATCACAATTCAACATAGGTATGTGATATATTATGCTAGAGGAAAGAGAACAAACTGGAAGACATTCCAAGACGTGCTAGGTCGAGAAAATCCGTCTTATTTAAATAGGACATATGGGTCAGGAGAACCATGAAAGCGATCATAAAATACGATAACGGGGAAACAGAGGAAGTAGAGCTAGAAAAGAAAGAGGTCATACCAAGCGACCAAGGGAATGTAGCCCACTTTAAGTATGTTAAGCTGGATAAATCAAAGAGCATCGTTATCCACGTATATCTGCCAACCACAGAGGAACCTAACGTTAGGGCTATAGACATAGGAAAGGAAGTGGTAGAAAGGAAGACTTCAATTTCAAGATACAACAACATTGCAGACGATCTAATCACGAGAGCTAAGTTTATGAGTCCTTCCGTCGATAAATGTGTTTTTTGTGGAGACTTAGCCTCCAACACCTTTAAAGGTAAGAAAGTTTGTTCCTCTTGTTTTGCGGAGCTAAATAAACATGGAGAGGCGTCTGAGGAGTTCTCTAAGTACTTAAGAAACAAGACGATCCACAAGTGGAACTCTTAAAGGTGTCTGTAAAGATGTTTCTCTTGATACAAGGCTCATGTTTTGCTGTTTTCTTTTAGTACTCGTTTTCCAACGACGTTCTACGGTCAGCTGACCGCTTCTTCGTATCACATTAACAGGAGAGAAATTGTCGCTAAAAATTGTAAGGATTTACCTTTCATGAGAAAAGCGTAATTATCATGAGAAACCCTCTCAACCCCATGGAAATAGGAAAATACGCCTTATCAGGACTTATAGGTGGACTCCTGGAAGTACCCTTTTATCTCAAGGACTTGGAGGTCTTCTCGGAGATCTCTTTCAGGATCACAGGGGTCCACTCCGTGGTGGTTGGGGTTATCCTTCACTTGATTGCATCAGTGATCATAGGAGTTGTTGCACTTTCTCTCTTGAACGTAGCCGGAATAGAAGGGAGAGGTTTCTGGGCGTCTCTGCTCATCGGGATCATGCTGGGGTCGTCGGTTTTATCACTGTTTAGCCTACCCGTCCACCTCACGGTCTTTCCCCTGAAGATAACTCTCGTTTACGTTATATCGCACATCTTTTACGGAGTTTTCGTCTACCTCGCTTACTGGGTCCTTCAAAGAGGGTAGAACCTCAGCACAGCTCTCCGCGACTGAAAATTGATAGTAGTTACAGAATTTAAGGAAAAACAAAATACTTATAAATCTTCATGTTAATAGCACACTCATGAAGTTAGTGGCTTCTCTTGGGACTTCCCCCGGAGGGATCCTCGAGACGTTCGAATACCTAAGGGGGAGAGGGATTGAGGTCAACGATATAGTGATAGTGAAAACCAAGGACAGTGCAGTCAGTAAAGCGTATGACTACCTACTCTCCATGTTTTCGTGCTGCGTGAAGTTGAGGTACAACGACGTGATGATGGGAGCTATCGACTTACCTTTCAGCGATATAACTACTTCAGACGACTTGAACGAGCTAATGAAAATTGTATCACCAGCGATTAACCAAGGGGACTACGTTGATATCACGGGAGGAAGAAAGGCTATAAGTATGGTCATGGGGCTGATAGCCATGAAGAGGAAGGCCCACGTGGTCACTACCATAGTGTCTCAGTCTAAGTACAACGAAGTTCAGGAAAAGCTGAGGAAGGGTCATCAACCTGTGACCCAAAACTGCTCACCTTCTGACAAGGAATTCTTCTGTAGCCTCTTGTCTAGTGACGCTGTGACTATAGAGATAAACTTGTAGTAGAGTTTTTTCAGGCCCAAGTTAGACCTAGGGCGTAGAACCTAGAGGAAGGGAACATCTCTTCCGGTCATGGCCATACCGTTTTTTAAAAATTTCTATATAATGTAATAGATACAGAATAACTATTATTATTTTAGCTCTGTATTATAGTTTAAAATATTAGATTAGAGAAGAAAAAATTTTTCATAAAAAATCAGATCTTTTAATTTTTTACTATTTAAATCCCGGATTTAGCCTCGTTTATTTCTTCTAAGCTCTTACCTATCGTGTTAGGAAGTATGATTATCAGTATCACCCCCAGTATTACCATAGGGACCTGGAATCCTACCCATATAGGTAACGCACCAACGGACGATATTAATCCCAATATGATTGCAGTTGAGATTGCGGCACCCAGATGTGCGAAACCATCTATGAAAGCGAAAGCCGTACCGCGTGCGTAAGTCGGGACGTTCTCAGTGCCGTTCAGGTAGTTCAGCTGGTTGCTCCACCCCACACCTATCAGGTTGGTCAATACGAAACCGAGCGTCATGACGGTCAGGTCCCCTGAGGTCGCTCCCAGGACAGAGACGGCAACACCGAGGAGCATCCCTATCGCGTAAGATAGGGTCACGAGTATAGGCCTTCTCACCTTCTCCACGACGGCTCTCAGCACTATAGCACCTAGGAAAGTCGCTACCCCAGCATCGCCGTAAAGTAAGGTCACTGAGTTGGACACCGAGGAGAGGGAAGGAACTGTGCTAGTCCACAACAGGAACTCTGTGAGGTAAGGATACTCCCCGAAGTAAAAGAAGAATACAGCGAGCATTATCAGTATTACCCTGGTCCTATACTTGGGGTTCTTGAAGATGTAGAATGGATCTACCTTCTTCTCCTGGTACTCTATAGGGATAGGAGCGGGAAGCTCCTTCATCCCTGTCTTTTCCATTGCTTTCTTCTCCATGTCACTGACTACCTTCTCCGCCTCCTGTGTCTTTCCCTGCAGTGCCAGCATCCTCACGGTCTCCGAAGCATGTCCCCTAATAGCCAGGGTGATCAGAGCTAGGGTCGCTCCAACTCCGAAGATTACCCTCCAACCTATTGAGGGATCAGCGACGTCTATGTAGGATGCCATGAAAGGCCCTAGTCCGAGCCCTGCCCAACCAGCAATGTATACCAAGTTGAAGTACTTAGCTCTGTTCTTTGCCGGGACCATTTCAACTATGTAAGTTGGAACTAGGATCAAGTCCCCTCCTATACCCATTCCTGTTATGAACCTGAACAGTACGAACATGGGGTAGTTAACTGCTAAAGCGTTCCCCAGACTACCTACGGCTGTCAAGAGGGCTGTCACCATGAGCATCGGTTTCCTTCCCACCTTGTCTCCTAGATAGCCCAGCAACAGCGCTCCAGGTATGTAACCGAACAGACCCATGGAGACGACGGTTGAGGCTTCAGACGAGGTCAGACCGGTGTACTTCAGGGAAGTAGACGAAAACGCTATTCCCACGTCTATGACGTCGTATAGAGCTATGAAGTAACCGAAGGCTAGGGCTAGAACTATCGAAATGGGTAACACCATTACGGGCAATCTGTCTAGCCTTGCAGTTAAGATAGAGGCTACCTTTTTTCTGGCGTCGTCCATGAATGGTTTAAATACATTTCCATGTAAAAAGTTTCTTACATAAATTTTGAGAACCAGTTAAAATAATAATACCAAACCAGGGGAGTTGTTTATGGGTGTTTCCGAGCAGGAGACTTTCTGTTAGATCTAATCCCTCAAAGGTCATCTCAAGACACACCTTCACTATTACAATTCTTCGTGAACTATCATGAAGGAGTACGCTTTACCACCAGCTATGGAGCCAACGTAATCGTCTTGACCAGATTTGCATGCTATTTTAAGAGAGGAGTGTTACTGTCAAGGTCAACATTTCAATGGGGGCATGTCCACCTCAAAGGGGGAATCCTCCAAACTCTGAGACCCATTTTAAAGAAAGGTGTGTATGTACATATACATGTATACTTTTGTTGCCTAAAATTTTTTAGACGCTATCAGTAGACAATACCATGCAAAGGTATAATGACTGGCTGAGGAAAGCTGAGAGGAATCTAAAGTCGGCTGAAGTTAACATGGAGAATCAACTGTATGAGGAAGTATGTTATGAGTCTCAGCAGACAGCTGGAAAGGCGGTCAAAGCTCTGCTGAACTTTCGTCACATGGAAGCCATACATCAATCAACCACTCTCCTTCTGTAGCGTTCTGGAGTATCACTGCCCAAGGACATTGAGGTCTGCGTACAGGAGCTGGACAAACAGTATATATTCCATTCCGTTACCCTGACATATACGATGAGGGGCACCGGTGGACTATTATAGTGACGAGTTGGCTAAACGGTGCTTGGAATATGGTAAGAAAATTTTAGAGTGGGTGGAAAGAGTTGTTAGAGAGACTTTGCAATAATTATTCAAAAAAAGTAAATCCTAAGATAGTTATACTTTTCGGTTCTCGTGCTAGGGGAGACTATACTAACGAGAGCGACATCGACGTCCTGGTAGTGTCAGACGCTCTACCTAAAGACTCCAGGGAGGGATTTGGTATACTCTTCGACCCCAATGAGCCTGAAGTCGAGCCAGCGGCGATGAACACTGAGGTGTTCATGAGAAAGCTCAAGAACGGCTCAACCTTCATCTTAGAGGTCATCGAAGACGGGAAAATACTCTGCGGGGATGATAATTTCATAGAGGAAATGAAAGAAATTTACGCTGAGGTTAGGAAGAGGTTTAGAAGAGAGGGAAAAATGTGGACGTGGGATTAACGAACGTGTAGAGAAGGTCGTCTGGTAAACTCACCCGCCATTTACTGATCTAAATCGCTTAACTAAATATAACAATAATTAAAATTAATAAACATATAATAGTTATACACAGTAAAATATATAGAAATGGAGAATATTCTTATGTAGTCAATTAATAAAAAAATTAAAAAAATAATTTAAAAAAACTTTTTAGGAGCTGAAAGTTATATTAACAGACGTCCCTGCAGCTTCCCTTATGGTCTGCTCTATAACGTTAACTCCGTCCCATATATTTGAGAACATTTTTTGATCGTATAAGTGTTCCATCACGTATTGTCCATTAGCTTCCTTGAGAGGAAGTATGTTGTAGAGTGGTCCGTATGCCATGTAAGTTCCGTTAGGCCCAGTGATTATGAGGACTGTGACGATGTGGGTCTTCAGGATTGCTAAGGGCTCATGTGTACCGTTGAATACTGCGTCAAGCTGGTAATGCATGACTAGCTGATAAAGGGGAGTTGGAAGGAAGTGTGAAGTCTCATTGGCTCCTACTGGGATTAAGTCTCCTTCAGGTATAGGTTGGCAATCTGCAGTCTCGTTCATCCACTTGTTGTACAGATATATGTAATAGAAGTGAACTGGTTCGTCAGGCTCATAGGGCTGGTAACCAGTGAATATGAGTCCAGTAGTGTTAGGGAAAGGTCTGTACGGGTTTGATGTTCCGAAAGTGTAGTTGAGCTGTCCGAACCCAGACATGATTACGTAAAGAGGCCAACCGTCGGAGAGCGCTACGTGGCAACCTAACCACCCGACTAAGTAGACGTCTACTTGTCCCGGCGGGGCGAAGTCCTCCGACGAAGCATAGAAGAACTTGCCTGATGGCACTGTAGCGTACATAGGAGGCACTTGGTTGTTAGCTACCGGAACAGACGTTGCTGGGTAAGTTGTGCTTGAAGTTCCCGAGGGGTCTGAGTTGTAAGCTGCTAAAAACTCGGGAACTACAGCTGCAGCAATTAAGGCTGTCAAGGTAAGGAGTATTAAAAACTTCTCCCTTCCTTTCAAAGATATCATGTTTATCTGAAGAAAGAAAAGAATGTTTTTTTATTTAAGCTTTACGTAATAAAGTAAATAAGGTAAACTTTTTTTAAATAGAGTAAACTCTCCTCTTTCAGAAAAACTATGGATAAAAAAGTGGTCGTAGCTCTCGTGATTGTTTTGATTGTGGGAGCGAGCTTAGGTTTCTTTTTAGGTCATGTTTCAACGTCAACATCTCCTTCAACAACTTCATCGTCGACCTCATCGTCTACGTCATCAGCGTCCACAGTTTCTATGTCTTCTACAACCTCTAATGTAAGCTTCAACGTATATATGGACGGAATCCTCTTCACCGATTTCTATTACCCTTCAAATTCTCCATCAGCGGATCCCTCAAATTTCGTCATGTACGGAATGACATCTAATAGAGACCCAGTGATCGCTGGTCATCTTAACGTTTCTTGGATAACTCCACTAATGGGAAACTTCGAGCAAAACATGACCCTATGGAACCAACTGAACAAGGAATACGGGAAATCCTTCGGTGCAGCGTACAGACAGGCTACGGGAATAGCCGTAGGTCCCACTGAAGCAAACGGGATGGTATATGTAGCAAGTGACGCTGGTTGGGTGTACGGAATAAACGAGATGAACGGAAAGATTGTCTTCATGCTTTATACTCCGGGAACTCTGAGCATGTGGGAGCCTCTGATCTATCACGGTGTAGGGTTAGTAGGTTTAGGTGGAGCTATGTTTGACTATCAACAGGGAGCTCTGAACGGATTCGGAGGAGGTCATAGGGGACAATACACTGGTATAAATGGGTTACTTGCTTTCAACGCTACTGATGGGAAACCCCTGTGGCTCGATTTAACCAGATCTCAAGCAATGCCTACCGGAGTTATAAATGACGGAATAGTCTACTGGGATGATGGAGACGGTGTAATTCACGCTACTAACATAACTGACGGAAAGACGTTGTGGACTTTCCAATATGACGGAAGCGGAAACATGGCATCTCTTGACTTCTATCACGGGATAGTTATAGCTGGCTTCTCACAAGCTTATCCTACTAACACGTCTGCAATAGTAGGAGTTTACGCATCTAACGGAAGTGAGGCATGGATGATCAAGTTGCCCTACGCTACTACGTCCGCAGTGGGAGACGCAGTAATGAGCGTGTATGACGGATATGTAGTGGACGGGTTCTTAGGTTATGGGAACGGAAGCCTTCCTTTATTGAATCACATTTATTCAATGCAAGTCCTGTTAGTAGCTAATGCAACTACAGGCAACGTGATATGGACTGCCAATGTCACTGACGGATTCGTGCACCCAGGCGACACTAACAACGGTTATAATCCTGAGATCATAGGAGAGGTCATTTACGAACCTACGATAGAAGGTAATGTAATAGCATATAACATCACTGACGGAAAGATCATCTGGTCTTCACCGAAACTCTCCAACGGAGTGCTCCAAGCTGCTCCTACATATTACGACGGATATCTATTTGTTCCAGCAGGATCTACCATAGCAGTACTCAACTCTACCAACGGAGACTTGGTGAACGTCTTCCACACTCAGTTTATAATGAGACAGCAGATGATCATAGTCGGTAACACTCTAATTGAAGCTAGCGGTACTAATTACGTCTTCGCTGTTCCAGTATACAATGTGATTCATGAGAGCTCTATTTAAAAGGAAAATTATTACCATTTTTAGAAATCTTTTATTTACTAAGTGATATATTTTTCTTAAATCATTGTGACTGCAATATATCAAGTCTAAAGCGTTTGTCCTTTCCATTCTTAAAACAAGAAGATTCGTATTAGTGTCGCTTTGTAGAACACTTCAATCTCTTTAGATTTTAGTAGTTAGCAATTAATTCTAAGTTTTATATTTAGTTGAAAGAAAATTAAAGGTAAATCCTAATAAGATTTGAAGAGATCTAAAAGGATATTAGACTGGAATATTCTTAAATCATCTATAGTCTGTGAGCTAGCTTATTAATTCCTTTCCCTTATTTATAATAAATTATGGATCATTATTAGAATAATAACAACAATGTTTTCCTATTTATATGGATTACTTGACTGTAATGAAAGCGTAATCCATTGAGGTAATTTCGTGCTTCAAGTCCTAAACTTGCTCAATTACCAATATATACTCGAGACTTATCCTAAAAGGAAAGAGTTCGCTAAGATCTACTATTATGCGATTATTCCTTTGAGAATATATATTAGAGAATCACAATATCTTTATGGGATTTCCATTCTTCGGACAACAACCTACGTTCGGGTCAGCTCTTTGTGGAGGCTCCATAGGACTAGGAGGGAAGACAATGAACGTACCACTCCAATATCCTATAAATATGCAGTACGTGGGACAACAAGTAGCCTCTTACTTGAGTGGAAGGGGATTTGAAGTTAACCCAATGATAAGCCAGAACATGGCGGTAATCCAAGCGAGACATTCCAGTCTGTTAGGCTATTTCACCGATTCAAATAAGTCTTATACTATAAGGATTTGCCAAGGACAAGGTTCTGCGACCATTGAAACGGGAGTAGCTAATTGGATCCAGGACTTAGTACCGTTGGCAATGGGCGGAGGTTTCTCTTTCTTTAGCGATGACATGTTACACAACAAGTTACTGAGCATCCTGGGGTTAGGAGGGACTGCTTTCGACGCCTACCATGTATATCAACAGTACACCGGAGAAGACCAGTTACTCAACTATATAGCACAAATAGTATCAAGCGCACCTCCAGCTCAGGGAGGTAACATGGGAGGTAACATGGGAGGGTTCCCTCCGCAGGGCGGTTTTCCTCCTTACTAAATATTTAAATTAGACATGTAGATTGAAACTTTTTACGTGTTTCAACATATATGAGATCTGATTAAATAGTACTATAGAAAGAGATTTTTTGAAACTTATGGGCATCACTTTTGCTGATTTCTTTTAATAAGTGTTATCTTAATAGGGGTTTGAGGGAGTGGAAGATCCCATCGGTGGTATTTGCCTGAATAGCACTTCCCTTACAACGTTATTGAGGAAGGCCTATTCAAACAAAAATTTGTTATCATCATTTTTATCTTTTTGTTCCTTAATAACATATTTTTCTTGCACTGTTAGAATCAAAGCAGTATTACTTTTTGATTAAAATGGAAGTAACTATCCCTTTCTATTCTTAAAAAGTAAGGAGGCTAAACAGAGATACATTATCCATATATTTAAAACATTTACAGTTGATCGATAGTAAAACTTAAATGGCGTAAGAAAAAACACTCCTGAACTTTAATGGGAGAAAAGTCAGTTTTCACTCGTGAGTCCTCTGGTCTGATAAAGGACGTAAATGGTTTGGACGCTGTAATGTTGAACTTGGGTAACATGTCAGCCGGTGTCGCGCTATTCACTAGCATAAGCCCTTACATACCTCAGGGCGGTGTGATATGGATCGCTGCCATCATCGGTCTTTTCCTTACCCTTCCACAAGCTTATATTTACAGCTACTTGAGCAGGAAGATTGCAAGGACAGGAGGTGACTACATATGGATTTCCAGAACCTTCAATGGGTTACTTGGTACGACCATGGCATTTGCGCTGATGATAGAGTCTACAGCGTATTTCGCTCTGATCGCCTTTTTCTTCTCACAGACTGTAGGTTCATTCCTGAGTACAGTGGGACTCATGGACGGTATACCTTCCCTTGTGTCACTGTCGAACACTTTATCGTCTCCTTTAATCTCGTACTTGCTTGGTGCGCTCATCTTCGGTATTGCCATAGGCTTCAACATAGCAAAGGCAAAGTGGGGTTACACTCTAGTGACGATCAGCGGAATAATAGCAATGATAGCCACTGTAATAGCTATGGCGATTCTAGCTTCTAACATCGGTGATTTCCACACTGCAATATCTAAGTTCATCTCCGTGGAGGGGATAACTCCTCCTTCAAATTACAAGGCTACGGTTTCACCGTTCAGCTTGGTCGCAACGATAGGAATACTTCCGATAATAGCTATCTTCACTTACCCCTGGATGCAAGCTACTCCTGCTGTTGCAGCTGAAGTGAAGAAAGAGAAGTTTCTGAAGTACGGAGTTTATGTCCCTCTTCTCGTCACTGGACTCCTTGTAACTTTGGGTTTCCTACTGATGTACGAAGCCGGTGGGTATTACTTCACCAATTACGAGTTCATAAACAACGGGTTTACATACACCTTCTGGACAGTGGCTATGGGTCTAACTAATAACCTTCCTCTTCAGGCTGTGTTAGGTATAGGACTAATAATGTGGGAGTTCTCAATCCTGGCTTACGGTGTGATAGTGTTCGCCAGATACATATTCGCGATGGCGTTTGATAGGGTGTTTCCTGAGATATTTACAAGGCTCAACAGGGGAGGCTCTCCTGTTTATACTCATGTTTTCGACCTCGCTTTGACTCTGGGGTTACTGGTCTTCCCTGTGGTGTCTATAAGTGGTGCAACATCTCTCTATGGTGCTATAGTTATAGGAATGATATATTTCATGGTAGTGAGCATCGCAGCGTTTCTAATTTCTATGAGAGAGAAAATATACACACTTCTACTCGCTTCTGTCATGGAGGTCGCCTACTTTGCATTCCTTACATATGAGGCTGTAACGAATCCTACATTTTCGTTCATAAACGCTAACGGGAGTCCGAACCCAGTAACGTTGACTTTCGTGGTTCTAGCCTTCGTTATCGGTGCTGTCATATATCTTGCTTCCAAGTTCTACAATAAGAAGAAGGGAGTCGATATAGACATGGCATACAAGGAAATACCGCCCGAATGACCTTTTTTATTTTTATAATTTCTTTATAAATATATTTTGGAATATATGTATTTTTATTTATCTCTTATAAGATTTTCTCTAATTCTACAAGATCTTAATATAGCGAATCATTCGGCCCTAACGAAGGCTTCATGTGCTGCATCTATTGGGCAGTCCTCAGTATTTGCAAAGTCATATCTAGGAACACTCTCAGCTTGTATCTCTGCGGTTGTTAGCAAGGTGAAGAGATGAAGCAAACCTCCTTTTGAGTCATCTATGTGATACTTATTCTGTCAGTGACTGTCTGGGCATGTCATCCTCAAAAGGCTACATTTAAACTAGGAGAACACCGTCATGAGAGTACGGACTTTCACTTCTATCAGGATAAATGAGACTTATATCTACCTTTTCACCTAATGATAAAAAAAAGAGGATATAGAAAAAATGCTAAAAAATTAGCTTATTTAAGAACTATAGCTTTAAACTAGTTATTGTTTTTTCTGTCCTTGAGCTGGCTGATCTTTCTTCTGGCCCTTTTCCTTCTTGCCTGCCATTTTAACCCTGATTCTAATCTCCTTCATATGTTTAAAAGACTTCTTGACTATATTAGAGTAAACAGTAACATAAAACTCTAAGGTAAATTAGAGAATTCTAGTTAGTTTTATACGTAATAGTTTCATAAATTTTCTATAGTTTAAGGGGTAAATTATAAATAATTTTTATTATTCTATACATAGAGTACGTTAGAAAACAACGTGAAAGTCCTCTATTCACGTTGATTCTTATAAAGAGAAAAAATGTTCTATACTGAAACAAAAAATTACTTCTTTAAGGAGTTTAGTACCTTCTCCCCGACTATCATGGACGAGATAGTCACCATCGGTACTCCTATCCCGGGTTGAGTGTATTGGCCTACGTAGAAAAGGTTAGGTATCTTTCTGTTCCTCATGGGTAAACGGAACGGACCGGTCTGGTCTAACGTATGGGATATACCGAAAGCTGTCCCTTTGTAAGAGTTGTAGTCTTCCTCGAAGTTTATAGACCGGTAGACTCTCTGGAACTTAACTTGGAACTTGCTCCCCGTCTTGACCATGAAGTCCTTGACCACCAGGTCAACGAAGTTCTGGTATTGAGGAAACAGGAGCCCAGGAGAGACCGGGATCAAGAATACTAGGTCGTCTCCTTTAAGTGAATCGTCAGTTGCCTTCCTATAGCTCACGTAGTACGACATGTTCTGTGGGTCTGGTTCTTTACCTTGTGATATGGAGTCGAAATGTACCTTCCAGTTTCCGTTTATCACTATCGTGTGATGAGGAGCCTTCACTTCGCCCTCCACACCTAGGTAAGCCAAGATTGCTGAGGGTGAGAGTTTCTTACGCTCCCAGAAGGACTCCCCCCTCATTGTGTACTCGAAAGGTAAGAGGGTATCGGCGTAGTGGTAGTCCATGTTGAATATGAAGACGTCCCCTTCCTCTCTCTCGTCCCCTGACCTGACCGCAACTACACTCTCGTCGACGTCAACTTTGCTCACCTCGTGGTTGAACTTGAACTCAACTCCCGCCCTCTTGCATAAGTCGTATAACCTCTGTACCATGCCTGCGAAACCGCCTTCAGGGTAATATACTCCTTTCCCGAAGATTGCGTAGTTCACCATGGCGTAAACTGCAGGGGTATTGAAAGGGGAACCTCCAAGGAAGACCGAGGAGAACCCCATGGACTTCAGTGAAAAATCATCAGTGAAGTATTTCCTATTGAAAGAGTCCAAACTTGAAAAGATCGGGAACCTACCCAAGTTCCTCAGGATCATGGGGTCCAGGAAGTCTGAGAACTTCATTTCCTTGAAGAGGAACCTCTCCATGGCTAAGTCGTACATGAACCTGGTGTCATCCATGTACTTCTTGACTTCCCCGGAGAGGGGGAAGGAGTCCTTCCTGAAGTCCCCGTGCTTTTCGTCCAAGTTTAACTTTCCGGTGTAGAGGGAAAAAAGGGGGTCTACTTCCTTAACTCTTGGAAGTTCCTCTCCAACCTCTCGGTAAAACCTCTCGAACACTTCCGGCATGAGGTACCACGAAGGCCCCATGTCGAAGGAGAACTCCCCGTGAGAGAACCCCCTAGCCCTCCCTCCGGGCCGGTCCAGTTTCTCTAGTACGGTTACTTGTAAACCTTTCTTCTGGAGGTACAGAGCTGTAGATAGCCCGCCTATTCCGGCTCCCACTACTACAGCCTTCATGCCTTCTGCCTCGCCTCCTCAGGTATCTTATCTATCCCCTTTATCACTAAGAGGAAGCCCCAGTTCCCCTTACCTTCCTTGTGATGTACATCGTGAACCAGTATGAGCTCCCTGAACGGTTGGTGTCTGAGCCCCCAAGAACGTAAGTGGAGGTGACGGTCGTGGATTATCATGTCGTGGACGAACGCGTACGCAACCCCGTAACCTGTCATCCCTAAAGCGATGGAGAGGAAGAACGGGTTACCCGTGGTTATCCACTTCAATATGAGGAAAATGGAGATCCCTGCAAATAATATCCCGAAGGCGTCGTTCTTCTCTAGTTCCCTCTGAACCCTCTTGTGATGGTCCTCGTGGACGAACCATAGAATCCCGTGCATTAGGTACTTGTGCATAAGCCTAGCTATCAACTCCATGCCGAAGAAAGTAGCAACTCCAAGCGAGATCAATTCTAAAGTTTCAATGAACATGAGATGTAGTTAATCTGTTAATATAAAAGAATCTGTTAGATCAATTTTAACCTTCTTATAAAACTAGAAAGAAGAAAATTTTTTACACAATTACTTTTGCTACTCTTTTGATAAACAGTTAATTATGAAAGACCAACTTAACGCCATTTTCAGGAGAGGTAGTGTAACTTACTATAACAGCACTTTCCTTTTCCCTAAGCAGATAAGGAGGGACGTGACCAAGCTTTACGCGTTTGTGAGGGTCTTCGACGACTTAGTGGACAGTGTACCTCAGAAGGCAGAGGAGTTCTACGAGATGAGGAGGAAGTTCGAGCTAGCCCTGAAAGGAGAGGACGTGGAAGACGTAGTCCTCTCCAATTTCGTTGAGCTAATGGGAAGGAAGAAGCTCGAGAAGGGATGGGTAGACTCCTTCCTGAACTCCATGGAGAGCGACCTCCACAAGAAGGTCTACTATACCCTTGACGAAACTTTAGGGTACATGTGGGGGTCTGCTGAAGTGGTGGGGCTGATGATGATGAAGATACTTAACTTAAAGGAGGAGGCGACCTACAACGCCAGGATGCTTGGGAGGGCCATGCAGTACCTTAACTTCATCAGGGATGTTAAGGAAGATATTGAAATGGGTAGACAGTACTTACCGGTCAAGGAAATGCAGGAGTTCGGGGTCAAGTCGTTAAGCGAATGTACAGATAACTTCAAGGATTTCCTGAGGTACCAGTTGAAGAGGTACATGTACTTCCAGAGGGAGGCGGAGAAAGGGTATAGGATGATACCTGCGAAGTATTTAATAGCGATCAAGACCGCAGGTGATATGTACAAGTGGACTGCAATGAAAATATGGATGGATCCATGCATCGTGAACAGGGAGAAGGTCAAGCCGAGAAAGAGGAGAGTCCTAGCTAGAGGCCTCTACAACTTCCTGGGTGTACCGATTTGGAATTTAGTTTCTTCCTACCGCATTTAGCCTACATTGAAATAGACTCAATGATATTCTTCCCCACCTTGGCGATATCACTCCTCTTTCACGTAAGGAGGATGTATAAGTCCTTAGTATTCTCAATGGTGATGGTAGCTCCCCTATACTTGGTGTGGGACTTCTTGGCTACGTGGAAGGACTCTTGGAGCTTCAACCCACACTGGGTGTTAGGGGTCTACGTCGTAGACCTACCGGTGGAAGAGGTACTCTTCTTCTTTGTCACACCTTTCGCGACCCTCCTCATCTACGACTTCGTGATGTGTAAGTTCAAGGAAAGGGAAATCAATTTCATCACCAGGAGGAAAGTGACTATCTCTGCACTTGTGTTGCTGTTCTTAGACGTCCTATTCACGGGGTACTCTTACACCTTCGTAGACCTAATATACGTCTCGGCGTCGTTGCTCCTGTCCAACGTTTTAGACCCGGACATGTTAAGGTCGACGAACTACTGGCTATTCGTAGCGTTAACGTATATACCGTTCCTCGTTTTCGACTACTTTCTAACGTCACTCCCTGTGGTCATTTACGGCCCTCACTCTATACTTGGTATAAGGATAGTCACGATCCCCATTGAGGACGCTTTATACTCCTTTTCGATGATGAACTTTTACACTCTATTCTATAGACAAGGTAGGAAAGTATGGAGCTTGATAGGTTAGAGAGGCTTTTCTCCAGCGAAGACCCCAGGGAGGTGGAAAAGGTATACTCCTTCGACAGAGATACGATAGTAAAGTGGATGAAGGAAAGACCTTCCCCGGAGTTCAGGGTAAAGGAGGTGGAAGGGGATGAAGAGGTAGTAGTTGTGATCCCTACTGCAGACCTCAAGGGTGACAAGGCCAGGGAAGCCTCTTCCGTTTTCTCACCTCTACACGTGGTCCTGGTAGAGAGCAAAGGACCTCTCTTCAACTACTCTAAGAGCGTTAACCTCGGTATCATGAAGGCTATGGAGAGGTCCCCGAAGTGGGTAGTGGTCTCAAACGACGACGTGCACGGCAGAGACAACGTCTCCAAGCTCTTGGACGGGTTATCGACTTCCACCAAGGGGATGGTAATGGCTTCCCCTTCTTTTTATCATACTTACAAGGTTTCCCTGATCGAGATGAAGCCCTACTTCCTGAAGGGGATGAACCTCATAGGTAAGATAGGTAGGCTTCCTCCTGCAGAGGTCTACAGCTATCTGGCAATGCGTTATGGGGGAAGACTGGGAGTGAAGACGTTGACTGTGATAGATTCGATGTTGGGTCCTATGAAGAGGATAGCGGGAGAGGTTAAGGACTCCTTAGTTAACGCGGGTAGCTTCATGGTTCTCAACAGGAGGGTAATAAACGGAAATGTTCTAGACGAGACTTTCGTGAACGGTTATGAGGACGTGTACCTCTCCATGAAGATGAGGGACGACTGTGAAGTCATAGACTTCAAGATCGACGAGGAAAGAGGAGCCAGCTTGGGGTTCGGGAAGTTGAGGTTCTTCAAATCCTTCGTGAACGAGGTCTACCTCAATTCACTTTTGTGGACGAAGACTTCGTGAGCTGCATGCTATTAGGAGTCTTTGCAAGTCCAGAATTTTAACATCTTGGATCAAGAAAAATAGTTCAGCAGTTTAGATATACGGTTTTTTCAACAAATTGTCGAGTTGACCCCCCTTATCATGTTTAATACTTCTCTAGCCGTGGGCCTCTTGCTAGGGTCTACTGAGACTATTTGCTTAATTACGTAGTCTAAAGAGGGGTCTACACTGAAGTTCCAGCCCATTAATTTAACTCTAGCCGTCTCGACACTGTCCCTCACACAAAGACTGTCACCCTTTATTCTAAATCTGCTACGCAACCCTTAGACAATACCAGTGGAACCCTTCTATGAGCTACTCTGAACTTATAACTTAGGAGGGGGTAAGTAAAATGCTATTCGATCCTAGACCTAAGGAGAAATTGAAAGATATATTTGACAGGGAAAAGGAGGTAGAGCTACTCTAGAGATCCCTGGACTCTCCACTTATAATAGTATCGGGTTTGAGGAGGACTGGTAAGACATCTCTAGTTAAATCAGTCCTCAACGAAGTCAAGGCCCCACATCTTCCTGGACATGAGAAGGTTTGAAAATAGGGAATACATAGTATACAAGGACTTTCTAGGCGTGTTAGAAAGGGAAGTAAACTCCATAACTAAAAAATCGAAAGGAGTTTTAGATTATTTCAAAGCTGTAAAGGGAGTGAGCGTAGCGGGAATGTCATTAAGCTTCAGCCGGGGAAAGGAAAGGACAGAGTTCTCAGACGTGCTTTCCTCGTTAAACGACTGGGCTAATGAAAACGGTAGGAATGTGACTGTGGTCATAGATGAGGCGCAAGAGTTGATGAAACTAAAAGGGTACGATATCCTCCCGTCCATAGCTTACGCTTTCGATAACCTGAGGAAAGTGAACTTCATTATAACGGGATCCTAGGTGAGGGTGAAGACTAAATTCCTGAAGGTAGAAAAAGAGAATTCTCCTCTTTATGGTAGGGCACATGTAGAGATCAACGTTAATACTTTCGATAAGGAAACGTCAATCAAGTTCCTTGAAAAGGGATTCGAGGAACACGGAATAAATTTCAGGAAAGGCGAGGAGGTTTATGAAGGGCTGGGAGGCAGTCCTGGCTGGCTAACTTACTACGGATACTTATACATCAAGAAAGGGGACGGACAAGCAATGGAGAACACTAGGATGTATGCTAGTAAATTGTTATCTAAAGAGCTATGCGACTTTCTGGTTGAGGGAGGAAGGTTGGGATCCAAGGAAAGGTATCTCAGAGTATTGGAGACTTGTAAGTCAGGATGTTCATGGAAGGACATCAAGAACGCTCTTGAGGCACTTGAGGGTAGGAAAGTAAACGACGGTACAGTTCACATTATACTTCAGAATCTGCTGGATTACTCTTTCCTCGTTTTGGAGGGAAAAGGTAAGTACTTCCTCGCAGACCCCCTTATCAAAGAGGTGAATGATGTGAAGTGCTCAGGTCTGTAACTATTCCTTAAGTCGTTTTTTGTAAGAACCAGGGAAGAAATGTGAACATTTGCAACGATTTTACTTTAAATATGTAGGAGGTTGCACTCTAATTCACATTGGGTTTATCATGTGAATATAAAACCCTTCTATAAGGGGAACATTCATCCCCATCTCACTTAGGTCTTGCTCTACCTTGAACCCCGTTAAGATAAATATAAAAAAGTTCGGAGATAAACGATTTCTCATGAATAGAGGTATAGTTCTTGCCATTCTTTCAATAGGTACTTTGATGGCAGCAGTGGACACCACAATAGTTCTCTTGGCTTTGCCCTCAATGACGATTTCCCTGCATACGGATCTGTACCACACTATCTGGGTCTTACTGGTATACCTCCTAGTTCTGTCAGTACTCTCTACTCAGTCAGGTAGGATAGGTGACATAGTGGGGAGGTCAAAGGTGTACAACTTGGGATTCGTGATCTTCACGTTATCGTCGCTGATGTGTGGTCTCTCAAGTGACGTTTATGAGCTGATAGCCTTCAGGTTCACACAAGCTATAGGAGGTGCTTTCCTCACGGCGAACAGCTATGCAATCATAGCCGATTATTTCCCGCCTAACGAGAGGGGAAGGGCTTACGGTATAACCTCAGTAGGTTGGAACGTCGGTGCGCTCGTAGGGATAGTCCTAGGAGGTGTCCTCACCACTTTCCTAGGTTGGCAGTACATATTCTTCATAAACGTCCCTATAGGAGCTGTGGCTGTGGTCTTAGGGGTCAAGAACCTCAAGGACGTTAATACGCATAAGTCTTCACTCGACATTTCAGGGACTGTCCTCCTGGGAACCTCACTCACTCTCATCTCTGTTGGCTCTATACTGATAGCCAGCAACGGCGTTACCATGCCTGAAGTCGCTGCTATCCTTCTTGGAATAGCTTTTCTACCGGCGTTCATCTATAACGAAATGAAGGTTAAGAACCCCGTGATAAACGTCAGCTTGTTCAAAGAGAAGTTGTTGTCCTTCTCTTTGGCAGCGAGCTTTTTGCAGGGGATAGGGGGTCTGTCAATTACTTTCCTCCTCATAATGTACCTTCAAGGCGTCAGGGGACTGTCTCCTCTCGATTCGTCGCTTCTCCTCACTCCCGGCTACGTCGTAGCGAGCGTCCTAGCTCCCTTCATGGGCAGGTTCGCAGATAAGGGCAAGCCAGGGGCTGTGGCAGGAGTTGGGCTACTCTTCATCTTCGCGTCCCTCATGATATACTACTTTGCCCTCACTCCTACGACTCCCTTCCCAGAGATTTTAGGCATTACAGTGATCACTGGGATAGGTTCTTCCATGTTTTGGCCTTCGAATGCAGCTGCGGTCATGTTCAATGCACCCAAGCAATACTACGGGTCAGTATCAGGAGTTTCCAGGACTCTAGGGAGCATAGGTACCGCCTTGAGCTACGTGTTGAGCATAACAGTAGCTACTCTGGCTATCCCGAGATACGTTGCCTTCGAGATATTTCTGGGTACTAACGTTCTAGACGGTAGTGTGGACTCCACATTCGTCAACGGACTCCATTTCGCTTTCCTGGTTTCCGCTGTGATAATCCTGGCAGCTTCCATCTTCTCTGTCATGGGAGGTGGGACAAAGAAGGAGACCAGGAAAAATGAGATCACAGTTAAGGACAGGGAATGAGCGAGGGAGAGGGTCCCAGAGACTGGTAACTCAATATATTTTTTATTTCTTTATAAAGTAAAGAATATAAATTAAAGAAATATTATTATTTAAAAAGGAACTGAAATCTTTGTCTTAGGAAAAGGCAAAATCTTGAGTCCCCCATAAAATAGTTGGTCTAAAGTAAAAACATCAGTTCTGTTCTAACACGATAAGCCATTTAAACTACGGTACCGATACTCTCTCGGTATCTAGGTGAAATTCATATTTGACAGGGAGTTAACTGATGAAGACGAGTTCTTTAGTAGAGAATTAAGTTACTAGCTTATCTGTAGCAGTTGTTATAGTTTCCTAACTTAGCTTTTTCGACGTGTCTGATACAAATAACAAAATATACATGTATGTATACATTGTGCATATATTGATACTTTTTTGGACACTATAATAGCGTCAGTGCTTAAATAGCCTTGTAATGTCGAACACTTCCCTCTCAAGTTTAGTCTTCTCCACGTCCACATAATTAAACACTTCCAATATAGCATTGAATATCTTCCCGTCTTGATCTGATATTCTAACTGCCCTGTTTATTTCAGTATAATATATAAATTTAGAAAGTTTATAGATAATGAGTGAACCAACGAGAATGAATAGGAAAAATATGAGGACACTGCTAGTAGTAGACTTAGTCATATCGTAGACACTGTTCGCTATATAATAACCACATACTAATATCAGAAATAAAACTACTGCGACTATCACGTTATTATCACTATCTGGAATCTTAATCCTTCTCAAAGTATCCGGTACGACGCTTATGACGTTGTTTTCCCCAACAATTATTACCCTTTTATTTGTAATGCCTATAAGGTCAAGCTCTGTATCGAACCTCTCTATTAAGTTCTCTTCATTATAAAGCTGAACTCCCGCAAATTGTCTGTTGTTGGGAGAGTCCATTTCTTATGTGTGCCTTCTTTATCCAATTTATTAAACTTTTCTGTCAATAAGCTCTTTAGGACATAACTCGATTTATTCAGGTTTCCATCTAGAATTCACTTTGTTTCTATTAATAGAGAATGAAATTTCAAACGAAATATTTCATCGTGATGTAGACCTAAATTGTTCAATATAAGATAATAGATCTAATTTTATCTTTTTATCTAAAACATAACTAGTATTGCGGAATGAAAGCAGTCTCCGTATTTCAAGAGAAGTGTATAGATTTGAACTGGTTGAATAGTGTGACCGGACATATTGCCTTGTGTTTGGTTAAAATGACGAAAACAAAAAAGAAACTTGTTCATTAATGTGATTAGAATATCTCGTTAGGAAAGTTAATAAAATTAGATTCTGGACGCAAGTAAATCCAAGGAAGTGTTATCTCATACGTAATGTATTAAACAGTGTTCATTCCTTTGGTTTCATTGTTGTGAATTTTGTTACATAAATCTAGATATCACTTCTTATGTACTATATAATTTATATAATGAATATAGAGAATCTTTATTAGCAGATTTTGGTAAAGACAACCATGGCAGGTTTTAATGGTATAGAAGGAGATTTGAACGTACCTGGCGAAATACCGATATGGATAGCAGTACTCTACTTCGTGATAGTTGGAGCAATATATGCAGCAGCTATAGCAATGAAGAGGGTTAATTTCAACACTTTAGATCTAGTCTACATAGGAATTGGAGGAGCCTTATCTGTAGTCCTTGAGTTCTATGTGGGACCGATATTCTCTAGAGTCGTTCCTAAAGTCCCCGGTCTTGACATCAGTTTTGCCTTGCGTCTTTTCATGGTCACGATATTCGCAGCCATAATAAGGAAGCCGGGATCAGCAGCTGCAATGCTAGCGATATTCGACCTCTTAGGTGACCAGTTTCACTATGGATACTCTGGAGAGCCGGTTTACCTGATCTACGAGTCTTTAACTTACGGGTTCTTCATAGACTTCGTCACGTTCATCTCAGGGAATCACCTATTTGGTATAGGAATGAAGAAGATGAGTGCTGCCAGGATGCTCTTCGCAGGGTTCTTCCCGGCCTCTAGGGCCAGCACGCAGACTCAAACTCAAATTGTAAACGAGGAAGAGGAAGAGGCTAAGAAGGACGTCTCATGGGTCCCATTGGTAATAGCTCAGTCGGTTTTAATAGGAGTGCTAGTGTCTACCGCAGATCCGATATTCTATGACGGGTTCTTCGGTCCCTTAGTATCCGGAGCTGTAGTGAACTGGGCTTCAATCACTTTCAAGTTCTTGACTTACATACCTTGGAACATTATCGCCGTTTTCCTTGCAGGTATAGTAGCTAGAAGGATAGCGAAGGTACTAGGATGACGTGGTGATGTCACTTTGAAAGCAATAGAAGTCAAGAACCTATCTTTTTCTTACTTGAACACATCTCATCCTGCAATAACTGTAGATGACTTCTCCGTAGACGAAGGGGAGACTGTCCTGATAACAGGGAAGTCGGGTGAAGGAAAGTCTACGTTCATAAGCTGTATTAACGGTGTAATACCTCACATGACTAACGGTGAACTGAAAGGAGAGGTGACGGTGATGGGGATGGAAGTTAAGAAGACCCCCATCCACAAACTCTCTTCAGTGGTAGGTACTGTGCTTCAAGACCCAGAGTCTCAGACCATAAACTATACGGTGGAAGAGGAAGTAGCATTCGGTCCTGAGAACCTGAAGTTACCCCCTGAGGAAATAAGGGAGAGGGTAGAGGAATCCCTTGAGATCACAGGGATATCTCACCTGAGAAGTGAGGTAATTTACAACCTTTCAGGAGGAGAGCTCCAGAGGACAGTAATAGCAGGTGCATTGGCTATGAGACCACAGGTGATGATATTTGATGAGCCCACTTCAAACATAGACCCAGAAGGGACAAACAGGATATTCAGTTTAATTGAGCAGATGAGAGGGAAAAAGACAATCCTCATAGTCGAGCACAAGGTGGAGCGAGTACTCAGGTTCGTTGACCGTGTGATCATGATAGAGAAGGGTAAAATAAAGTTCGACGTGAGGAAGGACGAGCTAATAGACCACGTTGATGAGATGGTCTCTAACGGGATAGATATTCCCGACCACTTCGTTTATTCCAAGAAGCTCGGCATCAAGTCTCTAGACGTGTTCGAGGTTAAACAGAAAATGGTTGAGAGAGGAGTGAAATTGGAACCTTACCTCAGGTTCAAGAGGAACCTTGACCCCGTGTTGGACGCTTGGGTCAAGGTGAGTTCGAAGGAGGGAAAGGAGTTAGTTAACGCTTCCTTGAGGTTAAACAGAGGTGAGGTCTACTCCCTCATGGGTATGAACGGCGCGGGGAAGTCGACTTTCCTTAAGGCAATAGTGGGCTTCTTAGACAAAGACGTCGTGGTCGAGTCTAAGATTTCAGCGAACGGGGTCGACATATCGAAAGCCCCTATATACAAGAGAGGAGAGCTAGTAGGTTACCTCCCACAGAACTTCGATCTGTCGCTGATCACCAGTACCGTATTCAAGGAAGTAGCTTTCCCCCTGAAGGCGAAGAAAGTAAAGGACTGGGAGGAGAAGGCGAAGAAGATACTGGAAGACTTCGACATGATCAAGTATAGGAACAGAGACCCTCTAGCTTTGAGCATGGGACAGAGGAGGAGGGTAGCGATGGCTTCAGCAGTAGCGTCCGGTGCAAAGATACTCCTGATGGACGAACCTACCTCTGGACAGGACTTCTATCACAAGGAGTTGTTAGGCAAGGAGATAAACCAATTGAGAGAAAAAGGATATTCATTCCTGATCGTGACCCACGACGCTAGGTTCGCCTATCGCTACTCAGACAGGATAGGGTTACTCCATAAGGGTAAGATGGTGTTGGAGGGAACTCCTGAAGACGTGTTCCTCAAGTCTGCAGACTACGGTGTAGAGCCACCTTCAGACTACTTGTTGAGGTGTAGATAATGGATCCTCTACTTTACAACATTTATGATAATGTAATGAGCTGGTTCTTCTACTTCTTCGGAATAACTTTCCCTATATATGCTCTCATAGGAGTCATAGGGATAAAGGGTTTCCTGACCATCACCAGATACGAGAAAGGGGACTCCTTCCTGTATAGGCTAAACCCAGTCACTAAGATAGCTATGGGGTTGGTTGTGATGACCATCGCAGCTATCACGATATGGTGGGTGGGAGCTATACTGACGGTGATAGGGCTAGGGATATATCTGACCCTTAAGGACGGAAAGAGGAAGTTCTTCCTAGGCTTGTTCCTCACTATCTCATCCATCATAGGTAGCGCTTGGGGTATCGCTACTTACACTCCTTATAGCATACTTCACTATGCGTTTGGAAACTTTAACCCTGTGGTCGTCTGGGTATGGCCCTCGTATTTCTCTGTAATGGGTTACCAGCACTTCCTGACTCTACAAGGAATGGAGTACGGCTTTCAGGTCGCCATGAGGACAACTCCCATATTCCTCTACTCTCTGATTTTGGTCATGACTACTACTCCCTCCCAAATAGTGAGGGCTTTAACCAAGATAAAGCTCCCAATAGAAGTAATCTTCTCAATGGTCGTAGCAATGAGGAGCCTTCCCAGGATATTTGAAGCTATTGACACGTCGGTCAAGATGCAGTTCCTGAAGGGAAGGGGATACGGAGCATCGAAATGGAAAATGCCCATATACATGCTCGTGGGAGTGTTTTACGCCATAGTGCCAACTCTTATCTACCTCCTGAGGGGAGCTAAGTACACACAGATGTCCGCTGACACGAGGGCTTTCAGAGCTTACAAAGACAGAAGTTACCTCTACGACATTAAGTTCTCCAGGGAGGACTACATAATGCTTGCACTCTTCGCAATAGGTATAGTGCTCGCTATCGTAGCTACTACCATGGGTTACGGGAGAGCCGTACCTTATGTAGGATACTGAAAATGGGAGAACAATGAAGCAAAGAGAGAGGGAAATAAGAAAAAGATAAAAAAGAAAAAAGGAAAGAAGAAGAATAAAAAAAGAAAATCATAATATGTCTCTTTTTTCCTATATACTCGTCTTCTCTTTCCCTTTCACTTTCGAAGAAATGTTGCAATCATAGAGGGAAAACAAGAAACGGGTTCATAGCTTCTCGTTACGTTATTGCTCTACCTGAGACTGATACCATTCAAGGGTTTGTCTTTCTCGGAGTTATCTATTTACTTTTTAAATTCCTAAGAACTCTTTACACTCTAGGTAAGACCAATGGAGAAGGGAGACCTTTACGAGTTTCTTAAGATAGACACTACCTCAGCTAAAGGGAAGGGAGAGGAGGGAGCTAAATTCCTCGTCGATTACATGACTGATCACGGGATTGAGGCCAGACTGATCAGGCACAAGGCAGTTAACCCTTACGTAGTCGGAGAGCTGAATGTTGGAGCGGAGAGGACTCTTTTGGTTTACAATCACTACGACGTTCAGCCCGTGGAACCGCTTGATAAATGGAATACCGACCCTTTCAATCCCACGGAAAAGGAAGGGAAAATATACGCTAGGGGAGTTGCAGACGATAAGGGGTCTCTCATTGCCAGACTCCAGAGCATCTTCGAGCTAAAGAAGGAAGGTAAGCTCAAGGTTAACCTGAAGTTCATCTACGAGGGGGTCGAGGAGATAGGAAGCCCGAACATAGAGGACTTCCTTGAGGACTACAAGGATCAGCTTAGGTCAGACTATGTTCTATGGGAGGGAGCCGGAAGGGGTCCAGACAACTCACCGGAGATAGTTCTGGGCGTCAAAGGTCTTCTTTATGTAGAGGTGAGGGACAAGACTCCAAAGGACCTCCATTCCATGTATGCACCCATCGTGAGGAACCCGGCCTGGGAGCTAGTGAATTTCCTCAACTCGTTGAGGAGTGACGGAAAGGTTAACTTGAAGGGATTTTACGATAGAGTGAGATGGCTCACTGAGGAGGAGGCTAGACTCATGAAAGGGGTTAAACAGGAGATGGAGAGTTCCCTGTCTCAGTCAGTCCCCGAGAACTTCATGAGGAAATTGGTGGAAGAGCCTACGTGCAACATAGCTGGTCTCTACGCGGGGTACATAGGGGAGGGGTCTAAGACAGTCATCCCGTCATACGCTTTCGCGAAGATAGATTTCAGGCTAGTCCCTGATCAGGACCCTGAAGAGGTGTTGAAGTCACTCTTGAGCGTGATCCCTCAACAATTTGAGGTAAAAGTATGGGGAAAAGTGAAGCCTTACAGGACGTCGTTGAAGAGCGAGATAGCTTCAGCCTTAATTTCCTCAGCTAGGAGGACTTACAACGTTGATCCGAGCGTTCTGCCTAACAGCCCCGGTACGGGCCCTATGGAGGCTTTCGCAAGAATTTTGAATAATAACCAGATAGCGGACGGAGTGGGCGTAGATAACTCAAGCTCTAACATTCACTCTTTCAACGAGTGGATACACGTTGAAGATTACCTCCTGGCACAGAGATGGATGAGAGAGCTCTTGTTGGAATTGGGGAATATGCCTTGACCCTTTTTATAAACTTTATCTAATTGAGAGGTAAGAGACTATCGCGGGAGGCCTATGACTATATGAAGGTATAGGACTTAATCTGGAAGTCTCTTAGCTCGAGCGTTCAACCTTTCAATTTGGGGAATTAAATATAGAGACACAAGTAGTGGTTCCTTATCTCGCTTTAACTTTTTCCCTTTTCATTTCATGTAGCACAAAAGAGACAGACACTATGAGAGGAGGACTCAAATCCTCCTACCTATTTCTCCTCCCTTTCTCTCCTCTCTATTTTTTCTTCAACTTTTCGAAGAGCTTCTCTGTCTTCTCACTGATTTCCTTGAGTTCCTTCTTCATTTCGGTCAAGTTTGACTTTCTCTTCAAGTCGTCTAACTTCTGCGTGAGGTCATGATATTCTTTCTCTTCGTCGTCGGTCTTCTTTCCTTCTTTCTTTACTCTTTCCAAGTTTTTCGGGAAGGTATCACGCATGGTAGTTATCAACTTGTTTATGTCTTCCTCCACCTCTTCCTTGGTTGCGTAACTCTTCTCCTTTATTTCTTTTAGAAGTTTTGAAAGATCCATATGTGAATTAGTGATAATCAGTTAAAAAATTTTTGATTTAAGCAAGAATCTGTATCCTATTTAAGCTTTCCTTGTAGAAGCTGTAGAAGTCCTTAGTTGCGGATATGAGGTGCCATCTGTCCTTCTCGTCCAGGAGGGACTCCAGGGATGGACCTATCTTCCTTCCTACCACGACGGGCTCGCTGATGTGAACTATCTCGTCCTCGAAGTAGTGAGGGAAAGCGATGGACATGACCTTGTTCTCATTCAACACTATACTGCGTATTATTTCCTCTATTATCGTGCCCGGACCCCAAGTGGTACCTCCCATAGCCTTTATTATGTCTCCAGGGATAGACTTAACGTATCTCTCTACTTCCTCCTTGTCGACCTTGTCACCTACGAGTTGGTCTTTCACAGTCACCGTGCTCCACAGGATCACCGCGTCGTCACCATGTTCACCTCCTACGTAACCGTTCACGTAGTTGACTGGAACCTTCAGCTTCTTAGCTATGAACGACCTCATCCTCATAGTCTCCACTTGGTCTCCTGTGCTTATCGTGTATTTTCCGGACACTTTCATGAATATGGAAGCCATCATGTCCACTGGGTTGCTGACCATCACGTATATGGCGTCGTTTCTCTTCGGCAGCTCCTTGGCTAGACTCGCTATGATTTTCGCGTTCTCGACGAAGAGATCCCTCCTGTCCATTCCAGGCTTCCTCGGTTTACCTGCGGTGACCACTACGACGTCGCAGGAGGTCACGTCGTCTAAGGAGTTAGTTCCCAAGACTTCGGTCTTTAGTCTCCTCGAGGCTAAGGCGTGTCTGAGCTCATGCTCGAACTTCTCGGGGAGGTCTGGAATTATGTCGTAAAGTACTGCCTCGTCTACGTAACCTCCCATCAATGTATTGAACGCAATTGTCTGACCTATCTTTCCCGTACCTATGAATCCTATCTTGGTCATTTTGAATCACAGTTACAATTCTCAGTTTACTTTTTTAAGTTTTACGTATTATTTTTATAATGGTAAAAAAGAAATGAAAGATCAGCTACTTAATATGATAGTCGGGCATTACTCCTCCTATTCTCTTGCGGGGGAGGATGAGCTGAAAATGAGGCTGCTGGACGCGCTCGCCGTTGCATACGCCGCCAGGAGGGAAAGGATTCCCTTCTCTCTAACGCTCATTCAGGGAGACGTCCCGTCTTTGATGGGGATGACCTCAGTGGACTCAGCAGCTTTCGTGAACACTTTCCTGATCAGGTACCTCGACTTCAACGATACTTTCCTTGGACTGGAACCGCTGCACCCTAGCGACATGATAGGGGGACTCTTGGCCTTGGGATACGTTCAGGACTCATCAGGGGAAGATCTGCTCCACGCTATGGGGTTGGGATATGACGTGGGGGTGTCTCTCTGTAAGACCACTTCCTTGAGGAAGAAGGGCTTCGACCACGTCAACTTCCTCGGAATAGGAGCCGCAGTAGCGTCAGGGTACCTCCTCTCCCTCAGCGAGGAACAGTTGAGGAACGCGGTCTCCCTCACCGTAGTCCCACATGTGGCATTACGTGAGACTAGGTCGGGGAAGCTGACTAGCTGGAAGGCAGGAGCTGCGGCAGAGGCGGTTAGGAACGCGGTATTCAGCTCCCTCTTAGCTAAGTCAGGGATGGAAGGACCGCCTCTTCCGTTTCAGGGGAAATACGGTTTCACTAGTTTGGTAGCTAGAGACATGGACTTGTCAAGATTCAAACCTAACGTAGAGGTCAGGAATACCGCGATAAAGGAGTTTCCCGTAGAATATCACGCCCAAGCTGCGGTGGAGGCGTCGCTCAAGGCCGAGTGGAGCGGGAAAATCGAGAGCGTCCTTGTGGAAACCTATGAGGCAGCGGTCTCCATACTTGCTGATGAAGATAAATGGAACCCCGAGAACAGGGAGACCGCTGACCACAGCTTACCTTTCACAGTCTCGTACTCCCTCCTCAGGAGGGACTTCTGGCTCGACAGCTATTCTCACATACATGACAGGGACGTCAGGGACCTCATGAAGTTAGTTCAGGTTAGAGAAGTGAAGGAGTTCTCCCAGGAATACCCGGAGAAGCTTCCCGTGAGGCTCACTGTGAACTCTTCCTCAGTAGAGGTCGATGTCCCTAAGGGGTACCCGACTAACCCCATGACAATGGAGGAGGTAGAGGCGAAAGCCAGGAGGCTGGGGTTACCAGAAAAGGTTATCAGCTTAGTAAGAGAACTGGAAGAAGTGAAGGTGAAGGATCTTGTCAGAGAAATTACCTGATTTCATGGTAATACCCGGGGTCTTCAACCCGTTCTCAGCCATGTTAGCTAAGAGGTCTGGGTTCTCAGCCGTTTACTTATCTGGCGGAGGGCTCACCTCCTCCCTGGGTTTGCCTGACCTAGGGACCATAACTCTGGACGAGGTAGAGTGGGTGCTCCAGAGGATCACGGAGACAGTAGACGTCAAGGTCGTGGTGGATGCAGACACGGGGTTTGGTGAAGTGCTCAACGTGTTCAGGGCGGTGAAGAGGCTGGAGAGGGCCGGGGCGTGGGCGATCCAGATAGAGGACCAAGTCATGCCCAAGAAGTGTGGTCACCTCAAGGGGAAGGAGGTAGTACGCCCTGAAGCGATGGTAGAGAAGATAAGGACAGCACTTAAAGCCAGGGAGAAGTCCATCATCATCGCTAGGGTTGACTCCAGGTCAGTCCTCGGTATGAGGGACGCGATAGAGAGGGCTAAGAGGTACCTTGATGCTGGTGCAGACGTTATCTTTCCAGAGGCGTTAGAGACCAAGGAAGAGTTCTCAGAGTTCAAGAAAGAGTTAGGTAATGTGAGGCTTCTAGCTAATATGACGGAGTTCGGCAGGACTCCCCTCATCACTGCAGACGAGTTCAGGGAAATGGGCTACTCTATGGTCATCTTCCCTGTCACAGCCTTCAGGGTCGCGGCGAAGGCTATGAAGGAAGCTTACGACGTCCTGGCTAAGGAAGGGACTCAGTCCTCCCTTATGGACAAGATGATGACCAGGGAAGAACAGTACGACGTTGTAAACTACTACTTCTATGAGGACCTAGATAGTTCTATGTCGAAAGGTTTATAGTCTTGTTTGCTGACAATATTAATTATGATTCAAGAAAAAATTAAAAAAATAATCACACGCCCCATGGTTACAGTCACTCAAGGTACGTCGCTCCTGAACGCGGTGAAACTGATGGCATCTCAAGGGATAGGGTCGGTAATCATAGTGGACAACCAAGGGAAACCTATAGGCATATTCACTGAGAGGGACCTTCTCATGGCTATCGCGAGGGGAGAGTCAACTAACACTTCAATAGAGAAGATAGCTACGATTGGGAAGTTAATAACAGTGAACGAGGAAGACAGTGTGGGCAAGGCAGCGAAGCTGATGCATGAACACAACATAAGGCACTTGGTGGTCGTGAACCAGGAAGGAGCAGCTGTAGGTGTAATATCTATCAGGGACATAATAAGCGAGAAGCACCTCTTGTCGGCGATATCATCAGAGCCGGGGGATGAGTGGGTGGGTGGTGATTGATGCAGGTCAGTAGAGGGCTAGAGGACGTCATAATTAAGACGACTTCCCTCACCTTTATAGACGGAGAGAAAGGCATACTCAGGTATAGGGGATACGACATAAACGATCTGATGAACGCCTCATACGAGGAAGTGATCTACCTCATGCTTTACGGTGACCTACCTTCTAGAGGAGAGCTGGAAGAGGTGAAGTCAATCATAAACGAATCATATGACGTACCTGAGAGCGTGATTAACGTGATTTTCTCCTTGGGGAGGAGCTGTGACCCTATAGGCATGATGGAGACTGCGTTCGGGGCTCTAGCTTCGGTTTACAACCCAGCGTGGGATAAAGAGAGGGACAAGGAGACTGCGTTGAAGATCATAGCAAAGGCTTCTACTGTAACGTGTAACGTGATGAGGGCTAAGGAAGGCCTGAAGCCGAAAGTACCAGAGCCTTCAGAGAGCTACGCCAAGAGCTTCCTTAGGTCATCCCTTGACAAGGAACCGGACGAGCTAGAGGTGAAGGCGATGGACAACAGCTTGGTCCTTTACACGGACCATGAGGTCCCCGCTTCCACTACCGCGGGTCTGGTCACAGCTTCAACTCTTTCAGACATGTACTCCTGCGTAACTGCAGCTTTAGCAGCGTTGAAGGGACCTCTCCACGGCGGTGCAGCTGAGGGTGCGTTCAACCAATTCGTGGACATAGGGTCTCCTGAAAAGGTAGAGGAATGGTTCTCAAGGAAAATGGAGGAAAAGAAAAGGATAATGGGGTTCGGGCACAGAGTTTACAAGACTTACGATCCGAGGGCTAAGATATTTAAACGACTAGCAGAGAGCTTATCCTCGAGAAAACCAGAGGCTAAGACGTATTTTAAGATCGCATCTAAGCTAGATGAGGTAGGAGAAAAACACCTTTCAGAGAAGAAGTTGTTCCCGAACACTGACTTCTACTCAGGGATATTGTTCTACTCCATGGGCTTCCCCGTCTACATGTTCACACCTATATTCGCGCTTTCGAGGACGCTCGGGTGGACTTCCCACTTCATAGAGTACGTCGAGGAACAGCACAGGCTCATAAGGCCTAGGGCAGCATATGTCGGAGCCGAGAAGAGGGAGTTCGTTCCTCTTGAGAAAAGAAGCTAAAGTCTTCTAGAAGCTGATGTAGAAGCTCAAGAGGTTCGTAATGAGACAAATTAGCCTACATTTTATATATTTTATTCTCTTTTGCTTCATCTCAATAAGGCTGAATCCCTAAAATGTTTTCAAATCTCTCATATTTTTTAATCATAAGTTTAGTTTAGAATTTCAGGATTAATACTTGTATTTCTCCCATCTATGACAAAGTCTTGGCAAATGGTAGCATTGAGAGAATCATTATTGGTTTCTGTAAGTCTACTAAGCAGCTAAAAAAGATTCATCCGCGTTATTAGAAATGGAGTTAGCTTATCCAGTTTTTAGATCAGATGTAAAATTTCCCTTTTGTAACATATATCTTTTTTAAAATATCTTAAAATTTCATGTGAGTTGTAAATTATCTGTCAAAACAATACTTAAATATTATAAACAAAGTATAGCATTTGATGTATAAATATATCGGAATTTTGGCGATATCTCTCTTTTCCCTCAGTATAATCCCGATAGCCGGAGCTTTCTCGTCTGCAGGTACTGCATATGTTGGACCTAATCTACAAGGAAATGAGATGGATCAACTTCCTTCAAACCAGGAAATATGCGTGTTCGTGATGATTCCTCCTAAAAACATGAACGAATTGATGTTAATAGCTCAAGAGGTTGCAAACCATCAGATCCCTCCGCTGTCAAAACAAGAGATGAACTACATGTTCGGGGATGTGAAGAAGGAAAGTGAGGTCGTCTCTTATCTGAAGCAAAGCGGGTTCAACGTGACTTTCTCCTCTCCTTTCTCAGTGATAGCAGTGGGAAATGCGTCTCTTGTAGACAAGATATTTCATACTTCCCTTTCCATGTTCAGGGACGCCTCAGTGAGCTATTATAAACCCACCGTCTCTCCCACTATTCCATCTCCTCTTAGAGGAACCTTTGTAGGCGGGCTGACAAACTTCACCGAGTTTCAGCCTCAATACGTTACGCTTGGAAGCCCTACAACGTCTCAATTTCCCGCTCAGGTTCCCGGGAGTCAGTTCTCAGCCTTGATGTATACACCCCAAGAGCTCCAGGGTGCGTATAACGTGACAGGACCAGAGGGGAAGAACGTGACTGTGGTGGTACTGGACGCCTACGGGGACCCCGAAATCGAGCAAGACGTGAAAGCCTTCGATTCCATCTATCATCTCCCTAACCTGAACCTCACCATAACTCCTGTCGGTCCTTACCATCCTCTGTTGGGCGTCCTGACTGGATGGGACGAGGAGGTAGCTCTAGACGTGGAGGCTGTACACTCCATGGCACCTTACGCTAAGATAGACTTGGTGGTAGCTTCAAATGCAGGTTCTGCTCTCTACGAGGCTATAGACTTGATAGTCAGCGAGGATCTCGGACAAGTGGTAGACATGAGCTTCGGCATCCCTGAGAATGAGGTAACGGCTACGGGATTCTACTACTACGAGAACGGGCAGCCTCAAATCAACTACCCTTGGGTGGACTACTACTTCGCCCTTGGATCAGCTGAGGGAATATCTTTCTTTGCCGCCTCTGGAGATGACGGTGCATACGGAGGGACTCCCACTTATTACGGAGGTGTTTCATTCCCTTCATCTTCTCCGTTCGTGACCTCTGTGGGAGGCACTTCGCTCTTCGTTAACACAACGTCGGGTGAGATAGGAATGCCTAACTCCACAGCGTCCTACGGTTACGAGACTGCATGGAGCGTCGAACCACAATACGAGAACCCTGAGACCAGTACTGTCTCCTCAGATGGAGGCTTCAGCACCTTGTTCCCAGTTCCTTGGTATCAGATTCCAGTCACCCATTCAGACTCTAGGACGACTCCTGACGTCTCGGCAGACGCAAATCCTTACACCGGAATGGAAATAATAGTAAACGGGCAGAGGACTGTAATAGGAGGGACCAGCTTATCGACACAGTTGTGGGGAGGAGTGGCGGCAGACGTGATCTCGTTCGTGAAACACCCTATCGGTCTGTTCAACCCTTACTTGTACGAAATATACCAGAACAGTACAGAGTATAATGAGGCGTTTCACCCCGTCACCCTTGGTTTCAACGGGGAGTATCTAGCCAACTCTTCCTACAACTTGGTCACTGGCATGGGGTCTCCGAACGTTGGGGAGCTGGAACAAGTGATGGAGACCTTGGTTAAGGAACCCAGGCTGAGTATATCAGTCTCTACCTTCGCAAAGAACATTACATATCCTTGGTATCCTTACTCCTCCAACTTCACAATTGTAGCTTCAATTTCAACGCCAAACTCCACAACTGTCATGAGCGGCAACTTCGTTGCATATATCTTCACGTTGAGGGGATTCCTCCTCAGCGTTCCACTTAGCTTCAATGGGTCTTACTGGGTCGCCACTGTATACGTAAACAAGGGATATCCTCCGAACGTGTGGAGCGTTGTAGTGAACGGAACTTACGGTGGCATCACAGGTACTGGGTTCGTGGACATTGACGTGGGAGACGGAATAAACGTGCTCTCTCAGGAAGGCTACATAGGTATAAGCTCTCCTTTCACTTATGAGGTCTGCATTTACCAACCCAACGGTTCCCCTGTTGAGTTAAATTCAGTGAAAGCTTACTTTACACTGAACTCTCGCGACATCTTCAACGTGACCATGTTCCAGACCTCCACTCCAGGGTTATATGAAGGACAGGGAGAGGTGATCCCTCCGACTCCTCAAGGCGCTTACGTGATATACGTCAATACCTCGGGGGCATCGGTCTACTCGTGGGACGTAATTGGAGGCTTCATATACGGAGCAGTGCTTACCCCTGTCAACGACGGAGGAGGTTCGATAAATGTGGGAGAAACTTTCGCTGTGATAGCTTCAGCTTACGACAGAGAAGGGCTAGGTCTTTTCACGGGGAACGATATGGTTTACATTTACAACGACCAAGGTAAGTTAGTTTACTCTACAACCATGGTCCCGGCGCCTGACGTGGATCAATACTATATTTACAACTTGTTCGGATACCAAGAGGCCAACATAACTTTGCCGTCCAACTTCACCACGGGTTTCTATAAACTCATCATATCTTCTGAGATAAACACTTCAGTGGGCATGTGCATGGAGAACTTCACCACGGGTTTCTACGTGTCTCCTCAACAGCTCACCGGAAAGGTCTACACGCAGTCCATTTTGTACCAAGGTGAGAACGTGACAGTTTACGCAAACGTTACCTACCCTAACGGGACGGAAGTAACTCAGGGAGAGTTTACCGTTACCATGATACCTCAACAGTCCTTGTATAATTCCATAAATGAAGAGTTCGACTACGGAGTTCCCATGCAGTACAACTTCACGATACATGAGTGGGAGGCTAGGGTAACTGTTCCTTCAGTGATGTCTAGGGAAGGTCTTTTCTCCGTTGCCGGGCCTTTCTCCGTGGTGCTAAGCGGTACATCGTCCTTAGGAAACAACGTAGTTTCGAACTCTACCGTATTCGTTGAGCCTTACACTTACGAAGTGATGAACATAACTTCTCCCACTAGCGTGACGTCTGTGTACTCTCCCGAGATCACAGTGTATCATACCACAGGGAACATTACAGACTCTACACTGGAGAACCTTATAGCAGACCACGCTTCCGTAGTCATTTCATCTTCGAAGTTGATTCACGTGAAAGCTGTGGACTCAAACGTGACATTGGAGGGAAGCGACATAGGAGGAGGTGAAGTCGCCTTCACATTGATAAACTCGAGTCTCACGTTAATCGACGTCAATGTGCATGACGTGAAGTTTATCTTCAACTTGACCAACTCTAACGTGAGTGAAGTCGGAGCGCTGTTCTATAACTACACCAACTTGTCTACAGTACCCGCTCCGAGGGTGGTTTCTGTATCTCCTATAAACGTGACTACAAACTCAACCTTCCTGAAAGTGGAGCTGAAGGGGTATGACTTGAGGGTAACTTCGCTCACCCTGAACGGAGAGGGAGTTAAGTACCACGTCGGCTATACGTCGTCTGGAGCGTATCTTGCGATACCGTTCTCTAACCTCCCCGGAGGCCTCTATCATTACGATCTACAAGTGACAGAGAACGGGTTACCTTACAACCTCTCTTTCGATGTGTACAACTCCTATCCTCAGGTTAAAGAAGCACAACTGGATCACTCAATCTCTTCAGTGAACAGTTCGGTGAGCACACTTGATCACTCAATTTACATAGCTTACGCTATAGGGGTGATAGGAATAATCTTGGCTCTAGTCTCCTTATTCTTGAGGGTGAGAAAATGAAGACTGTCATAGTTAAACTTTTCATGATAGGAGTAATCCTGCTCATGTTATTGCCCTACATGCCGGGACAAGCAGCGACTTACAGCGAAGGCAGTTACATACATGGTAATAGCCTTTACTTGCCCAGGCTCTTCAACATGACTTCTTCACCGTCACTCTTCAACCAGGATCCGTCGTACTACTCCTTTGAGGCTTATCACCTTAACATCACCGGTAAACCTGTGAAGGTGATCATAGGTAGGGACTTGCTCTTCAATGACACCGGCCTTAAGCCCATAATTGAAGACGTTGAAATACCTTCTGGAAACTACTCTCAGGAGATACTTAACGTGTCGATAAGTGAATTCAACGGGACTCAGTACGATAGGCAAGTGTACATCTTTGCTGACGGAGTCCCAATATTCTGGGGTTCAACTCAAGAGATTCACAACTCTACAGCGGAGTCAAGAGTAACGGAATTCGAGAACCTCCTCAAAGGAAACGTAACGTTCGAAATGGTGATAGAGAACTTCTACGACGCTAAGGTCAATATCACGGGACTCTACGAGATGAATGTGACGCTATACCTCTATCCCGGTCCAACCCCTGTAGGCCTTCCTAACATGTTCGTACCGCTCTTCAACAGCTCCTACAACTATTCGTACGTGGTGTTGAACCCACTAGACGACGTGACTACCTCAAACGTGAGCATACCAATGGGTACTTACAAGGTACAGATGCTCTTGTACGAAGAGGGAGGAGGACTGGACGAGTTCTGGTATACTAACGAACCCGCTACCAGGGAAATCTTGATCTATTACAATAATTACCTTGCAGGAGATCTAAATCCCTTCGAGACCATATATACGGGTGGAATAGATTTGTTCTATTGGAAACCACTGACCTCCATAGATACCCTTTCATTCCATTCTCCCTACCTGATAGACCTGACTCCGATGTTGGCATTGTCCCATAACGCTACCATAAGGGTCACAGTCACTAACTTAAAGACGGCGTATCATCTCACGGGTTCAACGGCTTTCGACTGGGACCTCTCAGGTGTTTTAATGCTGTGGGTGAACGAGAGCAACCCTATGATTGGAGGAACCGTCGTGACTGAGACACAGCACTTCATAGACTCATCTCCTATCTTCATACCAGGGTATACGCCTTCCACTTGTTA
The DNA here is from genome assembly GCF_008326425.1 of Sulfuracidifex tepidarius. Classification (NCBI taxonomy): domain Archaea; kingdom Thermoproteati; phylum Thermoproteota; class Thermoprotei; order Sulfolobales; family Sulfolobaceae; genus Sulfuracidifex; species Sulfuracidifex tepidarius. The sequence continues at coordinate 2,029,097 of NZ_AP018929.1, forward strand.
CTACGACGAGGGAGGAAATTACTTGTTGAATTATACATCTGTCTTGGACTTCCTCCACGGCAGAGAAGTAGCAACGACAACGCAAGAGGGCAAGTTCGTAGCAAGGCAGTCCTTTAACTCCGTGTACGAAAGCGTCTACTTAGACGAGACCTTCAGCGAGTCCGTGAAGGACATCGGAATGTATAACTACACCATGGTGGAACAAGGTAACTATCCGGTGAACATGTATTTCGACGCAATAGAGATTCCTCTCTCATCGTCTCCCAAGATACCTTTCAATTTGTCATATGAACAGAACGGGTCCCTCGTACTGTCCTTGAACTTCATGAAGAACACTTCATTTGATGACTTCATCACGTCAAGCAGTGTGAACGAGGTGGTGAGAAGCGAAGGAGGCTTCTCCGGAGTAATAGAGGTGATAAACAACTACGGAGGAAGTGAGCTCGTCTCACTAACATCAAACTACGGTGTAACATCGAAGGAACTTAACTTAACGTTTGTACAGAACGGCGTTGGACTCAGAGAGAACTTCTACGCTCAAGGCATACAGAACAGTACCGTTAACACCAGCGGGTATTACTCTCATTTACATGTAAAGTTCTCGAAAGTAGGTGATCCAATCCGTGACGAACAAGTCCAGCTTTTAATCTCAGAAATAATCAAGTTAATCTACGTTCCAGTACTCAAATCCCTTTTTCTCTTTATCTAGGACGATGCGAAGTCCGGGTAAAGCGAAATATTTTTTCTTTATATTATTTTATCGAATGGCTTTTCTATTCTTATTTTCTTCTGATTACTTAAAATATCTTGATTAACGAAAAACTTCTCCATGTTTCCCCATTAGATTTAAAAAATAGCTATCTAATTGACTTGATTGATTGTTAAATTGAAAGTAGTCTGCTGTGAATGTATGCCATTTTTTTCATCAATTTAGCTTCATCACCTTCCACGTAAGAGTCGCCGAAGTCTCCGAAGTAGTTTTCACCTATCCTCAGGATTGTGGCTAGTCTGCTTGGCCTGAACGACAGACCCTCACCCATGGCGTTCCTCATGGCAGTCCTTCCTGAACTCATCGCGACTTCAGCAGACATGGGAATTTGCTGGTCTTGAAAAGTGGCGCAGTCCCCCGCTCCGTACACGTCCTTGTAATCCACAGAGGATAGGTCTTTCTCTACTATCATCCTGTGGTTCACGTTCTTCAAACCTAGCTCGTCTACCGTGTAAGACCCCTTAAGACCGCCTGCAAATATGGTGAGATCCGATTTAATTTCACCCTTGTCAGTGACAACGGAGTCCCTCTTAACTTCCGTAGCCTCGGTCTTCAGCATCACGTTGACGCCTCTTTCCTCCAATAGAGATTTAGCCTTCTCTGAGGAAGCCGTGGTCATCGTGGGAAGCAATCTCCCCCTTCTCTGGATGATGGTCACGTTTCCTTTTATGTTTCCTGCTAACTCTACTCCGGTTGCACCTCCTCCGACTATCACTATCGACTTAGAGGTAGGTATCATGTCTCTGATGACTCTTGCGTCATCCAATGTCTCTATCTTCTTAGCGTACTCCTTAGCTCCCTTGAGCCTGGGGAGGTTCTGATGATGGCCTACTGACAGGATTAACTTGTCATACTTTATTTTACTGTCTTTAGTTATGATCTCCTTGTCCTTGAAGTTGACCTTTATCTCCGATGTCTTGACATGTATTAGGTACTTTGTGGCAACGTAGCTCTGGTCTATAGATCCACACGCGTAATCTATTATCCAAGGTATCATCACGAACTGGTCCTTCCTGTCTATTAGGACGGCGTTGTGGTTCTCCTTCAGCGCTGATAGACCCGCGAAGCCCGCACCTATGATAGCTATCATATTCTCTCCAGTTTCTCTCTGAAAATTGAGAGCACGTACTTCTCGGCCTGAGCGAACGTTAGCTTCGGGGGCATCGGCCTCTCATTAGGGTTCACCACCGCCTCCAGGAGAGCAGGGCCTTCAACGCTGAGGAACTTCTCCATCACGCTTTCACCTTCGTCGTGGCTCTCTAACCTGAAACCTGTGAAGCCCATAGCTTCAGCCAGCTTCACGAAGTCGGGGTTAACTAGGTCTACTCCCCATTCTGGATACCCCATGACTTCCTGCTCGAACTTTATCATGCCAAGCTTAGTGTTGTTGTATACTACCACCTTGATGGGTAACCCGTATTTCTTCGCGGTTATCATTTCCATCATGGTCATCGCGAATCCTCCGTCACCTACGAACGAGATCACCTGCTTTCCGGTCGCTAGGGAGGCACCTACGCCGGCAGGTATACCGAACCCCATCGATCCAAGCCAGGACGAGAACAGGAAAGTTTGTTGTCCGGAAGCCCTGAAATGTCTTGCCGTCCACATAGTCACGTTCCCGACGTCGGTTACTATGACGGCGTCTTTCCTGCATTTCTGTGACGTGAGGTAAGCTACGTACTGGGGTTTCAAGGGAGTTGAGTCCTCCTTCTCCTGCTTCTCTAAGTCGCTGATCCATTCCTTCTTGCTCTTCTGCAGTTTTGCGTAGTGCTTCTCTCCTTTTTCTTTCACTTCGGCTCTTATCTTTAAGAAGTCCTTAACGGGGATAGGGTACTCCACGTCCACTCCTATCCTCTTCCCTATGTTCGACGGATTTAAGTCAACTTGGATTACCTTGGTGTTTTTGGGGAGGAAATTAACGTATGGAAATGACGTCCCAAGCATGATCAGGAGGTCTGCCTCATCTATTGCCTCAATTGAGGGTTTAGATCCTAAGAGACCTATCCCTCCCATTACCTTAGGGTCGTCGTCCGGAAGGATACCTTTTCCGTTAAGTGCATAGATCACGGGTGCTCCCAGCTTCTCTGCAAATTCGTTGAGTTCAGTAGAGCTTCCTTTGGCTCCTCCTCCTATCATGATGACTGGTTTCTGGGACTCATTAATCATCTTCAACGCGTCCGAGAAGTCCACGGTATACTCTACCTTGGGAACCACAGACGTCTTTGGCTCATGGTAGTCCGCACTCTCCCTCAATATGTCAACTGGTAGGTTTATGTGAGCTACTCCCCTCTTAGTTACAGCTTCCCTTATTGCCCTCCTCATTAAGTACTCTGCGTTTTCGGGATTCACTATCATCCGGTTGAAGACCGCAACATCGTCCATGAGCTTGACTAGGTTGACCTCTTGGAAGTAATCGTGACCTAACATGTCGCTCTCTACCTGACCTGACAGAGCTATGACGGGAGCATGATCCATCTTAGCGTCGTAAAGCCCGTTCACTAGGTGTATCGACCCGGGTCCCGACGTCCCCATACAAGCTGTAGGTCCACCAGTGATTTTCGACTCTGCAGACGCAGCGAAGGCCGCTCCCTCCTCATGCCTTACTTGGATATACTTGATCTTCTCGGATTTCCTCACCGCATCAACTAACGGGTCTATCGAGTCTCCGGGAAGTCCGTAGATCCTCTCAACATGATTCTCCTCAAGGACTTTTACTATAACTTCCGCAACCGATGTCATATTATCTAATGTCATTCAAAACTTTTATTCGTGGTTTATTAACATTATAAACCTAGAAAACTCTACTATCCTGGTAAAATGTTCTAATCCAGGAAATTAAACTAATTCATGACAACAAAATGTTTAAATTATTGAAATCGCTATTTAATCTATGAATGGGGAACTTAGGAACGGATTTAGTAACGTAGGTATTGGTTCACTCCTGTCGGCTATCGGTCTAACATTGATGGAGGTATTGAGTAGTATTATTCCATTTTCCTCTCTTTTAGGTCTGGTTTTAGGAATTATAGGCCTCTATTTCCTGATAAAGGGATTCGGAAGTCTGAAAAGGGGAGGAATATCGGTTTCTAATACGGGATTTTACTTAATATCGATTGGAGTAATACTCGACATTGTCCTAGTGGTTCTCTTGTATTTATTTTTAGGATCTCTTGGGTTAAGTCCTACATCTCTTGTGGGTCTAAGTCGTCATACGGTGCTCAGTTTACTGCCGTATATCGCAGGAATTGGAATCGTAAGCTTGGTTTCCCTTCTTCTCTTTCTAGTAGGAGGAATTCTTGCAGGCATTTCCTTCTATAACTTAGGTAAGAGTTACGGAAACTCTCCCATGCAAGTTGGCGGAATCCTAGTGGCGATACCATTCCTTGAATTCATTGGGTACTTCCTCACATGGGTGGGAACTATGGAAGTAGGGAAATCCCCAATAGGATTATACCCTTACCAACAACAGACCTATGTCCAGACTCCGACTCCTTCCTATCCTACACCTTCCTATCCTGTACCTTACCAAATAGGAGCAGGTACAATTGACTCCACAGGCAGAGCTTTTCTCACTCTGTTCTCTCAAGTTCAAGTTCAGATAACCGATGCTCAGTTGTTGGACTCCAATATCGTAATATCTCAAACTAGGTCGTTCACTCCCACTCTCCTGGTTCCGGGTAATAATAACGTTAATGTTAATTTCACTTCATTTCAAGGAAATCCTGGCAGGGCATACATAGTGAGGCTCTTCCTGTCAGGAGGGACTTACGTAGATGCTCTGGTGAAGTATTTAGGTTAATAAAACTTTTTAAGAAAAAAGGTTAAAAAATTGTATTTAAGAGAAAAAAACATTCTGATAGAGTTTATTAGCAATTAAAAAATACCACTTAATGGTTATGCAGTCCAATACCATATCGCCGAACCTCAGAAAAATACTCCTAATGATTATTGGTGTAGATCTAATCGGACTCAGCGTTTTTTATTACAGTAATTCAGGTTCGTATACTTTCGCTGGTTACATTACATTGAACTCTTCTAAATACCCTATATACTGGTACCTCGTACACGGCCCAATAGTTTTGATGTCAATCTTCATGTTCACTTTGGGAATAGCAACCTTGATAGTTGGATATCTAAACCAACCCAAGTCGACTAAACCCATAATAGTCCTTACTGTGTTTACCATAGTCTCGGCTGTGCTTGTGACGAGGGTGTTCTACTTAGGGAATTCCCCTTCAGTTGTAATGCTACCTTTGCCCGCTAAAACTGACGAATATGTAATTCAAATGGCATCAGCTTTCAATCTAGTGCATGGTATAAACCCTTACGAAGTTAACCTCGAAAAGGTAATGTTGTCTTCTATCCCTCCTCAGCAGTTTACCTTGATTTACAGTAACAGCGCACCACCTTATGTTCCGGGGAAGGTGATAGGTTTCGTCGACTACTTTGACTACCTTCCGCAAGCAGCCTTGTATTACGTTCCCGCGATCCTTTTAGGTATCCCTGGTGTCATCTGGAACGCGTTGGTTTATTCTAGCGGTCTCTTCCTTTCCTTTAAGAAGATGGAAGGCAGCGTGAAGTATCTCTTCCCTGCCGTGATAGCAGGTTCCATGTTCATCTTCCTGGAGCCTGCAGTCATGCCCGTCCCGTCGGCGGGATGGATAGTCCCCCTTTTGATAGCTGTATCATATCCTGAGTATCCCATCTTATCAGGGATCATGTTAGGATGGGCTTCTGCTTACAAGATTTACGTCCTACCGTTCGCGCTCTTCTACCTCGTTGAGGCTAAGAGGATGGGTTATAACGTGAAGAAAATGATCTATGGCGCCCTTGCCTCTTTTCTGGGACCAACGCTTCCTTTCCTGGTCGAGGACCCATCCGCCATGCTTAAGGACGTGTTGGCTCCTTTGACACTTAACCTTAGGCCTCTGGACGGAGGTCCAGGGATCACGGACTTGCAGTTTTTAGGTATATTCATTCCAAAAGACCTGCAAATAGCTATCCTTGCTGGAATATTGGTATCTGGTTTGTTTATATCCTTGTTGCGCAGACTAGGTTATCTGTCTTTCGTTATACCCTCTATAGCGTTCTTCTGGTGGTATAGGCCAGAGCCTCAGTACTTCATGTACTTCCCCTTCATAGCTCTGATAGCAGTGATGACGGGCTTCTTCGGAAAGATCGAGTTAACTGAGTCGCGTCAAGAGACCTGGCTGTTCTCCAGTTTCTCCATTGGGATCTCAGCGTTCTCCGTGATGTACCTAGCCCAATATGCGTTCATAATTCCAGCTGCAGTATCAATTTACCTGTTAGTCATGATGTCCCTTACCGTAATGTTCGTCCCCATCTCTATCATGATTGAGAGGGCTAAGTCTCTCATTACCAGGCTAAGTGAAAAGACAGTCTCATGTCTAACTTTCCTTTTCATGACTGTTGCGATGGTCGGAATAGCTTTAGGAGTATCAGATCTCCTCTTGAACGGCCTGTGGTTCGTAGTAATGGGACACAACTACGAGAGCGACGCTTTTCTCCTTTCAGTCCTTGCGGCTAAAGAGATGGTGGACTTACATAACCCTTACTCTTTCGTCTTCTTGCATGATATGCTTGAGAGCCCTCAGTTCGGGAAAGTATTTTCGATGTTCCGATATTCTAACTCACCTATTGACCTGAACGACTTGAAACCTTCCCCTGTTTTCACTCCCTACTTGGATCCATCTGGTCAATTCATCAAGTACGGAGCTAGGGTGAACTACGTAGACTTTTATGATTATCCTCCGGGAATGGCACTCTCTATGATACCAGCCCTTCTATTGAGAATTCCAGTATCTCTATGGGAGTCTTTATTATACGTGTTCTCTATTGTTACGCTATTCCTATCTATTAGGAATGAGAAAAACTTACTATATGTCCTTGTGTTCATCCTTTCAGGAGTCTTCGTTACATTTTATGGGGAGGCATTCGAGAGCGACCTCTCACCATGGATATCCCTGATACTCATTGCAATTTCCTTTAGAAAATACCCTTTGATATCCGGTGCATTGACAGGTTTTGCAGCTACGACCATGCCGGAGGCCACTGTGTTGGTTCCTTTCATATTGATATTGATTTACAACGAGATGGGTAAGCAGTTCTTCTTGAGGTTTCTAATCTCCGGGATCTTGTTAAGTGCTTTACTCGTGTTGCCCCCGATCTTGATTGACCCAAGTTCGTTGACAATGATGTTCTTCCCCATATTAGCGAAACTGCCGGTGAATGGGGTGAGCTTGACTACCCTGATCTCTTTGTATATCTTTCATAGTTACTGGCCAGTCTCTTTCCTAAGTATATTTCCTTATGTCGCTTTAATTGGTTCTATTGCTATTTCTGTTATTTTTTATAATAAAATTAGAGAAGGAATATTAATGTTTCCTATGTTTATAGTGTTAAACTTCACGAGGGCAGAGATAGAGTACTTCGCCTTCTACCCGTTGGTAGCTTTCTTGGCTTGGTTGTTGATCACTAGGGAGAAAGAAATAACTCGCAGTGAGGGATTAAAGGTCCTACATGGATCTCACTTTCGAGTCCTCGAAAGGCGAAAAAGAGAATCTTAAAAAGTAATTATTTTATTAAGTGCGATCTTTTTATATATAATGAGATTTTATTATAAATTTATTACTATTATATAACACCATTTGAGATAAGTTCAGATAGCTTAGTCTACTAGCCTGTTGTAAAATTCTTCTATTTTATCTTATGATTTTAAATGATTTCTAAAATATGTGTGAGCTAATTTAAAACTATGTCAACACACCTGATATGTATTTTCATAAATTCTTAAAATATTCTTATATGATGTAAGTAAGATTTATATAGAATTACTTATTAAAAACAGTATTAAAGAAACTTTATAGATTAACTTATTAGAATAGATTAACTATTTTATTAGTCTAGACTTAAAGATTAAGTAAATACATAACTTTTAAATATAAAAATAGCCTAGTTAGTTCGATAAGTTAATGATATTTGAGATCCTGGAGTTAATTTATATGATATTAACTGGTACTTTCCTCTATTGGCCTATCCATTTCCTGATATTTCTCGTTGCAGCAGTATTAATAAGACGTTTTCTAGCCAGAAAATACAAGCCTTACACTGAAGGTTTAAAGAGATCTGACGTAAAGGTAACGGTAGTCATACCAGAGTACAACGAGGAACTTGATATACTTGAGAGGTGCGTGAAGAGCGCGGTAGAGAACAATCCAGACGAGATAATAATTGTTTCTGACGATAACAGAAAGGAGGTTGAGGACATAGGGAAGAAATACGGTGCTAAGACGTTAAACATACTGTCTCTTGGATCGAAGGTGAGGCTGGGGAAAAGGGCATCACTAGCTTTAGCGTGGCTCGTGGCTAAGGGGGACATAATAGTACAACTTGACAGCGACACGATCATGAAGCCCAACACGATAGAGGAGATAATAAAACCCTTTGCTGATCCCAAGGTTGCTGGAGTACAAGGACATCCCACCTTGTTTAAAACAGGGGAGAGAATACCTTACCTTTGGGGACAGTTAATAGAGGTCTCTAGGGATGTAGTGTGCAGAATGTTGAACGGTCAGCTAATAGTTATTGATGGTAAGATAGCAGCCTATCGGAGGGACTACCTTTTGAAGTACGTATATCCGTTCCTGACTGATTCATACAGAGGGAGAAAGGTAGTTACTGCAGATGATAGATCGCTAACTTACCTTGCAAATTATAACGGATTTAAGACAGTATATCAGTCTACAGCGGAAGCAGAGAGCGCTGCACAGCCCACATTGGTGAAGTTCATTTATCAACAACTGAGGTGGGCAAGGAGTGGTTACATGTACCTGATTAAGGACTTCGCCTCAGGTATGTTCTTTAAGGCTACGAAGAGTTATAGGTTTCAAAGCTTGACTTATTTACTAGCCCCGATTTCTTTCACTTTTGCGTGGATTCAAACGTTGATCGTCAATGTACAAGTAGTTGACATCATAGGACTTTACGTGAACTCAAAGTTAGGCGTACCGGATACAACTTTGTTTCTTTACTCCCTACTGGTGTTCTTAGCTGGTTTAATCCTGACCGTGAATTTCGGAACGAGGGGAATGGGAGTGGACATGAGCAAGGTCGGTAGAATTAAGTTGTTGGACTACATCGCACTTGGTTTGCTAGGTTTGCTGGTGTTTTACCCCATGTTTCTCTATGCCTTTATTACGCATAGGGACGCTTCAGTTTGGTTGACAAGATAGAGAAGATGACAGAATTTTCTAAAAACTAATTTTTTGAACTAAATCTTACTAAAAAATAATCCATATAGATTTTATAGTTCTTCAAAAAGAAGATTTTTATATTTAAATCTAGACACTAAAGTTATGACAGAGGAATCCAAACCTAAACTCGTTATGAGCAATGATGCATCCGAGATATCCTTAGAGAAGTTGGCAAAACTGTATTCTGCTATGCTCAGGCAGGGTTTTGTCGAGTGTCCAAACTGCAGGGAAATAAACCCTAAGGAAGCAACATACTGTTCCAACTGTGGTGCAAGGCTCAAACATCCAGAACATTTCTACGTTCTATCCTCATGGCTGATATAAATAGTAACTAACCCAGAATTCCTTAGAGGCGTAATATATGCAGAGAGAGACACTAAGGTGAATAAAATAGCCGTGGATTACCTCATCGAGAAAGAGGGAGAATACATATTATTGTTTAGTTACGGTTCCTCTGCGTTCAAGAGTCTCCTCGCAGATGCACCAGAGGATGAATTGAAGAATATCAACGGGAAACCCGTGCGCATAATCATTCTAGTTGCTGAGGAAGCTGAAGAGAAGGTAAGGTTAATGTTTAGAGACTGGAAAAATGTAGAAATTAAGTCTCAGAAGTTCCTTGTCCTAAAGTAGGGGTAGTGGAATTTGCGAAAGAGTTTGTCCTTATTATTCATTTTCCTTTTATCAGCTTTACTATTGCCCTTATTTAACGCTGGAGCTTCCGTTACTCATACCTCATCTACTCCAATAATTCAAATTTCAAAGGTATCCTGGTATTCACCTCCTTTCAATAAGACAGCTGCAATCCTCCTTTCAATTATATATGCTGAGAACATCAGGGCTTACGCGATAAGAGTGGAATTGTCCCTACCTGAAGGTATTTATAACTCTACGGGAGGAAGAGAAGTAATCAGGTGCGTTCCTGTAACCACAACTCAAGGAAACGTGGAGGTTAACTTCACCTTAAATATAGGAAATGTGACGTCGAAGGTTCTTAACTTCGAGGAGAATCAATCCTGGTTCCTGGATTACAACAACGTTTCCATGATCTATAACGTCTCAGAGAACTTAACTTTGAGCTACTTGGGAGATCCAGTTCCATTTGTTACGTTCAGGAACCAGTCCTTGATCCTTGAGAACTTGGGCACTGCTCCCTTATATAACTTTACAGTTGTCTCTCAAGATATAGATCGTACTATTCACTACTTGGGATCAGGTGAGAATTACTCTATAGAAGTTCCTCAATCTCTGCCAGAGTATAATGTAATGTTCTCTGTAGATACTCCATATAATCAATTGAAAGAATGGAATGTGTCGTACATTGTACCTTTGAACTTGGGCGTAAGAGTGACAGCATCACCCGTTAGTTCTGTCTACAGCTTACTCCCTGGTTACAATCTTGTAAGACTGAATGTAACCTCGAGCTCCCCTGCTAATATGACGGTGATAATTTCCTCAAGCAATGCGTATGTGACACCCAATTACATACAAGTGAGAGGAAGTTCTGTCATTCCTCTGACTGTTCTAGCTACGGGATCAATTTCAATTATTCATGTGAGTGTGAAAACATTAGGACGTCAGGTTTATTCAAGCAATTTCTCATGGATCGTCTCTCAACCTTCACAGTTTGATATTCCATTCAAGGTCTACTCTGAAGTCGTAGGAAACGAGGTAGTAACTTCGGTTAGTGGTTCTTTCAAAACTAACGTCAGTTTGTACTACCAAGGCATGCTAGTACACGAGGGGGTTCCTCCATACAACGTGTCCATCCCATTTAACGGAAATGGGAACGTAACAGTTACCTATCAGGTTAACGGTTCGGTGTATAGTGTAAGCTTTCCAATTCACAATCTCCCTAAGGTTGTTTCGTTCCCGTTCCTCAAGGTTATTTCAATAGAGAAACAAGTAGTCACAAGCGACGAGGTTGTACTGTTGGTCGGGATCTATAATTACGGCAATTCGTCTGCTTATGACGTCGATGTAGTGGGGAATTCTCCGGAACAAAGCTCACCGTCAGCTGTAGAGGTCGAGTCTCAGATTCAGCCAAACGAGACCGTCTTCGTTCCAGTATACATATACGGAAACTCATATTTCTATAATATAACGATAAAAATATTCTATAGTTCTCAAGCGAAACCACAAGTCATAACTAAAGACGTTATAGTGGACGTTCCGTCAAAGCCAACTCCAGTGGGAGAAGTAATATCAGTGTTGAGTGTAAGTTACCACGGCATACCCATACTATTCGTGGTTCCAGTAGCGATCTTCATCGCCATAATATTGTTCCCACGTAAGAAGTAAAGGGTTTTGCCCGTACAACACATGTCAATATACGTAGGCATGGGAGGGCGATAGTTTTTCTTGAGACTACCTACCTCATTTAAGATTTTATACTATTTTTATATTATATTTATTTATCAAGACTAAATAAATATTTCTTTAGTTCCATTTGATTAACTTTATTACTTACTTTCAACTATTGACTATTAATGAGCGATATAGTGTTCGGTGGCATAGTGGGAGCTATAATCACGTTTTTGATAGCTTGGATAGTAGACTCGATACCGGTATGGATCGCCGCTAAGTTCTTCTCTGACGAAGACAGCTTTCCTAGAGCTATGGTAGCGACGTTGGGAGGGATAATTGTCTTTGCAATAGTCTTTGCAATATTTACTATAGGCCTAGCGGTCTTCATAGGTCCTCTAGCTTCGCTTGTGGGTGTAGTCATAGCTTTCATTGCCCTGCTGTTAGTGTTCAAGGCAGTATTCGATGTGGGGTGGCTAGGTGCTCTTGGTATAGCCATAATGTCAGTAATTATATTTCTGATAATAGCTTTTATTCTGTCAATAATAGGAATAGGGATACCCAATCTGATACATCACGTATAAAGCAAGGAAGTTAAGGACTAGAAAAACTAAATCACTTTTTAAAAATACATTTTTCTTTCCTTCTTTCTTTTAAAACCTACTTAAAAAACTAAGATTGACTTGGACTCGGCACTCTTGAAGGCGAACTCTGAGACACCGCTCACCTTGACCTTAGGTATTAGGTCTTTTTCCTGTATTCCCTTGACTCTCATCCCGAACTCGCAGGCTGCCAACTCCACGCTGTCCTCACCTAGTTCCATTAAATTGTCAACGTAGTAAGAGAGGGGCTTGGCGTTGTTCAGTAGTACTTTCTCGTTTTCTCTACTAACTCCCTTGAGAGCATCCATCGTGAAGAACATGTACACTTCACTTCCGCCTGACACGTAACCTATAGCAGTGATTATTCCCATGTATAGCTTCTCGGGATCTCCTGACACCATGAAGAATGAAAACTTTTCACCCATTTGTTCTCACCTTTACATATTTCACTAAAGCATACCAAAACCACATGAGGCACGCGATTACGACTCCGTAACCGATCAGCCTCAAATCCACGGGTGCTATCCCGCGGAAGAGATAGAAAAACGTGTCTAATTCCACCGCTATGACCACGGGGGAGACTACGTCGACACCTCCGAAAGACCACGTACCTCCGTCCAGTCCTTGGACTATCTTTACCATGTTGTACCAGAACACTGAGAGGCCTGCGAAGACTAGAAAGTAACATATCCAGAGTGTAGCAGTCAAGTAACCTTCCATCTGAGTGGGAACTACGTATACTGCGTAATTCCCGTTAGAGAGAGCAAGCTTGTTAGACCCTACTAGGTACACCTCGCTGAACCTGTACCACCCTACAGCGAACATGGATAGAACGAGAGGGGCGAGCAATCTCCTAACGTAAACCGGGTTTATCTTGACAGACATTTCTCATAACCTCTCCTGAACTTTCACGGCTAAGTATACTCCTCCTAACATTCCGAAGATGAATATGATCCCGTCGTAGCCTATCTGGGCGAAGTTGGTCCACATTAATCCCACGTTGCAACCTAACGCCATCCTCACTCCTATTCCCACAAGTATTCCCCCGATGAAGCCTATTGCAAGTCTCTTCTTCTCCCTCGGAATCCTTATCTTGAAGTCGCCGCTTAAGTAAGAAGAGAAGAAAGCCCCTACGCAGAGCATAACTACCATCAGGGTACTCGTGTCCACTATGGGTAGAGAATCATTGAACCAAGGAGTGGTAAGGAAGAGGTGTTGTCCGAAAATGAATAAGATGTACTCGAAGAACCTTCCTCCGTCAGAGGATGTAATCACCAAGTAGTTGAAAGTGTACCCAGCCCCTATGATGAAGACCAGGAGCATATCTAGAGCTAGGATCACCGTGGTTAAGTTAGTCCCATATGGTTTCTTGAGCAGTAAAAGGTCCTTTGCTTCCTTCTTCAAGTCCATCCTCTTTATCGATTCAGGGGAAGGGATTGCGGACTTCCCGAACGCTTTGAACTTGGGAGATGACGCCATCATTCCCTTACTTACGTTGCCCATGGACATAGCGTTCCATTTCTTCTTGGTTCTAGCCTGCAGGTATATCCCAAGACCGATTAAGGGAACAGAGTAGAACACTGTTGTGACCAAAACTCCAGCGTCAGAGACGTCATGAAAGATCAGGTACGGAAGGTACTCTACGTAACCTCCAGAGGTAGTTGAGAGTATGCCCTTCTCCATAGTGTAAAGCTGGAAGGGCCATATCCCCACTGCGAATATGTAAGTCCCTATCATCATTCCGAAGAGCTCTATCCAGTTCTGAACGTATCCTGAGGCCGCTCTGTATAACATGGAGAGATTACATCCGCCTGCTAGGGCAGCACCGAAGCCGAAAATTATTGACCCTACTAAGATGTACCACCCTCCGAAGTAATTGAAGTAATACTGATCGCTAGCAGGTATTACTCCCAGTCCCACCAGGAGGCCGGCTCCCAGAGCCGAAAGCCCAAAGAGGAGGAGAAGTGCTCCGAACCTCTCGTAACTCCTCACGGTGAACACAGAGGTCATCGCGTTAACGAAACAGTAGTTTCCCCTCTGTGCTGACCAACCTAAAATGAAGCCTGAAAGAGCGAAGACACCAAAAACAATGGGCCAGCCGTAAGAAAAAACCGGCTGTAGCACCATAGGTGGCAAACTTAACTCACCTTTTGAATCCTAAACCTGTAGACTTCACCATCTTTTATGATAGTAAAGGGGTAGCCGTTTGATTTAGCTAGAGACGGAAGGGTTACGTCTACAGCAGGTTGATGATCAGTTAGGACTTCCAGTATCTGTCCTTGCTTCATCTTCTTCAACTTCTTCCCAGCTGTCATCTCGGGAATTGGACATGACTCTCCTCTTACATCTACTACCTCGTCCGGTTTCCTGGTTTTGAGGTCTTCACTCATTTTTATTTGCACCTAAACTAAACAACTTTAATTAAGTTATTTAAGTATTAAGTCTTTTTAAATTCTTTGTTAAGCTTTTCTCATCAAAAGTAAACACTCAAGTAAGGAATGAGGTCAAGGAAGGACAGAAAGAGAAAAAATGAAAAGCATGCTATGTTCACGGTTTTCATCGGATTGATATCAGTATTTAAAGAACTATATAGAGGAATTTTTGGAATTAAAGTGTTCAAAAGAGGAGAAATAGAGCTAACGTTTTGTTTTCTCGTGCTGTTACAGAAAAAGGGGGTTAAGGGGGCGGAAAGCCTCGCCTCTCTGAGGCGGGGATGGATAGCCCCCTTTGTTTAAATACTTCTTTGTGAAATATCTTTCAGTGATGCTAATGACGCTCCTCCCCAGCTTGACCGAGGGCTTAGGACTGTGGGAGGAGCAATTAATATCTCTCCTTTCCTTTAAGGGACTAGAGCTCGGCGATGAAAGTCCCCTCTTTTCAAGTGGGGGGCTCTCTGGCTACCCCGACTGCCCACCAAATGAGAGATGTAATCCCGAATAGATGGTGGGAACGATGAGCCACTCTGGAAGGGGACCCTCGCCGTGGCGGGGAGGAAGTCAGTTAGAGAAACGAATCCGTCGTTTTTTCACTTGATTTTTGAACACTACCAACTTAAGAAATACAGAGCCTTCCATTTTCAAGTTCATGAAAATAGACTCAGCTAGGACAAGGCCGCCCGAGAAGGATTTAAGGTAGACCTCTAGGTCTAGCCTTAGGTAGCTCTATTACGTATCTCCTCAAGTCTCCCTCATCGCTGTAGACCAGGTCGATCCCGAACTTCTTTATCACCATGACCACGTCTTGTTCTTGCGAAGACCCTCTCTCTACGACGACTTCCAAGACGTCATTGTCCTTCATTTTCTTTACTTTAGAATAAACTATTAGCTGGGGAACCGAACAGCAAAGCCCTACTAAGTTGACTTCGCTCCTCAACTCTCAGACCTCATGTAAAACACGTGGATTATCCCGACGCTCCCAGTTACCATATTTATTGCGTCTTCGTCAAACAGCTTGGTATCTCCGTAGTCGAGCCTTGCAGCTACCATCTTCTTGTCCTTAACTACCGCAGTCAACAACCATCCCCTGCCTTCGGGAGAAGCCACTATCATAGCATCTCCTTCAACTTCAAGGAGAGTCGGAGAGAAAGTCTCCACTCTTTTCTCCTCGACTACCTTATCGTAATGCAAGTAAAGTTTCCCTATGGCCATCTCATCCCTTATTACGTCCCTTACCTCATAGAAGCTCAGCGGTGTTTCGTTTCTCCCGCACATGAACGTGAACGTGGCGTAATCACCGTTATCCTCTATCTCGTACCTGCAATTGAAACTCCTAGCTACCTCAGGGAGGGTGTACCTGATTGCGGGAGGGTTATCGACCAGTACCTCTATGACCTCAAAAGGTTTGGCTGAAAGTATGGCCTTCTTCGTCTCTATTTCAGGAACGGGACAAGTAACCCCCCTCAAGTCCAACCTCTTAGCCTTAGTCGGGTTAAATATGGATTTCCCCTTGTTATTTTCCTTCCTCACTATGCTGACGTTGTTTAGAAAAGACGAGTATTTCTCCAAGTTCCTCGCTATCCTCCATTCCATCGGTTTGAACAAGACAGAAGAGATCGAGGCACACTCCACCTTAACCTCCGCCTCCTCACTCAAGTCAATTATCACCATGAACTTCCCGTTCTCCTCTGTGATCCTCACCTGATTTCCCTTCACTGAGGCGAAGACGTTCATTTCTACGTTCATCCACCTTACCTTCCCTGAATACCCGTAGTCCATCTTCTTCAGGTCCTTCAACCCGTATACCATGGCGCTCTTCTTCAGGTCCTTGAACACGTCTATATGCTTAGGGTTAAGTGTAGCCTTCACACTTCATCAAGAAGAGTAGTATCTTCCCTACCTTTAAAAATTTATCATAATTATCGATATTTTATAATAATAGACGATTCTATTAACTATTATTTTTATTTTATCTATAAAATTATAGTATGATGATTTTCAAAAGAAGGTTTATTAAGTTTTGAGAATAAAACCACATATGGATTCTTGTGGTTGCCAGACCGAGAGGAAGTTCGCTTCAGATTTCCTAGCTAGGCAGGTGTTCAGACTGGGCAAGAGGAAAGGTAAGGAAATGGGAAGCTTTGAGGTCAACGGTCGTAAATTCTCTATCTACGAAACTAAGGAGGGTTACAAGTACCTTTGCGACCAGTGCCCTCTCCTCATCATTACGTTGGAAGCGGTCATGGAGGAGGTCAACAAGGGAAACAAGGACGAGAGTCAGGTGATGGAGAGGATTTCCTCAATAAAGGGACTCACAGTGAACCAAATGATAAGGGAAGTGGTTGTGAAGGTGATGGAATGTCTAAGAGAATAGCTTACTTGGTTGAATCCCCCCTGGGAAACTACGTTCTAGGACAGATGATAGTCCCCCAGCTCGAGGAGGGAAGGCATGTAGCTACGGTAAAGGGCATGTTTTTCCTGGATAACAACGTTTATTTGTTGATGAAAGGTAATCCTCTAGCTGATAGGCTAGCTTCCTTGAGCAGGTCACAGGGGATCTATCTTCAGGCATGCGATCAATGCGTCTTCATGAGAAACTTAGCGGACAAGTTGATAGGTGAGGCAAAGATAGGTTGTTTTCCTGACTTCTATAATAAGTTATTGGACGAAGTGGACATGATAATCACGGTTTAATTTTTTTAGTCGTAACCTTTTTTTAAGAAAAAATGAAATAAGAGTTTAAAAACTGACTAAGCTTTTATACGTTTCTTAATTTAGTTAACTTATGAACTATAAGTTAATTCTGCTAGCTGGGTTCGTGGTTATACTTGCTGTAGGGTTCGGCTCGGCTTACTTGATGCTAAACGTACCCGGGGTTAGCTCATCGCACGGAGTTTCTTCCACTCCATCATCTCCGACTTCACCGTCATCTTCATCATCGTCTCTCTACTTCCTTACACTTACTCAGAAGGGAATTGCAATGGTGATAAATCCGTTCTCTGCGTCTAGTTTCCTGGGTTTTCAACACGTAGTTAACATATCGCTGAACGTCCCAGACCAAGTGTTTTACTGGGAGGAAGTACCTTACGGTGACACGATATCGCTCAACCAGTACGTGTTCGTTCCCCTAAATAACGGAACGGTGGAAGTTTTCAATTCCACTAACATGAAGGTTGTAGACACCCTCTCCGTGGGAGATTCTATAGGCTTCATAGGTGTAGCGTACTCTCCACACATGAACAGAGTAGCTATAGCTGATGGACCTTCCGGAGTAGTTGAGGTCGTAAACGCTCATACCCTTCAAGTCGAGTGGAAGGATACTTTCGCCTCAAACGGAAAGACTATGTATCCTTGTGACGTGAGATGGACTCCTGATGGAAGTTACTTGTTAGTTCCAATGAAACTCAACGACTCCATAGTCCTCATCAACTCCGGTAACGGAAACGTAAACACGGTGAAGGTCACATCCCCTAAGTCTGAACCTTACATGCTGTCGCCTAACGTTCAGGGAACGATGGTTGCTGTAGAGTTCTCGGGGAACAACAGCGTTGGGTTTTACTCACTTCCCGACTTATCTTACATGGGTATGGTGAGGATGCCAAGTACTGTAGTAGCTCAGAGAGGAGTTTTCACGCCTAACGGGTCATATTACCTTGAGGCGTCCGCTGACTCAAACGAGGTTGCCGTGATATCCACTTCCTCGTTTTCAGTAGTGAATACCATCAACTTACCTTCTACTTCAACTCCTGGACTGTCGGGAATAGCTATCGCTCCTGGCGGACAATATGCGTTCACTGTGATACACGGCAACGTTAATACCGGAGGGATGATAGTGTTGATCTCCCTTTCATCTATGAGCGTAGCATATCAAGTACCTCTGAGTACAGCTCCGTCCTTTGTGGTTCCGATGACAGGATCAGCGGAGAACTACTTGGTCAACAACGTCCTCTTACCTCCGGTGACTGGGCTTCACTGCTAGGTGAACTAAGGTGAGACCTTTAAACCCCCTTTTTTATTTTTTCCTTTTCTTGGAAGCAACAGTTCTATTTCCTGTGATAATAAACGGATTCAGGGTGGTAAACGTATGGTACTGTCCGATGTCTGACA
Source organism: Sulfuracidifex tepidarius (assembly GCF_008326425.1). Classification (NCBI taxonomy): domain Archaea; kingdom Thermoproteati; phylum Thermoproteota; class Thermoprotei; order Sulfolobales; family Sulfolobaceae; genus Sulfuracidifex; species Sulfuracidifex tepidarius. Next base: position 2,047,584 of record NZ_AP018929.1, read on the forward strand.
CTGGACAGATAACGTTCATCACCCCGTTTCTGGAGTACGTCTTCTCCTTCCTGTTGATCTCTGTCACAGTGGGCGTGGTTCTGTTCAGGAAGAAGGGGAACAGGTTCATCCTGGTGAGAGGCCCTATGAGAATAAAGAACGTGATAAGGGCAGTTTTGAAGGACAAGGTCGGGTTCGCTTTGGTCTCAACTTATTTTGTTCTGTATTACATCTCTTACCTTATTACCTCAGGAGTCCTTCTAGTGCCGGGGCTGAACGTGGACAAGTATTTCGTTCAACTTACGTTGACTACCTACGAAGGTGCAGGTCTTTCAGTGTTAAAGCTCGGAGGACTTTACCTGGTAGCTGAGCCTTCAATAATGTTGATGGGTTTAGCTGTCGATCTGTTGCTGACGGTTTCCCTGATCCTTTCCTACTACGTGATTTCCTTAATTTATGTTTCTGCAAACCTTTACTCGTTCCCCGTTCCAAAGTCTTTCAGGCTTTCCGCGACCTCAACTGCAGGGGGATTCTTGACCGCCTCAGTTCCTTCAATAGGCACTATAGCTGGCATATGTTGTTTAACGCCCACGGCAATGAACTCTTTGCTCTACATGGCGTCAGGCGCATTGCCCCTCACCAAGGGAGTAGCCTGGAAGTACGGTACGTTCGTCCTAGGCGCTTGGACTGGAGGGATAATGCAGGCCCTAGCTTTAGGCTCCACTGTCCTAGCTGGAGCCCTTATTTTAGGGATCTCTGCTTACTACGTTGTGAGGATATCGAGGAGACTGGCTGATAGATATGAGGTGATGATAAGTGGTTGAGGCTAGACAGGGGTCTTATTGGGACGTAATGTTCAGGCTAATTGCGGGGTCTATATGGATAGTCGCAGGAGTCCTAGACAAGCTTCTAAACCCTGGGTTCCTTAACCCTGACTCGACCAAGTATGTGGGTTTCACAATACAGTACTTCGCTGAGGGATCTCCGATTAAGGGATTCCTTTATTCAGTAGCGTTTCCTAATCCTGTTCTAACTGGTGAGCTGGTGATAATAGGGGAGATATCCTTCGGAGTTCTTTTCATGAGCGGAATGCTGACTAAACTTGCGTCGACTTGTGCTCTTTACACTAACTTGATATATTTCCTTTCTGCTGCGTGGACGGGAGCTACTGAATATGGTATAAATCTGCTCTTAATGGGAGTAGATTTATACTTCCTGGTAAACGGAGCTAAACGTCTTTCCATTGATTCTATGGCTCCCGAATCCCCGTTGTGGTCGACGAAGCTTTGGTTCACGGCAGGATCTGTCTTGTACCTACTTGTCGTAATATTCCTTTATTTGAAAGGTCTTTAAGATTTTTCAGTTATCTGTTTTTTTTTAAAAATCTTAGATAACGTTGGGTCTATTTTCGATTCTTTTCTAAATCGTGATTGAATCTCAGTCTTAATGTAAAGATATTCCTCTAAATGAGCTAACAGAAGATCTTTTTTAAAAAAAGATTTAGAGCGAAGGTAGAGGAGTCCCAGACTCTATACCAAACGAACTTAGAGGTAACGCCATTATCCATCCATAGTTGTTCACTAGGTAAATTGTACCTCCAGCTATAGCTGGGTTAGATATGCCGAAGAATCCTCCGAGAACATACCTACCCAAGAGATGTCCGTCGCTGGCATTCATTACGTATAGAGAGTTTGCACCTAGTTGCAGAAGATAACCGTCGAAATATATAGGGGATCCTCTAGGAGCTCCTGCGAACTTCGGTGCTAAAGGTATTCCGGGCAAGACGGTCTCCCATAACACCTTCCCGTTAGATGCGTTTATGGCGAACTCCTCTCCCGTTGAAGGATCTGGTAAGTAAGCTACACCGTTCACCACAAGCGGTACTCCTCCTTTAAATGCAGCAGGAACACCTCCGTACGAGAGGTTGTCTTCCCATAACAGTTTACCGTCGGTTGCGTTCACACCGTATGCCACGAAAGACACGAACTTACCAGTTTGATTAGCAACTGTATCAGAGATTACTATACCTTGTTCTTGGTCTACAGCTACCGGCACATCTCCTACTCCAGTGTTCGAGGATACATATGGTGGATTGATAGATGATTCCCAGACTAGATTGCCGTTAATTCCGTTTACAGCTACTATCTTTCCATAAGGGTACTGTAACTCGCTGAACCCAGCCATGAATATAGGAGTACCATTAGGTAACACGTAATAGTTGACACTACTCATGCTTGCGAACAACCCAGGCAAATGGGTCTGCCACATCACTTTCCCCGTAGTAGCGTTAGCTCCTGTGAAGAACCCAGCTCCATCTACATACGCTACAATTCCGTTATAGACTGCGGGAGAAGGCATTGCCTCTCCATCGGTGAAGTGCATCCACATTAATCTCCCGTTAGTGGCGTTAAAAGCGTAGATCGCGCCGTATGCCATTCCTCTTACGATTAAACTATCGTTCCCCGCAATGTAATGATTGAAGTTGGCGAAGTTGAAGCCGACATCGCCCACGGAGACATAGACCATCCCTTCGCTCACAACGGGGTCTCCCATCGCATAGCTGGCCAGCCCAGTTGCGTACCATATTACGTTCCCCGTAATTGGGTTGATGGCGAAGACTGATCCGGGGCCTGAATCTGCTTCCACGAAAAGCATGTTATCTGCAAGGGTAGCTCCCAGAGGTTCTCCCACAAATTGGCTTAATGCAGTTTGAGCGCTTCTGACTCCCTTGACTTGTGCTGCAGGTATGTGCTGAATTGAAACATTTAGGGGTAAGGGATTGCCTCCCGCAAGTTGAATATAAGGTTCAGTGAAATTCACGAAGTAGAACAGCGGATCTGATGTGTTCACTAACGCTTCGTGCTCTTGATTTCCGTTTATCACATTCCAAGAGTTAGGCAAGCTAAGGTTGAATGGATAGGAATTCAAAGGACAGTATACCACCTTAACGATGTAGGGGAAATAGCATCCATCTAGTTCTGAGTAATACGTAACATTCTGAAAAAATCTATGGAGATGTGGAAATTGTGGTGTTTCAGCCTTGGTATTATGATTGCTCATATTGAAAACGACCAAAGTAGAAGCTATAAAAAACAATAATATTCCAACCGCAATATATTTGTTTTTTGGATTCATATGAAACGATCTTTCTTATGATAATAAAGATTTACATTTGTTTTAGCGTGAGGTAGGATCTGTAATACTGAAAACTTTCTTTCTGGGAACTATCTCATTGTTTTATCATCGCATCTCCTCTTGTTCTCATCTTTTTCTATGTATCTCTAACGTCATTTAATTCATATTAGTATTGGAGCAAAATCTTTCAGCGAATAATGGATCGGGTTAAAAAGTGATTAAAAAGAGCCGTAGAAATTCTTATAAGATAGTAAATGTGTTCGCAAACATTTAATAGTATCCAGAATATCAAGAATATGTTAGGAGACCAGAATGGTTTGGAAAGAATTGAAGGACGAGGCAAAGAAGTCTGTAAAAGACTTAATGGATACGGGTAAAGAAGTGGGAAAGAGCACAATAGAAGCGGCATCAGGAATAGCGAAGGACGGGATAGATCTGGGGAAAGAGACTGTTAAATCCTCTATGGAAATAGGGAAGTCTGCTGAGAGAGGGATAAAGGATGTAACTAAGGAAGCAGTCAATGCTAGCAAAGAGCTAATCGGTGACGTAACCTCTGGAGTCAAGAGTTCCATGGAAGGTCCAGTGAGGGAGATGAAGAAGCTGGGAGAAAAGGACGATAAGAAAGACAGCAAATAGGAAAGGATCAGAAAAGATGAAAATCTATATAATTTTTTGGTTATATGTCTACAAGAAAGGGAAATCCTTTTAAATATACTTCATTTTAAATCTTGATGATATCAATAGTGATTCCTGCTTATAATGAAGAGAACAGAATTGGCAAGACATTGAAACTTTTATCAGCATGGATGAAAACTGAAGTTGTAGTAGTCTTCGATGGGGACGACAACACCCCGGAGGTGGTCAAGAAATTCCCGGTGAAGCTCTTCGTCTCAAAGGATCGCCTCGGAAAGGGAGGGGCATTGAAGGTAGGAATTATAAACGCGTCGTCGCAAAGGGTTCTCGTCCTAGACGCTGATTTGCCTATCTCGAGGGAAGACTTAATTAAGATAATTTCGGAGGACGCTGACTTAGTTATCGTGAAAAGGAGAATGGTAGGAATGCCTCTGAAAAGGAAGGTCCTTCACGACAGCTTCGTAGCGTTGGTTAAGGTTTTCTTTCCCTGTTTAAGAGATTTAAGCGACTTTCAGGGTGGAGTTAAACTGATGGACAGAGAGAAGGCTTTATCAGTGAAGGATGAGTTGATAATTCAAGACTTCCTCTTTGACGTGAACTTGATTTATGCATTTAAGAGGAAAGGGTATAAAATAAAGGAAGTGGAAGTAGACTACATTCACGACGAAACTGACAGCAAGATATCTAAGAAGCTGGTAAAGGTTATACTTCTCATGTTCCTGTCCTTAGTGAAGTTGAGAGTTTATTATTCTCCATTCCGTGGAGTCCTTAAAACTAGGTTGTTCATGAAAGCACAGACTTCCATTTTGAGGATTCTAAGGTGAGTTTTCCTCTTCTCTCTTTCTCATGACTACATGCGAGATCTATACGTTACACAAAAGATTGAAAGCCTCGCCCTTTAGGGCGGGGAGGAAGTCAGATGTAACATACATGTGTCTCATTTCTCCAGATTTTCAAGCTTTTTGCTCTTACTATCAATTACTTTCTTGATTCTTCCCCAAGGTAGGAGGATTGACAAGTAAGACAGTAGGGAGATCGCTAAACCCACGTAGAGGTATACTTGCCCTGGGAAAATGCCCTTCAGTGTCACCTTACCGCTCATGGTATATGCTTTTTTGGATGACAACTCATGCTCATTCAAGTAGAAGGATAAACCGGACGCATTGCTCAGCTTCAGTGTGAAAGGATACGACGAGTGTATCTCTATCTTAACTCCTGAGAGCTCAGGCTTGACTGAGTAGTTCAATTCCTGCACCAAGTGTCCTACCTCCAAGAGATTAGTTCCATTCCAAACATCAACTGATATATTGATGGTCGACTTCCCTTCATGAGTGATCTCGAGGAACGATATATGCGAGGTCAGGTTGAGAACTTGTGAGGTGAACGACTCGAAAGTTCCGTTCTGATATTGTACGTCCACGTTTACGCTCTCGTTAGAGTGCACTACAGTCCATTTAGCTGAGGGAAAATCAGCGTAGCTTACGACTAAAACAGAGGAGTTATCCGTGTACCAAATCGCGTATCCCAAGTATTCCTTCAAGGACGATTCCTCAGGAAGGAGAGATATAGGAGAGGAGTAGTTGACTTCAAGTTCCTGAAAGTAAGGGCTCTCCCCCTTGATTCTGGTCACATTTAAGTGGTCAGAACTCACGTTAATCACGTAGTTTGCGTATTTCTCGTTTGTCAACGGCAGGGGGGATAGGAGGCTGTAATTCCCTATCCAGTAAACGTATCCGTGAGTGAGTTCAGGAACGTGAAGCGAGGGAGCTTGTCCCGCTGAGTATATATAATCTGCTTGAGATAATAACAATAGGATGAAAGTAAATCCCAAAAGCACTTTCTCGAAAGGATGGTCTAAGGTCATAACGATGTAAAGTGAAGTCAAGACTATCACAGGGTAAAGCCCTGAAGAGTACGGGACGTGAAGCATCATGACTGCGGTAGACGCCAGGAGGACGAAAGGCGCTATCTTCCTCCCTCCAAGATAGATGGAGATAACTGCCACGCCTGCGAGCAAGAACAGGTATCCCCATTGAGACGAAGAGGAGTTGGGGAACCCCAGGAACATGTAGGGTATTATCCAGAACGCCGATACCCCCAAGTAAGGAAGAATTGAATACTTGCTAGCGTTATCGTCCCTTCCTAGAAGAGACATCGCATATGCGGCGAAAGGGAACAACGGGCTCGTGGAAGATATTGCAACTAAAGGCATCGAAGAAGCCAGGAATCCCCTCTGCGATCTGATCCTGCTCAGGAGTAAAATTGCAGGCAACACAACGTAAGGTATCACCACATGGGGTGAGTCTATGGGAAACATAATTGTATATAACAAAGATCCTATCATTGGGTATTTCATATTCATTGACTTCAAGGCATGATAGGAGAGCACTCCCGAGATGTAAACCATGGAGAAGACGACCAAGTAGAAAGGCTTGTCGAAAAGAAAGAACAAGAGGAAATCGTTCACCCTTGGGTAATAAAACGACCCAGGCAACCACAGAGAGAAGGGGCTGTACTTGAAGAGGAATGAGCCTGAATCAGCCCAATAGAACTTCCCCGGTATACCGTAAGCAGCGAAAAGCAGCGCTGGTATTATAGGTATCAGATAAGGAGACCTCTTCGGAAGTTTCACGTTTTCTGATGCAACTCCTATTACACCTGTGAGTAAATCGAAGTACGACACGTCAGCTATAGATGGAGTCTTGAAGACGCTCACTATCAAGAGCAGTATACCGGATAACGCGAACCCCCTGACTTCAAGCTTGAAGTACCTCATGGCTATGAGGAGGGATATCAAAGCCAGTAGCTGAAAGAGAGAAGGTATTCCTAACAGCAAAGCTGAGTAACCCAGAGTCAACCAGAGCGAGTACGACACCTCCCAAACGAGAGAGACTGAGGTGGACAAAGCTACTAAGACGAAATCTAAAGGAGTTATGGCGTCGAAGCTCAAGAAAGTCAAAGAGGACAGCACAACCGCTACTGAAATCCACTTCCTCCTCAGTATCCCTATCAACGACGTGACGATTAAGAGGGCGGGAAACTCCTCCCCCACTTTGTAAGAGAGAATTAGAGACGCTATGATAACCAACAAGACCATGGCATTAGAGGAATCCTTGTCGATTTCCATCAAATTAAATAGTGTGAAGTGCTAATAAGTTTCACTAATTTTCATATTTTAAAAATTAGGCATCGAGTCAAACTCTAAAAACTTTCTCGGTAGTACCCACAATCTAGTACTACCAAGGGAAAGTAGCACAACTGCTAAACCTTAACAGGAGGGGTTCTCTGACCCTCTCGACTGCCCCTCAAATGAGGGATGTAAACTCGAATCGATGAGGGGAACCCTCGCCGTGGCGGGGAGGAAGTCAGATCATATCAGCTGTATCTACTGTGGCCATAGAGGCTGTATCGACCACCATGTATATTTCGCACTATTTCCCCTCCTTATATAAGAACGGCCTTACGTCATTGGGCGTAGTAGTGACTTACGTCCTGCTAGCTTTCTTCTTCGTGAATTACGTCGGGGTGAAGTTCCTAGGATTTCATATCTCTTTAATATCAACAAATAAATATATTATTACTATTATTGTATAATTTTAACTTACCTTCCCCTCTGTCTATTATGAAAATCTTGAGTATAGTTTCCGTTCTTCTTTTCCTTTTTTTACGTTTTCGCTTACCCTCTAATTAAATGTAGCTCCGCATAGCGCTACACCACATATGTTCATTGCTTATTCTCTAGTAAAAAGATAAGTGCATAAAGTTTACTCTACAATTTTCTCTGCCTCTAAATTATTTAATAAAGTGATATATATTTTAGCAATGTCTTGAGCGTCATGTCCATTAAGCCATCTCATCGGTTTTAGGCTACTATTATCTATTGACAACTTTTACGCAGATTAACGCAAATCATATCGAACATCATTACGCAGATGAACTCCTAATCGCGAAGAACGCGGAAATATTCTACACTTTGTGTAAGGCTTAATTTAATCTATGTTTAATATTTTGAAATATTTTTAGTTGAAATATTAAGAAAGTACTTCATTCTAAGCATATACACTTAGTTTATGTGTGTACAAACGTCATCTAGGTCTTTGATAGCTCTTTCTTTCAATTATCTCACTAAGCCCTTTCAATCATTAACGTCAAGTTCTTCCTCCTCTTGTTCACTTCATCAGAAAAGGAGAGTACTCCTCCCCTTCGAATGAACGGGCTAACCTCCTAGCTTGGGTGAACACTTCGTCCTCCCCAACGTTACTAAGCCCTCTATAAACTTCTTTTAAGGATATGCCTTCCTCACCTTTCTCCCTAGCCTTACCTATGAGGAACCTATCCACTAAAGGACGGAACTCCTCCATCAAGTCGAAGACTAGTGACTCCCTTCCAGACCTAATAGAGTGGAGGAAACCTACATATGGATTGAGGCCTGCTGAAATCACTGCAGACCATACCCTCCTCCTGAGCATGGCATAGCCCACGTTTAACGCCACGTTAAACGGATCCTCGGACTTCCTCTTCCTGCCGGGAAACTTCAGGGGAATAAGGGACTTAACCGAAGACCAGTATATTCTGGCGCCCTCGGCTTCCTTCCCCATGACTTGTTTCACAGTTGAACAGGAAATTACTTCTTCCTCAAGTTTCTGTAGTTTCTCAGTGGATAGGTCGAGGGAGTACTTCCTCTCGTAATACCTGAGCACCACCCTTTGGTTCCTCAACTTCCCTCTGACGAAGACGGAGGCATACTTTACCCGAGAACTCTTCCACGCCTTAAGTTGAGATAGCCAAACCTTCATGGAACCGCCGTATCTTGCGGGTATCACCTTAGCTACGGGCTCTCCTTTCCTGAAGAAGACTAGGTCTATCCCGTACTCGTTAGCTAGTGCAATTACCTCAGAAGAAACCGAACCAGTGACGAGAAAAACGATGGAAGATAGCTCAACTGGAGAGACGCTCCACATATCCTTCCCTTTTAAGGAGCAAACTATCATGTTGTCTTTAACGTGTAAGAAAGCTCCCCAATCTTTTACGAAGGCTATAGTGCCTCCTCCCATAATTATGTCTTGATGAAGGGGATTATAAATTGGTAATACCATTTCATTGAGACCTTCAAACATGATAATCTTTTATGATTTTTATTATAATTTTAAATTAAACTTAATTAGGTAAAAATTAACTAGAAATTGGTACTAATTTTCAATCCCGTTATGGGTTCAACTGAATTCCGTGTTCAGGATGATACGCTATCAATTTATCATCTTTCAATCCCGTTATGGGTTCAACACGCCGTCAGATTCGTGATAAAGAGAATAGAGAAGTGGACTTTCAATCCCGTTATGGGTTCAACATGTATATGGGTTCAATGGAAAAAAAATTAGGGCTGTCACTTTCAATCCCGTTATGGGTTCAACCTACTTCAACAAGAAGTTGATATAAAAACTATATGCTTTCAATCCCGTTATGGGTTCAACTATGCAAAAACTTTGATGAATGTTATTTATTCCACAGCTTTCAATCCCGTTATGGGTTCAACATTTAATACGGAAATGAAAAAGATATCTCTTGATGTTATACTTTCAATCCCGTTATGGGTTCAACCTGAACAACCTGAATAAAGCGACAACATACTTCTATTATTTCTTTCAATCCCGTTATGGGTTCAACACCGGTAGGCATGCCCTGAAAATAGTGCCTGATATCGTTTACCACTTTCAATCCCGTTATGGGTTCAACATTATGTAAAACAATTATCTACCGATACATACATTAAAATCTTTCAATCCCGTTATGGGTTCAACTTATATGAAGGCTATAAATTCCTGAAAAAATACATAAAGACTTTCAATCCCGTTATGGGTTCAACAAAGGATATACAATTGTACGAATAGGTGATTGGGTAATCCTTTCAATCCCGTTATGGGTTCAACTTCAGCATGAAAAAAAGACGACTTAAATTATTATCATACCTTTCAATCCCGTTATGGGTTCAACAAGAAATAGATGAACTGAGTATCTACAACCACTTCTTAACTTTCAATCCCGTTATGGGTTCAACTCTCTGTCTTCCTGCTCTTCCCGATATTTGCTTATACTCTTTCAATCCCGTTATGGGTTCAACTAGCTTGACCGTAGACAGCACCTAAGAGGAGACCTACTTTCAATCCCGTTATGGGTTCAACTCAGTTTTCCCGTTAGAGCTGATGAACTACAACAACAAATCTTTCAATCCCGTTATGGGTTCAACCGAGACTGAAATAAGCTATATTGCTGACGACGTTGCCTTTCAATCCCGTTATGGGTTCAACCCTAGGCGTGAGCGTTCCGCTCAACAGAGTCGCAATAAACTTTCAATCCCGTTATGGGTTCAACTAGACATGTCATATACTTTTCATGTGTCACACTGTCACTTTCAATCCCGTTATGGGTTCAACTGAATACTCTTATGTCTTTGGATGGGACAGGGAAACTGCTTTCAATCCCGTTATGGGTTCAACCGAAAGGACGGCATCAATGTGGTGCCGTCCGCTATGACCGCTTTCAATCCCGTTATGGGTTCAACTTATTGATTTCGTGACCTCTGTAGTTTTTATGTCATTTATCTTTCAATCCCGTTATGGGTTCAACAAACCCTCCCTCAAACTTGAGGGGACTTTTCATATCACCCCCTTTCAATCCCGTTATGGGTTCAACTACGTCCATGGTTATATATAATCATCAAATACTAATACTTTCAATCCCGTTATGGGTTCAACTCGTCTCATATAAGGAATTGGTAGGGAAAATTTTACAGGGCTTTCAATCCCGTTATGGGTTCAACGATTCCTCTAGACAGGAACGAGCAAGGGTATTGTGTTAGCTTTCAATCCCGTTATGGGTTCAACCGCTATTATCGCAGTATTGCCATTGCCATTACAGATACGCTTTCAATCCCGTTATGGGTTCAACAGTAGTAGGAGTAGGAGTAGGAGGAGTAGTAGGAGGAGTCTTTCAATCCCGTTATGGGTTCAACGAATTTTTTCACCTCCGCGGGGGAAATCCCGCAATTCTTTCAATCCCGTTATGGGTTCAACGTATCTGAGAAGCCACACTCCTCTATGGCAAGTTCTCCTTTCAATCCCGTTATGGGTTCAACTGAAGGTTTTATTTATCTCTATCTTCATCTTCTCCTTTCTCCCCTATAAATTTTACGTCTCCTCCATTACCTCACAATTCGACCCTTTTCCCCTTCCTTTCCTTACCGTAACCCGGTCGCATGGTGTTTTACACTAACTGAAAGAAACTACCCTATTTATAAATGTAAAACTAATCTAAGGATTTCGTTTCGGTCGCAAGGAGACTCGAACTTCATCGTTTATTATCTCCATGGAAAGATCGAACTATTAGATATAACTTAATTAAAAAATAGGTACATACTAATAAGACCTTTACAAAATCATAGATCCTTAAAAGTTTTGTATATGTAAAATTAGAAAAAGAATAATCTACATATATAAGAAATATAAAATTAGATAAATAATTAAAAAATTTACTAAAAACTAAATATCTAATACAAAATCTAATATTAATGATTTTACATTTAATACTGTAAGATTTACAATTTTAATAGATTGAAAAATAGTTGAAATTTTCGCTCTAGAAAAGCTAAGGACTAAACTTCAAATTTCATCAAAAAAGAACTTCCTAAACCAAGAACGTGCCTGTTATGACCACGTAGTGAAGGTTTTATCTTGATGGATTTAGGATTAATACTCATCATCAATAGCCTTATTTAGATGTTACACGGTTCAAGAACGACATAGATCGCTGAGACGAGATTAAGGTTAAGAACCCTTTAAATAATCATGTAGATACATATCTACGCTCTATACGATTCAAATGCCGATGTAGAAGTACAAAAAGAAGACAAGGAACTTTGATAACATCTTCGTTCTATACTATTCAGCATAAATTACTATTTACATAAGACGAAAGCCCCTTCGGCGGATGTCTACCGAGTCATGTAATTGACTAAACCCTGAACTGTGAATTTCTCTGTCATACACCATAAAATAGTCGTACATGTACCTCACTCGGGCTTCAGACTTCTCTCAACAATACCTTCTGTTCTCTCCTCCAAACGTACATCAAGCTAAGTTTAAAACAGAAGAGAATCCAAGAAAAGGTCCCACCCATAGATATCATGAAAAGCCCGAATCAAAACTTATTTCTTATAAATTACACTAAACTGCATGTTTTACGTAGTCTTCTACGATATAACCGATTCCAATCTCAGGCAAAAAGTCGCTTCCTTCCTTAAATCTAGGGGTTTAAGAAGGGTACAGTTGAGCGTCTTCGTTGGGGAGATGAACTCTTCAACCTTGAAGGACGTGAAATCGGGACTGTCCAGGCTTCATAGAACGTCTCAAGAAGGGGAAAGGTTCTCCGTCATGATAGTACCAACTACTGAGTCTCTCTTCTCCAAGAGAGTTTCAATCCCCAGTGAAGGCGTGGAAGACGATAAGGTAATTTGGTGAGTTCTGGGATAAAATACGATGAAATAGCCCAAACGGCTAAAGACTTACATGGGATTATTTTATCATTCATTACCACAATTACTAGTGAAGCTTTCATATCACCCGAGGTTAACTGGTCATTTCATTCATTTTCTCTTTTAAGTGAATCTAATATATTAACTAGTGAAAATACTCATGCAGTGATAGGTCTTGATAACCGGAACCACGGTGAAGCACTACGTTTACTGTCCAAGGATAGTACACTTGGAAGCTTTAGGTTTCAGGGAGAGGGTAACCCAGTACATGGTTGAAGGTAAGGAAAAGGAGGAGGAAGCATACGAAGACCTTAGCCCTAAACTTCCCTTAGAGAAGGGAAAGTTCTACTCAACCGAAGGTTTATCAGGGTTTCCCGACTTCATAGTGAGGGGACAATGGGTCTCACCTTTAGACGTAAAGGTGAGCAATAAGGTTAGGTTAGATCACAAGGCCGAGGTTCTTTTCTACTGCTACCTCATGGAACTTTCAGGGGAGAGGGTAAAGGAAGGCATGCTTTACTATTTACCCGTCAAAAAACTGGTAAGGCTAAACTACTCTTCTCAAGAAAGAGAATACGTTAAGAGGATAATTAAGGAAATAATTATAAGTAAAATTACGGATCCCAAGGTAAGACAGCCGGTTAGGAAGTGCCTCAATTGCGGGTTCAGGAGGTGGTGCAATCCTCGTTTGAAGTCCTTCGGAGAAGCGTAGACCGAAGCCTCAAGAAACGTTACTCATCCCCCGTCTAGAGAAATGACCTCGCCCCTGGGCAAGTTCGCAGTAATGTAACAAAACCGAAAGATGAAGCCCGATAGAAGTTTTGCAGTCCTCTTCATGTAATGACAAGACCGAAAGATGAAGAGGGACGTGTTCGGCGTCCATCTCCATGACACACAAGGTCATACTTGATAGAACTACTTGTGTGTCGTTTTTTACAAAGGGATGAAAGCCTCGACCCCTCTCGGTAGACCCAAAATCATTTAACTGAATATAATAACGGTTAATTAATAAATCAAAATTTCCTTATATATGGTAAAATACAACGGAAAAACTGATTTTATCTAAAATTTTTATAAGTTAGACACATTATTTTACTGTTTTATCTAAAAATTTTTAAGAAAATATCACAAGGATTCCTAGAATTATAATAGCTTTCTTAAGTAATACATATATATATTTGATCATTTGATAATGATTTTACTTTAAATTTTTACTTATTATAATAAAATTATATACTTCGACTGTTAAAATGATACGATATCTAGATATGAATTATTTCTGAGAATAGGTTTCGGGTCTACCTTTTACCCGGGGAAGTCAGTAATGAGCATTCAGCACTAACTACATTTTTAATATCAATTTTAGTAAAATTATACAAAAATACGGATAAGGGAGTAATAGATTTGCACTTATAGACGTGGGGATTCTAATAGAGAATTTTTATTCGTTTTCACCGTGTTATATTTAGGGATCATGGCTGTCATTGAGCGTAACGTTATTGTGGAGAAAGTACTTAAACGTAGAGAAAGGCCTAGAAGCCCCGGTGTTAGGTCTGCTAATTGGAGGTGGGGAAATAGATGATTGAAATCAAGACGCTTCACTAGTCATTAATGGTAGAACAATCCTGGATATCAGTGCTATAATTGACAACAACTCAGTGATTTTAGGGTCAAACGGTGCGGGAAAAACTTCACTTCTCAAGGCTATAGTCGGGCTGTACAAGGTAAATAAGGGGAGTATCCTTGTGAACAATTTTGACGTAACAAGAGGAAAAAAGCTTAACCTATTATCCACGAATTTGGAATCGGTTTATCATTTAGGTTCACTCAATATAGGTCAAACATATTCCGTATATTCTGAGGCATTTAATTGTGTAAAAGATGCGGGCAACCTTTACAACTTAGTTAGACCTAAGGGCGACACTCTATCCAGGCTTTCCACGGGGGAAAAGAAGTGGTTTACTACCGTGTTAGCCTTGTTCGCGGGCACTGAAGTGACTCTGCTGGACGAACCTTTTGAAGATCTAGACCCGGCTTTGGTTAAGTCCTTAGTAAACGCCGTGCTCTCCGTCAAGGGAAAACAGCTAATCATAACACTCCACAGCATTCACTTGCTTAAATACTTCAAAGACTGGGATTTGTTCTTCATGTTTAACGGGAAACTTTACGGGAAAGCCAAAGTGGAAGACGTGTTAGACTCATGCATAGTTTCAGGAGATAAGGAGAACTCGGTCTTAAAAGTCAGTGTGGGAGGAATGACTTACTCTATAGTTAAAGGCGACTGCGAGGGAGGAATTTCACTAAAAGAAATTAATAACCTAGATATACTTTATGACAGACTAAGGGAAGAAATATGAGAGGAGTGGAGAAGCTTGTCTTTATCTACGAACTTGGTAACCTAGTTAAATCTAAGTACATAATTCTCTTCCCGGTCTTGTACCTTGGTTTGTTCCTCGGGTTTATAGGTATTTTCGGTGCGCACGAACCTTTCAGTTTTTGGTTTCCTTTGCTCTTACTTCTACTTTCTGCTTTTCTTGCGTCTTTGTTCGTAAACACTCTGGGAATAGCTATAGGGTTGGCGACGGCTAGGTTTAATTCACCCAGCATAATCAATGCCTTACCTTCCATACCACTCATACTGTACATGATATCCCTGCTCCTACCAGAAAAGTTGCAACAATATAACCCGTTGACTGCCACCTTCGTCATGATGGGTTCCTCTCTCACAACAGAGGTCATTCCACGGGATCAAATCTTTTTATCTGCATTAGTAATAGTATCTACTGTGCTCGTTTTAATGATGGTCAACACTCTACTGGCGAGGAAATTAAGGGACATCAACCTATACGACTTGTTCAAATGAAGATATATACACAATATATATATGTAACAACTGGCTATCTTGATTTGTTTTCCCGTGAGTTCGGTTCAAATTTCTATCATAGACTACAGTTGAGATAATGATTATACGAAATGGCGTCCAGTTACGTCCAGTTTCAAATTAAGTGGGATTATTAGCTCTATGCAAGTTGTCTGTCTTCGTGTGAGCGTTTACACTGCCTTCTGAGCGTCGTTGTCTTCACGAACAGTCTCCTGAGTCCCCGTCATGATATAAAAGCGGGGATGTGACAATAAGGACATGAAGTTAGTTTCCACGCTGGGGACTACCCCCGGGGGAGTGGCAGAGACCTACCTTTCCTTATTGAGGGGAGACTACTCTGCACCTTTCCCCAGTTCTCCTCTCAAGATAGATGAACTCATAGTAGTCAGAACTAGAGGCACTGACGTGTCTTTCTCCGTCCTCTCAGCCATCTTTTCTAAGTGCGTATCTCCGATTCCGATGAGGGAAGTTATACTCTCAATCGAAGACGTTATGAGCCCGCAGGACTTCAAGGAGGTCAGGGAGAAGGTTAGATCCCTGCTCTCCCCTGGAGATTACCTGGACTTCACGGGAGGAAGGAAAGCGATAAGCGCAGCCTCTGTCCTAGCAGCGAGGGAGGCCGGAGCTCATCTGGTCACCACTACCGTAGATCAGGAAACGTATGCCAGAATGAACGACGCCATGAGGAGGATAGCCAAAGGTGAGGATGTAGACCCTTGTAACCTTTTAGCTAAGGGTAGAACCTTAGTCTTCTTTTGACATCTTGAGGACTGACATCTTGAGAACTAGAGGGATTTCTTTCCTCCGCATCGGCAAGGACTTTGAGGTCAGCCACAGAAGTTCTGTTCACTCAGCACCTTCATTAACAGCAACTGTCTTTGAGGTCAAGGAATGATAAACATTGTCACGATGATTGTAGACACCAGCGGCAATGCCTTGAGAGTTCCCTCCTCTTCATGTTAACACGCTGACGTCCCTTCACGCTCACGTAATTCCAGAAGGGGAAATGCACTTACGGTGAAGACTTAAGAATTCGAGGAAGAGACGTACTCAGCTCTCGTGAGCAGGGACATAGAATGACGTTGTTGGGTCGTCTTTTCCTCTTAGTCTTTACCCCCATTTCCCGCTGGTCATAGTCGCCCGTTGGACTATTTTCCTCTTAGCCCGAGAGAATAGGTCAAAGTTTAATTGCGCATGCTCGTCATGACACCCTTAGTTTAACCAAGTCTACTAGATACCTGATAGGAGAGGAATTACAAGTCCCTAGGCTCCACTTCACGGTATCAACTGCGGGCCACGTCCTAAGTTAGGACCGTTTCTCGATGACGTGTTGAGGTGTCGTTGCTATCCTTACTTCTAGTTAGCGTGAAAACTAAAAGGCAAACAGCTTAGGGTGTTCAAGTGAGTAACTAAGCTATTACTACGAAAACTGGTTCATCTCTTTGTAAAGAAGCTGAAACTTGTTATAATTAGAAATCTAGTTATGTGACTTTTAGAGTTTCTTGTCACTCTTGTAATTTTAAAATAGACGACATTAAACCTCTCGAGAGTAATTGAGTTAGTTCCCTCCTTCTCATGTACTTGATTTGACAACATGGGAAGAGGTTCATTCGCCCTGAAGATACAAAAGGTGAGACACTCACTTCCCGTAGAGATACCATCAAGTGAGATAAGAAAGTTATATAAAATAGATTCCTTTGAAAACACCTAATAACTATCCATGCATTTCTCTTGATAAAAAGATGGTAAAGACAACTCGCTCTCCATGTGAGTGTGGGAGTGGAGTGTTAGGGGTCCTCTCCTGTGGCGGGAAGATAGAACTGTCGATGAACGGTATGTCACTCTTTTGGAGTGAAACCGTGGGAAGACTGAACAACACATGGTCAGTCTAGATGTATCTCCTACACCTCGTTGTGAAGCTTGGTCGGGTCGAGGATCGTTGATAGTTTTCCCGCTACGTCTCCTCACCCGTGGTACTGGCGATCCCTGGTGCGAGTACCTACACGGAAGAGGACTCTGTCGGTTTCTCGACCCTACACAGTATGAAGGTGTGCGGATATGCGGGTCTGTGAGTTTCCTGACCCTGTTACACTCCTGCAGTACCGTGTAGAAGCTTGGATTCCCGGCTTAGAGGTTCGATAGTAATTCTGTGTTAAGTACCATGATCGGAACTAAATTCCGTTTTTCCCCTTGATAACGAGAGACAACTGTAGTTCATAACATGTACGACTTGACTATCGCTGAACTCCCCTTGGTAACCAGAGACAACTGTCGAGAGCGCGAATTCTCTAGCAACATAATTAAGGATTACATACCTTCAAGAAGGGACAATCTTGGTCGCACCTCTTTGGCTTTTCCGGCTCCACTCCGTTCTCTATGGATTCCATTACCTTGTCCCTCATCTGGAGAAACTCGTCCCTCAGGTAGTCCCCCACTTGTACAAGCCTACAAGAGTCGAACACTCTCCCTTCCTTTACTTGGACGTAACAGAGGTATCCAAAGTCCATGGGGTATTCGAACATGCTCTCATAAGCTAAAGCGTAACCCGTCAAAGCCAACTCGTGTTGTCTCCTAGGTTTACCCGTCTTCATTTCTGCTATCATGGGTACGTGTGGGATGAACGCGTCAGCCCTCACCCCGTTGTGGAGGCCCACCAGCGTACCGTCAAGGGGGAACTCCACCGAGAACGGGACCACCATGGAGGCAAGCGAGTCCCTTGAGAAGTAAGGTGACCGTCCCTTTGCCTTGTCCAACTCAGCTGAGTACGTGTTAACTACCCTGTCCCAAATAGCCTTTGCTAGGGTTAAGTCTTCTACCTTTAGGGAGTAGAACTCGTCCTCCATGAGAGTCCTGAGTCTGGCCCCGTTCAAGTCCTCCTCGTAGATGAGTCTCTTTACTGTCTCAATCCCCTTGGCATAAACCTCGTGAACTGATGCGCCGGGGAGGGGCTTAACCTCAACTTTCTTTCCCGTGTACTTGAGGAAAGCGAACCTACCCGTGGGACAGAGCCCGTTAGTGAGGTCGGAAACACCGAGAGTCATAGTCGAGGGAGGGTAGACCGGAGGTTCGCTCCAATTCCACCCCCTCAGTTCTTCAGAAATAGAGCGGGGGGTACTACGCGTCCTCCTTGAGAGGAGCATCACGTCTGAGAGAGTGAAGAACATCGGATTATAATAATTTCTAGAAGGAAAAAGTTTTCCCTCCGTCTATTGACGATCACGTGATGAGGGGAAAGGCTTTCCTCCTAAAGGACGGTGGGAGTAGAGCATGGATAACTTTAACCGGAGCGTGAACAGCGAGACGAGGCCACGGAAGCACATGGGACAATGAGGGGAGGGCTTTCCTCACGGTGAAAGGCTTATCATGTAAGGAGATTTATCAAGAGGAAGGTTTATGAACAAATATATTTAACAGAGTGTAACTTTTATTTAAAAAAATATATATGTAAATAAATATAAAAATATTAAGTTTTATTATTCCTTTACTAAAATGAGATACAGATATCTTAATGTAATTCAGTAGCCTTTACGATTCTCTTAATCCATCTATTCTTATAAAGTATTTTAAAGCAAGATTTGTATTTTATTTTAAGTACAAGTTATAAAATGAGAAGAGAAAACTATTTTATTATGATTTAAATCTTTATATGATTAAAAGATTGGTAAGTTCGATCTTTCCATGGAGATAATAAACGATGAAGTTCGAGTCTCCTTGCGACCGAAACGAAATTCTTAGATTAGTTTTACATTTATAAATAGGGTGGTTTCTTTCAGTTAGTGTAAAACACCATGCGACCGGGTTACGGTAAGGAAAGGAAGGGGAGAAGGGTCGAATTGTGAGGTAATGGAGGAGACGTAAAATTTATAGGGGAGAAAGGAGAAGATGAAGATAGAGATAAATAAAACCTTCAGTTGAACCCATAACGGGATTGAAAGGTAGAATATGCATATGCCGTGGTTCAACTGCCACGGCAAATGTTGAACCCATAACGGGATTGAAAGAGGTATTATCACTGTCTTCCCTAACGCTAGCATCTCAAGGTTGAACCCATAACGGGATTGAAAGAAACAATATAATGCCTTGTATGTATGGCAACAAATACAATGTTGAACCCATAACGGGATTGAAAGTAAAAAATAAAACTTCTTAGAACGTATCCGTGCTCTTGTTGAACCCATAACGGGATTGAAAGGAAAAGCGATACGTAGTGTTGTGTCAACACGCGGGTCGGTTGAACCCATAACGGGATTGAAAGCAAAAATAAAAATACCAAATCTCACAATCCCATCATCTCCGTTGAACCCATAACGGGATTGAAAGATACCTAACTTAGGGCATAAGTCGTTAAGACCCGATAGAGTTGAACCCATAACGGGATTGAAAGTGAAATTGTTTTAGCAACGTGGTGTTAAGTGTCATGTAAGTTGAACCCATAACGGGATTGAAAGTTTCCAGCTCACTCTCGAGTTGCAACGCTTTGACATATGGTTGAACCCATAACGGGATTGAAAGTTGTCATAATACTCAGGTAGCTTTTCATATTTATTGATGAGGTTGAACCCATAACGGGATTGAAAGATGTATTTGTCAAGATTTAGTTTATCTAACTTGTTTGCAAGTTGAACCCATAACGGGATTGAAAGACAGAACCGTTATTCAGGATAAAGTACTGGTCTCCACCCGTTGAACCCATAACGGGATTGAAAGATTCCATGCTACCCCTGGGTAGGGCTGTAGCACATTCAGTTGAACCCATAACGGGATTGAAAGTCTGGAACTCATTTATAGCTTCAATATCCAAATCGTTATGTTGAACCCATAACGGGATTGAAAGCTCATAGCCGGAGAACATATGATAATCATCGGTCCTCCGGGTTGAACCCATAACGGGATTGAAAGTTAAATAGTTCATTTCCGACTGAATCAGTATTTGTATCCATGTTGAACCCATAACGGGATTGAAAGATTATCAGTGTATTGGTATTCGAATACGCTGTTAAGTTCGTTGAACCCATAACGGGATTGAAAGTGTTCCAAGTACCACCAAATTCATCCATGACAATACCAGTTGAACCCATAACGGGATTGAAAGACGGTCAAGCTAGTGCCGATTCTTATCTCGCCTCCTCGGTAGTTGAACCCATAACGGGATTGAAAGAGTTAGTCAATCCGAAATATATTTTTAATATTACAAATGTTGAACCCATAACGGGATTGAAAGTTAATCAGTTTGTTAATATGAAAATTAAGTAAATTATACGTTGAACCCATAACGGGATTGAAAGTGATATATTCCGACATAGAGCATTACCGTCATATTTTAGTTGAACCCATAACGGGATTGAAAGGTGTGTCAAAAGATGTCATGTTTTCTTGATTTTGATTTTGTTGAACCCATAACGGGATTGAAAGCGTCCAGCTCGGCTCGTGCGGGGGATAGGCGTACACCATGTTGAACCCATAACGGGATTGAAAGCAGTTTATGCGGGTAAAAGCGGTTTCCTGATATCTAGTTGAACCCATAACGGGATTGAAAGGATAGAAGCCTCTTCGGCTTCTATCGTGTATTTATCCCGTTGAACCCATAACGGGATTGAAAGTTAGCTATACCGTATCTTTGTCTGTCGATATATTTGTTGAACCCATAACGGGATTGAAAGTAAGGTAGGAATACGCCTTAGCCCCCCGTATCCCGTTGAACCCATAACGGGATTGAAAGATACTTACTTTGATTTGGGTTTGGGTTTGGGTCGCCATGTTGAACCCATAACGGGATTGAAAGTTTTCTGACACTCATCATGACAGTGAGGGGCATGACAGCGTTGAACCCATAACGGGATTGAAAGTCTCCTTCTCTCATATATTGTTTTGGATTTTACTTTTTCGTTGAACCCATAACGGGATTGAAAGTTCAATGAAATAGGTCCGGTTAACGTTACCCTTGATTCGTTGAACCCATAACGGGATTGAAAGTACTCTTCCAGGGTATTGATCAGTTCGTTGAGTTCTTTCTTGTTGAACCCATAACGGGATTGAAAGCTTCGCTATTTCCTCTCTACCTATGACAAACCCTCTTAGGATAGACTCATAACGGAATTTTAGCAAGATTTAGTCTAAGTTTGCGATTCACGTCCATTTTATAAAAATCAAGATATATAAAAGAACCAAAAATAATAATAGTTATTAAACTCCTTTATTTCAAGTATGTATATGCAAAAGTATAATGAGTATAAGGAGGGAGACGAGTTAGCAAAAGTCTTGGCCCTTCTTCTATATGTTCAGAGAGAATATTCCTATATTGATAAATTATCTCAGTCAGCGTCCAAGGATCTAGCATTGTACCACACGAGGGAAGCGTTGAGGGACTATAACTCTCTCTTGAACAGTGGGAAGATCAACGATCCCGAGGCCATCAACCTATCGAAAAGCATCAGATTCGACGCAGTTAATAAGGAGCTTGCCTTTATCAGGGCCATTAATTCTCTACCAGAATTAAGGGAGACCGTATCATATATTTCCGCCTCCGCATTAACCTTAGCAGCTAAGATGAAGGTTTCAAGGGAGTACTTATTGGCAAGTAATGCACTAAATCACCTTAAGTCAAGAGGTATTCAGGTTTCTGATCCAGAAAAGTTGTCTCAGGAACTCGAAATCCATAAACAGGATTTATCACAGGAACTGGATGTAGATGTCTCAGCTATAGAATCGCTGTCTCAGAACAAGAGCTTGATGTCTTATCTATTCAAGAAAGGTGAGGAATGAGATGTACGTTTCAGTTAGGGGCAGGGTATGGCTTGAAGTTGAGGCGGCCAACATGGTTGAGAGCGTCGGTAACTATGTTAAGCATAGGAGGGTTCCCGTGGTCGTGAAAGAGAAGGACGGGAATTTCATGACTTTCTTCGTCCCTTCCATTTCGGGAGAGAGCGTGGCCCATTCGTACCAGTTAATCTTAGCCGAAGCGTTGAAGAAGAAGGGGCAGAAGGTCTGTAAGTACTGTGAGAAGGGTATATTCCTTAAGAGTACCAATAAGGAAATATACAAGGAGGTCACTGGAAACGACCCGCCTAAATCAGGCAAAAAGGGAAGCGAGAGTGTACAAGCAGCTAATGAAATAGAGGAGAACATAATCAAAAGCTGTGGCGTAGAAGACGTCGGAGGTTTCTTGTTCGCCGAGAACCCCAACGTGAAGAGAACATCCGCTTTCAGTACAGGCTACATGATACCAGTCAAGGAATCCCTGAGCGTGACCTCGATAGATCCTCAACTTCACAGCAGATATGCGTTGGGTACAAAGTTCGTGAACATGGGCGAGGAGAGCAGTAGCTCTGGACAAATGATCTACTACGTGGAGGTATCCTCAGCTATGTTCTCTTTCTCCTTCGACATAGACACTAAGTTCATAGGCAAGTACACGTTTAGTGTGGATAATTACGGTAAAGTAATAAAAGACATGAGTGAAAATGATGTTAAGTCAAGGATAGAAGCCTCCCTTGAGGCTCTGAAGAGGTTCCTCCTCGAGTTCCCCGTAGGGGCGAAGAGGACTAGGTTCAACCCGTCCGACGTTAGTTGGGACTCAATAGGAATTGCAGTCTCAAACGAGGTGTGGACGATGCCTAGTAGCTTTACCGAGGACTATTTAAAGAGAGCAAGGATCAAGAGAGAAAAAGTATCATACGAAACTGAGATTCACGCTTACTCTGAAAACACGGAGACGAAGGAAGAAGTTTCCCCTAATGAAATGAAGAGTTACGACTCAGCCGAGGAGGCAATAGTTTCCGCGATCGAGAACGCAGAGAAACGAGTTTCCGCGATCGAGAACGCAAAGAAATGAGGCTAAAGCATGAAGGGTTACGTGTTTGACGTGGAGTATTGTTGGGGCTTTCAGGCGAGAATAGCGGGGATGTCCAAGACCTCGTCGTCTTACCTTTTCCCCCCGCCCAGCACCATCCTCGGTGCTATAGCGGAGTCATATAACGTCAGAAAAGGCAGGTCAGAAAGCGAGAGTGTGTCCACTGTTGTAAAGCTATCCAAAGAGATCCTTTCTCTTACTTTCAAGTCTTTGAACGCCATCCCGATTTCATTTCAGGATCTGAACAAGGTGATCGCGATCAGGACTTCTGCTGGTGAAGAGTACCCTTCTACTGTGGAGGTCTACAAGTCCTTCGATGCCCCAGCCAGGGGAAAGACTATCCTCTCTTCCTTGGATGATAGTCCTCCATCCCTCAGAGTTGTCCTGATAGTTAGGGACTCTGACATCACCGTTGATGATCTGTGGAGGATAAAGAGGATTGGGAGCAAGGAGAGTTTAGTTTCGGTAACCAACGTTAATGAACACGATGTGAAGGGAGTAGGTAAGGAGTTTGAGACAGACTTTGCCATCCCAGTATTGGACGAAGTAGAAATTCACAGCCTAGGGGAGTTTCTCTATCAATTTTACGTTCCTGTTGACGGGGGAAGCTTAGTGGACTCTCCGTGGAAGATGTACGTAGAGTCTAAGACAGTAAAATACATGATCGGGCTTCCGTTCAGAGATTATAAGGTAGCCGTGAAGGTCAAGGGCAAATACACTGGATACAAGGTAGGTGAAGAGGTAGTGATGGGAATTGAAAGTTAACTTTCCTCCTGACTCCTCAATACTCTCCTCGATGATCTACGAAGGGTACATTTACGTTTTGAGTATCTGCAGAAATGATCCATCACCTGAATGCCTTCAAGGTCTCTGGAGAAATAAAGTGCAATTTTACTTCACAGGAAACGACGTAAAGCATACTCTGAAAAGGATTTCTGCTCAAATTCCTCAGTGCAAACAGATTGACGCTAAGCTGGAGTCATTAGCAGAGTGTCTATCCCTCATCACACCCGACCTTGAAGTTAGCATGAAGGTGAACGAGGACGTCTTTGTAGGGCACAATCTCGAAATGAAAGAGAACTGGCTTAGCTTTCAGATCATGAAAGTAGACAGATATATGGGAATATCAAGCATGGAGAGCGGGCTTATGAAGAAGCAGGTTACATGTTTCACAGACTTGTCAGGAGCGTATCTCTTCTTTTTAGGGCTCATCTCCTCGAGCGTGGTCACTATAGGAAATGACTATTATTTTCTCCTATTCGACACTTCGCAGGTACCAGACTGTCTAGCCAATCCTTTAGCATGGTTCTCAGTGAAGGATCAGCTAAAGGCAGACTTAAGAAACGCCCTCAAGAAGGTCGGGAGGGTTTCGGAGGAGATAATTTCCCTGGAGTCCCTCCTGGACAGTTCCGTGATATCTGCAATGATGTCAAATCGACTAGAGCGGGTGAACCTGAGGTTGTTGAAGATCTCCAGTGAGGGGAATACGTATAAGGTGTATAACGATTTCCCAATAACTATGCTGAACATGAGGATATATCAAAACATGAAACTGGTGAAGTCCTTGCAAAAACTCGTGAACTTACTCATAATACCTGCGTCGGATTTCCTTAACGGGAGAGATAAGAAAGGCGACGGTTATCACGCTTACATGGCACTAAAGTACGTGTACATGTTCCTGACCTCGGATAACTCTACATATCTGAACATGGCAGTGAGGGAGCTCCACGAGGCGAATAAAGCGAATGAAAAGGGCGGATACCTGAGATGGATAACTTATCTTATTATGAGGTAGTCAAGGAGTCCCTGGGACTCAAGGAGAGGCCCTTCCTAGATCACGTGATGTCTTCAATTCAGGATGGAAACTACTTCGTCTTGGCACCCACTGGGTACGGCAAGACTGCCATATCAATGGCGCTCTCCATGAGAGAGATAGAGGATGGCTTCAAGATAGTCGTGTCATACCCCCTTAGATCACTCATTGAACAACAGTCATGGAAGTTCCAAAACTTCATGAGGATGAGGGGCTACATTGACGTTATCGGGGTGAGGTACATGGGAAGGGCAGATTCACCTTACTTGGTTCACCCGGTTACTCTTACCACTGTGGATAACTTATCCCTCATGTCCTTGGGTCTATCTCCCGAGGATACCCAGAAAGTATACAAGGAATATCATGGGACGACCTATGGCTCCCTGGGACATTACATGTTCTCATGGGCCTCAGTTTTCACCGCGTCTCACGTCTTCGATGAGGTACATCTTTTGGCGGATAGGACTAAGTCGCTTTCCTTCCTTATGACCTTTCTGAGGCTTAGCAAAACGTTCGGGAATAACGTGATCTCCATGTCAGCTACCTTACCCAAGTCTTACAGAGGGATCCTCTCGCAACAAGCTAAGTTACTTGAGTTCAAGGAATGCTACGATAAGGAGTTCTCCAGAGAAAGGGAGAGTAAGAGATACAGAATCGAGCTCAAGGGAATAAGGAATGACAAGTTAAATACTCTGAAGTCTGTCCTGAAAGACCTCAAGAAAGACTTCAGGAAGGCGTTGGTTATCTTCAATACCGTCAATGATGCCATAGAGTTCTACAGAAGTATAGAAGGGGAGAAGAAAGTCCTCATACATTCTAGATTCTCGGACGAGGATAGGAAAAAGAAGGCCATCGAGGTGGAGACAATGAGTGAAGGTATAGTCGTTGGGACTCAAGCAGTGGAGGCGGGACTGGACTTCTCATCAGATTTGATAATTTCTGAGCTATGCCCAGCAAACTCTCTTATCCAAAGGTTCGGTAGGTTCCTTAGAAAAGATGAGAAGAAAGGTAAAGCGATAGTGTGGTACGAGGAAGGGAAAGAGGACGGAGTTAGGTACAAGGTTTACGAAGGAGAGTTGGTCAGAAGAACCCTGGATTACCTGAGTTCAAACCAGGACATCAATCTACACATAGGTTATGAGAGGTTCCTCGATCACGTCTATTCTTCCCCTCCTGAGGTGGACTACAACCTGATGGAGAAAATAGTTAACGTGATCACTAACCTGAGCAATCCTTCAGAGTCTGCCATGGACCTCCTGATAAAGATGGATGGGAGTCTCGTGAGGGAGGGAGATGTCCTGACAGCTTTGTCAAGCGACGGGGTGGAGGTTCCTGTAAACTTCAACTACATAAGGAATAACTGCGTTAAAGCATTTAACGGAAATGAAGAGAGGAGGTGCCCTCGTAGCGAGAAGGAAGCTGTAATCTACTCATTGGAGGGTTTCAAGTATAAGGTAAATTCTGCCTATACGGAGGTGGGTCTTCCGTGATCTACAGCTTCTATGATCCTCCTGTGGAGGAGAGATTAAAGGATCATATTAACCTAGCTTTGAGTAACATTAACGCTGAAGGAAGATTGATCAGGCAAGGCATGAAGCTGACCGACGACTTCTTGAAGATCCTGCGTCTGTCTATAATATTCCACGACTTCGGTAAAGTGGTTTTCAACCAACACGCCTTCAGAGAGGGTAAGAGACTTACCTTCCCTGGGCATGAGGTTATTTCCTGCTGGGCGGTTTACAGACATTTCAATGTAGGTCAATACCTCAAGGACGAAATAACGGGCAGAAAGTTAATCGCTCTATCTGTGTTGATGCATCACCACCCAATGGAACTTAGGGAGAGGATTAACATCTTGAAGAAGAACGAGATGGAAGTAGACGAGGAGACCTTTAATCTATTCTGGGAAGAGTTAAACGATATTTATATTGATAATGTGAGACTAAATAGAGTGAATGTATCTGAGATTGCGTGGGAAACTCAGAGGATCTATGTAGAGCTATGGAAAGAGATCTGGATGAACTCCAGTCCAAAAATTAGGAAGATATTTCTCCTCAATCTTCAAGGGTTAGTTGCATGTGACTACACTTCAGCTAATAAGCTCAGGGGTGGAGATAAGGGGTTCATAAACGTCATAAGGAAATTCAACGATTCATTCATGAGTTCCAGACAAGGGATGGGGAGAGAAGACCGGGACCACACATAAAGACTCTTACCTTAATAATCCCCTAAGAGACTTCCTCAGCGGATATACATTGTTATGTTCACTTCTTAACTTAATACCATAATATATTGACTTTTATCTACAATAATAAATATATAGTCTAAAATATTAATATAGAGATTTTATAGTTAGTATTAATTCTATATTATTCTTATTTTGTATTTACATTTCATATAAGTTTATTTAAAAATATAATTGATTAACATGGGTGTCACGAGAAATAGTAAAGTTAAATTATCTTCACTTACACTACTCTGCTAATGAGTTCTGCGAACTATGTCAGACCTGATCCGTTAACTTTCAAGGTAATAAGAAAGAGCACTTCTCGTGAATCTGAGGAAATTAGAGAGAAGGTAAGAGAATGTTGGAAAGAGAACCTTGATTACTGGAAGAAAGGAGAAAAAGGAAAGGCACTAAACCTGACAGCAGATTGCATAGTGAATGAGATAAAGGAAGAGATCAGACTTTATCATAAGGAATTAGAAATAGGGAAAAGTTACGATGTTCCTTTCGTTATTCTACCGGCTGATACGCGGTTCCCGGGTTTCCTCAATAGTATAGGAGATCACATGATTACGACATCAGCCTTCGCTGTAAGTGTAGCCCTCTCTATGTACGACAAAGGGCTTCTAGGCGATGTCATATATCCATTTTTAGGAAATAATTCATGTGATAGAGAGATTTTAAGGGGTTTCATAAGACTGGCTGCCTTACTTCACGATTTAGGTAAGATGCCTCCTTGTAACCACGCGGAAAGATCATATGAATATGTCAAGAATATTTTCAGAGAAGACGGGGAGCTCGCTGAAGCGTTGGCCTTAACTGCATCTCGTCATCACTACGGTAGATATACCTCTCAAGATAGAAGGCCTTCTAATATTCTAGAGTTGATCGTAGCTTTCGCCGATAAGGTTTCATCGTCGTCGAGATCCATAGTTTTCAGGGAGACCGACTTAAACAGTGGGAAGGATAGCATGATGAATTTTTTAAGAAGAGCTCGTGGTTTCAAGGAAATCGGGTACAATATAGGAAGCGATGAAGACCTCAAGAGAATAGAGGACCTAATAAGAGACGGGCATGTAGAGGAAGACGAGGACTTTTCAGGAGTGAGGACTTACGGTTTTCTAGACAAGGATGAAAATGCCTCTCTCAGGGTAAACAGTAGACTCGTAAACGCTGAACGAGAACTCATAGGAGAAAAGGGGGAGGGAAAACTCGTCTCCATGTATTTCTTTGAGATTCCCTCAATAAAGAGTTACGTAAGCAGGGGAACATCCCTTAAGGTGTACGCTGGTTACAGTCTGCTCATAGATTACTTGAACCACGAGATCTCAAGGCGAATACAGGAGAAAGTGGGACCAGAATGCGTCATCTCGGATGAAGGTGGCTCGGTTCTGGCTATAACGCCTTCTACTTTCAAAACAGAGGAAATTCTAACCGGAGTTCTGGATCCTGAAAAGGGCGAACTTAGGTTCTTTAAGTACAGAGACTTCAAGGAAGACTTTCTGCTTTCAGAATTCTTCCTTGGACCTAAGGAAGTGTGGGAAGGCTGGGGAGAAAAGTCCCCTTATTTGAGGGACTCAGTGAGGAGTTTTGGGTCACTAGTATCGAAGTTTCTCTCACATGCGTCATCGAGCGAGATTAAGCCGTCCTCTGAGCTAGGAAAGGAGAGAAGGATTCCCATCAATAACACTTGTAAGGAGTGTAAAATGAACCCTAAGGAGGAAGGAGATCTATGCGGTGCGTGTAAGTTAGCTCAAGATATGTATGTAGAGTTCAGAAATAGCGTCCAGTCCCTGCTTGGAGGTGAAGATAACCCAGGGAAGAGAGTGGAGGTCCTAAGGGCTTTCAACATCATAAGGGAATTAATACACGATCTGAAAGAAAGCGGGAAAGACGTTGTGGGAATTAAAGTGCCGATAACTGTTGATGAGTGGGATGAGAACCATGGTGGGTCAGGGTGGATAGCCTTCTTTGACGCCGATGGAGACAATTTCGGAAAACTTAAGAGCAACGCGACGACCTTGACCCAGTACATAGCAATCCTGAACGGGCTTAGCTTTTACATCTATTACTCTATAGAAAGAGGACTTTTATATACAATTGAAAAGAAGGGGGAGGTAAACTTCGTTCCTCTCGTCCTTGGAGGGGACGACATTATTTTCTTATTCAGAGGAGACGACGTCTTTCTTTTCTCTGAAGGAATGGATATGGCGTTAAAGAACGCAACCTATTCTAGAAAAGGAGGTGAACTTGAGAGGAAAGCTACTGATGCAGACCCTTATATGTGGTTCGGAATCTCTGCAGGGATATTCCTCAGTAACAAGGTAGACTATCCTTTCATATTAGGGAAGGAAGAAGCTGAGAGGCTCCAAGGTATATCGAAAGAGTACTCCAAAACTAAAGTTCAACCCAAGTTAAAGGGAGCAGGTTTAATCACCAGCTTTCTATCCTCGAAGTTCGGAGGAACAGAAGAAGTTTCCTCCTTCCCCGGTCTAGTGTTATCGAGGGAGGACGTCAAGGGATTGTCAGAATACATGTCTGAGTTTTGCAAGTCTGGGCTAAACACTAAGAATATGAGGGAACTTCTGAAGTATATCAAGGAAGATAAGATTTCGCTCACCTATAGAGTCTTTAGATCTAAGGGAACCGATATAGTGAAACTGTTCCTGGAAATGTTCAACGAATTACAAGACGAGGAACTACTACGTAAGCTCGTCATAACATTTATCTCAGTGCTCGAGCCTATGGAAGATATGCCGATCTCTGCAGGGAATGAAAAATTAAAAAAGGATGAAATTTGCACCTTCTTTAATGAACTCGAAGCTAAGGCTCAATCGAGGTAATTCGTATGAAGTATAGTGTGACCTTAATAGTGGATAATTTAAGAGGTTCAAGCGAGAACTCATTTACAGGGGATTTTGAGCCTGATTTAAAGGTTCTTTACATGACCTCTGGCGATAAGGTTCTGGTCGTACCCGGATCTAGCATAAAAGGAGTCATCAAGAAGAACGCATTAATGGTGTGTAAAAATCGAGATCCTATCGAGGAAATATTCGGTCTTCCCGGAACCAAACAGGGAAAGGTGGAATTTGGCTGGGGATATGTCTCATCGGCTAAGCCGAATAAAAGGTACGGTGTGAAATTAGATCAAAAGCTGGGAATAGTGAAAACTGCTCATCTATACTCTTTCGAGTATTTACCTGGAAAACTATCGTTAAAGTTTGAGGCTAGAGAGGTCTACCCTTTATCTCAAAATTCAAGAGAAATATTGAAGAATTCTATCAAATTACTTAAGTATACTTCCATAGGTTGGGGAGGATCTAAAGGGCTGGGTATCATAAAGGAAGTTGAAATTCAAGAAGGGTGAAGAGGTTGATAAAGAAAATTACGGTAATAAATGAAACTCCTTTGCTGATATCCTCCCTTTCAAAAAACTACATGAAGTCTATAGATTTCATTCCTTCTACTACACTTAAAGGTGCATATCTGTCTAGAATTATTGACGGTGATAAGTTATTTAAAGAGAAATCCAAACCTCAAACGTCTCTGAGCTTCACTGATGCCTTCCCATCAATGAAATGTCAGATGAACGTTCCCTCGCTGGCCACTCTATCTAAGGATGAAAGCGGAAAAATAGCCGACAAACTAAACGTGATAATAGATGAACTTGAAGGTAGGAAGAAAATAGGCGAGGAGGTAGTGAGGCTCAAGAAAGGACCGAGGAACTGGTTCCTCGATGGCGAAGTAAAGGAAATTAGAGTTAAACGATTCCACGCATCAGTTATAGAGGTCGATCCTAAACTTAAGACAGTTAGGACAGTAAGGGAAAACAACGAAATAAAAGGGCTTTTCTCCCATGTTATCGCAATCTCGCCTGGACATCAATTCACGTTCGAGGTCAAGGGAGAAGAGCAGGAGATACAGGAATTAGAGTCAATGTTGAAAAATGGAGAGATAAACGTTGGAGCACTCAGAACAGACGGATACGGAAAGCTAAGGCTGTTGAAGGCAGAGAAGGAAGAGGTAGAGATAGACGATAGAAGGGATGATTTCCTGGTAATGGACATTTACGGATACTTACCGTATAGTAAATACACAGAGGCATTAGAGGCACTAAAGGAATTCTTCGACGTTAAGGTGAAGATAGTTAGTATTGAGGAGAGGAGATCTCTAGATTACGATGAATGGGAAGTCAGGAACTATGTGAGAACTGGATCGGTCGTATTATTAAAAAGAAAAAAGGATATTAAAGAGGAATTATATAACTCTAGATTGAAGGATATTGTCGTCAATTCAATCGAATCGGGAGGAAGGATCTTCTTTAACCATAAAGTCCATGAGAAACAAGGGAGCTAAGGACGCAATAGAAATTCTGGATAGGAGATTGCAGACTACAGCACAAGGTGGGCAATCTCAAAGCATCGAAAGGAGTAATGGAAATGGAGAGGATGATAAAAAGGGGATAACTAGGAATTTAACTCGGAATTTACTTGATCTAGCAATTAACGAGACCGACCTCAAGAACTTCATGTTAAATTTGTCATATCTGGTTGCTAGAAATAAGGGATTTTCACAGAATAACGAGTTAATGTCTTTGTTTAATAAAATACAAGAACTGATACAAAGCGAGAGAAGGAAGAATAAGAATGATAAAGAAATTCTGGAAGAAATTACAGAGTACTTGAAGGGAGTAGTAATGGTAACTTATGTGGTAGAGAAAAGCGATAAAAAGAAGGATATCCTAGACATACTTAAAAAATCAATGGGTGAATAAAAAATGGAGTTACATGCAGCTATAAAATACAGGGAAGTGGTTGAGTTTCAGCTGGAGTCTAAAGAGTTCTTAAGGGTCGGTGGTGTCCCTGGGGCAGACATTGCAGAACCTGATTTACCCGTAATAAAAGGAGCAGACGGAAAACCGTTCATTCCAGGATCCTCAATTAAGGGGGTGATAAGGGCTGAATACACCAGAATGCTATCCTCTATTCCTCCTCAAAAATTAAAGGAAATTATAGGAATAGAAAAGGCAGTAGGGAAAGAGGAGGAGATAATAGAACTTCAGAAGGAAAAAGATACTAATTCCTTACTTGTGGAGGTCGAGAAGTCCATAAACGGAGATAAAGACGCAAAACTAGGTGTAATTGACCTTTTATTTGGGTCTCATTTCTTCGCATCCCCATTATTGTTTACCGACGCTCAAGTCGATAACGGAGCTGTGAAGAGTAGGTTTCACGTGTCTATTGATTTAGACAGGGAAGTTGCTAAGACAGGGGCATTGGTAGAACTAGAGGCCGTTGAGCCTGGATCTAAATTCATTGGAAAGATGATATATAATTCTATAGATACAGGAAACTCGAGTCAAATAGATAGAGCCTTCGAGATATTGAAATCTACGCTAAATAAAACTGAAATCTTTATAGGTGGTTGGAGGAGTAGAGGATATGGACTATGTGAGTTCTCCATCATTAACTCTAAGAAGTACACTCCAATTGATTTGATTTCTGAGAAAAAGTGATGATAATGTCAGATCAAGTTAAATTCTCTAAAATGTTTACTAATGATAGAATTGAGGTTGAAGTCACTAACCTTTCGCCTTTGAGAGTCGGAACGGGTGAAAACAGAGAGATAGATGAACCAGACCTGCCTACGTTTAGATACGGAAAGAAGGTAGCAATACCAGGTTCATCCTTGAAGGGAATTTTTAGATCCAGTCTCAATAAGATTTACGGAAGGGACTTCGAGGAGCTTTTTGGCTCTACTGGGAACGAGAATAACTTCGCCTCTCCTTTATTATTCACCGATTTTGTGTCGAAAGAGGATGTTCCGGTACACGAAAGAACTCACATAAAGATTGATTTAAGTACGGGTGGCGTATCTAACTTGTTCACGGTAGAGTACGTCCCTCCTGGTATTACTTTCACAGGAGAAATAATATCAAGGAATTTACCTCTATTATATCTCCTAAGCAAACTTAACGATGTGATATCTCTATTAAACGATAGAGTCGTCAGAGTTGGAGGGTTCAAGAGTAGAGGTTACGGAGAAGTATCATTCAGTATTAAGTCAATATATCATTATCAAGTCTCTCCTGAAATTGAGTTCTATTCCCCCTTCAGTAAATCCAAATGCAAGTACATTATAAGGGATAAAGTGTTAGAGATAACTGAAAACATAGGAGGAAATGAAAAGCAACAGAAAGTTAATCTGAAATCATTGAGAAAGAAAGGGATTTTAAATATAGCTGAAATTTCAGAAGAAGCCATAAAATTGTTAGGGTGATCAAGCTAATGACAAACAGACCATTGTCAAACAGATTTCCGAGTTCAAACTATGATTTCGTAGGAAAATACAGTGATGTTATACTCCCCAGCGAGCATACGTCTAGAGGTACTTTTTTTAACGCTGGGAAAGGTAGAAGTCTCTTTAAAGTTGAGTTATCACTGCAAGTGGTCAAGAATACATGCACTTGCTCAGGCGAGGTCGGTTTTATCAGGTCTTGCTATAACCAAGAGAATCTGACTGTCCTTTCGTACAAGTCAGGGAATAAACTAGCATTAAGTGGCTCATCCCTAAAGGGAGCTATTAGAGCTCACTTCTTAGCAGTTTATGGATATCCCATGCTAACTGCGGACTTATTTGGATTTTCGCATGGAGAAAGCGCGGAGAGCAGAGTACTCTTTAGTGACGCTATAGCTGGAGATGCTAGACCTGAGTATGTATCTATAGGTAGAGAATGGAAACCACATAAATATTGTAAGAGTGGTGGAATAAAGTTCTACATACCCGAGTATAGAAAAGATATAAATATTGAAGATTTACTTAGAAGAGGCTATACTTGCCTAGAAACTATTCCCGCTGGAACTAAATTAGAGGGAAGATTAATTATGACTAATTCCACTATAGAAGAACTGACGAAAGTCTTAGCAGTGATGTCTCCTGATCAAGGAGGCAAGTACGAGAACTGCGGTTTCCGCATAGGGAGAGCTAAGCCATTTGGAATAGGTAGAGTGAAGCTCCTAAATTTCAAGGTAGAGGAGAAGTCAAGCCTGACATCAGGTTGGAGGGAAATAGACGTGAAGGATCGCGTAGCAAGGGAGTTTTCAGAAAGGGTAGTAAATACTAGAACAAAGGGATGTAAGATTTCAAGTAATAAATTCAGAATATACTGTGAGTGATCGTTATGAGTAGAAATAACAATTTTTCGCATAGAGGGAGAAACAATAGTGAAAGTAGACCTCAAAGACGCCCTGATGCGATGTTTAACAATAGCAGTGATGAAAATTTAAGAGATAAGCTATGCAAAATATTCGGAGAAAATGCTGAAATATTTGAACAGGAAATAGAAGATATAGGAAAATTAAAAAGAGAAACTAGACAATATATTTCTAGTATGAATGACGTGGATAAATTCTTAAGGAAAATTATACGAAGTTATTTAATAATATTAAATAAGGAGTCTGGTGTAAGTCAAGAGAACTTTAATATAATTTTCCTGAAAGCTCTCAAAGACATACGATATTTTGAAAGAAATCGAAATATTAACATAAGAGATGTGAACACTAATGCACAGAACGTAATGAGAATTCTGAGAGAATGGAAGAGGGATAAATTGATAAAGATATTAGAAATATTAGAGATAACGAATAATCAGAGGCAGTAATTATAATAATTTTAGTTGTATGAAATAAAACTAAATATTAAAATATCTTGGTGAAATCACAGCGTTTCAAGAATGAGTTTTATTTGTTATTTATCACCATATAAAATTTTTTTATTTGTTATCTTTTTTATCTATTTGTGTGAACGTATTTTGATCCTTAGGCTTGTAGGGGAGATCCTGCGGGATGACTTCTACCTCTCCGAAACCTATGGATCTGCTCTTCCCCACCCCTACGTAGTTAGCGTATTGAAGGAGAACATCTATACCTCTCCTCAAGTTAGATCCTTTCTTAGCCTTGAGCTCAAACGTAGTCCATCCCAAGAAGCCCCTTATGGTGTTAGATCCGTACTCAGCTGATACAGCAGATATCTCGTAATTCACTTCCCTCAAGGAATATAGAACTCTGAGGTAAGACCCAACCTTTATGTGAGACATGTACTTATTCCAGTGTGACCATAATGACTTTACGAGAAAGGGAGAGTAAGGGAAGAGAATGAAGCGATTAGTTTTTGTTCTTCTAGGCCTAGGAGGTTGTATCAGGGTTGGAGTCTTGAACCTAACGTGAAAGAACCTCTTTTCGGAAGGTTCTATGTTGGGCGTTGCTTCTACCTTAGAGAGTTCCATTTGAAACTCAGCTCCCCATAACTCCTTCTTTAAAGAGGGGTTTTGAAGAATCGAGAAGTCCTCCCTAAGGGTGGTGAAACTGAAGTTGTAAGTCTCCTCCTTTTTCAGGATTCCTTTAAACACGGGGTTACCGGATTTTTTAAGAACAGTGACCCGAAAAGGTTTCAGCGGTTCGGTGCTCTCTATCATCTCCTTGTATAGAGGAGAGACTGAAGTAAGGAGCGTCCTTGAGACCTTTGACGAGAAAGGAGGTATAACCACGTCGTGGTTTACCCTCACGTTAAACAAATACTTGTAAATCACCCTTGTAACTTTTAATTCTCTAAAAAAAGGTTTTCGAGTAAACACGTTCACTTTAATGTATTCCTACCAAGTTCCTTTCGTTTGCGTCCCATGTTTTTACCAAACTTTTTTTACAAGTTTATCACATAGTGAAATTCCAAGCTTCGTCTTAATTTGGTAACTGTTTTATTACGTAAAATCTAGGAGAACTAAAAATAGAGAATAGTTAAGAAACATGAGGGTTAGGAAAAATTGGCTACAGTATTTTTTAGTACAGTAAACATGTATAGATTATATGAAATGTTTATTATACATTGCAGGAGATGTAAATAATTATAATCCTGTAAGATATATCATAAACGGGAGAGAGGAATTTACTTTCATTGCCGCACATGCCCTCTCTCAGGTGCTTAATCCGGATAGAGTTGTCGCCCTTTTGCCTGACAGCTTAATAGTTGAAGAAGGAAATAGTGTGAATGTTGATAACCTGGTAAAAGCTTATAGAGACTTATTGAGAAAAAGGGCCTCAAAATTACAGAGCCAATTAAGTGAAGACAAACAGAAAGGACTGGAAGAATTCATACAAAAGATGGAAGTTAGATATATCCCTAACATAGGCGTTGGTTCTGCTACGTTAAGCCGTAACGGTGAGGTAGTGGTTAATGAAGACGGCAAAAACGGCGGTGGAGTCGTTAAAAAACCCTATAAGAGGGAGGGTAATCCAACCTTCGTGTTTAACGTTATATACTCAGTTTTCAAAGAATTGGAGTCTGACGATTGCGACGAGTTCCTCGTCGACCTAACTCACGGCACAAACGTCTTAGTGTCCATCACTTTAAGCGTAGGTTCTCTCTTTAACTCCAGCTTCTTCTCTGCTCCAGTCATAGGGAACCCTGGTACACAGGAAGTGAGAGTGTTAGACCTCACCGAAGTGGTGAAGGCTACTAAGGACTCCCTCATGATATCTTCCTCCATAGAGAAATTAGATGAAAGGTACTTCAAAGACTATAGTTCCAGCCTGAGAGGATTGAACCCCAACACGTTCAATGGGGATGAAGTCTATGTTATAAAGAATATAAAGGGAGCAGATCCTGGGAAGGTGATTAACCTTCTTCGCGACATAAGGAACGGATTTTCGGTCAACGCCATGCGTGACATTGAGGATGTAAACGAAAACATTGAAAGTATAAAACAAGACGTCGATAAGTTGAGGTCTTTCTTCAGCGAATGGTACAAACACCAGACGCTTGACGTCAGAGAGATAGTCCTATCGAACTTCTACTCCACGTTCAAAGTGGAGAGAATAACATCAAACATGGAAGACGACATCACTTCACTTATGAAATTGCTGAAACTTTACATAGACGCATCGATGTACGATAAGGCATTCTCCCTAGCTAGAGAACTACCGGTAGCCTTCTGCATGAAATTGAGAGGAGGCGGAACATTTGACGCTGAAGATAACAAATATGAGAAATGCGATAATTTGGTGACGTCTTACTTCAACTCGTATCACAGCGAAGTCCTGAAATACAGGAACGTGTTGATGCACGGTGGATTATCTATAGATTTAAAGGTAAATGTAAGCCCAGATGGTAAATTGTCCATAAGTAAAGAAAACCAGATCAGGTTAGGAAGACTGGAGGAAGAGAGTAAAAAATTGGAGAATTATGAAGAGGAAATAATGAATGAAATAAAAAATGTAGGAGAAAGTGGAAATGAAAGTAAAAATAAGTGAAGCCACTGGATGAATTCTAGGAAGCAGGAGATTCGATGTTACAGTTAAGATCCTTCAGTCTCTATACGTTATTTTCGATGCTCTTTCTGAGGACATCTTGAGGAACTTGTAGGCCTATTCATCCTTTAATTCAAAGTATAACGATAACTGAGTGATCAGCTCATTTATGTTAGGCCTTTCGGTGAAGTCGACGTCGTAACGTTTCCCTACGATATTGTTGCAGTTTCCCTCGTCATGACGTTTATACATTTCTTGGGACTGAGGGCATCATTGAGGGAAGTGAACATGAACGTCAACACGCCGGGTCAAGAGAAGACTTACTCCTGTATTTCGGTCCCTTTATACTTAGTTGGCTCTCTTGACTAGTGAGAGGAGAACTTATACTTGGCTAGATCTTAAAGGACGAGATTTACTTTAGATCTACGCGCAGTTTGACACCTTAAACCAGGGCACTAGGAGGAACTTGTCCTTTAAAGTCTGATGAAGTATAAATTGAGCGATAAACGGGAACGTTAGATCCTTCAAATTGAGGCGTCCTTTTGTCGTAGAGCCCCTTGTCGTTTCTGATTTATAATAGAAAAAGAAGAAAAGAGAAAAGAAGAAAAAGGATTTTACAACACTTTTACATTACATTAACAGATAAATTAAGAATAATGTGATCAAAAAAGTTGGAAGACGTGGAGAATGCTTACTGCATGACTATCATTGCGTTAGCTGGGACAAAGACATACAGTTCGTATAAAGGGGAACTAGTGATAGGTATTTGGGTTCCTACAGGGTAGTAGGTGGAAGTTTGAAATGGATAACTCTCATTGTAGGTCATGCCAACTCCTTTGGATCCCACTGAAAGATACCAAGTGCCATACAAGTTAACGATAGAAATTCTGTAGAACACTACACTAAGATAACCATCGTTTATTGAGTCGTTTATCTCAGTATATCTATACATTTTGGCGAAAGTTACGTGGGAATACTGCTCCCCTTTTAATTGATTAGAGCTCGAATTAACTACAGGGTAGAAGCTCTCCCAGAACAACTGAGTCCCATTATTTTCACCCTCTCCGTAGAAATATTCATAGTAATAATGTCCATAATTGTTCCCATATCCGTCACCGCTGTAGAACAGTATTCCGAAGGGTGAAGGTGCAGGATCTCCATTCTCGAAGAAGTACATTCCTATGCATAGAGTCAGGTTGTTTTTAGGGAACGTGTAAATCAGAGTTACGTTGGACAATCCTAAATAGTTCGTACCGTCAGCTTGTTGTGTCACAACCTCCGCGCCTGAAACATCGTGAAACGGTAACGAAGACGCTTCGTCTATTATGTTGTAGACTTCCTGGGTGTCAGAAAAGTTCTTGAGGCTGATCGCATGAGTTATCCCTATCCCTCCGTTCAGACTTGCATCACTGGGATCTTGAAGAGGATAGTCGCTGACGTTATACTCTTCTCCGTCGTTTGTGACTGCTATGAACCATCCGTTGTAGTTATTCACTAGAGAAGATACGGGGAGAGGTTTTGAGGAGATTTCCACGTTCACGCTTTTCACCTCACCGTCAGGGAAAATAAGGTACTTAACGTATAGCGGTTCACCGGAGGAGGACATCAGCAGGGGTTCGCCCTGAGAGTATACCTCAACTAAAGGGCTAAACTCGAGCGTTTTAGAGACGGAACTCTGTTGCCCTGCGAAAACGCTTGATTGCTCCCTCTCCAACGTCATCAATAGGCTGAGGCTACCCACTAAAATGGTAATTAAAATTAGACCACCTAAGATCCCGGATATTGCCCTCTGTTTCATGGAAAAAGAGTAGCAAAAAGGAACGGGAGAGTGGAATGAAAGTTTTTTCATGGGGCTTGTCAATGCCATAGAGTATCTTGAACTAATTACCAAAACCGAGGTTAAGGAGAGGGAATCTCATTCAGCGGAGATATCCTGTATTTAAACATGGTCTATGAATATATCTTGTGTTTAATTTCTTTAAGCGATAAGTTCTCCTGGTAGGCAATGAATTCTAAATTAATTTCTCTTTATAGTTTACTACAAGCCCTAGTTTCTCGAGGAGTCTCTCTCCGATAATGTTTTTGTCTATTACGGGTGAATACAATATCTCAGCTACAGCTTCTTTTCCAAGCCCACTCACGTTAGCGAGCTTTACGTAGGTCTCATAGCACTGCATTGATGCGGTGCATATCCTAGGTCCGTCAGAAGGCTCGGCCGGTATCTCGTCAAAGATACCCTTTTCGACCAGTAGCTCACCTTGAAACCCTGTGTCTACCTTGACTTTTACTTTGACTTTTACTTTCGTCCCCTCTACCTCTACTTCAAGGTCCAAGGAAATACACCTTATCTGGAGTCTCCACTCTCACCTTCTTTCCCTCCTTTCTCTTAATCTCCATGAACTTGTAAGCATCGTCCTCACTCTGAAATTCAGCCTCAACTTTGTCTTCGACCACTACTTTGTAAGTCTCGTTGTGGAATCCGTTGGGTAGGTAGTTGTGGAATCCGTTGGGTAGGTACATGTCTACTATTTTCCTCGCCCATTCCCTTAATCTGTATGCGTCCTCTCCTTTCCTCTCTGCTAGACTCCTGATCTCAAGGGAATGAACGGGAATGCCGAGCTCTTTAGCTCTCCTGTTAGAGAGCGTATACCCGGGACTCTGCGAAGCGAATTAACCATTCGAGGTACTTAGGGGTGATCGTTATAGGAAGAGAAGGCAGAGAGACTACATTGTTGAACTCTTGGTACTTGTAGTAGATAGAGTCTGCCCCTGCGAGAAGTCCAGCTAGGGAAAGGAACGTGGTCTCAGGCTTGAGTCCAGGGGTAGCGTTTATGAAGACCTCATCTCCTTCTTCCTTGAACTTGATGATCCTTTTTATCACCTTGTCGAAAAGGTCATTAATTCCTTCATAAAATGATTCCTCAGAGGATATGGAGCTTATCTCTGTTTTCTCTCCATGAATACCTTGTTCCTCCAAGTAGTCCTTGATGACTTCCCCTGCAAGTTCCGAGTTCCACGTATTCGTGGTGTACATGAGCACGTAAACCTCCTCCTTCGAGTGCCCAAATCTCTTCATTGCTGAAAGGAGGGAGTCCAGCTCTGCAGACCCTCCTTGCCCTTTGTCCCTCAAGTACTCTAAGAGGACTCCCTTGATCCTGTTGAAATTATCAGCTATCTTTCTCTGTCTATCATCGTTGAAACTCATCCTCTCCCAGTTTTCAAGTCCTAGTTCATCTATAACCTTTTTCACATTACTGTCTTTTGACGAATTCCCTAACAGCGAAGTTCCTACTGCAGTTACATGAACTTTCCTCATAGGTATGAATAGTCTTAGGTCAATTTAGAACCAATACTCTGTCTAGATAGTGAGAAAAAAAGTGCTTGATATCTAAATCCACTAAAGTAATAGAGAGAATCAAAGATTAGGCTTGAGGCTAGCTAGAATTTCCTCATAAAGAACGGGTTTAAGAGAGCGAAAAGTTAGAGATGAGGGCAGATAGTCTCACCATTTGATACTCTTTTTCTTAAAAATAATTCCTATACTGAGATCTCCTTTAAGGCTGGGGGTTTAGCGAGACCTTGAGAGGAGAATCAACTATTATATATAAACATTTTATATACATGCATACACACCTACTGTCTTATCTTACTTGAATGGAGAAGATAGTATATGAACAACAATCCGCATATTGAGTGCCTATCTCCACGCTAAAAGAGAGATGGGCGAACAACGCACGGAACGGCGAACCAGTGAAACTTGTGTGAGGCAATAGTTAGATATCACCTTGCCCTCGTTAAACTTACAAGAAGGAGCAGGATCCATGTGTTCATTTCGTCGTGTTTTCTCCTGCAAGAGATAAAGCTCATGTTCACTCTTCACTTTTTGGGGAACTTGTCAGATCTTGCTACAAGTCTCACGTTCCAGTTCTGCCCTCAAACGGATCTTCAGGTCGACCTCTGAAGGAATCTTTATCTTGTTTATCAGGTTCCTAGTCCTGTTAGCTAAATAATTCAGGTAAATGAGAGAATACAATTTCCTGGACTTCTCGTTATCTTTGACCACATCTCCCAAGCTGACTAGATAAGTCCTCATCTCCTCGCAACAGAGCTCTATTCCTTTCTCCTTGCAGAAGGACGGGTTTTCCAGCATTTCCTTCAAGGGGTTCTTCTTCCCCTCTATGAGGTCCGACATCTCGAACTTCTCGTTGCACTGTTCGTCTCCGCATCTGCAGTCCACAATGAAGTCCAGTTTGTCGAGAATATTTGGAAGTTCCTTCGCGTTGAAGGCCTTGGAGATGTCCTCTCTCATAAGGTTGAGTTTCATCTCCCCTTTCTCCACAGTTTCCATGACCGGGAGGTCTACCTCGAATAGATCCGAATCGTTGAGCCCGCCGTACCTTTCCTTCAGCTTCTTTAGTTCTTCGACAGTTCTACACCCGTTCTCGGAGTCGCAAATTGACCTTAT
The DNA here is from genome assembly GCF_008326425.1 of Sulfuracidifex tepidarius. NCBI lineage: Archaea > Thermoproteati > Thermoproteota > Thermoprotei > Sulfolobales > Sulfolobaceae > Sulfuracidifex > Sulfuracidifex tepidarius. The sequence continues at coordinate 2,089,394 of NZ_AP018929.1, forward strand.
GATACCTCCGATGAGCTCATATGATCCCTTGAATCTCTCCACTTGTAATGACTTTAGGTCCCTCAACAGCCTGTTGACGTTGTCTAGAAAACTGTCTAGGTTTCCCTCCTTCATGCTGGAGAACAAGTTGTGGACGTATACCATGCATTGTATCGAATCGGAACAAGACTCGTTAAGCTTCCTCTTGAAGGACGCTATTTCGTCTATCTCGTCTAACATGAGAGGTAAAAGCACATCATGAATCCTTATCAACGAGTCCCTGACCTGTAGGCACTCCTGAACCGACGACTGGGACTTTATCTCGTCAAGCTGGACCTGTAAAAGCTGGGTCTGTTTCCTGTAATAATAAATCGTTGCAATTAAAGCGGCTGTAGAAATCACGGAGCTCAGTCCGGAAGCATATCCAATAGCCTGCAGTATCACGCTCATAGTTCGATTAAAGTAACATCACGTTTAAGGTTAACATTCTCTCATAGATCAGTTTTTCCTACATGAACCCAATCAATGGAATCACTTTACAAGTCCTCCATTTTATACGGTCTAGTATGAAAAACTCATTTTTAGACATGTTCAAAGTTCAGTAGGAAAATCTCGAACTCACTATTAAGTAAAATTGAAAGGTTCAAAAACCAGAAGAAAAGACCCATCTCAGGGCCTAGGGCGATTCAGGTCATCATTGCAAATTGTAATTATATTAAAATAGATTAAATAAAGAGAATTGTCAAGCGTGAGTCCTCGCCCAGCCCATACGAGGGTGTTCAATTAAATTTATTCTATTTCAATAAATAAACTGAATTCGCAAAGGAGAGGTAGATTGCTCGGGCCCTGAAGTTACTAAGATATTTAAAGACTTTAGAAATTAAATTAATAAATAAGGATCACAATATAACTCCTTTTATGCTTGAATTAATAATTGATTCTTTAAGAAAAAAACTTTATTAGCTCAAAAGGTTATATTTATTTATGCCTCAAACAGTAGAGCTATGCGGAATAAAGAGAGGAGAAGTTCTAAGGGACCCGTTGATATACGTTCTCTATGTTGTACCGCTGGTCATAGCTCTGGGGTTAATACCGGTTAAAGTTTCTTTCTCTTTCTCTTTGTTAGTTATAATTTCTTCTTTCATATTAATGACTCTTCTAATCCTTGTTCTCTCCTTCTTATTTGACAGATCTGGGTTGGGAGTATATCTGGTGGACGGAAAGGAACTAAAGATAAGGTATACCAAGAACGGTTTCACTTTCAAAGAGAAGAGGTTCACCTTACCCGTGACAATGGAAACGGTGAGCGGAACTCCAGTGAGAATAGCGGGATTGGGGCTGTATAAAATAGGCTACGGTACATTTCACGTCTCTGGGCATACGCTACCAACTATCATAAAGGGAAACATATCTAGGATAAAGACGGGTTACGTTATCAACGGTGAGGTCTTGATATACTGTGAGGACCTTGAGAAATACATCCAGCTCATAACTAGAAAATGCTAAACGTCATAGAGCATGAGTTGAGGAGACCAAGATAATTTCCATCTACGTCAGAGGTGAGACGTTCCCTGTACGCTTAAAGTCTCCTCTTGAGCTCGTCTATCTCCATTATCTCGCGGTCGTCCAGGAAATCCTTCAGCCAGTCGTATCTTAACCTTACAAGAAGTTCCTTAACGTCATCAGGGTCCACGTCCCCACGCTTCCACTGGTCGAACAAGGAAAGCGCTGACGAAGTCATGTCCTCTATTCCTTCGTACTTTCCCCTAAGCCTCTCAGCTACATCCATCATACATCTCTTTGGTACAGCACAAGGAGTGTCCTTCCTGTGGAGGTCGTGTATCATTGCCAAACACTGGAGCATCCTGCGCTCCGCCTTATAAGCCCTGAAGGCAGATAACCTAAGTTCTCCCTTCTTTAACCTCTCGTATGCTACCTTAAAGTCGTTCAAGCTCATTCTGGCGTAGGTTTTCTCATCCCTTATTGGCATATGAGAGTGACATATGTAGAGTCGAGGAATAAATTTTCCTTTCATGAGGAGTAGGTTTAGTGCTCAGGCAGGCGTTTTCTTGAACCCAGAGATGAATCTATTTGTTCAATGATAAAAAATCTTCTAATCTAAACTATTTAATTGTCCTACTCCCGTCGTTGGAGAGAGAGTCGCTACAATTAGCGTTTCGAACGACCTAAATCTACTTGAGATTGAAAGGAAGAAGGAGTTTAATTGCGTTCCTAATAATTTCACTCCAATTGATCTCTTTATGCTTCCTCATTTTCTCGTAGAGATCTTCCGGAACTTTTACCGTTATGATTCTCATGAGATAAACCTGTATATATGGGTATGTATATTTATAACTAATAGTTGCCTTATACAACGCTTTCAATTTATTTTACTTAAATAATACAGCAAATTACTTGGTAGATCGTGGTGTAATAACCCTCTACAAGAAGCACGTGGTTAAGCCTGAGAGGAAGGACGAGCGACGAGACAAAGACGTGGAAAGGGAAATAGACACGGGATAGTAAGGCAAGAGGAATCAGATCCAGGGAAAAGCGAAGGAACTGCTAGAAATGTTTAGACGGGAGAAGGTTAAAAGGGATATCTCGTTTCAAGCTTCAGATCTCATTTTCTATCTGTAGAGATTGAGTGATCACTTGAGGCAATTGAATAGATTAGGCCTAATATGAGTCCCTTATGAATAGCGTACAACCTTACAATGAATTGGAGAGTTTCCCTTAAGTTATTATATGTATATTACGTGTCCACTATTCACGAAAAAAGCATGAAGTAAGGCTGAGAGAATAGTTGTTTCTTACCCATCTTAATATCGCAGGACGGAGAAAACCCAAGTCCGTAGTTAGACTTGAAGGTAATACCGTGTCATTTCTCTAGTTATTACAAAAAACATGGTTCATCCATATAATAGCACTTTTAAGGAATATGTTAAGAAGAGGAACAAGGTATAGGAAAAAATTACTGTAAATATTTTCTACATAGTTTTATTTGTTCTAATATTGAAAATGGATGCAAAGCACCTATTAGGACACAGTTATATAAATGAAGGACGGAGGCGTCAACGTAGACGATATTTCTATCGTGTACTCCCCTGGGGAGAGCGGAACAAGTTTATCTCCAAGGGGACCTCCGTAGTACCCCGATATTTTTACGCTCACGGACGAGCTTACGAACTTATATTCGACTCCATGAATCCCCTCATATGTGACGTTAAGTATATCACTTTGAGGAAGTAAGGTCTCGTTGATCACAGGGAATTCTATAGGACAGAATACTATCCTAGGGTATACATATAACGGCGTCGCATTCGAGACGTTTTGGGGAGTGAATATACCTTTGTACATAATAACGCCTATAGGTATGTAATTATTACAAGGCTGAGCACCAAGAATTTGGCTTTGGTTTACCTTCACCGGAACGTTTGTTGCTGACGGGTTGAATAACGTGACGTGTAATAGGAAGGGTTCCCCGGGCGAAATTGACGTAGAATTAACGGAAACTTCAAGGAAAGGGGAGTCAGAAGTATGAGATGACTGAGCACCTCTTTCTCCACTCATGAAATTAGAATTCTCTATCTCATGAAATACAGCGTAACTCATCCCTGTTATTAGGACTAATATTAGAAATGCAAAGGTAAGTTTCATTGAACTCTATCGCTCCTCAGAAAACTTAAACCTTTTCGTTATATGTTTGAATCATTTTTGGTTTTTTCTAACTATCATAATATTCTCGAAAACACTACATCAGGAATATCGGCGTCGAACTCTATCTTTCTCCTTCTTAGCATGAGTTTTCCATCTGTGAAAGAGAGAGTATCTTTCCTTAACATCGAGATCACTTGAGACTTTCCGTTTCTGTAAACATAGACTAACAAAGACGTTTCAACCTCTACCTCCCTCTGGTCTCCCTTTATTATTACCTTTGAAGGATGGTACCTAACCTTGGATGGAGGAGTTTCAATCCAATCATAAGCTGTCCTTGATTTCTCACACCTAATGGAAAGAGACATTTTGTTATCTCTAAAAATAGAAATGTCTTTCCCTTCGACTTTTGTATGCAGAGAATTCAAAGTGGTTTCCATGGTGTAAGATACATCATCCGTGAGAAGGGTAAGCCATTCTTCACATTTTCCCTCCTCGAGCAATTTCATTTCATTCACCAGAAAATTCACTACTGAGTCTTTCAACTTACAATCAAGTTCGCTACATATCATCAAGTTCTTCACCTTCGAGATAGTTAAGGTATTCCTTGAAGAAAGAGATTGTATTGCCTTCATTATTTCCTCCATAATAGAGTTCTCCGGGTCCCTCAAATTGGGTAGGACTCTGGTTCATCCCCCCGTAATATTTCAATTTCAAGTTCAAGGAGGATAACTTACTAGAGTTCTCAGTCATGGACTCCCACATGGCAACATCGTCGTGTTCTACAGAACCGGCAGCGCCGAAGAGTCTTAAAAATGTGTCAATAGCTTTCTTCTTAAGGTTCTCTGGTTCATCCTTGTCAAACGCTAACCACGTCCATATTTCAGTTTCGAAAGTTGATATGGGTCTCCATAACCTGAACGTTAATATTGGAACCGGAGGTTCACTGTCTATAGTGTAAGCAACGTTTCCAAACGCCATGTTCGGAAATACGTGTCCCAACATTTCATATGTACCATATTTCTTCCATACATCGAACTCTCTCTGTGTTAGTTTAACTTTTGCTTTCTCCACTAAGTTAGGCCACCATAGTGGATAGAAAAGTGGTCTGGGAATGTCAGGGTAATCGTCTGCTGAAGGTCCGGTGAAAAGCACTCCGTGTCCTCCCTTGACCCTAATTACCCCTGTTATTGACGTTAGTTTAAGGTCTTGTATGCCGAGACCTACCTCTCCTAACCAGCCATGGGCTGTGAGGAAATGCCACGAATCTCCGATGAAGTTATCAACTATTGTCTTCCAGTTGACTCTCACTATCCACCTCTGAGGAGAGGAGAAAACTAACCCCTCGCTTCTTCCCGCAACTATATCTATGAAGAACTTCATGTCACCCAGAAACTCGTCAAGTGTTGCGTTGGAATCTATTGTGCAGAAAACAAGTCCCTTGTACGTTTCACACCTTATAGGAAACATCCCGAAACTGCTGGTATCAACACCCTGATAGATGCCTCTTTGCATTGGTGCCCCAAGGAATTTTCCTTCCATATTGAAAGTCCAACCATGATATGGACAACGTAGGATTTCACCTTTGCCTACATCCTCCCTAATTATCTTTGCTCCACGATGGGGACACACATTAAGAAACCCCATTATCTTTCCTTGATGCTTTGTGATTATAACAGGGACGTCCCCTATATACCTTTGAAGATACGTCCACTCATCGAATTCCGATACGTGACCTACGAAAGCCCAAACCTTGCTAAATAATTTCTTTCTAAAGTAAACAGGGAATCATCAGCGAAAAGCCATAGGGGAACTTGATTCTCTTTTAGAATTTGTGCTGCTTCCCTTACCTTAGATTTCAAGCTCATGAAGTGCACCGTCAAGAAATGTGGAATACACTGACGAGACTCTTTCCAGTCCCTTAATTTCTACATATTCGTTGTAGATATGAGAATTAAACTCAGAACCAGGCCCGTAACAGAGCGAAGGAATTCCTCTCTCTGAATAGCCTACCGTCGTTATCAGCAGGATCTATAATTTTCATCAAACTTATTCCGGACTTAATCGCTGAACTTTCGAAGTTATCCATCCATTTTCCCATGTAATAGTTAGGATAGGTCACGAACTTGATCTCGCACCATTCTTTGAGTTTCTCAACTATTCCCTTTGGGGTCCCGTGAGGAAGTCTGATGTCAAGCTCTGCAAAAGAAGAGTCTGGAACCATCGTAGGGACCCTTCCTCCTTCGATAACACCTAAATTAACAGTTATCTTCCTAGAGATACGTTTATTCCTTGAGAGAGCAATAATTGAAGAGGAGCCAAGCCTCTCGGTACTTCCCTCTCAGTATATCTTCCTTGAAGGTGAAGGTTTGTCTCTGGATTAATCACTACCGAGACTTTAGTTTCCTTCATCCTGAGCAATAAGTTACGGAACATGGCCCCTTGATACTGGGAGGATACCATGTGGCTTAGAGTCGTCATTTTACCCCAAGATCTTCTCTTAGCTTCGCTTACCATGTAGAAAGAAAAGTCAGATTCCGGATCGTCAATCTCGTCTATATGACCATCAACTGGCTTATTGAATTTCTGAGCTATGTCAAATACCTTTGAAATGGACTTAAGTCCGCCTTCCCTGTCCTCTCCGTGTGGCATTGCTCCAACCACGTCTGCACCGGCCTCCAAGGTTCTCTCCATTTCGTTCTCGTTATCAGAAAACGAAAGGGAGGGACTAGGACAAGCAACAACTTGAACCTTAATTAAAGAAGTTTCGTGAAGTATCGTAATCAACCTTCTTGCATTTCCATTTAAAATTGGTTCATGGTCTCTAACATACAATGTTCCATTCATGAACATGATTAATTGAATCTTCTCAAGTCTTCTCTTTACATCGTCGATTGTAACACGCGGAAGTACGTCATCTCTCAGGAGAGCGAGACCGTCAATAAGTTTACCGGTCTCGTTTTTCCTGTTATATCCCAAGGTTAAGGCTTGGGAGAGATGAACGTGAGAATTAACAAAAGGTAAGGTCAGGGCTCCTCCCTCCGCGTTAATTACTTGCCCATCTCTCCTGTTGCAGTTAATACATTCTATGATCCCCTCTGAGTTAACGTAAATGTTAGATAATCTTCCTCCTAACTTGACATTAGTTATTAACATAACACCTTTTAAGCAAATAGTTTGATGAATATAAAAACACAAACATAACTAGTTCCTTTAATATCTGAGGAAAATGAAGCTTCATGCTAAAACCTAGGAATGGCCCCGCTCAAGTCTAGGGCAAAACGCATTTAATATTCAGTATTAAGAAGGAGACGATTCTCACGTAAATCTAATAGTAAGGAAAGGAAAAAATAAGAGTCCTTATATTATCATTCTTTAGGATATGAATATTCTTGTATACAGTCTGGATCAGTATCGTTAATCGTTGTTCCGTTAGGCGCTGTATAAGAAATCAATGTGACGTTAAAGTCAGTATAGTAAACTTTATCCGCGACGATGTATCCGTGGATTCTAGCGTTGGACTGGGGCGAAAGGGAATAGAAACTTGCGGTGTCATGTAGTCCTTTCACGGACGAGTTGAAGTGGGATACTACCCACATCGTCACGTTTGCAGCTCTATCTGCAGCCAGCACTCCCTCATACACAGATGGGTACCAGGGCGAATCGGAGATACCTCTCACGATTAACCAAGGAATCTGAAAGTGCGTATTAACGTAAGCGAATCCCATACCTTCGTTCTCCCCTGCATCTGTCTGGTACAACGCGTTCTGTTGAGCCATCCAGAATAGCGGTTCGGTCCATTGGTTCGCCGACCCAATCACACCAGCAATTATTTCATTTCTGATATTACCCGTCACGTTCATCCCTGTAGCTTGGGAGTCAGGGATTGTCATAGGATAAGGATATGACTCAGCTAGCTTCAGAAGTCCAAGGGACGATGGTAATGCCTCGACGTAGGTATAAGAGTAATCTACACCGAATCCACATCCGTAATTTGATGCATTAGAAGGAGTGTCCTGAGCTTCACCGAAACCTCCTACCACAGAATTATTGATGGCAGTCACATTCACGATCTCTACTCCCGTATAAGGGGTCTCAGAATAGCTGTAACTCTCGTTTCCTAAGTGGGACAAATGGTAGTGTATGCTACTCTTGTCCACAGCATATGCACCCAGAACTACGTCTCCCACGACTACGTTCGGATTTCTCGACCCTGCAGTCCCGGAGAGGAGTGCAGCTTGGATGTTGAAATAAGTATCCATTAACGTGGTAGCCATTGTGGATGCATACTCCTTCTCTCCGCTCCTTACCAGCACTACGTTATGACCTTTCATTACACCTAGATAAAAAGTGTATCCACTTATGTTTACCACAGCGTTTACTTTCGTCTGAGCTAGGAGAGGAGCTTGTTCCATAGCCATAGCGGTGACTATCCCTATCCTGGGTGTCATCAAAAGCTGAGTTAGGTTAGCATTGGAAGGATAGACAGAGACTAAGTTTTTAGACATCAGGAAATTAGAGACTTGTGCATAATAATTCACGGTGTTAGGTTGAGAGGAGTTATTAATATTAATTTTATTAAGATAAAATATAGTCCAAGAAATTAATATAAGAACTAAAACTATTATTCCGACTATTTTCTTGTCCATTGTTACTTCACTGTATAAGTAGTATATATATTCTTTATAAATGACAGATTGGATATTATCTAAATTTAAGGATAAACTACTTATGGAGAAACAAGAAGATTTGAAGCAAAGGATTATGAAAAATTGCTGAAACACTGCTGTATATATCCTCATTTTTATTACTTTAATCATAATCTACGTTGTCAATAGTAGAGAAGTTATCTTTTAATTATTGTAAAATACTTTTTGAACTTTTTTAATCAATTCTTGTAAACGATGGAATATCCTCGAGCAAAGAAATTATCTGGTCAGTCCGCTGGCTCTTTACCATGTCTTCTACTTTACTTAGCCTGCGAATCACCTCTGCGTACATGTCCGCATCAACCTCTCCTACCTCCTGTCCCAGTCTGAAATTATCCCCTCCAATAAATATTTTCAACCTGGGTTTCCCGTCCCTCATAGATGCACCTAGTCCTATTTCCCCTATTTGATGCCTTCCGCACGAATGGGAACACCCGCTTATCTTCACGTTTAACTTGGAACCCTCTTCTTTCAACACCTTGGATACTCCTTCTGCTACGGTACTGGTGGAAACTATTGCAGGAGGACAAAAATCATTGCCTATACACGACTCAACATCTCCTTTTAAATCTCCGTATTCTTCAGGTCTAATTACCTGATAGTTTAAGGTAGTGTTTACTTGTCCTTTTACGGGTACATCGAGCACTTGTTTGTTGAAAAGTACTACGAAATCGAAGTTATCTTCACTCATCTTTGCTATTTCTCTGACCTCTGCTGAGCTCAACCATCCACCTCTAGTTTGAAACCTCAAAATCCTCTTGGCTTCTATCCTTTCTGTTTCCTCATGGAAGTCCTCTACCTTAATGTCTTTCATCATATTCTCCAGAATTTCCTTTGTCTTCTGAAGACCGTATTTGTTCACGACCCATTTGAACCCCCTTTTTTCCTTCTCCGCCTTGAGGAGATCAGCTACCGCTATTGATATTTTCTCGAGATCGTTCTCGCTCACTCCTTCAAATAATTTAACCGACTGAAAAGCGTGATCTCCCACGCCTCCTCCAACGTAAACATCGAATTTACCGTTCTTATTTGCTACTATTCCAACATCCATTATGCCTGGAGTGGCACACCCTTTGTCACAGGCTGAGACTGTTATCTTTACTCGCTTAGGCAACAGCGGATATTCGTACTGAGGATTGTGACGGAACCTCCTCGATATCCTTTTAGAGACCGAGACTGCATCCGTTCTCGCAAGCGGGCAGAGATAGGAAGGGCAAGGCATTACGTTCCTCACGGAAGCTCCACACGAATCCCTGGGATCTAGTTCAGCCTTATCCAAAAGGTCAATGACGTGAGTTAAATCTGGCTCATGGATTCCGTAAAGCTCTATGTCTCCTCTTGTGGTGAAGTGTATTTTCCCGTTTCCATACGTGTCGGATATGGAACACAAAGCTTCTAGTTGCTTGCTAGTCCATTTGCTCGGATCCCTTCCTTCTTTTTGTCTTATTCTGACTGAGACCAGATCGTTTTCTCCTCTACTTGTATAGATACCTTTAAACCTTTGAGGATAATACACCTTATATTTATCCGCAAACCTCATAATTGATTTAAATTTAAAAAAATCATTTAAGTTTTATCGTGATTATAATGTATACTTTTTAATCATAATGACAGATATTTGGTCTCTTCTTGTACTATAACTTTATAAAAAGAATAAGATTGAGGAAAACAGAATTAAAATCAATTGATAATTCATTTAAGTTAAACATTATCTATTCTTCAAGAAGAACTTATTTTTCACATCACCTTTTCTTTGAGTTGCTTCTCTCCTCAGCTTCTTGTGTTTTCGGAAGCTTTAATCTCATCACTGAGTTGGATCCTAATAGAGCGAAAACTGCTATCACTGAAAGCGGAACGAAAATAAGAGGCACTAACGATATCCCAATAGATCCGGTTATTCCTATTCCTGCTGAGATCGAAAATCCTCCGAAGCCTCCTATTCCCCCTATTATTCCAGAAGCCTTACCGACATCCTTTATAGAGTAACTTTCAGACACCAGCTTGAACACTGCTCCGTTTGCGAAACTGAGTGCAGATCCTAGCGAAATGAAAGAAATTATCGATAAGGGTAAGGATTTCTCAACAAGTCCTATGCTAGCCATGATAGAACTTACTAGGACCAGAACTACTCCTACTACAGAAGCCTTTTTCCCTTCTAACTTGTCTCCAATCAAACCGCCCAAGGGTCTGAAAATAGCTGCTGATATCACAGAGAAGAAAAGGACTATTCCCCCCTCTAGGAGAGAATCTTTGAATACAGATACGAAGACTGTAGGTATCCATAGTCCTACAGCCAAGAATCCGCCGAAAGTTAGATAATAAACATAAGAAAGCAATCCTGTTTGTTTCCCGTATAACAAGAACGTGATTAGGATAATGAGCGAGGTCAATCCGAATTCCAATGAAGCTTCAATGTAGAGAGACTTACTGGCTATAACAGTACTTATCAAGAACGATATGGCAATTGCTGTGTATCCTACGAATCCTATCTTGTCCTTAAAGGAGACCTTCCTATCCTTGATTTCGTTCTCCTTAATGTCTGACGGAGATAAAATAGTCAGTATCAAAGGTAAAACCAGGATTACAGATAGGGCTATGAAGACTCCAGAGAACCCGAACCTCTCAAATAGAATAGGCACTAAAATCCCCGAGAATGCACTCCCTGCATTCCCTATTCCGCCGTAAATTCCAAGTAAAGACCCTATATTGCTAGAATAAATTCTATCCACGTATGCTATCCCGATAGGGAATATTCCTCCTGCGACTCCGAGCAATGATGCAGCTATCAAGAACTGAACGAAGGAACTAGAGAAGGAAGTCGCGAAGAGAGCTACTACTGACAAAACAAGGAATATAATCATGGTCACCCTTGCTCCTATCCTGTCTGACATGTATCCTGCTATATATCTGGTTGGAAGAGCCAATACCTTAGGCGCGCCTATGATGATGCCTAAAAGGATTAACGAGAGTCCAAAGTCTTTCTTAAAGACAGGGCCTAAAGGACCGTAAGCGGTCCATGCCATAAACGTAGCAAAAAATGATAAAGTACTTGCGAAAATAGGTAAAACTCCTTTACCATTTAATCCAGCCAATTTTTCACAGAAATCACACTGAACAATATAACTTTTAAATATTTCAGGCTATTTGAATGAAAAATTTATTTCTATAATTATAAATCTCTGGAGCTTAAGATTTAGGCTTGTTTACACAATAGAAGGAGATCTCAACTCATGAATTTAAATTCCAGCCTACCTCCTACTATTTTGACAGCCATAGAGGAAAGTCTTCTCCTTATATTTTTTACTAATAAAAAATTATATTCAGATTTTAGAAATAAACAGAGAGAGTACATGTCTTTTTATCTAATTAATCTAAACTATTTAGACAAAATAAATGTAAACAATTTACGTTCTCTTATCTCCAGCCTTATTTGTGACGATGTTCTATAATGATGGATAAAAACTTTTTAGACAGAAAAGGGTAATTCTTAAAGACTATAGATAAATATAAACTCTCTAATGAAAACTATCTGTCCTTTCTGTGGCGTAGGTTGTGGTATAGATGTGTCAGAGAACGGTGTTAGAGGGGCTGATTACATAACTAACAGGAAAAGTATGTGCATAAAGGCTTCGATCTTGCCCGAGATAAGAGAGTTGGAGAGATTAACTTCTCCGATGATCAATTTCGAAAACGTGGAATGGAGAAAGGCGACAAATCAGGTGGCTGACAAGATAAAGTCAACAATCAGGAAATACGGTAAGAACGCTGTGGGCTTCTATATAGGAGCACAAATCCCTACGGAGGACCAGTACGTAGCCACGAAGTTAGGGAAGGGTATAATAGGAACAGGGGTTTTCGACTCAAACGTTAGGCTTTGTATGTCGAGCGCAGCTTCAGCTCTGAAATTCTCTCTGGGTACCCCATTGCCTACAGCTGATTATGACGATATAGACGAAGCAGAGAACATTCTACTCATAGGGGTGAACCCTGCTTCTAATTTTCCTGTACTATGGAATAGAATCCTAAAGAGAAAAAACAGGGAAAAGGCTAAGGTCGTAGTTGTGGATCCAGTAATTACCGATACTGCAGAAAGCGCCGATATACATGTTCATATAAGACCTGGAACAGATTTAATCTTGATTTCTGGCATAGCCAGTGCTTTGATTGAACATGGAGATGCGGATCTCTCTGAACTGGAAGGAAAGGAAGAATTCGTTAATTTCGCAAAGAGATGGTATCCCTCCAAGGCATCAATGATAACAGGAGTTCCCGAGGAAACCATTAGAGACTTAGCCAATTTGTTAGAAAACAGGACACTCTTCATGTGGGGTATGGGAGTTAACCAAACTATCAATGGAACTGATACGGGGATTGCAATAATCACTCTAGCTAAAATTTCAGGAAATCTCTATGGAAATGGTAGAGGAATTTTACCGTTAACAGGTCAACATAATTCTATGGGAGCACGGGAAGCGGGTGCTCTAGCAGGTATGCTTCCTGGTTTCAGGTATGTAGATAACGAGAGAGACGTCGAGTTCGTAGAGGACTTTTGGGGAGTCCCTCGTTACACAGTATCTAGAAAATATTGGACGATAACGGATTTGCACAAGTTAGTTGAAGATAGAAAAATCAAGTTATTATGGATTATAGGCACGAACCCTGTAGTTTCTGTTCCGGAGTCTAGGCGTTTCAAGGACGCCCTTTCATATATCGACACGGTGATAGTCCAGGATGTGCACATGACCGAGACTGCCGCGGAGGCTGATGTGATATTGCCTGCAGCAGGATGGGGAGAAAGGGACGGCATCTGCACGTCAGGAGACAAAACAGTGTCGTACTTACCTACTATGAACAGTCCTCCAGGAGAGGCGAAGCCGGACTGGTTAATACTGTCCGAAGTAGGCCTTCTACTGGGAGCTGAGAACATGGAGTTTTCGTCTACATCAGATATATTTCAAGAGATGAAAGAAATATTCAGAAACACAATGTTAGATTTAAAGGATCTTAATTACTCATCGCTAGGAGGTGGATACAGACGTGAATTTATACCAGGGAAAGTTAGAACTAAAGGATTCAATGTAGATCTATTAGAATATTTAGATTATAATTCATTCAATTTAATTACAATAAGACTATCAACTCAATGGAACACGACTACGAAAACTGGAAAGAGTTGGAAACTGAACATGTTGACAAATCTTCCTAAAGACGTTGTAATGATATCTCTTGAGGATGCCAAAGAATTCAAGCTTGAGGACGGTGATCTAGTTAAGATAAGAAGTAGAGAGAACTGCCTCTTAGCAAGAGTCAAAGTGTCTAAAGGACTTCAAAGGAGAGTCCTTTACATGCCATTTCACTGGGGTTTAGCCAATGCACTGATGGATTGGAAAGCTGATCCTATAAGCAAGGAACCAGCTTTCAAACAGCTCTATATTACTCTGCATAAAGCAGACGAGAACTGATTCCTTTTAATTTAGTAGAAATTAAAAATGTATACACAAAAATATTTCTATATATAAGAATAAAATTAAGAATATTCTAAAGTTAATAGTTTAATTCTATTTTTCCGTCTTTATATGAGTTTCCATGTAGTTCCTCAAAAAGGTTTGATGTTGATTGAACAAATTTAAATCAATCGTCCTTCTACCTTTTTGTAATAATGTAATTATAGAAATATATTTTTATATATACCTCCTATGGCTTAAACTTGAAATATTTTACGAGATAAGAGTATGAATACAAGGTACGTTTCTCTTATGTATTCACATCGCCTCAATATAGAAAATAAAGATGAAAAAAGAAAAGAGAAAAACCTTTCTAAAAAGAAGTATTAACTTGTCACGTACCAGAAATCTCGTTGTATAGTCTCAAGTCATGAACCATACCGTATGCGTCATATGTCCCTGGACCGGTCACGAAGTTCCATCCGTAATATGCAGGCAGAGGATTGTTACCCTCAGTTACAGGGATCCACGCTGGTAGTCCCTGCACTATTCCCTTTGGTGTGACAATGATTCCCGAATACGATATATGATACAAGGCGTAATTCAGGGCACCTAGTCTCTCTCCAGTGAGAGCAACCATGGCTGCAGTCATAGGTGAAGCACCGCTTGTCCCATACCACAAGAAGAGCTGTCCTTGATAGATCAGAGGAAGACCAAAACCGTACTCTGTGATGTTGTATCCTCCTGCGGACACGAAAGCTATGTCAGGATACGTTCTCCCTATGGGTGGAGTGAATGGGATTAGGGATGTCAACTCGTAGGTCTGTACAGGGAAGACTGTACTGATACCTCCTGTGCTATAGTCCCAACCAGTGGCACTATACACTGTATCGTTCTCGGTCACGTTAAGGAAAATCCCTCCTACTGCAGTGACGTAGGGATCGCTTTCTGGATACCATATCGTGTTATACGTACCTATGTGGAAGTTAGGTGGTGGATGATCGCTCTCGAATCCCCAATCTCCTGACGCAGCCAATACCGAAATTCCCTCGTCCGCAGCTTGTATCATTGCATTGTGTATCATGTATAACATAGCAGGGTAGTACGCGCTAAGTAATGACTCGGGTACAGTAACGGAAGCTGATATGACTTGTGGATAGATATAGTTCACCATGTAATAGTACTCATAATAATAATTCAGCAAGTTCCCCACTAGAGCTGGCCCTCCTACGTAACCGTTGCTGAATACCACGTATACGTTTGACGCAGGAGCGAAGACTCCGGACCACTCAGCATCGAGTTCATTTTCACCCGACTGAGCTTGAGCTTCTGTCCCAAGCGTGACAACCTGAAGCTTTCCAGTGTGAGGTATAATGGAGAAATCCTGCCAGAAAGTGTATACGTCACTCTCATTTATGTAACCCTCAGGCTGTCCTACTATCGCTATCTTCATTCCCTTTCCTAGAAAACCTTGGTCGTAAAGTTTGGTGAAATTAAAGTAGTTAGCTATCACTGATGGAGTGACAAGGACGTTTGATATTATCCCTGGGTTTTGGGCTCCATGAACCATCTCCACTTTCCAAGCTTCTTCCATCGCAGGGTATACCTTTGGATCTACGCTGTCTATCCCTACTATTCCCAAGACGTACTTGCCGACGTTGTAAGGCAAGGAAGGAGTTACGTTATTGGTAAAATAATAGAAAGGTCCTATGTCAGTGATTCCAACTAAATGATACCAATAGATGTCCTTGTAAGGATAGTAGTAGACGTTTATGTATGTGTTGAACGCTCTATCTATTTGTCCTGCAGTACCATTGAAGGTTAGAATTAACCCGTAGTCTCCGGTCTCTTCTATGCCGAAGGACTTAAGGTAATTCACCAGGGAATTCTTATACGACGTAGACGGATAGTAATATTCCCTGAACTTTCCCGAAGAGAGGTAAGGCGATTGATGGTAAACTATATTCTGGGTCTCGCTCATGAGAGACGAATAGTTGGTGAAGTTAAGAAGCACCGCGAAAGGTATGGAATAGTTTGAGGGAAGTGTCTCCACGAACTGTGACCCTGGCAGTATCGAATATTGAGGAGAGCTAGTCCACACATAGTACGCTGACTGATTAGAGGCTATACCTAAAACCTGAAACGAGGAAAAAACCATGACTAAGACGAACGCTATTAATACTTTCCTCATCAAAAGAAAATATTAGCAGACCGTTATAAGCATAACTGTGAATAATTTTCTTTTAGGAAAACAAAAAGGGCATTTCTTTTGATTAAGTATACCAAGTTGTAAGATTTTGTAGCTTATAATTTTTCATTTAAAGCTAGATCGGAGCGAAAATGAAAAGTAATTCAGTAAAAACGCGGTGATTGATAAAAAGTATATAATTCTAGCGTAAGACATAACCCTTAAAGTTGAAAATACAATAGACATATCTTTATGTAGAACAAGTTTGATTAAACATTTATCTTTTATTTCGTTAAAATTCAAGATATAATGATATTGGCGAAAACTTTATGTACACCGTACTTAAATAGATTATATTTTAAGTAATAACTAGAAATATTTGATTAAAAATTGAGCTAATGTGTTATTATGTTAAAGTAAAACAAGGGAATAAAATCAAAGTGCAATATCAACTTTTATTCTGTTGTGTATTACTATAATGTTAATATACCAGATTAGCAGAATGACAATTCAACTCATGGACTTTGTTACTCTTTATCATACCATATAGTTTTTGCGATTCGTATGGTTTTTATGATAACTATTTCTTCTAAATGACGGACATAAATTAATGTGAGACAAGCTTATTATTTTTAATTTATATTTATAAATTAATAACTTATGCTTGTAGCTAGAATTCTTATATTACGTCTCCTCATTAATTTTTAGGGATATTATTACACTATTCTCATTTATGTCCGTTGATGTTCGGATTACAGATCGAATGTTGTCTATAATTCCCTCATAGTATCCAGATATAAATGTTGAATATTTCTTATTAAAATTGTGATGAAATACAATCATGTATTCATTGCCCTTCTGATCTACGTCTACCTTATACATGGAGGAATAGATTGATGTACTAATAATCAGATTAATAAATGACTTTACATTTATATCAAGTCTATTTTCCCTCGAATTCCATAATATCAAATATTCCTTTCCCCAGTTCTTTCCTAATTCATACCCTTTATCTCTAAGCTTATCCTCCTCTTCAGTTAAGAGATCTAAAATAGCTCCAAAGAACCGGGAGGAGACTGTTATCTCTCCAGAACTTATCTTTCTTACTTTGTAAGTATAATTACAAAACTTTGTTAACTCCTCATTAACTATAGTGTTGAATTTCTTGTTCTCCTTGAAAGCTATGTTTTCTAGAATAGCGCTCTAAACAATACGAGTTTAAAGTTTTAATTAAAGTTTTAATTTTTTATTCTTTTTATATTTTATTTGATAGTTAAAGAAAAATTTATATCCATTTTTTAATTGACAAAAATTTGAGTTTTAGGCTTATAAAATGTTGTTCCTTGTAGGTGAAAGAATTTGAAACTTCAGCAAACCTTTTACTCTCTCTGTAGGTTTGAATCTCATGATAGCATTAAAGGGAAGGATATTCAATGGCGAAGGGATAACGGAAAACGGAGTTGTCTTCATAGAAGGCGGAAGGATAAGTAAGGTAGGCAAAGACTTAGACACGTCAGGCTTTAATACGATAGAAGGAGGTTTCATCACTCCAGGCCTAATAGATGCACATGTCCATTTCTTCGGAACAGTTAACGACAATGTACTTGAGTGGAACATAACCCCTGAAGGTCTGTCTGCTGCCAGAAGTGCATCAGACATGATAAGGCTACTCTCAGCAGGTTTCACTACAGTAAGGGATTTAGGGAGCAAATCCGCAATATATCTGAGCAGGGCTGAAAGGGAGGGAACTTTGATAGGCCCTCGGATAATAGCTTCTGGATATTCAGTAGCTGAAACCGGCGGAAACGACGATCCCAAGGACTTGCCATTAGATGTCGCACAACGTCTTTCGTACTCCTTCTACTGTGACTCACCTTGGGAATGTAGAAAGGCAGTGAGAATGAGCATAAGACAGGGGGCAGAGGTCATAAAGGGCTATTTCGTTTTCTAAGAAAGGCTTTAGAAATACGTTAAGGTTTTCGATTTACTTGCTTATGATAATGTAAAAAAGGAGTAATGGAAAACTAGATTTCTACTTACGGTTTAAGGAAAAGGAGTTTTCCGCGTTTACGCGTTTAATTCCTTTAATAATTTAGTACTTACACAGTAAAGTCTAATCCTCTTTCCTTCACCGTTTCTTAACCATCTACGTGTTATTATATGCTCTTCTGCTAAACGTGACAGATACACTTTTGCAGTGCCTCTGTTTATACCTAAGTCTCTTACTATCTCATCTAACGACACACAGTTTTTACGTGCTATATAAAACAGTAACTTTTCCCATAACTCCATATGAAAAATAACGCAAACCAGGGTTAAATACATTGTTACCTTTCATCAGCACGTGGGAAGTTGAGTTTCGGGAGTCAGTCCATTAGGATTAAATCCGTTGTTACTTTGCCTTCATAACTGTGAGAGCAAGCTCTTTTAACTAAAATTTTGCGGATCCAACCAGGATTAATTTTCCCAGTCGACTGGATACATATATATAAGCTTTATGCGAAAAGTTTAAATATAAATGCCCAATCAACTGGGAAACATTTTTTGCAGTAAACTTGGAAATTTATTCTAAAATTGTAGAGGGAAAACGTGCCTTAAGGATTTTTAAATTAATAAAAATAATCATGAACAAGAAAACTTTGCTCATCCTTTCATTTATTCTCTTAAGTATTGTGATAACTGTTTCCGCAATTCTTACACACATTTATATCTCTGCTATACAAATTTGTATAACTATAGAGATACTTAATTCAATTCAAATACATTATTATTTTACAATATATTATGACGAATGTATTACGTGGATTTGTTGCATTATATCACTTCTTGCCTGCATTTATTGTATATTGTTAGCTAATAATGTAAAGTTTGATGAGATTAGGAAATTGGAAGAAAGAATTTTTTCCTATTAAAATGGCGATATTATTCAAATTTTCTAACACATAAAGAAAGTGTAGGATCCCTACATATGTGCTTATACTACTTACTTAACAATTTTTCAAAATTCAATGAAAAGAAAGTTTAAAGCTACAGAATTAGAGATATTTATCAGCGGGTTCAGCGGGCCACGCTTTCATCACCGCTCAGAGTGGCCCTCGGGCGAGGGTCACTCACCCGCTTCATCACCCATTTCTACTTCTGTAAAAACACATTTAAAAATCTTTCTGTTTTTATTTTTTCTCAATTAATATCTCACTAGGAATAATGATAATAAAGATGAGCAAAAATTTTGGATTCAACGAAAGAAAATTATGAGATAAATAAAGAACGCGAGAAATACGATAAGTATTAAAGTTTCAACTAATCGTTCCCGCTTCATCTCTTCTTCCTCAATCAGTGATTTACAAACTACTTTCAAACACTCTAAATTTCTTCCACATAGATCTAGACAGTTTTTCTCTTCTTTTTTCATGCTTACTCACCTATAAATAATATTATTTGTAATAATAGTAGTACTGGTAGTAGAAATAATGATGTGAAATATAATATGCAGTCAATAGGAGCAAAAAACCGGCTATTATTGCTAAACCGTTAATTGCTGGATTATCATATCTGAAATGTGCTAGGGCAAATCTCCTCCATTTTCCGTATTTTTTAACGTAGATTCCTCTTTCGGTAAAAACGTCTAATAACATATGAGAGGGCCCAACAACTAGACCGTTTAACAGTGTTAGTAAAATCACTTTATTGTTAAGAAGGGAGAAATAGTATTCGTGATAGCTAAACCCATAGTAATAAATCAATAAAAGGATAAGGACCGGGACTATGGAAACAATACCCCAAATTACACTTCTGGGGATTGTGTGGGTCAACGGTGTCCTTACCGGGATATATCCGTACCTAGTTACAATCTCCTTATGGCCAATCCTATCAATCAAGAAATTGCCAATTACTGAAACTATTCCGCTCAAGATTAAAGTGTAGTAAAAATATTCATGAAAGAGTACGGAGTCCAGAAGTGATAATAGTCCCGTCGAAAAGATGTAATGGGTTCTTAACTTCATTAGAACCTCCTCAAAGCGTCTAACAAACTTTTTAGCAATTCTACTTCAGCTTTAACTTCGCTTTCTAATGTCCTTTTTAAGGGAAGTATTCTACTAGTTTCAAATTTTAGATGCAGTCCAGTATTATCATTTATTATTGGATATAACCATATTGAAATCTTATTCTTCAATTTATTATTTTTACTATAAATTTCCCAAACAATATCGGACATGCTGAAATAAACAATAGCATTATATTTATTATTAATAATATATGATAAATTCCCCGCAACTTCTATACTCTTTGCGTCATAAAATAGTCTGAGTACTCCAGGAGAAATAAAAAATCCCTTAAGCTTTTTATAATTATAAGGAAGTTCTGTTTTTATTACTATTTCCTTCATTTATCCACCTCAGTTAGAATTTTTCAAAATATTAATGTCATAAAATTCTAAATCATTTAAATCTAGCATAAGTTGTGCTATAGTTCTTATTGTTTCATCTACATAATATCGGTCATTCTCTTTCTTCACGATCCCCGCTGCGGTCAAAAATTCTAGTATATGATACACAGCTTCTTTTCGAATGCCCGTTGTCGAAGAGATATCTTCGACAGTACCATCTGTATTTGCTAAAATTATCAGAATTATATCATCTATACTGTTCAAATCATTAAATAGAGAGCTAGTAATATCATTCCACCCCCTAGAAGAGTTATTGAAAGATTTCTATACATCTTAGAAAGTTTAGGTTGAACATTTAGTTCAAATAGTAGTAGATAAACTGCAGAATAGAAAAAGAATATTATCGTTGGCACTAATAGCATTATTTTTATAACAATATCGAACGGGAGCACTTTATCACCATAATTCTGCTTTTTAAAAACCCCAAATTGTGGGAGAAGAAGTGGCGGGTAATGCATTCGGAATAGACATAAGACGTTTCAGTGTCCTAGTACTAGCTATAATAATAATTTTAGCATTCGTTGCGAGCTTTGCGAATATTAAAATTCCTCAGAACTCTTCAACAATTCAGATAGGGACATCTACACAGACTGAACAATATACGCAACCTAAGTTATTCAGTTACGTCTATAACAAAACTATAACATTGAGTCCCACACTTCAAGATCTGCAATATGTAAGAGCTAGCTTTGCTAACACCAAAGCTCCTTACTACAATATTTCTCCAGAAGCTTACATCTTATTCAACTTCTCTCAGCCTGACAACAATATGTTACAATTACTTCTAAATGCCCTGGCATGGAACGCATCAATTGTAGCTCCGGGTCCATACGGTGCTCTTCTGAGTATAGCGAGTGCTGCATATGTTCAGATACTGAATTATACTAACACCACACTGCAGCCGTTTCCTTTGAACAAAAATGATACAGAGAACTATTCAAAATATGCCATAATTGTGAACTACGCTAAGGACTTCGAGACACCTGAGAGTTTCCAGCCTAGTTGGAGCTATCCTCCCTCAGATAACATAACAGTAAGTCCCCTAAGTTACAACATAATCGATACATATACTGTAAAAGTAACTATTAGCGTCAGTTATAGTACCAGTACGTCCTTGGCTTCATCGTCAACATCTCAAAACGGGAATCAAACTATCGTTACAAAATATTACAAAATGAGTGTATCCGGGACTGTATATCTTCTAGCAAACGGCAGTAGCATAGCATCTAATAATTTTCAATTTTCATATACTGCAGTTCCGCCTTACAAACTGAATTATCAGAATACCTCCATTTATCAGCAATCATTTACAATTTCCGGAAACGTTAGTGTGCCTCCAGGTGTTTTGAGAACTGTATATTTAACATATAACGTTACAGCATATCAGTACAAAAAGGAACAAACGAGCGGAAATACAACATATATATGCTACTATCCAACGAATCCCTCTTTCAATTACAAGCCAGATTATTTTAACTGGTATGAATACAACGTTACGATCCCTGTAACAATAAAAGTCCTCAATGGGACAGCCCCAATAACTACCATAAATAATGAAAACTATATGGGAAGGACAATCAACACTTATTTTTGGTATACTGTCTGGAGCTCTGACCCTACGTCTAATACTACTTCGATACTAACTTACGATCATATTCAAGTAGCGAACTATTCGATTAAGCGAACGTGGGACGCAGGAAGTATAGAAATTATTCCACAACTGAATACACAGACTTCTGGAAATACGATAAATTACTATCTTACTTTCAATGTCAAAAATAATTTGGTTCGGCCTCCGCCTTGGATTAATCAGCAAATGACCTACAATAAGTATGCAGCAATTTCGTGGTTCTACTTGGAGCAAAACGCTAGTTTATCTCACTCACTTTATGAATTTATCATGAATACTATCAACAAGACTGACTATCAGTTCTGGAAATCTGAGTACTTTATTCTAGCTTCACAATTCGTTATGTATACTTTCAATACTACTTATAGCGTCTTCAATAATCTTCTAGAATTAGAGAGTTTTTACGAAAACTGGAGCTTAGTAGACGCAAACATACTTAATTTGAGCGCATGGCCTAAAACGCAATACTTTAACGGTCTGCTGGTGTTTTTCAACGTGAGCAGAATCCCCGTAATTTATAACGATACGATATTCTTCAATATAACTGGGAATTACGAAGTATATCTGACCGACATTTATAACGCCCTACAATACCCACAGTGGAGTAAAGTTCCATTCGGCAATATGTGCTACTATTTCAACCCGCTCGACAACAAAACAATATATTTCTATAAATTCAACAATCAAAATGTACCATATATCGGCGAGCATCTCAATTTCTATTATACGAATTATATACCAAGCATAATCTATGCAATATTTGTATATCCTAAGGGAACGAGTGCATACATTACGGCAATCTGGAACGGTACTGCATGGGTAACATAGTTTTTAAGTCAATCTTTTTTATAGAATTTATTTCGTTAAACACCCCAGTTTACTGGTAATACTAATTTTTCATAGAAATTCTTTCAGGTTTTTAAAAAGCATGATTTTTTGATGGTTGAAGAGTGTACTATAGTTACCACAAGGGAAGGATATACAGTTGATTCTTGTACGGGTGAAGTTATAGATTTCGAGGCTTACGACAGTGTTGATTATAGCGGCTTAGAGTACTATGAGAAAGTAAGCTCTTCAGTAAGAAAAAGAGAAGAGAAGGAAATAAGAGACATGAAGAAAATAGTCTTAAACTATTTACTTTCGATAATGACTGAAGAAGAGAAAAACGAGTTTTACAGAATTTTAAATCAAATCGAGAGGCATGGAAGGAAAGCGGATTCTGCACTGTACTTAGCTATTTATGAGCATATTTTGAGCAGAGAAGGGAAACAAGTTAAGCGTGATTATCTGAAGTTCATTAGAAGTAGAGGAATCGGAAGATATGCGATACGTCAACGTAAGAAGTTACTTAGACAGATGCTTAGAGAGGATCCAGTTATACAATATATTAAATATGAATATAGCGGGGATAAGGAGGAGGATTTGAAAGTATATGAACTACTGAAGAAACATAACTTAGCTTACGATAATGCGAAAAAGAGAAAGCAAATATTATTGAGGTATTTGACTGATAAAAAACTCTTGAATGAATTACTCGAAAAAGAGAAAATTGAAGAGATAGGCAATACTATACTTTTGCTAAACATCAGGGATTTTGAGAGCTTCTCTTTCAGTCAGTTCCCCGTCTAAAATCTTCTCTACAATCCTCTCGTTTAATTTTTCTGCAATATATGCCTCATTTTTTGTTAGATATCTGATATAATAGACATCCCTAACCACAGTAATTTGTACATAAGCGTAGTCATCTTTAATAATAATAACTACGCCGTTTGGAAGCTTATTGATCCTCGTTCCTTTTCTTTTCGCAACTCTTTCAATAAGATCGACGATGCTCATGTTACTCAGTCCTCCAGCGCTGTTTCTCTTCTTCTGTGAGTTGAATTCGTACGTGTGTTGTAATAGCTCCAGTCCTCAATATTCCCCTTCCCCTGGTACTCTTTAAGATGTAGTCTATCTCTTCTTCTGATAAATGAGCTAAACTTGCTAGATCATTTACAGCCTCCCTCTCTTGCTTCAGAATTAGCTTGTTGTCGGCTAACTGCCATGCCTCCTTAGCATAATTATTCATATTATAATGTTGTATAAGCTGTGTCATTGTTATCATACTAGTCCTCAGAGCCCTAGCAGTTCTGTAGATTATTGCAATGATCTTAGCTACGGATTGATACTCAAACAGGAAGTGAGCCTCATCAATTAAGATCAGTTTTTCAACATCTCTGGGGAGCTTATTGATTAACGAATAAGCATATAGCATTAACATCGTAGCTGCAAGTCTTTTCTTTCTAGTGTCCTCAGTCTGAAGGCCGAGAATGATAAACTTCTTCCCCTTTAATGATGGAGGAGTTCCCATAAAAACGAATTTATCAGCCCCAGAAGTCATGTTTAACAGAAAGTTCTCTAATTTTCTGTATTCTGTTGCGAATTTTTTGCTTGCCAAATCCTCCAGATTATCCCTTAATTCCTTAAGGCTCTTATTCTGTTCTAACTGACTGGCCAATATTCCTCTTAATTCTAGTGGGATCCCATAGGATTCAATTAGGAAATCGGCGATATCACCGCTTGAAACTATTCCCTCTGAGGCTAAAGCCACTGGATCTAGGCCTATATAATCGCCATCTCTGAAAGTAATGTTTAAATCGGCTTCGTTAGCAAAGAAACGATTATAATTACTCATCGGGTCTATGACGATTATATAAATCTTATCGTGGGCTTTCCTTAGCCTATCAATTAATACTGCACCTGTGGTTGTTTTTCCTGCTCCAGCAGTTCCAGTTATCGCCCAATGGGGATTCTGCCTTCCATTAATTGCTAAATACGGATTAGTTGCAATAGGAGCTCCTTTATCGTCAGTCCCTAAGAAGATGCCGTTAGGCTCAACTAAGTTAAAACCTACTAAAGGATAGAACTTTGCAAGACTGACATTGCTACTTATTCTGTATCCTACATTGTTGCTAAAATTATATAGCTCAGCTTGGGCACAACATGGAACATCTAAAAGTATTCCGTTTTCCTGTGCATTCTTAACTAATTCTCTAGTTAAAGATTCTAGTTCTTGAAACGTTTTTGCATGAACTACAAAGAGAAAACGGAATTTCAAGGGATCCGCAGCTTCCTCATCTAAATCTTTCTTAAGCTGATAACCTGACGTTAACATCTCTTCAATTTGTACGCTTAAGTTCCCATATCTCGTCATCTTCATGCGTTTAACTTCTAAACTGTTCAGATAATTTCTAACACTAGTCTGAGGAATTTTCTGAAACTGTATAACGAGCTCAAACAACTCCGGATTTATTGATTTGAAGTCTATCCTTCCCAGAGCTCCTTCCATAATTCTCACACTATATCTATAGCTCACTAAGACCCTAGCAAAACCTTGATCCGTCTCTAAGTATTTTGCTCTCTCTTTCTTAATCTTAGGCCTTTCTGGAGGTTCAGCAGTCTCTAAATCCATCTCTTTCTCTGTGACTAATTGAAAGCTAGATGATATTATGGGGAATTTAGTCCCTTCAAACTCGTAAGTATCAGGTTTACGACTGATGTAGATATACCCGTGTTCTGCTTGTGATAAAAGCGTCGATAGTTCCTTCATCTTCATATCTCTGTCTTCTGGGCTTAGTAAGAAGAACGGAACACCCTCAAGTCTGTAATATCTCTGCTTTGCTTTAGTTTCCGTTTTACCGTTTCCGAATAACATCTTTCCTCGTTTATTCAGCTTTTAAAAGCAGTAAGAGTAGGGAAAGGAAATGAAGAGATCATTAACAATATTCATTATAATATTATTAACGCCTAGCTTGTTAGGAGGAATAGGTAATATCGTGACAATAGCACAGACCGGAAACGGGATCACAGTAGGCAATTTTATCTCGACGCTTTACGATATAATACCGCCTTTATTATTACTACTGGCAATTTTAGCTAACAGATATGATCAAAGATACGCTTTAGTACTGTTTGCAGCTTCTTTAGCCTCAGCATTGTTCTTGGCAGCTGCGGGAAAAACAACAATTCCAGGCATATATACACCAGGAAATATAACGTACATACAACTGAATATAAAAGGTCCTTCAACAATTTATATTGGACAGACGGGGACATGGACCATATCTGGGGCTAATGTAACACCACAATGGTACATAATGAACGTAAGTAACGGCGTAAAAATAGCGTCCGGCTCTGGGACGTTAATAAGCTGGAACGATATCTCTCCAGGGAAGTATGTTATAGTTGCAACCTATATAGGAAATTCTACGAATAGTTCAAGTATCATTTATGCGTATGGAAGTTTCGTCTTCAATAGTCAATATCCGCCATCGCCTCTAGGGTGGATCCAAGAAGCAATAGAATCAGCATTTCAGGATTTAATTAATACTGTTGTAGGCGGATTTAGCCTAATAGGGAGCTTTGTTTCATCAAATATCGTACCGATTAATGATTTCGTTTATTCACCAACCACAAATGCTTTTACAATCTCAATATATTTTAAAATAGAAGAACTAATGACTGGTTTAGCGATGCTTCTGATTGCAGCGTCGATAGCGTACAACGCATTTAGAGGGTTTTACTACGATCTTATTGATTTAGCAAGGGATGTGTTATATAAGTTGGGAGTTTGGGGTCTGTTCACATCCGGAGGACTTACAATCTACGACTATGCTGCGGGTTTCATAAATTATCTTATAAATGTAACAGTAGGACCGTATTTAAATGCGATAGCTGGTGAAATGCTGACTTCTATAGCATCGTTTTGGGCATTATTCGCCGCTTCAAATGTTATAGGTTTCGATTTTGCGAGTGCTTTACGTCAATATGCAACGGATGTTGTATTGTTCTATTCGATATTTGTAGGGCTGGCATTTGTAAGATACGCAATATTATTGGCAGCAGTGTCTCTAATCCCATTAGCTGCAACATTATGGATCTTTGAATGGACGAGACCGATTGCCGGAATAATAGTAGATCTAATAGTGGGATTGATGGCTTCTGGTATTATCGCAGCAATCACTTTCGCTCTTTTAGAGCAGATGGGGATAGGAATAATAATATTCCTAGCAGGACCTATCATCGGAGGTGTGGAATTTGCAGTCACTCTATTTCTTACTTTCACCAGTTTAAAGCCACACCAACATATAGCTGGGTTAACAAGACGAGTAGGGGGAGGTAGTGATGGGGGAGGAACTCAGCCCCCTTCGCCTCAGCCACAGAGTCCCCAAGCACCGTCTCAGCCTGAACCCAGAGAAAGAAATCCATCACCGTATATGTGAAAAATCATCTTTTCAAGTAAACATTTTTTATATAACTTACAATATTATTCGGATCAACTGTATTATTAATCTCGATATTTTTATCATTAAGAAAAACCTTCAGATTCCCTTTCATTTCTTTGCCATCAAACCATGTTTTGATAACCTGGACGTCTCTTACTTGATCCCATGTAAACATTAATTTATTATTCCTCCATACGCCCTTTTCGTTAATCCAAAAATAGTTCCAACCCCTTGCTAGGATGATAGCAGGCTCTTTGGGGAATCTAGTCTTCATAATAAGTATAGCTAAGGCGAGCGGAAAGCCTAAAAATATCGTAACAATTATGATCAACGAAACGAGAAACATGTAAGAGGTTTCCAGACCCGTGTCTAATGAAGCATAAGATGCAAAAGAGAAAAATAACGTCAAAAATATCCCGATGACAACAGGTAACATCAACTTTCTTTTTATTCTTCCTATATCGCTACTCATCAATTTTCTTTATCTCTTTCGAATTTATATGCTTTTCGGTGAAAATCTTAACTCCACGGGAGTTTAACGTAAATTTACCTTGAACTGAAGGATAGTTCAAAGGAAGAGTTAAAGGGAAAAAGGAGGTCAACTCTAGGATAGTTAAATTATTACTCTTCTGTGTCTAAGATCTAATATTAAAATGCTCAAACATGCCATAGGGTGTATGACAGACAATACGACAATAATCACAGTTATCGGGCGGCTCAGGAGTCCATTGCGATTTCAATTTATTTCTATAGAATTAGATAGTAGAAATTGATTCTACATTTTCGGTAACACTGATAGGGGGCGAGCATGAGGTAATATCATGGAACTGTAAACTGTGAACGAGGTAACCCTCTACGGGGTCCGGATTATGGAGCTCGTAGAGGGACCTGGGAAGATATCCCTCACGCTCGTCCCCAAGATATTACCCGATGACGCCTTATTGAACAAACCGGTCCAGGAGATCGAGAGGATGGCCTTGGAGGAAGCTGAGAAAACTAGTCCCAGCTACCAGAGGGGTAAGGAGGTCAAGAGGAAGGGTTACGCGAGCTACAGGTTCCTGAAGGGGTTTGGGATCGTGATGGACGAGAGGGAGACGAAGTACGAGTTGGAGTGGATATCGGTGAAGCTGCCAGTGCTTTACGGTGAAGGGAGGGTGAGGACCCAGGTCGAGGAGACTCTACTGAGGGAGGAAAGGAAGGTCTTCGCGTCCCTAATGTTGGTCTACTCGGTTAAGGGAGGTAAGTTGAACGCCAAGCTCTGGATGCCCGAGATTGAAACGGGAGGCGACTTCAACTACGTGATAGTTGACGGGAAGTACGTGAAGCTCAAGGGGCGAAAGGCGGTCCTCCTCGTGGCTATGGGCGTGACCCGGGAGGGAAACAGGGCGGTCCTCGAGCTCATCATAAGCGAGGCTGAGGACGCCATCTATTGGAGTCTCCTGGTCAGGGTCTGGAAGAAGACCAGCTTCGTCCTGGTCGTGGCTGACGGGATCAAGGCCTTGGACAGGGCGATCTCCCTAGCTGAACTTCACGTGGGGAGGCAAGGCTGCCTGGTCCACCTGAAGCGTACGACCAAGGAGGAAAGGGAGGCTTTAGACGCGATCACCTCGTCCGCCGAGCTCGGCAAGATCATGGCCGAGACCAACCCTTCTAAGCTACCTCATCGCCGACAAGAAGCTCTGGAAGTGGCTAAAGTCCAACAACCTGGTCGAGTCCTTCAACTCCCTCCTAGAGAGGAGGTTCGGGTTGTTTCACTCTCCCTGGAGGATACTACAGCTCGCGCGGGCCATAGCCCTCTACTACAACCTATCGGCCTATTTTCTCGCTATCGTACTAATATTACGATCATCTTCATTCTTCTCACTTTCATCAAAATATACCAAATAATTTGTACATTAGATAAGTCTAATTTAAAGCCAGAAAATACAATTCGCAATGGACTCCTGAGCCGCCCACCTTATCTCTATTGGACTAATATTATTAACACTGTCATCAGGAAAATTAACACTGTCATCAGGAAAGAATGTTACTACAACAAAATTGCCATTACCTTCTTCTGCTATAACTATTCGAAATAAGTAAACTCGTCTTGGAAGACGATGAATATACCTTATATAGAAAGTTCTTCTACTAACTTCTCCCAAATTGGAATTAATTGGCTCATCAATACATAATTCATTATCTGTACAGTTGTTAAATATTGGGATAATGCATCTTTGTATAATTTCTGTAAGCCCATATAGTAAACAATCCGTGCATCCTTGTGAACCGTTTCGTTGTTTTTCTATTATGTCATTACAATGCTTTAACACATGACCTCCATATCTGATTAAAGGCTGACGAGACATCGTTCATTCACCTTGAAGCCTTTGCAAGATTCCCATTAATTTGTCAATTTTCATGTAGGACTTCTCTATATCGAATTCCAGTTTTGCTAATCCTACGTTCTCTATGATAGACATTTTAGTGTTAGCAATAATTCGGCGGTAGTTAGGAATATAATCAGAGTCTATAAAATACAATTCTACGTAATAGGGTTCTAAACAAGCGTTATCAAGTAGCAAAGTGCGTAATAATGAGTTGAACTCCTCTTTTAACATACCTTTGGGTAGATCTAAGATCTCCATAAATATACTTACTAGTCTGTTCTCGCAGGTAAAGCCTAATTCAACTGCAGAATGAAAGCTAACTTTTCTGAGATTGTCTTCCTTTTCAACTTCCCTGAAAATTAAACTAAAAGAATTTGATCCATTTACCTTAATTTTAGGGCGGATCTTAGTTAAATTATACTTGATAGGAATTAATGGGTGAGATTCTGGCAAATGTTTCCACCATTTCTTTATTTACTTTTAAGTAGGACGAATTAATATACTTTACGCTTATCTTAAGTTAGTCCTTATTTTCCCTTTAACTCTTTCTTTGAACTATCCTAGAGTTAAAGGCAATTTTACGTTTAACTCCCGTAGAGTTAAAAATTATAGCCTGTGAACGATATTATTTCTTGATGCAGTACATTATTAGAGTCAAAGATCCGAAACAGATAATAACACTTGCAGAGAAGTATAAGGCATTCCCGATGGAATTAACTATTTACTTAAATGATCCACAAGCAGTAGGTGGATTGAAGTCAAGAAGGAAAGTAGATGTGTTAAAAATAGAATAACTTTTTCCTTTTCCGTTAACCGAGAGTTTACTTCTCCTTCTTAATCTTTTTTATCACAAAGTAGACAACTTGAGCAGATAATAGCCCAGTCCCGATACCAAATGACGCTATTGTAAACCATAGTTGCATGGGTGTCAATGACACAGCTTGAAGTTCTGTAATCCTTACGAAGCTTTGAACAGATATTAGAAGAAACATTGCCCCGACTACCGTAAGTATTAAATCAATATACTTTCCTAACATCGGTAGTACTTCCGTCTTCTTCTCAGCTTTCTTTTCGCTAGGTTTCATTAGGTCTCTCAAATAGAACTTTATGAAGTAATAAACATACTGAAACTCATCCATGCTTTTCTCTTCATACAGAATTATGAAGATCACCGGGACCGAAGCCGCAAAACTGACCATTATATCACGAAAAGCAAGCGCTATCGCTATCATTATGAGCGGGAAGATCACTAATAACTCCTTTATGTTAATGTTCTTAA
Source organism: Sulfuracidifex tepidarius (assembly GCF_008326425.1). NCBI lineage: Archaea > Thermoproteati > Thermoproteota > Thermoprotei > Sulfolobales > Sulfolobaceae > Sulfuracidifex > Sulfuracidifex tepidarius. The sequence goes on from NZ_AP018929.1 coordinate 2,120,360, forward strand.
TTCCCAATGGGAATGATTTTTCATCTAAACCGCTTACAGTCCTTAACCAGCCGATTAAGTATTCCCTTAATCTTGCCATATTCCCCGATATTTTGCCTTTTAAAAAGAGATTATCTCAAATGAAGGTGCTACAAGTAATAAAGAGCAAAGCTAAGGCATTAGCAAAAACTGTCATAAACTCAATAAAGATGCCGATAATGAAATACAAAAAAGGTAATCATGAGGCTGCAATGGGAGGTGTGATAGGAGGACTGGCCTTCCTCGGAGGTTCATTAGCAAGCACCTTTGACAGCGGTTTTGCCAATCTCTTGGGAAACGATGCATCATACATTTCAGCGTTTCTAGCACTAATAGGGTTTGTGAGTCTAATCGGAGGAGTAGTAGAATACAGAAAGTCAAGAAAATAGATCACGTATAAAAAGCTTTAAGATATTCATTTTTTATCATAATATTCTTCTATTTTTCTCATGTAATCCGGAGGATGAGTATCAAATATCCATGCTTTCAGTCGTTCAATTCGTGATTTTGGCCTGAAAACGTCAGATTCATATTTTACGTTATAGAGCCTGTAAGCGTATAAGTCAGCGTCACGCTCCATCTTCCACAATAAGAACTTCCCTATAAACACCGCAGGAACTGCAATTATATAACTTAATGGTAGGAGCGCTGCAACTAATAACAAAAACGCATAGATATAGTTGGGCTGCTTTAAATGTCCTTCCTCATGGCGTAGAATTTTCTCATTTATCTCGTTAGAGAGAAAGACTATAGTATTTCTAAAAAAGAACGAGTTGAGTGCAATAGCGTTCTCTTCTTCATTGTTAAGAATTCTTATGCTTATTCTTCCTTTCTTCTCTATTTCTCTGCTTTTATAGAATAAATATGCGTGAAATGACTCGTAAATTGCTATCACTATCGCTACGTTGAATAATGAAAGCTCTAAGTTCATCATCTATTATGCTTTTTAAAACTGCTTTAATTGAGGCAAAATGAGGGTAGTAATAGCTATACTTCCTATATTAATTATATTAGGAATAACAGCAGCTGCAACGACTACTAGCAATAGCATAATCAATTCGACTCAGATTCAGCAAGCAGCACAACAGATCCCCCCGCCTCCGAGCAATCTGCCCCAACAGATTATGTACTACATCGCTCAGGCTTACGATTGGTTCGTCGGGCTGATACAGAGCTTACTGGAGCATACGCTACTCAAAGCTGACCCAGGCTTGGCTTCAGCGTATGCGAATATCATAGCCTGGCTAGTTCCCCTAACCGCCCTCTACATCTTGCTGACCTTGGCCGAAGTAGCCAGAAAGTTTCTAGGGTATGTGATAGCGATAGGCTGGATATTTTTGATAGTAGTACTCTTTCTAGCCCGCTAAGTCATTTCAATTTTTTCTTAGTAAACTGGGGAGTTAATTCAAAATTTTTCACGTATATCTTCTCCTTTGGAATCCTATAGCAGCGCCTATCTTAACCATTTAACAATTTTCCAAAATTGTAAGAGACAAATTCAAAGTTTATAAAACTTTCTCTATATAGAGAATGTTAGGGCGATGACGACGGGATGGACAGCTGATGGGTGATGAGCCAGCTACACGCCGAGCCCGTAAACTAGGGAGTTTACCGCTCACATTTTTTAAAATACTCCTTCTTTGATGTGGGGTAAAAAAGAGCAAATAAAGTACTATGAACTGTTCCCAAAAGTTGAGTACGATAAAAGCTTTAGTATAATCAATAGCTTAGGGCATGTCTTTGAGATAATTTATCATCGTGATAAGGATATCATGCATCTATATGCTTATACTAACACACAACTAGAAGTTTTACGTAAGGACTTCGGTGTAAATGAAAATGCAAATGTTCCTATTCCTCGTTTTATAGGTCGTATTTTCTTCAAAAATGAGAAAGATTTTTACTGGGGTGCAGAGTTTAACGACTTCAACAGTTTTCTAACTAAGCTGCAAGTGGGGGAACAACTTAGGTTATGGATAGTATTAGAGCCACGCCTCAATGATATTTTCCTAAAGTATTCTGATAAATTGAAGAGAAATCAATCATTAATCGGAAGAAGACAGAGAGAAGTCTTAGCTAGTAGATTAGAAAGTTTTGCAAAAGACAACATATACTATCTACAGCCTTATCTGCTCTCTGATGATAAAAACAGAATAAAGCAACTATCAAAGGAACTGCAGCAATTTATCCTTACGAAGAGTAGAAAACTGAAGTTAGAGATTAGAAAAAGTAAGGGATGGGAGGATACAATACCCAGGGTTCCGAGGTTTCATTCTCTCAAAATTAAGAGATGGCTCTGGATTGACGAGGACAAAATAAGTAAAGTTGCAGTAATTCCTAATCCGTCAGTAATTCCAGTCAATTTTGTTACTGGAGGACTATTACCAGAGTTACCTCCTAACAGAAATGGGTTTGAGATAGGTAAAACGATACCCTCTGGCAAACCATATATGTTAGAGTTAGAGGACCTTTACCGGCACGGCTATATTATCGGAGGGACTGGAGCTGGGAAGACCACAACCATAATCTCTCTGATAACATCAATAAGGAAGGCATACAATAATGCAATAATAATGATATTCGACCCTCACGGCGATATGGCAGAAGAAGTAGCCTCCTATTTCGCCGATAACGAGAATTTAATATACTTCCACCCAGTTGAGGCTCCTCTCTCAATCAATCCCCTAGCTTTGCCCAATTTGCCTAATAAAGAACAAGCGTTGTTGTTAGGTTTCAGCAACGTTATGGAGATATTCGAGAAATTATTCGGCCTTAAGGACACTGCAGTGTATGTTAAGTACATCATTCAGGTTTCAATGCAATTGCTCTACTCAAAAACTCCAGAACCCACGTTTAGGGACCTTTACAGGATCATCTACAAGCTGAGAACAGGGGAAATAGATTTGCCGGTAGACGACCCTACGTGGGAAAGTAAGCTAGAAATGTTCCAGAACATGCAGGAGCAAAGTTTCTTATCCGCAATCTCTAGGTTGGAAATGCTAGGGACAAATCCATTATTACTTAAGATATTCAGTAAGACAAAGATAGACGATAATGAGTTATTCAAGCCTGGAAATATTATAGTAATAAACGCATCGAAAGCAGCTGTAGGAAATGACGCTTCATTTCTAATATTAGCTGGATGGATCTTTAAGACGTGGTATTATGCGTTGGCTAGAGCTGCATTGAATATGGAAAGGATCCCAATCATAGCATTTATGGACGAGTTCCAAAATATCGCTTCCCTTAGCGTGATAGACGATATCTTAAGTGAAGCTAGAAAATATGCAATGCATATCATAATGGCGCACCAGCATACTGGACAGTTAGATATGTCACTAATTAAATCAATAATGAGTAATACGGGAGTTAAGATGTTAATGAAGGAACAAGGTGATGACGCCAAAGCATTTGCAAAGATATTCCCAGATTTCGGCTCCGAACTAGAAAAGACGCTGCCAGGTTTAGGAGTAGGCGAAGCAGTAGTAATTATTACACCGAGGAAAGAAGGGGATAAGGTAGTTCCAGTAAGGGTTAAGATAAACTACGTCCCCACTAAAAAGGATCCGGAGAAGCTGAAGAAGGTAATAGAGAGAATGCAGAAATACGCGACTGGAGAAGTGCCGAAGAATGAAGACATAGAGAGTATAGTAAATCCAATTATGAAATACATAGAGAAACCTCAAGTACTGGAACAGCTTGTCCTCTACCACATCTTCAGAAATGGGAAGAAGATGTATTTAGTAGACTTACTAAAGGAATTAGGCCTGGATAGGGATAAGGTAAATGACGTTGTAAATAAGCTGGAGAAGTTAGGTTATATAGATGTTGAAAAGGAAGGGAATAAGAAGATCCTTTACTACGGTAAAGGGTTATTCGGAAATGTGAAGGCGGCCGCTCCTTCGCAAGTTTCCTTATGTAGAAATGAAATGTAAGCCCTCTTTGTCGCACTATTTTTCATTAATTTAATTATCCCATTCTCTAGATCTACTTGTTCTACAGAAAGAGAATAGACTTCCCCTACTCTTAATCCAGTCTCTGCAAGGATAAGAAAGAATGTCTTTGCACCTAAATGACCTATCAACTGAAATATATTCTTTAATATCTCTAAGGAAAGAGGAGGAGGGGAGTATTTGTAATCCACCTTTGGCACTCTGAATGAATTATAAAGTATCTGTCCCAAAATGGGATTTCTACTTGCTACTACTTCTTTGATAAAGAGTTTAAGCGTGTTAGCCCTATGCCTCGCTACGTTGGGTCCTTCTTCTGTCATTAATTCTAATATGTATTCTTTCAAGGACTCAGGCGAGAGTGAAAAGCCTAAATCCCTCATGGCGTATTTTATATGTCTAAGTCTTTCGTCTCTAGTTGCTTTGCTCTTCTGCTCTAATATTTTCTCAAACAGTTTTAGGTCCTCTTCAGTGACTACGTAACTATTCGTATTCTGTCTAACATACTCTCCTAAGAACCTATTTAACATCATAAAAAGCAAAGAACGGAACTGTGGATCCTCCACTGCAGTGTTTATTACTTTTAGTAGGTCGTTTATATCCGCTTTCTCTATCTTCTTACCGTAAATTATTCTAGCTATTTCATCTGGTGCTAAGAATTGCAGCACTTTCTCAATTACTTCTTTAGGTATTTCTCTCAGCCCTTTCTTATATCTCCAACCTGAAGCTTTAGAGATTCCTAATTGCTCATATGTTATTCCTTTTTCCTCAGTTGCATATGTAAATAATCTGATTTTTTGCTCATTTGTGAGCTTATCTATATCTATTAAGGCCATCTGACCTCCTCCCCGCCCTGAAGGGCGAGGGTTCCCCGAGGTCTCAAGGGTTACACCCCTTTACGGGTGCTACTCCGTTATGAAATACTAGGAAAGACAACGGTTTTTTAACTGTTAACACTACTTTGTCTATCGCTTTCTTAAGAATGTTTAAAGCACCGTTCAAGTCGCTGTGCAATTTATGACCTAAAGGACAGCTTACTACTCCCCTAGGGTGTCTCTTCACTTCCACGTTATGGTAAGCACATAGCCTTGAAGTATTGTATTCAACAACTTCATACACTTTCATACCGTATTCTTGAGCCTTTAATTCAATAGCTTCCATTAACTTGCGGTAAGACCACATGTTCACTGTGAACTTGTTGCCCTTGTCTTGTGCAATGTTGAAGGGGTAACCCAAGTAGATTGTAGATACACCTAGAACGTGCAATTTCTTAACCAAATGTGACGCAAGGTTTCTATATAAGTGAAGCAAACGATTGTATAGCTTCTTAAACAACCTCCTCTTCCCTCTTACTAACTCCTCATAAGCTTCGTATTCACCAATGTTTTTAGTTTTGTCCGCTAACGATTGTGCGTCGGCGATCTTCCTTTGTAAGTAGAAGTAGTCCTCCTTAGCCCTAACACCCTTGTAGAGTAACCACGTTCCGTCGTTCACGACAACACTTGCTAATACATTGATGCCTAAGTCTATGGAGGCTATCTTATTTCCTTTCGGTGTTTCAATCTGGATTGACTTTCTTTCACCGTGAACAATATACTTGCTCTTCTTACCAGTCTTTGTTTCTTCAACCCCAACTTCAACTGGTATGTGGGCATACCAGTGATTCGTAGTTTCATCATAGATGATCTCTAACCTACCTTGTTTACCGTACCACTTTAACCTACCTACAAACTCTATCTCCATGTGGAAGTCCTTAAAGATTATTACATGTCTTTCTTCATCAACGTCATAACGATCTTGTCTTACTACAAGGATTAGCTTTACTTCTCTTAGTCTCTCTGTCCTTCCAATACCTTGGTGGTGAAACGTAGTTCGTGTGTGATGGTAGTTTCCCTTGCTTTTTCAACTTCAGTAATGAAAAGAATGAACTCCACGCTTCGTTATTCTTCTGCATAACAGCTTGAGCGTTAACACCTAGAGTGCTTTTGTACTTCTCATAGTACTTGTCCCACGTTCCTTTTAGATCTACTTTTTCCCCATGGAAAAATTGCTGTCTTCTCTCATAGTTTAACCCATTGAATAACTTGGAACATTCATTAGCTAATCTTCTCAATTTTCTTTCTTGAAAACCGTTTGGCAAGAGACGTACTATGTTAGTCCTCTTGTTTGAATACTCAACTTCGTAGACACCCTCCTCTGGTATTGCGGGAGTAAATGTCGGCTCCCGCTCCTCATCCTCTGAAGGTTGACCAGAAGAGGGCGTCATAAAGAAGAATGTGTAAAAGAAGCTTAAAACTTTTTACCCCGCCCTGAAGGGCGAGGTTTGCCCTCTTTTTTATCATTAGTTTCCAGTTTGGGTTTAAGATGGTTTCCGATTTTTCCTAGATGGTTTCCGACCTCAGTCATAACCCCTCATCTGACCTTTCAATTTAAGGAAAAATTAGTGCCGCGGCCGGGATTTGAACCCGGGTCACGGGCTCGAAAGGTCTACGCTTCAGGGGCTTTCTCCCAAGGAGGGAAAGTTAAGGTAGCCCTAACCATAGACGACCTCAAGGCAATAGTTGACGAAGCCCACAGCGCAGGCCTCAGGGTCGCGTCCCACGCGTACGGTGAGGAAGCAATAGCCAACAGTATTGACGCAGGGGTCGACACTCTGGAACACGGCTTAGGTCTGAACGAGGAACTAGCCAAGGAGATCAAGAGGAAGGGCATATGTTACGTGCCGACCTTAGCTACTTACGAAGTCAACCCTAAGATATCCAAGTTAAGAGAAGAAATAAGGGAGAAAAGGGAGGAGTTAATAAGTACTCACTTCACAGAGGACATGAGAATCGCAGTTTCATTGGGGTTAAAGATTGTTGCAGGGACGGACTTCGTTGGTTCCTCAGATAGACCTCACGGTATGAACTACAAGGAGATCGTGCTCCTCAGCAAATACATGGGATTTAGCGGGTCTCTATCGGCTTCAACATCCTCCGCTTCAGAGTGCCTGGGTATCAGGGCGGGTAAAATCGAGGAAGGTTACCCCGCAGACATAACGGTCTTTGGTGAAGTTAAGACTGCCGAAGACTTGAACCCTTTTAACGTGAAGTACACCATTAAAGGAGGAGTAGTATATAATGCAGGATCCCTCAGGGACACGTTCTGGGGTACGATAAAGAGGTCATGAGTTACTTGTGGTCCTTTACTGTATGAAACTCTCCGCGATGTTCTTCTCTATCTTTAATTAAGAGTCTATCACTTCACAGAATATCTTCTTTTATCTTTCCAATCCAAATAGAATTCTAGGACACCATGAGAATGGATTGAACAGTATTTATAAATACGCCAATAAAGTAGCAACATTGTATTGAAGTCATGCCTAAAAAGTTAATAATGCCTTAACGTGATAAAGATAAGGTGTAAATTTTCTATGCTAGATAAATCTAAAGCTAGAGATCTCATGCTCCAGAGAAAGAGGGAAAAGAAGCTAACATGGGAGGAAATATCAAAGCACATAGGAAGAAGCCCAGTTTATACATCCATGTTGCTTTACGGCTATGGCCAAGCAACTGAGGAGGAAGCTGAGGGTTTGGTGAAGATATTGGAATTACCTCCAGAATACAAGGAGGTCTTGATGGATGTACCTATGAGGACTCCCTCTCAACCCTGGCCTCCCACAGATCCCTTTGTATACAGACTTTATGAGGCAGTTCTCCTTTACGGACCCGCAATAAAGGACGTAGCCCATGAGATGTTTGGAGACGGGATAATGAGCATGATAGATGTGATGATAGATGTAGACAAGGTCAAGGATGAGAAAGGGAACGAAAGGATGTTGCTTAAGTTCAATGGAAAATGGTTAAAGTATAGTAGATGGTAATAAAAGGAAATACAGCGTTATATACATAAAAAATAAATAAAATAAAAAGAAGAGAGGCTAAAATTCTTGTCACTAAGTTAGCTCTTTTTTAGTTTCGTTTTCTAGCAACTCTTCATTTCCAGTTTCTCTGGCCTTCACACTAGCTCCTTCGTAAAGTAAATAACTTGCTAAAAGCGAAGTGACCTCGCTTACATCGTAAGGAGGAGATACTTCCACTACGTCCATCCCAACTAAATCCACGTTCAGGCTTCTCATGATTTTGAGCATTTCATAGCTAGTAAGACCTCCCACCTCGGGTGTACCAGTCCCTGGAGCAAACGCTGGGTCAACTACATCTATGTCTAGAGAAATATAGACCTTCCCTTTGATTGAGTTCAGCTTAGAAATTACGTCGTTCATGTTCTCCTTCACCTGCTCTACGTAAACAACGTTAATTCCTAGGTCTTCTACTTCTTTGATATCATTTTTAGAGTAAAGGGGAGACCTTATTCCTACTTGATAAACCTCCCCTACCAAGCCCATCTCTATCGCTCTCCTCAACCAAGTTCCGTGGGTAAACCTCTTCCCCCAATACGAATCCCAAGTGTCGAAATGAGAGTCGAAATGTATTAAGTTGACCTTGCCTGCCTTGGAGAGCGACATGAGTACTGGAAGTGTTATAGAGTGATCCCCTCCTGCTATGAAAGGTGCTTCATAGTCCTTTACGTTGTCTAACCATTCCTCTACTTTCATCATTGTATCCTCAGTTGAACCTGGTACAACATTTACGTCTCCATGGTCACACATGTTGAGAATATCGAAAGGATATGTATCCTGAAAACGATTGTAAGGTCTAAGCATCCTGGAGGCTTCCCTTATAGCCCTAGGGCCGAACCTAGCACCTGGCCTAAAGGAAGTGGCATCATCGAAAGGTATTCCAAGGAAAAAAGCCTTGACTTCCTCTCCCTCTTTACACTCCGGGAGCCTACCAAAGGTGGTTATTTGAGTAAACCTCGGCGACTCCAAAGCATCTATTTGACGCATAAGATGAAGTCGCTTATACAGTTGATAAGCTTTAATGTAGAAATATGGAAATTGTTCAATATATACAAGACAAGCTATATAGGAATTTTAAGGAGGTCAGGTTAGCGTCTCTGTGTCTACTTAAAGCAGGGGACAGAAACATGTACCTAGTATTTCACTTCTTATACTTAGTCCTTAAAGGACAAGGTAACTTCATCTAGAGATGTCCAAGGTTCGCCGCACTTCGCACTGTACGCTAGGTCTCGTTCTCTTAGATACGGAGCGTAGGGACCTCTTAGCTCTCAAGGTTAAAATCCGTATAGGCCTTCGAGTAAGGCTTCCCCTTCAGCACTGCCCGAGGTCTCCCCCAGGCTTCTATCAGGAGGGTAAGGCGGTAGGTAAAAGGACTCCACGTTATCCTCCTCGACCTCGAGGAACTTCCTCATTTTACGTGTATCCTGGAGTTGTCCATCGCCACCTTCACGTGCTTCATCACCTTCCTCAAGTGGGGTATGTCTCCGGAGTTCAGTGAGGCTTCTCGTAGGTCGACTAGGTAAAGCTAATCCACCTTCTGGCCGCTGTTCACCTTATCCGCGTAACTCTTCCCGTCGTTGAGCCATCATTTTCCCCCGACCTTCCCCCGACCCCCTTATTCACGGGGGAAAAGTAACACTCGTGGAATGCACGTACCCTGTGTTCCTCCCCTATTTTTAAAAGCCTCTCCCCTTCCTCCTCTCCCCGTTTCTCTACGGTCTCCTCGTCTCTGACGTAGGCCCTCTTGTCTTTCTCGTACTTGAAGCCGGTTTTCCTGAGATGGCCAAAACTCTTCGGGTTCTACTTTATCCCGAAATCTCTCTCAATCGCGCGTTATTAACTTCAAGGTCCAGAAGTGGTAGTTTAACCCGAAATCCCTAAGGATCGTCTAGACATATTTCTTCTCCTTTCTTGATCTCTACACCGAACTTCTTTAATAGCTCCTCCCCATTAACGTTGTATTCCTACCTAAGATCGGACTTTCCACAAAGCTCTCCAACTCTATTTTCCCTATTTTTATACTTTGTCAGGCCTTAAAAGACAAGGTTATATTTCAAATATACGCAAGTTTCGAGACATTAACGTCAAACACGAAGAGACCCCCACACTCCGTGTCTGGAGGCTAATGACCTAACAGCGTGAGGAGGTACGGCTGACTTGGACGTCAATACTGGGTGAAGTTGCCTTGTTCTTTAAAGCCTGATGAAGTATATTCTAGCCTTAGCGACTTTAGTCCTAACAATACCGTTAAGTGTAGCGTAAGTTCTCCAGTAGCTCTCGTCTAACTCTACACTGTTTATTTTTGGGTATAACGGGTTCGCTAAAAGCAAATAACCTGAGAAGCTCGTGTCTATTGAAGCATTGACCTCAATCGACATGTGTTTAACTATATCCGTAACGGTTATGGGAACTTCAGGTCTGTCACCTATTCTAAAGCAATCGAGGACCATACCCATTCTCCAATTTCTTGTCTTGAATAATTTTTATTACTTATCATATACTTATTATACTCCTTAGCTCTCAAGGGCCTTCTTCTCGTCCTTAAAGGACCCCACGTATTTACCGTCGCACACTAAAACGTAATTCCCCTCATTTAGAGCCTTCATTGCCTCGGGAGTAGTTTTAAGGACGGTGTAGTTTTGGTCCGAAACGCTGTCTGTAACATTGAGCTAAAGCGATATAGCTTGCTGAATGGCATAGGAAACGTTAATCCCGAGTAATGCAGCCTTAGCCTTCAACATTTTGTAAAGTTATTCGTCCATGTTTTTTATAAGAACCTTCGTCGTCCATAGGTCAATTTTCGATTATATATAATTAATAAAGTTTATCTTTATTAACTATATTAGAACATTCATGAATAAGTATAATGAGATTGATCTATAAAGTAGAAGTAATTCCAGATTTTCGATCTCAGGACCTTCTTGGCTCCAGGTAAGAATATATCGAAGGTGAAGAGGCTAGAGTCAACTGTGACGTGATATTGAGAGAGATGACTATCTTCGTTCTAGAAAGGCCATCTCGGCGGCCCGCTTATACCGTGGGAGACGTAAACTTTCTCCACCTTAAATTCCTTGACTTTCTCTATGCTCCTTCTCAACTGGTTTAAGTCCTCATAGATGGACGGTATCTTAAGGCCCTTCTTGTCTCCCTGTAACATATCGCCCACGATCAACGCCCTTTCGTCTTCCACATAGATCGATACCGAGTCCTCGGTATGTCCGGGTGTGAAAACTAACTGGATCCCGGGGAAGAGCTCTCCCTCATTGAGCTTCTCTACGTCGAAGACGGGACCGGACCTTCTGGTGAAGAACGGAGACCCGAGGGAAAACAACAGTTTTAGGGGAGCCGAATGGAGGACTGGCTTCTTAGGAATTCCTTTCCTGAGGAAATCGATTCCCTTCTCGTGAATGAGGTTGTGGGGCATTTTCAGCTCACTCGCTCCACCAATGTGGTCCCCATGGGAGTGTGTGTATACTACTGTCTTAATCGACGAGGGACTCTTCCCGCTTTTCTCGAGGAACGAAATGATCTTCCTACCGCTACCAACTACTCCCGAGTCCACCAAGAACACATTCCCCCTGGTCTCCACCAGAAAGGACTTAACGAACCGAAGGTTTAACTCAAGGATCATATAGTATAAAGAGGGAGGGAAGTTTATTATCTCTTCTTCTTGGGTACGGACACTCGCTGAATTGAAGGAGCTACCTGAATCCCTATGAGTTGATAATAATGTCAAGTCAAAGTGAAATGAAGTGTTGTGGGTTAGGGAGCTTAGATATCTTGACAAGTTTTAATTTTATAGGGGTTTAAGGTGGCGAAAATCTTCCTGCGGGTGGATAGCCCCCTTATGTAAACTTTATTTCTATTTATTATTTATATGTCTAAATTTCCTCAGGCCTTGGATGTAAGAGTTGGATCACTATCCTCAGGACTGGGGGATCTTTCATTATATAGAGAAAACCCTCCGTAACCTCCTACACGGGGCATTGCAGAACGGTCCCGTTCGGTAGAAAGCTGTAGGTGAGGGGGGATCGAGGTTCCTCTGAGAAGCAGGAAATCTCCATAGCGAGGTGTGGAAGCCCCGTCTGTAAGGGCGGGGTGAGTTCACTCCTTCAGATAAACCCTATTATGAAAACCTTTTTTACAGTTACACAGGGTTTCCTTCTTTTTGAACTTCACCTTTTCTCCATTCTAGATTGCTCTCCTCTCTCTCTTTGAAATAATTCTCCATTACTTCTTGTATGAGAGAGGAGGACATACCTCTCCTCTTAGCTTCTTCTTTTACCTTGTCCCTGAACTCGACAGGGACAAATAATTCAAATTTTACTTATGATCTACTTTAACCGTACGGTTATTATAAATCTAACTTAGGACGTACACGTAGCCCATTTTATAGTATATGTACTTCGTTAAGCCTAAGTAAGAATTAAGCTCAATTCCTCCTATGTCTAAGCTAATCTTTTCACATATTGAAAGAATTGGTGTAATATATTCTCAAGGAAAAGCATAGGACTGTCCTTGGGAACACTATAGGATCAGTAAAAAAGGGTAGCGTAACCTCTCCTCAGTGCGGTTTTAGCTCCGGCCCTTGTAAGGAGAAGCGACGTTATACCCAAGATGATTGAGAGTGGGTAGAAAATGGGTATCAGAGCACCGCCTACTGCCATGATTAAACCACCAGTGGACATGCTTTCTACCTTGAATGTTGACCCTATGTCGTGAATCCCTATCCCTACCATGACGATCGATGCACCGGTGAATATCTCTATGAATATCTCTATGACGCCTATGATTAACTCGCTCTGGCTAAGGGACAAAAAGTCGATTGGTGAGGGAAGAGCGAAGACCTCAAGCACGGGGTAAGCTATGATCGGTAGCACGAACACGATCAGCGTGGAGGCTATGGTCATGTATGAACCTACTGAGACCTTGTATACCCCTCTCACGCCGGAGAAGTTCACCAAACCCCTCTTCAACTGGATCAGGGAGACCACGGCCAAAGACGCTGAGGCTAACGCACCTATACCTACAACGTAGTTGAGAGTAGGGATCAACCCCAAGGAAAAGAGGAAGAAAGGGACTAAGACACCTATAGAGAGAATGAGGGATATCAATGCAAGAGAGGAAAACCTCAATAGCTCCCTAAAGCCTACGGTTTCTCTATGCCCAAAGGGAACGGTGATGAAGCTCCTAACGAAATAGAGCGGAGTACCACAGAACTTGCATTGAGGTAAACTGTCCTCGTTTATTCCTCCGCAGACCGGACACCTTTTCATTGCCTATATATTTCATTGCCATGAAAAAGGTTTTTCCGTCTCTTTCTCTCTTTCAGTGGATTCTTGAGTATACTGCGCAAACTCATTTTCCCCATGTCTAGATTTTTATAAAGATAGATTAAAGTTTTCTATCGCCTTTCATACCTATTACAAAAAGTTGAAAGTCTCATGCCGGGATATTTACAGACACGACCAACGGCAGTTTAGAAGGAGAGGAATATAGACGCTTTTTAATTAAGCTTACTCAAAAATCTCCATGAAATGTTTAGATTCAGCTAACTTTAGCACAGTCAACCTTAACATGAAGTTCATTTACGATGAACAACCGAACCTCTCAGGATGTGGAGTGATCAGAGTCAATGACGAGGAAGAAATAGATCAAGTGGTCAAGGAATGCGTGAAGGAAAAGGTCCCCATCATACCTTTAGGTAGCGGAACCACGAACTTCGGGCAACTCATTCCTAACAAGCCGTCCCTTTTCGTAGATTTGAGCCAATTCAACGGGGTAATAGATGAAGACACTACCAGCGTAAAAGTGAGGTCAGGTACTAAAGTCATCGACATTTTAAACCGCCTCAGGAGGGAAGGAAAGACGTTGCCGGTATATCCAAGCAGTTTCGCGATCTCCACAATAGGAGGCTTCATAGAGGGCGGGAGCGGAGGGCCAGGGTCCTTTAAGTATGGGACACACTTCAGAGTTCTTACTAGAGAAATGGATCTGATCGCCTATGAGGACTTGAAGCTCTCAGGTAAGGAAATACTTGGAGTAACTCATGCGTGGGGAACAACTGGAGTTCTGAAGGAGGCCACCCTTAACATAGTTGATGACCAAGACTATGAAATGCAGTACGTCCCTTTCTCTGACCTAGAGTCCCTGAGGAAGGAGATCGAGGTCTTGTTCGACCAGAAAGACCGTGTAAACTTAGTGAGCGTTTACAATAAGGAAGGGTTCACCTCTATCTTCGGAGAGCAGGAAGAGAAGGAATGGATACTGGTGGTTTCGTCTTCGAAGAGCATCGGGAGTAATCTAAAAACCGACGAGAAGTTAAGCTTCGCTACGACCGTCAGGCCTAACTCTAAGTGGTTCGGAGCCAAACTGAGTTTGAAAGAAATTAACGTTATGAAGGAAGTAAAGAGAGGTGTAATACACGGTGAAGTGATGAATCACTTTGGAGAACCTGTTATATTCATGGACGTTTTCACTAGGGAAAACCTGAAAATGAGGGAGAACAAATTCAACACCGTGAAGGAGAGGTTGCTGGGACTGGACAAGGAAGTGTTGAACGAAGTGATGGAGCTGAAGAGAAGGGTCGACCCCTGGGACATATTCAACCCCGGTAAGCTGTGATTCTAGTCCCTTGAGGGAGGAAAGTGGGGAAAGTGCATTTTTTAAAAAACAAACTTTAAATTTAATTGTTATTATATACAAAAGTTGAAAAGGGGATAAGAAGAGCAGAAAGGCAATGATGAAATTTTAGTATACAAAAAGGATTCTAAAAAGATAATTTCCCCGGGTTGAACAAGTCCTCCTTATCGTAAGCTTTCTTATACGTGATTATTTTCTGGAGGTGGTCTCTGTCGAGCCTACCGTTTATCTTCACGTCGTGAAGGTCGAAGTTGCGCCCAGGGAAGGAATACATTACCTTCTTAACCGCATTGAAAGAGCTCGAGTCAGTCGTTATCAGAAAAGGATGCGCTATCCCTCCCCTCAGGAACTCAACCTGAACTGTAGACATGGACGACACATTAACGAGGAGTTCATGTAAGTTCTCCACTTGAATGTCCCTGGTCAGGTAAAACACTTGTCCAAGCCGCCTCCAGAAGAACCATATTATCCCTCCAAAGAAGAGGTCTCTCCTTTCCCACAGCCTACCTTCATCGTGGACAACCTGAGCTTTCTTTGGGACTTCCAATGTTTCCCCTTCAGGAAGGGAAATTATTACAAACCAACCGCTCGACGCAACTCCGGTCTCTCCCTCCATCGAGGTGGAAGCCCTAGGTGACCTCAACGTCATGTGATATATAGGGTAATACTCGTCATATGCGTCCAAAGAGAACTTCACTGCATCATCAATTGACTCGAACTTGAGGGTTACCGGGACGTCATTGGCCCACTCTTTCTTGAGTAACGAGATCTCCGTTACTATTCCCGTGGTGCCCTCAGCGTGGGCAGCTACCTTCACGTCGTCTGCAGTGAGGCTCACCACCTTCCCCTTAGGATTTACCATCCTTACACTCTCAGCTTGCCACCATACTCTGTTGTACCTGAACGCTCCTATTCCCCCGCACCCTCCCTCGAAGTTCCCCCCGATAGTGACGCCGTCCCTGAAAGTGGAAGGGTAAATCCTAGCGTTGAACGTCATCCCCTCATCGAAGTATTTCACCCCAGGCTGTGTCATGAACCTCTTTTCATCCTCGTGGTGGTATGTCATCCCTCCCATGTCAAGTATTATCCCTCCTTTCATTGGGATGACTCCCCCTATGTTGTTCCTTCCTGCTCCCCTGGGGACCAAGGGGACGTGTTCCTCTAGTGCTACTTCTACTACCTTGACCACGTCTTCCTCGCTCTTGGGGAACGCGACTAGGTCTGCCTTCCCTGACAGGTGGGATAGTTCGGGCGACATTCTTGTAAGGTCACTCGACTTCTCAGCCACTACCTCAGGGTCGGTGGAGAAGCTCACTCCAGTCTTCATCAGTTTTTTCAGCAACGTCCTTACCTAAATCCCTACTTTCCCCGGGTTGAACAAGTCCTCCTTATCGTAAGCTTTCTTGTAAGTTTTTATCCTGTGGAGGTGGTTCCTTGGAAGTCTGCCATCTATTCTTATGTCATGTAAGTTGAAAGTCGATGTGCCCATTATTTTCTCTATTACTAGAAATGACTCGACGTCTTCGGTCAGGAAGTACGTGTGAGCCTTTCCGTCACTGGCGAATTCAGACTCCACTATGGGTTTAGCCGATTTCACGCTCTCGATTGCCGAGGTCATGTCCTCTATCGGAATGTGGTATTGACTGTAATAGACGTTCTTTCTCATCGCGTGCATGTTAACGTATACCGCGGCAAAGAACATGTTTCGCTTGCTCCAAAGAGGGCTTCCGTCCATTCCGTCAAAATAAACTGTGGAATCCTTGGGGTAAACGACCAAGAGTTCCCACTTCCCGGTGTAATACCCAACAGACTTCTCGGTAGCCTTGCCCATCTCGGGAGACCTCAGGGTCATGTGGTATAGGGGGACCTCGTCATCGTATATCTTCTCTATGAACTTAGACGCGTCCTGAAGAGAATCGAAGAGGATTATCTTGGACTGGTCCTCTTCATCCCTGGTCAAGATCTTTAGCTCCGTTACTATTCCCGTGGTGCCCTCAGCGTGGGCAGCTACCTTCACGTCTCCTCCCCTGAGGGTGACCAGTTTTCCCTTAGGGTTGACCATCCTTATCTCTGTGACTTGGTCCCAGTTAGGTCCGTATTGGTAAGACCCTATACCCCAGGAACCGCCACAGAAGTACCCTCCGACGCTTGTCTTAGACCATATCGTAGGATATACCCTTGCCCTGAAGGAGAAAGGTGCTCCCGCTTGGGCCCTCACCGTGTCTTCATCTGAGATGACTTCCTTCATCAATGACATGTCTATGAGTATCCCTCCCTTGAGCGGGACTGCTCCTCCCACAGTACCGTAACCTGCTCCCCTGGGGACCAAGGGGACGTGTTCCTCTAGTGCTACTTCTACTACCTTGACCACGTCTTCCTCGCTCTTGGGGAACGCGACTAGGTCTGCCTTCCCTGACAGGTGGGATAGTCTGGGAGAGACGAAGCTCCAGTCCTTTGATTTCTCGTTCACCAAAACACTGTCATCAGTTACGTTCACTCCTTCTTTTCTTAACCTCTCCATTACAAAAGTCGTATCCATTTTTTATCCAACTCCCCTTTTATTCTAGAAGATTAAAAAGTATATAGGAGAAAGATTAAAAATTATTCTTTTATCATGTCATATTCATGAAAATAATTTACTCTGAACGGAAGATAGATTTCGTAAAAAATGAAAAGGAAAGGCTCACACAGTAAAAACAAAAGTTCATTTCTAGGACTGGGTAAAGCACCCTAGATTAATAATTTTTTCACGATAGACGAAATGTCCATGTAAAGTTGAAGAATCGCAACCATGAGAGTTGATTAGTTTAGTGTTCATTGATGGAAACCATTCACGGCCATGCAAATTTAGTTTACTTAAGGAAATGTAAAAAATATTTATTTATAAATGCTTTTGCATCAGCAAGGAATGGGTTCACGATCGATAGTTCAGTTCGCTATGTATCAATCTTATTCATGAAATACAGTTTGTGATAGGGATCTGAATAGCCAAGATGGGTCTCTCATTTTGACATGAAAAATGCGAAACCTTCTCTTTCACCCTTGATGGACTCAATTTATCTTTCTAGTTTCCTTTATTTTATAGGATCTTAGTTGAAGCAACCAATTTATTTTTTATACCTTCATTGAAGTGTTACTTATGCTCGGGGAAAAAGTTTACAAATTCTTGAGCCTCCTTTCTGACAGGATATATGGAAACCCAGGTACTACCGAACTATCTTTTTTAAGGGAGAAACCGGACGAGTTCAAGTACTTCCTAGCCCTTCAGGACGGCATTGCGGTGGGGATGGCTGAGGGTTACTATCTGAAGGAAGACAGGTTAGGCATAGTGAACCTTCATGCTTCCCCCGGGTTGTCTAATGCAATGGGGTTCATTAACACCGCGAGGGCGGACAGGGTTCCCTTACTCATCATAACTGGACAACAGACCTCAGATTACCTGATCGATGAGCCAAGACTCTACGGAGATTTGACCTCCATGGCTAGGCCTTTCGTGAAGGCGTCGTTTGAGGCCAGGCGGGAAGAAGAGGTCCTAAGATACCTAGAGAGGGCTTCGAAGATCTCCCTGACTCCACCTTACGGGCCAACCATGGTTTCTATCCCTGAAGACCTACAGAGGAAGGAATACGAGGCAGAGCCGAAGTTCTCTCATGTCGTAGACGTCTGTTGTGGGGAAGAGGTCGTTAAACAAGTCATGAAAAGGTTCAACTCATGTAAGAAGGTCGCAGTCGTAGCAGGTTACGAGATAGATGTGACTAATGCTCACGACGAGCTGAACGAGTTCGTGACACGCGCTAACGTCCCCGTTTTCGCCGAACCTTTCGCGTCCAGATCACCATTCGACGGGAATCAGTCCTTCTTCATGGGAGACTTACCTAGGAGAAGCAGTGAGATAAACAAGGTGTTAGGAGACTTCTCCCTGATCTTGATCGTAGGAGGGAGCGTGAACAACGTCCTCTTCCCCGACGATTCGTCACTCAGAGACAAGGAGGTAATACAAGTGACCATGGACTGGGAGGAGGCTAGCAAGAGACCTTGGGAAACTGTCGTGTGTAACCCGAAACACTTCTTGAAGATGGCTAAGGGAATGGTATCCACACACGAGATTGTTCCTAGAAGGGTGGAAACCAAGCAGACACCTGCAGACAAGATATTCCTTGAGCTGAGTAAGTACTCGGAGAAGTACGCTATCTTCGACGAGGTCCCTTCTTATAGGGAGTCACTGAGGAAAGCGTTAAGCTACAGGAGGAGGTCCTTCTTCGCTAATAGGGCCGGTTTCATAGGGTGGGCAATCCCAGCCTCATTCGGATATGCATCAGCGGGAGGTAAGTCCCTTGCCGTAGTCGGAGACGGGAGTTTCAACTACAGTTTCCAAGCCTTGTGGAGCGCGCAGAAGTACGGGGGCGTGATGAAAGTCCTCGTGGTGAACAACCAAGGTTATAACTCGTTAAGGGGGTGGTCTAACATGAACTCTGACGTTCTCTCCCCCGAGACTTCCCCTTGGAAGTTGGCTTCCAGCTACGGTTTCGAATCCAAAGAGTTCGACGATTACAGGAGAGGGATAGAGTGGCTCATGTCAGACGAGGCACAGAAGATGGTGGAGATAAGAGTTCAGTAAACTATCTTGCCCTTACGGGGTCTCTCGTGTTAAATGATGAATAAGTCGACAAGATATCAAACGGTCTAAAAATCGTCCCGAGAGGACGAAAACGAGATACTGAAGTACACCATGTGAACGTAAGAGAAATACCTCCATCAGGATCCGCCATTGTGTATACTTCTTCATTTGAGTATGCGAGTTTTCCCTTTTTAGACTTTCCCTTGTGATCCCCTCTCTAACGTTTTCGAGTTAGGTTCTATTCCTTTCCTCAAGCCTCTTGTGAAAAACAGTGAAATCAAATAGTTATACAGTGAAATCAAATAGTTATAAAGAGTAAAGGCTCTCTATACTTACCTATGAATGATTTAGTGAAAAAGGCAGAGAAGTTTCAGAAGGAAATCATCAGGATAAGGAGGGAAATCCACGAGAACCCTGAGCTTTCCTACAAGGAAGAGAAGACGTCTTCGCTCGTGATCGAGACATTACGTTCCCTTGGGGTAGAGGTCCAGACCAACGTAGGTTTACCTACTGCAGTAGTCGGTAGGTTAAAGGGTAAAGGAAAGGGAAGCACGGTAGCCCTCAGGGCAGACATGGACGCGCTTCCGGTGAAAGAGGAGACAGACCTGCCATTCAAGTCCAAGGTGGACGGCGTGATGCACGCCTGCGGTCACGACACTCATGTGTCAATGCTTCTGGGAGCTGCAATGATACTTTCAGAGGAGGAATTCCCAGGAGAGGTCAGGCTCCTTTTCCAGCCCGCAGAGGAGGACGGGGGTAAGGGAGGCGCCAAGCCCATGATAGAGGCTGGCGCTATGAAGGGAGTAGACTACGTCTTCGGGATACACATCTCCTCTTCCTACCCTTCCGGGGTCTTCGCGACTAGGAAGGGAGCTTTCATGGCAGTCCCTGACTCCTTCACCATCAGAGTACATGGCAGGGGAGGACACGGTTCAGCTCCCCATGAGACTGTTGACCCGATCCATACTTCAGTCCAAATAGCTAACGCGTTATACAGCGTGAACCGTTTGGTGAACCCGACTAAACCTTTCGTGCTCTCCATAACCAACATCCACTCCGGGACGACGGACAACGTGATCCCTGACGAAGCCTTTATGCAGGGCACAATCAGGAGCTTAGACGAAGACGTTAGGACGAGGGCCTTACAGTACGTTAAAGACGTGGTGTCATCAACGTGCTCAGTGTACGGTGCCGAGTGCGAAGTTAAGTTCATGGAAGACCCTTACCCTATCACGTTCAATGACCCTGATGTCACTGAGGAAGTAATGAACACCTTGAGGGAGATATCTACAGTAGTTGAGACCAACCCGATCCTGGGAGCTGAGGACTTCTCAAGGTACCTGCAGGTTGCCCCGGGGACGTTCTTCTTCCTCGGAACTAGAAACGAGAAGAAGGGTTGCGTATATCCTAACCACAGTTCCCAGTTCTGCGTTGATGAGGACGTACTGAAGCTCGGGGCTGCAGCATACGCTTCCCTTGCTCTCAAGTTCACGAAGGAGGAGAGGAAAAAAGTGAATGATCAAGGAAAACGCTAGAAGTTTTCCCCTCTCTTTCCTTACCTCTTTCCCTCCTCCCTTTTTTACCTCCCTTCCCTCTCTCACTTCTTTCTCTGTCTACTATTTTATTCCTTTTTCACTTTCTTACATTTCTTTTCCTACTCTATAGATTAAGAAAGATTATTAGAAAAACAGTTTAATACCTTGTATTACATCACTTTTAACATGAAGGCTAAATCTACTGCAGTTATTGTTCTGCTACTTGTGGTAGCGGGAGGCGTAGTGTCTTTCTTTACAATATATCACCCGGACTCCTCTTCAATACCTTCCTCAAGTTCATCCTCTAGTACCTCAAGAGAAGCGTCCTCAACGAGAGGCGAAGCGATAACTTCTTCCAGCCCTACCCCTTCTGACTCAGTCTCAGAGATACTGCTCTATAACTCCGGCGGTACGTTCACGGTCCTGGGTCACCACCAGAGCGACAGTGCTTACTCCATGGCCGAGGCATACACCCCTGACGCGTCCCTCATGGTATCTCCTTTCGTGTGGAACATGAAGGTAGCTGACGGATACGTCAACATGACCTACGACGGGCCGACCCTCAATGTGGACATAAACATGACCCACTTCCAAAAGATCACTCCTTCCATAGGTGTGAACGGCTACCCCGGGGTCATGTACGGGCAGGAGTGTTGGTTCCCCTTCGCAGGCCGTACAGTGGAGTCTCCCCTCCTTGAGTTGCCTGCACCGGTGGAGAGCTTACCTTACACCGATTCATGTCTCTCCTATTCTCTCTGGTTAGACAAGGGGTCAATTGACGACTTCTCCTACGACATATGGATGAGCCAGGACCCTAACACGACTTACTTGAAGTTCCCCGACGTAGAGATCATGATATGGCTGTACCACCAGGAGGAAATAACCTCCAAGTACTTCGTAAATGAGGGCACCTTCACAGTGCCCGGCGTGGTTAACGGGACGCCTGAGAACATGACTTTCTCAGTGTACGTCCTACCCCACACGGGTAGCGGAGACGGTTGGATAGGAGTCTACTACGTAAGCCAACAGGAAATGGAGGGTAAGGTCACAGTACCTCTGACCACCATGGTTCAGGGGAGCTTCCCCTTCATGGAAAAGATATTCAAGAACATGAATGAGAGCACATATTACTTGGACGCTGTGCAGGTAGGAATGGAGTTCAACAACGACTCTGCTGGTACAGCACTGATGGGTTACTCCTTGTACAACTGGACTATACAAGTCGGATGAGGCGTCATGAAATCTTATCCTCCCTGTGACTAGGGAGAGGAAAGTAAGTGAACTCACCCCGCCCTTACGGACGGGGCTTCCTGCTTCCTAGCTCCACCTTGCCAGTACCGAAGTACCGGTAGAGGGCGGAACTCCACAGGCCCTAAGGGTCGCACCGACCCCGATCTACGTAAGATGTTCAGGGAGGCGTTGTAATCACGGTCTGTGATCCATCCGCATCGCGGACAGGAGAACACTCGGTCAAGGAGGGTTAGGTCTTCCTTCACGTAACCGCATTTGGCGCAGGTTTTGGACGTGTACGCCGGATCCACAAGGGCAATGGATTTACCGTGCTTCTCCATCTGGTACTTCAAGATCATCTTGAGCTCGTGGAAGGCGACGTCGTGGAGCCTCATCCTCATCCTTCGGAGGGAGTTGCCCACGAGCTTCTTGACTTGTATGTCCTCCATAACGAGGACGTCGTAGTTCCTTGCAAAGTGTTTACCTAACCTCATGTAGAGGTCTTTCCTCAGGTTCTTGAGGTGCTCGTATGCCTTGGCTAACTTGATCTTTGCTTTGAACCAGTTCTTGGAGAGGAACTGCTTCCTGGACAGGATTCGGTGTAGGTGCCTCACCTTCCATAACGCCTTCTCGTAAGGCTTCAGGTTGGGGAAGTACTCCCCATCGGAAGTCATGATGAGGGTCTTGATGCCCACATCAAGTGCAGTTACCTTGTTGACCTGAGGTAGCTTGGGGAACTCGTAATCGACCACGAAGGAGATGTAGATCCTCCCCGAAGGTATCAACTTCACGATCACTCTCTTTACCTTATCAAGGGGGAAGTCCCTATGCACCAGAACCTTGAAGACGCCCAGGTGGGAGAGGCTCAGCTTCATCAACTTCTTGGGGTGGCCCTCCCTCGCCTCTCTGCTATTCTTCCTGATTATCTTCGCGCTCAGCACTTTCCACCCGCTCTGCGGGTACACAAGCGAGTACCATCTGTGGGGCTTCCTCTCCTTGGGGAAACGCGCCAATCCCTTGAAGAACCTCTCCCTAGCCTCGTAGAAGCGATCTGCAACGTTCTGCGCCACCTGAGAGTGCATTTGTTTATACTCCCCGTCCTGCTTCCTCAGGTCTAGGGCTAGTTGTCTCAACTGGGTTTGATTCAGACCTTTTCCATCTCTTGCATAGAAATAGGAGTCTGCCCAACGCAGGGTGTTGTACAGCTCACACGCCATCCTTAACTGGGCCTTTAACGCCCTCAACGTTTGCGAATTTGTGTAGGCTCGAAACCTGAATCCTACGTCAGGCATTAGGAGAATTTTGAAGAGCCGATATTTAACCTTATACAAAGGGGGCTATCCATCCCTCCCTGACGGAAGGGGTCTTCCGCCCCCTTTGAACCCCCATTAAGATAAAATAACGTGAGAGGTCATGCGAATCTTCAAGAGATCAGGGATGGAGTTAGCGGAGAAAGGTAAATAGGACTTCTTAAGTCCAAGAAAACTCAACTCTCTTAACTATATTCTATAATTGAAAACAGCGTCTTATTCGTTTATTAGACTTTTCTCCTTTCGTCCTAGGAGAGCTCAATACTCTTCCACTTTCGGCATACTGTCCCTCTATTGTAACTTATGCTCTAGTCCTCTAATAGATTAATACCAACAAATCTATATACATGATTGCTCTGGGTAGATGGAGAGCTTCCTCCTATATAAACTGCCTGAAAGACCACTTCGCAGATCAGAAGGCAGTCAGTTCTATGGCTTTCTTGATCGCTTCCTCCAAGAACGACGAGATAGACGTATTCGCCCTTGACACTGACAGCGTCATATACGTAGACAGACTAGAAGACGTTAAAGGGGAGTGTATCTCCTATGTAAGCTTGTTTTCCTCGTACGATATCAACTTGATAAAGAAGACGAGCGTTAAGCTATGGAACTACTACGGTAATAAGGAGATAAGTTTCGACGAAAAAGAGAAGAGACTCCTGTCGGACCTAGGGATCAAGATTTAAACCTTAAGACGACATCAAATTCCTCTTTAAAATACTCTGAGATTTCATGGGCAGACTCATCGTCATATGTCCCTATATATACCTTATCCCTCTCCGGTGGTATGACTACGGACTCCTCATCCGACAAGCTCCTCGGAGCTTCTTTTTTCCCAAAACTCCTTTTTATTAAGATATTCCCAGTCTCCGTCTTTATTTCAACGTAGTCTAGAACTACTTTACCCTTGAACTCTAACAGCCTCTGATAGAGTTCCTTTTCGTGTCCCTTCTGAGCGATGGCTTTCATGAAATACCTAGCTTGACTTCCCTCTAATGAGGCTCTCTTATACCTTCTCCTGCAGACGAGAGCATGGTAAAAGTGAGAGAAGTCCTTGTCACCCCTCATTCCTCTAAGAACGTGAGTTACACTGTCATCAGTGAAGTTTAGGAAGTCCTTCAAGTCCGAGGGCAAAGTCAACCAGGATTTAGAGAGCGCGAAAGCAATAAAGTAAGCCATGACTGTGTTGTATATCTCGATCACAGGGTGGTTATAGACAGAGCTATACATGTGAAATCTAGCGAGAAAGAAGTGTTCTAAGTCGTCTATGGCCTTGGAAGGGAACATGTATCCCGTGATTGAATCGGCATTCACTGTCACATCCATGGTGTTAATTAGCCTCTCAGGATCTATGAGCCCGAACTTCGCCCCTGAGTAGTACGAGTCCCTCTGTAGGTAGTCTAGTCTATCAGCGTCAAGGTCTGAGTTAACGATCAGCTTTCCAACCTTAGTCAAGTCGTCCTTGGGCTCGCTTTTGCTGTAAACTTTAGACATAAAGTCGGATAGTTCCTTTTCTCCTAGCTCCCTGAGTATTCTCATCCCCATGACTTCATGCAGTTTAGTCTGTAACTTCTCCCTTTGCCCCACTAAACTGACAAGAGTGTGGTAGACTCCTGGGTTTAGATATTCGAGTACTTTGGCTGCGTACTCAAAGGTATGAGAGAAAGGGAAGTGTCCTATATCGTGGTATAACGCTAACCTCTTCACTCTCTCCTTTTCATCGTTCCCCAGGCTCAAACCATGGACTTTGTCAAGCATCATGGACGCAACGTGATAAGTCCCCAAGGAATGTTCAAATCTGCTGTGTCTCATGGAGGGAAACACCATGTACGCCATACCATTCTGAACTACATACCTCAGCCTCTGAAAGAAGGGATTATCAATTAAGTCTTTATCTATCCTTACAATACCGTGTATGGGGTCCCTGATGTATTTAACAGTCTTCACGTCACTCATTTCCTGTCTTTCATAGAGAGACTGGAATAATTCTTAATTAATGTTTCTGTAGTGAAATCTTTATAGGTTTCGGGATAGTATGAGTTACTGAAATGGAATTGTCGTGTAATATGGACTTCTCTCTAGAACCTTCTCCTATAGTAAAGGAGAGTTAGCTGGATCATTATTCTTGTGTTTCTCTATAAGAGGTGATAATAAGCAAGACGGAATACTAACTAGGATAAGCAAAAGAAATACCTTCACCTCCTCTCAATCTCTTTGTCTTGATCTTCTCTGTGGTTCCCTTAGGGTCATAGTTCACCTTCTTTACTCTATTGAGATTTTCTTTTCTCAAGTGAGTAACGCTTGTTTCTAACTTGTGTTTGCATGAAATAAAAATATTTAATGTCTCTTTTTATCATCTTATCTTTATCGCGTTAACTCAAAATGTCTTTGGACTAACGTCAATTTTAATTCGAGAGAAATGATATATTTAGAAAGCTAAGTTACATTGGGAGAAATGTTGGAAGGTTTAAAAGTGGTATCTAGATTATCATGTTTATAATATACACTCCTCACGGACGGATAGGGGGAAAGAACTTCTTATGGAGGAGGTTCTTGAAGTGACGCCCATCTGATCGTAGTTTGCGAAGGAGAAGGACATGAAAGATCAAGTGATAATTTAATTCGCCAAGCTAAAGAAAGGAGGTATGTAGTCTCTGCTCTCGTACTAATTATCGAATAACGTCAAGGTACTCAAGGATTTCTCCATGGCGAAGAAGCACTCCTTCAGATGCTTGAAGGCGAGCTTAGACTACGTGCACTTTGAAATGTCTTTCAGGGGTGGGAGTTCTCGGCTTAGTGGACAAGGTTTGAACGTTTCGGAACACGTCTTGCGGGCAGAACAGTCACAACGCGTTCACAGTATAGTATAGTAAAGTAAAACTTAATAGTTGTAAAGTAGACAGAAAAAATAGATGAAAGGTGGAGTTAAAACACGAGATAAAGTCAAATTTCAAAATAAATGAAAACACCGAGTTCTCGGAGGTGGTTAACTACAAGGACGGGAAGCTGATGAGCGTCCTGGATTCCCTGACCTTCAACCTAGACAACTCCAGGATAGGGATATCTGTCTCGAGGGACGAAAACGGTAATCTAAAGATTGCGATACTCAACGTTGTAAAGGACGTCAAGACAGGAAACGAGGTCGCAGAGAGGCAAGTGACCTCTTTCATCATCGACCCTCAAGGGAGGAAAGTCACTTACACCGAGGCGTCCTTTAACAAGCCCAAGGGTGTGTCTCCTCACAAGAGTGTCGAGGAAAAGTTGAAAAACGTAGACGAAATAATTAAAAAATCGATAAATGAAAGAGAGAATTACGTGAAAACTCTTTTCAACGAAGCTAAAATCAACACCAAGGTGTTTAACATTGACACCGGCTCAGAGGAGAATACTCGAACTGACGAAAAGGAAGCCTAGGACGTTCTCCGAGTTGAGGAGAGACACCGGGTTGACCGATGCGGGGCTTTACAAAGCGTTACAGTCCTTAGAGAAGGGTGGGTACATCCAAAAGAAAGACTTGGGGTACACGATAACCACGAAGGGACTCAACGCGATAGAAAGAGAGAAAGTGTTTAGACAAGGGAGTATCACAGTGTTTTACGAGGGTGTCTCGGAGGAGAAAGTAAAAGAGATATGTAAAGCGCTGAGCGACGAAGAAGGTAAATTCTACATCCACGCCTTCAGAGAGGACAATCCCTCCGAGATAGACGAAATCTTGGGTCTGTCAATCCTCGTCCCTGAGCTGTTAGATAATAAATGACAACACTTCAATCTCCTTTTCCCCCTTTCTTCATTATAAAGAGTTTTAACATTTAGAGTATGTTTTTCCTGACCCCTCTACTAGCCTCTTCATTTCCCTCCGTTGTGCCATTCCGGCACCTTGGGGTTTACCGCGTCCCATGTGTCGTACGGCTTCACGTCCAGTACGGGAGTACCGTCGAACGCGTTAACTCCCCTCACATATAACGTGTTCTTTTCCCTCTTTACTAGGCTCACTACAGAGACCCCAAGAGGATTCGGTCTGTTCTGGGACCTGGTCGAGAAGACCCCTATCACTTTCTCGCCTCTCCTCCTGGTGATCTCGTACCCCCGAGAGAGGTGGAGGTGGTAGATCAGGATGAGGTGGGAGAACTCCTCTATCCCCTCCAGACCTTGGGAGAACTCGGGCTTCAACTCCACCCTGACCAAGGAGTCCCTTGACGAGGAACCGTCGTCCCTCTTGATGAAACCCACGTAATCGAAGCAACAGTCCATGGTATTTTCTATTTGTGGAGTCAATAAAATATTTTGCTGAGAGATAAGGGAAAAAGAACAAATCCTAGAAGAGACCAGAGGGGAATTCGTCCTCCCCTCTCTTCCTCTCTTCCTAATTCCTCTCTACCCTTCACAACGTATGTATTTTTTACTTCTCCGTCCCTTTTATCCCCATGATTCTCGGAACTCTCGGGTCTGACAAGATGGTCACCACGGTGAACGCTATTCTCTCGGAAGTGTTCACGGAGGTCTTTCCCTCGGAAGTGAGGATATATACCGAGGACGATCCCTCCTTCGACTACAGCAAGATCAAGGACTTCCTGAGGGTGCTTAACGTGGACGCTGACGTTAAAGTGGTTCGGGTCGGGAAGGGGATCTCGAGGTGGAAGGACGTAATAAGCAAGGAGAGCCTAGACGTGGCTGACGTGACCCCTGGTAGGAAGTACATGGCACTGGCCCTCCATAACTACTCCAACTCAGGTCAGGTGAGGTACGTCTACCTGGAGAACGAAAGGAAGGGGTACCGCCCTTTCGGTTATACCCCCTTTCATGAGATAAAGGTGGTCGACCTCAGGCAGGGGACAGAGGTGAAGATGAAGGCTATCAAGACTAGGGGAAGTCCCTCCGAGGTGAACCTGAACTACACAGGCCTCAGGATGACCCTGAACATGTTGTCGCTCCTGGGGGAGGTCAAGCTGGACTACACCTCAGACGAGAAGGCGGAGGAGTTCTGTAAGAGCTGGTCTGGGGAAGTCAAGTTCAAGGAGGAGAGCGAGATGGCCAAGGCTAGGGGGAGGTTGATAGCCGACACTAACGTGTACATGTCCATGGGCCCTAGGCTCCTTTACTTCGGGGACAAGGTCCTCCCCTCCTCCTCTACTTACGCCGAGCTCCTCAGCAGGACAGACTCCACACAGAAGATGAGCCCGGAGCTGACAAGGTTCCACCTAGGGATGTACGCATTCAGGCTGGTACACGACAAGGTGCCCGACCCGTCCAAGAAGTTCGGCGACGTCCCCCTCATAAACGAGGCGAAGTACCTGAAGTCGGAAATGAGCGAGGAGGTCACTCTGGTCACGGGAGACAGCGGGGTCATGAGGTCGGCCAGATCCAAGGGTTTAAACGTGATATACCTCCACGACAGAGAGAAAGGGAAGGTAGACTTTACCTCCAAGGCCCTGTGTTTGTCGGCATTCACTAAGGTGGACGTGAACGTGAACGGGGATACCTTCCTGAACGTGAGGGACTGGCAGTTCGAGACGTCAAAGGTGAGGAGCCTAAAGCAGGACTACAACTACGCCTACCTTTCCTACCTTCTGACAAAAAAGGAATGACTATCTTAGGAGATTAATTCAAATATTATGAAATTATTCGCTTAGACCACACGGAATTTTCTTTTACTTTAAGATGTAATTTACAATCTAATGTTATCTAACGTATTTAACACATATACCGTAATCCTTATTTTTTCTTATCTCTGGGCAACAAAGGTAGACTCGTGAGAAGAATGTCTCTTCATGAAGTTAACAAATGAAGTCTATGTACTTCACTCCCTTGTTCTCGTCCCTTTTCACCACTTTTTCCTGGTAGATTACCTCGAAGTTGTTGACCCCTGCCTCGTGAAGTATCTCCTCTAAGGTAGAGTAGTCTTTTTCGCGGAAGTTCCCTCCCCCGGTCAACTTAAGAATAGGTCTTATCTTTCTGATCTCGACCTTAGAGTCTCCCTTCAAGTAGGACAAGTTCTTAATATAGAGAAAACTATCATCTTCATAAGCCCGTCCTTAACGTTGTCTTCGGATGGGAGAGGCTTCTTTGCAGCGTTCTTTGCCTCCACTAGGCAAGCCGCGTCTTGGTTTACGTATGCTTCATCGAGGGTGAAGTGATACAGACCCCCCAAATAATTTTGGATGTCTATGATGGCTTTCTCTCCACTTACTCTATCTGGGTTGCACAGTCCTCAATTCCCTGTTCTGAGCCATCATGGACATCTCCCTGGAGCTTCTCTTGAACTCCTCGGCATTCTTGCTTATGTCCGAGATCCTTTTCATAGCAAGACCCAAATCGTGCATCTCCATGTTTAGTTCTTTTGAAATCCTGGTGTATGACTCTATAGCTTTCCTTCCTACCTTCTCTATGTTAGAAGCCGAAAGCTGTTCAAGGTTCCAATGGTACGCGTCAGACTGATACGAGGAAAGTTCCTTGAATTTAGTTTCCAAGTAAGCGTAGTTGAACTCCTGGGAGGTCACCTTATCCTTTTCCCTGGGGCTCACGTCAGCTTTATCGTAGTATCCCACTATTACGTAGACTTGAAGCAAGGTCATGAATGAAACGGTATCCCACTGGAGAAAATCTCTATCTCCTCCCTTCCCTTCGTCCTTCAGTATTGGTATTATCGTGACCCTCTTCTGGGACTGCAACGTATTGTATACCCTAGCGTAAGGATACGACCTAGTCCTTTTGGGAGAGACCCACCAGCTCACCGCGAAGTTCTGCCCCTCACATGAGTATATGAACGAGGTCCTCCCCCTGATCCCTTCCTCAAGGTAGTCGAAACTGTCCAGCTTGGGCAACTTGAAGGTAGGCTGATAGTGTATCCCCTCCACAACGCCTTCAAACTTCAAATTAACCCGCCTTACTTGTTCTCAAGTCTCTCCTTTATTTTAGTCCGCATCCCCGAGGAGAGACGTTTAGCGTCTTCTCTTTCTAGGAACTCTACCTTCTCCTCCCCGAAGAGTGTGTTCACGGGTATCCTCTCCCTTATGACCTCTTTAAGTTCCAAGTCAATTTCATATCCTATAGCGTCCCTCCCCATCTCCTTGGCGACCTTCAAAGTAGTCCCAGTGCCAGTGAAAGGGTTAAGGACTATGTCTCCAACGTAAGAGTACAACGTGATGACCCTACGGGCTAGCTCCTCGGGGAATGGAGCGGTGAACTTGGACAGCTTATTATTCGGTAGCACGTTAGTTATCTCCCACACGTTGGAGTACCACTTCTCCCTTTGGAACCTCGAAATGTCTATCTTGCTCTCCTCCTTGTTCCTTGGTTTGAAGTTCCCATCTTTCTTGAACACCACTATCTCTTCGTAGATGTTGTCTGGATAGAAATAGAGGGGGTAAGGGTGCTGGATCAGGACTCCTCTCCTCCTACTTATGCGTATGTAACCCTCTGGCTTCTTCCAGATTATCCTCTCCTGGTACTTGAACCCGATGTCCTGCATTATCTTTATCAAGTCAGCAACTATGGGTACAGGACACCGTCTATCCTCACATCAGCAGTGACGAAGACTACGGCTCTCCCCCTTCTCAAGCGACTTGTATACCTCCCTACCAACGTCCCTTAAGAGGTCTAGGTAGGCTGAGTAACTCGGGAACAGGTCAGGGAAGCCGAACGGGGCGTTATAGTAAGGAGGTGATGTTAGGACTAGGCTGATGCTCTCGTCCGTAAGCTCCCTCATGTTCCTTGAATCGCCGAAGATTACTTTAATCATGAAGAGATCTTGCCAAGTCAAGATAAAAACTTTCCTAGCCTCCTGCTCTGAAGTGGTAGCTCGTTCCTCACTACCCTCTTACAGACTACGTTGGGGATTGCTAAAATATCAAGTCAAGAAAATAGCAACCTCCTTTTATATTCGCACGTTTAGAGACGATCAAGAAGAACGCCTATTACCTGAGTATATAGAACGTCATGAAAACCATTATGATAAGAGACGACGTCTACATAACGAAAGTCAAACCCTGGATTTCCTATTAGGACTTGAGACCGTAAACGTGACAAGAGAGGACTCTTCTAGCCTCTAGGATTTACAAAGCAATGAAGGAGAAAGGCAAGCTAATAGACCTTTTGATATAATAATAGCGTCACAAGCCATAAATAGAGATCAAAAATCAGTTACTAAAGATACTGACTTTTTAAGGATGAAGGAAATAGGATTTAAAAAAAAGCTAAAACTCCCGAATGTCTGACGAAGGCCTTACTATATTTCTCTGTCACCAAGTCAGTAAAAGCAACTACGTATTTCCTGGGAATGAAAGTGCTAGAGCGTTAATGTGTCTATGATGTGGTCTTCCTATCGGTCTTCCCACTAAGCTAAAGGGAGACCCCGAGAGCCTTGGCTTCTCTCTAAGAGTGAGCTAGGCAAATACACCATCCTTTCACGCCGTAATCTCGATAGTTACCCCGTCTAGGTCCTCCGTCTTGATGGACAGTGAACTATTTTTCTGACCGAGGCACCATTATCATATGAAAGCGAAAATAGTCAAGGTTGAGAGAAAAGGAGGGAAATACCTAGTTGTACACCTAGATAAGACACTGGACTTCAAGCCAGGCAACACTATAGACGTGGTCGTGGGAAACGATAGGAGGACTTTTTCCATCGCGAGCAAGAGGGGAGAGCCACTCCTTTTCGCTACCATAGACTCGTCCCCTTTCAAGAAACATCTCGAGGAGGGGAAAGAGGTGGAGGTCGAAGGGCCCTTCGAGGACGAGTTCGTGATAAAGGAGGCAAAAGACCACGTGTTCGTGGCCAAGGGGATAGGGATAACTCCCGTGAGGCCCATGGTGTTCGACTTGATCTCAAGGGGGATGACCCCTTCCCTCTTTTACGAGACTGACCACGTCATTTTCGACGACATGAACGACATGATGATCAAGAGGATGCCAACGACAGAGGACGTGAAGTCACACGGGGACGCTTTCTTCTACGTGAGTGGGACTCCGTCAGACACTAAGGAGATCACCTCCGTCCTGGTTAAGGCAGGAGTGAAGCCAGGTAGGTTCGTGGTGGAGCCCTTCAGCGGGTACGAGTGAGGGGGACTGACATACCGTGTCTCGTGGTGATGATCGCGAAAGCACTAGTCTTCCACAACGAGCTCTCCATGAAGGACGTCAAACTTGAAGGGGACTACAGAGTACTCTACGTGGGGATATGCGGGACAGACATAGCGATCCTGAAGGGGAGTTATAAGCCCAGGAAGCTACCCCTCGTGCTAGGGCACGAGTTCTCCCTGGAAGTAGACGGAAAGGTATACACGTCCGAGATCAACGTGGTTGACTGGACTTGCGACTACTGTAGGAGAGGGGAATATACCCACTGCGAGAACAGGAAGGCGATAGGGATAGACCTAGACGGGGCCATGAGGGAGAACATCTCCGTACCAAGGTACCTCCTCCACCGCGGGAATACACCGCTTGCGTCATCCCTCGCGGAACCGACAGCTGCAGTGCTTAGGATGGTGGAACTTCTCCGTCCCTCCCCCGAGGACAGAGCGCTGGTGATAGGTGACGGTCCCGTTGGTATCATATCTGCCCTCGTGCTCTCGAGGGAAGGGCTAGACGTGACGCTCAAGGGTAAACACAGGGAAAGGATGATGGTAGCATCCTCCATGGGGGTCAAGGTAGCTGAGCCTCAGGGGAAATACGAGGTTGTGGTCGAGGCCACGGGAGGGAACGCGCTCAACGAGGCTGTCCAACACGTGAAACCGATGGGGAAGGTAGCCGTGAAGTCTACCCACGGCCTAAACGTTCCTCTTGACCAGACTAAGGTCGCTGTGGAGGAGATCTCCGTGATAGGGAGCAGATGCGGGCCTTTCTACCTCTGGGACAAGGCAGTGAGGTACACGAAAGAGCTGGGCCTAGAGGACATGGTGAAGATGTACAGCTTTCGCGACTACGCACAAGCTTTCAGGGACGTCATGGAGAGGAGAGTCGTGAAGGCAGTCCTCGATCTCTCGTAACTTGATATCACTTTTTTACATTAATTCAGCCTTTAGCAATTGAGTAGATAAAAATTATTGTAATTATATATGCGTGAAGACTTCAATTCCTTTCCGTGTGGAACATCAAGAGAACAGTTATTCCTAATGATTTTTTATAGACTTTTCTATTGCTTTCTCTCTTTCCTCAAATAATAAATAAAAACCAAGATATTGCTTTAAATTCTATCAAAAATTGCTTTGAGACTCGCCTAGAGACGAAATTCAAGAAGGGACTAGGAACTCGTCTTAAAGTCCTCTCAGGGGTAATACCTAGGGACATAGAGCCGACAGGGGCAGGGCGGTGACTACGTCCTATGGAACGTCGTGGACCTTAGCGTCCCCTTACGGGAGGAAACTCCCTGAGCCTTTCTTCGCGTCGTATAGCACAAGAGGTTATCTGATGTAACTTTACAGGTGGTCTCGGATGAGATGGCTGTATGAGGCACTCTCCTTTTGAGACTGAAAAGGGCAGGGGCCCTTACTAGACAGAGTACGCCTCGGACCCCTTCCTCTTGTCGCGTTCCTCTTTCCTGTCGTGGATCGAGAGGTAGAGGAACGATATCCCTATCCTCATCACGGCAGCTAGGAAGAGGAGTGACCTGACAGCGACAGCGAGGGGCAGGAACGCGGAAAGGGCCACGAAAGACAATGACCCCAGGAGAGATCCCGCGATAGACCCTACCCCTTCACCCACGCTCAGGAAAGATATAGCCTTCCTCACGTTCTTAGTGTTGTCGTACACGAAGGAAGTGTAAGCTATCGCGTTCACAGGCCCGGTTACTCCCATCATGACGTAGGCTACGTATATCTCGTAAACGTTGTCTGCAAGGGAATAGGCGAGCGGGAAAGTCGCCAGGGCCACCCTTCCCACGAACATCACGACACGTCTGTTCCTGTCCATCCACTCACCTATCCTCCTCTGCAGGACTAACCCGGACACACCCCCGATCAGGGTTATGAAGGCGAGGTTGACCTCGTCCATGTGGTACACGTGCACTTCAGCCAGGGGGAAGAGTGGCCACGCGAAGGACCAAACCACGTAGAATAGGGTGTTGACCCCTATCATCCTCAACACGTCCTCCCCTACCTCCTGGGAGGGAGGCACGACGACTTCCTCTTCCCTGATTGCAAGTGATATCCAAGAGGAGAAGAGGTAGATTGCCCCCGTCGCCAGGAAGAACCACCTCATCAGAGAGTACTGGTCCCCGACGAGGAACCCCACCCCAACTGTGGCCACGAGGCTACCTACCCTGGCGTACTGTGCGTACTGAGACAGCACCCTCCCCCTCGCCCCCCTGCTTATCTCCTCCATGATGAGGGAGTAACCGAACGTGGAAGACCCGGAGCCCACGGCAGCGAGGACGTACACTAACGTGGAGGTCCCACCGAAGGGGAGGAAGGATAGGATGACCCACGCCAGGCCGCTGAGCAAGTAACCGTACACGATTAGGCTCTTAGCCCTCACTCTCAGGAAAGTGAATGTCCCCTGCACGAGGCTCGGGAAGGTGGTGAAGGAGGAGGAGACTACCCCCAGGAGGAGTCCGCTGATACCTCCGACCACACTAAGGAAAGAGAAGTAGGGCTGGGATATACTCGACGCTAGAGAGCTGAGGAGCGTTATCGTCCGCAATGGTTTTGCCATAGAGTGTACCAAGGGGAGAAGCTTAAAGGTTTAACTAACTGAAAAACACAGTCTTAGATGAGGTCCTCGGCAAGACAAGAGGTCTCTGAAATAGGAGACATTCCCTTAAATGATCCCATTTAAAAGTACGAAAGTTTAAGCAATAAGAATGAGGTAGTTGGGGAAAAATCTCCTTTATCGTGAAAAGAAACCTTTATTCCCTCCATAACGTGAAGGTTATGAGGTTAACGGCCCAAAGCACAGAAAAAAGGAGGAAAAGGGAAAAATAAAGAGAAAGATATCATGTACCCCTCCCCTTGGTCTACGCTTGAGAGAGGAGTGAC
Organism: Sulfuracidifex tepidarius; assembly: GCF_008326425.1. Classification (NCBI taxonomy): domain Archaea; kingdom Thermoproteati; phylum Thermoproteota; class Thermoprotei; order Sulfolobales; family Sulfolobaceae; genus Sulfuracidifex; species Sulfuracidifex tepidarius. Next base: position 2,155,530 of record NZ_AP018929.1, read on the forward strand.
CGCTTGACGTAGATGTGGTCCGACCACGGGTACACGTGGTATAAAACACAACGACATCGAACTAGAAGGCTTTCAACGAGAGGAGTTGGAAAAACCGAAATGAGGTTCTTGAGGTCTGAGACGGGGAGCCAGCGGGCCAGAACACGGGTAACAGTTTACGGGGTTCCCTGCTGCCTAAACGTTTTCATCTTCCAGTGTTAAGAAATTTCATCCATTTTAAGATAAGGGGGTCTTTATTACGTACAACTAATTAATCCCCTTAATCGATCTCTGTCCTATCTCTCTCTATTAAATTATTTTTAACCTCACGTAACTCTCTAGGTTTTCAGATAAAAGCTACTCCAGACTCTGGGTGTCATGATAGGGTTCTGGGTAACTCTCTAGGTTTTCAGATAAAAGCTACACGATCCTTTCTTGGTGAAGAATGACACACACCAGTTGCCTAAAGGAGAGTCCTGAGAATAGAGAGTAAAGAGGGAAAAAAGGAAGTATATAAGAGAGAGATGAGATAGGTCCTTACGATATCAGGTAAATGACATAAAGGGGAAGAGCCGATAAGACGGTGACCTTGATACACGGGAGAGTTGTAGTCTACCTCACTTCTCTCGCCTACCTCTTCGCCTTCACGCTCATGGCTTCGTAGATCAGGTTAGCAGCAAGCATTGAGGTTATCTCAGACACGTCGTACGAGGGGGCTACCTCAACCACATCGAACCCGACCATGTTAACCTTGAACCCTCTCACCATCTCCACCACCTCGAAGCTCGTCAGCCCACCCACCTCGGGAGTCCCGGTCGCGGGGGCGAAAGCGGGGTCAACTGAGTCTATGTCGAAGGAGACGTAAGTCTTTCCTTCCAGGGAGTTGATCTCCTTCATAACTCCCTCGGGGTCCCTCTTCACATCCCTGATGGTAAAGCTCTTCACTCCCAGCTTGTCCCTGTCTTGGAGGTCATCCTTGGAGAAAGTTGAACCTCTTATCCCTACCTGTACCACCTTACCCAGCAAGTTCTCCTCTAGCGCCCTCCTGAGCCAGGAACCGTGAGTGTACTTTTTTCCCCAGTACGTGTCCCAGAAGTCGTAGTGCGAGTCGAAGTGTACCAAGTTCACCTTGCCGTGTACCTTATTCATCGCCCTCAATACTGGTAGAGTAATTGAATGATCACCTCCCGCTATGAAAGGGGTAGATCCTCCCTTGATGAGTTCCACCATACCCTCCTCTATCACCTTCATGGTGTCCATGAGATACCCGGGGATCACGTTGATGTCTCCCACGTCGCAGGCATTGAGCTCGTCGAAGGTGTACACGTCAAGGAACTGGTTGTAAGGCCTCAGGAGCCTTGACCCCTGCCTTATCCCCATCGGGCCGAAACGCGCTCCGGGCCGGTAAGTCGTCGCGTCGTCGAAGGGTATCCCCACGAAGAAGGCCTTCACGTCATGGAGGTCCTGGAGGAGGGGGAGCCTACCGAAAGTGGAGACTTGTGTGAACCTCGGTGATTTGAGAGCGTCTATTTGTCTCATGTCTTGAAGGTAGAAGGTAAACTTAAAAATCTTTGTTCCTTTCACGGTCTCCGCTACTGTTTCGCGTCTTGAGGTTAGTTGTGAGCACTGAACTCTATGGTTGATAGAATGAAAGTTTCACTCTAGTCCTGATGAGAACTGAGGTAGTCCCGACGTAAAGAGAAGGAAGGAGAGAGCGGGAAGTGACTCTCTCGAGAGTGCTAGTTTTTCCTCAATGACCTTTTCTTGTAGCTAGGAGAAGGAGATTAGGGAAGGATATCTTGAATTACCCTAATTATCAGCGCTTACTGAACTATGTTTTAAGTAAACGTTTGCTTTGGAATGAAATGAGGGTACATGCGTACATATATATAATATGTATATCAGCTTAATATCTAGAGGGAAAAAACAAGAATTCCACAAAGAGGTAAAGGAAGGAAAGAAGGAAAAAGGGAACAACATGATGGAGAAAGAGAATTACTTCCCTTCTTCATAACGTCCTGAAGCTCACCTCTATCCCCTCCCTCCTCAAGGAGTCCAGGAAGGGATCGGGGCTGATCACCTTCTCAGGGGGGAGAACTCCCTCGCCTTTCAAGCCCATCTCAAGCGCTATGACGGGAGATATACCGGTCACGAACTGGGTGCCGTCGAACTCACCCCTGGGGAAGGAGACGAACTCCGATATCACCTTTCTGTTCTCGTACACAAAGGATATCTTAGCTGCCTCGACCTCGTCGGGGGTGACTCCCCTGTAACCTATCAAGCCGTTCCTCCTCAAGGCGTCCTTCAAAACTCCCCTGTCCTTTCCGAAGAGCTTCCCCAACAGTAGGACGCACTCGAAACCCGTGCCGCCCTCCATCCAGTCTACCTTGGTCACGCCGGGGAAGGTGTAAGGGAATGTCGCGAGCTCGCTGTGTATGGTCAGGTAAGTCTTTATCTTACCGATGGAGAAGTTTACCTCCTCTGATACGGAGAAAGGTGGTAGGAACTTCATCTCGCCGTCCCAGATGGGTGCGTCCATGGTCGCCTCGTCCAGTTGCGTATCCACGCTCCAGTTGAAGTTTTCCAAGCTGGACTTCCAACCGTCCCTTAGGTGTATCTCGAGGGGGACCCCGTACATCTCCTTAACCTTACTCGCCATAACGTTGGTGACCCCGGGCTCAGCTCCCATGCCTATCAACGCTAGGAGCCCCTCCCTCTCGAAGTCCTTGTCCATCTCCAGCTGTTTCCTCGTCATCCAGAAGAGCCCTCCTAGGTCCACGTAGTTGACCCCCGCCTTCAGGGACGCCTTCATAGCGTCCAAGTTGAAGTAGTATTGTGCTGAGTTGACCACGAAGTCGAACCCCTTCAACCTCTCAGCGGTCTCGCTCACTTCCTTCAGGTCTACCTTCACGAAGTCACCAACGTTGAATTCGGGCTTCACCAAGTCCATCACTGTCACCGTGTGGCCTCTCTTCACAAGCTCTGTCGATATCACCCTCCCTATGAGGCCTGCTCCTCCCAGTACTGCGATCTTCATGTCCATCACTCCGGAGGTATTTCCTTGAATATCAGTTGGGGCTCTATACCCTTCTTCTTAGTGGAGACGTAGCTCCCGACGTAAATCAGTACTCCCAACCCGTATATAGCAGCGAGGGACGCTATGGTAGGGAAGTTGATGGGGAGTAGAACTGGGTTACCCCAAGTTATAGCCAGCGCGTAGACCAGGAACCCGAAGGTGAGGAAACCTAACCACGTCACCGCGGGGATGCCGAGGAACTTCCTCCTCACCGACGCAGGGACGGTTCCCTCATAGAGGGACTTCCTGAGGAAGGGCATGAGAGCTATGGAGAAAGCGAACACAGCGTAGCTGACCTCGAATATGACTGTCACGTCAACTATAGAGATGAAGGGGACGAAGGCGTACATCAGGACACCCGCCACTCCGAGGAGGGCGACCAGAGCTGTGGACTTCACCGGCACGTGGAGCTTCGAGTTCACGTCAGCGAACCACTCCGGAAATATCCTATCGAAGGACCAAGCGAACATGTACCTGGTCAGGGATATGACGAGGGGAGGGTTACTGTAGAAGTTAGGCAACCAGAAGGCTATGAACATGACCAAGTACATCGCAACGTTGCCTGTGGTGATGAGGACGAAGAACGGAGTGAAAGTGGAGATTGAGGACAGAGAGCTGTACACAGGGTCACTCACCCCGTTGCAGGAAATGTAACCCCAGGAGGTGAGGAACTTCTCCCCGAACGCGTCTATGTTCAGCTGTGTGAAGAGCACGTAGTAAGCGCCTATGAGGAGTATGGCGAGTATGACGGAGTATAACACGTTCTTCTTGACGCTCTTCATCTCACCCGACCAGGAAGCGGGGAGGTTGTACCATGTATAGAAGTACCATATGACGGGGATCCCAAGGAAAGCGGAGAGAACAGGGTTAGGTACGAAGGAGAGGCCGTTCCCCTCGGCGTTAGCGATGACCTCATGATAGGCGTTGTGTATCCCCGTAAAGGAGGAAAGGGAGGAGGCGAACTGCGTTGGGTGGATTGTGGTGAGGAGCGCGAACATCGCCACTGTAGTGACGAGGCTTATGACCCCGCTCAACAAGACGAACTTCCACAGGGCTTTCGTGTAGAAGCTGATCAATGCACCTATCACCACTATCGCGACCCCCGTGACGACGCTCCCTACAGTGCTGGAGAAGAAATCCCCCAACGACAGGAGGGAAGAGCTCCCGTAGTACATCCCCAGCCCTGAGAAGAGGTACGCGAACCACCTAGCTCCAAGGTAGCTGTACAGCCCCAGCGAGAGGGCGAAGGCTATGAAGAGGCCGAAGTAGTTTATGAACCCTACAGCGGGATGGAGGGCCCTGCTGTTGAACACGTAGTCCCCGCCTGACCTGGGCATAGACACGCCTGCAACGTAGAAGAGGAACGCCATGCTCAGCGTGGGTACAAGAGTGATGACGTAAGACAAGGGCCAGTTTATCCCGGGGGCGAGCCATAACCACGATATGATGAGTATCGGAACGCCTCCCGTGACCAAGGCGAATGTAGCCATCATAGACGACCACGGGCTCACTTCCCTTACCAGACCTGAGGACTCCCTCAGGAAGACCTTTGTTTTCTTATCGACTTCTCCCATGTGAATCATTTTCACTCCTCCAACAAGGTATAAATATTTTAAAGTGATTAAGGTAAAAACTTTTCAAACTTTACATGGAAAGCCGTCTCTTTAATGAAAGCTTTTAGAAACTTAATAGGACGAATTAGAAGGGAACTTCCAGAGAAAGTCCTCCTCCTCAATCAGGCGTGGGGGCGCGTAAGGTCCCCAGGTCCTAAAACCGTAATAATTCATACTTCCTCAGACCTTAAAGGGAGGTCGGTATATGTCGGTCCATGAATTATGAGCTCTAAAGGATATCACGTAATTTCGTCTTGTCATTTACATTCTAAGCGAGTATAAGGTGGAGATGAAAAGCTAAGTACTGGCGAGTCCCCCCGTGGTAGGTCAGCGTCGTCAATTAAACTCTTAGTCCTCAACCGACGTGAACCCTACCCACGTAAGTCCATTATTATTTTCCAATGCCTTAAATAATTTTCATCGATTTTCTTTACCTTCTCTTGCGTTTTATTCTCTTTTCACTCTCTTTTCATTCCCTCCCTTACCTACCTCTCGGTTCTCTTGAAATGTAGTTAAAATCATTCCGTCTCTTTTTAATTATTATTCACAACAAAAGGAATATAAGAGGGGTAATTGTTTATTATATCAGGTGTTCAAATTGGTATGTCGAAAGTCCCAAAACCTCTTTTTTAAGTCATCCTATTTTATGAAAACCAAACTCGTACATCTTCTCGTTTTAAAGGATTAGGTGGTGATGGACTTGAAGAGCTATTCTGAAGCGACAGTTGGTTCCTTGAATCTCTTCAACGAGAACAAGAAGGTAATGCCTTACGGGGTGAGCAGTAACTACAGGTTCTTCGAACCGTACCCGCTGTATATAAAGAAAGGTAAAGGGTCGAGAGTGTGGGACGTGGACGGGAACGAGTACGTGGACTACAACTTGGGCTTCGGAGTAATGGAGGTGGGATACGGGAACGAGAGGATAGTGAGGGAAGTGTCTAAAGTGATAGAAGAGGGAACAATACTCGGCTTCGAGTACTACAGGACGGGGGAGTTAGCGAGGGAGATATCGAGGAGGTACGGGGCTGAGATGGTCAGGTTCTCCTCCACGGGGACGGAGGCTACCATGCACTCGATAAGGATTGCGAGGGCTTTCACGGGGAGGAAGAAGGTAGTCAAGTTCGAGGGCCATTACCACGGGAGCCACGACCAGTTACTCGTCAACGTTAACCCGCCTAACCCCAAGGGGAAGACCATGTCTTCCTTAGGCATACCCGAGGAGACAGTCGTGAACACTATAGTGGTAGACTGGAACGATATAGACGAGGTGGAGAAGGTAATGAAAGAGGACGTCGCGGCGGTTATAATGGAACCCGTGGCTATGAACATGGGCCTGATCCCGACCAAGGAGGATTTCTTGAGGGAGGTAGTGAAGATGTCAAAGGAAGTGGGCGCTGTAGTCATCTTCGACGAGACCAAGACGGGAGGGAAGGCCTACTCAGGCGCCTCGGGAGAGTTCGGGATAAAGCCAGACCTGATGATACTTGGAAAGTCAATAACGGGAGGTTTCCCGCTCTCTGTAATAGGGGGGAAGAGGGAGGTCATGGAGGTGATAGGACCGGGTAAGACAGCACACGGGGGGACGTATAACGCCAACCCTGTGTCAGTCGTGTCCTCCTTGGTTACACTGAAGGAAATACTGACTGAGGACGCGTTCTACCACATGCGGAGGCTGAACAGGATGCTGGTCAAGGGATATGAGGAGATAGGAGAGGACGTAGGTATTGACGTGTCGATATCCTCTTGGGGGACCAGCGGGACAGTGTTCTTCTCGGACGAAGTCCCAGAGAACTACAAGGAGTTCATAGCCACGGACGTGAGGAGGTGGTTTTCCTACTTCTTCGCTTGTCTTGAAGAGGGGGTGATACCGATGGGAGGTTTTAACGAACAGTGGACCTTGTCAGTAAGCCACTCGGAGGAGGACGTGAAGAGACATCTGGAGGCAGCTGAGGCGGGACTGAAGAAGGCAAAGGAAGGGGGAATGAACTTCTCCACGGACGAGTCGTTCTGACTCTTGCGACCTTTCTATACCCGGTAAACGGCCTAGAAGGTGATGAAAATGAAAACTCGGCGTGGTGCAGTGGTGAGGTAGTCCACCAAGGCTGTCGAGAGGAAGACACGGTACTCTGATTTCAATGGGCCTCGTTATTGGTGGACAAGAGTGTAGATAGAGAAGGAAATGACATAATAGAGAGGACTCTATCGCATAGAGGACTTATTCCTTTTATAATAGTAGCACATATGTCACAAAATGACTCTTGGTAAATTCAGAACGATTATAGCGCCTTTGTGGACGTGTTGTGTTAACGCCTCGTTAGACTACAGCCCCTTCCCTGGGCTTGTAGTCGTGTAATTCCGATCCTTTTTTAACTCAAGAACTGCCAGGCCATGACCAGAGCAAACTTTCCCCGATCTTTCTAAAAAGGCCTAATTTCATGTACGTGAATAAAAACGTCTTTCATGTCCTTCAGTATGTCTATAGAGTAATAATACTATCCATTATAACCTTCTACACGTAGCAAAAAAGATCAAAATTAAGGCTGAGGCCTACCTTCTATGTCGACGACGTAGTTCCCCTTCCTACCCCTTACGAAAAACACTTGGCCGTTGACAGTGTTCACCTCGATCTGGTAACCATTCTGCATCAAGACGTTAACCAGTTGCATGTGTTCAGGGCTTCCTCCCTGAGGGAATTGAGGGACAGGATGATACATTGGTTGCGTAGGTTGTGGAGACTGAGGCTGCGTTAACTGCGGCATAGACGATTGATATCCCTGTGCAGTAGGATATGGGGGCATAGGGCGTGGGAATTGCTGTGGGGCCTGCGGTGGCTGCATTGAAGGTTGTGAGGGCGCGGGGCCTCCGGGCTGGTTGAACAACGGTTCAGCTATGTTCATCAGCTCCCACTCCAGCCTTCCGTGAGTTATCAACCTCACCGCGCCCCAGTCGTTGAACACTTCCACTTCTCCGTGTTCCTCTCCTCTCCTAACTAAGACCTTGAAACCGTTGTCCCTAGGTTCGTCCCTGACCACTTCGAACCCGTTGCTCTGCAACTCCCCTGTTAACCTGTCGTGTATCGCGTTCACGTCCGTGTTGTCCATCTGAAAGGTTTTTTCCATCTTGGGTCACTATCCATTGTGCTCAATTACTATTAAACCTTCCTGTAGCTATATAAAAAATATATATATATTCTAATAGAGTTAATTAAATGATCGGTGGAGGAAAAAGGGGCTATATCCAGACAATGACAAAAGGACAGGGTTAATGATAATGCTTAAGTCACATGTAGTCCTAAAAAAGGGTTGAAGCCAAACGGGAGTGCCCTCATGGAGTCACCTTATTCGAGGACATGTAGTAAAAATATTGGTATAGGGTAGAAATCTCTTCTTTTAGGGATGTGGTGGCCCTCGACTAGATTTGGGGCTGGAGGACCAAGGGAGTCCAGAGAAGAGCCATGTGCAGGTAGCGAGATCCTTTTGAGTGATAAGGTGGACCTCTTACTCAATCTACCAAGTCCTAGACAACCACGTATAGCAGTTTACGAGGATTCCTGCTGTCTAAATGTTTTCATCTAGTACCGCCTAGAAATAAAATTTATCTATTTTATGGTGAGAAGGTCTTCCAACCTATAGCTAATTATTTGATCTCTATCCTGTCGTTATTAAATTATTTTTAAGGTCACGTAAACCTGCAAGGGTTTTCCGATAAGAACTACACGTGATAGGAAAGAGACGCACCTATACTGTAGAGAGGTACGACTCCTACTCAAGCCCCACTTGTCCAGATTGGCTGGGGACAGGAGCGGTAAACAGGGGCAGGAGGACATGGGTCGCAGCCTGTCCCTGCTTAACGTGGTTTACCCCGTCTGTCCTCACACGAGTGGCCTCCTGGGCCAAGCCTACCTTTGGGAGTACAGTATATCAGAGATGCTCTCATATAATTTTACAGACATGTCTCGAATAAGGTGACTGCGTGAGAACACTCCCACGTCATGAGATAAACTTCTTATATTCCAATATTAATAGGTTCCTGTTCCCCCCTCCCCTGTGTGCGTTAGCAGTGTAAGTATCGCATACCATTAATGGGCCTAATATTATCGGGTATAAGTAGAACTTTTCGTTGTTTATCTTCATAAACCATGATGCGACGTCTTCTGGGGTTATGAGTTTTCTATCCAGGTTGACGCTGATGCCTATTTCCTTTGCGACCTCGTTTATATCGTCTAAGCATTCCTCATTAAACTCAAAGTTATGTAATTTTTTGTATTCTTCTGATCTTATAAGCTCAAGACCCCTCTCAACCATTGCCTGGTGGTGGCTCATTGAAGAGAGGGCCGCTATGTCCCTGAGTTCGCTGTTACAACACCCTCTTATCATAGAGCTTACAATATATCCGCTGTAAAACTCGTGACCGTAGTAAGACGTGGTATAAGCCTTTGAGGCTTTACCTACGTCATGAAAGGCTACTGCTATTTCGATGTTCTTCTTCACAGTACTTATCTCTACACCAGTCCTGTGAGAAAGTATCGGGTTGATGTAAGCGAAGTTCCTCCTGAAGCAGTCCAAAGTCCCGAGAGCGTGGTCCTTAAAAGTCTCCTGTCCAAAAAATGCCCAACAAGTCATTTCAACCTTAACCCCTTTTTGCTATCGTAATACTCTCTTTTAACCTTTAAGCCAAGGAGTATTTTCCTATCATAAGTCACCTTCCTGTACTTCCTGCACAAGTCCTTCCAATCCCTAAATTCTATATACCCCTCAACTACTTCTACTTTATCCGTAGAGCCGTCGCTACCGTACTTCTCAAAGAAAGCCAAAACCTTATTACCTTCTCTTTCTAAAGGGGCTTTGTCTACCATCTCCCCATTGAAGGGTATCAAGTCTTCCTGAGAGTCCGGTTTATCAACTGCTAAGTTTATTATGAAGGAGTTCGTTAGCGTACAGTACTTGTCGAGGAGGTAGTCCAGATCCTTTCTAGTCAGAAAAGGGTTAATGCTTATCTTATCGAGCTCCTCAAAGAGCCTGCGGTTTATTTCGGGTTTTGTCATTATATTATCCATCACCTCAGCGTACCCCTTCTTGCCGTAGCACCCGTAAGGGTCTTTTAAGCAGACGTCATTACCCTTCAAAGCTTTAAGTGTGCTATCAACTTCGCTCTTATCATAAGGGGCGTAGTCCCCACTCGTCCATATATATAATTTACCTCCCTCCTTTTCGTTCCTCCTCAAAAGCCTGCCGACACGCTGGACTATTGACGGTAAGGGCGCTTGCTCGGTTATCATTACGTCAGATGACATGTCAACTCCTACCTCAATCACTTGTGTAGAAATTATCAATTGGCACTCGTCTAGGTCGATCTTCTTTCTATCTGAGACCTTAAACCTTGAATGTATTAAGCAAGGGTTTAGGTCTCTCAGTTTTTCGTAAATTGAAATGGCCTTATCTACAGTGTTTACGACTATTACTGTCCTGCCGTCAATGTACTTTGAAAAATCGCCTTGATCAATAAACCTTACATCTATATCGGGGACTTTGACTTCATCTTTCACTTCAACTACTTTATACTTCGCTTTGCCCGCATTGCACTCGTATTCTCCTTCTTCTCCTAATCCTCTGCATTCCCTGTTTTTCACTGAGTCGCCGTAATTCCTTACCACAGAGACCTTCACTACGTCCTTCGCGTTGTTTATTACCTCTTCCTCAAGGCCCCTGTTCGGCGTAGCTGAGGAAAGGACGAAGTTCACTCCGGTTTTTGATAAATGGTTGATAGCCCCTATTAACGAAGTCCAACTGTTACCTTCGTTCATTAGGTGGAACTCATCGAAATGTACAAGGGAAGTATATATGGAGAACCTGGGTAAATCGTAATGTCCGTGGACCGAAAAAGGCTCCCCTACACTAGCCTTATAGAGGTTGAGGAGGAACGAGTCGTAAGTAGTTATAACGAACTTTGCTAAGAAATTTGGGGACCTTAGTTCTGAAGGTGCAAAGGAGTATTGTACTGCGTACTTTAAACTGGCAGACCTCTTAGCTATGTCCTCTACCAAAGACCTGGTAGGTACTACGTGTATTAGCCTGCTGAAGTTCGACGTACTGTGAGTAGATAACCACTTCGCTAACTCTATTGAGAGAGTAGTTTTACCATATCCCGTGGGGAAGTTTAAGATGAAGTTTAAGTCCCTGCACTCAGTGAAGCCGTTGCCATCTTTACAGTCCATCAATTCGAGGACTTTCCTAATACCTTCCCTAAGGTGAGTAAAGTCTTTGCTTAACGGCAAGGCTTATCCCTTCTTTAAGCCTCTTCACCATTCTCGGCGTAATGAAGCCAAAAGCTTCGTCCTTTAAATAGGTGTCCCTGGCTATAAAGTAAGCTACCTGCTCTGGAGAAACACTACCACTAACGGCTTCAAAAACGTAGTTAGCTATCTTATTAAATACGTCGGTGGAACTATGGTCGTCAACCAACTTCTGGTCGTTGAGTAACCTAAGGTACCTTTCTTTGTCTTTCTCGTCCTTGCTGTTAACGTTCTTCCATACCCTAATTATAGGCTCTATTGAACCAAAAGTGTCATCTTCAATTATTTCTCCCCTGTGATTACTGAGTTTTAGGACTACTAACTTTTGGCAAACGTTATCACTGTAATGCATTGCAAACAGGAAGACCCTGCCCATGTGGGACAGCTTATCAATATTCCTAGCTTTAATCCTCTCTTCAGATATCAAGTTCCTGCATGCTTGGTACTCCATTATAGTATCTACCGGGGCAATACCTATAACGTCCGTTTTTTTAACCCTGTAGTGGAAGACAGTAAATAAGCCTAAAGCTATCCAAGCCAGGAGTGCGGACTGCTTAGAGATCTCGATGCTCTTCTTTTTCTTTCCTCCGCCGTTCCACCCGCCGTACCACCTCTCAGCCTCCATTAATTCGGGTAAAAGGAGCGTGTAGGAGTAGTCCTCTTTATCGTCATTAAAGAAGTCCTCCACCACTTTCCCTGCGTCTTCCTCAAGGATGTAGGAAGTTTGCTCCTTAAATTTACTGCTGGACTTCTTAACCAAGCTAGCTGATCTGGTTTCCCTGAACTTCTTCAGCACATCTTCTAAGTTCCCCACATTTTCTAATTCCGCAATATCGCCCTTTATTTTGAAACTGGCCCCCGTCTCCAGTAATGCGCTCACTGTCAAGTCTCTTGCCAAGTAACCCATTGGTGGTAATTTTATTTCAGCCATTTCCCTAACCCCTCCTTTACCGTTATCAAGTATTTATCTCCAAGCTTAAAGACAGTACATTCTTCGCTTACTTTACCTTTGAGCTTAACGTAACCCCCTATTAGAGGGCCGTGAGAAGGTATCCAGAACTCGTCTTCAATTCCCCCAACAGGCTCTTTAGAAAGGTTGTACGCGTTTGACACAGAGAGCTTATACGGCTCCATCCCCTCGACGTCTTGGATGCACACCTTGGGTACAAAGAAATTAGTGTAAACCTCGAAATCAGTGGAAACCCCTTCTGTCCCAACGTCGACTGCGTCTACGACCTTTACGTCGGTAATAGTTACAATAGACTCCTTATTACCTAAAGAAACTATTTGCCAAGCGTACTCGGATACCTGTTCTGCCTTATCCTTAACTAAAACCGCTATTGAAAACCTGACGTCCTCAGCGTAGGTCTTCCCAAAGGCGGAGACCCCGAACCACTCTATTAAATTATCGATCTCTTTATCTTTCTCTTTCCTTGTCCTCTTCCTGTACTTATCTTGCCTATAGGAAACTCTCTGCTCCCTCAAAATGTCTGCATAGTGCAGTAACCTAGGCTCATCAGCACCATATGCAACCCAAAAAATATAGGGCTTATAATCATTAATGAACTCCTCAGTACAAGAAGTCCCGTTCTTCACGGCATAGCTACTGCAATAACCCCTGCTTAAGGCCCCCAATACCGTGGAGATTGGAACGTAAGGATAAGAGCTACCTCCGGCAGAAGCCTTTGGTGCCCTTACAGAAAAACCCCAGTGGTGCAACCCTGAGACTAAAACGCCTTTCATGATCCCGCTTCTTTATCTCCTTTTATTTTTCCATATTCTTCAAATACCTCCACCGGGTTACTCTTACTACCTTCAACTCCCTTAGCATAGAAGACTACTGTAGGAGTATTAATACCAAGGACTTTACCGAAAGAGTTGGCAGTGTTCCTCACCAACTCAAGGTATTCTTTAATGTTTCCGTTAATCGGCGGTATGTTGAAGGGCTTTTCCGATACGGACAGCACAAGGGCTTCTATTTCAGTGAGCGGGTTATACCTACTGCGTTTCGCGCCGAAGAGGAACTGTGTCAAAGTCAGCGTAAGTGAGTCCAGTGCACATTTCATCCTTTCTTTTCTACACTCACTTTTTCCTTCACACTCAACTTCCTTATCTTTTCTACACTCACTTTTTCCTTCACACTCAACTTCCTTAACGGGGTAGTTCTGCGTAATACCGATCCCGTCCAAGTTTAGGTACCCTGTTAGTACATAGGAAGCGCTGGCAGTCTCCACGTTATAAAGCGACTGTATGTTTTCGTTCTTATGTTCATCGATTAACTCCTTAGTTGCATACCTGACTTGGAATTGAGAGGCAATTGCTGAAGCTTTTACCGTGTCAAGTGCTGGGATCATGTAACTGAAGGCTATGTTAGAAGTCCTCTTGATTAACTTATTGGGGTTCATGAACCCAGCCACATCTTCTACTACGTCCTCACTTATTACACATTGTTCATAATCCGAACCTTTCTTGTCCTCACACTTACTTTTATGTACGCTGTCCCCAGCGCCCCTCTTAAGCAGTACTCCTTGTTTTACTAGGTCTTCTACTGGCAGTCCTTTCTGAGTTGCTATGTCGGCCAGATTGGCTTGGTACCCGTGCGCTATCATTTCACCGCTCACTGCGGGGACGTAAGTTACAGAGTACGTCTTATCGTTTTCCTTAACTACTATTGGTGCCCTCCTGTGCCTTACGTAGTTGCCTGCTGACTCTACGTTGTTTAGGTCTTCAACGTTAACCAAATACCTAACCGAGAAGGATATCCACGTCATTTTACTCACCTACAGCTATTGATATTAGGCTCCTAGCAAAGCCTATGTCTTGCTCTACGTTCTTAAGGAAGTCCTTAACCTTTCTAGGATTTACCAGGACAGGGTTACCGTGCTTAGTCCAAGTAACCGGAGAAATGCAGAGGTCGTCACTTTTATCTACCCCATGGACTATGTCAGGGTAAGCTCTTAGGAAAGTAGAAGGAATTTCACTGCTCTTAGCTGTTACTAAACAAGGGATTTGATACGTCTTTACCTGACCTTTATAGTACAAGTTAACGCTCTTAACTGTTGCAGAAGAAAGGTAAGAAGTGTAGTCCCTTAAAGCCTGTGCTATTACGTCCCTTACACAGTTAGTGTCCAGAGCGTAAATTAACGGGTCTATGTAGTTAAAACGCCTGAGGACAATGTAGAACCTAAATACCTTAACTAAACTCCTGAACTCTTTCCCTACAACTTCCGAAACCGATTCCATAACAAATAACGTCACTGATATGTTATAAGTATTGCGATGGAGATACTTTGTGGACTTTCTCAATTCTAAGCAGGGGAAACTTCCCTCTAGAGGGGAGTGTCCTCATAAAGCCATCTTATTCGAGATGTGTCTGTAAAAATGCATGAGATTATCTCTGATATACTGTACTCCCCTAAGGTAGACTCGGTTCAGAGGAGTATCCTCGTGTGAGGACAGACGGGGGTACACCACGTTAAGCAGGGATAAGCTGTAGTCCACCGTCCTCCTGCTCTTATTGACTTAGTGTCCCTAGCCAGTCTGGACAGGTGGGACTTGAGTAGAAGTTGTAGCTCTCCGCGGTGTGGATATGTCTCTTTCCGACGACGTGGTTGTCTAGGACTTGGTAGATCTGATAGGAGTCGGTGAAGTGTACTTCACTCTCGGGGAGGGAGCGCCACAGGGAGCGGAAGGTAGCGTAGCCCCTGTCCCCGGTGACGAAGAAGGGGACCCCGTCCGCCAGCGTTCCACACCCAGAGGTCCTCCCTCATAGGCCCGCGCCTCACGCGGACGTAAGTCCAGCTCTCGTCAAGCACTACACGTCCGGCCTTGAATTCCTTGAGTTGTCCCTGCAGAAAGGACAGGTTGGCGTACGCCTCAAGCCTGCCCTCTTCACGAAGCTGTAGACGGTCGTCAAGGGCTTCCTCCACCTCGGATATTCCCCAAGGTCGTCCTGTTCAAGTACTTCCTCAGGTCCCTATCCCTCTGTTCCCTGCTGATCCTGTGACTCAAGGTGGAGTAGAAAGTCCTCCCGCACCCCCTGCACTTGTACTTTATCCTCCCTCTTGAGGGACAGTCCCTCACCACTCGGTCAGAGTTGCAGGAGGGACACCTAGGCCTCGCTTCCCTCCTCCTGACTCCCAGCTTCCCGACATAGTAGTATAGCGTGGAAGGTGGTACTTCTAGCTCCTTGACTTAGACTCCCAACAAGTAAGCTGAGACTGCAAATCCGACCTCCAACGAGTGCTTCCTCGGCCAGTTTAAAAGAGAGCGAAATTATAAGTCGCGCGAGGGCTCCGAGTTTTGTGATGTCACCCAAAAAGAACCTCGCGACCCTCACACTTAACTCTTCTCTAAATCCTTTGTCCCAAGTCTCAAATCTCGTCTAGAGTCATTACCATAAAAGAAGAGATTTCTACCATATACTAATATTTTTACACTCTTTTCTCGAATAAGATGACTACATGAGCTCCCATTTCAGGGAAAGGACGGAGAGCTTCCCCCTTCGCGGCTCTAATGGGACGTTCTGTTTATCTCCCTCCTAACTTCAGCCTCACCGTCGACCACGCTGATCGTAGTCTTCACTGCGTCCCCTCCGAGGAAGTTGGGGTCCCTCCACTCCTCCCCTTTTATCTCCATGGTGTCGTAAACTATCAACCTACCCCTAGAGTTCCTCACCTCCGTGACTGACCTCACCTTTCCCCTTGTAAATTCCTCTCCATGATATCTCCTACCCAGAATTATGGTTTCTTGCAAGAGGAGGTTGTCTGACCTAGCCTTCACGGTCACCTCGCAGTTAGCACCGTCGTACAGGAGGAGTGGCCTCATGACGACCTCCATTCCTTCTCCTTCCAGCACGTAAGATATCCTGACGTGGGAGTCCTTCATCACCTTGGTGAACGACGCCTCAGTTAGCTTCATCCTCCCTACAGCTTCCACTACCAACTCGTCCTCATGTGCCATGACTTCCGCGGGGTTAGCGACTATGACCCATCCGTCCCAAGAGGTGAGAGCGTTCACCGTCCCCTTTCTTGTCACCTTCACCCTTCCGTCCTCTCCTTCAACCCTCAGGTAGTTCCTCAATTCACACGCCCAGGTCGTCCCTGATTACCTTCACCATCTCGTCGAGCCCCTCGCCAGTCTTGAGGCTCACCATGACGAAGGGCTTCCCCTTCCTGACATAGATAGCGCCTTCTCTCATTTTCTGAAGGTCTGCCCCCACATAAGGTGCTAGGTCTATCTTGTTGATCACCAAGAGGTCGCTCTCCATGATCCCGAGTCCCCCCTTCCTGGGGTACTTGTCTCCCGCAGCTGTGTCGAGGACGTACACTGTGTAGTCAGCCAACGAGGGGCTGAAGGTAGACATGACGTTGTCACCTCCGCTCTCTATGAGGATCAAGTCAGGGGAGTTCTTGGACAGCCTCTGAAGGGCCCTCAGGTTGACCGAGGGGTCCTCCCTGATGGCGGTGTGGGGGCACCCACCAGTCACTATCCCTATCACGTTTTCCCGTGGGATCACACCTGAGTCGACGAGGTCCTTATAGATCCTCTCAGCGTCGTAGTTAGAGACCACGTCGTTGGTGATTATAGCTACCCTGTGGTAGGGCGAGAACGTCTTGGCCAAATATTCTATAAGAGTGGTCTTTCCCGATCCTACCGGTCCCAGTATGCCTATCTTCACCATGTTACCACCTATGAGTTGAACATCTTCGGCTCCCTGGACTCGTGGGAGACTGAGAGGACTTCCGTCACCGGGTTGCAGGGGAAGAACTCTTCGTATTCCCTGAACTCCATGAGGGAGGACAGGAGGTCCTGGCCCTCGTGGAAGTCCATGGCGCCCAGCTTCACGGCCGAGTACACCATTTGGGACAGCTCGCTGTAAGCCACCCCCTCCATGCACGTCCTCAAGTCTATCCCCTGACACTTGCACACCTCTCCCACCACCGCAGGGTAAGTCCCTGGGGTCTCCCCACCCCTCACTGCCTCGAGGAAGGGAGTGTTACAGAGGCCTAAGTCGGCTAGCGCCCTGCCCATGGAGACTGAGGAGTCCTTCATTTCCCTGGTGAGCTTCGACGCGAACACTAGCTCGTCAGCGAGGAAGGGGTCCCTGAACGCGACCTTGACTGCGACCACGTCACCCCTCAGTACCACGTTGCGGTATAGTGAGGATATGTACTCCTTCACGTCGTAACCCGAGAGGAAGGCCTCCTCCACCGTAGAGGAGAAGTTGAACGAACCTATCGGAAGGGCGGAGTCGAACAGCCTGAACTCCCTCATTCTTCCACCTTGTTCACGTTAGGTGTGAACTTGGCCCTTCCCTGGGAGAACTCCGTCCCCTCGAGGACGTTCCTGTAGTACTCGTCGGGGAACTTCTTCGGTATCATTACCTTGTCGTCCACTAACATCACGTTCTGGTGCAGGTTGCCGAGCTTGTACCCGAGGACGAAGGACGACTTGGGGTCTGAGAGGGAGAAGACCAGGACTGGCTCTTCCTTCTGTACCAGGACTACCTTGTCCCCGGTGTCGGTCTCGAAGACCTCACCGTCTCGTGGGGCCCTCCCCAAGTCAAGTATCACCTCTCCCTTCTCGCTGTTGAGCCTCCACCTCCTGGCCCTCTCGAAGACTTCCCTGTCAGCCTCCACGGTGATGGCACCGTCATGAGGTATGACCCCCAGACTCTTCACTACCCTCATGTAGACCACTAGAACAGGTGGTATAGTTGCGAGAGTGGGAGCCTCTCCGCCGGGGGTACCTTTGGGGAGACCCCGTCCACTTTCACAGTGTACGAGTCTGGGTCGACCTCTATCCTCGGCAGCGAGGAGTTCCTCACCATGTCCCTCTTCCCTATCCTCCTGGTCCCTTTCACGGGGAGCACACCCTTCCTTAGCCCTAACTTCTTCACGTTCTCGACACCTTCAGACGAGGAGAACACGAAGGAAGTGTTCCCCGCCATTGACCCGAACATGGGCTTGTACCACACCGGTTGGGCGTAGGCCACAGACGCGTTAGTCTCCCCCATCAAGGCCCAAGCTACCGCACCCCCCTTTATTACCATGTAAGGCCTGACCGCGAAGAACCTCGGGTCCCATAGCACGATGTCGGCCACCTTCCCCGGCTGGAGGGAACCGACGTACGACGAGATACCGTGGGTTATTGCGGGGTTTATGGTGACCTTAGCTAAGTACCTCAGGACCCTGGAGTTGTCGTCCATGGCGTTGAGCCCGAGCCCCTTCATCTTGTGGGCCAGCTGGAACGTCCTTATCCCCGTCTCACCTACCCTCCCCATTGCCTGCGAGTCCGAGCTCATCATGCTTATCCCTCCCACGTCGTGCAGGAAGTCCTCCGCCGCCATCGTCTCCTCCCTTATCCTTGACTCTGCGTAAGCTACGTCCTCCGGTATCTTAGGGTTGAGGTGGTGTACAGCCATTAGCATCTCCAAGTGCTCCTCGTAAGTGTGGACCGTGAAGGGCTTCGTCGGGTTAGTAGACGAGGGCAGGACGTTCGGCTCTCCCACGATCCTTATTATATCAGGCGCGTGTCCTCCCCCTGCACCCTCGACGTGGTAGGCGTGTATCGTCCTCCCCCCTATCGCCGCTATGGTGTCCTCGTAGTAACCACTCTCGTTGGACGTGTCGGTGTGAATCGTGACTTGGACGTCGTAGTCGTCCGCGGCGGAAAGCGTCTCGTCTATCACCCTGGGCATGGCACCCCAGTCCTCGTGTACCTTGAACCCCAGGGCGCCCGACGAGATCTGTCTCTCGAGCTCTGGCCTTGCCGACACCCCCTTACCTGTGAGGCCGACGTTGACCGGGAGCTGGTCCATGGCCCTGAACATCATCTCCAAGTTCCACTTACCGGGTGTTGCCGTCGTAGCCTTTGTCCCCTCAGCCGGCCCAGTCCCGCCCCCGATAATGGTCGTGAAACCCGCTGATATAGCGTCGAACGCCTGCTGTGGGGCTATCCAGTGGACGTGGGAGTCTATGAACCCGGGCGTCGCGATCAGGCCTTCCCCTGAGAGGACCTCCGTCCCTCCACCGACAACGAAGTCGACCCCGTCCATGGTGAACGGGTTCCCGGCGTGCCCTATGCCGCACACGACCCCGTCCTTCACCCCTATGTCTGCCTTGACCACGCCCAGAGTGGGGTCCAGTACCACTGCGTTCGTGATCACGAGGTCCATCTCTTCCTCTTCAGACGAGAAAGGGTATACCCCTATCCCGTCCCTGCTCGTCTTTCCTGCACCGAAGACCAGTTCGTCACCGTGGGATATGAGGTCCTTCTCGACGGTCACCCACAAGTCGGTGTCGGCTAACCTCAGTGAGTCACCCACGGTAGGACCGTAGAGGTCGAAGTACTTCTTCCTCTCTATCCTCACGCGAACCCCCTCTCCTTAGCCCTCCTCATTGCGTCCCTGCCGTTGTGGTCCGGTGACCCCTCAGTGAGTCCGTTAAGTCCGACTACCCTCCTCTTACCCCTCAACTTAGTCAGTTTCACCTCCTTCTCCTCTCCCGGCTCGAACCTCACCGACGTACCTGAGGGTATGTCGAGCCTCATCCCGAGGGCTTTCTCCCTGTCGAACGACAAGGCTTTGTTGACCTCAAAGAAGTGGTAATGAGAGCCGACTTGGATGGGCTTGTCCCCAGTGTTCCTCACTGTCAACTCCACCTCTCCCGTCTCGGGAACCTCCACGTCTTCCTCCACCAACCTCACCCTTTCCTTGCCCTTTCCCTTGATGGGGTTCCTAACCGTCACCAGCTTAGTCCCGTCCGGGAAAGTGGCCTCCACTTGGAGGACATCTATCATGTCTGGGACCTCCTCCATCACGTCCTCCTCCTTGAGGAGGCTCTGTGACTCTGATATTATCTCGTCCATCTTCTTGCCTTCCCGAGCGGACTCCATGATGAAGTCGCTTATCAACGCGACCGCCTCGGGGTAGTTCAACTTGATTCCCTTGGCTTTCCTCCTCCTGGCCAACTCAGCGGCCCAGGAGAGCAGGAGTTTTTCCATCTCACGTTGTGAAAGGAACATCAAAGAGAATTATCATGAAAACAATATAAAGATTCCCGGTAATACGATGAAAAATCATCAAAATTCCCCTCCCTGTCCAGACGAAGGACAAGTAATATGTTGACTTAGTAAGGGAGTATAGTTTCTATTTTTAAAACAGTGTCCTTGAATTACTTTCTGTCCTTGAAATATTTAAAAAATAGATCGAAGTAATTCCTGATAAACCGAAGCGACGCTCAAAGTAGCGTTAATAGACAATGAGGCGATTTACGTCTCCTTTGCGATTCGGTTTATCGAAATAGAGTGAACTTAATTGAGTGCTCTCATATGGACCAGTAAGGCTCACGCTTGACATTCCCTCTAATTGGTCTACTTTTGCCATAATTACAATTCGAAACGGAAAAAACCTAATTACCCGATAAAGAATAGGAGACTTTAACATGTGAACCTACAAGCTTAGACTAATATAGAAAGGTTAATGATCAGGCGTACCTCCCCATGCACAATTGAGGAGAAAGTGAAATCAAAGGGGACAACACGTATATGCCTTCTCTAACTTGGTATCTACCTTTAAAAACGTGAGTGCGACCACTTTAAACTCTGAAAAAATTTACTATTTTTATGCAAATGACAAGACTTACGCAGAGTTCGTAGACGTCATCGGCGACCATATCGTAGTCGTGATAAACTACTCCAACGAAAACGGAAGAAACGATATCCTAAGTTACTACAAGTCCCAAGTCCCTATCCTGCTACAACTCACCTATAACGTAAATAATTACATGAGTCACGCGGACTCACTTTCTACACAATTTCTTCACTTAATTTAAAGTTTTTTAATAGATTTACTGAAATAAGTTGGTTCCCTCACAACGTCCACGTATCCTCTTTCATTAGAAACTGCGTCGTCACGGGCGAAATTGGTGAAATATACCGAAGCGTATATTTGGAGTATTTCAAAACACGTCAGAATTTTGTAGGCCTAGTCCCACTTAGTCAGATCTTAAAAACAAGATTTTTATATTTCAGATCTACACAGGCTTCGAGACATTGACGTGAGACACAAAGAGATCTCACGCTCCGTGTCTGGGAGCCACTGGCAAGACGGAGCTATGAAACAGGGAGCACTTGCAAGGGCAGGATAGCTCACTTACACGTGTCGCTGTTTTAACAAGAAAACTAATTACAGAGATAAAAACAATAAATAAATATATATATAAAAATTAGAATTATACTTGCTCAGCTACACTCCAAGTCGTGAGTGTTTCGCCCTCATTCAGGGGGTATCTCCCTGAACGAGTTCCTTATATCAATGCCCTCCTTTCTGAGCCTGTACCACCTCATGACGAAGTATATCACTATTCCAGCTATGAAAGGAGAAGCCACTATCCCCCACGTCTCCGCGTTCATCGTTATCCCGAGGTAAGTAGAGGAGTTCCCGAACCAGTAATAGGCGTAGATAGACATCACTATCAAGTCCGCTATCGACACTCCCAGGATGACTGGACGTGGTCCCTTGAGCTCCATTCCTTTGGCCAACACCGAAGCCACTATGGAAGCTATTATCGTCACTATGAAACCGAAAAGTAGGGCCATTGCGTCAGCTGTGTCCATACCGTAGAAGAAGGCTGAGCTCAGAGGGGTCACTGTTATCACTGTGAGGCTACCTATGGTTATTGCTTCATCTATCAAGTGAGCTACCACGGGAGAGTGGTACTTCTCGCTGACGTAAGAGATGACGGTGGGCAGTGCCTTGTCGAAAGCCACAGCCATGAAGTACCTCGACACGAAGAGGGCAACGGCGAACATTATCGCTAGGTACCAGAAGTAGGACCCGATCACGAGGAAGAGGTCGAGGGGCAGGTTGTTCACTGACACCACAGTATCGAAGACCGGGTTCAGGAGCGGAGAGGAGCTAGACATGACCCCAGCACCTATGAAGAACTTTGCAGGTAGGGAGCTCACTGAGGACGCTATGAAGAAGGTTATCAGCACACCAGCTACCACGAGTGCAGCGAGTACTCCCAGCCTGAACGCCTTGCTACCTCCCCTGACTTCTCCGGCGACGGAGGTCGCACCGTTGACGAAGGGGAGGAAGCTCGCGGTGAATACCATTAAGCCTATAGTCGCTAACACAGTGTTCCCGAACAGAGGTGTCGCTTTGGAGCTCTCAGCTATCACCGAAGAGTAGTCGTATCCAGCTTTCGTGATATCCGCAGGGGTCACGAAGTGCATGAGTAGCCCTGCTGTGATGAAGGTGATGAGCGCTATCACTGTGATCCCTCCCATGATGTGGTTGGTGTACTTGGGGAGGAATATGTTAATGAGTATGACCCCGGTGAACGTGATCGCACCCACAGCTAAGACAGCGAACGGGTCGGAGAGGAAAGAGGCTATTCCCCCGTAAGGACCGCCGAAGTTGACTGCGAGCGCACTGAACCCGGTCTGCAGCTGACCTACACCGTCGTAGACTATAGCAGCGTCAAATATCATTTGGGATATTCCGAACACCAGACCCACACCTACACCTACGGCGGGGTGGAGGACCCTGCTGGCGAACACGTAGTCTGCTGCCGTCCTCTGGTACTTCTCGCTTATCTTAGTCCAGAG
This sequence comes from Sulfuracidifex tepidarius, assembly GCF_008326425.1. NCBI lineage: Archaea > Thermoproteati > Thermoproteota > Thermoprotei > Sulfolobales > Sulfolobaceae > Sulfuracidifex > Sulfuracidifex tepidarius. The sequence goes on from NZ_AP018929.1 coordinate 2,178,106, forward strand.
ATAAGCGTGTGGAAGGAGGACTATCCAGCTAAGCAGAGCACCTATTACTATCAGACCGTTGGGAGAGACAGATAGGCCCGACAGGAACGATATTGGAAGTACGTAGAAGGCTATGAAGCCCATGCTTATGAACATCGCAGTTATCCAACTTATCTCCCTGACCAGTCCTGATGATTCCCTCGCGAAGAGGGATTGTCTGGGGACTTCCTTTTCAGCCCCCTTTCCTTCTTTCTTGCTTGCCATAGAGAATGAGAAACGGCTATGCAATATAAGTCTTGATAAGATTTTTCTAAAATATTTTCTAAAAGTATAAGCAGAAAATTTTATATTTTTCAATAACATGGGGACGTGGTCTAAGAAGTCACGAAACTTTTTTCACTTCCGTAAGTATCATCAAGAATACTCAAAAGAGCTGGAGAGACACCCTGTTTGTTAAAGACTCTTTTTCTTGATGACGTAGTCAAAAAATATTTTTTAAAATCCAGGAGAGAGACCGAGGAGAAACTGAAACGATTTAAAATTTTTCATGAAGATACGTATTTAAATTAAAACTAATTTCATAGGTCATGCTAGACGTAAAAGCCGAATACGCACCCCTAAGAAGGGTGGTAGTCGCAACTCCAGGAAAGGAAAAGCAGAGGCTCACGCCTAAGACCCTTTACGAGCTACAGTACGCGGAGATCCCCGACTTGGTGGAGCTGAGGAACGAACACGACGTCTTCGTGGACAAGCTCTCCTCCCTGGGGATAGAGGTAGTGAACCTTAGAAAGGAGGTGAACAAGCTCTCCAAGGAGGAGCTCATCGACTTCGTGGAGGCTAATAGCGAGTGTGAGATTCCTAGACAGAAGCTGGAGGACATGGACGAGGGGGAACTGGGGGACATGGTTATATCGGGCCTCACCGCGACGGAAGCAAAGAGGATCGGAGGTAAGCTCGTGGTCGCGGAGGACGAGGAGTTCTGCTTGAAACCTTTGGTGAATGTAATGTTCACGAGAGACCCAGGAATGGTGATAGGGAAGACATACGTTAAGGGTAAGATGAGGTGGGAGTCGAGGAGGAAGGAGCCGGACCTCTTCGTGAAGATACTCAAGCCCGAGAAGGTCTTAGAGGTTAAGAGAGGGTTCTTCGAAGGAGGAGATTTCTTCCCCATAGAGGGGAGACTCCTGATGGGGTTCGGGACCAGGAGCAGCGGACTAGGGGTGAGCTACGCTATACCTAAGCTGATAGATGAAGGTGAGATAGACGAGGCAATACTGGTGAAGCTCGACACCCCAGAGTTGCACCCTAACAAGGGAATAGGACACCTAGATACCGTGATGGGTGTCCCGGCAAAAGACGTAGTGATATATTACAAGAGCTTGTTGGACAAGGCTAAGGTGTTCCTATACAAGGGAAAGGACACCGTGAGGGACCAGAGGAAGCTGTCAGAGGTGTTGAAGGACTATTTGAACAGGGACCTGAGGATAGTCAACATAGGGAACGCTGATTATTACGACGAGGAGAGGGAACACTGGCTATTGGCAAGCAACGTGATAGTGGTGGACAAGAACAAGATGGTAGCGTATGAACACAATAGGATCACGAACAAGTTAGCTGAGGAGGCGGGAATTGAGGTGATCACGTTCAAGGGAAATGAAATCATAAAGGAAGGTGGGGAGAGGAGTGGGCCCCGCTGCATGACGTTACCTTTAGTGAAGTCGTGAGATAGAGAGAAAAGAACGGGGTGTTAAGGTAAAGGAGTACTTCCTCTTCCTTCCCTTACTTTCATTTTTTTCTACCTTCTCCGTACTCTTTTCTGATCAAATAAGAAAGTCTGAAGACAGTTTCAGACTTTTCACGAGCTCGGGGTTAAGAACTGAGGAGAGAGAACGACGAGATTACTAGTTGAGGACAGAGACGGAAATGCAGGTAGGCCGGACTGAGGTATTTTCGCTGCTTATATATCTAATCCCTTTAAGTATGTATGTGTTCTCACGACATAGAGAACCTCGATCTGAACAACGAACTTGATTTTGGATTTACGTATAGAAGTGGAGTTGAACTCTTTACATATCAGCCTTGCTTCTCCATTATTTTATATATTGGATTTATAAAAGGATAATGTATCACCAATTTTTTTCTGTGTTTAAAAATTTTCAGATAGTAGAAGGAAGTCAAAAATTCGGCAGTGAAAGGGAGAACGAAATATGTTTTTCAAAACATATTATTTTTCACGTAAAACTCCCTCGGCAGTGAAAGGGAAGTTGATGGTGCGACTTCACTGCCGAATTCAGAGTAACGTTTTTTAGGGAGTTTTTACATAATGTTAAGCAGGGTTTGTAGTGATCCTTAGAGGGTTTGAAACGTAGGGATGGATCCAGAGAATGGATATGTGGAAGGCGGTTTGTAGTGATCCTTAGAGGGTTTGAAACCTTCATTTATGCTGTGGGACTTCTTTGACAGAAAGTAAGTTTGTAGTGATCCTTAGAGGGTTTGAAACTGTCAATGATTTGGGGCTTCATGCCCCTTGTCAAGGTTTGTAGTGATCCTTAGAGGGTTTGAAACTAGTTCCCGAAAAAGGGGTACACTGTTTTCGCTTTCCGTTTGTAGTGATCCTTAGAGGGTTTGAAACAAAGAGCTAAGAATAAAAGAGATTAAGCTTTTCTTGAGTTTGTAGTGATCCTTAGAGGGTTTGAAACTTCCGTCTTCTTCTCTAAGGATCATCAATATTTTCCCAGTTTGTAGTGATCCTTAGAGGGTTTGAAACCTTTTTCTCTTGTTTCGCTTTTTCTATCTTCTCTTGGTTTGTAGTGATCCTTAGAGGGTTTGAAACCTAACATCGTTTTCGCGGTTCCGGGCGGGCCGATAGTTTGTAGTGATCCTTAGAGGGTTTGAAACGGAAAAACGTCCACAAATTCATTCAATCCTGCAGATTGTTTGTAGTGATCCTTAGAGGGTTTGAAACAGAACTAGGTGCAAAGTAATACCCAGCAAAGCCTGGGTTTGTAGTGATCCTTAGAGGGTTTGAAACTGAAAGTCAGGTAGTAGACCTGGTAAATTCTGTATTGTTTGTAGTGATCCTTAGAGGGTTTGAAACGATAGAAGTTGTAAGGTTTGTTCCTCAATGACGACGGTTTGTAGTGATCCTTAGAGGGTTTGAAACAGCCATTTCGTTATCTTATCCAGCCCGCTTATTGTAGGTTTGTAGTGATCCTTAGAGGGTTTGAAACAAGATCTTAGACGGCGAGCCCGAAAAGGCTGGAGCTCTGTTTGTAGTGATCCTTAGAGGGTTTGAAACCATGGTGAATTAGATGGTTGGTAGAGAGATCATCATGTTTGTAGTGATCCTTAGAGGGTTTGAAACTGTCTTCTACAATTATGTCGTTGTACTCACTTATCTCCTGTTTGTAGTGATCCTTAGAGGGTTTGAAACCTAACACAAACGCCTAAGTTCCAAAACGTGTCCATTACGGGTTTGTAGTGATCCTTAGAGGGTTTGAAACTTCAAAATTTGAGGGAGAAAAAAGAGAGAGATGTGACGTTTGTAGTGATCCTTAGAGGGTTTGAAACTGAAATAACTACTAGTGACATGTACCAATTACAACTTAGTTTGTAGTGATCCTTAGAGGGTTTGAAACTATATACCGAGGTCGGAAAGGGATAACGTAATTAAAGGTTTGTAGTGATCCTTAGAGGGTTTGAAACGCCGAAGGCACCATCATTACAAGTGAAAAAGAGTTAGGTTTGTAGTGATCCTTAGAGGGTTTGAAACTCTTTTGTTCATGATAAACCCGACGTGCCCATTTTCGGTTTGTAGTGATCCTTAGAGGGTTTGAAACCAAAGTCCTCGTTAATTTTTTTGTCTAACTCTTCCCGTTTGTAGTGATCCTTAGAGGGTTTGAAACGAATCCCTTGTCCCCTGCCTGGGCTGTTCGTCAGAAAGTTTGTAGTGATCCTTAGAGGGTTTGAAACCCGGGGTAGACACATCAAAAATCGGTATCAATGAGGTTTGTAGTGATCCTTAGAGGGTTTGAAACTGTTCAAGTGCCAAAGCGGGCTCATCGTTTTCCCACCCGTGTTTGTAGTGATCCTTAGAGGGTTTGAAACCTTCTCTCATTACCTCATTTATATCGCATACCATACTAGTTTGTAGTGATCCTTAGAGGGTTTGAAACCGGGACTGGAATAATTCTAGCTAGTCAGCGAATTTAGTTTGTAGTGATCCTTAGAGGGTTTGAAACTGAACGCTGAAATACAAAAAAAGTTAGATAAGATGCAGTTTGTAGTGATCCTTAGAGGGTTTGAAACAACACTTCCCAAGCTCTCTTGTTGAATGAGGATTTCAGTTTGTAGTGATCCTTAGAGGGTTTGAAACGACGGGGGGAAAAGTATAGATCGTGATATAGAAATTGGAGTTTGTAGTGATCCTTAGAGGGTTTGAAACTCTGTCAATCAATGGGAGACAAAACCCGCACTGGGCGAGTTTGTAGTGATCCTTAGAGGGTTTGAAACAGGGGGTGTCTAGAATGAGGGTCATCACGTTTAAAGGTTTGTAGTGATCCTTAGAGGGTTTGAAACTTCCTTGATTCCGAACACGACATCCCCGCTGATATCTAGTTTGTAGTGATCCTTAGAGGGTTTGAAACCGCAATATACCGGATCCTTTTAAGAAATCTAGCGAAGTTTGTAGTGATCCTTAGAGGGTTTGAAACTAGGTCATCCCAGTATACTTCTTCCCTCTCTTGTCCAGTTTGTAGTGATCCTTAGAGGGTTTGAAACTACGACAATGATATCTCCACACATATTGTCATTATCTGTTTGTAGTGATCCTTAGAGGGTTTGAAACAACACCGTAAGCGGGAAAGCATATTACTCAACTATTGTTTGTAGTGATCCTTAGAGGGTTTGAAACTCGATGACGCAATAGAGGAAATGGAAGAAGATCAAGTTTGTAGTGATCCTTAGAGGGTTTGAAACTATTGAATGAAGCACCTGTAAAAGCGTCATACGTTCCATGTTTGTAGTGATCCTTAGAGGGTTTGAAACTCTTCTACGCGTTCCTGTGCTAATTTGCTATCTACAGTTTGTAGTGATCCTTAGAGGGTTTGAAACCTTCATGTCCCACGGCGGATATAAACCCGCCTGATAGGTTTGTAGTGATCCTTAGAGGGTTTGAAACGAGGGGATAAAATGGGAAAAACGTATCTCGTCAACGGTTTGTAGTGATCCTTAGAGGGTTTGAAACAAAAACTAGGGAAAAAGTTGAATGTCTTTTTAGTTGAGTTTGTAGTGATCCTTAGAGGGTTTGAAACGGTAAAACGCTATAGACCCTCCGCTGACGCCACCGTGTTTGTAGTGATCCTTAGAGGGTTTGAAACCTACTACCATAAGAAGAAGCATCATCACGGGTGACAGTGTTTGTAGTGATCCTTAGAGGGTTTGAAACTCAATAAAAAATGACCCCTGTCGGGGTCATGGGGTATAGTTTGTAGTGATCCTTAGAGGGTTTGAAACTATGTCTTCTCGTTTGACAAAGGTTGGCAAACTATGTGTTTGTAGTGATCCTTAGAGGGTTTGAAACCTCCTTTCCATAGTGCTAGACCGTTACCCGTATAAAGTTTGTAGTGATCCTTAGAGGGTTTGAAACCTACTACCATAAGAAGAAGCATCATCACGGGTGACAGTGTTTGTAGTGATCCTTAGAGGGTTTGAAACTCAATAAAAAATGACCCCTGTCGGGGTCATGGGGTATAGTTTGTAGTGATCCTTAGAGGGTTTGAAACTATGTCTTCTCGTTTGACAAAGGTTGGCAAACTATGTGTTTGTAGTGATCCTTAGAGGGTTTGAAACCTCCTTTCCATAGTGCTAGACCGTTACCCGTATAAAGTTTGTAGTGATCCTTAGAGGGTTTGAAACCAAAGCTCTTTGTATTTGCTATTTCGGTATTTGCAGTTTGTAGTGATCCTTAGAGGGTTTGAAACCGGATAATGAGATAAATCAGGTGAATCTCATACAGCAAGTTTGTAGTGATCCTTAGAGGGTTTGAAACGATTTCGGTGAAAACACTAAAATATATTCAACATGGGGTTTGTAGTGATCCTTAGAGGGTTTGAAACTCCTGCTCTTCATTAGACCTATTGTCTTCAACGTAAAGTTTGTAGTGATCCTTAGAGGGTTTGAAACAGTAGTTGAGAATTGACTAGATTCGATTAGTTCGTGTTTGTAGTGATCCTTAGAGGGTTTGAAACTGTAAGTGTGGAAGATAGACCGAATCTTCTTCTAGCGTTTGTAGTGATCCTTAGAGGGTTTGAAACTATCCCCGCACCTTGAATTCTGACTTCCTCGCCGCCGTTTGTAGTGATCCTTAGAGGGTTTGAAACTTTTTAGGGGGGCTTACACACGTTCCTTCCTCCACGTGGTTTGTAGTGATCCTTAGAGGGTTTGAAACGAGGAGTAATAGACGTAGCTTCCTTAACGGGGATCCTGTTTGTAGTGATCCTTAGAGGGTTTGAAACTCATCACAATCATGTTGGAAATTAAACCACTGTTAAGTTTGTAGTGATCCTTAGAGGGTTTGAAACTATGCTATTTCTTTCTTCTCCTTCTTCTCCATCTTCTTGTTTGTAGTGATCCTTAGAGGGTTTGAAACATAATGATACCGACAACCTAACTCGTTTAATAATAAGGGTTTGTAGTGATCCTTAGAGGGTTTGAAACCAATTTAACACGGCACAACCCATAACCATAAACCTGGTTTGTAGTGATCCTTAGAGGGTTTGAAACTCTTAAGCCCTTTCTGAAATCCTCTAAGTTTGAGAAGAGTTTGTAGTGATCCTTAGAGGGTTTGAAACTCACTATACGGTCAATATGGAGGATTCATAGAAAATGGTTTGTAGTGATCCTTAGAGGGTTTGAAACATGATACAACTAGCGTGACCCAATCGAGCAATGGAAGTTTGTAGTGATCCTTAGAGGGTTTGAAACACAGTTTCAAAACTAAAAAACTCCTCATCCTCTTCAGTTTGTAGTGATCCTTAGAGGGTTTGAAACGGAGCTGAGCTAGCGGGTACATTGAAAGTGGGGATTTGTTTGTAGTGATCCTTAGAGGGTTTGAAACTCTCGTTCCTCAACAATTCAGCCAAATCCTTAAGTTCGTTTGTAGTGATCCTTAGAGGGTTTGAAACCAGTTAGCCCCTATATTCATAGCACCTTTCGTGTTATAGTTTGTAGTGATCCTTAGAGGGTTTGAAACTATATGCTTGAGAGGTACTTATACCCCTCTGAATGGTTTGTAGTGATCCTTAGAGGGTTTGAAACTGGAGTGATTTTGCTATCGTTATGTTCTCAATTTCTCCTGGTTGCTACGAAGGAGCTCAGTATAATGACGGCAAACCCCGCTAACTGAAGCAGTGTCAAGGTCTCCTTTAATATCAACCAAGATAGCACAACCGTAAACACGGGCTCCATCGAAGTCACTATCGAGGCTATTATCGAGTCTGTCCTCCTCATCCCCCTGTAAAAGAAGATGTAAGCTATGACTGTTGCGACAACTCCAAGGTAGATCCCAGTAAGGGTAGAGGAGACCGACACGTCTGGAGACAACAGGAAGGAGATCACCATGGTCATGGGGAGTCCCCATACAGACTGCGAGGAGATGATCTCCATGTCTGACATCCCCTTCATCTGCATGAACCTGGAGAACACTATGAGGAGGGCGTAGGTTAAGCCTGACGCTACCCCTAAGGCAAGGTCGAGCGTAGTTACGTCCGAGAGGTATATCAGGTATACTCCGAGGAAAACCATCACGGACGCCACCACCTTACTGAAGGTTATAGCGTCCTGAGTGACGACCTTTGAGAGGACTACCACGAACAAGGGAGCAGTGTAAAGGAAAACTGCAGACAACGGGGCGCCAATGACCTCTATGGTGAAGACGTAGACCTCATAGAAGGCCGTTGAGATAGCCCCCATTATCAAGTTTTCCCTCGAAGGTACTAGGGATTTCCTTCCCACCGCCGACAAGGAGAAGACCGACGCTACTACCGATCGTATTAGGACGCTCGCGAAGGAGTTGGCACCATAGTCGTAACCTATCTCAGTCACTATCCCTATAGTCCCCCAAATGAATGAAGCAGTCAAGAGGTCTGGTACTCCCTTTTTCAAGAAATTCCCTCACACACAGGTCTTATCACCTTGGTCATAAAAAATTTACATCTCTCTTTTTTACATCTCCGACGAGCTACGCACTGAAGGTCCCACGGGACTTCATAGTCTTCTCAAGGCTCTGATTTGCTTAGTGCTTTGTGAGTTTGTGCAGATATATCTCAACGAACTCCCTCTCGTAGAGGCGAGTTCTCGCCCTTCAACCCTGGTAAAGACTAGAGTTCAGCTCGCTGCTCCGACTTCTCTTATCGGCTCTCTTAATGACCGAGGGACAAAAAATGATAAGGGAAAAGGGAGGAGGGGGGAAAGGGTCCCCTGAATTGTCAGAGCTCGTTCCTTTCAAAACGAAAGTAGTTTTTCCCATAGCGTAAACTAAAAGGACCTCTATAATGTACCTCCTCCGTGTGTGACTATCGCGTCAGCAGACCTTATTAGGTGAATTGATTTAGATCTGTACTCACTTCCGCTGTTTACCCTGACTTTCAGGAAAAAGATTGTCTTCGCGGTTTGATACGTTCAGGAAGCTATAAATTACCTGAAAGAGAAGGGTTTCATGATTGGAGTGAGAGCAAGGTACGCTTGAGCGTCTCCTGTCCCCTATCGCAGTCCTCCCATTCAGTCCACTCTTCAGGAGCATGACTAACTCCGTCCCTGCTTGGGACGAAGATCATGCCCACGTCCGTCACTTTAGCCATCACTTGGGAGTCGTGAACTGCCCTGCTCGGTAGCTCCATGTACGAGAAACCAGCTTCCTCCGAGCTACGCTTAACCTCTTCCACGACCCGCGGTGAACACAGAACAGGCTCCTCAAAGAACTCGGTCACGTCCACTTTTACTCCCTCAGGGGAGGAGGATTCCAATGCGTAGCTCACCACGGAAGAGATCGCCTTCTTCATGTCTTCCTTGGAGAGTGACCTCAAGTCGACGCCTATCCTCACCTTCCCTGGGATAACGTTGATGACATTGGGAGACACCTCCACGAAACCCACCGTACCCACCATGTCCATCTGTATCGCTATCTCCCTGACTTTCTCTATAGTCTTCGCTGCAGAGATCATGGGGTCTGATCTCATGTCCATCGGTGTAGAGCCTGCATGTGCTTGCCTTCCGGTGAACTCTACCCACGCCCTTTGTACTCCTACTATACCTGTTACCACGCCTATCTGTACCTTCCTCTGGTAAAGAATAGGTCCCTGCTCTACATGTAGCTCCACGTGGTTCCTCAGAGCATAGGGAAACCTTCCTATCTTCTTAACCTTTCCTTCAACTCTACGTAGAAACCTCTCTAACGCATCCTTGAATGAGATCAGCTCGTATTTCCCTTTCAGGTCTGACAATTCGTTACTTATCTCTCCCGCGAAGTACTTACTACCCACGAATGGCATGAAGGAGTTTCCCTCCTCGTCCGTGAACACTACCAAGACCATGGGGAACTTTGTCTCAACTCTGTCCTCGTTAAGTTGTCTCATAGTCTCAAGTCCCCCAACGACACCAAGGACGCCATCGAAAATACCACCGTTCATTACAGTGTCTACATGCGACCCAGTGGAGACGTAAGGCTCTTTAAGTCTGCCTTTCCTCACTCCTATAATGTTGGCTGCGTCGTCAACGTAAACCTCAAGTCCCGCCTCTCTCATCCTTTCAATTAGGTAAAGCCGAGCCTCTATGTCCTCAGGGCTGAGCGCAGGCCTTGAATTTCCTCCCCTCTGGTCCTTGCCTATCTTACCTATCGCCTCTATGTCTTCCTTTATCCTACTCGTCAAGGTGAGAGATTAATTAAAAAAACAGTATAAAACTTTTCTGAAAGGGGAACTTTAACGTACTAAGGTTTATCCTCTTTGAGGCAACCTCTTTCTAATTTCTAGGTTTCTTATCCCTCATGAAACTTGAATAGAGTCAAAGGTTTTAGAGGGTAGGAACCAGGACTCAAGAGGTGAATAGATTTTATTCCCCGCTCTTTTCATTATCCATGGAAAAATACGTAGCAATCACGGTAGATGTGGACGCGATAGCGGGGTGGTTGGGCAGTTACGGCGGGGAGGACTCCCTTTGTGACTTGTCTAGGGGTGAGTTCGCAGGGAAAATAGGCACAATGAGGTTACTTGAACTCTTCGACAGCATGGGGATAAAAACTACTTGGTTCACTCCTGGTCACTCGATAGAGACTTTCTGGAATCAGATGAAGAAGGTGGTCGACTCGGGACATGAAATAGGCTTGCACGGCTATTCCCACGAGAACCCATCCAAGTTATCCAGGGAACAGGAGTCCAAGATATTTGACAAGAACATAGCCTTAGTGGAGAAGCTGACCGGCGAGAGGCCTATAGGCAACAGGCAACCTTGGTGGGACATGGGAGAAAGCACGATAGACCTCATGATAGAAAAAGGGTTAAAGTACGACAGTAGCATGATGGGGGAAGAGTTCCACCCGTATCGCTTAAGGAAGGGTGATACTTGGTCTAAGATAGATTACGACAAGGATCCTGAGACTTGGATGAGACCTTACAAGTTCGGAGAGGAGACCAACATAGTAGAGTTTCCGGTTTCTTGGTACCTGGACGATCTTCCTGCGCAGATGTTCATGAAACACCCTTACTATAACTACGGATGGACTCACCCGGATATAGTGTACAAGGTAATGTTTAAGGAGCATTTCGACTGGCTCATAAAGAAGGAGAAGGACGGTATCCTGACCCTTACTGTACACCCAGACGTTAGCGGAAGAGTTCAGGGACTGAAGAGGTTGGAGGAATTGCTGAGCTACATGAAGACTTTCGACGTAAAGTTCGTGACGCTGAGGGAGGCATTGAAAGTATGGTCGTAGACGGAAACAGGATTAAGTTCGTCATGGACTCTTGTCACTAAGGACACGACGTCTCCTCCCCGACTTTTTCTTCTATTTCACTAGAGAATCAGGAAGAGCTCTTTTTCTTCTCCTCCTTTTAGTATTTAACTTTTGCAATTTCCTTATTTTATGGACCACTTGGTTTCCTCTCGATATTAAGTCAGTTTATCCACATGACTCTGAATTATATATTTACCTGAAAGAAATTTTCATATAAGCCGTGATCAGAATTTAAGAATTAAGGTGATATACAGAGCAAATCTCTTTCAGTTCCTCAGATCTCAAAGGAATTTAGTTGCGCTCTTTAGAAAAGTAATTAAAAAAGTATTTCCCTTCCTTCCTATGTAAGAAGGGGGAAAGAAAAGACAACAAAATAAATCAAATAGAGGGGAATAAAAAAATTTTTATATTTCTTTCCTAAAAAACCTTTGCTCACTTACTTGTTTATTTCTTTTTTCTATATCCCGTTCATGTTTTACATCGATTGTCTTCGCTACTTGTTCTCCTTCTTCGTTCCCTTCGTCCTCCAGTTAAGGCCGAGGTAAAGGAGCATGCTTATAGCTACAGCTAGATACCACCCGTAGTCGTACAGAGAGACCAAGGCCGGCACGAAGAAACCTATAGCGGGGACGCCGAAACCTACAGCTAGAGAGACGATTGCCTTCCAGTTCACTCCGTCGCTGTACCAGTATTCTCCTTTCGGAGTGAAGAGGTCTACGAGCTTGAAGTTAGTCCTCCTCAGTATCCAGTAATCGGCTATCATGATTCCTGCTATCGATCCGAGTCCCGCTCCTATGATGTCCAACACGTCGAAGATCGTCCCAGCGTTGTTGTACCACAGTTGAGGCACGTAGAGTAGTCCAATGACAGCAGCTACTATGGAGGTCTTACCCCAGGACTCCAACTTTCTGGGGAAGAGCGAGATCAGGTCGTACACTGGGGATAATATGTTGGCAGCCACGTTAACTGAGACAGTCGCTATCACCAAGCTCACTCCTACGAGGAGGGCGAGGAGAGGATTCGAGGTGAACAAGTACATGATGTTCACCGGGTTCACGTAGTTCACTGCCTCGCTCATGGGGATGTGGTAAAGGTATATCATGGTGGACGTTATTCCTACTGCTATCAGGGAGAAGAGGGAAACTATTACTGGCAACCCCAGACCTTGGCCTATGAGCTGGTCCTTCTGAGACCTGGAGAACCTGGTGAAATCAGGTATGTTCAACACCAGCGTGGCCCAGACCCCCGCCATTGAAGCTATGGAGAGCGTCACAGCGCTTAGAGTAGGCGAGGCGGTCACGGAGAACAGAGGTCCGAACCCGTGAGCTAAGTATATTCCGTACCCGAAGAGCGCACCCAGACTAGCCACTATGAGAGGCCCTGCCACGAGCTCAAAGTTCTTTATTTCCTCCATTCCGCCGAAGAGTACTGCGACGTTGAGGGCCCAGAAAATAAGGAAGGAGATCGCCAAGTGTTCGGGCATGCCTAACACGGGTGCAGTGAGCGAAGTCCAAGGCTTGTACATGATCGATATTACCGCATCTATTATCGTGCCTCCCACGTAACTCTGCACCGCGAACCAGAATAGGGCTACCCCTGCCCTCATCAGGACGGGGAGGGTCGCTCCCTTGATACCGAACATAGGCCTCACGGATATAGGATAAGGTATTCCCCACTTTGTCCCGATGTGTCCATTGAGGTATAACGCAATAAGCAATGTACCGTATGCGATGCCTATCACTGCCAGTGCAATTGGAGCGCCGAGTTGAAAGGTTAAAAGACCTGCCAGCTCGAATGCGACTACGTTGTGAGACATCCCGGCCCATACTGTGGTGTAGTTTACCCAGTTCCACTTCTTCAATGAAGGGGAGACGGGGACCAAGTTCTTATTGTAGTACTTGCTAGGTATTGTAGCTTTACCTTGACCGTAACTTGTCAAGTCTATTTCTTCTCTTTTCTCTACTTCTTCTTCTGCCATCAGAGAAGAAATTGAGAAATTAATTAAAAACTTTGCCTCCTCCATGTCTAAAACGTTTAATAAAAATGGGCATCAAAAAAGAAAACTTTTAAAATTTAACGTGATAAATACTCAAGATTTTTTGTCAAAATATCTTGATATTTAGTATGTTACGAAAGAATGAAACGAAGTAGGACTGCGCTTTCTCTGGTTTGATGAAGTGAGGAGGAGAAGAGTGGATGGAAACGGGGAAAACGTATATACACACACTCCCGTGCACTACCATTATCTTATCACGGCTATCATGCATCTCGTCGTCCTTTGAGTGTTAGGAATAAGAGAAGGAGAGAGACGATAAGAAAGACAATATTATACACCATATATAGACATATATGTTGAGATAAAAAGAGAGAGACACATATAAAAAGAGAAGAGAAGAGAAAAAAGAGAGAGAAACGGAAGAGAGACTTGGAGGCATGAGGTGATTGAGAGGGAGAAATAACACCAAGAAGGACTCGCTACTTCACTGGTTTCCCCGGGACATAAACCCCGCTTCCTCTAGGTGATGTAATCTGCCCTTCCTCCATTACCACTTCCCCCCTCCTGATCGTCATCACGTTCCATCCCTCAACCTCAATGCCGTCGTATATTGTGTAGTCTATGTTGCTGTGCAGGACGTCGGGAGTTATCTTCACTCTCTTGGCGGGATCTATGACTGCGAAGTCGGCGTCAGCCCCAGGTTGTACTACCCCTTTCCTCGGGTAGAGACCGAAAAGTTTCGCCGGGTTTGTAGAGGTCACCTCCACGAACCTCTCCATGCTTATCTTGCCCTTCTTTACCCCGAAGTAAAACAGGAGTGGGAGGATGGTCTCAGTCCCCGGTACTCCGTTGGGTATCTCATGAAATGAAGGTACTTCTTCCCTGTGTCTCCTCTTTTGGGACACTGAGTAAACGCAGTGGTCGCTCCCCACCGTGTATATTTCCCCTGAAGCCAACTTCTGCCAAAGCTTAGTCCTCTGGTCGTCGCTCCTCAGAGGAGGGCTCATGACGTACTTGTAACCGTCGGGTCTCTTGAGCGCTTCCAACGTTAGGGTGAGGTAATGCGGTGTAGTCTCGTTAAAGTAGCTCATCCCCCTCGAACGGTAAGACGACATCACATCCACAGCCTCACCGGTGGACGTGTGGACTTGGTACATGGTGACCCCTTTCACAAGGGACGCTATTGACGCAACCCTGTTCGCAGCTTCTATCTCCATTTCGTCAGGTCTGCTGTAGTAATGGTATATTGGGTCTACCTTTCCCTCCACCACGTATTCCTGGACCAATTCGTTTATTATCTCTCCGTTCTCTGCATGGACACCCACGACTCCTCCGTGGGACGATATCTCGCGTACTAGCTTGAGGATTTCACCGTCGTTCACCATGAGCTCTCCCTTGTATGCCATGTAGAGCTTGAAGCTCATCACTCCCCTCCCCATCACCTCCGGGATCTGTTCCATTACAGTGGGGTTCACTTCCCTGATTATCATGTGGAGCCCGTAGTCCGAGACCACCTTAGGGTCAGCTGTCTCCCTCCACTTCTGGTATGCACTTAGGAGGTCTTGTCCCTTCGACGGGGTAACGAAGTCCACGATAGTGGTAACACCTCCCCCCACGGCTGCCGAGGTCCCGTAATAGAAATCGTCAGCAGTCACCTCTCCCATGAAGGGGAACTCCATGTGTGTATGACCGTCTATCAGACCTGGGACGACGTACTTACCTTGAACGTCCAACGTCCTGTCCGCTTGCTCCTGTACGTCTCCTATCTTAACTATCTTTCCTCCCTTTACACCGACGTCACCCTCGAAGTAACCTGAAGAAGTGAAGACCTTTGCGTCCTTTATGACTAAGTCCAACATAATTTACGAAATGTTACCTAAAGTTAAAAAATGTCTTTAACGTCGTGAATGAAAAAAGATAACAACGGTAGGAAAGTAGCTGTAATCTTTTCTGAAATACCTCCCCGTAATATCGTAAATTGTATTCATTTTCTAGTTTTAAGAAATGTAATTTCTTCATCTGTAAACGGAAATGTTTTTTAGCGATTTTTAACAGTAATCTCTTCTATGATCGACATAAGCGTAAAGATTGAAGACGTGACCTTCAAGAACCCTTTCCTGGTCGGCTCAGGTCCGACCACGGGAAACCCCCAAAAGATAGTGTCTGCGTATAAAGCGGGCTGGGGAGGAGTCGTGACCAAGACCATCGGGGACTCCGTGGTGAGGAAGTCCGTGAGGCCCATGTACGGGGCCATGAAGAGGGGAGACCAACTCATAGCGTTCGAGAACCTCGAGTTGATAACCGAGGAAACCTTGGAGACGTGGGAGAAGTTCCTGAAGGAAGTGAAGAGTGAGACAAAGTTCCCCGTGGTAGTCAGCATAATGGGAGGCCCTGACCACGGGGAGTGGATCAGGCTTGCAAGGTGGGCAGAGGACAGAGGAGCGGACGTGCTGGAGCTAAACTTCGGTTGCCCTCACGGAGAGCCGGAGAAGAAGACGGGAGCTTTTATAGGACAGCACCCCGATCTGGTTTTCTCCTACACCAAGGAAGTGACCTCGGCAGTGGGGATCCCGGTGTTGGTGAAGCTCACCCCTAACGTCACCGACATAACTGAGACCGCTTCAGAGGCCAGGAGGGGAGGTGCGGTAGGCGTGACCGCTATAAACACAGTGACGGGAGTGATCGGTGTGGACATTGAGAAGGAGCAACCCCTTCCCGAGATAAGCGGCATGTCGGGTTACGGGGGGATCTCGGGTCCTGCAGTGAAGCCTCTGGGTCTCGGAGCGGTGGGCAGGATAAACCAGTCTGTTAAGACATGGATAAGCGGTGTAGGAGGGATAACGGACTGGAAGGACGCCGTGGAGTACTTGATGATGGGGGCATCAACAGTGCAGCTCGTTACGTACACCATGCTCAGGGGGTTCAACTTCTTGGGCTGGTGGAAGAGGGACCTCATGTCGTTCATGAACAGGAAGGGTTACTCCACTATTGAGGAGATGGTCGGGAAAGCTTCAAGGAAGATGACCAACTACGAGACGTTAGAGTCTATAACGAAGAGGAGGACAGATATAGACTTTGAAATATCACAGCTCAGGGGTGAGGTCTATGGTTAGGGTAGGAATGGTACAGATGGGGAGTACTGAGTCCAAGGGTGCTAACGTCAAGAAGGCCTTGGACTACGCAAGGGACGCGGTGAAGGACGGTGCGGAGCTCTTGATCTTCAACGAACTATTCACAACCCAATACTTCGCCGCCGCTGAGGATCCTAAGTTCTTCGACCTCGCAGAGTACGAGGATGGGCCGACTGTGAGGGCTTTCATGGAGTTCTCGAAGCAATATGGGGTTGGAGTGGTAGTTACTTTCTTTGAAGAGGATAAGAACGTCAGGGGAGTATACTACGACACGTCAGCGTTCATAAAGGGAGGGGAATACCTAGGGAAATACAGGAAGATACACATACCTCAAGTGCCTGGATACTACGAGAAGTTCTACTTCAAACCCGGAATGGGATACCCAGTCTTCGACTTCGGAGACTACAAGGTAGGAGGAGTCATATGTTACGATAGACACTTCCCTGAGGGTGTGAGGGCCCTCACGTTGAAGGGCGCAGACATAGTCGTGATACCTACTACGACCAACTTCTATCCCGAGACGTGGGAGTTAGAGCTCAGAGGACACGGTGCGTTCAACACGGTCTTCGTGGTGGGAGTTAACAGGACCGAGGAGACGTTCCAGGGAAAGACAATACATTACTTCGGCAAGAGCTTGATAGCTGGCCCCTCAGGGGAGGTAGTGAAGGAGATGGGTGAGAGCGAGGGTTACGAAGTAGTCGAGATAGACGTGAACGGGATAAGGGAGAGGAGGAAGAAGGCTCCTTTCCTTCGCGACAGAAGGCCTGA
Organism: Sulfuracidifex tepidarius; assembly: GCF_008326425.1. Taxonomy (NCBI): domain Archaea; kingdom Thermoproteati; phylum Thermoproteota; class Thermoprotei; order Sulfolobales; family Sulfolobaceae; genus Sulfuracidifex; species Sulfuracidifex tepidarius. Next base: position 2,194,988 of record NZ_AP018929.1, read on the forward strand.
AGCTTACGGGGACATCTCTTCCATTTACATTGAGAGGGTATGAAAGGAGGTACAGCATAAGAGAACTCTGTCTCACTCCGATTACGGCCTCCTTAATCGGCCTTTTAAGTAAACATTTAATTTGCAATTTAATGCAAGCTAGCAGACTTAACTCAAAAAGGGGTTGTGAAGTGTTCCAAACTAGAAGAAACGTTTTTTCCATCTTCTATCTCCATCATGTCCTGCCCATGTCAAGCCCATTCTATACTAGAAAGAGTATATATTACTTTTACCCCCCCCCTTTCTTCTCTTTCTCCTCAATTTTTCAAGAGAAGTGTTCTTTTTTCCCATTTTAAACCCAAAAAGAGAGTTCAGGTTACTCACTCCTCACGCTAGGTGTATCCCCAGGAGAGAGGAGAGCAGGTTACCCAGGAGGTAAGTTGCCACTGCAGCTCCCAGACCCAGGACGCTCATCTCCAACGATTTCCTCCTCGGATTGACTGAGCTCACTATACCTATCATATATCCTACCACTGCTATAGCTATGCCGGATATGAGGAAAGAGGACAGAACTCCCTCGAGTCCGCCCAGCCCTGCTATGTAAGGGGACGAAGGGATTATCGCCCCGGTTATGTAAGACGCTGCAGTTACCAGAGCTCCCTTCACTGGTGACTTCCCTCCTTTAGGTGCTAGGAGGTCTTCAGCTCCGCCCACCAACTTACCTGACAGGGAGAGTGAGTCACTCTCGCCAATGCCTATGGAGCTGAGGAACTCCTGTACCCTCTTCCTGACCGACTCCGGGTCCACCTTCCTCTGGAGTGCTATTTTCTCCCTCTCCTTCCTGGAGATCTCCTCCTCAGACTCCGACGAGAGGAACGAACCTATTCCCATGGACATCATCCCAGACACACCTATGACAAGCCCTCCCACAGCGACGTAGAGAGGGACCTTCACTGCCCCGGATAGGCCCGAGACTGCGGCCAAGACTTCCACAAGCCCGTCGCTTATACCGTAGATGAACTCGCTCACGTTCGATGTCACCTGGGACAAGATCTCCTCGTGGGCAGCCTCATCCACCGAGATGTCGCTCATCATGACCTTCTCCTCGGACGAGAGCTCGTCGGAATTGGAGAGCTCCACGTATTTCTTTACGTCGTTGTCCTCACTCCCTTCCCTGAGCTTTATCATGACGTTTACCCCCAGGACTCTGGAAGCGAGGGCCATCATCTTGACCTTAGCAACGGACAGGATGGAAGGGCTCTTTACCTCAACTCCCCTTATTTTGGCTATCTCCCTCCAGATAGACGCGTGTCTTTCCTCCATCTTGGACATTTTGGACAGGATGCTCCTCACCTTGGGGTCCTTAGTGTGTTTCGAAAGTTCAGCGTAAAGGATGCTGTCTAACACCTCGTCCTGATAGTTCTTCCTCACATCTACCTTTTCCTTCAACTCGCTTACCTTACTCTAAAATAGACTTGCTCTTATTTAATATTTACTCTAACTTATTTCACTCGACTTGGGACGTCAACGCAGGTTGGATTCATGTCATGTTACGCAAGTGAATTTACGTTATCTTAAAAGAGTTCAACTGCTAAGTATCCCTATTATTCCTCTAACTAATATGATTTCTATCGTTAAAAAATATATTATTGATCTCTTTCTACCGTAAGTGTATTTCCCCATTATTTTCTTATTGTTTACTAATATTCCTGTAAATATTGCAGGAAGAGCTATAACAACTGGAGACAGAGATAGCAGGGTCAAGGCGAAATTAATCACGCTAGTGTAGTCGTTGCTCACCAAGGACATCACAATTACGGCGGGGATCGACTCAAGAGAAACTTCACCGTGTTTTTGTATGTGTATCTGTCTAGTGCCTCTAATACTCCCCAAGCGCTGCTTAAAGACACCACTATGAGAGTCAAGAACCCTGCGCTTATTAGGAGAAACCCGAACACGAAATGAAATGTGCCCAATATGTCCATTAGTTGAACGGGGTCTGTGGGATCTATGTCGTGAATAGTACTTCCGACTATCTCAGAAAACACTATGACCAACTCTGTGACTATTGCGCCCAACGAGATCTCCAAATTAATCCATTTAATCTTCTTTGATAAATTAAGATTAATTTTTGAATATTTTATCCCGGAAGCTGCTTTGTGGGTCTCCCCAGAATTATACAAAAGTTTTTGAATGAATACGGTGGGTATTACCCATGGAGAAGAGGAAGCACACCAAGACTGGAGCAAGTACGATGAGGACGTGGTGACGAGGTACTAGGTGACGTTTCCTTTTACGTCTTCGAACAGTGGTGGGAGTTGCTCCAGGAGAGGACGGGTACGCGAGGGAGAGCTACAAAGCACCCAGAGTTCACTGACTTCCTGGCTTTCTTACACCTCTTCTTACAAGGCCATATAGGGGGTGTTGAGCGCCCTCGCCGAAATGAACGTGATCCCCACGAGTTTGGACTACTTCACCATATGGGGGAGGGTGAGGGACATAGACGTGGACTTCCCCGAGGCGAGCGACGAGCTCGAGGTGGTAGCTGACGGTACGGTGGTGGGCACTACGACGGGGGGACAGTAGGTGGTAGTAAGGGGAAGGAGAGGAGGGAGACTCCCACTTCCTCAAGGTCATGGTGGAGGAGGACGAGTTCAAGGTGGTGAGCGCTGAGGTCACGACCAACTAGGTGGAATCAGCAGTGAACACAGTGAAGGGACGAGGGGAGGGCAAGGAGGTGGACAAGTCCTACGGAGGTAAGGCGTACTACTCTGACAAGGTTTACGACCTCAGTGTGGACGTTGCAGTCCCACCCAAGAGGAACGCGTCCTCGGATCGCAGTAGCGGGGCCAAGCGTAAAGGAGTTGAGGAGTTCAAGAGGTTGGGTTACCGACGTTGGCGTGACGGGAAGGGTAAGTTACACGTGTTTGTCGAGTCCTTGTTCTCCGCCGTCAAGCTTTCGGTGAGGGCGTTAGGTCCACCGGTCTCCCCGGTCAGGTCCTGGACGCTAAGCTCAAGTCCCGGACTTACGCTTCCATGACTTTCATGGCCGGCCTGGTGGTGGGTCGAGCCAAGGGGGTCGAGGTCAAGCCTTAGCGCAGTGAAACTCCGAGAGGCCTATTGTTTTCTATGGAAACCTTTTTTTACTGTATCTTTCTGCTGAAATATATTAAGGAGACACACAAAGTAATCACGAGGAGACTCCACCTAATCAGACATTAGGGGAGTACAGTATATCAGAGATACCCTCATATAATTTTGAGACACATGTCGAATAAGATGGCTGCATGAGGACACTCCACGAATAAGGGAGATTGCTAAAGCAGTGGCAAGACTATCGCCATAATGGTGACATTATATGCAAGGTTTATTACTGTCAAGGTTTATTACTGTCTACGTATAATAGACATAAATGTCTACAGTAATAAGTGTGAGGATAAAGAAGGAGGTTAAGGAGGAGCTTGAGAGATACGGGATAAATATAGATAAAGAGGTCAGGGAATTCCTTGAGGAGCTTTACTTGAAAGTAAAGGCCAAGGAATACGTTAACTCTTGGGCTAAGCTTTTAGAAAACGTAAAGCCTAGTGAAAAAGGGTTTTCAGAGACCTCGGTGAGAGAAGACCGTGAAAGCCATTGACTCTTCCACTCTTGTTAAGCTCTTCTCTAAGGAGGAGGGCTGGGAAAAAGTAGGAGAAGTAATAAGAGAAGGTGCAGTAACTCTTGACCTAAACAATTAAGGAAGTCGCAAACGCGTTATGGAAAAAAGTCTTAAGAGGAGAAATGAGCGAAGATGTTTCGGTTAAGATACTTTCAGATTTAGTTAAAGGTGAAGCAATTAAAATTATAAGTCAAGAGGAATACCTCATAGATGCGTTCAGAATAGCAATCGAGGAAAAGATAACGGTGTATGACGCACTATTTATTTCCTTGGCTAAGACTAAGGGGATAGAACTAGTTACGTGTGATAGGAAACAGTACGAAGCGGCAGTAAAGGAGGGATTGAATGCCAGCCTTCTAGTATAACCTTGTATTCATACGTGCTTTATGGATTTCTTTAATATGTTTAAACAGAATGATGAATCATGTAAACTCCCTTCTACACGATTTTTTACTTAACCTGATATTTTAGTAACCCTTGAAATAAGTTTACACTCACACCTCAGCGTCCACATGTTTACAAAGTTTGGGGTTAAGGGGGCGGAAAGCCTCTGTGAGGCGGGGATGGATAGCCCCCTTTGTTTAAATAATCCTTTTTTTAAATTTCTTTTAGTAATGCTAATGACGCTCCTCCCCAGCTCGATCGAGGGCTTAATGGAACTGTGGGAGGATCAATCATCATCTTCTCTCTCTTAAGGGACTAGAGCTCGGCAATGAAAGTCCCCTCTTTTCAAGTGGGGGGGCTCTCTGGCTACCCCGACTGCCCACCAAATGAGAGATGTAATCCCGAATAGATGGTGGGAACGATGAGCCACTCTGGAAGGGAACCCTCGCCGTGGCGGGGAGGAAGTCAGTTAGAAACTGCACCGTCACTGGCAAAACTGGTGAAAAAACTTGGACATATCTGTGAGTGTTTCATGACAAATTAGAGAATTTTCCGGCCCAGTTAGACGATTCAAGTCTCCATTGCAGATTGGAATATCCTCTTAGGTTTAGTGGAATTCAGTGAAGAAAAATGACTTTATACCTCTCTACGCCTTAAAAGAGACGATTTGCATTTCAGACCTACACGGACTTCGAGACATTAACGTGAGACATGGAGAGATACCTACGTTCCATGTCCGAGAGAGCCAGACACCTAACGTATAGCAAGGGGAGGCGTGGTGAGCCTTAGACGTCAATACTGAACGAGGTTTCCCTGCCTTTTAAAGCCTGATGTAGTATAACTTATTGGAAACACTAGCGATATCATTTCAGCATCATGTAGGTTTTCAGGTACTCGGCGTGAGACCAGAGGAGGGGTATCACCGACAGTGGTGAGCCGTCAAAGGGGTTCAACTGCTCCGGTAGGAGTCCGGAAAACGCGTGCTTCCTAGCCCAGTTCAGGAGCTGAAGTGCCTTCTCCCTGTCTTTCTTAGCGTAATATTGAGCCAACCACATCGTGGTTATTATCCAAGGGTTACCTGGGACGTCCTTGTACTCCCCTATCCTCTGATAGAAGTCGTTCTCGTACCTAGCCAGTCCACCTACGTTCTTCACCCAGAGCTTTTCCTCTACCACCCTCACGGTTGATTCCACGATGGGGTCGTTCACGTCGAATACCCCGAACGTTACGACTCCCAAGACGCTTGACTCCACTGTTTTGTCCACGTTTGTGATCTTTCCGTCATCTACGTTGACGTACTTGAAGAAGACCCCTCTCTCCTGGTCGTAGAGGAACCTCCTCATTGCTTCCTTGAGCTGGTTCGCCGTTTCTTTCCACTTGTCCATATTCTCCCAGTCCCCGACCACCTCAGCGAACTTAGAGGCTGAGGTCAGACCCGCTACCACTGAGGCTACGGTGTAAGTGTGCACTCCCAGCTTCTCCTCCCACAAGTCGAAGGTCTCCAGAGGTAATCCGGTCTTCTCGTCCCTGAAGTTCACCATGAAGTTGGCCGCGTCCCTGACCACGTGGTATACCTTCTTCAGCAAGTCGTAGTCTCTGCTCCTCTCAAAGTAGTTCCAGAACGCCCAGATGGAAGTCCCGGTCTCGTCCTCCTGTATGTTGAAGGAATTCTTGCTCCTCACGGTCCAAGGGTGCCACGTGCTCCCCCACGTTCCGTCAGGGTTGTACTTCTGAAAGAGGTAGCCCTTCTCGAAGAGCTTAGTGAAGAGGAGATCGTAGAACTTCCTCGTGAAGGACGTGAACCCTGCCATGTCAAGAACGTTTGCTGTAAGGGATGCGTCTCTAGGCCAGATGTAAGCGTAAGTGTCTAGGTTGAACTTCAGTATGTCAGTATCAAGGGATGCCGGGATCTCCCCCTTGTCTCCCACGTGTCCCAAGGAGATAGCTAAGCTCGTCCTAGCAAGCTCGTCTTCAAGAGGTGAGGTGATTGACTTCCAGTACCTATCGTTCTTCTCGTAGTTGAACTGGGCGTTCTCCTTCAGCTCCTTGAATGTCCTGGTCACCTCATCGTAGCTCTCGCCCGCAATTATGAAGTAGTAGAAAGAAGGCGAAGCTATGGACACCGCAGACGCTACTGACCCCTGTGCGATGCTGTTCTTTGAGAGGGTACCGTCCTCGCAGTCCTTCAGGACCTCTTCCTTATCCCTCCTCCCCATGGTGTACTCATATAGAGGTGCAGTAGACCCCATCAAGAACCACGTCTTCCCCTTGTAATGTATCACAGCGTCTAACCCGGGGTCGTAAAACGCTGTATCGCCTATCTCATTACCGTTCAACTTGAAGTCGTTGTAAAATATGAACCTGACCAGCCCCTCGCCCTTAGTCTCAACCTTCCTCACGATAGCGAGTTGAGAGAAGACTGCTACGTCAGACATGGAGAACTCTATCCCGTCCCATGTCGACTTAGCGTCCACTATCAAATTCCTCATCTTCACGTCTACCTTGAGGTTCTCCAACCAAGTGAACTTACCGTCGTGCCATACGCCTACCTTGAAGAACCCTCCAACGGCATGGTTATACTCTCCCAGATAAGGGTAGTAGAGTTCCCTGATGTAAAAGTTCTTATCGTAAAGGGAAGCTATTTCCCCGTTTGAAGTGAAACCTAGTCTCATATATATAAATGACGTTAATCATATTTAAAGATTGAAAATAAGACGGCAATCACGTCATGTGTAGACGAAGCCATGAGAACGCTGGCTCAGTCAGTTAGATCCTCCACCGTCCCCGTCACGTCATCGCCGTCCATCGAGAACCTTATATCGTTTACTGCGTAGTGTTTACCGTAGACTACGAGAGCTGGAGGTAGGGCGTTCCTTATAGCCTCGTAAGCGGACTTAGCGTTCAGAACGACGAAGTCAGCTTTCCTGCCCTCCGCTATTCCGTAGCCGTTTATCGACATTGCCTTAGCTCCGTTCCAAGTTATGGCGTTCATGATTGACTCTACCTCGCTTGAGACGAAGTGGTCTACGAGGAATGCCTCCTGTGCTACCCTCAACATGTTTCCCTCCCCTAGGGGATATATCATGTCGACTATGTTGTCTGTCCCCAGCGCTACGTTCACTCCGGCCCTCATCATCTGCCTTATCCTGGCGACTCCCCTCCTCTTAGGATAGGAGTCATACCTTCCCTGCAGGTGCATGCTTACTACTGGGTTCGATACTACGTTGACCTTGGAGTTCACCATCATCGACAGGAGCTTATCGAAATACCAGGAGTCGTAAGAGTGGGACGCAGTCATGTGGCTTACTGTGACCTTCTCTCCTATCCCGTTCCTGATAGACTCCTTCACTACCTCCTCAGTGAAGCGCGAGTTCGGGTCGTCAGTCTCGTCCACGTGGCCGTCTATCATTTTGTTGTTTTCCCTGGCTAATGAGAAAGCCAGCTTAACGGATTCTACCCCTTCCATGAAAGTCCTCTCGCCGTGAGGTATCATACCTACAACGTCAGCAACAAGGGAGGCTTTCCTGAACTCCTCCTCTATTTCGTTTCGATAAACTCCCGGTGTGGGAAACGCTACTACCTGCATGTCTAACGGGGTCTCCTCCTTAGCTTTGATGACCTTGTACATTAAACCGTTCATGAAGGGTTCATGTGTCCTCACGTGAGTTACACCATTGACGAACAAGAGCGTTGTTATCTTCTTCAACCTCCTGCGTACGTCGTCACAGCTCAGCTTCGGTATTACTTCCTCCAAGTTCCTGGTTATCCCCTCGTGAAGTGTCCCGCTCTCGTTTGGTCTCCCGTACTTCAGAGTGATCGAGTAACCTAGATGAGAATGGGGGTTCACGAACCCAGGCACTATTGCCCTACCCCCTGCGTCTACTACAGTTCCGTCCTTCCTACACCCTGAAGTCATAATTCCATCTTCCACACACAGATCGACCGTCTTCCCTCCCAGTTTGGCGTTTCTTATTAACATAAATGAGATTTCCTTTTAGCTTATTTTTAAGTATTTTCGGTCTTATACAAAATAATTTTTAAATTTGAGGGTAAGTATTGGAAACCTTTTAGAGAAATTTTCAAAGGTCACGTGTGGGATTTGCTAAGTAGCTTAGGTCACGAACTGTGTGTCACGAGGTTCAAAATGGGAAGTAGACTGAACTGAGTGATTTAGGGAAAATTACGGGGAAAATGGGGGGAAAAGAAAGAAGAGAGAGAGGAAGAAACAAAATACCCTCTTTCTTCTCACTCTCTCTATTGCTTTCTTTTAATATTTAATATAAAGTGTAGTTAATCTCTAGAACTTAAAAAATTATAAATGTGTTAGCATTTCCTACCTTTAACTTGTGTTGTGATGGAAACTTGTCATTCCGGAGGAATTTCCTTGAATACCATATCGACGTCGACCCCGTTCTTCTTCCTGTAATACTTGGCGACCTCGTACCACACTATTGATGCTACTACGATCCCTACCAGGAGCAGTACAGACGGTATCACGTTTCCAGAGAACAGTTGGAAACCGAAGCCTGACGGAGTGTATGTCAGACCTCCATACCCCAGGAGCAGACCTATTGCTGTAGCAACGCTGACAGCTGAGAGTGCACTAGACACCAGCAGTCTTGATGAGAGGGATCCAGCAGTCTTGGACGCCCTGAACGCAGCCAGAGAAGCAATGAAGTATTGGAACAGCATGTAGGAAATCACCCCGAACATGAGGGACAATGAGAAACCTTGGTAGATCTCTAGGTAGTTGAAGATGAGTGCTATCGCTAGGAAGACCAGCACGCTGAAGTAAGGAGACTTCAACTTGGGGCTTACGTCCAGAAACTTCTCTGGGAGAAGTCTGTCCATGGCTACAGCGAACATTGCCCTAGTACCGTTGAGCCCTCCTATGAAGGCGTATGACACGAACCAAGTAAGGGAAGATATGAGGATTAACATGAGTAACGGAGTGTTAGAAAGGGTGGGAATTATCACGAAGGCCAACAGGGAATAAGGAGCCACTGGTATCCCCGCTCCGGAAGAAGTTAACCACCCGTTCTCTGAAGCTTGGATGAAGAACCTCTGTCCTATCACGTCCACGATTGAAGCGACTAGAACTAGAGATATGACCGCGGCGAAGACGTAGGAGTACAAGATCCCGCTCCTGATTGCCTTAGATCCCTTCTTGACTTCTCCTCCGACCCAGATCGGAGCGTTGTTGTAGATGAACAGGTTCCCCATGATCATTATTCCCAACAGGAGAGTCCCCAGTCCGTTGAATGACAGAGGTAACTTATAAGACGAAGTTATGTCGGTGTAAGAAGGTCCTCCCAGAGAAGTGGAAACTGAGGTGAAGTCACCGATGAACCCGCCCCTCCCTATGCTGAACAGAACTGCTATGATCACGAAAGTCCCCACAATTTGGAGTATGGTAAGGCCCGATATCACCCTAGCTATCCACTTCATACTGAGGAGAAGCACGGCGCCTATTATTAATATCATTACAGTGGTAGACACGAAATAGTAGAAAGTGTTGTTTACCAAGTTGTTTCCTAGAGTTACCAACCCGGGGTCGTGGAATACCATTCCCAGAGTTTGAAAGAAAGGGACGATAACGAGGGACTGTTCCGTCTGGACGTCAAGTCCTATACCGTAGCCGAAGATGTTAACCATAGCCTGGATCATCCCCAACCTCGGTCCGAGGTATCTGGAAACGTATACGTAGTCTCCTGCCGAGCGTGGTGTCAGCATACCTATGTAGTAGTACATGAAAGCAGTTGGTAATGCCATGAGTGCACCTATGACTGTAGCTAGCATCCAGTTAGATCCCGGAAAGAAAATGGCGAACGTCAGGGGATACGCTATGCTGGCCGCAGGCGAAAGGTACATGAAGTTGAGAAGGAAGGTGTCCTTAGAGGACAGAGTCCTGATCAGCCCTGAACTCTGTCTAGCAAAAACCCTTTGTTCATTCTCTCCCATATTAAATCAAGATACATATTCCTGGAAAGTAAATAAATAGTTACATAATTGTATTGATGAGGATTTACTGAAAAGTGATGATTGTTTTTACCCGTTGTATCTATGATATTCTACGGGAGGACGCATAAAGAGAGGACTTCATGTTTTAAATATAGAATTTTTACTAAATTTTCGCATTTTTCCCTTTGCTGTATTAAGGGTTTACATAGGTTCTTTGTCCGCTGTCTTCAAATCTGCATGGAATGTTATGAATTAATGTCTTTCTACTTTACATTTCCTAATAAAAACTTTTGTCCTCTGATTTATTGATCATTTTTAAACTTTTTAGTCTCCAGTGTTGAGCGTTGTGATTTATAACACGAAATGAACTAAAGTAACCTTATGGAGTCTTCCGTCTCTCGACCCATAGCAAGATAATTTAAAACCGTTTCTTATTTTTAAAATCTAGTTTGCAATATTTAGATTTACTTGAATATTCCATGTCCTTGAGACTACCCTTAAATTTAGTCTATATTAATCTTTTTAAAATAAAAATATCATTTATACTATTAAATCTAGTGAAATACATGATATTACGTAAGGGTTTGAGTTTGGTCTAAAAAGTTTCAGATCTATCGAGTGTGACTCAGCTAAGTTCTTCAGATTTTGTTTTACATTTTATTAGTAACTTTCACTAGTTGTTTCTAAACTAATATATTGCATTATAGAAAATTTTTCTCTAGAAAAAATTCTCTTCTTCTATAGCCTTCGTTGTAGTCGTTTGTAATACTTTTAAGCATATAGCTATTTATATAATTCTGAAGAATCTATATTTTTGGAAATAATTTCTATACCTTTTTCTATATCAGGAGGAGAGGAATAGGAGAAGCTCAATCTGAAATAATCTAGACCGCAATTGTCGAAGAAAAACTTAGCGCCTGGCATAAAAACTACATCATCCTTTACCTTGTTCAGGAGGTTCCCCGAATTAATCCCTTTAATTCTAACAAAGAAGAAAAGTCCTCCTTGTGGATAGCTCCACTCAGCATTAGGAAGAAACTTGTCTAACGCTTCAGCCATAATGTCCTTCTTTTCCTCATATATTCGCTTGGCTCTAGTTAGTCCTTCCCAGAACGAATTGTCCCTCAAACTCTGATAAAGCAAGGCCATGCTCACTGAGCTGTTTCTCCCGTCCACGTTTTCCTTTACTTTGATGAACTCTCGTATCAAATCTTCGTGAGCAACCATGAGTCCTAACCTTAACCCTGGAGATAATACCTTGCTAAACGTGGTCAGATACACTACTCTACCTACTCTGTCCATAGATTTCAACGTAGGTTCCTCTGGGTTCAAGAATCCGTAAGCGTCATCCTCAAGGATGAGGAAGTCTTTCTCCTCTGCCATTTCTAACAACGCTTTCTTCTCTTCAATTCTCATGTTTATCCCTGTAGGGTTCTGACCCGTGGGTATAACGTAGACCACCTTTACGTTCTCCGGGAGTCTGAGATCATAATAAGGTATTACAGGCAGTTTAACTAAGCTTACCTTCACAGACTTGAAAACCCTCAGTGCACCTGCGAAAGTTGGATACTCTACTGCAACCCTATCCCCAGGGTTTAGAATTGTGCGTGAGAAGAGAAATATTCCTTGAATGCTTCCAGTTGTTAGAAGAAATTCGTCAGTTGAGACATTTATACCTCTGAAGCTTAATACTTTCTTTATCTCTCTATCTAGTCCTGGAATCATGAAACTCGGTTCAAAAGGAATGTCTGAATAGAAACTTCTAGGAAATATCCTTGGATCTGGTAGACCTCCAGCCATGTTAATCGTCAATTTCTCCTTCACCTTTGGCAGTTCTTGTGGCAAGGTAGAAGAACACTGCAGAGGCCGAAATCACTACGGGGAGTGAAACTAGAGACGGAAGAGAGAGGAAAGTTATCCCAGTCACTGCTAAGCTGAATCCCAAGTACCATAACGCAGGAACGTAGTTCTTGGAGAATGGTAACATTGCAATCATTGCTACGAGGATCACTAAAGTCCCGAAGAGGGTCTTAGGGAACCCTACGAAACTAAATATGATTCCGGTTATGAGGAAAGAACCCAGAGCTAAAGCCTTGTTTTTACTATCATTTGAGAGGACGAATAAACTAACCGGTCCTGTGGAGTATGCCAGTATCCTTGTCGCAACTAAATAGCCTATTGATTGTTCAAATGTAGAGGAGAGGAACAGTGTCACGACGGAGAAGGCTCCAAAAAGCAATACTGGTAAAATCGGTATCCCCCTCTTAGGGTCTACCTTTCCAAGGGATTTAGGGAAGCTGCCGGCTTTGGTCAGTGCATAGGAATATCTGACCATGTCACCTGCGCCTATGAGAGAAGCGCCTGAAGGCGATATGACTCCATCTAAGATGAAGAGGGCTCCTAAAGCAGGTACTCCAGCTATGATAGCGCTCTCTGCCAAGGGTGCGCTCATCTTCCCTATAGAGCCCCATCCCGATGAGAGTAAGGAAGATGAAAGGGAACCTATGAAAACTAATGGTACGAGAGTATAGATGACCATCGATATTCCGAACGCTATCATTATTGCCTTCCCTGTATCGGCTTTAGACTCTCCAGCATAGACCATTGCACTTCTGAACCCTCCGTAGGCAAACATTGTCAGAGCTATAGCGTAGAAGAAGTTGGAGATGGAAGGGGAGAAGCTGACTGAGAAGTTAGAAATATGAAAATCAAGAAACGCAACCGAAGCGATATAGATAGCCAAGATTGCAAGCTTAGCGTAAGTTATAGTGCTAACTGAGATTGAAAGGCCTTTTATCCCTAGATATACCAAGGCATATATTCCTATCACAATTAAGGACTCCACTGCATAACCCTCTATCGTAGGATATCCAGCCTTCATCATAGAAGGGAAAACATAAGATAGGTAGTTAACCGTAGCCTCTGCCTCAACTGGGATAGTGAGAAGGGTACCAACCATATATAACCAACCTACGCTTGAAGCCATCACCTTTCCGTGAGTCACATTGATAAACCTTATCTTACTTCCTACCAGCGGAAATAACTTAGCTAGCTTAGAGTAAACTAGAACCACTGGTAGGAGAAGCAGTCCTCCAACCAACCAAACGGCTGGACTTATTGGACCTGATAAGGATGCGGTAACCGCAGGCAAAAGGAGAATCCCAGATCCTATTATGTTGCCCAGAGAGAACGCAACTAGCGATATCATCCCCGCCTCTTTCCTGAAGTTAGAGTTATCTTTTAATCCTGCGTTTATATTACGTGCCATAACGACTGTTGATATAATAGTTTAAAAAGATTTTTACGTTTTCAATGAAAAGTTTATATTAGTATAAGTAGATAATTTAACACTTTTTAAGAAGGACTGTTGATTGCTAAGATAGATAAGAAAATTAGAAATAGAAAATTACTAAACTGAACCATATGCTGTATAAATTTTCCATTAATTATTTGAAAAATAATTATTTATAAATATAAAGCTCTTTTATTATTCTCTGCTGGAAATAATGGTAGGACAAAAGCAAGGAAGCCTAGAGGCTATACGAGGTGTTAGGATCACAGAGAAAACGAAAGAGAAGCAGGGAAAAAGGAAAAGGAAAAGGAAACACAGACACATAAAACAAAGACAGAAGAAAGGGAGAGTTGTTCTTATCCAAAAGTCGGCTCACTTTATTCTTTTCCCTTCTTTTTCTTTCCGTATCCACCTCCTCCCGGGGTTTCAACTATCACCTCGTCCCCTGCCTTCAACGTGGTGGTGAACTTGCTGGGCATCTCCTTACCCGAGATGGTCACTCTCCCAGTCTTACCTCTCTCACCTCCGTTCAACCCCCAGGGGCCTACCTTGAACCTGTCCGCGAGGATAGAGAGCTTCGTCGGGTATAGTACCTTGAAACCTCTCACTATCCCATCCCCTCCCTTGTATTTCCCGTCGCCTCCACTTCCCTCCCTGATGAGATACTTGGTGAAGAGGATAGGGAACTGCCTCTCGGCTATTTCTATGGGAGTGTTTAGGGTATTGCTCATATTCACGTGGACGGCGCTCTCTCCGTCACCGTTGGGACGTGCACCGCTACCTCCTCCCACGGTCTCGTAGTAAGACCAATACTTCCCGTTCACTACCCCTCCCATCATGACGTTCATCATGGTGCCATGAGGTGCGGCTGGGACCCTCTCATGGAACACCTTGGAGAGGGCTAGGAAGGTAACGTCAGCTATCCTCTGGGACGTCTCAACGTTTCCCCCTCCCACGGCTGCGGGTTTCCTAGGATTGACCAAGGTACCCTCCTCGGCGATGACTTCCACGTTAGAGTAGAACCCCTCGTTGGTCTGCACGTCCCCTAGCATGCTCCTGACTGCGAAGGAGACAGAGGAGTATGTCACGCCAAGCACAGCGTTCAACGGACCTTCGATCTGTGGGGAAGAGCCTGAGAAGTCAGCCACGACTTTATCCCCTATTGTCAACTTCACCTTTATCTTCAGGAGGTCGTCGTCCCACTCTAGGTAGTCCTCGGCCTCATAACTCCCGCGCTTCCATCCCTCCATCTCTTTTCTGACCAGCCTCTCGGTGTACCTGATACTCTCCTCCCATCCCTCCGTGACATTGAACTTGTCGAAGAGTTGCCTCACCCTTTCCGCACCTATCCTGCTAGATGCAAGCTGGGCGTTAAGGTCACCAAGGGAGTACTCAGGGACCTTGAAGTTTTCCTTCACGACCTTGATGATATCAGTGGGGCTCCCTTTTCTCTCCACCAGCGTCGGGGGGATGACAACTCCTTCCTCGAACAAGGTGGTAGCTGAAGGGTTGATGCTCCCCGGCACCGGTCCGCCCACGTCGACGTGGTGGGCCTTGTTCACGAGGTAAGCCACCAACCTTCCCCTCACGAAAACAGGAGTGAGGACTCCCACGTCGTTCAGGTGAGTCCCAGAGATGTAAGGGTCGTTGAAGAGGACGGAGTCGCCTTCCTCTAGGTCAATCCCCTCTCTCTCCATGTAGCTTAAGACGTTCCTCACCCCTATCCTGAACGAACCCAGGTGGACGGGGATGTGCTCAGCTTGAGCTACTATCCTCCCCTGTGTGTCTACCACAGCACAGCTGTGGTCCATCCTCTCCCTTATGTTAGGCGACAGAGCGCTCCTCTTGAGCGCAACTCCCATCTCCTCCGCCACGTAAACGGTGGCTTTATTCAGGACCTCCCACTTCATTCTCTCACCAGGACGAGCGAACCGTTCTCGTGGACTTTCGCCTTCCATCCTTCCTTTATCAACACCGTGGAACTGTACTCCTCCACAACTGCAGGCCCCTGGACCTCGAAACCCAGGGGTAAGTCCTCCCTCCTGTAGACTCTCGCCTTCACCCAGTCGTCCATCATGACGTCCCTCAGCTTGAAGGAGGGGTTTCCCCCTTCTCTCGGTCGAGGGAGGGAGATTGAAGACCCCGGGACGACGGCGAAAGACCTTATAGTCACGACCTCCACGGGTGAGTCCAGCTTGAAACCGTATATAGAGAGGTGCTTCCTTTCGAAGTCCTCGGGTATCTTGACTGGGTCTGTTACAGATACTGTTAGTTCCCATCCCTGTCCCTGATACCTGACGTCAGCGTAGCGCAGGAAGCGAGCTTCAGGCAACCTCTTACTCAGCCTCTCCTCCATTTCCCTATAGCTTGCGTCCAGATCCTTAGGATAGGAGACGGAAGCCTCGAACTTCATGTCAGCGAAGAGCATCCCTAGTGCACTGAACAGACCTGGGTGAGGAGGTATGACCACCTTGGCTATGCCCATCTCCTCTGCCAGATCCAGGGAGTACTGAGGACCTGCACCACCGAAGGCGAACATAGTGAAACCGGAGGGATCGTAACCCCTCTCTACCGTGACCAACCTCATAGCTCTGGACATCTCTACGTTAGCTAAGGAGATGGCCTCCCTTGCTACTTCCACAGGGTCTCCGAGTCCCTTCAAGCCTTTGACCGCGAGCTCCTTGTTGAGCTTGAAGCCGTCAGTGAGCGTGTCACCTATTCTACCCAGTACCAAGTTCGCGTCAGTGAGCGTAGGGTACCTCCCCCCTTTGCCATAAGACATCGGTCCGGGTTCTGCGCCTGCGCTCAGGGGACCTACCCTCAGAGCCCCCGCTTCGTCCCTCCACACGATTGAACCTCCTCCAGCCGAGACCTCGGCCAGGTCCACGAAGGGAAACCTCACGGGGTACCCAGAACCCTTAACCAACCTGCCGTAGTGAGTCCTACCTCCTACCTCGTATTCCTGGGTCGTCTCTACCTCGTAGTTCACCACGGTACCTGCCTTGGCTGTGGTACCTCCCATATCGAAGCTGATCGCGTTAGGCTCTCCCATGACCTTGGACAGGACGGAGACCCCCACGACACCAGCTGCAGGACCTGACTCTATGACCTGCACAGGCCTCCTGACCGCCTCGTCCACGTCGATCAGCCCGCCTGAGCTCGACATAATGAAAAGTTCCTTTACCTCGTGTAACTTTAATCCCTCTTTCAGGGAAGTGAGGTATCTCCTCATAACCGGCATGAGGGAAGCGTTGACTACAGTGGTGGACGTCCTCTCGTACTCCCTCGGGGCTGGGGAAATCTCGTGGGAGACTGAGACGTATTCGAAGTACCTCTCAGCTACCTCCTTCGCTTTCATCTCGTTCACGGGGTTCATGAAGGAGTGGAGGAAAGAGATAGCTACAGAGGTTGTCCCCATCGCCTTCGCCTCCCTCATCCTCTCGTCCACTTCCTTCTCGTCTATTTCCTGAATTACCTCGCCGTTAGGCCCTACCCTCTCGTTCACCTCGAACCTGAGCTCTGGGGGAACCAGGGGAGTGGGCTTCCTGAAGAAAGGGTTGTAAAGCTCGGGCCTGTTCTGCCTACCTATCTCTATCACGTCTTTGAAACCCTTGGTGGTGAGGAGTGCTACCTTGGGTAGCTCCAAGTTGACCTGTCCCAGCAGGGAGTTAGTCCCTATCGTGGTAGCGTGGACTACAGTGGTGACTCTCCCCAGCCTTGCCATCCCCTGGAGTACTCCTTGTTCCGGGGCCTTAGGCGTCGTTGGCCCCTTGTATATCTTCACTCCGCTTTCATCAACTGCGACAATGTCAGTGAAGGTTCCACCAACGTCTACAGAAGCGATCATGATGTTAAAGAATGTTAACTGGTAAAAAGAGTTTTCTCCAAACGTTCTAAAACACAAGGTGTAAAAATGACTATGCAGCAAGAGGCTACCTCACATGTTTTTATACTTGTTAACTTACTTCTTCCCTCATGAACAAGTTAACCATATCTGCTTCCATGATAGGAACTATAATTGAATGGTACGACGTGTTCATCTTTAGCTCAGCAGCGCTCTACATAGGTGAGGAGCTCTTTCCCTCAACCAATCCCGTGGTGGCAACCCTTAACGTGTTGTTGGTCTTCGCTTTAGGGTTCATCACAAGGCCCATAGGAGCTTTAATTTTCGGCCACTTCGGTGACAGAAGAGGTAGGAGATATTCACTTCTCTATACTCTCCTCATTTCCGGAATATCCTCCGGAATTGTAGGACTTCTCCCAACCTATCAGGAAGTTGGGGACATTACAATCGTTACTCTAGTTATTTTGAGGCTTCTCCTAGGGCTGGGGTTGGGAGGAGAGTGGGGAGGTGCAGTACTCCTAGCAATTGAGAACGGTGAGAGAAAGAGAGGGTTTTACAGTTCCTTCGTGCAGTCAACCGTTGGGATAGGCCTACTCATGGGAAGCCTGATTTTCCTCCTGCTCAGTTCAGTCCTCACCAAGAGCGAAATGTTCAGCTTCGGTTGGAGAATCCCTTTCTTACTTTCCTTCCTCATGGTAGCGGTAGGCACGGTAATCAGGCTTAAGGTAAATGAAACCGCGTTGTTCACGAAAGTTAAGGAGGAGAACCTACTTCTGCTTCTCCCCTCAAAGGAGATGTTCAAGAAATATTGGAAGGAACTTCTATTAGGTACGTTTGTGGCGGGAGCACTGGGAACTATCTTCTATGTAGGTGCAATACTTCTGCCGTTGTTCTATGAGACGTCAATGGTGATATCTTCAGTTCAGTCCTTCGAGGGCACTTCCGTCTTTGCCGTTGTAGACATAATCATGGTATTTGTGGGAGGTAGACTGTCAGACAGGGTAGGAAGGAGACCGATTCTAGTTATTGCAAACCTACTTGCCTTGATCACAATATATCCTGCTTTCCTCCTGAAATCTGTGGACTCGTTCTTCCTCGCTCTCGTACTTTTCGGTATCTATCACGGCAGTGGTTATTCTCCTTTGGCTGCAATGATATCTGAAATATTTCCTACCAATGTGAGGTACACCGGATCGTCTTCAGCATATCAGTTCGGGAACTCTTTCCTTGGGGGTCCGGCAAGTTACGTCTCAGCTGACCTCGGCAGTGTGAACTACTTGTTGTACCCAGTATACACGGTGGTACTTGTGATAGTTACCATTGCCTTCCTGGTTAAAGCAAGGGAGAGCAAGGAGGTAGAAATCTCGACATAACCTATCGCCCGGATGGAGTGAGGAGTAGGAGGTCTAAATGTTTGTATTCACGTCACCGTATAGCACCTACACGGCCTGCGGGGTACTTGCTTTTTAACATCATATCACCATCCTTTCGTCCACTGTCACGTGGCGTTGGAACCTGGAGGGCGAGAATATTTCCACGAACTTGTTCCTCCTGCCTAACATGAAGTCAGATATAACCTTTCCTGCGTACAAGGAGAACATCATTCCGTGCCCGCTATACCCGGCATCAACGAAGAGGTTCTCAGGCCAGGAAGGGTCGAAGCCCATTACGTGGGACCTGTCAGGGGTGATCTCGTAGTATCCGCTCCACGACCTCAGCAACCTGACCCCCTCCAAACCCTTCACCACCTTTCTAACATGAGAGATGAAACTGAGTGAATTCACCAGGGAAGTGTCCAATGTCAATGAACTCTCGGGAGAGTCGATCCCTCCTATCAGCTCTCCTTTCAAGGTCTGGGAGAAATAGAAACCTCTCCCTATAACCAGGGGTTTTACCCTGAACTTGACTCCCTCGGTAAGGAAAAGCTCCCTCTTCTCTGGAGTGATAGGTACGTCGATACCGTTCCTCCTCATGAACTCCCCTGTCCATGCGCCTAAGGTGACTGCCACAGCGTCGCCTCCCACAACATGGTCCTCCACCTTGACTCCGACGACCTTCCCCTGCCTCTTCACTAACTCCTTTGCCTCTCCTCTCACGAACTCCCCTCCCATCCTCTTTATCTCTAGGTAGAGGCCGAGGGAAATGTAGTCGTGATGGAAGGAGCCGTCCTGGGGGGCGTAGTAGCACTCCTCTCCCTCTCCCCCCTTCATGAAGGGGAACTCGGAACATTCCACGAACTTCCCCCCGACGCCTTCAGCCCTCCACATGGGGTCTAGCTTCCTCACCCCCTCCGTCTCAGTCCACAAATAACCCGTCTTCATACACACAGGGTTCAAGGGTAGTTTCTTGCACATGGACAGGAGGTAAGGTATAGCTTCCTTGGCGAACTCCACGTTTTCCCTGGAGAAGAAATGGTAACGGTACCTCCCCGCGTTCCTACCGCTCGACCCGTGGCTTACCTCCCCCTTCTCCACGACAGTTACCTTCTCTCCCTCCTTCAGGAGGTGATACGCCAGGGAGAGCCCGTGCGCTCCAGCTCCCAGGACCACGAAGTGCATGGGATCACCTATACGGGGTAAAGGGGAGACCTGAACGTGATCAACTTGTCGCTCTTCATGAGGCTCCCCACCACGAAGGAACACGTCTTCCCCTGACACTCTCCCAGACATATGCCAGACACGCGTTTCAGCATTTCCACGTTCCCGAACTCACGGAATTTCAACACGTCCTCCCACATTACGTCTTCGCACATGCAGGCGTATCCTCCCCCACCGTAGTTGTAAGGGTCTGCCTTACCTCCTCCCTCATAGTAGAAACGCAGAGGGCCTTGGATCTTCCCCCTCAGGCTGTCCTCCACGCTCGCCTCGGATAGGGAAGGGTCGTCTATCCCCCTGGCTCCTCCCACGACCCTGTGACCACACTCCATATACCCTTCATCGTCGTGCTCGGGTATGTAGGCTCCCATCCCGGGGACGAACTTGTAATCGCATCCTACGTTAGCTATCCCCTCCAACCGGGGTTGTTTGACCGGGGCGAACACTACGGCGTCCACGAGGGTTTCGCCGTCGTCCCAGGAGGCATAGAGCTTCCTCCCCTTCACCGTGACGTTGAGGTAGGTAACCCCTTGAAGGTGGATCCCGTGGTCTTCCGCCATCTCCTTACCCACGGGGGACATGAGGTCAGTCCCGCGTGGCGCAATCAAGATCCTAGAACCTGAGACCACTGCAGTCCTGACCGCGTCGTCGCATGAGCCAAGGACTAGGACGTCACGATAGTTCTCCCTGAACCTGAGGTACATGTCCCTCGATATGACACCGGGAAGGTCGTTCCCCTCAAAACGGGGAGGGAGGTATCTCCCACCCATTGCGAACGTTATCCTGGAGTCCTCGAACACCACTATCTTCTTCCCTATCCTGAACGCGTAGCCTTCGCTGAACTTCCCGAGGAAGTCCCCCTGGATTACCTTATCTCCCATCTCCTTCAGGATAGACTTCGCCTTTTCCTTCATGGGATTCAACGGGTCGAGGAAAGTATCGGTGTAGGTGTCACTCGCTATGAGGACGCCTCCCTCCTTCTTCAGGGCCGTCAAACCTGAAATTCCCGCACCTATTATCACGTGTTCTGCCTTCATCTTCTCCACTTGGTACACCTCGCCTCCTCTCTCTACGTCTTCTGGCAGGTTAGAGATCCGCGAAACTCTCTCCAGCAGGAATTGATTTCTTACAAGTTTGGAGTGTATCAACGTGGAGCTTATCCGCACTCCTCCAGGAGAGGTAGGTTGCGGAGGGAAGCAGTTCTCCACCACCTCCCCTCCATCCACTACTTCAACGTAAGGGAGACCTTTTTCACAATCGAATGGGGCCCTCCTCCTTGAGTGTACCCTGCTCTTCACGTACATGGAAATCACGCCGGTCTCCACGGCATCTCTTTCACTTGTCTCCCCAGACATTGGGAGATGGCGTTCATAATAACTGGAGTGGCGACAACTGCTCCAGCCTCACCTATTCCCTTGGAGCCGGTAGGGTGGCTGGAGACCCCGAACGTGAAGTGCTCCCACTTCATCCGGGGAGACTCCACAGCTGTGGGTATGAGGTAGTCGACCACGTTCAGGTTCACGACTCTTCCCTCTTCAAGGACTACGCCCTCATACAAGGCTTGGGATACGCCCTGAAGCACGCCTCCGTGGATCTGTCCCTCTGCCAGCATGGGGTTTATCACGTTCCCTACGTCGTCTATGGCAAGGTAGTCCCTGACCTTTGCCGTCCCGGTCTCCCTGTCCAAGCTCACCAACGCCATGTGGATACCGTAAGGGGAGGTCGGCCTCGTTACGGGGTACACCGCGGTGACGTCTAGGGGAATTCCTAGCTTGTAAGCTCCGCTCACCACTTCACGGAAGTCCAACGCCTTCCCCGAGCCCCTGTCTTTCACCTTACCTCCCTCATACTCCACCTCCTCGACGTCAACGTTCAACACCTTGGACCCGGCTTGCTTCAACTTGTCTTTCAGCATCTGAGATGCCTGCATCACAGCTGAGCCTCCCACGGTGACAGTCCTGCTCCCCCACGTCCCTATCCCGTCCTCTATGATCGCGGTATCACCCCACTGGACCTCTACTTCCTCGATGGGCAACTCCAGGACGTCTGCAGCTATCTGAGCGAAAGCCGTCCCGTCCCCCTGGCCGTGAGGCCCCGCTCCCGAGATTACCACCACCTTACCGTCTGACTTCACGTATACGCGGGCCGTCTCCCATGGACCGAAACCGGTGATCTCTACGTACATCCCCAAGCCAACGCAAAGTCCTTCCTCTATTGCCCTCCTCTTAAAGTCCTCGTAGTAGGGCTCGCTCTTCCTCAGGATCTCCGTGTAGTCCCCTGAGTCGTAAGTGATTCCGAAAGCGTTCTGGTAAGGGGTGCTCTTCACCACATTCCTCTTCCTGATCTCGAGCTGGTCTATCCCCAACTCCAGGGAGAGCTCGTTCATGATGGACTCTATGAAGAAAGTGCCCTCAGGCCTGCCGGCTCCCCTGTACGACGTGGTGGGGACTAGGTTCGTGTAGACTCCCAGAGCTTCAACTCTAGCATTCCTGATGTTGTAAGGACCGAGGATCATCCTGCTCGTGCTCAGGACGTTCCCTGACTCGTCGTCGTAGGCGTCCTGATAAGGGGCCCCCAAGTTCCCTATGACCGTCCCTACCAGTGCAGTGATGACTCCGTCCCTTGTAGTCCCTACCTTGTAGGAGAGGGACTTATCCCTCCCGTGTCCAGAGCTCATCATCTCTTCAGTCCTGGTAGGTACCCACTTCAAGGGGATCCCAAGCTTGAGGGAGAGGAAGCTAACCGCGTATTCCTCGGGGTGAGTGATTATCTTGCTCCCGAACGCACCTCCTACGTCAGGCTGTACAGCGTGTACGTCAGTCTTGAGGAATGAGGTCAGGTTCCTCCTCAAGAAGTGAGCTGACTGTGTTGAGGACCAAACGTTCACTCTCCTGCTGTCGAACCACGCCACTATACCCCTCGTCTCCATCGGTGTGGCTATCATCCTTTGGTTCCTGAGCTCCCCCTCAATGACCACAGGAGACTCTTTCAATGCCTTCTCAGGGTCTCCCGCCACGAACTCCTTCCTCAGTCCAACGTTTGTGTCGAGCTTGGAGTAGACCTTCACTTCGTCCTTCATCGCCTTCCTGGGGTCTACCTCATACGGCAGGTCTTGATACTCTACCTCGACCTCCTCCAGCATATCGTGTACTTCATACTGGTCCCTACCGACCACCGCGCCCAAAGGCTGACCCACGTAAGTGGTCTCCTTCGAGACTATCGGGAAATCTAACCCGGGGTTTATCACCTCCCCTCCGTAAAAGGGGACGTCTGACCTGACCTTGACCAACGCGTGGGGCCTCTCAGACCTAACGAAAGCCACATACTTCATGTTGGGTAGTACTATGTCGTCCACGTATTGCCCCCTACCCCTGATCAGGTTCAAGTCCTCTATCCTTTTCACCGGTTTTCCGATGTACATGTCATATTATATGGGTTGGAGAGTCTTTATTAATTTCCGTCAATTTTCTGTAAAATGTTCACACTAATCGTGAAAGAAATAAGTAATATTAAAACCTTTTCACGCTTTTTTCCTACATGTTTCAGTTAAAAGTTCGGCAGGAGAGTGGGTTGGGGTTCTCTAAACGGATTAGGTCGTCAAAACAGGCCCTGAATTTGCCTTAAAACTACAAATCCCCGACGCTATTGAGTTCCTTCTTTATTTTCTCCAATAGCTCCCTCTCTTCATTCCCTATATCCATGGAGCTTATTATGTCAATTTCAGCTGTCATCAACCCTTTAATTGAGATTATCGCTTCACTCCTGCTGTGAAAAGGAGAGATACCATCACCCAGACCGTTGTAAGCGTATCTGTGAACCCCGAGCATCGCAGTCGTCAGGTTAACTAACCCTTTGAAGCTGAGACCTTCAAGGTCTCTCGAAATCCCCATCATTCCAGTTGTATGGGCAGAATATCCTATTCGCAGGTACACTTAACTTCGTCTTCCTTACCTTCTTTCCTCTTATCTTCTACAATCTTGTTGAAGTTAGAAACAGCAATGGAACTTAAAAGTGCCTTCCAGGAGAGGAAGAACTTACTCGCGGAGTTCCTGATATATCCCTCCTTTAACATTTCGACGCTTAGATAGAGCTCCTGAAGTGCCTCAAGCAACCTCAGCTTGGAATACTTCTCAGGCTCCTTGGCAAACTTGGGTAACTGTGACTCCATTATCATATACTATTAGTTTAAACCTTAAATTTGCTTTGTGATCTTCAGAATTATATAAAATTTTTTGGGAATTATGGTGGGTATTACTCATGGAGAGGAGGGAGTACACAAGGGAGTGAAGTACGACGAAGACGTGGTGACGAGGTACTAGGTGATGTTTTCCTTCTACGCCTTCGAAAACTGGTGGGGCTTACTCCAGGAGGAGAACAAGTACACGAGGAAGAGCTACAAAGCACCTAGGGTTCACGGAGTCCCTGGCTTTCCTTCACTTATTCTTACCTTATAGAGCTATAGAAGGAGTGTGCTGAGTACCCTCGCGGAGATGGGTGTCCCACGAGTTTGGACTACTCAACGATATGAAGGAGGTGAGGGATACGGACGTGGACTTCCCTGAAGCCAGCGACGAGCTCGAAGCGATAGCCGACCATACTAGGTTAGCACGACGAGGGGAGGACAATACGTAGTAAAGTGGAGGAAAGGGAGGAGGGAGACTCCCGCTTCCTCAAGGTAGAGGTCGTGGTTGAGGAGGACGAGTTCAAGGTAGTGAGCGCTGAGGTCACGAACAACGGGGTGGATTCCGCTATTAGCACTGTGAAGGAGTTAGATGAGAAGGGCAAGGATGTCAGGGAGTCCTACGGGGACAAGGCAGGCATTAGGGGAGTACAGTATATCAGAGATACTCTCATATAATTTTACAAACACATCTCGAACAAGACGACTGCATGAGAACACTCCCAGGAGGAATGCCGTTGCAGGAATAAATACTAACGGTGTGAAGAAGTACAAGTAATGGATAGAATTTAATGCAAACAAGCCTATTTCAGTTAACCCTGTTTTCCTCGATAGCACCTTTGGGAGGGTTTTTATCTATTGTAAAGCCGTGTAAAGCCATTATTGGGAGGAATGTGAGTGAGACTAAGGCTGGATGAGAGGCAACTGCTAGAATGTACGTTAAGATTATAATGAAATATGCCGCGTCGTTTCTCCTTCTTCCTCCCCTTTCCACAAGTAGTAATGTGTTAAAGTATTTTTAATGAGTTATCCTAAACCTTTAGGTGGCTGAAGGTCAAAGAATTATTGCCGTCGCATTAAAAATGTATGAAAGTTTACCTCTTATTTATTAAAAATTTTCTCTAGACCAGTATAGGTATAAGAAGATAAATTAAAAATATTTATAAATTCACAACGAATATTTTATAATTTTTATGATGAGAGTTTCCTTAACGTTAGTATTTTGAAAAATCTCGATTCAAGCGTAGTCAGATCATGAAAGTCAAGGTTATACATGGGCAATACATCCAAACTCTGCGGAACAGTAGGAATCATGTGTACAGTATTGTTGTATTGCCTTGACCTTTAAGGTCTAACTAAGTACAACGTGTTTGCCTCTTCAATAGATCTTAAGCTTCGTAAATTCTAGCTTAAAAATTGCCCACAAATCGCTTTAACAATATCCCTTAAGTTTCTCTAGATAGTCCTTAACTCTCCTGCGTTCGCTTTCAGAATTTAGGTAATCTATGTCGATGTTACTTAACTGAGTACAATAAACCAGGACTGCTTTAATCCTGTCCTCAGTGCTATTCCAGAATTTCCATGCCTCCAAGTAAGTTATTATGACTTCCTCCAGCGGTAGTATGTAAACGTAGTATGAAGAGTCTACTTGCATCCTAATTGGGGGCTTACGCTTAGTATAAACGTCCCCGACTATATCTATCCCTTTTTCGGATATTTCCCTTATCTTAGGTAAGTAAATCCTAAGTCCTCAGTCTGAGATCTCCTTTAACACTTGCTTAACTAAGTCCCCTCGCTCCTCCCTCAATGATTATGTCTACGTCTCCGGTCCTATAGCCCCTACCAGAATATATTTCTGCAGCAAAACCTCCTACTAATATTCTACCCAATTTTTCTCTTCTAATAAAGTGTTCAAAATCGCGAAGAATTTTAAGAAACGGTCTGTCTCACTCCCTTTTAGTTCGCTCACTCTTGAAAGTAATTCCCTAAGCAA
This sequence comes from Sulfuracidifex tepidarius, assembly GCF_008326425.1. Classification (NCBI taxonomy): domain Archaea; kingdom Thermoproteati; phylum Thermoproteota; class Thermoprotei; order Sulfolobales; family Sulfolobaceae; genus Sulfuracidifex; species Sulfuracidifex tepidarius. The sequence goes on from NZ_AP018929.1 coordinate 2,220,873, forward strand.
CCAGTCTTGTAGTATATTACACCACCTTCTACCTTCCAACAGCCCAGCTCTTCCAATAATTTTATGTTCTCTTCTCCCAGTTTAGCCAGCCTCTTTAGATCTTCTTCAGTAATCTTACTCCCTCTTGATCTGGGCCTATCTTCAAGCAACCTTATTATTGCCTTTGGGTCTACCACGAGAAGAGTACATTCCTCTAATTAATAAATATAGCCTTTTTCATAATGGTCGTAGAGGAGTAGCTTAGGCGATTCAGGTCTCCATTGCAAATTTGCTTTATTTCCTTAAGACGAGATAGAAATAATTAATTGTACATGTAGTAAGAAATAATAGGGTAATACTAATAAGGGGAGAGCAGGACGTTATACCATGCAACAACGACAACAAGGACGTGGAGAGAACGACTCCACGGCCCTGCTCGTCCCTGTCAGGTAAGGACTCGTTATTAAAGGAAACTGTCAAGGAAATAGAGAGGAGGGCGGTCGAGGATGCTGAGAGGGTGAGCCTAGGTATGCCAGGGGGAAGGAGACTAGGAGGAGGGGTTACACGGCCTACAGGTTCAAAAGGGTTTAACTGTGGAGGAGAGGGGGAGGAGGGTAAAGTACAGGGTAAGCTTCATCACCGTGAGGCTATCCGTCATCTACAGGGGTGGGAGGAGGGTTAAGACGGACACGGAGATGGGGCTTGAGAAGGAGAGCGAACGATTGGAGGTGGCGCTGTCATCTCTCTATCCATCATAGGAGGGAAGCTCAACGTAAAACTCACCTCACCGAGGCTTGAGGTTCAAGGTGACTTCAAGTACGTGATAGTTGACGGGAAATACATGAAACTAAGGGGAAGTAAGGGAGTCCTCCTCGTGGCCTTGGGCGTGACCCCTGAGGGGAGAAGGGCAGCCCTAAACGTGATCATATGTAGGGGGGGAGGACTCCAGGGGTTATTGGTCTCTCCTCACTAGGCTTTGGCGCAAGTTCAACCCCGTCCTGGCGGCTGACGGGGTGAAAGCCCTAGACAAGGCTATCACCCTGTCATAATCCATGCCCTCAGGCAACAGTGCGTGGTGCATTTGAAGCGTTCCATGACGAGATAGGAGAGGGAAGAACTCGACCAACTTCTCTCCTCAGCTGAGGGAGGCGGACATGCACACAGAAGGCCCGACGTCCTCCATTACCTGGTCTCACCCAGGGATGGAAGTGGCTCAAGTCCAAGGACCTCGTGGAGTCCTTCAACTCCCTGCTAGAGAGGCGCCGCTTCGGTAAGTCCCACTCCCCCTCGCGTATGCTGCAGATAGCCCTCACCATCGCCAGGGAGTACAACGCGTCTAACTGTTATCTCATTTCAGTAATAATATTATATTGCACCTTACTCCTCTCTCCTTCCTGACCTAAAGTCAATTGTTACTTCATTGAATTACAGTAAACCTAAGAGAATATTACAATCTGCAATGGAGACCTGAATCGCCCTGAGAACACTCCCGATACTTTTCGAAGTTTATGACTATAAAAAGGAGCCCGTTTTGTTATAGGTTTTTGCATAATTCTGGAGAAATCTACAACACATGAGGTGCCACACTCCTTTTAACCCTTGTCCATGAACTCCTTTTACATGAAGTTACTATCGTGGAACGTGAACAGCCTCAGGACGGCGATGAACAAGGGTCTCCTCGATCTGGTGAAGTCGCAGGAGTACGACGTCCTCATGTTCCAGGAAGTCAAGACAAGTCAGGTACCCCTTGACTTCTCCTCCTACAAGGCTTTCCTCAACCCCGCAAAGAAGAAGGGTTACAGCGGGGTCATGACGCTCACCCGAGTCGAACCGCTCTCAGTCAGGACGGGCATGGGGATACCTGAGTTCGATGACGAGGGGAGGATGATCACGTGTGAGTTCGATGACTTCTACGTGATCAACGTCTACTTCCCCAACGCGGGGGAAGGGTTGAAGAGACTGGACTTCAAGTTGGCCTTCGACAGAGCGTTCGAGGAATACGTGACGTCGTTGCCCAAGCCGTCCGTGATGTGTGGTGACTTCAACGTGGCCCACGAGGAAATTGACATAGCCAGACCCAAGGACAACGTGGACCATGCGGGCTTCACCCCCCAGGAAAGGGAATGGTTCCACAGCTTCCTCGAGAAGGGCTTCGTGGACACTTACAGGATGTTCGTGAAGGGGGGAGGTCACTATTCATGGTGGTCCTACAGGTTCCACGCGCGCGAGAAGAACATAGGGTGGAGGATAGACTACTGCGTGGTGTCTACCGAGTTGAAGGGGAGAGTTAGGAGAGCAGACATACTGGAGAAGGTCACGGGGTCAGACCACGCACCCATTGTCCTAGAGATAGGGTGAAGGGCTGAGCAAGACGATGAACTTCGCTTTCTTCCCCCTCAATCTTTGGGCACCTCAATGTAGTTTTCTATGAATCACGGTTTACTTTTATCGGAAAACCGTGGGTCTTCGAGGTTCACCCTTCACCCAAAAAGACCTCGTGACTCTTGCACAGGACTCTTCTCAAAACCCCTTCATTGTCAAGCATCGACTAGCTCGTCTTGCCTACAGCTTCTCTCACAGGAGTGTTTTCTACCCTATACTAATATTTTAATACAGTGTCCCGAATATGATCGTGCATGAGAACACTCCCTTAGTATTACCCTGTTAGTATTTCCTTACTTCCATATATAATTAACTATTTCTATCTCATCTTATGGAAAGAAAGTGAATTTGTAATGTGGACCTGAATCGCCCTAGTCCAGGCATACGAATCCAAAAAGTTTTGACTTGATACCAGTTATAGACACAGCTAATAACGCAATACTGGGGATCAAGAACGTCCCCCAAGGCAAATCTAGACTTTCTACGACTCATTAACACAACACAGTTTACAAGGGTTTACCGTCCACGCCTTACCCTTCACCTTTTATGAATCCTTTATTGAAAATTTCTGAAAATTACTAAAAATCAAGCGAAGTTTAATTTTCTGGAAAACTCACGGTTTTCACGGTAAAGCCGATCCACGGTTTCTTACCTGCTTAGAAAATGATGTGAAATAGTTCACCTCAGTGTCGGGGGAAACTGCTTTTATTACTTCCTCAGACCTTAAACACCAAGGCCGGGATAGGTCCACGGATAAAGAGCTCCAAAGGGGTATTACAAAGTTTTGTCTTACCTTATTTATACTCTGAGCTAGTATGTAAATGTCGAAGTGTTCCTCAAAAACTTTCATGTCATTCACCTTCATTACTTTGTGTCTGTTTTAGCCTTCTCACTAATTTCTCTTTTTTATATCTTTAAAATAAATAAATAGTTACTATAAACTTATTAGATCCTTTCTTTCAACTCTTTCATCTATGTTCCAAATTTTTCATGGGTTAGGGACACCAGATAAAAAGAGACAAATTATTTTCTATAAAAGCTTTTTATCAGGTAATTGAAATCGATGACATGCCCTTTCAGGTTAAAATCCTTTTCGCGAGTGACATACATGGCTCAGAATACGTTTTCAGAAAGGCACTGAACGCTGCTAAGATGTACAAGGTGAACTACCTAATCTTCGGAGGAGATATATTCTCTAAGGACTTCGTCCCGGTGATAGACAAGGGTAGCTCGAAGTTTGTGGAGGGAAAGGAAGTCCAAATCTCTCAGCTGGAGGAGTCCTCAAAGGTGTCAGGTAAGACACCCCTTTTGATGAGAGAGGAAGAGTTTCAGGAGGCTATCAAAAACAAGAAGTACATGACCTCTCTTATAGTCAGAGAATTAGAGGGACAGGCGTCAAGGTGGGTCAAAGTCTTCCATGAGAAGATGAATGGAAGCAACATAGAGACCTTGTGGAACTTGGGAAATGACGACCCTTTAGAGCTGGACGAATACCTTAGTGGGCTGGGAATAGAGATTGCAGAAGGTAAAGTAAGAGAACTGGGCGACCTGAAAGTGGTGAGCTCTGGTTACGTTAATCCAACTCCTTTTGGTACTTACAGGGAGTTACCCGACTCTACCCTGTTTTTAAGGCTAGATTCTATGTTCAAGGAAGTGAGTGAGGGACCCGTCATCCTTAACGCCCACGCGCCTCCAATTAACACCAAGTTAGACCAAGCAATGGACAGGGACAAAAAGAGACATAGCGTTGGTTCCAAGGCAGTAAGGGACATAATAGAAAAGTACAAACCTATAGTAGGTCTCCACGGTCACATCCACGAGTCAGGGGGGATAGATAAAATCGGTGATACTAAGGTGGGGAACCCGGGGAGCTATTATACGGACGGAATGCTCAACGCTATCTTCCTAGTCTTGGAAAGGGAGGTCAAAGGAAAAGGGATCATAGTGAAGAAAGAGTACAAGGTAAAGGCAATGGAGATAATAAGAGGCTAAGTCTGTAGGTCGAGAACTATCTAATTTTGAGAAATTAGTTTCACGCATGAAGTTTATAAATTTTATTTATATATCTCTTTCTTTGCACCTTACTGCGTGAACTACTTTCTTAATTTTTAACGACGGAGATTTAGAATGAAAGTGAGACACGATTTTCAGGCGTCATAGATCAAACCACAACTTAATTATCCTTTTAGCGGTATGGAAGAGTTCCTCCTCATGTTCTTTCACTTGATTTACAATTTCCTCGTTCCCTCCATATGTCTCTATCCAACTCTTCACCATTTTAGCATCTACCTCAATGTGAAACTGAAGGCCTAATCTCCTTTCCTTCAGAAAGGCTTGGAAGTATTTATCACTGTAAGCGAGTAGATCTGCTCCCTCAGGTAACGTAAATGTATCACTATGCCATTGAAAGACGTGAATGTCCCCGAGAGTTTTCAGGTAGGAGACTGTTCTGACTTTCATAATTCCTTTTTCTTCACCGAAGCTTCCAGGGGTGACCTTTCCTCCTAGGGCATACGATAGTAATTGAGCTCCAAGGCATATACCCAAGACCTTTGGAGTTCTCTTTATTAACTCGAATTCCTTCTCCATGAAAGGATACCTATCGTGTTCATAAACTCCCATCGGACCTCCCATCAGCACTATGGAGTCTGGCGTCTCCTTTCCAGTCAATTCGTCAGCTCGTACTTCCCTTAAGTCGTCCTTTTCCTTGAGTATTTCCTTAATGTTTCCTAAACCTTCAACTGGGTGATGGATAATCCCAAGCATCATAGGAAAATTATCTTATCGAGAGTTAAAAACGTGATGATAAAAAACATTATAATTTCAGTAGATGTGTATATATTAAAAAGAAAGAAGAAGGAAAAAATTAACTATAATTATTATAGGTTTTCTCTTTCTCTTCTCACATAGATAACTTGATAGGGAGTACAGCTTCATTTTGTTCTCTTTCCCCTCTCTTTCTTTATTTCATATACAAGATGACACTAATTGTCCTTTATTTTATCTTGAGAATTATATTTTTATTCTACCCATAACTCTCTCTTAAATAGCGAATTGAAGAGAGAGTCTATCCGTCTAATTTACCTTTTCTAAAAAATTGTAAATTAGTGCAAATGTAGTACTACGCTATACATCAAAAGTGTTCAAACACATCTACATTAAAAAACACATATATTTGAATGATGATATCAAAGCTATATATAGAAGATAACCTAGAGACTTATTGTTAACTTATGACTTCTGTAAACAATGAGATCACCTTACGAGCATCTAGGGACAGAGTAAGGAGATGGATATCAGACCCTTTCCTTTTCGCAGGAATCGTTGGTCACATCTCCATAGTGAACGCTTTTGACTGGGAAACGAAAAAGCCTATTGAGTTATCTTCTGTTTCCTCTCCTTCGAATAAATTCAGGGTAGTATACGTTCTTGGATCGTCTGACATCAAGACATATAACGGCGAAATGACCGGCCCTTTGCACATCCCTTCAGGGGTAATTTATAAGGGAAAGACAGATGACGAGAAAATAAAATGGGAGGTAGCCTTCACCCTGAGGTCGGTGAAACCTTACGAGACCTTAGTTAACATAAACGTTGTTACCGAATGTAAACACGGATTAATGAACAGGATATCCGGAAGGTCTCTCCAGTTCGCTGAGCACGTAATGAACGGTCACATAGTTCCTTACCTAAGGAACTTCTTCAAGCCGTCAGCGGACTCTTTAGAGCTCATCCCTATGTTAGTCCTTAAAGATAAAGGTAAAATTGGGTCTTTATATAACAAGTTGGATAACATCTCAAAAGATATCTCTTATGGTATAATTATAATCGAAGGTGAAGACTTGAGGGGAAGAGTCATGATAAAGGACGGCAAGTTCACGAAAGCTTCTATAAATCGTCTGGAGAAAAACCTTGCTGAGAATGTAGAGATATTGGAAATCGGATCAACAAGCGACGTGAACGTTTACGTTTATGCCATAAATGTAGACGAGATAGTCTCAGACAAACTAATGAAACTAATTCCAAGCTAATTTAATCAATTATTCAGCTAATTAGAGGATGACTTGTTGAAACTGTTATGATCGAAAATGCTAAAATAATCCTGTCAATTCCATTATTAGAGCTTTTCCTCTAAGCTTAATCAAGCCTAAGAACTATTCAAAACGCTAAGGAGCGTAGTACATAGCATTAGAGGGGGCTAGACGTGGATAAGGAGCTTAAAGCCTATAACTTCTTCTTGTGATTCTTCACTCTACTTTAGAGCATGTTCCTAAAATCTCTCGTGTACCCTAAGGCTCATTAGGTTCCTCACTGCATCTTTATATTGACATGAGCGGCGAATACGTCGTCAGGTTAAAGAGGAGGGCACTGAAGTTCCTCGAAACGTCGGAAAAGAGTGACGACCCTGACTTGTCCACGTTCCTCGCGGAGCAGGCAATCCAGCTATATGTGAAGGGAGTGTACTATGAGATAGTTGGAGAGAAAATAAGAGGACACGGGATCCGCTCCCTCCTAGGATCTCTATCTAGAGAATTAGAGAGGAACGGAATCAAACATGATGAGTTAGACCGATTTGTAAGGGAGAGGAGAGACTTACTCGTAGACCTAGAGGAAGCCTATACTGAGAGCAGGTACGGGGAAGGGGATTACACTGAGGACAAGTCAAGGGTGTTCATATCTCTAGCAAAGGAAACCATAGAGTTGCTCAAGGAGGTGGAGAGAAACGCCATGGATTAAATACCACTTCGACCACATGAGGAGATGGAGGGAATACTCCCAGAAAGTTAGAGAAGCAGTGAGGGGTGTGGACCCAAGAGCTAGGGTCTACGTTATAGGAGGGGTCGCTGAGGATCGCGTCACAGTCTACAGCGACATCGACTTGTTGATAGTATTCCCGTACAAGGTAAGCAGGACGGAGATGAACAGAAGGATACTCTCAATAGCTTTCGACGAGTACTCACTCCCCTGGGATGCACCAGTGGAACTACACATAGTTGACGAGGAAGGAGCAAAGGAATACTTCAGGCACGCTAAGAGAGTCATCGAAATCCCTTGATTTCACCTCTTGTCCAGTAAATGAGGTCATGTTTACGTCCTCGTCTCTCTTGGGTAGGAGTACGTTAATCTCGGTTAGGATACCTGAAGAGCTAAAGGAAGGGTTAGAGAAGGATGAAAATGACGAGGGATAAGTGATAAGGGTTCATTAAAGGACGAAGTTAAGAGGGCTGAAGCTAGGGAGTAGAGAGAAATGAAAGACGTGAGAAGAGTGTTAAGTAGATATTTTACACATTATGTCTATATGGTAAGTTTCTGTATAGCATTTATGGGAACTCCTGTGACTTAAATATTTTCATCTAGTAGCATTATAAAATAAATTCTATCCATTCTATGGTGAGGAGGTTTAGAACCCATAACTAATTATTCGCTCTCTATCACGTCACTATTAAATTATTTTAGGTCACGTAACTCTGCAAGGGTTTTCCGATAAGAGCTATCTTTATTTTTAATATCACACAAAGTATATTCCTTTTCCTTCACTATCAGTCAAACGCATTAATGTACCCCCTTTGACCCTAAGGTGAAGACGAACTTCATGGTTGGGGATAGGACGAAACACTTTCTTCGTATGTATACAAAAAGTAAACTATTTAATTTTACACGTTTATCTCTGATTATGGGTAGGAGTGTGGTAATCTCAGTTAGGATACCTGAAGAGCTAAAAGAGGAGTTAGAGAAGTATGAAATTGACGAGGCGGAAATAATAAGGAAAGCGTTAATGAACGAAGTTAGGAGGGCTAAAGCTAAGGATTTAGAGAGGGAAATGGAAGATGTAGGAAGAGCATTAAGTAAAATACCTCCAGAGGAAGTGGTCAAGGAAATCAGAGAGGACAGAGAAAAGAGATAAGTGAAAAGTGAAGTACTTCATGAGTTACGTTTTCGATTCTTCATCAATTTATGTCCTGTTGAACAGAGGAGAAATAGGTCTTCTAGGAGGGAATTATACAAGCCTGCTAGCTAAGTTTGAGTTAGGGAATATGGTCTGGAAGGAAGTGTTTCTTCATAAGAGGATAAGCAAGGAGGAAGGGGCAATACTAACGTCCTTCGTTTCCAAGGTGCTAAGCAACATGAACTTGGAGGATGTAGACTGTAAAGAGGTAGAGGAAATAGCGGTAGATTACGGAATAACCTTTTATGACGCGTCATATACTTGGTTGACGAAGACGCTCAATTTACCCCTAGTCACTGAGGACGTTAAGCTCAAGAAGGCAATCGAAGAAAAGAAGAAATTGAAAGTCTTATCGGTAGATGAATTTATACAATAATAAAACTTTGCCAAAATAGAGATTTTTAAATTAATTTAATTCTTTGGTATACATTCTCTAATTAACCGAATGCTTGAGAACCATTAGAAAAAGGGTTGGGGGAGGAGAAAGCCCAGCTGTGGCGGGGAGGAAGTCAGCACTGATTCCCTAGCTTCCTGAGTTCACCCTCATGCATCGGGGTTTCATCTATGAAGAGAAGAAGGCCAAAGAAGTATTTGTGCTTGTTTCATCATTCGAACAGAAAGGAGAACGTGAGAGCTCTCAGACGCTGGGATCAGTCTCTTTTACTCAATAAGATGAAAACTAACATACTAACTATTATAGCGATGTACCACCCATAGTCGTAAATTAAAGATAGAGAAGGTAGGACGACTCCTATGAGAGGCACTAGACCTCCTATCAACGTAGAAATAATCGCGTTTGCGCTAACTCCGTCTTTGTACCAGTATAGTCCCTTTGGAGTGAATAAATCCACTAGCTTCATCTTAGTCCTGTCCAACAACCAGTATTTAGCTATCATTACTCCTGCTACAGCACCTAAGGAAGTCCCGATGATATTTAGGGCATCGAAGAGCGACCCAGCATTTGAGTACCATAACCAAGGGACGTATCCTATTCCAAGCACAGACGCTATCACCGCAGCTTTGTTCCATGTAGAGAACTTCCTTGGGAACAGGCTTATGAGATCGTATATTGGAGATACTAGATTAGCTGCCACGTTCACTCCCACCGTTGCAAATATCAAGGTTATACCTAGAATCAAGGTTATCAACGGGTTATGAGTGAAGAGATACATTATGTTCACCGGGTTCACGTAGTTCGGAGCCTCAGCAATGCTTATTTTGAATGAATAGATCATTGTGGAGACAATCAGCACCACTATGAAAGTGAAAATCACAAATAGAATTGGAAATCCTATGGCTTGACCGACTACCTGATCCTTCTGAGTCTTGGAGAACCTTGTGAAGTCCATTATGTTCAGTGCTAACGTTGCGTAGGCCCCAGCTAGGGATGCGATCGCAAGAGATACGTCGTTAAAGTTCAAGGACATGCTCGGAGCTACTGAGAAGAGGTTTCCCACCCCGTGAGCCAGTTGGACTCCGTAAATTGCGAGAGCACCCAATATGCCCATTATTAGGGGGCCAACTACCAGCTCGAAGTACTTCACTTCCTGCATCCCTTTAAATAGAACTGCAACGTTAATGCTCCAGAATATGAGAAATGACAGTGCTATGTTTTCAGGCATCCCAAGAACATTGGAGTCCAATGAAGCCCAATAAGGGGAGAAAATGGAGAGTACTGCGTTGATTATTGTACCGCCTACATATGTCTGCACAGAGAACCAGAATAATGCTACAAACCCCCTCAGGATCACGGGTATCGAGGCTCCTTTAAGCCCGTACATAGACCTCACGCTCACTGGAAAAGGTATCCCCCATTTTGCTCCCATGTGCCCATTGAGGAACATGACGACTAACTGAGTACCGTACGCGAGACCGGTTATCAAAAGGGCCCATATGGGTCCGAACTCGAAAGTTAACAATGCTGCAATCTCGAATTGTACTATGTTATGGACCATTCCGGCCCAAACTGTAGTGAAATTTACCCACGTCCAGTTTTTCATGGAGCGAGGAAGGGGTATCAAGTTCCTGTTGTAGAAAGTCTTAGGTACGGTCTCAGACGTCTGTCCGTAGTCTGAGACGTCCAATTTAACTTCGTTTTCTATGTTTGACTCCATAGGTCTCACACTGATAAAGTGATAAAAAATATTGCACGACTTTAGTTTAAACTTTTTAAAAGTTATTTTAAATATTAGTAAATTCTTTATATATTTACCTACTCTTTTTAGCAATATTTTAAGAACATTTTCATTGAAACTTTGGAAAATATACCATTTTTACGTGAACAGTACTTTTAAAGACAGGGGATTACTTAACTTTATGGAGAGACTTTCCAAGTTTCTAATGAAGGAAGGAATAGAATATAGTTCCCATGGGGACTACGGAGATTGGAGCTGGACTTCTCCGGTTCTTTCCGAAATAAAGGGAAAAGAACCATCTCTCATCGTTTTTCCGAAGAATGAGGAAGAGGTAATCAAGATTGTTGAGGTAATAAGAGAAGAACACGTCCCCCTAGTCCCGCGTGGAAAGGGTTTCAATAACGTAGGAGGTCTCATACTGAACAAGGAGAACTCAGTCATCCTTGAGACTACAAAGACGAGCTGGATTACAGAGAATGAGAATCACGTACAGTTAGGCCCGGGAACACCTTATTATAGTAAGGGTAAATTCACCTTCAATCCCAGGGTATATCCATCCACTTTCGAAAGGGAGGTTACAGTCGGAGGAAACTTCTGCGGTGGAGCTTACGGCATAGGGTCTTACAGATACGGACCTAATTGGGACCAGGTCTTGAGGATCAGAATGGTGAACCCTAAAGGTAGACTAGTGACTTTGGAGGGCGAAGACACTAAGGTTGCTGCACATGCCATGGGTACTACTGGGATAGTTACATGGTTGGAGATCATGAGAAACCCGCAGAAAATATTACCTTTTCTGTATTTTTTTGATAATATTATTGAATTAGAGAAATTTTTGATGAGGGCTTACGATGAGGCGTTACCTTTCTATCACCTGAGCGCCCTCTCCCCTTCAGCTATGAACTACATCTTCGGTCTGGACGGTAGATGGGGTCTACTAGGCGCTGTTGAGGAAGACGTAGTGGAAGAGGTACCAAAAGGAGCGGACGGAAAGGAAATATGGCGTAAGAGAAGTCTATTCAACAGTGGAATGGTGGAATACTTCATAGAGAAAGGAGAAAGGCCTTTCTACACAGTTTACAAGGTAGATGTAGATCAGGTATCTGAATTCATATCTAAAGCTGGAGCAGAGGTCAAGTCTCCCATGTTTGAAATGAACCTTACGAACGAAGGCAAGGCTAGGATACTCACCATCTCCTCTGTCCCTTTCCACGTGGACTTCTATGGGGATTCTTTGTTTAACGTGAACTCTCCTTACATTAACAACAGAGTCACGCCATCACACCTGAACAAGATCAAGATGTATAAGAGGCTTTACGACAAGGAAGACTTGTTCAACCCAGGGAAAATCAGATTTGATAAGTAATAATCTTAATGATATTAAAGGGTGTTTTGCTGGGAATTTTGTTCACATATGTCTAGAGAAAAGCTCTTCTGATGAATTGCTCTAGCTACACTTTCCTTGTCCTGAAATATAAGAACAGGATGATGGGGAATGAGGCTCCAATCACTATGGAAACTGAGGCTAGTACACTAAAGTTCTGCGTAACATAGCCTATCACTAAAACTGTGGTGAGGAGTTCCATTCCTAATGCGATCAACGATTGAAAGGAATCAGCATATCCCTGGATCTCTGAAGGAACAGACGAGTAGTCTATCATGCTCATGTAAGAGGATATGATGGACAAACTGTATCTGGTCATTAAAAGTCCGAGGAAGAAGATCATTGGCGAAATACTTAGAACGGATATGAAAATCAAGGTCATACAGAGCGATAGAGATGAAAGGAAGAGAAGATAGTAAGTTGAAACTTTCTTCAACCCTCTCCAATACCCTTCTCACGGTTAAGATTGAAATAACGTAACAGATCATAACAACAGCGTTGTAGACCGAGTACAGTTGATACAAGTTAGGAGAGTCCCTAAATAAGGCGTAAAAATACATGGACTGCTCTGTGACAAGAGGAAGCAGGAAAACCCCCACGGATTCCACGTAGAAGAACTTCCTATTTCTCTTGAGCAGACCGCTGTACGCTGAAATGGCTTGTTTAGTTACCTTTATTCCAGATCCATTGAGCCTTTCCCCAACGGGGAAGTTAACGATAAAGTAATGGGAGATCGGGTAGTAGATCGATCCAACTATGAAGTAAAGTGAAAGAACCCACTCCCCATATGAACCTATAAGAAAAGACAAGACAGATATCAAAGCCCATCCGAGGACTACTCTCGTCTGATTAACTGGAGATAACGTGATGTACTCCTTTTCGTCCAGCTTTCCCTTATAGATCAGGCTAGTGAACATTCCTTCATAGGTACCCTTCAGATAGGAGACGAAGAAGAAGCTTAATATCAAGGCAAATGTGATGACAGTAATCGGAAGGAGGACCAGCGTTCCTATCGCGAAGTAGAGAAAGGGCACGGCCAATAAGAACAGTATCCTCGCTCTCCTCACATTTTTAACGTGGTCTAAAAGGAAGGAAAGGAATTGAGTGAAGACTCCTATCTCTCCCACGAAAGTGAGGAAAAAAGAGGCTATGAAGACGTTCCTATCGATCACATTGCTCTCGAAAAGGAAGGGTTCTATGATACCCTGTCCCGTGAAGAGGAGAGGGGTGTAAGTCGCTAGAAGTGTCTTTCCAACTCAGATGGCGAAATCAGTAGGTTTATCTACAGCGTCGGGTGTAAGTCGCTAGAAGTGTCTTTCCAACCCCTCACGTTTCATGAGCTTCTTGACGTTCTCGAGAGTCTTCCTTCACCGTGGAGACATGGGTCAGGAAATGAGAAAAAGAAGGTTGTTTTCATGATTCTCCAAGTTGTAATAAAAAAGTTTAGAAAAGCTATAAAAAAATGGGAAAACTACATCCATCTCTCTTTCCACTTCACCAGTTCCTGTCACGAGTTGTAATTATCACTACTTCCCCGGCATCAACGTCAGCACGTATTTTCAGGTTCTTCTCGCCCTGCCTCATAGGGGGAACTCTAACGTAACTGCTGGAGTCACTGTCCACGGCAGATGCCACTCCGACGTCATCAGGTAAATCCAAGGTAAACACTACGTTGGAGGCGTCTACGTCTATATCTAAAGTCCCCCCTGATGGAAAGCCCAACTTACCTTTGATGTAACTAGCATCGGAATCTATGCTAACTTCCCTACAACCTGCTAAGTTTAGATCTGCCTTACTACCGTCCGCTTCAATGCTAACCTGCTTTACACTGATATTCACCTCAGCCTTACTACCGTCAACTTCCATGTTAAGTTTCTCCAGCTCAGGTAGGCTAAGAACCGCACTACAGCCGTCCATTTCGAGCTCCATTTTATCACCCAAGTTCACCTCTGCATCGTCAGGGGAATGACACTCAACTTTCAGGTGTGGTTCACCTTGAGTCAGGGTTAAAGTGCTTCCGTTAGCCTCCACGTCACAAGCCTTGGAAGGTTGAATAGGGGAATCGAAAACTGTAGTTTTCCTCTTTCCGATCGAGAACACACCTTGACCTGATCCGACAGTAGGTAATACAGTAGGTAATCCTGAGAACAGTTTGTCTAGTAGAGAAAAAGTCCTTAAAATATCACCGTTTGAGGACGTTATTATCCCAACTCTTGACATTTTAGAGGAGATAGATGAACTACACTCGGATGAACAAATCAATACTCCTACGTTGCTTATCTCATCTACTATTTCTTTCAAATCCTCAGGACTCACCGAGTCATCTATCTTCAATATCCCTATGTTGTCTATCCTCAACTTGTTCTTGTTCTCCTTTGACGACTTTACGAGATCTGGAGATATTTCATAAACTGCTACGTTGGAAATTCTGATAACGTTTGAAGGAAAGGAGGTGGAGAAGTTCCCTTGATCGCTTTCCTCTATTACCCCTTTCTCGTCCTTAACTCCTCCTTCGACTTCCGTTATTATTTTGTACGCCCTTATCCCCTCCTCTGTGAGGACATACTCGTCGTTGACTTTCTCGATCAAGTCGCCTAGTTTCCTTAAGTGGAACGCTAAAGAAGGGCTGTCCAGTCCCAACTCGTTCATTAAATCCGAAAAGCTAGCCTTTCCTTTCTCTTTTAGGATTTTGATTGCCTTCCTCCTCGTCTCGTTTGATATTGCTTCGAATATGTCCATACATGCTAATATTAGAATTTACAAATATAAATTTTCAAGTAAATTATCATTTATTTTCAAGTAAAGGAGAATTTACTCATTCTATTCATAAAGAAATTACCCACAACAGAAGGGCTGGCTGTGTTTCTGACTTCTTCCTTTCATAAATTAATTTTCATAAATTTATATATAGAGTCATTTCAGTGGATTGACATTTCCTTTATCCTTATAATTAAACGTATGTAAAATAGAAGAAATAGTGATATTTTCTTCTTTTGAAAGACTTTACTAAAGTCTGAAAATATAGAATCGGGATTCTACATGGCTAGAATATGCTGTAGTGTTTAGATTCTACTGGCAAAGATGTTTTGCGTACAACGTCTCATGAAATTGAGCTATTCTATTAAAGTACCGTACAACGTCTCATGAAATTGAGCTATTCTATTAAAGTACGACGAAGTTATCAGGGGAAACATCATGAAAGTTTTTTACATACAAATTATAATATTTTATCAATTATATAATAATGGTATTGAAAACAGGGGTACTAAGTTTAAGGAAGCTCATCAATTCTTTGCGGTTGAAGATAGAAAAAAATGGTAAAAATACGATCTAGAACTTCACCTTTCCGGGGTTGAAGAGGTCCTCCTTGTCGTAAGCCCTCTTGTACCACAATATCTTCTGCAAGTGGTCCCTTGAAAGCCTGGAGTTGAGATAAACGTCGTCAACGTCAAATGTGGACTTCCCAAGAAACCGCTTAAGGGACTCCATGGTTTCCCTCCCTCTGACCATAAAGTCTAGATGGGCCTTGAAATCGTTTGCGAACTCTACTTCAATTACGGGATCGAACTTAGAGGACTCCATCACAACGCCGCTGAATTCCCTCAATGGCAGGTGATATGTGGTGTAATCGTAGCTTTCAAAGTTCTCCCTGTAAGCTCCGGCGAAGAACCTGTCCCTGTTCTCCCAAAGGAAGGTTCCGTCTGAGCCTTTCACGTCTACGTCTTTGTCTTTCTCCCAAGCTAAAACCAAGTGCCACTTTTCAGGCCCAACAGTCATCCTGGAGATCTCGGGCGACCTGAGCACCATGTGATAGAGAGGGGGTAACTCCTCGTAAAGTTTCACCGTGAATGACGAAGCTTCTTTAAATTCATTGAAAGTAACGACGCGGGACTCTATGGGGAGGTTCTCTCTAGTCATGACCCTGAGCTTTGTTACTATGCCCGTGGTGCCCTCAGCGTGAGCAGCTACCTTCACGTCTCCTCCCCTGAGGGTGACCAGTTTTCCCTTGGGGTTGACCATCCTGACCTCTGTGACCTGATCCCATGAGATCCCGTACTCCAAAGACCCTATCCCCCAGGACCCACCGCAGAAGTTTCCACCCACGGTGGCGTACTTCCAGAGAGTAGGGTAAACCCTAGCGTTAAACTTGTATCTTGCTCCCGCATCTACGATGACCTCCATCTTCCTGCTTTCAATTTTGTCCATATTCCTCATATCGATCATCACCCCTCCCAGTGTCACATATATTCCCCTTGCACTGCTCACCCCTCCACCTCTTGGAACCAAGGGGACGTGTTCCTGGAGTGCTACCTCCACTATTTTGACAACGTCCTCCTCGCTCCTTGGGTAAGCTACGACATCAGGTAACTTGCCGACCTCCTTGTCCAATCCCTTGACTGCAGAGAGCCTATCCTCCATGGAGAAAGACAAGGGTACGTCTATTTTCCTGAACGCATCTACGTTATACGTCCAACCTCACCTTTCCGGGGTTGAAGAGGTCCTCCTTGTCGTAAGCCCTCTTGTACCACAGTATCCTGTGCAAATGATCGGGTTTCAATCTATCGTTAATATGAATGCTATTCAAGTTGAAGTTGGTCCCTCCCAAGATCTCACCTACCTTTCTATAAACCGAGGGAGAGTCGGTCAAGATGAAAGGGTGTGACGACCTTCCAACGTCGAACTCCACGTCTGCTATCATGGCTTCTGTCTCTGAGACCTTCGTGAGTTTATCTAAGGTTTCCTCCAGAGGGATGTCCTTCACCATGTAATACATCCTCCTCTTAAAGGCTCCCATGGCTGTCGTTATCGTACCACCGAAGAAGAGGAACCTCTTCTCCCAGATCCTCGCACCGGCCTCAGCGTTCCCTGAAGGGCATTCCTCTTCACACACTACAAGCAAGTTCCACTTTTCAGTTGACACTCCCGTGATGTTCTCGGACAGTTTAGACATCTGAGGGGATCTGAGGGTCACGTGATATACTGAGTAGTCTCCGTCGAAGAGCTTCTCCACGAAGTTAAGCGATTCCCTCAACGAGTCAAACTCTATCATCACCGGGTTCTCCCTTCTCTCTCTAGTCATGACCCTGAGCTTTGTTACTATGCCCGTGGTGCCCTCAGCGTGAGCAGCTACCTTCACGTCTCCTCCCCTGAGGGTGACCAGTTTTCCCTTGGGGTTGACCATCCTGACCTCAAGGACGTGATCCCAGTTTCTACCGTACTTGAACTCCCCAACTCCTCCAGACCCACCGGAGAAGAACCCTCCTACCGTTGCGCCCTCACTGAATGTGGAGGGATATACCCTAGGCGAGAACAACATTTTCCCTTCCCTGGAGAAGGGAGTCCCGGCCCCTACAACAACGTCTTCGTAGTTCACCGTCAGAGAGTCCAGTAGAGTCATATCAACTATTACGCCACCTTTCATAGGTATTACGCCACCAACATTGTTCTTTCCTCCTGCCCTAGGGATAAGGGGTAGGTGTTCCTGGAGTGCTATCTCCACTATTTTGACGACGTCCTCCTCGCTCCTTGGGTAAGCAACTAGGTCCGCTTTATGGACCTTCATCTCCTCCAGAAGGAATGGCGAGGTATGGCTGAAGTCCCTTGATTTCTCCGTGACGGTCTTGGGATCGTCTGTGATTTTCACCTCATCCCTGAGGGCTTTGATAAGGTTGTTAATCATATTATGATATTCGATTTATTATTTTATAAATATTTAAACAATATTTCTGGTATGTATTTAGAATCATTTGAACAATAATAAAAACTTATCCAGTATATTGATCAGCTAGAATCGAGAAAGTTAAAAAGTCTAAAGAATGGAGAAAATCATGTGTGGAGAAATTTCTCCTGACTACAGATAGAGACAAAGTAAGTTAAGAAGAACGGGAAGCTCGCAGAGAGTCTATAGTTACTCATCTCTACACAAAATAGGCTCTTCATGACTAAATCAAGAAAAAAATTATTCAAGGTAGGGTATGTCCAGCTCTTATCAGAGGTGAGAAAGTTGTCCTCTGCTCGGCATCATGTTTTCCTTATTCCATTGAAGATTGTCGATAGCCTCAATTTTTTGACACCTTCCTGATCAACTTTACCATGAGATAGGCTACAACTCCCATCAACAACACAACGCCCCCAGCCAAGAGTTGATCTTCAATCATTTCTCTTCAACAGTTTTCCCTTACTTTCGTGAACCTCACCTTGTTCCAGCACCAGTTCACCGTTCCTGAAGACGTACTCAGGCCTACCCGTAACCTCGTAACCCTCGTAAGGAGTCCAGTCTGCCATGTGGGTGTTGTTAGCGCTTACCCTCCACTTCACGTTAGGGTTGTAGATCACTAAGTCAGCCCTGAACCCCTCCTCCAGCCTCCCCGTGTCCAGTGCGTTAATTATGGCTGGGTTGATGGAGAGAAGTTCCACAGCTCTGTAGAGGGGCAATCCCCTCTTCATGAACTCCGTCAAGACCATGGGTAACCTCAGTTCCACCCCTGGGAGACCCGGGACAAGATCCGGGAATTCCCTGTGAGCGTCCTTCACTTCCGCGTCAAACCAGTTGTGGTCAGTACCTATCATGGATACTTTGTCTATCCTTCTCCATAGTTCCTCCGGGTCACGAACCGGAGGAGAGGTCACGAACCTGTGGGCGTCCTTCCTTTCGTATACCTTCCTGTCCAAAATCAAATGATGGAGGGTAGTTTCAGCGAGGAGATGTCCCTTCACGTCTAAGGTTGTCCCTGAGCTGACATGAGCTATCAGTCCTTTCCTTATCAACGGTACGACTCTTCCTACAGCGGCCCATTCGGTCTCATCTCTCCTTACCTCAGCGTGAAGTATAGGAGGACCTCTCCTGTTAGAGGAGAGCGCCGAGATCAGTTCCTCGTCTTCCGCGTGAACCATCACGTAACCTCTCAGGTTGTCCGAGATCCTCTTGATCCCTTCCAGCGATGGGTTCAGGTCGGCGTACTTCACCATCATGTATTTCACCGAGTTGAAGCTCTCAGAGTACTTTCTCACGTTTTCACTCCAATCATCTGCGAAAACATGAAATGAGTAATTTGTAACGCTTTCCGAGAACTGGGACGTCCTTTCTTCGACGTTGGGACTGTGATCTGCGAAGGCGAAGTCTATCACGGTCGTGGTTCCTCCATAGATGGAAGCTATTGTGCTTTCCTTCACTGTGTCCGTGGTAGGCACCTTAAGGTATCTCTTGAAGATGTGGACGTGGTTGTCAACTCCTCCGGGTAAGAGAAGCATCCCGTGAAAGTCTCTCCTTTCTTGACCGTTCAAGCTCTTTCCTATCTTCCTTATTCTCTCTCCCTCAATCTCGACATCGACTTCGATGATCCCCTGCGGTGTAGGGGTCTTCACGTTAGAGATTATCACAGTATAGATGATTGGAGAAGGTATACTATATACTTTTCAATGATCAGGAGATGAAACTCGCCAACTCTCAACATTCATGCTCCAATTTTCCTTATCAAGGTTTAGTCAGTCCTGTTTTCACCATCAGATCTACATCGTAATACTCTTCTCTTACCATTATTGGGGCATTCAGGAGCTCATTCAAATTCAGTTTATTTATCAAAATTGAATGAATTTAATTAAAAGTTCTTGTATAGGTTAGGTAAGATTCGCACTTGATATTTTCATTTATTTATATTTTCATTTATTTGATCTATTTTTACCATAATTACAATTCACAATGTAAACCTGAATTGCCCTCAACGTCGATCTCCCTTAAATTTCAAGTCAAAATGACGTCAAAAATCTTTAAAGTAATATATTTGCATGATGAAAAGGAAAGGAAATAATGTGAAAACTTGTCTGATTATTTCAATCCTAAATATCGTTAAGGTATTCCTGACGCAAATTTATCCACAACACACACAAGCGATCGAGATAACAATACGCACACTTATCTTCATCATAATGGTGTTGAAGCAGAAATCCAACATCAAACAAAAAGGCCAACAATACTAGAACTTGTCTGATTATTTCAATCCTAAATATCGTTAAGGTATTCCTGACGCAAATTTATCCACAACACACACAAGCGATCAAGGAAAAGAAGAGAAAAGACAAAAAAGTTTTTTGGTTAGAAAAACTGATATATAAAGATTTCTTATGGATTTCTCTGAATTGGTGAGAAGCTCCTCCCCATCCAATAACCCGCCTTGATGGACTTACCCACGCTGGGTTGGTCGTCCACGAACTTTGAGATCTCAACGTCTGCATCAGGAGCCTTTTCTACCACCTTCACCCCGACCTTCTCCAGCTCAGTCCTCAGGAAATACTCCCTCGTTCTGTCCATCCAGCTGATTGACCTCTCGGTGATGTACACCTCGTTTTCCCTGGCAAGTTCGAACGCGTAGTCGTGATACGCGTACAGGTTGGAGTCTATCGCGACCATCTTTCCCTTTACCTGAGGGAACTCAGGAGGTTCCTCTGACGTAGCTACCACGCAGTTTTCTTCACACTTACCCTCCCTGAGGACTACCTTCACATGGAGCCTATCCAGCTCCCTTTCGTAAAACTTGATTAACTCTCCGAACTCCCTTACCTTCCAAGGATCTCTGAACTTATTGAACTGACCTCCTATCTTCTCCTTCTCATACAATGTCACCGAGAAACCCCTCAAGGCTAGAACCCTCGACGCTTCAAGTCCCATGATCCCTCCTCCCACGACCTTAACTTCACCTTCACCTCTCTCCATCGGAGGAAGGATCTCCCAGCCTACCTCTGGGTTCACGTCGCACCTCACCTCTCTGTAGACCATTCCCCTACAGGATTGGTTACACCTTATGCACGGCCTGACTGGTAGGCCCGCGTTCACCTTCTTGAGCCAGTGTGGTTCGGCGAGTAACTCTCTCCCGAGGACGACCACGTCTGCAACTTCCCTCACCTTGAGGGCGTCTTCCATGCTTATCACCGAACCTACCACCAAAAGGGGAATGTTTTTCACTCTCTCCCTTACGGTCATGGCTTCCTTGAGGAAGGACGGCTTCCCGTAGTAGAACGGGGCACTTGAGTTCATCGGCCCATCCCTGCCCGCGGAGAGGTGAATGTAATCAATCCCAGCCTTCACTAGCTCTTCCCCTATCTCTGCAACACGCTCTGGGGTCAACCCTTCCGGGTCGAACTCAGTGGAGCTCAGCCTGATCCCCACCGTGATTTTTGCCTTGTCCTTGATTTCCCTCACTATTTCCTTCACTAAGTTCACACCGTCGGAGTACTCGTCCTTCCTCTTGTTGATAGCAGGGGAGAGGAACTGAGCCAGGAGGTATCCGTGGGCTCCGTGGAGCTCCACTCCGTCGAAACCCGCCCTTCTGGCACGGAGTGACGCTGACACGAAGTCTTCCTTAACTCTCTCCACGTCCTCGGACGTCATTTCCTTAACTTCGTCCATGAGGGGGATAGGGGAGGGCGCGATGGGAGTATTGCCCCATATCACGTCACGCTTCGTCTTCCTGCCCGCGTGGACGAGCTGGACGAATATCTTGGAACCAAAGGAGTGTATCATGTCAGTTAGCCTCATGAACTTGGGTGTGAGCTCGTCGGAGTAGAGTCCAAGCTCGTTCACCGATCCCCTGGCGTCAACTCGATTAACGTAGGTGTACTCTGTAAGGATTAAGCTTGCTCCTCCCTTAGCCCTTTCAGCTAGGTACATGATGTGAGCGTCGGTAGGATATCCCTCCGGTGTACCGAGGTTACTTATCATAGGCGCCATTGCCACCCTATTCCTGAGGGTGACCTTCCCTATCCTTATAGGTTCGAGGAGAGGATTAGACATAGTTAAATAATGTTTATTTTAGATAAAAAACTGACCTTCTTACACTCAGCCGGCTTTAAGGACTAGGTAAAACCTGGTACTCATGCCTCCTGAGCTCAACATTTACGATAAAGTCAAGGACTGACCCTGATGTTAGAACATACAAATCAGAGTGGACTCAAGCGTTCAGGAGAACTTCTAGGAATGGAAACGTAATAACATCAATGCCGCCTCCGAATCCCTTGTTCTTCTCTTCCCATAATGAATATATCTTTTTCCTCTAGGAAAGTTTAGAGACCCAAAGATAAACAGGGAGAGATATATCTAGTGTTCACTCTTTCAATGTAGACTTCACCTTCATGAAAAGGGACTCCAAGTCGGCCAAGGCCCTCTTCATTGACTCCTCTCCTTTCTCCCTGTTTACCTCTATCTCGCCTCCTACGTTGATCACGCCGTAAGGGTTTGCTTGGTCTGTGGAGAGGAACTGAAATACACCGTCCTTCACGCTGAAGTCTTTGATCTCCTTCACTTTATCTATTCTCACCAGTTCAGGCCTAATGAAGAACATCCTTGAAGTCTCAAGGGATCCTGCGTGCATATCGACCACGCTGAACAAACCTTTATCCCTCCCCACCAGGGAAAAGAGGTGGATCTTGAAACGGTCGTTCTTGAAGTTGACCTGCCTCCTTACTACGTCGAGCAAGCTTTCGTTCCCTCCGTGGCCGTTTACCACGATTACAGACGATATGCCGGAGTGCTTAGCGCTCTCCATGAGCTCTGTTAGGAAATTTATCATAGTGACGTAGGAGACCCCCAGGAAAGGTTGCTTCCCGTGTTCGAAGGAGCATCCGTAAGCCAGGGTTGGGAAGAGGACTACTTCCTCCCTGTGTGAGGACTCCAGAGACGAGGCAAGCCACTCCGCCATGAGGGAGTCAGTGCCCATGGGGAGATGTGGGCCGTGTTGCTCCACACTACCCACGGGTATGACGCCTATCTTTCCCTTAACCATGTCTCTAGTTATTTCTAGTAGTTTCATAGTAACATGTGAGCTGTGGGGTTTAAAAGGGGTTCCAGTCTCGTCCTGAAGATGATTTTTCTGCACCTTATAGCTATTTTATTGACTAATTCAGTTCTTGAAAAAGCTATAGAGCCACTCACAAGGAACTTTCTTTCAGCTAAACTCTTAATTGGATATGATGTAAGTCGTTGAGTTCAACGCCTAAAGAAGTTGAAGCGATCTACAACGCTCTCGTTGGATCACCTTTCTCACTAAATACGTTAGAGGGACTGAATGTCATGAAAAACGTCTTATGTATACACACATGATATCACTTCGAGGAATTAGAGGGACTATGTAATGACGTGGAATGGGGAAAAGAACTGCTAAACTTTAGCGTTTCAAGTTATCATTACGTTATTGTGTTAAGATTGTGTTAAGGCATAAAGAGTGTTGAGCTAGTACGTGCTGAAGAACGTAAATAGTTAAAGACGACTCTATGAACGCTGCAACCGTCAATGAGAGGTAACCCATGAGCAATGGCACGATGTAGTTATTCTTAGATCTGAAGTTCTGTCCCGCGTAAGCAACGAGGCTGAAACCTAGGATCTCTAGAACGCCATGGGGGAGAGTACCAATTAGACCTATGAAGAAGCCAAAGGTAAATGCTATTTCACCCATAACAAAAGAAATAATTAATATTGCTATTCTCTGAATGACAGTATTCATATCTAGCAGAAAGATTACGAGCGAAAACGTGAAGTTTACCTCTATAACCTTAAGGAAAAGCCCATAGTCAGGTATTGGAACGGAAGCTGGTGTACTGGGCTCGGAGAAGCCCCTGAAGTAGTCTATTACGCCTCCTCCTAAGAGGCCGAGCCAGAAGGTGAAATAAATACTGAGAACCTTCCTACAATTAACTCCTCTAAGCTTCATTTAGACACCGTGGTAGAGAATCTTTATTATCGCTATGAGAGCGTTCAGACCAACGTAAGTGACCAACGTTATAGTCACCACTTTTAGAGTCTCACGCAATCCCAGGAAGGTCCTGACGATCATAGATATCAGGACTATCCCAACCAAGAACTGTAGGCCGGTCAGATATAAATTAGGGTAGCTACCAAGTGCGGCATAGCTCATGATCATGTATAGCCCAGCTAACATGAAGGAGAAGTTCATTCCACCCTTCTCTGTCCTTCCATAGTATTTCCTCACTAATGGGAAGAAGACCAATCCTATCAATGAGGATACCACTAGGGCACCTACGTAAAGGATGGGTAAGAGAATTTCTATCAATTCGAGTGAGGTGTAATGTATCACTGCGATTGTAGATGCCAGGAAAGAGAGTGCCACGGGGACTCCCAACGACCAAGGGACGACAGAGGGTCCCCTGTCTTCATTGCCTCCCTTGAGGATGTATGGGTGAACTTGCTGATAAACGGAGCTTCCTCCGCCGACTGGACGTCTTTTCTCCCGTACACTCTCCTGATCTCGTCAACTAGAGCGTCGTATGCTCCTTCGCCAACCGTTCTGAAAGTGAAAGCGTTAGCCCTCGACTCGGCTACTCTCGAGAAGAGGAGGGTGGAGATCAACATTGAGAGTAAGACCAGGACCACTTTGAATATTAGAGCAGTACTGATGCTTACCACGTGCGTGTCATATCCATATCCTATGAACCAAGCTGAGGGTCCGAACACGGAAAGCATGGCTATTCCGGCTAACTCGATGAAAAGTGGATGATGTTCCTTAGCGTGACCTAACTCATGTGCTTTCACAATCCTCACAACGGGGTCTGACTCGTCCGATCCGTCAGACTGACCCAATCCGATAAACACTATCGTCTTAAAGAGAGCGAATAGATCTGGATAAGGAGATGAATTCCATTGTTAAGCCACCAGATTGATCGGATAAACCTATAATCTTGACCTCACCAGGTTTAACTTCCTTAAATAGACCTATCCTAGGTAGGATTAAAATCGCGGCCAAGGTTTCAAAGATAAATTCCAGCATGAACGACACAACTATGTCAGTTGAGGTGACCGTAGTAACGTGGAGGACATCCACAAAGTAAGCGAAAATTAAGCCTGAGGAAATAGCCTCCGTTAAAGAGAATATAAACCCGATTTTCAGCGCTAAACTAATGGGAGAGCTTATTGCGTTATTTTTCACGTAGACTCTCCGGTCAATTGCAGTCTTTTCACCTTTTGCGTTTCTCATAGATTCCACTAAAGTAGGTCTATCAGACTTCAAGGATTCCTTAATAATAGATCTCGTCATGAGAATAATGAGAAATGTTATAGCAATTACTACTCCAAAATCCAAGTAAAATAGTACAATTGATAAAAAACGGTCTTCTTTTAATATTTCATAAGACAGAAAGAAAAGAAGTATAGAGAGACAGCTAAAACAAAAATTGACTTTATATATCTTGAAATTGATTTCATTAAGAATTCATCTAAGCGAAACCTCCGGCGGCAACGGCAAATACAATACCTGCACCAAGAAGCACTCCTGCTAAGGCAGGACTACCCAAATCATTTGATAGTGCGCCAAGTCCAGCAAATGCACCTGCTACTCCTGCTAGAGTGCCTGCGGAAACTGCAGTAATCCCGCTAAGACTATAATCGCAGCTCTTATGTACATTCCTGGGGAAACAGAGCTAGTAGAGCTATAGCTCCAAGAGCTAAAAATGGCTCCACATATGAGTATTTGCGTATTAGTCCGCCGGTTTTCTCTTTTCTCATCTTTTCACCTAGTATATACTCTGTATTCTTTGTTTTTTCTATTTCCACTATTAAGTCATCAACTAGACTGATTAACTAGTCTCTATCTTTTATATCCACTATCCAAACATTTATTTAATCTATCTCGTCTTTTATATGAACACTTTTGCCATGTCTATTTATAAATTGAGATCTATCAACATATTTCAGACAATTCAGGCACCTTGTGTCTCTCTGTAGTTCAGGCCCAGAACATCCGTGAAGGTAGTGCTAAGTATCGCTGAGTTAAAGGGAAAAATAGTTCCTGTCAGGCCGTTATTTTATCTAGTACCGCGACAGGAAGAGACAGCTTAAGCCAAATAAAGGACTACAATCTAGGAAGAGTAAGGCTAATCTTTCACGAGAATTAGAGAGTTACTGATATAATTCGTTAGACCTTAAAAGACGAGATTCATATTTCAGGTCTACACGCACTTTGAGACATTAACGTGAAGCGTGAAGAGGTTCCTACGCTATCCCTGGGGAGCAAGTAACCTAACGTTTCGTGAGGATGTGTGGATTCTGGACATCAATACTGAATGAAGTTTTCTTCACCTTAAAACCTGACTGGTATGATTTCCTTGGTTTATCAGGACCGGACTTTAGATAAGAGAGATTCTAACCTGAAATCTCTCCTAGCTAACCTGACACAAGTTAAAACATCTTAATTCACTAAGGCACACTCGCTTAATATTTTTATATCAGTGATATCTAACTGAGTTAGAAAATATAATGATGAAAGAATTCAAGTTAAATGGAAGGGAAGTAGTCCTCGAGATAGGGAAGGAGGATCATTTCCAGCAGTTCCTCTCATTCATCAATGAGATAAAGGACGACCCTGAGAACTTCAACCTCTTCAGGTATAGGGAACCTGAAAGTCTTAGGTTGAAGTCCTGGGTGTCCTCTTGGAAGGGAAATGTAATGCTCGCCTTCCACGACGAAAAAGTGGTAGGTTTCTCTCAAATGGCTGAGCCCGTCTTCGGAAACCTCCAGAACCACGTGAAGGAGTTCGCGATCTCTCTATCCAAGGAATTCAGAGGATCGGGATTAGCACAGCTCATGTTCCTCAACCACCTAAATTTATATCCAGACGTGAAAAAGATCACCGCTTGGGTCGATGTCAGGAACGTAAGGTCAATTAGGATGCTTACAAACGCTGGCATGCAGAAGAAGTGCGTATTAGAGGACTTCATCTACTCACAAAGGGAGAGGACGTATTGCTCCGTGACTTTCCTGATGGGAGACGTTAACGTGATAAGGGATAATCTACTCACGAAGTTGAAGAGCAAGAACATATAGATGTGATATATTATAAATATAGAGATACCACTGTTATTATGATAATAAAAATTAGCCTTAACTAACTTGATGGATAAAAAATACGAATAATCAGAAAAGTAAAGAAACAGATATAGAAAAGAAAAAATGATAATTTTCGTTTCACGCCTACAATTCATTACTTCTTGTCCTTCTTACCGGTTACCTTCTTAGTTTCTTCCTTCGCTTTGTCCTTAGCTTTCTCCGCTATGTTCCCAGCCGCTTTAGAAGCGTCTTTTACTGTATCCTTTGTTTTCTTTGCCATTGATTTATTAAACTCGTCCTATTATTTTAACTTTTCTCTCTTTATTTAGGATGCGTTATAACGCTAAAATTATTTTCATTACGATGTAAAAAGACGTTCTACACAGTAAAAGAAAAATAGTTTTCTTTCCTATATCTTCCTTCTCTTTTCCCTTTTCCTCACTTCAGCTTCAGGACCTTCATGAGAACTAGATACATCATCATCCCCATCAACAAGCCTGATAGAGGGCCGACCTGAGCAAGGTCTTCGAGGAAACCTACTTTCAGCCCTAAATCAGGAGAGTACAAGATCAATGAAAGTACAGCGAACGTTATCAATGAAGCTGGATTTATCCCCTTCCAGTACCAGTACTTAGAGTTCTTTATGAAGATCGCGTTCGTATCAAGGGAAAACTTCTTCATGACCACGTAATCGGCTACGTTTATCCCCACTATTATTCCAAGCGCAGTACCGTAAGCTAAGAGCCAGTTGTCCACGAAGTTGTAAGCAGACCCAAGGAAGCTCCAAGCACCCAGTGCCAACCCGATCACTGTAGCTATTATCACCCCTTTGAACCAGGAAATCTTCTTAGGGAATATATTGGAAATGTCGTACCCCGGAGGAAGGAGGTTCGCCAAGGTGTTCACACCGAAGGTCTCAAGCAGAAGTGAGAAGAGAACGAACATCAAAAGCGGGGCTGGGAGGGTCAGCAAAGAAAGCAGAACTGGGTCTATGATTGTAGAGTGGACTAAGGAATAGGCAAAAAGAGTCCCCATAACGGACATGAACCCGAAAACTGCATAAGTGATAGGAAGGACAAGTTGTCCATACATCTGCGCCTTCTGTGACTTGGAAAACCTCACTAGGTCAGGCATGCTTATCGCCATTGTGAGCCAATTCGCAGTGTTGCCTGCCAGGAAGGAGAGTGCAGCTATCAAGGAGAACGGTCCGAACGCTGGCGGAAGAGCACCTACGTTCCATCCAGCCTTGAATCCCTCGTACAGGAAAATGGACGTAAGGGAAGCTATTGAGAGAGGACCTACAATGAGACTGAACTTCCTCAACGTTTCTTGCCCTTTCTTTATAGGAGAGAAGTATAGGAACACGAGCTCAGCTACCACCACGGATACGAAAACTCCCCAGAAAAGTGAAGGGTCTGCCAGGGAAATCGTGTACGAGTTAGCCGAGCCGGACTTCACGAGCGGCATCACAACCTTGTCCAAGTTCCCCGTGGCATACAGATAGATCCCAGCCACGATTTCGGTGAAGATGAAGAGCTGAATTCCCCACCATCCCGTTCCTATTATGGACCTCACTATGGAGGGTAGCTGGGCTCCCCAAATTCCCCACCTCGTCCTGGTGATCTGGGGTTCTGCAAGTCCGTATTTTGCTCCGGCGTGGGACTGTATTATCATGGGGACTAGGGTGATCACGTTTCCAAGGAACTCCATTAACAGTGAAACCCCCCAAGGTAGACCTAAAAAGATTCCGAACCATGGGTATTCCCACGTTAGGACTCCTACGCTCATCACTGTCCATATCATGCCGAAGTCTAACGCGCCCCATTTCTTGAGCGACGTGTTAACTGGAAGGATGTCCTCGTTTGTAATCGTGGAATTAAATGAACTTTCGACCTTTTCGTTATTTTCCATGGACTTAGATTAAAGGACTAGTTAAAAAAGATTTAAATTTCTTCTTTAAATAAGTTTCATTTCATACATGAGGTCTTCATGTATATTTTACCAATATTTAACAAAACTTCTCTGAAGACATGAAAACTTTATCTCATGTTAAGAAAGAAATATGGAAAAAATGAATTAAAAATATATAGGATTAGATCCTCATTTAAGAACAGTAGATAGGAAAAAAGAAAAAAAATTCACGTAATGTGGTGAGAAACCTGTCAGATGGAACTTATTACCTTCTCTATCTCACTATAAGGAGGCTCCACCGTGGGGTCGTCTGAGACCCACTTGTATCTTATTACACCTTCCTTGTCGACCACAAAGACGGCCCTCTTGGCGAGGACGTATCCTGGAAGTGACGGGAATTCCCAGGACACTCCGTACTTCTTCACGACCTCCCTGCTGTAATCACTGAGTATCTCGAAATTGAGCTTGTTATGCTCCTTGAACGCCTTATTACTGAAAGGTGGATCAACGCTTATACCGAGAACCACAGCGTTTAAGTCGTTGAACTTGCTCATGCTGTCCCTGAAGGTACACATTTCCTTAGTGCATACAGATGTGAACGCGGCTGGGAAAAACGAGAGAACTACAGTCTTTCCTTTCATATCACTTAACTTAACTGGCTTCAGCTCCGTGTTGTACAACACGAAGTCCGGGGCTTTTTCGTATTCTGATACCATACTATTCTATAGGTACCATCATTTTTAGATTTAACTTGAAAATTTTAAATAAATAATATCTTAATTTTAAAAATAGTAAAATAAATTAAGAATTATGTAGGCTTGATGACCATTAATGTCCCACCCGTCATAACATATACCTTCCTAAACGCAGAAAACAGGAAGATTACATCAATCCTTTTTTCCTCTCTCATTTTTATATTTACTAGTAATGATTAATAATTTTTGTAGATAAGGACTTTTTTAAAAATTCCGATAAAATGTTCCCTCACCTTACTTTCATTTACTGGATTAATTTCTCAACATCGCTCTCTTTTACCTTCTTGAAATCCCTGATGACAAAGAAGGTGGGAATTCCTAATAAGACCCCGAAAATTCCAACCAAGATAAGTACGTTAACTATACCGATCAGAGTAGCGACGAAACCGTAAAATACCGCCATCAAAGGGGATGACCCCATAAGAAATACTTGTATTAATGAATTTGTTCTTCCCATGATCCTCTTAGGAATCACCCTCATCATTAACGTTTCTAGTGGGATATTTACCATTGATATCCCGATTCCAATCATAAATGAGATTGTAGACTCTAAAAGCGGAGCTCTAAGGAAAGCGATCAAGACAAATGCGAAACCGAAGGCTGACGTTATTATAGAAATGAACCTCTCATCAATTAGTTTTTCAGATACTTTTCCTCCTAAAATTCCCCCAACAAAAGCTCCGATTGAGAACGTGAGGAGAAAGAGAGTATAGTATATTGCACTGACGTGAAGTATTTGATGGAAAAGGGCTGAGGAATATACGTCTAGCGCAGTGAAAGCTCCGTTTACTACAAGTCCTAGCAAGAGAAGAGGTAGCATGAGTCTTATCACCTTCCACACTTGATGATAAGAATAAGTTTTCTGGAATAATTCCTTGTTCTTCTCGTCTTGCTTTATAGGATACGATAAAAAGACGCAGGATAAGCTAATGATGACCAGAAGAACGGGAAAGAACTTCGGTACAAAATATGCAGAAAGACCTCCCATGATAGTTCCAGCTATCTCGCTGGCAGCCCTTCCCACGGCGTTAAAGGACATGGCTTTAGGCAGTTCATTCTCAGTAACCAACTCCTTTATGCTGGAGTAATACGCATCACCTGAACCCATGTAAAGCATGAAGGAAAGGAGATCTACACCGTAAATCAAATAGAGTGATTGAAAAAGAACCAAGGTTGCATAAATCACGAAAGTCAGTATCGAGAAGAGAAACATAATTTTAGATTTGCTTATCTTATCAAGAACATATCCTAAAGGAAGAGTCAAGATTAGATATCCAACTAAAGACAGTGCAGGGAGCAGGCTAACGAGAAAGACCGAATGGTATATGACTATAATTTCCCACATGAAGAAAATAGAGAACCCTAAATTTGATGTCCTCAACAGGTTTCTAGCCATCCACAGCCTAGTGAAATTAATATCCATGGTAAGCCACACCAATTTATACGTCTTTTATAAAAGTTTAGTTATAAGCTATTTATACAGTAACTTAAAAAGATCAAAATTAGAAAAAATTAACTAATAACACGAGACTTATTTAGAAGTCACTTAGGCTGTCATGGGCTGTAAGACAGAGAAATTTCGTACAATAGACTTCCAATGAACCAGCTCTACGTTTCTTGCAAACTAAATGACATGTCTATAACTGTGAGGTTATCGATTTGAAAAATTCTTTTTTAGATAGAAAGATATAACAAACATATAAAAGGAAGGAAAGATAAAAATTCTTTTCTCAAGTCAGCCTAGCACGAATTGATGTGTCTTAACTTTGTCCTGCTCTAGAACTATGTAGGTAGCATGGAGAATTCCCTCCCCATACTCACTTCCCGGGTTTATGATGATAGTTTTACCTATCTTGTCGAAAGCCCTCGATTCGTGGATATGCCCGTGCACTCCCATTAGCGGAGAGTACTCTTCGATTAGCTTTCTGATTGAAGTTGAACCAACATGCGTCATCACAATGTCACCTCCCTTTACCACTGGCTTCAGGTCCTTGGTAAGGAGAGGTGCGTTGTCCAGATTTGTACCATAAGGAGGTGCATGGAAGTTAAATATGGACTTGGAAGGCTCTGAGACCTTCTCTATCTCCTTCTTCAGGTGAGCGTAAATCTCTTCTTCATTCATTTCCCTGGGTGTGTTCCACGGAGTTGGGTTCACATATCCAAAGGAAATCATTTCGTGCCCCCCGACCTCTAGAAGGTTTCCCTCAGTTTTCTTCATGACCTCTGATGAATCTATCACGTCAAACATGAACATAGGGTCATCGTTCCCAAGATTTACGTAAACGGGAACCTTATAGTCCTTCAACTTCTCTTCCCCGATCACGATCCAATCCTCAAGGACTTGCTTTATAGCCAGATTGAACTTCTCGTCTACCTTCTTCTTGTCCTCCACCATCTCCTTGTATTCGGTCTTGTCCACTATAGTGTAGTAAGTGCCTCCCTTTTTGAATTCCTGAATCACGGTGGACAAACCTTCCTTTCCAACTGTCTGTCCCTGTATATCGTATTTTCCTTCTCCTAAATCCACTATTGGGACAAGTGTCTTTCCTGCCAGATCTCCTCCTATTATTAAGGCATCCACCTTATACATCTTCGCTGCGTTCAGGAACTTCCTGAATGCTGTCTCAGAACCGTGCAAGTCTGAAGTAAACAAGATTTTAGTCATATCCTTTTTCCCTACACTTTCATTGTTTGATTTCCTTTTAAACAGACCCATAAAAGCATGTATTTATTATAATATAAAAGGATAATCTGGTAAAAAGTTGCCATTTTTTTAAATTAACAGTGAGGTTCATGAAGAATGTATTTAACCTGAAGAGAGGTACTCACGCTCAGGCTAAACATTTGACAGTCATACATTTGGCCTTAACGAAGTTTAACGAGAGGAATATCAAGTTCTGAAAGAAAACATCATAATATAATATAGAATTTTCTTCTTCTATACATAATATATAATGAATAAATTTAAAAAAATGATAGATTCCTTGTACTCTTAGGAAAACTCTTGATCTGAGATCGCGAGTGCGTCATCTATGGCGTTAAGTCCCTTGTCCAGTTCCTCCTTCGTGATTATGAGTGGAGGAGAGATCACCAGCCAAGACGCTCCTCCGAAGATGTATACTCCTCTTTCCATAAGATAGGACGTGATCTTGTCTATCACAGTTAGTCTTCCGCCGTACTTGTCCTCATAAGTGCCCACTGGAGTCATATTATCGTCCTTCACCAGTTCTATAGCCCAGAATAGACCTACTCCTCTCACATCGCCAACGCTCTTGTGTTTCTCCTTTATCTCGTTGAGCCTCCTTTCGACATAAGACGACATGTCCCTTACGTGAGAAAGCAGATCCATTCTCCTGTACTCTTGTATCACGGCTGGAATAGATGACAACACCACTGGATGAGCCTCAAATGTATGACCGTGGGCGAACACGTGGTCCTCAAAGAAGTCAGATACTTTTTTGCTGACCCCTGTTATGCCGACAGGGAGGTAAGACGCTGACGCGCCCTTAGCTGTAGTCATTAAGTCCGGTCTTACACCCCACAAGTCCACGGCAAACCACTCCCCTGTCCTACCCCACCCTGTCATCACCTCGTCTGCTATCATAATGACGTCATTCTCCTCCGTTATCTTCCTCAACAACGGAAGGTATTCCTTGGGTGGTACCACAACCCCGTTAGTTCCCGTTATAGGCTCCACAATAAGTGACGCGACGTTACCTTCCTGCTTTATCACATAGTCCACGTAGTTTGCACAGGAAATCCCGCATTCAGGGTACTTTAACTTCAACGGGCACCTGAAACAGTAAGGTTCGGGTACTCTCACTACTCCAGGCATCGAGTTAGGTTCTGTGAACCATCTTCTATAGTCCCCGGTCAAGGACATCGAAGCCAAGGTGGACCCGTGATATGACCTGTACCTAGAGATTACCTTATACTTGGGGGACTTTACCATCCTGGTTATCTTGACCGCGGCCTCGTTGGCTTCAGTCCCTGAAGTGGAGAAGAAGAACTTCGTTATTCCCTTAGGAACCACCTCTAACAAGGAACGGATGGCGTCAGCCCTCGCCTTTGTGGAGAAAGCCGGAGAAACATATTGAAGATCCGACATACCTTGTTCAATCGACTTTATGACCCTTTCGTTTCCGTGACCTAAGTTGACGTTCACTAACTGTGAAGACATATCCAAGTAACTTCTTCCCTTGTCATCGTAAAGAAATACTCCCTTGGCTGAGACCAAGTTTATCGGGTTCCATCCTCTCTGTTTCCTCCACGTCCCAAAGGAATGATTCTTGACTAGCTCCGCGTCATCCATATAACTCTCATTCTGATATAGCTATATAAAAATTGACGAAAAGAAATGAGAAAAGTTTCAATGAAACCTAAATAGAGCTGGACAAAAAATAGAAAAGTATACTAAAAAATCGTTTTCTTTATGAAAGATATACAACCATTATATGGACCTGAGTTCAATTCATTTCAACACTCTTTAAATGATTTTAAGTTATGTATGATAAAATCTCTCTTTTCTTCCCTTTCTTCTCTTTTTCATTTCATTGATTCACCTACATGATAATAATTGATATAATATATGATAATTTACTCCACAACTGCTTGGGCAATTCACGTCTCCTTTGAGAATTCAGTTTATTTATCAAAATAGAATGAATTTAATTGAACGCTACCACATGGGCTGGGTAAGGATTCACGCTAGACAATTTCCTTTATTTGATCTGTTTTGCCATAATTACAATTCACAACTGAATCCTGAATCGCCCTCATTGAATCTTTCCATATCATGTTGGCCCACAACTTTTTATATATATAATTCTATAAGTTTTACTATGATAAAAGATTTTCCAAAGTTTGACTGTTTAATAACAGGAGAAAAAGAAGGTTATGATTCTGAAATAGAGGTTTATTTTGCCAAGGAATTGCAAATAGCGTCTATATTTTCAATTTTACAAAATTATGATACAGAATGGAAGGAAAATTATTCAAAAATAATAGAAATTTTAGATAAAATGGACAACTATATAGTGAATGGTAAAGATTTACCAGATTATACTCTAATCAAAGACCTTGATAAAGGTGATTTTACGTACTCCTATTCACAGCTCCAATCAATTCAATTTTCTGAGAAAAAAATTAGCGTATCTTTGTTATACTATGTAGCAGGTTTGATACAAGAAAATCTATATTGGTATTCTATATTAGCTAAAAAGGATAAGTATTCAAAAAATTTTAACCTGGACGCATTTGAGATACTATATACATTGATGAGCGTTGTAAGAAAAAGAGCTTATAGTTTATCTCAAGGAAATTAGATATTTTCTTATAAATCCTTTACTACTTTCCCTTTTTCTTAATATCGTCCATAAGAAGATAGAGATCCATATTTTACGATAATTTATAAAAGATTCAGAGTATTGTTTTTTAACTCTCTTATCCTCTTGTTTCTTCATTTATTTATCGTTATTCAACTCATCATTCTATTTCACATTTTCAATCATATTCGTCTTTTCATAATCATATAAAATGTTTGGACGCCTAATTATTGTATGAAAACTATTGGAATAGTTAGGGCGATTCAGGTCTGCATTGCAAATTCGCTTTGTTTCTTTAAGACAAGATAGAAATAATTAGTCGTACATGGAGGGAAAATAACAGGGTAATACTAATAGGGGATGGCAGGACATTATACCATGCGTGAAGTACAACCAGGACGTGGAGAGCACGACTCCACGATCCTGCTCGTCCCCATCAGGGAAGGACTCGTTATTAAAGAAGACGTCAAGGAAATAGAGAGGAGAGCGGTTGAGGATACGGAGATGGCGAGCCCCAAGTACGGGGGGAAGGAGACGAGGAGGGATTACGCCACCTACAGGTTTCTGAAAGGTTTCACTGTGAAGAAGAGAGGGAGGAGGATAGAGCACGAGGTGAGCTTCCTCACCGTGAAGTTACCCGTCATCTGCAGGGGTGGTAGGAAGGTGAGGACGAACACGGAGAGGAGGCCTGATAGGGAGAGCTAACAAGTGGAGACGGTGCTTTCCTCACTCTATTCCTTCCTGGGAGGGAAGCTCAACGTCAAGCTCATCTCAACGAGGCTGGAGGTACAGGGGAACTTCAAGTACGTATTTGACGGGAGGGAGTCCTCCTCGTGACTCTAGGCATGTCACCAGAAGGGAGGAGGGCAGTCCTCGACGTACTCCTGGCTATGGAGGAGGACTCAAGGAGTTACTGGACCCTCCTCGCTAGACTATGGCGCAAGTTTAACCCCGTCCTGGTCGTAGCTGACGGGGTGAAAGCCCTAGATAAGGCAATCTCCCTGTCTGGGATTCCGCCCTCAGGCAACAGTGCTTGGTGCACTTGAAGCGTTCCATGACCAGAGAGGAGAGGGAGGAGCTGAACCGCCTCCTCTACGCTGAGGAGGTGAGCACGTACAGGGTAAGTCCGACGTCCTCAATTACCTCGTCTCTCCCAAGGACGGATGTGACCCAAGCCTAACAACCTCGAGTCGTTCAACTCCTTGAGAGAAGACGTTTCGGTAAGTTCCACTCCCCCTCACGCGTCCTGCAGATCGCCCTCAATATCGCCAGGGAGTACAACCCGTCGAACTGTTATCTTATTCCAGTAATAATATTACATCACACCTTACTCTCCTCTCCACCTTGACCTAAGGTCATTTTTCTTCATAGAATTAGACTAAATCTAAGAGAATATTACAATCTGCAATGGAGACCTGAATCGCCCAGTTACTTTGTATATATCTTCAAATCTTATCAGAACCTGTGTAAAACTCTTTTTCAGTTAAACGCTTTATTTAGAATGTGGTGTAAACTGAGGGACTCAACATCTGAAGAAATTGAAGTACTACACAAGGTACTACACAGCTGAACCTTGAGTCAGAGTAGGAAAATCGAAGAAATGCACTAGCATTGGAGAGATTCGCCAGCACGCAACTAGATGAAAACTAAGAAAGAAACGTAATTTGCCTATCCGCAAAGTAAATGTTACATGAATCTATAAAATTATTCGTGTATTCTTGAAATCAATAAGAAAAATAAATAATTATTTTTAAAAAAAATCATTTCATTCTGGAGGAATCTCCTTGAACACTACATTTAGATCCATACCTTCCTTTTCTCTCGCATGTTTAGAAACGAAATAAGTCAACAGCCCTAGAACTGGTATTATCACGATGAGACCTATGTTCACCGCCAAGTTTCCGGAGAGAACCATTGTGAGATATAGTGGATTGAATGCAGCATACCCTATTGCTATTATAACTGAGATCGCTAGAATAACAGAAGCTATTGATCCGAATATTTTCAGCTCTTTCCTCTCCTTCTCCGTAAGGGAGACACCAGGAATTCCCTTGAAACCCGCTACCGTGGCGGATATGGTAGCTTGCAGGAACTGATAGATGAAGAGCACTGCAACCAGAGCTATGGTTGAGATCGCAAGCCCTAGCAGGAGTGTAGCTACCTCGAAGAACACAGCGATTCCCAGTGCTACCAAGGAAGCTAGAAGGGGCGTCTGAAGCTTGGAATTGACGTAGGCTAGACGTTCAGGAAGTATCCTATCAAATGACATTGCCAGCATTACCCTGCTAGGAATTGCGAGGGAAAGAGGTCCTGCAACCATTTGTATCCCCACGTTCAAAAGGCCTACTAGAATAGCCAGAATAGGGACAGAGATAGCCATTACTCCTGCCCAAGCAATGTAGCCTTCACCTGCAGAGACCGGTATGGTAGACCCCCATCCGTTTAATGCCACGTAGTTGAAGAATGGTATGCCCATCGTGTCTGCTGTTAGGAAAGTCAACGCTACGATGACAAAGGTTGCTATTCCGAATCCTGAAAGCATGCCTACCTTCAGGGATCTGGACGCTTGTTTGTATTCACCAGCGAAGTAAGACGGTCCGAAGAACCAGACGAAGAGCCACATTAACATGAGGATAGAGAAAACTAACGTCTGTATACCGTCAAACGTGGGAGAGTAGAGCGAGGATCCTTGAGAGGCTATGTAAGAGTACGAGGGTCCACCGAAAATGGAGGAGAACTTGTTAAAGTCTGCCTCGAACACGGCTCTGCCTTGGGAGAAGAGGTATATCACCAACAGAGACCCTATGACCTGCATCGACGCTATGACGAATAGGAAATTACCCATTATCCTCTGAGGTGAGATACTGACCAGCCACATTGCGAAGAGGGAAGCTAGGCTTGCCAAGAAATAGTAAGTGCTGTTGCTGAGAATCGACGTTCCCAAGTTAACCAGATATTGGTCATGAAGCGAGAGTCCAATTACTTGGATTGCGGGTACTATACCAGCGCTGACCTCTATCTGGGAAAGGATAGAGGCAAGCAAGGGAGTTGATATTATGTTCGCTACTCCCTGAATCGTTGCAGGTAAAGGCCCTACAATTCTGGAGATGTAAATGTACTCCCCTGACGATCTTGGTATATACTCGGCTAACTTCAAGTACGTCATGAATATCGGAAGAGCTAGCAAAGGAGAGATTATTATTCCTACATACCAGCTAGCAGCAGGAAGCGCAGGGGAGTACACCAGAGTATAGTAGAGAGAGATTGGCACTATCAATGCAAGGACTTTAGCGAAGGCATGCTTTGAACCCATCTGCCTTACTAAACCTGAAGATTCCCTTATGAAGACCTTTTTTGACATAGTCTGTATTGAGGATGAATCCTCTTATAAAAATTTCAGAGAAAATTTAAAAACTTTTTATTTTCTTAACCTTAATACATGAATATAGTTCACAACTACCGAGAGAATTTTAACCGTTTTACCCTAAAGGTTTTTCGCTTTCCTACATGGCAAATCAAGTGTTGAATCTGCCGTATATTCTCTCCGCGTTCTTGAACGATATCATTTCTTCCACCTCTTTCCTCTCCGTTGATGAAAGCACTCCTATTTCCTCAAGTTCTTCTGTTACCTTTGAAATGGCAGACCTGAATAGACTAGCTGAAGCCCATGCTATCTCAGGTATCTCGAAAGCATCACTACCGTACATCACTTTAGTGAAAGGTGCCACTTCCAGTACTTCAGAGAGCACGTGGTACCCACCGAGAGGGGCGAAAGGGAAAACCTGAGACACATCAAGGTACACTGACGGAAAGAGGTAGCTCATCCATGCAGTCTCTCTATGGAACGGATATCCTGCGTGGACGAAAACGATGGTTCCTTCGTATGTCCTTACCATATCGGTGAGGATTGACGGCATTGATTGGTTCAGCTTTATGTCTCTGTCTCCTGCCCCCGTGTGGACTTGAAAAGGAACGTTCATGTGAGATGCCTCTTCCATGGTCACACAGAAGAGGAAGTCCCTAAAACCCTTGGCCCTCCTCCCATACCATTCGTGCTCTCCAGAATGAAAGTCCCTCAGCGCGGACCCCTCATCACAAGATGAAGGTAAGCCAGTCCTGTATGCTATGATACTCTTGAAGCCGGCATAGTCTTCCTTCTTCACCTTTCTCCTTAACGTCTCCTTGAACGTCTCCAATGCCCTATCGAAGGACATGGAGAAGAGGTCTCCTATGATGTTCTCTATCCTGAAAAGCCTCTTCACTGGTATGGGTATCTCGTGGACTTTCCTGCCGAACCCCTCGTCTATCACTATACCCTTTATTCCAGCCTCTGAGAGGAGTTCTCCCACGTATTTCACAGGATCGTCCTTGATCATCCTGTTCCTCTCGTCAATGAAGTTCCCCCCGAACTTCTTCACCATGAGTTTCCTCAGGTAGAGGTAAAATGGTCTCCATCTGTTCATCTCTGTTACGTCTTTCTTAACCTCGTTTTCCTTCCAGGATTCAGCTGAAGCCATCATGAACTCTTTCTCGCTCATTGGAGAGGCGTGAAACCAGTGAGCGTGCTCGTCTATCAGGGGTATCAACTCGCTTCTCCCCTCATATCTTGCTATAGGTTTCGTATTCCCAGTCTGTTACGCGGCTTTCGTATTCCTCTACCTCAGCCATCTTAACGTTGATGAACTCTCTGACTATTCTCTCTCCCACTGCTCTTTTCAATTGTACGTCTTTATCAAGCTCCTTCAACGCCTCCCTGAGGTTTCTGGGTATCTCCGGGATGTCCTCCTTGAAGTAAGAGTTCTCGTTCACCGGTAGACCCGGGTCTATTTCCTCTTTCACCCCATCCATTCCTGCAGCTATCACAGCCAACGTCACGAGGTAAGGGTTTACGCTGGGATCAGAGACTCTGTACTCCAGTCTGGAGTCATTACCCTGATTACCTCTGTAAGGGGTAGGTATCCTTATCATGGCGGACTTATTGTTAGACCCATAGGCTATCTTGGTTGGGGCCCAGGTACCGGACCTGAGCCTTTTATATGAGTTGACCGTTGGTGCAGCTATTGCCGTGAGGGCCTTAGCGTGCTTCAGAATGCCACCCACGAAGTGCATTCCGAACTTGCTGAGCAACTTTCCCTCGGAGAAGAAGAGGTTCTTATTTTCCTTCCAAACGCTCAGATTGAGATGAAGTCCTGATCCTGCAAGACCGTTGAAGGGCTTGGGCATGAAGTTGGCCTCTAAACCTGAATTCGACGCCTCACTCTTCACTATCCCCTTGACCATGACGAACTCGTCTGACGCCCTCAATGAGTCCCTGTGGGACACGTCTATCTCGTATTGTGCGGGTCCGTATTCCTTTATTACCCTCAGCACATCGATGCCGTTCTCTTTCAACGATGAGACTATTTTCGTGATGACAA
Organism: Sulfuracidifex tepidarius; assembly: GCF_008326425.1. NCBI lineage: Archaea > Thermoproteati > Thermoproteota > Thermoprotei > Sulfolobales > Sulfolobaceae > Sulfuracidifex > Sulfuracidifex tepidarius. The sequence goes on from NZ_AP018929.1 coordinate 2,260,934, forward strand.
CTTCGTTCATACCCTGAGGATCGAAACATCTGGCGTCATTGAACGGTTTTCGGTCTTTCACCAGGTAAAACTCGTATTCGAAACCTGACATGAACTCAAGACCTTCCTTTCTAACTTCCTGAAGGACGGATCTCAACCTGGACCTCACGTCCATGAACCAGGGGGAATCTCCATCGTAGAGGTCGCAGATCACCGAAGCATAAGGAGGGGTGAAAGTCAGGGTAGTGACGTCTGGAACCAAGAAGACGTCTTGGTCCTGAGGTCCGAAAGACCCCAAAGGAGAGATGTAGTCCATAGGGGTGAAGCTGAACATAGCCTTGGTGAGTCCGATCCCGCTCTTTATCATATCCTCTAAGTGCTCTATGTAAGCGCCCTTGGCCCTCACGTATCCATCGAGTCCGACCCAAGTGAAGTTTACAACGTTCACTCCCCTTCTCTTCAGCTCATTTACGTTCATCTCTCCCTCGCCTCAAAAGCGTCCATGATTTCTCCTCCTTTGTTCCCGAAGACCGAGACGGGTATGAAACCCGATACAGTCCAGTTGGGGACGTCTACCACTTGGCTTACCTTCAAGTCCATGACTGTACTCAAGAGCATGTATGCCTCAACTGGTTCCATGAAATTTGAGAGAAAGGAGATTGCCTCCTTCACTACCATCAGGGAAGCGTTCCACAGATCGTTAGAAAACCCCATGAAGGTTATGTGGTCTCCGTCGTATTCCGCCTCCCTGGGCTTGCTCACGAAGACAGGAGACTTTAGGTTCCTGCTCTTCACGACTTCTACCCTCAACTTTACCTTAGTTGGTGCCTCCACTGCACTTCCGCATACTTCTCCATCGCCTTGAGCTAGGTGGGTGTCTCCCACGGAGAGGAGAGCTCCTTTCCTGAAGACCGGGAAGTAAATTCTAGACGACACAGTCATCTGTTTCACGTCCATGTTGCCACCGTTCTCCCTGGGCGGAATCGTGCTCCAAACTCCGTTAAGCCTCATTCCGGTCCCAATTACTCCAGGGAAAGGAAACTCCTTGACCTTCACGTAAATGTCACCGAACTTAGCTGAGACGTATCCCTCATCTGAAGACCAAATCTTTAAGGCTTGACTGTTGACGCCTTCGGGGACGTCGTTTTCTTTAGATAGGAAACCGAATCCCGGTATTACGGCAGTCCAGCCCCACCCCTCCCCGTGGATATCGAGTATTTCTACCTTGAGCGCGTCCCCCGGCTCTGCTCCCTCCACAAATATCGGACCAGTGAGCGGATGTATCCTGGAGAAGTCCAAGTTCGTAACGTCATTCAAGTCTGAGTTCCTCCTTATTTGTCCGTCGGAGGCCTCTTTCACTTCTAGCTCTACGGTGTCTCCGTCCTTCACGTAAATGGCCGGTTTCAACGACGAGTTCCATCTGCTGTGAGTTGAATGAACGCTTATCGTTCTCCCTCACCTCACAATCCGTAACTTGGAAGTCTCTTCTTCAAGAAAGGTCTCTTGAGCCTGGCGTCAATTATTTCGTCCTCGTTCACATCTGCGTAAACTATGCTCTCTCCTTCACCTTTGGAAATAATTTCACCCATCGGTGAGATGACCATGGAGTCCCCGAAATATTCCTGCGGTTGGTAAGGATATTCCTTTCCTACCCTGTTTATTCCCGCTATGTAAACCGTGTTGAAGATAGCGTGAGCTTTCAGTTCTATCTCCCATATCTCCTTGAAGTACGCTACGGAGGGGACGAAGACCACCTGAGCTCCTTTGACCACTTCAGCCCTCACGGTCTCAGGGAAGTGCCTATCATGACATATGACCACACCTACTTTCGTCCCTCCCAGATCGAAGACAGGAAAACCGAGGTCTCCTACTTTAAAGTAATAATATTCATTGAACAAGTTGTCTTGGGGTAGGTGAGTCTTCCTGTACTTCCCCACTATCTTCCCCTCGTCGTTTATCACGAAAGCTGTGTTGTAGAACATCCCGTTCTCTCTTTCAAATATTGGTACAATGAGATTCACGTTTCTCTCCTTTGCCTTCTCCCTGAACTTAGTAATAGTCGGACCATTCTCGTCCTCAGCCATTGAGAAGTATTTCACGTTCTGCTCGAACGCGAAGTACACTGTGTTTGAAAGCTCGTCCAGCGCAATTATCCTCGCTCCCACGTCTGAAGCCTTATCAACCATTTCAATTTGCCTTTTCACGTTGTCCTCCTTATCCCAGGACATGTGGGTTTGAATCAGGGCTATTTTCATTCTGTTCGTGTTTATGTAAACGAATAACTTATTAGCTTTTCTTGATCTTACATGAAACGTTTTTAAGATAGTTGCGATGTGTATTTTATAATGCGATGGAATTTAACCTACGTGGACGATATTTCGGGAGAATATAAGTTTGTTGGGTTCAAGCGTTCGACCTATAAACACGCCGAGTTCTCGGTCTCGGGGGATTGTTATACTGAAGAGATACTAGATAATTACAGAGTAAAATTTGTATTTGGGGAAGAGGAAATGAAGATACCAAAAGTCACGTTACTAGCTAAGAAGAAGGCTCTCTATGAGGGGCATCCTCTATGCATGGTGATTTCGGGGGATAGGTACTCGGTGGAAGACAGGCTGGAGGAAGTCGATGTGGACTACCGGGAGGTGAACGGGCCTCTCTTCCCTGAGATACCAGATAACGTGATCTACTCTAAATCTCACGGAAGGAAAGGGGAAGCGGAAACGTCCATGTCGCTACACCTGAGGGCAGGAAGGAGTTCCCCCGCGCCTATGGAGCCCAGAGTGATAGCTGTGAGGTTTACCGGGGACTCGATCTTGGTTCACGCCTCAACGCAAGCGCCTACTGTAGCTAGAATATTGATAGCTGAGATGTTAGACGTTCCAATGCACAGGGTGAAGGTAGATGTGCCCAACGTAGGTGGTGGTTTCGGGGCTAAGCAGGATCTGTCATATGAGGAACTCTCGGTCGTGGCACTCGCATACGAACTAGGAGAGAACCTCAAGTGGGTTGAAACTAGGTCGGAACACGTTCAGAACTCCCAAGCCAGGGACCAGGGGCATTTGGTCGAGGTAGGGTTCACCAAGGAAGGTAAATTGGAGTTCCTACACGACGACATAACTTACGATACTGGGGCATTCCCTTTAGCTTGGAGCGGAATCTCCCCGCTCTTCGTGACTCTGAGCACTATGACTTCAGCGTATTCCTTCGACTTCTCCTATAACGTTAAGGCAGTCCTGAGCAACAAACCTCCACAAGGAGCTTACAGGGGTTTCGGAAGGCCTGAGGCCGTGTTCGTGATGGAAAGAGTCATGGACGAGATCTCCAGAAGGACTGGGATTGACCAGATAGAGGTAAGGAGGAAGAACTTGAGGAATCTGGATGACGTAGGTGACGTGAAGTCTGTCCTCGAGGAGATAGAAAGGAAGTACAAGGAATTCAAGGAAATTTACGGTAAAGGCGTCGGCCTCGCGTTTTACGTGCAGTACGCTGGACCCAACTCCAAACTCATGATAGAGAAGGAAAAGTCCAGGATACCCGGATATGACTGCGTGAGGGCATATCTGGACCTAGACGGGTGGGTCGTAATAAAGATTTCAGCTACGAACCAAGGACAGGGAATGGACAGAGCTATCAAGAACTTAGTCTCAAAGGAGCTAGGATATGAAAAAGTCAGGGTGCTGTTGGGAGACAACGAGGTGAAGGGGTACGGAGTTTGGGCTAGTAGGACCATGCTCACGATGGGAAACGCTGCAGTCATAGCTGCAAGGCAACTCAAGGAAAAGGTCTCTACTCTTGGGGACTGGGAGGAAGTATCTAAGATGATGCTGACACAACCTTGGAAGGTGATGGACGTGTCGGCTGACGCTTGCTATGAAACTGAGGACTTCGTTGGTACTGTCTCGGGTCAAATAAGCGTCGTCAGGGGTGACTGCACAGGGGTCAAAGTTGAAAGACATTTCATAGTAGCTGACGTCGGAGTGTCAGGAGATGAGGAGATAGTCAAGGGACAACTCATGGGAGGTGCCCTTCAAGGGATAGGAGGGGTCCTCTATGAGAACGCCAACGACGGTGTCGAGTTCGCAGTACCTACATCCATGGAGGCGCCTACGTTCGAGGTGAAACTCTTCCATACCCCGTCCAGAACACCTACAGGGGTCAGAGGAGTCGGAGAGAACGGCCCAACAGGGGCTTACGCTTCGCTGTGTAACGCAATCAGGGACCTGGGGCTGGAGTGTAACTCTTTCCCATTCCCTAGAGGTGAAAGGAGTTGATAATGAAGAACGCTAGGCTTATCACGGAGGGAGGAATAGTTGATGCTGACGTCAAGATAGACGAAGGTAAGATAACGAAGATTTCCCCTGAGATCCCTTCAGTGGGAGATGACGTAACTGACTTGACCGGAATGTACTTGATGCCATCGGCCATAGACGGGCATACACACTTCGGATCCAGGTTCTTGGGAGCGAAAGATCCGATCCCCACGGCTGACGATTTCTCTTCAGGGAGTGAAGTATGCTTGGCAGGAGGGATAACTTCCATAGTGAACTTCTTCGAGTCGTCAGCGAACCCATTAGCCTCGCTCAAGGAGGAAATAAGCAAGGCCGAGGAGTCCATGGTAGACTTTTCCTTTCATTTCATCATAAAGAGAAAGGAGGAAATACCCTACCTGAAGGAGATCTTCAAGTTGGGAGTGAAGAGCGTGAAGGTGTTCATGGCATACGACTCGATCAGGCTTAAAGACTTTCATATCATGGAGGTAATGGAGGAAGTAAGGAAATTGGGGGGTGTAGTGGCTGTCCACGCCGAAAACGGTGACATGATAAATTTCCTCCAATCCAGGCAACAGGGAGACGAACCAATAAACCACGTCAGAACTAGGCCTACAGAGAGCGAAGAGGAAGCTGTAAATAGGTTCTCGTCAATGGCATTCGTCACGGGAGTCAAGGGATATGCTGTACACGTCTCGTCTCCTGCTTCACTCAACGTGATAAGGTATTGGAACAAGAGAGGGGCCAAGGTTTACGCTGAAACTTGTCCTCACTACTTGTTATTCAATGCTGACGCGTATAAGAGAAAAGACGGAAAGAGGTTCATAATGAGCCCTCCGCTGAGGAGCGAAGAGGAGAGAAAAGAAATGGTATTGAGGTTGAACGAGTTTTACACTGTAGGAAGCGACTATTCAGGTTTCCTGTCTAAATACAAGGATGAGCCTTCGTCATATAGGGACGTTCCGAACGGGGTGGCCTCCACTGAGTTCATGCTCGTCACTGTCGCATCACTCATGTTCCAAGGTTATCTTGATCCAGGGCTATTGGTCTCCCTGACCTCGGCTAACGCTATAAGGCTTTACGGTATATTGAACAAGGGGTTAGAGGAAGGGAAGGACGCAGACTTAGTCGTCTTGAAGAGAGAAGACTGGAAAGTGAAGGACTGGCACGGAAAGATGGACCACTCCATTTATGAGGGAGTTCAATTCAGTGCAAAAGTGGAGAGAACTTACCTTAGGGGAGAACTCGTCTATGAAGATGGAGATATTAAGGGAGGTAAGGGAAGGATGCTTCGACGAATTTGAGTTTCATCTCGATTTACCTATACTGTCATTTTCTCTTTTAATATTTAAAAACACATGAAGAAATAATGGAGAATTTGCTGAGCTTTTTAAGTATGTCTTTGTCTGTGTTTTAGTTTCCATGATGTCTATACCATTTAACGCTAAGCAGAAGACATATTCGTCTAATGATGGTATACATTACATTTTGTTAAAAACAATATTAAAAATAAGCTATTCTGTTGAATTTAAGTTAATATGATAAGTCTATTTTCTAGACTTATCTTCGCATTTTATTCAAATATTCTGATATATTCTGAGAAACAACTCGTGTCACCACACTAAAACATATTATCGTGTAGCGTAAAGGTGATAATTAGTTTTTATTTTTTAAAGGAAATCTCATAGGTCTTTAACATTTTTTAGGGATATCCTTTTATATGATTTCTACAAAGTGGCTAGTGGTTGAAATGGTTCTAGTAATAAAGGGACTAAGGGGGATAAAGGAGCTGAGGGTAGACGGAAGAGGAACCCTCAACGCCGAAGGAAGGATGGCTCTGCCGGCCTTCTACGATATGCACTTCCATCCCGAGAACGCGTTCACGTTGAGACGCACAGGGGAAAACACTTCGTCCACACTCCAGGAGGCTGTGGCTAAATGGAGCAAGTTAAGGGACTTGCTATCTGTAGAGGAAATTAAGGATAGAATGAAGAAGGCTCTTCTCCTGGAGTTATATCACGGAGTCACCCACGTTAGAATTCACGTCGACACTTGCTCCAAAGACCTGAAATCCGTGAAGGCTTCTGTGATACTTAAGGAGGAAATGAAAGACCTTATGGACATACAGACTGTCTCCTTTCCTGAACAGAGCGTGTTCAAGTGCAGCAACGACTTCACTTATGCGTCGCAGCTAACAGACATTGTAGGAGGAAAGCCGGACGCTGAGGACGACATAGAAACTTCCATAAAGCATCTAAGTTACGTAACTATGATAGCTAAGAAGTTGGGCAAGAACATGGACGTCCACATAGACCAGGACGCTAGGAGAACCAGGTTTGCAGAGTACCTGCTGTCCTTCGCCGACATGCACCTAGCGTTGTCTCACATGTCTTCCTTGCATTACGAGGACGACGACTACGTGAGGAAGATAACCCAGATGATCAGAAACAAAAGGGCTTCGGTCATAAGCTCTCCTCTAACGGGTGTGTATCTAGCGACTGAGAAGGGATATCCTAAAGGAAGGGGAATAACCAGGATAAGGGAATTGATGAAGGAAGAGATAAACGTCTGCCTAGGTAATGACGATACACAGAACGTATTCTATCCTTTCGGATCAGGTGATATATTGCTATCTCTTTTCATGGCAATTAACATGGAACAGTCATTCAACGCTGATGAATGGATACCATTAGTCACCTATAACTCGGAGAAGGAGTTCTCCACGACCTCAAACCCAGGGAAGGACTTCGTGATATTGGACGCGTCGTCAATGAGAGAACAGATGTCCACCTTGGCCCCCAGGTTCATGGTCATAAGGAACGGGAGGATAGTTGCTAAGACCAACAGAGAAGCAAGGTTACTAATAGATGGAACTAGCCTTGACCCAGTTATGCTGATGAGATCTCTAACAGGATAAGACGTTATGAGGAGTAGGAAAGAAGCATTATCAGGTTCATGTAAATTTATTTCTAATTTGTATAAGTATACACGCATATATTTGCTCTCTTATTATTAAACTCTCTTTGCTCTTTGTTTTAAGCTCCGAGACCTATTAATCATATGTCAATTTTAAAGTATTTGGCAATCTCAATAGACATCATCCTGTTGTTACAGTTCATGGACGGATGGTACGTAGACTTCTCAAACGACTTTCCTTCAGTTTTTTCCCTCGCTGGAGTCATAGGTTACACCGTTCTGGTTGTCCATTTCTTCATGGGACTACTTGCAGGTGCCATGGGAGTTATAGCTGTTATACTAGCTGTCAAGTTAGAACCGAAGGTCATAAAAACCTCAATAGCGTCCCTTGTTCTCCTATCCATTGCTGGAATAGGAGGAATTATGTTCATGATTACTAACTTTCAAAACAACGTCTATTCTGACGTGATGTTGCTGGGTTCAATTTTATCACTTTTCAGCTATTTCTATCTCTCCTTGGAAGCTTAACCAGAGTCTCAACATGAGTCATTTCACCATGTAATCATTCTTTCTTTATGAAAATTGGTCAATTAATTTCAATGCATGAAATAGTTTGTTGAAAGGAGTCCTTCTTCTTCTCCCTTAAAAATGAAAAGTTTTAATGAGAAATCCTGAAAAGAATATAATCTATTTTAAGTTAAGACATGGCATGAATAGGATAGTTGAATTACTAAAAGGCTTCGACGTTAAGGACGATTACGAGACCCTTCAGAAGTACTCTGCAGATTACGGAATTATGTCGAAATCCATTGAGAGCAAGAGAAAGCTACCTTCTGCGGTAATATTCCTGAGAAGAAGGGATGAGGTCGAACGTCTAATGGAGGTAGTAAGGGAATATCACGTTCCAATAGTTGAAAGAGGAAAGGGAACCAATACCCTGGGGGGAGCTATCCCACTAAAGGAGGACAGTGTAGTTGTCGACCTCTCCGGAATGAAAGGGTACTGCACAGAGGAAGACAGCATCACGTCCCTCCCTGGGACGGAGTTTGACGAAGTTGGTATAGAGAGATTTCCCGTCTTACCAACGTCGTTCTATATGGCTACTCTCGGAGGATTCGTATCAGGAGGATCCCTTGGGTTAGGGTCGCTCAAGAACGGAGCGATATGGGACAACGTGATGGAGGTTGAAGTCTATACTCCTTCAGGTAGAAAGGAGTTGCATGGGGATGAGGTAAAGGCAGTTGTACAGGCAGGAGGAACTAACGGAATAGTAACGAGAGTGAAGCTGAGATCCGTTAAGAGGGGAAAGATAAAGGTAAGGAGGACTCACTTTAGCTCTCTTGATAAGGCAGTGGATTACGCAGTAGATCAGGACGGCGCTGAGTTCGTGAGCATAAGGAACAAAAAGATGATGTCTGCGATGGGATATAGTTCAGGAGGCTGGACTGTCATAGTGGGTGAAGAGGAAGGGGGAGGCGACGACGTAGCCTTCAGAGACCTCATAACAAATTTCGCCGGAGCGTATTACACTGTTGTGAACAAGATGAAGGTATCTTACACCTCTTTGGACTTGCCCTTATATAGACTATACGAATTGGACGACGAATGCATGATAGACGCTGAACTGTCGAAGAGCCAGGGGATCATGTTCTCCCACACATATTTCCTAGACTGTACACCTAAACTGGAAGGTTTCAAGTTCGATCTCCACTCTGTCCTGATAAACGATAGGGCTGAAGAAAACAGACTGTCGAAGATGATAGAGTTCAAGAGAAGGTATGACCCAGAGGACTTGATGAACCCCGGCAAACTACTGTTCTGAAGGTTTGGCTTGATGATTCTGAACAACCTTAAGACGATTGAAGGAAAAGTAATCTCCATAGAGGTTGAAGGTTCGACTCAACACCTGACAAACGAGAAAGGAGATGATATGGAAGGCAGGCTAGTCCTTCCTGCATTCGTGGACTCCCACGCTCACATGGATAGCAATTTCCTGCTTGACGTATGCAAGGAGGTTGAAAGCGAGAAGTTCACTGAAGCGTTAAGAGCGTTGATAGAGTGCAAGGAGAACTTGTCCGAAAGTCAAATTTACGATCTAGCCAAGAAGTCCATCAAGGCCTACGCTGAACACGGCTCACTTTTCGTCAGGTCTCACGTCATGATAGATGGGGTGAAATGGAAGGAAAGGGCTAGATCACTACTAAAATTAAAAGAGGAGTACAAAGGGGTAATGAACCTTCAATTAATAGGTTTCATACAGAGTTACGATTATTTCGATGAGGAAATGGTAGACAGAGCAGCGAAAGTGATCGAGATGGGCTTCGACGGAATAGGAGGACAGCCTCATCTCCAACCGTCTGTAGATGACGGAAAAAGGATGATAAAGTCACTTTTCGACATCGGAACTGAGAAAGGAGTTCATCTAGACTTCCACGCGGATTACGCTGACGAACCTGACTCTAAGTTCAGTGAGGTAATTGTCTCGGAGTCCCTGAGGAGAAACTACAAAAAGGTAGCGTTGAGCCACCTCACAGCTCTCCACTCATATTACGACGACTATGCCAGGAGACTTATGAGATGGATGGCAGAGGCAGGTGTTTCAGTTGTGGTTTCTCCCATCACTGTTCTTGAGGAATCTGGAGCACATGAAAATTATCCTAAAAGGAGAGGGATAGCGAGAGTGAGGGACATGTTGTCCTTTAACGTCAACGTAGTGCTAGGACATGACGACATACAGAACCACCTCAATCCCCTAGGAGTGGGAAACCTCATGCACTCTGCTTTCACCTTGGCAATAGGGGAGTACATGTACTTCCCAAAATACGTTAAATCCATCTTTCAAATGATGACATATAACGGTGCTATACTTCAAGGCATTTCGAATTACGGAATCGGTGAGGGAAAGCGAGCGAGCTTCGTAGTTCTAGACTCTGGAGACCCCATGGAGGCATTGAGAGAGATATCTCCCGTTAAGATGGTAGTAAGCGAAGGTAAAGTGGTTTACGAAAATGAAAACGCAAGACGCTTGTATATCTAAGTGTATGAGTTTAATAGAAGTTATAACCTTTTCAAACTAACCACTTTGATGTTTTCGTCCCCCAATGAATTGAAGCTCGTATAACCTTACGAAATGAGGCTTCTCACTTTTTTGATAAGGCTATAAGTTAATGATATTCTTGATTTCATACTTTAAACCTGATATTGAAAACCTCTGATCAATTTACACATTGAGAGAAAATAAGGAAACTGGTGTCTTTTGTTTCCTTGGAGAGAGTGGAAAAAGCTCGAGATTAGTGCCATAGCTTTCCATAAAGCGAAAGAATAATCTTGAACTTCATATAACTAATTCATCAAGAATGAGGTTCTCTATTCTGACTATAATATCCGATTTTCTTTAAATCCTTATATCTTCCTCCTGATTCTCTCAAGTCTTAAGATCTCGTTTATTTCCTTTTTTAATTTACTGACCTTCCTATTCATAGAGATAGCCAGAATAGGATCAGTCCAAATACTTGAAGTTCCTTTGATGTCTATCCTCTTGTCTTCTGGTTTAATCATCATTTTACCTACACCTTTTGGACGTATTAAATTCACTATGAGGGTTATGGTATCTCCGTTATTTACATATCTTGTACTCATCTTGACGTTTCCTAAGGTTCCAGGTAAAGTAACAGAGTAAAGATTTTCAGATTCCTTTTTAATCTCTTTAACTGGAAGAAATGTTTTAATAGTAAATTCGGGGTCAGAGAGTAAGGCCAATACTACGTCCTTCGAGTAATCGGTTTCGATAGTATAATTGACGTCCATTTAATCACCTCTTGAACTCTGTACCTTTAGTTACTTCTTACTTTCTAGTAAAATTATCGCATGCCCTCTTCAACGTTTCTTTAATCAGATTATCTTCTATTTACTCGTCTTTTCGTAGAGTTAGAAGATCATCTAGCTGTAAATAAAGAGCCTAAAATGAGGGATAGGACTATACCATCATAGTCCTAAGCAAGGTAGGTGTAAAGTCCTCATAATAAACAGCGTCAGGGTAGCCCTCTTTTATCATCCTTTCCTTTAACTCTGTAAATTCTCTCCTGTTATTGTAATAGCATATGAAGCTTAGAAAGTTTGTGTAGTAATCAGTGTACGTTAGATATCTTTCCCCCAGAACTCTCTTCATCTCCCTGATCTTTTCCCGTCTGTTATTTCCCTTCACCTTACTCTGATCTATGGAGACGATGAAAAGTGTAGAACCTTCTATGTTACTAGACTGAAAGAAGGGCTCCAGAAGAAAGGCTTTAGACCTAGTGAAGGCATCTAGGATTCTCCTTATTTTCCTGTAAGTTTCTGACGTATATTTGAGGAACACTTTCCTTGACATGTCCTTGATTGAAACAAACGGATCATGAATTAGCTCTCTCAATAGCATCCTCTCCACGGACCCAGGGATCTTCAATGCTTCTATTACATGCTTGTCCTCTTCTTGTAATTCAACCTCTACCCCGAATTGTTCCATAGGTTCCATGAAAGTCACATCCAAATAGCTGCCCTTTATTTTTTTCAAATAGTTGTCCAGCTCTCCGTCGTCACGGTAAACTATCCCCATGCTTCCTACGTTTACGTCAAGGGGGTCTTTCCTTAAAATCGTGAACTCGTCCAAGTAGCTGGGAGGAGCTTCAGTTATGTCATTCATCATTCTCGTCATGATGACGTGTGGAGTTCGAAAGATGACTTTAGCCTTCTTAAGACCTATGTAGTTATAGTTTGGAATCAAATAGATATTGAAACCTATCCTCTTCAAATCGTCCAGACTTCTCTTCACTATGAAGAACGAAGTCTTCAGCTCTCTGGCGATTCGAAGGGCTGTGGGGAGCTGAAAGTACTTGTCCTCGTCAGTAGGAAACTTCAACGCTCTTATCACGTCTCTTGTGATGCAATCGATCATGGATGATTATCTATCTATTTATAGAAAGATTAATATAGATTTCGTCTATTCCATAATCTTTTAAAGGGAGTTCGTTCTACGAAACTGATGTGTAGTCTTTCCCCTCTTTCTAATCCTCTCTTTTTATAGAATATTAAAGACATAACGTTTGTAGAGAAACCAGATGTTCTCATTCTGATGCAAGATGTCTGAAAATATTATATATTTAAATATAAATTGATCAAGTAATTTCGTATTGTACTTAATATATTTGGTCCATCTATGATTTTTATGTAATTAGAGTTCACTGCCTCATAAGCAAAAACATTCATAATAATCCTATCTAAATAGAAGTTGTTTTTATAATTTTTGATCTATGTTTAAAATAGCTAGATCGTCCCAAGCTCATTAATGGTTTGGCTAATTTCTCTATCAAAAGAAATTTAGCGAGGCAAACTCATTGACTTAAATGCTTGTTATCACTGACTTCCTCCCCGCCCTAAAGGGCGAGGCTTTCAGTCTTTTGTAAGTCTGTATATAACTAAAGTGAACATGGAATCATAAACTGTTTTAAATACATGAAATGATTAGCTAAGGACAGCCTCCACATCTCATTTTACATCAATTGGGGTTTAAGAGGCGAAAACCCCGCTCCTTGGCCGGGAAGTCAGATTTAGATATCATATTTCATGATTACTCAAGGGAGTTAACCGGTTTTTAGAGAACAAATTTATTTCAGAAAGAACTCTCTTATGTAGTTTCAATGATTACAGACAGCTAAACTAATATTTCAGATGCTGTATAAATTTGATGTAATGCTACTTAACGTGAATCACTTATGGAAGAAGTACAAGAACTTCGTTGCTAACGAAGATGTGACCCTCCATGTAGATGAGGGAGAGATAGTAGCTCTCCTTGGACCGAACGGTGCGGGAAAGACCACGTTGGTGAAGCAAGTATACGGTGAGCTCTACCCTACTAAGGGGGAGATTGAGGTACTCGGTGGTAAGCCTTGGGAAGGAAAGATCAAGAGAAAAATGGGCGTCATACCCCAGGAATGTGTGCCGTACGGCGATCTCACAGTAGAGGACAATCTATACTACATAGCTAGAATCAAGGGATTGGACAGGAACACAGCTCAGAGGAACGTCCAAGATATCATGGAAAAGCTGGATCTCTCGAAAAGGAAGAAAGTTATGACAAGGGACCTCTCAGGAGGACTAAAGAGAAGACTACTGATAGGAATGGCACTGGTCAATTCTCCTTCCCTCATCATTCTAGATGAACCTACCACTGGTCTGGATCCTGAGGCTAGAAGGGACGTATGGAACTTGCTGCTTTCATTGAAGGAACAAGGTAAGGGAATGTTGCTCACTACGCATTACTTGGATGAGGCAGAACGTTTAGCAGATAGAATATATTTTCTAAATAGAAAAGTGATATCTGAGGGAACTCCTTCCCAGATAAAGGAGAAGTTCTCAGCTTATTACGAGGTAATAGACTACTCCACGGGAAAGACTTATTACGTTAAGGAGGACGAAATAAAGGATTTCGTGGCCAAGCTAAACGGCAGATTTGAGGTTAGGCTTCCTTCTCTGGAGGAGATATACTTGAAGGTGATCAACAACGATTCGTGAGTTCTTTAACCTCTTGATAATGGGGTTCAAGACCATTAAGGCTTACCTGCCCAGCTTTCTGTTCTTCTCAATATTCTTCCCCATAGGGCTCCTAACTCTGTTCGGCTCAATATCGTCCGGGGACTATTCACCCTTCGTGATCTCCGGGACGTTAACCTTCTACATCTCTCTTGGGACTATCACTAGTGTAGCTCAAACTTTAGCTAGCGAAAGACAAAGCGGAAGAATTTCCCTCATGATAGCGTCTGGTATACCGAGGGAACTATACATAGTGAGCATAATGCTCACCAACGGTCTTTCAACTCTTTTAGTTGTTCCGATCATAGTGTTCATAGGTGAGGTATTTCTTCACGTCTACGTAGAGTCTATTCCCTCTTTAGTACTGACTTTAGCCCTCTCAGCTTTCATGGGATCAATGTTGGGTACTGACCTTGGCTTCGCTTTCAAGAACGTGTATGCTGTGAACCAATATTCCTCCATAATTACGTTCGTTCTCTCCTTCTTCGCACCTGTCTATTATCCTCCTTCTGCTGTCTCGTTGCCTTTCAGGTACCTAACTTACTTAGAACCAACAACTTACGTATCTCAAGCTATCTTTTCGTCCTACTCGGGGGAATTAATAACTTCGCTTGAGTGGTGTGCAGGAATCATAGTATACTCTATTATATTCATGATCATAAGTAGGATAATACTCAGATAGAGTCGTGAAATGATAGAGAATCTTTAGATTTTCTAAATGAAACTAAAAAGCAGGTCTCCTTATCTTAGGGGTTCAAAGAGGGCGGAAGACCGCCATCCTTGAAAATGGAGATAGACACCCCCCTTGTAGCAAAGGATAAAATACAAAAGTGCAATATATGTCTCAATAACAGTCACACACGGGGCAAGCGTCACCAGAGGCCTCTAACCGAGGGTCTCATGCACGTCTCTGCTCCAACGGTCTTTTGGACACGTGGGATGTCCGCTCAAGGCCAGGGCCTAGACGAATCGCAGTGCATAGCTCCCCCTACCCCTGGGAAGGTAGAGCTAGGAGGCAGGAAGCCCCGTCCGTGAGTGCAGGCTATTTCACTTGACGAAGACCTTCCAGTCTAGGGCTGTTTAGGGAAAGACCAGTTAAGGCTGCCAGAATGAAAGCATAAATAGAACTCTTTCAGTTATATTGATATCCTTCTTAACTTCCATGAAAATGGACGGTAAATTAAATATATGGGTTGGAGAAAAACTATTAACATATATCTTGTTGAAATAAGTTGTAATTTAAGCCGATCTAAAACGGAGGAATCATCGTCCCTCAAACTTTGAGTACCTTGAGCAGGGACGCTGCCAACTGGAGTCTAGACACTGCGTGCATGAACACTCTCCCAGGTCCCTTGATGTTTACGAAGAACAGTCCTTCACCCTCTAGACCTGATAGGATCATGGTCTTGAGACCACCTACCCTCGTTATTCCGTATTGCATTCCTTCGTCGAACGCTAAGAGATGCGAAGCCTCTATCTGAACTTCCTGTCCTTCCGCCAAGTTAAGCTGTACTAAACCGCCTATTGCGTGCAACCATACCATGCCAATCCCGGAGAACCTGGCCATGAATAAACCCTCGCCTCCTAGGATCCCTGCTGAGAGCCTTGCTAGAGAAGCTCCGTATTCCACGCTCTCCTCGGCTGCTAAAAACGATGTATGTTCAACTAGTATTGAGTTATTATTTAGTTCGAGAGGAATGATTTTTCCTGGCATGAAACCTGACATTGTAGACACTCCTGGACCTTCAAGCTCTGCTACAAAGAAGTCGCTTCCCGTCAGAGACCTACTTATTGATTTCAATATTCCTCCTTTTGCTTTCATATCGAGCTTAACCGAGACGTCCTTGTAAACTACATGGCCTGGCTCAGCGTAAATCTTATCACCTCCTTGTAAATTCAGTATAAGTACTTGCATATCGTTTCCGCTGATAGTATAGTTTATCATAATAGATAATTAGAAAAGATAAATTTAAATCCTATGTCTATGAAATTGTGATCTAAGGCTATTAGGCTAGTGTTAAAGTGAATCTACTTTCCTATATACAATAGAAAGTCCACGTAATGGAATTAAATAGGTTACGTCTTTGTAGTTCCTTACAGACGGTCAGATTTCTTATTTATTAAACTATAACTTAAATTATTCCAATGAAAGATCTTCCTTCTCTCAGCTATACTCAGTCAGACCTTAAAAGACAAGATCTATATTTCAGATCTGTACTATCTTGAGACCTCAACGTTCGCCGTAAAGAGTTACTTCGATGTTTAAATGAGCTAATGGTCTAACACCAAGCGTGAGGTAGCGCTGTGAGCCTTGAACGTCGACGCAGAATGTTTCTTGCCCTTTAACGCCTGATGAAGTATAAAGCCGAGATAAAACACGTTTAATACAGATTTAATTTCGTCAGTATTAGACACATTAAATGGATGAAAGATTTTAAACTTTTTCTATTAGTGAGACTGAATATGTTCAATACTTTTAATAATCACTCGAAATAACTTAGACCATGTTAAAGCCTATATTCAATTCCTTCGGAGGAGGAAGACCGACTTACATGAAGTCTTTAGATCTTCTGATATCTAATTTAGTTCTCTTTGTGCCTTCATTCGTCTATTTAATTATAACGATAATAGTTCCCGTAATTATAGGAGTGCCGGCTTTCCTAATATCTCCGTCAGTAGGGCTATTGGCGTTGTTCATCGAAAGCATAATTCTAGGAGCTGCCCTTGCTGTCACGTTATTAGTTACTCAAAACATGGTAAGCTCATCCATGAACGGAGTATCTCCTTCCTTGGACAGTTCCTTTAACTCAGCTATAGGAGGAGCTAAAGCCTCTGGGGTCCTAGTAGCGATCGTGGGAGCATACGTTATTGACTATCTCCTAGACTTCGCCGGTGTCGGTGTTTTAGGATCCCTAATACTCCTGATAGTCGTGATCCTTGTGATCCCTTCATTGTCAGTTAACGGTTCATTCGATGTAGTCCTCAAAGGAGGATATGAGAAAATAAGGTCGGTGTACTTGAGGGATCCTCTCTTGGCCCTGATATTGGTAGTCTCATCAGCCCTGATACTAGTACCAATATTAAATGTATTCTTTATCCCTTATGCCATAGTCTTAGCAAATATGTCAAGCTAATCTACACGTTTTAGCTTTTCCCGAACTTTAAGATAGAATATGTAATCCTTTTGTATATCGGGAGTAAGCAGATAAACTCGTATAATAGATAAGGCTAACGTGAAATCTCTTTAAGGGAAAGATCTGTAGATCAAGTTTCTTTCTTCATCACCTCAAGTGTTTACACGTGGCGTAACTTATGCTTACTTTTAGCCACTTCTAATTCCGCCACGGCACACCTCTTAAGGGATCATAGACGGTCACCCTCAACTCATTGGCACTAGTCGAGGGAAACACAACTACCCTCCCATCCACCCTTCTCATAATGTTTAGAGGTGCAATTGAGTCCCTCTCTAATAAAACATCCCCACCGTCTAAATATCTTAGCATTCACTTTAACTACTTTAATACCCATACCCTCGTGAGCAGTGCCCGTCACCAGGTAGGAGTTAAAAATCTTGATAACCTTCTCGACGACTTACCTACCCTTCTTTAGCCCCTCACCGTTAAACGGGTTAATTGACGAAGTCTGACTTCCTCCCCGCCACGGCGAGGGTTCCCCTCATCGGTTCGTGTTTACATATCTCATTTGAGGGGCAGTCGAGAGGGTCAGAGAACCCCTCCTGTTGAGGTTCATGATTGCAATAACGTCACGGTCGTTCTCGTAACCGCAAGACGGAAAGCGGAAAAATACCTATGAGAGATCTCCTCCATCCTTTTCCTACTTTTAGGGCATGAAACGGAAGAGTAACTGGGATTCACGAATTCTACGACCGCCACGCTCCTTAGCTTGCCACACTATCCAGTACTGCAAACGACGGTATTGCATTAGATATAACTTATCCCTAAACTCCTTAGATAATTTATCCACGTTCTTGATGAGGTTCCTGAGACTCTCTAACTTTATGACGTTGGCACCCATCATCCTTGCTATTTCAACTACCCACTTCCCCACTTTCCTAGCATCCTCCATTCTCTCAGCCTTTAGGTGGAAGGAGTGAGTCCTGTGGAGGATCCTCTTATTCTCCCTCCGCCTCTTTGATACTTCTGTAACCTCTCAGCTAAAGACTTGCAGTGATGAACTTCAAGCCTAGTTGGGATCCTAACGTAGCGTTTGTCATCTCTTCCTACGACTACCTCACCCATGTTAACATCAACAGCAACACTTTCCCTTGGTTCATCTCTCTCCAACGGTTTGTCAAAAACGACCTTGAGGAAAGCATTGTCTCCTTTAACTATTAGACGTGCTTCTTCATCTTCCAAATCATGTAGTCCTTGAGGTTCCTGGGATAACCCAGTGGTAGTTTTCACCAACACTCGCTATCCTAACAGTCATGTTATCGAAGTCCACGCTATAGCTCGCTCTAGGGTAGCCACACTGTAGGTTTGTACACTCTCGGGAAACGTCCTCTTCTCGGGTTGTTGTACCAACCCTTGTATATCGCGAGAGCATCTCTATAACAGTCCTCAGCAACCTTTGATGGTAGGTCGTATTCCTCTCTTAACTTCGTGTATAACTCCTCGTGGACTTTTCCTAACACTCCCTTCTCTTCCGGGTTCGGAACATTTTCCTTCAACCAAAATAACGAAAAACGTATTGCTTTCACGTAGTTGTTCACGAGGGCTAGGAGGGGTTCAGAGAGAGCGATCTTCATAGAAACAGTAGCTCTGATCGCTTTAACCCTCCCAGCCATCAATAGAATTTCGAAAAAAAACTAATATTTAAACAAAGGGGACTATCCATCCCCGCCTCAGAGAGGCGAGGCTTTCCGCCCCCTTAACCCCTTTTTCTGTAAGGAAAAGTATTTAAAAAGTTACGTAAAAATATTACAGTCTATATACTTTTGTACATGGAAGTAGAAAGTCTTAATTCCTGTAATTGGTCACTGATTATTCTGAGCAAAACGTACTATGCACTGATATCGTTATATTTCAGAAACGTTGGACATCCATCTTTCCCTTTCGTTTCATTTCTCTCAAAAAAATTTTATTAAACTATGCTCCATCAAGTGTTCATGGCTGAGAAGAGCAATTACATCGGGTCTTATCTATCCTGGATAATGGATTCCTACGACTTAGGAGCTGTCGTGATAACGGCCAGCATATTGGAGAAGCTTTTCTACCCCTCTCTGGGGCTTCTCGGAGCAGTCCTACCTATAGTGTTCACAGTTGTGTCCAGACCTTTGGGAGGATTTGTCTTCGGTCTGTTATCCGATCTACGAGGTAGGAAGCTCACTCTGGTCATCACAGTGATAGGGTATTCCTTCACAATAGGAGCGACAGGGCTCCTTCCGACGTATTATCAAATAGGAATCTTAGCCCCATTAGCCTTATCAGTCCTTAGAATAGTTCAAGGTATCTTCATAGGAGGAGATGTTTCTTCGAGCTTCACCCTTGCAATGGAGAGCTCTTTAAAGAGGAGGGGAATCCTCTCTGGGATCATGCAGTCAGGTACCCTTGTAGGTTTCGTCTTAGTTGACTTGCTTTTCACTAAGTTGGCTTCTGAGACCTTCTTCTTGAGTTACGGATGGAGGATCATATTCATTGTGGGTATCATACCTGCAGTGTTGGCTGCTGTGATCAGATCAAAGCTATCCGAGTCAAAGGTCTTCATGGAGGAAAAGAGAGGTACTGAGAGAGAGGTGATTCAAGGTCTGAAACCGATCTTCCAGACTCTGGGTGTCATGATAGGGTTCTGGGTAATGATTTACGCTGGTCCTCAGTTCGTTCCAGTATTGCTTGGGACTGTCATGAAGTTACCTCCAGCTGAATACGGTTACTTGTCTCTCTTAATGAACCTAATAGGGATTCCTTCCATGCTGTTATCAGGTTTACTCTCCGACAGGATTGGAAGGAGAACTATGGGAATAGTTGGCTCTCTCGCATCTCTCGCAGTTGCATCCCTATTTTACATTGGCGCTATGGAGGGACTTCCTCTGTTGAGCCTAATACTTATATTCGGGTTCGGGATAAACTTGCCTTCGGCAATATCACCGGCTTATCTAGCCGAAAGGTTCAGGACTTTGAGCAGGGCTACTGGAGTCGGATTCTCTTATAATGGTGCTTTCCTGATAGCAGGGTTTTCGTCGATCTATATCTCTCTGTTTTCCAGGGTGACTTCTCCTTACGTAGGGGCTTTAATTGTAGTAGGTATAGGAGCAATAATTTCCACCGTATCCCTGATGATGGGGCCTGAGACGTTGAGAATGTCTGAACTGAAAGTAGATAGCCAATAGACTGAGGTTAGTTATCAATTCCTTTTTTCTTTTTGTTTCTCCATAATACATAAGGAATTATTTTTCACTCTCCTTCCTCATTTCTATTCCTCAATTGGTGAATAGCTCAATTATGCTTCTAAAAAAACTTCTTTGGATTAAAGTTTAAACTACAATTTTCAATGAGATCACGCATGAGAGAAGTAATAGCTTTGCTCATGGTCGTCCTCTTTTTGATTTCACCTGTCATGACTGCCTCGGAAAACAGTGTCGTGAAGAAGTTAGACTATTACATGGAGTGTACAATCCTCCCATCTGGTATCGGGGTTTACGGAGTAGCCAATGAAAGCGGCAAGATCTCGTTTTTCACTGTGGCGACCCACGAGATCTTAGGATATTTTAATATCACTAATGTGAAATCTACAAGCACTTGTTCTATGTTCCCTCATGGGGCTAGCTTACAGCTCAACTCGGTAGTCCTAACTCGGACTACCGAAAACAATTTTTCGTTCTGGATTCAGAACGTATTGCTTTTTAACACTAGTGATAACGCAATTAAGGTCTTAGACAACGTATGGAACTTCTCTTCCCAATACTCTACTCTGAACGCATCAGGGAAAGGAGAGATCCTGAATTCCAACGAGGGGTCATACTATGTGTTCTCCGAACCTTGGGAACTTATCAAGTTCCCCTTTGCAGGATACCTCCTGGAGAAGGAAACCAGAAATGAAGCTCACCTCACAGTAAGTTTCGGTTACGTTATAATACAGAACGGAAGCTTCGTCCCACCATCAGTAGTCTGGTACGATAACGTGAGCATCCCTGTACTTAACTCTACATCGTCCTGCATACTAGTTTCGCCCCGTGAGACACCTCAAGGAAGCCTATTCGATGCGGAATTAGTCTTCGGGGGACCAGGGAGCGGGTCTCAATCCTGTTTCTCCGCCTTAAACGCGTCTTTGGGTTTGTTCTACAACAACACTCACGTGGTACCTTTTAAATCAATTTATGATTTCGGAACAGACACTGCAGAGAGGTCCCTAGATGTCCATGCTTACCTTAATGGATTAGTCGATCTTTATGCTGGGGAAGAAAATCCGTCCTTTCTAACGGACAACTACTCGTTTGTTACCCCCTTCACCGCAGTCGAGATAGAGAACGTAGTGAACCATGAGATTATCAGCAAGGAGCTGATCTACATCGATTCTGCTTTCCGGGAGAACCTAACTAATATCACTAACGCAAGCGTGGATCTCGTTCCTGAAAACCTCTCAGTGTCGGTACAGCCGTCTGACGTTTTCCAGACCAAGACGATATTTATAACATACGAGGAGATAGTGGAGGTCTCTCTGAATCTTCCTAACGGTACAACGCACGTTTGGGTCAAAAAGGGGGATAGCATAAGGTTGCCTGAGACAATACTTGAGGGTACTACTAGATACTCGCTAGAAGGAAACGATATGTTGAAAATATGCTCTCCGATTAACCTCACTCCTGTCTATCAGAAGCAGTTTCTGGTAAAGTTAATTACTATGCAGGGGGCTCAAACGTTCTGGGTCAGAGATGGTTCTAAAATTAGACTTTACCAAGAGAGCCTCCTACCAACCCAGTGGATAGGAACTTATGATGTTAAAAACGGCTTTTACGTAACTGTAAATCAACCCATAGTTGAAAGAGAAGTCGTATCTGGTTCGCCTTACTACATAGTCGCTGGAATTGTTATCCTAATTCTACTTACTGTTCTGGCCAGAAGGAGACGTCGATCTTCTTAGCTATCAAATAGCCTAAAGTAATTTAAGGTTCTTGAGAAACCTAAAGGAAATGAAAGCCAACATTATAGATATTCCCAAGATTATTGCTAGAACTAGATTGCCTAAATAATAAATCAGAAGAGCAGTGTAATAGGAAGCGTAGACGAAATAGAAAATTATAGTATCGACAAACTTGGGTTTCCTTAATATGTAGAAAGTCATTAAGACAGTAGTTATGATAAATCCTCCCATTATTGCAAAAAGTAGGAAATTCATAAATTATATTTCGTTTAAAACAATTATAAATACCTTTTTCATACATTAAACGCGCTCTGGACTAAAATATCCGCGACTCAGAGATTCACTCTCTACCATTACTGCGAAGGCTGAAGCTGAGAAATTAATCTCTATCGTGAAGGAATTCCCGTCACGACAGTTCAGTCTAGGGATATACCAAAAGTTTATATGGTAGATAATACGCGTACAACATCAAATCACTCTGATGGTTCTCGGTCTCCCAAAGTAGATAATTATAGCGAAAACAGAGTCTTGGTCATAACTAAGCGAAGCTTCTCTAACCCCTCTGAAGGGGTCTCTGTCTTCTTAAACCCTATTAAGATAAACGTAAAAAAGTTCAAATTCATAACTGATTTCATAATTAGGAAAAAAGAAAATTGTAAGTTGGTTTAATACCTCTTTTTTAGTAGACATAAAAAAACTCATCATTAAAGCAATCAGAAGTCTTGAGTCAACGACTCCAGTTGACCTTCCGAAAGATAGATTCCATTCATTATTAAGAGGTTTACTTGGTCTCCATTTCTAGATACTATCAATGAACCTTGCGTATTTGTTATGTTCTCCACAAACGTGTTATTTGAAATTTGAACTTCATGACCTCCTATACCAAAGAGCAAGGCTAAAGTCAAATATGTTTCATTGGAGTATGTAGAATTATCGTAACATAACTCCGCTGCCTGTAGGGTCAGTGGAGTATCATTAATAGAGCCGTACAAGACCTCCTCTTGTCCTGAAGAGAGACCTTCACTGACTTGCATCGATCCGGACGTCGAGGAAGAGAAGAAGGTGGAATAATCTGCTTCCTCCTTGGTACCATTAAGGTAATTTATTGACACCTTGTTGCCTTGAACCGAGAAGTAGAACGTGTTATTTCCCACCTTCCAAGTACCTCCAACCACAGAGGAGACCTGAGAGGGGGTCAGAATCTCTCCATTAGGTTGTATGAAAGCAGGAAGGACTCCCGCGATCACTATCAAAATTACGACTACTGCTACAAGAGCTAAAATTGCCTTCATCGGAAACTTAGATCCAGCTTGAGGAGGTGTGTAATTTGATGGTGGAGTTGGAGGAAAGTTGAACATAAGAGGAGAGCCACACTTAGCACAGAAGCGCGCATCGTCCTTGTTTTCATATCCACATTTGTTACACTTAATCATTCCGACTCAGTTTTAAGTTCAACCGATTACCTTATAAGTTTTTCATTATTTTTAACGTCTCCATTATTAAGATTTATAATTTATTTTTAAATTATAAAAATAATAAAAATTGGATTTTATCTAGGAAAAGAGTTTGAAGCTTCAAAACTAATAAAATCAAACGTTCTTTTCTTGACTTTCACTTCCTTTCACGTTGAGATCAGATCCTTTAAAATTGAACTCCGACTGGGAGACCCCAGTGTTAGAAGACTTATTCACTGTCACATCAGTGGTTGGTGTGTTAGTAGTAACTTGTTTCTCAGGTATTTTTGAAATGTCTATGTTCCTGGACATTAGAGCTATCAGCACCATTACAAGCCCTACACCAGCTGCAATGAAGAACGTAGCTTGGAAGGCAAAGTCAGTCGGCAGCTTGACGGTCATGTAACTCGTAACTCCGTTCACTGTCATGGGGTACACACGGTAGCTGTAATATGTAGCTAACAGAGACCCTGCTATTGATGGACCGAAGGCACCGCCTATGAGCCTGAATACCGTGTTCATTCCGGTTGCCACTCCCAGGAATTTCCTCTCTATAGAGAAAGTCAATACGTTTATGAGGACTACGTTCAGCATAGCTGACCCGAGCATCATCATTGCTGCTAAGAATGTTATTGAGAGCTCTCCTGCGTTAGAGCCGTTTATCGACACAAGTCCTAGAAGGAAGTAGAACACTGAAACTAGGGCTGACGCTCCCACTAGAACGGGTTTGGTGCCACTCTTTACCACAGACCTAGACGCTACTGCTGCTCCAACTATCTGCATTAGAGAAACGGGCAAGAGGAGTAACCCAGTACTCAGGATGTCTAAGCCGAAACCTACAGGGGTAGGAAGCTCGTAAAGGTACGATAGAGACTGATAAGCCATGAACATGCTTATTCCAGCCACCAGCGCAGCTAGGTTAGCCACTAACACGTTCCTCCTGCTCAACAGTTTAGTTGAGATCAGCGGGAACTTGGCCCTGCTCTGATAGAATATGAACGAAGCGAACAGGATTCCTCCAAGGGCCATCACAGAGAAGAACTCCAGCGAAGTCCATCCCCATGTTGGGGCCTCGGAGAAACCTAGTGTAAGCATGGTGAGTGAAATCCCCATCATTGCAGCTCCTAAATAGTCGATCTTACTGTCACGGTTAACGAACCTCGACTCCCTTATGTATTTTATGGTTAATATATCTAGTAAAATTACAACCGGAATTACAGTGTGATAAGTGTACTGCCAACCGAAGGTCTGAGCGATATATCCTGCTATCGGAAGGCTTATGGCAGAGCCTATCCCGAACATTGCGCTTACCGTGCCCTGTGCCTTGGGGACCATCTTGGGAGGAAACTCCTCACGTATCAAGCTGAAAGCCAATGGAAACATACCTAGGCCTATTCCCTGAAGGACCCTGAATGCCACGAAAGCGTCGAAGTTCGGGGCGAACCCGTTTAGCGTGACAGCTACAGCGTAGATTGACATCACGACAACTAGTATCTTCTTCTTACCGTATATGTCGCCTAGTTTGCCTACAATCGGGTTAGCCACGACTCCGCTTATCAAGTAAGCAGTGAGTACCCAGCTCACAGTGGCTGAGTTAACTCCGAAGTCGCTCGCGATTGTCGGAAGAGAAGGTATTAACATTGCTTCAGTATACATTACCATTATAGCTATGGGAGCTAAGATGAACAAAGCTCTCTTAGCGTAATTTAAGTCGTACTCGTCAGACATAGTTATCAGGAAGGTAGGTGAATTTATAAACTTATCTAAAATTTCGTTTAACGAAAAATTTGATATTTGACCTTTAAATGGTTAAGGTTTCGTACCCCTCCTTTATCCTGTTGAGTACATATATGCCTCCTACTGGAGCGAACTCGTCCACTAGCCCTTCCTCTAGGTCATCTTTGTCCAAACCGACGTTCTTCATTGCCACCTCGCAAGCGATCACTTTAACTCCTCTCTTCTTAGCTTTCCTGATGGAATCTAGAATAGGTTTGAACATGGCTTGCTTCTTGTTCAATGCCTCAACTGCAGGAGTTAAGAATATCATTTCCACGTATATGTTAGGGTCAGCCTCCTTGATCTTTGACGCCATTCCGACGTTAGCTAAGAGCTTAACCATGTTTTCTCCCTTCCGGTCATGAACACGAAAAGTATTTTGTCGTTCATGTAATGTGAGTCTCTTATGTGTTTTTAAGCTTGAATATTAAAATAATCTAAGAATTTTATTATTATATCTTTTTAATTTTTTAAGTTAAATAAATAAAAGTTAGAGCACTTAGGCTTTGTGGCTTATAGAGAGAAATAGATTCTTGCCTGAATTAGGTCCCACTCTAACCTTTATATTTATAAATTTGGTTCCTTTAAAGGGTACCGTGAGAATTGCCTTAATATATTACGGGGGCCAGTACAACCACCTCATACTTAAGAACTTGAAGTATCTGGGTGTAGACGTGATGACCGTCTCTCCTGACAGGGGAGTGGAGGAGCTGAACGCATTTGACGGGATAGTGTTCAGCGGTGGGCCTTTCTCCGTGGAAGAGGAGATCTCTAAGATGGGGAATTCCCCTGTATACGTTAAGGAGACCAGCGTTCCGAAGCTTGGGATATGTCTAGGACATCAACTCATCTCCTACGTGTTGGGAGGTAAGGTAAGGAAAGCTGTATCGCCGGAGTACGGGTTGGTGAAAGTGGAGGTCTTGGACAACGATACGATACTCTCTGGGTTCACCAAGCAGTTCAATGCGTGGGAGAGCCACTGGGACGAAGTCATAGAACCGCCTCCTGGGTTCAGGGTATTAGCGTCAAGCCCCAGCTCTAAGGTTCAAGCAATGGTGAATCAAGACAACACAGTGTTCGGGGTCCAGTTCCATCCGGAGGTCAAACACACCGAGAACGGGACTCTAGTATTTAAAAATTTCATAACAGCAATAAAGAAGTAATGTTGGACACTTTCGTGATCGAGAAACTGCTCTCTTTCCTAAAGGAGGACGCATACCCTGAGGACGTGACCGGGAGGTTCGCCTCGGGGATAAGGGCATATGCCGAGATCAAAGTAAAGGACTCGGGAGTTCTGTGTGGAGTGAAGATAGTGATCCCCTTCCTTAAATACATGGGGCTGGAGGTGAAAGGGTTCTCTGAGGATGGCACACAAGTCAACAGAGGAGATGTAGTACTGCGTTTTGAGGGGGACGGTGAAGTAGTCCTAGCTGTGGAGAGGACTGTTCTAAACGTTGTGTCTAAACTTTCAGGGATATCAACCTCAACCATGGAAATGGTGAAGAAAGCTAAGGAGGTTAACCCTGAGGTGAAGATAGCTGGGACAAGGAAGACCACTCCAGGCCTCAGGGACTTTGAGAAATACGCTATAGAGATAGGAGGAGGAGACCCACACCGACTCGGGTTGTTTGACGCCGTACTGATAAAGGACAACCACATTTCCCTCTTGGGAGGGGTTTCTGAGAGCTTGAGGAAAGTCAAGTCCATGACCAGCTTCACGAAAAAGGTGGAAATAGAGGTATTATCACTGGAGGACGCTTTAATAGCGTATAATGAGGGGGCTGACGCTATCTTACTCGATAATATGACGCCGGCCCAAGTGAGGGAAGTTGTTGAAAGGTTGAAAGGAAAGGTCATCCTGGAAGCGTCAGGAAACATAAACCCAGAGAACGTGAAAGAGTACGCTTCTACTGGAGTTGACGTTATCTCCAGCGGGTTCATTACTCACTCTTCAAGAGCATTAGACATCAGCTTGGACGTGTTCAAGCTCTAGAGTAACAAGCATACGAAAGGTTCAGCTTCTTTTAATCTATATAATAGTCGCAATCGTCAGAAAAATGCCAACATATTTCTAGGTAACAGTTACAACGATAACCGTGGTAACTGAAGTGTGAGTCCCACATGATCCTGTTATTACATGTTATTATATAGGTCTGTTAGACTATATACTTCTTTGTGATACATATTTCCTTAATATTAACTATGTATTTTATATTGGTCATCCTTTTTTATTTCCGTAATTCATTTTTCCTATGAATAAGAACCAGAAAATTTTGGCTGTAGGTATAGCTATATTGGTTATCCTAGTAGCCTTGGCGTCTCTATATCCGTATCTGAGCAAGAAGTCTGAAGTGACTGAATCATCGTTTTCAGGCTACCTATCGACCAGCGACCTTGAAAAGGCTGTAGGAGGTACGTGGAGCTTTGATGAGAGCGGATCGTATAACTACACGGTAAGCAACGGAAACGTGACATATCACTACTATAAAGGGAGTCCTAAAGTATATCCCGTGGATACTGCCATAGGAAAGGATCCATTCTCGTACCTCATACACCAGGAAGAAGCAGTACTCGGGTATTTCCCAAGCTCTCCCGCATCATTCGTCAGTGGAGTGGTGAGAGGATATCACCTGAAGTTCGTTAACGGAAACGACGAAATAGAACTTGATCTAGTCAACATGTCTTCGTCTCTCGCCAGTCAGCTTTACAGCTCAGCTAAGTCCTCTTCTTACTATGTGTCTACCTCAAAAGGAGACCTCTACTACGGGTTCTACAGCGGTAGCGGATACTGCGCCGTTGTGGGGGCTGTTTCGACTTACATGTTCAATATCTACTTCAAACCCGCTCAGAGTAAAACAGCGATGACGCAAGTGCTAGAGGACGTAGCAACTAACTTGGGCCTCTCCCCTTCATCTTCCGTCTCGACCAAAGAGCCAACTGTGAGTGTGGCTCCAAAGGAGATCAAGCTACCTTTCAACCTGAGCTTGACTTCAAGTGAGGTGAGTAGCGTGTTGGGTAATAAGTGGACTTTCGACCCAACGTGTACGCTGAACGCTTCCATATCTAATGGTGACGTCCAATACCTTTTCTATAACGGTAAGTACTATAACGTGAGCGTGGACAAGTTCTCAGCTGCAGATCCAATGTATTACCTGTCTGGGAACATGAAGGACGCAATGAACGTGTCCATTCAGGACCAATACCTCTACGGGAACTCATCTTACGTCCAGATAGTCACTTTCGAGTACAACGGGACTCAGTTCCAAGCATACGTGTTGAACGTGTCAACCTCTATACTTAACATGTTGCCTTCTTCAGGAGTTCACGTGTCCAAGTACGACACTATACTCAGCTTCAAGTACGACGGTTTGCTGTTAAACTTGTACGTGGGGATGTCCACCAGTTCGTCTCAGCAGTCACAGTTGATGAACTTGTTGGAGAAATCTCTGATTATAATTAATAATAATTAACCTTTTTCTTATCAAGTTCTATTAATTCCTCTTTCTCTTATTTGTATTTTATTTATTGTGTCTTTTAACTCTTATATACATTATTTTCGTATATATGACTATATCAGACGTAATAAGCGTAAGGGTCAGGAGGGAACTAAAGAAGAAGGCAGAAGAGTTAGGAATTAACTTTAGAGAAGTTGTTGAGAAAGCATTAGAGAATGCAATAAATGAGAAGAAGGGAGATGAACTCAGGGACACTGCTACTAAGATTAAAGACTTGATGAAGGACGTACGAGAAGAGGACTGGGTAAAGGCAGTCAGAGAGGATAGGAATGAAAGATAGGTTTCTCTTCGATACTTCTGCTTTATACCCTGTTCTCAACTACATCGATGAAATTGATGTGAGTAGAGTTCACATATTGAGTTTAACTTTCTACGAAGTAGGAAACGTAATATGGAGAGAGTTTTCTGTGCGCAAAAAGATCGTGGACCCCATCTCACTGGCTAAACTTTTTCAAAAAATTCATGAAGGAGCTCAGAGTGTTGGAAGGCCCTCCATTAGATGAGGTGATGAAAGTAGCGTCAGAAAAGGGCTTAACTTTTTATGACGCTTCATACGTCTGTTCCGCTGAATCAAATGGGCTTATCCTAGTATCGGAAGACAAAGAGTTGATAAAGAGAGCTAAGGCTATTCCTTTAAAAGATATCCTAAATAGGACAAAAAAATTAGGGTGTTCTTCAGGGAACGGCGACTCATGTGACCTCTGCAAGTTATATTTCAAGAAGAGACGAGTATAATGAAGTAGATTGCTAAGCGCAAATCCTTACCTTGTCGACTTGAAAACATTCAATTAATTTTATTATAATTATTTAAATAAACTGAATCTGCAGTAGACTCATGAAGGACCGTAAAGCCACTGGAGCGTCATCCTCTACCAGTCCTGGTGAGGTAGAGTGACGAGAAAGGAAGTTACGTGGAATTTACGTCCATGAGGCGGGATAGTTCACTAAAAATTACGTTTCTTCGTTTTTACTACGTATTTCAAAGAGGGTAGAAATCCATGATAGGTTTTAAATATGTATATGATCAGATGAATGATAATGGACGTAGGAGAACTTATAAAGAGAGAACCGGTTAAGGTCGCTCCTGATTCTTCTATAAGGGAAGCATGCGTAATCATGAAGAGGGAAGGAGTAGGTTCTTTGCTCGTAGAGTCCGGTGGGAACCCCGTGGGGTTCTTCACAGAAAGAGACGTGATAAACGCTATAGCGAACGGTATTTCGCTTGACGAGAAGGTCTCCTCAGTGATGACACAGGGAGTGGTTACGATACAAGCAGACAAGGACGTGTCGGAGGCAATTCTGCTCATGAATAACGAAGGGATAAGACACTTAGTGGTCGTGGACGGACAAGGAAAAGTGATAGGCGTGATCTCCATGAGGGAAGCAGCTTGGGCCCTGAACTCCATGACGCTCGACTCTTCGGTTTGGTGACGTATCTATATTTATAAACAATAAAAGAGAATTTTAAGTGAAATGGATATCTACAGCTACGGTAAGGGTATACCCTTCGTTTTTCAAGGTGCTTATTACCCGAAGAAATACTCCAAATTGAAGGCAACTAACCTGGTTCAGTTAGCTGACGGAATAGCTAAAGCTGATAAGTACTCGATCTTCTACCACATGTTCCATCCTATATTCACATCGCACCTCGTTACAGAAGACCTACCTAACGACTTCGCAGTTTGGATAGACCAATCACTGGGACTTAGGGAACTTGCTGAGAAAGTGGCTGACTTACCAGGAGCTGAACCGAAGACAGCTGAGGACGTCAGGAAGGACCTCTTCAACGTCATCAGCTCATACAAGAGTGTGAGGGAAGGCCTTAGGGAGTTCGTCTTCGTATCGTGCTATCCCATAGTTTACGATACTGGAAAGAGAGCATCTACCCTGGCTGAGTTCCTGGACACGTTAGCTACTGTAGACCCTAGGTCTGTGGTGTGGCATTTCGTGTCGAAGAGGATCCTCGGGATGAGTCCTAAGAACGACTTCTCTTTGTGGCTGGAGGAGAACTTCGGGCTCAAGGACTTGTCCTCTAAGTTGTCCTCTATAGACCCCCAGACGTACACCAGCGAGGAGAAGCTCAGGGAAGACCTGATAGAGAACCTAGAGGAGGAGTTGCTATGATCGAGAAGTATGCTCCAATCGTTGGAGAACAGGAAATAGACGGTATAGTGAAGATAGCTGAGAAACTGAAGGGAGTTTCAGTCCTACACGTGAACTCCACCAAGGCTGGTGGGGGAGTCGCTGAGATCCTCAATAGGATGGTCCCACTCATGAAGGACCTCGGTATCAACGTGGACTGGAAGGTAATAAGGGGAGACTCGGAGTTCTTCAACGTGACTAAAGCGTTCCACAACTCGCTTCAAAACGGTGCAGGGAACCTCACAGATGAGCACTTCAAGATATACGACAAGTGGCAGGAAATCAACTCCACGGAGGTCCCCCTCGACTACGACGTCATGTTCATCCACGACCCTCAACCTGCTGGATTAGTGAAGTACAGGAAGAACAATACTTGGATATGGAGGTGCCACATAGACATTTCAAACCCATATCCTCCCACATGGAAGTTCCTGAGCCAATACGTCTCTCAGTACAAAAGCATGATAATCTCAGTACCTTCCTTCGGAAGGGACGACATGGAGATACCTCAGTTCATCATCCCACCTTCAATAGACCCTCTCTCTGTGAAGAACTCTCAAATCCATGACGTTACAGTCAGGAGGGTGCTGAAGAAATACGACATAAAGGAGGACAAACCTATCATCACACAAGTCTCGCGTTTCGATAGGGCCAAGGACCCGATAGGAGTAATAAAGGCTTTCAAGCTCACCAGGAACCACGTTGACTCACAGCTAGTTTACGTCGGTAGCCCGGCGTCTGACGACCCAGAGGGAGAGATAGTATATAACGAAGTAGTCAAGGAAGTGGACGGTGAAAAAGACATACACCTCCTCATGTTACCTCCTGGGAGCGATCTGGAGATAAATGCGTTCCAGAGGGCTTCTTCCCTGGTGATGCAGAAGTCTATCAAGGAAGGGTTCGGGTTGACGGTGAGCGAGGCATTATGGAAGGAGAGACCAGTCATAGGAGGGAACACCGGCGGGATACCGCTTCAGGTGATCCACGGCGTAACAGGGTACCTAGTTGACAGCGTGGAAGGGGCATCACATTACATGACTTTCCTCTTGAAGAACAAGGAATACGGTTCTCTCCTTGGAAGCAGGGGGAAGGAACATGTAAGACAGAACTTCCTGATAACGAGAGAGTTAAGGGACTATTTGCTTACTATTCTATATTCAATGGGAAAGTCACTCTGAATTTTCTTTTAATTTAATTCAGTTTCCTACTATAAACATTATAATTGCACTTCAAAAGATAAAAGCTTTAGTTAGCACTCAATTCATGAATTAAAAGTTTAGGTTTCTTTCAATCTAATCTACGTTCAAGGCAACATAAGTTATAACCATTTTATTTAACTAAAGGGATTTAATGACAACAAGAAGAAGCTCTATTTGCCTTGAAATGGAAATTATACTAGCGATGAGCTCTGGACAGGAAACTAGGGCATCAATCATAAAGACATTGAGAATAAATTCTATGATATTTGAAAAATACATAAATAGTTTAGAAAAGAAAGGAATAGTAAAACAAAAAGGTGATAGTTATTTCGAACTTACAGAGAAAGGAAAAAACATAGCAATAAAAATAAAAAAGCTGTATGAAATTTCTCAGAGCATTAATTTTATAGAAGAAGAGGTTAGAAGATATTTGGAGATGACAGATTCAGAAGAGCTTAAAGGATCTAATAGAACTGCTTAAAGAAATTCAGGCAGGCAATCAACTGACTAAGTTTCAGATAAGGGAAAGGATAGGAAACTCGTACACTAAGTTTCTCATCGATATAGGTTTTCTTGTGAAGACAGGCAATAAATTGTCAATAAATAGTAATATAATAAATGAAGGAATAATTTATAGAGTATCTAAGGAAATTAAAGTAGACAGTATAGGAAACAAGGAGTCAGCCACTAAGATCGTTTCCCTTAAAAATATGAAAATTAACGTGGAGAAAAAGAAGGAAAGTGTCCCGCTCTTCTATCCCATGAGTGTAGAAGAGAGTTTGAAGAAGTTCAATAGTAAATGGAGCTATGCTGGAGTGTTCATCCCTTACGCCTACTCATTGTCTATAAGGGTTATTCTACCTTTCACACCCAAAGAGGTTTTCGTGTTCCAATCAGAAAAGGTAACTGATGACGTTCCTCTGAATCCCGTACCCATTAGGGAGCCCAAGGTGTATAGCCCTAGAGTATTCTATTATAACTTCAAAATGGTTAGAAGAGGAGGTTACTTCATAGGTTGGGTTCCACCCAATTTATAGGCTTACATGCGCTTGTCCTACAAATTGAATTTTAAATTTTCATAGATCTTTGCCCCCATCCGGAGTTATCGAAATAAGTTAACTGAGGAGAAGAAGCTGTTTAACGCTTGGGCTATCTCTCTATCTACGCTTATATTTGCCTTAACCTCGTCGTATGGAGTACAGCTTAGAGACAGCTTCTTTTCGTTAAACTTTATTGTAATTTCTGATCTAGAAGTCTCAATAGAAATCTTCACCGGGCCTGAGGAGTTACCAGAATAGTTTGTTACACCTTTCTCGGTCACTGTGATTATCACCCTAGAGAATTCGCTTATCTTATTGTTTGAGATAATCTGCCCTTTACCTAGGATCAGGTAATACATCCAAAGCTTTATCACGAAGAGGTCCTTGTCTATCTTTCTGATGTTGTACTCCTCGTCTCCGAAGACCGAACAGCCCCTCATCCCGACACAGACCTGAGGTCCGAATATGTAAACCCCGTTCTCAGCCATTTCATTGAACTTATCAGCAGGTCTGAAGAGGGGCTCTTTATCCACGAAATACCCGTTCCCTATCTCTATGAGCTTTGAAGGGGGCAAGTAGACGATAGAGTCTTCGGGCATATCCGTGAAGCTAACGTGGCTAGGCAGTCCGTTCCTCCATATACTATAAACACCTTCAGCGGTCTTGTGTACCTCCTTCACTGGAGTCGTGTTGTAAAGTGAGGCATATACCTTCTCCCCCTCCTCAAGTTTACCTATTACTAAGGCCCTGAAAGCAGGGGTAAGCATGGAAATGTAAGGCATTATTTCCTTGTAATTTTTAATCCGTTTAATTATTCCGTTCCTGACCACATATACTTCGTTCTCATCGCTTATCTGTACTTCCAGCTCGCACATCTCAGGGCTTCCCTTGACGCACTGCCTATATACCATTGATTATTTACTTTCTTGTCTCTTCCTAATAATATTTTGTACTTACATTGGAGGATTGTCTATTTGGAACTTGTTAGACTGAGGAACCGACTATTTTACTGATCCTGTGCCTGAAGAGAAAAGACAATACTAAAATGACAAGCAACACAATTGAAGCCAAAACTATCCCAGGGATTGGGAGAGAGTAGACTTCCACTCCAGTTACCATCCAATCCAGAGAAAGAGTACCTGAAATTAGGTACAGTATTCCCCTCACAGTTCCCCTCAGTAGTGGGTCGATCTTGTAAGTTAGCCTCAACACCGTAAAGAACCAAATAGCTGTAATTGAAAACCAAGTAATGAGAAAAAGCAATGCCCTAGTTAGCTCTGAGAGAGACCCAGGCAGGAAAAGGTCTGCTACACCTCCCACGATATAAGAGGAAAATAACAATGCAATACTGTAAAATGAAAACTTTGTCAGGACGGCCAAGAAGTAAGGATACCTTATCTTAATGTCCCTCGCGGATAGGGATCTGATTACGTAGTCAGTCTGAGTTACAAGCTGGGTCTGTGATACCCTGGATAGTCCCTTCAGGATAGTCCTCTCGAACAGGACCAGTATGGAGGAGATCGTGGAGGAGCCTGTTATAACGAGTGTCGATACGTCGTAGGCTAGAGGTACTTGATAGCCCAAGCTCATGGCGTTCATGGAGAGGATGAGACCGAACTCGCTGAGCGGGGTCATGTAAAGACCGAGCCTAAATGCCTTCAAGAATTGGTCTCCGGTTATCCAAGTAGCGAAGCTGAACGCGAAGTACTTCAAGGCTATGAGAACGAAGAGGAAAGGTAGGGCGTCCCATGAGAATTGAAAGTAAGTCCCCGCTATAATGAAGAAGAAAATCAGGGAGAAGTCCCGTATACCCTTGAGGCTTTCCACTACTTTCTCAGCGTTGTTAACTGCGCTCGCGACAGAGAGGCCTAGGATGAAGGAACCAAGGGAGGAGGGTATGTCCACAAGCCCGCTTATGAGATTGAAAAAGAAAATTGAGGAAACTGCCGAAAGTATGACGCTCTCCGTCCCTAGAGATAAGTTATACCTTATGAAGTACTTTGAAATCCCTATGCCTATCATCAGGGAAGCTATAGAGAAGAACACCGTGTAAATCACACTTTCTCCAAGCAGAGAGGAGAAGAGCACGAAGACCATTACGTCCTCTACTGAGCTCACGGCTAACATGAATGACCTATCCTTAGGGTCTACTCTCCTCTCAGACATCTTGTAGACTATGCTCGTACTGGAGTCAACCCCTATGATACCTATCATTACTGTCTGGATGAGCGAAATATCGAGGAATTTAGAAGTCAGGAAGACCGCGATCAGCACTATGGAGCTCTCTATCAGGACAGTGAAAGTCACTCTTCTCCCCGTGGCACGAAGGTTCTTCACGTCTAAGGTAGCTCCTATTTCGAACGAAACCAGACCCGTGGCGAGTAAGGTCAGGAAGTTGAAAAGATCAGGAGGGTAAGAGAAGCCCAAGGTCTTCCCAAGAAAGCCTGCGAGCAGGTAAGCGACCACAGGGGATATCTTAATCCTGCTGAGGACCAACCCAAGTCCTCCCGCAATGAGAAGGACCAAGGTTAGGCCTGCGTTGGAGTCCACAAGAATTAGAAGAATGACACTAGTTTAAGATTGGTAATTAGAAAGAGTTAGAAAGAGTAAGAAGTAAATGTTTCAATATAGAACTTCCCCAGTATCACGTAGGTCTGTGAACTTGTCCTAGTCTCTTCTTCGGCTTCACCTTTCCTATTCCTCCCTTTAACCTTGACACTCCTATTCCTAGCGTCATTAAGGTGAGCCCAGAGACGGAGTAAGATGAAGGCAAGCTGTAGGACGTGAGTGACTGGAGGACAGTAGTGAAAATTGGAATAGAGTAGCTAGCCACAGTGACCTTATTCACCTTTTCATACTTCATCATCATGTTCCAGAGGAGAAATGTCACTGACCCTCCAAAGGTGCTCACGAAGAGCAGGTCCCCTACCTCGTTGACAGTGAAGGCGATCTGAGTCCCAAACAATGGAGAAACCACGAGTATCATAAGCCCGCCTATGAGGAGCTGAGACGTGTTGACTACCATGGGATCCATGTCCTTCATTTTCCTGTAATAAACAGTATAGGAAGCCCAGAAGAACGCGTTAGCTAACGTGAGGACAGCCCCTTCCAGCTGGAAACCTCTCATTAAGGGTATGCTGTAAATTCCCAGACCTAGAGACGCTACTGCGAGTCCGACTATTTCCTCCTTCTGAGGTATCTCCTTTATCAGGAGGAGAGCTATCGGTAAAGAGAAGATCGGCATTGAGTAGCTCAAGACCGCAGACTCGCTGGGAGAAACGTAAACCAGACCGTAACCCCAGAGCACTGAGCTTATTGAAGTGAGGAGAGCTAAAACCACAGTGTCCTTGTTTATTACCATCTTTCTAACAAAGAGGAGGAGAGGGAGTCCGGCTATCACGTACCTGATCCCCATGAAGAAAACGGGTGAAGAGTGTTCCACACCATCCTTAGCGAAGTAAAAAGCTAAAGTAGAAAAAATTATATAAGGGATTAAATATTTTGCTATATTCATAAATTGGTCTTTAACTTTTTCATCCTTGTGACATTTTTAAAGTTAGCGAGTGCTTCGTCCGTTTCTGTTACAACTGAAATGAGTTATGAGAACCAGGAAACCTTGTAAGTTGGAAACCTAGATGGACAGGACGATACAGACTGCTCAAGAATGTCTCCGCTAACTATGTCCTATGTCTGACTAGACGAAAGATATGGTAGCTAAAGTGGGGAAAACATACAAAAAATAAATCAGTTATTTTTAATTCATATAATCGGAAGAAAGATGGTATATCTGATTAGATAACTTAGATAGCACGAAAAAGCAAGTTTCGTCATTAGTTACAGTCTCCGTTCTAGCATGTTCTACAATGAAATACCCTAGTAAGGGAAGGCAGTTCTCATCCTCTATCCTTAATCTCCAGGGCAAAGACGAAACCTTAGCGAACACTATAATTCATAAAATATCTTTTTTGATGATACTAAGTAGAGAAATATTGACAAGGGCAACACGATTTTCTTATCGCCGAACTCCATCTCGTCAAACGTGAGTATGTATCCTTTTTCCATCCTTAAGTCCGTGAAATTTCCCTTCCCCCACTTGACCTCTATCCCGATACCTTGCACTACGAAATCCACTTCCCTTCCACCTTTAAAGAAAGTGTACCCCACGCCATTGTATTCTCTAGCTAAGTGCTCACCAACCACGCCCTCTATCACGTGGGGGATTTCTCCCTCTTCCATGTCGCCCAGTCCCTTTGTGTATCTCTTCATTACCCTATAGATGAACGGGTCGGTGAAGTATATCTTCTTGAACGACTTGTTGTTTACTTTGTTTCCCTCTATCTTTCGGAAGACCCTCAACATGAAGAGGTTCTCAGTCAGGTCCAAGTAGTTTGACACTGTGCTATGAGATCCTATCGATGTGTCTCTCGCTATCGTGTTCTCAGAGATCCTAGAGCCGTAAGAGTCTATGACCTTCTCGACTATTTCCTTGAATATCCTCTCGTCCTTGCCCAGTTTAGCTAGGTCGCTCAACACTGCGTCCTTATAGGTCTCATAGAGGGAATACAAAGGATCGCCATCGACGTAATTAGTCGCGAAAATTCCCCCTCTCTTCAAGTACTCGAATAAGGCTTTGTTGAGCTCACCCAAGTACGGGACTAGCTTCATCGCATTAGCTTGAAGACCTTTCATGTCAAGGACGTTGGACGCACCCACGTTCAGACTTTTCTTGAAAAATATGTCAAAGAACATTCTAAAGTTTAATGGAAGAAAGGACACTTTCATCAAGGGTCTTCCAGGAAGAGTCTCCTTCTTTAGGGACACAGACGAGGACCCGCTCACATACACCAAGGAGTCTTTGAAATAACCTCCGTTGAATAGATGGAGTAACCCAACGTTCCACTCCCTCACGAAAGTTATTTCGTCCAGGAAGATGAACCCTCCCTCTTGGTTGATGAGCGATCTGTACTGTGACAGTAGAGATATGAGATCTTCCTTGTCCTTCAGGGAATCACAAGAAAAGAAAAATATCTTCTTGGGTTCAACACCTTTCTCAAGGAGGCTCATTATGGTCGTCTTCATGTAAGTCGTTTTCCCCACCTGCCTAGGTCCCACAATGAGGGCACTCTGCTCTGAAGGGGGTATTACAAACCTCGGGTTCGAGGAGAGGACTTTCCTCACTTGGTCGTCATCATAAATTCTCTTTACGTCTATCCACCACGGGTTCTGAAAGCTCATCTGCGATATTAGGGACATCTTGAGATAGTATAACGGCAAGTTTAACTTAAAACTTGCTTTAGATCTGTCAAGTTTTACGTAAAGATTGATTTCTAATTAGCAAGTTTTCCGTGAAATGTGGTGGAATTTCCAACACAAAGTCTAGAATAATGAAAGATAGATCAAATGATCCTTCCTAGATTCACCACTTTCATAGAGAGCCTCTACCTCGAACTTACGTTAGGTAAATGGATCGATGCGTTTTTCGTTCTAGTTTCCTATAATAACTTATAACTTTTATATATTACTAGTCATCGTTACTATTTATGGAAGAGGTTGAGGTGACAAGAAACTATCAAACCGCAATACCTTACGAAGCTAGACGAAAGCTCGGCATAGAGGTCGTAGACAAGTTGATAGTGACAGTTGAGGGTGATAAGATGATAATTCAGAAGAAGAAGGGGGACATAGCATCCCTTAACCTTACGTTGGGTAAGAAAATAACTGATGAGGAGATCGACAATATAAATGAAGCCGGAGAGAATGTTGGAAGCAATAGTTGACACGAACTTAATAGTAGCGATTATTTTCAGACATCACGAAAAGCATTGTGAAGCTCTTAAGGAATGGAAAGACATAGATAAGGCATATTTACCCCTGGTATGTGTCTCGGAAATCGCTTATTTCTTCATAAAGAACAGTCTTAATTTAGAAATATTAAATGAGGTCTTGAACGACCCAAAAATTGAGATAGTCCAAAACACTAATGAAGACGTATATTATACGCTACGTAATAAAGAAGCCGTAAAAGGTTACGACGATTTCAATGACCTTCTAATACTATCTGTAGCTGGGAGACTGAACTTACGTTACTTACCTTTGACAGAAAGTTCAAGATGAAGATGAAAAGTGGAGGTAAAAAAGACCGCGTGTAGAGACATGCATGTGAGTACAACTTGTCCTCAAACACACAAAAAAACAAAGACTTAGTTTACCTTGATCAATATCCTGCCGTCTCTCGAAGGGTCAAATAACATTTTGAGGGCCTCTTGACCTTGTTCTAAGGGATAAGTCCTCCATACCTTAACTTTGCATTTATCGCAACTGTTCAATATTTCCATTAGGTCGAGCCTCGAACCTCCTGTAGTGCCTATTATCCTCGTATAGTTGCTGTATACACGAGAGAGATCTAAACTAACGTTAGAACCTGTGATCCCTCCGAAGAACACAATCCTCCCCGCGACTCCCAACACTTGAAGGCTGGAATCCCACACGGAAGATCCAATAGAGTTGACGACAACGTCCCCCATTTTACCTTTGGTTACTCTGGATACCTCTTCCTTTACGTTTTCGTACCCCATCAAGTAGTCTGCACCGAAGTCTTTTAACCAACCCTTCCTGCTCACTGCCACTACTGTGGCACCCATCCTCTTGGCGAATTGAACTGCGAACTGACCCGTGTTCCCGGAAGCTCCGAAAACCACTACATTCTCGTTCGCCCTGACACCTGCAGACTTGAGCGCGTGATACGCGGTGAGGGCAGAGACGGGCATGCTCACTGCTAGCTCGTCGCTCATGTAATCGGGCACTTTGAAGACGTTTTTATCTGGAGCCACGAAGTACTCAGCGTAACCTCCGTTCGTCACCACGCTCATTATGCCTCCGTTCCTACACAGCATTTCCCTTGACGATAGACACATGTCGCAGGTTCCGTCGAAAACCCTGTTATACACCACAACACGGTCTCCGCTCTTGATGTTTCTCACGTGTTCTCCCACAGCTTCAACTTCTCCGTAAATCTCGGCCCCAGCTATGTGGGGCATGGGTTTCACAGGGAGGGCATTCACTACAAAGTAATCTATTGGGTTCACTCCAGCCATCTTCACCCTTATTCTAACGTCATGAGTCCCCACGTCAGGCTTTTGGACATCCGCTACCTTCAGGTTATCTACTCCACTTTTCTCAAACGAGAGAGCTTTCATAATATATTATGATTTTATTGATAATAAAAAAATTAGCTTAATATAAGTAAAGTTACTTACTTTCACTCTAGTTTAGTAGGTGACGCATATATCTCCCTGCTTATATTATCTTCAACATTCTCTTCAATATCTATTAATAATAAAATTTTATTACACTTCGCTTTATTGAAGTTTAAGATAAAAGATGTAAATTTCTTTAAATAACATTATTATAAGTTAAAATATTTTACAGCTAATAAGTGTTAATCAAGCAAAAGGATGAGCCAAATGAAATGAAGAATGGAAGGAATTCGTTTAGACTTGGAGAAACAGAGAAAACTGGTATTCCGCTTGAAGTTCAGCTAATCTCTAGAGATGTCAGCAACGAGTATATTAGACAGGTAACAATGGAGCTGGAATTCTTTAGAAGAGACGTGTAGAGTCTACATGTCTACCTAGTATCCTCAGAACCTTTAAAAGAAGAGTTATATTTTATAATAAAAATAAGCTTATAATATGAATATAACCGATGGAATCTCTCTTTTTAATCAAAATAAATACAGAGAGGCTCTCTCATTCTTTGAAGAATACGTAAAGGAGAACCCTGGTGATGGTAGAGCATATTATTATATCGGTATGATTTATGACGGAAGAAATAAGGAGAGAATAGCAATAGGATACTATAAGAGAGCTCTAGAGTTGGGTCTGAAGGACAAGGAGTTAATTAGTTGTCTGCTTAGCCTATCAAGTTCCTTAAGGAAAGTAGGAGAATATGAGGAGCCACTCAAATACCTTGAGAAGGCGGAAGAGTTAGGGAGCAGAGATCCTTTCCTTTACTATGTGAGGTCGTTATGTTTGATGAAGCTAGGCAGGATAAAAGAGGCTGAGGAAAACATAGAAATCGCAATTAAGTTAAATCCTAAAGCGATCATATATAGAAGAATAAAAAATGAAATACTAAAAATATATAGTAAATAAATTATAAATAAAGAATGTCGTTATACTAAAAGTATAATAATATTCTTCCTTATATACTAGATCGAATGAGATATTTGAAAGTTTATCAAAATTATTTTCCATAAAAATGATGTGGAAGTTAGATCATTGGAGAGATCTATGGATAAATAATAAAATATATTTAAGTTAGAGCCTTATTATTTATAAAGTATTCAACCCTCAAAATGACTCGCTCATCTAGAGTTTAATTATTTTTCATTAATTATGACAGTAATATATATATATATAGGATTGATAAGAGTTATAATGAGCAAAAATGAGTGAATATATATATAAATCTGGTGAAAAAGATCAAGATATATTTTTTGAGATGCAATTATTAAATGGTAATATAGCAGCGCTCGGTGTAGGTGTGAAAAGAACAACAGCAAATCTGATTGAAGAGCTACTACGTGATCCCAATAGAGATGAAAGAGAGATAAAGAAAATAGTAGAAGAGTATGGTCACGAGTTAATAGCAGCCTAGAAATGCCTTTCAGGTAGAATGAATTGGGCGAGATTGTTAAGTCTACTGAAATAGAAGGACTAGTCTTTGAAAGAAATCATTTTTTTGATACCGGTGAAGGAAGCAGGATTCTCATACCTTCAGAAGGTTCATTATTTACCACTATAGTTTATCACGCGCCGAAAAAGAATGACGAATGGAGTTATCCCTTTTTCGCACTTCACCTTTCCGGAGACGATAAGCTAACTTACATTAATCCTCCCTTGAACGGTGGAAAAATTATAGGAGAGTTCGTAGATTGTAGAGCTAATTCTCCAACCTTACATAAACGAATTAGAATAGAATTTGATGCGGATCCAGACGTTTCATTAAAAATACCTGCAGGAGTAGCTCATCTATTCATGAATCTAGCAGGAGTTGTAACTAGAAATGAACCAGTATTAAGATGGGATCCAGAGCCAGATAAGTTGTTTTCACCTATTGCTGACATATTGAACGTCTCAGCCAACGCAAAAGACGAAGAGTTTCCTGTGGTGAGGCCTCATCGGTATGTGGTTCCATTGAGTTACCATCAGTACATAGCTAGCCTTCATAGAAAGTGGAGCGAAAGAGTAAAGGTTTATCCCGTAAGACTTGTGATAAAAGACAAAAGTTATTACATTATCCCAAAGGAATACGGATCTAATTATGTCTCTAAGTTTACCTCTAATTTGTCAAAAAATTCCATATAGGATTGTAGGTGAAGTTTATAGCCAAAACTTGGTATAATAAGGGTTTCATCTACTACATGATAGGCAGATTGCTTGAGTTAGCGGAAGCAGTGTTTTATCCTGCTATAATGGTTTTTATTATATTTTTTATTACTAGATCGCCAATTTTCGTCTCCCTGGTCTACTTCGTTGAGATGATAGTCAACTTAGTGGGTACAACATATTTCTCAAAGCTACCTCGAAGGTTTTCCCTGAAGAAGTTGCTCATTTTCCCTACTTTCCTCTCAGCAATTAACGACTTTTCCTTCGCCACTATTATAAAAGCATTCTTGAACCAAACATTAACTGACGTAATATTCATTTTAGTGAGCACTACAATCACATCTTTCCTTTTTACTTTCACCTACAGTGCACGAAGGCTCTACGTTTATAACGTGATAGGCAAAGACTTCTTGAATAAGGCGTACTCTGTTCTGTCAGGGACAAACCAAGCAGTTCAGCTTATTTCGTACCTAATAATTGCGTTAGCTCTAAATATAAATAATTTTCAGATATTAATTTACATAGGCGTAGCATTGACCTTACTTGGGGTGCTTTTCTATTTCCTGTTGTCAGATGTAAAGGTCGATTATCGCTCAAAGGAACAAGAGGACAGAGAAGGAGAAAATCTCTTCTCTTTAAAGAAGGATTTCAAGTTGCTCTTAGGTTATAGGAAACTTTTACTTCTAATCATGATGTCGTCGATTTTCAACTTTCTTACAACTTTCCCTTCTACCTTAGAAGTAGTGTACATATCTGCATTTCACATCCTTTCATCTAAGTACACTATCCTCGAGTCACTGAACTTCTTAGGATCAATCGTGGGATCATATGTGGTTAATTTTCAGTCCAGTAAAAGACTTACCTTTAACTTGGTTTTATCCCTCTTTCTAACCTCGTTCTTCATTTTAGGGCTTTCCTTGACGAGATCTTTCACTGTAGGTCTTGCACTTTATGGTGTGATCGGTCTATCTTCAGCCTTATTCTCAGTGTCGTATACATCTTTCTTCCAGATGACCTGCCCTAAGGAGAATCTAGACGTGTTTTCAGGCATAGAAAGTACCTTATCATACATTTTCGTGCCCGCGGGGATGTTGCTCAGCGGTATAATAACGACCTTAGTTGGAGTGTTCAACGCTTTTCTTATAA
This sequence comes from Sulfuracidifex tepidarius, assembly GCF_008326425.1. Classification (NCBI taxonomy): domain Archaea; kingdom Thermoproteati; phylum Thermoproteota; class Thermoprotei; order Sulfolobales; family Sulfolobaceae; genus Sulfuracidifex; species Sulfuracidifex tepidarius. The sequence continues at coordinate 2,304,428 of NZ_AP018929.1, forward strand.
TATCAATAATTTCCTTTATTGTTTCCCTAATGGCGTTTTTCATAACTAAAACAAGGCTCTAATGTCAACAAGTTTGTGATTTTTTAGAATTTTTGATTTAATTACAATTTCTTTCATGGTTTCTATTTAGCCAGGAAAATTCTCATGAAATGTTCTGACCTTACGGACATGGATTCATTCTTGATAGCCATCAACTTGAGAGATTAATCGGACGAGAAGAGGCAAACACTGGAGCTGAGGTCGGAACGACCCTGATAGATTGAAGTAACATTTATGAATAGACAGTAATTCTGTTGATGTACCAGAGATTACGCTTCATTAACTATCATTATTTTACCAAGACAACTAGACGAGGTTTACCCTCTTTAAATATCATGAATTTGACCTCTGATTTTGTCTGTACTTGTGTATCACTTTCTAAATCTGAGATCTTAATGTGTTGACTATCTCTCAATTTGGTCTTATGTCCCCAACCTAACAATATAAATGAAGTGTCTTGAAAAACAAGTCGGAATCCTGAAAACCTACTTTCAACCGAAGTCAAGTCTCTTTAGGAAGTTGGGTATGAACCCATCCATGGAGGATATGGAACTCGAAATACCTTTTAAAGGCATTATAACCACTTTCCCGAGAAGCCCTCCTAAGTCAACCACGGACCCTGGCTTACCATCTACGGGTACAAGCCTCACTCCAAGCGACTTGTTCAAGGAAAGGCCCAAGGTCAGTTCGTCCAGTATCATGGAAGCTACCTCGTTTCTGTCGGAATCCTTGCTTATTCCAACCATGTCTATCCCAGTGTTACACACTGCAGACATCATGATCAGAGTTTCGAAAGTAATGGAACCTGACATGGCTGCTTCCGTCATGCCGGAGTCCTCGCTCACCGGTATGAAGGCGCCGCTCAACCCCCCGACCGAGGATGTGGCCATCGCCCCTCCCTTCTTTACCGCATCCAAGAGAATCGCCAGGGCTGTCAACGACCCGAAACCTCCGACCCTCTGTACTCCCATAGCTTCAATTACCCTAGCTACGCTGTCCATTGTCTTCGGGGAGGGAGCTAACGACAAGTCTACCGCTCCGAAAGGGACGTTCATGAGCCTCGACACTTCCTTTCCTACTAACTCCCCTAGTCTAGTTACCTTGAACGCATGCCTCTTTATCAGGTTATGTAGCTCCCTTATGTCGTTCACTCTGTTCTTCCTTATCGCTGACTCTATCACCCCTGGTCCGCTTACAGCAACGTTGACCTGCATGTCGGGCATCCCCAACCCGTGAGTTGCGGAGGGGACGAAGGGGGAATCGGGTGGGAGGTTGACCATCACTGCGACTCTTGAAGATGACTCGGGTCTCATGTCAAAAATTTGATCCACGAAGCCCCTCACAGACCCCAAGTTGATCCCGCTGAACGTAGAACCTGCAGAGAGGACACCCGCAATCCTACTAGTGCTGTTCATCACGTCTGCCAGAGACGATATGTAGACGTCAGCGCTCCTCGATGTACCTCTGTCAGCGAAAGCCGAGAACCCTCCCACGTAGTCTATCCCTCCCTTGATAGCGAGGGAATCTAGGGCTTTACCTAGCTTGATAGCATAGCCCTTGGAGGGGTTCGCCTCAAGGAAGAACTGAACCGGCGAGGTCGCGACTCTCTTTGTGATTATACTTACACCGTACTTTTCTTTCACTTCGTCGACTACTTGAGAGAACCTCTGAACTACCTCTACTCTATCCATGATTCTGGAGACAGATCTCTCCTCTTCTCTATCGATGGCGTCGAGCATGTTCATACTCAGAGTCACAGACCTTATGTCCAGGTCTTCCTCCGTAAGCATCTTTATTACTTCAGTTATCTCCTCAGGAGAGAACATGTCAGATCCTCTCTATGTAGTTGAACACATCTATATGATAAAGCAACACGTCGACATTGAGGTCTTTCCCCTTGTTTTTCAGGGAATCCCTCAGCTGACCTATCTTCACAGACGAGTTTGAGATGTCTACGACCATTATCATGGAGAAGACCCCTCTGAGGACGGTCTGGGAGATGTCTACTATGTTCACGTTGTTTTTTGCTAACTCAGATGATATCCCGGCTACAATTCCCGGCTTATCCGAACCGACCACCACTACAACAGCAAGTTCCATAAGGAGAAATGTAAGTTCAAGGATTTAAGTGAAGAGAAGAGATTCTGTATGTTAGGCTCTATCTGCATCTCTCGCGAAACCTTCAAGATGTGGAAAAGCTACATGGTCTAGAGATGAACCTTAAGTTAGTGGAATTTGAGAGCGAATCACTAAAGGACAACCCCTTGAAAGACCCTTACAAGAGGAAAGTTGCAGTAATAGAGCCGGAAAACCCCCAGGGAAAACCCTTGATCATTTACCTCAGCGGTTTCCTCAGCTCCTCCTTGTCCATGTTGAACTACGACCCTTTCTCAGAGGACATGAAGACGAGGCTGGAGAGGATGAAAGCTGAAGGGAAATCCAACGGGGTCGTGATGGTACTTCCGGACACTTTCACTAAGATGGGAGGGAATCAGTACCTGAACTCATCTGCCGTGGGCAACTACGAGGACTACGTTATGGAGGTAGTGAAGACGCTTTCTGAAACATACAAGACAGACAAGATAGGGATAATGGGTAAGTCCTCGGGAGGATACGGCTCTGTCATGATAGGGATGAAACACAAGGAGATCAGGGCTATCGCTGACCACTCAGGTGACGCTTACTTCGAGTACATATATATTCCCGAGTTCCCCGTGGCAATAGAGAGGCTCGGTAGGTTTTCCTCATGGAGGGAATGGTTCACGACGTTCTGGAACAGGGAGACCAAGAAGAGAAGGGACGAGTTAACCACTCTCATGATCTTAGCAATGTCAGCGTTCTACTCACCCAGGGGAGAAGACGTGGAACTGCCTTTCAGCTTAGAGACCGGCGAGATAGTGGAGGACGTATGGAAGAGATGGGTAGAGAAGGATCCAGTTAGGGCTTTAAAGAACTACGTGACTGCCCTCAGAGAAAAGGAAGTGGTTTACATAGACGTGGGCAAAAGGGACGAGTACAACATACAGTACGGCAGTAGGATTATTCACTCCATCCTTTCTAAGTCTGGAGTTGACCACGTCTACGAGGAGTTCGATGGTGGGCACCACGACACTTCCTTTAGATACGATTATTCGATAGCCATTTTGGAGAAGTATTTAAATGATGGAGAGAAACAATGAGAATGGAAGCCATTCTTAACGAGGTAAAGGATAAAGGGATAACCGCAGTTTACGGGTATGAAGACCTCGCGAAGATTTACAATTCGTACTATATCCTGGATTATGAGGGGTATTCTCAGATAAGGAAAAGGGTAGGGTGGGAGCTAGCTTCAGCCATAACTAGGGGAAGTGAGGGAAAACTGGAGAGCTTCTACATGACATTGACTACCTTACTAGTGTTCTTCAGAGAGGTTTCCTTCAAGATGATAAAGCCGTCTAAGGCAATTCCTTTACTCAGGGAGCTTGGCACTCCCCTTCCAGTCAAGTATGAGAACTACACAGTCTCGCTGGAGAACCCCGTGAGAGTTGAGGTCAATTTCGACTTTGAAAAGGTAATGGGCAGGATTATGGAAAGGAAGGTAGAAATGGACTTATTTGACGTACACGGCAGCAGGGAAGTCGACGGTTTGAAGTCTATAGCGATGAAAGGGCTTAAAATCCTGTTGAAGGTTGACTACTCTCAAGGAAAGGTTTCCCTTACACTAGACTTGAGGGTGAAGGTTGAGGATAGAGGACTGGACAGGGAAATTAAGATAGACGAGCTCAGGGCAGCTGTAGGCAGAAGCTTGAAGGAAATCCTTGGAGGGTCGTTCAATATACACTCCGAGTTCGAGGAAATGGTCTCCCAGGAAATGGAGAGCATGATTGAACCCGTAATCTCGGCGTATAGGAAGAAGCTAGAAGACGAAACCGGCTTCCAGGAAGTAGTGATCGTCCCTGCGGATAGGGCTTCACTCATAAACGTGTTAGAATCCGGGATATCGCAAGAGGAGATCATCCAGTTCGTTGACGACATTAGGCTAAAGGCGATGTCGAGGATAAGGAAAGGGATAACAGAGATCCATAACCTTGAAATAGGAGACTTAGTTCCGGAAAAGGTCGAGATACAAGGAGGAATAATACAATACGGGAATGGAAGGCTGTCAAACTCTCCTACTTGGGTTAAATCTCTAGTTACAATGCTGTCTATTATCGCCTCAGCCCAGCCAGGATCACTAGTACTTGTGGATGAACCTGAAGAGCACTTGAAAGATGAGGACGTCGAGAAAGTGGGGAAATTCCTGCTTTCACTGTCGTCATTCAAGGTAATCGTTTCAACAAGGAATAGGAAACTTTACGATCTGATAAGAACATCATCCTAACCCTATTTCTCTGCTTCAATATTTCTTAATCATGTCTCCCTATTCTGTTTTCATCGTAATTCAAGTTATTTTTCTCGCCCACTAAGATAAAAGTAATGTCATTTCAGTTCTACTTTAGCTCTTCTTTTGAAACGTTCTTATTTCATTGCAATTACAGTTAGTTTAGTTTTTCTTTATAGTTAAATATTAAGAATCAATGTCTATTGTACCAGAACTCTTTCTCAGGTCGAAGTTACAAGGAAGAAGCCTCTAACATTCCTTAGGATACATAATAAATAGAGAAATATATAGATATATATAACAATAAATAGAATATTTTCAAAATGCTTAAATTCTATACGTTTCATATCGAGTTAATGAGACAAAATCCCTTCAAACCTTTAGACGAGACCAGACTGAACTTTTTCCACTTCAAGAATCTGTTCACTACTGGAATGGGCGTATTCACAGACGGGTACGATCTATCCTCCATAGGAATAGTGCTTGCAATAGTCTTGTCCTCTTATGGGATAAAACCGGGAAGTTCAACATACGTTTTTTACGACTCGTTAGTTGCAGGATCTGCGTTGATAGGAGCGGCTGTTGGTTCAATAATCTTTGGTCAACTATCAAGAATGGGGAGAAAGAAGTTCTATGGAATAGATGTAGCTTTAATGACTGTAGGTGCATTGCTACAAGCCTTCGCGCCTAATGCTCCTACGTTAATAGCTATCAGATTTCTCCTGGGTATGGGTGTTGGAGCTGACTACGTTCTGTCCCCTATGATAATGGCTGAACATACTAACGCTAAGGACAGAGGGAAGATAATTGCGTTAGGCTTCGGAATGTTCTGGGGATTCGGAGCTACAGTCGCAGCTGCAATAGCTTTGGTACTGGGATACCTCCATGTTTCTCCCGACCTTACCTGGAGGATCGTACTCGCTGCAGGGGCCATTCCAGCGGCTTCAGTCATCTACCTCAGAAGGAAGATACCAGAGACTGCAAGGTTCTTGGGCAGAATAGAAGGCAACGTTGAGAAGGTAAAGGAAGTCGTAAAGGAAGTCGCGAAGAGCGAGGTCTCAATAGACGCTGACTTGAAAGATAACAACGGATTCGGATATTACTTCAGGAAGAACCTTAGGGTATTCTTTGGAGCTATGTTCCTCTGGTTCCTGTTCGATATAGCTGCATACTCTTCGATCTTGTTCGGGCCAACAAGTATAGCGAAAGTCTTGGGTCTTACCCCGTCTCTGTTTCAGTTTATGACCGAATTCGCGTTCACAGTTCCCGGAGGAATACTTGCAATACTGCTCATAGACCGCGTTGGGAGGAAACCCATGCAAATAGCAGGATTCTTAGGAATGGCAGCGTTCCTCCTTGCCTTCAGCCTTTACCTCTCTTCAACCGGGACTTCTTATGATCTGAAGACTGGAGCACTAGTTATAGGTCCAGCCTTCTCTCCTCTCCTTGGAATATTGTTGTTCGGAATGTTTAACTTCATGGAACAAGCGGGTCCAGGCTCCATAAGTGCCTCAGGAATGTTGGGCGTTGAACTGGCCCCTACTAAGATAAGGGGACAAGTACAATCCTTCACAGTTTCTGCAGGCAGAATAGGAGCATCATTCTCGTCTTTCGTCTTCCCCTCTCTCTTGGCGACATACGGACTGTCATTCGCGATCACCTTCCTATCTGTGCTCATGTTCATAGCTGCAGCGGTTACGTTCTTCATGATTCCTGAGACTAAAGGTAAGCCTCTGGAAGTATCCTCAGGAGAAATAACGGAGATAGAACAAGGACAAAACAAGACATAAAAGAAGTTTTTCCTCTTCTCTTATTTTTACCTTTAACTTATAACTTCTTTTTAGAATTTCTATAATATTTTTGATATCAGATCATAACTTCTTATTTAGAGCTCTTCAGATTATTTTTATATTCCCTTCTTGCGGTCGAAAGCCATCTTCAAGATCTGTCTAACGTTCTCATATGTATCTAGTTGGTCAATCTCTTGATAAGAGAACCACTTCCCCTCAGACAGCTCCCCTCCTATCCTTTTGACGAGAAATATCATGTCATAGTGGAGATGAGTGACGTCTGGGTAATTCACGGTTTCCATGGAAATGGTAATTGGTAACGGTTCCGGAGAAACTAAAGGGTCATTGGTTTCGAACTTATCGCCTATAACGTTCACCCTTAATCCAGTCTCCTCCAGGAACTCCCTCTCAGCTGCTTCATGAGGGGTCTCGTTCTCCTCTACATGTCCTCCTGGATATAACCATTTTCCAAGCTTCTTGTGTTTTATGAGCAGAACCTTATCGTCTTCTATAAGTATACCTCCAGCTACAATACATTTCTTTACCATGAGATGTGTAAAAGAGAAAGCTAGAAATAAGCGTTGTGCCTCACTCCTTTCATTAGGTTACTTTTCTAGGATTTTCTTAGCAATTTTTGAGAAAAAATGGCTTCAATAAGAATTCGCTCGTGAACTGCGAAAACTTCACCTATTTTTTACGAAATCGAAGATAGAGATTATCAATCATTTTCACTTCCTTAAAGTTAAATATTTAACTTCTGCTTTACCCCTACTCATGTGAAAATAGGTTACGCCATACTTGACGAAGGAAAAGGAGTCGTACTTTTGAAAGATGGAAAGGTATACCAGCCTGAGAATGAAGCTTTTTCATGCGTTTTTCAAGACACCTCAAAGGTGATCTCAGGATTCGAGGAGGTTAAGTCACTTAAAATGAAGGAGGTAAGGGTGAAGAAATTCCTTCCTCCGGTATATCCAGAGAAGATATTTCTCCCAGCGGTTAACTTCAGATCTCACTCTAAGGAGTCCTCCATGGCTCCTCCAAGCGAACCGTACTTCTTCACGAAGTTCAGGAACGCCTTGATCGGAATAGGAGATCCCATAGTTATCCCCCATTACCTCAAGAAAGTAGATTATGAAGGGGAGATAGGCATAGTCATAGGAAGGAAATGTAAGGATGTTGAAAAGCATGACGCTATGGAATGCGTCTTCGGGTTCACGGTAGTGAACGACGTCAGCTTCAGGGATTATCAGTTCCCCGGTATTCCGCATTACGGTCTGAACTGGGTGAAAGGGAAGGGACTGGACAAGGGACTCCCAGTAGGTCCTTGGGTAGTCTCCCTTGACGAGGTTAACGTTGACAGCCTGAGGATAATCACCAAGGTGAACGGAAGGAAAGTGCAAGACGGAGGGATAGAGGACATGATATTCGATATACCTTCTTTGATATCCTACTTGAGCAAGGGGATCACATTACTCCCAGGGGATCTAATCACTACAGGTACTCCAGCAGGTGTAGGAGAGTTCGGAGAGAAGAACTACCTCAAGGACGGGGATGTAGTTTCAGTTGAGGTACCACAAGTAGGTTTGTTGTGGAATATAGTAAAGGAAGATAAGGGAAAGGGGAAAGGGGAAGGAGGAGCTTCTAGTAATATTTAGAGTAGAGTTTAAAGTACTCTGAGAACCCCTCTAACATTCTCTTTTCATAATACAAAGATATCAAAACGGTAGCTGTGGATAAACCAGCGAAAAACATTGAAATTGCGGGAAACATTAAAACGAACAGAAGAAGGCTAACTGTAGTCAGAAACATTGATGAGGAAGAAGAAACCAGTGTGTAGTAATAGCTATTCTCGAAGTTCCTCATCAGAAATCCTATTCTCCTTTCGACGTTCATAAGAGAGGATAAGCTACCTAACCTCTTCCTCAACTTTGGCCAACGTTTCTCGAGCTCCTTCATGAAGACATCTCCGTCTATTTTCATACTTGCCCCGATTATTGACTCCTCAATTAGGGAGGAAGCCTCCTCAGACGAGAGAAAGCTTATTAAGCTCTTGAACGTGAGGAAGACCAGTTTATCTTCCAATTTTTCATTTTCCTCCCTTATTGAGGTTAACCTTTTCCTTACGTAATAAAGGAAAATTGATGAAACTATAGTGAGAAATGTAGGGATCAGCAGAAACATGAAATCGGGACTATTCATTAACCAAATCTTCATTTATAGAGTTTAAAAGTGTTACCAATTCAGTTTCTAGAGATCTTATTTTCCGTAAGTTTTCAAGCAGTCTCTTACCTTTGCTGGTTATCCTATACTCTCCGTCCTTTTCCTCAACAAGACCATTGCTTATCATCATATTGACGTATTTTTTTGTTAAAGTGAAGCTTAAATTGGCATTCTTCATAAGGGAGGAGGTCTTGTTGTAACCCTTGTCTATTACCTCTAATATATCACCAACTATCTCCGCATTTGATCTCTTAACTCTCATTATTATCTTATTGAATATGTGAGTTTGTCTTTTTAAATCTTTTCTATATACGCTTTAGAATTAAGAGATTAATTTCTCCTGCGATTTTTAATCAGATAGAAAAGAAATATAATACATATATATAACCTATATATCTATATTCATTAAAACTTCAAATTAATTATAAAAATTGAAGATTTACGAGTTCTTACTGCTGGCCTGACTCTCCTTGATTCTTTGGCTGAGCGTTTTCTTCCTGCTGTTTTTTCTTTTGTTCCTCACTCGCGTAAAGCTTGTCGAGGACTAGCTTAAGCTTCTCAGCGTCCTTTTCTCCGCGGTATCTTGAAACTAGCTTCATGAGGATTTCAAGTTCCCTCTTCGAAGGTTTACCTTCCAAAAGTGGAACTAACTTCGACAGGAAGTCTCTATTTATTGCGTCCACTATGTCAAGGTATTCTGGCACAGTCAAAGACGGAGAGCTCTTCAACAAGCTTAAAATGGAGTTGGAAATCAGGATTGAGACTTCCTTCACCGAGTTAAGGATAGCCTCAGCTTTGTCCTTGTCCTGATTCTTGGACAGTTCCTTTAACTCCTCCAGCTTCTCAGCTAACTTGTACTTCTGAAGCTCGAGAGCTATCATGGATTCCCTGATATCCTTTGACGCTACATAACGTATCTCATTGCCGTCCCTGAGAATGTTGACACTTCCGTCGAAATAGAGGTCTTCTAGAACATGAGACAGTGTTTCCTTGCTCATCACCAAGTTCATGCTCTGGAAGAGGTCGTCCTTATCTATCCCTGCAGGACCTCCTTGGGCTATACTCATGACAACAATTCTATGTTTCTTATCGAGAAATTCCATCGCTTAATTATTAAGGACACTACTTAAATTATTGTCGTGAGATCGTTTTCATTTTCTTCCCCAGGGAAGGTGCTCTGGATAGGGAGTTACACAGTAGTCTTTGGGGGAATTTCCCATTCAGTGGCTATAGACAGGAGGGTGAGGTGTACCTTAACGGAAGGTAAAAAGAACGTGTTCGATACGTCATACGGTAAGTTCAGAGAAGGAGAGAACCCTGTCATAGACTCTGTTCTGTCAGTGGTGAGAGAACACTTAGGAGATGTGAAAGGAGTTCAAGTTAGTCTGAAAAACGACGAAGACTTCTCTTTCATGGGAAGAAAGACAGGACTGGGAAGCTCATCAGCGTCTACAGTTTCCTTAACCGGATGTCTTTACTACTACATGAGAGAGAGGATCGATCTGGATGAGATACACTTCCTCTCCCAGAAGGCAAATTACGTCAGACAGGGAGGAATAGGTAGCGGGTTCGACATAGCTACTGCAGTGTACGGTAGCGTGAAGTACAGGAGGTTCACCACCCCTGACTCAAGGGATTGGAATGTAGAGAAGGTAGAGTTTCCCACGGGTTACGAGATACTTCTGGGGTTCACGGGCAGGAGCGCTGACACGGTGAACTTAGTTAGGGAGTTCAGTAAGGCAAAAGACACTGACTACTTCAGGGAGTCATTCCGAGAAATAGAGAAAGAAAACGAGATGGCAGTGAAGTATCTAGAGAAGGGAGACCTCATAAGCGCTATACCTCACGTGAAGATGGCTAGGACTGAACTGAACTTGCTCGCGGAAAAGGTGGGAGTGAAACTGGAGAGTCAACAGGAAAGAAAGATCCTTCGCGAAACGGAGAAGAGAGGGGCTTTGATAGCTTTCTCCCCTGGGGCTGGAGGAGGCGACTCTCTCCTGGCTATAGGAAAGGAAATGGAACAAGTGAAGTCTTTCTGGGAGAGCGTCGGGATCAAGGTTATAAAAGTGAAAGAAGATAGGGGACTGACTAAGGATGCTTGAAGGAGAGGCTGAAGCACCTTCCAACATAGCCATAGTGAAATATTGGGGGAAGAGGAACTCAGCACTTAACTTACCCCTAAACGATTCCCTATCCATTTCCTTGGAGGCGTTAAAGGTAAGAAGCAAGGTAGTCTTCGATCCCGAGTTAAGCAAGGACAAAGTGAGAGTTAACGGAGTTAAGCTATCCGACGAGGAAGTTAAGTCCTATGCTTCAAGAGTCTTGGACAGAATGAGAGAAATCTCTGGAAAGAGTATATATGCCGTAGTGGATTCGTGGTCTAACTTCCCTTCCTCTGCTGGGTTAGCCTCATCTGCGGCTGGTATAGCTGCTCTTACCTTAGCTTCATCAGACGCCCTAGGGCTTAAAATGGATCCCAAGGAATTGTCTAAGATAGCTAGACTTGGATCTGGTAGCGCATGCAGGAGCGTTTACGGCGGTTTTGTCATATGGCACTCTGGTGCCAGGGACGACGGTGAGGACTCCTTCTGCGAACAAATTTTCACTCACGACCATTGGAGAGATCTAGTAGACTTGATACCTATCTTCACCGACGAGAAGAAACGCATTTCATCCAGAAAGGGGATGAGTGTCTCGGTAGAAACATCAAATCTAATGAAATGTAGATTGGAGTTCGTTAGGGAAACTTTACCTTCTGTATTAGATTCGATCAGAAATAGAGATGCTAAGAAGTTCTTTGAGATGACGATCAGGCACAGCAACAGCATGCATGCGATCATGATGGACTCCTTCCCTCCTCTGATCTACTTGAACGCAATGTCTTTGAAGGTAATTGATAGCTTTGGGGACGGAAAGATAGCTGGATATACCTTCGATGCAGGTCCGAATCCTCACGTTTTCACGTTAAGAAAGGACGCAGAAAGCGTAGAGAAGACGTTGATTGAGCTGGGAGCTACCAAAGTAATTAAGTCTGACATATCCGCTGGACCGAGAGTAGGGAAAAAGGGAGTGGACGAGAATAATTGATAATTGAAAGAAGTAACAGTCTAAATTTAATTTTGAGTTTCATAGACCACAAATCGGAGATTGTTCAGTTCATGTAACTTTTTCTCTTATTTTCTCTTATAAATAGAAAATATTTCAGGTTACATTCAAACTGATCCGTCAAGCCCAATCCTCTGATATATGAGAAAGTGGTAAATCCCGATTCACCTTCAGAGACTTATGAAGCGTGAACAGAATCAAGAGGAGATCAGTTAGCATTTCAACGTCAAGGATAGGGCAGTTTAAAATCACATGATGATAACATGGCAGTTTTAATATCCATATTCATTTTTAAGACAACAAGAGTCAAACTCTCGAATGGTGTCAAACTTGTCTAGAGGAGACGTTTTAGATCAGTTAAAGAGCGGCAACATAGATTACATCAGAGTTGAGTTCATAGACGTCTTGGGAAACACTAGGGCTAGGTCGTTGAGGAGGGCCGAATTCGAGGAAATATCTAATGGATTGAAGGGGGTTCTCTTTCCTGAGAGCTTGCTCCTTCTAGATTATCAGGATAGGCCCATAAGGTCAAAATACGATGACATAGTTGCAATTCCAGACCTAAGCACCTTCGTGTTAATACCTTATCTGGAGAGAACAGCCAGAGTTCTATCTTTCATAAACATGCCTGACGGAAGTTCATCACCTTTCTGCACGAGAACAATACTCAAAAAGGCAACTGAAGCTTTAGAGGAATTAGGATACAAGCTACAGGTAGCGTTTGAGCCTACGTTCTACCTTCTGAAAGAAAATACCATGGAGCCCGCTGACGTGGCAAAGGCCTTCTCTCCCGAAGGGTTAATGGAGGAACAGAACTTCCTCAGAAACATGATAAAGAACTTGGAGAGCGTAGGCGTCCAAGTAGAGCTTATAAACAAACACTACGGTCCAGGGCAATACGAGGTGTCTTTCGCTAAAGGAGATGCTATGGAGGCTTCGGATTCCCTAATAGCGGCTAGGGAGGTCATAAGGGACACTACCAGAATTTTCCATATGTATTCTACTTTCATGCCCAAGCCTTTCAAAGAACACCCAGGGAGTAGTATGGATGTTTACTTCTCCCTTACTTCCCTAGACGGTAAGGACGTGCTCTACGACGGCAATGACAAGAACGGCTTCAGTTCCACAGCTTACTCCTTCCTCGGAGGGATAATGGAACACCTGCCTTCAATCATGGCTTTCGCTGCACCTACTGTAAACTCTTACAAGAGATTCAGAGAAGTGTTCACTCCTAGTGTCCCGGGTGTGGGTAACGAAAGGCACTTCATGATAAGAATACCAAGTAACTTCAGGGAGTCGAGAAGCCTGGAGTTCCGTCTAGCAGACCCATTGACTAACTCATATTTGTTCCTTGCATCGTTGATTTATGCAGGGATAGACGGTCTTAAGAGGGGACTTACGGTGGAGGTCAACACGTACACTAATCAGTTGCCTTCCACGTTGGGTGAATCGCTAAACAAGCTTGAAAACGACAGTTACATGATGTACTCTTTGGGACAGGAGATCCACAGTGCGTACTTGGAACTCAAGAACTCAGAAATAGAGACATATGAAAGGGAGATAACTCCTTGGGAACACAACACATACCTTAAGGCTGGATGGTAATGAGGGCAGCGGTCTTCCACGAAGAGGGAAAACCGTTATCACTGGAGGAAGTACCATACCCAGAGAGAAAGGAAGGAGAGGTCATACTCAAGGTTAGGGCTGCGGGACTCTGTCACGGAGATGTCCACTTGGTACTAGGAGAGTGGAGCGGAGACCTTCAGATCTCCCCTCCCGTGATTTTAGGCCACGAGATAGTTGGAGACGTGGTTGAGGGAGGAAAGAAGTTCAAGGACGGAGACCGAGTCATTCTGTACAGCAGTATAGGCTGTGGTAAATGTAAGTATTGCCTCTCAGGTAAACCGCAATTCTGTGAAAGAGTAAGCGTCGTTGGAGTCCAAAGGAACGGCGGATTTGCAGAATACGTTTCAGTCCCAGAGGACTATCTATTCAAAGTTGATGGAGACCCTATTCACCTAGCTCCGTTAGCTGATGCAGGTATCACTGCATACAGCGCTGTTAAGGGGATTAAGAGGGGCGATTCTGTGGCTGTAATAGGAACCGGAGCGGTTGCTATGATCGCGTCCCAGATGTTGAAAAGTAATGGAGCTGACGTCATAATGGGTGGGAGGAACCCATCCAAGTTAGCCAAAGCCGAGGAGATGGGTATACCCACCGTAATGATGAAGAGAAAAGACAACATGAACATGTCACAAACCTTGTTTTCCTACAGTCAAAAGAAATTCGATTACGTACTCGATTTCGTCGGATCACAGTCCACCCTTCAGGACTCAATGTGGTTGCTTTCAAGAGAAGGAGAGCTTAGAATAGTCGGAGAATTCGGAGGCTACCTGAACGTTCCAGAACAGCTGATAGTACTGAGGGGATTGAAAGTTAAGGGCGTCCTTTACGGGAGCTTTGAGGATATGAATGGGATCATCAAGTCGTACCAAGAAGGGAAGTTCAATACAATGCCTGTACCTTACAAGCTTGAAGAAATAAATGATGCAATAAACGACTTAATAGAAGACAAAATCATAGGAAGGGCAGTGATTACTCCTTCCTCTGACTAGCCTTCTTCTTTTCAGCCTTTCTCTTGTTCTTCTCCATCTTTTTCTTCTTAGCTTGTTCTAGCTTCTCCTTACCTTCTTCCTTTATTTTCTTCAAGGCCTCTACGTTCACATCATATACTGATTTCCTCTTTATATCGACGTTAACATTGAGCGTCCTAACTTCGCTCTTAGTCAAACCCGCTTTAGCCAACTCTCCTAGACTAAATCCTCTTCCCTTCTTCTCCTTATCTACCCTATTAGGGTTCTCAAAATGGTAATAAGGCCTCTTTACTATAGGCTCCATATCTGATCAATAGTCCTCTGCTTCCTCTGTAATAAAAATCTGACTTCTCTTTATGTCCCATAGAATCAAAAACGCACACGTATGCATCATGTAATGCACAAGCTTCTCTTAGAATGGCTTGACCATAGTCTTACGTATAGTGTCCCTTGCCTTATTTTAAGGCGTTATTATACCGAGGTCCAAAAGCTTCATGTGTTTGACGAAAACCCTACTTACGGTTTTCTGAAATACTAAAGATAATATCTCTTTATAATATATTTTTATTTATGTGTGTAAATATAGATATTGCATATGACTAGAGAGGTAAGAAGGGGAAATCATGAAAAATATGGAAAAAATAAAGGACGTTACGTAAATTTTCACACTCAAAAATTGTACTATGTCTCCCCCTTTGTCACCTAAATCTTAGATTTTCCATTTATCTCTTCAATAGCAAGCAAAATTTGTGCATGAGTGAAAACTTGTGGATAATTTCCTGTATATTCCATTTTATCTACATCGATATGCTCACCAATCAGATACAGATTACTAGAAGGCCGAGTCAAGTTCTTTATCAGCTTAATTGCTTCCTCTTCCCTCCCTAGTCTAGCGTATATTCTGGCCAACCAAACGTTAGCTAATGTAAAAGGATGAACTGCCTCACCCATGAAGTCTTTCCTATACCTCTTCACGAATCCGTTCTTAAGGAGATCAGTCTCAACTTTCCTTAAGGTATTCATGAAAACTGGGTCTCTTACATCAACGAAGCCGTAAATTGGCAAGGTAAGGAGATTAGCGTCAACTTCTTCTGATCCGGCATATCTTACGAAATAACTATCTTTCACGCAGTTCTCAATTATCCATTGTCTCAACTTTTCCTTGCTGGAAGTCGACACTTTCTTTCCTATTTCTTTCCCCATCTTCTCTATTCTGTCTAAGGCTATCCACATCATGACTTTCGAATGAGTGTAATGTTGTGGCCTTCCCCTGTCCTCCCATATCCCGGCGTCTTTCAATTTCCAATTCTTTGAGACCCATTCATGAATATACTCCAGTTTAACCCAATTTTCCCTCAAGAACTCGGCGTCTCCCGTTTTCAGATAATATTGATAAACAGCTTCCACAAAGAAACCCTCTATGTCTAGTTGAACCTGAGAAGCCGCACCGTTTCCGACCCTCACTGGTTTAGACCCTTTAAACCCGGATAACCACTTAATTTCCCTTTCTGGTGGAGGGTCTCCTCCGTCCACAGTATAGAGAGGATGAAGGAAGGGTTTCGAGGAGAAAGTCATTGACCCTAAGAGGAAATTGATTATTCTCCTCGATTCAACTATATACCCGGTTGAAAGTAGGGCCTCCGAAACCATGGAGGAGTCCCTAACCCATGTATATCTGTAATCCCAGTTCCTTCCCCCACCCTCAATCTCAGGCAGGGAAGTGGTAGGAGCAGCGATAGAAGCTCCAGTGGGGGAGTATATTGAACTCAGAAGTACCATCAAACTTACTTCCCTTATCCTGTCAGTTTCATCTGTACCTTTGAAAGGAACCTTCCTTTCCCAGTAGTTGAGAGTAGCTCTAAGCGACTTCTCAGCTTTCCTTTCTATCCTCTTTTTGAAAGGACCGTAATCTCGAGCTGTAGAATAGATTAGATATAACGTTGCTCCAGGCGGGGATATGACGTGCAAGTTGGGGGTCAAAGCTAAGCATTCCCTAGACTTTGGGTTCATGAACCTCACTCCTTCCTCATGTTCCTCCACTATAGGCTTGTAAAGCCCGTAATGGAACATAGGCTTAACTTTCACCTTCAAAGGAATGGTTGTCCTCACGACCCTCACCAGCGACCTCTCTCCAATGGGCATTACATCCATGATCTCAGCCTCTCCTTGACCACACCGAAATTTAGTTGATAACACGTTAGCGTTCACGTAAGAGACTGAGACGTCACACTCGTCTTCGGGGAATATAGAAAACTCTCCTCCTTCGTCGTCTAGGAGCTTGCCAAATATCGAGGGGGAATCGAATCTAGGGAAAACCAACCATACCACTGATCCATTATCTATTAAGGCACTCGTTAAGCCGTTACTTATAAACCCTAAAGGTCTCATACTGATTATTACGCCATAATTATAAAAGATGTTTCGCATCTCAGTTCAATTAAGTATGAGAAAAGATCTCAACATAGGGCAAAAATGATTCTTGCAATGATCTATGAAAATAATCCTAATAATTAAGTATATAGTAATTAGTTTACTTATCTGGCTCTTTATTTCAAGTTAGTTAAATTAATTAAAACAACTGTGCCCATCCAGATCATAATCACTGTTTTTTCAATTAACTTATCTATTTGTTCTAAATGAATAAAAGTGTTTTAAAAAATTTAGTAAGAAAAAATATTAGTATTTTTTGAACATTATAGTATACAATTTAAATACTTCATTTATCATTACGTTTATTATGGATTATCTCCAGTTAGCCATAATTATATATATTGCAGGAATGATGTTCACTGACCTTTTTCTCCTATATTTGCTGTACAGAAGCTCAAACGCATCTAGAAGAGCTGTTCTCTTCACTTCTTCCATATTCTTCTATATGTCAGCTGAAGCTATAGACATAGGATACATACTCTTTCAACACGGCTCAGTCCTTGTTGAGCCTATTAGCCTCATGCTAGCGTCGATTCCAATATTCCTTTCCTTGGCAGTGAAAGACAAGGGTTTCTGGAAAGAGGACTGGGTATCTTCTACTTTCCTAGCATTAACCTTGGTGATAGACGAGCTGGCAATGGGGTACTCTTACTCTGCAGCCTTCGGGCCTCACATGAATCCTTTAGTTTCAGCCGTTAGTAACCCAGCGTTCGGAATAATGATGCTCATTGACGCTTCCTTCTTCCTGACAATGAGCAGGCATAACATCAACGTGAAGGAGGTCTCGTTATTCACATTCGCTGTCTCAATGGCGTTCATGCCAAACATTTTCAGAACTTTCGAGTCTTCAATTCAGCTAGTTGGTGCTGTTCTTTCTTCTATAATAATGATAGTGAATATAGTGACATTATACCTCCTACAAATGAGGAGGATCTCTCTGAACGCACAGGTCCTATCATTATCTTTAGCTGGTTTCGATTTCATCATGATGTTAGGTCTTTCAATTTTCGCCTCATCCTCGGATCTAACTTTCCTGTCGTTATCGATGATAGCTTCAATGGTTTGGTACTTTGTTCTTATTTTCTATAGGTTTTCAGATAAAAAGATCACTTATGGACTTAAGATCCCTATCCTTTTCGTCTTCCTTATTAACATGGCAGAACTCACCATGGGTTTCGGAGACAGCGTGATGGGGTTCAACATAACTAATGATATTTTCTCCGCTCATATGATGAATCATGGTAGCTCTATGATGAGGAGCCCCCACACGAATCCGTTCTGGTGGATTTTCCCCATGAACCCACTATCAATGACTTTAATGAGCTTCCATTCCGTTTTGATGGTTTCACATAATCTACTGTTGTCATCTTTCTGGGGTTCATACATTTTAGTCATGATGACTACTATGATGCCGTTCTACGTCTTGATGATGGGGGCCGAAATGCTCTTCCTAGTCTATGAAAGATACAAGAGATCCAGACCTTCGTGTGTAAAGAGATGGGCTTTAGCTATAATTGTGGCTATGCCTATCTTCGTATGGCTAATTCCGTATTATACCAACTTTTACATTTTCGGTATGAGCGGAATGCTTGTCCCCGTAACTCTCTTGGGCTTCTCGTTGTCCATGATCGCGATTTCTGTGGCTTCAATCATCTTCGGAAGAAGAGCATTCTGTAATACCATGTGCATGTCAGCCCACATGTGGACTAACGTATATTACGATCAGTTCAAGGCTAAGAAGTCCTCAAAGTTCTGGGAATACTTCAGGTGGGTTCCCCTAGCTGTAATGATAGGTTTCTTCTCCTATTGGGTCGCAGGAGAGATGGGAATTGTTCAGTTCCTAAAGCTTGGAAGCTCTATACTAAATCCTCTGGATCTTTTCGGAATGTTCACCCTAAATTACGTCTGGTGGTTCTTCTTCTTCATGACCCCGGTTTTCGGGACTTACTCATGTGCAAGACAAGGATGGTGTGGGTATGGAACTTTCACCGGACTCTTCAACAAGGTCATCTTCAAGGTGAAGTCTAAGGATGTGGAAGTGTGCAGGTCTTGCAATAGCGTCTCATGTGAATCTTCATGTCCTTCCAAGATAGATATCAGGAAAGACGTGTTGAGCAAAGGGTTCTCAAACAGAATTTCCTGTGTAGGATGCGGTGACTGTATTGAGGCTTGTCCCTTCAACAACCTCTACATACAAGATATCAGGAACGTGTTTAGAAAGCAACCTAACAATGGAGTTAGGGGCACTACATGAAGAAAGAAGTTTCTTGCCGAAAATAAGTTTTTTATATTTTTTCTCTATACATAAAGAATAGTAAATTTTTAGAATAAAGTATTCAGAAGCTTCTCTTCAGAAGCCCGAGATATCCGTTGATTTTCATTTTACTCACTTATTCCCAGGATCATTTTGAGTTAACTCGATGACCTCTGAAGCATCCTGAATCCTGAAAGCCTGAGGGACGAACCCTCCTTGATCGATGAAGGGAACGTACTCTATCGAATCTCTAGTCTTGACCTCTACACCTTGAAGCTTGAAGAGGGATCTTGGGTCTTCCACGTCGTCCTTCCATACGTGTATGTGAAAACCCCTTTTGGTGGTTATCACCAGCCTGGACTTTATTCCGCTTAGTTGGGTCAACAAGCCCTTTTCCTTAGAGTCTATATCTATCATGAAAATTCTGAAGTCTATGTTCTTTGGCATCTCAGAGTGGTATATTTTCATCACGTCGGCTTTCTCACCGCACATGTCCACATATCTGGACGCGGTCTTTCTGGAGGTCTTAACGAAATTCACCGGGTTCAAGACGAACATTATCTTAACCCATTCCTTCTTGACAGGATAACCCTTCACCGTGAAGACTTCGCTCCTCTCCCTTATAGCCTTCATTATTTCCGTAGCCCTCTTAGGGTTGACTTCGATTATTCTGAAAAGTACTTTATCGACGCTTGTACCAAGTTCTTCCTTCGCTTCCTTATCCCTTGATATCAAGTATAACAAGTAATACTCTTCATCGTTCAGTTTCGGAAGGTAGTTGAAGAAATCGTCTAATGAAATGGGTTCCATATATGGTTTAAGCTCTCTAGTAAATAACTGTAAGAAATATTTAGTCTACCTCATTCTCAGAGAACACCTTATTTCTCCCCTCGTCATTCTCTTATATTCTCTTTTTTTCAGAAAATATCTAATTAGTATAAAAGTCAAAACTAGATAGTCCTTTCGGTTGAGATATTTCCTGCGCGTCTATGTCGGCTCTATTCCTTTTAGAACTGACCTTAAGCTCTAAAGAAGGACGGACTAAACTTTTAACATTTTTTATTAATTACGAATCAAAAGAATTCAACTTTAAACTATAGTAGAAATATTTAAAGATTCTCACTGAGATATGATGTTATGAAAGTCGTAATAATAGGCGGAGGATTTGCAGGATTATCTGCTCATAAAGTTCACGATTCCCTTCTTATAGACGAGAAGGATTACTTCACTTTAACACACAAGTTGGTAGATGTCTTCAGGAGTGGAAACCCTGATGTCGCCAAGATACCTTATCAGGGAAAGGCAATGAAGAGCAGAGTTAGGAATGTAGACTTCAGGAGAAAGAAAGTGATAACTGACTCCGGATCGTTCGACTACGACAAGCTCCTGATCGCTTGCGGATATTCACAGAAGGTGATTCCGAACACGTACAAGATAGAGAACGTAGAAGACGCCCTAAACCTTCACCAAAAAGTCCTAGGAGCTAAAAGCGTCACAATACTTGGAGGCGGACTTCTAGGAGTGGAGTTGGCTAGCGTTTCTAGGGAGATGGGAAAAGAGGTCTATCTAGTGGAGGGAAGTGATAGGCTGTTGAATTTTATGACAAGGGAGTCTTCAGATTTCGCACTGAGGGAGCTAAGGGAAATGGGAGTTCACGTAATTTTAAAAGAAAAGGTCGAAGGAATAGAGAAGAACAAGGTCAAGACAAATAACATGGAAATAGAGAGCGATGTTGTAGTCTCGTCTATAGGTTTCAAGGGACCTTCACTGATACAAGAGCTTGGTTTAACTAACACGAACGGAAGGATGGTTGTAGATGAATACTTGCGTTCGGTTGATTACGACGACGTCTTCGGTGCAGGAGACTCTGCTACCATGAAGAAGTTCGTTCCTATGTCTGCACAAGTAGCAGTACAAGCTGGCAACGTTGCGATGAGGAACATGATTGGGGCATCTGAGGAACCATTTCAGTATAAGCAATATGCTGTCATAGCTAAAGTGAACGGAAAATACTTCGGAGACCTAATGGGTAGATTCGTGAAGGGAAGGCTAGCGGAGATAGCGGAAAAAATGGGTATCACAAAAACTGTAATGCTAGTAAAGTAAAGTTTTTTTTCAATATAATTTTTTATTACCTGACAGCGGAAGCTATCGTTAAGCTTATTCGAATGTAATACCTTTAAGCTTGAAGAAAAAATACTACGAAAAGACTTTAAAACGATCAACTTTTCTTCTCAAGCATGGAGAAAAGCAAACTAGTTATGAGCATTATGTTGACAGTCATTGTTATATCAGCCGTGATCTCCGCAATCTCTTTCTTAAACTTTGAAAATGCAAGGGACTCAATTATCGGAAAGACAATAGTTGTCACGCTTCCAAATGCGAACAATGAAATGCTCTCCAAGCATAATGTAAGAACTCAAGGATATCTTGTCGTATGCAACGGAACTAAGCTAATAATGAAAGAGCCTAGCACGGTTGGAGATATTCTCATTCACCTGAAAGTTGAGAATGCCTCAGGCCCACGCGCGTCAGTAGTCATGATAGCAAGTTGGGAGAACGGTTCAATGTTAGTTAAGGGCGAAGTTTATCCTTTCTGGGACTCGGGTTTAGGAGCAGAAAGCGTACTGAAAAATGGGACTATGATACCTGATCCCTTGGGTTCAGTAATCACTAATGCTACGTTAAAAGATCTACAGGAAGCAGTAGCAAACAAGGCTTGGGCATACCCTAGCAGCCAGCCTTCTTATATGGGAAGATGGATTAACTTTTCCTTCACGTATACAGTTTACAATGCCAGCGGATATCATATCTCTGAAGGAACTGATGCGTTCGCAGCAGGATCACAGTACAGCCTTTATTACACGTTTTATTATAATTCAAGTGGACCGGTTCCAGTTTCAGGGGAACCGAACCAACTGATTTACACGATGATCCAAATGACGATGAAAGAACTTGGGCTGAACATTAATCCAAACGATGTCTACTCTCCATTGACGGGTATGTTCTATTAGGCTATAACTCTAATCTCTTGAAAAATATCCTGATTGTTTTTTATTTATATATTATATTTCTAACTTATATATATTCTAACTTCCTCCATCTCGCAGAGCTTTCGGTGCTCTATAATAAATTGAATCTAAATATTTTCTAAAATTATAACAACTTTCCTAAAGATTCCTAAAAATTACTAATCTTCTTTAAGAATTCGTTATAGGAACGTGCCGTGATGTCCCAGTCGTACTTCAAAGAGCTATCGTAACTCCTTTTCGACATGTATTTCATGACCGACTCGTCCATGAGGTAGTCCAGAGCTTTGGCTGCTGACTCGTAGTCTTTATAGTTGACTACGAAACCGTTCTCCCCGTCTTTGACAACCTCAGGCAATGAGCCAGACCTATACACCACCGCAGGAGTTCCGCATGCGTTCCCCTCAACTATGGTCATTCCCCATCCCTCTATGAAGGAGGTAGAGAGGATGGCCCATGACCTTTGATATAAATTCACTTTATCCTTCTCGCTCACCCTCCCCAAGTACTTCACGCCGTGCCTTTCAGCCTCTGTCGAGAACTTCTCGGACATTTCCCCCGAGCCTACTACTACAATTTCCGCTTTCGTCTTCATTCTCTTCTTTATCTCAAAGATGTCGAATGGGTTCTTATACGATTTCATCCTACCTATCCAAAGTATCATAGGTTCCCTGCTCTTTTCCCCTGGCTTGAACTTGTCGTGATCTACACCGTTATATATCACCTTCACTTTAGATTCGTCAACGTTCAACTTAGTCTTTAGATCGCTCTTGGTTGTACACGAAACAGCGATCAGGTAATCATACCTCTTGACTTGTCTCTCCATGAACTTGACCAAGGCTCTGGAGAAGGTTCCAAGTTCTAGCTGAACTACGTCCTGATGTATATGGTGTATTAAAGCCACAGTTTTTCTGTTGACTGTAAATGAAAAGAAGGGTACTGCATGTGCTACACTGTCCACTACTATTTCGTGCTTCCTGGCCTCCAGAATAGAGTACACGTGAACAGAAGCCCTTCCTCCCCTTCTCTTTAACGTTATTCCCTCATAGCTCTCTACAGACGGTCTTCCTTTCACTTCCTCGGAAAACCAGGTAACCTGATCTCCAAGGGAAACTAGCCTCCTCCCCACCTCCTTTATGACCTCTTCTGCTCCCCCAGCTTGAGGATGGTAAATGTCTCTGTGGTTGACGAAAAGTATATCCACAGCAGATATAGTAATTAGCTATGAAAATAAGACTGATCTCAAGCATCAAAGGGGAGAAAGGGAGGAAGGCTTAACACGCAAAAATTAAGATGCAGAGAGTAGGAAGAGAAGGAGAAATACACTCAGAAGCGTTTCAGTGTATATTTGAAGTCTGATAGATACGGAAATAATCTCCGGTTTTTTATTTTTATATATATAACATTATTGTTTTTCTCTTTCTGAACCTGCTCTAACATAGAACTTGCTATACCGCTATCTCTCTTTCAGAGTTATTTACTTTTATTTTCCCTATTGAGTTGAAACCTTTCCCTACTCTCTCCCTCGAGAGATCCTTGCATAAATATGCGAGGGAGGAGGAGTAGACTGCGATCCCGTCGCTTGTATCGATGTAGAGATGATAATAAGGTCTGTCGTGATGAGGCGCTACGTAATTGAGGTACCTGAGTTCTGCTTCCTGGGTGTATCTATCTATCTTAACATAAAAGAGATTGAGGGCGGTCTCTGTATAGTCTTTCAGTGTTTCTATATCTCCAGTATTTATAAGGTATTTAAACGCTAGTTCCGAATCGACGAAACCTTGATCCTCAATTCCCATCTTTTGAGCTAACCTCCTCTTATTGATAGTCCCATTGTGCGCAAAGAAATGGGTACCGCTTTCGTTAGTCTCCATGTAAGGATGTGAGAACTGTGAACCTACAAGACCAGTTGTAGCTTTCCTCGCGTGAAATATAGCTATCATGTCTTCGTCGTCCAGGAAAACAGGAATGGTTTCCTTAAATATGGGCTTTCCTGACCTATAGTAACTGATCGAGTCCTTCTTTATCAGAACGTATCCCCATCCACTATCATGAGACGCACCGTTAAGCGGGTCCTTCTCAGATGATAACTTCAGGCAGGATATGAGCTCGTTTAACCTCCTAGAGGAAGATCCGAAATAAGCTAACATTCTACACATTAGGAAGTGTTATATCTTCATAGTTTTTAAAGCTTTTGAGAATTTTATGAAAAAATATTAATGAACAAACGTGTTTTATTTAAAAAATATTTACAGAACCATGAATGAGAGACCCATAAGGCTATGACTATAGTTACCCTCAGAATCTCACTCTAAATCATGTTAACAGTTTGACCCAAAAGAAAACATATAGCGAGACCTTGTCATTTCTCTCTTATATTAAGAGGAAAACACGAGTTTATTATTATATATATAATCAGATAAGGAAAATTATAAAAAGGGAAAATAATAAAGACTATACCATTATACTACTGGTTCTCCTTTTGCTATCGCTTCAAGCTTCTTCAAAAGATCTCCTTCAACGTGAGAGTTCCACAACATCTCAGGAACGTCTACGACCAGGAAAAGCTCTGACAGCAAAATAGCCTCAATTGCGGTGACTCCAAGGTTCTGAAGCCATTTCCCTACTCCTACATTTACTAAAATCTCTTGAGGCCCTGTCTGTTCCATTGTGAAGGTTAGTGCTCTGTCAGCGGTGAATATGTCTCTAAGTATTCCGGCTTTCTGTGCCTGAACTACTGCCTTTCCTGCCCCAACACTATTCTGAACTTTCCATCCTTGGCCCCTTAGATATGAAGAAAAAGACTCAACAAGTTGCTGTAGAGGGACTGTTGTCATGATCCTTTTTTCTTTTTTAAATAGACCCATATATTACTACATTCTATACCGTATTAAAATCTATTCGAATGTCTAACTCTTTAATGTAATAGAGTTAGGAAAACGAGCAGGTGAAATGAGATTTAAATTTTTAGTTGAAATACCATGAATTTATGTTCTAAAAACCTCAAACCCTTAGGTCTCCAGAAATAATCGATTCATAACTCTAAGGCTGTAAGGCTACATGTTCTCTCTTTACCTCATGATACCAGGTCTATTTCTATGTAATCCTAAGTACAACATTACAAGCATTTCTAGAATCTAGTTATTTCATTTCTCGCACATGACACTTTATACTTTACATGAAGAGAGGTATAACTCTAGAAAGCGGACTACCCCCTAATTGTCGGCTTCTCTGACGGGAACGTCAACCCCCTCAACCCTCAGGGAAATAAATGGAGTTCAACTTACATCTTCACAACCGAGGTCTCTGAAACGCTAACTCAGAATCATTTAAATATGAAACAACTGATTGTATTGCGAGAAAAATGAAAGTCTCAGTCGGAAAGGACTTTCCTAAATTAATTAATGTTTTTATAGAAATTCCTATGGGATCAAACGTGAAATACGAATACGACGAAGAGGAGGAAGTAGTCAAGGTCGATAGAGTCCTCTACACTTCCATGGTATATCCGTTCAACTACGGTTTCGTGCCGGGCACTAAGGCCGACGATGGAGACCCAATAGATGTGTTAGTGATCAGCAACATGCCTTTTTACCCTGGTACAGTAGTAGAAGCCAGACCCGTAGGTATGATAAGGATGACAGATGAGGAAGGAGTTGACACAAAGATAATAGCGGTTCCAAAAGACAAGATAGACCCAACTTTCTCCAACATACGAGAGATAACCGACATTCCAGATGCGCTCAAGAACAAGATGGTTCACTTCTTCGAACACTACAAGGAATTAGAGCCCGGAAAGTGGGTTAAGATATCAGGGTGGGGAACATCGAGCGAAGCAATGGAAAACATTAAAAAAGCTATGAAAAGTTAATAAATCGCTGTGCTGTCTTTTATCACCGTTCTCTCGTTATTTCTCTTCGTCCTAATCTTACCTTCGTCATTTTGGAACCTCTTACAATTCATTTACGTTAAGGTAAGCGGGAGAGCGGAAGAGAACCTCAACCTTGAAAGGAGGAAGAGGCTCAGTGTCATAGTTGCGATCAAGGGGGAGAGCCCTAGAATGGTGAAAGAACTCTTAGAGAACATGTCGAAACAGACCTACAAGAACTTCGAAGTAATAATAGTATCTGATGACGATGAGAGAATTTTTCGTGAAGTAGAAAAAATAGCACGGGAATTTCCCTTCGCTAGGTTAGTGAAAGGTAAAGGAAAAGGACTGAAAGCTGGCGCTCTCAACCTTGGTTCGAAGCTAGCAAGCGGAGAATTCTTGGTTTTCCTGGACGTGGAAGCTAGGGTCGAAGATGACTTCCTTGAGAGGGCATCTTCTTTACAAGGAGATGCTTTCGCATTCAGACTGAAGATAAGGAGAAATTTCTCATCCGCGCTGGAGGACACTTACCACGCTATGACCGAATTCTCAATGAACGCCTTATTCAGAGGAAGAAGCTCCCTGGGTCTGCCTATATTTCCAAATGGGTCTGCCTTCATGATCAGGAAAGAAGTCCTTTCCAGGGTAGGGGGTTTCAAGGAAGGTGCTTATGCGGAGGACTTGGAGATAGGAATAAGGCTCTTCATTCATGGGATTAAAGTCAATTATAACAATGATATTCCTGTTTATACTATATCAACGCCAGACGAAAGGGCACTCAGGAGTCAAATATCGAGATGGGCTTACGGATCCGCAGAGCTATTATACGAATCGCTCTCCATGATCAAGAAGGGTTTAAGGGGCATAGAAGGTTTCATGTACTCTCAACAATGGGGACTTTACTTCATGCCTTTCATCGTACTCGCGATTGAGATAGCGTTAATACCTCTATTAGGCCCTCTTCCGTTCCTCTCATCGTTAGCAGTTTTCATCGTCATGTCAATTCCGCTAATACTAGTGAATAAGAGTGCGAAGACTAGCTATGGAACTTACTTCCTCATAGCAATAATGGATGGATACCTGAGGGGATTGCTGAGAATAAGATACGAATGGCGCGTCACACCAAAGGAAGTTATAGATAGATAAGTGAAACGGAAAATTCAACTAGTCATAATTGATGTTAATGACACAGAGAAGAGCGATTCTTTATCAATGTTAAAAAGTTCTAGATATAATAATCACTTCTGCGTATAGTTTATAGATTTCCTTCGTAAGGCTTAAACCTAGAGATATTATCCTCCCTCTCTTATCACACTCTTACTTTGTGGTCGAGTCAAGCATTTCTAACACGATGTTCTTTACCTTGCTTAGGAAAGGATCGTCAAGCATTTTATTTATTTCAGGGATATAGGTCTCTATAATTTTGCCCACGTCATACCCTCTTTTCATGAGTCTATTTGCCTCCATTGAAGTTGAAAGCCTGTCCGATAGCTTAGCTACCTTAGCCTCCAGAGTTGTACCTTCCTTAAGCTCAGCGAAGAGTCCCTCACCGATCCCAATTTCCCTGAACGCTTCCTTTTCGGCTTCCCTCTTGTCAAGCCTCAATGAAGCCCACTTAGGTAGATCCCCCAGGAGGGACTCACCCAGATCGTGGAAGAGAGCTATTGACGCTGCATGGTCAGAGTTAACTTGGACTCCCATTTCCCTCAATTTCTCCGAGATATAATACGCAATAACAGCTGCCTCAAAGGAGTGGGAAGCCACGGTATCACCCATGGTAGGTGGGACTCCGCACTGCATCCAACCCGTCCTTACCAGATTTTTACATGCAGATAACGTGTTTCTAATCATCATTTTTACTCACTTAAGAGTAACTTCAAGGTTCTAATTAGCCCATCTATTCCCAGCGACCATATCCTAATCATCGCTTCCTTCCCTTTCACCCCTCTATCGAACGCAACGCTGGCTTTCTCTTTCGAGGATATCTCGGCTATCCAGTCCATTGTCCTCTCCTCACCCCAAGATGGTTCGTTCTCTCTGAATATCTCGACAACTGAATACCCTTCGTCAGAGAGCTTGCGTATGAGCCTCTCATCGAACCTCACGTTAATCAGGGAGTCAGCCAGAACCCCCCTCTTTATGAGCCCGTTCAGGAGTCTAACAGTATGCGTTGGATTGCCGAAAACTGCGGGGAAACCTACCCTAACCTTGCCGTCCCATTCCTTGATTATCCTCCCCTGATATGTTGCAATGTCCTCTAAACCATCAACTAGATTTGGAGGGATTGAGTGGGCCAAATTAGATTGAACTTCAGGTATGAGTTTCGAGAAGCCCTTCTCTTCACTTATGAATTTAGCGAATTCCCTCATCTCCTCAAGTACATGATACTTATGAAAGTCCTTCCTCATTTTAACTAAAGGATCTATAGGACCTATTCCCTTACCCACATGGAGGCCGTGTTTTATTCCCCAGTACACTACCGTCTTGGCTTCAGACACAGCATTCACCATATTACTGCCCTTGAGGTAAGAGGACAGGAGGGCTGAGGCAAAGACGCTCCCCGTACCGTGAGTATCGGTGTTTTCCAGCCTCGGAAGAATGTATTCAGCGTGCCCTCCTCTCCAGCAAAGGACATCTCTCGCCTTTTCCCCTGGTATATGGCCTCCCTTTAGAACCACGTATTTAGACCCGAAACTGTTGAGGAGTTCCCTGCATGCTGAGACGGGATCTTCTACCTCTTTACCCCCTCCCATAAGCAATGAGGCTTCTACCGCGTTAGGAGTTACGACTAATGCCCTCCTCAATAGTTGTTTGAAGTGTTCCACGTCCTTTATGAGCGGAGTTCCGTCCTTTGCGAAGATCACGGGATCGACTACCAATGGCACGTGATGGCTTGCAGCCTCTAGTCTGTCTACCTCCTCGAGCACAACGTCCACTTGGTCTGCACTATAGATCATCCCTGTCTTTATCCCAGAGACGTGAAAATCCTCCACTATCGTCCTTATTTGATGCCTTAATTCCTCTGCCTTAACGGGATAAATCCCTTTTACCCCCGTAGTGTTCTGAGCTGTAATCGCCGTTATAGCCCCCGCTCCGTGGAAACCGAAAAAGTCGAAAACCTTAAGATCCGTCTCGACTCCTGCTCCGTTTCCAGAGTCATATCCTGCTATTGAAAGGAGCGTATCACGCGAATCAACTCTCTGCATCTCCCTTCTTCACCCTCGTGTTACCTGCAACCACCCAGTAATCACCGTCGTCTCTCTTCTCTAACTTCCATATTCCCGTGGTATGCTTCACCAGTTCCACAGTTTCCTTCACTGCATCTATGGAGTCCTTCCTTCCCCTCCCGAGCGCCATAATTACCATCACGTCTTCACCGGGTTTCATCGAATCTATAGCATGTACTATCTTGAGGTCAATAAGGTCCTTATATTTCTCTTTCATGGATCCCTCGATTTCATGAAACCTTTTCCTGGTGTACTCTTCGTAACTCTCGTAATCGAGTTCTCTCACTTGATGACCTTCTACATTACCCTTGACGAAGCCAACATATACAACCAGGGAGCCTGCGTCTAGTGGCGCTGAACTCCTGAATTTCCTGATTTCCTCCATGATGTCTATTTTTCCTTTCACTAAGTCTCCTCCTGCTGGAGGAGGCATGAGGGCCACTTCATCGCCTTCCTTTATTTCGCGACCAGTCTCTCCGTTAACAAGAAATATCACTTTAACCCCTTTTCTCCCGTTAACTAAATTTGAAAAAGATGCACCCCATCTCCTAGAGAGCTCCTCCTTCAGGCACTCGACGTCCTTACAGTCCGTCTCGATGTATTCCTCCTGCTTTCCCGTTATGTCCTTCAACAAGGCAAAGTAAAGCACCTTTATTCTCATCTATTTTCAGGAAAATGTTGCTTTCGCTCTTTTTATGTTCTTTGAGCAAAACGTTCTCAGAGAAGTTACCGTGATCACAAAGGAGAGTTTTAAGAATTTGTTTCTATCTTGGTCTATAATTGACTTTTAACTTAAAGGAGTAATGAAACCAAGGTCCCATCAAAAGGGCAGGGTAGTTTACGTCTTAAAAATGTAAATTTTATATCAACTTTAATTTCCTTTACTGCCTAGAGATACGCCGCTTCCGCGAGAGCGTCGCTTATTATGGTAGGCGATACAATTGTCTTTGAAATTTTGCTTAAAGCTTCCACGAATTCCTTTGAATTCACCACGTCAGACATACTGTACTCCAAGTTTTGCGATTGAAGTATCTTCTTCTGCAACTCTGTGACCACGGAGGAGAAATCTTGGTGCGAAATTATCTCAGATATAGACTTTATTTTCTCATCGAAAAGAGGCTTATTAACTATTATTTCTCTTGTTGCTTCTTTTACTTCTTTATTTTTAGTTATATTTTCAAAGAGAATTTTATAGAAGTATTTTTTCGCTATTGAAGAGGAAATAAGAACGAAGTACTGTGACCCTCCTGCCTTCCAGAAGTAAACTTTGCCAGCTATTTCGTCTGCTGCAGCTAGCAAGGACCTATTTATTGAATCGATAATAACGTTTAGAAGATCAGTGTCGTTAAAGTTGCTCTTTGAGGTCTCCTGTCTATTCTCATCTTTAATTATGAACTTGCTGTATACCGACGTGGTTCCAAATTTCCATGTAGAGAAAGGACAGATCGTCAGATAATTCTTTATGTTTATTGGAAAGCTCTTTCCCTTATATGTCATAGTCCATATGCCCGCACATTCGGAGTGTTTGCCTTCTATCCCCAGCTTCCTTGCCCAACAGCCTGCGTGAACTTCGCCTTCACCGACGCTATCCTTTACTACGTCATATGCAAGTACTCCCTTGTCCCCGCTAAGTTTATTGTATACGTAAAGTCCTTCAGGGCAGAGAAAGTACACCCCCTGAGCCCCCAATTGATCCTTTAGAACCTTGATTTTGTCTACATACTTCTTGGCTTCACTCTCGTTCCCTGAGACGTAATCGGCGAAACCGCAACATTCTCCATCCATGAGGGACACTCTAGGAGAAAGTCCTGAAGGCAAGTTCCCGTTAGAGGAGCTTAGAAATCCTAAGAAGCCTTTCAGACCCAGAGGATCGTATTTTGTAGAACATCCGGCGAAAAGTAGGAAAACCGGTCTGTTCTTGTACCTGGTTTCTAGGTCTGCCACAAGCTGTTTAATGTCTGCATCCGCCTTTGGTGTCTCTACGAAAAGTTTCTCGAACTCTTCGTTGTATTTGGGTATGGTCTCGGTAATTGATGATATTGGAATACCCACTGGACAAGCGTCTTCGCATTCCTTGCACCCAAAGCAGTAATCAGCGTTTGCCTCATTTAGCATTCTCCCGAACCTTCCCGGAGGAGAATAGAGAGGATTCTTGGTGACTCTGAAGGATAAACATGAATCCAGGCAAGCCCCGCAGTTAACACATCTCATTCCCTCTTCGAACTCATTCCTCATCTTGACAAGTCTCTTCGGAACCTTAATTTCAGCCTTCTTCACCTTGGAAATTATCAACTTGTGGACCTCGTCATATTCCTGAAGAGCTGGCCACGGATAGACGTCGGGGTTCTCCTTAAGGAAAGACAGGATTTCCGGTACCCTGGTCTCCTCAATTGAACCCAAGAGCACACCGTACTTCACAGGTGAGTTGTAATTTACTACATAACCCAAGCTATATTCCATATTAATAGAAGACCTAACCTTAGGCAGTTTCTCCATGGTAGACCTAACAATGAGGGGAACGTAACCTCTTTTCACTGTCTTTGACGCTCTGTCATCTATCTCTTTGATCAACTTCCATGTATCCACGCTAGCCCTCTCACCGCTGGGTATCAGAGAGGAGTAAAATGCAGGGGAATAGAAGGTTACACTTCCATCGTCTTGCATGATGCCACTCCAAGCATGATAGTTCTCATCCTTAGTTTCAATTAGCTCTGTGTATTTAGCTACCATTAGATATGCAAGGTCGTTTTCCAGGGAGTGGACGTTCTTTTTATAACTCACGAAGCCGAACCTATAGCTCCCGAAGCCGGATCCATTAGTAGCGATAAACCCTCCTACCGTTCCCTTCAGGTATACAGGGAATAGAA
Source organism: Sulfuracidifex tepidarius (assembly GCF_008326425.1). Lineage (NCBI taxonomy): Archaea > Thermoproteati > Thermoproteota > Thermoprotei > Sulfolobales > Sulfolobaceae > Sulfuracidifex > Sulfuracidifex tepidarius. The sequence continues at coordinate 2,336,211 of NZ_AP018929.1, forward strand.
CCGGGAACAATCCAAGCTTGTTCAATTCCTCCATGACGTTTTTAAAGGTTGCTCCTGAAGGTGTTTCTACCTGAGAGTAGACGCTGTTTATCTCCTTTGTTACCCTCACTACTTTGCCGTCTTCGAACTTATCAGGAACAGACCTGACCTTAACCCCTCCGTATTGTAGAGTGCTCCCAGTCATTGAGGTAAGCCTTCCTAGTACTACCTCACTTCCTTCCTTGTTCTGTATCTTCTTTAGTTCACTAACATCTAGAAATTTTATCGCTCTACTGAAAATAGAGGCGTCTAGAATCAATACTATCTATAACTACTATTTTAAGAGGTCTATTAATCCTTTCTATTGATAGTTAATGGTTTTAGTTAGAGTTCCTCTCTCTGTATCAGCCCTTTGGTACCCTGTGATAGGTAATACAACTTCAGAAAGCGGATCAATAGGAATCTCGATCACCTTAGAGCCTGCTCTGATAGCGGAAGTGAGAAAAGGAGAAGGCGTGAAACTGAACGGAAATGAAGTCCACGTACCTAACCTCAATTTCCTCGAGAGGAAGCTCGGAAAGGTTAGAATGGAAGTTTTCTCGAGGGTCCCCCTCGGGTATGGCTACGGCATGAGCGGGGCAATGAGCCTAGCCTACGCCCTTGGGATATCAGAGATTTCCGGAATAAAGACAGAGAATGCAGTAGAGGTAGCACATGAAAGCGAGGTGATAACTGGTAACGGCTTAGGGGATGTCCTGTCAGAGCTACACGGGGGAGTAGTATGTAGAGAGAACGCTGGGTCTCCATCTAAGGCTACTTTCCACAATTTCTATCCCGAGGATCGAATTATCTTAACTAAGACTGTAGAGAAGCTTCCCACAAAGTCCATACTGTCCAGAGTTGAATGGGTTCCTTCCTCGGTGAAGAATCTGTGTAATTCACTTAATATTGAGAGAATATTTAATGAAGCTAGACGCTTCACCGAGGCGTTAGGCTTCGTCTCCCCTTATGCTGACTCGTACAGAAAGAAGGGAATAATAGTTAAAATGGGGAACTTTGAAAGTGGAGTGTGGACAGTCCATACGATAGCGAGAAAGGGGGCATCAGTAGTTTAGTCCCTGAAAACCACCCAAGAAGGGAGTCACTTCTATTGAGGGAAAGGCTCACTGAGTCTATGCGTGAGGGGAGCGTAGTACCTCAAGGTCTAATAGCTCACGGCAGGGGAGAGTGTTTCGATTATCTCCTCGGCGAGAGGACTAACGACTTCGCCATGAAGAGCATAAACGCTTCTGCAGCCTTACTTTTGATCTCGTCTCACCCAGTGATCTCAGTAAACGGAAACATGGCTGCGCTGACGGCGCGCGAGTTGGTGAAACTCTCTAAGGAAATTAAGGCTCCTCTAGAGGTAAACTTGTTTTACAGGAACCATGAGAGAGAGGTCAAAATAGAGAGAACATTGAAGGAAGCTGGGGCCGAAGAGGTCCTAGGTGTAGGTAATGACGCATCAGCTACAATACCGGAATTATTCAGTGAGAGGAGAAGAGTTAGTCCAAGAGGAATACTGGTAGCTGACACAGTGTTTTTAGCAATGGAAGACGGTGACAGGACCGAGGCTTTGACGAGAATTGGAAAGAAAGTGATCGCAGTGGACCTAAACCCTCTTTCCAGAACATCATTGAAGGCCTCGATAACAATAGTGGACAACGTAATTAGAGTAGTTCCCCTTCTGATTAAGAGAATCGAGGAGTTAAAGGGAAAAGGAAAGGATGAGCTAGTTCAAATTGTCAATTCATTTGACAATAGGAAAAATCTGAGGGAAGCTCTCCAGTTCATGTCGGAGAGGCTGAATCAACTGGCCCTCTCTTTATAGTTTTCTTTCCCCGGGAACTTGCCAGACCTCACGTCATCCACGTAAGCTGAGACCGCTTTTCTTATTTCGCTCTTGAGGTCAAGATAAGCCTTGGCAAAGTAGGGTCTCATCTCACTCAAACCCAGAAGGTCATGTATCACCAGGACTTGTCCGTCGCAGGATAAACCAGCACCTATGCATATTGTTGGCATTGAAAGAGATCTAGTTACCTTCTCCGCTACGTCAGCGTAAGTGTTCTCTATTACTATCGAGAACGCTCCTGCCTCCTCAAGTGCTTTAGCGTCCTCCACGATGGAGTCCGACTCTGCATCACTCTTCCCCACCACCCTGAAACCTCCAAGCTTCAAGTACCTCTGAGGCGTCATCCCTATGTGCCCCATGACGGGAATCCCAGCGTTTATGATCGCCCTAACTACGTCCACGATTTCCCTGCCTCCCTCGAGTTTCACAGCATCAGCTCCGGCTTTCACAAGAAGACCCGCGTTCCTCACAGCTTCCTCCCTGCTCACTTCATAGGAGAGAAAAGGCATATCAGCGACTATAAGTTGCGGCGGATTGGCTCTGCTCACCGCTGACGTGTGCCTTATCATGTCTTCCATATCGACCTTCTGAGTGCTCTGATACCCTAAAACCACCATCCCCAATGAATCACCTACGAGGATAGAGTCGATCTCAGTCTCAGAGATTATCCTCGCCACTGGGTAATCGTATGCCGTCAACATAGTTATTTTCTCTTTTCCTTTCTTCTTGAGCAAATCTCTTGCTGTTACTTTTTTCATTCATTCTCATAGCAACAGACTTTGCCATGTTTATTACTTTTTTTATCCTTTCGGCGATCTCCTGGGTCTCCTCGTACTGTACCGCATCGTTATAGACTTTGACGAAAAGGGGTAACTCCTCAAAGGAGAACTGCCTGAAGATTCTCCTGTCTACCTCGGAGAACGAGACCTTCTTCATCATGATAGATAGCTTCCTCTCTACTCCTTCCATATCGAGGCTCTGTGCCTGAACTTTGACCACGGATATCGCGGGGTCCTCTTCCTCTCCTGAAGATAGGGCTTCCTCGACTTGCTCTCTATCTAGAAATTTCCACCAGTGTTGGTTAGCTGACTTGTAACTAGTCTCGGTGATCCCGAAGTCTTTCTCTAAGGAACGGAGAAGCATCTTCGGGTCAAAGCTTTGCCCTCTCTCTGCCAGCTTTTCCTGAACACATCTGTAGCTGAAATCTCCGAGCTGGTTCGGTTCGCACGTCAGGGCTACGTTCAGAACCACAGCTCCCCTGTCTCCGAACTTCAGGAGAAACTCCGTAGTTCTATCCCTGACGTTACCGACCATGAGGTCATTATATGAATATAATAATATATCATATCCAGTAATAACAGATTGTATGATCGAGAGTGAAACCGTCGTTGATGTTACCGACCTGAAGAAGCGTTTCGGTCAAAAGTATGTCTTGAAGAAGGTGTCTTTCAAGGTCTTCTCAGGGGAAGTCTTCGGGATAGTAGGACCTAACGGGGCCGGAAAGACGACCACATTGAGAATACTAGCAGGGATAATAAGGTCTTTTGAGGGCAAGGTTGAGCTCAGCGGTACCACGCCTGAGAAAGCAAGAGAGAAGGGGTTAATAGCTTACATGCCGGAGGACACTTTCCCGTACGATAGGTTGACCGGGATAGAGAACTTGAGGTTTTACGCTGAACTGTACGCTAAGGGCGATAAGAGGAAGGTCGAGGAGTACGTTGAGACCGCGATAAAGATAGCTGACCTAGGGGACAGAATAGAGGACAGAGCTTCCGAATACAGCAGAGGAATGAAGAGGAGGCTGATCATAGCGAGGACTCTCATGACCAGCCCTAGGTTGGCAATTTTAGACGAACCGACCTCTGCCCTAGACGTGGAGTCTGCAATCAACGTCAGACATAAGATCACCGACATAGCCAGAGAGAAAGGGGTCACAGTCCTCCTCTCATCTCACAACATGTTGGAGGTAGAGTACCTTTGCAACCGAGTGGTGATGATAGAAGGAGGGAAGACTTTCCTTGAGGGTACTCCTAAGGAACTCGTATCTAAGATGGGGGTCCAGAACTTGGAAGAGGCGTTCATAAAGATGACCAAGATGAATGAGGGGACTCAGCAAAAGTCATTTTAGCGTCGCGGGGGATCATGAAATCTAAAGGTGTCGTTTTTGAGCTTAATGACTTTACTGAGGAAGGAATGGATAGACATAAAGAGGGACAAGAAACTCCTTATAGGTACCCTGATCCTTCCATTCTTCATTCTCCCTCTCATAGGTGTGATACTGTACGCTTCAGTCGTATCACAGCCTCCGGTCATAGAACTGGTAAACCAGTCTCCATCAAATTCGGTTTATGTGGACGAAATAGCCTCTTATATAACATCCCACGGAGGGCAAGTGATAAACTCGAGCGATTCTAACGTTACTCCTGACGTTATCCTCACGTTCCCTGCAGGGTTCTATAAGAACATGACGTCGCTGGGAGGAAAAGGGGAAGTATACATGACCATAGAGATTTCCTCCAACACAAAGGCGCAAGACCTTGTAGACAACGCGCTCTACAACGTCCTCTATAACGTGTCCTTGTCGAGGATATCCCATCTCATAAACGCGTCTCACCTCAACGTGAGCCCTTCTAACGTAAGGGAACCTCTAGAGGTCGTTTACACTTACATTACCCCAACTCACCACGTCACGACTCAAGCTAGGGATCAACTGGTAGAGCTCGCCAGGATAATAGCCTTAGTACTTTTCCCTAGTGCTACTCCCGTGATCTTCTTCATTACTGACGGGATAACTGGAGAGAAGGAAAGGAAGACATTGGAGTCGCTCTTGGCTTCTCCCATATCGCCAATGGAGTTCATAGTTTCCAAACTCGTAGTGTCAATGTTTCTAGGTCTCATGTCTTCCTTAGGAGACCTGATAGGCATTTCCGTGTTCTCCCTGTTCGCATCAACCATCTTCGGTATATCACTCTCACTTTCTGCGTCCTTCGCTTCTCTCATAGTAGGTATTTACGTAGAGACGGTTCTACTCACAGCTGCAATCAGCCTCATACTTCTCCTAATTTTCGGAGGGTCGACGAGGAACATACAGATAATAAACTTCCTGGTATTGAGCTTCGGCATGATAGCTTCCTTCACTGCACTTTTCATCAACTTAGCTCAGGTTACTTTCCCCCTGTCTTTAATATACATGATACCTTACGAACAGTTAAGTGCCTCGCTTCTGTTCTATGTATTCGGATTGCCTGGAGAATCCATATTCTATCTATCAGTAACGTTAATTGCATCTATAGTTCTGCTATTTATATCATCTAAGCTGTTCAACCCTGAGAGACTACTTTTAAAATAAGACTAAGAGAAATAGTAATGGGCTATTAAATGGCAGAAAGATACGCTGCGTATGTTTTGGTTGTAACTTCCGTGGGTAAAGAGCAGGAAGTTGCGGAGCAATTGAAACAGTTAAACTACGTTAAGAGGGTGGAAAACGTTTACGGAGAATATGACCTTGTTATAGAGGTGGAAGCTCCTAACTCTGGGGAACTTAAGAACGTCCTAGAACAAGTAAGGAGAAACTCCTCAATAATGAGGACGGTTACTCTAATAATGATGTAAATTCAAGGAAAATTTTTTAAAAGTTTATTCCGATCTTTTTTTGGGTCCGTGTGAAATGCTCCTGTGTCCCAGGAGCTAGTGAGCACGGAAGGGTCCCCTCTGGACTTCCTCGTTTTAAGATGTTAGAGACGGCATGTATTGTATTACTCAGTTATTTTTCCTATCTCGTTCAGATTATTTCAGGGTAGAAGATAATTCGTATACTAAGGCCTAGATATATACTTCATGGATAAAAGATAGGATAAGGAGAGAACTCTGTGAGCTAGAGAAATAGTTTCAAACATGTTTCCTATTTATCTACTACTTCCACGTCTTCCTTGTCTTCCTCCATCATTTGCATCTTTCTCAGGAGCTCGTAAACTATTGCGTCCAGCTGAGCAACTTTAGCTTCTAAAAAGGCTATGCTCTCTTCATACTTTCCTTTCTCTTCGTCTTTTTCGTTGTCTGTATTACCCTCTACTCCATCTTTTATATACATCTTTACAAGGTCTGTCATTTGTATGCCCATTTCCTCAGCCTTCCTCTTCAGTTCGTCATACATCCACTCGGGCAAAGACAAATGTATAGTTGGCAATGTATTTTCTCCTCAATACAACTATTGCAAAAGGAATATTTTAGTCTTATTCTTGATGTAGTCTTCCTCTTTGAATAGGAATACGGTGTTACCGCTCCACATAATATTTAAGCCTAACGAGAGAAAGAAGTATATTTAGATGCAAAAATGAGAGTTGTTACGTTTAAAGTAGAGGAGGATTTACTAGAGCTACTAGATAGATACGCTATAAGGTACGGTCTAAATAGAAGTGAAGCAATAAGGAAAGCCATCGAGAAAGTCGTAAATGAGGAGATAAGTAAAGATACGGTACCATTGGCGAAAGTGGAAAAAATCAAGTTATAAATAAAACAATTTACCCTTGATATTAGTTTCGTCAAGATTTGCGTTTTTAGGACATATTTTGTTTATTTCAAATTTGTTTTTCTCTAATTCTAGAAAGCTTTCCACTGGATCCAAAGGCATGTAATGACCCTTCGTCCAGTAGTGAAGTGGGATAATTGCTTCAGGTTCAAGTTGCTCCACAAGCTCTGAGGCCTCCTTTGAATCTATGGTTATTATCCCACCTACTGGTAATGCCAAGAGATTTGCGCCCCTCAACTCCTTCATAAGCTCATCGTTAAGCGAATGGCCTAGGTCCCCCATGTGGACTAGAGTGAAATTATCACTCTTCCTCTTTATCTTGTAAATGACGTTCTTTCCTCTCCTTTTTCCATTCTCCTTGTCGTGAAAGGATTTGTATCCAGTAATAAGATAAGAGCCGAGGTCGAAAGTGCCTATCTGCTGTTCTTTTAGGACCTCATATTTCACTATCTGATATGCATTGTGGTCGTAATGATCGTGAGTAACAAGCACCAACTTCACTTCTGGATAGTCAGGAACTTGAAGTCCAATGCTTCCTCCGTCATGAGGATCGAGTAGAATCGAGTCAAATAAAAGAGCTGAATGACCAAAATACCTTATCATGGTTTAAACTAATGGGCCACGTATTTAAGGGCTATCCGCCTAGCGTCTTCCGATGTTATCTTCTCTCCCTTATCTGCCATAGCTTTGATCTCTGAGAGGACTTCCCTGAGGGAATTGTCGTCTAGAGATATTCCCTGGTCTTCGAGTATCTTCTTGAGCCCATGTATCCCACTGTGTTTACCCAGCTCTATCCTCCTGAAGTTCCCTACTTCCTCTGGAGTAAGGGGTTCGTATGTTGAAGGGTTCTCCAGAACTCCATGAACGTGGATTCCCGCCTCATGCCCGAAGGCGTTGTCGCCGACTATTGCCTTGAAGTAAGGTACGGGGACTCCAGTCAGTTCTGACACCATCTTGCTCGTCTCGTACAGCATCCATGTTTTCACGTTGACGTCGAAACCGAAGAGCTTCTTCGCACCCATAACAACCTCCTCCAGCGAAGCGTTTCCAGCCCTCTCCCCTATTCCGTTAACTGTAACGTGAACTTGTCTGGCACCAGCGTATACGCCTGCCAAAGAGTTAGCAGTAGCCAAGCCGAAATCGTTATGACAGTGGACGCTTACCACTTTATCTCCAGCTACGCTCACCACTTTCTTGATGAGGTCATAGAACTTGAAAGGTTGCATTGTACCTACAGTGTCGGGAATGTTAATCCTGTCAGCTCCCGCTTCAATTGCAGTCCTGACTGCAGTCAACAGGAAGTCCTCGTCTGTCCTCGTAGCGTCCTCGGGGCTATACTCCACAACCAAACCATGGTCTTTAGCATACCTCACGTTGTCGTAAATCCTATCCAACACCTCTTGCCTGCTCATCCTCAGCTTGTATTTCAAGTGTATGTCTGAAGTAGCTATGAACACGTGTATACTTCCTAGCCCGCTTTGGATTGTCTTATCTATGTCGTTCTTATTTGCTCTGGATAGACCTATCACCTCTGTGTTATCGCCCACTTCCTCCAAAATCTTCTTTGTTGATATGAATTCCCCTTCAGAAGACGCAGGGAAACCGGCTTCTATCACGTCTACGCCCATATCGGATAGACGCTTAGCTATCTTAACCTTCTGCTCTACAGTTAAGTCTATCCCTGGGGCTTGCTCACCGTCCCTTAAAGTTGTATCAAAAATTCTAACCGTGGAGAATACGCATCCCTTTTTGCACCAATGTTTTCTACTATTTATACCATTTAAATCTTACGTTAGAGAGTCGGCAAGACTCACCTTATTGTTAATGAGGTATATAACTTCCTTCGCTATACCAAGTTTGATCTTCTTCCTGAGATTTATGGGTACGTCTGCCTGAAAGTAAGGTTTCGAATACATACCTATCAAGTTGCTATCAAGATCCATGGCATAGAGTCTCACGGAAGATGCTCCTCCAACTAGAGACAACAAAACTGCCCTATCTCCATCGGTAAACCCTCCGTAGAGTTTTGCCCTACCAGTGTTAGCTACTTGACATGTACCTACTACCTTCTTGAGCTCTAACAATCGTTCGAGTTTGTCCATGTTGTCTCCATGAGCGTGAACCACATAGATTGGGCTTCTGTTCGGTTTGACTATCCCGTCAAGGTCAGTCACTACGATGTCCGGAACTCTTACGTGGGCCTCTAGAAACCTTGAGGCTCCATCTGCAGCAACTATCACTTCCTCTTCGATATGGCTTAAGTTAGATAGTGAAGGTCCTGCACCTACTACTGCGACTCTCTTATGCCTTATAACGTTCAGAAGATCTTCCTCCAGATCATCGAACAGAAACTGATTGAGCTTCATGCATGATAAATAGTCATCCCTTTCACTTATCCTTAGATATCCTCTTATCTTAGAATAAAATCCTATCCAGAACTCTTTATCTTGAAATAAATTTGATCACCGTCGTCCTTTACTACCTCTATCCCCATGTTCACTATATCGTGATAAAGGGGATTTCTCTTTGAAATTTTAAAAATAACTTGTTCTTTTAAATAATTTATGGCTTCTATCGGGTCTGAAGAACACGTATCGGAATCTAGGTCAATTATGGAACTCATCGAAGATCACGTTGATCTTGTCGAACAAGGAAGTGATCTCGTTCATTATTATCTCTGCCTCCTTATGCCTGATTACTACCGACGGAGTCTTGAGGGAAGATTCGTCGACTACGGTTGATGGAAACAGCTTAGCCTCTATTTCCTGAAGTTTAGATATAACTTCCTTCGTCTTCTCATCTAAGTCTTTGTCTCTTTTCAGGTACTCTAATGACACGGCGTTACCACTTGAAGACTTGGAATAGATCCCATATAGAGACAGCAATGCCTTGCTCATGTTCTCCACAGATTCATACAGCCTTATTGCTGTGTAAAGTAGATCTCCGTCATCAAATGCCATCTTTGCTTCCTTAAGAGTCCTGTTAGTCCTTAAGATGTATTCCGATGCTATTTCACTGTTGTTCAATATCAACTACCTCTCCTTTCTTGATGTCTGCTAAAAGTAAAATTTTCTTTTCGCTCTCCTCTATGGTCCTGAATTCCTTGCTGAACAGTTTATCTGGATCATATAGAACCTTTCCGAACATAGAAACGTAAATCAAGTAAGGTATGCTGAGTCTAGCTTCCTTGTCGGAGAATATAACCACCTGGATCTTTGTGTCTCGGTCCACGGGAGTGTCCTTTAATGCCCTCCTCATGAAGAACCATGATATCTCACCTCTTGAAGTGAATGAGACTCCAGATACCTCCTTGAGCACTATAACCAGGACTGGAACTTCCTCTTCTATATCTATGGCTGCAGCCCTGAAAGTGGTGCCGTACCACTTTATCATGTCCGACAATATTTTCTCAGATAGAGAAAACACTTGATTCATGTTTAATATTTTCGATTCTAAGATATAAGTGTGAACTCCGCTGAAAGATCGTTCCTAGAAAAGACGCCCAACATGAAGATAGAGGTAGTTGAGGAGAACGTTCCATGTTCTACTGAGTGTCTAAGGAAGTCAGAACTAGCGGAAGTATTGAACGACGAGTCCTTTAGGGAACAGATAGAGATACTCGACAGCATAATCTCGCTCATTAGAGATAACGTTAGCTCACTGAAAATGAAGGTGAAAGACATTCTAGGTGAGGAAGGAATCAGCTTGGAAAATGCAACCTACACTATCTATCACTTGGTAGAAGAGGGAGGAGATGTAGTTTTCGGCACTAACTACCTCAAATACAACGAAAGGCTAATTTTTGAAGGGGACTTCAACAGCATGAACTCGGTTTATAAGAAAATCTCCTCCATGAGGGAAGACCCAGACGTGAGGGCTCTTTGCGACCAGATAAGGAACCTCTGCGAGGCGACTTGGAGGCATGTTAATAAGAACCTGAGGAAGATGTTTACAAGTGAATCAAATGAAAGTTAAAATCGGAATGGAAGGTTTCACGATAGACTCGGCACACTATACTCCTTCCTCTCCAGGGAATGAACAGATACATGGCCACACGTACGAAGTATCTGTGGAGGTAGAAGGAGAGGTAGACGAGAAGACCGGATTCGTAATAGACTTCGATATATTCAAAGGAATAGTTCAGGACGTAGTTAGAGAGTACGACCATAAGCTCCTGATCCCCAGGAAAGACGCGGACAAAATAGAAATGAAAGGACCCTTCGTAGTACTCACGAAGGTAATAGACCATCCCTTTGCCACCGTGGAGTACATAGGCCAGGATATAGCAAAGAAGTTACATGAGAAGCTAAAGGGGAGTTACCAGATACGTTTGAAGATAAGCGAAGGCAAGGGAGCTTACGCGGTCATAGAGTACCCTTAATATGTCTTATCCCAATGTTGTCGATCCAGAGGGAAGCCTCTAGATTGGAGGAATGAAAACATATTCCCGGAGTACCTAGACATTCCTCCCTTTCTTCCATGATAGCTCGTTTAACTTCTTCAACCCTGGTTATCTTCCCCTGATTGTTCATTTTTTTGACATACCCCCTCTTTTCAAACCTGACAATTGGGCTGTCCTCCCTGAAAATGAAAACTCCGCCGAAGATAACTGTATAGCAGAATCTAGGTTGAGCCTTACAGAGGTCTTCATAGCGGTCTTCTTTCGCACCCAGGAGAAGTTTCCTCTCCATATCATTTGAGTTCTCTAGTGTTACTATTGGAGGTATTACTGACACTGTGAGATAATAGTCGGCGTCATCTCCTTCCAGTCTAGCTTCGATGAACTTAGGTATCGATATTCTCTCCATTTGGAATCCTCTTAAATAACGGTTTGTCTTGAATATAATTTTTATCAATTGAAAGTGCTACCTCAGCCTTGGACAGCTCATATCCTATGTAAAGAGCATGCTCTAGGGAAGGCTTGACGCCTCTCTTCTCCAGTTCCCTGATTAGGCTCCTTCCCAAGCTGAGTGCGTCTTTCCCGTGTAGCTTTATTTCACCGCCTTCTCCCATCCACTCTACGACTATGTCTTCATCAGATAGGTATATCCTTGAAAAGCCTCTATCCATGGTTGGCTCATTCCTTCCTATTTCGATACCTCTGCTTGGCTCCCTTGGGATTCTTCTCTTATCCTTAAGTATTAACAAGTCTATACCGACGTCCTTTGGTAACTTAGACTTGGACATGGCTATTGACATCATCTTCCCAGCTTCCCTTGTCTCCCATGCGCTCCACTTAGTCTTTCCCTTATCCATGGTTAACAGACATGAAGCCCCCAACTCAGCTGCTATAGCTACCATCGATGCGTTCACCCCCACACTGTCTACATCAATCAACTCGGTGAAGTTGAGTATCCCCATCATGATGGGGACGTCATTAATAGCTTCCCTCAGGCTGGAGTACTCCTTCACGCTATCCACGAAACCCTTCAGGGGCGGAGATAGGACAGGGTCTGCTATCATCCTGTCGAAACCCATCTCTTTAGCCTTCTTCAAAGTAGATAACACGACCTGACTCTTATTGTTAACTTCGTAAGGAGCAACAACGAAGCATGCATCCCTCTTAACTTGAGATAGAGCTTCAATGTTTCTTTCGTTCATGTTAAAGACGAACATAGCCCCTGCCTTAACTCCCTCCACGAGCTCACTCGGAGAATCGCTGTCTATTCCTACGGGCTTGCCTAACTCTATGGCTTCCTTAACTTTCCTTCTAACTTCGTCCCTATCCTCATGACCGACTGGAAAGCCTACAACTATCACGTCGACATATTTCTCTACCCTTCTAATGTCAGATAGTTCCTGTTTTTCAGCCACTTCTAGAAATATCCTAAACGGAGGCGGTCTTAAGGGAATTCTCAATCCTGAAACCGTAAATGCTTCCCTGAAGTTGCTTTCAATTTCACGTAGATACTTTTCACTATCTCCCTTGGAGATGAACTTGTCAGCTGGGTCCCTAGGGGAAAGCGATTTGCCTTGTAAGAGCGCTTCAACTGCTAAATTGATGTCCCATGCTTCCTCTGTTCCCTTTACTGTTGGGATCCCGGTGGCTCGCTCTACGAGAGTCGCATCACCGAAAACCAAACCTGGAAGGATGATGTAATCATAACCTCTAACTCCCTTCAGCCTCTCAGCTATGTATCTAACGTTCATTAGCGCAGCTACGGGTACGTCCATAGCAACTATGTCTATTTCAGCGTTCCTTATTGCCTTAACTGCTTCAGAGAGTATAGGGTAAGCCAATTTACCAGTAACTAAGAGAATCTTCAACATGCTCATTTTATAGGAAGTGGTAAAAAAGAATACTTTCAAGTTGAATCTTTTAGCTCCAGACAAATGTTTTAATTCAATTTTCTTGTAGATTATCAATATATTCTTAACTAATTAATACATATATATAAGTAATATATATATTATAGTAGAAACTAGATATTTAGGAATCGAGAACAATTATTTTTAAGAATCATGAGAAAGAATTAGTCTCTACTCTGAGAGTGCAGTCGTGTTAGAATCAACATCTTAACATTAATATCAAAAATCTAAAGGGAAAAAATTAAAGTCGCGTAAGAGTGATTTCTCTTATGAGCTTACTACCAAAATCGTCAAATGTAAAACCAGGAGAGAAATTTGACGTTATAATAGTTGGATTAGGTCCCGCAGCTTACAGTGCTGCTCTATACTCAGCAAGGTATATCATGAAGACTCTCGTCATAGGTGAAACCCCTGGAGGACAGCTAACTGAAGCAGCTGACGTTGATGACTACTTAGGACTAATAAACTTACCAGCCCAAAAGATGATTGAGACGTTCAATCAGCACATAGAGAGGTACAACGTACCAGTCTTAATCGATACAGTTGACTCAATAAAGAAAGAGGGAGATGAGTTCATAGTGAAGACAAAAAGGAAGGGGGAGTATAAGGCTTCCTCCGTAATCGTTGCGATCGGCGTAAAGAGGAGAAAGCTTAACGTGCCAGGAGAGGACAAGTTCACGGGTAGGGGAGTTTCATATTGCTCAGTTTGCGATGCTCCCCTATTCAAGAATAGGCCAGTGGTTATAGTAGGAGGAGGAGATTCCGCTCTAGAGGGAGCCGAACTTCTCTCAAGATACGCTACTAAAGTATATTTAGTACATAGAAGAGATGAATTCAGAGGTCAGCCGTATTATGTAGAGATAATAAAACAGAAGCCCAATGTCGAAATCATCCTTAACTCTACGGTCACCGAAATAAGAGGAGAGAAGATAGTCAATAAAGCCGTAGTTAAGAACCTGAAGACCGGTGAAACAAGAGAGCTCGACGTGAACGGAGTATTCGTGGAGATAGGTTTCGAGCCACCGATAGAGTTCGCCAGAACCAACGGAATAGAGACTGACGAGAGAGGATACATAAAAGTCGACGAATGGATGAGGACTAACGTTAAGGGAATGTTTGCAGCCGGCGACTGTACTGGACTCTGGATGGGATTCAGACAAGTGATAACAGCAACCGCACAGGGAGCTGTAGCGTCTCACGCAGTGTACACTTACTTGAACGAAAAGAAGGGAAAGAAATGACTGATTTAAGGGAGATCCTTTTATCCCTTTCTAAAGAGCTCTTCTCATACATGAATGAGATCAGAAGGGATCCTGACTCGTCTAGGATTGTTGGTTACCACGCTGGAGATACAAGTAGAATAGCTGACAGGGAAATAGAGACTTTCATATCACAATACTTCAGTAAGAGCGGGCTCAAAGTGAAAATGGTTACAGAGGAATCAGGAATCATCGACCCAGGGAACGCAGAATACATAGCTGTAGTGGATCCGTTAGACGGAAGCAGTAACTTCGTCATGGGAATACCTTGGTATTCTGTATCTATAGCAATGTTTGACGCTGACTCTTCCTCTTTAAGAGAGTCTAAAGCTGGAATAGTAGCTAATCTAACGACGGGGAAAACTTACTCTTACGATGAGGAGAAGGCATATGTAGAAGGGAAGACTCCAGTCGATAGCCCAAACACAGTACTTGCATATTACGATATAGATCAGATAGATGAAGCAGTAGAGATCATGAGTAAGGTCAAGAGACCGTTTAAGGTGAGGACATTAGGCAGTGCGTCCCTTGACATGTCGCTAGTGTGTGAAGGAATGGCTTCACTTTACTTTGATATAAGAACTAAGCTGAGGAATGTTGACATAGCTGCTTCTACCAATTTCTGTACAAGAATGGGTTACCGTGTAGTTGATGATGAGGAAAATCCAATAAATGCCACAATCTCAGACGTAGTTAGAATAAAGAATTGGGTAATAGTTACAAAAAAGGAATAGCGTGCATATATACATATTGCATATATATCTTTTATATCAGGTTAAAATAATTAATAGATTTATCTTTAACATAAAATACCTCAGCAAATTGGCTATTCATTCCCACTTCTGTTCACGAAGTTCCTTCCTACTATTCTTAACTCCTAAATAGAGCTTCTTATGGACTATAGTATAACTCATTTTATAGACTGTTGTAACTACAAAATGATTTACTCAACTTCCTCTTTTATTCTATCATACTCAATATTATTTTTGCTTAATAAATATAGGACTAAGAAGTGCTTGTAGGATATTTTTCTAGATGTCCGAGAAGTTTTTAGTCAACTTTTGACTTGCTAGACTTCGTTACTTTTACCCTCTTCTTTTCTTTGTATGAGGGCTTTATCTTTCCGAGAGCCCACATCATATCGTCAAAAGTAAGCCTACGATCCTTATTCCCCTTTATTATTTCTTTCAAAACTACCATCTTTGCCTCTCTCGCTATCGCGGTCAAATCTGCTCCGGTATAGCCATCCGTCATCTTCGCTATCTGAGAACAACCAACTCTATCGCACACATCCTTTCCTAGGTACTTCTCAAGTATGTCAAGCCTCTCGCTCTCATTAGGAAGAGGCATCTCAATTATTTTATCGAATCTACCGGGTCTAAGGAGAGCTGAGTCTATTACGCTCATCCTATTAGTTGTCCCTATTACGACGACTTGTTTCAAACTCCTTATACCATCCATCTCGGTTAAAATCTGGTTTACGATCCTCGAAGATTCCGAAGCGTTCTTGTTTCTCTTAGATGCTATAGAGTCGAGTTCGTCGAGCAGGATTATTGAAGGCTTGTTCTCCCTTGCCCTGTTAAAGACCTCCTTTATTGCGGCTATAGCTCCCTCATATCCCTTGTACATTATCTCAGCTCCACTCAATGGGATGAGCTTGACGTTTAACGTCCTAGCTAGTGCACGCGACATCATGGTCTTGCCTACGCCAGGAGGGCCGTAAAGTAGAACTCCCCTTATTGGAGGGACCTTCAAGTCCTCTAGGAGTTTATAGTGGAAGAACTGCAGCTCCAAAAGCTCTTTCAGATCTGCCTTAACTTGATCGTATCCGCCAATGTCCTCCAGTGTGGACTCTGTCTTTTCCTCTATGTCTATTTCCCTGACAGACCTCCTTTCGAAGTCTAGTTTAAATTTCTCGTAGTCCTCTAGCATCTGAAGGGTTATGCTCGGCTTGTAGCTCTTTATGACATCGAGGAAATCCTTCATCTCTATTAACCTTTCCTTACCGCTCTCTATAACCTCAGCTGCCACCCTTCTAGCCACTTCTTGACATATGTTTGCTAGATCCGCCCCGCTATATCTCTCAGTCATCTCTGCTATCTTCTTTAAGTCGACTTCAGGAGAGAGCGGTTTGGATTTACAATGAATGTTTAGGATTTCCATTCTTGCGTTTAAGTCAGGCGGGCTTACATAAAGTAACTTATCAAACCTACCTGCCCTCAGAAGGGCCTTGTCCAACATTTGAGGTACGTTGGTGGAGCCCACTATGATCATGCCATCGTCTGATTGCATGCCGTCTATCTCGGAAAGCATGAGGGAAAGAAGTCTGGGAGTTACGGAGTCCCCTGTGTGGTTCTCCCTCTTTACACCTATCGTATCTATCTCGTCGAAGAAGAGTATACAAGGAGCGTTCTTCCTAGCGTTAGCGAAGAGCTCTTTCATTCTTGCTTCGCTCTCGCCGTACCACTTGCTCATTATGTCGCTTATGTTAACGTATATGAAGTTGATCTTGGCGTCGTTAGCCAAGGCCCTCATCATGAGAGTTTTACCGCAGCCAGGGGGACCGAATAGCAGAATCCCCTTAGGTGCTTTTAATCCGTACTTCTTTGCCACGTTCTCGTATTTCAGAGGCAGTTCTATGTAATCCCTTATTTCCTTCTTTAGGCCTTCGTAACCACCTATGTCATTCCAAGTTATCTTATTCTCTATCCCTAGTTTCTTCTGGTTTTTTGCTTGAAGCTGTATAGATTTCTCACTGTTAGCAAAGTTTGTCGTTGACTTACCGAACAGTTTCATGGCTATTACTACTATAATACTAAACGCTATTACTAATAAAATGCTCATAAAAGAATCGCTTCCATACATTCCTGTCATTTCATATATGGAAGAGCAGGTTTAAATAACATTAATAAAGAAAACGAGAAAAATTCTTTCTTTCAAACACCTAAATCTTCTAAAACCGCGTGCGCGGCGTTGTAACCTGGAGCCCCGGTCACCCCTCCTCCTGGATGAGCTCCTGAGCCACACAGATAGAGTCCCTTGATAGGGGTTCTGTATCTGCTCATCCCCACGGTAGGTCTGAAAACGTAAAGCTGGTCTGGAGTCATGTCTACATGGAATATGTTTCCTTCCCATATCCCAAATCTTCTCTTTATATCGAGAGGAGTTATGACCTCGTATTTTATTGGCTTGAAGTTAGGCGCATATTCCCTTATTTTATCTATAGTTATGCCGGCTATTTTCTCCTTCATGTCGTCTAGTTTGTTGCTGAAAGGTAAATATTGCCCGAATATGGAGAAAACGTGCTTGCCTGAAGGTGCGACCGTAGGATCTACTGAGGTCTGGAAGTTGATGGATAGCCACGGTTCTCTTGAGTACCCTAATGTCCTAGCATCGTCGTATGCTTTCTCTATATAATCTACGTTTGGCATTATGAGCTCTGAAGCTACGTGTTCAGGGCTGAGAGAGGTGCCGTTCCCGAAGTCAGGCAGTTCCTCAGTATAACCTACAAGCTTGAATGAGACTCCCTTACTTTTGAGAGCTGAGATCCTCTTGGTCACATCGTTATCCACTTCTTTGACTAACCTCAGGAAGGTAGTCTTTGGGTCAGTGTTTGATAAGA
The DNA here is from genome assembly GCF_008326425.1 of Sulfuracidifex tepidarius. Taxonomy (NCBI): domain Archaea; kingdom Thermoproteati; phylum Thermoproteota; class Thermoprotei; order Sulfolobales; family Sulfolobaceae; genus Sulfuracidifex; species Sulfuracidifex tepidarius. The sequence goes on from NZ_AP018929.1 coordinate 2,353,799, forward strand.
CTATCCTCGAATTTATTACCCTACCGTCCTTAGTCTTGACTCCCGTTACAGTATCGTCCTTTACGAGAATCTCTTCCACCTCGGTAGATGTGATTATGTCTACTCCAACTCTGACCGCAGCTTTCGCCATAGCTGAGGTAACTCCTCCCATCCCTCCCCTGACGTAGCCCCACATTCCCTTGATACCATTCACCTCTCCTATGACGTGATGTGCCAGGACGTAAGCCGTGCCAGGAGTTGAAGGGGACGCGAAAGTCCCTACCACTGAGTCTTCTATAAGCGCTGACTTAACTTCATCGCTCTCGAAAAATTCGTCCAGAAACGACCTAGCATCCTGGAGGAAGGTCCGGCCTATCAAGGTGAGAGTTTCCTCGTCTATAGACCCCTTAAATCTATACAAGAGATCTCCTACTTCTGAGAGTGAGATAGGAGGGTTGAGCATGAAGAAATCTGCCATCTGATAGAAGGAGTCCCAGAACCTCACCCACTTACTATAAGATAAAGAGTCTTTCCTGGAGAACTTCTCTATTTCCTTCTGAGTCCTCTTCAAGTCGTTCCAAATATAGAGATTTTTCCTCCCACCTAAAGGTAAGAATAGACCGGGATCCTTGTTGTAAACGTAAAGCCCGTTCCCTTCGAGGTTCATGTCGTCTATTATCCTCTGTCTCAACAAGCTAAGCACGTAGGCACCTGTTGATACCTTTATGCCAGGCCAGAGCTCTTCAGTAACTGACGCCCCGCCTACAATTTCTCTTCTCTCCAGTATAGCTACCTTTAGACCCCTCCTTGCCAGATAAAAGGACGCTACCAGACCGTTATGACCTCCTCCAACTACGATAGCGTCGTAGTTCATACTCTCCCCTTCTTTCTCAGGAACCACAAAGCTATCCCTGCACCAAATCCGAAAATTACTAGTCCCATAGCAACGTATGACAGATCTATAAGAAGCCCTACTAGCGAAGTTGAATCCATACCCATAAACGCTTAATTAATTAGAATAAATCTTTATCCTATGGATTTACGATATCCTGATTATTCGTCGGAAAACATCTACACGCTAGCGTGCGGCATATCCTCCTTCCTTGGGGTGGAGAGGAACTGCTTGGGAAAGATCGAAGTACACAGTAGAAGAGCGGCCTTGGTTCTTCTCGACGGACTGGGATGGAGTACGTTGGGCAAAGTCGGCATACCTAAAGAGGCGAGGAAGATTACCACAGTCTTTCCTTCCACTACTTCAACAGTTCTCACGACTCTATTCACCGCCATGACGCCGGGAGAGCACGGCGTGTTGGGGTACAACACATTCGTGAAGAGAATGGGAGGCGTGATAAACACCCTGAGGTTCACACATCCATCGGTGAAGGAGAGGGACTCCTTCAAGGACTCTATAGGTTTCGACAAGGTATTTCCGAACGTGAAGGGATACCTGAAGGAGGTAAAGGAAAAGAAGACCGTTGAAATAGTGCCTAGAGGTATAGACGGAAACGAGTTCTCGAAGGCTACACATGAGAACACTACAGAGACTAAAACTTACTCCAATCTGTGGGATGCCCTTTACATTTTCTCAGATTCACTTCAAAAAGACTACGACTTCGTCTATCTTTACATCCCCGACGTTGACACCATGTCCCACAAGTATGGTCCTTATGTGGAGCCTACCGTCTCCACGGCTAAGGCTGTTTTCGAGGGAGTTTACAACGTTGCCAAGAACAACGCCGACAAGTTCTCCACCTTCATAACTGCAGATCACGGCCACGTCTCCGTATCAGAATCTTTGATTCTCATGGACGACAAGGAGCTCATGGACATGCTCGAAGTTCCTCCTTACGGGGACTCTAGAGCGCTCTTCATGAGGTCGAGGTATGATTTATCAACATATATTTCCAGAAAGTACGAGACGTTGAAAATGTTTTCCAGGAATGAGGTGTTGGAGAAGTCCCTCCTCGGTAGAGTAGCGGACCAGTCTTACGTTCCAGACTACATCGGCGTTCCAACTGACTATAAGTCATACATCTTTGATTACAAGGACAACGGAGAGTACGCTAAGCTCAAAGGTCATCATGGAGGACTCCTGCCCGAAGAATTCGAAATACCATTGGTGGTCTTAGGTGAATGACTTCTACGTCCCTACTTGGGACGAGATAGAGAAAGCCACTCTCAACATAGCAGAGCAGGCCGTCGACTCGAACTTCATTCCAGACGTAATAGTTGCAATACCAACCGGGGGCTTAGTTCCCTCCAAGCTCCTGAAGGACGTAATGAACGTGGATAGAATTAGGTATATAGAAATAAAACTTTACAAGAACGTCGGACAAAAGGACGTAAAGCCGGTAGTGAAGTCGGTGTGTCTTGACGACGTGGAAGGCAGGGACGTCCTGGTAGTAGACGATGTGGCAGATAGCGGAGAAACGTTGGAGACCGTGTCCAACGTGATCGCCATGTTTTCTCCAAAATCGGTGAAATACGCTACAGTCTACGTTAAGCCTTGGGCCAGGAAGTACCCAGACTTCTACTACAAACTTGTGGACAAATGGGTAATCTTCCCCTGGGACAAATGGGACGTGGTGAGGGAGAAGCCCGAAGTTAACGTAGACAACAAGGACATATACCTAAAGGTCGAGAAGAAAATGAAGGAAATTACAAACAAAAATAAGGATCTTAGAAGATAATTGGTTCCTTATACTCTCCCCATATTTCCCTTAGGGTCTTGCTTGTCTCTCCTACGGTTGCTCCGGCCTTTATAGCGTTGTACATGTATGGGAACAAGTTCACGTCGTTATTCTCGGCCATCCTCCTCAGTTCGTTGAGGGAATCCCTGACCTTCATCTCGTCCCTCTCTGATCTATATCTCTTTAGTCTTTCCATTACAGTGTCCCTAACCTCAGGCTTGACCCTGAAAACTTCAGTGGTCCCTACCCAGTCAGGCTCATAATACATGTTTACTCCTACTTTCACCATCTCTCCTGTTTCAATCATCTGCTGTATCCTGTAAGCGCTTTCAGCTATTTGGGACTGCGGATAACCTGCACTTATAGCCTTCAGCATTCCTCCCATAGAGTCTATGGTATCGATGATCTTCCAAGCTCTCTCTTCTATCTGGTCTGTCAGCCACTCAATATAGTAAGACCCCGCCAGGGGGTCTACAGTGTCAACTGCACCGCTCTCATGGGCAATTATCTGTTGTACTCTTATAGCTATCTTAGCTGCCTTCTCGCTCGGTAAAGAAAGCGCCTCGTCGTAGGAGTTGACGTGTAGGCTCTGGGTTCCACCCATAACTGCAGCCAAGGCTTGAAGTGTTGTCCTCACTATGTTGATTTCGGGCTGCTGGGCGGTAAGTTCAGCCCCTCCGGTTTGAGTGTGGAACCTAAGCATCAATGAGTCGGGCTTCTTAGCATTGAACCTCTCCTTCATTATCTTTGCCCACATCCTCCTCGCAGCCCTGAACTTGGCCACTTCCTCGAAGACGTTCGTATACCCCGCAAAGAAGAATGAAAGATGAGATGCGAACTCGTCTACCGGTATTCCCCTCTCAGCGGTCTGCTTCACATATTCTATTCCGTCTGCTAGCGTAAACGCCACTTCTAGGGGAGCGTCAGCCCCCGCTTCCCTTATGTGGTACCCGCTTATACTTATGGGGTGCCATTTAGGCATGTTCTTCGCGGCATACTCTATCACATCTATGGCATACCTCATCGACGGCTCCGGTTGGTAGATGAAGTTCTTCCTTGCTATGTATTCCTTCAAGATGTCGTTCTGAACAGTACCGTCAAGTACCTTTGCAGAGATCCCCCTGCTCTCAGCTGTAGCTGCGTACATGGAGACCAGCTCCATTGCGGTGGCGTTTATTGTCATGGAAGTTGATACTTTATCCAAGGGTATCTGGTCCATGACCCTATCCATTTCCTTCCAATGGAACATAGACACGCCGACCACTCCCACCTCACTCATCGCCAGGATATGGTCTGGGTCTAGCCCCAACTGAGTAGGCAAATCGAAAGCCATGCTCAGCCCGGTCTGTCCTGCAGCCAGGAGGCTCCTGAACCTCTTGTTTGTGTCATCAGCGGAACCAAAGCCTGCGTACTGCCTAATTGTCCATATCCTCCCTCTGTACATGTTAGGGTAAATTCCCCTAGTGAACGGATACTCACCTGGAAGCCCTATCTTATCCATGTAGTCTCCTTTCACATCTAGGGGAGTATAAAGCGGACTTACTTCAATCCCAGAAGGAGTTCTGAATATCTTCTTCCTCTCGGCTCTCTTGGCTACCCATGTTTTGTACACTTTCTCTTGCCATTCATTTATTTTATTTTCTATGTCCACGAGAAATACCCATGTATGTTAAGTTTAAATAGTATATAATCTTTGCGTTTTTAAACAAGCTTATAAGTCTAAATTGTTGATTTTCTCTATGGAAACTCAGGACATTGACCACGTCGGAGTGGTCGTGGAGAATTTAGAAGAAGCAATAAAGTTCTATGAAGAGAAACTCGGCATGAAGTGTGTATACAATGACGTCCTCAAGGACAGGGGGCTCAAGGTGGCCTTCTTGAAGGGAAAGGAAGGCGAAACGGCTGTGGAACTATTGGAACCAGTAGACCATAACGATATGAACAACACCGTGGCGAAGTTCCTCAAGAACAAGGGACAGGGAATGCACCACTTGGCAGTGAGGGTATCCGACATAAGTGCCTCCCTGAAAGACTTAGAAGGAAAAGGGATATCCCTGATAGACAAGTCCCCCAGACCTGGAGCCATGGGACACACAGTGGCCTTCGTACACCCTAAAAGCGTCATGGGTCTACTGCTAGAGCTAGTACAGCACTAGGAATACAAAAAAGTAAATGAAATTAGGAAATATCCAAATTTTTTTTATTCTAATAGTTGAGAAAACTTATAGTTGTAATTCAGTCTCTATATCTCCTTATTCTGAGATCCACATAGCCTATTGGTACTGTTCTTTAAATCCAAAAAGAGTCTTACCTTACATACTTAGCTTTTACGAAGCTTTCCTTATCTAGGTTTAAACTAGCATTGGATATTAGCATATTCAAGATAGAAAATTTTAAGTCTTTGCAATTCAACACTATTTCAGTGATCAACATGCCCGTAAAGAGAAGAAGTATATTTGATATAATGGACGAGATAATGGCTGAAATGGACGAGGAGTTCAGGAGGCTAGAAAGAGAATTCATGAGAGGGATTTCAAAGGAACCAGGCGAAAACGGTCCTTACATTTACGGAGTAAAGATAAGCGTCGGACCGGACGGAACTCCTAAAATTGAAGAGTTCGGAAACGTCAAAAAAGCTCAAGGAAGACCAATTGTGAGCGACCAAATAGAGCCACTTGTGGACGTGTTAGAGAAAGGAGAAGAGGTAAAAGTAGTAGCTGAGGTACCAGGGATAAGCAAGGACGACGTGAAGCTTAAGATAGTGGGACAGAAACTAGTGTTGTACACCTCAGACTCAGCTCCAAAGAAGTACTATGCTGAAGTAGAACTTCCAGCAGAGGTGGATGAGAACTCTGCCAAAGCCAACTACAAGAATGGAATAGTCGAGATAACATTGAAGAAGAAGAATCCTAAGGCTATGGAGGGGAAGGAGATAAAAATCGAGTGACCTTGGTCTTCTCGTTCTTTATGAAGCTCAATCCAGATCCATCCTCTATAATTAAAGTGAATTTCATTTTTCCGTCCATTGCCTCCCTTATATCTTGGGTGTCCATCAGGTTACCTATTTGATCCAGGAATATCTCGAGAAGACCCCTCACGGTTGTAACTGCACCTGTCCCGTTTAAAGGCTCAGCCTCAAAATCTAACTCTGGGATATATACCTTGGCGAAAGACGATCTGTAGACCAAGGAACTCATGTCGTTCTCGTCTTCTACTAACAACTCTAACCTCTTCGGCTCAGAGCTCTCGTACGGTTTAACGTCCCTGAACTTGTACCCGCAGGAGGAACACTCCCAGTTAGACAGAACTACTTTTCCCTCCTCTGGAACCTCGTAAAGGTAGTCCTTTGCGTCTAGAGTATCATTTCCGCATATTGGGCACTTCATGGTTTCTCTATAGATTAGGATAGGCTCCAAAGTAACACCAATTAAGGTTTATTTACGACTTTCGTTATTTATAATTTGTGCAAGTGGTTTAATGAAGTATCCACGCGAGAACGACATAGGCAAAATAGAATATAAGCTTATCCTTTCTTCTCTTGATGAGGACAGGCTCGAGTCCTTGGCTACCCAAATGAGGTTTAGGCTTGAGGAAGGTAACGGAGAGGCGTTCTACGTGCTCGGGGTCAGCAACGAAGGAGATGTAATAGGGATGACAGAGGAAGAGATGAGGTTAAGCCTCGAAGTCCTGGAGAGAGTAGCAGAGCTGATAAACGCCAGGATAGTTTACAAGAGGACAGTGGAGGTCAGGAAAGGAAGACAAGTAGCAGAAGTGATGATCCGTCTGTTCAAGGAACAAGTCCCCATAGAGATAAACATCGCAGTTATGGGACATGTAAACGCGGGGAAGAGCACTCTGACGGGAGTACTGATCTCAGGGAAATACGATGACGGTAACGGTTCCCTCAGGGCTGTAGTGGCTAGACACCTCCACGAGGTCATCTCTGGAAGGACGTCATCCATAAGCATGAGGCTACTTGGATTTGATGACAATGGTGAGGTAGTAAACAGATACGTTAGAGATCCATTGGACGAGGCCGACATAACGATGAAGAGCTCCAAGGTAGTGAGGTTAATCGACCTTGGAGGTCATGAGAGGTACCTGAGAACTACTCTGAAGGGTTTGCTGGGATATGATGTAAATTACGTCATGCTAGTAGTAGGTGCAGATGACGGGCTCAGCATAATGGGGAGAGAACACCTCGCAATAGCTTCAATACTCAAGTTTCCCGTCTTCGTGGTCATCACTAAGGTAGACAAGTACCCCAGAGAAAGGATAGATCAAATAATAAATGACGTGAAGTCAGTACTTAAGATACCCGGAATCAATAGGCTGGCTTTAGAGGTGGAAGACGAAGGAGACCTCCTTAACTCTATTCTTGCAATGAGAACTGGTAGGGTAGTGCCGATATTCAAAGTGTCTAACGTTACCGGCGAAGGGATAGACTTACTAGTTAAGCTTCTGAACGTGTTACCTCCCTCAAGTAGAAAGATGAACGAAGACCTTCCTTTAGTCTACATAGATGAGATATACAATGTGACTGGTGTAGGGACTGTGGTATTGGGCTCCGTTGTGAGAGGGTCAGTGTCATCAAACGAGGACTTCTTCATAGGCCCTGACAAGGTAGGGGAATTCTATCAAGTTAAGGTAAAGAGCATACAACTAAATAGAATATTTGTAGACAAAGTGAAAGAAGGCTACATTGCAACGTTCGCCATTCAAGGGTTAAACAAGGAATCTCTGAGGAAAGGGATGATCATGTCCAAGGGAAGGAAGACTGCGGTTAGAAGGTTTAAAGCAAGGATATTCATTCTGCACCACCCCACCACGATAAGGGAAGGTTACGTAGCCACTATGCATCTCTATACAATAAGACAAGCCGTTAGGTTCGAAAAGATTTACAAGAACGTGTTGAGGAGCGGTGATTCGAGTGAGGTCATCCTTCATTTCCTCTACAATCCAGAGTACATAGAGAAAGGACAGATATTCGTGTTCAGGGAAGGAAGAACTAGGGGAATAGGTGTAGTGTTGGAACCCCTAGCTTAACGCTCCTGACTTTTGCAAACTGCAGTTGATTATGTCTTTAGCTACTTTCTCAGCTTGACTGTCGATGATCTTCTTGAACGACTGGGCAAGCCCTCCCTCAGCCTGATACTCCACTTTCCACTTCAGAATCATTTTTTCAACTTCCAGAGTAGTTTTAACCGTTATCTCCATTCCTGCTCCTTGAATTTCTATCACATTAATAAACTTGTTTCCGTCTACTTGAAAGTCCTTTATTTCTCCCTTCAGCTCAAGCGAAATGAAACCGACCTTAGTTTTACTCAGAAATTTATCACCGTCCTTTTCTACCACGCCGGGTATACAACATATTAGGTTCTCCTTTTTTGATAAAAATTCTATTAGCTTAGTATCATCCTTGATCTTCTCTTCTCCCTGAAGTTCCATAATGATGGATTATAGGAAAGGCATTATAAAAATATAGGCAAACAGCGTCGCACCGCTTATACCCTTTGGATGCCTAGAGATTAGAATTTTCTCTTGTAAAGATGTTAATTACTTCTTCTCTATCTCTTTTTTAAAACACGAAAATAGATCGTTAACTATCCCTTCTATGGCGCTTCCCATCATTCTGGCACCTACCGTGGCGAGAGTTCCAGATACTTTCACATCAGCGGAATATTTTATCAAGTTATCCTGTACTTCTATGCTAGCGTCTATGTCCACGTTACTGTTCATACCTTTTCCCTTAGCTATCATCTTCAAGTTAGTATCATTAACCTTGTCTATCTTAACGTTGGCTTTGTAATCTCCCCTTATGAAACCTATTCCTACGCTACCTACAACGTCATAGGAACCGTCTTGGTTCTTCGTAAATTGCTTTATTTTAGGGAAACAAGGAACGAGCTTCTCTATATTGTCCATATAGGACATTATTTCCTGCCTTGTAGCGTTCACGTTTACTTGACCTTCATATTTCATGATAATAGATAAACAAGACGGAAAAATAAGTCATATGGACGTCGGAGCCGTGGTTCTAGCTGCGGGAGAGGGAAAGAGGTTCGGGGGAAATAAACTTCTCTCCCCCTTTGACGGGGAACCAATCCTCAAGAGGGTTCTCCTCTCCCTTGAAGGAGTAGATAGAGTGTTAGTAATTGGGAGATACGCAGAGGAAATTCTTAAGGAATTGAAAAATGAGGTCATGATCTATAACCCAAAGTGGCAAGAAGGTATGAGCACATCAATAAAGCTCGGAGTGAGGTTCATGAAGGATCACGAATACGTTCTCATAGCCTTAGGTGATATGCCCCTCGTTACCAGAGAGGACGTGAAGAAGATACTTTCTATGGAGGTGAAAGACGCTGTGATCCCCACTCATGGTGGGAAAAAGGGAAACCCTGTTCTATTTAGGACTTCTTCCTTGATGAAGTTCCTTGATAGGATTTCAGGAGATGAGGGGATGAGAAATGTCTTGAGGGAAATGGAAACGTCGACTGTAGAGTGTGGGATAGGAGTTGTCAAGGACGTAGATACGAGAGACGACCTCAGTCTGTCTTAGAGTTCATCTTTTCCGACGCGTATTTTATCGCTTCAACTATGTTTTGATACCCAGTACACCTACACAGATTGCCTGATATTCCTTCCCTTATCTCCTCCTCCGTCGGATGAGGATTCTCCTTCAACAAGAAATATGCTTCCATTATCATACCAGGTGTGCAATACCCGCACTGAAGCCCATGCTTCTCCCAAAATCCCTCCTGAATCGGGTGTAACTTCCCGTCCTTCTCTAACCCCTCTATCGTAAGTATATCGGCTCCGTTAGCTTCTACTGCAAGCAATGTACAAGACTTCACTGATTTACCGTTCATTATAACTGTGCAGGCTCCGCAATTTGACGAATCACATCCTACATGAACCCCTGTGAACCCCAGGTCCCTGAGAGCATGTACTAGGAGCTTTCTCGGCTCAACTACGTCTTCATAGTCCTTCCCATTTATTCTGAGTTTTATTGATACTTTCTCGTTTGCGTTGACCACTTTCATTTTCTCACCTTCTTCAAAGCCCTCTCAGTCATAACTTTTACCATTTTCTTTTTGTATTCTGCCGAACCTCTGATGTCTGAAGAGGGATTGGCATACTCTACCGCTGCGCTTGCGGCTTTCGATATCAAATCGTCGGAAAGTGCGTTATTCATCAAGATTTCCTCTGAAGACTTCGCTCTCATAGCCTTGTTATTAACTGCCGTGAGGCCTATCCTTACATCTTTCACCACACCCTCCTCTTCCTTTATTGCTACAGCAACACCTACTATAGCGTAATCTCCTGCCTTCCTCTCTAGCTTCTCGTAATCAGTGCGATACCCGTCCATGGCTGGCACTACGACTTCCTTTACTAACTCACCCTGCGACAAGTCTGTAGTGAACATGTCCTTTTGGAACTGATCGAAGGGAACTGACCTCTCTCCTCTCTTTGAGATGACCACAACCTTAGCGTTAGTTGCAATGAGTGGGGCTGGGTAATCCGACAGAGGGTCGGCGTTAGATATACTACCTCCTATAGTCCCCATATTTCTAACCTGAGGGTCAGCGATAACCGAGGCGGTCTGGCTGAGTAAAGGTATTCCGCTTTTAGATATCTCGTAATGAGTAGTTAATGCACCGATTCTGTACTCACTACCTTTCTTAATCCCCTGAAGGTCTTTGAGGGTCTTTAACTCCACTAAGTAAGAGGGACGTATTATTCTGAGCTTCAGCATCGGTATTAGAGAATGTCCTCCAGCTAAAGGTCTGGAATCATCGTGGCTTTCCAAGAATTCCATTGCTTCATGAATGTTCTCGGGTATTACGTAACCAAATTTTGGAGGATACACGTGAATAGATAGTGAAACGAGTTAATAACTATTGATTGAAGGACAGGGATACGACCTCGCCTACTACTATGATTGAAGGTGAGGAGACATGACCTTCTTTTACCAGCTCAGATAATTTCATCAACGTTCCAGTAATTACCCTCTGCTTTGGCGTTGAAGCGCTTTCTATTATGGCCACCTTTTCGTCTCCTCTTCTCTTCATAAGGATGACCCTCTGCACCTCCTCTATGTCGTGTATGCCCATGAGGACTATCAGAGTGCCTTTTTCAGGAATGAAGTCCGGATCCAACTCACCTTTCGCTCGTGTCCCAGATATCACTGTGAATCCAGATGCAGCGACTATCCTGCTTGTAACCGGAATTCCCGCTAGCTCAGGCCCTGCAATCGCACTAGTCAATCCCGGTATAATCTCGCAGGAGATTCCTTCTCTTAGTGCGAAAATGCATTCCTCTTCTCCTCTGCCGAACACCGTGGGGTCTCCCCCTTTGGCTCTGACTACTCTCTTTCCCTTCTTAGCTTCCTCAACCAACTTCCTGTTTATCTCTTCTTGTTTCCATGCCTCACCTATGCTCTTGCCAACGTAAATCTTCTCTCCTTGGCATAGACTCAAAATTTCTTCGCTTACTAATCTGTCGTAGAGTATCACGTCCGCATCCTTCAAAACCTTAAGTGCCTTGACAGTTACCAACTCTGGGTCTCCCGGACCCACACCTACTATGAAGACCTTGCCCTTCAGAAACCCTTCACCTTCCTCATTATGTAATAGATTATTGACATTGCTTCAGGTACTATGACCAAGTATATCAAAGTGAGAACTACGCTTAAAATGTCGACTTGATTAGCTCCTAAAGCAGTAGAATCTAGATATGCTATGATGATAGTAGACATACTACCCATCAATCCCAGGAGGTATAGAAGAGCCCTCTCTGTGAACTTTAAAGACGAAATTAGATACCCTATGATGAAACCTCCTATGAAAAGCGATATTGGGGCTAAAGCGAAAGAGAACGGATCGGAGAAAGTTGTTATAAATATTGATGGGTCCTCCCACATTGCTATCAAAAGTATGGAGAGAGGAATTCCCACCAACGCTTTCCTCCTTAGCATGATGGACGCAGTGGGAACTGATTCGCCGTCAACCTCTATTACCTTGTCCTTCGGGTTATTGTAAATCAGGGTATACCAGCCTAGAAGACCGCCAGAGACTACAAGTCCCTGAAAAGTGAAAATTCTCAAAATAGGACCGGCGAAACTATAAATAATCACAGAGATTGATGCTAGAAAAAAACCTACATATTTAGCTAAAATTACATAGTTCAAACTATACACCTTATGGTAGATGAATCTTATATGCTATCACGTTACCTTCATCCTTCTTTTCCAGAACCTTTACCCCCTTCTCTTCCATTGCTATGCTCCACATTTCTACTTGATCTACCTGAACCCCTTTAAGTGCCTTAATGATTACGTCCTTGTCTCCTCCGACTTCGACCCAGAACCTCATTATCCTAACTGAAGGGGAATCAGATCCACACTTGGTATCAGCTACGGTTAAGTCGAGTTCAGGTTCCTGTGTCATAATAAATCATAGCGGAACTGACGTTTAATATTTTTCTGCAGTCTAGAAAGAATATCTTGTCCCAACCAGTTTCCTTCATTCTCCTCAAGATAGAGTAAATGAGACTGAGTGCGTTAGTTAAAGGGTCGTGGATCTTGGTCAGAAACGCTGACGAACCTAACAGTTCCTTGAGTCTCTTCTCTCTTTCGGAGTTACCGAAAATGATAATTTGTCTATCTATAGATGAAAAAATTGGAGAGTGACAAAACTGCTCAGTCCTCTCAGCGTTTGAATACGCTCCAAATATCTCACTCATCTTCAAGTAAGCGTAGTAAGATATACCGTAGTTTCCCTTAGATCCGACAAAGAAGGGATGGTTATCCAAGGGAAATACTATCGGATTCTCGTGTATCGGATTCACTCCTGCTATCTTTAGGATCGCGTATGTCGTCATGAGGAAAGAGAGAGTGCCCGGCATGGATTTAGTAGAAGAGTAAGGAATTTCAATTACATGGTCTACAGAGGAGGATAGCTTAGAACCTAGGTTTGACGTTAAAGCGAAGGTCTCAGTCTTCCCTTTCAATATCTGAGCTAATTTAACGTTGAATACGGGTTTGCCGGAGACCGAAATGAAAACGACTGGTTTGTCTGTAAGGGAGTAGCTAAGTCCTTCGTAAGGGTCCATAGCCTTAAATCTTCCTCCCGTCTCCCCTTCAGCTACCAACGCCGACGCGTAAGAATCGCCTGCCCCGACAACATAAGCCTCACTCAATCTGAGGTCAATATTTACCCTGAAGTCCTTCTTCATTTCGTTCTCTATCTCTTCAACGTACATGAAAGGTCACTTCAATCTGCTACAAACACTTAATTATTCCTAGGTTAATTACGTTGCATGCAGATCTTGCTGAAATCAGGTGTCACAATCGGCTCTGATAAGCCGATGAGAAACGCCAACGTCGGAATAGAGGATGGAATAATCAAAGGTGTTTCTACGAAAGAGTTGGAGGGATTCGAATATCCAGATCTGGAAGTTGGTGGAAAGAACAGACTTGTCTCTCCAGCGATGGTTGTGATGAACTCTTTCCTGTACCTTTACCCCTTCAGGTATAGAGTGTTTACAGGGAAATTGAACCCGCAGAAGGTAATTGACTTGATGTCTTCAAACGACGTATACTACTTCGCCTTGGCAGGGGCTTATCACTTATTGAAGAGAGGGGTAGGAACAGTAGTCTTCTCTGGTCCGCATCTGGACTTGACTGCGAGAGCAGTATCAGAAGTCGGAATACGTCCAGTCCTAGCTGTGACTGTAGACGGAGAAAACGATTGGGAAAAGGAATTCTCGACCCTGTATAACAGATGGAGTTCTGGAGACGAGAATAGAGTAATACTTAGGCTCTGCGATCAAGAGTCAGTCCGAGACGTTTTAGATGTCTCTCGGAACTATCACATCCAAGTCTTGGTGGACAGAGACGTGGACCTATCAAACGCGGATTTAACTGGTACACAGGTAATAGGCTTAGGTGGAGGATCAAGGAAAGACCTCAATAAGCTCGCAAACTCAGGGAGCTTGTCTTGGACACCTTCATTCGAGGTATCCAACTTCCCTCTAAGCAAGTACAAGCCAAGCCTTTCCTTGGATCTCACTCCTTCGTTCGACCCACTTTTCGAACTGAAGCTAGCAGTTACGAGGCTCCTTCTGGTTCCTGAGGAAGCCTTCAACTCTGCCACGCTCTGGGGTTACTCTCAGCTAGGTAGACAGAAATACGGAAAGATAGAGGTAGGGTACATAGGTGACATTTCAATTTTTGAACTAAATGAACCTCCAGCCTTTCCTTTAGACTCCCTTACACCGTATGAGAGCATGATATTTTCCATAGGCTACCCAGAGACAGTAATAGTGAACGGAGACGCTGTACTGGATGGAGGGGCTCCTATAAACGTCGGGCTCAAGGAAATAGAGAGAATAAGGGATAAGGTTAATGAGTTCGAGGGCACTGTCAGGGATATGGAAAAGAATTGAAATAGTAGGAGACGTGGCCATAATAGGAATACCCTTTAACATGTCTCCAGAAGAGGTCAGGCCATTTGCGATGGACGTAATGAGGGAGAACTCTAAGGTTAGGGCAGTATGGGGGAGACCTAGGGGAACTGAGGGAAATTTCAGACTCTCACATTACGTTCACATCTGCGGTGAGATGAGAAGTGAGACCCTATACAGAGAGAACGGAGCGACGTTCTTATTAGACTTCAGGAAAGTCTTCTTCTCCCAAACTCTGTCCTATGAACACAGGAGGATATCTAGCTTGGTGAGAAGAGGTGAAACTGTCATAAACATGTTCTCTGGCTACGGGCCCTTCTCTATTCTGTCTAAGATCCACGGGGCTGGAAAGGTGTACTCTATGGATATTAATCCTTATGCTTATTACTATACAATGGTCAACGTGGAACTTAACAAAGCCTATGGGGTTCTTCCAATCCTCGGAGACGCGTTTAAGCGAATCTACGAGGTCGAGAAAGCCGACAGGATAATATGCCCCTTGCCTGAAAGGGACGAGGAGGCATTTGAGGTAGCCAAACAGAGAGTCAAAGGTGGAGGAGAGTCTTTCATACATGTTTTCGCAGAAGTGAAGGTGAATAAAGGTGAGAACCCTGTGAAGGAGGCATTACGGAAGTTCAAAGGTGATTTCGCCCGCGTAGTCAGAAGCGTGAAGCCGGGGACATACCATGTCGTAGTTGACGTGAGGGTTTGACGATGGACGATCTACTCATCATGAGGTTGGGATACTATGTGTCTCAAGTCAAGTGCGTAAACGTTGGAGTATATACAATAAAATTCTCGAGAAGAAAGTCTAAGACATTCAGAAAGGACGGGATGATCTTGTATAGTGTAACAGTGCTAGAAGGGGAAAAGGAAATAAAGAAGGGTGTGTTCACGGAGTACTCTAACGCGGTCAGATTCGCTGGAGAAATCATGTATCAGTTTAGATAATGCATGCCTCCTTTCTTTGCTTATCGTCTTTTCCTTACCGATGTCAGTGTTATGATCTTTTAGATAGAATAACTTAGCATCATGTGACATAGACAGGAATTTTTTGGAATTTTAGGCCGCTCTACTTATGAAAGTTTAGATAAGCTGCGGAATTCCCAAGAACGCTTTCACATACAAACATCAGTTCCTCATTCGTTATGTCTACTTACACGATGAGATAATTCTCTCGAACTTAGAAACTCTATCCTTCATTTTTTCGTGATAAATCACGATCGCCTTCCTCAACTCCTTCATACTTTTAGCCACATTGGAGACCGTAGAAAACCTTTCCACATCATCTCCGTCGTAAATGAATATCGCTTCTTTTTCATCCTCTACATAGGGGACGTCAAAGAAGTCATGAAACATGATGAGTCCGTTGGTTTCTAGGGTTTCCTTGCTCAGCTCGTCTCTGATCCCAGTGCTCTCCAAACACGACTCAGAAATGTCCTTTTTAATCCTCCTGAACCCATTCCTCTCTATTAGTCCTTGATAGAACTCGCCTCCATCGTGCTGAAGCGAAGAAAGTATGTTGAACTCGTTGAGTTTCAATAGGTCTGATGGAGAAGAAGGTATGCCCATGCGGTTTTCCCTCACAAGCTTAGATATCCCGTGAGTGAGGATTGCGTTATACATCCCCACTACGCTGTGGAAATATACGTTCTCATACATGTACATCCTAGCCAAAAGGAACTCCTCAACTATAGGGGTAGCTTTCTTCATTATAGCTAGCTTTCCATCTACGTAAACCATGACACGCTTCAAGCGTTCTATGTCGAACTTTCCATAGTCTACACCAGCAAAGTACGAGTCCCTTAGTAGATAATCCGACCTATCAGCATCAAGGAGACTGGATATCATTAGGGAGCCAAGTCTTTCCTCCTCTGTACGTGGATTCCCGGAGATTACGTTGACGACAAACTTCACGGGGTCTACTCTGGCGTATGAGAACTCTCTCTCCAGTATATGAGAGAGTTCGTCCTGAATTATCCTTTCCCCCATGACTACGTGGGTCTTCTTGCCGTATTCTTCTACGTCAATTCCGTAAACTTTACTGAGAACGCTTAGAACGTTCTCGAACGTGTGCGAAAATGGCATGTGACCTATATCATGAAGTAAGCCGGCTATCGATATCAAGGACGTGATCTCTGGGGTCAGGAAATCGACCTCTGAATTCCTCCTAAGGAAAGAGCAGAACTCCTTAGCCAGATACATGGTACCCAGACTGTGTTCAAACCTCTTATGGGTCATACCCGGGTAAACCATGTATGCAACTCCGGTTTGCGTAACTTGCCTTAGACGTTGAAAGAAAGGGTTTGAGATTACGTGAAGGGTTTGCTCGTCCAGTTCTATGTAACCGTGAACTGGGTCTCTTATCAGCTTCATTGTCATCTAATTAGTGCTAGACCTTAATCAAGACATCTAGTATAGCCTTAGCCCCTCTTTGAACTCTCTCCTCAAGCTCTTCCTTGCTAATCCATTTAGACTCTCCCGTTAAAGTATCGCTTATCACAACCACTGCACCGCTCCTAACTTTCCTCATTTTTGAAAGGAAGAACAGTGTCGCACATTCCATCTCAACGGCTATGTTTCCCTTAGATGCCCACCTAGAAACGAAGCTCTCGTCCTCCGCGTAAAACGCATCACTACTGAACACGTTCCCCGCATGGAAAGGAAGTTTAGATGATGAAAATGAGGAGAAAAGCTCCTTTGTGATCTCAAAGTCTGGGGTCGAAGCTACAGACGAGTTATCCCTCATATACTGGTAAAAAAGTCCTCCAGGGTTATACGACGCCCCTGTGACTACTACGTAGTCCCCTATCTTCACTTCCGCTAGGAAAGACCCAGCAGTTCCGTACCTGACGAACTTCCTTCCGCCCAGCATAATGAGTTCCTCCAAGACTATAGCCATTGAAGGACCTCCAATGCCATGAGTGGCAATGGACACGTCTACCCCTCTGTATTTCCCCGTGTATATCAAGTATCCTCTGTTCTCGTTAACTAGTTTAGCTTCCTCAAGAAGGCTGGAAAGTAACTTTACCCTGCCTGGGTCTCCAGCCATTAATACCCTTTCAGCCACTTCCCCTTTCTTAGCTAACAGATGAACTGGATTCACAGTGTAAACTCAATTTGAGGAAAATAACGCTAACTAGCCATTTTAAAGTACAGACGGGATATTTAACATGGAATGAATTGAGCATTGCGATCAAGTCATGGGACGAAAAACTAAGCTTAAGAGTGAGAAATCTTGACCTTGAATTAGAGAATGAGGAGATAAGGGAGATAGTGAACAAAGTGAAAAAGATAGACCTAGGGATTAGGGAGTCTCAGCCTAAGGTAAGCAATGAAATATCTGAGTTCTGTTTCTCTTTCCCCAATATTGAAGTGAAGTTACTGGTAGACTGGACATCACAAGATACTAAATGTTTGATAAACGGAAAGGATGCATTCCTTAGTAGACTGTCCTGTTTCGGAGTGGAATGTACGTCACTGGGAATAATGTTCTCCAGAGATGTACAATTCCTCATTTTCTCTTTAAACGAGAGGAGGGCATTCCTCCATATCTTAGTTCTAGATATTAATTCGTTTATTAATGAGATAATATTCTATAAATTAAACAAGAAGTTTAAAGTGGCTGACTAATTCTTAAAGTAGTTGTCCACTTTTTAAGGGAGTTGTGGAAAAGTTTTAAAAAGAGAGAATGAAACTTCTATCTTATGAAAGAGAGAGAAGTAGAAGCTAAGAGATTAGTTGGTAAGAAGACAGTCAGAGGTAAGGTCTACGAATACGAATACTATACTTTACCGCTCAACCTTTACATACCGAAATCGATGGTGGAGAAATTCGGAACTAAGTTCTCTTTACATTACGACGAAGACAGCGGTACTATAACACTCAGACCTACCGATCTGAAATAATTTATTTTCTTTCATCACAAAGATAATTTTTGATTTTAATTTTAGGCTCGGTATTACCAGATCTCGCTTATTTTGTATATCGTAGAACTCTATTGATTTCATCGGTGGAGAAACAAATAAACGTAGACGGCTTTAAGCCTCATCATGATAAACTCTTTTTACTCTAGGTGTTGTAAAGCTTCTCGAACTCGCTTGACCGCAGAAAAGGACAAAAAAAGTAAGGAAAAATAAGGACATGTAGGTTTTCCTCTCACCTTATCTTATAGAGCTACAGTATTTACTATACAGTCGTTAACTTAAATCGAGTTGTCATAAGCTCCTTAACTCTAAGCGAAAGCCCAAAAACTCAAATCCGTGAAAGAACTCCAAGTTAGGGAAGTTAGTCTTGAGGAAAAGCTTACGTTAGTCCACCTCCCGTATCTATATAATACTTTGCAGAAATAAACAATGGTAATTCTATAGACAGGAAGACAACAGTTATAATGTACGAGGAAGACCTAATCAAATGGAAAAATCGAATATGGAAAGAATAGTTAGAATCCCTCACTTTTCCAAAGACGGGAAACAGCCTAAGACTATGGAACTTTTGCTGGTAAGACCGACTACCAACACTAAGGGGTATATAGATGAAGGGAGGCTTGTATTGATGGTAGACGATGGAGGGAATAGAGTGGGCTTCCAATTGACTATAGCTGAAGCGTCATTGCTTTACCAAAGGTTGGGATATGCTCTAGGAATTCTTGCAGAGGATTTTCATAAAATGAATAAAGACAGGAAACCTTCTGCATCATCGCCAAGAAGACCAGGAAGGGAGGATGAACCCAGCCAAGACGAGTATAGCGACGATTACATGGACATGGATAAAATCTAGCTGTATGACGTGAATGAAAGACGTCTAGTCATACTTCATCAGACTTTAAAGGGCAAGGGAACTTCCTATTAGCGTCCCACTTTAAGGTGTCAAGTTTCATACAGACCTGAAATAAATCTTATCTTTTAAGGTTTGACAAGTATAAAAATAAAAGGTTGAATACTTTTAAAATGCTCAAACTTATAGTTAAAAACTATTAGCATATTTAATATATATTTTAAAAATTAGTCGTATTACCAGATGTTAAGGTTTGAACACCATGTCGTATATAAGAAATACAGCAATTATGGTATAAAAAATAGAAACAAATCTCATCTTCTTGAGAAAATCTGTAGAATGCGCTATCTTATAATGGTACCATTCGCCTACTGCTAGCACGGGAGCCAGTGCAAAGGCTGGGTACACCCAATCTGGCATACCTAACTCGATCCACATAAAAATTCCAGATATAGCGAGAGCAAACAGTGAAATTATCTCAACTATTACAAGTTTCCTGTATGCTTTCAACATCTTCTCTGTTGCCTCGCCCTCAATTGCCATCATGTAATAAGCCCCTGTGGTAAGCCCACCCCACCCTATGAGACCAAACATATGAATGAAAAACAAGACATGGTATAGCATGATAGTAAATGAGAGAAATTGCACTTAAAATGAGTGTAATATTCTTTAAATCATCAATTAAAAAGTCAGGTGATGATAAGGCACATAACTTTTAGCAAAAACGAGAGGAGTTTTTAATATAAGTTGTTTTTCCATTTCCTTTTCTTTCTTTTTTCTCCTAATTTAACTTGAAATAATAAGACTAGTCCTGATTCGTCAAAAAAAGTAGAAAAAAGGATGTTCTATTCAGAAGGGATCTTCACTCCCTCTAATTCAAGCAACTTCCTCTTGAGCTCAACGCCTCTTGAATAGCCTCCTATCCCTTTCTCTGAAATCACTCTGTGACAGGGTATTACAAGGAGTATGTTGTTCTTCGACAGCGACGAACCTACAGCCCTAGGTGATGTCGACATTTCATCAGCTATCTGCTTATACGTCCTGACTTCTCCCCACGGTATCTTCATGACTTCCTTGAAGACTGAAAGCCTGAAGTGGTTTCCTCTGATGCTAACCCGTTCTCTAAGGTCTACCCTTTCACCCTGAAAGTACAGATCTAGCTTGTGAAAGAAATCGCTGAAACTCTCATTATCGAGCGCAGAAGGCTCATAACAGTCACAGAAGTCGAGCATCACTAAACCTTTGTCGTCCTTAGCTACGGTTATATCACCTAATGGGCTCTTGTACACCCCGTATATCATGATCTTAGTCTCTCCAAGGCAGTTTGGTTCACATCCCTTCTGCTTATCTCACCTTTTACCTCATTTACTGCAGAAACTAGAGGAACTCCTCTAATTTCAACGTTGTTTCTCCCCCTCAAGGTGACCTTAGATTCAGACGCCTCCTTCTTCCCAACTATTACGATGTAAGGGACTCCATCGTCGTAAGATCCCTTTATCCTTTTTGAAAGGGTCTCTGAGGAGTCATCCAGATCAACTCTTATCCCCTGACTGGAGAACTCCTGCATCACCCTCCTTGCGTATTCCTGAACCTCTGAGGTTATGGGTATCACCCTAACTTGTACGGGAGAGAGCCACGTCGGCATTTTACCCCTGAAGTTCTCGAGTAGGATAGCGAGGAAACGGTCTATGGATCCGAAGATCGCCCTATGTACCATTACGGGTCTCCTCTTCTCCCCGTCACGATCAACGTATTCTAACTTGAACCTCTCTGGTAAGTTGAAGTCCACCTGTATAGTCGATAACTGCCACGATCTGCCTAGGCTATCTTTTATCTCAAAGTCGAGTTTAGGACCGTAGAATGCCCCCTCTTTCTCCTTGACTTCGTAAGGCTGTTTCAGCGATTTGAGGGCGTTCTCGAGGGAAGAGGTCGCCTTCTCCCACTGCTTATCAGTTCCAATGCTCTCGTCAGGACGTGTACTCAAGTAGATCTTCACGCTGTCCTTACCGAAGCCGAACATGGATAGGACTTCTAACGTCTTAGACACAAGAAGCTTCACTTCCTGTTCCAGCTGGTCCTCCATTAAGAAGACGTGGCCGTCGTCTTGAACGAAACCTCTGACTCTCAAAAGACCGTATAGCTCGCCCTTATTTTCCCATCTATATACGTGTCCGAACTCAGAGAACTTTATTGGAAGTTCTTTGTAACTTCTGGACCTACTCTTGTAGATGAGGATATGTGCAGGGCAGTTCATTGGCTTTATCCCGAGTTCGTCGTCCTCGTGGTTGAAGATCAACATTTTGTCCTTGTACAGCTCGTAATGTCCACTTATCTTCCAGAGCTCCGATCTGTAAACGTGGGTCGTGTATACCTCGTTGTATCCCATTGAAGAGTTGACCTCCCTCATGAAGTTCATCAGCTCGTTCCTTATGACTTGGCCATTAGGATGATATAACACAAGACCTGGACCAGACTCCTCATGGAAACTGAAGAGATCCAACTTCTCTCCAAGTATCCTGTGGTCGATCTCTGATACCTTCTCTAGCCAAGAGAGATAGTCCTTTAACTGCTCCTCCGAGGAGAAAGCTACACCCCTTATTCTGACCAGCTGCCTGCTGGGGTCAGGGTGATGGACTGAGATGTTTAAAATCTTGAAATGGGAGGGAGTCTCGTTTGAGGGGGAGACTTCAGCATTAACTTTGACGTCAACACTACCTTCTGACTTCACCTTTTCTATAAGCTTATCAGCTTCATTCATGGTTATTGACGTCTCGCTCTCGACGTCAACGTAGAAGTCCCTCTCTCCCAAGCCTACCTCTACCGGATGATAACCTGCATCTTTTAGTGCCTTAGCGTAAAGCAGTCCTCCCTTAAGCCAGAGAGGTTTGTAATTGTTGTTTGACATATCCATAACGCATTTTATGTAGAAGTTTAAAAAACACTCGTTGAAGATTCTAGTAATAGCGAGCGGAGGAGGGCACACGGGTTATGCCCGTGCCGTAGCTCAGTACCTTCCTTTTAAGGCAGATTTCGCAGTCCCAAAGGGAGACAAGTGGTCAATAGAAGTCCTGAGTGAATATGCGTCGAGGATCTTCGAAGTAACCAAAGCAAGAGGTCCTAAGGACGGACTGGGGGCTCTTCTGAGAAACTCCCTTAAATCCATAAGCGAGAGCTTATCGTTGGAGAAATACGACGTCGTGATAGCCACAGGTAGTAATCATTCCCTCTTCGTTGCACTTACCACTAAACTGAAGGGCTCAAGGGTTTTCGCCATAGAGAGTCAGGACAGAATAGTTACTAAGGGAAAAGCGGTGTCTCTACTATCCAGATTCTCGGAGAAAGTCTTCGTTCACTGGGAAGAGCAGAGATCTCTTTACCGTAACTCATACGTGACCGGTCCTATAGTGGAGAAACCCAGATACTCTCCAAGGGACTCAGGATACGTGCTAGTAACTGCAGGTACCATGGGTTTCCCTCGTCTTTTCAAAGAGGTCTCCAAGACTAAAGGCTTCGACTTCGTGGTACAGACAGGTCAGGTTGAACCTTCCACCGTGACTGCGTCCAAGGTATTCTCATTCGATCCGGACATGGAGAGAATAATAGCAAATGCATCAATTGTAGTTACGCATCAAGGGAAGACAGCCATGGAATCTGTGGTAATGTACAGGAAACCCACGGTGATAGTTTACAATGCAGACTGGACTAAAGCTGCGACTAAGGAAGATACAAGACTTTACGCTAAGATCCTGGGCGCAACGTTCTTGGACGATCCCTCAACCTGGAAAGGGGGAGAACTGACCAAAGCTTTATCCAATCCCATGGAGCCTAAACAATATGGGCCGGGGACGGGAAAACTCGTCGATTTCATATTACGTTGAAAGAATGCTTTCCATTTTCCTTGAGAACAGACAATTGATCACGGAGAAAGGTTGGATCGTATCAGATCCAGAGTCCCCTAGATGGTGGGGAGGACTGGAAAGCTATGAAGAGATAATCATTTCGTCAATACTTGTTCAGATGACCAGGTGGGAAACCGTGGCTGAAGTGATAGAAAACATGAGGCAACGAGGTTACACTAACATTAGAAGTCTCGCCTCTCTCAGCGAGGATGAGATCCTTTCCATCATAAGAAAGGTTAACTTCAGCAGGACCAAAGCCAAGAGACTGAGGGCTTTGGCTATTGAGGCGTCGAAGTACCCCACATTGAAGGAATTCGTTAAGTACGGGCTGAGGGATCTTGAGGGAATAGGGGACGAAACTTACTACTCCCTTCTGCTCTTTGTAGGCAACGAAACGCAGTTTCCTCCCTCAGAGTACGGTAGCAGGGTAATGAGTAGGGTCACCTCAATGAGGATACCAAAGAGCAGAGTGAGGGAAACTATAGAGTCAAACCTTGAGAGGGACCTCTTCAAATACAAGTTATTCCATTCAGGTCTAGTAACGGTTGGAAGAACCTCGTGCTTTAAGGAACCTAAATGCGGGAAGTGTATACTTAAAATGATTTGCAAACTAAACAATAATAATGAAGCTTTACGAATATGAGGGAAAAATTCTATTCAGGAAAGTGGGAATAAAGACTCCCAACTCCCTTTTGGTGCCTCCGGCAAATGACCTCCCTAAAGGGAAGGTAGTCGTGAAGGCCCAGCTTCTTGAAGGAGGGAGAGGTAAGAGAGGGCTCGTGAGAATAACTGAGGACGCCTCAGAGGCCATAAAACAGATGCGCGAAGAGGGTGTGGAGAAGTTCCTGGTTGAAGAGTATGTGCCCCACGAATATGAATTCTACCTTTCATGCATGGTAGACAGGGACTCCCAGGAGCCGATGTTTGCAATCGGAAAGGGCGGCATAAATGTGGAGGAGGAAGGGGACATCAGAACCCGGGTAGTCTCCATGGAGAGAGGAGTGAGGTTCTTCGACGCGCTAGAGGTTTCAAAGTTCATGAAGGCAAACCCAGAGGAGGTAATGATGGTAATGCGTGGGTTGTACGAACTCGTACTAAACTACGGTGTGGAACTTGCAGAGATAAATCCCTTGGCTGTGAAAGATGGAAGTTTGATCGCCTTAGACTCCAAGGTAATCATAGAGGATAATTCACTGATCAGGATAGGGGAGACTCTCAAGTCTTTAGGGATACACGTTGAGAGACCGTCTGCGTACGTGGAACTTGACGGTGATATCGGCATAATAGGTAACGGTGCAGGACTCACTATGGCAACCATGGACATGGTGAAGATTGCGGGAGGATCTCCTGCCGACTTCCTAGATGTCGGTGGTGGAGCTGACAGAAACCACGTGAAGGAGTCGATGTTGAAGGTGTTGAGGAATCCCAAGGTGAAGAAGGTGATCGCAAACATATATGGAGGAATTACAAGGTGCGATGAGGTTGCTTTAGGTGTTGTGGACGCCTTAAAGGAGATAAACAAGCCCGTGTATATCAGGCTCTCAGGAACAAACGAGGAACAGGGGGAGAGAATTCTTGAGGAAAACAACGTGAAGGTCTACCACGATGTACCAAAAATGATAGGTGATGCTCTACGCTCGTGAACAAGGATACTAAAGTCCTAGTTCAAGGTATAACTGGCAGGGAAGGGTCGTTCCACACCAGACTAATGAAATCATACAGCACTAAGATAGCAGCAGGAACTTCTCCAGGAAAGGGAGGTACCCAAGTAGAAGGAATACCAGTATACGACACTGTGGAAGAAGCCGTCAAGGAACACGAGATAGATGCCTCAATAATCTTCGTACCAGCGTCTAACGCTGCAGATGCCATTGTAGAAGCCGCAGATTCCAACATCAAGTTGATCGTGACTATTACGGAACATATACCCGTCATAGAAACCTTGAGGGCAGTGAGGTATGCTAAGTCTAGGGGATCATCCGTTATAGGGCCGAACTCTCCGGGGCTCATTGCCCCAGACGAGACCATGATCGGGATAATGCCGAGTAGGGCGTTCAGGAAAGGAAGAGTGGGTATAATATCCAGGTCTGGGACTCTGACATATGAAGTAGCTGAGGTACTCAAAGACAGGGGCCAGTCATTGGTTGTTGGGATAGGCGGGGATCCTATAATCGGAAGCAGCATGCTTGACTTAGCTAAAGAGATGGAGGCTGACCCACAGACTGATAGCATAGTAGTCATAGGTGAAATAGGAGGGATCATGGAGGAGAGGCTTGCATCAGCCATAGCCAGAGGAGAGATAAAGAAGAAAGTGGTAGCCTACATGGCTGGAATGACAGCGCCGAAGGAGAAGAGGATGGGACACGCTGGGGCAGTGGTTTACATGGGAATGGGTACATTCCAAAGTAAGATAGAGGCATTCAAAAGAGCTAACGTGAAGGTAGCTAAGACGCCGTATGAGATACCCGAAATGATCTAAAAACTATGACCTTGTCTTCCTTCTCCTAAGGAATAAGATGAGCAGAAGAACGACAATTATCGCCACAGGTATTATAACGAAGTATAACTGTTGAGGCTGTGAATTCCCTATCTGTTTAGAAGAGACTGACACACCTACTCCTTGAGAATGAGAGAAGAATACTACAGTCATGTTTCCAGGATATGGGTAGTCTATAAGCAACAATCCTGAATTTGGAAGGTAGAAAGCTTGGAACGGAAAACTTGTAGAGGAGTTCCCAACGTAACTTACTGAGTTACCCGTAACAGCAATGTAGTAAGGTGTCCCATTAATTTCAACTTCGGATATCTCGCTAAGTCTAACGCTTGAAGTAGTGTTAAGAATTAACACCGCAAATCCCTTATCTGAGACGCTCATATCAAGGAAATTCTGCTTTCCAATTCTCTGTTGACCCACGCTAAATTTAGCATCGGGAGATGCCGCAATAAAATTACCGAATTTAGAAGACCCTTGAACTAAATTACCTTCATACTCATTGTAAACCCCGTGATATCCATTTTCGATAAGAGGTGGAAGTTCTTTCATGTAGAAAGACTCGTTCAATGGAGATACACCTTGTTGAGGTGGGCTGTAAAGCAGTTTCCCTTGTAACGGTATCATGTACTGTAGATCAAAGTACGAGAAACTGCTCCCATTGACTACTTCCAGTGCGGGGAATCCATTATATTCTGTGAACTTAACGTTTGGGTGCGAATAAAGATCCCCGCTGAACTCTGAACACCACATTGAATAATATGACGGGTAGTTAGAAGAGTTCAGCTTCAAGTGACTAGTATAGTTTATTATTTCGTCCTTTACGGTGTAATTTCCACTCAGCGTAACATTTTTCCCATTCCATAAGGAGTTGATGTCCACCACAACGTAATCATGGTTTACAGTCCCAGACAATACATATGGCATGACGACTCCAACTGCTAGGAAGAGGAAAATCGATTCCTTTATCATTGAAGTCTTTGGAGAATATAGAATAAAAAAGCCTTTTCAGAAGTCACGTGATCTATCATGAGTGCACTCTCCTTAACGGTTGGAAATTGCATCTCTGGGAGAGATGTTGGGCAAGCAACTCCCTTCAAGTTCATTTTTCTCTACCATGCCTTAATCGTTCTCACAGAAGATACAGGAAAACGTGTGTAAAGTTCCACTCATCTCTTCATATTCAGGATAGATCATTAAATAGTTCTTGTTTGAGATTAAAAGGGATATAAAGGAAAAAATCAAAAATCTAAGAAACACTAGTAATGTTTAAGAAAAGGATTGATCAATGTGAAGTTAAATTAATTAAAGATTAGATAGAATGGTAATGTTGTGCAAAAGAAAGCTATAGCTTTTTCAGATGACGGATATTACATAGTAGAGATTAACGGAGAAGAGGTTATGTTTAGAAGAGCAAAAGAGCTCGATTTCTTATATTACGTATCATTCTTGTCTCTTCTGCCTATAGTCATAGTGTATGCCTTAACGTCTACGACTTGGGTACTGGGCTTAATTTTCCTTCCTTTCCTGTTTTATCTAACCTATCTCAGGTTAGCGTTGACTAAGTTCACTCCAGAGAACGTATCTAGACTATTGTCAGTTGAAACTAAGAAGAACATTATTAAGATAAATTCCGAGGCTAAAACTTTCATCATGCAAAAGGGTAGGCACTATAGGCTATAAATTTGTAATATATAAAATTAATAGTAAATTTTAGTTTGCTTTAAAAAAAATTTATAAAGAGTCTAAGAATTGCAAATAATAATCGCTTTACATAATTTAGAGAAATTTTATATCTAAAGATTTAAAATTTGTGAATAAGACTACTTTCTTTTCGTATCCCCATAAAATAGAGAATTAAATCTCCCATGCAAGGCAGAGAACACTCTTACAAAAAGTGTTTGATATCCCTTTATCATAGCTAATTCTGTAAAAAATATAATTAAAAAATATATTATATCTAAGGGGAAATGAGAAAGCAGAATTGAAACTTCTTCGCCGTAAACTAGACGAGTTACGCTTATACCTACATTATAATCTAAAAGCGAAAAAAGCAGGGAGAGCAGAACGAATGTAATCTTTCTCATGCTTAAAAACTAAGTAAATGTATAGATTTATCCTTAATTTTCTCGATCTAGCCACGTTCAAGATCCGAAATTTTCAATCAGGAAAGGAAAGAGTTATCTAGCTTCTGTCAGCTATGAGGGATTTCTGTTCCTCAATTTCCGTTAAGGCTAACAATGTGTTCAGTCATGAAGGATAAAAACGTAACTTAAGATAATGGGTAGACAGCCCCTATGGAAATGTTAAAAAGAAAACTTTCGGGTCAATTCGTTGATTTCACTGAAACTCTCTTCAAATAGTCTATCAGACTTCCAGTGTTCAATATCTCAAGTGCCATTCCCGTTATACCTTTACCCTTCAGCACCTTTCCATTAACCTTAACCTCACCAGTTTCCACGTTCACTGTGACCATATCTCCTTCGTTGATCTCCTTCGTTACGTTTGGTACCGTAATTACGGGAAGTCCGTTATTGATAGCGTTCCTATAGAATATCCTGGCAAATGACTCAGCCACAACTGCTTTCACTCCGGCAGCCTTGAGTGCCATTGCAGCTTGTTCTCTAGAGGAACCCATACCGAACACTTTACCGGCCACCAGTATCACTCCCTTAGAAGCCTTCTTGTGGAACTCGGGGTCTAGGGGTTCCATTGCATGCTCTGCGAGATATTTAGGATCAGTGTATTTTAGGTATCTAGCAGGTATTATGATGTCTGTATCTATTTTGTCCCCGAACTTCATTGCCTGACCTTCTACCATCACATCACATCACCAGGGGAGGATATCTTTCCTTCTACTGCAGAAGCTGCAGCTACAGCTGGACCTGAGAGGTAAGTTTTGGACTCGTTGCTACCCATCCTTCCGCGGAAATTCCTTGAGCTTGTAGAGACTATCACTTCCCCAGGTCCTGCAACGCCAAAGTGACCTCCTAAACAAGGTCCGCAGGTTCCGTAAGTTATAATGCACCCTGCTTCGAACAAGGTATTTATATATCCTTTCTCTAGCGCTTCCTTAAACATCTCGTATGATGCAGGTATCGCTATACATCTGCTCTTGACTTTCTTTCCTTTCATTATCTTTGCGGCTACTTCAAAGTCGCTCAACCTCCCGTTAGTGCATGAGCCTATGTATACCTGATCTACGGGAGTGCCCTGAACTTCACTTACAGTCTTTACGTTATCTACGCTGTAAGGTGCTGCAACCAAGGGTTCCATCTTGTCTAGCTCTATAGTGTAGTTATCTTCATACTTAGCGTCGTTATCAGGAGTTACCAGCTTAGGTTCGTAACCCCTCATCTGTTTCACATATCTGACAGTCTCAGAGTCTGGAATAAACATGAGTGCATCTGCGTTCATCTCTATCCCCATGTTGGAGGCGGTGGCTCTATAGTCCATCGGGAAAGAGGAGGGATCCTTGACTTCTACCTCTATTGATTTACCGTTAAAGTACTCAGCCTTAAAGTCCCCAAGTAGTTTCAAGGCAACGTCCTTACCGCTTATCCACTTAGCTGGCTTTCCCTCCAGCGTTACCTTAAACGATGAGGGTGCAACAAGCCACGTCTTCCCGGTGATTGCAGCTGCGGCTATATCGCTTGCCCCCATACCTTGAGCGAAGGCTCCTAAAGCACCTGAAGTGGTCGTGTGGCTATCAGCTGCAACTATCACTTGTCCAGGCTGGGCGTACTTCTCGACTAAAAGCTCGTGCAGTATGCCAACGTTTATGTCATGGAAGTTGGGTATCTTCACGTCTTTGACGAACTTCCTTATATTTCCCTGAATCTCCGCGCTCCTTATATCTGGAGGAGGAGCTAAGTGATCGAAAGCTACCACTATTTTACCTTGGTCGAATACCTTTACCATCCCCGCTTTCTCCATAACTTCTATGACGTGATATCCCGTTAGATCATGGAAAGCTACGATGTCAACGGATGCCTCTATCACGTCACCTTGGGTCACGGGCTTCCCAGAAGCTCGAGACAGTATCTTTTCAGTTAGTGTCTGACCTGACATCACCTATAGTTTCTTTGAAGGGAAAATAAATGTTTCTTACGTAAGAAAAACTTGTGGTATGGTTTTCAGTTCGATTTTTTAAGCTTGGATAAGCTATCCTTATGATGGAGCTTTACGACGCAATAAAGAGGAGAAGAGACGTAAGGTCGTTCTATAAGAACGGGACGATAAGCGACGAAGTCCTAGCCAGGATACTGATGGCAGGTCATCTAGCTCCCTCGGTTGGATTTTCCCAGCCGTGGAACTTCATTGTAATTCGCGATGAAGAAAAGAGAAGGAAGATAAAAGAGCTAGCCCTTGAAGAGAGGGAAAGGTTCAGGGAGGAGCTTCCAGAGGACAGGAAGAAAATATTCGATAACGTGAAAATAGAGGCAGTTCTGGACACGCCATTGAACATAGCAGTTACATGCGACCCCACTAGGTTCGGCCCTCACGTTCTGGGAAGGAGGACAATACCAGAAACGTGCCAATACAGCTCAGTCTTGGCTGTGGAAAACATGTGGCTCGCTGCAACGAGTGAAGGAATAGGAATGGGATGGTTATCTTTCTTTAGAAAAGAGGACGTTAAGAAAATTCTGGAAATTCCTGAACATGTAGATCTAGTTGCATACCTCACTTTAGGACCAGCAGACATACCTGAAAGACCAGAGCTTGAAATTTTCGGGTGGGGAAAGAGAATGAGGCTTTCAGAAGTAGTTAATGAAGACTCTTGGGGAAAGCCTCCAAGGAAAGAGTTAATAGACAAGTTAGACAACATAAGAATATAGCGAGCTAGTAGAGTTTAGACGCAAAAGAAGAAAATATTAATAAATGCTGGTAATAAAATACTATCGTTTATGATAATCTGTTTTCACGGAAGCAAATATTTCCTATCACAAGAGGGGTTCTTTAGAACCGAAGATGGTGACTGTGATGTTTTAGTAGTGCAATCAATGGAAGAGGCTAAACGTATGTTAGACAAAGGAGCATTAAAGAAAGGAGAGAAAATTGAGATCTGTGATAATAACGAGGAAGTCTGTATGGAAGAAATAAGAAGGAAGTTGTTCAGAATAACTAAATCATGTAAGTTCTCTTAGTTTCGGTTAAGGCTCCGATATACTTTATTATCCGTGAAATCATGGAGACCGATCTAAAGCTGGTTAAAGCAGTATTAGACGTAGTTAAAGAGAGCCTCCCTGAGGACTGTGATGAGATCATAGAGAAAGTGAGTAAAAGAATAGTGAAGGATCTAAAAGATAAAGGTGCTGAAAGGGCAATGATGGAATGGTACGGAATCACAGAGGAAGATTTGAAAATGATAAGATAAATAAAAATTTTTGTTTTATTTGGAAAAACTTTTTTCTTATATACAGTATATAAAGTGTATAATAGAGATAAATCAAATAACTTGTACTAGTTCTTGCTTTACGGCTCCACTTCATTACATCATCGCACTTAGATGCCTCCGAATACTAAAACATCTATACCGTCATTCCGGCTTTTGGACTCTCATGCGTAATTCTTTATTCCCTGAAATCAGTTAAGAACGAGATACATCTTACAAAACTTAGCTTTCCGATTTCTCTAATGCTTTCCCGACATAGAGGTTATTAATAAGTATAATTTTTAAAGGTATATTTGAATACTATTTAAATACAGCACAATACCAACCTTCAGAAAGAAATCCTTCGCTCCTTGTTGGGATTCACCGATTTAAGTTCCTAAAAAAATTCAGGATGGAATCACTTGAGGCAGCTCGCTTGAAGCTTCCTCTATGTCCTTTAGCGTATCTATAGACCTCCAATAGACATCCTTGAATTTAGCACCCTTCAATTGACCAGCCTCTGCGAGCTTAGGGAAAGTTGCTTTTTCTACATCCCCTCTATCAGGAAGCAAATCAAATATCTTTGGAGACATCATATAAACTCCGGCATTTATCATGTAGTTCTCTAGCACAGGCTTTTCCCTGAAGCTGGTTATCAATCCGTCTTTAGTTTCTACTATTCCGTACGGGCTTTTCAGAGGTACCAAAGCTATTGTTGCAACGCTTTCCTTTACGTCCATCTTCGAGAAGTCCAAGTTGGTCACTACGTCACCGTTAGTCACAATGAACTCATTTTGCTCTCCTAGGATTTCCTTAACCTTCTTCAACGCTCCTCCAGTCCCAAGGGGTTCTTCCTCAATAGAGAAATAAGCTGATATCTTCAACCTCTTCTCGTTCTTGCTCACCCATTCAGCTAGGACATCCCACTTGTAACCTGTAAGGAAAATGAAGGATGAAATACCATACCTCTTGAAGTGGAGTATCTGCCACTCAATAATCGGTTTTCCCGCGACCTCTATCAAAGGCTTTGGTCTGTCATCTGTAAGAGGCCTAAGCCTCTTTCCAAAACCTCCTGCCAAAATTACAGCGTGCATAACCTTAAATATATTGTTCAGTTTAAAAATTTTTTGGAGATAGTTTTATTTCGTTAAAAAGAGTTTGTATTAGTTTTCATACATATTAAAGATAATACATGGCAGTGGCTTCTTTCTTTTATATCATGTAAATCGCAATTAGGTTTATGACAAGAGAAGTAAGTCTGAAATACGATTCTACTGGTATATTGCATAAGCTAGCGGATCCATTCGTAGTCACCAGCATCTTAGGTCATGTCAGGCTAATTATGGAAAAGGAGGACGATGAGTTCAAATCCTTCGATAGAGTTACATCGTCGTCTGACGTTTTCAGAGTCATATTTGAGTTCGGTAACCCTTTTTCGAAGTTATTAACTTCTTCTGGAGAATTACAGAGGAAGGTAACGCCAAGTTCGATCTCATATAAGATGAACCCTGAAGATAACGTGTTTTCTATCAGTACAAACTTCGTCATAGAGAAAGGAAAGCTAAGAATTATAAATAGTGTGAAGTACCTCTCGCCCCAAGCTGTAAACTACATAGGTATGAAAGAGGATGAACTAGAACTACATTTAATAGAAGGTCATTTAATTCCTTATTTCAAGTTCTTCAGCGGAAATGAAGAGGATGAATACGTTCTATTGAAAACAGCTGAGGGAAACTTATGTAGTCTAATCGCATCAATGGGAGAATTAAGGAAGACTAACTATATCTATAAGATAGTTATCGCATCGCCTAAAATTAACACAGTGCTTCACATTCAAAAGGACAGTGTAAAAGTGGAGGGGAATATAGGAGAATCTTCAGTTTCCTCTATGAAGCAACTATTAGAGGAGATCATGACAAGGTGTTGTAATGGAACTATCAAGATCTTTATGAAATTAGATTTCAGATAATACAAGATTAATTTTAATATAATTTTATATTATTTTTAAAATGTAGTTGCAACTATTTTGTAAATCTTATTATAAACTATCTTACGTTCCATCCTGAAGGTTGAGCTTTCGACCTTTTACAAAGCTTATTATTGAGTTTCTGCTTCTAAAAATTTTATGACTAAGAAAATAAACTTTATGTTCTATTATTAACTTAATTAGGTTAATTGGAAATAAGATTAGAATAGACTAGTTTCAAATTGTTGCTGTAAGTTCGGAACGTGGATCAACAACGTCTTAGCTTATACTATATTTATATTAAAATTATTTTCCTTTTTTATAGAAAAAGACTTAGTTTTGAAGAAAAGAATATATAGAATAAAAAGGAAGTTTAGTTTATGAGTGATATAGAATCCACTCTTGCAAAACTAAGGAACGTATCTATAGGAATCTTTGGAGCCTCTTCTTTCATCGCGCTAGTGATGAGTATCCTTATATTCGAGGGAATATCATTCAGTATTAACGAATCATATTCTACCGCTGGTAGAGTAAGTATTCCATACAACGGCGCTCCCATTATCATAGCTTCATTCCTCATATTTTCTTCAATATTCAGTATAGCAATGATAATAGCGACAGAAATACTAATAACTAGACTATTTAAATATTCAGTAGCTACATCGTTCTTAAGTATAATTGCAGTAATGTCTTATCTGTTCCTTAATTACTTTAGGGCTGCCTCAAGCCCTTACGCCTTATCCATAAAACCAATGATTGAAATCACAGCCCCTATAATTATAGTGCTGGACTTATTATCAATATTTATCATTTATTATATAAGAAAGCTAGAAAGAGGAATCTCATAATGTGAAGAACTCTAGGCCAAAAAAGTGAGGCTAATGATAGTCAAAGTGGAGATAGAGTGGCATAAAGCTAAGGAAATAACTTTCCCGTTTACTTTCTGGAAAGACGTAGTTTTGATAATAAAAACCATTGATAGGGTAGTTGCAGTTGACGTATGCAGGGAAGAGCTAGGTAAATATAAACCTCCTCTCAGAGCCAGAGTTTTCTCGTTCTACTACGAAATAGGG
The DNA here is from genome assembly GCF_008326425.1 of Sulfuracidifex tepidarius. Taxonomy (NCBI): domain Archaea; kingdom Thermoproteati; phylum Thermoproteota; class Thermoprotei; order Sulfolobales; family Sulfolobaceae; genus Sulfuracidifex; species Sulfuracidifex tepidarius. Next base: position 2,387,513 of record NZ_AP018929.1, read on the forward strand.
AAAGTAAGCGAAGGCGACACTAAGTATTTAGAATGTATAGCTAACCAATTACAAGACAAGTTGAACCCGTATATCAAGAAGCAATTTAATTGCAACCAAGAGGTGACGATACTATTATAGACCAAAAGAAGTTCGTAGAATGTTTAGGAAAGGTAGTTTACGTCAAAGAGATTAGCCCATTAGAGATTGATTTCGAGATAACGGGAAAGATTCTGCTGAAAGGGAAAATGAAAATCACTCCTGGAATATCTGAGACAATTGAAATAATCTTCAAGAGCCCTTATGGAAGGGGGACTATAATGGAGTGTAAGAACGATGTTGTAGTGAAATACGAGGGTGTCATGGGAAATGAGATGAAGAGAAAAATTGAGGAATGCGCATCGCTTTCCTTAGTAAAGAAAGTAAGTTAGATTTGCACTATTTTCTCAACTCTATGGGCTACGAGACCTCCTATTACGCCTGCTATCCAAATGAAAGCTAGGCCGGCTTCTACCTTGAATATTACAGCCTGCCAATCCACTACTGCACCGTAGATGAATGGCCTATAAAACGCATCATAAATTAGGGGATCTGGCAAAGCCCAGAGCAGAGAGACCAATCCTCCCTCAATTGCAGCTATAATTTTGGAAGGCTTTGATCCTAACCCGAAGAGAGTTCCTCCGGTCACAGACACCAAGAGATCTAGGAATAAGCCGTAAGTTAAAGCTTCATAGAAGAAGTATAAGGGTTGTCCTCCGTAACCGTAATGAAATTGATCAGATAGCAAGGTAAAAACTAGCAAGGATGCCATTCCTGCTCCCGTCTTTCTTACCATTCCAACTATTACCATCAGGATTACCATTCTTCCCCAGAAACCTGGGTCTATGTAGGTTGCAGCTCCTGCAGGAACTAGTTTGTCCACAAATGTTCCTATGTAGAACTCCCACACAGTTCCAAGCGCGCCTCCAATTCCTATGTAAACCCAATCTAGAGTACTGAAGCTCTTGACTGTACCTCTCTTCTTCCCTATGAGAAAAACAAGCAGAGGAGCTAGTATGTAATATGCTACAACTACCTCCCAGGGAATCTCTCCAGCTACGTCTGTCAATCCCTTTATACCGTTAAACATATGCTAGGATTTCTTAGTATGGCTTTATATTTTTCCTATATAGATATTTAGGTATTATATAGACAAATATAACATTTATTGAACTATATTTTGAAAATAAGGTTATCTATAGAATTTCTCTCAAGGAAATTAGATCAACAATACACGCTTCTCTTAAGATATTCTAATTCTAACCTAGAATTTAGCGTGGAGAATTTTTCTTTCACATTAATATATATGAAAAACTCGGTTAAAATTTTAGGATAGGCTAATATGAGAAGGGTCTTCTCTGTTTAAAATGCCACTTATGAAATTAAAAATAAATTTTAACTAAAAAATATTAAATATATAATATTAAATATATATAAGAAAGTCAGAATACACTTTTATAATATTCAGATCCTCAAAGACGGACTAATGTCCTTTTTACTCCTTTTAAACATTTCGTGAAATACTCCGACCCACGGATAGTTTCCCACTTTACTACTCCACCTTACTAACAAATCTGAAGTTCTAAGCTGAGGTCGTTTCTACCTGATCTTAAATGACGCTCAATTTCCCATATGAGACTGAAACAGAAGCATATCACATCAATCTCTTAGGGGCGTCCCGGTGACGCTTGCCCCGTCTGTGACTGTCATTGAAATATACGTGATACTTGTTGTATTTATCCTTTGCTATAAAGGGGCTATCCATCCTCACCCTTGCGGATGGGGTCTTCAACCCCCTTTGAACCCCCAAGATAAAAACCATTTTTATCTATTGATTGGAGGAGAACAGAGGTGTGGAGTTTTGAGCGAAATTATATATAATTTCATCAAGAAGGCTTCAGAAGATCAAAGGAAAAACGAAGAAGAGTTCCTTGTAGATCTTCTTCTATCGGCTAGAACGTCGGGTACAGATAACCTACTTTTAAAATTGATTGATTACCACTTAAAAGAAGGAGAAAAAGAGGAAGGGAAAGGAAACCTGATTGAGGCTGGAGAGAACTATTGGTTATCTCTATCTTATACCCTTAAACTTGTTGCTCTTAAAGAGAATCTGGAGATCAACGACTATCCATCGTATTATAGCTTGGTAGAGTACCTCTCATATAGGACTCAAGATCCATCACTGATAATAGACTTCGTGAATGCTGAGAAGCTTCACGGAGAATATCATCCAAGACCTCAAGGAGAGGGCTTCGATATTAGAAGGGATCATGTTATAGCTCTTATACGTAAAATAAAAGAAAATATTCTCAAAATACAATAGAAAATTAATTCATTCTCCTTTAGCTCTCTCTTCAAGAAACACGAAAACTATGCCATTCAATTAGAACGAAGATATTTAACACCTCTTGAGAGGAAGGAAATCTCAGGCTAATTTAAAATAACTTGCGTATACTTCTTAAGTTAAGCGTTATATTGTAGGTAAAATGAAAGATGGAAAGTGTTTTTGTTTACTATTTAAAATTTCATGACATGAAGGTTTCTTTGATAATCTCTTCCGAGAACTCAGTGCTGGAAAACGACATAAAGAACGTCTTGAACCACGTTAAGGTGTTCTATATGAAATACGTTCCTGGACATGGAGAGAGTGAGCGTGAAAGACGCAAGGCATTCGACGAGCTTTCAGGGATGAAAGGAGAGATAGAAGACGCTGACGCAATAATTTACGCCAGGTCTTATGGGGTTTTCTCTAAAAGAGGCTGGGAGGAATTTAGGAAGTTCTTCTCAATTCCTTTAGTCATCTCCACTGAAGCTATAATAAAAACTTTGAAGAGGCATGACACAAGGAACGTTTTCCTCGTAACACCTTATAATCAGTTCAGACACGACTTCGAAGTGAAGTGGTTGAGGGACTTGAAGTTTAAAGTGGTAGGTTCAGTGGCACTCGGTAGAACTGGAGGACCTGCGATAGCTTCTACCCCCCATGATCTGGTCATAGACGCTGTAAGTATAGGCCACAGGAACCCTGAGGCGGATTCAATATATGTTGCTTGCACAATACTCTCCACGATACCAATTTTAGATAAACTAAAAGGAGAAAAACCGGTAATTACAGCAGCATCAGCAATACTGGAGGAACTGGAAAATGTGCGACAAAGAGGTAGCTAAGTCCATTTTCGACAAGTGCAAATTAGACGAGTGCAGGAAAGCAGTTAAGTTCTTCACCGACGACCTTTGCCAAACCAGAAGACAGACGCTTGATATTATAGATAACGTACCTAAAGGGTGGAGCGGGCTCTACAAGACGGTAAGGTCCTTCCTCAAGGATAGCAAGTCGTTATTTAAAGGGTTCGTTTTTCAGGACGAGATAGAAGTACTGATAGACAACGGATACATCAACGCTTTGAAAGGAAACTTACACTCAGCAGAGGAGTCCAATAGGTTCTTGATGGAGAGGATATTTCTTTCAATTTTCATAGAGAACACAACGAGGGATTACGAGGAGATCCTGCAAAGAAGACTATGGCACAAGATGGTAGACTCAGGATATACAATACTCCACTTCGGGGAAGTTATGGGAAGGCTCAAGAAAGCGACCGGAGGAAAACCACCGCTTAATGAGGAGACTATTTACCTCGTAGGTAAGCCTGTCTGTAGGAAACATTTGGAGTATCCTCAGTTTTCCAGACACATAGAGGACCTGCCGATACAAGAGAGGCTAAAGTGCAGGTGCGGGAAAGACGCTGACTACATGACCTTGGCAATGCCGAAAGTGAGCGCTCTAATAGGAATAGGCTGTTACATCCTGGGGTATCCGAGCGAGAGATTTGAGAACATATACTCCAACATCTCCAGGATCATTCACCCTTATGGGCTTGTGAAAGTTGAGAAGAGTAAGGCTGTGTTATTGTGGTTTAGAGACTATTTCATGATAGTGTCAGAGCTGGAGAAGGCTATCCAGTCAAAAGGAAACAAGCAAACTGACTTTCAAGAGAAAGAAAGAAAAGATGAAAAAATAGAGAAGAAAAAGAAGAAAGGGAGAAAAAATAATCCCAAAAAGAGAAATAGAAAGAGATAAACCATTAATTATTAAATATATATTTGGGAGAGAGATAATTTATTATTTTATTAAGTTATTTTTAAATGGCATTTCAACTGAATTGCATGCTATCTTTAATATAAATTAAAGAATAGCAAGGAATTATTTACTCAAGTTTATGAATCGCTGACTCCTCCCCGCCCTAAAGGGCGAGGGTTCCCTTCCAGAGTGGCTCATCGTTCCCACCATCTATTCGGGATTACATCTCTCATTTGGTGGGCAGTCAGGGGTAGCCAGAGAGCCCCCCACTTGAAAAGAGGGGACTTTCATTGCCGAGCTCTAGTCCCTTAAGAGAGAGAAGATGATGATTGATCCTCCCACAGTTCCATTAAGCCCTCGATCGAGCTGAGGAGGAGCGTCATTAGCATTACTAAAAGAAATTTAAAAAAAGGATTATTTAAACTTTCTATAAGGGGGCTATCCATCCCCGCCTCACAGAGGCTTTCCGCCCCCTTAACCCCAAACTTTGTAAGAAATTTGAGGAACTATCTTCAAATTTAAACCCAGTAACCATTTTTAATCCATGAAGATCGAATCTTTCAGCGGAACTGTTAATGGAGTTGAAGTTCACAGAGTTCTTTTGAACGAACCTAACCCAGTTATCAAATTAGACACAAAGGGGCTTTCGCCATCAAACCCACCGCCGTTGGAAATCAAGGAAGACATAACTGTAGGAAAGGAAAAGTTGGGCATCGCAGTGCAAAAGAAGCTCGGAGTCAAGGAGAGAGTTCTCGGCTTGGGGGAGAGAACTTACGAAATGGACAGAAGAAGAGCCACTTTCAACCTGTGGAATGTTGACGTAGGAGGACGTTACACGTGGTACACGGACCCAATGTATAAGACAATTAATTTCATGATGACAGTAAACGACGACGAAATTCTCGGATTTCTCTTCAATTCTCCCAGTAAAGGGATCGCTGATATAGGAAACTTGATCTACGATAAGATAACCGTGGGTTTCGTGGACAAGAAGCTCGAGTTCCTCTTTTTTAGAGCTGAGAAGATGGAAAGCTTACTCGAGGCATTATCATCTATAGTCGGGAAGCCTTTCATGTTGCCGGAATGGGCTCTTGGATACCAAATAAGCAGATATTCCTACTACCCCTCATCATTGATCCTAGACGTAATAAAGGAGCATGAGAAGGAGGGAATCCAGATCTCTGCATTGTACCTTGATATAGACTATATGGAAGGATATAAGATGTTCACTTGGGACAGAGATAGATTTCCGAACCCGAAGGAATTCATAAAAGAACTTCATGGAATGGGGGTAAAAGTAATTACAATCTTCAGCCCATGTCTGAAATTGGACCAGAAGTATCGACCCTTCAAGGAAGCTATGGGCCTCTTCGTTGAAAATGAGAACGGCGAGATATACGTTGATGACATGTGGCCCGGAAAATGTGCATGGATAGACTTCTTTTCAACGGAAGCTAGAGATTGGTGGTCGAGGAAAACCGAGGAGTGGGTGAAAGAGTACGACGTGGACGGCATATGGACTGATATGAACGAACCAGCAGTTTTAGGCAAAGGAACTTTCGTATCCGCCTATCACGACAAGACACCGCACACCCTCCTTCACAATGCGTACGGATTGCTTGAAGCCGAAGCCACATTTCGCGGAATGAAGAACGCCGGAAAGGAGCCTTATATCTTGTCCAGAAGCGCCTACAACGGAATACAAAAATACGCCGTGGTGTGGACAGGGGACAACGTGAGTTCTTGGGAAGACTTAAGATTACAGCTATCCCTCGCGTTAAGCCTGTCCATCAGTGGGGTACCCTACGTCGGGTTCGATATAGGAGGTTTTTCAGGCAGGGAAGAAGGGGTCAGAGGAGGCAGGGACTATGAGCTCCTTCTAAGGTATTTCCAAGCCGGACTGTTCATGCCGCTTTTCAGGAACCATAAGTCCAAAGGAGGGGAAGACCAGGAGATATACCTCTTGCCTGAACCTTGGAGGAGAAGAATAAAAGAAGTTATAGGACTCAGGTATGATTTCATACCTTACCTTTACGAGTTAGTAAGGGAAGCCCATGAGTACGGACACCCGCTCTTGAGGCCTCTCCCATATTACTTCCCTCACGACAATAACACATATGTGTGTGACGAGTTCATGGTCGGAAAGGACTTGCTAATGGCACCAGTCTTAGAGAAATGTACAAATAAGAGGAGAGTATATCTACCTGAAGGAAAGTGGGCTTATTTAAATACAGGAGAAATTTTCGAAGGGAATGATTTCGTGAGTTCTCCAGACGACCTACCTATCTTCGTGAGGTACGGGTCTAAAATAGAGCTAAGGGAAAGAACCATAACTTTCAATGAGAATGGATTCAAAATAGAGCTAAAAAATCAGTATAGGAAATAATACAATGCATGTTTAACCCCCGTGCATGATATTATACGAAATATTATACGCTCATATTATGTTATTCTCTAGATTATATCAATATTGGAGTTCTTTCTCTAAGGTAGAGATATATTCACAGGCTTCATTAACCTCCTCTTCCGTGTTATAAAAATGAGTCGAAATCCTGATCCCGCTTCCTCTCGGAGAGACCACGATTTTATACTTCTTGTACAACTCTTCTACTACCTTCTTTGGGTCCCTAACCTTGACCGTCACGATCCCCGTTCTCTTATCTTCAGGAGTTAGTACGTCCATTCCCTTATCCTTCAAACAATCAATAGCTACCTTAGAGAGCTCTTTAACCCTGCTGTATATCATGTAAGAGTTCTCATAGATGATCTCAGCAGCTTTCTTCATACCTATCAGAGAAACCATTGGGTAGGTCCCTATTTCAAACCTACGTGGGCCTTTGTCTGGTGCGAACTTGTAAGGACTGAATTCCTCGTATGTAGAATCGGCTCTCCACCCATACCAAGGTGGGTCTTCCAAGAGTCCTTTCCTCACAAACATGAAACCTGAACCTTGTGGCGACATCATCCATTTATATCCTCCCGCTACAAGGAAGTCTATTCTGTTCTCCTCTACATCTATTTTCCCTGCACCAACTGTTTGAATGCCGTCTACAAGCAGAAGACTGTTGTTTGATTTAGCCTCTTTACTGACCTTAGAAAGATCTGGAGTAACCCCTGTCAGGAAGCTAGTGGAGCTAATTGCAACTAATCTCACATTGTCGTTCAAGTTGGAGACAATGTCATCCTCGAATGTCTCTGGAGTGACTTCCGCTATCTTTACCTTGATCCCCTTCTTTAACAACTTAAATGACGCTGACGTGATTGCCGGGAATTCGCTAGAATCAGTTAATATCTGATCTCCTTCTTTTAATCCGATACCATGTAATATCATGTTTATCCCGTATGACGTATTTGGTACCAGCGACACCTCTTCGACACGTGAATTTATCAAACGGGAAACTGGCTCTCTGATGTAGTTAAGATCGTCTCTTTCCGCATAGTTAACTGCTATCGTCCCTTCATCTGATACATCGTACATGAAGGAAAAAGATTCCATGATGACAGGAAGCGGAGTGGGAGAAATTGCGGCGTGATTCAGATATTTGTATTTCCTAGTTACGGGAACTAGATCCCTAAACTCTCTATAGTCTATTTTCATTTCCTAACACCAAAGGTTTCTTCGTGAGATAGATCTGGAGCATTTTATACTAATATTCGTATTTATGTATTAGTAATTATCGCAAGACCTTAGCAAAGATTTTTATGAGCTTTGTACAGATCTTAAGTTAGGAAATTTTTCCAAATGTGGATCCTTACTTCTACAAAAATAATCATATCAGCTTTCATCTTTAAGATTTCTTCATCTAGTATGAAAATAGTTTAATATATATATTAAGAGATCTAACCTTTAGACCTTCTTCATGCAACCAGAGATAAAAAGCAATAATTGCCGGAATTCAGCAAACCTATACCTTATCTTGTTCATACAGGTTACTTTCTGCGACACCGAGCCCAAGTAGCTTAGTTGATAATTCTAGTAAGAATGAAAAATTTTTTGAGATATTAGCCTTTTTTACTCCTCTTAACTACCGTGCTTCCACAGATCTCACATTCAGGTACCTTGTGTTTATAGATTTTTCCACAACCTTCACATATATATTGAAATTCCTTGACGTCATTAACGCTTCCTTTAACTTTAACTGACTTGTATTCTATCCCCATCAATCTCAACACGTTCTGGAGGGAAAAGTCATCAGTCAACACAAGACAAGGTCTTAACTCCAACGCTAACGCCAAGACAGATATATCTGCTTTGGAAAGTGTACTGTCCCTGACCTGCCTTACGTACTCCATAGCCTCCTGCATGCTCGACTGCTTAGGTTTAAACACGGATATCTTTCCGCTTGATAAGGCCATATTCAGGTTTTGTCTCGAGAAAGAATCCTTCACCTCTTGGATGACCTCTTCCGTCGTGTAAACCTTGGGGAAGGCGTTCTCAAGACCTGCCAAGAAACCCGCGGTATCCATGATTATCTTATCCATAGCGATTCCCTCACAGGATCTAGGTCGAAGAATCTGAAGACTTTCGCCTTTTCATTTACCGGGGAAACTACTAGTTCCTCTCTTGTCTTTATAGTCGAAAATACCTCCCCGTCCGCGACTATTCTGGCTGTTTGAACGTAACCTTTGTCTAACATCCTTACCTTTATAGGAATAGCATCAACAACTACAGACCTCAATGGCTGGTATATAGGGTTCACAAATACGACTTCAAGTACGTTTAGCTTACTGCAGATTAAGTTTCTAGTGATGGACATACTCCATCCACTGCTTCCCTGCGGAGTGGAAATCAAGATCCCGTCACCCTCTACTATAATCTCAGTAGACCTAAATTTGACGGAAAGCTGTATTGATTCTGGTCTATCGAACATAATCCCTATCTCGTTAAAAGCTCTGATTTTCCTCCCGTTATAATCCCCTTCTATGAGGAGATACTCTTCCTCCTTGTAGTCCCCTTCTTTCAATCTATCAAATATTTCTCCAACCCTTTCCTTAGGCACGTCCATTAAGAAGCCCCTTCTCCCTGCCTTTACTCCAACTATGGGTTTACCTTCTTTCACTGCCCTTAGAAGAGTTCCGTCCCCACCTATAGCTATGACTAAGTCAGCGTCTTCATCGTCGGTGTACACAAATCCCTTTTCCATACCTTCCTTTTTGACCCTTTCAACCAACTCGAGAACTGTTTGTGAAGGCTTATTGACGATTTTAAACTTCATCTAAGATTCAGTAAATGAGGTAGTTATTAATAGTAATCTCAGCCTCTACACTCAATGGACGGAAAGAGGATATTCTTCGCTAGGGTAATCTACGCTGTGCAGTGGTTTTACCTCGCGCCATTTTTACCTGAGATTCTGTCAAAGTTCTCCCTTCCACCTTCTTATGCTGGTTTAGTCCCTCTTTCCTTTTTCATAGGTTCCGGTTCAATGCAGTTGCCTTCTGCTTTCATATCTTCCAAGATAGGTTTAAGGAAAAGTTTAACTATAGGTTTAATAATAATGTCTATATCTCCAATTCTAGTATATGTGTCTGGATCGTTCTATCAACTTTTGCTCTCTTACATGATGGCGGGAGTCGGAGCGTCACTCTTCTTTTCGAGCGGGGGAGGGCTTCTGATCCTCCTTAACAAAGATAGACCTTCCACAGCACTTGGAATTTATAATTCGCTCTTCTCTCTTGGGGGTCTGTTGGGGTTGAACTGGATATTCCTAGAGAAGTCTTATGGATTGATCTCTTTCCTATTGATATCAGCTCTCACGTTGATATCTTCAGCTTTATGCTTCTTTACCAAGGCTGACTTGAAACCTAACTGGAACGTCGTAAAGGACAGGAGAATATTCTATCTGGGTCTCTCCACCTCCGGGGTTTGGGGCGTTTACTATGTAATAGGAGAACTATTTCCTACTTTCTCTTTATACTACCTCCACATACCTGTTACCTCAAGTTCAGAAATAACCAGTCTTCTCCTATTGGCTTCTATGCTGGGAGGTTCACTTGGTTTCTTAGGAGACAAAGTTGATAAATTCAAGATTTTCATTCTCTCCTCACTTGCGGGTACTTTACCGTCGCTGATGTTATACACGTACTTCTTTATACCAGCTATTTTCATACTCGGTGTTTTCAATGAGCTTGCGATATCAATACTTTACTCTGTGACATCTTTCATAGCAAAGGAAGGTTCCAGCGTAGCCCTAGCTGAAGTAAACACGGTGGATATACTGATAGGAATGTCGTTGCAACCGATAGGGAGCGCTAGCGGTTACTTCATTTGGATAATAACCCTAATGATCGCGTTAATCCTGACGTCCTTCGCGCTCAAACTTAGGCTTCGCATCTGATCACCAAGTTCAATGGCATTGTCCTGCTTTCGTTTATTATAGTGAGATCTCCTTCTGTGTTCATCAACCTTATCTTGAATACACGTTGCCTCACACCGTTATTCATCCTTATCGTAAACCAGGAGTTCATTCCCTCTGACAATAAAACACATTTTCCGCTCACGTGAACCGTCACAGACTTGCTAGGAGGCACTATTATTCTCCTATCATTGTAATTCTCACCTACGTACTCAAGCCCTCCCCTGATAAGCTTCCTATAAGTGCTTACCCACGCTGCCATGAGAAGTGGGAAAGTTGATAAACCGAGTATTAGCAAAATCTCAATTAGTTGTTCGTCCATAGTAATAACCCATTGTCAAAGATAGATAAGTAAAAGTTTAAATAGTATAAGCTTGTAAAAGAAGCACGGAGGGTATTTAATGGGCGAATATGATATAGCCGTAATAGGAGGAGGACCAATTGGTCTATTCTCGGCATTTTACGCAGGCTTACGTGATATGAAGGCTGTGATAATAGAAGCACAAGACGAATTAGGTGGTCAGCTAATAAAATGGTATCCTGAAAAGATGGTTTACGATGTAGGTGGTTTCCCCGGGATTCAGGCATACGATTTAGCTATGAACTTAATCGAACAGGCTAAAATGTTTTCTCCCGAAGTAAGGCTAAATGAACTTGCAGACCAGCTCGAGAAAACCGACGACGGTATGTGGACAGTTAAAACTAACGGAGGATCGTATAAGGCAAAGGCTGTGATGATAGCAGCAGGAATAGGCAAAATAGAGCCGGTCAGACTTGGAGCTAAGGGTGAAATAGAGTACGAAAATAAGGGAGTTTTCTACACCGTTAAAAGAAAGAAGGACTTTGAAGGAAAGAGAATACTAATAGTGGGGGGAGGAGACTCCGCAGTAGATTGGGCTCTAACACTCGCTCCTATAGCAAAGAAGGTTTATCTGGCTCATAGAAGGGATCAGTTCAGAGCACATGAGAGGAGCGTAAAGGAGATGTATGAAGTGGCTACCGTGTACACTTGGCACGAGTTAAAGGAAGTCAAGGGGGATGGAACTAAGGTTAACCAAGCTGTAATATTCGACAACAGGACAAACGAGGAAAAGACTCTTGATGTAGATGCAGTCATCATAAGCATCGGACACAAGGGCGAGCTAGGCAACATGGTAAAGTGGGGTCTGAACATGAAGGGAAGAAGCGTCGTAGTTAACGCAAAGATGGAGACCAATTTGCCAGGAGTTTACGCTGCGGGAGATATTGTAGAACAAGAAGGATCTGCCAAGCTAGCTCTCATAGCTGTAGGATTTGGACAAGCAGCTATAGCTATAAGTGTTGCTAAGAAGTACATAGATCCTCGTGCCTCGCTATTCGCAGGCCATAGCTCAGAGATGAGCAAATTTAAGAAAGAGTAAGCTACTTTCTTTTAAAAAATGGTTTTTTGCATCAAGATTGAAAGAAGAAGATACAATGAGGTAATAAAAAGTCTGAAAGTTCACCCAGATTATGCTCCGTTTTTCGATGGTGATTTCGCTTACATACCCCTGGTAGATCAGGCTGGAGAGGAATGTAACCCTCCACCTAGATCTAAGGTAAAGAAACTGAATCAGATAGTCCCCGGTCTTAGAAGCTACTACATTGTAGGAGAAATAGCTCTCATCACGGATCAGGGGGACGAAAAGGACTACTCGCAGGCTGCCTCTTACATTCTCGACGTCTATAAAAAGGTAAGGTCTGTCTACCTCAGGAAAAAGGTAACCGGGCCGCTTAGAATAAACCAAGTTAGACTCATTGCAGGCAAGGATGATCCAGTAACAGAGTACAAGGAAAACGGATTAAGGTTTATCGTGGATGTGACTAAGGTCTATGTAAATCCTACCATGGCTAACGAAAGAATAAAGGTAAGCGAAAACCTGAAATCTAACCTAGTTTTAGACGCTTTCGCTGGATATGGGCCTTTCTCGCTTCACTTAGCAAGAAAGGGAATCGCGGTAGTTGCAGGGGACTTAAACTTGGATGGGCTTTACATGTTGAAGGTCAACGCAGAGCTTAACAAGCTTAGAGGATGGATAGATATAGTACAATATGACGCCTCATATCTACCATTTAGGGATTCGTCCTTCGAAACCGTGATAGCTGACAATCCTACAATTGTGGAGAACTTCAAAAAGGAGCTCTGCAGGGTCGGTAAGATGGTGATTTTCTACACTCTCAGTGAAAGTGAACAAGAAGCTTCTAGAAAGATCTTCAAAACTTCATGGGTCAGAGTTAACGACTACGCTAAGAACCTCTACATCTTTAAGGGGGTAGTCAGATGCGACAACGAAAACAGTTAGATCCTTTTCGTTCTTAAGTTCCTCTATCAGGTCCCTTCTAATATCTCTTGCAGCTTTGTTTGAATGCAGCATGAGAGTAGAATCTGAGATGAATCCTGACTTCCTCACTATCATTTTTTCTGTGTTTGATAACGGAAGTTCGTGAGATCCAACTCCTTGTACTAAATCGATCAGGCCCCCTACCTTCATGACTAAATAGACGTATGATCCGTCCATCTTTATTATCTGTTTAACTCTTTCGTCCAAGTCAGAGAGTGCCTTATCGGCGTTTATGCCTAGTATGCAGTCTCCTCTAGGTGTCAGATAGTCGTCCTTGGTTATTTCCAGAGTGTTCCTGTGAGTACCTTTGACATTAAAGTGCCCTTTAGCCTTGATCACATCAAGAGCTATCATCTTTAGCCAGTATGAAAGTAAATCCTCTGGTCTCTATAAGCTTGGCTCCTACGCTTTCAGCTACTTTCCTGGCTACTTCGTTCACGTCGTCTTCTGTTGCTACTTTAACTTTGAGAACTTTGTCCTGCTTCAGCCTTCTCTTTATCTCATTAATTACGCCGTCATTTAATCCGTTTTTCCCTATTCTTATTACCGGATGTGATGCTCTTGCCTTTTTTATCAGTTCTTCTGAGGTCATACCTTCTTATCCAGTTACATGTGTTGCATCGCCTTATTAAGGTCTTTGAGTGAATCCTCCTACTCTCGGTTATTCCCAAGACTAGGGGAGTGAAACATTTCCTGCAAAACTTCCTCTTGTACTCTATTGGAATTTTCAATGAGTTCTTCCTTGAATACTCCACTGCAAGCATAACGTATTTCCTGCCCAATTCAACGTTCCCTCTCTTCACTTCTTGGATGGCCATGTCCAAGAGCTCATATATGCGAAACTTTGCTTTCACTGCCATAAACAATCTTTTTTATATGCTAAGGATTAAGGCTTTCATGCTCCTTAACGTGATATTACTAGAATCAGCTCTTGAAACCGTTCCAGATGAGATCTTAGACCACCCCTCAGTGAAAAATAACGCTAAAAGAAGGAGGAAGGAACCTAAAAGTACGATTCTCGACGTTTCTATTCACTACCATGCAATGAGAAACTTAAAAGAAAAGGAAAAGAGAGGAAGGCCCGACATAATACATTCTGCTATGGTTCTCCTCCTAACAGATCCTGTGGTGAAGGTGAACTTATATATTCACACCATAAATTCCCTGCTAATCAAGGTTAACTCCGACATTAGACCTCCAAAGAATTATGAAAGATTCATAGGTCTCATGGAGCAACTGTTCGAATACGGAAAGGTTCCCCCAGAATCTGATACCCCGCTAATTGAAATCACTAAATGCACACTTGATGATTTACTATCGAAATACAAGATGGTTCTCCTCACAGAAAAAGGGGAGAGAAAAACTCCTGATTATCTTTGCAATTTAGGAGAAGAATGGATCATTGGTCTAGGAGGGTTTCCGCACGGAGACTTCAACGAACAGATTTACAAGAAAGCTAGTGAGAGGATATCTATCAGTGACCACGTCCTAGAAACTCAAGGCGTGATCTGCAGAATAATGGGTTCATGTAACCAGCTTGTTGGATGGCCCTGAGAACTTCCCTATTAAAGTAACTATACCTCCTGCTAGAGCGTCCACTTTCTTTATCTCTAACCCGAAGCTCTCTCCTATTTTACTGAATATTCTAGATGCACAAAGAGTTGAAACTGCACTAAATCCCGTTCCATAAATTCTGAACTCAATTAATCCATTTGAGTCCTTTATTTGTACATCCCTTATAGGCATTAAGGGCTTTATCATGTTGTAGATCTCCATGAGATCATTAATGTCGTTAGCCTTGGATTTCAGATAGCTTCCTATCTGTTCTCCAACGCCTTCACATATTTTCTCGTACTCATTGGGATCCTTTTCATACGCTAGTCTGGTTATGTTCTCCAAGTACCAAGAGGTGACTGGTACCAGATCTAAAGAACTAGATAGCCTATGATATTCAACTATGTTTTCAAGGACGGAAGCGTCCTCTCCCTCCTTAAGCAGCTTGAGGAGGGACTTTATCGCTATGTTAGTCAGAGCGTATATAGTATAACCTCTCTTCTTAGCTTCCTGTTCAAGTTCCTCAATCAAATTAGCATCTGCTGCAATATTGATTCTCGGCATACGAGTCTCAGAAAAAAACATTCTTAACTAAACTTATATATCTTTCCATTAGATACACATTTATTTTATTTTAATGTGGCGTAAATGCTGCTAGATCGAACAGTATGAACAGAATCAAAGCTACTATAAATCCTCCCAAATACCAGTTATCGTCTTTAAATAGAGCCTTTATTAAATCCATTATGCTATTTATTTCCTGTGTTTTCTGCTCCTTGCTCATGATTACCAATAATTAATTCATTATCTTTGATTTTAAGTTTTTCTAGCTTATATCATCAAAGATTATTAGTAACAGAGTTACAATGATGTCCTGTATGTCAGATAGAAGTGACGATGTAGAGAGGATTCTCCACTATGCTGAAAAGAGAGGGTTCGATTACATAGAAGTAAGATATCATTCCCTAGGCGTTCAGAACTTCAGCGTCTTGAACGGAATTACAACCAATGTAAACTTTAGTCTATCGTCAGGATTTTCTGTAAGAGTAGCTAAGGACAACACGCTATATTTCTTTTCCTCGCCAGATCAGCAGAAACTAAAGGAAAGTTTGGACTACTTCCATCCAATTGATTCGAGGCCGTGGATACCATCGATTGAGATGAATGAGAACCTTTACAAAGGAGATTATGAGGTCCCACAGAAGACCCCCTTAGATATAGTTTCACTGGAAGAAAAGATAAAGTACATGAAAGGGGTGACTAAAGAGGTAACAGATATAAAGATATCTAGTAAGATTATATCATTAGAAATAGATTATATTGAATCTATGGAAGTTAAAGACGTAGTAACCTCAGACGGTGCAAAGGTTCACGGAAAGGTGCCAAGGGTCTGGAACCTTTATTCGATTGTAATGAAAAACGGGGACATAAGCATAAACACATTTGCAGATGAGTTGGGTTCGTCCGGAGGTTATGAAGTAGTAAATTCCTGGAATTTATCTGAGTACTTGTCAGGAAAAGTGAAATCGTTCGACGAGATCTTGACTAAGGGTAGACCTCCTTCAACTTCAACTCAGGACATAGTGCTAAGCGGGCAGATAGCTGGAATAATAGCCCACGAGTCGGCTGGGCATCCTTTCGAAGCAGATCGAATCTTGGGCAGAGAAGGAGCTCAGGCCGGAATGAGCTATCTGACTGGAAGAGACTTAAATTTGGATAGATCCTTCGGGAGTGAGGTTGTAAACGTTATTGATGACCCTACTTTACCTTATAGTATGGGCTTCTTCCTTTCTGACGATGAAGGAATAACAGCCAGAAGGAAGTTCCTCATCAAGAACGGAAAGATAGACGAGCTATTACAAAGCAGGACCACTTCCACCAAGTTTAACGTGAAAAGCAACGGTTCGGTTAGAGCGTCAGATTTCACGGGAGAACCCTTAATCAGGATGTCTAATACGTTCTTCCTTCCTTCATCGATGAAGTTTGAAGAGATGATAGAAGATATAGATGACGGGATATTCATGAAATCGTTCATGGAGTGGAACATAGATGACTTAAGGTGGAGCCAGAGGTATGTCGGGTTAGAAGCTTATGAGATAAAGAAGGGAGAGATTGGATCTCCTGTTCTTTTCCCAGTCTTCGAGGCAGATACTGGGAAAATATATAATTCAATAGTAGCTGTTGACAACACACTGTCCTTTTACGCGGGGATGTGCGGCAAAGGAGAGCCTTCTCAAGGTGTTCCGGTTTGGATGGGTGGGCCGGATCTAAAGTTAAAGGGAATGCAAGTGAAGAGGTTAGGTGATTAGATGGAGAAAGTGGTTGAGAAACTAAATCAGACTTGTGATTCGTACAGTTTGTCCATAACGCAGACCAAATCTACAATGGTGAAGTTCGCGGACTCCAAGGTTACGATAGTCCAAAACTGGAACGTGTCTAACGTATCTCTCCTCTTGACCAGGAGGAACAAGTTCATGACCTCGACGTTCTCGTCTGTAGAAGAAATGGAGAGAAATTTGTCCTCACTTAACGAGAAACTCGGATTGTTGGAACCCACCGAACTTGTCCCGCTAATAAGCGAGAGTGACAAAATTGTCAGGGTAAGGAACACGGATGAGAGAATAAGTTCTGCTATCACTGACCCTTCTCCGATAGTCAAAGTAGTGTTAGACTCAGCTGAGTCTTCTCTCTTTGGAACCCTCAATCTAGTGGAAACTACCAGGAAGCTTATCACGTCTGCGGGCTTCGATGGCGAGGAGACGAGAAACTATTTCGTTTCATACTTTAGGAGCATTGATAGGGGAAGATCTGGACACTGGTCCACAGTTTCATCTAAGTATAGTGACTCAAGCCTTGCGTCCACTGTTAAGAAGTCCGCAGAATACGCATCTATAGATGGCGAAGCTACCCTTGATGAGGGTCGACATGACGTTGTGTTATCACCTTCAGTTTTCGCTAACTTAATAGAAATAATAGGTTACATGTCCTCAGCATATAACCTCATGTCGTCCATGTCCTTTCTAGTCAAAAGCAAACCGGGTGATAACGTAGCGTCCAGCAAGTTCTCCTTAAATGACATACCTAAAAACGACATGGTGGGAAGCTTCAACTTCGACGATGAAGGTACTCTGACTTACAATAAACCTATCATTGAAAATGGGACACTTAGGACTTTTCTTTTTAACAATTCTTTGGCTAAAAAATATAACTATAAATCAACTGCAAACGCTGGATGGGTAGAGCCCAGACCTTGGGCACTCGAGATTGGAAAAGGCGACGTAAAGGAGGACTCACTGCTGGATGGAAACTTGATATTCTTCAATAACAACTGGTATACCAGATTACAGAACTATTATGAAGGCCAGTTCTCCACTGTAGGAAGAGACGCAATCATAGCGTTCAAGGACGGCAAGCCGATAGGAAGAATAAAAAGGGCGAGGATCTCAGACAAACTCCCCTGTATTATCAATAGAATTGAGGGTTTATCAACAGATGTGTATAAACAGATGTGGTGGGAGGTAGAAGTCCCGACAATCTCTCCTTTTGCTCTGATAAAGAACGTCATGATAACAAAAGGTTAAATCCCGTTTTCCTTCTTGTTTTTATTAGATTTGCTAAATACTTTTAAAAAAGAGTAAGCCTTTTATGTATACTTCAATATATTATAATGACATTAGAGGTGTCGAGTGAGGTGATGTACCTTGATTTCGTTAAAAGGTTTGAATTCAGCCTCGCGAATCTTTTTATTCACGGGGATAGTCCTTCTACCTTTATCTTTGGTTGAATATCTGTTCGGTTTCTGGTATGGGTCGTTCATACTTATAGCCGATTCATACCACGGTTTCATAGATACTTTCTCCGCATTTTTCTATTCTATCATACTTAGAGTAATATATAGGAAATCTAAGAGGTTCCCATTAGGAAAGTACAACTTGGAAAGCCTTGGCATATTGCTCGCATCAATAATAGTCCTCTTTCTTTCCCTCAACCTGATCATAGATGCAGTAAGGGATAATCAGTCATTTGACAGTCCGTGGTTTGCTTTCCTAACTTGGGTCCCTGCAGTAGTGACTTTAGTCATATACTTTTCAGAGAGAAAATACAGCTGGATAGGCTTAGTTAGAGCAGACATGGCCCACAGCAAGTTTGACGTGTTAACCGAGGTGGCTAGCGGATTTGCTATAATTCTGGACAACTCTCTAGTTACACTTATAATGATTTTAGTCATAGTCGGCTTCGTTATCCTTGACACAGCAAGGGAACTCAAGGAAGCAGTAATGTCTTTGATAGGGGCCACGCTAGATTCCCCTATACGTGATGTAGCAATCGAGAAAATGAGAAAGTCTGGGATAAATGTGCTTTCGGCATCGATTAGAAAAGTAGGCTCGTTCTATTCTATATCTGTAGTAATTGGATTGCCTAGCAACACGACGCTAAAGGAAGCATATAGGATCAGGAAGAAAGCATATAGGATTATAAATTCTATTGATAATATAGCACTAGTTGAAGTAAAAATAATCCCTCTTAGGAGCTTAAAGGTCAAGGAAAAGAAGTCTATATTGAGACAAATGAAACATTAAGAACATACATTCTCTAATAGGGATCAAAGGTTTCTGATAAAATGTTATAGTTAGGTAATAACTTAAACTATATGATATTAAAGCATTTATTAAAAATTTAGATTATATCAATTTCTTTTACTTTAGGTAAAATCGACTTCTCCTCAGCTAGCTTGTAGAAGGTTTCTAGGCCTCTCTTAACCTGATCTATGGGCACGTTATACTCTTGAATGTCAGCCCAGATGGTCTTCTTAACTATCTCCTCTTCCAGGTCAGCTCCTTGGGCCTCTCTCATTATCCTGACGTCCTTAGGTATTATCTCCTCCAAATGAGATTCGGCATATTTCTTGCTTTTCTCATAAGTCTCTTTGAACTTCAATGCTAATTCCTTTCCTAAATCCTTGTTTATAACTACCATACCCATCGGCATAGGAGACCCGTTAGAGATGTTCTTCCACATGTCCCACATGCTCGTTATCGGCTTGGCGTTAATCCCTAACTTCTTCATCGCATACATCATTTTTATTTCATGAACAGCAACCAAAACATCTCCGTCCTTCCCTAGTGCCTTCATTTCGTCCAGAACACGACGAACTATCACTAGTTTCCCGTATCTCCCGACAAGCATCTTGTAGAGAGTGAACGCTGTAGTGTTTGGCCCGTGGACTATCAGTCTAGCCTTAGGTAGCTCGTCTTGTTTAATATCTGAAGTTGATAGGACTGGCATTCCTGTAATTCCGTCTATCGCTGAGGCCACAGCGTTTCCCATTATATAAAAGTAGTCCTGTATGTAAGGATACATTGCAGCTGAAGGTACTGAAACATCGACTTCTCTTTTTAAGACTAGTTCGTTTATGTCTTGGACTGTGGGAATGACTTCGAACTCTAAGTTAAAACCATCTGGTTTAACTTTTCCCTCCATTAATGGTATGAAAGGATACAAATCTCCCGAGTCTGCTAGAGCACCAACTTTTATTGTTACCATGTGGTCAAATCTTAACTCATAGATAAAAAATGTTGGTTACAGTAGGTAGTAAAAACAGCGTAAAAGTCGATGCTGTAAAGGAAGCCTTCAGGATAGCTAAACTTGACGCTGAAGTTTTCTCTATAGAGGTAGAAAGCGGAGTCCCTGCACAACCTTTCTGCGATGATACATTTACGGGGGCCAGAAATAGGGCGTTAAGGTCAATGAAAATTGGTCATTCGGACATGGGAATAGGTATAGAAGGGGGAGTATGTGAAAGAAACGGGAGAATGGTTGCCTTTGCCGTTGTTCATGTCGTGGACAAAGGAGGTAAAGAGAACTTCTCCACCTCTGCGTCTTTCACTTTACCAGAAAACATAGCACAGCTTATTAGAGAAGGCAAAGAATTAGGTGAGGCTACTGACGTCGTATTCAAAGTTAAGAACAGTAAGGAAAAACTCGGTGCAGTAGGACATCTAAGCAAAGGTTTAATAAGCAGAACTACACTGTACATTCAACCCGTACTTCTTGCAATATATCCTTTCATCTAAAGGTGAATTAAAATGAAAGTTCTGATTCTGGGAGCCGGATATGGAGGGCTCACCGTAGCTCACAGATTGAAAGAATACCTAGGAGAGGATATCGAGATAACAGTCGTTTCTAAGAGTAGGTCAATCTATGAGAACACTATATTTCCAGCTATTCTTACTAATGACGTTAAGGTAGAGGATACCGTATTCGACGGACTTGAAGTAATGAGACGAAAAGGAAACCTCTTCGTCGAGGCAGAAGTGAAAGACGTTAATCTGCAGTCAAAGGAAGTGAAGACGAGTAAGGGGACATTCGATTACGATTATCTCGTTTTAGCTTTAGGAGGAGGATATGAAGAGAATTTCAATAAGATAAGCGGGCATGAACACGCTTTCATGCACCATCCATTATCAGACTTCTTAAAAATAAAAGAGAAACTCGCTTCTATGGATGAAATAAACGCAGTGATAGGAAACTATACGGGGAGCCCGATAGAAGGTCCTTCTTATCAACTAGCCCTGATCGTCAGGAACGAAATCAACAGGAGGGGCATTAAAGGAAAGGTTACCTTAGTTACACAGAGCCCCAATGGTGTCTTCGGTATGTTACCCGTTAAGGAAATATCAGAGAGAGCCAATAGACTCTTCGAGGAAAACGGGATAGAGTTGGTGAAGGGTGACTCAATCGTTGAGGTTAGAAAAGATAAGGTGGTTACAAGGAACGGAAAAGAGATAGGCTCCAATTTCGTCTCCATCCTACCCAAACTTTCTGTACCATCACTACTGAGGGAAACTTCGATAGTAAACGAAAGAGGTTATGTAGAGGTAGAGTTTCCCTCATTTAGGACTAAGAGGTTCCACGATGTTTTTGCCATAGGAGATCTAGCCGAAGGTATGATACCAGCTAGAACAGCTAGAGGAGCCATGATTGCTGGGGAGAACGTTTCCTCTACACTGGCTAAAGAAATCAAGGGAGTAGAAAAGCCTCTCTACAAACAAGGAATAATATGCATGTTCCATGGAGGAGAAGTAGCCGGAATGCTCAGGTTTGACGTCAAAGATAAGCCTCATGTGAGCCTCTTAGTTAACCCTGTTTTCAGTAAGCTAAAAATTATGTATAGCAGAATGTTAGTTGCCACAGGATTTAACGTACCTTATCACGCTGCACCTTTCTTTTAACATATAATCCAGAAATAACATGATGTAAGTCTTACATCACTCTACACATGATGTATACAAATCATGGACATTACTAACACCGAAGATAAGAAAATCTAAAGCTTTAAGTTAGTCCCACCTTATTCAATAAAAATCTCTACATTTAGGATAACTCATGTAGAGATAACAACAAACCTCTTATATCAAATACAATCACTAAAATATTAGAACTATGAAAACAAGTCAGTTATGACTAATAAAATGCCTCTCCTTTTGCTAGCTTGTTAAAAAGATAGCCTATCTCCTCAAGCTTCACCGTTTCGTGCTCTGACGGTCTTGGAACGGAAGCCAGGAATATTCCGTAGTCCTCTAGAGTATTACCTTTAGGTTCTCCGTAAGGTGAGAACAAAATAAAGTCGTCAGCCTTGCTTAGAACCTTCCCTATGAAAGAGTCTACTTTAGAATAGAGTGAACATTTATCCTCTTTAGTTAGTAACTTTTCGAAGGAAATAATACTAGCTATTACAGGCTTGCTTTTGGCTTTCTCAAGTATAGCGTCAGCAACTGCCTTGGTCTCTTCCTCTATATTTACATCTTCTGAGAACGAGAAACTTACCTCGCCTAAGCTTGGATTGGTTATAGGGATATTGACTGGAACAGCACCAGTCTGCTCTATAAGCGGAACAGTTTCTGGCTTGACGCCTGCCATGAAGGTTTGAGGTATTTCCTTGAAGCCCAAAACCTTGGCCCACGCTGCGAAGGGTTTCTTAAGATCTTTGTTTACAACTACTCCTCTGTAAGTGCTGCCGAATAGGGTACCTAGAACTCTAGGATTACACTTCAGGAAACTGCTATAACTGAGACTGTCTACTCCCAGAAGAATTGGTTTCATTACATTCCACCTAAGATTAGCTTCAACTTCCTCTCGATCTCCTCACGAGGAACTGCTCCTACTACTTCGTCTACCGGCTCTCCATCCTTGAAGAATAGAATAGTCGGCAAGCTGAATACACCATACCTTCCAGCAATGTCAGGGCTCTCGTCCGAGTTAAGCTTTCCGAAGCCCACTTGAGGATAGTCTGATGCTAATTCCTCCACAATTGGAGCCAACATTAAACAAGGAGCACACCATTCAGCCCAGAAATCAACGACAGCTACCTTATGTCCTTTAATGAACGCATCAAAGCTATTTGTATCCAGATGTTCAACCTCACCTTTAGCCTTGCTTGAAATATCTTTTATCTTTTCGTTGAGTAATTTCTCCAGTTCTGGATCCTTTTCTTCCTGCGTCATATCATACCTTAATCACCATAGCATTATAAAGTTTTAATGAATTGAGATAATTATACCTTAAAACGTGAAATATAAACAAATTTCAAAATATAAGGAAACATAGACGGGAGCATTGCTTAATATTTGATAGAGGTAGCAGAATAATATTATGTACAAACTCGCAGTAATAGGAGGAGGCGTAACTGGGTTATGGGCAGCATTCATGGGAGGAGATAACACAGTAGTGCTAGAAAAGGAAAAGACCGTAGGGAGCAACTCCCTTTCTAGCCTTTGGTCTATAATGCCTCCCCTATGCGGAGACATGGAGGAGGAATGCATAAGAGCAGAAAAGGATTACCAAGATATTTGTTCAGATTTAGGTATTTTTTGTAAAGATACACATATTCTGAAGCTAGATGGGTTTACGGGAAAAGGAAGGCAGATAGAAAAGAACGAAATCAGAACTTTCGAACCTCAGATCAATGCTGAACACGCTGAGTTATTTGAAAATGGTATGTTCATAGAAGGAAATGAGTTCTTCACAAGAATGGAAGACAGCTTGAACATAGACAAGGGGACAGTAGTTACAAAGGTAAACTCTGAAGGAAATTTCATCAAGTCACTAGAGACAAATAAAGGTGAGATAAAGGCTGAAAAATACATCTTCGCAACGGGTTACCTCACTAAGGCACTTCTAGACCTGGATGTCTCGCTTTTTAAAGGCCATCTGATCAAGACAAGACGAATAGGGCTTAACGGAATTGTGATCTACAAAGGTAGAATAGCAGTAGAAGGGAGAGAATTGTACCTGAATGGTGATTCCACGAAGACTGATGATACATCAGTTAACTATGAATCTGTAAATGAGACAATATCAATTTTTTCAAGTATACTTAGAATTGATGTACAAAACTTGACAGTCTCCACTGGTTTCAGGACAGTCTCAAGTGACGGAAGACCATTGGTTAGAAAAGTGTTCGAGAACGGTGTGGCAATCACCGGGTTTAAATTCGGCTTTGCCCTAGCGCCCGTGCTGGCTAGAGAGGGAGTGAAGCTACTAAACATAAGGTGATCTAATGGTAGAAATCGGGATTTCACTACAAGACCAAGTGGGAAAGACTGTCAAGAAATTAGGCTACTCTTTCCTGGAACTTGAGGGAGACGTAACGGAGTTTAAATACGATGGGAATGAACCTCTGATAGTTTTATGCAGGCATGAAAGCTCATCTGGTAAACCTTCCTTGACAGTTCATTACCCAGGAAACCCGTCCGAAAAGACGATGGGAGGACGACCTGAAACTCTCGGTTTTTCATACCCAAGTTTAGGGACATCAATATACAAGGAGATTGTCAAGATTGATTACGAAATTGATAAGGTATTCGAGGCCACTCATCACGGACCTACGATCGATATTCCCGTGGTATTCGTTGAGGTAGGAAGTTCAGAAGAGATGTGGAAAAACGAGACCCTTGTGAAGAGTCTGGTAGAAGCAGTCCTCAGGGGGATAGAAAACATGAAAACGTGCGAGGAAGTAGTTGTTGGCCTTGGAGGACCACACTACGCATACCAATTTTCTTCTATTACAAAAGATTCTTGTCTAGGCCACGTGATCTCCAAGCATTATGTGAAATCCATAAAGGACGACGTAATAAGACAGTCAGTCCTCAGGTCTAGAGATAAGACTACTAAGGTGATCTTTAACGACTTAAGCCAAAAATTAAGGTCTAAAATCCAGGAATCATTGAGCGATTTGAACCTTATCTTTGAGCTTATCTAGGGCTTGTTGAGTCAAGAATGGAGTTCCTATAGTCAAAATCTTACATTCATCCTCGCAACTGATCGTAGTGAGGCTAGCGTTAGGGATCTTTATTCCCCAAGCAGAAACGTCGTCCATGTCAAGTAAGTCGGAGATCACAGCCCTTATGGGGTCAGAGTGGCTTACAGCTATTATCACTCCTTCTTCAGTTTTCCTAAGATCACTAACGAACTCCATCATCCTTTTCCTCAGAAGATCCCAGTTTTCGATCCCTTTTATTTCTATTTCTTTTCTAATTAATTTAAGTTTCCAATGCTCACTTGGCTCAAATTGCTTATTATTCAACTCTCCTAAATATCTTTCCTTTAACCTGTCGTCTACAATAGGTATTAATCCCGTGACTTCACCTACTATCGTTGCAGTCTGGTAAGCTCTCAATATCGGGCTTGTGAATATCTTCTTCGGAGAGAGTCTTGCGACCTCTCTCCCAGCCCTTTTAGCCTGTTCCCTTCCTTCATCGGTCAGGGGATAGACGTTCAAGTCGTGACTAAGTATCCTATTAACATTAGATACGCTCTGCCCGTGCCGTATCATCACAATAATTAATCCCATGTTCCACACTAACTTTTAGCAGTACATATATTTATAACTTTAAATATCATGAAAGGCGAAATATCATGTGATCTTCTTCAGGAAGAAAGAAAAGACAGGGGATAAAGATAGTGGTAAACCGATAAAGTTGCTGTTTTCCTCTGATCTTCATGCTTCCTATGTTGTGTACAGGAAATTTCTTAACGCAGGTAAAATGTACTCTGTTGACGTGCTAGTCATAGGCGGAGACCTCGCAGGAAAAAGCCTCAAACCTATAGTGGATCTAGGAAACAACAAATACGAAATAGACGGAGTTACCTACGACGAGCAGGGAGTGAACAAAATGAAGAAGGACATGGAGAACCTGGGAATATATTACGTTGTCATGAGCAAGGAGGAACTGGAAGACGCTAAGGCAAATCCGAAGAAACAGGACGAATATTTCAAGTTAGCCATAACTAGGACTCTCAGAGAATGGATAGGAATAGCAGAGGAGAAATACAAGGGGCTAGACGTTCCGATTTTCGTTAATTTAGGCAACGACGATCCAGAATACATGTTCGATGTGCTGAAGGAAGGAGAGAGATTCAAGGTAGGCGAGAAGGAGATCTTTGACCTTCACGGACACGAATTCTTCTCCTATGGATACGTGAACCCCACACCTTGGCATACTTTCAGGGAGAAGACGGAGGAGGAGATCTACAAGGAATTAAAACAGATCACGGATAAACTCACAAATCCCCATTCTGCAATATATAACATACATGCACCCCCTTACATGACAAACTTGGACAATGCCCCTCTCCTTGATGATAACCTGAGACCCATAGTTAAAGGAGGAGAAATACAGCTAACCCACGTAGGCTCTACCTCTATAAGGAAGATAATAGAGGAGACTTCTCCTCTGATAGGGCTACACGGCCACGTTCACGAATCGAGAGGTTTCGATAGGATTGGTGGGTCTCTGGTTCTCAACCCGGGAAGCGAGTATAACTCTGGAATATTGCATAGTTACCTTGTTATTATAAAGCCTGATGAAGTTCAGGCATACCAGTTTATTTCTGGTTAAAGCTTTTTAATAAAATAAAACTTTAATTTGGCATAAGCTTATTCTATCCTTATGATAATAGAGACAATAAAGGTAGCAAATAAGAATCCTATCTTCATCAGCAGAAATTCCACTATAAGGGAGGCTGCTAAGAAAATGAGGGAAAACAACATAAGCTCTTTGATAGTAGAAGGGGAGAACCACGAAGTTATTGGTATACTGACTGAAAGGGACATCACGAGAGCTGTAGGGAACAGAGACGTAGATAAGCCAGTAGAATCTTACTCTACAAAACAGTTGAAAGGAATCGTAGAAGATGCGCCCATAGAGGACGCTTTATTAATAATGGTAGAGAACGGAATAAGACATCTACCAGTAATGGATAAGGATACAGGTAAAATAAAGGGAATAACTTCTATCAGGGATCTAGTGAACTCCATTTTAGATACCCACTTCCTTCAGTACGGAAAGAGGGCAGATGAAGTAAAGACGAGCGGAGTGACTTGTCCTGTCTGTGGAGCTGAAATAGACGAATACGGTTATTGTAATTGTGGTACTGGTTCAGGCTAATACAGTCGGATTACTTTTTTTAAGGTAGCTACTTTCTTCTATTTATGATAATATTTTATGCCATAGGGGAAAGAGAACGTGCAAAGGAGCTAGTCAGAATAATAACTAAGACCAGATGGAAAACTATTTCAAAACACTCAATAAAAATATCGAGTTCTTCAATAGGTCCTTCCATGGTTATTTTTAAGCCTACCATGGCTGGGCTGGCTGTTGCGTTATGGCTGAAACAGAGAGCTGAAGAACTAGGCATGACTGCAGCAGTAGGATGGTTTTCCTCGATAGATAGCGTTCCAGAACAAGTTCAAGATGCAGTAAAAACTGATTTAAATAAAATTCTCATGAAGAGGCTCGAAGTTCCTTGGTCGCCTTCCTAACATTAATTTTTTCGCTACTTCTCGTTACTATAACGTATTCTGATATCCCTTTCAATACGTTCAGCAGTTTCTCGTAACGTTTTTGATCGAAAGTCATTGCAGATTCGTCTATGATGAAGTAAGGCGTTGTGAAGTAACTCTTCAGTGAGCTAAGTATCAAGATTAATGCTATTGTTGTTCTTTCAGATGAGGAAAGCTTCTTTATGTCAAGTTTAGCGTTGTTTCTTCTCACTACTAGCTTGTTGTCGTCCGTGACCTCTGCTGTGAGGTTAAACTCCATCTCTTTAAGTATTGAGTTAGATATCTTCATGAATTCCTCTTTAGCTAACCTGAGCCTCTTAAGAAAATCAATGTTATATTCCTCTACTTTTTCACTTAAATGCTGAATTTCCCTTTCTTTCTGGGATATTTTCTCTGCTATAAGAGTCGGTATGCCCAAATTCTGCAAGTCGTAAATAATGTCGCTTCTCTGCTTCTTCAACTGGTTGATCTTCTCATCGATTGGAGAAAGCCTCATCCCCGCTATACCTTCCCCTGTCCTGTTGAACTTCTCCTCCATCTCTCTTTTCTGTCTCTCAAGGTCTTGGATTTGAAACTGAAGGGTCTCCATTTTAGTTTTCAACGCTTCGTAGGAGCTCTTAAGCTGTTCGATGTCGTTCTGGACTCTGTCGAAATCTTTTAATTTCATCTCTAAATCCTGTTTTTTATTGTTTAAATTTAATATTTCATTACGTAATGACTCAAGAGCATTGGTTTTAGAGGACAACTCCTTAGAGATGACTTGAGACCTGGATTTCCACGTTTCAGGATCCACATGGCTCCCACAGACATAGCAGGAAGAAGCATGACGTTGGTCGGCTTCCTTTATCTCCTCTGAAACTCTCTCTAAGACCTTCAGTTCTATTTCTAGCTCGGACCTCTTCGAGGTAAGACTCCTCAGTTCCTCTTCTATTCTCTTTAGCTCTTTCTCAATTTCTTGCTTCGTATCTATCTTCACTTTCGATTCCTTCTCTTTTATCTCCTCCTCGGTTTTCTCTAACTTTTGTTTAGTTTTTTCCAATTCCTCTCTTTTAACGTTTATCTTACTATTTATTTCGTCTAACTTGTTCTGCCTAGTGATGGATATAGTCTGGACTGTATTAGATATTATAGCTGACCCGGTTTCCTTCTCTTTCTCTAATTTCTCTATCTGTCTATCAATTGATACGAGCCTTTGCTGAAGCTCTATAGCTATATTGTAATTCTTCTGCATCTCGTCTCTAGAATTTTTAGCGTCCTGAAGAAGCTTTTCTAATTCTTCTTTCTTTGCCTTTATTTCATTTATCTTTGACGTAGTAGAAATGAACCACTCTACGTTGTCCTCTCCAGCTAAAATCTGAACCAGAAGTTTATTCTCTGGTGAGAAATAAGAGAGAAGAAGGGCCCTATCATCGTCCATAATCAACTGTTTCTCCTCTATTATGTTGCCCTTAATCCTTTTCATTCTTCTGTAATACGTCTTTGAACCGTCCATGAGTTCTATCTCAGCAGAGTCACTGAACACGTTGAGCAGATCCTCAGCTTTGACTGCACTCGTCAATAGAGATATCAATGCTTTACTTAGAGAGGTCTTCCCATAGGCGTTAGGTGCTTCATAAGATGTTACGCCTGGGGCTATTTCAAGCTCGAGAGGTTCCGTAATACCCCCTATATTTGATACTCTTAACTTCATCTGGATAACCTTAAAAGTTGAAGCATATAAAATCTTTCATTTAACACGAGGTGATATATACCTACATAGAAGGAACGTAGAATCATTATAAGAAAGATTTAAGAATATAAATAAACTGTAACGTCATCTTATTTATTTTATATATTCTAGATTTTAATCTAAAAATTTATTAATATAATACAATTATAAACCTGAATTAATTAGCGGTTTAGAAAATTTCCTTAATTTATACAGTAACTTTCTCAATTTAGATATAGTATGAACTGCCTCCATTAGTTATATAACTATGACTAGTGACCTAAATATGTTATATTAGTCTCATTCTATGATATTATATTATTTTGTTATAATATCTAATTTCTTTTATTATAGACCGTTATAGTCTAGATTTTTTTACCTTTACTCTATAGATATTAATACTATTAAATACATTACATATAAGTTTAATATATCTAATAAAGTTAACAATTAGATTTCACAATCATAAAGAGAATTATCCTTCACTGACTAAATACAGAAATACAAAAAATACAAAAAACAAGATAAAAGTGGTGCAGGAAACTTGCGAGAATTCTTTTAACCTCAAGAAGAGTTAAATGAAAGAAATGGATAAAAGAAATCATCTCTCAGTAAATAGTGACAAAATAACCATAATAGATTCAGATACAGCAAGTGACGATACGACCGCAATTACACTAGCATCTAGTCTAGGCGATCTAAAAGCCATTACAGTAGTCGCAGGAAATGTAGATTTCAAGAACGAAATAAAGAATGCTTTGTTCACCAAGGAATACTTGGACCTTGACTCTCCAGTTTTCGTTGGTAGTGAAAGACCAATATTGAACCAGTGGAGAACTGTAGAGGAAGTTCATGGAAAAAACGGCATGGGAAGGCTAACAGACATTAATCCTAAATCCTTACCAGAACCTGCTTTTGCGCCTGACGCTATAATCTCTTTAGCTCAGCAATACAAAGGAAAACTGGAAATATTGGCAGTATCTCCCTTAACTAATCTAGCTTTAGCCTACCTAAAGGAACCTAGTCTTCCTAGTTTAGTGAGGAAAGTATGGATTATGGGAGGAGCGTTCACTAGAGGGAACACAACCCAGCTGGCGGAATTCAACTTTTGGACAGACCCGGAAGCCGCCCAAATAGTTCTCAATGCAGGGTTCGACATAACTATAGTCCCCTGGGAGGTAGCTGAAGAAAGTGCAATGGTCTATGATGAGGAATGGAACAAGATAGAGTCACTTAAAACAAAAAAGGCTAAGCTGTTCATAGAAGCCAACGCTGTAATGAGGGAGTTCTCCAAGTTGAAAGAGAACTTGAAAGGAAGCGTCCACCCTGATTCCCTCACTGTAGCTATTGCTCACGACCAAACTATAGCTACAGAAAGAAAGAAATTTTACGTTAGTGTCGAGACATGCGGAAGTTCCAGAGGGGGGATGTTAATAGACTGGTACGGTTTGACAGGAAAGGAACCAAACGCAGAAATAGTAACGAGGGCTAACCGAGAGAAGTTCATGGAATTGCTTATTTCTGTACTTTCAACTTAGAACAGTCGGCATAGACCACTATGTTTAGACTCTTTACATCTATTCCTCTCTCTTGTATATCTCTAACCATTGACCCCACATTTACTTCCATGTCTATTATTTCATTCATATCAATACAGAAAACATTAACGTGAGGCTCTACCTTGGCCTCATACCATTTCATCCCATTCGCTTCAAATGAGTTCACCAACCCAGCGTCCTTTAGCGTCTCTAGAGTATTATAGACTGTCGAAAGGCTTATGCTCGGCTCTGTCTTCTTGAGCTCCTCATATATCTGTTCTCCGTTGTAATGACCGTTTCTTAAAATGATCTTCATTATCGCCAGCCTTTGCGGTGTAACCTTTAGTCCCTTTCTTCTTAATTCATTAGCAATATCTTCACTCATATCAGTACTGTTATTAAGTAATAATTATTTAAAATTAATGCCGTTTAAGTAGAATAGAATTAATCCATTATTTAATTTTCAGATAAAGATTATTTAATGATATATTAAAATTCTCTTATGGTTATATTTCTGTATTAATGTTATTAATATGATTATTAACGACAATATTATGAGAACACCTTTTGTTTTATGTATGCTTATATATCATAGTGAATATACTCTCTTCATGGGTAAAGTTCTGGTTGATATATCCGTGGAACCCATAGGAACTTCATCAACTAGCATTTCTAGATACGTCAGGATCGCCTTTGAAGTACTGAAAGAAAAGGGACTTAAATTCTATCCTGCGCCTTCAATGACTACAATAGAACTAGACGACCTAAGCTCACTGGGATCTATAATAAAAGAAATCAATGATAGATTAGAAAAAGAGGGCGTAAAAAGAGTAGTCACTATCATAAAAGTAGACGATAGGAGAGACAAAGAGAACTCAATAGACCACAAACTAGATGTTATAAAGCTCTAAAAAGACGTAGTATACATCTTAATCTCGAAGAGGTACTCTCTAACGCTATCGCTTGTTAGGGCTCTGACTACATCTGAAGTCGTTATCAATCCGATCGGTCTTCCAGAATCGTTTATGACAGGGACACTCTTGATTTTTCTGTTTGCCATAAGCTTGGCTGCAGAAGAGAGGTCCTCCTCCTCATAAACAACGAAAGGATCAGGATTCATAATATCCTCTACCTTTACATCACTTTTCGCCTTCAAGAACGGAGAAATGAAAAGCATATCCGTAGTCGTAACTATCCCCTCCAGCTTTCCATCATCATTAGTTAAGGGTATTCTACCCAATCCTTTTTCCACCATGAGTCTAAAGGAATCATAAACAGAGTCCTTAACGTTCAAACATATAGGATCCTTTATCATGAAATCTTTAACTTTGTGCAAACCTTTTATTTTGCTTGCATAAAATCCGGAAAGATCACTCTTAATTATCATCCCTATGACTTTCCCTTCTTGAGAAGTTATTACCAGCATAGGAACTTTTTTGGATTCGAAGATGTGTGCAGCCTCTAAATAATCCACTCCCTCGTTCACTGCAATGAAGTCTTTCTCCATGAACTCAGAGACTTTAATGGAAGAAAAAGATCTTTTTTCTCCATGATAATATATAAACTTCAAGATGTCTTTCTGAGTAACTGTCCCGAGCGGAATTCCCCTCTCGTCTGCGACCACTGCCTTAGGAACGTAATCCATCACCATGA
Source organism: Sulfuracidifex tepidarius (assembly GCF_008326425.1). Lineage (NCBI taxonomy): Archaea > Thermoproteati > Thermoproteota > Thermoprotei > Sulfolobales > Sulfolobaceae > Sulfuracidifex > Sulfuracidifex tepidarius. The sequence continues at coordinate 2,419,619 of NZ_AP018929.1, forward strand.
TCTTAAGTGTTTGCAATAGAGAATCATGAGGTCTAACCGTGATAGGTTCCCTGATAAGTCCCATGTAAAACATATTTACTTCCCAATGTTTTTAAGTTATTGTGTGTAGGTTTCTGGAAAGCAATATTAGGCCAAGGTAAAAATGAACGCAATATACGAGAAATTTTTCAGAAAGTAACGGAATAGTTGTTAAGAGAATTTAAAGATGCAATATAAAAATTGGATAAAAGCACCTTTTTAATCAAAGACTAAAAAGCTATAAAGACATATACTACAGTATGGAAGAGTTTACCAAGATTTCTATTGATTTAGCCTTATCATCTAAGATAAAGAACTACGATAAACTAATTTCCGAAGGAGAGTCTAAGATGAAATCCTGCGTGTTTTATGATAACGACTCATGTATTAAATTTAAGCCTAATAGCAAAATTCTTGCGATTTGGAAAAACGACACAAAAATATCTCCCCATGCAATGTTCTGTTATTTGTGTCCTTTTTATGCGTTCAGAGATGATGGAGACAGGGTATCACTGACAATGTACGACCTTTACCTTTTCTACATGGAACTTAGAGCTAGGATAGAAAAGGAGACCATAAAGCTGGAAGAAAGACTCAATGATGTAACATTTTCTTCATCTGTTTTTATAAGGAAAAGATATAATGAGCTTTTAGATATATTAAATGATGCTCAAGATAAAATAGATATAATAAAAACGATTCTAAGTATAACAAAGGGTATGTAGTTTCGATCCTTTAAGAAAGCGTCGTAAAGGGAGATTTCGGACATGGGCTTTAGTTGCCTTTTTTAGAGGTCAAAAAACACCTTTCTTTATTAAATACTAAAATCTATCACGTTTGTCTTACTTTTCATTCAAGATGTAGAAGCTAGTCAGTAAATGAACATTGTATAAATGAAAAGAGAAATGAGAGACGTTGGTTGTAAGTTAAACTGTAGGATCATCATGCTTATATGGAGGAACTTTTTATTTCTTCTTATCTTAAGGAGAGAGATTATTAAAATTGTAAAAATTTATCTTAGGGTAACACTTAAAAATAGTTAAAAGTTATCCGAACATATATCTATTAATGAAACCGATTGTCAGCTTCGTGATAGCATTCGTTGCTACAACTATAGCTTGGATCTTCACGTTCTCGCCTTTGACTTTCCTCGAATTCTCTCACTCTCTAGCAGATGTTTTATCGGTGGTAATATCGGCCTGGATCGTGAGGAACTTAAATGCTAAGAATAAGGGATTTACCTACGGGCTTCATAGAAGAGAGATCCTCTCTGTTATTATCAATGTAAGCGTTATGATCATAACCTCGCTTTTAGCTGTGATATTTGCATTCCAAGAACTAATACTTAAGACATATGAGGCAAGTGAATTACCTCTAATTTTAGCTTCCATTGTATCTGCAGCCTTTATGACCGTGGCTAACGGCAAATACGGAATTAAGGAGCATGCTTTAGTAGATTCCATTGATTACATAACGGGTGCGGTTACGGGAACAGCGGTAGCTATAACTGGAATTTATATACTTAACCCATTAGCATCTCTTTTGCTCGTTGTGATCAATATTTACCTTGCTTTCCCACTCTTGAAGCAGTCTTATTACGTCCTCATGGAGAAATCTCCCGTGGATGTCTCTAGAATCCAGGGGGATTTAAAAGAAGTTGAACCTAGTGTACACCACGTCCATGTATGGTCTATATGTGAACATGTGAGAGTTGCAACGCTCCATGTAGTAGCAAGTCCGAATGAAAGGCTAGAGGAAGTAGAGAAAAGAAGGATAGTACTGGAGAAATTACTTAAGGAAAAATACGAAATAAATCACGTTACAATTCAATTCGAAGCTAACGGAACTGACTTGGCCACCAACTAACTCCGAGGTTGTTATACCTTCCTATCATGGAAAGAATTCTAGCCCTATCGTCTTTTGAGACTTTGACATCTGAGTGTGCCTTAATCAGAGGATAAGGGTACCCCTTTATGGAATCAGAGTGAAGTTTGTTCATTATGTGTTCAATCTCGTCACAAGTTATCCTTCCGAATACATCTACTCTCAAAATCATAGAACCGTTAGAAAGCCTGACGTAGAACGTGGAGTACTCCCCTCCTAGTTTCTTAAGCTCTGGTACCTCTTCAATCGAACCTACGTCTATGAAATGTATTTTTGGTTTGGTATACCCAGTCCCTCTAGTAAATAGTTCGAGCAGTGTCATGTCGGAATAGAAAGAATTAAACACGTCGGTAGACCTGCTCTTTTTAGATATCCAAACGGTTCTTCCCCTTTCCTTTATTGCAGATATTAGGAGCTTATTTTCAAGAATTAGAGAGTTCTTAATTTCAGTTTCCGTTTTCATCTCTAAGGATAGTATTTCCCTAGATTTATCGGTCTCCTTCAATTGATCCAGGAGGTAAAGATACCTCTCGTCTATCTTTTTCCCAATCTTTTTCTTTATGCTTCCATCCATCAAAATTAAAGGAGAGGGATTGTGCAAAGCTAATTTCAATTCCATAAGTTCCATCGCATAACCAGTCATGTCCCTAGCGTCATTTCCAGGCTTAAACACGCCTACTCTTGCCATCTTATCTTTGGGTTCTGTCTTCTCACCGTCATGATAAACTGCCTCTGCGTTTACGACAAAGACAACTCCAGTTCTCACTTCTTTAGAGAACATACCACCATCTATTGCCAGAACGCCCTTGGGGTCTTCTGGCTTAGGGACGTAAGGAACCCATATATCGTTGACTTTATCCTGAGTTTCCTTACTTATCTCCTGAGAGAAAGCAAAGAGATCCTTTTTTATTTTCAGGTAGTTGTCAACTAAGTTATTGTAAACCTCCTTAATCATTTCCGTCCCCCGTATTTTCTATGTTCACCTTGCTTATGCCGTTCTCCTTCTTTACTCTAAAGACAACGTCTGCAGCGTCTAAGACTTCTTCGTCATGAGTTATCACCAAAATCTGCGGTACTACCTCATTCACAGCCTTTATTACCTCTATCAGCTTCTTCCTTCTCTCCTCGTCCAAGTGAACAGTAGGTTCGTCCAGTATCATGAACCCGGGGTTCGTAATTATTTTAGTTAGTGCTAAACGAATAGCTAGCGCTAAAGAGATCTTTTCTCCACCGCTTAAATTCTCTATGCAGAGTTGATCCCCCTTAGTGTTATAGACTATTGTTTCAAATTCAGTTCTTAGTCTGGTCTTACCAGTCGTTTTCCTCGATATTTCAACGTTCCTAAATGATAGGTCGAACCTACCTAAGATATCGTTCACGTTACTCATCAAAAGAGTTGTAACGCTCGAAATGAGAAATCCTTTCAAACCGTTATCTCCAAGGTCATCCCTGAGCTTGGTCAACTTTTGATGGGCTTTCTCCAATTTAGGTATGTCCTTCAACTTGGCTTTCCCCTCTTCTATTTCCCTTCTCCTGTTCTCTATCTCTTTCCTCATTTCGGTTATCCTACCCTCAATTTCAGATTTCCTGCTTATCACTTCCTGAAGTTTCTTCACACCTCTATCCACTAAGTCTTTGACTCTCATGTATTCTCCCTCGTCATACGACAAGTTACCTAGTTCCTGAGATATGGCCTCCAGCTCTTTCTTTTTCTCCTCAACGCTTTCTTTATTGTGTAGAAATCTAGCCTCTGTTTTCTCTAGCTCTCTAAGTTCCCTTTCCACTTGATCATGTTCCTGTATCTTAGCCTTTATATAATCTATTGATTGTCCCATCATCTTGGATTCAACGTCGTTAAGCTTCTCCTCTAGATCTGCTATGTGTCGCTTGAGAGCGTTTTCTTGAGCTATCAGATCCTCTAACTCTCCCTCAGTCACATCCTTGACCGAGAGGTATGACTCATACAAAGACTCCAGATCTTCGTTATTCAAAATCTCCTCATCTGCCTTGACCTCGTCTTTCAGTCTTTCATAGTCCCTTGCTTTCTCTTGCAAGTCAGATATCTCTTTTTCCAGTCTAGCCTTCCTATCCAGATAAGACCTCACTTTACCTGCTATCTGGCTCAAGTTGGAAATCTCGTCGTTAAGTTTCCTGATCTCCAAGTTGAGCTTCTTCCTTTCCTGATTAAGAGATAGTTTGGACCCCTGTAGCTCAGAAAGCTTAGCTTTCTTCTCCTCTTCTATGTTCTTCTTGTGTTCCTCGTCAAGAGGGTTACCACATATTGGACATTTATCCTCATGAATCTCTTCCAATCTGCTGAGAGTGTCTTGAATGTCCTTTACTGTAGCGTCGATTTCCCCTATCTTCTTTTCTATCTCGCCTAGTTCCTCTTGCTTTGTAGACAGGGTTTCCTTCAAGGACGCTATTTTCTCGTCTATGTTGACCTCTTGTGATGAAAGTTCATCTTCTAATTTCTTCAGCTGATTGATGTCCTGATCCAGCCTAACTTTAAACGGGGTTATTTCGTCTAACTTTCTCTTATTTTCCTTCAATCTGCTACTGATCTCTAGATAACGCTTATAATACGGCTCTAGCTCTCTCTTCTTTTTCAATTTACCTTCCATGTTCTCCCTGTTCTTCGTGACTATTTTCAGCTGTCTATACTGTTTTTCTACAGTATCCTTGTTAGCTTGGTACGCTTTTATGTCGCTCTCTATTTCTTTGTACTTTTTTAGGGCTTCTAACTTGGAACGTAAGGAATCTATCCTCTCGATTTCTTTCCCGTCCCTCTCAAGCTCTAGTTCCAACCTCCTAATTTCTTCCTCCTTTGCGGTCTTCTTCTCGCGTATTCTGAGATAGGCTTCTCTTCTCTTGGTCTGCTCATCGAGTTCTGTCTTTAAGTCATTGACCTCATTAGATATTGTCTGTAGCTCATTGTCAACCTTTTGCAATTCCCCTTCTTTCTGTTTAAGCTCTGATTCCCTCGCCAACAAGTACTCCTCGTCTTTTTGGATTTGAGTCTCCATTTCTTTAAGATTCTGAAGCTTATTTTCCAATTCCTTTTGAACGGACCTAATGTAACCTGAAGAGTCGATGAGTTTATCAAGCTTGTCTATCTTCATTATCTCCGACAAAATATCGGCCAACTCTTTCTCATCCAGTACGTCAAGGATCTTCCCTTCCTTCACTATGAAGGTAGAGTAAGCGACATCTGAAGTAATGCCTAGAATTCTCTCCATCTCCTTGTTGACCGCTGAGGCTCCCCTAGCTAATGGGTTCCCCTCCACGAAGAGGACATCATCTCTAGCCTTTCCCTGCCTTGAGAGGTACCTCGTGACTTGATATTCCTTCCCATTTTGAGAGAAACTCATAACAATGGAGGCTTCCTGAGCCCCTCTCCTTACCATGTTTGAGGCGTTTCCTCTATCCCCTTCTCTAAACAAGGAGAACAGGATTCCTTGTATAATTGAAGTCTTCCCAGCGCCGTTCTGCCCTATTATGACGTTTACTGCGACGTTACTATCGAATTTGACCTCGGTGTTAGCGTGGCTTAAGAAATCTTTTATCTTAAGCTCTTCAATTTTCATTCCTATCACCCATAGAGATTTTCTGGAGGGATTCCTTCACGCTCGCCTCGTTATCCGTATTTTTGATCATCTCTAAAATTATATCTATTTCTTGTTTAGAATAACCTTTCCCTTCAAAGAACTTCCTTATTAACTCGTCTACCGTGCTATTAGATGGCATTGTAGGACCTTTGGATTGATCTTGCTCTGTGTTGTACTTGGTAATCCTATAATGAAGGACTACCTCCTGTAGTTTAGTCATGTATTCCAAGGCATATTTAGATGGGTTCCCGTTAATTTCAATGTGAATTATAGGCTTCTTTTTATACTTTACAGGAATCTCTTGCACGAGATTGTCTATCTCCTGTTTATAACTAGCGGAATTTATGCTGACAATCTCTTGTGGCCTTATGTCAATATTGATTCTTTGAACCGTGGTTTCGCCTGAGGAGAGGTCCACCAGGAAAGCTCCCTTTCCGTTTTTCTTGTAGCCTTCGATTTCTTCTTCCCTTATAATGTCTGGAGATCCAGCTACACCTAACTGTCCGTTGCTGAACTTCTGAAGCATTCTGGTATGGAAGTGACCAAGAGCGTAGTAGTCGAAACCTAAAGGTATGTCTCCTTGAGAAATCTGCCAGGAGTAAGCGAAAGGAAGGACTTCCCTTATTCCTTGATGCATCATTATAACATTCTTGAAGCCAGGGGTAGGTTTAGTCTCTCTGAGCTGATCCTTTAATTGTTCGGATAGTAAGCTAGGTTTATGTTTCACCCCAAATATCCTTACTTTAGTTCCTCCGTCCTCCAGATCTATGGACGCATCGTTAAGAAGTCTCAAGCCAGCTATCTCTAGGATCTTCTGAGGGTACTTCTCTCCGGCCCTCTTTGGAGTGTCGTGGTCTCCCGGTATGCTCAGGAACTCTATCCCTGCTTGTCTAAGTCTCATGATCTCTTTCATGGCATGATATAAAGCATTGTTTGGTGGATTGGGGACGTCGAAAAGATCTCCAGTATGGATTACCGCTTTCACATGATCCTTAATTGCTTCGTCAATTAAGGAGGAAAACGTATCGTAAATGTCTGTTTCTCTTTCGTCAAGGCCGTACTGCCTCTTACCTAGATGCGTATCGGATATGTGAAGGAGGAGCATCTCATTCACCAAAGGAAACGAATTTGGAGTTCATCTCTTTAGTTTTAGCATGTTCCCTCCACTCCTGAATTAAATCTGGATCTGCACCTGCAAGCCTGCCGGGATATCTATCGACCTTAATTATAGCAGGTATTCTAACTATCTTGCCTATCACCATTGCCTCACCTATGTCTAGAGAGGATAGCTGCTCCGCCAAGTCTTCGCTTAAGTTATCGCTAGACTCCAATACATATTTCTTATCATTAGGCTCCACTATTTTCAAGATTATCTTGTTGGTCATCTGGCTCAATATGTTCTCATCCAGTCCCTTAGGCCTTTGACTCACAATTATCAAACTCACACCAAACTTCCTTCCCTCCCTGGCTATCTTAGAGGCCCACGTCTTAGTCAGGGTATCGTTGTCTTTAGAAAGGAAGATATGTGCCTCTTCTATGACGGTGATGACGGGGAACGCTAGACCATTTCCTCCTCTCTTCGTTGTCTTCCTAGAATCAAGTATTTTACGTAAGTAATGTGACGCTAAAGCGTCCATACTTTCAGGCTCCATCGAACTGAGATTAACTACGTTTACAGTTCCATTTTTGATTCTTTGGGATATATCTGGAGTCAGAATATCAACTATCCCAGAGTAACGATCTTGAAATTCCTCTATCTTGGTTATAACTTCGTCTTTCGCATCTTTCTTCTTTTCATCCTTGTTTTCATCTATTGATTCCTCGAGCATTTCGAAAAACTTCTCAGTGGAACTCTGAAGGTCGATTTCCCCTTTAGATAGTCCTTCTCTAAATGCCTTGGTAGTTTCTACGAAAGCCCTCCTTAAAATCCTGTACTGTATGAAAGCGTTGGATCTGATCTCTAACAAAGTGGCGAATTCTCTCGGTGAAAGTTCAAGGGGATTCAGCTTAGGCTCTAACACAGTAAGGTTATTTATGTCGCTATCCGAATATTCGCCGTGATAATCAAAGATAAGTATGCTACCTCCTAGATTCGCTATTCTCTCTGATAATACAGCTACCGTATTTGACTTACCTGACCCAGTTGCTGCCAACACTGCAAGGTGTCTTGATAAGGAGTTAATTGAAATGTTGACTGGCACGTCAGTGCCTACTAAAGTGCCGACTCTGAGTTCTCCAGCAGAAAATATATTTTCAAGTTCCTGCGGACTTGCAAGTCTTACAGTATTTCCAGGATAGGGAGGAAGAGTAGGTAATTTACATGCCTGATTCAGATCACAGAGCATCTTTATCTTGGCTTTTATGTAATGAGGTATCCTTTCCTTGTTTTTGGTTATATCTTGAACCATTTCTATGTCGCTAACTTGCTTATCCAGAAGAGGACTCCCTCTTGTAAGCCACGTCACCAGCCCCAAAGCCTTTACGTTGTCGTATTCTATCACAACATAAGTTCCTAGCCTAATGCTTCCCAACGTTATCATGAAGGCCTCCTGTGGGGTGGCCTCTCCGATGACGAAACCAATATCCATAAATGCATAATACCTTAGAACATTTATTTGTATTTCGATAAATAGGAAAGTAATACCGAGCCTAATGAAAGGGAAAGTGAAAAGGAACTTTACCTGCTTTAATCTAGAGATAGGTTCCTAAAATACAAAATAAGACAAAAGTTGATGAAAAGCAAAAAACGCGAAAAAGCTTAGAAAGCTCCTCCCGCTACTTTCCTTGCGCTGTCAGCTATATCCTTCTCTTGAGCTGCATATGCACACAGCATTGCCTCTACGTCTGCATGTCCCTCAGCTTTAGCTGCCATTGCAACTCTGTTGTACTCGTCTGTGTGTGCCTTGTCTTCTGTTACTGCGAACTTTCCTAGGAGAGCTGTGACTTTCCTTGCGCTGTCAGCTATATCCTTCTCTTGAGCTGCATATGCACACAGCATTGCCTCTACGTCTGCATGTCCCTCAGCTTTAGCTGCCATTGCAACTCTGTTGTACTCGTCTGTGTGTGCCTTGTCTTCTGTTACTGCGAACTTTCCTAGGAGAGCTGTGACTTTCCTTGCGCTGTCAGCTATATCCTTCTCTTGAGCTGCATATGCACACAGCATTGCCTCTACGTCTGCATGTCCCTCAGCTTTAGCTGCCATTGCAACTCTGTTGTACTCGTCTGTGTGTGCCTTGTCTTCTGTTACTGCGAACTTTCCTAGAAGTTCGGTTACTTTCTGAGTTTCGGATACCATTTTGGGTCTGATTCTATTCTTACCTCTTCCCTATATATAAGCATTAGTTTGTAGAGTAAGTTACATAAAAATATAATCTAGGAGATTTAGATTGTCTCACCCGTTCTTAGATTTGAAAGATTTATAGTTCCATTTTAATTTTCTAGAACTCTATCTCAGTTTCTCTGTGACACCATGAATACACATTTTTTACAAAAGAATTTTATTGCTGAAAACCCTTAATTAAGCATGCAGTTAGGTCCTAAGACTGAAATGGGATTGAAGGAACTGTTCATAGCAAATTCAGAAGATCATTTTCTCTTGAAGTTATCGTCTCAGAAGTTGAGTGAAGCAGGGAAAACGGAGGAATCTAAGATAATAGGAGACAAATCTATGACTGAGTTCAGGCACGCGAGGGGCATATTCGAAAAACTAAATTCTTACTTGGGAGAGGAGAAACTTCTAGAATGGTTAAAAGAAATTGAATCTATGAAGGAAGACAATCATAGAGACATTTTCGTAAAGTATTCCACAATATACATGCTTTCGTCTTTCCTGTCTGAGAAGAAAGTAGCCGACGAGATTAAATTATCTCTTAAAGAAAAGGCCAATTCATGTATACCTAAGATAAGTGACTCATATGAAAAAATATTAAATGACCCCAATGTCAGTTTAGAGTAAAATGATGAGTGACTTCAATACCTATAGATGAAGAAGTAACTCGAAACTGATTCAAAGTCCCTATACTTTCTTCACATTTATTTTAATTTGTATCTATAATCACACTAATAAAATTGGCTAGGCTTTAGTTTTGCTTTTTTCTTTATACTCAGTTTCTTTCTTTTCATTCATATGTATAATCTAATAAGATTGAGATATTCCCATCAACAGAAATGTAAGTACCATATATCTTATTTTATGTAGCAAGCTAAAAGTAAATTTGATATAATAAATAATATAATCTAAAATTTACAAGATTCTAGTATAAACCTTCTTTTGAAAACTTCCTATGGGATCATTCATAGCTTCAGGTATAGCTTCAATGACGTCTGAGGCTCTCAAATGCTCTCCTAGCTTCTGATATTGAATTGCTCCAGCTAACCCATTTAAAAATGCTCCAAGGCATGCAGAAGTAAACGAATCCACTTTTCTAGCCATCAAGGTCCCTATTATCCCTGTTAGTACATCACCGGTTCCTCCCACCGTCATGCCAGGGTTTCCGGTCTTGTTTAAACGAAACCTCTCTCCGTCTGAAACTATGTCCACGAAGCCTTTCAATAACACATTCGTATTACGTTCGCTTGCCACATTCATAACTTGGGATATCCTTTCATTGAATTCAGAAGAGGGTTTAACTCCAGAGAAGATCTCGAACTCACCCGCATGAGGAGTTATAACAAAGTTATAGTTCAAACTCATATCTTTTGCTGCCTTTAACGCATCTGCATCGAGGACGACCCTCTTTTTCATTTCCTTTAATTTCTCTATCATCTGCCTAGAGAATTCTTGAGTTTCAGGTGATATACCCATTCCTGGCCCCATCACCACAGCGTCTGCCCGCTTGATCCAAGGAATTACCTCGTCCATATTAGACGAAGAGAAATCGTTTCCTTTAACACTAACAACAATCAAATCAGGAGACCTCTCCGCTATGACACGAGATATGGATTCAGGAACCGCAACGTAAACTAGGTCAGCTCCAGCCTTAGCCGATGCCATGGCTGAGAAATAAGGGGCCCCGGAGAAAGAATGACTTCCACCTATAACCAACACCTTACCATTGTCCCCTTTCTTAGACTTGGGATCCCTTCTAGGTAAGTTCAAGAGAGCATCTCCGGGACCTACGTATATTGAAGCCTCTGGAGGAATCCCTATCTTTCTAACTGTTACATTTTTGAGGTCAGAAATCCCTTTCTTCACGTCATGAAAAGTCACAACTAAGTCACAGTTTACAGATGAGTCACCTACCTTCCCTCTGTCAGCGTCATACCCAGATGGCAGATCTATACATACCTTGAAACCTTCACTTTCATTGAACTTCTTTATTGCGGTACGAAAAGGTTCTCTCACTTCACCTTTAAGACCAGTCCCCAACATCGCATCTATGAGAACGTCTGCCTTTTCTGTCTCTATTTCACTCTCCTGTTTGATTTGTACTACTTCAACGCTGAAGTCCATCTCCATTATAGCTCTCAAATTCACCAATGCGTCCTTGTGCTTATTCTCCCCAAGAAGTATCGCTTTCACCTTAGCTCCGGCCTCTGCAGACCTTCTAGCTACCACCAAACCGTCTCCTCCCTTTCCACCATGGCCCGCGAAGACTACTATTCTCTTTCCTTTCAATCCTCCAAATTTCTTCTCAATCTCATCTACTACAGACGACCCTGCGTTTTCCATCAGAAGTAAAGTTGGAACCCCCAGAGCTTCACTATTGATTTCGAGAACCCTCATTTCCTTAGATGATATCATGTGATATTGTATAACATCAACGGATTAAAAGGAAAAACATTACTTTCCTTTCGAAAGTAGGAAAACTAATCTGGTAAAATGTCTTCTAATTAATAGATATCATGAGAAGAAAATAAAAATACATAAACATATAGGTTCCTTTTCCCTTCAAAACTCCTTTATCCACTAGAGGAAAGTTTAGTCACTATCTCTAACGCTTTGTCAGCGTGTTCCTCGGCTTTCTTCATCTTCCTGAGTACCTCAACGATTTTGCCGTTCTCATCGATTATGAAGGTTATCCTTTGAGCACTCGTGCCTTTTTCATTCAATGCCCCGTACGATGCTATAATTTTCTTTTCCTTGTCAGCTACTACAGGGAACTTGTTTCCGTACTTCTCGGCGAACTTCTTCTGCGTAGAGATCGAGTCAGCGCTAACGCCTATAACCTCAGCGTTGTTTTGTTTGAATTGATCGTAAAGCTCACTAAATCTCTCCATTTCCCTAGTGCATCCAGGGGTGAACGATTTAGGATAAAAGTACAGTACAACTTTCTTTCCTCTAAATGAAGAAAGTTTGACACTCCCTTTGGAGGACTCCGCCTCGAAATCAGGAGCTTCTTGACCTGGTTCCATGCCTAGAAATTATCTCTTTTTCCTTATAAAGTAGAATTCCATTGCTTTCGTACATGCTCTTCTATAGTTAAAGAAATAAATTACTATAATGTCATTTTTATTGCTTGTTTGCTGAGAAAAGTATAAAAACCGAAGTGAGCAGAAAGAATGAAATGAGACTTATACCTAGGACTATGTCCACTCAACACCCCGATAACGCCAAAGTACCGGAGTGGAGCAGAGGAGAAGCCATTGAAGGAGAAGACGAGATCACGGAAGCATTTCTGGCGTTCAGTAACTACAATATTCACGAGGTGATGTGGGACGCTGAAGGAAAGGACGTGGATACTCACGTGATCAGAAAGTTACTTTCAAGATATTCAGAATTTTTCAAGAAAAGGCAGATAGGTAAGGATATCTACCTCACCTACAGGTTACCTAACCCCAGAATTGAGGGTGCTGACAGGAAGGTCTTTGCGGAGACTTTGGAGAGCATACCCAACAATTTCGACGTAGCTGAAAAGTTCTATGGAAAGAACGCTACTCCAGTTTTCGAGGTAATACTACCTTTCACTACAGAGTCAATAGAGTTGATAGGAATAGCTAAATATTACGAGAAGGTTGTAGCAGGGAAGCAGGACGTTAGGTTATGGGACGAACTGTACGTCAGAGACCTGGTAGGCGAAATAGAGCCTAAGAGCGTAGAGGTAATACCTCTTATAGAGGACAAGGACTCTCTGATGAAGGCTGACGAAATAGCGGGGGGATATGCTAGGGCAATAAAACCAGCTTACATGAGAGTTTTTCTAGCAAGGTCTGACCCTGCAATGAACTACGGAATGATATCTGCAGTACTCTCGGCTAAGGTTGCCCTCAGCAAGCTGAGTAAGCTGTCGAAGAGCCTTGGGATTAAGATCTTCCCTATAATAGGCGTAGGGTCACTTCCTTTCAGGGGGAACATGAACCCTGAAAACTACAGAAAGGTTATGGAAGAGTATAGCGGAGTTTATACTTTCACTATACAATCTGCATATAAATATGATTATCCGCCTGATTTGGTAGAAAAGTCTGTAGAGGACATAAATAACTCCCCCGTGTCTGAGCCTGTAGAGCTGGACTACGAAGTGGAAAAGTCCCTTAAATCTGTTGCAGACAAGTTCACCTTGTCATATCAAAGCATCATAGAGCCATTGGCTGGGGTAGTGAACCAAGTAGCTTCTATGATGCCGAGGAGGAGAGCAAGAAAGCTACACATAGGTTTGTTCGGTTATTCCAGGAGCACTGGAAAAGTCACACTACCAAGAGCGATTTCCTTCACAGGAGCGTTCTACTCCATAGGTATACCTCCTGAGGTGATAGGGATGTCATCTCTCTCCGAAATGAAGGACGCTGACTTGGAGAACGTGTTCGCCAACTACAAGTTCCTGAAAGACGATATGAGAAGGGCATCTAAGTTCTTCAACTGGGAGTCCTTGGACATGTTAAAGGACGTATGGAAGATAGACGATGAAGTAATAGGGAAGATAAAGAAAGACGCAGAGTATGTGGAGAACAACCTTGGGATAAAAATAGGAGAAGATAACGGTTATGAATTTAAGAAACATAGACTGCTGAGCAGCATGTTCACATTATCCGTAAGAGAGGGTGAAACTGCAGAGGCAAAGCGCTTCCTTTATGAGATGGCAGTAGTAAGAAGATCTCTAGGGTAAACTTGATCAAGATCTTAGTAAGCGGGGTTGTGCCGTTTGACTCTGGCAAGACTACTTTTTCTCTCAGACTTATGGATCTGATAAAGGAGATAGTAGGTGAGAAAACAGTATTCCCCTTCAAGCCAGTTGCTGGGCATAACTTGTGGTACAGCGAGCACACTATAGACGAATCCCTAAAACACGGCTTGCTGTTGGGTAACGATGCACTCAAATATCTACAGAAGAGTAATCTAAATCCTAGGTACATCAACCCAGTTGCGGCTGCATCAGTACCGGTGGATCTGGACAAGTTATCCTTCGACTTCACGGAATATGAAAGATACATGTTTGAAGGATCTTTCGTATTGATGAGGGAAACCACAATTCAAGGAAAGGAAATTCACGATAATTATTTCGTCAATAGGAAGATTCTAAACATGTCAGTTCAGTCGTTATCAAAGAAGATGAGTAAAATGATAGACCTTTTCATGCCTGTTAGTGTAGATGACATCACATCTAGAATTCTGAATGCCCATGAGAGGGTCTCGGAGTTCTTCAAGAGTGTAGCCAATTTAATTCAACCCGAGGTAACTATCATAGAGTCTTATAACGATGCCCTATCTCCGTTGTCACTAGATTCACTAGACTTGGCCTTCATTGTCTCTCCTGGAAAGGCATTCGCAGTAGAAGGAGAGAGAGTTATCCACATCATGAAAGTAATGAATTCTCCACCGTGGATAGTAAGAACTGGATCTGTGTTGAGATACCTAAGGAGTCACATTATAAAGTCGTTCGAATTACCAGCAGAGAAAAGCGTACTAGATCTAATATTTCACTAGGTTTCCCTTATCTAGAATTAACCTTGAGATTAAGACATCTGTAAGAGTTTCTATACAAACTGAACGTCAATAATATTGAACCAAATATCTTCTTGTTTTAGTAAAAAGGAAAGAAAAATAAGAGAAAGATGAAAAGGGGAAAAAGAGGGAAGGAAAAATTTACTGTTTCGCTTGTGTAGCTATCTTCCCTGTATTAGGATCGTATAGCTTTCCTATCTGCCTAAGTGCTGCGAAAGCAACTCCCATACCTCTCTGTACGTCAGGGTCCTTAAGTTCTCCAAGTATTGCCCACATACCCTTTACCGGTTTAACGTTCTCTGTCTTTAAAGCCTCTCCAGTTGCACTTATTAAGTAAGTAAAGTACTTGAAGTTGTTCAAGTCTATTGTAGCAAGGTCCTTGGTTATCTGATTCCAGTATGTCATTAAGTTAATTGTGAAGTCGTTTACCATGGCACCTATAATCTTGCCTAAAGAGTCTTCGTCTTTTATCAGACCTTTCACTGGGTCCAGAACTCCGTTTCTACTCAGATCTTTCAGGATGTCTAACACATTCTTCACCGCAACTACAGTATCCTCATCAGCCACAGTATCTACTAAATCAAGGAGATTTCCCCATCTGCTCAGGAGACCCATTGTCCTGTCGTTTACGATAGCACCTAAGATCTTACCGAGATACTCCTCATCAGTAAGCATCCCGCGAATGGGGTCAAGGATTCCGCTGTTCTTTAGGTCTCCAAAGAAGCCAAGGAGGTACTTCAGGTTGGAGATAGTGTCAGCGTCCATGAACATATCAACGAGGTCTAGAAGCTTGTTCCAGTTAGTAGCGAGTGCCATTGTCCTGTCGTTTACGATAGCACCTAAGATCTTACCGAGATACTCCTCATCAGTAAGCATCCCGCGAATGGGGTCAAGGATTCCGCTGTTCTTTAGGTCTCCAAAGAAGCCAAGGAGGTACTTCAGGTTGGAGATAGTGTCAGCGTCCATGAACATATCAACGAGGTCTAGAAGCTTGTTCCAGTTAGTAGCGAGTGCCATTGTCCTGTCGTTTACGATAGCACCTAAGATCTTACCTACATATTCTTCGTCATCTAAGACTCCTCGTATCACATCGAGAAGGCCTAGCTTATCTGCACTTTGAATTATATCGAGAACTCTATTTAGGCTTTCTAATTTTTCTTCAGAAAGAAGTCTATCTAAAGCATCAAGTTGAGTATTCATGGAAAAAAATCACCAACTTGCGAGGAACTTCTCTAGTGCCATGTCTCCTTTAGTCCACATGAAGTATTTGGTGAAGAGTTCCTTCTTCAAGTGGTTCATTGGTGCGGGGTCTGCTACTGTTACGCTTCCTCCATACCATGTGTCGTCCTTAACTGAGACTGCAAATCCTTCGTATGGGTTGTCAGCAACGCAGACTATCGTAGGATAGTATGTGTCGACCTTTGTAGGCACACCTAGTCTGTTAGCTAGATGTTGAGCTGCTATCCTTCCGGTCATTACTGCGAGATATCCTAGTTTAGGTATGGTTATTGAATTAGAGTCACCTACTGCGTAAACGTTGTCATACTTAATTGAAACCATGTTCCCGTCAGTTGGTATGAACCCTCCATCGTCTACGAGGTCTGGCGTCGAGTTCTTTAACGCAGGATTTCCAGTATATGGTGGAAGCACTATTGTAAGGTCACTTGGAAGCTTCTTGCCATCTTCAGATATTATTTCCTTGTCTGTAATCTCCTTAATCTTGAAGCCGTGAACTAGATTAACTCCTAACGATTGATAGATTGATGCCACAGCCTTCCTTGAACCAACTGATAGATCGGATAGGTACTCTCCAGGTGAGAATACAGTCATCTTCACCTTGTTGAGCATTCCCTTCTTCATGAAGTAGCCGTGGAGCATTAATGACATCTCAAACACCGGTCCTTCACAAGCTGAGTCTCCTGTAGGAACGTAGTTCTCTGGAACCTTCGGTTTCGGATTATGTCCCTGATAGAAGAATCCAGACCCTATTGTTATGTTCCCACCTTTAAATTCGTTCAGCTTCTCTCTTAACTTCATAGCATATTCCGGCTCACATACGCTGTATCCATATTGGTCCCATCCTTTCAATAGCTCTGTAGCTAAATGAGCTCCTATTCCAACTATTACGTAGTCGTAGTCTTCTTCCACTATTGAACCGTCGGGCCTCTTGTAAACTACTGTGCTTTTGGGAGCATCAATCTTCATCACTTCTCCTTGCTGGAACTGAATCCCCTTTTCAGGCATAGCCTGGCTTAGATCAATCTTAAGCTCCTCTACATCTCTCACTCCTATAGCAACATGGGGCAGTGCTGGCCTGAAATATGTGAACCTATCCTTATTTACTAACTTTATGTCTGCTTTGTTTCCCACTAATCTCTTTAAGGTATATGCTGCACTTAGACCTCCGAATCTTCCTCCTAGTACAAGTACCTTTGGCATGTTTATCTACTTATATGTTCATTTAACGTACTTAATAAACCTTTTTAAAAAACTCTTTACAACCTAGAACTTTGTAATTATTTGTCTTTATAAGCCTTTTTATATATAAAAAACTTAATATTTAATAATATTCGGACATAGTTAAAAATGACAAAGAGAATTTGGAACCAACGAAGCTAAGACAGCCACTCACTTTTAATTTATCAAGTATAGCTTACGATTTATCGAGTAGAATTTAGTAACTTATAGCATTTTATGTTTTGCTATAAGTATTAAGCAAGTATAATAACAATATACTATTAAATAAGTATTTTCTACATTTTATAGAACTAATATAATAACATAGACAATAAGTAAAATTTTGAACATACATCCTTTATTAACAGATATATGAAAAAAAACTTTAAAATCATTAAAGTACACATTATTATTATGTTATCACTAGAAGACAAGTACGTAGAAGTGAAAGGAACTAAAATTCATTACCTTGAGAAGGGAAATGGAAGGCCATTCCTCCTATTTCACGGCGCGAGATTCAACGCCTATACCTATAAAGAGACAGGCACGATAGATACAATAGCTGATTCAGGTTTTAAGGCTATATCAGTAGATTTCCCCGGCTATGGGAAATCATCATCAGGGTCTTTCTCAGGCATCAGTGATTTCATCAATTATTTCATTGATGAAACGAAATTCGAAAAGCCAATAATCCTAGGTGCATCGATGGGTGGGGAGGCCGTGTTAGGCTTCGCAGTGAAACATCCTGACAAGGTAGGTGGCCTTGTCCTTGTAGGTGCTGTAGGGGTCTCCTCTTATGAACGCGAATTACCTAAGTTAGATGGAAAACCGGTCCTGCTTATATGGGGCTCTAATGACAGCGTGTCGAGCAGGAGTAACGCTGAGTTAATCCAAAAGTATGTAAAGACGTCCAAGTTCTTCACGATAGGGAAACAGCATGCGTGCTATCTAGACGATCCCAACGGCTTCAATGAGAAGATAAAGGAATTCCTGAAGGGTCTTTGATGTCAGAAGAAGACCAAATACTCATGGATAAGCTGAAGGATGTTCTAATAGATTCTAGATATTTACAAGTTTTAGAACATTTAAAGAAGGCTAATGTGGACTATGGAAAATCCATTATGTTAAACACTAAAATTCCAATACAGGAAGTTGTTGATATACTAGATTACCTAGAAAAGAAAGGACTAATAGAGAGAGTCCACGGTGCGACTCTAAAGAATACTGAGGCTAAATACAAACTCAGTTCTGAAGTCCACAAGCATCATACTTACTATACGCTGACAAGAATAGGGGATCATCTGCTTAGAAGGCTTGACGAAAGGATGCTGATAAAAGGGTACATCTCGCTTCTGAAGTCTGATGAACTTTACCTTTCGCTAGTCTCGTTGGCTGATCAACTGAACGCCGATCATGCCCTAACTTACGCTAAACTTACCCACAAACCAATAGAGGAAATAATACCTAAACTTGAGGAGTTGGAAAGAATGGGAATAATGGAGGAAGCTAAAGCAAAGGTCATAAAGTTCGGGGAGAGAAAGTCTAAGCCGAAGAAAGAGACTAGGACACACCATAAATATTACGGGCTGACAAGAACTGGGGAGATGGTAGTAAGGGAGATGAAGAGAAAGGGAATTATAGGAAAATGAAGAGAGATAAGAAGAAAAAGTTGCGCATGCATATTCTAGATATTTAATTAGACATCGATCTTTATATTTATAAATTTGTGATTTGTACCAAAAATCTGTACATCCTTATTAATCTCATTTGCTTATCTTTGCGATTACATCGTCCCTAATTTTCTCAACTGATTTGAGAAGTGGCATCATGAGAATCTCTTTCTTGTTTTCATCTATCGTCTTCTGAAGAACTTGATCTATGTTTCTTCTAACGATGAGCTCAACCATCTTGACTCTCCTATCCACAATTCTGCGCCTGAAAATACCGTTTGACTCAAGGAAAGATTTATGCTCTTCGAACATGTCTACTAACTCCTTTATCCCTTCTCCCTTAGTTGCAACGGTCTTGGTAACGATTGGCTTCCACCCATCTCTGAAGTTAATCTCTGCTGAATCTATGACGAACTTAGTAGAGATATAAGACGCCTCTGCTTCAGGTTTATCAGCCTTGTTTATAACGTAAAAGTCTCCTATCTCCATTATTCCCGCTTTCAGGGCTTGAATTTCGTCTCCTGTCCCTGGAACTGTAAGCACTGCTATTGTATGTACACTAGATACGACTTCGGTATCAGTTTGCCCGGCCCCAACG
Organism: Sulfuracidifex tepidarius; assembly: GCF_008326425.1. Taxonomy (NCBI): domain Archaea; kingdom Thermoproteati; phylum Thermoproteota; class Thermoprotei; order Sulfolobales; family Sulfolobaceae; genus Sulfuracidifex; species Sulfuracidifex tepidarius. The sequence continues at coordinate 2,438,732 of NZ_AP018929.1, forward strand.
GTCTCAACTATTATTCTATCGTAACCTAATCCGTCGAGGGCCTCTATCAACATCAACGCTTCAGCAGAAACCCCACCTAAATGACCTCTTGATGCCAAACTTCTTATGAAAACATTACTCAACATGCTTCTGTCCTGCATCCTTATGCGATTACCCATGAAGGATCCTTTAGTGAAAGGGCTGGAAGGGTCTATCATTACTACTCCAACTTTGTGATGCCTCCTTACATACTCGTCGATTAAGGCTCCAATGATTGTGCTCTTCCCAGCGCCAGGTATTCCAGTAATGCCAACTACGTGAGCCGAGCCGGACCTCTCTGCTAAGTACTCTAATGCCTTCAACCCCTCTGGATCAACGTACTCTATTTTTGTAAGCAGCCTGGCTATTGCAAGTTCCTCTCCCTTGAGAGCTCTCTCAAGAAGCATGCTCAACCTTTTGGCCCCTCTTCTTAGCTACGGCTTGCTTTATGAATTCAGAAATCTCCTTCAAGTTAGACCCAGGCATGAAAACTTGATCTACTCCCATATCCTTCAGAGTCTGAATGTCTTGAGGTGGTATTACTCCTCCTACCACAAGGACAACGTCATCTAGCTGGTTCTCTCTCATTAACTTAGTGATATGAGGTACGAGCTCCAGATGAGCTCCGCTTAATATGCTTATTCCTATCACGTCAGCGTCTTCTTGAACTGCTGCCTTCACGATCTGTTCTGGAGTCTGCCTCAGACCGGTATAGACTACTTCCATTCCTGCGTCCTTCAAAGCCCTAGCTATTACCTTAGCTCCTCTATCATGTCCATCCAACCCTAGTTTTGCCACTACTACCTTGATTCTTTTCTCCGAAGACATCGAAGAACTGTAATCTTTAAAACGTTTAAACCTTTCGGCTATTTAGTCTCTATAAATAATATGGATTTGACATAAATTCTAGAAACTTTTTTGAGTAACATAGCCTAATTACTAATGATGACCGAGCTCTCAGGAACTACGCTGAAGATTTATAATTACATGATCAAACAAAAAAAGCCTGTAAAACTGACTAAGATTCAGAAAGATTTGAACATGAGCTCGAAGTCATTAGTTCATTATCATTTGAAAAAATTGATAGAAGAAGGACTAGTAAAAGAAGTTGACGACGGTTATATAGTTAGCAAGGTAGTTCTAGAGGATTACATTAGGATAAGGAGCATGGTATTGCCCAATTCAATATTTCTGGCTTCCTTCTTCATATCTTCTCTTGTTCTATTCGTTATCATTTCTCTATTTTACTCTGGTAACGATACGAGCAGCATCTTTGCAGGACTTGTGATAGCCACAGCGTCGGCTTATTTTGTAAGGGATGTCGTGAGGAAGATTAAAAGGTTTTAACACCTTAGGATTATACTATACTTTTGTAATATAGTAGTAAAAAACTAATAAAGATGAAAAAGCCAGAATTAGAGTAGCCAAAGAAGGATATATGTAGATAGGATTAGAGTTATTTCTCCACATTATGAAGTCAGTTAAAAAGGAAAAGAACTCTCCTACCAGTAGTAAGGCAAGGACAGATAGTATTTTAGTTAAACCACTTTTAAATTCCTTATTTAGTCTAAAGAATTCAATCATAATAAGAACTGTAATAATTATTCCTATAATTGCAATAGAAATATGTAAATACCAGATTTTTATCATTTTAGAGTATAGTAGAAACGATTCCTTTATTTAATGTTTTCCCTAAATTACATAACTAGTTAAAAGGAGTACAGTGCTTCGAATAAGAATATAAAATACGCTATAGTTAAGAATCGTGTGAAAGGCTGGTCAATGGTAGCTGCTGGCATATTGGCATCTATATTCTTTGCAGCAGTAGCACTTTACGTTCCCTATGTTGTATTACACTCAGAAAGAATAAACGGAGTCATAACGGTTTCAGAAGATGGAACTTTAAACGAATATAATCAGACTGCACTATTGCTGTCAACGCCCAGAACCTGGAATGAAGCACCAGCATATCTTTCATCGAACTATTCTAAAGTCATTGTATTACTCTTGAATTATAGCTCAATTGAATATAATAGCTTATCTAGTGACGGAAAAGAAAATAATACTGCAAATTACACTACTTTTTATAGTTATTCATCTTCTACTTTTAACGGGAGTCAGATCTTCCTTTTCGTGATGAACTCCTCTTTAGTTTGTTCTAGAGGAGACACTTTTTCAGTATATCCCGATCTAATTTCTATAAATGCGTCAGAGATTTTACCCCTGCTTATATCGTTCTCTCCAAACGATTCAATATACTTCCCAATTTACTCTCACTATTATACTGTAAAGAGCGTAAGATACACTTACAATCCCTCTGAGAACAAGGTTTATGTCCAACTTTACCTTGATTTCCACATAAAGGAAAATCAGTTTGACCACTACCAAGTAATGATCATAGTAATACCTCTGAGGGACACAGTGGGCTCAATTCAGAACATTGCATTCATAGTTCAAAACAAAGAGATTAATTAGTATCGCTCATATAATATGACAAATAGAGGTCATCAAAGTTTTAAAATGCTTTGCGTCACTAGCTAACTCTAGTCCTCGTGCATTAAATATCATAAAAAGTCTCTATTAAGATTTAGAAAGAAGGGTAAAGTGTTTCTGTTTAAATTTGAATTTAAAATAACTTTTATATATCTTTCTTTTTACTGCATAAAAACCGTGATATTTGCCTATAGCTCTAAATCCTTGAGCGTAAAGTATATTGATGCTTGAGCATTGGAGTCCTCCTGAAGTGGCGATCTGCAGTTCCCCACATATAAACCTCTATACTTCATAGCTATCTTAACGCCTGTTGGATAGTCTGGCAGAGACGTCACCTGAGCTAGCATCCTAATTTTGTTTGCTAAATCTATAACCTCGGAGTTAATCCCTGCCTCAGATTTCTTAGCTATCTCCACTAATAATTCAGGGGCAAAGTTTCCAACTGCGGTAACTATACCTTCTACTTTATCTACAATTGCTTGAAGAACTGTAACGTCGCTCCCAGAAAACAGCTCAAACTTTAACTGATCCTTAAGACTTACAAAGGAAGATAGTTCTTCTAAGTCGCTAGTTGACACTTTCATCCCGTCTATCAAACCTTCCTCGATTAATTTCCTTATGTAATCTATGGGAATATTCAACCTAGTAGACGACGGATTATAATAGAAATAGACCTTGTTTCCAGTCTTCCTTAAAGACTCAAAATACATCATCAAACCCTTGAGCCCCGTGATATGATAAGTAGGAGGCAAACTGAAGACCGAGCCGACTCCCAAGTCTATCATTTTTCTAGTTAACCTTATGGCATTGCTTACAGAGTCCGAGCTAACTCCTACAATTACATTTTCCTTATCTTTGCTTCTCTCTAGTACACTTTTAACAACAGTCAGTTTCTCATCTTCGTTTAGCATGTTGAACTCTCCAGTAGTGCCAAGAACCCAATAAGAGGAAATCCCATTTTTCCTCTGGAAGGAAATCACCTGATCTAAGGCGTTAACATCGAGCTCCTCTTTCAGATTAAATGGCGTTACTAACGCGGTTATTATGTTCATTTTAAGGTCGATTTAGTAAAAGGTTTATTTACTTAAAAACTGAATGTTAAGTTAATGCAGATATCCAAGAGGGAATACGACTACCTTACAGTTATAAAGAAGTACAACGACGAGAATAGCGGTGCGAAAATAACTAGAATAGCTAAAGAAATGGGTATCTCTCCTGCAAGTGTTTTCGAGGAAATAGACCATCTAGTAGACAAAAACCTAGTTAGAAAGGAAAGAGATGGGATATGGATAACTGATTCTGGACAAAGGGAATATGACGAATGGACAAAGACTCATAGAGTAGTAGAGACTTTTTTAGTCAGACTAGGTTTCGACGAGAAATCCGCTTGTGACTTCTCCAAGAAGTTTGACTACGCGATTCCGGAGGAAGTTATGGAAAAACTTTATGTATACCTAGGCAAACCTAAAACATGCCCTCATGGAGGCGAGATTAACCAAGAATGAATTTCACCCCTAGTTCTTATTCCATCCTTCTCATATTGATGTTTCTAGAGGCCCTCGGTCTTCCAGTACCGAGCGAAGTTATAATGCCTCTAGCGGGATACTTCTCCTCACAAGGTCAATACGATCTTCTAGGTGCTATATTAGTAGGAACAATTGGAGCTACAATAGGCTCTTTTTTAGACTATTTCATAGCCTTATTTTTAGGAGAACCAATTCTCCTCAGATATGGGAAATACATTAGGCTAACTCAGGCAAATCTAAATAAAATGTACTTATGGTTTAATAAATATGGTGTTTTCGCTGTATTTTTTGCTAGATTCCTTCCTGCAGTCAGAGCTCTAATCTCTTACCCTGCAGGACTGGCTAAGATGAACTTTTTGAGGTTTTTCATTGCGACATTCGCAGGCCAGTTCCTATGGAACGGGGTACTAGCATACGTAGGATTTCTATTTGGTAGAAACTATTCCACAATAGTATCACAAATTGATCATCTAACCTATATTATAACAATAATACTAATTATAGCGTTAATAGTTGTTATTATTTTATACAAACATAACTTTTTAAAGTATAAACGATAAATACATCTCATGCTTCCAGATCCATCATTTTCAGTGACTCTTTCTCCATTACAGCTAGTTCTTTCAGTTATCTCAGGTATTCTAGTAGGGTTCAGTCTTGGACTAATAGGAGGAGGAGGTTCGATACTTGCTATTCCCCTTTTGTTGTACTTTGTAGGCCTAGCTTCAGAGGCTAAAACTCCAGCTGAGTATAGCTACATTGTTCACTTGGTTCTGGGAACAACTGCGCTAGCTGTAGGTTTAAATGCGTATCTGAATGCGTACATGCATTTCAGGAGAGGAAATGTAAGAATAAGACAAGGCATATTCTTCACTATTCCTGGGATATTAGGTGATGTAATAGGAGCATATTTAAGTCATCTCATGTCAGGGGCTTTCGTACTTTTTCTCTTCAGCTTCCTAATGATAGCAGTTGCGGCGAAGATGTGGAGAACGAAATGCAAATCGCTTCAAACCACTAAACCTACTATCACAAAAGAAAATGGAAGTGGAGGTCTTTCTTCTTTGATCTCGGGCGTAAACCTACAAAGGGTCATCCCGGCAGGACTTGCCGTAGGTTTCGCCTCAGGTTATTTTGGAATAGGGGGAGGATTCCTTGTAGTACCTGGGCTTCTCTTCAGTTCTTCGCTTGATATGCTAAGGGCAGTGGGTACGTCTTTAATAGCAGTAGGTACTTTCGGAGTTACGGCAGCATCAACTTATGCCTTTTACGGTGATATAAATATCATAGTCAGTTTACTATATCTTGTTGGTGGCATTGCAGGAGGTTACGCCGGCGCATCTGTAGCATCAAGCATACCAAAAAGCACTCTTAGGAAAATTTTTGCCATAATTATAGTCGTAGTGGCATTCTATACAATGTATCAAAATATAAACGGATTATATTATCTTTTGCATTTAATTTAATATAATTTCTTTTTATTTAGATATCTATAGAACCTATCTTAGAAAACGAATTATTACTGTGATAATTATTAAAAATATATAATAAATTAATTATTTATGAATAAATCTGTATTTCAAAAATATCTACATATAAATAATCACATAGAATCATAATATTGCCTTATCATCAATTCCAGTTTACTTATAAGAGAAGGTAATATTTCTTTTAGAGACTGATAATCCTCTTCTTCAACTGCTTTCCTCATATCGTCCGACAGTTTTCGTAACTCAGGAAATTTAGAGCACTTCATGATTGTAGTTGCAGATTCCCTTTTAACCCAAGGAAAAACGGTCTTCTGTTGCCTTTCATCCACGTGGAGTTTCACCTTCTCTAAGGAGGTCTTAATTAGGATGAGATCCTGAAGTTCGAGAAACTTTTTCGACATATGAATAGTCTTTTTACTCGTCAGCTTAGAAAACTATGCATGAAATTAAGGGAGTACTACGCGTACGTCTTTATCGTTGCTACTATAGTAACTCTAATCTTCTTGTCCTTTTTCCCTCTAGTTCCAGTAGGTGACGAGGAACTAGCAGGAATCTCACCTACCGGAGTTCATTACAACTTATCTCTCCCTGTAGGAATATCTTTCTCAGCTTTCCTAGCCTTGATGCTTTTCTTTATTTCTATTGTAATTTTCTACGGGAGTAAGTCGTTGTTTTACAATGTTCTGATAGATGCGTCAGCGATCTCTTTCATTTTCCTCAATTACCTGAACTTCTTCCTCATATATGAAACCTTTAAACCAGAGATACTGGTTCTTCCCTTTTTTGTAGAAATCTCTTTCCACGGAACAAAAAGCTTAGTCCTGGATCTGGGACAAATAGTTCTAATAGTGTTCCTCTACAGACTTTACAGGAGAGCTAAGCTCAGAGTTAATAATGAGTAAAATTAATGCTATTTAATAACCCCGCCTATCCATCACCTCCAGAGTCGCGGTGTCCGTGCCTAAGAAGGAGGTCAGCAAGGCGGGGCACAGTTGGTGATGACGCCGACATAGGTTGATCAGTGATGACGGGTCGATTACCTGAAACTTAAAATTCCTTTATGTACTGTGAAAAAGGATGAGCTCGTTAAGTGATCTAGAGATCGAAATAAGGGCATGCAAGAAATGTAAGTTGTTTGAGGCTAGGAAAAATGCAGTACCAGGAGAGGGAAATCCTCACGCTAAGCTGATGTTCATAGGTGAAGCCCCTGGCTTGAATGAAGATATCCAAGGTAGACCTTTCGTAGGAGCAGCGGGAAAACTTCTAGACAAGATGATCCATGACGTGCTTGGACTAGAACGTAAGGATGTCTTCATCACTAACGTAGTTAAATGCAGACCGCCTAACAACAGGGATCCCATGCCTGAGGAGATTAGCGCGTGTTCTCCATATCTTGTTTCACAGATACGTCTGATAAACCCACAACTCATAGTCACCCTAGGTAGACATTCAACGGGTTTCCTTTTCACATACTCAGGTGTAGATTTCCCCGGTATTACAAAAGTGAGAGGAAAACCTCATACACTTAGAATAGGTAGGCTAGAGATCAAGGTGTTTCCTACCTACCATCCAGCAGCAGCACTTTACAATCCTAACCTGCGAGAGACCATAAGAGACGACTTCGTGAGAATAAGATCCGAGATAAACTCAAATTCATACACTATAGATCAATTCTTCGATCCCGATGGATCTTCAAATAAAAGGTAAGAAAGTCCTAGTTACCGCATCGAGTAAAGGAATAGGCTTTGCAATAGCTAAAGCATTCCTCCTAGAAGGAGCCGAGGTCTCAATCTCGTCACATTCTAGAGAGAGGTTGGAGAAGGCTGAGTCCGAGCTATCAAGGCTCGGGAAAGTTCACTCCTTTCTTGCAGATCTGAGGAACATAGATGACGTGAAATCTCTAATCAAACAGGCTTACGAAGAGATGAGCGGAATAGACGTTTTCTGCTATGTCACCGGCTCTCCTAAGCCGGGGAACGTTCTCACGCTCTCGGATGAGGACTGGAAGGAAGCATTTAACCTTCTTCTCCTCAACGCTGTCGTGGCAGTGAGGGAAGTCTCAAAACTCATGAGCAGAGGAGGAAGGATAATACTCTCTACGTCCATGACCCTGAGGGAACCTCTCCCAAACCTTGACCTATCTAACGTAGTCAGGCTATCGCTGGCAGGTCTAGTTAAGACCGCTTCTAACGAGCTCGCAGAAAAGGATATCCTAGTTAATGCAGTACTACCGGGCTGGACTATGACTGAAAGGGTTTCACAACTCGTTAAAGACAGAGCCTCAAGGGAATCTAAAACCGAGGAAGAAGTCCTCAAGGATATAACGTCGGTAATACCTTTAAGGAGAATCGGAAGCCCCGAAGAGATAGCTAATGTATTCTTGTTCCTAGCCTCTTCTCTCTCAACTTACATTACGGGACAACTGATAACTGTAGATGGAGGATTTGTTAGAGGAATCTTTTAAAGGCATAGGGCAGATAATACCGCGTTTTTCTCTATCTAGAGAAAAAACATAGAATAAAGTACTCAAGGAATATAACTCCATTTCCACAGTATTACTTGTGATGTACAGTGAAGATTACCGACTTACACATACAGAACTTTAAAAGCATATCAGAAATAGAATTAAACGATATAGGAGGATTCAACGTAGTTGTAGGATACAACGGATATGGAAAGACTAACTTTCTCACTGCAGTCTATCTCTTCCTGAGAAATCTGTCCTCAGGAATTGAGAAGAAATCTATCGAAGATAGGAACAACGAGCTTCTTCTCCTCTGGAAAGGCTATGATACATCGTCGGAAATGAAACTAGGAGGAAGAGTAGAGTTCACTTCAGAAGAAGCAAACAAAATACTAGGAAAGAACGCTCCGATAATCCTTGAAGTGGAGAACGAAGTGAAGTATAGTGGAGGATATGCTGAATGGACCGTGAACAGACTCGTGATTAACGGCTCTCCCCCAGGGAAAGATGACTTACAGATAGTTAAGAAGATATCAGATTACGCTTCTCAACACGTGGAATACGTTCCAATATTCGATCAAACGTATTTCGATGAGACTATGAAGAGAATGATGGACATGAACAGCTCTCCTATAAACCTAAGGAGGTACTGGTACGACTTCGTCAACTTAGTGAGTAAAACTATACCGGAAATAAAGGGAATGGAGTTCTGGGAAGGAAGGAAGTTAGTCCTTAACGTATACGACATGCCCATATACATAGACTGGGCTGCAAGCGGATTTCAGAGAGTCCTTCTGATGCTCTTCATTATCTGGCTCAGCGGAAACAAAATTCTCCTCGTAGAGGAACCCGAGATAAACATGCACCCCACTCTTCAATCTAAGATAGTCAAACTAATGAAAAGCTGGACTGATTCTGGAGTTCTACAAGCTTTCGTCACCACTCACTCTCCTTACATAGTTTCCTCTACAGTTGATTCATATGTAGTGCTAAGAAGGAATCAGGGTAGTTCAACTGCTGTTTTGGTGAAACCAAGGGAAGGGCTTAAGAACGTACTCAGCATTTTAAAGGCCAACCTAAGCGATATAGTTTTCAATAGAATAATAATTTTGACTGATAGTAACGCAGAACCAGTGGTAGTGAGCAATTGGCTGAGAAGGTTAAATATAATTCCAGAGGACAGTGGAGTGCAGATCTTTAAGGTAGCATCTAATTTAGAACTAGACAACTGGCTAAAATTAAGGAAAATGCTTAAACTTGATATGATATTTCTAGGCATGTGTGATAGTATAGACGTCAGCTTGAGAGATTACTGTGTTCCAATGTCAAGGGAAGTTGAGAGTTATTACAACAAGCAGGTTTTACTTAACGTGTTGAAGAACGTTGGAATATCTCCTGATGACAAGGAATTAAAGGATCTAGGGAAAGAGGAGAACTTGAAGTGGCTCTACAACTTGATGAAGAAGAGAGGAATTGATTATAACCAGTTGAGGATGTCCATAGGAGAAATGATAAGTCAAGTGGACACTGTGGAGATACCGAAAGAGATTGAGATTCTTGCAAATAAGATTAAATCCATCCAAGCCGTAAACTAGTAACATGGAAAGCCTTGTTGAAGCTGGGACTGTTCTCATACTAATTGGCTTCTTCATTGTCTTTATAGGAATGTTTTACGAGTTCTTCAAGGGAGTTAAGAAATCTACTACAAGGGAGAATAGTGAAAGAGAGGAAGAGGAACAGGAGAGAAAAAGTGAGTTCGGAGGTGTCATATTCATAGGTCCAATACCGATAGTCTTTGGGTCTTCTAAAAGAATATCAAAATGGATGATAGTTGCTGCCATTATAATTACTGCAATCCTAGTGTCGCTCTACATAATACCCTTCATCATTTAAAAGGAAACTAACAAATTGCATATAGACGGCTTTTAAGAACTTTTGCTTTGATAAACGGAAACTTTCACGTCGCTTAGTAGAACCTTGGGATTATTCTACAACTTTTCATCAATGATAAGATTTTTAAAAAAGGGGGAAAAAGGAAAAGAAATTTAACTAAATTCTGCAATGTCCATCAATTTAAAGGAACTCTACATCATACCCCTGAGTTTTGATGCCTTGACTACTCTGTCTATAGATATAGCCATCGCAGAGGTTCTCAAATCATAGTCAGAGAATCTTCTTTCATGCTCACTATACATAGAGGAGAAAGCTCTTTCCATTCTGCTTATAATTAGCTTCTTGGCTTCTTCATCCTCTACTATTTCACCCATCTTATTGTTAGCCCATTCCACGTAACTTCCAACCACACCTCCTGAGTTAGCTAATATATCAGGGACAACGATCACGTTCATCTTCCTTAATATTTCGTCTGCATCGGCAGTAAGTGGACCGTTAGCCCCCTCTACTATCATCCTCGCTTTGATATGGGACGCGTTGGCTTTGTTCACGACGTTCTCTATAGCAGCTGGTATCAAAATATCGCAGTCCGAAGTTAGAAGTTGCTCATTTGTAACCTTCTTTCCCTCATATGATGACACTGTTTCCCCACTTCTCTTCATTTCCATTAGTTTATCAGCATCTATTCCCTCTTCGTTTATTACTCCTCCTTTCGAATCACTTACTCCTATTATTTTCCCTCCCATTTCCTTAATGAATTTGGCTGCGAAATATCCCACATTTCCGAATCCTTGAATGATCACTCTCTTACCTTCTATCCCGTCCATGAACTTCTCAGCTGCTGACTTAGTAATAACGGAAAGCCCTAGTCCTGTGCTATATTCCCTTACACTAAGTCCTCCTATCTCAACCGGCTTCCCTGTAAAAGATGCGAAGTCCACTTTTCCACTTACCTTAACATATTCGTCCAGAAACCAGGCCATTATTTGTGGATCTGTATTAAGATCTGGAGCTGGTATATCAATATCACTACCAATGTAGTTATATATTGCCTTAACGTATCCCCTAGAAAGTCTTTCTAACTCGTCCTTTTGAAGGCTCTTGGGGTCAACTCTAATTCCACCCTTTCCTCCTCCATATGGAAGACCTAGAAGGGAGTTCTTCCACGTCATCATCATGGAAAGTGCCATCACCTCAGTTTGAGTCACATTAGGTGAGAATCTAACCCCTCCCTTGTATGGGCCTAAAGCGCTGTTGTGCTGAGATCTCCAGCCAGTGAACGTCTTAACAGTTCCATCGTTACCCTTAATGTTTATCTTAACTTGGATTACCCTTTCAGGTTGTGAGAGCGAATCAACAACGTCCTTATCTAAGGAAAGTATTTGGGCTACCCTCTCTAGCTTCTTGACTTGCTGGGTATACAGATCTGAGGATACTATATCTGAATAAACTGTGCTCATAAAAGACAGATCTTCTTTCAAATATTAAAACTCCTTTATCTACTTACTTTAAAAAATATCATATCTTACCCGAATCTCCTGTGAAGAAGCAAAAGGATTGCAACAATTACAAGAGTGACGATAACAGCAATTATCATGGAGTCGTATGAATTTACCGGCTTATACGGCAAGTTAGTATCGCTCAAGCTATGATACGGAAAACTGACGCTAGGAGGAATATAATTATTACCTATGAATGATATCTCACCTTCGGTTATTGGAGTTCCTGTAGACACACTGACTTCCTTGAGCTTCAACAGAAGTCCATCCTTTCCTAAATACAGATACTGGATTAGAGTACCAGCGGAAGAAACGTTCTTGTACAAGTAAGAAGTGAAAGTACCAGCAGGTGTTGTTACCTTAGTTTGGTTCACAAACATGAAGTTCTCCCCGTTAAATGTTATGTTCTTGTTTCCAACTTGAGGAGAGAACGTGGTGAAGGTCTCATTGAGCTCATTCAAGCTTAGATAATTATATACAGAGACTCCGTCAATGGATCTAGAAGCTACTACAGACTCATTTGGTAATGTCCTTAGCTCAAACTCGTTAAGCGCGATTACTCCATTAGAGAAGACTAAAGGATAGAACACCTCTATCTCTGAGGTGGGAAGTAGGGTAGCAGCTGTTGGATTGAACTCATATATTGAGTACTGATATGTAGAGTTTATATCACTTTGATTCAGGTTGGGTATTAAATTAGCTAAGCTTAACGTAAAGGTGTTAAAGCTTTTCAGTGACATATTGAAAGTGGAGTTATCCAAATAATAAATTACTCCGTTACTTAAAACTGTCATATTGTAGTTCCCTGCGCTATCAATTACCTTGAAATCATAGGCAGTTTCTTGATTTCCATTCAGATTAACCGTGACCTGCTTTAAGAATTCAAATACAAGAGAGGAACTTGGAGAAGAGATTCCGTAAGTTAAGTTAGCCAGATAATTCGGTAAGACGAATGGGTACTCAAGGGTAAAGGGGTCGAGTTCAGGATTGATGGTGAAGTTGCCCTTGTAGAATGAAATGTTCTGGGTCGTGTAGTTTCCCGATATTTTAACGGTGAGGTTTCCGTAGGAGTTATATTTTATAACAGAGTAATTTACAAGATATGTAGCATTTATTTTTTTAGTAGCCATAGTGGAACTTGTTGTGTTACTTTTAGTAGAATTAGATGTTTGTTTAGTTACCCCTGTTACTGTGGCGTTAATCTGCTTAACTAAATAACTCATGGAAGAAGGTAAAGTAAGGGAACTATCTACTTTACCTACATCAGGAGGCTGATAAGAACTAACTAAAGCTAATGAAGGCAAAGCTACCTCGCCAACCAATAGTAATGTGATAAGAGCTAAGAGTAAACCTTTCATCAGTGGAAACCGTAAGGTACAAAATATTAATTTTTATCCATATGCCTATGGACAGACCACTTGTTGCGGTAGGAGGACTGATCATGAAGGATGGAAAAGTTTTGCTTGTAAAGAGAGGAAAGCCCCCGAACGCAGGGACGTGGGCTATACCCGGAGGGAAAGTGGAGTACGGGGAAACACTTCAGGAAGCACTAAAGAGAGAGATAACGGAGGAAACCGGACTACTGGTGGAGCCGGGGAAAGTAGTAGCTCTAGTTCAGATAATAAAAGAGGGCTTCCATTACGTCATTTTCGACTTCTCGTGCGAAATCGTAGGGGGGAATTTAGAAGCCTCCTCTGACGCAAAAGACTCGAGGTTCTTCTCGCTAGAGGAGATTAGAAGGTTGGAGACTACCCCGTCCACTATCGAGATGATCGAAAGGTATGCGAAAAAGGAGGAAATACCTTTATTTATTCTAGACAGAGATCTACAAAAGTAGAAGCATTTTCCTTCTTAGTTATTTAGAAATTTGATTATTTCTTCATTATGATAACTTTTTGATTTAGTCTATTCGTGCATAGATGAACAAACTCTTTTTTTAAAAATCTTCTCTTTTTGTCAGTATTACTTACTCTAACCTCCAAGTTGACCCTTCTTTCGAGTCCATAATTTTAATCCCAGACTTAGCTAGAGCGTCCCTTATCAGGTCTGACGCTTCATACATCTTCTTCTCCCTTAGATTTTTCCTAACTTCAAGTATGTTCTCTACCAAGGTGTTCATGTGCTTCCCTTGCGATTCCAACTCATCATCAAGAACTCCAAACACTTGATTGAAGTCACGCATTAAGTCCATTGCCGTCACGGCACTGAGGAAATCTCGCTCCTGTTGTATTTCTGTAAATATTAAAGAGGCAAGATCATGAATTGAAGCTAAAGCCGAAGGTGTGTCGAAGTCGTCATCTAAGGCTTGGTAAAACCTTTGCCTCATCGTCAGCACTTTCTGGAAAGTCCTAATCCCATCTTGAGAAGAGTAGAACTTATTTCCCTCCCTAAGCACTGACCTCAGTATAGCTAGGGCGTTATGAAACCTCTCAATTGAGCTCTTAGCTTGTTCCATTGTTTCGTCACTGAAATCAACGTTACTCCTATAGTGGGAAGAGAGGAACCATAGCCTAAGCGTTGAAGGACCCCATTCCTTTAGAGCGTCCTTAAGGGGTATTATGTTACCCAAAGACTTGGACATCTTCTCCTTCTTTATTGTTATGAAAGCTGTATGTACCCAATACTTCACCCACGGATGCCCAATGAGAGATTCGCTCTGAGCCCTCTCGTTTTCATGGTGCGGAAATATCAGATCCATTCCTCCCCCGTGAATGTCGAAAGTCTCCCCCAGATATCTGGTGGACATGGTAGAACATTCGATATGCCAGCCCGGTCTTCCTCTCCCCCATGGAGATTCCCAGAAAGGTTCGTTCGGCTTAGAAGCCTTCCATAGCGCAAAGTCATAGGAATGTCTCTTTTCCTTTATCGTTTCTTCTCCTTGATTCCACAAGTTCTTCATGGTGTTGGAGAGCTCTCCATATTTATCGTACGTATCCACGTCGAAGTACACGCTACCGCTTTCCGCTACATACGCCTTACCTTTCTCTATCAGCCTGCTCACAAAATCGATTATATCTTTCACATGTTGAGATACCCTCGGATGGAGGTCAATCTTTACCTTGAGTAGCTCTAAGGACTCCAAGTAGCTGTTACTGTACATGGCTACTATCTCTTCCCATCCCTTTCCAGTCTCATTGGATTTCTTTATTATCTTGTCATCTATATCTGTAATATTCTGTACCCTAATTACGTCATAACCCTTAAGCTTGAAGTACCTGCTCATCATATCATAAGCTACGAAAGTCCTACCATGGCCTATATGAACTTCATCGTATACTGTAGGCCCGCAGACATACATTTTAACTGTAGAACCGCTGGGTTCGAAGTCCTGAACAGACCTGCCAAGCGTATTGAAAATTCTCATATGACTTACAAGATTGAGGACGGCTTAAATAAATTAGAAGTCAACTCCCTAGCTCTGGGTATATTGTACAGTTTATCTGGTATCTCGTGAAGAGACTCAGCCATGGCAATGGACATGATTCCCCCTATCATCATGAGTGAACTAACGTTCATGAGATCATCATCATAAAAGCCCTTGACTAAAGTAGCATGTAGAACTTCTGCCGTAATCGAGTCTATTTCACTTGAATATATCACTACAGGATGAAGGTTATACCCGTGAACGTAACTCTCCACCTCGTTATGATTTACCTCTGGTATCTCGCCGTAAAACGCAGGGTATTTGGCGTTTTCATTTACCTCCTGCTTATACCTCTTGGCTATACCTAGAAAGCGTGATGAGTAGAAAACAGGTATTTTCCCCATCACCAAGTTAGCCAAACTAGTACCCTCTTTGACTATTTCGTCCTTCTTCTCCTTCACGCCTAGAGCTAGCCTTTCGAGGTTTAGCTTATCCCCAGTCTTCTCAGACACTATCTTGAGGAGAGGCGTTATCAGGTAAGGAAAAGAATATCTGGTTTGAGATCCTGCCTTAACTGTCACTTGTTTTATCCCTTTCTCTTTGGCGAACTTGCCAAGGATTCCGCCTGAGGTTATTATTATCACGTCTGAACCCTTCTGGATAGCCCTCTTTACATCCTCTATCGTCTCCGACGTGTTACCAGAGTAGCTAACAGCAAGGAGGGTTTCATTTCCTTCTAAAGAATTCCCTATCTCAGGAAAGAATATCCTAGCTATATCACCTATTATACCACTCCCTCCGATTCCGGAAAAGGAAAATTTCGAAAACTTAGCTTCTGGCACTTCCATCTTTAACGCTTCATCGAACTTAACGTCCCAGTCTATGTAAGGGTTTTCCATCTCATTCATGCCTTTTTCATGCTAATACTAACATTTATGGTTGCTGGTGTTCCTGAAACTGAAATATTGATATTTTCAACTCCCATCTCTTTCGATACCTCCTTTATCATTAGCACGGCCTCTGAAATGGAGAACGAAATTGAAGAGATCAGCTTCTCCACAACGTCTGCTATTCTTTCCTTCATTAACATGGATAGTGATGTAGGTTGCATGAGGTACACATTGATAAGGTTTATTTTCTCAAGCAACTGAAGAAAATTTCCTAAAAGCTCATCCCACTCCTTCTGCTGTGATGCTTTCTCCATTGCTGAGAGATTAGATACCATCTTCTGTATCTGTGATTTGACGAACCTAACGGTATCAGCTTCATTGAATGAAAGCTCATTTTCCCTAATAGAACTGAGTTCCTTGTATACTTCATCGAATTTAGTTTCTGCTTTCATGAGATAAATTTTCCAATGATAGTTATAAAGGTGTTTCTTAAGGAGAATTTATGGAAAGAGTTCTTATAATAGGTGGAGGGGCCGCAGGGATGACTGCTGCATCATGGATTAGAAGGTTGGCCCCTAACATGAAAGTGACAGTGCTCGAATCGACCTCAATGGTGAGCCATGCTCCTTGCGGGGTTCCCTACTTCCTGGAGGGGCTCTTCGACGACCCTAAGCTTTTCATGACTTACGAACCTTCATTCTTCATCCAAAAGAGAGGGATCGATCTGAGAGTTAACGCTAAGGTAAGAGAGATAGACGTCTCTTCCAGGGTAGCTAAGATAGGGGATGAGAACGAAACCGTTGAGTTCGATTACTTGATCATTGCAACAGGGTCAATTCCGTCGGAAATCAAGACTGATGGAAAGGACAAAGTGTTCTTCGTTCACCATCCTGCACATGCAGAGGAACTCCGAAAGGCACTTTGGTCCCTCGAAAAGATTGCGGTTATAGGAGGAGGGATTCTAGGAGTTGAGACGTCCGAGGCGTTGGTGTCAAAAGGAAAGAAGGTAGTCATGATACACCACGGAAGCCGTCCCCTCAACAGGATGTTGGACGATGATATGGCGTCTTTCATTTCTCCTAAGATAGCGAGAGACCTAGACATGAGGCTATCTGAGTCGGTGCTGGAAGTAAGAAATGGAGGAAGAACTGTGATCACTAACAAAGGAGAATACAAGGTGGACGGAACAGTTGTAGCAATAGGAGTAAAGCCTAACTCTTCCCTTGTGAAAGGACAACTAGAACTGGGAATTCATGGATCAGTGGTCGTAAACGATAAAATGGAGACATCAGAGAAGGGTATCTACGCTGTCGGAGATGTAGCACAGTCGACAAACGTGATCACTGGGAAACCAGATTGGGTTCCTTATGCTCCAGTGGCTAATAAGATGGGTTTCGTAGCAGCGTTTAACGTAGCAGGTTTGGAAAAGAAGTTCCCTGGGGTTGTCGGTACTATGATCACTAAATATAAAGAGACCCAAGTAGGCAAAGTAGGTCTAACCTACGAAGAAGCTTTGAAGACTAACATGAAGGCAGTAGAAGCTAAAGTTCAGCACAAAACTAGAGCTAGATATTACCCGGGTTCTAAAGACATATGGGTGAAGCTGATAGCTGAGGAGAGTTCCGGCAGAGTGTTGGGGGCTCAGATAGTTGGTGACGAAGAGGTATTAGGAAGGTTAGACGTTCTAGCCTTAGCAATGATGAAAGGGCTAACTGTAGAGGACTTATTCTTCATGGAGAACGCTTACCTTCCAGCTGTAGCCAGGGTATGGGATCCTATAGTTCTAGCTGCGAGGAAGATATACGCTGGAGACTAGGAAAAAGAGGTATTACCGACTTTAATCGCACCATATTTAAATATTTCGATCATTAAATATGTTTTGTACAATGACGTTGCAGAGGCTAGACTTAAGGACTGTCTTGTATGACGTGGTAGAAAAATACATTGCGGGGTACTTCGATAACGACGTCCTTGAGAAAGGAGAGACCGAATGGTATGAAAGTGAAGTTTCGATCCCAGCTACTGACGTAGATGACCTCATCAAAGAGGCGTCTATTTCTTCGATCCCTGACGTGTTTGCTGTTGATGGGAGTAGCAGGACGTTCATTTCCTCAAAGGGAGTAGTAAGTATAGCCTCTGTATCGATCTCTTCAAACCGTTACCCTTTAGTAGGAGTTTACCCATCCGTCTCGGGCTTACCTAATTTAGATCTCTCGGTTCCATTCATAGCCCTCGCATCGTCATTCAAATATCCCGGAATAACGCCTTTCCTTTACTGTAACAACATGATTTCCACTGTCTCCATCGACGGAACTCCATTCAGCTCATTCCAGAACCCCGAAACTATAGAAGCTGAGATAAGATTGGCTCTGGAGACCGAAGCTATTTTGTCAAGTAAAATAAACAGCGGTTCCCTCCTGATTGTAGATGGACCTATTTTCCCTCCTTCAATCTTCCTGAGATATCAGGTTAAGGAAAAGTTAAGTCGAAGGAGGAAAACTATATTGAACGACAAGAAAGTTGTAGGCATAGTGAAGAGGCTAGACAAGTCTCAGTTCTTGAGGTCGTCCCTTAGGGAAGATTTCAGAAAAGAGTTCGTCATTAGGTACAAGGTTGATCCGTTAGCGTTCCTGAACGATGAGGCATTCCTTTTGAGACTTTACGATACTGTAGAATCAAGACCTTACAAACCTATAGTCGTGGGACCTTTCAGAAAGGAAGATGAGACCGAGGTGTTCATTAACTATTTAGTGTACCCTTTTCACCCTTACGTTA
This sequence comes from Sulfuracidifex tepidarius, assembly GCF_008326425.1. Taxonomy (NCBI): domain Archaea; kingdom Thermoproteati; phylum Thermoproteota; class Thermoprotei; order Sulfolobales; family Sulfolobaceae; genus Sulfuracidifex; species Sulfuracidifex tepidarius. Next base: position 2,457,144 of record NZ_AP018929.1, read on the forward strand.
AGAGGTTCTCAGTCCTGAGGATTGAGACCACCACGAAGGACATGGAGGTTCCAAACATAATCTCCTCGTTAGACTTCACAAAGGACGGAATACCCTCTGTCCTAGCTATGGCAGACTCTTCGGCTAAGGCTGTAACTTCCGGTATACTGAGAGTCATTTCAACGATCATGGAAAGAATAGGGGTACAAGCGAGTTTCAGCTCTAGAATAGGGGTGGAGACGTGAACGATGAATCGCTATTCAACGATATAAAGGAGAGGATATCTCAGGCTAACACTCTAGCTGTGACCCTCGGATCTCAGGTCATAGGAAAAGTAGCACGACACATGCCTTCCAAAGTATCTCCAGAAGATATAACTGTGAATGTTTCAGTTGACCCGGTAACATACTACAAGCTACCATTTCTAGGTAGGGTTGGTCTATTCCTGGGTGCTGTAGATATAAAAACTCTGTACTTCGTGTTGCTCAGAATAGTTGGTTATGAAAGGACTGATGCGACGTCTCTTTTTGTAGGAGACTCTAGCGTATTGAGTGCGTCCTCTACCAACGAGGACGAACCTGGCTCGCTCATCACTAACGTTACCGTAAAATGCGAACCCTTGACGAGGATGGACGTCCTCTCAGGAGGAGAGCTGGAAGTAGCTGACTTAGTCCTCGAACCGCAGTCTCCAGTCTTTCTTCCTTACTCCGACATTATAGAGAAAGCCTTAGACACAAAGAGGGGGAAACTATATCTAGGCTATCTGGATAACGCTTACACGAAAGTCAAGGTAGGGATTTCCCCTGAAGACCTCAACTTTCACGTTTCTGTGCTCGGAACTACTGGTGCAGGAAAGACCTCTTTCATCAAGGACGTAATCGGAGGAGTTTACCTGACCGAGGCCGACTCCAAGACCTTCGTCCTTGATGCCACTGGAGACTATTATAACGTGTTTTTACCGCCTAACATGAGAGACGTAGCTGTCTCGAGAGGGATCTCGGAGTTCTCAAGTCTTTATGGTTCATCAATACGTGACTTGAAGGTCAACATAGTGTTCCCGTTGACTTGGAAATGGAGAAGGAAGAACCAAGTGAAGACAGTTGAGGACATCACAAATCTGTACTTCAACACTTACGTGAAACCCCTAGTAGATTTCATTCAATCCAGGGGGATATCTCTGAAGACTAAAGTTGATGGGAACGAAATAACGCTGAAAACAGATTACTGGGAAGCCTCTGCATCAATTCATCCATTCTTCTTCAGGTTTTCAGAAATAAGAGGACTTTTCCATAGGTTAAATCCGTACTTCACAGAACAAGCTTCTCAGTTCCTGAGGCAATACATTTCAACCCATAAGGATATAAGAACACTGGACCAACTAGCGGATTCATTGGATGATGAGGAGTTCGAGAATTACAGCGTTCATAAAAGTACTAGAGACAATATAAGGAGAGGACTTTATATCCTACGTGATACGGGTCTATTCGACGTCCCCGCTGAGAAGGATAAGTTCAAGGACTTCCTGGAGGGGAGCCAACGGCTTGTAATAATAGACTTATACAATAGCGAAATAGATGAGTTCTCTCAAAAGATCTTGGCCTACTTTTTCTTGGACAGAATCTTCGATCATAGGGAAAAGCAAATGCGTACCGGAGCAGTAAAAGGGAGGTTCCTGATTGTAATAGACGAGGCACACAGATTCTTTCCGTCAGGTAAAGGCGGAGACGACGACACATATTACGTGAGGAGGGTGGCCGGGAAAATAGCCACCATGATGAGACTTGGCAGAAGAAGGAAACTGGGTTTCATGTTCGCAACCCATAACCCTATGGACCTAAGCGATATTGTCATTCAGCTCTCAAATACCAAAGTACTCTTCAGGATTAAGCAAGAGGTAGGTGAAGAAATGGGGCTCTCTAGATCAGAAGCTAAAGCTCTCTCATGGGAGAAGAACGGAGTAGCTTACATACTTTCGCCTTGGTTCAGAGAGGGGAAGGTAAAGCTCAAGGTTCCAGTGCCTCCTCCTTTGGGTCACTATGACATTTCTAGAACGTAAATGGAAAAAGGAAGCATGATTAATCGCGTTTTTACTCTGGAAATATCTCTATACCTAGTAGGACCTGCTCTTTGAAATGCAATTTAGATCTAAAACCAGTAACACGGAACGCTAGATTCTTCCGATCAGATTTTATCGTGTTTCAAGTATTTTTTTATCCCAGTCAAGATTCAAACTAGTATAGCAGCGAACTCTTGAATTTTTAGACATTACATATTTTTCAATCTTATAAAAATTCATATGAAGATTGAGAAGAATTTAAAATTTATTTCTAATTTTCTAAAATTAATATAAAGATGAATTAGCCTTGCCTCTCACATGAGATTAAGACGATAAATAGGTGAAGTTAAAAACTGATTAAGTGAATTGTGAGCATGCTAAACGAGGCTATACGTAAATTCTTGAAAGAGAAAAACAAAGACAACGCTATACTCTTCATGAAAGAGGTCTCAAGTCTAATACCACCTTCAGATGATTTTTCCATCTTCCTGGTGAAGAGAGGACCTCACGAATACCATCTCGACAGGAAGGGCTTATTCATACAGAGTATAAGCGAGGATGAATACCTACCTTTTTTGTCCGGTACTGAGAAGAGAGTGGATTTCTCCTCATTTCCTGAAGATGCAGTAAAGAAAATAGATTACATAGAGATCCTCAAGCAGCTGAGGGACATCCTCCTGGACTTCTCTCGAAGAGGAGGAGAAAAATATACTAAGATGGCTGAGGAAATTAATGCTCTGATATTTGAAAACTTGAAGTAAAACGGACGGTGATCCTAACGAAGATCTGCGACACTGAGGTCACAGTAGTGAAGCTGATACATTACGGAGACACTAACTTCATGGGCAGACTCCACGGAGGAGATATGTTGAGTTTCCTCGCTGAGGCAGGCATGCTCTCAGCCAGGAAAGTGACCAGAGGTTTGACTCTCCTAGCTTCCCTTGATGACGTGGAGTTCAGGAAACCCGTCAATCTAGGAGACATGGTAGAGATAAGGGCTGAGACGCTCCACAAGGGAAACACGTCAGTTGAGGTATCAATGAGAGCCATCGTGATGGGCGAAGAGGTAGTATCGGCGTCAGGATCTTACGTCAAGGTCGATGACCTGCTCCGGCCTATACGCATTATTGAAGACATCGACGTGTCCCCTTCCTACCAAAAAAGGGTAGAGGAGGCCTTGGAAAGACGAGCGAAGAGACTTAAGCAGTTGAAAGGGGACATGAGGTTCAACGTCCAGGATCCAACATCGGGGCTCAGGTACAGAGTAACCACGTCTTTGCACGTTTCGCCTGATATGACTTACGACGGTAGAATAATCTCTGCAGGGAAATTAATGAAGCTCATGGACGATATGGGAGGTACATTAGGCCTCAAATTGATAGGATACACCCGTTACGATGACGACACATCAGACACAGTAGTGACTGTTGCAGTGAGAAACCTCTCTTTCTATTCTCCCGTGAGGCTCAACGATATCGTTACAATAAGGGCTGGGATCACTTATGTAGGAAAAACATCCATGGAGGCCGTGATCAACGTAATAAGAGAGGACCCCGGTTTCAACGTTACTGAAAACGTGAGCACTGCATACTTCTCTTATGTTAGGGTCGGAAGGGACGGTAAACCTAGGAGGATGCCTGAGTATACTCCTTCTTCTCCTGAGGAGAAACAGGCTTACTCTGAAGCCGTTTCAAGGAGAGATATGCAGAGAAAGAGAACATAGCTATTGCGAGAGCATAGAAACTCATCATATATGCTCCGAACAAAGTTTCAGCCACTCCTACTGCTAACCCGCCTATTATCGAGGCAATATCTTCAGCAGAGTTTAGCAGACCTAACATTGTAGCTCTATTTCTCTTCAAACCCTTTACTACCACTGAGAAGAACGCAGTACTATACACGGGAAATATTGGACCGAAAGCCATGAAGAAACCAACTATTCCTAAACCTATTTTCAGCTGAGACACTACCAGCAAGGCTAGAGCTAGAGATATAACTGCTCTTCCTACTATCGATAAGTAGATGTACTTGATTTCCTTACCTTTAATCATGGATACCGCCTTGTTGTAAACGAACTCGTCTACAAGGTAGAGAATGGTATAACTCAGGAATACAACGTATTCCGGGTTTCCCATGTCGTAATTCAGAGGGACGTAAACTGTAAAGAACAGTTCTGCAGAGAGGTTAAAAGCAAAGTAAGAGATTACTGGGTAATACAAGCCCTTCAAGTCATTCATCATTTCCTTCCTGTTTGCGTTCGTTCTGCCGTCATAGCTAGGGACGAAGAGCATGTTGAACACCAAGGAAACGAGGAAAAGTCCTATTACCACAAGCGGATTGGGGTAAACTGAGGCAAGGATGCTCCCTGCTATATTACCTGCAAGAGAAATCTCTGAAAGGACCGAATTTCCTCTCACTAGATCATCCTCGGTCATGGTCTCTAACAGGACGAGGGAGTAAAGTGGGGCATCTAGGGCAGATATGAAGCCTATCATGGAGTAACCTATGAGACCATTAAAGGAATACACTGCTCCCGACATTGCGCCCATGGAACTCAACACGATCAAAAGCCCCTTCCTTGTCTTCATACTGTCTAGAATCAATCCCCACAAATACGATCCAATTCCATTCAGCCCATTATATAGAGCAGTTATGAGACCTAGCAACAATAACGAATGATGAACTGCGTAAAAATGTACGGGATAAACCAAGCTAACCTCCGTCAAGGCCGTTGTTATAAAGAACTGGCCTATGAACTTCCTCACAAAGATAGGGCTAATCTAATTCCCTTTAAAAAGGCATAGAGCCTAGAACGTTACTTTACCTCATGGGATGCTAGAGACAAACGATGAAATGAGACTATATATACGTGCGGGTACATCGGAAAAATTCACAAGTAATATAGATCATTAATTCCTAAAAAAGGATGTTTTTTCTCTCTCATTTACTTTCTCTATCTCCAAATTTCAAGTATATCTTGATTGGAAAGTACTGGGAACATCATGGACATATTAGCTAAGGATCTCTCATGGGCTTCTTTGTTTCTCGAAGATACTGCCTCCTTAGCGATTACCGGGATGATGCCCAGATTGAAGGCGTGTCTGGCTGAACTTTCCACTCCTATTTCAGTAGCGATTCCGGTGAATATCATGGCTATCTTCCCTGCGTTTCTCATCAAAAGCTCTACATTGGTACCGACGAAAATGCTCGCTGTGTTCTTGTTTAGTATGTAGTCGCCTTGCTCAGGCTTCAGTTCTTCAACTATGTCACCTAAGTTCATCCTCCATCCTTTCCTGAGGGGTGATTCGAACTTCTCTGGAAAAGGAGTTATTTTAGTGTAAATTATTGGAATCCCCTTAGACCTAGCAGAGTGTATTAACTCCCTGGTCTTCGCGATAAATTCTTCTTTGTTAAATATCGAATTCACTAGAGCCTCTTGCACGTCCCACACAACCAAGACTGAATTATCTTTATTTACTAACTTTACCGTATCCGACGGATTGAACGACATGGTAAAGTGTAGTAAAGATATATCTTAAAACTTTCTTCAAATCAATGCGTTACAGAAAACTTCAATTTCTTTAGGTATTAAGCCTGGCTGATTCGCTTTAATCCTGGGTTTACCGTTTACTTAAAAGATAGTTTAACCTGAGCTCTAATAATAGTAGGAGTGATCCACGAAATATCAAATCAGCTGTTCAGTACCTTGTGATCTGGAATGAAAGAAGGAGAGAAGTTCTTTACCTTCACCGGCCCTCACTTCTATGCTCGATGGCTCTGTGACCTCGAAGAGTTCCCATTTAGTGAAAAGCTTGAACTTAACTGCCACATATGCGTGCCCTTCCATTGTAAACATTGATAAAAAGTCTAAAAGTTTTCTAATCTGAATTTCTCTTATTTTTAGTTTCGGTTCCCATGTGCTCTTCACCTCAAAGGCCAGCAAAGTATCTCCAAAAGTGGCGAAAACGTCAGGAAGAGGATTCGGTGAAGAATTCGAAGTCGGTATTCTAACAGCTTTAAATCCTAACGAAGTGAGCGTTTTCACCAGCTCCCTCTCCGCATTTCGTCCTATATCCTTGTTCACGAAATAAGGCTATAGGAGAACAATTAATAAGACTTTAGAGACATTGAGAGAACAGGGATTTCACCCTTATATGAAACGGTGCTTATAGATGAAGTTCTGTCCTAAATGCAAAAGCGTTATGACGCTGAGAAACGGTATTGCTTCCTGCAGAAACTGCGGATATAAGATCAAGGCTGATGAGGAAATGATCCTCAAAGAGAGATATGACCACTCCCACGACAAAATGATAGTAGCAGACGGTAAGAGGATTCAAGGTCGACTTCACTCTGTTCTCTGTCCAAAATGCGGATCTTCAGTCTCCATCCTTGTTAACCCGAGGAAGAGAACATACAAGTGCTCCCTTTGCGGTAATATATTCAGTGAAAACGGTTCCTTTACGTAGAAGTTGTGAACCATCGTTCTTACCTAGAAACCTTGTCTCTGGCTCATAAAGAGTTTTGGTAATAGGCACACGCTAAGTAAAGGTGTAAAAGCGACGTAAATAACATAGGTAGCTTAAATTTCCATATGAGTCAAAATTTTACATAAATCCCTGGCCAATCAATAATAACAACATACAATTATTTACATGCGGGAGGTGGGATTTGGACCCACGCAGGCCTACGCCACCGGAGCCTCAGTCCGGCCCCTTTGGCTTAGCTCGGGCACTCCCGCTCACTTTATTACTAAAATAAAGGGCATAAAAACGTTTTCTAAGCCAGGATCCTCATAATTAACCTTTAATAAGAATAAGACGAAATACATCTCGATTAGGGATGAGTCTTTGACAAGTACTCAATAAGTAGACAGGAGCTTAAAGTTCTCCTCAGAGAGCTAAAGAAATGGTCTGCACCAGCTACAGTACTTCTATCACTTTACGTTCCTGAAGGTAGACCAGTAGCTGATGTGGTGAACTTGTTAAGAGAGGAGGCATCCATATCCCAGAACATAAAGCTGAAGCGAACCAGAGATGCCGTGGAGTCAGCCATAACTGGAGCTATAGATAGGCTCACTCAATTGCCGAAGATACCCCCAAACGGGCTAGCTATGTTCTGCGGGGAGAACTTTGATAGCGGAGAGTATAAATGTTACATGTTCTCGCCTCCTGAGAAGGTTCTGGTCTTCTTTTACAGAACCGACAAGAACTTCCATACGGAATTCCTAGAAGACATGGTTGAAGACTCCGAAGCGTTCGGTCTAATAATAGTGGAGAGAGACCAAGCGACCATAGGTTTACTCAGGGGTTCCAGGATAGAAGTTCTAGAGGAATTCGAGGGTTACGTCCCCGGAAAACACATGATGGGTGGACAATCACAGCGACGTATAGACAGGCTAATAGAAGAAGCTTACGACCACTTCCTGAAAGAGGTAGGAGAGAAGGTCAATACATATTTCGTGCCTATAATTGAGGACAAGAAGATGCGTGCGATACTCCTTGGAGGCCCCGGTTACGCTAAAGAGGACTTCTATAAAGGCGACTACGTAGACTACAGAGTGAAGAAACTGATATTACAACCACTTTACGACCTTGCGGATCAGGGGGAGGTGGGGCTCCGCGACATGGTAGTGAAGGCTTCAGACATATTGAAGGAACAGAAGTACATAAAGGTCAACAACCTCATGGATGAAATAAAATACCACTTAGCGAAGGACGATGGAATGGTAATTTACGGAATAAATGAAATAAAGAAAGCCATAGAGCTTGGTGCTGTAGACTCACTAATTGTTTACGACGATCCTAACAACCAAGAACTTCAAAGTTTAATACAGAAAGCTGAAGGCTATGGGACAACAGTTTTCGTGGTGGGAAGCGAGTTACCTGATGCAGAATGGGTTGGGAAAACCTTCGGAGGCGCTGTAGGGAAATTAAGGTTCAAATTATTATAATATAAGTAATAATATCAACAAAATTCTTCTTTTTATTCTAAATTATTTTACTCGAATTTTACCTTTCTTTCAATTTGTATATTATAACTTCCCTCTGTATTTCATCTCTCTCAAAATTTCCTCTATAGAGATAGGGGGAACTGCACCATAGCTGTCAACGAATTCCTTCTCTAACTCTTCAGAGCTCGTCACCTTGCCTTTCTCGTTCATTATTTTGCTCACTAGGTTTATCATGTCTTCCCAGTAGTTCCATGGGTACATGAACCACGTCCATTCTTTCACTTCCTCCGCATAGAAGTCTGGAGTCGATTTGGAAGCAGTGACTATGTGTTGCATCGTGGCAGTCTTAACCACGGAAGGGGAGAAGTTCTTCACCACGAAGTCCTTAGCCAGATCCATGCTGTCCCCGGTGTCTGTTATATCGTCTATGACGAGAGCGTTCTTTCCCTCTAATGATAAAGTGTAGCTATATTTCACCTTAGCTTGAGGCGTGTGAGACGCTGTCTCCACCCAGTGTTCTATTTTTATGGATAGGACGTCCATGACTCCTAAAACGTCCGCAACAATTCTGGCAGGAACGAGACCACCTCTTGCAACTGCAACTATGACATCTACCTTGTATCCACTTTCTCTCACTTTTCTAGCTAAAGAAGTGGATAACTTAACTGCGTAGTCCCAAGTCACTACCTTGACGGGTATCTTCAAGACTATTACCATCACCTTAATCAGAAGGAAAGTTAAAAATCTTCTGACCGACGTCGTTCTTCGCGAAACAAATTTTTTTATTGAATTTAAGAAAGTTAGCCTGTGTTAGAGCAAAAAGAAAGAGCCTCGGTCGCAATAATAGGGGGTTCAGGAATTTACGATCTGTCATACATAAGCGACGTTAAGGAAATCAAGGTGTACACACCCTACGGCTCGCCCAGTGATTTAATCTCGGTAGGTAGGATGGGCAACGTTAAGGTAGCGTTCCTTCCCAGACACGGGAAGAACCATAGAATCCCTCCCCACATGATAAACTACAGAGCCAACATATGGGCATTGAAGGAGTTAGGAGTTAAGTGGGTCATTTCCGTTTCCGCTGTGGGAAGTCTAAGGATGGACTACAAACCTGGAGACTTCGTGGTTCCGGATCAGTTCATAGACATGACAAAGAAGAGAGAATACACTTTCTTTGATGGCCCGGTCGTAGCCCACGTCTCTATGGCAGACCCCTTCTGCAACTCGCTGAGAAAGAGGCTAATAGAGAAAGGTAATAGTCTGGGCATTGTAGTCCACGGCCAGGGAACATACATCTGTATAGAGGGCCCTAGGTTCTCAACCAGAGCTGAAAGCAGGGTTTGGAAGGACTCCTTTAAGGCAGACATCATAGGAATGACAGCAGTACCTGAGGTCAACCTAGCGTGCGAGGCCCAAATGTGTTATGCAACATTAGCTATGGTCACCGACTACGACGTTTTCGCCGACATCCCAGTGACTGCAGAGGAGGTAACTCAAGTGATGAAGAGGAACACCGAAAACGCGAAGAAGCTTGTGATGGAAGTCATCAAAGATTTACCCGAATCTCCAAACAGGGAAGATTGCTCATGCTGCAGTTCACTGGAGAACGCATTACTGTAAAGGAACTTGATATAGAAACCAAGCCGGATTACATAGTCTATGACGACGCGGGCTACCTCCCTGCATCCTCCTATGCCAGAGGACTTTCTTCCCTGCTGTTCTTTGCACCTAAGGTATACAACGTTCACGAGTTTACCTATACCGTAGCCCCTTATTGCGACCTTGGAAAGGTAGTGGCTTTCGTCGGCGACGAAGAGAACGTGGTGAGGATCACAGATACGTTAAGATACATCGAAGCTAGCTTGCAACTCTTCACGTGGAAACTTCCTCAAGGTTTAGAAAAGAAGGGAGGAGATGTTAATATCACCCTATTTGAGGGAAACAAGTACGGGTCCGTGTCACTGGCGTTCTCAATTCTAGCTTCATTATCTAAGTTAAAGAGAAATCCTAGGACTGAAAGAATACTCGAGCAACTTTCAGACTTCTCTGACCTCCAGCCGTGGCTGGACAGCCTAGGTCAAGGAATAGATGTTTCAAGGTATCAAGTTATACTTTCACCTATAATGGAACCAGCATCTTTCCACCTCAGGAAAGCTGGTCTTGATGTAAAAACCATGGCAAACTATAATATATTAATTAACTCATTAATAATATATAATGGTTCTGACATGATGTCTATGAGAAGAGTAATAACAATGATGTCAAGTAAAGGAGTAGAAACTAAACAGATTCTCCTAGATTCTGATCCACTTATGGCTCCTTCATATTTAACGATTAAAATGGGTGCTTGAAATGTCTTTGCTAGAGTTCTGGGGGAAAACTAAATCAACAATAGACTTGATGATAGAGGACTTCTTGAAAGGAGTGAAGGAATGGGAGGTTCTCGACATGTCGAACTATATCATGAAAGACGGGAAGAGGTTCAGAGGGACTTTAACTCTCTTCTTCACCGAAGCCTTGGGAGGTAGCTTAGAGTCTGCGTTGAAGGGAGCTGTGGCTACAGAAATACTTCATTCGGCGTCCCTGGCTCTCGACGACATAGTAGACTATGATGTGACTAGAAGGGGAGACAAGTCAGCTTGGCTCGTGTACGGGAACAGGAAAGTGATATTCGTAACTAATTTCCTGATACCTACAGCACTGAACATGATCTCCAGCTACGGCGAAATAGCCCTAAACACAAGCATCAATTTATGGAGAGACACTGCGGTGGGTGCGCTGAAAGATCTTTATGGTAAAAGTGAGGAATATGAGTTAACAATTGATCTAAAAACAAGCAGTTTGTTCAAGTTGTCTACATGCATAGCTTCTTTCGCGTCGAAGAGAGTTGACCTATTAGACTCTTTGCTGGAAATGGGGAGGTTACTGGGAGTGATGTATCAGATCATAGATGACTACATAGACATCAGGACAGTCAAACCGGGGCAGTTAGTAGGAAGCGCCAGACAACTTTACGATCTAACTGGAGATAAGGCAGAAGAGTACGTAAAGACGAACTTCACCAAGTATAAGGAAACCTACTTAAACATAACTAAGTCATTACCTTTCATCCAGAAATTCAGGAACGATATAGAGCAGATGCCGGACTTCCTTGTAACGGGACTTCTTAACGAGGCTGGCATAGATAGTTTTTAAATTAATGAAATTATGCGGAAACATGGTGAAATAATATTAAAATTGCTGTCATTCACGAGTCACAGAAAGTTACTGAAGCATCAAAGGAATTATTACAAGAGATAAAACTACAAGGACATTCAGCTTATTATATTAGACCATCTAAATTGAATGTAATTCTAGGATCCCAAGGGGAAGAGATCAATTATGCTGGGAGGAAATTCACGTTAGATGGAGCACTTCTGAGAAACGTTGGGACAATAACTACTACTGAACAGCTAGTGAAGAGGTTTGACTCTCTAAAGGTCTTGAGAAACGTTGGGACAGTCACAATTAACTCGCCGGAGTCTATTATGCTCGCTAGGGACAAGTTCGCCAGTCTGCTAGAACTGGCAAAGAATCACGTCCCAATACCTGAGACGGCAATGGTGGAAGACCCCAGAGAGGCGATGACGCTCACCGAGAGATGGGGAGAGGTGGTCATCAAACCGTTGATCGGAAGTCTAGGCCTTGGGTCTGTCAAAGTGAGCGACCCTGACATAGCCTATAGGGTGTCAAAGTCAATCCTTTCAGTAAACCAGCCCGTTTACGTCCAAAAATATGTGAAGAAGCCTGACAGAGACATAAGGGTGTTCGTGGTGGGAGACGAGGTGATAGGAAGTATTTTCAGATTTTCCAACGGAAGCTGGAAGACCAATGTGGCTCAAGGTGCGGTAGCACAGATGCTTACGATCTCATCAGAGATAAAGGAAATTGGGCTGAAGGTAGTTAAGGCGATGAAGATGGACTACGCAGGGATAGACGTGGTAGAGGACACTGAGGACAACAGCTACAAGGTATTAGAAGTGAACGCGTCTCCCCTATGGCACGGGTTCAAGACAGCAACTGGGATTAACCCTGCAAAATTTATAGTTAAACACCTCTTAGAAATGATTAAGAAATGAGGACTAACAAACCGACTGAATGGTGAGGATGAGCTCTCGCCCTGATCTATTCGAACTAAACTGAGAGTTAAGAAGAAATTTGAAGTAACTGAGCTGATTGAGATGAGGGTTAACTAGAAAATTTCTGCAAATAAGATTTAGATTAATAGCAAATACAAAACTGTGTGTCTATACACAATTATTGCTCTCCAATTGCAACATTTAAAAAAGCTTGACCTAGTCTACGTTTCTTTTCTCCTTGAGGACTCTCAACACTATCATGGTATAGGTCGACGTAACTCCCTCCAAATTCCCGAGTTTATCTAAAACCTTAGCGAGCTCTTCCCTTGTCTCTACCCTCACCTTCAACAACGCATAGTATTCCCCTGTAACGTCATATATCTCGAATATTTCCTTTTGCTTTATTAACTCCTCTATTACCTTTTCGTACTGTTTAGGCTCTGCCTTTATCATGACGAAAGCAACTACGCTTAACCCTATCTTATCGAAGTCTATGTCGGTGTAAAAACCCCTTATAACACCGTTCTCCTTTAGCCTCTTTATCCTCATGTATATCGTTGCTTCGCTTAAGTTCAACATCTTAGCTAGACGAGAAAAAGGAATCCTAGAGTCCTCTTGAAGTATGTTTAGTATTCTCTTATCTACATCGTCAAGATAGTATGAATTCAAAAGATTGTCCTCCCCAACAACTTTAGAAGATCAAAGTTGTTAAAGTCACCTAAAGCTACTTTCAGTACTAGCTTAGGATCCGACTTCATGAGCACTTTGGTCAGTCCTTTCAGTTGCTCTTTCCCTTTAGACTGAGCTACTATCTTGGCATGCACGTTAAGAGTGTTGTAAAGTTTGGATTTCTTAAATTCCTTGGAAAAATCTTTGTCGTTCAATAAGGAATCAGCGTAGATCTTAGCTGAGAGGATAGAAGGTCTTATTCCTTCCCCTGTCAACGCATAAACGGTACCTAAGGCTTCGCCTATGTATTGCCCGTTAAGTCTCTCCTCGACTATCCCTGTATCGGAGACCCTCGCCCCGTGGAAGAACAACGTCTTGCCCTTGACCAATGGCTTGAGCCTTTCGCGGAGGAAGTTAACGTCAGCGTATCCTCCTATGCCTATCTTTGCGCCATCTCTATCAGGAAATACCCAAGCGTAACCTAAAAGGTCACTATAGAAGTAAAAGTCAACGACTTCAGGATCCTGTTGAAAGTCAGTGACATACTGGATAGCGGGGACAGACCTATCCTTGGGTAATGAGTAATGACCGTTGGCGAAGACTATCTTATCGGCGTGTATTTCCTCCGATCCGACGTAAGGTTTGCCTTCACGTACAGACACGTTGGATTTATACTTCACGTCAAGCTTAGAAGCCATATCTCTGAGGAGCATGGGCTTATCTACAATGTACCCAAGTCTTTCCTCTCCCCTTATATCGTGGACTACTTTCCCGTCAAGGAAAATCCTGAAACCTTTTATTTCACTTACAATGTGTTCTTTCTTCAAGGGGACTATTTCCTCTACCCCATTCATGAGCCCCCATGCGCAGGGTTTATACCCAACGTTGTCCAGGCCCTCATAGACTGTGACTTCGTAGTTCCTTCTCCCCTTCATTGTCCACGCTAGGGAGAGTCCAGCAGGACCTCCTCCAACTACAGCTATGTTCATTGTATCGACCTCTCACTTTCTAAAATACATCATAGCTAAAATTCCCATTATTAGAAAGCCTGAATAAACTACTATAAGTTCATAGAAGTTGCCCATGAATCTACCTATAATTCCTCCTACGAAAACGAACAGGAGTAAAGCCAAGAATCCGTTTCCCATGGAAAGAAGTCTTCCTGCACTGACTGGCAAAATGTTCTTCAAAAATTTGAGCGAGAGAGCCAGTGATATTACAAACGGAATTGAATCAACCAGAGCCATTGCAGCGAAATATCTGGGAGCAGTAGGGAGTATCAAGAAGACTCCGAGACCAGCACCTAAAGCCAGAATGCCTGAAAAATAGAGGCTTGTAATGGAGGCTTTATACCCCGTCCAAGGTCTTTCCTTGTTTAGGAAGTAACCTACCAACGCTAAGCCTATGATAGACCCTACGATAAATGCGGGTAAACTGTGCACGAAACCAGGGACAGCAGTGAGGAGAATCACCACCACTGATATTGTGAGGATTGTTGAGTCCTTCATGTTCGAAGGAAGTTGTAAGTTAAAAATAAAAAATATATCTGTGATAGAAGAGTGTGATATCTTCTGCTCCAGTGATTATTTTACATGGAGGTGCAGGATACTGGGAAGGTAAGAATTTAGATAGTGTTAATTCTGCCTTGAGGGAAGCCTCCAGAAGGGGCTTCGAGGAGTTCCGGAGGGGTTCCTCTATAGAGGCTGTAGTTGAGGCAATATCGTTCATGGAAGATTCAGGAGTATTTGACGCGGGTAAAGGTAGTGTAAAGAATAGCGAAGGTGAGGTGGAGATGGATGCAGGAATTATGGATGGGAAAACATTATCTGCAGGGTCAGTGGTTCTGGTGAGGACGGGTAGCCCCATAAGGAAAGCTTTAGAGGTCATGAAGAAAGGTAAGCATGTCATAATAGCGGAAAGGAAAGGTAATTGGAATACCACGTTTAACTCAGGCAAAGGCGGTGATACCGTAGGGGCAGTAGCATTAGACCTAGAGGGTAGGATAGTAGCAGGTACTAGTACTGGAGGAATATCAGGAAAGGAGCCAGGGAGAATAGGGGACTCTCCTATACCTGGAGCCGGATTCTACGCTACAGAGAGGGTAGGTGTCTCGTCAACCGGGATAGGAGAGGTTATTCTAAGGGTACTTCCAGCAAAGGAAGTAGATACACTGGTCTCCATGGGGATCCTCTTAGACGACGCACTAAATTCCGTGGTAAACAAGGTAAGTCGCATGTTCGGTAAAGGAAATATAGGAATGATAGGAGTAAGTAAATATGGTGATGTTTCTGCTCATTTCAACACTAAAGGCATGCCAAGATGTTATCAAAATAAAGAGAAAATCCAATGTTTGGTATTCGATGGGGATTTCTCATGAAGACTCTCGTCTTGAGTAACATAAGGTTCCCTGAACCTCATATAGAGAGCACACTATCGACCATAATAAAGAAGGAGGAACCGGAGACAATAGTCCTTGATGGGGATACCACACAGTGTTACTGGGACTACGAGTGTCCAAGAGTAATAGACGTGCTTTACGTGATAAGAAGCATAGCTCCTTGGGCACAAGTGGTTTACGTACAAGGCGACATGGATCCACATGCAGTGAAATGCATTACAGCAGAGCCCAGGTATAGGGAGGAGATAATAGGTACAACCATGTACATCACGGAGGCAGCTTCAGTGAAGTATTACATTTTACACGGACATCAGGGAGATTTGGATCAGCTAAGGAGGAGCATAGGTGCCGGACCTTGGGACTGGGTAGTCCTAGGTCAGCCCAAGAGATTGGAAGTCGACAAACTAGCGAGGGTCATTTACGTGGGAGGCATAACTAGGGAATATCCTCCTGAGAGTAGAGGTTACCTAGTTCTCACTGACTCGTCTCATTATATAAGAAGTCTCAAGGCGTGATAAAGTGAAAAATTATTTTATATGATAGTACCTTAATCTCTTCCATGTCAATAACGTATAGACCGATCATCATAATCTCGTCAACTAGACAGGACAAGATCCCAGACTTGATCAAGGACGTTTTCAGGAGCTCCAGAGCTAGCAGCGGTAAGAAGGTGTATCTGCATTACATTAACGACATACCTTTCCATGAGTTCACTTCATATGCTAGAGAACCACTCCTTGACAACATAGACCTCGGAGTTGAGATATACACATGGAAAGAAAATGAAATAGAGAAAATGTTCAAAGTAATTAATGAGGAGTTCTCAGACAACGTAGGGATAATATTTTACTGTGATGAGGATAAAAAGTCACTCATCAAGAAAATTTCTCAATCTTTACCTAATTCCTTCAAAGTTAACTTGGTTAAGGATATGTGTAAGTAGTTTTATAGCTACTGCAGGTTATTAATTAGACAGATAGTCTTGAAGGACTTAAAATACGACGTTCTTATTATTGGGGGCGGAATAGCAGGCTCTTCAACTGCTTGGCATTTGGCAGGGAAGGGAATAAAGATTCTATTAATTGATAGCAAGCCTTGGAATAGGATAGGAGACAAACCTTGTGGAGACGCTGTAAGTAAGGAACATTTCGATAATCTAGGTCTACCTTATCCCGAGGGAAACCAACTTGAAGGAAAGATAGAAGGCATAAAACTGTATAGTCCTGATATGAAGACCGAGTGGACGGTCAAGGGAGAAGGGTTCGAGCTGAATGCTCCAGCTTACACTCAACGCTTATTGAAGGAAGCAGAGAACAGGGGAGTAGAGGTCATGGATAACACAACTTCCATGAAGCCTTTAGTCGAAGGAGGTAGGGTAGTAGGTTCAGTAATTTTTAACAGGAGAACAAACGAGACTTTAGAGGTAAGAGCTAACGTAACTGTGGATGCAACAGGGTACTCAATGAGTTTCAGGAGCAAGCTTCCTCAGCCTTTACCAGTAACTGAGCCACTCGACGATAAGGACACCGACGTAGCTTACAGGGAAGTGTTATACACCAAGGACGAAATTGAGGACTACAAGTACCTCAAGATATTCGTTTCCCAGAAAGCCTCTCCAGGAGGATATTGGTGGTACTTCCCGAAGGGTGCTGATAAGGTAAACGTTGGTCTTGGAATACAAGGAGGAATGGGGTATCCCAGCATCCACGAGTTCTACCACAAGTATCTTGACACATATGCCTCTGATGTAGATAAGAACAGACTAGTAGTGAAAGGAGGGGCTCTGGTTCCGACCAGAAGACCTTTAGCGAGCATAGTCTGGGACGGAATGGCAGTGATAGGAGACTCGGCTTTCACTGTCAATCCAGTACATGGAGGTGGCAAAGGATCAGCAATGATATCAGGATTCTGCGTTGCAAGGTCTATAATGAACGCAGTAGAGAAGGGAGATTACTCCAAGGAATCAATGTGGGACGCAAATATGTGCTATATACAGAGATACGGTGCTAAGCAAGCTAGTCTAGATCTCTTCAGGCGCTTCTTACAGAGACTGTCTGACGACGACATAGACTACGGCATGAGAAAGAAAGTAATAAAGGAGGAGGACTTGCTTACAGCAAGCGAAAAGGGAGATCTACAACTGTCGGTAGCTGAGAAAGCAACTAGAGTGATCGCAGGATTAGGTAGGCCATCTTTACTGATGAAGCTCAAAAGTGTAGCTGAATACATGAAAAAGATAAAGGAGCACTACGCCGAATACCCGAGCAACCCAGAGGATTTGATGAAGTGGAAGTCTGTAACTGATTCTCTAATCCTAGAATTTAATAAAACCATTTGAGAGAAGAAAAAGGACCAAGAACACAGAATAAGGTATGACCAAAGGTATCCAGAACGTTTTTGATGCGTACCTTCCAACTTTTTCTAAACCGTCTAACATAGATGATATTACCTTACCTACAGTTTTAGCTCTAGTTTTAACCACTGTGTAGCGAATCTCGTCTACCTCTTTCATAGAAATTAAAGACTTCTCTATGTGCTCTCTAACTATGTTCTCCATTCCTGTGCATGGTCTTGCAGGTAGGTAAGTTGTGATCGTTGAGGAGCCAGCACAAGAATGATCGTCAGGGGTTACCATGATAGTCCTATCTACGAGTCCACTTCCTGCTCTAATCACACATTCTCTAGTTTCATGTTCCGAGTTGTTAGCATAGAAATATACTATTGCTACCTTTCTTTCACCATCTCCTAAAGCTATAACTCTAAACCTTCTATTACAATATCCTTCGCATGTATGAGGTAACTCCCCTTCACTATATCCCAGATAGAGTTTCTTCTCTTCTCTCTTGCTTTTACTAAGGAGGAAATTCCTTAGCTCATTGATCTCAAACTTATCGAAGTCCCTTGTAAGGAAAGTGTTATGTGTATCGATAACGAAGTTGTGGTTCTTCATTATAACACTCCACAGATTACCTGGTAGGTCGTCTATGCCGTAAGTAGGTCTCTCAAGCAACGAAACTGAGAAGTCCGAGAAACGCAACGTAGTCACATCGAAGTTGGATACTTTATTGAATTCTATACCAGCAAAGAAAGATTTGTCCCAGATCTGGCTATTTTTTGCTTTTTCTTCTATTATCTTAACGATTCTATCAGTTTCTTTAGATGTGGCCAAGTTTATTTCATGACTTCCAGGTCCATGAAACACTATAGCGTCTTTGATCTCACCCTCGACCTTGTAAGGCAACCTAGCGCTACCCTGACTTCCGAAAATGCCGAAATGAATTTGAGGTAATACAAAGAGTTTATCTCCTAGTCTTATTAATACTATGCCAAGTTCTTTTTCCTCTCCTATCCTGTCGAACAAGTTATCTAAAGGAACTGAGTCCTTCTCCATTATTGCCTTCATAAACGGCCTCAATAACGTAAACGAGGTTATGCCTACAATTTTCTTTCCTTTCCTATTTATGCTCCAGAGGTAGGCATAATAAAGCGTTGACACGGCAATAATATAAACTAAATAAATTAGCAAATCTCTTGGAAAGAAGATTATAGGTAAAAGCGAAATTAGAAAACTAATCAATAGGGATCTCTTTTCTCCATATTTAACGAACATTGAAAAGGAAAGTATTGGTAGGGAAAAGCCGAACGCAAAGAAGGAGATCGAGAAGAAGGATAAGAGGAGATACGGAATGCCAGTAACGTCGCCTAAGAAGAGAGCGGTCTTTAGATTCCTCAAGAAGAGCAGAGATATAACGAGAAAATACAAAAGGAAAGCGTACAACATGGAGACTAAGCTAGCCTCTAGTAATCTTCCGAAAATTAACGCGTATTCGAATATGCTGAAAAGTGCCACCTTTTTAATGTCAGGCAAGCCTTTCAATTTGGAGTAATAGTGTCTGGTAAGTTCTTCAGAGTTCACGATATACAGCAACCAGCGGGGTGAAAAAAATTTTCCTAGACAAAAGTAAGCTTAAATCGTGTCTAAACGCAGAGAAAGTAATTGAAAACGATCTTGGTAGTTGCGAATTGTATGTTATAAAATTTCAGCAAGATGAAGATTACCTCGTTTTCGTCTTCCAAGGAAGGAATACAAGGTATTTCAAGATAATGAGACCTTTCATAGGAAAGTGGAACTGTTACGAAGCCATCTACCATGCAGAAGGTCTTTTCGGCTTCGCCGATGAGAACCTAGAGTTTAAAATAAAGGAGAAATTGGAGAGGTTGAAGGAAAGTGAACCTAGAGAGATATGAACTAATAATAAGCGACATTGACGGAGTTCTCTTGATGGAAGGTGAACCGATCTGGGAGAACGTGAAGGCTATAAGGGAGTTGGTATCTAATGGAAAGAAAATAGTTCTGATAAGCAACAACTCAGGTTTCAACAGAGTACTCCTGTCCAGACAGCTCTCATATTTAGGGATAAACATTGAACCTTCTATGATAATCACTAGTGCCGTCTCCACCGCGATGTACCTTAAGGAAAAGAAGGACGTTCATACTACATTCGTAGTGGGGGAGGAGGGACTTTCAGATGAACTCAGAGGTTACGGTTTTAGAGTACTCACCATGAATGAAGCTAACGTCCAGCTTCCTGACAGCGTCGTAATAGGCTTAGATAGGCTTAGCACTTACGACAAGCTTTCCCTTGCAATGAGGTGTATACATAGGGGTTCGCTGTTTGTAGCGACGAATATGGACAGGCTTTGGCCCTCTAAAGAAGGGTTAAAGCTCGGAGCAGGCTCTCTAGTTAAAGCAATATCTTTCTCCTTAGGTAAGGACCCAGATTTCGTCGCTGGTAAACCCAACCCTTGGATGCTCGAGGTAGCAATGGAAAGGGCAAACATCAAGGACGAAAAGAAGGTAATAATTATAGGTGACCAGTTGGAGACAGACATTAAGATGGGTAATGATAAGGGAATAGACACTGTCCTTACGCTTACAGGTATATCAACGATGGAGGAGGTAAATAGGAGCATGATAAAACCAACTTATACTGTAAGTAACCTCCTTGATCTGATATAACCTTACTAATGTTTTTAAACATCTTCCCGTAACTGTTGTATGAAATGGAGAAACTCTCTTATGACGCAGTAGTTTTAGGGGCTGGGCTATCTGGTCTGATGGCAGCACACGAGATAGGAAAGGAAGGTTTCAAGGTAGCTATAATCTCGAAGGTTTTCCCGACTAGATCTCACTCATCATCAGCTGAAGGCGGAATAGCAGCGTATATACCAGGTAACTCAGACCCTAATGACAATCCAGATTACATGACTTACGACACGGTAAAAGGAGGGGATTACCTAGTTGACCAAGACGCAGCTGAACTTCTCTCAATGAAGTCAGGAGACATAGCCACAGTGATGGAAAGATGGGGTACTCTATTTAACAGACAGCCAGACGGGAGGATAGCAATAAGATACTTCGGAGGGCAGACATATCCGAGAACTAGATTCGTTGGAGACAAGACTGGAATGGCTTTGCTTCATACTATCTACGAAAGGACTTCAGGCTTGGATGTAGATTTCTACAGCGAATGGTTTGCCCTCGATTTAATCAGGGATCAGGAGCGTGTGAGGGGAGTCATAGCGATGCAGATGAAGAACATGACACCTGTCTTCTTTGAGGCTAGGGCAATAGTAATGGCTACCGGGGGAATGGGAATGCTGTACAGACACTCCACTAACAGTTACATAAATACTGGAGACGGATATGCTATGGCTCTGAGAGCTGGAGTTGCGCTCAAGGATCCTGAATTCGTCCAATTCCATCCTACAGCCCTTTACCCTTCAGACATTCTGATAAGCGAAGCTGCAAGAGGAGAAGGTGCTGTACTGATAAACAACAAGGGAGAAAGGTTCATGAAGAGGTACGCGCCAAACAAGCTGGATCTGGCACCGAGGGACATCGCTTCGAGGTCAATACTGACAGAGGTGAAAGAAGGAAGAGGATTCCCAGGCGGGTTTGTAGGGCTAGATCTAACCCATCTAGGACCAGACTATATAAAAGAGAGGTTGGCTCTAGCCTATGAGGCTGCAAAAAGCTTTTCGGGGATAGATGCCACTGTAGAGCCAATACCAGTGAGACCGGCGCAGCACTATTACATGGGAGGCATAGATGTCGACATCACTGGAACTAACCATGACCTTAGAGGTCTATTCGCTGCAGGCGAAGCCGCATGTGTGTCGGTCCATGGTGCGAACAGATTAGGATCTAACTCGCTTCTGGAAACACTAGTGTTCGGAAGAGAGACCGGTAGGACGGTAGCCGATTACCTCAAGTCTACCTCTAAACCTTCCAGTTCGGTGGAGAACATAGAACTAGAGAAGATGTTAGATGAGGCATATTCTTTCGTTAAGAGCGAGAGTGGAGTCCACTTTGGAGAGGTCCAGAACAAACTCAGAGACATTATGTGGGAAAAGGTAGGCGTCTTCAGGGAGGAGAAAGGAATGCAGGAAGCTGTAAAGGAAGTGAAGGAACTGAGGCAACAAGTCACGAAAATGTACGTTAACGACAAGAGCAGGGTGTATAATACCGAGTTCTTCAATGCACTGGAACTGAGAAACATGATGGACTTAGCGATAGTGATATCGTCGTCTGCTTTAAACAGAAAGGAATCTAGGGGAGCTCACTATAGGCTTGACTACACCCAGAGAGATGATGAAAACTGGTTGAAGCATACCATTTCTTACCTTAGAGGAAACACGGTTGAGATAAGCTATAAACCTGTTAAGATGACCAAGTGGAAGCCAGAACCCAGAGTTTATTAGGTGATTAAATGCCAGAAGTCAAACAAGTGGAAGGAAAAAACGTTGAGGTAAACTCTCAACCCAAATCCTCAGCTATAAGGAATGAGGAGAAAGAAATAGTAGTAAAGATAAAGAGATTCTCTCCAGATAAAGGAGAGTGGTGGCAGGAATACAAGCTGAAGGTAGATAGGTTCACTCAGATGACAGAAGTGCTGAGGAGAATAAAGACAGAACAGGACCCGTCCCTCTCATATAGAGCTGCGTGTCACATGGCCGTTTGCGGAAGCTGTGGAATGAAAATAAACGGTGCCCCTAGGTTAGCTTGTAAAACCCTTGCCATAGAACT
This sequence comes from Sulfuracidifex tepidarius, assembly GCF_008326425.1. Lineage (NCBI taxonomy): Archaea > Thermoproteati > Thermoproteota > Thermoprotei > Sulfolobales > Sulfolobaceae > Sulfuracidifex > Sulfuracidifex tepidarius. The sequence continues at coordinate 2,479,404 of NZ_AP018929.1, forward strand.
TACTAAAGAATACAACTCAAATGAAATAACCCTAGAACCAATGGATCTATACCCCAGAGTGAAAGACCTGGTAGTGGATCTGGACGACTTTTATGAAAGAATGTACAAAGTGAAACCTAGGCTTTACCCATCTGAGGAGATACTCGAAGGAAAAGCCGAGCATAGACTTGTACCAGAGGATCAAAGAGAACTGTGGAAGTTTGCTCAGTGTATATGGTGTGGTCTCTGTGTTTCATCATGCCCATCAGTGAGAAACGATGCGGAGTTCCTGGGTCCCGCTGCTCACGCTAAAGGGTACAGATTCTTGGCCGATCCCCGTGATACCATAACAGAAGAGAGAATGAAAATACTGGTAGATAGTTCGTGGCGTTGCACCTATTGTTATCAATGCTTCAACGTATGCCCGAGGGACATAGAGCCGGTGACCACGATAAAGAAGACCAGAGCATGGAGTAGCAAAATGAAGGACAAAACTAAGGTTATAGAGACTGGTGAAAAGCACATCAATGCTATAGCTGACACGATAAGGAAGTCGGGAAAGCTGTTAGAGGCAGAGGTTTACCTTAGAACTTACGGTTTGGTACAAGCGATGTCTGACATGTTGTACATGTTGAAGAGCGGTAGAATGAAGTATACACTGATCAAGGAGGTTCCTGTCAAAGACTTAAATGATATAGAGAAAGTAATGAAGGGTGACGAACAATGAAAGTAGCTTACTACCCGGGTTGTGCGACCCACGGTCTTTCGAAAGACGTCGATATAGCGACGAAGAAAGTAGCAGAGGTTCTAGGACTTGAATTGGTAGAAGTGGAAGACTGGAACTGTTGCGGCGGAGGTTTCTTAGATGAGAAAGACGAGGACGCCCACGTAGCATTGAACTTGAGGAATCTCTCCAACGTAGAGAAGATGGGATTAGATAAGATGGTAACTCCTTGTAGCGTCTGTTTAGGTAGCCATAGACTAGCCACTTACAAGTACAACGAGAACAAAGACCTTAGAAAGAGAGTAGACAAGAGGATAAGCGGAACAAGCATAAAATACGAGAACAAAGCCACAGCGGAGCACTTAGTTTGGGTTTTAGTTAGAGACGTAGGGCTGGAGAACATAAAGAAACATGTAAAGAGAAGCCTAAACGGGTTAAAGGTGGGGGCATATTACGGATGCCAAATGCTTAGACCAGAGCAGATCATGGGATTCGAGCTTTCGTTTAAACCACACTCCCTTCAGGATTTAATATCAGTTACTGGAGCAACACCAGTGATGTTCCCTATGGCAACAGCGTGTTGTGGTTTCCCACTGATGGGAAGCAACCCGAAGGGAGGTTTGAAACTCGCATTCAACGTTCTAAACTCAGCTAAAAGCAGCGGTGCCGACATCATGATACACCCATGCTCATTGTGTCATCTACAGCTAGATACACTCCAAGATAAGGTGAAAAACGAGTTTAACGTTGGATGGACTCTTCCTGCAATTTACATCACTCAGCTCTTGGGACTATCGTTCGGACTTTCTCCTGAGGATCTAGGTCTAGGAAACTACGCTAAGGGAGTTCTGAAGCAAAAAGGGGTGATTCAATGAATGTAAATGAAATAGCAGAGGTCATCTCCTCGATTGGAGGACAACTAAAAGGATGGAAAGAAGTCTCCGAGAGACCTGGAAAAGCACCATTTGCTAAGGAGAGCGAATACGAAATACCTAACTTGATTACAGGAAAGATACATTTAAGGAATAACGGAGATCTCTACGTCTTTGTGGTGTCTAAAGACGTCTTCAACTGGAAGAACAGAGTTAAAGAGTTGAAGCTGAAGGGAGAAGTTGTAGACGCGGCTGGAGGAATGATGTGGATAACTGAGAACAGAAAAGAAGATCTCTTAGATGACCTCAAATACCTTCGGAACTTCTTAGAGAATTTAAGAACTGCTGCTCAGCAGAAGCACTAAGTCCTTTCCATCTATTTCGTCATTGATTTTCACAATTATACAAAAAGGTATTTTTGAATATATAGATAGAATTTCTCTAGACTTTTCCCAGAAAGGTTAAGATAATTATCTTGTCGGTCTAAATTCTTACTTAACGCTAAAGACTATATGTAAAGCAAGGCATAACATTATCTACTACATCCATGCCGTATCAAGATAAGATAAAGAGAAGAGATAATCTCTAACTTAAGTCGAAGCTATCAAGAAATTGAGGCCTCAACCTCATTCTCCCGTGTGACTCACGGGCGTTAGTTGAGTATAGCCGTCGCCAATATATCTATATTTTCGCCTTTTAAAAATATGACTAGGCCTCCACAACCCTGAGAAGATCGTCATGATCAAGCTTATATGTAGCTAAATAGGTATCCGCAACTCTCCTCAAATCAGCGTTATCTCCCCTTATCATTACAGCTACTAAAGTAGAATTTGAGTCTCTGAGGGATCTCCTTACTGTCGTTTCTGCTATCTTGTCCTCTCCATCTGTGAGTAGGATTATCTCACTAACTCCCTTCACATGCCCTTCCTTTATATCCTCACATGCAGATATCACAGATCTACTTATGTCTGTACCGCCTCCTCCCCTAATCTTTCCTATATATTCAATCATCTTAATTACATCCTTGCTCTTTGCGTTACGCATGACCTTTATGAGAGGATAGGGAATGTTGTCAAAGAACCTGAGGTAAAAGTCTCTGTTTTCCCTTCTTGCCCTGCTGTATAGGGCAAGAGCTACAGCCTTAGCCCATATTATCTTTTCTCCGTCCATGCTTCCGCTTTTGTCCAGGAGGAGATATATAGGACCTACGCTTTCTTTAACTTGTTTCTGATAGAGAAGAACCTGACCTTCAGCTAGTTTCAGGTAAAAAAGCTCATCTGGCAATGCAAGCTCTGATGATACAACTCTCTCAATGTCGCTTCCCTCCTCGTAACCATATAACTCTCCTCTCGAATATCTAGTTGTTCTCTTCTTCGAAATTGAACCTAGCTTTGGTAAGCCGCTTAAGAACTCAAGTATTTTCCTAACCTCGGTATTCCTAGAAAGCCTAAGAACCTCGTGTATTTCTCCCTCGAAGTTGAGCATACTTCCCGTTCCAGCACCGTTTCCTCCCACTATCTTCTGCATGTTTTTAACAGCATTCGCGTCCTCCATCGCTTTCGACATGGCCTTTTCGTGAGCTTGCTTCAACATCTTCTCCAAGTTTTGTTGGCTAGTCTTGTCTCTTGACCTCTGCTCCCTTCCCTGACCTGAAGAGGTATTCTTCATTAAACCGTTAAGTATTTGGTCTGCAGCGTCCCTTTCTTCTTGGGACTGTGAAGTACGCTTTATCTTTTCTAACTCTTCAATTAAGTGTTGCATGTAACTTACAGTTAGGGCTACGCTCACAGCAGAGTTAGCTATTGAGTATTCCCTGTTCTTAATTACCAAATCAGAAGATACAATCGAGTTCAAAAGAGAGTACACTATCTTCTTGTCATCCGAGACTTCCGACTTAGTAGACATCAGTGGCAAAGGAAGGTAATGTATGTAGAAAGTATCTATTAGGAAGTTAGGTTCCAGCTGAAGTTCCCTACCTGAAACTTTCTTCAGAGTGTAAAGGATCCTCTCTCCCCTGAACTTTACTATGGGATCCTCGTAATCTACTCCTCTTAACATCCCCTCGCTCATGGATATATCCCCAGCTTACGGGCTACCTTCTCCATGAGTCTATCAATTTCGTCTAAGACCTCCTTGGAGAAGGACTCAACTTTCTCATCCCCACTTTCCTTACCTAAGGCTACAATTCTATCCCTAGTTGCCTTCAAGGTTCTTATCAGCTCAACTAACCTTGGATCGGTCTCGTTGGCAGCATCAACGTATTTAGCAGCTTCCTTTATGTTGTTATATATCTCATTGAGCTCTTTCATGTACTTGATTGGAGTCTTAAGTTCCTCTGACAGTAACGCAGATACCTTCTCAAAGTCGTCTAATTCCCTAGGTGCTATATACTTCAATACAATGAGATCTTCCTCGTTCGCCTTCAGCCTTCCGTTCAATATTGAATGGGCTGAAACTACCTTGAGAACTTTACCTTTCCTTCTATCCGTTAGATGAATTCCCTTCTCTTCTAACATGGCATAAATTTTCAATAATTTACTCTTTACACCAGACAAATCTACCTGAGATATGTAAGTGTAAAGTTTATCCAGATGTTCTATGGACATCACAGGTTCTTTCACCGCCCACTTTGATGTGAACTCTATTTCCCATGCCGAATCTACTAACTGCCTCCACATGTCTTCTCCTATTGGTTTCGCATAATGCCTGAGAAGCAACCTATCATATAATGCATCCAGCTCGGGTTCGTCTGGTATCCTGTTGCTTGCACTTATCAAAGTCCTTAAAGGTACTTTAATCACGTTATAACCGTCGTAAATTACCCTTTCGTTCAAAAGGGACAACAATGCGTTCAAGATAGCCGAGTTAGCATTGAAGATCTCATCGAGAAAGGCAACTTCGCTCTCTGGCAGTCTGTCTTTCGTTATCCTTCTGTATACTCCCTCCTTCAATGAGTTTATGTCCAAAGCACCGAAAAGTTCAGCTGGCTCAGTATATTTAGTTAACAAATACATGAAGAACTTTGCATTCATCAATTCTGCTGCTCTCCTAGCTAAAGCGGATTTAGCTGTTCCAGGCTCTCCTATCAATATTACGTGTTCCTTAGTTAATAGGGCTAGCGTGAGGACTTTTGCCTCCTCCTCTCTACCAACGAATGGCGTCATTAAGGATTCCATAAACTTTTTAGGAAGATCTAGAAAGTCTTTCTCGCTCATTTCTGTCCCTTCTAATCTCTCATTAACGGCTTATAAACAAAAATTAAGAATCAAAGATATCTTTTTAGTATGAGACGAAATTATTTAGACAAACTAATTTTTTTACCCTTTAACCAGCTAGATCTTAGCATTTTATGAAAATCTATTCATGTTCTTACATTAATCTACTATAAATTTCTGTTTTTAATGCAATTTTTAAAATAAAAATAAAAATATCATACTAGGAAACTTTAGACTAAATCAGAAACTTTAACTCAAAACAACGACTGCTAGTTCTTTAAAACAAACTTTTTAAATGTAGAAGACGAGGTATTTTAAATAAATCGTAAGAGTCGAGTAGTATGGTAGAAAAAATAGGTAATTTAAAACCTGGTATGGAAAATATTTCTGTAGTTGTAAGGGTTCTTCAGGTTTCTGAGCCCAAAGATATCCAAACCAAGAATGGTCCTAGGACAATAAGCGAGATAATGGTAGGAGACGAGACTGGTAGGGCAAAGCTAACAGTTTGGGGAAAACAGGACGAAGCACTAAAGGAGGGTTCAATAGTAAAAATTGATAACGTATGGACAACAGCTTTTAGGGGTCAGGTACAGTTAAACGCTGGAAGTAAATCCACTTTCTCAGAGTCAGACGAGCAGATTCCCGAAGCCTCTGAAATTCCTGAAACTGTTCCTGAAGCACCACAGGACTATTCTCCACCGAGACGCAACTTCAACAGAGGAGGAAGAAGATTTGGAGGTGGAGGATACAGACAAGGAGGTTTCAATAACTACGGAGGAAGGAGAGGAAGAGGAGAGGAAGAGGAAGAAGAGTAATGGATTTTAATGAAATGAAAGAAAGAAAGCCTAGTAAGAAAGGAGAATTTCTTGATATGGCAGAAGATGGGCAAAACTTCATTATAAAGCTCTCTGATGATAAGGTCTTCGAAGTCCATCCCGTAGCTTATTACGTTTGGTCTTTATGCGACGGAAACACGAGTGTTGAAACAATAGTAGACAAAATAGAGGAAGAAATAAAGAAAGAGCCTGAGGGAAGCCAATCTGAAATTACAAAGGATCAATTAATTGAGCCCGTAGTTACGATATTAAATGAACTCGAGAAAGCTTCTCTAATTATGTTTTAAAATGTTTTTTAGCACATTATAAACTCATGAGATCAATTCTGAGTGATTCTTCTTTAATTTCACAAGTTGAGGCTATAGACAAGTTATCTTCTATTTTAGGATCGTTAAAGGAGACTGAGATAGAGCTGTCCTCATCACTAGGCAAAATTTCATCAAGAGACGTTTTTTCTCCCATAGACCTACCTTCCTTTTCCAGATCTACAGTAGACGGTTACGCTGTGAAAAGCTTATGTACGCCCGGTAAATTCTCCTTAAAGGGTAAGGTAAACATCGGAGAAAGCCCTCAAATGAAAGTTGAAAGTTGTGAAGATGTAGTCGAAGTTGATACCGGTTCGGTAATACCTGAGGGTGCTGACGCAGTAGTCAAGATAGAGGATACTCGAAGCGAAGATGGGAAGATTATAATACCGTCTAAAGTGGACTTCGGATCGAATGTAGGATGGATAGGAAGTGATCTGCCCTCAGGGATTAAAGTGCTTAGAAGCGATTCCCTTATCACGCCAGAAATTATTGGTCTTCTTTCAGCCTTAGGCCTAACTAAGGTTCACGTGTATTCAACTCCTAAGGCGTTCATTGTAAGCACTGGAAATGAGCTCGTAAGTCCAGGTGAAATCATAGAGGAAGGAAAGGTCTACGAGTCCAACCTCTACTACCTGAAATCAGCCCTGATAGAGGACGGAATGGAAGTGATAGGGACAAGGACAGTGAGAGACGACTATGACGCGATTAAAGATGCAATCCTGAAAGGAGTTAAAACAGCCGACTTAGTAGTCACTACAGGAGGAACTAGTGCAGGAGAGAGGGACTACGTTTATAGAGTTGTGAAAGAGATGGGAGAGATGATATTTCACGGGATTAGATTCAAGCCGGGGAAACCAACGTTCGTGGGTAGGATAAATGATATTCCAATAATAGGTCTACCCGGAAACATGGTCTCCACAATCATGGTTTACAGGAAAATAGTCAGACCTTCTCTGGAAAGAAAATTCAAGATAAAGGCTAGAGAAAGGATCACAGTGAAGGCTAAATCTCTGCTAGAAATAAAAGCTGATAAAAAAAGGTTCACTTACATACCGGTGTTGCTCTTCAGGAAAAGCTCTGAATACTATGCGTTACCTCTGAAGTTCGATAGCTATATGATAGGAACCTTCTCCATGGCAAACGGTTACATAGGGCTGAGCGAGGGGTTTTTCGTAAATGAGGAAGATGAGGTCACTGTAGAAGTAACTAACCCTCCAGGGGATACAACAATAGTAGGAGAGGAAGATCCAGCTGTCCCTTCTACGGGAATCTATTATCCCCTTGGGAGTTTACCTGCCTTAAAAATGTTAGAAAAGAAAGTCGGTGATGTCCTAGTGCTGAGCTCTCTGGTGAAGGTACCAGATGATTTCGATCTGGAGATCAAAAGAGAAATACTCTCTAATGGACAAGGCGCTGAAATAGGTTACGATGAATGGGTGTCACTTTCAAAATATGTCAAAAATCCTTCAGTTAAGCTAAGATATAGGTCTTTAATAAAACGCTTCATAGGGAAAGCCAAAGTGATAGGCCCGTCTTCATATGTCCAGTCGGGTAACGAAGTTGGAACAGAGTCCCTCTTCGTTATAGCAGTAACAGAGATGGGAAAGCAATTGATAAAGTCGTTCAAGGTAAACAAGAGCACTTAAATTGTTAATAACATGTAGTCATTCGTGGACTGCAGGAAATCCTTTGCGTTTTCAAGTTCGGCAAACTTAGGATCTGGCTTTGACATACTCTCTGTGGCTCATGACGCTTTCTTTGATGAAGTAGAGGCTTGCATTTCTTCAGACGGAATAAGAGTTAGCGTTGTAGGAAATGAAGTCATGATTCCCGAGGATCCCCTGAGGAACTCTGCAGGATTTTCAGTGATTTCTCTTCTGAAGGATTATGGGATCAAAGATGGAGTAACACTAAAGATTAAGAAAGGTGTGCCGGCAGGGTTGGGACTAGGAAGCAGTGGAGCTTCTGCTGCAGCTGCAGTAGCTTCTGTAAATTCATTATTTTCCTTAGGTTTGTCTAAGGATTCTATGGTCAAGTACTCTATGCTGGGAGAAGGTGCTGTGGCTGGTACACCGCACCCAGACAATGTCGCCGCAAGTATATTTGGAGGTTTCGTAGCAGTTCTCGGGGAAAGAACTGTCAATCTTAGTCTAAAGTACGACGACCTGAAATTCATCCTCTTTATTCCGTCTCTAGCTTCAAACGATAAGACCAAGAAAGCAAGGGAGCTGGTACCTAAGATAGTAGAGACATCAAGTTACGTCAAGAATATGAAATATGGGTTATCTCTTGTTCTAGGGCTAGAGAGGGGAGATAGGGATCTCATTAGGCATGGCTTAAACGACGAAATAGTAGAGAAAGCGAGACTACCAATGTTCCCATACTATCCTAAGCTAAAGGAGATCGCATTATCTGGAAACGCTATAGGCTCATGCGTAAGCGGAGCCGGACCGTCTATAATCGTCTTTGCTGACAATGAAACCGATGTCAATCTAATTGAAACTGAAGGTGAAAAGCTAATGGAGTCTATGGGGTATTCAGTAAACATAAAACAAGCGAAAGTCGGAGGTGGTGTCAGAGTTGAATGATTCAACCAAGTCCGTGGACGAAAGAATCGACGAAAAGACGGGAGCAGTCACAACACCGATTTACCAGACTGTAGCCTTTGAGTTTCCTGAAGGAGAAAAATACAGATATTCCAGGGAAGCTAATCCTACTGTTTGCGAGTTGTCCCGTAAGATAGCTCAGATTGAAGAGGCTGAGATGGGAGTCTCATTTTCGTCAGGCATGGGAGCAATATCTACTACTATGTTTCATTACGTTTCACCAGGGAAGACAATTGTAATACATAAAGATATGTTCGGTAGATCGTTCAGATTTTTCAACGATTTCTTAAAGGGCTGGGGAGTTAACGTAAAAGTGTCTAACATAGGTACGGCGTCACTTCTCGACGAGATTAATTCTTTGCCTAGAGTTGATGTTGTATTCATAGAGAGCATTACTAATCCCTTGTTGAGAGTCCTCGACGTGGAAGAGATCTCAAAAGTCACAAAAGAGAAAGGAGGGTCTTTAATAGTGGATAATACATTCGCTTCCCCTATCAACATGAAGCCGATAAAGCTTAATGCTGACATAGTAATAGAAAGTGGATCCAAATTCATATCTGGTCACAATGATGTTATAGCGGGACTCGCAGCTGGACCGCGAGACGTAATGGTGAAAATTGATTTGATGAGAAGAACAATGGGTACTTCTATGGATCCGCACACTGCTTACTTAACTATCAGAGGAATGAAGACTCTTAAGATCAGAATGGACGTCATAAATAGAAATGCGTTAGCAGTAGCAGAGTTTCTCGAAGATCATCCAAAGGTTTCTAAGGTATATTACCCGGGACTAAAGTCACATGAAGATTTCAGAATAGCGTCCAGAATACTGAAAGGATTTGGAGGTGTAGTCAGCTTTGACGTTAAGGGTTCTGCGGAAGACGCGTTAAAAGTCATGAAATCTCTAAAGGTGATAATCGCAGCTCAAACCTTGGGCGGAGTTAACTCGATTATATCACACCCTCCTTCCATGAGCCATCGCACGTTGTCACCAGAAGAGAGGAAAGCTATTGGAATTAACGACTCCCTCCTTAGGCTATCAGTAGGAATAGAAGACCAAGAAGACTTGATATCAGATCTAGACTCGGCCCTTAAAGTGCTGTCCTAACTTCTCGCTTTATTTCTTCTTCTAGTAAAGCTTTTATTTCGTACCTATGGAGTCTGCTTAAATGCAGATATAAACCCTTTTTTGTGAATGGACCTTTATTACAGATCTTACAATAAAATACAGAGTTCTGAGAAAACGTTAGCCAATAAGATATGTTGTCTGTGGCCTTGAAAGCTATGTCTTTAGAAGAAATTCCCACCAGTTTAATTATTTCCTGATTATCAATCCTAATTTTACATGCCTTCTTTATTGTGACGTCAACTAGTTTTTCCGCTGTTATTGCGATTCCGGAGTCCATTTCCTATCACGAACAGAAGCTATACCTAAAGCTATGACCACGGCAGAGATGAGACCGTTTATTTTATCTCTCTCAATGAATTTGGCCAACTTATTTACGTCTACTCCTAAGGAATTAAGTATCCTTTCGCATCTAACCTCTATGTCTGCTTGATCAATAGAAAGAATGCCACTCTCAAACCTCCTCTTAAAGTCTAACAATAAATCGAGAGAATACCCAAGCTCATCCTCTGAAATATTCTCAAATATTTCAGTTATTTTCTTGGTAATCATATCGCCTAAAGCTTCTACCATTCCGGGTACATAAGATATTGGAGACATCTCGACTATCCAAAGGTCAACGTATTTTCTCATGGTCTCCTGAACAGTGTAATCGCATTCACCAAGACCCTCTACTATCGAGGAAGCACTTACTATATGAGCTACCGCTTCACCTATTCTTAATTCATCATAAGAACGAGAAGACCTTGAATCTATTCCTACGCTCACTCTGCTTTCACTAATCTTTTCTTTCTAGAGCTCTGTTTTTAAGAGTCGTGTAACAGATAATACGTTAGTATTTCTGAGAGAAAGCTACCTGAGTAATCCTCCTATGTTATCGAGAAAAATGAATCCAATAATTTATAAACTGACTTACACAGCAGTTAATGACTTCATATCTTGTCAGTTTGAAGCCCACATCTCTAATCTGATATTGGTTTTTAGAGAATTTATATTTTAATCTATTCTAGAAACATAATCAAAATTCATATTATTATCTTTTTCGTAATATATAAGCGTTATGTTCACCTTAATTACCTTCTCATTTAAACTTCATTTACATGGAACGAATATCCTTATAGTTAATGAGGATTATCCTGATAGTAATAATTACATGACATTTAGCTACCAAGCACGGTAAAAGGCTTATAAGGAGTTGACTAAGACTCAAATTTAAATTCAAAAATATGCTGGTTAAATTGTTTTTAACTCTAATAATTTTAAGTTTGTTAGAAAATATCTTTAGGGACTCCTAAGCTTATATTCTTTTGATCCCTTTATAATCTCTGTGAATACGCTAGATGAGTTGAAAACTGAGTACAACTTTAGCGAGGAAGAAATGGAATACGCTCTCTCGCGTGCTAAGGGGATAATATTTGGTTTCGCTATGGAATACAGGGCAAGGAGAATACTAGAGGACATGAATTTCACTAACATAAGATCTGTTGATATGCCAACGCATGACATAGAAGCAGAGAAGGACGGGAAAACTTTCTACATAGAGGTTAAGGCAAGCAAGAAGTCTCCCACAAAGGAATACAGCGCTTACAAGATAGCAATGATCGCCTCCCTAGACGGACCTCATCTGACTCTTTTAATGAAGCCAGAGCCAAGTCTATTAGTAACTGAGGACATATTGAGCGAGCCTAAGAAAATACTTCTCAGGTTCTTCAGGCTACTCTATGAGGGAAAAACCGAGGATGTTCTCTTATTTATAGAAGATTCTCACAATAGAGAAATAATAACTTCATACGGAAAGGTTATAAAAAGCGTAACGTCCAGAATGAAGGGGGTCGACGATTTAGATTTCATAAAACTTGTTACTTGACCTCTTTAGCTTCTCCATCTTGTATTGCATCAGCTCCTTCTCGGCCCTATCTAAATACTTATAGACAGATTGGTGTTCTCTACCTAAAATTATTAGCTCAACTGCTTTTCTTGCTACTGCGACCTGATCGAAAGGACCTATGAACGAAATGTGATTTTCGTGAATTGACATAATAACTCCAGTATATTCTTCAATGAACTTCTTTGTTTTCCCCTTTTCTCCAATTACTCTAGCCTTAACTCTCCTCATGTCGTCCTGGTCTTTTCCCATGGTTTCTTTCAAATCTATAGTTTCAAGTTCATATTCGTCGCTTAGCAACTTCAACGCATCAGTTACGTTAAAGCCAAGACCTATAGCCTTAATCACGTTTGTAGCTTTCATTGCATCATAAGGATTCCCTTTTGGGATCACGTTGTAAGTCTTGGTCTTCTCGTCAAAGGATATCTCGGAACTAGTCATGTCACTTAATCTCTGAATAATCTTGTTGACTTCCGGAATTTTTTGATCTTCCACCGTTATGAACATTTGGATCACCTAAAAGATTTGACAGGAAAGAGTTAGTTTCCTGCACTTCTATGCCTCTGTCTGCAAAGAACCTATTTATGTTTTCTACATCTTTTCTTAGCATTTCTATAGAATTCTCATTCTCTAATGGTGTGGATTGGCTTACATCAATGATGTAAGGAAGATTATCAAAGACTAAGATATTATATTCACTTAAATCCCCGTGCACTAGCTTAGCTCCCCTAACCATCTTAGTAATCTGTTCTAAGATGTCCAGATACATGCTTTCGGTTATCTCGTCCTCAGGGAGCTCTCGCAAAAGAGGTGCTCTTATTCCATTATCGCCTATGAAATCCATCACCAGGATGTTTTTATAAAAAATGTATGGCTCTGGAACTCTCACCTTAGCGTCATACATCTCTCTCAGGTTACGGAACTCTTTTTTCGTCCAGAGCTCAATTAGGCTTCTCGTGTTCCCAGTTTTAGCTTCTTCAAATCTGTAGTCTCCCTTAGTATATTTCTGAACGGCCCTCTTGCTCTGGGCTGTTGAAACATAAAATATCTTTATAGCATAAAATTTTCCCTTTGAGTCCTTCCCAGGATAAATTTTAGCTTCCTTCCCTGAAGATATGGATCCAAAGATCTCCTCTAGGTTGAGCTTTCGAGAAACTATCATAAGGTTATTGAAAGTCGTGTAATCTATTGTCGAATCTACTACTTTAAAAAGATCTTCATCTTTCCTTCTTTTCTCTTCCTTCTTTTTGAAGTCTGGGGGTCTCTTGGGCATAACTAACCTCTTAGCTGATCCAGAACTTCCCTTGAAACCACCTTCTCTTCAACAAGTCTCTTTATATCATCATTATTATATTTATAGGTTATATCACACTTGTTAGGTTGAAAGTCCCAGATCCCAACTAGTACTACGTCCCCCTCTCTCATCCAAACCTTTTTCCTTATTTTACCTGGTATTCTAGCCATCCTTTCTTTTCCGTCCAAACAACTCACAACTATATGATCACCTCCCAGCATCTTCTTAACTACACATATGGCTTCACCGTCTCCGGGCTTTGGTACATTTCTATTTGTAGGAACTTCTGGCTGCTTGACCTTTTTAGACAACTATTTAACCACCTTTCTGACTATCTATAGGAAATGCTACATAAAAGATTATTTATACTATCTTCAAACTTCTCTTTATATAGTATCAAATAAAAATAGATAAATAATACGTGAAGCAACAACTTGACCCTTCATTCTGAGTTGTTGTGTCTCCTCATTTCATTGATTCGGATTTGGGAGATCCAATTTAAAGAAAGTCAGAAGGAACTATAGATGTGATTAGAGTATTCTAAGGTTTACATGTCTAGCTCTCGAGAACTTTTTCCTATCTACTCATTGACCTGCTATTTGGGGATGAGTGCTGTAAAGCAGATTTTGCCCCTAATTCTAGATATAAGCTTCTCATGCATTTCGTCCTAATGATCCTCAGGCTTTATCACCTTGTTATCAGGTTATATTAAGATATCTATTCCATACTTTCCCATCTTCAATGTAAGCCTTGGTACGTCACGCCTTCAAGTAGAAATATGAGTGATAGAAAAACACAAAAAGAGTATAATGGTAAATTATTGTTATTGTACTGTTTATACAATATTTTTACTGTATCTTACATCTTCTTCAGAAGCTCTATAGCGATAGCTGTAGATCCTCCAGTTCCGTGACAAATACTTGCTATGCCTTTCTTTCCGTCCATTTTGCTTAGCACATCTATCAGAGTAGTGACTATTCTTGCTCCACTGGCGCCTATTGGATGTCCTATAGCTATTGCTCCGCCGAACACGTTGAGTTTGTCGTATGATATACCGAGATATCTATTTGCTAAAACGCTATTCACTGCAAAGGCTTCGTTGTTTTCAAAGTAATCGAAGTCCGTTATCTCAGCGTTAAGCTTCTTTAACAACTTTTTGACTGCGAAAATTGGAGCCTCAGTGAACTTCCAGCTCTCAATTCCAGCCCAACTGAAGCCTAGAACCTTAGCCAGCGGCTCTAATCCCCTCTCCTTGACTGCCCTTTCACTCATAATCACCATTGCAGATGCTCCGTCAGAGAGTTGGGACGAATTGCCTGCTGTGTGAAACCCATCTTCGCCAAAGGCAGGCTTTAACTTCTGGAGCTTTTCAATTGATGTGTCTGCCCTTATTCCCTCGTCGGAAGTTACCTTCTGACCTTTAATTTCTACTTCCACGAGCTCGGCCTTGTTTAAGCCCTTTGATGTCGCCTCATAGGCCCTTCTTTGGCTTTGATAAGCAACCTCATCAAGTTCCCTCCTGGTGAAATTATGCGATTTTGCTACCATATCTGCCTCTTGGCCCATGAGCTTCATATTGAAAGGATCGGTCAGTCCGTCCATCTGCATGGTGTCTATGAACTCCACCTTGTTTGGAGGCATTATAGTTTTGACACCCCACCTCAAATCGCTCTTCACAGCTAACATAGATTGGCTCATGCTTTCTACTCCACCAGCTACAACTACTTCGGCGTCCCCGCTCTTAACCATTTGAACAGCGTTCATGATGCTCATCATTCCTGAAGAGCAGACCATGTCTACCGAGTAACCGTCAACTTCCATGGGTATTCCTGCCTTCACTGCGGCTTGTCTGGCTACGTCCTGACCGTGACCGGCCCTAAGTATGTTACCCATTATAGTTATCTCAACTTCCTTTGGATCTACCCTGCCTCTTGCTAAAGCTTCCTTAATTGCAATTGCCCCCAAATCGGAGGGTGAGATATCTTTATAAGCTCCACCGAACTTGCCTATTGGAGTCCTCACAGCCGAGACAATATATACGTTCTCAGTCATCAATAGTAAAGAGGGCTTATACTATTTAAACTTTTTAAATTAAATGTCCCTTCAGATCAAAGAACGAGGCTTCATCAATCTTCGCGCTGACGCGGACGCCAAGCTCATGGTCACCTCTCACTACTACTGGTATGTAATTTACGGTTCTCCCTATCACGGATCCTTGTCTGCCGTTCTCTGTTAAAAGCAAGCTGGTTAGCTTGCCTTCATATTCCTTATGGATAGAAAGGGAAATATCCTCATAAAGTTTGTATGCCATGTTCATCCTCTGCTTCTTAACTTTATCAGGTATCTGAGGCATTGATGCGCTCCTCGTGTTAGACCTCATAGAGTATATTGCTAAATGAATCCTCTCAAATCTCATATCTTTCATTAATGATAATGTGTTCTCAAATGCTTCCTCCGTCTCTCCCGGATGACCCACTATTATATCCGTTGTCACATTCAGAAACGGTACTTTAGCCCTCAATTCCCCGACTATGCCCTTATATTGATCTATAGTGTATTTCCTGTTCATCAGTTTCAAAACTTCGTCGTCTCCGCTTTGTACTGGGAGATGGATGAACTTATAAACATTCTTGAGTTTCAGAACGTCTATTAGCTCATCTATTATGGAAGAAGCTTGTTCTGGGGTCATCATTCCTATCCTGATCATGAAATCACCTTCTAAATCTGCAACTTGCCTAACAACTTCTGGCAATCTTATGCTGGCTCCATAATCTAGCCCGTACGCAGCGGTATCCTGACCAGTAAGTTCTAACTCGACTGCTCCTTTAGATAAGGCAAACTTAGCTGACTCTATAATTGAACGGAGGGGGTAACTCCTCAGCTTGCGCCTAGCTAGTTTTGTAATACAGAAATTACAATTCCCAGCGCAACCGTCGGCGATGGGAATTATCCCTATTTTACCTTCCATCATATGAGGAGTTATAGAGGCTCTTTCTCCGTTCAGTGCAGTCTTTATGTTTCCATCGACTATATCTCTTACCTTCTCTATGGCTTGAGGTCCTATGAGCGATGCCTCTGGGGCTACGCTCATGACGGTTCCAGGCTCTGCTCCGCTTAAACAACCTGCAACGACAAGTTTTTTGCCATATTTCCTGAGTTCCGAAATCCTCTTCTTCATCCTCTCTTCTGTCTCCAACCTTACGGCACAAGTGTTTATCATTATCAAGTCAGCGTCTTTTGGATCATTCACGAACTCCCTGTCCTTAAGTAAGGTCTTCATGATCAAGGTATCTCCCTTATTTAGAGTACACCCATATGTTTCGATGTAGATCTTTTGCAACGCTAATCATCATTAATTTAAACCCGGACGTTAATAGGGTTAGTGTGAGTTCAGAAAAGGATTATTTATCGCTTTTAGACAGGCTTTATTCTAAGGTTCCAGAGAAGGCCAAAAAGCAGGGAATTCAAGCTTTACCAGAGCTCAATATATTTAACGTAGGAAATATGACTATAGTAAAAAACTTCGGAGAGTACTGTGATAGACTTAGAAGGGACCTAAAGGTATGCACTAAGTATTTGCTAAAGGAACTAGCTGCTCCTGGAACCATAGAAAATAATGGTCAACTAACAATACAAGGTAAATTTTCCTCACAAGTGATCAATACTCTCATGGAGAGATTCATACATTCTTACGTCCAATGTATGACATGTAAGAGTATAGATACTGTACTTAAAATGGATAAGAAGGTATGGATCATATCTTGCTTGGCATGCGGAGCTCAAACTCCAGTAAAGCCACTGTGATCTGCATGAAAGTACATCTCAACATCATAAGGGCGCAAGGATATGTAATGATAAATGTATGTGAAGAGGGTCTCTTGGGGAAGAGGTTCAAGGAAAACGATTTGGTTCTTGATATAAACGAAAAGTTCTATGGAGGTGATATTGTGGAGTCTGAGTATGCTCTAGGTCTTATAGATGAAGCCACTGTAATGAGCATAGTGGGATCTACATTAGTTGATGAGGCAATTAGGAAAGGTATAGTCCATAAGGATGGAGTAAGAGAAATAAGCGGAATAAAGATAGCACAAGTATACAACTTGTGAAAAAGTGATGCTCTTGAACACGAAGAAGTTCTGCGTCTCGTGTGGAAGGGAAGACGTTGAGCTCATAGATCTTCTATGTCCTTCTTGCTACTCAAAACGAAAAGAAATATTTTCCATACCAAGGTCAATAAACGTAAAGATATGCAAGATATGTGGGTCTCAATGGTCATCTGGAAAATGGGTGAAAGCAGGAGACCTTGAGGATACTGTATATGCCGAGATCATGAAACATGCTAACATAGATGAAAACGTTAAGGAGTATAAGGCTGATGTAGGACTAAGTAAAGATAAAAACGGCAAAGATATAGCAGTAGTAATTTTTACTGGAAAAATAGGAAATGAGGCAGTCTCGGTCAGGAAAGACGTATACATAAATATTGAAAATTCGTTATGCGACTCATGTATGAAAAAAAGAGGAAGGTTTTACGACGCTATAGTTCAGCTGAGAAGCAAGAACGGTAACTTGAATGAAAAAAGAGTATTCTTTGAGTCATTTTTTTCAAGGGAAATAGTAGATAATCTCTCTGACGTGAAAATAGGAAGAGAAGGAATAGATTACTACTTCATTAATAGGACTGTGGCAAAGAGGTTGGTTTCAAACATAATTTCAATGGTGAAAGCTGAGGTAAAGGAAAGCTTCGAGGGAGAATCCCTTAAAAACGGCAAGAGAAGCGGAAAGTTAGTCATATCGCTAAGGATCTAGAAAGCGAAAACGCGGAATTAAGGTGAACTAGACGATCATAGGAATAGATGAAGCTGGAAGGGGTCCTTTAATAGGACCCATGGTGATCGCTGGCGTCGCTCTTGATGAAAGTACATTGGGCTTCCTTAAGGAAATAGGAGTGAAAGACAGCAAGAAGCTATCCAGAAAAAAGAGAGAGGAGCTCTTCGATGTCATACTGGAAACCTCGTCTGGGTTCTCAGTGGTGAAAGTTGAACCAGAGCAGATAGACAGAGAAAATTTGAATTCTCTTACTTATAGAGCTGTAAACAAAATAATCTCTTCTTTAATCTATCTAAACCCTACCAAAGTCACGGTAGACAAGGTTGGACAGGAAAGTGAGGTGATAAACTATCTAAATTCCTTAGGGATCACCTCTAACGTTGTACATGAAGCTGACGTTAACTTCGTGGAATGTAGCGCGGCCAGTGTTGTGGCCAAAGTAATAAGAGATAGAGCCATAGATGAGATCAAAAGGACTTACGGCGATATTGGATCTGGCTATCCTTCAGATGAGAGAACTGTAACATGGGTTTCTGAAATCCATCGCAGTAATGAGCCTCCTCCCCCTTTCTTGAGGAGGTCATGGAAGATATTAAAACGCATTGCTCCTACATATTATGTTGAAAAAAGAGGGGTCCTGAATTGGTAACTAACCTTCCGGCTGAGGCAAAGGCAAAATGGATGAAAGTAATGGATGCGAAGACCCCAGAAGAGAAAATAAAGGCGATCCAGGATTTCCTCAGCTACGTTCCGAAACATAAGGGAACTGAAAACCTGGTTTACTGGGCTAAAAGAAGGCTATCCGAACTGAAGGAAGAGGCAGAGAAGGAAAAGCGAAAAGGAGGAGGAAAAAGATCCTTCTCTATATTTGTCGAGAAAGCGGGAGCAGGCCAGATAGTGCTCCTTGGAGATGCGTTCATGAGGACTGAACTGTTAAGGAGTTTGACTAATGTGAAGTCCATACCTAGAGACGTTCCAGTACCAGGGATGGCAGTTTTTGAAGACATAAAGCTTCAACTCGTAAACCCTCCTCTCACAGTTCCGTTGAGTAGAATAGTGGGATTGGCCAGAAATGCCGATGCAGTAGTCATAATAGCTAACGACCCGCAAGAGTATGAGTCAATAAAGAAGTTCTTGGAGGACAACAACGTCCTCTTGAAGAGACCTAAGGGAAAAGTGATACTGGAAAGATCCAGATACGGGAATTCGGGCATAAGGATAGTTAACCTTGGAAAGATAGTAGATTCGAGCGAAAGTGAAATCAGGAAGTACCTCGAGGGATTCGGAATAAGATCAGCTATAGTAAGGATCCTCGGTGAGATAACCATGGACGACGTAGAGAAAGCCATTTTTGAGTCTGTCACGTTCAAACCAGGAGTCCTAGTTTCTCAAACACCATTCAAGAGCGACATATTGTCTATTTCCTTTGATGAAGCTGTGAAGACCCTGCCTAAGGTCCTCTTCGAGAACCTCGACGTTATAAGGGTTTACACTAAGGAACCTGGAGAAGATGCTACAGGAGATCCGCTAATAATGAAAAGGGGTTCGACAGTGATGGACGTAGCTAGAAGGCTTCACTCCTCTCTCGCTGAAGGAATGAAGTACGCACGTGTATGGGGAAAGTCGGTGAAATTCCCTGGACAAAAAGTAGGTGGAGAACATGTTCTTGAGGACAAGGATATAATAGAAATCCATGCGAAATAGATATAGCCTAGCAGATTTATGATATTAATGTGAGCAAACAGAAATTTAACTTTAGAAAAGGAGGAGAAAAGAAGAAAGAGAAGAAAACTGACGTTATTCCCTCTTCGACACATTACGGTGCTTTCGATCTCTTGTTTTACAACTCTGGCTTCGCTAAATCCCTTTCAAAGAAGTTCGATGAAAAATTAAAGAAAGCAGGTCTTAGTGACGATCCCAGAATTTACGCTTCGAGGCTAGTTTCATTCCTTTTGATTTCAGGCGTGATGGCCGTAATGATGGTCGCATTTGGTGGGTTCCTCTTCTTAGACTTCCTTAGGTTCCACATGGTAAAGTACTTGGCTGTAGGTTTGATGATGCTAGTTTTCGGGATAATAATACCCCCTCTAGTTTATCTAGTATATACTGTAAACGTCTCCCAAAGGATTGAGAGCAGAAGAGTAGGAATTGACAGCGAAACCCCGATATTCTCTTCCATCTTCCTAGTGTTCTTGAAGGCAGGTCTAAACGTAAGATTCGTCTTTGATTACCTTGCACGTTCTAATGCGCTCTCTAACATAAGTCAGATATCAGCTTATATCTCGAAAAGGATGAAATTCCTCGGGGAAAGCACTGAAGAGGCAATAGTCAACTCTTTCCCGATATCTCCGTCAAAACTCTTCAATGACTTTCTTACCACATACGTAACCGCAATAAGGACTGGAGCTCCGGTTGTAGATACTATATACAGTAAAACCAAAGACCTACTTAAGGCTGTAGAACTAGCGGCAGCAGATGCGGCGTCAAAGCTTGAAGGAATAGGGGAAGGTTACGTTATATGGTTATCGTCTGGATTCATAACCTTCTTCCTCGCCATGATTATAGAGGCGCTCTTTCCTTCCTTCGGTGGAGGAAGCTCCTTCAAGATGCTGGGGGCAATGGCAGTGTTGCTTATACCTATGGTGAATCTATTATTTGTTTACATCGTAGATTCTACTCAGTTCAAATTCCCAGAAAGACCTCTGAAAGCGAACAAGCTATTTTACATTACTTTACCTGCAGGTCTTCTAGTAATGTTTGTGCTCCTAGCAATAGTTAATAGAATTCCCCCATTCACCTCGGCTCCAAATCAACTTGTAGCTTTCCTCACACTTAGCGGATCGTCCTCAAGTATAAACCCTAGCGTCTTTGCAATAGCTATCGGTCTTTTGATAGCATCCATACCTCCCGGAATAGTAGCAATGAAGGAAGTAAGAAAGGGCACTGGATACGATATATACGTAGTGTCTTTCCTTAGAGCTGTATCTGAAGGTTTAAGAGCAGGCCTATCTCCGGAAGCTGTAATTAGGAACTTGAGAGGTAGCAAAGAGATGGGTAAATTCAACACAGTCCTTGAAACTATAGATATTTACAATAGATTGGGATATCCTCTAAAAGATTCATTTAAGAGGGCCGCAGACCAAATAATGGACTTCTCTAGCAAGGTATCACTAATAAGCTTAGCTGATATGATAGAAATAGGAAGCCTAACTCCAGAGACTGTGGAATTCCTGGCAGACCAGATTTCAACTCATATAAGAATAAGAAGAGAATACAACTCCAGAATAAAGGTTCTACTCTATACTCCATACGTAGGTATAATATTAGCTCTAATAGCTTCAGTATTGCTAGGAAACTCTATGGTTTACGTTCTATCGCATGAAACTACAAGCTCCAGCTTAAGCTACGGTCCGCTTGCAGAGGCTCAGGTTTTACTACCTAATGCACTTTACATCATCTCTGTATCATCTCTCTTCAATTCGTTCTTAGCAGGACTCCTGGTAGGCAAGTTGAGCAGTGGAAGGACTTCTGTAGGACTTATACATTCAGCCATACTAATAGTGATTACTGTAATACTGTTAATAATAGCCCAACATATTACATTAGTATCGCCTGCCAAACCAACATTCTAAAAGTTAATATACCTCTTTTTCTATTTATAATCTTATGCCAAAGCTTCCTGCTATTAATCTCAAGACAAAAGATAGCAAGCCAAAAACTGAACATTCAATATCAATTAAAGATCTTCCAGTTACTCTTTATCCCGTTTCTGTAACTTCTCAGGATATCACTGAGGTAATATCGGACTATGATATTGACCTTAAGACAATAATTCCTGAAAAAGTTAGAAACACTCTAACTGAAAATAATATTGAATTCAACGTTGTGAACCCACATGTTTTCATTACATATGATAAGGAAAAGGGAATTTACAAGTACAACTTATTCGAGCCTCCAATTGATCAATCCACTTTTTCTTTATACATGCAGATAATTGAAGAGATAGAGAGAGAACTTCTGACTAAGTCAGTTGATATAAACATCGGAAAAGTTCTCGTAGATCTAGACACCAAGAGAAAAGACCTAGGTATAATAGGAGGACAGAAGGGAACTCTTTACCAGCTTTCCACTAGAGCTAACGTAGCTCTGTATTACCTTCTGAGAAACATGTTCGGCTATAACGTTCTAACTTCCCTTATAGCAGATAGCGAGGTTGAAGATATTTCTTACTCTGGTCTCAATTTGCCAGTTTACGTTTATCATAGGAGCTTCGAATATGTCCCTACTAACGTAGTCTTCACTAAAGAAATGAAGATACTTGATTACGCCATTGATGGTAATGAATTAAGTGATCAGATAGTACTCCGTCTGCTTTCCTTGACTGGTAGGACTATCTCCATAGCTGACCCAATAGCTGATGGAATGTTACCAAAAGGAGATAGAATAGCGGCGACATTCAGGAACGAGGTCAGCGCCAGAGGTTCAAGCTTCGTGATAAGGAGATTCGCTGATAAGCCAATAACTATCCTCGATTTAATCAACTCTGGAGTTCTTTCAGCAGATGCTGCTGCCTATTTATGGTATGCAATAGACATGAAAATGTCGTTCATGGTAATAGGAGTTACTGGAGCGGGAAAGACGACCGTCCTAGGATCTCTTCTGAACTTAGTTAAAGAATCAATGAAGATAGTTTCCATTGAAGATATCCCTGAAATAAGAATAGCAAACGACAACTGGGTTCAACTGTACTCGAGGTCAGCATACGGAGGAACAGGGAAGGAGATTTCTCTAATGGACTTGCTGAAGCTGTCCTTAAGATACAGACCTGATTTGATAGTTGTAGGAGAAATAAGGGGGCAAGAAGCATACGTCTTGTTCCAAGCAATATCTACAGGTCACGGAGGAGCTACCACTTTCCACGCTTACGATACTGCTTCTGCAATAAAGAGGCTGATGAATAACCCACTTAACATTCCTCAAGAATGGATATCCATGATGAACATCGTAGTTAACGTAAGAAGGCTTCCAGTTTTCGTTGGAGATAAGGTAGTCCTAAGGAGGCGTGCAGTAGGGATTGATGAGATTGTTTCTCCAAACGACTATAGGAGGGTCGTAAGCTGGGAGCCCAGATCCGACGTTCACCTCTTAGAACTGGACTCAGCAAAGGTCCTAAGATCCAGGATAGAGGAGATGGGAAGAAGCCTAGATGAAGCCAAGACAGAAATAGAGAAGAGATCTATGTATCTCAAACTATTGGCGTCAGCTAAGCCAGTAGTCCAAAGCCCTGAAAGCTACAGAGAAGTAAAGAAATACATCATCAAGTACAGCATAAGACCTGATGAGTCGATAAGAGAAGTGCAGGCAATGAGCAACCTAAAGGTAGCTCCACAGCTAAGAAGGTAAGTTGTTAATAATACCATTTCCCCTCTCTATTCTAAGTCAAGAGATTAGATCCTCTTTTTGTAATATAGATTTTCTAATTATTTTACCCTTAAAGAAAATCTTTTCTCTTACCATTAATATAGGGGAAAATGACATTTACCTAGATATAACTATTCTTTATTGTAAAATTATTATTATTGATAATAAAAATAGTTTTTCCTGACTTCCTCTAAGTTATTGAGAAATTCTATTATTTCGATTCCAAAGGTGCTCTTCGCACTAATGAAAGTGAGAATAACATAACTTTCATGTTTACATCTTCGCAAAAGATTTAAAGTAAATAAGATGTATCTAAATCTTATGAGCGTCTGGAGAAAGATATTCAGGTGGTACATCCTTCTAAGACTGCTGAAAATTCTGTCGAAGAGGAGGAGCATGAAATGATGGAACCGATCAAAAAGGAACTGAGTAAAAGAATCGAAGAGGCATCCAGAGAATTTTATGAAAATGTACTGCCTCCAATGGATATATATGAACAAGAGGGCTATCTCTTTATCGTTGCAGATCTGGCCGGGTTTCAAAAAGATAATATTAAGGTCAGGTTAGTATCAGAGGATTATATCGAAATAAAGGCAGAAAGAGAGAACAAAACCGAAGGAACTAAGTACCTTTCGCAACGTCCATCTAAGATAGAGAGAGGGATAAGATTACCACTTAGGATTAAGACCGATCAAGGGATATCCGCAAAATACGACAACGGAGTGTTGACAATAAAGGCACCAGTACAATCAGGCGGAGTGACCATTAAAGTCGAATGAAGGAGAGACCCAGTAAAGCAATCAGTATGGAAAGAACTGCGTTGTGAGTAAAGAAGTATACTGCTATTGCAAAAACTATAATAACCTGAGGTACTACTCTCCTGTTTTTCCTATCGTCTACACGCAAAGGAACGACTGGTTTTTTCTTCCTTCCTATTAGAAAGTCAACAACTTTTTTCTTTATGTTATCGAATACCTCTTTCCCTTGTTCCACAACTACCTTCGTTTTGTATCCTTCTTCATCAAGTAATTTCTCGGAGAACTCTAGAAAGTTGAAATCGGGATAGATCTTCCTGCAAGTCCCTTCTAACACGCTTATCATCCTCAAAGGAAGAACTAACTTATAGGGCAAACGTAAAGGAAACTTATAGAAAACTTGGTTAGATATATCGAGGAAATCCTCCACCTCCATCTGGTCTACCTCTATGCCTTGTAGGTTTTGCATGAACAGATCTATTCCTTGGGTGAGAACGTCCCTATCCGCATAGGGATCTATTGCTCCAAGTTCATCTAACACTCCTACTAAAGCATTAGCGTCAAAGGAGGTAAGCGCAAAATACGCCCTTACAAGTAAGCTCCTAGTTCTGGAATCTATCTTTCCTACCATTCCGAAATCGTATAAGACCAACCTACCTTGTTCATCTATTCCCACGTTTCCTGGGTGAGGATCTGCGTGGAAGTAGTCATTATCGAGAAGCATAGTCATGAAGAGTTTGAATACCTTGTAAGAGAGATATCTCCTATCGCTCACGGAGACATCGTCGGAAGTTATCTTGGTCGATTTGACATACTCCATCACTAGCACATGTTTAGTAGACTTGATCAGTGATGGAACCTTGATTCCATCATAACCCTTTAAAAACTCACTTATCTTCCTTAAGTTATTCGCTTCCTTGTTATAATCCATCTCATCGAAAATTCTAGAAGAGAACTCATCAACAAAAGTCTTCATTAGATCTACAAAAGCTTTATCTAAAACCAAACCTAGTAAGGGGAGAAGTCTTCTCATTATCTTAACGTCGTTCGCGACTAACTTATCAACGTTAGGTCTAACTACTTTTATCGCTACTTTCCTCCCATCAGAAGCCGTACCTAGATACACCTGCCCTAGGGAAGCTGAAGAGATCGGGTTCACATCGAGTATCTTGAACTCTTCGCCTAGATCTTTCTTGAGAGTTTCTTCAACTTCCTCATATGGTGCTGGCGGAACTTCGTCCTGAAGCCTTGAAAGCTCCTTTATGTAGGCTTCTGGCATTATATCGGGCCTTACAGACAGGACTTGTCCAAACTTAATGAAGGTAGGTCCGAGATCTATTATCGCATCAGTAAGTTTCTTAGCTTCCTTCTCTATCTCCTCTTCATCTATCTTTTCATCTTTCATTATTTTCCTTCTGAACTCTCTATAAGCTAGAATTCTAGGAGCTAATTTAAATATTATTTGGATTTCTCTCTTCATTATGTTATCATCCTTCTAATTCAAAGATAGTTCAAATAGTCAAGCTTGATGACATTCACTTTACCTGCTGGCTGGGTTTTCCTGAACCGTCGTGAGGGATATTCTCGTTCTGAATCTCTTTAACCGTATCCATTATTCTCAAGATTATCTCGTGCCTTGGAGGCTCCTCATATTGACCTCTACACATTGCCTCTACTACTATCACGTAAGAGCTCATGGTTGTTTCAATTATCCTTATTGAAGGGTCTCCTACTATAAAGTCCAAGGTCTTGATATTCCTCGTCAACCTGGGTATCAGAATTCTGGGGTCTATTGAATTGGATATCTCATATCTTGTTCTAACCCTCCTGAAGTCCTCATTGTGAGCGAAAACTGCTGCCTGAATCATTATACTGTTGGGTATTTTGAGGGGGACGCCGTCATCAGTTATTATCGTGGTGTAGAAGAGTGATATGTCAGTTACCACTCCTGTATATCCAGGAATTAGAAAGTCATAGGAGTAATACTTAGGAGGATAGGTAGCTAAATCTAAGCCGTATTGCCATGTTGATACGGTTATCCTATCTCCAACAGAGAAAGGCCTGGAAGTGAATATAACTATCCCACCGAAGATGTTGGAGAGCATATCTTGACTTGCAAGACCTAACACTAGCCCGGTTACAGTCCCACCGAAGAGTATGCTCGTTATTCCTATTCTTACAAGGGAAAACACTGCTATTATAGTTACAGTATATCCTATAATTTGAACGAGCACCTTAAGTCCTTCTCCTACAGTGGGGCTTATTGACTTAGTCGTTGTCTTCTTTACGACATTACCTATAATAGAGGTTAAAATCACACCTCCAAATAGAATCAGCACAGCATAAATAATATTTAGAATTGTAACGTTATCTATGATATGGAGAACGTCTCCCAAGATGAATGCAGCTATTCCCGTCACTACAATGATCACAAATGCAGAAACCAATATTCCTAATGTTATTCTTACTCCTGAAACCTTCATACATTTAAAGAGTAATACTTCGGTAAAAAACATTCATCCTGCTAAAGGCCACGTGGTCTATGTATGCACAAAAACGAAAACAAGCTTGTTGTTATTATTTTAATAATTATAAAATCCTTTACCGGACTTCTTACCTACCCTTCCATCTTTTACCATTTCCTCCAGTAAATGAACCGGCTGATAGGCCTTGTAACCCTTAGAGTTTATGTCTTGTAAATTCTTCACAATTTCGTCTATACCAATTTCGTCCGCAATCCTCATCAGACCTTTTGGAAAGTTATAGCCGTATATCATCACGTTGTCTACATCCTCTGCATTGACTATTCCCCTCTGGATTAGGTAAGCTCCTTCATTTACTGCTAATGACATGACTCTGGCTGGTTCCACTTTGCTCTCCTGCGGAAGATCAGGCTTCTTGTATTTTCCAGGGGAGGGATAACTGTAAAATCCTTTACCGGACTTAACTCCCAGTTCCTTTGAAGATACCTTCTCCTTATACATCGAACATGGCACGTCATCTGCAGAACCACTATTGACTATAACATTCCATAAATCTAATGAGACGTCCAATCCTACGTAGTCTGCCAGCTCAAATATCCCCATGGGTAGACCTACCTTATACCTTAATGCACTGTCCACTTCCTCCATTGTAGATTCCTTGGCTTCCACCTCTCTGCAGCCTTCCTGCATCATCCTCAGGTAAATCCTGTTCCCTACAAAACCAGGAATTTCCTCCTTAAGTCTAACAGGGACCTTATCTAAGAATTTAGCTAACTCTACTGTTTCATCTATCACTTCAGGCTTAGTGTATTTGCTAGGTATTACCTCAACTAGCTTCATTATAACTGGAGGGTTGAAGAAATGCATTCCAATTACTCTATCTGAGTTCCCTATCCCCTCTGCTATTAATGATATGGGAATTGAAGATGTGTTAGTCGCAAGTATTGCGTGGGACGGGGCGTTTTCCTTAATAGACGAAAAAACCTTTCTTTTAAGGTCAACGTTTTCTGGTACCGCCTCTAAGATTAGGTCTTTGTCTTTGAACACTTCGTATGATGTAGAGAACGTAACTCTAGACATGACTTCTTCTGGACTCTTTTTTATTCCCCCTCTACTGAAAATTTTTTGTAAAGAGTCGGTCATCTTTTCCTTGGCTCTGTTCAGAAAGTCCCATGAGATATCCACTATTGAAACTTCCAGACCTTTCATAGCTGCAACTTCAGCTATTCCGTGTCCCATGGTACCTGCTCCCACAACTCCTATCCTTTTCACGTGCATGGGTTAATCTCTATCTAAAGGTATTTAGGCTTTAAGGAACATATTATTCTTAATATAATAATTAAATTACTGTAAAAATATTTTTAGATAATATTATGGGTATGGCTCCAAACTTATAAACGGTTTACCTCTAACTAGGACATTGTGGCCAGAAGAAAGTGTCCTTCTTGTGGTAAAGTGGACGAAATACTAGTAATTCATGATAAGGACTCTGTAATAAAGAAATGTCCTAATTGTGGATATGTTTACATAACATATAGAGCCGCAATGAAACCAAGCTAGTTCTTTTTATTTTTTAAAAAAAATTAAATTATTTTACATCTCTATTATTTTTCATAATACTATATATTATGAAAAATTAAGATGAAATACCTTTATTGAAAGGATTCTCTTATATTACGCTATATTTTTAAATTAATTGAAGATAAGATATTAGAATTATTAAAATTCTATCTACATTTCTACAAGAATAGATTATAAATTTCATCAAAAAATCGTAAGCCTAGATTTTTAAAAAATGATATTTATGGCTTCGTTTCCTCTATAGCCAGTAGTTCACGATAAGTATAGTTGAATTTCACTCTTATCTAAAGACTTTTATAGAATTATAAAAAATGAGATTAAATCTGAGACCATCTAGATTTCTTTATAGACAGGACGTAAAATATTGCAGTTTCAACCAAAAGGGGTAATATGAAGATATCTTTAGTTTCAGCTAGCCCGGCAATCCCTTGTGAAAGAATGGAAGCAGAAGTGGTCGGTATTATCGAAAGAATCATTACCTCCCATGATTTGAGGACGAAATAAGGATAGAATACTGGCGGTATTGTAATAAATAGTACTGGAAGTATCGAAGATATACCCCAACTATATCTAACATGAGGAAGATAACTGGCGATAAGAAAACCCAGACCAGAAGTCGTAACTAAGAGAAGAGCTGAGATCCCCAGTAATATCAACAAGCCCAACAAGTTAACTACATGATAAAGGATTGCTAAGGCAGAGTAAAGGAATAATCCAGGCAAGGAGAAAATTAGATTTGATAACACTAAACCCAGAATGTACTCTTGAGGTCCTATCCCGGTAGTTACTAACAGGTCCTGAAGATGGAGTTCCATCCTAAGAAAAGCGAAGTCACTGAGGGAGATGAGCCCGTTCTCCGCTACAACGGAGAGAAGTCCCCCGACTATGGCATAGTCTAGAAGAGACCCTTTGGATATGATAAAGATAAGGAAAAGTAACGCTAGGGGCGAAACTAGGTATCCAAGAACATATATCCATCCCCTTCTCACATTCGAAATACCATAAAACCATACGAAGGTTAAGATGAATCGTAAGTTAATTCCTGATCACCTGCATACATTATGAATAAGTCCTCCAATGAAATTGGCTTGATGATGTATTTCCCCACATAGTATGAGGCTTCATCCTTCCTGACGTACTTTATCATCGTCCTACCTACTCTGATTTCGCCCGTTCCCTCAACTCTCACCATTCCCTCAAATTTCTTCAAGAGGGAAGAAGGCGATCCGCTCATCACAAGCTTGCCTCTATTAATCATTAACAATTCGTCTGCAAGTTCTTGTGCTTCCTCCATGTAGTGCGTGGTGAGGACAAGCTTACTTTCCATTGACTTGAGAATTGACCATACCTCCATTCTGGACAAAGGATCCAATCCAGTTGTGGGTTCATCAAGGAAAACTACCTCTGCATCTGAAGCCAGCGCCATGGCAACAAACACCTTCCTCTTCATACCGCCTGACAGGGAATCTGTAGGTTTATCCTTGACTTCCCATAGACCTACATCCTTAAGTACGGACCTGCTCCTAGATATAGCCTCGCTTATAGAAAGTCCTCTTGAGGTCAGGTACATGGCCACGTGCTCATAAGGTGATGATATGCCTACCGGTTTAGCTTCTTGTGGTATAGAAGAGACTATTTTCCTAACTTTTTTTGCATCCTTCACTACGTCATAACCCTCGACCAGAGCACTCCCTGAAGTTGGCATGAGCTGAGTGGAAAGAATTCTCATGAACGTGGTCTTTCCTGCTCCGTTTTTGCCTAGAAGGGTGAGGGATTTAGATGAGGACGAGAAAGTTAAGGAATCTAAGGCCTTGGTTCCGTCACCGTATACTTTCGTAAGGTTCTTGGCTTCGATCATATCCTTTGTTGAAAAGTTAAGGTTAAAAAATTAGATTTCACTTTACGATAAGCACTGGTATCTTAGACATTTCAACGACATTGAATGAGACGCTACCTATTACAGCCCTCTTCAGTTTACTTAATCCTCTATTTCCAGTTATTATCAAATCGGCATTAACTTTCTCTGCAGTCTCTACCAAAACTGATGCAGGATCCCCCTCAGTCACAATACCCTCGGCGTTGATTCCCTCATTCTTAGCCTGTTGCACTGCAGAATTAACGTCATTTTTAGCTTTTTCTTTTAATTTATCTATAGTATCATTAAGCGGGACTGTCGATGAATCATATGCAAAGCATACGTTAACTACGCTTACTATGTAAAGTTTAGCTGATGAAAACTTAGAAATTTCCTTTCCTAGCTTAAGAGCTTTAGCTGCCTGCTCAGATCCATCATAGCCTACTACTATGCTCCTGAACATATGAAGAATTAATAGAGTCCTAAACTAAAATACTTATAGTTGTATTATTTCTTTTTATCTTTTTAAAAAACTATAAAATCAGAAAAGATGTCCATTTCTTCTATTTTAGACAACCTTAATTAAATAATTTCTATTGTTCGGATTGCTTTGGTAGACGAAATCCCTCTGCAGAACAGAATAGCACGAGCGTTTATTAATGAGAAACATAGGTTTCAACACATGAGAAGTAAGGTTGCTGATGTGCCTCTAATGGGAGATAAGTATACTATAACTAACGATAAAGATGGGTTGAGGTTCATAAACAGCTCTGGCGAGGCAGTAAATCCATCCTTACTCGAAGTGGGCAATGAAATAGGAGATGAGATTGTTAAAAATAGATCGTTGTACTATAAGCTATTGCCTCTCTCTAAGTACCCAGATATTGTAACATTTAAACTGATTGATTCAATCATAAACATAGGAGGTTTCGCTGACGATATGCTGGAGGCATCGTGTAAGAAAGGAGAAAATTATTGTAGGTATGCCATGTCGAAGATAAAAGAAGCTAAAATCCCGTTATTCAAAATAAGCGACCCAACCCTTGAGATGATATATAAAATAGACAGGAGTATTTTATTTCTTTATCATGATATTAAACAGGTCTATAAAATAGATCCGAATTTGGCTTTTGAAATTATAACCTCCAAACACGAGTTATCATTAAGTGATCTCGTGGTTCTTCTAAGAATGGGTAAACTAAAAGATGTTCTAGAAGAAAGCGTGATTCATGTGGACCAGAATTTCCCTTCGAGATACGTTATACTTCTCAATACTCTTCTAGTGAAGAATAAAGACGCTGTAGACGTTATAAGCAGCCTCCCTTTTGTTAGGATATCAGAATGCTCGTTTGTACATCCGGAGGCTACTGATTTCCTTCAAATGTATTCCGAGGATTTCAGGAAAATGTTAAACGAGAAAGGCATAGTTTTCCTGACTGATATTAATAAGGGTATTACAACTAATAGAAATGAGATAAACATTGATTTAACAGATTTCCTAAGAGAGAATAATATCATCATTTTGAAACAAGCCAAGACGTGCGAATCGTAGGGATACATTAAGCTAAAATTCCTTGGTTACAGTGGAGACTATAATCATCCTTGATCTAGAGTAAAGTTGTTAAAGATCCGTGTTAGCTGAACAAAATTAATTTCTCGTTACTATAGTCACACATTTTATTTATTTGATTAGTTATTTATATATATATACAAAAATAAAAATCTGGTAACAGAGGCTACTGAATGTACTAACTTTACTTTATTTACGTGTTTCTCAAATAAAATTACGTAATTTTATCGAGAGATAAAAAAGTATAAAAACAAAAGAAAATTTTTAAGAATGCGTGAGTTATGTAATTATTAGGTGAAAAGTTGGTTATGCTCAAAATTTATAAAACGCTTGACTTAACGGGGTCGACGTGCGCTGGACCTATTGGTGAATTGCTCGGAGTCATGGGTGAAATAAACGAGGATGAAGCTGTGGAAGCCATAATAGGAGACGCAGAGACTGCAAGGCAAGTGAGGGAATGGGTGAAAGCCACGGGATACAAGCTTGTAAGCGAAACGCAGGAGGGTAACAAGTTCAAGTTTGTTATAGGAAGGTGATACGCATGAAGAAAGTGGTAATTGCAGGAGGAGGAATAGCAGGCACTATAGTAGCTAATAGGATAGCGCAAAAGCTAAGTCAGGAGCTAGACAAGGGAGAAGTAGAAATAGAAGTACTTACGGAGAGCGATGAGCATGTTTACTTACCTGGTCAATTACTTTTGTCTTTCGGTGTTGAGGACAGTTCTTCTTTAGTGAAGAAGGAGAAGTATCTGCTTGACCCCAGGATCAAACTTTCAACTGGGCTATCAGGGAAAATGAAGAAAATTGACGTAGGGAATCACGAGGTAGTAACCGAAGACGGGAGGAAACACAGATACGACGACTTGGTAATAGCCACGGGAGTGGAATACGCATGGAATGAGATCAAGGGGTACAGGGAAGGTTCATTCACTCCCTTCGAGATGGAATCTGCCATCAAATTGAGGGAGAAACTGGCTGATTTCTCAGGAGGTACCGTGGTAGTTAACGTTTCAAAGTTACCCCACAGGTGCCCGGTGGCTCCCCTTGAGGTCACCATGCTCCTGGAGGACATGGCAAAGAAACGTGGAATAAGAGAAAAGACTAGAGTGATATACACTTTCCCTGTTGGGAATCCGTCTGGCAGAGTATTCGGAATAGATTCAACTAACAAAGTGATTTCTAAAATATTCGAAGATAGAGGAATAGAGGTAATCTCTCCTTTCAATGTGACTTCAGTAGACCCAGAAAAGAAAGTCATAGAGTCCTCAGAGGGAGAGAAGATAAATTACGACCTACTAATATCTGTACCACCGAACATCGGATCTAAGATAATAGAAGATTCAGAGATCGGCGACAGGAGAAGATGGGTACCCACTGACAAGTTTACGCTGAACATGAAGGGTCACTCCGACGTTTACGTGATAGGTGACACTACAGACCTACCTATTTCTAAGGCAGGGTCTACAGCTGACTTTGAGTCATACATCATTGCCAATAACGTCGCAAATGACGTTAGAGGGAACATAGAGAAGAAGAGCTTCGATGGGTCAGTACTGTGCTATATAGCAACCGGACTTGATAGTGCTACGTATATAAGGTTCAATTACAACAGACCTCCAGTTCCTCCACCGCCGTCCTACATACATTGGTGGGGCAAACTGATGTACAACAAGATGTATTGGAACGTAACTGCCAAGGCGATAGTATGACCAAATCTCAGCAGGAAATTAAAGGAGACGGAGTCTCACAGCAACTGTTTGAGGATATGGCAAACGGTTTCAACTTCTTAAAGGATATCATGACCGATGACGTCGCGGAGAACTTAGCTTCTTCAATATCCGGCATACTTACCATAGGGAAGGAGATCTCTGATGAGAAGATAAATTCATACGTTATAAATGTGCTCAGGAGAGCTGACGTTCTAAGCGACGTTATTGATGAATATGAGGAGCTAAAAGAAGATGGAACCTTAGAGACCTTAAAGGGGATCCTTTACGGTATGAAGAGCCTCAAGGACATGGTAAACGACGAGGCCATACAGAAGCTAGGAAACTATATTGGGACAGCTTTAGACTCATTGCCCAAGATAGATCAGTTTCTTTCAATCTCCTTCGACGAAATACCGATGGCGTTAATGAAGGGAATAACGAGCGAAGAGTTAAAAGAAGAGGTGAAAAAGAAGGAAAAGGTAACAAACAAGGATCTGATATCGCTTTTCAATGATCCTGCTACCAAGAAAGGCTTATGGGTATTCCTTTTAGCGATGAGAGAGATGGGAAAGAGGATTTAGCATTTTTCATTTCTAACCCAGAGAGGATGAGCTTTTTTATGAAACCTTTTCATTTTAAGCGTGTTTAATGTTAAATTGTTTTATGTTTACTTCTCTAATATTTTTAAGTTTACGCTCTAACTTAAGTTCATGAAGGTAGTTCTAGGTTTCGATGGTTCGGAACATTCAAAGAAAGCTCTAGGAATGGTTCTAACGCTCCTCAAAAAGGAGGATGAGCTTCACATAGTAAGCGTAATAAAGGAAGCCCCCAGGTCTCCAGAGCAAGTCATAATCGAAAGTGAGGAGAAAGCAAAGAATAGCCTAAACTCTTTGAAGGAAAGCATAAAGGAATTTCCCGTTTTCACTGAAGTTCTAGAGAGCAACGATGTAGCAGACTCAATCATTGAATATTGTAAGAAGATAAATTGCAACATGATAGTGACGGGCAGTAGAGGGCTTTCAGGAATAAAGAAGACCATACTTGGTAGCGTTTCATCTGAAATCATGAACAAATCCGATATTCCTGTCCTCGTCGTGAAGTAGTCCGCCGATATCGAAATCGAAAACTATAAAGGATTAGTTTGTATTTTTTAAAATATGGATGAGCAATCTATTCTAGTAGAGGAACTAGTGAAGAAATACGGAGACTTCACAGCGTTAGATCATATCTCGTTCGACGTAAGGGAGGGAGAAGTTTTCGGGCTGTTAGGACCCAACGGAGCAGGAAAGACGACCACTATAAAGATCATGACGGGCTTAACTTTGCCCACCTCAGGGAAGGTACTCGTATCTAACATTGATGTGACGAAGAAGCCGAACGAGGTGAAAAAGAAAATCGGGTGGATCTCAGCTGATGTGATAGTGGATGACGACTTGACGGCATGGGAGAACCTTGAGTTACAAGCTAAGTTAGAAGGTCTTAAGGAGTGGAAGGAAAGAGCTAAACAACTACTCGATTACTTTGGAATATTTGAATTTAAAGACAGACAACTAGGTAAATTCTCGACAGGGATGAGGAAAAAAGTGGAGATCTCAATGGCGTTGTTGCACTCGCCTGAGATAGTGTTCATGGATGAGCCGACCATAGGCCTTGACGTATCTACCAGGAAGTCCCTTTGGGACATAATTAGGAAAATAAACAAGGACTTCGGAGTTACCGTTCTCCTAACTACACATTACATGGAAGAGGCTGACATGTTATGCGAGAGGATAGCAATCATAAACAAAGGCAAGATAGTCGCTATAGGTTCCCCAGAGGAACTAAAGTCTAAATATGGAGGAGATGTGATAGAAGTACAGTTCTATGGGAGCGTCGACTACAAAATTTTCGAAAAGTACGGCCAAGTGATCGCTAAGGAAAACTCTATAAGGATTAAGGTTGGCAACGCCGAGGACGTTCTCGTCAGCATGCTGAAGGACCTTTCGCAGTTCAGAGTTAAGTCGTTGAGAATTGAAAAGGCATCCCTAGACACGGCTTTCCTCAACCTGACTGGGAGCACAATAGAAGAAGGAGATTTCGACGCTAGGAAGTTCTATGCAATGTTAAGGAGGTCGAGAAAATGATGGAGAAAGTAATTGCTCTCTACAAGAGGGAGCTAAAGAGGACTTTCAGGAGCAAATTCATGTGGCTTACCATCCTCATACAGCCTCTGATGTGGTTAGTGTTCTTCGGAAGTAGCTTCTCTGGTGCTCCAGCACAGTTCTTAGAGTCTTTCTTCCATACCAAGGACTATATTGCCTTCATACTACCTGGAGAACTGTCGATAAGCATGGTAACTGTGGGAATGTTCAGTTCCATGAGTTTCGTCCAAGACAAAAGATTCGGTTACCTACGGAGAGTTCTGGTAACACCGACAAGGAAGTCAGCTATTTTCCTAGCCAAAGTTATGGGCGGAATGACAAGAGGACTTCTTCAGATACCTGTCATGCTTCTAGCTAGCTTAGCTCTCGGAGTTACATTCAATCTAAGTGTAGTCGCACTAATAGAATGGATAATAGGGATGATCTTCCTTGGAATAGGATTCTCGTCACTTTATTCAATAATTACAATCAACTCGAGCGACTGGCAAGCCCCAGGCGTCATATCCAACTTGATAAACTTCCCGCTGATGTTTTCAAGTACTGCTCTGTTCCCTAGAGCATTCTTCCCCTCGTGGTTAAAGATAATAAGTGACGGTAACCCCATCACTTATGCTGCAGAAGTCGGAAGAGACGCTTTGGTTTACGGTGATCCACCCACGATAGATTACATGCTATTCCTTGTAATATTCGGAGTTGTTTTCTTGATTATAGGAACGATTGTAGCAGATAGATACTTAAAGGCAGAGTAAAACAGAGAAATTAGATGATTTAAGGGTCAGTCCTGAAAGATGAAGAAATGTTTTTATGATGATGTGGTTATTCTAGGAAAAATCTTCCTTTTTACTTTATTACCCAAAATAATTAAAACTAGTATGTAATACTCGTGAAGAAATCTCTAACTCTCTCTGCTGTAGGCCTGCTGTTTGGATCAGGTGAAGTCATTGACTTTATAAATTCTATTACTTTGGGTTCAACGACACCGTTAAGTAGAGAATAGTCCCTGCTAGAATATAATGAAGGCGAAAGCAGAGCTGTATCTCTGGTTTTCTCGAACTTTAACATCGAATCTATCATCTCCTTAGAGTTCAAGGGCTCACCTGTAAGGAGCTTAAATGCGGTAGCTCCAAGTGCATAGATGTCTGCAGTCTTTCTAATTCCACCAAAATATAGAGAATTAACCTGCTCCAGCGGTGCATAGTAAGGCGTATAGCTATTAGGCTTGCTTCCATCCCTTACTGCAGAACCCAAATCTGCCAATTTAGGCTTAGCCAGGTTATTTTTAATTTTATTGAAAGCTTCTAACCCGTATGGAGGAAGCTTTTCAGAAAATAGTATATTCTGAGGTTTCACGTCGCAATGTACATATCCTTCAGAATGGACTATCGAAAGCGCATCCGCTATCTTCGCAACTATAGAGTAAATTATAAGTTTCCAATAGTCTGAATTGACAAGGTTAGTAACCTTTCTTAAATCCTCTGACGATCCACCCTCCATTAATTCCATAGCTATCACTGGGGGCCTCTTTAGGTATACTTCTGCATTTCCTGACAATATTTCATTTATATCATTTTTATCGGCATAGACTCCAAATAACTTGACAATGTAATTAGACCGATCTGAAAGCTCACTAAGTTTTGCGGATTCCCCAAGCATATCTACAACGTTAGAAACCATCGAAAGTGTTGGTATTTTGAGGGCGTAATAACCCCCTGATTTATAGGACTTCAAAACGTAGCCTGTGCCTCCAGTACCTATGACATCTATAACTTTATACCCGTATATCTCTTCGTTCTTCCACGCTGCAGGATCCCAGTTAGATAAGCTGACCTTCTTAAATGAAGAAGTAGCATTCAGTTCTACGCAAGCTTGATTCACATTCTTTTGGCATGCTTTTTTCAGGTACTCTAGATATTTTTCTCTCTCTCCTATTTCATTGAATTCCCTCGCTATTAAGAAGAGCCAGTCTGGCGGAAAGTTAGGTAAGTCAGAGACTTGCTTAACCTCGTCAAACTTGTTTTTCTTTATCACCAATTTGGAAACTTCTTGAAATTCCTTAGCTTTCAACCCACTTACAAGACACCTCAGAAGAGGATTAATGCTACAGTTTGAGTTCACAACTAGGTTCAGTAGCTCTTTATCGTCGTATACGAAATTCGTGAACTCACAATTGCCTTTAGAAATAAGTTCACAGCTAAATTTAGCTAATTCCAACTTAGACATTTTGTTCCTATTCTTCTTAATTATTTCAATACTACCCTTGATATTCCCCTTGTTTAGCATTTCTATTGCCTTGTTAAATGGGCTCCTCTTTTTCCTTTGAGGAACAAGAGAAATAGCGGTAAGTAGCGCACCTCCGCCTACGTATTCATAGTTGATCAAGAAAGGTGAAATTTGAACTCCAAACATGATTAAAGGAATGCCTATAGCCATCAGGACGCTCCAGAGTTTCAGATTACCTTTATTAGTCAGAATAATGGAGAATATAGAAATTCCTAGTCCGAATAATGAGAATATAGAATGAAAAGAAAGATAGCTATAGATAAAGAAAACAGACAAGAAAAAGTCCAAGACGAAAAACATGGCGCTGAGCCTAGCTTTCTTGAAACCTAGCTGGAAAAGAGATAGGGACAACGCAAAAGAAATTAGCTTGTATACCAATAATGTAGGATAAAATATTGAAAATAATAGAGAGATAATCGCAAAAGGATATAACAGAGTTTTCAATAAATCTACTTTTCCGCTATATGCATAAGTCAGCATTACCATTGAAGCAAATAATAAAAGTAATGATATAATTAACGAGTATGAGTAAATTGTGCTTACATTTATTAACGATTGACCATACATAAGGCTGAACGATGAAACATATATCGATAGAGCCAAAGCAACTACTCCCAACACCGCCGATAGCACAAGTTTACCTTTCATATCAAAAATTGGAAAAGCTCTTTATATAAGGCTGATCCTAACTAAACTTGTAAAAAATATTAGTTTGGAAATATTAATAACTAGAACTATTGCATATTTGTTAACTATCTATTCTATTAAACAGTAGAAAATGCAGTTATTCACTAATAGACTAAAAAATTTCTTAAAAAAGAGGCTTAGCCCGAGTATAATTAAAATTATCAATTTAATACAATCTAATTCTTTTTAATTA
The DNA here is from genome assembly GCF_008326425.1 of Sulfuracidifex tepidarius. Classification (NCBI taxonomy): domain Archaea; kingdom Thermoproteati; phylum Thermoproteota; class Thermoprotei; order Sulfolobales; family Sulfolobaceae; genus Sulfuracidifex; species Sulfuracidifex tepidarius. The sequence continues at coordinate 2,517,753 of NZ_AP018929.1, forward strand.
CATTTAACTATAATAACTTATCTACTGGTCATCTCACGTTAATCTTAAATCTTATTCATGTTCCTAATAATTATGGAATTTAGAAAGTTAGTGAGGCTTATAACACTATTTTCAATTCTAGTATTGATATCTTTTCCGTTTCAAATAACAACAGATCTGGGTTATAGCACAAACTCCGTGCCTACAATTCAGCATGAGGCTTATTATTCATCATCAGTTAGACATGTCTCAAATTTTACATATATACTTAAATATGTTGTTAATTCTTCATTTTATTCTGAAAAAATTGAGTTTATCCCAAAATATACGTATGAGCAATTCTACGTTAATGTAACATCACTTAGTAATGGTGGATTCATATTGAATTCCTCTCTTCCTAATATCTTTAAGGTAACATATAATCCAGATAACACGTGCTTTACTATATGGAATGGAAATATCACCAATAACTTAATGTGGCTATTTAGAGTACCAATGACGGGAATTGTCAGAATTTTTTATATAACTCCTGACGGGCAACAATTTATTTCTATAAATTTGACAAATATTAGGTTCGAGTCTTCATTTATATCGAAGTTTAATATGATAGATTATAAACCTGAAGTAATTTTCTTGAATACATCAAGAATTATAGTTCCTCAGCTATTAGTAGAATACAATAGAACTATAATAGAAATTCACGAGAACGTGACTAAATATCTATCCCTGGCTCCGTCCGTGATAAATGAGGGTGATAGTATCGCCCCTGTGCTCATATATAACTCGGCGAATATTTTCTTCTCTGAAATATTTGGGGTAAATGGAAAGCTTGTGATGGTTTCATTTCTACATAATCTAAATAACGGCACATTATTATACTGCTTCTCTGATGGAAAACTCTACCTAGGAACTAATGCATATTCAATAAACTACAACGGACAAAAAATTATCATGGTCTCTACAAGTTCAGGCGTGGAGTCTTTAATTCCTTTAAACATGAGTATTTCAGGAAATAATTTTGACATTGTAAAAATAAATAACCTTACAATATCTATCTATCCTAATGGGACTTATAATAAAATTAATATATTCCCTTTAATTGAATATAACTATAGCTTTATTATAAATAGTAATGGAGTTTTTAATGTAGAAGAATACGTTAGTCCTCATAACGGAATAGGTTACATAAAGGGAAACGTAACATTATACTATCAAAATATGACTCAAATAGTAAATACATACCATTACGACAACTTGACCTTAGTCCACGTCACTAAAGGAGAAATTCTAGTAGAGAAGAGCGGGGCCTCAGCTATATCTCATCTGTTACTGCAGAATATTCCCTTCCTCTTTATAGCCTTGTTAGTAGCTATAGGAATTTCAGTTGTGGCTTTCTTTACCTCAAAATCATGATACCACCGTCTATGGTAGCAAGTAGGAATTAAAACAGTGTCAAGAAATTTTTTAAAATAAGGTTCAATTCGCAATTATGGAGTACTTAATCTCAGTGTTGTTTTCACTCACAATAGGAATAGGACACGGTATAGAACCAGACCACGTATCCACTGCAAGGCTGTATAAAAAAGATTATAAAAAGATAATTAAATTTGCTATGTTTCATTCTGCTGGATATCTAATTATTGCAATCCCGCTGGTTTACCTAGCTTCACTCTTCGAAGAAGAGATTATAATATTAGCAGACGCGATAGGAATAATCTTTGGAGCTCTTCTCTTGGTAGAAACTATAACTGGAAGGGAGTTCGACATCGAACCTAAGTTCGCAGGAACGCTTCAAGGAAGCGTCGTTCTCACACCTTCCAAAATACTTACAATAATACTTGCCTTCAGCTCGGCATTCCCGTTTAACGTCTTGATATTGCTGGCTTTCGCTTTAGGATCTATGACTTCAATAATTGCACTAGGCCTACTTACGCTGATACCAGAAAGGTTCTCCTTTATCTTCAATATAGCAGTATCGGTGATCACAATAGCTTACATCCTTTATCAATTAATCACGACAATTACGTGATGGGAAAAAGTCCCTTTCTTTTATTATCTTGTTCCAAAGAATGATAATTACATGGTAAACTGTAATTCTTTCATCAGTAAGTTGCTTGAGCCATCATCTATGACGTTACTAGACGATGAAACGCTACTAAAAGGATTTCTTGAAAAAGCTAAACCTTGTGCTATTTACATAGGGACTTGTATATCTCTACATGAAGAATTTCACGTTCTAGAAAGGGAGTTCGAGGCTAAACTAATAGATACCAAAGAAGGGAAATACGGTGTTCTTGCAATTTATGATGGAATATTAGCAATTTTTTATAAAAATCAGAGTGACCAGATAGTATTCTTCGTTTTTAAAAACATACTTTACAGTAGATAACTAAAAAAATATAAGGAGAATTACAAAATAAAGGAAAGTATTTTAAGATTTCACGAAATCTTCTATTGATGGCATTCTCACCATTGCTCTTCGTTTCAATAATAATGACAGTAATAAGCGTGATAATGATTTTCCTTGGTCTATCTTATACCGTGCTGGACCTACTGGATGCTCCTGGATTTAAAGGCGTAAAATATGTGGGGATGGCGTTAGCTATACTGGGTATTTTCCTTGCTGTAGTGACATTTTATATAATCAGGTAATTAAAATATTTCTTTATATAGATATATCCTGTAAAGAGTTTTTATTTTATTATAAATAATCAGCTACTCTAACCTCATTTGATGCTCTCCCATCCCTCAAAAAGCTCTGCACGTTCCTAATTGCTATCTCCATTGCCCTCAGCATGACTTCCTCGTTTCCATAAGCTCCAGCAGTATGGAACGTACCAAAGAAGTTCTTAAGAGACCATAATGGTGAGGATAGGAAATCCTCTTTACCATCCTCTTTCCTCCAAAACACGTCTGTGGCGAACCTTATGTCGCTCCTCTGAGATAGAAGTTTAAACATATCTTCTTCATCTACAGTCTCTCCCCTTCCTACATTCACTATGATACAGTTATTCTTTACATTTCTCAATAAATTATAATTTAAAATATTCTTTGTCGAGTTATTTAAAGGAAGAGCGTCTACGATTATGTCTGCTTTTTCAACATAGTTATGCAAAGACTCCACGGAGTCAACAGTATCGAAGACGGACTTATCCTTAAACGATCTCGATAGTCCTATGTTGAACGTATGGAAAGCGTTCTTACCTATCCTGGCTGTTTCGATTCCTATTCCTCCTGCACCTAGGACTAATAGAGTCTTGTTACAAACCTGATATGCTATCAACCTTTCCTTAGAGTTCACCCCCTTCGCAGCACCCAGGATAAGTCCCCACGCATGCTCTGCTACAGGAATTGAATAGGCCCCTGCATTAGAAAATACTCTTGCCTCTTTTATCCTTTTGAAATCTAGGTCGTCAACACCAGCAGAGAAAGTCTGTATCACCTTCAAGTTTTTGCACTTGTCCAACAATTTATTTATCTGTTTTGGCCAACCCACTATTATCTCAGCTTCTTCTATGTCTTTTTCCGAGGGTTTATCGTTGATAGGAATGATTTCCTTTAGTTTGCCTGGCAATTCTTGCGTAGATATTATCATGAGAAATCAAAACAACTAAGCAATCAGCACTAAAAAAGATACACAACTATTCGTTAGGCTGCGACTATCACGTCTTTCTTTGAAATGTTAACTCTCCTATTCATTAGGAAAACTAAAAGTACGAACAAGATAGATGATATCGAAAGAATCAAAGACGACATTAATCTGTCATTAAACGCCAGAGATGTTAATTCAGGAAACAGGAGTCCTCCAAAAGATGCAAGGTTCATACTGGGTCCTATTTTAGAAGGTTCCACGTTTACCTTCCTAGCTAAAATAGGCAAGAGCGAATTCAGTCCTAAACCGAACATTGTGAAAACAGCTAAAAACCCTATGTTTAAAGTAAGATAGCCTAGTATAGCCGTAAGAATTATAACTGCATTAATTACGATTATACCTGATAATACTCTCTTAATTGTAGGAAATAGGAGATAAGCAAACAACGAAAGTGAATACCCTATCACGGTCTCCACGAATGCTTTACTCCCTAACATAGACGGAATTAACTGCATTAAATATGCAGGGACAAATCCTAGAAAGAATATTACAAACGCCTTCCATGAAAAAGATAAACTGCCAAGCTTATTAACGTGATATCTTTGGGTCTTCAGTGAAAGTAGGGACAGCGAGAGGATTCCAGGTAGGAACATGTAGGTCCCTAAGCCTAAGTATAGCAAAGCCGACAGAATCCATCCTATTGCCCATCCTCCCATAGTGAGTCCTATTACCTTTCTATTCTCACTAAGGCTAGCCAACTCTATCGATGCAGAAGTGGCTATTCCGAACATTACGCCTAGAGAAAACCTTGTAACTATCAGAAATGGATAGTTAATTAAAAATGAGTCTGCTAAAGATATAATGCTCATTATTATTAGCGCATTTATCATGCCTTTTTCTATTCCAAAAATTCCTGTAAACTTCGAATAAACAAAAGGAGTTAACATCCTTCCTAGAAATGGGACTCCTATCAGAATAATAGAGATCCAAGCAGGTAATTTTTCTAATTCAATGAAGAAAATGTAACCTAATAGGTAAAATGAGGAGAGAGAGTAAGATAAGATTGGAAGGAAAGCTCTGCTTCCGATGTTATACTTGTACATTCTGGTCTATACTTCATACATTACTATCTTTATTTAAATCTTAAGTCAACTAAGTTTAAACATTACTAAAAAAGCTTAAACTCTCCTTTTCTTAAAAAGATAAACTAAAGAAAAACCAACTTTTTTAAATGAAGTGCAGTCCTTTTCCCTGAGATGAAGGTTGCCCTAGCTTAGTTGTAAAACTAAGCATAATGAATATTCCTATGTTTCTGACCTTCACAAAGGTCTCCAGGAAATCGTTCTCATCTGCGACATCAAATATTGCTTTGGTTAACTGAATAACCTGAGGGACTTGTTGACCTAAAGGCAGAGTTGCTATGTCGACACCGTTAAGGAGAGCTTCCTTTTGGATGTTAAGAAGGAATTCTCCTCTTTCCTCAGGTTTCATGGAAGATAATTTTTGCAGGTGGTCTTCTGCAATTTGTATTCCCATAGCTATAATGTAAAAGTTACTGCTTTCCTTAAGTCTTATGACATCAACAACTGGACCTCCTTGAGGAGGAGATACAGATAAATGAAAGAACTCCTGAGCTTGAGTTGGTCTGAAAGTTTTCATATTTAGGGCTTCAAAAAGGAGCCTTACCTTATCGTCATTCATTAGAATAAGAAAGGAGAAAAAGAATTAATTTTTAACTTATAGTGAAAGATGATTTCGCTGCTGCTTTCATTGGGAGTGCAGGTGTTAGAAGATAAATGGTGTAATGCCCAGGGGATAGCATCACAGGAAGCTTCAGAAGAAATACAGCGTCAGTACCTAAGCACATGTAGAGACCACTATAGTCATTATAACCTACCGCTTTCTTCAGATCAAATGACGCTTTCGTTACATTGATCACTGAAGATGCGATACCACTGGTATTAAGAGTTAATTTCATTGTAGAGTTTTCAATTATTATCTCAGTAACTGATGCAGGATAAGCGTCGGGCCCATTCACGTCTGTTATATTGAGAGCAATGTATGTATGACCATCTTTATTGAAAGCGTCAACAGGAGAACAGAATTCAAACTTAGGCTTCTTTGAATCGTTAAATAGGGGACCGTAAACGTTTCCGTACGATATTTGACCTATTGCGAGAATAGCTACTACAACTATTATAGTAAATAGAATTGCACCTGCTTCGAAGGCTTTCATGATTAATCACCATAACCTAATGTACTTTAACAGAGGAGCGTTGATTATTGGTCTGTCCCCATACTTCTTGTAAAGTATCTCGTCGATTCCATATTTCCTCCCTGCTCCGGCTATCATTATCGATACTGCACCAGCGAGTAGTAAAGCTAAAATCTGCCATTCGTCTTCACATGTAGAACCTAACCATGCTGCAGGAGCTAAAGATAATGCCATTCCTCCCGCTATGAAACCAAAGAGCCTCGATAAGACCCCGAAGATCAATGCCAAACCTACTATTATTTCAAACGCGCTAAATATTGTCAAAAAAGTTGCTCCTAATGATGGGTCTTGCAAAAATGATAGCAGAGGACCCTTAAATATTCCTGCATGTGGTAGGAACGTCACTACCTTATTTAAAACAAATGAGGAAGAGCTTGGATCTAACTTTGCGGGCTTAAGTACGGCTTTTCTTAGCCCTCCATCTAACCACATCCAACCTACTGCGAAGCGCAAAGGAAGATAGGAGATCGTCTTTACATTCTCCAGATCCTCCTTTCCCTCTGTCTTACCGCTCAAACAGAATCACTAAAAATACTATGGATTACTAACTTAAAAAAGTTAACCAAATTTTTAGTTTTAATTCTATTACTAAAGAAAAAGTTAATATTATTAATGATTATAAAAATTAATATAAAGTTATCTTTAATTTTGTTATTATCGTTTTGATCGCCTTGTAAACGAGAACAAGATCATTATATTAAGGATTATAAAGGAACTAGAATAAAGATAGATGATTTTACATGACAAGTTTAAACGAAACGTTATGGGAGGTAATCAATAACCTGATTCCTCTATTTCAGGACGACGTTGATACTTTCTTGACCAAGGAAGGATACATTAGCGAAGAAGACAGAGGAAAATGGAATAATGCGGTTAGAATAATAAAAGAGGCCTATCGGAAATCATTCTCTTCAAACTCTGAGGCTATAGAAGATGTGAAAAAGGCATTAAATGAATTAGCTGGAATATCACCTAAGAAACCTCTTCCTCCAGAAATGAAAACTAGGTTTGAGGAAATTAGAACGTACCTCTCGTCTGTCATACCAAAGGAACTAAGCTCTACTCAATAGTTTCATCTCTCTATCTGTTTTTCATATTATGACCTTATTTTCAACAAACCTTTTTTGAAACTACCTTAAATTTGTAAAGAAGTTAAATATTCCTATAAGCTTGGTTAAAAGGTTTTTATGATGTGTGCTTAAAAGCTTTCATGGAAAAATCCCCCTTAATTTAGGATAGTTTTAAAAACAGATCGCAGAGAAAAGCTTATAGGGAGAAATATGACGCTCAGCAAAGCTGTCCTTTCTTTTAAGGAAACATATGGACAAGCAATGGCAGTTACTGCACCTTTAGGAAGTGTAGTTTCAACATCTACTGCAGCAATAGTTTATGCAGGGGATTCGGTAGTTTTCACCACGTTGCTTTCATTGCTTGCAAGTGCGCTGTGGATATATAATCTCACTCTGTACAGTAAGAAACTTGCCAGCGCGGGGGGCTTCTATACCTTTAATTTTAGCGCATGGAGAAGCAAAAAACTCTCCTTTCTTGAAGCACTCACTGAAGTATTTGCATATTCTATGTTGAATGCCGTAAATGCAATAACGACCTATCTCATCGTTAGTATCGGGCTTTCCATTATAGGTATATCAATTCCTCTTTGGGTAGGAGCAATTGTAATTGCAGTTTCAGTTATGTATCCTTCCTTGATATCATTGACTCACATAAAGAAGTTAATGTCGTATGTGATTACAGTCAGTGCAACAGCTGAGGCAGCACTCCTGATAGGAATTTTCATCCTTTCTCTCCATGGTGGATTCCATTATAACTATGTTATCCCTAAGGATGTAAACATGGGGAACTTGGCAACAGCATTCGTGCTAACCACAGTTAGCATTTCGGGGGCTGGTGCTGCTACCTATCTGGGAGAGGAAACAAAGGAACCTCTTAAAAACGTATCCAGGGGAATGTGGTTAGCTCTATTGATTGGAGGAATATCGATGTTCCTAGGCACTTATGCTTTAGTAGCTCTTTGGAACGGCTCGCTCACATCTCTTGCAAACTCCCCTCAACCCCTCCTTTATGAGATGATGACTTACGGTCCCCTATTCATGTTAATAGCCCTCGTACTTTCAATAAACAGTTTGTTAAGCTCCAACATAGGCACTACAATTGGAGCTTCAAGGGTTCTCTTTAATTTGGCAAGGGAAGACGCAGCACCTAAAATTTTCTTAAGAACTAACAAGAATGGAGAGCCAGTGATAGCAACTATAACTATAGCATTAATAACAACAGTTGTAACAATAGGAAGCGTATTTACCTTAGGTTTAGTCACTGCATTCACTGAAGTAAGTGCTGTTACTGGTATACTCTGGCTCTTAGGAAGGCTATTCGATGGAATAGGAGTGCCCGTATTATATTGGAGAATAAGAGAACTCAGTTTCATTTCCCTTATGATCCCTGTAGCTGCAACTGGGATAAATCTCTGGGGAGACATAACCTCTATCATTTCGATGGATCTAAATCAGGCTATAATCCTCGGAATTATCTTGATGATAACTTTAGTATGGTACGTAAAGAAGGCCAGATTTGGACGTCCTGGTAGACTAGTAGTAAACGAACAAAATGAGGTAATGGATGTAGATGAATACTTGAAAAGAAAAGTAAGTGCTAAATAAATCTTATCACTTTATTCTTACAGTTCTTATTAAAGAATTTTATATTTCTATAACTTACTTTTTTAATCGTCTTTTTTATCTTTTTATCTAACTAGAAAGTTCCAAAAAGCTATAGTTACAAGGAAACCTACAAAAGTTCCTGCAACTAATTGCCCCTTAGTATGCTTTTTTAGAAAGTATCTAGATAATATTACCAATAATCCAAAGGGAATAGCAAGAAGAACATCGTAGCCAAGAACTAGGTAAGCGTAAGTTATGAAGCCGGACATTGCTGTAGCATGAATGCTAATTTTCCATTTTAAAGAAATTACACCATCAATAAACGTAACCGCAGAAGTAGCTAAAATTCCTACTGAAGTTATAATATATCTAGAAATAATAAGAGATACTAAAAGATAAACTAGTGAAGACGCAAATAAGATTTTAGGTCTTATCTCACGCAAGTCAGAGTTTTTCCCACGATAAAGAAAATATGGAGTAAGAGAACCTGCAATGATAACTAATATAAAAATCAAGGCAGTTACTATAGCTCCATAGTTGTAAAAAGTTATTAAAGCGACCCAAATAGGTAGTTGAACTAATGGATGGCCGACAAGGGATAGGAACTCCCAGATCCTGTTCTTCACACCATGTACTGAGCTCGTAATCTTATAAGTTTCAACTCTTCACCCTTTCAAATAGAAGTCCAAAATGATAAGGACCCACTTCAAACCTTTCCTTTAGGACATAGTCTGGAAATCTACTAACGTAGTCTTCTTCGCTCATCCTCAAATAGTAAGGTGGTCCTTGTTCAGTTCTTGTATCTTTCTTCCAATCTACTATGAGAATTCTCGAGTTCCTTTTGCTTATTCTCTTTATTTCCTCATAGATTTCCTCCTTATTTTCCATATCATGAAAAGAATTCGCCATCAGGACTAAATCTATCGTATTGCTCGGGACTAGTTTTACGGATTCAAAGAATTGAACCTTGTCATTTTTGCAATTCCTTTTAGCTGTATCTAACATCAGTTGATTGTTATCTATACAGTAGACCTTCAAGGCTATTTTAATTAATCTAATACAATAGAAACCGGGACCACATCCAATATCTACAACTACGTCATTATTTTTTACGAATTTTGGTAAAAATAGATCCGGATCTTCGAACTGTTTACGTTTATCGCTCATAAGAAAGTCAATCATCTTCTCATAATTCTTGAGAACCATAGGTATATTTCGTACCTAAAGTTTTTAACCTTTTTTAAAATGTTGTAAAGACATCTGTAATTATTTTCCAACTATTTTACTTATATTACAGATTATCGCTAAAAGAAGTATAACAACATTAAGTAGATTATTTATATATATAAAATTATTAAAATTTTTCAAGGAAATTTAAGATACCTTATAAGGAAAGCTTTTATGGGAAATCTCCTAGATACCATAACATCATAAGAAATATTTCATATTTCTGCTTAAAATATATATAAGTGAATTAGAATCTATCTCATACATTATATATGAAAAGATAATGAGCAGGACTATCTAAGTCGATAATTTATCAATAACTTAAGTAATAAAGGATGTAAAAGATTATATTTCCATTTTAATAATTTAATTAATGATTCTTTATTTTAATGAATAATTTCATCCAGACTACCTACATTAATTTATAATAAGGAGTCAAGTCTCAAATGATTCTATGATAAAAAAGACCATCAGTTACATAGCAGCGATTCTGTTATCATTAGTTTTCTTCACACTCGTAGTACTTCCTTCTTTACTTCCTAATAATTTATTTCATTTCATAAAGGTGAGCAATAAAGGGTATAGTGAAAATGTTTCAATTTATTTGATAAGCTGGTACGGTTGTCCCTTCGGTGCCTCTCTTTCATGGCCACTTTATGACGTTTTAAGCCATTTTGGAAATGTTACTGTTGAAACACATTATTCAATATATGAATCTGATGTTGGAGGATATGTGCCTGGCCTATTGTTCCTGGGTTTCATTCCGAACTCAACTGTGTCATTTCATTATATCTATTTGTATAACCAATACCTAAACGCCAGTCCGGAAGGAACTCCGATGAAGAATCTAGTAAATGGTGGAATCGAGGAACTAAGGAACGAAGCGCCCGCATGGGTTTATCAGCTAATTTTAAAATATGATATAAATGATTCCGACATATTTACCGGATTTTCTATTGTGTCGCCGGCTTACATGGGGAATCCGCCACACATACCGACTACGCTTATAATAACAGGACCTAACGGAACTTGGATCCTTATAGGTTATCTAAATAGTCTTAACCCATCCTCCTTGGCGGTATCCTCAGAAGGGCAGATCAGCAAAAGCCACATGTTATCACTACCATCGGTAGAGGAATCGGCCTCTACCATCATGTCAATTATAAACTCCGTAGAGTAGAAAATGAGGATAAAAATCCTATTGTTTTGAGGTTATCTTCCTATCCCTTATGATATACCATGTTCCAAGGGATATAGCTCCAACTTTTCCATCTCTATCCGTCAACTCGATAAGAACAACTACCGCAGTCCTTCCTTTCCTCACAACCCTAGCCTTGCACTTGAAAGGTCCATTGAACATGGGCTCAAGGAAGTTGATTTTCATCTCCTGAGTTACTTGATCCAATCCATCGTTTACTGTGCTAACTGCCAACCCACCGGCTAAATCTATCGCAGTGGCCATTATACCTCCGTTCAAAACTCCTCCTCTCCTAGTTAACTCCTCCTTAAAGGGAAACTCTATTTCACTCTCTCCATTTTCCATCCTTAATATTTTAGCATTAAGAAGAGAAGAAATGTTTCTCTCCTTATCCTTGACGTCAGAAATCAAGACTGAACTTGAAAATAAGATGAAAATTACCTAAAAAAGGTTATGGAGGTTTCACATCTATTGCAGCGACAGGACATACGTTGACGCAGGCCATGCAAAATATACACGCTTGTTCATTTATTGGGTCTGCCTTCTTCTCTGAAGCTGGATGACCGGGAGTGTCAAGCCACTGAAACACGTTAACTGGGCAAGCGTTTATACATGAGCCATCTGCAATGCATAGATCGAAGTCCACACCCACTATATTCCCGTGAATTCCGAGCACCTTAGGATTTTCGACCGGACCAAAAACTTTATGCCCCTCATGGTCTCCTGCATCTGGCCTACTTGTCCTGTAGCTAGGATCTATTCCCATTTTTCACCATTAATAACAAGGGCTGTTTCTCTTAATAATCTAACCCCTATCATGTTCGGGATTTAAAGATACATTTAAAGAAATATTAATTGTAAATATTTTTATAGCAAAATATTAGAAAATTTAAACCACTTTGTAGAATTATTGCCTTATAAGGAAGAAATTTAGATCAGAGCTAATAAACCACCAAGAATTATTAATGATACTATAACCCAATACACAACCATTCCTCTCTTACTTGTAGCGTGTTCTCCCATTAAGTTCTTGTTAGATGCTATGAAACCCATCAGGACTATTGGAAAGACTAATGCTAAAACCTCAAATACCATCAAGTTGAGTACTACATTAATCAATGAATCTGAAATTATTGGTATGAGAGCCGCCGGGAGGGACTCCGCTAAGTAAACCTTGAACCAGTTTCTCCTACCTATTCCCAAAGCTTCCGTAACACCCCATGCACTTCCAAGTGATATAATTACAAGGGCAATAAACCCGGATAACACAAGTGCCATCCCAAATACCAATGGAGAATAGGGACCTGCTATAGAAGAGAGAGAACTGGAAATCACGGATGGGTCTTGGAAATTAGCGTTTTTCAGCCCAGTAGAGGCAACCTCTATAGCAACCATGAGAAGCTCTGAAACCAGAGCGCCTACGAAAGTCTCGATCCTCATTGCCTTCACATTATGTATCCTCTTCTCAGCCGTCGCAGATGCCTGATAAAAGAGCATGAACGGCATTACTACTGCACCTATGTTTGCTGCAGCGAGGAATATGAAGCTCTTGGAGGTAGAGAAGAGAAAAGGAGAGGAGTATGGGTCAAATCCTCTAAACAAGGCAGCAAGGATGTATATCGCTATCATTATAATGGAGCCTGCAATTAGATATTTCTCAACTCTCATGTATTCTCTTTTATAGACTAGGAAGAGGTGCAAGAGATAAGCTATAGGAACGGATACGAGGGGAGAAATCCCCACCATTTCCATACCTACAGCTATTCCAGTGTACTCTGCGGCGTAGCTTAGGAAGTCTATCGTCGCCATTGGCATTGCAGATAATAACGCTACTTTAGGTCCCATGTTTTCCCTCAAAATTTCAGCTAAACCCTTACCGGTAGCTATTCCTATTCTCCCTGAGACCTCCTGAACCATGTAAAGGGGAACTACAAGCAGTAGAAGAAACCAGATCAGTCCATATCCGTATTGAACTCCGTTCTGGGCTGCCGTAATCAGGCTGGCTGCGTCCATATCGGCTATCATGACAAGCCAAGCAGGACCCCAACTCCTGAAGACTCCTTTGATACTCACATTTTCATCTTACACTCAGAACTATTAAACTTTACGACTGGGCGTAAAAGTTAGAAAAATAAAGAAAAAAATAATAAAAAGGAAAAAGAAAAATTGCATAAGTTTAAAGTCGTGTGTCATTGAAGTTAATTATGATAAGTTTCGACGAAGGGATTAGAAGAGCGTTGACCGAGGCTGGTTACTCGAAGCTTACTCCCGTTCAGGAGAGAGCTGTTCCTCTTCTTCTTCAAAACAAAAGCGTTATAATTCAGGCTAAAACAGGATCCGGAAAAACTGCGTCCTATGTTCTTCCGTTATTACAATTACGCTATACCTCTCTCGTAGTAACTCCTACGAGAGAACTTGCAGGTCAGGTGTCTGAAGAGTTCAAGAAGCTTGGAAAACACATGAACATCAATGTGGCTACTATAATAGGTGGCGTAGGATACACTTCCCAGTTAAATGAGTTGAGAAATGCCAATGTTGTGGTAGGTACCCCTGGAAGGCTTCTCGATCTATGGACTAAGGACAAAATCGATTTCTCCTCCTTTGAAGGGGTAGTAGTAGATGAAGTGGACAGGATGTTCGACATGGGGTTCGTTGAGGACGTAAGAATGATTCTAGGGCATACGTCCCCTAAGGTTTTCGGGTTCTTCTCAGCTACTGTTCCGCCAGAGGTAGAAAGCTTAGCCAGAGAGTTTGCAAAATGTGCTGAATTGATAAAGTTAGATGAGTACAAGCCGGTGGAGCAAGTGGAGCAAAGGTTTGTTGAAACTAGAAACGACTGGACTGACAAGGTCACCAAGCTGAAAGATCTGATAAGGAATAATAGAGGAAAAATCATAGTTTTCACCAGAACCAAGGAGAGGGCTAGAATGCTCCACAGCTCCCTCTGGGATTTGGGATACAGAGCCTCAGTTATGTACGGAGATTTACCTCAATCGAAGAGGGAACAGAACCTCAGGCTATTCAGAGAAGGAAAGAGAAATATTCTAGTATCTACTGACCTAGCTTCACGTGGAATAGATGTAATAGATGTAGATCTAGTGATAAATTTTGATGCTCCCCGCGACCTGGAAACTTACATTCATAGAGTTGGGAGGACTGGAAGGATGGGACGTAACGGGATAGCTCTGACATTTTACACCGGTAGAGAAAGGTCTATAGTAAGCAGAATGAAAGAACTCGCTAACAAGTTAGAGAAAGAAACAGCTTAATTTATCTAAGTTATAGTTGTAAAATCCTTTTATTATTTTCATTTTTTATGTGATAAATTCAAAATGTCATAAAATCAAATCGCTAATTTACATGAGATGTTTTAGACGTTATCAACATTGGAACTTGTGCCTGAAGGATTGCTATTCTCAAATGTCTTAACTAACTCACTTTCTTTACTGCGTGAAGCACACTCTCGTTCCTTCTTTTTCCTCTATTTTTTTACAACTTAACCTCTTTAAATTCACGAAGGATTGAAGCTTCTTCTTAAGTGCTTGGTCTATGTAAAGACATGTGTACGAGGTAATCATGTACCATACACCCTGCCTTACCTGAACTGTAATTAGTCTGGGCGAGAGTTCCAAGAGACCGTCAACTATCTTCTCGAAGTTATAGCCAGTGCCTACTACTCTTATCTCTTTGATTACGGAATCACCTGACACTCCATCTACATCTATCCCATCCACATAAAGCGTTATAACCGAACCCAACTTGAGGACTGAGGAGAATTCCTTTGGAGATACCTCTATCTTATACTTGCTCAGATAAGACAACCATCTGTCAAGTTTCCTTCCCCTCAATTTTGACCTAATTGCTCCCTGAAGGCTCATGGACGATACAAGATCGTTCATGTTCACAGTTATGTAGTCTGCGTCCCTGAAGATCATGCTTCCGCTACATTTGTTCTCAGTTATCATGTCCCCGCAAATGTATGTATATTCTTGTAATGGAGGAATCAGCATGTCTTCAGGCTCACCGACTCTCAAATCCATAGACTAAAAGAAACTAATCGATTTATATTTCTGCACCATAAAACTAGACTCTATACTAATATTAATATAAAGAATAAAAAATACCTATCCTTATAGGTACGAGGAGAGTTCCTTTTCACCGAATGAGCGCCTCTTGGGTTACAACTTATAAATAAGATCTATCAGCAAATTAAAATATTAAATGCATCCTATACAGCAAGTATGGTAGTGTTCAATTAAATCCATTATAGGTCTTTAAGTAAACTTAAATCTTAAATTATTTATAAATGAAAGACTTTTAGTCATCATTTGTCAGAACTCGGCAAAAACATCACAGATCAGCAATGAATATATATTGAGCCTTGATTAGGTAAAAAATCGCACGTTTTATCGTTACCCGCCCTGAAATCAAGAGGGAACTATATATTCCAAGACAGCTTTTCCTTTTTATAAATTAACATAATTATAGATGTTAAAGAGAAAAACCCATTAATTCAAAGTATCTTTGGATTGTGTGATACACATTTATAACTAGAATGTAACAATCTATTCAATGGCTAAAAGGAAGAACAATGTTAAGACTAAGAACAAAAAACAAGATAGTAAGCTGATTTACATACCGTTCATAGTTTTAGGTGTACTAATTGTAGCTCTAATAGGGTTCACTTCGTTCAGCCATCCAGTGTTTTCGCCCTCAAGTTCATTTTCCAGTTCTCCTGCTCCCTTCAAGTTCTTTCAAGTAAATACTCAGAACTACGCTGGGAACGATTCCGTCCAAGTATTTTTCATTAGCTGGTACGGGTGTCCTTATGGGGCAACAGATTCGTGGGCTCTATATAAGACACTTTCTCAATACGGGAATATACAAGCAACACCAGGTCATTCTATAAGCGAACCTAACATTCCTTACATTCCCTCCCTTTGGTTCACAAGTTTCAAGCCTAATTCTAGCGTATATTTCCATTACCTTTACATGTATAATGAATACCTGAACGCTACTCCTTCTGGGATTCCAATAAATCCAGAAAATGGTAGCGCAGTTATAGTTGGGCTTCAAGAAATCAAAGACAACCTGAGCTATGCTCCTTGGATTTATAACATTATTGAGCAATACGAGGTAGACACTCCACTTGTGAGCAGCTCATCTGGGCTTAATGATTCCATTGCCTATTCAACATCAGCCCCTCACATAGCTACTATGATAATAATAACTGGTCCCGGTGGAACTTATGCATTAATAGGTTATCCAACACCAGCTATGAATCCGGACGAGATAGGACAAAACAGTGCATCCGCAGCCCAAAACTATTCAGAAAACTTACTATCTCAGTTAAAAAACAATGACATTACAGACAGTAACGTGAACACAATGATAAACGAAGGCAGCCAAGTCTTCAACTATATCATTTCAAAGGCTCAATAACCTTGTAACGCTCTTTATCCTCTACTACCTTCACCAAAGACTTCAGAGAGTCCGACATACAGTCTTCTTTACATTTATCAATACTGGGAACTCCCTTGTCAAATAGAAGAACTATTTGTGAGAACTTTCCAATGTTATCCTGAACTAGAATTTCTGCATTTCTAGTATTCCATATAACTGGAAGTGCTTCAAACTCATGATACATAGACTTCTTGTAGAAATCTGAGTTCATCCAGGATTCCTTTATTGAAGAACCGTTTCCATATTTGTTTTGTCCAGTGAAAAGCGGTACTAGAAGCACGTCGGCGCTCTCAACTTGGTTTTTAACATTTCTTCCATTCTTGTCCCTTATTCTTTCAAACATTAGAGACATGTAATGTTTGCCTATGTCCTCGTCATACACGTTATCTTTATCGTATTTAGAATGGAACTCCGAGTTAGCCCAAGAATACGCCTCCACTATCTCGTCCTTATGTTCATAGATCTGATCGTAAAATGGATATTCAGTTACCATGGAAAGTGCAGGAGAAGCTACAAATACCTTCTTGTCCTTAAGTGAAGGTAATTCAAAATATTTATGAGAAATCAGAGGATCTGCCCCTATCCCCGCTACGTATCCATAACTTTCATGGGTAAATGAATAATATGATACCCTATAGTGATTTAGGAAGATTGAATCAGGATACCAACCCTTAAAATATGATAGAGCTTCAGAAGCGGATTCAGATATCGCTTCCTCTATACGAGAAAAAGCGTCCTTAGTGTTGTCGAAATCTCCATCCAGCTCTCCATAAGGCACAAATATTGGCTCTCCCCATTTCGGTATTGCATATCTCATCCCATAACCTTTAGCTATGTCAGGCATAGAACAGTCGATTATAGTTTTTATTGCAGTTTTCATATTTTTGTTCAGTGAATCTATATGATATATTACTTTCTTGCTTCGCTTAAAGAGAAAACTCATGTCTGAAAAAAGCTCTCTCCGCAAAAAAAGTTACCTAAGATTTCCGTGTCAAGATATATCAGACTAGTAGCCTTCATCACGATTCAGTTTCTGGCGGCATCTTCATTGAACTATTCGAAGTTAGAGTCCCTTTTAAATATACCTTATAATTTAGAGTAACTACTAGTTAAATTTAGATCCTAAATAGAGTTAAACTTAAATTAGAAGAAAGATAACGTATGATAGAGATAGAAATGTCATATCAAATAGATCATATACCTTTAATCGGTGAGGAATTTCCCCACCTAGAAGTAGAAACTACTCAAGGAAAGAAAGTCCTTCCTGACGACTATAAAGGAAAGTGGTTTCTTCTCTTCTCCCATCCAGGAGACTTCACGCCCGTTTGCACGACCGAATTTATAGCTTTCGCGAAGAGATCGGAAGACTTTAAAAAAGCGGACGTGGAATTGATAGGGCTTAGTGTAGACAGCACTATAAGTCACATAAAATGGATTGAATGGATTAAAGAGAAGGTCGGAGTCGAGGTACCTTTTCCAGTTATCGCAGACCCAATGGGATATGTATCGAAAAGGCTAGGAATGATTCACGCCCAGTCAGCTACGTCAACTGTAAGGGCAGTGTTCCTAGTGGACGATAAATCCAAGGTAAGGCTCATAATGTACTATCCACTAGAGTTGGGTAGAAATATAGATGAACTTTTGAGAGCAATAAAGGGACTTCAGATGGTCGATAAGTACAAGGTCGCAATTCCAGCGAATTGGCCTAACAACGAGGTAATTGGAGACAATTTCCTTGTCCCTCCTCCAAGAAATATAGCTGACATTGGAAAGAGGTTACAGGAATACAAAGGGCTGGACTGGTGGTTTACCTATAAGGAATCTCCCAAGGAAGACGCCGAGGAAGCCAGGAAATACTTGGAGAGAGTAGCTAAGGCTATACCTAAAGGCCAGTAGGACGGCATTCTCCTAGACTCTCTTATCTCAAATATTTTCCTTTTTTAATTGAAAATAGGAGATTATTTCTCTAAATTTAATAGATAGATTTTCTCTAAAATATTTATAATGTAATCACCTTTTAATAAAAAAATAACGAAAGACACTTAAACTAATATGAGCTAATTTCCTTAATGAGTAGTGAAGTTTGCATTGAAGTTTCCAACGTGATCAAAAGATATGGGGCTGTGACAGCGTTATCTGGGCTAACATTTTCTATACCTTGTGGTCAGAAATTTGCCCTTTTAGGACCTAATGGAGCTGGAAAATCTACTACGTTAAAGCTACTAATGGGTTTTCTAAAACCAGATTCGGGATCCGTTAAAATAAAGGGAATGCCACCTTACGACGTAGAAGTAAGGAAGATAACTGGATATTTACCTGAAAATGCGCAACCCTATAGAACAATGTCTGTAAAAGACAATATACAATACGTTGCAGCGTTAAGAGGAATAGACGTCACTCAAGCTTTGGAGATAGTAGAACTTCTCGACCTGAAGAAGTACTGGAACTATAAAGTATCCCAACTGTCGCAAGGGAATATGCAAAAGCTCTCTATAGTTCTGGCAATAATGCATAGACCTAGCATATTACTCATGGATGAGCCTTTAAATTACCTCGATATTCCAACTCAAGAAGCAGTAATAGAAATTCTTTCAAAGACGGCTTCTACCATGCTTGTATCAACTCACATAATGAGCGTAGCAGGAAGACTAACTGATAACATTATCATGATAAATGGAGGTCAGGTAGTATGGAAAGGAACGTTTAGCGATATAAGAGAAATGGGTAGAGAAGATGAACCTATAGAAAGCATAGTAGCTAAGCTAATGAGGGAGATGCATGGAACTGGTTGAAATAGCAAAGAAACTTAAAGAGTTAGGAACTGAGTATGAAGAGAATCTAGACTTGCTTCTCAATGAACTAAACAAACATGTTACTACAGAGTGCGTGGCGCTAGACATGGAAGACTCCCTCTTTCCCATTTACTCCATTTCCAATGTTAAGGCTGAAGCTATACTAGCTTTACCGTATAAATGTATGGGAAGGATTGGGTTCCTTATAATTAACGAAAGAGGTCTTTTCTTCGAAGATATGCAAGGACAAAGTAAGTTACTCAAAGGTTTTAAAGATGAAAAAATTTAGTAATAAGAAACGATAATCTCTATTGTGCTACCTTTCACTCAGGATAAGAAAAAAGAGGGATTATTCAGCATAGCTTTACCTTTGTTCTCTTGGTGGATTCCGATCATGGGACCTATAATAACGGGATTCTTAATAGGTCTGAATTTAGACAGGAAAAAAGCCTTGAAGTTCAGCATAATAGATTCTATAATAGGCTCTTTGGTTACTACTTCGATCTATTATCTTCTAAAGGAATTTGGAGTCATAAGCAACCTTTTCCTCGTAGCGGTTATAATATTCAATGTATTAGGTTCTATCTTATGTATTAGTGTCTCACTTTTTATCAGCAGAAACATGACTAGAACTATAGTTACGAACAACAGATTAGAGGCAGATTTCTATGTTAAAAGTCTTGATGAAATAGAAGAGAAATTGAAAAATTACCTAGATCCAGCACAGTGTACTCCACCAAAATACGGACTCTCAGAAAATAAGATAGAAATCATGAGAAAATGCGGAAATATGAGTCTTAACTATGAAGTTACTGAAGATAGCCCCAACTTATACAAGGTTCACCTTGTGATCTCCACGTAGCGAAATACCCCGACCTCACGGGCAAGGCTTCCTGCTTCATAGCTCCACCTTGCTCGTAGCTTGAGACTACTGGTAGTGGGAGGAGGTCTACAATGATCGTTCCGACCCTGACTTGAACATTATCTATGTCCCAGACTATAGGACTGCTGGTTGAAACGTAGACATATCACATCAACCCTCGCTTTAATCAAGGCGTCTAGATGGCACTTGCTCCATCGATGGCTGTCGCCAGTATTGATTGCGAACCGATATTTAAACCTATACGAAGGGACTATCTATCTCCATTCTCGCCGATGATGTCTTCCGCCTCCTTTGAACCCACCATTAAGGTGAAGTTTCTTTTATAACGAATGCTCTCTCTATGTTCCTATAGAGAACATAAGTTAAAATGAATTTATCATAAAGAGATAATCTTTATAACTTTATCTGAAAACTATATTCTAAAAAAGAAGAATTCTCTTTAAATTACAGAGGATATTAACTGTTTAAAAGCCATAAAGTCCTTGGGCTTCTCTACTGTTAAGATTGAGTTAGTCATAGTTCCTTTGATAAATGACGGGTCTACTTTCATTGGTAGCTTTGAAGCTACTCTATTTGCAGCTTCCTCAGGGTTCCTCTTAAATTCTTCAATTCCTTTCATATAAGCACTTAAAATCATTTCTTCATTTCTATTTAAATGAACACCGCAACTACCCGGTACTTCAGGTAAAAGCTCTTCAAAAGGTATACCTTTTCCTACAGCAGATGAAACTACTGCAGAATCAACCTGATTTGACTTTAAAAGTTTCATTATTTCACTTTGATCATCTACATATACTATTTCAATGTTTTTACCAGCTTTTGTAATATAAGATCTTAGTAATACATCGGCCGCGCTTCCCTTTCTCCATACCACCATTTTATTACCTAAAGAGGGAAAAACCTGCATCAGACCTTTAACAAGTACTCTATCTATCCTAAGTCCTCTTCTTACTAAGGAAACTGTAGAATCGAAAACTGCATCTGCCTCTCCCTCTTTTCCGAAGTCAACTTTTATTCTTCCATCTCCAGCCGCTAATAAAGGATACACTACTGGACCTGGAGCTGCTATTACATGTGCATGAAATGTGGAACTCATAGATCATTTCTATAACTAAACATTTTTAAGTTTAACTGTTAGAAGGTAAAACAGCTTTAATCTACTACATCTCCTGTCCATGAATATTTGCATGCTTTCCTTTGATTTTTCCATTTTTATCATATATTTTTAAAAACTGCAATTAATCTTATAGTATGAATGGTTTCTTCTTATTACTCTAAAGTCAGAAATCACTTTCATACACTCAATGAAAATATAAGCCGACAATAGCGAAAAGAATATTTTTCTGTCAATTCCTAATTTCTTTAAGATACTTAAGAAGATTAACTTCAAATTCAGTCTTTCTTCCTAAAAATCTCATAAAGCCTTCCTCTGTAATTTTACCCGATAGAAACAATGAGATTGCTGTATAGAGCCTTTCTATGCTACAAGGATAAGCAGAAAGATCCAACTTTTTAATGACATCTTCTGCCTTATTCTCTGGCATATATACCACTAAATCTGAATTATAGCTTTTGCTATATCTCTTATAGAGATTATCCCTACTACCTTTCCCTTATCAGTAACAGGTAAGTGTCTAATCCCTTTATCAATCATTAGTCTAGCTGCATCTTGAAGGTCTGCTGATGCATCTATACCTATTACGTCTTTTGTCATGTAATCAGCTACGGTGGAATTTAGATTCCCATCTGCAGCAGCTCTGGTTATATCCCTTTCAGTTAAGATTCCTATCATCCTTCCTTTTTCGTCAACAACCGCCAATGCACTGATATTTAAAAGGGACATGTCCTTAGCTGAATCAACTAGGAGATCGCTCGGTTTAGCTACGATTACCTTTCTACTAATGTAATGCTGATCCATAATTATAATATAGCTTCCACATTTAAAAGAATAGCTTTTCTTCTAAACATGCTTTATGCATTCATACTAGAAGTGAAAACTCTCTCATTTTTATTTAGCAAAAAGTAACATTAGTATTTGATTCTGGCATGAAGAAGCATTCACTCTGGCTCTGCGTCCCTGTTCTCAGATAAAATAAATTTCTTATTAGATGATTTTATCGAATTACCATCAAATATAAACATTAGTTGATCCAATTTAGGTTTTAAAGGTCTGTTTGTAACTACTATAAGAGGAAATTTCTTTAATTCTTGATTTAACGAAACCAAGCTATTAACGTGAAGAGAAAGTTTCTTCTTATCGGATAGTTTCCTTAGGAACTTCACGTTTTCTATGACATCAGTTACATTATAGAAAGTATGAACTATTTTATGTTCCACTTCCACTAGGCTCTCATCATCCATTATGAAAACAACGTCTAGAGCTCCGAACTTTTCGAACATCTTAACTAGAAACGATTTCAGAACATCATCATCAATGGTGGAATTTAGGTCAATTGCTATCAATGGTTTCATAGTTAAGAGGTCTGTTGTCTGTTTATAAACTTTTGCGTGGCTTTGCTTAAAAGAAAATAATTTATTTTAATAAAAAAATAATTTTTATCTTCTTTTTATACTAAGAAAACTGAGTATCTTTAGTATCAATTAAAATAAAAATAGATAAAAAAGCTTTATAATTAAAATTATAACTTCAAGGCTTCAAAACAAATGGAATGAAATTCGAATCTAAGTGAAGAAGAAAACAATTTCTTATCTACAGTGAGTCCATGCTAATTCTTTTTAACACTAAAAATTTTACAAATATAATACTAACATTTCGAAAGATTATCAAATTAGGCCTTATTCCTCTATCTAAAAATTCTCTACTAGATTAATTTAATAAATTTTTAATATTTCCCAATACAGTTTAGATCATTATTTATAGAAAATTACATTACTTTGTTTAAATGGGACGTGTTACATATATATCTGGTCACCGTATTAAATCACATGATAACAGTTATAGGAGGAGGGCCGGCGGGCATATATGCTTCCATAGAGGCAGCTAAGAGAGGAGCTAAAGTTACCTTAATTGAAAGAGAAGATAGGCTCGGAGGTACGTGTACGCTTTACGGGTGTATTCCAACTAAGTCTATGCTTTATCCTTTGAATATAAGGAACTCCATAGACAAAATTGGAGGAAGCGCTTCTATTTCCACCGATACTCTTCAACAACTTGCGAAAGGATCAATAGAGAGACTAAGTAAGGGAATTGAATCCATACTGGAAAGTATGGACATTAACGTGGTCCATGGAAAAGGTTTTCTGAGATCTGGAAAGGTTAACATAAACAACGAAAGTGTAGACTCTGACGCAGTGATAATAACAACTGGTACAGAACGAAAAAGAGAAGAAGGGTTAATTTATAGTGAAGATTTACATGAAGTAGATCTTTCCTTTAGAAGCATAGGCATAATAGGAGGAGACGTTGGAGGATTGGAATCTGCATGGATGCTGAAAGAACTAGGAAAGGAGGTGTACTTGATAGACAGGTCTCCTTTTCTATTAAGTTACCTAGACAACGACATGAGATCTTCCATTACAAATTTCTTTAAGAAAATAGGTATAAAAGTTATTCTAAATACTGAAGTTAAAGAAATAGCCAAAAAAGGAGAATCGTTTTCTCTTTCATTAAGTGATGGAAGTACAATTAGCGTAGAAAGAGTATTGAAGAGCTTCGGAAGATATCCTGCTACTGAAGGAATAGATCTACCAAAAGAGAGATATATCAAAGTTGACGATTACCTCAGGACTGGAGTAAACAATATTTATGCTGCAGGTGACGTGATTGGAACTCATACGGCTCACTCAGCAATTCACGCAGGGAAAATAGCAGGGTCTAACGCTACAGGGAGCAAGCTTCTATTTAATAGAGAAGCGATCCCCCATGTAGTTTACACCAAACCAGAAATAGCTTATACTGGGATAATGGAAGGTAATTGTGTAAAATTGCAAGCCGCATCCAATGGAAGGGAAATAATAGAAAGGGAAACTCAGGGTTTCCTAAAGCTATGTTCTTCAAATGATAGGTTGATATCAGCAGAAGCTTTCATGGAAGGGGCTGAATACGTAATATCAATAGCGTCATTGATGATTAGAATGCATCTTACCTTACCTCAGCTTATGGACTTCATACCTCCTCATCCATCAACTTTTGAACTTCTTAAAGACGGCATAGAGCTGTTAGCAAACAAGAAATGACTCTATTTTTTATCTTAATGGGTTTAGGGGCGCAAGACCCTAGTGTGAGGATGGATAGCCCTTTGCAGTGAAGGTTGACGCAAGAGTCATATGCGTATTCAATGAAAGTCATAAGACGGGGCAAGTGTCACCGGGACTCCTCTAAGCAAGGGTCTGTATGATATGCCTTTGTCATTAGTGGTCTTCAAGGCACGTGGAATGTTCACTCAAGGTCAGGGTCGGAACGACCCGTAGTGCAAAGCTCCGCCCTATGCCAGCCCTTGGTAAGATGAAGCTAGGAAGCAGGAAGCCACGTCCGCTAGGGCGAGGCAGTTCACCATAAAGCAATTAGAGATCCTAGTCATTCTAATCTATCGCTATAATTATTATTTCTCTCTATATACTAGAGGTGTCTTACAGTCATTTACTGGTTTTGCATAAAGTTAGTATTAACGTCTTCAGGTTCCTCGTACCATTTGACCTTTTCTCCGACCTTTGATCTCATCTTCCACTTCATAGACTTCGGGTGTTTTTCTACATGTTCCATGATCTCATCTAACTTTTTACTTATAGAGCTAAAATAATCTGGATAGCTACTTGAAGCGTACTTTTTGACATTATCTACATTTATAGAAAATGTCTTGTAAAAACCCCAATCATCAGATAAAAGTTTCGCTATATAGTTAACATTCAGCGTATGTTCATCATCTTTATCTCCAATGTTAACATCGTGTAGAAGTGCAAGGATGTCCTTATAATCATTTTCAGTAATTTTAACAATTTGCATTTTACTCAAAAGTAAATCTGAGGTAGGAATAGTATATTTCATCACATTTAGTCTATTCTTTAATATTATTTTATGGCACATATTAAATTCGTCCAAGAATATATCTATTGTAGTCTCCAAAACAGGATCGTAGAACATAAGCCTTACACTACCGTGGAGAGCATTAAATCTCTTGTTAGGTGTCATACCTATTTTCTCTAGTGCTGAGGATATCTTTGAGCTTTGATTCGAAATACCGAAGTAGTCTGCATCCTTATATTGACGGGAGAAGATCTTAGATCCTTCCTCTGCAATTATAGCAATTGCGGCTCCTCCTATAAGCCTAAGTGTAACCCCTTCGCTTTCGCATTTATCTATGACTTCCTTCGCTCGCCCTAAAAGCACCTCCCTTTGAACTGCTATCTCATTTCACCTTGTTATTGTTAGTCAGCAAGGTTTTTATTTTTATTATGTTATAGACTAAACATTATACAGCTAAATCATGTGAAGCTTCTAGGAAATAAAGAAATTTTTCGCTAATTTCTGTAGATTCACAGAAAAATCTTACATGAACTTTTGATGTGGATTGAAAAGGAGAATAAGGAGAAGAAAACTGAATAGAAATAAAATAGAAATAAAAGGAGAAGAAAAGGAACAACATTCCTACTCTGGTGGAATCTCCTCGAAGAGTTTACTCATATCGATTCCTACTCTCTTTTTAGTGTAGAACTTTGCTAGGGCGTAGATTAGAACTCCAGAGCCATAGATCGCAACTAGAGATCCTATTGTAGGAAGATTGATAGGTAAAAGGAATTGATTCCCCCAAGTTATTGATAATGTGTACATTAGGAAGGCAAAAGTCAGGAAACCTACAATAGATATTACAGGCAAACCCATGATCTTCCTCTGGAATGGAACTGCATTTTCATAGACTCTCTTTTTCAGATATGGCATCAATGCAGTAGATAGAGCAAAAACTGCATATCCTATCTGGAATATCACAGTCACATCTACAGTCGAGATGAGAGGAAGATAAGCATACATAATCACTCCAGCCAAACCTATTATGGAAACTAAAATGGTAGCCTTCAGCGGTATGTGATACCTTTCGTTAACGTCTGCCATCCATTCAGGGAATATTCTGTCAAATGACCAAGCGAACATATACCTCGTTAACGCGACTACAAGCGGTGGGTTACTATAGAAGTTAGGAAGCCACAATGCTATGAACATAATCACGTAAATGAAAACGTTGTGATCCACAATTAGAGCAAAGAACGGAGTGAAAGGTCCTATGTCCTGAAACTTAGAGTAAACTGGATCGGAGACTCCGTTGCAATCAATATAAGACCATGAAGTGAGAAACTTTTGACCGAATGCATGGGTATTAAGGAAAGCGAAAAGAGCATAGTAAACTCCTACTAACGCTATCGTTACTATAATCGAGTAGAATACATTCTTCCTCACATTCTTCATTTCACCACTCCATGATGCAGGTAAATTGTACCAGGAATAATAATACCACACAACTGGAAGAGCTAGAAGAGTAGCAGAAAGAGGAGAGAAAAATGAAAGACCATTAGCTTCGGCGTCAGATATGACCTCTGAATATGCGTTTGGATAACCTGATACAGAGCTAAGACTGCTCGCGAATGAAGAAGGAGTTATAGTAGCTAAGCCTACGAACATTATTATCGTTGCTAAGATAGAAATGAACCCACCGTAGACTATAAACTTCCAGTGGTTTTTACCTATTGAGGCTATGACACTGCTAAATACAACAATTATTAGACCTAAAGATACTTCTCCTATTTTACTATTGAAGAAATTGCCTAGAGCAAGAAAAGATGAACTGTGATAATATATTCCTAGTCCAGCGAACAAGTAAGCGAACCATTGTGCACCATAAAAGCTGTATATTCCTAGAGATAGAGCGAAAGCTATCCAGAGACCCCAGTAGTTTACAAAGCCTATGGCAGGGTGTGTAGCTCTACTGTTGAATACATAATCTCCTCCTGCTCTGGGCATTGATACAGAAGAGATAAAAAATAATGATGCCATAGCTAGAGTAGGTAGCAAAGAGATAGCAAATGAGAGCGGCAAATTAGCTCCGGGGGAGAGGAACATCCATTCTATTATTAGAATTGGAACCCCTCCTGTCACTAAACCAAAGGTGGCCAGAGATGAGGACCATGGGCTTACTTCTCTGACTAGACCTGATGATTGTCTTATGAAAAGATTTTTAGAGGGAGTATTTTGGGCCATTCCGCCAAAACTTAAACAATTACTTATCGCTTATAAAGTGAACTCACTCTTCTTTACTAGAATCTTTAAGCTCAGAATAAGAAAAAAGAGCGAAATACAAAAAAGTTGTTAAAAAGAAAAGTTATATAGCTTAAAAATTTCACTTTTTGTCTAGCATATTCTGAAGCTCTTTTGGAGCGTCCTTCTCGGATACTGCTCCTCTTCCAGTTTTTCCTCCGCCTTCATCGTAAGTGAAGCTTATCATTTTGCCTACTTTCCATACTTTCTTTATTTTTGAAGTATCTACCTCTTTCTCTTCTCCCTTATACTTGAACTTTACCATTACCATATTGCTTTCCCTAAATAAGGGTTAAGACACTATCATTAATAAACCTTACGATAGTTACGTAAGTAATACTTATGTTAATTCTTCAAGGTGTACTACAGATAACTCTATAATTCTTTCAATTTAAGTATAGTTCCATTAGCGGTCAAAGTCAGCTAGATGTGGAGATTCAAAGGGAGCAAGATTAATGTGTAGGAAACCTTAGGGAAACCTAAAGAAGGAACGTGAACAGTCATTAAGGCTATTAAAAACTAATTCTTAAACTGCTGATATATACGTGATTATTCTTATGATGCTTCATGGTTTAGCTATCGCCAATAAGGGTGAAACCCAGGATGTTTCCAACTTAGAAGATTGAATATGAGACCGAAGGTCCAACCGAGGATAATAGAGCAGAAGCATGCCGCGTTGATCATTACGTTAACGCATCTAGATAGATCTTACTAAGTTGGTGACTGCTATGCGGAGAAGACACTGCTAAATTCTTGGTGTATCTCTTCAATTTATTTCAAATAAGTAACACAGTATAAGAAAAGAGTTTTTAATAACTAACGTCCCCAGTATCTTGAAGACCACCACGATGATGTCATGGTAGTCCATGCATATAACCCGGCTGAGTATTACTTCCTTGGCCTAAACCAGGAAAGGACTTTGACCTCACAGACTCGTCTAAACTGCCAAAATTATTTTTAAATGAGAAACTTTTACCATTCCACAACTCTTTCGCCCTTTAAACCACGTTAAGACAAGTCTGATAGCGGGATCAAAACATTAATTAAAATATCATAATATGAGAGGGATTGTCTATATAATTTAACAAAATTAGCTTATTAACTGCTTAGCTTCAACGTGATGAGATAAAACGTGCTTGTAAAAATCTTCTGCAGATGAAAAACGTTCCCCACATTTACATATGTAACGGTTCTTAGAATATTTGTCTAAATAGTTTCTACATTCGAAATATAGCTTTTCCAAGGAATTATTCAAATCCCTCTTACTCCTCTTGGAAAGTAAGTCGATATCCTTATCTTTCACGGCGTTGAGAAAAGGATAATATGAGATTCTTTTAGATGTGCTTCCATGTATATTTTTACCTTTCATAAGTTTATTTAGAGCCTCAACCATTGTCATTGCCATCTACTATATTGATTAGGAATTGACGAATTTAAATATTTATTCAAAAACAGTTGTTTGCTAGAAAGATTACGTTAAAGGATTAGATAGGCTGAGGAAAGAGAATTTTATAAGGTTAAAAACAAGTATTTATTCTTTACTTTTTATCTTTGATTTAATTATCTTTGATAGAATAGCGGGATATACACTGAGCCTAATGATAAATGTATCTATTAGAGCTGCTAGTGCTATGGCTGCCCCTAGTTCCGAAATGATAGAGATGGGGTCTGTTACTAATACGCCAAAAGACGCGGCTAATATTACTCCCAACGCAGTCACTGCCCCAGCTGATAGAGTTATACCTCTAATTATTGATTCGCTTCCCTTCTTTTCTTCCTCTCTTATTCTGCTTAAGATGAAAACGCTGTAATCACTGCCTAGTCCCATCATTAGAACGTAAACTATCAAAGGTATGAAAAATATGACTCCAGTAGAGGTATTAATACCATATGCAATATAAACTATTGAGAGTGAAGAAACTATAGTTAAAATAATAGTCAGGATCATTCCTAATCCTATCCTAAACGAACGCATGAATAGTGATAATACCACAAAGAGTACTAGAGGAAGGGCTATTACAATTCCTTCATAATATGGCATTAAATAGCTTTCCAAGTCCATATATGTTGAGGTAGTCCCGCCTATATATCCAATATTAGATACCTCTTTTTCTATGTTTGAAACTAGAGAGAAAGCTTGTTTGCTGTCTGATGGATAGTTCATGATAACAGTTATTAATGCTGTCTTGTTGTCCGTTCCTATATTTTCTTTCATTAGTTCCCTCACCTCCTGGTTATAGGTACCATTGAAATTACTCGGAACCGGTCCAAAGACTTGCTTAACGCCTTTCATATGGGAGATGTTGTTCTCTAGATTCGAAATTCTCATAAGAAATGAAGTGTTAAAATTGTAATTAGAATGGATGACTATTAAGATTGGATTAATGAATGAGTGACCGAATGCATCATCTATAACGTTTAAACCCTGAACTGCAGGATAATCTGGAAGTGCTGAGGTATCATTGAAGTTCATTGGTATGGAAAGAACAAACAAACTCGCTGCAATGCCAACGATTAACACACCTACTAAGATACCGTTTGAGTGCCTCAATGAAAACCTTGATACCTTTTCTATGACTTTATTTGACGATTTAGCTTTAACATGTGAAGGCCAGAAAGTCCTCTTTCCAAGCTTCATGTAAATTAATGGGAGAAGGGTCACTGCAATGAGCAGTGTAAGCGGAATCGTTGGAGTTATAACTAGACCCCATGTCCTTAAATATGGGACGAAGACGAAGGATGAGAAAACCGCAGTTACCGCAGTGCCTGATATAAGTATAGCCCTACCTGAAGTAGAGACGGAAATACTCATGGCTTCTGCTGATGATTTGCCGTTTTGAAGTTCCTCCTTAAAACGCGACATGAGGAAAACACTGTAGTCTGCTCCTATACCCATGATCACTGAAATGAGGGGTTCCACTATCTCGAAGTTCACGCTTCCCTTTAAGATGCCCACAATCGAGATTACTCCGAAACCCATCAGGACTGAGAGTGCTATTAAGGACAGACTGATAAGGGGAGCAACTATGGATCTGAAGTATATGCCTATCACTACAAGAAGGGCAATGAAAACTAGCGCGAAAGTCGTTCCCTGTCTTGATCCCTCAGATGAAGAGAGCTCCTGTATTATAGGAGCTGTACCCGTGACATAAAACTTACCGTGAAAGACGCTACCTATAGCGCTCTGTACCTCGTTCGATATAATTCCGTCAGGATAGGTCCCGTTCTTAAACGAGAAACCCGGAGAGTAACTGGTGTAGACGAAGACTACGCTTACGTTATGAGCTACGTATTGGGAGATCAGAGACGAAGGAGGAGTAATAACTTCATAAAGTAGTGGATCGTTTGCGTTGATAGGTTTAAAAATAAGGAAGCATACGTCCTTCTCTGATATACCAGTCTCCTTTGATACAGAAGCCGCGATAGATGAAATGTTAGTATAATCGCTAGAATTAAGATATTTCAGTGCTACAAGTCCTATTGGGTTCACATTTTTCAAAGACCCCTTAAACGCTAAAGTGTAGGAAAGGGTAACGTTTCCTGTGGACTTGTATTCTGTCACAAAAAGCTTAGCAAAAGAAGAGTAAAACTCAGTGAAATTTACTGTATAGTTAGATACTTTCACTTCCTCTGGGAGTCCCTTAGAGGCTTTCAGTAGTGAAGTTTGGGAATTATTACTTTCAATATAATATTTTATAAAGTGCGACGGAAAATAATATAAGGCATAAGCTGAATCGTTAAGCAGATCCCCTGTTTGATTTGCGATTTTACCTAAAGCCGTAGCGTAGTCTATGTAAACGTTAGCTACACTGGTTGCGTTCTCCACACCTTTAACCTGAAGAATCTTTTGAGATACTATATAGTTATCAAAAGGAGTAGCGTTAATTAAAGCTATATCAATAGAGTTGTTTGCTGAACCGGAAGGAAAATTCTTGTTCAGCAAGTCCTGAGCTTTCACGGACTGGAAATATGATGGAAGAGTGTAATTTTGATTGTACGATAAGTGGTTAGATGACTGAGACGCTAAAACTAAAGACAGCGAAATGACAATTACCCATATCAACACTCTTGCCTTAGCATGCATATTTATCAAACGAATTACAAGACTTAAAAACTGCCATTCTAAATTTCTTTAGCAGGAAACTCAAATTTATAGAGAAATTTAAAAATATTTCACTTTTCTAGAAAAGACCTAAAGACTCTATAGTTACAAAGTCTTCGATGTCGGTTAAACTTGTAAACTGATCCGCTATAATTATGCTGTATGTATGTATGCTCATAATAGATAATCTGTTTTTGAGGTTTTTAAAAAATGGCCATTATATGGAATAGACAGTTGTCTATATTCGTCGAGGCTTTCAAATTGATAGAAAGTGGTAGCTCTACCGAGAACGCCTTTGATACAGCCTTTAGAAGAATGGGTAACAAGATAGATAGAAAGAGGGCATACAAGTTGTTCCTCCTTACACTGAACCAGATAAATTACGTAATGGAGATGTATCCATGCAGGGATCTGTATGAGGTTTTCTCCCTTGCGATGACCTTAGTAAAACAAGGAAACTTCAAGTTGACTCCTTATCACTTCCCAACATGGATTAGAGAGAGACTTGTTCCTCTCCTGGGCGAGACAGGTATAATTGAACTCCATAAAAAAAGCGAATGGATTAGAGTTAATACACTAAAAGGGGATGCTACCGAAACAATAAATTCGTTAAAAAGAAAGGGCATAATCTTAGAGGAGAAGGAATTTCCGATGTATAAAGTGGCCAGTAGTACATTCCCTATTTCAAAGACCCAGGAGTTTAGAGACGGACTAGTGATACCACACGACATGTCCAGCTATTTGGTTGTTAAGGCTTTGAATCCCAAACCCTATGAAAGGATTTTGGAAGTGGGAGGTGCGCCAGGGATCAAGACATCAATTATACAGCAACTTACTAAAAACAAGAGCGAAGTGACATCCATTGATGTGTCTACAAGACGAGTTGCTACACAAAAAGAGCTTCTCAAGAAGTGGAGTGTATCTAATGTAGAGTTGATAATAGCTGACGGGGAGAACATACCCGTAAGAAAGGCTGATAAGATACTTATAGATGCACCTTGTAGTAACAGTGGAACCTTTGCTTCAGATCCCGCTGTTTTCCTGAGATTAAACAGAACAGAGTTAAAGAACCTCATAAAGATACAAGATAAAATCCTTGACAAGGCGTTAAGCTACGGCGTCCCAACCGTCTTTTCCACTTGTTCTCTATTTCCAGAGGAAGGAGAAAAACACGCAGAGAAATACTTGAACTTGATTTCAAAGATAGACTGGGGAGAGTCTTTCTACGGTTACAAGAAATCTAAAGTTTACATGCACGTAGTTAGAACTTACCCTCATATACATGAATCGGATGGATTCTTCATCTCCAGATTTAATTTCTAGAATAGGTCCTTAATAAAATTATTATACTACAAACATTCAAATTACAACATTAGATTTCCTGATCGTTTGTTATGTACTCCATTAGAAGAGATTCTAACTACAAAATTGTTGGAGTTATTCAATAAAGCAGAATCTCTATATGTTTAATTTAGAGCCTTTCTTTAAGAAGCTTTCTCCATAACTTACCGTTATCATCAACACCGCTCTCTACTTCATAGCCCATTGACATCCAATATTCCATACCACCCTGCAATACGTAGGCCTTCTTCTTGTATAGATGTGGCATTCCATAGGTCGCGTATCTAGCTCTGTTACCGTGCTCACAGACTACTCCTACTTCATGGTCTTCAAAAAGATCCTTGAGGTACTCTAAGTAGTCTAATGGAACTAATAGGGAGCCAGGTATGTGGTGATCTTCATATTCTTCAGGAGTCCTCACATCTATCAGCTTAATTTTCCCTTGTTTCCACATCTTTCTTATCACTGAGGGAGGCAACTCAAGCACGTTTTTCACGAAAGGAGTAGTGTACTGCTCTATTACTTCTACCATTTTTGTTTCACATTAAACAATGTTAAACCAGTATAAAAATTCTTTTATTGCGTTAGAAATCTATTAATTACTTCTAGAATATTTATTTTTTATAAAAAATAGTTAATAAATGTTATCCATCTTCACCGGTATAGAGGTTATTCTCTTCCCTACTGCCCTCTCTAAGGCCCTTACTACTGCAGGAGGAGTTCCTATTGTTGCTCCCTCTCCTATTCCCTTAGCAGGTAAGGGCGCGCTAGACATACCTACTTCTACGAAGTCCCACTTTATGTTGAAAGTCTCCATTGAAGTAGGAATCCCATATTCTGCGAAACTTCCCGTAATTAGGTTACCGTTTTCATCGTAGACCATCTCCTCCATCACAGACTCCCCCCATCCTTGAATCACACCTCCTCTAACTTGCCCTTCAGCTAAGAGAGGATTGACAACTTTCCCTATGTCGTCTACTGCGTAGTAGTCAAGTACCTTGGGTTTGCCCGTCTCATCTACAGCTACTAGAGCAACGTGGGAACCGTAAGGGTGCGTCAGGTCATCCATTCCAAAATATGCAGTTGATTCCAGTCTTGGCTCTTCCTTGTAGACCCATGGACCACCCAAGTTTTCCGTTACTTTGCTGGCTATCTCTTTGAGCGAAATCTGTTTACCCGTCTTTGGATTTACGACCTTCCCGTTAGTGTATTCCAGCTCCTGTACGTCAGACTTGAGAAATTGAGCTGCGAGCTTCTTTGCACGTTCTTTGACTTTCCTTGAGGCCAGGAGTGCAGCGTTTCCAGCTAACGTCAAACTTCTGCTACCATAGGTACCAAAGGCTTCTCCTATTATCGCGGTATCTCCCCATATTACATCTACGTCCTCTATAGGTACGCCAAGTTCATCTGCAACTATCTGAGCTACTGCAGTACCATCACCCTGACCGTGAGGTGCTGCACCTATAACGACAAGTATCTTACCGTCTCCTCTTACCCTGACTGAGGCGCTCTCCCAGGGTCCGAAGTTGTTCTCTTCGACGTAAAATGATAGTCCTACCCCTGCCCTAATACCTTTCATTCTAAGCTCCTCTGCCTTCCTCTCAAATTCTCTGTATACATGCTCAGATTTTTGAAGCAAGGAGATGAAATCTCCGCTCTCAAAGTTTATTCCCAATGGGTTTTTGTAAGGTAAAGAGGTAACTAAATTCTTCTTTCTGAAATCTATCGGATCCATTTTTACTTCGTCTGACAATATATCCATTATACGTTCAATTACGAAGGTAGCTTCTGGTCTTCCGGCTCCTCTATATTGATCCAAAGGAGTTTTGTTAGTGTAAACGCCGTAAACGTTGACCTTCACGTTAGCTATTTTATAAGCGGCGGGAAGCATCGTTGCAGCTATATCTGCTAAATAAGTGGAGTGTGACGCTGCTCCCATGTCCAAAATTAGATCATCAATGATAGCTGTTATCGAGCCGTCTTTCTTAGCTCCTGCCTTAACGTGATGTATTTGGCCTCTACCATGATACGTGGATTTCATGTCTTCGCTCCTAGTAGCTATCCATTTCACAGGTCTCTTGGTCACTATGCTCGCATATGCAGTTATGAAGTCCTCAGCGTAAGGGAAGAGCTTTGACCCAAAGGCTCCACCCGTATCTGCCTGAATTACCCTTATGTCATTTACTTTGTCCCCCAGAACTGAAAGAAGAAACTTCCTCATGTAGTGAGGGGATTGAGTTGAAGCATAGACGGTCAAACTACCCTGTTGATAAACTGACAGAATTCCCCTTGGCTCCATTGCGCCGGGGTAAACTCTGGAAATCTCTATCTTTTCGTCTATCACGACGTCTGAATCCTTTATTGCGTTCTCTGGGTCTCCAGCAGAGTAGACTTTCTTGTATCCAACATTGTCCTTGTCCTCTATCGCTCTGATCTCGTTCTTAAGTGATGTTTCTGGGTCTAGAACAGAAGGTAATTCCTCGTAGTCTACTTGTATTAACTCTGCTGCATCTGCTGCAGTATACCTATCCTTAGCTATTATAACAGCTAAAGGTTGTCCTGTATAGAGTATCTCGTCCTTAGCCATGGGAAAGTTTCTGGGTCTATTATCCAGCTTGAAATTCAACCCCGTAATTACTCCCTCTACTCCTGGAAAGTTCAGAGCGTCTCTCACGTCTATCTTAGTCAGCCTAGCGTGCGAAACGTTACTCCTTAAAATGAAGATATCTAATGTACCAGGAAAAGCTAGATCATCAACATATTTCCCTTCTCCAGTTAAAAATTTCAGGTCTTCTTTTCTCTTTAACCTTTGACCTACGTACACATATTATGGTTGAATACAATGAATATAAACCCTATAGCAGGCTCAAAATGTCGTCACTTTTTGTTATTCTTTTCCTTCCAGCGAAGCCCTCGTCCACGTAATGCCAGAAAGAGATATCGTCCTCACTAGTTAACCAACACAAGTATGCAGGCTTTCCGTTTATTATTGCTGGGAAATCGACTAAGCCTATAGTCGGATCCCTGACCAATATTCCTCTCCTAGAGATATCGTCGATTATACCTTTTGTCGCTACAGTATAGAGAGTTATAGCGTCTTTCTCTCCCTTCATTAGAGCGTCCTCTGCCATATACTTAACTCCATTAAGTTCTTCCATTTTCTTCCTTAACCAACTCATCATTGATCTAGCAGTTTGTAAATCATAATAGGGAAACTGGTACTCCATATAATAGTCAATATGTCTATACACCTATTTAAAGAAGCTATAGTTTAATTCCTTTCTTAAGAATGTTAAGAAGCTCAATGATTATCCCTACAACTATCAAAACTATACCTCCGAACGTCCACTGTTCACCGTAAAGGGTAGTCTTCACACCGGAGAAAATTAGCTTCGCGGTGACGTTACTGGTCACGTTAACCGGGACTAGTCTAGTAGTAGAGTTATCACACTTCGTAGGTGGCAAAGTAGAGTTCACGAACTTCACATGAGAGCTTTCCTTCAACACTGATATCTGATAATTGCCCTCGCTTAAAGGAATAAATGCTGGCACAGTAAAATTTTCTGTTCTACCATCATGTTCAACCGAGACCTCAGCTGTTCCTTTATATGATATTGAGAGCTCAGGGTTTATCATCAAAGGACTAACGTCAATTGAGTATGATCTGGAGAAAGATATGTTCTGCTCGTAGTGATGAGTAATTGAAACCGAGGACAAGGAGGCCAGCACTATTCCTATGCTGAGCAACAGAAGTCCTACCCTTATTATCAAACTTGGTACCTCTTAAATAAAATGAGAGAAACAATAATAAAAATTATTCCCAGTGTTAAGTCTATAAGTGAACCGAAGGAGGACATGTTCAGAAGAGATCCGTTGCCAGTAACGTAATACCCCAACAACGAAACGTAGGGATTCATGGCAGACGTAACATACTCCCCCAAGATATTCCTTGAGAGTATCAACTCGTAGCCACCCAAACCTCCGAATATGAACAAGGAACCTAGCACGAAGACTGACACCAAGGCAGTAGCTCCAGGAGATCGTATCTTCAGCGTTGCCATGAGTATGAAAGAAGTGGAGAAGAGGTACCCAGCCGAAAACACTTCGATTATTGCCAACGCAACACCGCTTAAATTAACCCCGAGACTGACCAGATAGAAAAGTGTAGTAAGTACCCAGATTATATATGGGATTCCTATATCGTTGAGGAGGAAAATCAGGAAAAGTTGAGTCCTTCTCACGGGCATCATCAAGAAGGAAACTATTGAGTTATTGAAAATGTGATCCCCAAGGACGAAGATTATGTTCCTCAAAGCTAATGCAAATGCTAAAGTCTCAGATACGTTTATGACGGGAATTCCTGCAAGCACCAAAGCGAAGGGTTTGAAATCTCCTTGTGCAAGAAAGGCTGGAAAGAACACATTAGTCGCTATCATGACAGGGATTATGAGTTGGAGGGTCGGATCCCTATATCTCTCATTGAAGATTATCTTGAAAGTTCCTTCCAGTCCTTTCGAGGAAAGCATCATCTAAAGAAGACCTTCTTATCATAATAATCTTTACTTTAGCTTCATCTATCGCATTAACGATACTCTTAATGTCACCTTTGACTTCTATATAAGCTCCTGAAATTCTAGCCTCATAATTACTCAAAGCCCTCAAGGCCTCTTGAGGCTTGTCTACCAAGATCACAAGTTTATCCTCTTTCTCTTCCCCTAGAAAGGCGTTCACAGAGGAAGAAGCCACGATCCTTCCTCTATCGATCATCACGACGTGGGTGATCACTCTCTCAAGTTCGCTCAATATATGTGATGAAATGAAGAATGTTATTCCTTTCTTCTTGTTCAAGTTCGTTATTATTGAGTTAAACTCGTTTCGAGCAGTAGGATCTAGGTTTGCAGTGGGTTCATCAGCTATTATCAACTCAGGGTCGTTCAAGAGTGCAGACGCTAATTGGACTTTCTGTTTATACCCTGCTGAGAGTTCTGCAAGCTTTCTCTTCCTGAACCTCTCTAAATTGAATTCGTTCATGATTTCTTCTGGGTCTACCCTCTGGTAAAGGGATGCTATATCGTAAAGGAAGTCTTCCACAG
This sequence comes from Sulfuracidifex tepidarius, assembly GCF_008326425.1. NCBI lineage: Archaea > Thermoproteati > Thermoproteota > Thermoprotei > Sulfolobales > Sulfolobaceae > Sulfuracidifex > Sulfuracidifex tepidarius. The sequence continues at coordinate 2,555,637 of NZ_AP018929.1, forward strand.
TGTTCAGTTGCGGAAAATACAGCTTATCGAAAACTATGCTAATTCTTTCCCTGATCTTCGGATTATCCCAAGGGTTCATGCCTAGGACAGCGACTTTCCCCTTATTAGCTTTCAATAAACCTGAAAGAATCTTTATGGTAGTTGTCTTACCTGAGCCGTTTGGGCCTATGAAACCAGTTATTGACCCCTTTTCTACGCTAAAAGAAATATTGTTGAGTGCTATTGATCGTTTAAAACTTTTCGTTAACCCAAAAACTTCTATAACACTTGACAACGATACTCCTTTTATCTAATTTAAATTTAAATGTTTTCTGATGAAGTACTTACTGGCAGAATTAGAGAGAAAACTGAGGAATGCCCAAGGCGGACTAGTGATAGTTCCAATAGTGGATGAAATATATGAGAAGTTAAAGGACTACAGAGAACTAGTGGTACTAGCTAATTATTATAGAAATATAGAAAATCCTAGAAATACAGTTGTAATTAATGCAATAGCCACTTCTAACCTTCTCAGAAATATGAAAAGGATCGTCCTATGGGAACCTTCGGAGGAATACATGAGGAAGATGAAGATTTCTTTCACAATTACTAGTATTCCCGTGAGAGAAATATCTCCTAGGATTGTATCGAAGGAAAGAGCTGAAATCTTAACCAAAGTTCATGAGCGATTTAACTATCCTGTCATACCATCCAACCCGAAAGAAGGAGAAATTCTCTCACAGAAAGGGATAGAAGTAGTCCACAACATCCATGAGCTAAGGTCTAAAAACGTAATTCTTTCAAGACCTTTGAGGGAATCAGCTTACACTGTGTTGAGGTCTAAAGTCCTCCAAGGAGGTCACTTAGTTGATATAACAAGCACGAGCAGGACGCACGAGGACTGGGAAAAGGTACGCATGGCGGAAGCAGGAGTTTTCTGCCCTCCTTCATTTGAAGAGGTAAACGGATTTGACCCAAGGACGTTTCCAGAGAGGACCAACATATCGTTAAATATGAGAGAAGAAACATGGAAGGAATTCAGAATATTCCCTAGAAGCCAGGAAGTCGATATAAAATTATTTAAAGACGAAATAAAATTTAAGAACAAAAGAATTTTTATTTTATTTAATGAATTTGATAAGATCTCTATAAAGGGACCTGCTAGGAACTTCACTTTCAACCATGACGATGTAAACACGCTAATTAGGATTGCTCTGGGCAAGGATACCGAACCTTTCCCCACCTTGGCTAAAGAGTGTGAAAGACTTTTACAAGACAGACTTACATGCTTCAGAATCGCTGCAGAGACGATGCTCAAGATTTTGTCTCTACCTAGACAAAGGAACCAGGACGTTTACGCCGAAGTATCTAGAGTAATAAACAGACAGCTTACCAACGAGTTAATTAAAGGACAGGAGAAGAAAATAGAATCGAAATACCTCGGGAGGAGGTTCACGCTCTACATAAAGAGTGAAGGAAAGATTTACCTCGTGTTAAGAGGTGAGTCAGAAAAGGGAACCAAACTCAGATCTAAAATTAGAATAGGACCTACTTTAGAAACTATGGTGAAGTTAAGAAAAGTCGTCACGGAATGGATAAGAAGTAGTATAAGTAGCTAGTTTTCCCCTTTGGAGACTACAACATTTCCCTTAAAGCTCAATATGATCTTATCAGCGTCTTCAGCGTACATCTCTGGATCTTCTATAAAGGAAATGGAGTTTAATTCATTTCTTTTAACAAAGAAGTTAAGTATGAATCTGTTCAGAACTTCAGGTTCACAATTATAAACTGGCATCTCCTCACATAACAGTTCATTTCCTTCTACTTTGATCTGTCTTTCCATAACCGTCTCCGTGTAACCTGGCTCGAGTACCATGGAATTAATGAAATCGGCTATCAACCCTAATGTCCTCGGGATACCCGTAGGACTTTCGAATTGAAGGATGGTGAACCTATTAAATGCAGAGAAAAGTCCTACTCTACAAGAAGGGATGAAATAAGGTTTCATTTTCTTTATGCTACTCATGAAAAAAGAGTCTACCACCACAGGACCGCTGACGTCCCCTACCTTTAACTCTGGCTGTTTCTCAACCTCTACTTTGATGTTCACGTCGCTTCCTGCTACTTTCCCCAACAATGTTAACGTATCTGTTGATATCTTGAAAGAGAAATTAAAGTCAAACCTCGAGTTTTCTAATTCTTCTGAGAGCAATTTAGAAAACACTTCCTGCATTTTCGTCTTCCAACTTCCTAGCGGATCCTTTGGATCTAGTCTCCCATAAAGACGGGGCAGTGAATAAGTAGCTTTGAACAAGTAATAAAACGTTCTAGCTATAGCCCTTCTAGAGATGCCTGTCTGTATTACAGTAACTTTTTCCTCTGTGTCTAAGGTGTACGTTTTCCCTTGGTAATTTACTTCAATCTTCATGAAGAATATTATGTTTCATGAGGTTTTATCTTCTTAGGTAGGGAGAAAGGAAGAATTAATTAGACTGCATAAAGACTGAAGCATTATGTATCCAGAAAATGATTAAAAAAGTCTATATTTTGCTGGCATGGACGATTCACGTATCCTTTGTTAATTCAGTTTATTTACCGAAATAGAATGAATTTAATTGAATGCTCTCGCACGGACTGGGTATGGATTCGAGCTTAACAATTTCCTTTATTTAATTTATTCTTACTATAATTACAATCTGCAATGGAAACTTAAATCGCCCTTGACATATTATATATGAAGAAATATAAATATGGAGATATATTTCAAATACTACATAACTAATAACCCTTCTCCCAAGGTACCTCCTCTACGAACGAATCACCTAGCAAGGGCTCCCACCATTCCCTGTTTTCTCTATACCAATCAACGGTTCTCTTGAGACCTTCGTCTATAGATATTGTATCGTATTTGATAGAGGGTTTCATCTTGTAGAACCTATCATGTCCTGGTCTATCCTTGACGAACTTGACCTTAACTTCTTTGCCTAATATGCTTCCTATCTTGTATATTATTTCTATATTACTTATACTGTGACCACCCGGAATATTATAGATCTTTCCTTTCTCTCCATTTTCTACTATTCCCTTTATTATTCTGGCAGTGTCCTCGACGTATATCCAGTCTCTAACTTGCTTTCCGTCTCCATAAACTGGAATTGGCTTATCAAAGAGTGTTCTTATTATAGTCTTTGGTATCAACTTCTCAGGAAATTGCCTTGGACCGTAATTATTAGATGGCCTAATTATCAATGCATCAACTCCATAAGTCCTCACGTAAGCCATAACAAACATATCTGCAGATGCTTTCGATGCAGAGTAAGGGGAAGATGGTCTCAAAGGGGAGTTTTCGTCCGCTTCATTGTCACCATAAACTTCGTCAGTTGAAATGTGAACTAACCTAAGGTTCTTTTCCTTGGATATTTGAAGGAGATTTACGACACCAAACACATTGGACTCCAAGAAAGGCCTTGGGTTCACAATAGACCTGTCGACGTGAGTTTCTGCCGCGAAGTTAACTATCACGTCTACCTTATTCTCCTCCACAACTTTTTTGACTAGCTCATAATCTGTTATATTCCCCTTAACGAAAGTGCAATCGACTCCACGTAAGTTCTCCTCTCTACCAGCATAAGTTAAAGCGTCGAGAACTATTGAATCTTTCAATTGCCTTACAAAGGCAGAACCTATGAACCCAGCTCCACCGGTAACTAGGAACTTCATATATGAACATTATTTCCTACTTTAATATTTTTGGTGAAGCTCTAAACTTATTGTTTCATTTTACCGGGGAGTAAAACGAATCCATGAGGAACAGTTGTAGCAACTTTCCTCGCACGATGACGTACGTTTTTCTCTTGAGGTTTCGAGTCTAACTACGTATCGCGACCTTTTAAATAGAGACAATTAATAAACCCCATTCTAAAATCTTCTTCCATGGCTAAAATCAAATTCTACGATGGAAAATGGGATGTACCTTCTAACCCTACTATACTCTACATAGAAGGTGATGGAATAGGGCCTGAGATAACGAGGGCAGCCATTAAGGTAATTAATACAGCGGTTAAGAGAGCGTATTCGGGATCGAGAGAAATAGAGTGGAAAGAAGTGCTGGCAGGAGAGAAAGCCTTCAAAGAGAAAGGAGATAGATTTCCTCAGGAAACCAAAGATAACATTGAGGAGTATAGAGTAGTCCTGAAGGGACCTCTTGAGACGCTAATTGGAAAGGGATGGAAATCCATAAACGTAGCTATAAGGTTAATGCTGGATCTTTACGCAAACATAAGGCCGGTGAAGTACATAAACGGAATAGAAAGCCCATTGAAAAATGCGGAGAAAGTAGACATGATGATATTCAGGGAAAACACTGACGACCTCTACAGGGGGATAGAATATACGTATAACAGCAGCGAAGCTAAGATGATCAGAGACTTCCTGAAAGAGAAGCTCAACGTGGAAATAGAGGACGATACCGGAATAGGAATCAAGGTGATAAGTAAAGCCAAGACACAGAGGATAACCAGATTAGCTACAAAATACGCAATTGAGAAAAAGAGAAAGAAAATCACGATAATGCATAAGGGAAACGTAATGAAGTACACTGAAGGAGCATTCAGGGAGTGGGCATATGAGACTATCTTAAGTGAGTTCAGGGAAAGTGTTGTAACAGAGGATGAAATTAACCGGGGAGTAAAAGGGGAAGGTAAGGTAATAATCAATGATAGAATAGCCGATAACATGTTCCAGCAGATAATTCTGAGGCCCGACGAGTACGATGTAATCCTAGCCCCTAACGTGAACGGGGACTATATTTCAGACGCTGCCGGAGCTTTAGTAGGAAATATAGGCATGCTAGGAGGGGCTAATATAGGAGATAACGGAGGAATGTTCGAAGCAATCCACGGAACTGCACCAAAGTACGCAGGGAAGAACATGGCTAACCCTACCGGAATAATAAGGGGAGGAGAGCTTATGCTGAACTTCATGGGATGGTACGAAGCTTCCAATCTGATAGAGAAGGCGATAGAGAAGGCGATAGAGAAAAAGAAGGTTACTCAAGACATCGCAAGGTTCATGAACGTGGTTCCTCTTTCCACGTCAGATTTTGCAGATGTTTTGTGTAAAGAGATAGAGAGCATATAGAAAAACAGGGA